>CAVZQK010000023.1:0-20404 GCA_963777355.1 uncultured Chloroflexia bacterium
ACAAGCTAAACGTTTTGACAGTCATCCTAGTCCTTCTGATTAGAGTTACCCTTGCAGATAATGATTGCTATATGTTATAATTTATATAACATATAGCAATATTCATAAGAAATAGGCTACACAGAGAAGAAGTTCAAATTCTTCTCGCCAACTCAACTGGGAGGTCACAATGACTCATACTGTTGCCTGGAATCCCTACGTTGGGAGCAGCCCCTACATTCTGGCGAGCTTCCTGCTGCTCGTCACATACGTTTTGACGTACTTGGGATTTCGTTTTCGCCATGCAGCAATAGTTGTGAAAGGTCCTGGAAAGTTTCTGGGGGTCTTGCTTATCGTATGCTGGTTCTTAGCTGTGATAGCCTTTTTGACATCTATAATCGTCTACGGAATAGCCCAACACCAGCAGGCGATCCAATTCAGTCTCACAAATCCCATTACCCCCGTCACCCTTACTTCGGCAATGATAGCCTTTTTTGTCATTCTGTACCTGGTGCGCCAGAGCGGATTCAAGATAGCCATCGGCAGCGCCATCGTTGGCACCATAGCTGCACCGATGATCTTTGAGCTTCCCTTCGATCTTCTCGTCATGTGGCGAACCTATCCACCCGCTCCACCTGTCCTGTACACCTTGCTCTTCTTTTTGCCACTCTTTCTCGTTGAGATCTTAAGTTTCGCTCTGCTCTCGTTTTCTCCTGCTATGAAGCTGACGAGATACACCCTCTTCCTGCTGGCCGGTATGTTCTTGCTCTTTACCGTCTGGGCTTTGTTTGGCTTCGCCTATCCATCCACGCCCATCCCAATTGCCCTCAATATGCTCTCTAAAGTTATGGCCTTTGCGACAGCGGTATCGCTCTTTACAACTGCTGCGGTATCTGGCGAACGAGCCAAAACAGATTTCTCACGCCCTGTCTCAAGCTAACTGAACTGACCAGCCAGTTTGCTATATATGTTGAATAGCGAACTGGTCGCTATATTCCTGCTCCTGTCGTGCCAGGATTTTGCTGATAAGTTCTTTTTGGTACTCTTGCTAGTGAAGGTCAGATGGAGATTCTTGGCAATCTCTTTGAGATCTGCCACCTTCTTTGCCTCTAACTCTGCTGCCATGAATTTTACCTGTTTCTCTGGCAGGGTAGCAGGCGGAAGTGTTTGTTCCGCTTGCACAATCTGCTCTTCTATAATGGCCGTGGAACTTCCCAATTCCCGACATTCTACATCGGGCATACGGCGTAGGACCAGGACGATCTCTGCCAGCAGATCGGCGAGTTCATGGGTCTTCATACGTTCGAGTTGTGCTACTGTCAAGCGTGTGCTCATAGTCTTTCTCTCGACTTTCTACGATAGTTTTTTTTAAGAGAGACGCGGTCCCTGGCGTTTTAGCGTTTGCACGTGAAAGATGCGGCTAATGAATTCTCCCGCCAGATTTTTGAACTGGTCCTGAAGCTCACGCTCCTGACCCTTTGGTAAGAAAATTGCGCTGACTGGCAGACGGTTATCTGCTGCGCTGGCTACGACGATGCTGTCGCTGATCGTATGTTTAAAAACCTGCTGCGGATATTCTGCCCGCACCCGGTCACAATAGGTCGCGTGGAGGCGCACATTGGCGCGGATACGCGTCAAGATAATGCCGCCAAGCACAGGACCAATAAAGGTCTCTTTACTCTGATTGGAGAAGAGTTTGTTGACCGAGCGTTGCAGCAGGCCGATGCCATAGGTCGAGAGGAAATCGGGGATGGTCGGTACGACATAGGCATCGCTGGCCCAAAGGCTATTTTTTGTGACGGGATTAAAATTAGGTGGGCAATCGCAGATAATATAATCGTAATCTTCGGCAATCTCATCAAAATAATGTTGCAAAATTGTATGTCCAACAAAGTCGGTCAGGCGCAGATCCACGTCAACCAGATCGGGATTCGAGGGTAGGAGATCGAAGCCAAAGACCTTTGCCTCGTCTAATACATTTGGTAAGATTGCATTGCGAATCGGGAAACTATTATCCCGGTGTTCAAAAAGATCATAGGTGGTGCCGCGCATCTTCTTCCACTGCATCCAACGTGCCTGCTCCAGCACATAAAAGGTCGCGCTTGCCTGGGGATCGAGATCGACGAGCAGCGTCCGCCGCCCATGATGCCGCGCCAGCGCGGTAGCCGCTCAACCGCACAAGAGTCTTACCGACGCCGCCCTTGAAATTGATAATTGTCACTATTTGAACCATGCTACCTGCCTTCTCATCCCAAAATAGCGCGCTATCTCTACTATCTACCATTTACATCCTCGAAATTATGACAGAGGAGCCAGGGAGTGTCAAGTAAAAGAGGAAAAAAGGCTGGATTGCTTTTTAGTAAAATAGCGGAATGCTGCTTTTTATCTTGATAAACCTGCATGAGAGGATTATACTACCATTATGTCTGTTTCTAGAAAAGGAAGAGGCCATGCCAGGTCCAAACGTATTTTTCTCCTATGCCAACGAAGATGAGTCGCTGGTAAAAGAACTAAAAAAACATTTGATCGTATTCAAATGGCAAGGGCAGATTGCCGAGTGGTATGACCATACTCTCCTTCCTGGCACACCTCTAATGAGAGCGTGAGCGGCAACTAAATACTTCCTCGCTCATCGTCCTATGCGTTAGCCCATGATTTCCTCAACTCGGATTATTGCTATGGTACGGAGATGCGGCGGGCAATGGAGCGGCACGCGGCAGGGGATGCCTGGGTATTGCCTATCTTGCTTGAACCTGTCTTGTGGGAGGGTGCGCCCTTTGCTTCTCTCACGCCGTTGCCCACAGATAGTCGGCCTGTGACGAGCTGGTCTCAGCCGAATGAAGCTTTTCGTGATATCGCTCTGGGTTTCCAGGCCGTGCTCACTGCTCTTGAATCCAAAGAGAAGAGTGCCTCTCCAAAGGCAAAAGCTACTGTATTATCCACGGCCTCAATCTTTATGGTCCCCTTCCGTCGCGACCCCTTCTTCACTGGTCGAGAAGAGGTTTTAAATCAACTACGTTCTATGCTGCTAGCGGGAGATGCGGTATCCCTGGCCCAGCCGCCAGCCCTCAGCGGCCTGGGAGGGATTGGCAAGACTCAGACTGCCATTGAATATGCGTATCGACAGCGCCAGGACTATGATGTGGTGTTGTGGGTGCACTCGGCTTCGCGAGAAGAGATTATCTCCGATTTTGCTATCATTGCAGGCTTGTTGCAGATAAGTGGGAGCCAGGCGTCTGATAAAGAGATTCTTGTGATCGCAGTCAAGCGCTGGCTAGAACAAAATACTGGATGGTTGCTCATCTTCGATAATGCTGACAACCTGGAGATGGTCGCTGAGTATATTCCTCTCGACTATTCTGGACACATCATATTTACGACGAGATCGCAGAATGCTGGCGGCCTGGCACGAGCAATTGATCTGGAAAAGATGACGCTAGCAGAAGGTGCCTTATTACTATTGAAACGAGCAAAGCTACTTGAGTCAAACTCTTCACTCAATCTCGTTTCAGGAAAAGATGTGGTAACTGCGCAACAAATTGTGCGTGAACTGGATGGTTTGCCTTTAGCGCTCAATCAAGCTGGTGCTTATATCGAAGAAACAAAATGTAGTGTGGCAAAATACCTGGAGCTCTATCGCAGCCATAGAACTGAGCTCTTAAAGCGTCGGGGGGGAAAGGCCAACCTTTTTGGGCATCCTGACTGGGTAGCTACGACCTGGAAACTCTCATTTGACAGCATTGAAAAGGCTAATCCTGCCTCTGCTGAGTTGCTCCGTCTCTGCGCCTTTCTCGCTCCAGATGCCATTCCTGAAGAGCTCTTTGTCGAAGGGGCAGAGCATCTTGGCCCCATCCTTGAGCCATTGGGAACAGATGATTTTGCCTTTGAAGCAGCCCTGAGTGAACTGCTGAAATATTCTCTGATCCGCAGAGACCCGGAAGCCCAAACGCTTACAATGCATCGTCTTGTACAGGCTGTTTTGAAAGATGAGATGGATGAGCAGGCACAAAAACTCTGGGTTGAGCGTATGATTAAAACGGTAAATGCAACTTTCTCTGGTCCGTTCTTTGAAGACTGGGAGCAGTGTGAGCGGTTGCTTCCGCAGGTTCAAGCCTGCCTGGAACTTGTGGGCCGGACCGGGCTACTTCTTGCTGCTGCTGCACGCATTTTTAATCAGGCCGGCTTATATTTGCGTGATCGATATGGACTTTATCAGGAAGCAGAAAGCTTTTATCGAGAAGCCAGCAGAATTTAGAACTCACGTCAGGAGAGGAGCACCCTTCAACGCTGACGACGCTGAATAATCTGGCGGGAGTCTATAGCGATCAAGGGAGGAATGCCGAGGCAGAAAAGCTGTATGAGCGGGTGAGAGAGGTGAGGGAGCGGGTCCTGGGAGAGGAGCACCCCGATACGCTGACGACGCTGAATAATCTGGGGTTAGTCTATAGCGCTCAAGGGAGGAATGCCGAGGCAGAAAAGCTGCATGAGCGGGTGAGAGAGGTGAGGGAGCGGGTCCTGGGAGAGGAGCACCCCGAACGCTGGCGACGCTGAATAATCTGGCGGGAGTCTATAGCGCTCAAGGGAGGAATGCCGAGGCAGAAAAGCTGCATGAGCGGGTGAGAGAGGTGAGGGAGCGGGTCCTGGGAGAGGAGCACCCCGATACGCTGACGACGCTGAATAATCTGGGGTTAGTCTATAGCGCTCAAGGGAGGAATGCCGAGGCAGAAAAGCTGTATGAGCGGGTGAGAGGGGTGAGGGAGCGTAGATTGGGTCCGAAGCATCCTCAGCTTGCCGTGAGTCTTTATAATCTAGCGACAGTTTATAGCGCTCAGGGGAAGTATAAGAAAGCTGAGGAGTCGTACAAACGGGCACTGGCAATTGATGAGCAGATCTATGGTCCTGTCCATCCAGAAATTATTACCGACCTGCGAGCTTTAGTGGCCGTATATCAGAAACAGAGGAAGCAGAAACAGGCTGATGTGCTCATTCAACGCATCGAGCATATTCAAAACCAGCTATAGCCCTTCTTGCCAGCTCTTCCAAAAGAGAGACGCCCTCGCTCCCAGAAATACGATGAAGTCATCCTCATCGGTTGCATTCCATTATACCATTGGGAACGAGGGCATCTCTCTCTAAAAAAAGAAGTTTAGACCTCTTGTCCGGTGCGCTGGACGCGCAAGAGCGTGCGCAAGGCATCCGCCTGACCGCGATTCCAGGCCGCAGAGTGAACCTCTGTCCCAATTATGGGGAGAGAACTCTTGTCCCGAACCGCCGCCGCTCGCTCTCTTTGCATGATCTCATGCACCAGTTGTCGATCCGTCAGCCGCCAGCCACGCCGCTTCGCTTGCTCCGCGAAACGCATCACTCGTGCAAAACCGGCCTCGTAATCGCGCTCTTCACTTGTATCTTGAAGTGGAGTTTCTTGCATCGTGCTGCCTCTCATCATCTTTACCAAATACCAGCTCTATGTGTGCTCATACACACCATCAGTATGCCAGAAAAGGTATGAGAACGTCAACCGCATAACGGGACAAATCCAATAATTTCGCATAATCTCGTTCTGCTGTTATTTGTGCTTCACCCCTCTCCATCTCGCCTGCCGTTTTCGCGCCCTCTCTGCGCAGTGAGATGGGTGGTAGGCGAGACGGTCAGAGATCAACAGCCGACCCTACGAATTTTCCCTGCCGCGAGGGGGTTGTCCTCAGGAGAGGGTTAGAGATGAGCAGCCGACCTTGCTGCGAGGCTCTCTTCCGGACATAGTTTTTCGCTCTTCAACCGAAGGAGAAATGTAGCCTGGCCTCTCCCGTTTCTTCTTCTATCGCCCGAAATAACAGGTAGGGACCGGCTTGTCCCCGTCCGCCTCGCCAAGCGATTCTCTCGCTTCTCGAAAAGGTGTCCGGGAGAGAGATGCCGCAAGGGGGTTGTCCTCCCCGAACTGCAAGAAAATTTCACACGTAGCCGCGAGAGACCTCCAGGGCGTCGGCGTCAGGGAAGGCTGGGTAGGGCGCGTGTGGCTCAGTCTGGTACCAGAAGGCGACAGAGGCAATGTCGTCTTGCAAGGGGAGATAGCGCCGCCCACTTCGCCAGCCCAGCGCCTGGATCGTGACATGCAGATCTTCTGTAAAACGGATCGGGTCCATGATATGCCAGCGATACATGCCAAATCGCTGCTGACTCTGGTAGAGGCCATCGGGTTGAATGATCTGGGGCAGACCGAGAAAGGCCGTTGAATAGGAACCATACTGTCCATTTGGTTGCTCAAAATTCCAGGCCCCGCCGAAATAATCTTCTGTTCCGGTTCCGCAAATGGTCGGAAAGTCGCTATCGCCATCCAGATAAAACTTAACCTCGCCCTCGCCCCACCAGCCACACTGTTGCTCTGCCACGCAAGATACGTGCCAACATATTGCCCTTTGCCCTTGATGCTATCCACCAGCGTATGCACCTCTTTATAGGGGAGAGGATTGCTCCGCCGCCATTGCGCGTGGAAATAGGCGGCATCGTCAGGGACCACCGTGAGCGTGTAGTCGATCTGGTAATAAAAGATGCATCTCTTGATCGCTAAGATTCTCAAGTGTGGATAGCGGGCGCTTTTGCGGAAGGGCATCTCCCAGTACGCATTCATGCCACCCGCCGGATTCACGCGACAGGCAACGAATTGATATTGCAGCGCTCGCACCAGCCCAGGGCAAAGAAATCGCCATAAGGGGTTTCAATAGAGGGCTGTTCCTCGCCGTCCCAGTAAGCACGTAAGACGAGGCTGCGCCAGTGTGTCGGGAGCGGTAGTCATCCAGAGATGCTGAATAGCTCCTGCTCCCTGAATCTCTGCCAGCGTTGCGCTACTGTGGGCGCGATGAGCGATAGAGGGCGAGACCTTCCATCCCAGGCCGAGATCACGAGCGCAACTGGCATTGGTCCCTTCAGTTGCCATGCCGCCATGTCCCTTCGCGCCCGTGAAATTTTCGGCGCTGACTGAGCGCGTCTGGGCATTGGAGAGGCGCGACAAATTTCCCAGACCCATTCCCAGACCATTAAAATCATAGCTATGGCTCACAGTTTTTCTCCTTCTCCAGTTTGTGATATCGTTGATTTGCAGATGTATGACAACCAGCTAGAAAAGACCATAAAATCGGGTGCCTTGCTATTTTAGTGAAAGAAGCTCATCAGCGGAAGTGTTTGAAAGCTTTCATCCGCTCCTGTCGCAGTTTCTTGAGAAAGCTCTCTAGCTCAATACTATACGAATTCAGAGTGGCGAAAGACTCCTTGACTATTATAAATTCTCCTGATAAACTTTTTATGAAGTATTATCCAGAAGTGGCGAGCGCGGTAGATGGGGTAATCGAGGTGAGGCTTGAGGAGACTCCAGGTACTAACCAACGTTATAGTCCAGGCAGTGAGGGCTTATTCAGAGGGAACGATCATGGAACGCATAACCGATTTGCAATCAGAACAACAAAGGGAGACCCATAGACAGTCTGGTTGGCCTCATCCGTTGGTACAGCGTTATGCTCGCCTGCCAGCGCTTGTTGAGCCAGGAACCACTGACATCGCAGCCAGCCTCCAGCGATTAGCTGAACTGCTCGCTTCTACCGGCAAGTCAGCAACTATCAACTTACATTTCGTTGGCATTGCCGGTACTCAGAGGTGGCATCTGCGGTTGGACCCAGAACGGACGGTCGCTGGCAAAGGCGAGGCGGATAACCCGACTCTGGAAGTGATCACCCGGCCAAATGTCTGGATAGAGATTGCTGCGGGATCACTTTCCCCCTTGCTTGCGTTCGGTTCCGGTCTTGCGCGGGTTCGGGGCGATATCGGACTTGCCAAGCGGCTGCTACGCAGTCTGGCGACGTCACCTGATGCCATCGTTGAGATCTGCTAAGGAGAGGGCATATTATGGAAACACATGGTACGGTCGATTGGGTCAAGGTCAACAATACGGAAGGTGGGGATTTCGCGCTCTTCTCCGTATCCTCCGCGGGTGGAGGCCAGGCAGAGCTTTTCTTCATCTGGTTCACTCCCGCGTTACAACAGACTCCATCGGTGACCCAGCGGCTGCTCTGGATGTCACAACTCGCTCTCGTACGAGACGCACTCGTTACCAAGGTTCCGATTATCGTATTTCACGACAACACGTCCTCCTTCGTGCGAAGTGTCGAGATTGGTGCAATGTAAGTTCAAATAAAGGCTGCATTGTGGCGACAGTCAGTCAGAGGAGATCAACAGATGGCTTTCCGAGGTAGCACTCTCCACTTCAATGTTTCCTACGATGATGTACTTGGTAGTGACGGCGTGGCAGCTGCGGATGCCATTCTTGCCAGCTGCGAGGATGACTACCAGGCCCTGGTCACAGCTTTTGGTGGCGTGGAACCATCGGGTCTGCCGTTCCACGTCTTAGTGGAGGATGGTCATCCATATAGCGCGTTTCATTCGAGTTGCACCGACACGACGTTGCACATAGGAATCCCGCGTCAACCGTTAAACACCGCTATGTCGCAGCTACTCACGGTGGCCGAGGTTGATGAATGTTTCATGGCCGCCAAGGGGACCGGTTGGGACTGTGGACACGGTAACGGTGAAGCTCTCTCTGTAGCGCTCGCGCTTGATCTCCATCCAATTTTAGATGGGACCTACACGTCGGCATGGTGGAACGCGGGTCGTCCCGACTATGTGACCGTCAATGTGCCAACGGACGGCAACCAGATCAGCAATCGATGCGGAACGGTTTTTCTATTCTTCTTGCACTCCTACCTGGGCTACAATTGGGCCGACATTACCGAAGCCGGCGGGTCGACTCTGGCAGAGACCTATACGAAGCTCACCAGCGCAACCGATGCCTACCAACGCCTCCTTTATGCCACGGACGAGTTCCCACCTGGTGGCGAGGATAATCCTTTCAATCTTCTGCCTGTGTACACACAACTCATAGAACTGCAAATGCCGTAGGATCGGCCTATGCAACCACCATAATGATGGCGCAAGGTGCCGAGGGTATTATTGCTGCGGTCGGAGGAGAAGCTACAAAAAATGTGCTGGCTCCAGAAAGAATTGTAGCTTTTCTTCTCTGTTATTCGTGAGATCTATAACAGAAAAGGGCGAAAGGATAGATTATGGCAGAAGGTTTTTTAGCGGAGGGAACAACCCCTGGCAGTTATGCGCTTAATGATCTGAGTGGCATCGATCTTGTGCGAGGACAGGCTATAAAGCTCTTTCTTGGGGGAGAGTGGATCGCGGGACATGTTGCTTATAGCAGTGGTTATGTCGATCCGACTAGGGGTGCTGACGGAAACGTATTTCTGCAAAGCAGAGGCATGTATGCTATCGCGGACGATGAGCCCGAAAATTCAGTAACCGAGGCTTCTGAGGAGTCTTTTCCTGCCAGTGACCCACCGGCATGGAGTGCAGCAGTGAATACGGCCAATCAGCGTGCGCATCTGCTCAATGGTCCCTACTTCGTTGCCGATGTTGATGGTAGCATATGTGGGCTCTGCACAGGAATGAAAGTGCGTGTATAAGCGGCAAAAGATCAGATCTTTACATAAAGCTCTGATTTATTCTCCTTTATTTATACATAAAAGCTGGCATTTGTCAGAAATCTTAAGAATATGTTTCTTTGTTTCTAACACTTGTATACCAGAAGATCCCTCTATTCTGCACATAGTGTTCTTCTTTGTAAGAAACAAAGTATATGCTGTAATGTTACCTTTTTAGGCAATATTACGTGCTTATAAGTATAGGGAATTTATGGAATTCCAATAACATAGCGAAAAAATAGGCTTTGCTCGTAGAACCGATGCGAGATAATCCGCTTCTTGTTTACCAGAAAGGACTTTTGAATTTATGCCACGTACAAAAGGCACTCATTCTCAGAAGCAACTGAGTGCTCGTCAGAAAACAAATGCATCTGACCGTAATAGGTTGTTGACTGTCCCTGAAGTAGCTCAGCATCTCCGCGTCGATTCTACTACTGTTCGGCGTTGGATCAGCCTGGGCGTGCTTGACGCTGTTGCTCTTCCTCATAAAGGGAAACGTCAGGCATATCGAATCAAGCAACAGACGCTTAATCATCTGCTGAAAGTAGCTGATTCTCCCGCTGCTCTGGAGAACGCGGCTGCTGAGCAGGAGGTTTTAGCACAGGCAGAGTGAGGTAAGCGCAGCTCGTTTTTATTCACAAATTCTTTAGTGAGGAGTATCTTCGCAGAGAAGATACCCTCTTTTCTTTTGCTTCGGCGCGGCAGGCGGTACTTTTACTTATTCTTTCTCCCTCTGTTTCTTGACAGCAAAAATAACTTTATGCTACAGTTATTTTACCGAAACTTTCGATGCTCTACTGATCAGGTTTAAGATAGGGGATGAAAAGTAGTGAGCCAACGACTTACCATTGCAGAGATAGCAGCAGCGGCAGGGGTATCAATTCCTACCGTGTCAAAAGTGCTGAATCAAAGACCCGATGTGGCAACGACTACACGTGAACGTATTGAACGTATTATTCTGGAAAGCGGCTACGTGCATAATCGCACGCTCCGCGCCCTCGATGAGGAGCAAAAAAAACAGCCGAGACTTATCGATCTGATCTCTCCAGGTGCGCTCAATTCTGACTACTGCTTCAGAAATTCTGCGCGGTATCGAAGAGGTTTTGAATCAGACCGAGTACCGTCTCGCTCTCTTCTCTATGCATAAGGATACCCCTCGTGAGAGACAGTGGCTGGCAGAAGTATCTCGTAAAACAGCCGCTGGTGCCTTTCTGTTTACTTCTATTGAACCTATCAGACACCTGGAAAAACTGCGCAAACAGCATATTCCTTTTGTGGTGATTGATGATGTTGTGCAGCTCGATGCAGATATCCCTTCTGTCGGCTCGACAAATTGGGCTGGCGCGCTCCTGGCTACTGAGTATTTGCTGGATCTTGGTCATCAGCGCATCGCCATAATTATGGGGATTCCCACCCACTTGACGAGTAGAGCCAGGCTTGCCGGGTACCGGGCGGCATTAAAATCCAGGGGTATTTCGGTTGTTCCTGATCTGGTTCGCTCAGGTGATTTTCACCATGAGAGCGGCTATATTCAAACATGCGCTTTGCTAGAATTACCTGAGCCCCCCACGGCCATCTTTGCAACAAGCGACCTGGAAGCTACGGGGGTCTACCAGGCTCTTTACGAGAAAGGCTTGAATGTTCCGAAAGATATTAGCGTGATTGGCTTCGACGATGTTCCAACCTCCGAACGGATGAGTCCTCCTTTGACTACAATTCGTCAGCCCCTCAAAGAGATGGGACGCATGGCCACACGTATGCTTCTGAGTATGATCGAAGGCGAAATATTAGAAAGCAAACGTGTTGAATTGGCAACCTCTCTGGTCATACGTGGATCTTGTTCTTCTCAATCTCACTCAGAATAGCTTTTTCTGTCGAAAGTTTTGCCTTTGTTTTGACGATAGTTTTCTATATTATCGAGAATTGACCGAAAAAAGCTTGACAAAGAAATCCTCTTCTGGTTATCCTATAAAGGATGGGGGCATGTAATTTTTGGAAAGGAACACTCAATGATGATGTTTTTTTCGCGTAATGCGAACGTTTCCAACCAACCACGAAGACGGCTATCTTTTCTTGCGACAATCCTCTGTATTCTTTCTTCTCTGGCTCTTGCTGCCTTGAGCTTCACTCAGATTGGCGGTACTCCTGTGGCCAGGGCGGCCAGTTGGAACCAGATCTGGGGTGATGAGTTTAGTGGCAGTTCGGTCACGGGCGTGAATACCTCGAATTGGCTGTATGATACCGGGACGAGTTACCCTGGCGGGGCCGGAAACTGGGGGACCGGCGAAGTTGAAACGATGTCTAGTAGTACCGCCAATGTCTATCAGGATGGTTCTGGCCACCTCGCTATTAATCCTATCCGTAGTGCCAGTGGAGCCTGGACTTCGGGGCGCATTGAGACTCAGCGCTCAGATTTCGCTGCTCCTGCCGGTGGCGAGATGGCTATTCAGGCTTCGATTCAGATGCCTAATGTTACGGGCGCTGCTGCTCAAGGCTATTGGCCAGCCTTCTGGTCCCTGGGAGCAGCCTTTCGAGGCAATTACAATAATTGGCCCGGCATCGGCGAGATTGATGCGATGGAGAGTGTGAATGGTACCAATGCAGAACATGGCACACTCCACTGCGGCGTCGATCCCGGTGGTCCCTGTAATGAGACAAATGGTCTCGGCGGAAGTCAGGCTTGTTCCCCCACAACCTGTCAGGCAGCATTTCATACCTACCGTGTGGAAGTCGATAGAAGTACCTCTCCTGAAGAGATTCGCTGGTACCTGGATGGTGTGCAATTCTGGCAGGTCTATTCTAATACTTCTGGGATGGATGCCACAACTTGGGCCAACGCTGTCGATCATGGCTTCTTTATTATCTTGAATGTCGCTATGGGTGGCAGTTGGCCGGGAAGCCCAACCTCTTCCACTCAGTCGGGCGCGCCGATGCTCGTTGATTATGTTCATGTCTATACCACAAGTGGCTCGTCTACTCCTACCCCTACTCCCACTCCCATCTCTGGCTGTACCGCCGGAAGCTTTGCGCAAGGTGTGGTGGATTCCAGCACAACCTCGGCTTTGCCCTGGTTCCAGGCCTGTAGTTGGACCGCTGGCTATGTTATTGTTCATTATATCCGCCCTGGTCTTTCTCAGCAAAACGTGAATATGACTTACAATAGTGCCACATCTCGCTGGGAGTATACTGTGACGGGCATGAGTTCTGGTCAGGTGCTCCAGTATTCTTTTACCTATCAGAAGAGCGGACTTCAGTACGATACTGCCTCGTACTCATGGACTCACCCGTAACGTTCGCTGTTTCTCTTCTTTTGTATCTGTTCGCTACCTGGATTTCGTATAGTCTCTAGCTGTAGGCTCTCGATCTCTCGCCGTCGTTTATCTTGAAGAGGGAAGAAGAGAGGCCAACCACAAAGGTTGGTCTCTCTTCTTCTGTTATCTACGGCTAATGTGATACTGCTGGTTTCTTTGCGCTCGTCTTTTGAAGAAGGATACTAACGCCTTTTTGAGGGAATCTTTAGCAGAATATCTGGCATCATGATAGTTTCTTGATGAAGAGAGGACTATGCTAGCTATATCGATTTGTAGAGAAAGCCTCTCGCTGTTTTCGGCTCTTCTCTGTCTGAGGCGTTGGTGAAATCCTTTTCGAGGTGCTATTATGCAGAGCATTGAACAAATTGCTCAACTTGAAGTGAGACAACGAGTAAGCTGGTCTTCACTTGTGCTGGATACTCTTCTCGCTTTCGCTGGTACGCTGCTTGTGACGCTGATTCTGTTTGTTGCACATCTGTATCCTGCAATTCCAAATATCTCTATTCTCTATCTTCTGGTCATTCTTCCTTTAGCCAGTCTTCGTGGACGCTATGCCGCCATTCTAGCTGCCCTTGTTGCTTTTCTCTCCTTCGACTTTTTTCTGATTCAACCGCTCTTTACGTTTAATGTCGCTAATCCCGGTGAATGGATTGCACTAGGTGTTTTCCTGATTACTGCTCTGCTTACCAGCCAGCTTGCCTCGCTGATGCGCCAACGCGCTGAGGTGGCCTGGCAGCGTGAGCGGGAGGCGCGTATTCTCTATGAGGTGATGCATGTAGCTAATCAGAAGATTGGTGTTGCCGATCAGATGGATAGTATTGCCCTGGCTCTGGTTCGCGTCTTTTCTCCCTGGGGGGTTCGTGAGTGCGCGTTGTTGCTCCCCGATGGCCGGGGAGATCTTAAGCTGGAGGCCGATGCACCTATCCAGATAGAACGTTTTGTACTCTCAGATGAGGAATTTGAGGCCGCACGCGCTGTTATGGCTTCAGTCCGTCCTCAGCTTCGCTCAAGCACGCTTTCTGCTACTGGCGCAGCGGCTCAACTCGTTCTGCTTCCTCTGAAATCTGGCGATCAGTTGCCTGGTGTCCTCTGCTTACACCTGCAAAATACGGTTCCCTGGTTTTCCGGAGATGTGCTGTTGGCGGAGGGGAGGCAAGGCGATTTGCGCGCACACTTCTTCTGGACTTTTCTGGATCAAGCGATTGCTCTGATTGAACGTGCTCGCCTGCGTGCTCAAGTGTAAACGTTTCTTTTCCTTTGCTCCCTTCCTCACAAGTTCTTTGAGAGGAAGGGATGTTTTTTCTTGTCTTATGTTAGATTGCTAGCTCTTTCTGATAGTCTTTTAAGAGCTTACGTACTTTTGGATCAATTACAAACATACAATAAGGTTGGAAGCGATTCCGCTCATAATAGTCTTTGTGGTAATCTTCCGCTACATAGAAATTTGTGAAAGGTACAATTTCGGTGACGACTGGATTTTTATAGCTTCCCGATTTTTCTAATTCTGCTTTTGAGGCCAGTGCGGCCTGTTTTTGTTCTTCATTCTGGTAATAAATCCCTGAACGGTATTGGGTACCAACATCGTTCCCTTGCCGATTAAGTGTGGTGGGATCATGGACATGCCAGAAAATTTCTACTAGTTTTGCATAGGAGATGACTTCTGGATCAAAGGTAATTCTAATCGCTTCTGCTGCCCCGGTGCGCCCGGAACAGACTGCCTCATAGGTCGGGTTCTCGACTTTAGAGGCCGCATAACCCGGTTCAATGGATTGGACCCCTCGAAGTTTTTGTAGCGTGGCCTCAGTACACCAGAAACATCCACCCGCAAGGATTGCGGTCTCATATTGAGCCATATCTTTGCTTCTCTCTTTCTCTTTGTCTACCATTTATAACACGCCAGATGACCCGCACATTCCTGCTGATCTTTACTCACATTTTACACTGTGTTGGCGCGAAACGGCTACAAAAATGCGATCTCTTGCAACCTCTAAAGAATTTCTGCAATCTTGAGAAAGTTTTCGATCATACGGATTGAGTGTTCTCGGTAAATAGGATATAGTGTTGGCCGCTCCTCTAGAATTTGCCGGAAGATATCGTCTCCATGAGGACCAAGCAGTTGTTTTTCGCTGGAAAAATCCTTTAGCCAGGTATCTAGCATCTCCGGTGTGATTTCGACATGGTATTGTATCCCATAAGCCCGTTTCCCGAAGCGGAATGCATGGTGTTCATCGTGCTGATTATATGCCAGGAGGACGCCTTCCGGTGGTACATCAAAGGCATCTTCATGCCAGTGAAACGACTGGAGATAATTCGTAAAACCGTCATACAGCGGATCTTGCTGACCAGCCTCGGTAAAGCTTACACGAATAAATCCTACCTCGGCAAGTGGCATCCGTTTCACGAGTCCACCCAGCACATGCGCGAGTAGCTGGCCCCCGTAGCAGATTCCTAGAAATGGTATATCGTGTTCAACCGCCGATTTAATCATTGTATTTTCGTGAACCGAGAATGGATAATTTTTTTCGTCATACACGTGCTGTGTCCCGCCAAAGGCAATAACCGCATCAAATTGTAATGGATCGGGGATGGGGTCGTTAGCAACCTGGATAATCTGGCTGTCTATATTATGCTTCTGCAAAACTTCACCGACCAGCCCTGTTGGGTTTTCCTGAATATGTTGAAGAGCAAGTACCCGTTTCATAAGGTTTGTACTCCCTCTTGTGCCTTTGTCGCTGGCTTCCTCTCTAATGGGAGGGTGAAATAAAAGGTCGCTCCCTGCCCTTCTTCGCTTTCTACCCAGATCTGCCCATCCTGGCGTTTGATGATCTCAGAGGCAATATGTAATCCCAACCCCAGTCCTGGCGTCTCTCGCATCTCGGTTTTTTCAATGCGATAAAATGGGTCGAAGATTTTCTTGCGCAACTCCTTCGGAATGCCAGGGCCGAAGTCCTTTACGCTGAGGATGACATCAGTATCGCTTGCCTGCGTTTTTAGTAAAATATATTTGGATTGTGGTGCATACTTCATTGCATTGGTGAGAAAGTTGGTAATAACCTGTCCCACACGCATACGATCCCCCCAGACTTGCTGTCCCGTCTTCCCCTCGCTCTGAATAACCTGTTGCTCGCTTACTAGCTGGACCTCTTGCACTATCTCTGTCACCAGGGCGTCAAAGTCGAAATAGCTTTCGTGGAATTGTAACATCCCTCCTGCAAGCCTGGATACATCCAGAAAGTCATCGACGAGGTCGGTCAGCTTTGTGATCTGCTGCTCCATCCTCAGCGAGAGTTGCACTGCCTGCTCGTCTGCTGCTTTGGCATGGCGTTTCCTCAACAGGTAAGCGTAACCTTTCAGACTGGTGAGTGGCGTTTTTAGCTCGTGAACGACCATGCCTATAAACTCGTTGCGCCTCTGTTCCAGTTCCCGGCTGGCGAGCTGCTCACGTAGCAAGTGCTCACGGTCACGCTCGGCTTTTCTTCGTTCTATCGCATAGCGAATAATGCGGTATAATAACTCTCCCTGAAGCTGCTCTTTGGAGATGTAGTCGTCTGCTCCCGCCTGAAGCGCCTGTATATCAATCTCACCTTCATTGGCCCCGGTGAGCAGAATTATCGGGTTTTCATACCCCTGGCTACGTGCTTCTTTTAGCAACTCAATACCGTTAGACGCTCCTAGCCTATAGTCAAGCATACAGAGATCATGCTCTTGTGTCAGCATCGCGTTCAGCCCGGAAAGCGGCGAATGTTCCCAGATGACGGTGTATCGACCTCCGGGAATCTTTGTGAGTATTTTTTGTAGTAGGATATAATCATCCTCATCGTCTTCAATGAGCAGAATTATCGTTGGACGCCTCTCCATATGTCCCTTTCTTGGTCTCGGCTGGCAGGGAGACAACTTCAAACCAGTATTTGCCCAGCGTCTGCATGACTTCTATCAAGCTGTCAAAGGTGACTGGCTTGGTAATAAAGGAGTTGACTCCCAGTTTGTAAGAGCGATAGATATCCTCTTCAGCTTTTGAGGTGGTAAAGACGACGATGGGAATCTCTCTCAGGTCCGGGTCGGCCTTGATCTCTTTGAGCGCTTCCCGCCCATCTTTTTTTGGCATGTTTAAATCAAGCAAAATGATACCGGGACGTGGTGCCTTGCTAGCATCAGTGTACTCACCCCTATACTGCAAATAATCAAGTAGTTCCTCTCCATCGCGGACGCTTATAAGGTTGTTCAACAGCTTCCCTTTTTTCAAGGCTTTTTGCGTAAGCATTATATCATCTTCGTCGTCATCAGCCATGAGAATGAGAATAGGTTGTGCATTCATCATAAGTCTTCTATCTCTTTCCTTTTTTGTTGGGTCATTGGGAGGCTAACCAGGAATGTTGCGCCCTCTCCAGGACTACTTTTCGCGGTGATTGTACCATTATGTCGTTCCACAATTTTCCTCACTACTGCCAACCCGATTCCTGTCCCCTCATAATCGCTTTTCCCATGCAGCCGTTGAAATACGGTAAAGATTCGATCCAGATATTTCTCTTCAAAGCCAATCCCGTTGTCCTGTACGGCTATGACGCATACTTTCTCTGGCGGTGTTGCTTCTGACGCTGGATCGTCCTGGATTTCAGCGCTTACTCTGACGACTGAAGGTACTCCCGGTTGATGAAATTTGAGGGCGTTGCTCAACAAATTTTGAAACATCTGGTACATCTGCCGCCCATCTGCATCGATAATAGGGAGCGGATCAGCTTCAATTCTCCCTTGCGTACTCTGGAGCCTGGTACTCAGATCATCTATGACTTGACCTACTACCTCATTAAGATCTATGGCGATGAACGGTACTGCTTTTGTCGTGACTCGCGAGAAGGTGAGCAGGTCATCAATTAAGACGCGCATTCTGCTGGCTGCATTGCGCATCCGGCTCAGATACGCTTTACCATCTTCCAGCACATCTCCATACTCTTCTTCGAGCAGATTGCCAAAGGCCTGAATCTTGCGCAAAGGCTCTTGTAAGTCATGCGAAGCGACATAGGCAAAATCCTGAAGCTCTTGATTGCTGCGCTGGAGTTCAGCATTGAGATGTCGTAATACTTCTGTACGTTCTTCTACTTGCGCCTCTAGCGTGGCGTTCAATTTCTGCATATCCTGCATCATTGTTGCTAGCCGCTCTTCGTCTTCTTTGCGCTGGGTAATATCTATATTCACACCAAGCATACGCAGTGGACGCTGTTGTTCATCATATTGGGTGACCTCGCCTTTGCCCAGCATCCAGTGCTGTGAGCCGTCAGGCCAGATTACACGGAACTCTGCGTTGTACTGGGAATCAGTAAACGCTGCATTTTGTATGTTTGTTTCTGCCGCTTCTACATCTTCTGGATGGATACGCTGCCGCCAATTTTCGTATTTTCCCTCGAAACTCCCTGCTGGTAGACCGTACAGCGCCTCTAATTCGGGGGTCCAGTAGATCTGATTTGTCTGGATGTTCCACTCAAAGGTGCCAATATGCCCTACACGCTGGGCCATTGTGAGGCGTTGCTGGTTCATTTTGATGATTTCTCGCGCCTCTACCTGTTCTATCCCCAGTGCAATGCCGTTGGCGATGGTCATCATTGTTTGCAGGGCAAGCTCATTAAATGGATGGCGGGCAAACATTGCCATGACCCCTATTAACCGCTCACCTATTAATAACGGATAGCCTGCAAAGGCGATCATGCCCTCACGTGTGGCCCATTCCTGGTTGGAGACACGGGGATCATCTTGTACGTTATTTGTCAGATGCGCCTCTCGTTCAGCCGCGATCAAGCCAATTTTAAATTTTCCCACTGGCACTCTGCCGTGAGGACCGTTTAAATGGGTGTACATTCCTGAACTGGCCTGAAGCTCTAATACGTTCTCCGCTTCGTTCAATGTCCAGATTCGTGCAAATGCTGCATCTAAATGTTTCACAAAAGCGTTTGTACAGGCGGAAAGCATAGACGCAAGCGTTTTTTTCCTGTTCAGTGCAATGCTGATCTCCAGGCTGAGCTTCCCTAACTGCGCCTGTTGAGCAAGATACTCTTCCGTACTTCCTTGCTCCGTGTGAGAGGGATTGTGCGTATAGGTCATTCTGCTCTCCTCAATCTACAGTTCCTGCGCCAATTTTTCGTGATAGAAATAGTTGCTTTTATGGACCATCGAACGCTTTCTCTGATGAAGTAATAAAATAAATCCCCCTGGTAATGAGGAACTGGAGTGTGCTGCAAATCTTGCGATGCCGCTGCTTATAACCAGCTACCTATCTCAATAGGAGTCTATAATGTTATACGTTACTGATAGGTTTATGGTCTCATATTGTTGCTCTGATTTTTTGCTCACTTTAACCATGCCAAATAATTCTGTCCTTCAAGCTATCACTCTTCTTCCTATCTTTTCTCGGCAGCCCTTTTCCCGTTTTCTAAGAGAATTAGTGCTTTAGCGGGGGGGTGCTTCACCACATTGATAATCCATTTTCAGAATAAAATCTCCTTCTGGAATGTAACGCCCAAATTGTTCGGCGTTAAACCAGCTCTCTCGTCCTTTGCCGTCACGCGTGGCGGCCAGCCACTCGGACGGTACTATACTCTCTAAAAATTCCTGTAATTGTGCATTATGTTATCCTTCCTGTTGGAACCGGCTATCAAATTTCCTTTAGGTCGGAACTCCCGACCTCGTTTAGCGGTTCTAATATTATAACGTGTACTGCATACGATAGTAACAACAAAAATGTTACTATTTTGCGTGGTGCGCGTTATATTTTATGGAAAGAAGTTTTTTCAGATGAGGATATTATTATGTCAGAAATCAACAGAAAGTTCAGATTGACTTGTCGCTAGATAGAAAGCATCTGAAGATATACAAAGATAGCGATGAACTGACCGCCTCGCAAGCGGCTGAAGTGGTTAGCGAGAATAGCGGTCACGTTGTCGATGTGAGGTACATGTCCGATCTGGTGTATCCACTTGGGAGGATACAAGCCCGCAAATTTGGCAATAGGTGGGTCTATCCTTATTCTGAGGTGCGAGATCTGGTGGTCTCTAGCAGCAACGCGGGACCGAAATTCAAGCCAGACCGAGAGGTCAAGGCGTCGGCGTTACGCGTGCGGCGTCTGCGCGAACGTCGGCGAGCTGCTGGTGTTGACACTGGTAGAGAGTCTAGAGGGTGAGAGTGCAGAGAAGGAAAGCGGCGAGTAGATCTTCAGGTGTCGGATATCCGGCACTTTTTTGTTGCTCGGCGGCATGTCGCGGCAGTGCGGTGCTAGGCTGGATCGGCAGCGAGGTGGGTACTTGGCTGGCCGGTTGGTGGCTGGGGAGACGTCAGAAGATGTTCACTTGTGTAGCAAGTAAGCGGCATTCTAATTCATCGCTATGACAATATTTGCTCATCTTGTAACCTCCTGGGTGCGGGTTTTTCTGGCCACGCCACTCACTAAACAAAACAACTTCTTACTATTAAGTAGTATAAACGACTTAATAGTAACTACTAAAAAGCTCAAACTTATTACTTACTGTGTGCTGATCGCCTCCTGACGGGTTGGGTCTTTGGAGCAGTGCCGACCACACACAATTCGCAGATCCTCTA
>CAVZQK010000024.1:0-30694 GCA_963777355.1 uncultured Chloroflexia bacterium
ATAATTGATGTTTAGATAAAAAAAGTTCAGTTGGAGGTGAGGCGATCCTCAAGATGATTGCCGAGGGGCGTATCACCCCGGAAGAGGGCGATATGTTGCTGGAGGCGCTAGGAAGCTAATTTAATCCCCAGAAGCATCGATTCCATGCGCCAACAGATCGAGACCCGCCACGACCATTGCCGAGAGACCTGCATTGATCTCCTCGGAAAATTCGCCTTGCAAGCGCCGCCTCTGGTATTCCGCGAAGATCCTCGCGTAGAGGGCCAGGATCAGATGGGCAACGAGGCGGGGCACGATATCATCCGATTCTGTGCCCATATCTTCCGCGAGAGCATGGGCCAGATCCTCTTCGGTGGACTGCGTCATTTGCAGGCCACGGGCTTGCAGGGAGGGCTTTCCTGGATCACCCGGAAGATCTGCTGACGCATAGAATCCTGCTCTGGAGATGGCATCGCTTTCATAGGTTCGAGGCTGCCGAGTAGCAACTGACGCAGAAAGGAGAGCAGCGGCTCGCCCTTCTTCCGCTGCTGCACAAGTCCCGCCAGGGAAGTCTCCATAGGCTGATGGAGCCCAAAAAAGAGATCCTCTTTGGTCGGAAAATAGTTATAAACGGTGTTCACCGACACATCAGCCGCTTCCGCCACTTCATTCACCGTTACCTGTTCAAAGCCACGCTCAATAAAGAGTTTTAGCGCCACCGTGGCAATCTTCTGCCGCGTCTGCTGCTTTTTCCGCTCGCGTCGTCCTGGTGTCTGTGTCATTGGTGCATTGTAGCCTTTTTTGCAATGGACTGCAAGATTGGGGTTGACTTTCTCTCTGCATCTCGTCTATATTTAGAGTAACTTAAATTTTTAAGCAACTGCAAAAATATACGAAGTGCAAAAAGGAAAACAACAATGGCCGATGTACATGTTCCCGTTTTGATTGTTGGGGCCGGGCCAACCGGTCTCACCACCGCGCTCTTTCTGGCGCAGCAGCAGGTCCCCTATATGCTTATTGAGCGGCATCCGGGCACGGCGATCCATCCACGACCCATTGGTCTGGCAGCGCGGACGATGGAGGTATTCCGGGCGTTGGGGTTGGAAGAGAGTGTCAGGAAAGCCGCCGAGCCGCTTAGCAGGAGCCGGGGTGAGATCTTTGTCGAGACTCTTGCTTCTGCCGATATGGCGCAGGTCAAACGCCTGAACCTGGACGGGAAAGATATTGAGACGTTTGACCAGTTGAAGGAGGTGGATCTGGCTATCAGCCCGGCCACAGGCTGTCTGTGCAATCAGGCCGCCCTGGAGCCCGTGTTGTTTGAGGCGGCGCGGGAACGTGGCGGAGATCTGCGCCTTCAGACCGAATTGCTCTCTTTTGAGCAAGATGAGACGGGTGTGATAGCTCTGATTGTAGATCACAGAAAGGGCGTGCAGCAGCGCATTCGGGCCGACTACCTGGTTGCCGCCGATGGGGCCAATAGCCTCGCGCTGCGCACTCTTGCGATCCTGACGAAAAACTTTATGCTGTCGGAGATGCACACGCTGGCGATAGATTTTCGTGCGGACCTGAGCGAGATGGTGCGGGGCCATGAGTTTATACTCTGCACGATAGAAACCCCTGAAGCTCCGGGCCTGCTCATGGCGATCAATAATCATGATCGCTGGCTTTTTCAGATGCCTATGTATTCTAAAGATGAAGAGTTGATGGTCCCATCTGCCGAGCGCTGCCGGGAGCTGGTTCGTAAGGCCATCGGGATACCTGACCTGGCGGTGGAGATCCTGGGCATTCTTCCCTGGGAGCCGCAGGAGAGGCTGGCCGAGCGCTACCAGGTCGGGCGAGTATTTCTAGCTGGCGACGCGGCCCATATCATCCTGCCTACTGGCGGCGTAGGTGCAAATCTAGGCATCCAGGATGGGCAAAATCTTGCCTGGAGACTGGCCGCCGTGTACCAGGGCTATGCCGATTCTGCGTTGCTCTCAACCTACGAAACGGAAAGGCTTCTGGTGGCTCGTTTTGCCGCCGAGCAGGAAGAGATTACTGAGCGGGAAAAGACCACGGACAATGAACTCCAGGCTCGTTCGGCTTCTACTCCTCGTCAGCCATACTCTCTGCCGAAGAAGGAAGCCAGATGGACTACACCGTATTGAGAGGGCAGCCCGGTTCGCGCGTGCCTCACCTGTGGGTGGAGCATCAGGGCCAACGCGTCTCAACGCTCGATATTATTGGTCATCATTTCGTCCTGCTGATAGGGCCAGACGGTGCGGTCTGGTATCAGGCGGCACGGGAATGCGCTGCACACTTCGGCATCGAACTGCCCGTCTATAGCATTGGACCTGAAGGGGACCTTTCGGCAAGCGAGGAGATCTGGCGGCAAGCGACTGACCTGCCCGATCATGGGATGTTGCTAGTTCGGCCTGATGGCTTTGTGGCTGCTCGTGTGAGTGGGAGCGAGCCGGATGAGGATAGGAGCCAGCAGCTTGTGAATATGCTCTCGGCTTTGCATGTGCGTCGAAGGTGCACACTTAAAAGAGGGATTGGAGAGCAACGAGGGAAGATGAGTGGAGGAGGGCAAAACGGACGTGTAAACAGGGACGTAGGTAGTGCTTTGAGTGTCAGAGGGGTGGTAGCTAGGTCGCTGACGAAAAAACGAGCACAGCTTCTCTCTGGGAAGTAGAGCGCACGGCGAAGCCTGGGGGCACCGATTTTACACAGAGGGGAACGCCCCCTGCGCCTGCGTCCTGATTGGCGTTGATGAGGCGAGAAGCCCAGATCGGGCTACCAGCGCATCAACGTCTTCAAACTGCGAAAGATCTCCTAACTCGGCCAGCAAACACGTCGCTGTTTTGGCTCCAATCCCTTTGATCGAGCAGAGCAACTCAAATTTCAAGATGGGCGACTTGTTGATCCGACGACTAAGCTAGGCGAGCTTGCACCTGGGAAAGGTCTTCGGGTTCTCATGCAGCGCATCGTGGGGGAACATGATCATGCAGATCCAGAAGCACTCAACGAGCTCGTTACTGTGCTCTCCGCTCTCCTTAGCTTTGAGTCATTCGAGGCCCTTGGCCCTGCACGTCGTCTTGAAGACGTCGTTCCTCTGGTTTGCCGACTCGCTCACGCAGTGCTCAGCCTGTAGAAAAAAGCATGACTACGGAAAAGGCGTGAGGAACTTTTCTCCCGGCAACGCTGTGACGAAGGCGGGCAGGTTTTAAACAAGAGATGACGCACCATCGCGAAGAAATCAGCTTCGATGGCGAACGCTTTCTTATCTGCTCGGTTTTTTGAGCCCTCGTTGCGCATTCCGTGGGAAATGAAGCGGAGCACTGCCCGTGGCAGAAGAGATTAGTTGCAATCTCTTGAGCTGTAACAAGAACAGGTTAGAAGGACAACGAAAGGACTAAGCCTCATAACGCAAAAGAATCAGGCTTCCGAGAGTCAGTCAGCCTCCCAGGACGAAAACCCTCTTTGTTTCTCCAGAATGCATGATCATTTATGACAAACACTTGACGACTCCCTGCCTCTATGTTAGGATATTAATATTAAGGAGTTAACACTTCTATGCCAGAATCAAACCTCTCTCTCTTAGGAAAATTTGTCACGCTCTTAGAGAGCGAGGCCGAGCATCTGTTGCGCGCCCAGCTCGGTATCTCGTACCGACGCATGCTGTTTCTCTTTGTGCTTCAGCATCAGGAAAGCGTCACCCAGCATCGGCTGGCTCAGTTCCTGGGGTATAGCGATCCTGCCGTCAGTACCATGCTGCGCGAGCTGGTCAAAGATGGATACGTTACCACGACCCCTAATCCTGACCACGGACGCAAGCACCTGGTGCGCATCACGCCGCGCGGGCTTGAGCTTGCGCAGACAGGTCGCCACCTCCTTGATACCCACTTCGACGAACTCGTGCAGATCGCCGAAGTGGATGACCAGCAATTGCAACACATGACCCGCCGTTTATTAGCAGCACTTGCCGTCAAAACACAGAAGGAACCATCATGAGCATCACCACTCCCACCACCGCGACCAATCACACGTTCTGCTCCGCAGATGGGAGCACCATCGCCTACCTGACCGAGGGCAGTGGTCCCGCCGTCATCCTGATTCCCGGCGCGCTTTCCACGGCCTCTGACTATGCTGTCTTTGCCAGCACACTTGGCAAGCACTTCACCGTGCATACCATTGAGCGCCGGGGTCGGGGCCTCGGTGCTCCGCAGGGGCCAGCCTACAGTCTGGCCACAGAGATCGCGGACGTCAACTCCTTGCAAGCGCTAACCGGAGCTACCATGCTCGTCGGTCACAGCTTCGGTGGCCTTGTCGCCCTCGAAACTGCCCGTCACAACCACAGCCTGCGCAAAGTCGCGGTCTGATGCAGCCCGGCGTCTCTATCGATGGCTCTATCAATATGAGCTGGATACCGGCTTATGAATGGTATCTGGCTCAAGGAAAGCAACTTGACGCCTTTACTTGCTTTTCCCTCGGCGCTGGTCCCGATGCCATGCGCAAGACTTCCGACTGGCTTACCAGGCTCATGCTGCCGCTCTTCGTCAAAAAAGCGAAACTCCAGAAAATGCTGACCCTGTTGACCGAAAATGGGCGCGAACATCGAGAGAGTTGGTCGCTATGACAGTAGCTACCGAAACTATGGTGAGATCACCGCCTCCGTCCTGCACATGACCGGTGGCAAGACGGGCTCCCGCTGGGTCGAGATCCAGGCCGAGCAACTAGGAGCAGTCATCTCGCACTTCCAGACGCACCAGTTCCCCGGCCCTCGACCACTTCGGCATCGATCAGAAAGATCCGCAAGTGGTGGCGGCATCTGTCGCGGGCAAGTTTTCCTATGAATTGCACAACGAGAGGTCTTCTAGAGCAAGGAAGGGCAAAGAGGTAGATGACCGCTCCCGACTTCGCCAGCAGTATCTTCTGACCTCGTTTCCAGGGTCATACGCCGTGGTGCGCCAGCGGCGCATGATGTTTCAAAAGTGAGACAGAACCATAGCCTGGCGCATTTGTATCATAAATCTTGGTCTTACAATGGACAGAGGAGGAAAGTGATCCATGATATCCTATGATGACTTTGCAAAAATCGATATGCGTGTCGGAAAAATCGTGCAGGTAGACGATTTCCCCCCAGGCGCGCAAACCAGCATATAAACTGATGATCGATTTTGGACCAGAAATCGGTCTCAAACGCTCATCCGCACACGATTACCAACTATTCAAAAGAGGAACTGTTGGGTAAGCTAGTCATAGGTGTTGTCAATTTCCCGCCCCGGCAGCTTGGCCCCTTCCGTTCTGAAGTGTTGACCCTCGGAGCGCCTGATTGCAGCGGCAAAGTTATTTTACTTACCCCCACCCATGAGGTTCCCCTGGGCGGCAAAATATTTTAGAGAGAGCAAATTTACACCTATTTAAAATACTTCAAATCATAATGACTGGCCTCTAACAGATCGGACGTCATCCCGCAACTGCATAGCCCTTCTGATTAGTTACCCTTGCAGATTGCCATTGCTATATGTTATAATAATTATAACATATAGCAATATTCAAAAGAAATAGGCTACACAGAGAAGAGCTTGAACTTCTTCTCGCAAACTCAACTGGGAGGTTACGATGACTCATACTGTTGCCTGGAGTCCCTACGTGGGGAGCAGCTCCTACATCCTGGCGGGCTTCCTGCTGCTCGTCACATGCGTTTTGACGTACTTCGGATTTCGTTTTCGCCATGCAATAGCTGTGAAAGGACCTGGAAAGTTTCTGGGGGCCTTACTTATCGGATGCTGGTTCTTAGCTGTGATAGCATTTTTGACAGCTATAATCGTCTACGGACTAGCCCAACAGCAGCAGGCGATCCAATTCAGGATCTACCAATCCCATCACCCCCGTCACCTTCACTTCGGCAGTGATTGCCTTTTTCGTCATCCTGTACCTGGCGCGCCAGAGCGGACTCAGGATAGCCATCGGCAGCGCCATCGTTGGCACCATAGCTGCACCGATGATCTTTGAGCTTCCCTTCGATCTTCTCGTCATGTGGCGAACCTATCCACCAGCCCCACCTGTCCTGTACACCTTGCTCTTCTTTTTGCCGCTCTTTCTGGTGGAGATCTTGAGTTTCGCTCTGCTCTCGTTTTCTCCTGCCATGAAGCTGACGAGATACACCCTCTTCCTGCTGGCCGGTATGTTCTTGCTCTTCGCCGTCTGGGCTTTGTTTGGCTTCGCCTATCCATCCACGCCCATCCCAATTGCCCTGAACATGCTCTCCAAAGTTGTCGCCTTTGCGACAGCAGTGTCGCTCTTTACACACTGCTGCCGGTATCTGGCGAACGAGCCAAAACAGATTTTCTCGTGCCCTGCCTCAAGCTAACTGAACTGACCAGCCAGTTTGCTATATATGTTGAATAGCAAACTGGTCGCTATATTCCTGCTCCTGTCGTACCAGGATTTTACTGATAAGTTCTTTTTGGTACTTTTGCTAGTGAAGGTCAGATGAAGATTCTTCGGCAATCTCTTTGAGATCTGCCACCTTCTTTGCCTCTAACTCTGCTGCCATGAATTTTACCTGTTTCTCTGGCTGGTTAGCAGAGGGAAGTGTTTGTTCCGCTTGCACAATCTGCTCTTCTATAATGGCCGTGGAACTTCCCAATTCCCGACATTCTCACATCGGGCATACGGCGCAGGACCAGGACGATCTCTGCCAGCAGATCGGCGAGTTTCATGGGTCTTCATACGTTCGAGTTGTGCTACTGTCAAGCGTGTGCTCATAGTCTTTCTCTCGACTTTCTACGATAGTTTTTTTTAAGAGAGACGCGGTCCCTGGCGTTTTAGCGTTTGCACATGAAAGATGCGGCTAATGAATTTCCCGCCAGATTTTTGAACTGGTCCTGAAGCTCACGCTCCTGACCCTTTGGTAAGAAAATTGCGCTGACTGGCAGACGGTTATCTGCTGCGCTGGCTACGACGATGCTGTCGCTGATCGTATGTTTAAAAACCTGCTGAGGATATTCTGCCCGCACCCGGTCACAATAGGTCGCGTGGAGGCGCACATTGGCGCGGATACGCGTCAAGATAATGCCGCCAAGCACAGGACCAATAAAGGTCTCTTTACTCTGATTGGAGAAGAGTTTGTTGACCGAGCGTTGCAGCAGGCCGATGCCATAGGTCGAGAGGAAATCGGGGATGGTCGGTACGACATAGGCATCGCTGGCCCAAAGGCTATTTTTTGTGACAGGATTAAAATTAGGTGGGCAATCGCAGATAATATAATCGTAATCTTCGGCAATTTCATCAAAATAATGTTGCAAAATTGTGTGTCCAACAAAGTCAGTCAGGCGCAGATCCACGTCAACCAGATCGGGATTCGAGGGTAGGAGATCGAAGCCAAAGACCTTTGCCTCGTCTAATACGTTTGGTAAGATTGCATTGCGAATCGGGAAACTATTATCGCGGTGTTCAAAAAGATCATAGGTGGTGCCGCGCATCTTCTTCCACTGCATCCAACGTGCCTGCTCCAGCACATAAAAGGTCGCGCTTGCCTGGGGATCGAGATCGACGAGCAGCGTCCGCCGCCCATGATGCCGTGCCAGTGCGGTAGCCAGCTCAACCGCACAAGACGTCTTGCCGACGCCGCCCTTAAAATTGATAATTGTCACTATTTGAACCATGCTACCTGCCTTCATCCCAGAAATACGCGCTATCTCTACCAATTAATATCCTCGGAATTATGACAGAGGAGACAGGCGAAAGTCAAGTAAAAGGGGAAAAATGGTGGAATTGCTATTAGGCACAAAATGCAGTGCATCTCTTTATCTTGCTAAACATCTACGATAAGATTATACTGAGATTGTAGATACTTTTAGAAAAGGGAGAGTAATAAGCCATGTCAGGTACAAGCGTATTTTTCTCCTATGCTAGTGAAGATAAGCTATTGGTAGAAAAACTGAAAAAATATTTGATTTTATTTAAACAAAAGGGATTAATTGTCGAATGGTACGATCATAACATCCTTCCCGGCACGCTTCTGAATGAAGAGCGTGCGCGCCAGCTAAATAATGCATCACTGATAGTTTTATGTATCAGTCCTGATTTCTTCGTGACAGACCATTGTCGTACTGAGATGACCAGGGCAATGGAACGATATGAATCTGGAGACGCTCATGTATTACCAATTTTGCTCAAACATGCTCTCTGGAAAGATGCACCGTTTGCCTCGCTCGAACCATTACCCTCAGATGGCCGTTTCGTCACGAGTGGGCGACCCCAGGCCAAAGTCCTAAAGGATATTGCTAACGGCTTTGAGAAAGTACTCCTTGTCCTTGAAGCTAAAGAAAAAGTCTTCTCTCAATATGGAAGAGCCACTATATCATCATCAATGTCTACTTTTATGGTGCCTTTCCGACGTGATCCCTTTTTTACAGGTCGAGAAGAGGCTCTGACTGCACTGCGTTCGTTACTGGTATCTACTGATGAGGATGCTTCAACTCTTCCTCCCGCTCTTTGTGGCTTTCCAGGAATTGGCAAAACTCAGGTTGCTATTGAATATGCGTATCGATATCGGCAGGAATATACTAATATTTTATGGGTGAACTCAGCTAAAGATGAAGAAATCATAAAGAGTTTCACTGCTATCGCTGGTTTTCTGAAACTAACTAATGATCAGATTTCTAGAGAGGAAAGCATTACTCTCTTAGTCAAAGAGTGGTTGATGCTTAATACCGCGTGGCTGCTTATTTTTGATAATGTTGAAGATATGGGTAAGGTAGCTATATGTATTCCGGTTCACCATCGCGGTCACATCATATTTACTACTATGTTGCAAGCGTTAGGTGGAATGGCGAAACCCATTTATCTGGAAAAGATGACTCTAGATGAAGGTGCATTACTGATTATTAAAACGAAAATCGCATCTTGAGTCAACCTCTTCACTTCAGGATGCCCCAAAAGAAGATTTGGTAATTGCACAACAAATTGCCCATGAATTTGATGGTTTGCCTTTAGCTCTTAGTCAAGCTGGTGCATATATTGAAGGATCTCAATTAAGTTTTGGTAGATATCTAGAGCTATGGCGTTCGTCATACAAAATAGAGCTTTTAATGCATCGGGAAAGCCTGGCAGACATTTTTGGTCATCCTGCCTCATTTACTGCAACCTTGAAGCTGTCATTGGGCAAAGTTAAAGAAGCCAATCCTGCTGCTGCTGAATTGCTTCGTGTTTGTGCCTTTCTCGCTCCAAGTGCCATTCCTGAAGAACTCTTTGTCGAAGGGGCCAACTATCTTGGCTCAATCCTTGCGTCCTTGGGAAATAATGCTCTTGCTTTTGAAGCAGTTTTTTCTGAATTACTAAATATTCTCTCATACAAAGAGATGCGAATGAGAAAACGTTTACTATCCATCGTTTGGTACAAACTGTTTTAAAAGCTGATATGGATGAATTGGCGCAAGAGTTGTGGATAGAGCGTATACTCAAAATGCTCAATGCGGCCTTTCCTGACGAGGTGTCTGAGGATTGGCAACGGTGTGAACGCTTACTTTCTCAAGTGCAAGTCGGTCATGAGTTGATTAAGCAGACTGGTTTATGTTTTGGGGCAGCAGCACACCTTCTTAATCAGGTTGGCCAGTATTTGGAAAAGCGCTATGGGTTCTTTGTGGAAGCAGAGGAACTTTATCAACAAGCATATAAAATCTATAAATCGATATTGGGTTTAGTGCATCTAGAGACACTGGTAGTATATAGTAATCTCGCACGAGTCTATCTTGTTCAGGGAAAATATGAAATGGCAGAGATAGCGTATAAGGAGATCAAAAGGGTGAGAGAACAGGTCTTGGGGCGGGAACATCCAGATACATTAACGACACTAAAGAGTTTAAGCTGAGGCTTATCTTGATTGGGGAAAGTATGGAGAGGCAGAAGAGGTGTATAAGCAGGTAAGAGAGGTGAGTGAACAGGTGTTGGGGAAGGAACATCCAGATACACTGATGGCTCTAAGTAATCTTGCAGGAGTCTATACTAATCAGAAGCGATATAAGGCGGCAGAAGAGATCTATGAGCAGGTGAGAGAGGTGAGCAAGCAGGTGTTGGGACTGGAGCACCCTTTAACGTTTATGGCGTTAAATAGCTTAGCAGGAGTTTATACTATACAGGAGAGGTATGAGGATGCAGAAAATGTATATAAAGATCTATGTGACTTACAGGAGCACGCATTGGGTAAGGAGAACCAGCACCTGGGGGTGAGCCTTTATAATCTTGCTAAAATTTATAGTGAGGAGAAGAAGTATAAAAAAGCAGCGGAATTATATCAGCGTGTCTTAGCAATTGATGAGCAAATTTATGGTTTTATCCACATAGAGATTATTACTGATCTAGCAGCATTAGTTGATACCTATCAGAAACAAGGGGAACAGGAACAGGCAGACATGCTTATTCAACGTATCAGGCATATTCAAGAGCAGCTATAGCCTTTCCCTCAAAACGCGCTTTCTGCTTGCCCTCCACAAAGAGAGACGCCCTCGCTCCCAGAAATACGATGAAGTCATCCTCATCAGTTGCATTCCATTATACCATTGGGAACGAGGGCATCTCTCTCAAAAAAAGAAGTTTAGACCTCTTGTCCGGTGCGCTGGACGCGCAAGAGCGTGCGCAAGGCATCAGCCTGGCCGCGATTTCCAGGCCGCAGAGTGAACCTCTGTCCCAATTATGGGGAGAGAACTCTTGTCCCGAACCGCCGCCGCTCGCTCTCTTTGCATGATCTCATGCACCAGTTGTCGATCCGTCAGCCGCCAGCCACGCCGCTTCGCTTGCTCCGCGAAACGCATCACTCGTGCAAAACCGGCCTCGTAATCGCGCTCTTCACTTGTATCTTGAAGTGGAGTTTTCTCTGCATCGTGCTGCCTCTCATCATCTTTACCAAATACCAGCTCTATGTGTGCTCATACACACCATCAGTATGCCAGAAAAGGTATGAGAACGTCAACCGCATAACGGGACAAATCCAATAATTTCTCATAATCTCGTTCTGCTGTTATTTGTGCTTCACCCCTCTCCATCTCTGCCTGCCGTTTTCGCGCCCTCTCCGCGGAGTGAGATGGGTGGTAGGCGAGACGGTCAGAGATCAACAGCCGACCCTACGAATTTCTGTATGCAGCGGGGGGATTGTCCTCAGGGAGATGGTTGTCCTTACCGAGCTGCAAGAAAATCTTACATATAGCCACGAGAGACCTCCAGGGCGTCGGCATCAGGCAATAGCGGATAAGGAACATGTGGCTCAGTCTGGTACCAGAAGGCATGGAGGCAATATCGTCTTGCAAAGGCAAATAACGCCCACCGCTGCGCCAGCCGAGGGCCTGGATGGTCACACGCAGATCCTCCTCGAAGCGAATCGGGTCCATGACGTGCCAGCGATACATGCCGAAGCGCTGCTGGCTGCGGTATAACCCATCGGGCTTGATGACCTGGGGCAACCCTGAAAATGGCGCGGAGAACACGCCATATTCACCTTCAGGCTGCTCGAAATTCCAGGCCCCACCGAAATAATCTTCTGTGCCAGTGCCACAAATCGTGGGAAAATCCCCGTCGCCATCCAGATAAAATTTGATCTCACCTTCGCCCCACCAGCCAGTACTGTTGCTTTGCCAGGCTATATAGGTGCCAACATAGTGCCCTGTGCCCTTTACACCGTCCAGTAATGTATGTACCTCTTTGTAAGGCAGAGGATTGCTGCGCCGCCATTGGGCATGAAAATAGGCCATATCTTCGGGAACATCGGTGAGCGTATAGTCGATCTGATAGTAGACAATGGCATCTTCTGTTCCTACATTCTCCAGGGTCAGATATGTACTTTTACGAAAGGGCATTTCCCAGTAGGAATTCATACCGCCTGCCGGATTGACCGCGATGGGCAGCGAGTTGATGTTGCAGCGTTCGCACCAGCCATTAGCGAAGAAATCGCCAAGAGGACACTCAATCGAGGGATGTTCTTCGCCATCCCAGTAGACACGCAAGATAAGCCGACGCCAGTTGGCCGGGAACGTGGTAAGCCAGATATGCTGAATAGCGCCTGGTCCCTGAATATCCGCCAGCGTGAAAATACTTTGTGGTGCGATGACCACAGAAGGGGAAATTTTCCAGCCTTTCCCAGGTCACGTGCATACCTTGCGCCGGTGCCTTCCGTTGCCCTGCCTCCCTGTCCCTTCTCACCCGTTAAAGTTTTCTGCGCTAATCGAGCGCGTTTTCGCGTGCGAAAGGCGCGATAGGTTTCCCAGACCCATTCCCAGGCCATTGAAGTTGTAGCTAGAGCTCACAGTTTTTCTCCTTCTCCAGTTTGTGATATCGTTGATTTGCGGGCGTATGGATAACCAACTAAGACGCGATAGGCAGGCTCCTACAGAAATGATATCATCTCGACTGGCAGGAGAAGCTACAAAAAATGTGCCGACTCCAGAAAGAATTGTAGCTTTTCTTCTCTGTTATTCGTGAGATCTATAACAGAAAAGGGCGAAAGGATAGATTATGGCAGAAGGTTTTTTAGCGGAAGGAACAACCCCTGGCAGTTATGCGCTTAATGATCTGAGTGGCATCGATCTTGTGCGAGGACAGGCTATGAAGCTCTTTCTTGGGGGAGAGTGGATCGCGGGACATGTTGCTTATAGCAGTGGTTATGTCGATCCGACTAGGGGTGCTGACGGAAACGTATTTCTGCAAAGCAGAGGCATGTATGCTATCGCGGATGATGAGCCCGAAGATTTAGTAACCGAGGCTTCTGAGGAGTCTTTTCCTGCCAGTGACCCACCGGCATGGAGTGCAGCAGAGAATACGGCCAATCAGCGTGTGCATCTGCTCAATGGTCCCTACTTTGTTGCCGATGTTGATGGCAGCATATGTGGGCTCTGCACAGGAATGAAAGTCCGTGTATAAGCGGCAAAAGATCAGAGCTTTACATAAGACTCTGATCTTTTGTACGTCTCTCAACTACATTTTTCCCTGACCGGGCAACGAGGAGAGATATCCCTGTTGCCTGTCGAGCGAGAATGGGTTGTTTCGTCTTACTTGTCCAGCTTGCCGACTGCTTTGCTCACAGCGGTTGGTGAATTGAATTCCTGATCGGGCAACTGCTCCAGAGTCGAACGCGCCTGGTCGTCTGCACCATTTTTCTGTGCCTGTTTGAGCAGATCAGCCTTCTTTGCCGGATAGTCGACGCCCTTAAGGAATTTCTCCAATTGGATCGGATTAATCGTTGCCATAATCTTTTTTCCCTTCTTTTCCACTTCAAGCATTCAAAGAATATGTATGTAGTCCCGAACTCTTTTCTCTGTCTGCTGTTTACCATCTGACGGAGTGGACACGTTTTACCGCCGTCGATAGTAACAAGGGATCAATCAGCAAGCCAGGAGAGAGCTAACCTTTTGTATCAGATCATCAATATTCTACCTTCTCCTATTTCTGCTAGCCCTCAGGAGGCCAGTTTGGTAATAATCGTGATAGCATCAGGTGTAAGATGAACCTGTACCTTTCGTTTATCTGGAAAAGAACGGGTCCTGGTGACCATGCCTCGCTTTTCCAGGCGGTTAATATTTTTTGTTGCCGCCGCACTACTCGTTCCACACGCTTTTGCAAATTCTCCAATTGTCCAATGTTGGCGTTGTGCGAGAAGATGCAAAAGCTCTTGTTGGCGAAAGGTAAGTAGTTTTGCTCGTTTTGTTGCAGACCACATAATTGAAATCCTCCTCATTAAAGAAGCAAAAAATGGCTTGAAACAAAATTCTCTTGTGTGAAAAAATGAACTGGTACGAGCATCCTTGTGTTTGTTGTCTCTCAACCGTTTGATCGTAGAGCTTAGTCGAACGTATCGTCTTCGTACCTTTCACCTTGATAAACAAGGCTACCTCTAACCTTCATAGATAGTTTCAGGAAGTATCTTTCTTGTTACCCCTTTCTGATCAACGATCTACGCATCCAAGCACAATATCTGTACTGCCAATAATGGCAACTGCGTCACTCATTTTATGTCCCCGAAGCACTTCCGGGAGGATTTCGAGGTTACAAAAAGAGGGCGCACGCATCTTTGCTCGCCAGGGGAAACTTGCTCCCGTCGCTGATCATATAGAAACCATATTCGCCCCGGCTATTTTCGATTGCGAAATATGTTTCCCCTCGTGGTGGACGTAAAGCGATAGGGACACGCGCGGCGATGGCCCCTGGAGGCATCTTGTCGAGAGCAACGCGGCAGAGCCGAATGCTTTCCCGCATCTCCATCATGCGTACTACATTACGGGCGAAACAGTCGCCTTCCTGGCGTACCTGTACATTGACAGGAACTTCTCGGTATGCCATATAAGGACGATTGACCCGTAGATCCCAATTGATGCCGCTTGCACGGGCCATAGGGCCGGTTAGGCCATAGGCCATTGCCTGTTGGGTCTCAATAAAACCGACCCCTTGTGTTCGCGCCAGAAAAATCTCGTTGCCATTGATAAGCGTATCAAGCTCATCCAGATTCTTCTCTAATTTGTCAAGGTAGGCTTCGCACTCGCGCAACCAGCCTTGAGGAAAATCGTGCAAGACTCCACCCACGCGCATGTAATTAACTGTGAAGCGACTCCCCGCCAGCGCTTCAAACAGGGCTAAGATGCCTTCTCCGATCTCGGAAAGTCCACAGAATAGGAGTAAAAGCACCCAGGTCGACAAGATAGGTACCAACTGCTACCAGATGGCTGGCGATGCGTTGTAACTCTCCCACCAGCAGACGAATATATTGTGCTCGTCGTGGTGGCTCAAGATCGATAAGTTGCTCTACCGTCCCCACATAGGCTATTTCGCAGAGCATAGGCGAAAGGTAGTCGGAATTGTCGGTGTAACGGATGCCCTGCATAAGGATTCTATTCTCAAAAATTTTTTCCATGCCCCGGTGCAGGTAGCCAATAACTGGTGTGCAGCCGACGATAGTCTCTCCCTCTAAAGCGAGCACCAGGCGCAATACCCCATGTGTACTGGGATGTTGTGGCCCCATATTCAGGATCATCTCCTGAGCTTTGACCCCTTCGGCCTGACTGGCAAAATCGGAATGAAGGTCAGTATCCTGTGTCATCTAATATCATCCTCTCCCCGAATTCTGAAACCCTGTTTTAAGATCTTCTCGCGCAACTTGAAATCCCCTCAGATAAGTTGCTCAGGTCGCGGTGGACAACCTGGTACATAGACATCCACAGGGACAATTGTATCAACCCCCTGCACTGTATAATAACTGTCGTAAAACTCGCCCGCAGAGTTTGCACATTGTCCCATGCTCAGTACCCACTTTGGATCTGGCATCTGTTCCCAGAGCAGACGGAGACGCGGCCCCATTTTTACTGAGACGGTACCCGCTACGATCATTAGATCAGCCTGGCGCGGACTGGAGCGGAAGACCTCTGATCCGAAGCGGGATAGATCGTAGTGAGACTGCGCGGCTGCCATCATTTCAATGGCGCAACAGGCCAGGCCATAGCTCAGTGGCCAGACCGAACGTGAACGCGCCCAGTTTTGCGCCCACTGTAACATCTCTGCCACGCTGGTCAGTTCGACGTTGTTTTCTTGATTCCCTGGCGTGTATTCAAACGGTCCCCTCGCTTGTAGGATTGGAACAGTCTTTCTTTTCCCTCCCCCTGTAACTGGATCGTTTCCGCTCCTTCTTGCTGCTTCCTTGTGATCTGCCATCATTTTTATCCTTTCTCTTTATTTCTGCTGGTTATCTTGCATTGCGTTATTCTCTCGCTTTTCAAGCGAAGAGAGCGCGTAGAAAGGCCAATCATTGCGTTCAGTGGCAAGCATTTTCATACTCGCGCTGATGATGTTCCAGACATCTTTCCAATAGCCTTCCTCCTGTTCTTCTCTCTCTGGTGGCTCGATAAGTACACTGGCTGGCACTGGTAATAGATATTCTGCTTGTGCCTGATTGGGTGGAAGCACCTGTATCTGCCGCAAGTGTTGTCCCACCTCTCCGAGTGTCTTGTTGCTGCACAATACCAGATCGGCGTATGTTACAAGTTCACGTTGTAAGCCTGCTGTGACAAGCGGCTCTGGCTTTTTGGCTAAAGAGAGCGCGTTGCAGTCATAAATTATGCCAAGCGGTTCAAGATGGTCCGTCCAGGTGAGTGTCGACGGATCGGTATACCAGAGGAGATACTGCTCTATTCCATATTCGGCGAATAGCTGATCGAGCCAGAGCTTTCTTCTGGTTTCTAACTCCCAGACAGAGATTTCTGGAGCGATGATAGGCATGTTGATCCATACATGAGAAATCTATCTTCCTCCTGACAACGGAGGTTGGATACTTGTTGCCGCGAAAATCTTCAATGAAAAAGACACGCCACTCCTGGGCGCACCAGCGTAGCAGGTGTTGGAAGGATTTCTGTTCATCCTCCCAGCGAACAGAAGAAAAGCAGATAAGATCAATCGGCGCAACTGTTCTTCTAGCTACTGAAGGCAAAGGAGAAAGAGACGAGTTTCTGCATAGATTTGTCTTTCTCTCTAGCATCCTTTGATAGGATAGTGTTCTGTGTGTGAAGCATTTTTTTGTGAAGATAAAGACAAAATACAAAGACGAAACATAAAAATGACTTTTCAGGGCAATTGCCCATCTTCCTGTCTTGCTAAAATGAAGTGCTGAGCTAGCGAAAAACCGTTTCACTGTTTTCATCTTTTTATACGTTAAATGAAAAGAAACGATGACATGTTCTTGTATGATTTCCAAGAATTCTTTGGAATATTGTTACAAACTGCCTCTCTTTTCCGTGAATAAGACCGGAAGTGAAAAATCGTTTTAATCTCAGATGAAGAAAGGAAACACTATGTTTTACAGTGATCCGCATTTAGCTTATCCTGTTCGCGTAGATAAGCCGAATCCTCTCTTTGCACGTATGTTGCAGCAAGCTATTGGAGGAATTGAGGGAGAGATCCGCGTCATGCTCCAATATCTTTTCCAGGCGTGGGGATTCCGTGGGCCGGTTAAGTATAAAGATATGCTGTATAACACAGGAACCGAAGAGATCGGACATATCGAGATGCTGGCAACCGCAGTTGCGCTCAACCTGGAGGGAGCACCAATCCATATGCAGGAAGAGGTAGCTGCAAAAAATCCTGTCGTTGGCGCGATTATGGGCGGTATGAATCCGCGCCATTTCATCTCTTCGGCGATGGCAGCAACGGCAGATGATGCCAATGGTACGCCCTTTAATGGTTCCTGGGTCGTGGCAACTGGAAATCTCGTTGCTGACATGTATGCGAATGTCGCCGCTGAGACCTCTGGCCGCACGCTGGTAACTCGTCTTTATGAGTGGACCGACGATCCTGGTATGAAGGATACTCTGGCATTTCTTATTGCCCGTGATACGATGCATCAAAATCAGTGGCTCGCCGTAATTGAAGAGCTTCAGCAGCCTCTGCCTGTTCCCAGTGATTTCCCCCAGGCAAAGGAAAAGAACGAGTTTAGCTATCAGTACTTCGTCCAGTCGACTGCTCCTGTCCCTGCAAACGCACGTTTTGCCCAGGGTCCTTCTATTGATGGTAAGGGTGAGTTTAGTATTGTGGCGGCCAAGCCATTAGGGCCTATTCCTATGCTTGCTCCCTCTCCGCTTGAAGCTCATACCCTTGTTCAGCCAAAAGATGGTTCTACCGCCGCTCCTGGCAATGTCGTCTCTAAGACCGGTCAGGTGGTTGCCGACACAATTGCAAAGATTACCGGAGACTAGGCAACGAGATAGAAGATCGCTAGTAGAGCGTCTCTAGTGTTTAGATCGCGAAGAAACGAGGTGAAAAATATGACACAGCGTGAAGAGCGTCCTTCAACCCCTTCGCAATTTCAGCAGCCTGTGGTTCATGAGTCTGATATGCCGTCACAATCGCAGACGCACGGCTCTCAATATCGCGGCAGTGGCAAATTGCAGGGCAAAGTAGCCATCATTACCGGGGCCGATAGTGGCATCGGCCACGCGGTTGCCGTCGCCTTTGCAAAAGAAGGGGCCGACGTTGCAATTGTCTATCACGATGCCCATGCAGATGCTCAGCAGGTAAAGCGTGAGGTGGAGCAAGAGGGGCGAAAGTGTCTGGTGATTGCTGGCGATGTTGGAGATGAAAATTTCTGTCAACAGGCGGTTCAGCAGACGGTGCAAGAACTGGGAAAACTGGATATCCTGGTGAACAATGCGGCTGAGCAACATCCCCAGCAAAGTATTGAGGAGATCAGCGCCGCTCAGCTAGAGCGCACCTTTCGTACAAACATCTTCTCCATGTTTTTTATGGTGAAGGCCGCTGTTAAGCACCTGCCAAATTCAGGAGCTATTGTCAATACGACATCGGTTACAGCCTATAAAGGTTCCTCATCCCTCCTTGACTACTCGGCGACGAAGGGCGCGATTGTTGCCTTTACGCGCTCACTTTCTCAGTCGCTTATCCAGCAGGGCATTCGTGTGAATGGAGTCGCACCAGGACCCATCTGGACGCCGCTGATTGTGCAGACGATGCCAAAAGAGCAAGTGGAGAGTTTCGGGAAATCGGTTCCTATGCAGCGAGCTGGTCAACCAGACGAGCTTGCTCCTGCCTATGTCTTCCTGGCTTCAAACGACTCATCGTACATGGCAGGTCAGATCTTGCATCTGAACGGCGGTGAGGTCGTGAACGGATAATAGTTGTAGCTCATCTATGCGTTTCGTAGAGAGAGCGCGGCAAAAAGTAACGTTTGTCTTGCTCTCTCTCATCAAGAGCGATGTTTTCTGCAAGGATCTGCTTTCTCAGAGATCCAGGTCCTTGCCAAATCTTTCTTTTATACTTTCTTGCAAGATTGCATCTTCTCAATAATGCTTTTCGCTAGAGTCGCAATACCCTCAAGCGCATAAGCCCCAATGCTGGAATAAGTCTCCTTCCGATAGCGTTTACTATAGTGCAAGTAAAAAAGTTTAGTCATCTCTCAAGTAGTGAGAGATAGTGATTCTCTCTTCCCCTTCAACAGGTAGAATCTTCCCGAAAAATCTTTTGAGCGTTGTCTTTTTGTGGTCTATCGCTCTCTCCCTGTCTGCCTATTTTACAGTGCTATGATTGCTATGAAGGAGCATATTAGTATGGCCATTTTAACTACAGAAACTATTAACACTTTTTATGATGATGCTCAAAATACCTCTCTGCTTCCTGACATGCAGATATCACATGATGATGCGTTCCTTGCTTCAACTGATTTGAAAGAACTGAAAGACCGGGAAGAGCTACAGGAAGAACTAAAAGAACTGGAAGAATTGGATCTTTCTGATGGTGCGCTAGATGCAGTGGTAGAGATTGATGAAGAGCTAGAGGATCTTCAGGTGCAAGATCCTATTATTACAACAGAGTTAGATACTGATGACTCTCTGCAAATGTATCTGCATGAAATTATCCAGGTCCCACTTTTACAGGCCGATGAAGAAAGGCATCTTGCGCACCTGATTAACCAGGGGAAACAGGAGCAATTGCGTGCTGAACGTTTGCATATTCAGCCTCGCCCTGCTCTTATCAGGCAGGCGCAGAGGGCGAAACAGCATCTTATCGAGGCGAATCTCCGCCTCGTTATCAGCATTGCCCGAACGTATATTGGACGCGGCCTTTCTATGCAGGATTTGATTCAGGAGGGCAATACTGGCTTGATCGCTGCCGCAGAGAAATTTGATGTGACGAGAGGCTATCGTTTCAGTACCTATGCGACCTGGGCAATCCGTCAAACAATTGGACGCGCCATCGCGAATCATTGCGCGAACTATTCGTTTACCTGTCCATATGATTGAGTTCAAAAACCGTATGCGGAAAGTGCAGTATCTTTTGACGCAGAAATTTGGCCGTGAGCCAACGGAGGAAGAACTGGCCGAACATCTCCAGGTAGGCCTGGAGAAGATTCAGGAGATGCTGAGGTTGAGTCCGGATACGCTCAGTCTGGAACTACCAATGGGCGAAGATGCAGATCATTCCCTGGGAGACCTCGTGGAAGATGATGAACTGCTGACACCCAGTGAGATTGTGAGCCGAAAGCTGCTCAAACAGCAGATTGAAGATATTCTGCATGAATTGAGCGAGCGTGAACGCCTGGTAATCACTCTCCGCTATGGGTTAGCTGATGAGCAAAGTCACACTCTTGAGGAGGTTGGCAAAGATTTGCATGTTACTCGTGAGCGGGTGCGCCAGATCGAGGTGCAAGCAATGCGCAAACTTCGTTCTCTCAGTCTGAGTAGGGGATTGCAAGAGTACCTTGATGCTTAACAAAACAAAAAAGTAACACCCTCAGAAGCGCTCTGAGGGTGTTACTTTTTTGTTTTGCCTGGCGTGCAATCTACAAGAAAATTTTTAGCATTTTCTTAAAACAGTTGAGTATGAAGAAAACTAGCTTTTAAAGAATTTGGGAATGAAAGCACGCTAGTTTTTGGAGAAAGGAACAAGAGAATAATGATTGAACGAGATAAACAGGTTGATGAGCAGCAAAAAAAGCATCAGGCTGAAAAAGAACATCAGCATCCACAGAAAGATTCTAAAGCTCAACAGCAGCAACAGGCAGGGATGAGCACCGATAAAGCCGCTATGAAGGATGAAGGCTACATCGCGCGTATTGATGAGAAAACTTCAAAGCACTAAAATGCTTTAAAGCAGGTGTGCAAACGTTTGTTTTAGGAAAGGGGTTCGGCAAGGTATTTGCCGTTAGCACTATGGATTACGCAAAGGAAATTTTGTCCACAGCCGCAAACTCATCTATTATGGAGCAGCACTCGCTTCATATGGAGCAGGGTTCGCTCTTCTTTGTTGGAACTGCAACAGTGCTCTTCCGCTATGCTGGCTTTACTATTCTGACGGACCCAAACTTTTTACATATGGGCGAACAGGTCAATATTGGCTATGGTCTCCATTCTACGCGCCTGACCGAGCCTGCAATGACTCTTGAGCAGCTACCACCTCTCGATTTTGTTATGCTTTCGCATATGCACGAGGATCATTTTGATCGCGTTGTTGAACGCGAATTGAATAAATTATTGCCGATTATGACAGAATCCAAGTGCCGCCGCTGTTCTGAAAAAAAAGGGATTTTCTCAAGCGTATGGTATAAAGACCTGGAAATCAGTGACTCTTTCTAAAGGTACAAGTACTGTGCGCATCACGTCGCTGCCCGCTAAACATGCTCCTGTACCTCTGAAATTCTTGCTGCCTCCTGTAATGGGGAGTATGCTGGAGTTCCAATCTGCTCCCGGTCAGACTCGACTCCGTCTCTATATTACCGGCGATACTCTGCTCGATAAGCATCTGCGCCAGATTCCCCGCCGCTTCTCAGATATCGATCTGGCCCTGGTCCATCTGGGAGGTACGAAAATTATGGGTGTCCTGCTGACGATGGATGGTCGCCAGGGTGCGAAGGCGCTGAAAATTCTTGCCCCCCACACGGCTATTCCAGTCCACTTCAATGACTATACTGTTTTTAAGTCGCCGCTGGATGATTTTAAAAAAGCAGTCAGAGATGCCGGCCTGGAAAGCCAGGTTCAATATGTAAATCAGGGAGATATCTATACCTTTGATGTCCCAGGCGGCACTTATGCCTGATGAGCATGCGAAAAGAAGAGGTGTGTCTTCTTTCTCTTTTGCACACCTCTTCTTTTCGCATACTCCATTTTATTCTCCTTTATTTATACATAAAAGCTGGCATTTGTCAGAAATCTTAAGAATATGTTTCTTTGTTTCTAACACTTGTATACCAGAAGATCACTCTGTTCTGCACATAGTGTTATTGTTTGTAAGAAACAAAGTATATACTGTAATGTTACCTTTTTAGACTAATATTACGTGTTTATAAGCATGGGGAATTCTATGGAATTCCAATAACATAGCGAAAAAATAGGCTTTGCTCGTAGAACCGATGCGCGATAATCCGCTTCTTGTTTACCAGAAAGGACTTTTGAATTTATGCCACGTACAAAAGGCACTCATTCTCAGAAGCAACTGAGTGCTCGTCAGAAAACAAATGCAGCTGACCGTAATAGGTTGTTGACTGTCCCTGAAGTAGCTCAGCATCTCCGCGTCGATTCTACTACTGTTCGGCGTTGGATCAGCCTGGGCGTGCTTGACGCTGTTGCTCTTCCTCATAAAGGGAAACGTCAGGCATATCGAATCAAGCAACAGACGCTTAATCATCTGCTGAAAGTAGCTGATTCTCCCGCTGCTCTGGAGAACGCGGCTGCTGAGCAGGAGGTTTTGGCACAGGCAGAGTGAGGCAAGCGCAGCTCGTTTTTATTCAAAAATTCTTTAGAGAGGGTATCTTCTCTGCGAAGATACCCTCTTTTCTTTTGCTTCGGCGCGGCAGGCGGTACTTTTACTTATTCTTTCTCCCTCTGTTTCTTGACAGCAAAAATAACTTTATGCTACAGTTATTTTACCGAAACTTTCGATGCTCTACTGATCAGGTTTAAGATAGGGGATGGAAAAGTAGTGAGCCAACGACTTACCATTGCAGAGATAGCAGCAGCGGCAGGGGTATCAATTCCACCCGTGTCAAAAGTGCTGAATCAAAGACCCGATGTGGCAACGACTACACGTGAACGTATTGAACGTATTATTCTGGAAAGCGGCTACGTGCATAATCGCACGCTCCGCGCCCTCGATGAGGAGCAAAAAAAACAGCCGAAACTTATCGATCTGATCTCTCCAGGCGCGCTCGATTTTGACTACTGCTTAGAAATTCTGACGCGGTATCGAAGAGGTTTTGAATTAGACCGAGTACCGTCTCGCTCTTCGTCTATGCATAAGGATACCCCTCGTGAGAGACAGTGGCTGGCAGAAGTATCTCGTAAAACAGCCGCTGGTGCCTTTCTGTTTACTCTGATTGAACCTATCAGACACCTGGAAAAACTGCGCAAACAGCATATTCCTTTTGTGGTGATTGATGATGTTGTGCAGCTCGATGCAGATATCCCTTCTGTTGGCTTGAGTAATCGGGCTGGCGCGCTCCTGGCTACTGAATATTTGCTGGATCTTGGTCATCAGCGTATCGCCATAATTATGGGGATTCCCCACCCACTTGACGAGTAGAGCCAGGCTTGCCGGGTACCGGGCGGCATTAGAATCCAGGGGTATTTCGGTTGTTCCTGATCTGGTCTGCTCAGGTGATTTTCACCATGAGAGCGGTTATATTCAAACATGCGCTTTGCTAGAATTACCTGAGCCCCCCACAGCTATCTTTGCAACAAGCGACCTGGAAGCTACAGGGGTCTACCAGGCTCTTTACGAGAAAGGCTTGAATGTTCCAAAAGATATTAGCGTGATTGGCTTCGACGATGTTCCAACCTCTGAATGGATGAGCCCTCCTTTGACTACGATTTGTCAGCCCCTCAAAGAGATGGTACGTATGGCTCCACGCATGCTTCTGAGTATGATCGAAGGCGAAATATTGGAAAGCAAACGTGTTGAATTGAAAACCTCTCTGGTCATACGTGGATCTTGTTCTTCTCAATCTCACTTAGAATAGCTTTTTTTGTCGAAAGTTTTGTCTTCTATTTTGACGATAGTTTTCTATATTATCGAGAATAGACCGAAAAAAGCTTGACAAAGAAATCGTCTTCTGGTTATCCTATAAAGGATGGGGACACGGAACTTTTGGAAAGGAACACTCAATGATGATGTTTTTTTCTGCGTTATGTGAACGTTTCCTCAGCCAACCACGAAGACGACTATCTTTTCTTGCGACAATCCTCTGTATTCTTTCTTCTCTGGCTCTTGCTGCCTTGAGCTTCACTCAAATTGGCGGTACTCCTGTGGCCAGGGCGGCCAGTTGGAACCAGATCTGGGGTGATGAGTTTCCAGCCAGCTCTGGTACGGGCGTGAATACCTCGAATTGGCTGTATGATACCGGGACGAGTTATCCTGGCGGGGCCGGAAACTGGGGTACCGGCGAAAGTCGAAACGATGTCTAGTAGTACCGCCAATGTCTATCAGGATGGTTCTGGCCACCTCGCTATTAATCCTATCCGTAGTGCCAGTGGAGCCTGGACTTCGGGGCGCATTGAGACTCAGCGCTCAGATTTCGCTGCTCCTGCCGGTGGCGAGATGGCTATTCAGGCTTCGGATTTAGATGCCCAATGTTACGGGCGCTGCTGCTCAAGGCTATTGGCCAGCCTTCTGGTCCCTGGGAGCAGCCTTCCGAGGCAATTATAATAATTGGCCCGGCATCGGCGAGATTGATGCGATGGAGAGTGTGAATGGTACCAATGTAGAACATGGCACGCTCCACTGCGGCGTCGATCCCGGTGGTCCCTGGTAATGAGACAAATGGTCTCGGTGGAAGTCAGGCTTGTTCCCCCTCAACCTGCCAGGCAGGATTTCATACCTACCGTGTGGAAGTCGACAGAAGTACCTCTCCTGAAGAGATTCGCCGGTACCTGGATGGTGTGCAATTCTGGCAGGTTTATTCTAATACTTCTGGGATGGATGCCACAACTTGGGCCAACGCTGTCGATCATGGCTTCTTTATTATCTTGAATGTCGCTATGGGTGGCAGTTGGCCGGGAAGCCCAACCTCTTCCACTCAGTCGGGCGCGCCGATGCTCGTTGATTATGTTCATGTCTATACTACGAGTGGCTCGTCTCCTCCAACCCCTATTCCCACCTCCCATCTCTGGTTGTACCGCCGGAAGCTTTGCGCAAGGTGTGGTGAATTCTAGCACAACCTCGGCTTTGCCCTGGTTCCAGGCCTGGAGACGGACTGCTGGCGACGTTATTGTTCATTATATCCGCCCTGGTCTTTCTCAGCAGAATGTGAATATGACTTACAATAGTGCCACATCCCGCTGGGAGTATACTGTGACGGGTATGAGTTTCCGGGCGAGGTGCTCCAGTATTCTTTTACCTATCAGAAGAGCGGACTTCAGTACGATACTGCCTCGTACTCATGGACTGACCTGTAACGCTCTCTGTATTTTTTCTTTTGTATCTGTTCGCTACCTGGATTTCGTATAGTCCCTATCTGTAGCCTTTCGATCTCTCGCCGTTGTTTCTCTTGAAGGGGAAAGAAGAGGGAAGAAGAGAGGCCAACCACAAAGGTTACTTTTCTCTTCTTCCCGTTATCTACGGCTAATGTGATACTGCTGGTTTCTTTGCGCTCGTCTTTTTAAAAAGGATACTAATGCCTTTTTGAGGGAATCTTTAGCAGAATATCTGGCATCATGATAGTTTCTTAAATTAAGAGAGGGCTATGCTAGTGATATCAATTTGTAGAGAAAGCCTCTGGCTGTTTTCGGCTCTTCTCTGTCTGAGGCGTTGGTGAAATCCTTTTCGAGGTGCTATTATGCAGAGCATTGAACAAATTGCTCAACTTGAAGTGAGACAACGAGTAAGCTGGTCTTCACTTGTGCTGGATACTCTTCTCGCTTTCGTGTGGTACGCTGCTTGTGACGCTGATTTTGTTTGTTGCGCATCTGTAGACTGGAATTCCAAATATCTCTATTCTCTATCTTTTGCTCATTCTTCCTTTAGCCAGTCTTCGTGGACGCTATGCCGCCATCTTAGCTGCCCTTGTTGCTTTTCTCTCCTTCGACTTTTTTCTGATTTAACCGCTCTTTACGTTTAATGTCGCTAATCCCGGTGAATGGATTGCACTGGGTGTTTTCCTGATGACCGCTCTGCTTACCAGCCAGCTTGCCTCGCTGATGCGCCAACGCGCTGAGGTGGCCTGGCAGCGTGAGCGGGAGGCGCGTATTCTCTATGAGGTGATGCATGTAGCTAATCAGAAGATCGGCGTTGCCGATCAGATGGATAGTATTGCCCTGGCTCTGGTTCTCGGTTTTTCTCCCTGGGGGGTTCGTGAGTGCGCGTTGTTGCTCCCCGATGGCCGGGGAGATCTTAAGCTGGAGGCTGATGCACCTATCCAGATAGAACGTTTTGTACTCTCCGATGAGGAATTTCCAGGCCGCACGCGCTGTCATGGCTTCAGTCCGTCCGCAACTTCGCTCAAGCACGCTTTCTGCTACTGGCGCAGCGGCTCAAACTCGTTGGGCTTCCTCTGAAATCTGGCGATCAGTTGCCTGGTGTCCTCTGCTTACACTTGCAAAATACGGTTCCCTGGTTTTCCGGAGATGTGCTGTTGGCGGAGGGGAGGCTAGGCGATTTGCGCGCACACTTCTTCTGGACTTTTCTGGATCAAGCGATTGCTCTGATTGAACGTGCTCGCCTGCGTGCTCAAGTGTAAACGTTTCTTTTCTTTGCTCCCTTCCTCACAAGTTCTCTGAAGAGGAAGGGATGTTTTTTCTTGTCTTATGTTAGATTGCTAGCTCTTTCTGATAGTCTTTTAAGAGCTTACGTACTTTGCAATGATTTACAAACATACAATAAAGGTCCTAGCCATTTCTCGCTCATAATAGTTTTTGTGGTAATCTTCCGCTACATAGAAATTTGTGAAAGGTACAATTTCGGTGACAACTGGATTTTTATAGCTTCCCGATCTTTCTAATTCTGCTTTTGAGGCCAGTGCGGCCTGTTTTTGTTCTTCATTCTGGTAATAAAACCCCTGAACGGTATTGGGTACCAACATCGTTCCCTTGCCGATTAAGTGTGGTGGGATCATGGACATGCCAGAAAATTTCTACTAGTTTTGCATAGGAGATGACTTCTGGATCAAAGGTAATTCTAATCGCTTCTGCTGCCCCGGTACGCCCGGAACAGACTGCCTCATAGGTTGGGTTCTCGACTTTAGAGGCCGCATAACCCGGTTCAATGGATTGGACCCCTCGAAGTTTTTGTAGCGTGGCCTCAGTACACCAGAAGCATCCACCCGCAAGGATTGCGGTCTCATATTGAGCCATATCTTTGCTTCTCTCTTTCTCTTGATCTACCATCTAGAACACGTCAGATGCCTCGCACATTCCTGCTGATCTTTTCTATTTTACAATGCATTGACGTGAAATGGCTACTGAGGTTGCAACTGCTAAAGAAGTTCTGCAATATTGAGAAAGTTTTCGATTATAAGGTTTGTACTCCCTCTTGTTCCTTTGTCGCTGGCCTTCCTCTCTAATGGGAGTGTGAAATAAAAGGTTGCTCCCTGCCCTTCTTCGCTTTCTACCCAGATCTGACCATCCTGGCGTTTGATGATCTCAGAGGCAATATGTAATCCCAACCCCAGTCCTGGCGTCTCTCTCGCATCTCGGTTTTTTCAATGCGATAAAATGGGTCGAAGATTTTCTTGCGCAACTCCTCTGGAATGCCAGGGCCGAAGTCCTTTACGCTGAGGATGACATCAGTATCGCTTGCCTGCGTTTTTAGTAAAATATATTTGGATTGTGGTGCATACTTCATTGCATTGGTGAGAAAATTGGTAATAACCTGTCCCACACGCATACGATCCCCCAGACTTGCTGTCCCGTCTTCCCCTCGCTCTGAATAACCTGCTGCTCGCTTACTAGTTGGACCTCTTGCACTATCTCTGTCACCAGGGCGTCAAAGTCGAAATAGCTTTCGTGGAATTGCAACATCCCTCCTGCAAGTCTGGATACATCCAGAAAGTCATCGACGAGGTCGGTTAACTTTGTGATCTGCTGCTCCATCCGCAGCGAAAGTTGCACTGCCTGCTCGTCTGCTGCTTTGGCATGGCGTTTCCTCAACAGGTAAGCGTAACCTTTTAGACTGGTGAGTGGCGTTTTTAGCTCGTGAACGACCATGCCTATAAACTTGTTGCGCCTCTGTTCCAGTTCCCGGCTGGCGATCTGCTCACGCAGCAAGTGCTCACGGTCACGCTCGGCTTTTCTTCGTTCTATCGCATAGCGAATAATGCGGTATAATAACTCTCCCTGAAGCTGCTCTTTGGAGATGTAGTCGTCTGCTCCCGCCTGGAGCGCCTGTATGTCAATCTCACCTTCATTTGCCCCGGTGAGCAGAATAATCGGGTTTTCATACCCCTGGCTACGTGCTTCTTTTAGCAACTCAATACCGTTAGACGCTCCTAGCCTATAGTCAAGCATACAGAGATCATGCTCTTGTGTCAGCATCGCGTTTAGCCCGGAAAGCGGCGAATGTTCCCAGATGACGGTGTATCGACCTCCGGGAATCTTTGTGAGTATTTTTTGTAGTAGGATATAATCATCCTCATCGTCTTCAATGAGCAGAATTATCGTTGGACGCCTCTCCATATGTCCCTTTCTTGGTCTCGGCTGGCAGGGAGACAACTTCAAACCAGTATTTGCCCAGCGTCTGCATGACTTCTATCAAGCTGTCAAAGGTGACTGGCTTGGTAATAAAAGAGTTGACTCCCAGTTTGTAAGAGCGATAGATATCCTCTTCAGCTTTTGAGGTGGTAAAGACGACGATGGTAATTTCTCTCAGGTCCGGGTCGGCCTTGATCTCTTTGAGCGCTTCCCGCCCATTTCTTTTGGCATGTTTAAATCAAGCAGAATGATACCGGAACGCGGTGCCTTGCTAGCATCAGTGTACTCACCCCTAGACTGCAAATAATCAAGTAGTTCCTCTCCATCGCGGACGCTTATAAGGTTGTTCAACAGCTTCCCTTTTTTCAAGGCTTTTTGCGTAAGCATTATATCATCTTCGTCGTCATCGGCCATGAGAATGAGAATAGGTTGTGCATTCATCATAAGTCTTCTATCTCTTTCATTTTTTGTTGGGTCATTGGGAGGCTAATCAGGAATGTTGCGCCCTCTCCAGGACTACTTTTCGCGGCGATTGTACCACTATGTCGTTCCACAATTTTCCGCACCACGGCCAGACCTATTCCTGTCCCCTCATAATCGCTTTTCCCATGCAGCCGTTGAAATACGGTAAAAATTCGATCCAGATATTTCTCGTCAAAGCCAATTCCGTTGTCCTGTACGGCTATGACGCATACTTTCTCTGGCGGTGTTGCTTCTGACGCTGGATCGTCCTGGATTTCAGCACTTACTCTGACGACTGAAGGTACTCCTGGTTGATGAAATTTGAGGGCGTTGCTCAACAAATTTTGAAACATCTGGTACATCTGCCGCCCATCGGCATCGATAATGGGGAGTGGATCAGCTTCAATTCGCCCCGGCTAATTCTGGCAGCCTGGGTACTTAGATCATCTATGACTTGACCTACTACCTCATTAAGATCTATGGCGATGAATGGTACTGCTTTTGTCGTGACACGCGAGAAGGTGAGCAGGTCATCAATTTAAGACGCGCATTCTGCTGGCTGCATTGCGCATTCTGCTCAGATACGCTTTACCATCTTCCAGCACATCTCCATACTCTTCTTCGAGCAGATTGCCAAAGGCCTGAATTTGCGCAAAGGCTCTTGTAAGTCATGCGAAGCGACATAGGCAAAATCCTGAAGCTCTTGATTGCTGCGCTGGAGTTCAGCATTGAGATGTCGTAATACTTCTGTACGTTCTTCTACTTGCGCCTCTAGCGTGGCGTTCAATTTCTGCATATCCTGCATCATTGTTGCTAGCCGCTCTTCGTCTTCTTTTCGCTGGGTAATATCTATATTCACACCAAGCATACGCAGGGGACGCTGCTGTTCATCATATTGGGTGACCTCGCCTTTGCCCAGCATCCAGTGCTGTGAGCCGTCAGGCCAGATTACACGGAACTCTGCGTTGTGCTGGGAATCAAGTGAACACTGCATTTTTTAAGTTTGTTTCTGCCGCCTCTACATCTTCTGGATGGATACGCTGCCGCCAATTTTCGTATTTTCCCTCGAAACTTCCTGCTGGTAGACCGTACAGCGCCTCTAATTCGGGGGTCCAGTAGATCTGATTTGTCTGGACGTTCCACTAAAAGGCGCCAATATGCCCTACACGCTGGGCCATTGTGAGGCGTTGCTGGTTCCTTTTGATGATTTCTCGCGCCTCTACCTGTTCTATCCCCAGTGCAATGCCGTTGGCGATGGTCATCATCGTTTGCAGGGCAAGCTCATTAAATGGATGGCGGGCAAACATTGCCATGACCCCTATTAATCGCTCACCTATTAATAACGGATAGCCTGCAAAGGCGATCATGCCCTCACGCGTGGCCCATTCCTGGTTGGAGACACGGGGATCATCTTGCACGTTATTGGTTAGATGCGCCTCTCGTTCAGCCGCGATCAAGCCAATTTTAAATTTCCCCCACTGGCACCCTGCCGTGGGGAGTGTTTAAATGGGTGTACATTCCTGAACTGGCCTGAAGCTCTAATACGTTCTCCGCTTCGTTCAATGTCCAAATTTCGCGCAAATGCTGCATCTAAATGTTTCACAAAAGCGTTTGTACAGGCGGAAAGCATAGACGCAAGCGTTTTTTTTCTGTTCAGTGCAATGCTGATCTCCAGGCTGAGCTTCCCTGACCGCGCCTGGTTGAGCAAACAACTCTTCCGTACTTCCTTGCTCCGTGTGAGAGGGATCGTGCGTATAGGTCATTCTGCTCTCCTCAATCTACAGTTCCTGCGCCAATTTCTCGTGGTAGAAATAGTTGCTTTTATGGACCATTGAATGCTTTCCCTGAATGAAGTAAATAAATCCCCCTGGTAATGAGGAACTGGAGTGTGCTGCAAATCTTGCGATGCCGCTGCTTATAACCAGCTACCTATCTCAATAGGAGTCTATAATGTTATACGTTACTGATAGGTCTATGGTCTCATATTGTTGCTCTGATTTTTTTCCTTTAACCAGAATAATTCTGTCCTTCAAGCCATCACTTCTGTCTTCCTGTCTTTTATGGGCTGGGTCTCCAGAGCGAGTGCCGATAGAGGATCTGCGAATTGTGTGTGG
>CAVZQK010000025.1:0-5338 GCA_963777355.1 uncultured Chloroflexia bacterium
TTGGGCTGACTATCATATCAACTCCCTACTTTTCAGTAACTAACACGATGTGCTAGTTTCTTTAGACATGAGCTCGAAAGGCTTTCCACTTTTGGTGGGGAGCATCACACTCACACAAAAAACGAGCTGAGAAAATAACTTGCACATCGCATTAACTATTTAAATTTGTCTCTAGAGGAACCATTAGAATACTATTCTTTGGTAACCAGTGATTTGTGGAAATCACCTCAAATTCCAATTAGAACCTCTTCCCCCTACTGAAAAACTGGAGCATCAACTCATTGAAAAAGCAAAAAAAATTCTTTCCGAAGAAATGGCAAGAAACATGGAATAACCATTAAGTTATCGATGAGTGACCAGTTATATTGCGCTCTTATCGGTAACTTTTACGCAAACCTTCCCCTACAGAATCGAAAACCTGTGTGTTTATAAAAATCCCCGGCTTTCTCTGTCGAAATCAGATCGAGGCGGGTGTGAGATAAGCAGATGACACGCCTCCAGCAACAGACGACCAATCCCTTGCCCTCTATAAGCGGGATCAACCAGTAGCTCTGCAATATAAGTCGTCACCTCTCCATCTGTGAGACCGCGCACAAAACCAATCATGCTCTTCTTTTTCACGACAACCAGAGTAGGCCATGAATGCTGCCAGGCCAACAAACTCTCTTCTGGCCTACGTTGAGTCGTCGTCCATCCCTCAAGCACAGAAAGACGCCGGACCGCAGGAAAATCTGTCTCTCGCCAACAACTCAATTGCAGACCTAAGGCTATATGAAGATTGATAAGAATGCCTTCAACCTGTTTCTGCTTGGACAAACCTTCATTCATCAAAGCTCTTTTACTCTTCTTTCTCGCTAGCCCAGAGCGCCCACCAGATAAGCAGGCCTTGCATTGGCCATCTGACTATATGATAGAATGGCGAACGCGTCACACCCTGAAATTCTTTCCGCTTAAAGGTGTGATAGATATTGCAGGAAATATTGCAACGATCAAGAGAGCTAAACCCTGCCCCGCCAGACGTTGATAACGCGGAATGAAAAGGCCCAGACCACCCAGGAACTCAAGGACACCAGTGATGTAGAGCGCAGCTCGTCGCCAGGGCAGAAAGGGCGGGATCAGCCGCAGTTGGACTTCTGAAGTGGTAAAATGAAAACTAGATGTGATCATAAAGAGGATACCCAGCACAATACGTGCTGGTTTTTTAAACGTTGACAACGATACAAAAGATCTTTTTGCAGAGACTTTCTATTCATAATACCAAACTCCTGGTTTCTTCTTCATCACAATAATGACGTCTTTATGTAAAGGCATAAGAGATCTTTTTTCAGCATACCATTTTCTTGCATACCGAGAAAACGCACAAGACTTCTCTCCCATATCCCCACTCTCTCCCAGCCACTTTCTGGGGCAAACCAGGTAGGAAATGCCTTCTCCCGAACACATTTTTAAGGGAAGGTGAAATATCCTACATAATCCTACTTCTAGCAGCAAAATAAAACCCATTCCCACCTGATCCGTAACATATACAACAGCATATATACTCAGGCGAATTCCTAAAACAATTTTATTAAGTATAGAAAGATGAATGAGTAGCAATGTCAAACCCTTCTTACCCGCAACCCTATCCTCCTCATATTTCGACCTTTCCTCCCTATCCTCCGCCGCCTTCCAGAATCCGCTCCTCATCAAAAATACTGTTTACCTGCCTCGCGCTTATCGGTATATTGGCACTTTGTGCTCTGATCGCACTCGGCGGCACGTTCTACGCTCTCGTCGTCTCACATTCTCAATCAGATCCTATCCCTGTCCCCACCTCTCCCCCGCCAGTTCCAACCCTGCCCCCTCTAAAAGTCTATACCATCGTGGGTAAACCCACACTTGATGCAGCATTTATCAATAGCGTTCTGGCATCCTACAACTCCCCTGCAAGCGGAAAAGGACAAGTATTGTATGACTATGGCGTGCAATACGGCATTAACCCCGCCTATGCTCTGGCCTTTTTTCTGGAAGAAAGTAACTTCGGTACCAAAGGAGTCGCCACCGTCACCCACGCCCTGGGAAATATCCGGGCCAGCTCCGGACAGCCGCAATATCAGGGTTATCGCTCTTATCCTACCTGGGAAGCAGGCTTTCAAGATTGGTACAAGCTCATTGCCGAGAAGTACGTAGGAGCATGGCACCTCTCTACAGTAGACCAGATCATTCCCGTCTACGCGCCAGCTAATGACAACAATGATGAGGCACAATATATTAGTACTGTTAAAGCCGCCATTGAACGCTGGCGCAACGGATATACGGACGCCTAAATAAATCACTACCAGGTAGAGGAAACGTATGCAACATGACCCGCTTTTACAACAGATTATCGCAGCACTCAAGCCTGTCCAGGGTTTGAAATCCCTTGTCTTGGGGGGCTCATACGCCAGTGGGACGCAACGACCAGACTCTGATATAGATATTGGTCTGTACTATCAAGAGCGTCAGCCGCTCAATATACCCCAGATCCGCGCTATCGCTAACACGCTCAACGACACCTCCAACCCAACTGTTACGGATCTAGGAGGTTGGGGACCCTGGGTCAACGGTGGTGCCTGGTTGACTATCCAGGGTCAGCGCGTGGATTTCCTCTATCGCAACATTGATTTCGTCTCTTCTACGCTCGATGACTGCAATCAAGGTATCATCCGCTCCGACTACTGGCAGCAACCCGCCTATGGCTTCCACAACTTTATGTATTGCACTGAGACCGCCATCTGCCACCCCTTCTACGACCCTGACAACCTTATTGCACAGCTCAAAACCAAAGTTGCCTACTACCCTCCTCAGCTCAAACAAGCCATCTGTAAAGACTTTCTCTGGCGGGCCAGATTTACTCTCGATAACACCACAAAGGCCGCCACACGTGGAGAGGTCTACCTGGTCACAGGAGCACTGGCACGAAGCATTCACTGTCTTGTGCAGGTCCTCTATGCCCTCAACGAAACCTACTATCTCAGCGAGAAAAAACTAGCAACTGATCTTGCTTCCTTCTCTATACAGCCCGCCAACTTCCTGGAAAGAATCTATACCATCTTAGGAAACACAGGCATTACCAGCGCACAACTCCAGGAAGTTCTCGCAAAAACCGAAGCACTCTACCAAGAGGCCGCAATTTTAGAAGAGATGAAATAGAGTACCCTGACCACCCTCATCTATCGGCTACCACTCTCCCACCAGATGGGTCTATCCTTCAAAAGATTTCGCGTTAGAAGAGTGCCAATTAGCGTCGTTCTAATGACTTGCAGATAATTGACTTTGTTTGCCATATTCTCTATACTAGCTATAGAAGCAGTCTTTTCTTTCTTCCACATCAGGAGAGTCCGTTGAAAATCACACAACTCAGGCAGTAATCAGTGCAACGTGAAGTGGCCCTGCTCTTTCTTCTTAACAAATAGCGTGCTCTATAGACGCGTATAAACAAATTCTTCCGCTCCGTTGCTTTCCTCTTTTTTCTTTACTGCCGTATGGTGTGCTCCAAACAGCAAGTATAGCACTTGTTGCTGGATGAAACGAAGCATACGTACATCTTCTCCCAGCTTTTTCCAGATGGCCTTGCTTCTTTCCTATAATCGAATGCACAGCAGACGGTATTATCATAGCAAGGTAGGTACGTATGCTTTTAACGGTACGCGAGTTGATAAAATCGTATGGTGCGATAAACGTCTTACAGTCGATCAGTTTTGTCATAAACCAGGGCGATAGAGTGGGTCTGGTTGGTTCTAATGGCGTAGGCAAGTCAACTCTGCTGCGCATTTTGACAAGGCAGGAGGAAGCAGATGAGGGGACCTTTACATATGCACCTTCAGTCGAGGTGGGCTATCTACCACAAAACACGCCGGACTTTTATGGACACAGCCTCCAGGATTTGATCCTGGAAGCTGTCGGTCATCTGCGTCAGCTAGAGGAGCAGATGCGGCAGTTGGAAGCCGAGATGAGCCACCAGAGCAGCGAGGCGCAGCTTGCGATGCTTTTAGAGGAGTATGGGCATACCTCGGCCCAATTCCAGGATGCAGGCGGGTATGATCTGGAATATCGTATTGATACCATTCTGGCCGGCTTACATATTGATTACCTGCCACGTGAGCGCCAGGTACACACGCTCTCAGGCGGTGAGCGAGCACGTGTCGGGCTGGCTGCTCTGCTCTTGCGCTCACCAGATCTGCTTTTGCTCGATGAACCAACCAACCATCTGGACGTTGGCAGCCTGCAATGGCTGGAAAGCTACCTGGCCGCATATCGCGGTGGTCTTCTAGTGATCTCGCATGATCGGCAATTCTTGAACCGCACCGTCAATCGTATCTGCGAGATAGATGAGCATGAGCATCGGCTCCAAGCATACACAGGTAATTACGACATCTATGTTGAGGCGAAAGCGGCTGAGCGCCGCAAATGGGAGGAGGAATATGAGCGCCAGCAGGAAGAGATCCACGATTTGCGCAAGCGTATCAAAGAAGCTGCGGCTCATGCCAGGCGCAATTATCATGTCCCTCGCGATAATGATAAATTCAACAAATACTACTATGAACAGAGTGTCCAACATACTCAGTCGCGTACTATGAAGACCGCTGAAGTGCAGCTCGCACGCATCGAGGCTGATCCCATTCCCAGGCCACCTAAAATCCTGCGTGTCAGTTCACACTTTCAGGGTGAGGCCATTGAGACACGCGAGGTACTGCGTATCCAGGGAGTCTCGAAAAGCTGGGGTGAGCGCCAGGTGCTCGCCAGCGTCGAACTGACGGTGGCCCCAGATGCTCGTATCATGCTGATCGGCCCGAATGGAGCGGGCAAATCGACCCTCTTCAAGCTTATTGTGGATCAGGAACAGCCTGATAGCGGTGAAATCCAGATTGCGTCTGGTGTCCGCATTGGCTATTTGCCACAAGACCCTGAAGATCTGGATCAGGGGAAAACCGTGCTGGAAACCTACCGGTACGGTCAGATAGGATACGAGAGTGAGTTCGTGGCCCGTTTAATTGGCTATGGTCTCTTCCGTCTGGAGGATATGGAGAAAACGGTGAGGCAACTTAGCCTGGGTCAACAGCGCAAGCTGGAGATTGCCTGCTTGATGGCCCAGGCACCGAACGTGTTGCTGCTAGACGAGCCAACTAACTATATCAGCCTGGATGTATTGGAAGCCTTTGAAGCAGCTATCCTTAATTTCCCCGGTCCAGTGCTGGTCATTTCGCATGATCGCTGGTTCATCCAGCGCTTTGGCGGCGTGTGCTGGGAACTGAATCAGGGGCAATTGGTAAACGTGAAAAATAAGAATTAATGTTGAAGCATTTGTAAGACTTTATGT
>CAVZQK010000026.1:0-311983 GCA_963777355.1 uncultured Chloroflexia bacterium
GGTTCTCACTGAAAATGTGAGAGATACGATATCACAAGCTTACGATGGACAGAAATCTGGTTTTTCTTGGAAACTTATCACTCTTGAGTTGTCCGGGGAAGTGCTTTGATTTTATCTCCGCTGTCTCGTTTACGGGCTTTTAGCTCAGGTGGTTAGAGCGCAGTCCTGATAAGACTGAGGTCCCTGGTTCGAAGTCCAGGAAGGCCCACCCTGTTTCAGGGGGACGTAGCTTAGTTGGTAGAGCGCCGCCTTTGCACGGCGGAGGTCAGGGGTTCGAATCCCCTCGTCTCCATCAGGAAGCGTCAGTATAAGCGAAGTCTCTGTACATGCAGGTGGTGTGGTGGCAATAGCGGAAGGGAAACACCCGTTCCCATCCCGAACACGGAAGTTAAGCCTTCCAGCTCCGATGATACTTTGAGGGCAGCCTCACGGGAAAATAGGACGCCGCCACACCACCCGCCTGCACAGATATTTTAGCCACGTTGACAGCCAGAGATCACCCGTTTGTTTATGCAGGTGGTGTGGTGGCAATAGCGGAAGGGAAACACCCGTTCCCATCCCGAACACGGAAGTTAAGCCTTCCAGCTCCGATGATACTTTGAGGGCAGCCTCACGGGAAAATAGGACGCCGCCACACCACCCGCCTACACAGGCGGGTTTTTCTTTTTATCTACGCTTACTTGCTAGACTTTTCGCCTTAAATCTGCTACACTTTCAGGTGAAAAGGGAGTATTTTTCTCAATTTCAAGAAAAATACCCGGATCTCATAGAAAAAGCAATGATGGGGAAAGTACGCATTCCGGGGATGTCCAGGGAGAAAGGGCCATTGACTGCAAACCCTTTTACGTGCCTGAATGCAGAAGTTCACCCCAGAGCTGGCTATTGAAACTATGGCGGCAAAACATTTTGTCATAGATACTCTAAAAAGAAGTAGATAGCCCCGGATCGTCTCCGTTACCGGACAAACCGAGTGGAATTGCGCTTTCTTTGCCTTTTTGTTCGCTCTTTGCTAGAAGCAGTAATTCAATACGGGTGGTACCACGGAGCTTGCACAACCGACAACTTCGTCCCTGTTGACGATGTGTCGGTTTTTCGTTTTTTGGAGGTTTAGAGAGTATGATTGGACAGCTTGAAGATTTGCTGGAACAATTGGATGCCCTTCGCGCCCGTGCCCTTGTTGAACTAGAGCCGATTACGGTTTTGTCTGCGCTGGACGAGTGGGATACTCGTTATCTTGGCCGCAATCGTGGAGAATTAAAAAATTTTTCTTCGATCATGCCCAAACTCTCGAAGGAAGAGCGCCCGGTGGTGGGTCAGAAGATAAATGCGGTTAAAACTGAGCTGGAAAAGCAGTTGAGTGCCAGGCGTGAAGCTTTGAAACAACACGAGTTGACTCAGGCCCTTGAGCGTGAGCGTATTGATATTACTTTGCCTGGTCGCACTCTTCCTGAAGGTCATATGCATCCTATCTCGCGGGTTATTAGTGACGTAACACAGATTTTTGTGAAGATGGGCTTTAATGTGGTTCAAGGGCTGGAAGTTGAAACTGATTACTATAATTTTCAGGCTTTAAATGTGCCCGCTGATCATCCTGCTCGCGATATGCAGGATACTTTCTGGATTAATCCTGGTCAAATTTTGCTCCGTACCCATACGTCGCCGATGCAGGTACGCGTGATGAAGCAGACACAACCGCCTGTCCGTGTTGTTGTTCCTGGCAAGGTTTACCGCAACGAAGCTATCGATGCGAGCCATGAGGCGATGTTTCATCAGATCGAAGGCTTGCTTGTCGATGAATATTGTACGATGGCAGATCTCAAAGGTTGCCTGGAGCGTTTTGCTCAGGAGATGTTTGGTGAGGGGCGGAAAGTTCGCTTTCGTGGAAGCTATTTCCCTTTCACAGAGCCGAGCGCCGAGGTTGATATCGATTGCCCTTTATGTGATGGCAAGGGTTGCCGTGTCTGTAAATATAGTGGATGGCTGGAAATTCTTGGTTCAGGCATGGTTCATCCAAAGTTGTTACGCGAGGTTGGATACGATCCCGAAAAGTATCGCGGTTTTGCCTTTGGTATGGGCGTGGAACGTATCGCTATGCTGAAATATGGTATTGGCGAAATTCGCCTGTTTACGGGGAATGATCTGCGTTTCCTGCGCCAATTTTAGCCCTACCTTTTGTTCCGGATACGCTACTGTTTACTACCACAGGAGGAGATCGCTGATGCGCGTACCATTAAGTTGGCTCAAAGATTATGTTGATATCGAAATGTCGCCTGAAGAACTGGCCCATACGCTGACGATGGCCGGTCTGGAGGTGGATGCGATTGATTATATCGGTAAAGATTGGGGCGATAAGATTATTACCGCCCAGATTATTCATTTGGAGAAGATTGAAGGTTCTGACCATCTGAATTATACACGGGTAGTTACTGGAAAGGGAGAATTGGGCGTTGTCTGTGGCGCACCCAATATTCAGCAGGGAGATAAGGTTCCTCTGGCTCTGGTTGGCGCAAAGGTGGGAGATATTACCATTAGTGAGGCACCCAAGATGGGGTATATCTCGCAAGGTATGCTCTGCTCTCCTCGCGAACTTGCCCTCGGTATGGACCATTCTGGAATCTATATTCTTGATCCCAATACGGAGATTGGTCAGCCACTGGTGACGCTGCTTGGTGATGTTGTGCTGGATTTTGCTATCAAGGCCCATCGTGGCGATCTTTCTTCGGTGATTGGTATCGCACGCGAGGTTGCTGCACTTACTGGTAAACCTCTGCGTCTCCCTCAACCCCATTTCCCAGAGCAGGGCGTACCGGCTCAAGAGCTCGTTCGCGTTGATAACGAAGCGCCCGATCTCTGTCTGCGCTATACTGGCCGCGTGATTAGTGGTATAAAGGTCGGCCCTTCACCCAGTTGGATGGGGAGGCGTCTGCTGGCCGCTGGAATGCGCCCGATTAGTAATGTTGTTGATATTACAAACTATGTCATGCTTGAGACTGGTCAACCTCTGCATGGCTTCGATTATGATCTGGTGCCGGATCATCATATCATTGTCCGCCGCGCACGCGCCGGTGAAGAGATGAAGACACTGGATGATGTGAAGCGTACGCTCAATTCTGATATGTTGCTGATTACTGATCCAACCGGGCCAACTGCTATTGCTGGTGTGATGGGCGGTGCTGCCAGCGAGGTGAGCGATAAGACTACTACGGTTCTATTAGAGTCGGCAAATTTTAAGGGCGCGAATGTGCGCCGTGCCTCTGTATCTCTGGGATTACGTACCGATGCTTCCAGCCGCTTTGAGAAGGGTCTGGACCCGGAACTTACTCTGCTTGGTACCAATCGCGCCTGTCAATTGCTGGCAGAACTGGCTGGAGGGAGTGTGCATCCAGGTATTGTTGATAACTATCCGCACCCGGTTGCTCCTCGTGTTCTGGCGTTCTCTCCTAATCAGGTGGAGTGGCTGACTTCGGTAAAGGTGACGCCCCAGGAAGTCGAGACCGCTCTTACCTCGTTAGGTTTTCAGGTTGCGCTCGATGCACATGATGAGCAGGGGAAGCGGATGCTGGTTACGATACCTACCTATCGTCCTGATATTGAAGAGGGGGCCGATCTGGTCGAAGAGGTCGTACGTTTGCTTGGCTATGATAAAATCCCCAGTACTATTCCCACTGGTCCTTTACCTGAGCCAACACAAGATCGCTGGTTTGATCGTGAGCAGGCTGTCCGAGCATTACTAATCGGTGCGGGACTTAATGAAATTGTTACCTACTCTCTCACAAGTCGGGCTCGGATGGTCAATCTGCTTGCGTATGCTGATAATACCTCTGTGCAGGCGTTGTTGCAGGCTCCTGTTGGTGTCGCACGTTCAAGCTCGAACGTTGCTACGACTTCTTCAGCTACTGCTACCTTTGATCTTCAGAGTCTACCTGCTGTTACTCTGGCAAACCCATTAAGCAGTGATCTGGAGTGTCTGCGCCTGACCTTATTAAGTAGTTTGCTGGAGACAGTCGCCGAGAATAGTAAGCGGAACAGAGCAGGTATTCGCTTCTTCGAGATAGGTCGTCGCTATCTGCCTGCACAGAACCAGCATGAATTGCCAGATGAGCGGCGTACTGTTAGCATTGCCCTCTGTGGCCCCGCTGAGATCTCCTGGATAGCTGAGCTAGCCCGGCCTGCGGATTTCTATGATCTTAAGGGGATAGGAGAGGCATTGCTAGATGGCTTAAAGATTGCCCGTTATCGCTTCACGCCAACGCAGCATCCGGCATTCCATCCAGGACGTTGTGCATTGCTCGAATTGCCATATACGACAGCGGATGGCCTGGAAGTCTTTAGCTCTGTGGGCATTCTGGGCGAGGTACATCCTCTGGTGCAGCAGCGCTATGATCTGCCGTATCGAGCATATCTGTGTGAACTGGATCTAGAGACACTCTATAAGGCTGTTCCAGAGCGGATAACGTATCTACCGATTTCGCGACACCAGGAACTGGCCCGTGATCTGGCTATTGTGGTCGATCAACAGGTCCCTGCTCAAGAGATTCAGGATACAATTGTTCATCATGGAAGTGATTTGTTACGGTCTGTTACTCTCTTTGATGTCTATACTGGAGATCCGATTCCAGCAGGCAAGAAGAATTTAACCTATTCTCTGGTCTATCAATCGCCAAATCGTACGCTGAATGATGCAGAGGCGAATACTCTCCAGGAAGAAATTATCCATGTGTTATCCGAGAAATTTGGGGCTACCTTGCGTTAATTTCTAACAGATACAGAAATAGAAACGAAAAGAGCGATCCTGTAGGGGATATCAGGGGAATAGATAAATTCTATAAACTATACTAAAACAGGATCGCTTTGCTTTTTCCTGAGTGGATCGACCTTTCTAGAAGAGAAGGTAGACGTAATTTAACGCAATTTAGAGGAAATAGGTAATTTGTTTCATTGTAGTAGATTTATTTGTGTCAAGTGACAAACTTTACTATTGCCACGTTCTATCAGTAGAGAGTAGGCGGTCTTCTCTGGTAAGTGATATAGAGCTAACAGAGATTGATTTTCTGTTCTGATGGAGGTGGATGAGATAGAGAGATACTACGTTTTAGGCATTACTGTATGAGAGAGTATAAATATGGATCGGTGTTTGCGCTGTAATCAGCCGTGTAGCGCGGCTTCTGTATTTTGCGATCACTGTCGGTTGCTGCTACGAAGTCAATTGCACCAGGATGAGCAGGTACCAACAGATATCTCAAAGGAAGATACCTCTCCTCTGGCGGCTTTTTCTGCTGTTCTGGAGGAGAAGGAAAAATCTTCGGATCAGATGAAATATGCTTCTGACCCTCAAACTCCACCTGTCCATAATATATCGATTCCCACTAATCAAGAGCAAGCTGTATTTTTGTTGAGTGATGCTGCTCGACGCATTGCCGAGTTTGAACCAGGCGATCATCGTTTGCCGCGACCTTCGCGTCTCAGACCTTTACACGATATCTCTTCTCAAATCCATCGCCATAGTACTCCCCTCTCTCGCCCCGTGGGTGGTTCCAGTACAGAGCCAATGCCTGAAGTCAATTCTGACAATACTCCCTCAAATACCAGCTTACCTGATTTGTGGCCCTGGTTACACGAGGCCGAGGAGCCACAAGAGCATGATCGTTGGATTGATGAGCCCGATCCCTTACTTGATCGCCGTATGCCCAGAATTGCGGACGTGGCCCCTCTCGAAAAAGCTGATATTCGCCGGGCTCGCAAAGAAGGATTCGCTACTGCGGCCTTGACGCGTTTACCGCTGCAGAAATCTCGTATGCGCATGGCTTTTTTCTGTCTGGCTATTCTGGCGGTACTGGCCCTCACTATTGATAGCGTCCTTATTTCTTTTACTTTTATTCATACTCAGCAGCAGACTGTGCATATCTCTCCGCCAGGAGCTCCTACTTTGACGTTAAGTCCCAATGTGACGAATTATGGTGGTCATGTGACATTGCATCTGCGTCATTTTGCTCACTCAACATTGGTTGCGCTGACACGTGATGTTGCTGTCCCTTTGCGCACGACGCGCGGAGGTGATCGCTTTGCTGTTGATGCTTCTGGCTCGATGGATATAGAAACGGTTATTGATGGAAGTTGGGAACCTGGCTTTCATACAATTGTGGCCGAAGATAGTCAGACACGGTATACCGCAGATGCTTCTTTGCAGGTGGCAGCGGGTCCCACGCGTCCTGCTAGCCTGGTGCTAAATACGATGGAGATTAACTTTGGGGCTGAAGTCGTTGGTGGTACTACTATTCAGCGTTTTGTCTTAAATAATGGCGGTGGTGGCTCTATCACCTGGTCCGCGAATAGTGATGCTTCCTGGCTGTCAATTACTCCTAATCAAGGCACCTTTAGTGATGCTCAAACAATCACTATCGGTTGCACGCGCAGCAATATGAAGCCTGGTGACTATAATGGAATCATTACTTTTTTCTAACAGTGTTGGTGCTCCACAAAAAGTTCAGGTTTCAATGACTGTGCGTCCTTTGCCCAGTGGGGTTGGACCTGTGCTGGCTGTATCTCCCGCCGGCCTCTCGTTTAGTGCCGTTGATGGTGGTGCTGACCCTGCTGTTCAATCTTTAGTAATTAGCAACCCTGGATCTCAGCCATTGAACTGGAGTCTCTCATCCGATACAGCCCTTATTGACGGCGGGCAGAATAATTTTCTCAGTTCAGCATTTCCACCTCTTGCAGGTTCAGCGCAGCCGCTCTTGCAGACTTCATCGCCGCTTTTTGCAGCCGCCAGCCTGGCAAGTTCTCTTCAGCCAGATGTTTTCCTCGGCCTCGGTGATGCCAGTACAAGCTGGGTTACAACAGCGCAATCCTCTGGCACGATTCGCCCTCGTGATACGGAGACGCTCAATGTGCTTATTCATAGTGGAAGCCTCTTGCCTGGCACGTATATCAATACATTGGTGTTTTCCGCCGATAAAGGGGCTGTGAATGCGCCACAAAGTGTGAGTATATCGTTGACGGTTCTGCCTCAGTGTGGCTTGACGCTGAGTACTGGCTCTCTCTCATTTACTGCGATAGCCGGCTCAAGTAATCCAACAGGCCAATCGTTTAATCTTATGCCTACTACAAGTTGTGCTAATTCTCTCCCGTGGACTGCTACTTCGTCTGCAAGCTGGCTTACGGTGACTCCTACGGCAGGACGAATGAGTGCCAATAACAGTGCAACACTCCCTCTAGTGAACGTCAATATAGGTAATCTCAGTGCTGGTGTATATTTGGCTACCATCTCGGTTATGGCTGGTCAGAGCACACAGACGATTACTGTGATGCTCACTGTGCAGGCCCCTCCACCGCCCACTGCACCGATTATGGGGGTGAGTACGCTTAGCTTGAATCTGACGACAACTCAGGGTGCCACGAATCCAAGCGGTCAACAGGTAACCATTGCTAATACTGGTCAGAGTGCTCTTCAGTGGCGTACTACCATTAATCTTCTGACATCTTCCTGGCTGGGAGTCTATCCTTCTGGTGGTACAATCACGCCCGGCCAAACGGGAGCTTTAACGGTGAATGCGATTACCAAGAATCTTACTCCTGGCAAGTATGTGGGACAGATTGTTTTGAGTGGTAGTGATGCTGCGGGCAATACTGCGGGTGGTAGCCCTCAGACGGTTGCAGTGACTTTGACGGTTCTGCCGCCCTGTAAGATTACGCAACCTTCGTCTAGCTCTCTTGCCTTTAGTGCTGTGCAGGGTGGCGCTGATCCTAGTTCACAATCTTTGGTCTTAGCGGCTTCTGGTAACTGCCTCTGGCCTCTGAGTTGGCATACGACGACGAGTACACCCTCGCCCTGGTTGAAGCTGACGCCAAACTCAGGAGCATTTACGCTTAGCGGTCAGCCTGCTACGCTGGTAGTTGCGCCTACTGTGAACGGTCTGGCCGCTGGCTCATATTCCTCGCAGGTTTCGCTGGTTGTTACTGATGGCTCCGGGGTACAGGTGGGTACTGCCCAGACCTTCTCGGTAGCCCTCTCGGTAGCCCAGCCCTGCTCGCTGCAAGCAAACTCCAATGCTCTGGTCTTTGCTCTGGTTGCTGGTGCGACTGCAAGCAAACAGGTCTCTCTAAGTGATGCTGGCAGTTGTGCCTGGCCAGTCTCATGGACTACGACGACTGACTCTGGAAGCAATGCCTGGCTTGCCGTCTCTAGCTCTTCTGGATCAGATACCGGTGCTGGCGGAAGCTTTGGCGTCAACATTGCGACTGGTACTCTTACGCCTGGCACTTATAAAGGGACTATTACCGTGACTGCTTCCGGTAGTGGTCAGGCGAATGTGCTTAATAGTCCTTTATCGATACCTGTCACTTTGACTGTAAGTAGCCAACCTACACTAAGTGTGAGTGGTATTGTCAATGCTTGTGTGGATAAAACTTGTAGCTCAAGTTCTCCCCTGGCCGCTGCTACAGTACAGTTACAGGATAGTAGTGGGAATACCGTCGGTATGGCAACGACTACTTCAACTGGAAATTATACAATCTCTGGTGTGCCTACCGGTTCTTATAAAGTCCTGGTAGGTGGCACTGATGCGAACAATAATCACTACTCTGTCAGTGTACAATTAACGGTCTCCGCCACTGTGACCGGTTTTTCAATTAATGCTCTCCCCGGTTGAGAAGCTAGTTGAGGTCAACTTCCTTCATTCTATTTTTTGCTTTTTGCCATACAATCATTGCATACATATTTTATGATATACTGTGGTATAGTATTTTTCCCTGGGTGTACCTTGAGAAAAAAGCTCTTTGTGTTTTTTAACCAGGCATAACTCCCTGTATGCATCCTCAGACACAGCTAAAATGTAATTATAGAGGTGGGTTTGAAAAGATTCGTCCCGCCACGTCTTAATAAGTAAGAGTGCGATCATTATTGGCAATAGAGTATCTATAGATCGTCTCTCAGAGAGTGTCTCAAATAAGCTTACGATCAGCGCAAATTGACGTTGATCTTAGATACGCTTTCAGGGTAAATGGTGTGCAAGGAGGAGAGGCAGCCCTTTTTTTCATAGGTGTTTGCCTCTAATAAATTTGTATGGAAACAAAACGTTGTGCGAACTGTCATAAATTGGTGCGTGGGGATGCCAGGGTGTGTAGTCGCTGTGGTCATACCTTTGCTCTTAAAAAAGTACGTTCATTGACCAGGGATTTATCAAAGCCTTCTATTCCTCATGCTTCTCCCCATCTGGCTGGTCATTATTCTGGCCTGCATCCAGAGGATCAACCGTATCAATCCAGTCAAATGGTGGTTCAGCGCCCCGCTCGTCCTGATGCGGCCCTCCTGCATCGACCTGAACAAGAGCCAGAACATATTGTGTTGCCCGCTTTTGAGCCGGATACCGATCCTGAATTGTATCAACCAACTTTGCTTATTGATCGTCAAGCAAAAGCAATGGCTCAGCCTTTGAAGCGTATTCCCTTGCGTCTGCGTGAACACCTCTCACGGCCAGGTGCTGGTGCTCCTCGCTTCTCTTCGGTCTTGCTTACGGTAACGTGTCTACTCTTTCTGCTGGCAAGTAGCGTGCTGGCTTTTGTCCTTATTGGCAATCATCCATCTATTGCAACAGCATTCTTTGCCGCCACACCAAATGTGGTACGGCGGGGCGATACTTTTACTCTCTCAGGAAACGGCCTTCAAGCCGCCAGTTCACTGCGCTTTTCTCTGGATGCCAACCAGACTCTTTACGATGGGTCTGGTAAGGCGCTTACTGCTCATACCAATGAACGTGGTGCGTTCTCCCTTCAGCTTCTTGTGCCGGCTAGCTGGAGCGTCAGCCGCCATGCTCTCTATGTATATGACCCGGCTCATGGTATCAGTATATCGACTGGTATCACTGTTGAGCCGCCTTCTGTTGCCCCGCCGGCATTGCAGGTTTCTACTACGTCTCTCACTTTTGGCGCAAAGGCTGCTGGAACTGCTTCTAGTCTGCCTCTTACCCTGCTCAATACTGGTGGTGGCACGGTCAATTGGCAGGCCAGTAGCGACCAATCCTGGTTGAGTGTTTCGCCTCAAAGCGGGTCTTTCTCTGGTCGGGCCAGTATTCAGGTGAATGTGAATCGTGGCAGTCTTGCTCCTCAGTCGTATAGTGCGCATCTCGTTTTACAGCAGCAGGGGAGTGATGCGCAACCGCTGAATGTTCTCGTGACGATGGGGGTGAGCCCCGCGCCTGCGGCTTTGACGCTTACACAGACGACGCTTGCTTTTGCCGCCAGCACGACGCAAGATCCTGACGCTCAAAGTCTCGTTATTCAAAATAGTGGTGGTCAGCCGCTGAATTGGACGAGTTCAGTGACAACGGGTGATGGTTCTGCCTGGCTTTTGCTCTCTCCTGCTCAAGGCCATCTTGATCCTGCTACCAGTGAGACGCTTTCTGTCTCTGTCTCTGTCGCGGCTTTACAACTTGCTCCAGGATCTTATCAAGGTACCATCAGTTTTGCTGGTGGCGCAAATGCCCAGGTGAATGTAAGTCTTACCGTTCAGGCTCCAGGGAACCTTGTACTCTCTCCACCAGCGCTTAATATGAGTATGCTGACCAGCCAGCCGCAGACTTCCCAGACGGTGACGTTACAGAATAGCGGCGGTCAATCACTTGATTGGAGTACAAGTGCCACAACTTCAAACGGTGGCAAGTGGTTGAGTGTCTCTCCTGCGAGCGGGACCTTGCTTCCCGCCGGACAGGTAACCTTGACGGTGAAAGTACTTTCTCCTTTGTCGCCAGGGGCTTACCAGGGAACGTTGAGCTTTATAAATTCTACTAATCAGAGCCAGGTGCGTCAGCTTACTGTTTCGTGTACGGTAACGGCCCCGCCTATTCAGATGCAGACGGGAGCGCTGCATTTCATTGCAAGTAAGGGCGTCAATCCTGTTTCTCAATCTCTCTCTATGACCAATACGAGTAATGCGGCGTTGAATTGGATGGTGGCTTTGAATCCTGGGGCACCTGCATTTCTTACGGTGGCACCTCTCAATGGCAAAATCGCCCCTGGCCAACAAATCTCTCTGGTGGTGAATGCCGATATTGTCAATGCTCCTATTGGTACGCTTTCTAATAGCATCAGTATTGTCAGTAGCGATACGAATGTGTTGCTTGCGGATCAGAAGGTAAGTGTGGATGTACAGGTGGTTACTCAGCCGCTCCAGGCGACTGTTGCTCCCGACAATCTCTCTTTTACCCAGTCAGCCAGTACTCAGCCGGGAACACAAACGTTAACGATTAGTAACACTGGTACAACGGATGTTCATTGGAGTCTTGCTCAACCGCCAACGCAGGCGCAACCCTGGCTTACTTTAAGCATGACGAATGGCACTCTGGCCGCCGGGGCAACGGTACAGGTGACTGTTTCTTGTACCAGTACCACGCTTGTTGCCAATACTTATACGGCGACTTTGCAGCTTTTCAATACCGATATTAGCACGGTTACGCCTGCGCAGACATTTCCGGTAACCCTGACGGTCTCGTGAGCTGCGGCAATTTTTGTTGACGCTCACACCCTTCTGTGCTACACTCTGACTTGAATGAACGACTTGATTGCTTCTCTAGAAGCTGCGAATACTGACACTGGAGGATAGACTCGTGCCGAGCATTTTGTATGTCCGTGAAAATGTACGTGTGGATGTCCCAGAGGGCGATGCCGTACGCTATCCCGCGCTGGAAAACGATGTTCCAGTCTATTGCGGCATTACGAAGATCGCGAATTGTCATGGCAATGGCCTGTGTGGCACTGATCGCGTTGCTGTTTCTCCCTCAAGCAATACCAATACGTTGACCTTCATGGAAAAGTTCTGGTTGCGTGGCGATCTTAAGAAAATCCGAATATGCGCCTTGCTTGTCAGGTGAAAGTCTATGGAGATGTCTCTGTCGAGACACAGTGTAAACGCTAAGCAATATCAAGGTTTAGGGCGGCTGTCACCAGGTCGCCCTTTTTCTTTTGCCCACTCCCCCTATTACGCGGCCCTGACTACAAAGTAGAGTCTCATTGCTAGCTGGTTATTCCATTTAAGTTCTACCCAACCCTCGGCTGGTAGCTGATAGACGATGGTTGCATCTGCATGCTTGTTCTGCCCATCCTTTGGATCGAACGCTGGTGTGATCGGGTCCATGAGAGGATTGCCGTTACTGAACCATTGAATCCCTACTGTTCCTGGTTTGGCTGATTGAACAGCGTAAGTGAGATGAATCTTTTCGTTGGCAGTAAATATATGCTCTTCCTGAATGGGGAGCCCCGTTGTCGCATCGACGCGCGAGGTTGTAGTTGCTGAGTAGATAATGCCGTAGGCTGGTCCTCTATCTATCAAGGTCTTAGGCTCTGGAAGCTCATCGGCGGCAGCCTTTTGCAGGGGAGCTGGATGGCTTTCTCCCGTAACAATTCTTGTCAATGTGTCAAGGGTGCCATTGGCTTTGGCGACATATCCTGCTCCACTACAAAGCATGAGTCCTACAATAATGATGCTCAGGAGTCCACTGATGGCACGATAGCGTGGAATAATTGCGCGAGGCTTCGTATACATTGGTGGCACATAGACTGCCATGTCTTCTTGAGGAAGAGAAGGAAGCATTCTTTCTGCCACGTCGGCTGGCAGGATTTGGAGCATACTGGTGCGTGAACTGGCAGCTTGAAGCTCCATACCACCTTGATAGGGAACTAATCCTTTCTGTCCTTCTGCCTGTGCCGTTGGTGAGAATTGGGTTGGTTGGACAGGTTGTCCTGTATTCCAGCCTTGTTGCGACTGCTGGGGCATATTCCAGCCCTGCTGCGGCTGATTTTCCGGCGTGACATTCCAGGTCCATGACTGCTGCTCTTGTTGAGGTATCCCCCAATCCTGGGAAGCAGGTTGAGCAGGACTCCAGCTCTGTTGATTCTGTGGTGGCATTCCTGGAGATGCTTGCTCAATTTGAGGTGACATATTCCAGCCCTGTTGCTGATTGCTTGGCGACATATTCCAGTTCTGTTGCTGTTGAGCCATCTCTGGGGTAGCCCAATTTTGGGCAGTATAGGGAGATGGTGAGGCGTCAAATGAGACCTGTCCCATAGGCATTGCCTGTCCGTTTTGTGCCCAGCTTTCCTGGTTCATTTGCCCCCAACCTCCTGCTTGAGCCTGCTCTATCAGCGGTGATGGCGTTCCGCAATAGGGACAGGGAGCCGGAGTATCGTTTCTTGCTTGATGACAATATGAACAGATCATTTCACTTTCGCCGCCTTTTGTCGTTTTCGCTCTCTGCAAACTACTAGTAGAGAGTATCTGAAGTGTCTCGCTACTTACACTAGCACCCTTTCCTATGTATAATCAAGTACTGCTGCATACACTAGGGTAAAATGGCTAGTAGCCTATTGAAACTCTTCAGTGTATATAAACGTGTGTCAGGTTGGTCTTTGCTCTCTTGCATCCCGGCTTTGGAGATGTTACCATAATTCTGGATTATGTCTTAAGGTATTCGTGAGCAACAACAACTTCTCCCATATATACTTAAAAAATGCGCTTCACGCCCTTTTGTTAGATTGCTCGTGTCAGGTGCAATAGATCAGGAAGACGCTTTTTTATGCTTAGATCTCAAGGACAGTGGTATAATCGTCAGGCAATTGAGCGCCTGGCTCAACATATTCCCTTTGAGCGTGATCTAGCCTCTAAGGCGGAGCAGATCGAGATGTTGCGTGGTCTGGTGATTCGCTATGGTCGTGAGATGAATCCCGATCTTTTTGGCTTTGAGGCGCGAACTGAGCTAATTCGTCTGGGCCTTTGGGGACGTATTGGCAACCCGTCCGGTTGATTGTTCTGATAGGGTCTTGCTGTTCTGGCGAAGGAGTTCACTGAATGTTACTTCATGTCATGCTGCTCACCCTGTCATTGCATGCAGTGCCGCCCAGAGAAGCGTTCCGGCAATACTCCACATAACGCAGCCAACAAGCGCATCTAATATACGCCAGGCAATAGGCTTGCGAAACAGGGGAGTTAGCCATGCAGCCCCATAGGCCAGGCCAAAGAACCAGATAAAAGAAGCAGACATTGCCCCAAGCGCAAAGAAGAGGCGCTGATTTGCCGGATAATGAGCGCCGATGCTGCCTACCAACACAACCGTATCCAGATAGACATGAGGATTAAGCAGGCTGATGGCAAGCAGGGTTACGATTGTGTCTCGTACTCGTAGTGGTTGGAGAGTGGTAGACTCTGCTTCCAGTGTGTTTGTTTTGAGTGCCGAGCGAAAAGAGCGAAAGCCGTAGTAAAACAGAAAGATCGCGCCTCCCCAGGTTGCAATCTGTGTGAGCACAGGATTGGTCGAAATCAGCGTTCCCAGGCCCGCAATACCGAGAGCAATTAATAGAATGTCGCAAAGTGTGCAGATGCTAGCTGTCAGAAAAACGTATTTGCGCTTCAAGCCCTGGCGTAAGACAAAGGCATTTTGAGCGCCAATTGCAATAATCAGGCTTGCCCCCAGACCGAAGCCTTGCAGTAAGACACTTCCCGGAAAAATGTTCATCCGTTCTCTTCTAACTCCAAATATACCTTTAGATATATCTCCCATACCCCTTCCACAAACCACAAAAATCTTTAAAAGAAAGAAACCCTACAGTATAAAGATACCATATTTCTTGCCTGGACAAAACAAGTAACCTGTAATGATAGTATTCTAATCGTCCTGTAGAAAATCGGAAAAGAAAATTGCAGGTACTTATCCCCTGTGCTACCATAAAGGCATTACTACTTTTGTGTTAGCGGGAACGATGTTCAAGAATGACAACAATTGTTTACAATCGTTTACGCCCCTTTTTATTGGTCTATGGCAATGCTGCCATGTATCAGAGGAGACAGAGTTGTCAGACGAAAGGAGTGGCATATGGCCTTATTTCTTAAGGATACATTGTTGTATCTGGCCCAGAATAATCAAGTACGCGACTTTGTGATCCAGAATAAATTAACGCGCAATGTCTCACGGCGCTTCGTTGCAGGTGAAACACTTACTGATGCTTTAGAGGCTACCAGGGTTCTGAATCAGCGTGGTATCCAGGTGGCACTCGACCACTTAGGCGAAAATGTCACTTCAGCGAATGAGGCTCGTTCTGCTACCCTGGCATATATCGCGGCCCTGAAGCTGGTAAAAGATACTGGCGTTGATGCAAACATTTCCATCAAATTAACGGCGCTTGGCCTTGATATCTCGTGTGAATTGTGTGAACAAAATCTGGCGGAGATCCTAAAAATAGCGCAACAGCAGCATATTTTTGTCTGCATTGATATGGAGGGATCGGAGTATACTGAGCAGACGGTGGAACTGGCTCTCAAGATGCATACTCAGTTTCCTCAGGTTGGTACAGTGATCCAATCCTATCTCTATCGCAGCAAAGATGATATTAGGCAATTGATCGAGAAGGGGGTGCGGGTGCGTCTGGTGAAGGGAGCCTATAAAGAACCTGCTGCGGTGGCTTATCAAAATAAGTTGGATGTGGATCGTGCTTATGTAGAACTGATGCATATGTTGCTAGCTCGCGGCAACTTTCCAGCGATTGCTAGCCATGATGAGAATATTCTGACCGATGCTCGTCATTTTGTGCGCGACCAGGGTATAAAGAGCTCGGCTTTCGAGTTTCAGATGCTCTATGGGATACGCCGCGATCTACAAAGGCAATTGGTACAACAAAACTATGCGATGCGCGTTTATGTCCCTTACGGTTCTCAATGGTATCCCTACCTGATGCGCCGTCTGGCTGAACGACCTGCTAATCTGATGTTTGTTGTGAGCAATTCGCTGCGTTGATAGCGTTCTTTTAAGCGTGTCTAAGCGTATCTGGGGAACTCCCTTCAGACTTGCCGCTATCTTTCGCGTCTAATGAGAGCGTGTTGCTGTGACTGGAAAAGATATAATTTCAAAAGGATTGAATGCAACTCGATGAATGCTACGATTGCCACCTGTGCGGTCTCTGTGGGCGTGGCAGATGTACGCCGCTATCCCGATGCCTCGTCTGAATTGGTCACCCAGGCGTTGCTCAATGCCCCTGTTGTTTGTGGCGAGATTCGCGATGATTGGGTTTTTGTCACGCTGAGCGATTATGAAGGTTGGATGCATATAGCCAATCTGGCTGAGCCAGCGGTGAAGGGATTTACAAAAGTCGGAGAGGCCTGTGCTACTCCTCTGGATCTGGCGGCAGTGATTCAGGCGACGCACACTCACCTGTACACAGATCTTGATGCCCAGGAAGTACTCGATACTGCCTATCTGTCTACTGTCTTGCCTCTGCTGGATACCACGCATCCCGCCTATTTACAGGTAGCTTTACCTGATGAACGGGCTGCCTGGCTTGTGCGTGCGGCAGCCAGGATTCAACGTCAGGAGGAACCGTATCCCCAAACCTCTGTTGATGAAGTTCTTGCATATGCACAACGTTTTCTCGGCGTTCCTTATCTCTGGGGAGGAACGAGTTGGCAGGGTATCGATTGTAGCGCTTTAGTGCAGGTCTGCTATCGCATGGCTGGTTATCTGCTTCCTCGTGATGCCGATCAACAATCTGCTGCCTTACCGCACACGATTGAACGGGAAGCTATACAGGCGGGGGATCTGCTCTTTTTTGGGAGTGAGCAGGATATTAGTCATGTTGCTATAGCTGTGAATGGGCAGGAGTTTCTGCATGCAGAGGGACGTGATTATAAGCGTGTAACGATAAATAGTTTTGCTGCTACGGCCTCTCATTATAGTACGCGCCTGGCTGGCGAACTTCGAGCTATTAAGCGGGTGATCTTTTGATGCAGAAGGCTGTTGAGCAGATAGTAGCTGGTCTGGGTGGACGCGTGGCCTGTATTGTGTTTCTTCTGGATAATGTTGCCCCGAAAGAACTGGTCTCCATCAATGGCGATCTGCTTTTTCCGGCGGCCAGCCTGGCAAAGCTGCCGATTCTGGTCGAGGTTGCCCGCCAGGTTTCTCTAGGGATGCTCTCATGGGACATGCCTTGTGTTGTGCCTGAACAGGCGCGTGTCTCTAGTGATGGTGTACTGGCTGATCTCTCTGCTACCTTCAGACCAACGTTGCACGATCTTGCGCATATGATGATTGCGATCAGCGATAATACTGCCTCTAATGTGCTGCTGGATCTGGTCGGTATGGAGGCAGTCAATACTACGATGCAGCAACTTGGCCTGTCCTCGACGCGTCTGGAGCGCCATTTTATCGATGACGCTGCGCGTAAAGCTGGACGGGAGAACTGGACGACGGCAGGGGATATGGCCTTGCTTTTCTCTTATTTTTGTACAGAACTGTTACCAGAGCGGGAGCAGATCCTGGCGATGTTGTTGCATCAGAATGATCGTACGCTTCTTCCTGCTTACTGGAGCGAAGCAGTGCCCTTTGCGCATAAAACCGGTGGCTTGCCTGGAGTTCTGCATGACGTTGGCATTCTCTATCCAACGCAATCTGCTGGGACTGCGCTGATACTCGTAGTAATGACTGCTGAGCAGACAGATGAGTCTCTGACTAGATATATGCTGTCACATATCGGGAAGATTATTTATGATACGTGGCCGCAAAGCTAAGTCTCTTACAGAAAAAGGAGCACAATTATGCCTGTTTTCCCATACAATGGTGTCTGGCCCCGGATTGCAAAGGACGTCTTTATTGCTCCCGGCGCGATGATAATCGGCGATGTGACGATCTCTGAAGGGGCTAGTATCTGGTACAATGCTGTGCTACGGGGCGATAGTGCTCCTATTGTCATTGGTCGCAATACCAACATTCAAGATAATTGTACGCTGCATGTGGATGCGGATGCCCCTCTGACTATTGGTGACGGTTGTACCATTGGACATAATGCTGTTGTGCATGGAGCAACTCTTGGGGACTATGTGCTGGTAGCGATGAATGCGGTAGTGCTCTCACATGCCCAGATCGGTTCTCACACAATACTTGGTGCCTGTGCCCTGGTTGGTGAGCAGAAGCAGATTCCCGCTCATTCTCTCGCTCTTGGTATTCCTGCCAAAGTTACCCGCCCTCTGACTGAGGCGGAACTTGCCCACCTGCTGACCAGTGCAGAGGGCTATTGTCAGCGTGCCCAGGAGCATATAGCCTCTCTTAAAACTATACCGAAGACTTTTGAATAAAGCCTAATGAGTTTCCCGTTGTCCTTCAACCAGTATCCTGACCATCTACAGATGAGGATAGTCAGGGATAATCGTTTCGGTGGGTGTTTACTCCACGTTCACGGTAAAGCTAGTTTGAAGCATATTCTGTTGTGGGCGTTGAAATCTTGATAGTAATAATCCATGGCCCAGCCATATCAAAGGCTTCGCTTTTTGTAAAGCTCGCTGCATAGATACTTTGTCCGGGCCCGATGGTCTGGGTGGCGATTCCCATATCCATAATTTGCATATTCGTGATGAGTTGAACGCTGGCGTCGTTTACCTGTTTTCCCTGCGGGTCGGTCAGAGTGACGAGGACGGTGTTATCTGATCCAGATCTGGCTGGGAGTACCTGGAGGCTAACGGTCAGCCCGCCTATCTGCTTGCTTTGTATCTCGCCTGGACTTGTCGAACTTTGGGGAGGATTGCTGTAGGTGATATCAGGAAATTTGATGGGTGGCGCATAAAATGCCATGAACGCCGTACAGAGCAGAATTGCTGCTCCTGGTAAGGCACAGATTTTGACGACTTTTTTGAGTCGCACTTCTGTTTGTCCCAATGCTGTCTGCCTTGTTCGTCGTGCAGGAAGATCTGCATTGACGACTGGGAGAAGCATTGCCTGGCGGGTCAGTTTTATACGCAACCAGAAAAGGACATAGGCGCTCAAGCCAAAGACGCCGAGCAGTAATAGCGCTTGCACCAGGAGTACGCGTCCGTAAGGATCATAGAGAAGTTGTTGTGGTGCGCTAATCGTCGCTTCTCCCTGGTAGAGAGCGATGAGTAGCGAGATACCCATGCTGATTGCCAGCAGAGGTGTGAAGCGTTGAATTAGTACATTCAGCGTTTCTGCATGTGGATCTCGCTCGATGCTGGGCAGGACTGGTAAGAGCAGAAAAGCCAGGTAGGCGAGTCCACCAAACCAGGCCCCCTGAGATGCCAGGCGTAACCATTCAAAAACTGCGGCGCTGATTGGTGTCGGTTGCAGTTGCACAATTTCACTGCTCAGGGTATAAGTGAGCAGAACGAGGCCAGCGAGCAGGAGCGAGAGATAGGGATGGCGTTGGACCGGTGTCGGTGCTTTTGTGACCCGTTTGACCTCGACCCGCTCTTTTGTCAGATTCGTAGTGCCAGTAGTATGGATCTCCGGCATCTCCTTGTTGCGTAACGGTCCCGTACGATGTTCTGGGCGTGGCGTTTTTTCTGGAAGAACGACGATGCCTTTCCTGGTCGTGATGCGATAAAGGAGTATGCAGGAGATGAGCAGAAGTAGCAGCCGCGCCAGCCAGAGATAGCCATAGTTGGTCTCAAACAAGATCTGTATGCTTGCTCGTAAGGTGATTGTACTCTCTCCCTGGCTACGGCTAAAGCTGTTAATGCGCAAGAAGAGCAGAACGGCTTCGCTAAAGAAGAGCACGCTGAGACAGAGCCATTGCAACGATTGGAGCGACTTTTCAATCTTCACCGTAACTGTTTCCAGGCGTGCCACATTTGCCAGGATCAGGTGTTTGCTAATCAAGATACCAATCCAGAAAGTAAGGGCCAGCAAGGCAAACCAGTCCCAGACGATAGTAAGGATGGCAAAAAAGTCGAGATTGCGTACTTTATCAAGCTGATTGCTAGTTGTAGGTCCCAGCAGAGCTGTGCCGCTCAGTCCCAGGCTAGACTGTCCTGTATTGAAGCCGATGATGCCATAGGTCGTATGCCCATCATCGTTTGCGACTGCGGTCCAGATAATTTCATAGCTGCCTTGCGGCAGGCTTCGCGGATTTTTCAGGGCGATTGCCAGTTGCCGCCCCTTTTCTACAGTAATTGTATGAATACCGAGTTCAACCTGCTGGTTATTCTGAATCACATAGACATGCGCCGTACTGGCTGAACTGATGGGTGCATTAAAGAAGATCTGGATTATGGCTGGCGGAGTACTGACTGTTGAGCCATCCACCGGATCTGAGCCGATAACAAATGCGTGTGCATAGGCGACTAGAGGCTGAAAGAGTGCTGTGGAGCCGATAAAAGCAAGCACAGCAAATAAAAGCGCGACAAACACCGTTTGCACTCTTTGTTGTGGCCTATTTTTCGTTCTATTTACCCTGAATATAGCGATTTGGCGTCTCCAAAAGAAAGAAATGAATTGAGCGGAACGCCTCTTGTCGTAGTTAGCTCTCGGCAGTTTTTGCTAAGCGAGCTGCTCTTAGAAACGTTCTCAGCAGAATTGTACATCTTTTTAGAAAATGTCACAACCAGGACTTACTAAGCGTAAAATTTTTAGCATGTATTGTGTCTACTCCTTTTACGGTATGATGGTTACAATAAGAACTTAAATATGACTTGAGGCATAGGACTCCAGACAAATTTAAGGGTCTCGCGGCTCTATCATAGGGTCATTGGCTGGAATGTTTATTTTGTTCTGGAGAGCCGTTATAATAGGTAATAAAAGCGAAAAAAGCGAATTGAGATCGATAAATGAAAAAACAACATAGGTGGCGATCCTGGAAACGCCTTCTTATCTGGTCACATGTGATTGGTGTGGTCAGTTTTTATTTTATACTCTGGTTTCGTACTGCCCCTAACAGAGGAAGATCGTGTAAAGCAACTTCCGGTGAAGAAGGATACGAAGACGCCTACGATTGGCCCCCTGGTCTCAATTATTGTGCCGGCACGCGACGAAGAGGAGAATATTCGGCGTTGTATTACCTCTCTCCTCGAACAGGACTATGGGCACTATGAAGTGATTGCGGTAGATGATGGCTCTACCGATGCCACTGGCAGTATTCTGGATGATCTGGCGGAGAATCACCCCAATGGAGATCGCTTATGGGTGCTACGCCTGCGTGATGAACTGCCTAAAGGTTGGGCAGGCAAGCCCCATGCTATTCATAGCGGTGTACAAGAAGCTAGCGGTGAATGGCTGCTTTTCACTGATGCTGATACCTGGCATGCTCCCAATGCCTTGCGTAGCGCCATGAAGCAGGCGGTGCAGGAGAAGATTGATCTCCTGACGCTTGGGACGGAACAGGAACTGCCCCATTTCTGGGATCGTGTGTTAATGCCTATGGCGTATCTTGGTATTAGTATGCAGTATCCGCCCAGACTGGTAAACGATCCAACCAGTCCTGTAGCCGTCGCGAATGGCCAATTTATTTTAATCAGCCGTTCAACCTATGAGCTGGTCGGTGGTTATGCACGTACCGATTTAAAGGGGACGTTGCTGGATGACCGTGACCTGGCTCGTGTAGTAAAAGAGAACGGCTTTGTGTTGCGCTTCCTGGATGGTCGTGATCTTGTGCATGTACATATGTACAAAGGCCTTCGTGCTACCTGGCGCGGCTGGCGCAAGAATGCCTATCTGGGTAGTCGAGGTGGCCTACCTTTTGTGCTGCTTCAGTTGTTTGGTCTGCCGTGTATCGCGATTTTGCCTTTTATTGTGCCCTTTCTCGCCTGGTTCTCTCTGCGCAAGCCAGGTGGTCTCAAGCCTGGAGAGGCGCTACTTGTGACTTTGTTAGAACTGGGTTCGGTTGGTCTCTACCGTGATATGCTGAATAAAGAGCTCTCTGTGCCCTGGTATTATACGCTGACGCATCCTCTGGCTGGCGCAGTCTTTGAAGGTATTCTGGCGCAATCTGCCCTGCGAATCCTGACCCATAAAGGTGTTGATTGGCGTGGTCGCAACTATCACAGCAACCAAGAACAGAGCGTACCAGTCTAGCTGACCTTTTTCGGAAAAGCTGAAAGAGCAGAGGTTTCTCTTGACTCTCATCTTACAACAGGGTGTATGCTCCTATTTAGAGGAGAAAATGCATAAGATGAAGAATTTGACCTGCTCTCGATAGGCGATTTTGCCCATGTTGGTCAGGTCTCTATTGTCTCCTTCGTTTTATTGAGCCAGGCGAAGCTCAAAGCCGAGTTGAGATAACAGACCCTTGATGCCGCCGCCCTCGGTTGGTTGGACATTCATACGTGCGATTTTTCCGTCGCTAAGCATAAACTCTACCTCTTCAGTTGGAAGTGTGACACTTTTAGCCATCTGAGGGATAGGCGGTGTGCCGAGTGCAGGCAGGATAAAGCTATCGCTCTGGTAGCCCGACACCTGGATAGTGCCTGTCACCTGATGATCTGCATTATCTGCAACATTATGCAGATTAAATACCAGTCCAGGTATCCCTTCTTTCAGGCCCTTGATAGTGCCGAGAAAGTTCTGTTTATCCAAAGGTCGAGGTGTCCAGCCTATAGAGATAAAATTGTCGCTTAAGTAGTCACTTGCCTCGTCGAAATCTTTCCCCTCCAGGGCAGTCATAAAGGCTTTGACCTTTTCGCTATCGGGATCACCAGATTGTTGCATTGTTGTGCTCCTTTTCTTCCTTTTCTAATGTACACGGAATACGAGAACTGGTCGTATACGTTCCTTTGATTTTTTTCCTATTTTCTGCAAAAGAGAAAGGAAAGCATACAAACTATACATTATGGCTCCAGAGAGGGTTTAGCTCTACATCAAGAGAGAGAAGAGATGCTTTTCTCTTGAAGAAAAAAGGTTTGCTTACAAATCCCTACAAACCCTACAGAAGTGGCCTATGGGGTGGATATAACCCTACAGAGTATTCTGTACAAACCCTACATTTGCTCTGACACACTTTATTTGACAAAGTGGCTAAAGAGGGGTGGTTGGTGAGCGTGGAGCGGGATGAACCCCAGATCAACACGCTTCCTACCTCTTTTTTCGGGTGAGAGGGTTTTATTTTCATCTAATTTTCTCCTTCAGATACAGTAGTGTCAGAACCCGACACTATGCAGATGCTACATAATCAGCCTGTGGCCTGAATGGAACCCTACACTGAATGCTACATCGGTGAAACGAATGCAACATGCAAGGCTACTCCTGCGTCAAAGTTTCGTGGTAGGGGAGATCCATTCCAGCAAGAAGAGTGTTGGGGAGCAGGAGACGGGCAAGCCGATCTACCCTACAAGGAAAGATTGACAGAGTACTACATTCAAGTGCCTGGATGAGGCGGATGTAGAGTTGTAAAAGGGTCTCTGATATAGCTATCGGCAAGATGGGAGATTTCTTGAGGATGTTTGAGGATTCTTTTGGGAGGAGCGGCCCTTTCATTTCGTCTCATATGGAGACGAAATGAAAGGGCCGTTTCGTTAAAACGTTACTGGTAGGCTCTTGAGGCCACGCAACATCGAGTTGTTGTTCCATAGCAATTGTTCGGGATCGCTAGCCAGGCGTAGATTAGGCAGGCGTTGGATCAGTGTGGCGAAGGCAATCTGGCCCTCCAGGCGTGCCAGTGGGGCACCCAGGCAATAGTGGATACCTTTACCAAAGGCCAGGTGCTGATTTTCTTGTCGCGTAATATCCAGCGTATCGGGATGATGGAACTGCTGTGGATCGGTATTAGCGCCGATCAGGGAAGCGTAGACCATATCGCCTTTGTGGATCACTTTTCCGTGCATAAGAATGTCCTCGTTTGCCCAGCGCTCATCGGAGAGGTTCACCGGAGCCGTAAAACGCAATAGCTCCTCGACGGCTGTGGGGATCAGGGAGGGATCATCTTGAAGCAAGTGAATCTGATCTGGATGTTGTAGTAGCGCCAGAGTGCCGTTGCCGATCAGATTCACAGTTGTTTCATGTCCGGCGACGATGAGCAAGAAGGTCATGGAAATCAATTCATTCTCGCTCAGCGCATCCCCGCGCTCTTCTACCTGTACCAGATTGCTCGTCAGATCACTACCGGGATGGGCGCGTTTTTCGTCCAGCAAGGTCTTGATATACTGGATAAACTCTCCTATTGAAGACGCCGTTACTGCCTCCGGCAGAGGCTTTTCGCCTGTATTCATCATTGCCTGTGTCCAGGTACGAAACTGTTGGCGATCCGTTGCTGGAATGCCCAACATTTCGGAAATGACCGTAATAGGGAGTGGATAGGCAAAATCGTTGATGAGATCCATCTCTCCACGGTTTTGTAATGTATCCAATAGTTCATCTGTAATCTGCTGGATGCGTGGGCGCAACTGCTCGATCATGCGCGGCGTGAACGCTTTTGAAACCAGGCTGCGCAGGCGAGTATGATCGGGTGGATCTACCATCAACATATTTTCCATCAAGACGAGAAAGGGGTTATCCTGCGTGGGAGCCTGTACATCTGTTAGCGATAAGACCTTTCGTTTATCTTTCGTAAAACGTGGATCTTTCAAAACTGCGATGGCATCATCATAATTTGTGACAATCCAGGTATTTCCCATGCCGAGGAAATCGCCAAGATACGTAATTGGCTCTTGTGCGCGTAAGCGTGCATAGAATGCAGATGGATTGCGTTTTGTTTCTTGTGCAAACAGATCGCTGATAGTAATCTCTTGTGTCATAGTTTGAGGTTCCTTTCATGGTTTTTTCCTGATTTAAAACAGGTTAATACAACAACCTGTCGTCGTGATGTCTATATTTATTAAAGAAGAAGGCTAAAGAGTTCAGGAACATAATAAAGGGACAATAAAGCGTTCTGCGCGATAGGCTATAATCCCACATGGGGTTGTGGCATCCTACGTGCCGGATTGTGGGCGGATTTCTGTTACAAACGTAAGCCTTACCTTGTGTGGCTGGTCGTTTAAAAATTGGCCATGATGCCATGAATAACAAAATCAGCGATTATTTCCCGTGTTTTAACCAGAGCATCCTGTGATGAAAAATCTTCTTCATTGAACGTCAATTCCATAAACGGGATAGAGTTCAGGTAAGCTATACAGGTTGTAAAGGCAATGCTAAGGATCATAGTAGGGTTGATGCCAGGGCGGATCAGTCCCATTTTTTCAGCCTGAGCCACTAATTGTCTAAGCAGTTTGGCATCTTCCGTATTGAATTGGGAAGCGACCTTGCGATAGGTCTGCCAACCCTCGGCAGCTTCCCAGGCTAACATGCGCGCCATACGAGGATTCTCAATCAGAAAATCGAACATCAAGCGAATGGTAGCTCTAAGGAATGTACTGAACTTGCTTGCATCAGAAGTAAGGCTCTCATCGGCCAGCAATGGTCCAATAATCCTGGTTTGCAGTTCGGTGCCCTGTTGATCGATGCGCTGGAGAACCGCTGTATAGAGTCCCAGCTTATCGCCATAATAGTGAAAGAGCAGGCTTTTGTTATATCCTGCCGTCTCCGCAATAGCATCGATGCGTGCGCCATCGAATCCGTGTTCTGCGAAGACCTCTTCAGCCGCATTCAGGATTGCCTCGCGCGTGCCTTCAGCGTCGTGAGCACGTCCGCGTCTACTTCCAGGTTCAGCCATTCTTGCTTGTATACTCTTTTCTGATCTAACCGGTTGGTTATTTAACTAACTGGTTAGATTGTAACCTGATAATGGGGTATTTGTCAAGGGATTTTCGTTGCTCATGAGGCCAGACTGTTCAACTCGGTCAGATCGTCCTCAGAAAGGGTCAGCAAACCCGCAGCAACGTTCTCACGCAGGTGCGCGATGGATGAGGTCCCTGGAATGAGCAGAATGTTCGGTGAGCACTGGAGCAGCCACGCCAGCGCGACACCCATCGGTGAAGTGCCCAGACGAGTAGCGATAGCTCTTAGCTTGTCGGACTGAAGAGGAGAGAAACCACCAATCGGGAAATAGGGAACGTAGGCGATACCCTGCGCGGCAAGGGAGCCGATCAGATTGTCATCCTCCCGGTGGGCGAGGTTGTAGAAGTTCTGCACGCACACAACCGGCGCAATGGATTGTGCCTCGGCGATCTGCTCGGCGTTCACAGTGCTCAGGCCGAGATGCTTGATCAGCCCTTCTTGCTGGAGTTGTGCGAGCACCGCGAACGGTTCGGCAATCGAGCCAGGAGTGGGGCGGTCAATCCCCCCGACACGCAGGTTGACCACATCGAGTACATCGAGTCCAAGATTTCTGAGGTTATCGAAAACAGCCTGGCGCAGATGCTGCGGAGAGTACGTCCGAATCAAGCCACCATTGGCATCTCGCAACGCTCCAACTTTGGTGACAAGGTGCAACGAGTCGAGATAGGGGTGCAGAGCTTCTTTGATGATCTGGTTAGTGAGGTAGGAGCCATAGCCGTAGAAGTCAGCAGTGTCGATATGCGTGATCCCCAGTTCCACCACCTCGCGGAGAAGAACCACGGCGGCGGCGCGTTCGGCGGGTTGCGGATTCATCAGCCTCACGGCGGCGAAAGCTTCACGGTTGGTTGGGAGGCCAGACATGCGCGGGCGAGCCAGTTGCATTGCGCCGAACCCCATACGCGTGACCGTGAGATCAGGAGCCAGAGTGAATGTGTCTGCGGCTGTAGCCAGGGACTTCCTCTGTTCATGGTCTGAATACAATCTCATAGAAATATCCTCTCCTTATCGAGATACGATGAAGATGATGAATACATGATTCCTACTTGCCAATCTAAGAGTCTTCTCCCGCTTCAAATTTTTTAAACATGTGGGGGGGGAAAGGTCGTTTGAGATCGGCTTGAACCTCGGTGGTCAGCGCATGTAATCCCTGGACCAGCGCCTGGAGATCGCTCGTGCTGAGCCTGCCAAACCAGGTAGGAGAGCGATCGTGTTCGGTCTTCTCCTGATAGAGACGAGTGACCAACTCTCCACCTGCTTCACTCAGACGAATCACCATGCGCCGCCGATCTTCCCGATCCTCTGCTCGTTCAACGAGTCCGTCCTGGACCAGGCGATCGACCAGCAGGCTCCCCGCCGAAGGGCTAATATGGAGCATTTCGGCGAAGTCGCAAATCGTCGATTGACTCAGGGAGGCAAGGACAAGCACACCCTTTAATTGAGCCATAGTGATGTGGAGTTCCAGCCAGGAAGGTACGATCACTTCCTGAAAGATCGCCCAGCGGACCAACATGTGCAAGCGTTGCGCTTCTGTGAGAAGCTCCTCACGATCACTACTCATCTCAGCTTCCTCCTTTTCATTATGTGAGTATAGCTTGTTTATTTATTATCGTCAATATAGTGAGTTATACTTATATAATTTGCCAATGTGATAGATTTTTACAGTGATCCTATTGCGGCATCGCACTTGTTGGAAGGAATCGGTGGTCGCTATTTTGAAGACTGCAACAAGTCCCCGGTTCTGCACGAGAAGTTGGTTATGTTTGGTGGCGGAGTCGTTCCGTGGGCGCTTGATTCCAGCAACGCTGAGCGCTTATGGGATATATCGCTACGTATGCTGGGTGGGAAGAAAAAAGTATCCAACGATAGGAAGAATAATGATAAAGTAATGCGCATTGAGTCGATTGTTCCGTCTGAAGCATCTCAATCGGCAAGTTCTTAGAAGAAGTGAGTGTGTGTGTTATTGTAGGTGATACAAAGGCTGACAAACTATGTATCTCCTTTACAACATTATGAATACTACGCGCAATTTCTGAGAAGATGGTATTAGGATCAGAATGAGAGGTAATTGCCCTTCCATCTGAGGGGAGCATTTTTAGTGTAGTAAATGGCGCGTCATCATAATAAACCTGTCGTAATAAAACAGGAATGACGCGAACCTTTCCTTTGCGATGGCGCTCCATTGCATTCTGCATCATTTCATACCAGGTAGCAGAACTAAGAGCATCCGGACTGACAAGAAGCAGAATAATATCTGCTGAAAGAAATTGTTGTATTGCGACTTGCTCTTGCACTGCGCCTGGAAGAATTTGACTAGGATATAACGTGACCACCTGCCCTGATCTGCGTACGCCAGCAAGATGCTTGTCAAGCTCTTCGAGTAGGGCCTGATCCTCAGAGACAGAGCAATAAAAAATGATGATGGGTTGTTTTGCTCCTATTGGTGCCATCCTATGCTACTCCAATCTTATATAATTAGGAAGCAGATTAGTGTTGTGAGCTTGCTTTAAATGTAGATATTGTTGCTGCTAGTGCTCCGACCCACTTCATTCAACCAATCGCTAAAGAAGGGAGATGGGTGCATCGGGAACATGGAGAGGGATGAACCACACTCCCTACCTGTTCCCGGGGGCGAGAGATATTTTTTTGCACCTGTTCCCGTTCAGAAGCGTTCGTCACATGAACTATATCAGAATATTAGTTGCTAAAAAAGAGTTGGATTCCCTCTTCATGTCCAATTACTTGCGTTCTTATTTACTGGATCGATTTTTAAAGAGTTGGGTGGATCGATAAATTCTTTCGCTTTTGGTGCAGGATTACACCAGGGAAAAATTGTTCTCCCATCTTGTGGCTCTTGCTCTTCGGTTGGACCAAATTGGAGTGCAAGAGGTGTTGACCCAGGAACATTTCTTAGCGAAATATTCAGTGTCCCACTTGGCATACGGGCCATAGATGCTTTTTGCGCTCGCTTATGTAGTAGTAGCATGGCTTGACCTTTTTTTTGCACATCGGTATCGCATAGATCAGTAAAGATTGGCTCTAAAGTTTCGCGTTCTTCTAAGGCTTCTATTCCTTGTCCAATTAAAGCGTGATTGATGATTAACCTCTGTTTCTCATCTTTGTTTTTAAGTATTTTTTCTGATACACCTCTTGAGGAGCGTTCTTCAAGAAGATTCTTTGCGATTTGAATAAGCCATCTTATAGCCTCATCGGCTTCTTTCCTGATAGTGCTGTCTTGATCTTTAAGGGCAGAAATAAGCATCTGTATTTTTCTCCTCTCTTTACGTGTACTTATGGCTAAAACAGAAAAGGTTTGCCATACTCCTGCCAACGTTACAGGATTGAGTTGTTCCTGTTGAAGCAGTTCAATCGAAGGAGCGAGCGCCATTTTCTTACTTAAAGCATCGAATGTCCTACCAATGAGGTAGGTAGTGACCGCCTTTTGTACATCTTTATTGGTCCCTTGTAGAGCAACTACAAGAGGTGCGATGCAGGCTGTTTCTTCATGAATATCTAATCCCAGATCCATCAATGCCTTTATTGCTTGTTGGGCTATTTTCTGTGTCGCTGTGTCTTCCATGTTTATAAGAATGTGAATGAATTGCTGAGTAAGAGTGGTTTCTAGACGCATTAAGGATTGGGTAATTGCTTCGAGAACGAGAGCTTCTTCTTCTTGAAGATGTGCCAGCAGAAGTGATCTAGCCTCAATATTTGCCAGATCTCCCAACGCAGTTGCCGTAGCCTCTCGTACAAGAGGATCGGGATCATCTAGTCCTTCAGCTAATGTACCTATGGGGAGATCTCTTCCTATCTTTCCTAGTGCATATGCGGCGGCAGCGCGTACTGAAGCATCTTCATCCTTGAGGGCAGTGATCAGAAGCTCAATAGAAGTGTATATGCCGAGCTTTCCCAATGATGTTATGGTGGCTTCTCTTACTAATGCACTGGGGTCAGCTAATGCCGTAATGAGTACGGTGATAGGTACGCCTTTTCTCAAGTTTCCTAGAGCGCGTGCGGCAGCAGCACGTACTGATTTTGTGTATATCTTTAAGAGCAGTAATCAGGGGATCAATTGGAACAGATGTTTCTTTATCTCCTAATGCTGTAGCCGCTGAAGCTCGTGTTTCCCATCGCTCATCTTGCAGTGCGTTTATCAGTTGCGCCACTGATGCTCCAATGAGTGTTGGTGTTTCTAATAAACCGAGACGGGCGAGTATAAGCTGAATATCTGAAGAAGCTTCTTCAGTTGGTGTTTGTGGATACAAAGATTGCTCGAAGTGTTGGGGGAGATTTTCTCCCTCATGATGCTCTTGATAATCCATGCTTATCTCCTCTAGTAAATATTGGTAGTGAGCATTTTCTGCAACAGCTTTAAGGCACGGGATACGGCGGTTCTGATAGTTCCTACAGGTTGCTGGAGTTGCTGAGCCATTTCCTCATAGGTAAGCTCCTCTAAGAGGAACAGCTTTAGTACTGTCTTTGATCTTGGCGGAAGTTGTTCAATTGCGATTCTCATGAATGTGGCCTGGCTCTTCATTTTAGCGATATCCTCTAGCTGAGGTTCGCAAGCAGGTTCCCAGGAATTATCCTTAAATGACTGAATTGATGTAGTTTTCGACATATCTCTATTCCTTTTATTGAGATGTGTGAACGTTTTGTTTCGAGCAATCGTGAATAGCCAAGAGCGCAGTGCTAATGCTAATATTCGTTCTTTAGAGTACCGATTTAGTGCTTTGAAGACGTCTAGCCAACAATCTTGCATAATATCTTTTGTACTCTCCTCGCACTCTGTTTTATGCTTGACAAAATTTCGTAATTGAGGGTCATAAGTATTTACAAGTTGTTCAAAAGTACCTGTCACATTGGATGCCAGTCCTTTTAGCAACTCAGGATCTGAATAATTGCTATCTTGGGTCATTATCCGCTCTACCTCACTTAACGTTTTGTGCATAGCGAGTGCTCAGATAGATTTCCCGTTCCCCCAATAGCCCTGTACGCCGCCGCTACTTTTACTATCAAGACAAGCAACTGTTTGCACTTGCCTGTATAACCATGAATCAAATTGGAATATGACATCAAACTAATTGAGTAGCCTAATTGGCTATTTCCATGATGCTGTGTAAAAAAAAGAGCATTTTGACGTGATACTTTTCCGAGAGGCAAGCCCGAATTTCCTGGTTTTAAAATTTTTAGCAAAGTACCATTATGTAGCGGTCATGCGATCATGATTACAATATAGTTCTGATTTTCCTTTCTTTCTGCTGGTGGACTATCTCAAAAAAGCTCACTGTAGAGGATAACTATGCTTCTAGCCATTTGATTACATCGAATCCATTATTTCCTATAAAACATAGACTTATGGCGGAATTTAGAAACGGTTATGATCTTTAACCTTATCAGATTTGCTGCTGATATTATATATAGTAATATTTAGTGAAAACATAAATAACAGTAGGAATATTATATAAAATTAGGGCAACAGTTTAATTTCTAATTCTTATATTAGAAATATAAACACTTTGGAAAAGAGATATATCTTAAAAAAGGAGGAATCTGCTAATAATAAAGATCTTTATTATTAGCAGAATTCCTCCTTTTTTAAGATATATTAGATGATTACCCAACCCCGGGTCCTCAGGCTTGCCCTTAAAGGGTCCAGTAATCTCGTTGGTTATCCAGCCTCCATAAAAATCACTTTCCTGAGCTTGTACCCGCTCGCCATCCACAAAGCAAGCATCCATCTTGCTGGGATAGAATGCTACATAGCCAGCCAGCTCAGCATATTTCTTGTCAGGTTGCTTATAATACCAAGCGGCGTTAGGAACGCTTTTTGTACCTACAGTGATTGTGTAGTAGGAGGCGGTTCCTTTCCATTCGCAGTAGCTACTGTGGGTGGTGGGGATCAGATAGGCCATTTTGATGTCTTCGGGGGGGATGTAGTAGACGGGTGGGTGACTGGTCTCTAAGATACGTTTGGCGCGGTGGGTGTCGGCGATGAGGATGCCGTTGAGTTCGATTTGAATGTGTTTTGAGCTGTCTTCCAGGAGTGGGGGACGGGGATAGTCCCAGACTGATTCTTGTCCTTGTCCTGGTTCTATCTTGTGGTGTCTCATGTTCATGGTTCGATTCCTTTCTTTTGTAGGATGGTGACATTCAGTGAGATGGTGATAGGCCTCTCTCCTGGACCCTTTTTTCAGGGCGAGAGGACCGCTCGGCGAGCATGGACAGAGATGAACAGTCGTCCCTACAGCTCTGTCAAAGGCGAGCACGGACAGAGACCCGCAGAGGGGCACGGTGAACAGCCGTCCCTAGAGGGTGTCAATCGGCGAGATGGCGGTAGGCGGATGTGATCACTAGTAGGGTATTAGACGCGTGTTCAGACCTTTCAGGGTAATGTTCGTAATGTATTGGTTTTAGTTAGCATTGCATAAGTAGGACTTTGAAATTGCCCATGCCGTGGGGATCGATGAGGGTCTGCACTTGCTGGCGGATGTTGTACCATTGGAACATGGCGGCCTGGCCCTGGTTCGAGGCTCGATCTGTGTCGATGATGCTGTACTCTCGTGCTCGTAGCTGTGCCTGTTCTTCTTCGATGCCCTGGTCGATAAGCCATTGGCGCTGGGTGGTGTAGGTCTTGAGATGGAGACCACGTTTTCTGCCCTCTGCGATGAGTGCACTGAAGTTGACGTGGGCGGTAATATCCTGTTCGCCAGGGCGGAGAAGGGGCGCTCTGTGAGTTGATGCTGATAATAGCTGCTCAGCGTCCCCTGTGGACGGTAGGGGGTGTAGAGCTCTCTGGCTTTATCTCCATAGTCGATCACGAGCAGAAAACCTGATTTTTTGCGCCTGGATGGTGTCTCCATGAGCAAGTTTACACTCTGGTCTAGCCATTGCTCGACGGCAAGATTAATCTCCGCCCGCCAGCCATCGGCGTAGGTGCGCCAGGGGATCTTATAGGCGTCAAGATAGGTGGCGACCTGGACGCTACTCGGCTCGCCCAGAACCTCGTGCAGGCGTCCATCCTGAGCATCTACATAGAGCTCGTAGAGCTGTTCTCCCCGCTTCTCAACGATATGTACGGGGAAGGCATCGACCAGTTCATTACTGAGAATTACATGGATCTTCTCTGTGGTGGGGGAGTTTGTTGTGGTGTGGACATCTTGTCCTGCGCGAATATCGGCGGTCTGGTACTTGAGTGCTTTGTAGAAGTCTGGTTGCTCTTGTTCTACCCACAGTTGTACGCCTTGAGCCAGATTGCCACGGCCTGCACCCTGTTCCAGAACAGAAAATTGCGCTGGTTCGCCTGATTGTTGCCATAATTGGAGAAGTTGGCGACCCAGGCAGTGAGCGAAAAAATTTGAGACATCGCTACTGGTGAAATAGTCACCCTCCCAACCCATTCTGGCGGGACCGCTGACGTAGTAGCCATAGTCTGGCTCATAAAGTGCCATCTGCATGTAGGTCGCGAAGGGTATGGCCCCTTCGCGTGCAATGCGTGCTAAAATAAGTGTTTGTAATGACATCGTGTTTATCCAATTGCGCTCATGAGGTTATCTAGTGCATAAACACACGACCTACCTGGAATAAGTCGTGTGTTGCATTACAATCCAATGTGTTATATCCTGACTCCAGGCTATCCAGAGATGAATGGGCTTTGCCGCAATTTCCTAGAACCTGTTGAGGATTGAAACTACTAGGTGCCAAAGTTGACGACCAGCAGATCCAGGGCCATCTCCGGCGTCATACGGCTGCGCTTGAGGGCCGCGTCCGTTGCCATTAACTGGCGATAGGCCCCTTCTAGCTGGACCATATTAAAGTTGCCGACCTGGCGCATAGCTTTCTCAACAATGAAGGGAGCCATACCCAGCGTGGCCGCAATCTGTCCGCTGCGCGTCCCCTTTTGGGCCAGTTCTTTAATCAGCAAGAGCGAGCGCACCTGCGAAGTAATTGTGCTGATGAGCTTGAGCGGAGGTTCACCGTCCGCTAGCAGATCATGCATAATATTCAGCGCCTGTTTGCGATTGCGTTGAGCCAGGGCATCAGTGAGATCAAAGATGCGTGCTTCTTGTACCTGGGCAGAGAGTTGGCGCACATCCTCTGCGCGGATCGTTCCGCCCGGTCCAACATAGGTTGCCAGCTTGTCGATCTCGTTTGCCAGCATACGCAAGTGATTCCCAATGAAGTTGGCGAGGAGCGTCACCGCTTCGGGCTGGATTTTGACGCCAATGGCTTTTGCGCGTTTGCCGATCCAGCCCTCCAGGGCTGCTCCCTTTGGCAGGTTGCTTTGAATGACCTTGCCATATTGTTCAGCGGCTTTAAGCAGCGGACTGCTGGCCTCAAGCGGCTCTTCAAGAAGCAAAATGAGAACAGTCGTCTCAGGCATTTCGGCGATATGCTCTGCCAGGGCTTTTTCAAAGCCAGCACGCGTCAAAGCGACGCTTTTGGCACTCTTTTTGCCGCGCTTCGCTTTCCCTGCTTTGCCAGTGCCCTCAGCGGCATCCTCTACTGCTGGAGTAGCGCTGGCGTTCGCGGCGCTAGCTTCTGCTGCGCCGCGTTTTTTCTTGGGGAGACCTTCAACGACAACCAGGCGCTGTTCGCTCAAAAAAGGCAGCGTATTACTGGTAATAATAAGCGTTTTCAGGGCAACATCAGCACCATTATAGGTATCCTGATTGTACTGAAAATCCCCCTGCTGACGGAGCTTTTTGAACTGCTCACGGCTGCCAAATTCGTCGTCACCGTGGAGAAGATAAAACATACTCAGTGCGTCTCTTGTGCCACCCGGCGACCATAGTCCCGGTTACTCCTTGCGCCGACCAGCAGATCTGTCAGAATTCCCCCGGTCACACCTGTAATCGAGCAGAACAGGACTGAACCGAAAAAGACCGGAGCGGGAGTAGCTCCTGACATAGGTTTATCGCTAATAAGAGTACCGACCCAGGCGAGGATGATCAGAAAGCCGAGCACAGTGCCAAGAAGAGCACCCAGGACGACGGCCCATTTACTTTTCACTGCACTCATCCAGAATGCGAGGAATGGCGCGATGGGCAGGGCCAGGACTAAGCCGAAGATATCAGCAATTAAGATAGGAGCAGCTTGCGGATCAGACATATTCAAGAAAGCTGCTGATGCTATGGTAGAGATCATGCTAAAAGGCCTCCTGAAGGATGATAAATTATTTATATCACCAAATTTGTAAGAACTTTTGTAATTATACGGCAGGTACCACGCTCTGACAATAGACGCTCCTGGAACTATGGCGCTTCTGTTGTCAAGAATGGTGGAGGTTTTGCAACACGAAATAAAAATCTGCGTATATGAGGTAGTATCACAGTTGGAGACATAAGGCTTCCTGGTGGAGACTGGATGTCTGAGAAATTAGAGGCGCAAAAATGCAAAGAATGACAACGCTTGGACTGGGTGAGCGCTTAGAGGGCGTTCTGGCTTATCTCTTTATGTGGGTTTCTGGTGTGCTGCTGTTCGTTTTCGAGAAGAATTGGATGGTTCGCTGGCACGCGATGCAGTCTATGTTGACCTTTGGGACGCTCTCCGTACTGATGTTTGGAGTGAGTCTCTTGAAGGTAATGCTCTCACCTATATTCTTCATTGGTCCTATAGTTGCCTTCGGTCTTGGTCTGCTTTTCAATATCCTCTGGTGGGCAATGATTATCCTCTGGGTCTGGTTGCTGGTGATGGCCTGGATTCGGCCAGATTATCGTTTACCGTTTATTAGTTCCTGGGTGCGCTATTTCGTGTAGCCGAGGCATGCCTGTCTGGATGCGATGAGCAGCTTCTCTCTGCTCTCATTTTTCGATTTTTTAATGTGCCGCTCATCGCACCTATGTATGCTATTCTTCTTCTTCGCGATACAGCAGGCCGAGCGTAAGACCAAAGGCCAGATGACGAATGACATTTTGTGCGAAGGCTTTCCAGGTAAAAAGTTTAGGCATCTCACCGTTTTTGATGAAGGGATGATACTTATCGGCCAGGGGAGTAAGCCACCAGGCACTGACAATAAAGATCTCGCCGAAGATCGAACCTTTCAGCCAGTCCGGTCCGGGTAAGAAACGCTTACCGAGCGCGGCATAAATCTCAGCCAGGGCAACGCCGTTTAAGATGTGGATAGTCCAGGAAGCCAGAAAGGAGAGGGTTGAACGCTGCTTACCGTTGATCATCCCTTCGATGAAGCGTACATCGCTGAAACGATTGCCGATAAGATATTTATCCCCCTCCATTGCCACACTATAGACAATCGTAGCAAGTAGTCCGGCCAACGCCGCCCGCCCCGGTCTCCATTCTTTACGTAGAACGTTTTGCATCTTCAGCTACCTTCTTTTCTTTTTAGCAGGCACCAATTCACAGGTACCGATTTTGTGGTGTGACATGCCAGTACCCTGACCACCTTCCATTGTAGGAGAGACCACATTCGGTGAGAGCGTGGTAAGCGAGCAGGAGACGGTCAAGCCGATCTGCCCTACAAGAGTGTGCGCAGGCGAGCAGGAGACGGTCAAGCCGCTCTGCCCTACGAGCGTTTCGCTTTCTTTAAAGTATATTTTGACAAAAGACCGAAAGACCAGCGCATAAGTACTGCAACTATTGTACCACTGAGGGTAGCCAGAAAATTAACCACATCATTGTTAAACCAGGGGATGCCGCGTAGCGGCTGTGTCTGTGTACCGCAGCTATGAATGCGGCGTTCAGTCTCTTTCTGGCAGGCAGGGCAGTAGTACATAGCCTGTACCGTTGCGCCGAGATAGCTATCACACAAGCTAGCAGCCACGCCGCTGAGCAGAGCGATCCAGGGCAGAATGAAGGGGCTTTTGCCCCGTTTGAGCAGCCAGAAAACCAGGCCGAGCGAGAGAGCTCCGCTTGCGGAAGCTGCTATGCCAAGTGGTGTTATACCGCCAGAGGTTCCTGGTGTAGTAGGCTGGCCTGTAGTGATCAGGCGTGGAGTGGTTGAACTGAGCACGCCTAGCTCAGTAGCCCAGGTGTCCGCCGTAGCGCTAGCCAGACTGCCAACATAGCCAGCCTCAAGAATCTGGCGTGCCTCTGCATTCTGGGTGCTGGCATAAGCCAGAGTCAGCAGTACTCCCACGCCGCCATTCGCAAGGACCTGACCCAGATCACGCTGATTGCCCTTACTAAATTTATCGGCGGCAGTCTGCTCTTTTTGTTGGGCTTTAAAATGCGAGAAAAGGCTGGAAGAGACAAAAAAATAGATCAGGCCTAAGCCCCAGGACCAGCCGCCCAGGCCAAACGTGCTGGTTCCACTAAGTATGGCCCCAAGTACACCGCTGCGGCTTAAAGATCGTCGTCGATAAGCAAGTAGGCTAATTACACTACTGAAAAGAAGGCCCAGAGCCAGATTTTTCGTTTGCTGGCTTGTTGTTAGTAGTGATGGCCTATTTCTATTAATTTGCATAAAACCTAGTACCTCATAGAAATTGCAGTACGATTCTGTTACAGAAAGAGATTATTATCAGTTCTATTTTAGAGAAGACCCGGTGAGGGGGCAAGTTTATGGGCCAGATGGAAGCTCACTAGACCTTTTCAGCTTTCCCGTGTATAATTTTTGTCGTTAGAGTGAGTTGGCGGGCTGAGTGTGTTTACTGTAACGAAATCTAGCTGAGAAGAATATATTCTTTATCAAATTGCCAATCAGCTATGGCCTCTAGCTCAACATAGAGATGGGGATGAAGTGGGTCGATATGTTTCACCAGGTGAATATCCACGACGCGGTTGTCATTCAAGCCTAGACTCTCGCAGATGGCGTCTTGTGTGATCTTGAGGCCGCCGTCCAGATCTCGCTTAAGTGGTGTAGAGAAGTAGAAGTCCAGGAAGAATGCCAGATAGCTTTCGCGGAAGCGGTTGCGTAGTTCATCGGGGAGCAGACCTTGTCGTTCCAGAGTGCGCAGCGTATCGTGAACCTGTTTTTTAAAGCGCCGTGCGACGGAAGTACTAACGCGGTGAGTATCTATGGTAGCATATTGTTCATTAATGCTAGGGGGGAGTGGCAAGGTGAGGCGGATCAGAGCCGGTTCTCGAATTGGTTGTTTCTGTTTCCCTGATAGGTGTTCTGACATGGCAGCCTCCAAGAATAGGATAGTACTTTTGGAATGTTGATATCATCGTATTGTATCATATCAACATGTTTTATTTTTTATTGAAGTAGAAATAGCTGGTGCCATGGTCAGTCATGTAAATACTACTTGCTGTGTAAGCAGTAGGCGCAAGGTATGTATAGAACACAATAGAGCGGCTTGACTGATTGCTTTTTATAATGAATGAAGAGAATTACCTGCCATGAAGCGAGGCCTGGCGAAAGTGAGGAGCTAAAGTGATTAAGTGTAACCGCTGTGGGAGTACGAACCCTGCTAGCGAATTAAATTGTCAGGTGTGTGGTACGCCACTCGCTAGTAAAAATGAGAGCGAACTGAGTCCACGCATGGTATCGCAGCAAAATCAGCCGCCATTGCCGGCCTGGCTGGAGACATTGCGAGCTGGAGAGCACTCTGCTGCACCTGGTGACGCGGCGTCCAGCCCTGGTTTTTCGGCGGCTGATCTTTTAGATGAAGGCACGTTACCCAGTTGGATGCGTTCAGGGCAACATGACCAGCTTTCCCAAGATGCATTTTCAGCGAATTTTCACAAAACACTCCCCAGGAAGGGCTACGTCCCTCTTTTCAATCTGGTCCAAACACCGGCGATGAGGACTTCCCACCTAGAGCAATTGCAGCCAATTCGCTCATCGATGAGCGTTCACTCCCTTCCTGGATGCAGGAAAGCAAGCCTCCGCAACAGGAGCCGCAGAGTGGCATCTCTGCTGCAAGTCTCCTGCAACCTGATGCGCTCCCAGAATGGATGCGCTCGATTCAACCCCGGGAACTCCACCGGCGCAGCAGGCGCGTCCTCAGGCGCAAGGGTTTTCGTCTTTCGCGTCTCCAGCGTCAGCCTCGTCTTTTTCGGCTACGCCGCTACCCAGGCCTGAAACAGTCGCACCAGCACAGATGCCGCAAGGCTTCTCCGCTGGGGATCTAGTAGATCCGCAATCAGTGCCATCCTGGATGGCGCAGGCTGGCAAGCCGGGATCAGCTCCTCAAACGTTTGGGGTGCCGCCTGAGCAGACAGGCGTTGCGGCCTCTTCTCTCCTTGATTCTGACGCGTTGCCCCCCTGGTTGAGGCAGAGCGGACAGGAGCCGCAACGGAATATGGCAAATCCTGCGGCCAATCCGCGCTCGTTGGCTGGACAAAATAGCTGGCCCGCAGCGCCATCGCCCATCCAGCCGTCAGGCCAGCCTACTGGTAGTATTGCGGCCTCATCATTTATTGATATGAACTCTCTGCCAGGCTGGATGCGCTCTGAGGGTGGAATGGGTCAGCAGCAGGGTGGGCCTTCCGGTCCAGCGCGTCCCGGTGTTGCGGGGCCTGGGCGTGTAGAAAACATGCGTGTGCCCAATCGTCCTCGCAATGAAATGAGCTTAGCGGGTAATACGAGTGAGGCTGCGGCCAATGTTTTTGCCTCTATGCTTGGAGTAGCTTCAACGGCTCCCCAGTATCCTGGGCAACCGGCGAATGCGCCGCAGATGCAGGGGGGGCAGTATGGTTCGCCTCAGAATCCGCCGATGGCTCCATCGCCTACGGCATCACCAATGGGGACGAATTCTGGGATATATGGGCAAGGTCCAGTAGGGACAGGTTCTGGGATATATGGGCAAGGGCCAGTAAACCCGATGGGGACGAATTCTGGGATATATGGGCAAGGCTCAGTAAACCCGATGGGGACAGGATCGTCAGGGTACAGCGCACAAATTGGCTATCAAAATAGTGGTTATCAAGGGAATATCCCTGCTGGCTACTCCTCTGCTGCGTCACAAGGAAGCGGCTCTTTCGGTAATCCCCCTCCGGCGAATTATGCAATGGGTGGTTCCTCTGGGTATGCTGGTGGTGCTCAGGGTGCTAATCCCGGCTTTTCTGGAACATCTGAAGACCAAAGAGCAGCCAAACCTGCGAAACGTAGCTTTTTTGAGGCGCTTCGCGATTTATTCTTCCGCTCTAACTAAAAATGTGTTTGAGATGAGCACAAAATTTGCTCAGGGTGGGCTGACTTCAGGCATGTTCTGAGAGCAGCAAAGCAAAGCAAAAAGGATATCAGAGATGCATACACAACCCTATCCAGATGGAGGACAGGGTCAGGCGCAGACCAGTACGTCGGGGGCAGCAAATTCTTTGCTCGTTGCCGATTGCGGGGCTGTTTTTACCAAAGTTTCTCTATTTGGTCTTGTTGAAGGTCAATATCGTTTACTGGCCCGTGGGGAAGCGCCTACAACAATCACATCTCCGAATGAAGATCTCACTATCGGGGTTATGCAGGCTATCACTACTATTGAGTTTATTACTGGCCGTCGTTTTATTGCTAATAAACGCGTGTTGACTCCTGAACAAGAAAATGGTGATGGCGTTGATGTCTTTATTGCGACGATCAGTGCGGGGGGACCTCTGCGCCTGGTAGTATTAGGGGGAGTCAGTTCACCACTCGAAAGCCTGGTTTTGCAAGCTGTCTCTGGTCTCTATGCAGAGGCCCAGTTTTTGCCCGCACCAGCATTTATGGCAGCGGCGGCTGGTTCGTCGTCCCCGGCTACAGTTGGAGCCGGTGGAAGGGCCTCAGCGCCGGGCGGGGGATCTTCCTGGACACCTGATCGTGTGGCACTAGAGTGGGAGCGTCAATTTGAGCGCATGCGTGAATTGAATCCGCAAGCGGCTCTCATCGTTGGCCTGGCTGATGGTCCTGGCGGTCCGAATCCTTTGCAAGAGGCCTGCCAGCTTCTTGTCAGGGCGACCCGTGCTCGTAATGAAAAACATGGAGCCAGCGCTTCGGCTGGTATTCCCCTTCAGGATAGTGCAACCGCGCAGGTTGCGACATTGTACGCGGGTGCTCCACAATATATCGACGCAGTGAAGCGAATGCTTCAAGGCACCGCTGAGGTGACGCGTGTGGATACGCTCACCGGTGCAGCTCGAGCTTGGATCTGGTAGTATTGCCATTGGCAAACTGCATGATCACAGTGTCCTACACAATCTACCTGGCTATAACCGTTTACAATCCTGGACCAATACAGCGCCTGTTGCGACTGCAACCTCGCTCAGCAGCCTGGTGCGTTTCCTGGCGCAGCATTACACAATGAATGTGACCGCGCTTGATGTGGGTGGAGCGACAACGACAGTAATGCAAGCTGGTGAGCAGGGTGATTTTATTCCGATGGTCAATGCGGGGATTGGCGTTGGACCTGGCGTAGGCACAATTTTGCAGCGCGTAGGTTGGCAACGTATTGCTCGCTGGCTACCTTTTCTAATAAAAGAAGAGGAGATACGTCAGTTTGTCGCTGGCGTGCTTCTGCATCCTTATGAGGTACCTGCTTCTGCTCGTGAATTGCAACTGGTCCAGGCATTTGCGCGTGAGGCCATTCTTTTGACAGTTGAGGAAGCGAAGAAATATAGCGGTCAATGGTCTGAGGCTGATCTTATTTTAGCTACAGGTGGTGTACTCACCCATGCTCCGAAGTACGGCCAGGTCGCATTAATGCTATTGGATGCCCTACAGCCGCGCGGTGTAACTTCGCTCGTTTTAGATAAGACCATGCTTATTGCGCAGCTTGGAGCTGTTGCCTCTGTGGCTCCAGTGACAGCGGTGCAGGTCAATGAGAATGATGCAGTGACCCATCGTCTGGGAACTTGCGTCATCCCGTATGGAAATTTGCCACCGGGTCAGTTAGCGGTACGGGTGGGAGTTGAGTATAGCAATGGTCGTCAGCAGACCGTGGATGTGATGACAGGCTCCATCGAAGTAATTCCTTTGCACCTCAATGAGCAGGCGTTGCTCACGCTTTTCCCCGCACCAACCGTTGATGTTGGCCTGGGACCTGGTGAGCGTGCCCGTGCGGCTGAAGAGGTTGATGGTGGCTTAGTTGGGCTAATTATCGACGCTCGTGGGCGGCCTCTTAGCCTGCCTTCTGACGATACTGAGCGCCGTGCCAAGCTGCTTCAGTGGTCACAGGCATTAGGGGTGGTAAATTTTGGGGCGAGGTAGCTATCATGACTCATGTGGTAGACTGGCCGGTTTTCTCACCGCAGCCGCTTCAGCGAGAACGTTGGCCAGGACGTGTGCGCGGATATGCTCAGGTTTTTCCCCTCGTCCACCCTGGTCAGGAAGTATTACCTGACCAGCCAGTGTTGCGCCTGGAAAGAGGAGACACGTCCGGAGCTATCCGGTCTTTGCCACGTCCCTCTTCGTTTACAAGCGAGAGTATGAAACTGCGGGCGATACAGAGTGCTACCCTGCGTCCAGACAGTGGACCTTTGACCTTGCCGGCAGGTTTACGGGGGCGTGTTGTGGATATAACGCGCCGGGGAGGGGTAGTAATTGAGAGTAGTGCGATCTTGCTGCAAGGTCTACTAGGGGCAGGTAGGCAGGTCGCAGGTGTATTAACAGTATGGCAAGGCGGTTCCAGGGCCCCATCCTCTCTTGTGATTCCTCCTGGTGCTCTGCTTGTTGTTCCGGGCCCGCTTACAATAGCGCTCTTACGGCAGGCTCAGGTCTCAGGCGTTGCCGGAATTATTGCCAGTAGTATTGCTTTTAGCGACCTTGAGGGCTTTCTACGTACCGACTATATTCAACTACTTGATACTTTCGATGTAGAGCTGGCGCAGTCTCGCCTCCCTGATCTGACGCTTTTGTTGACCGAAGGGCTGGGGACTATTGCCATGCCCATCCATATCATCAATCTTTTAAACTTCTATCAAGGCTCAATTGCCCTTCTTTCTGGTATAACTTCCTTGCGTTCGCGCCTTGTGCCAGAATTAGTGATCTCGTTAGCGCCTGAGCAGCAGCGGGAACTGGTGCAAGATGAGCACTCTGATTCAGGACTGACATTGGGTGCGCTGGTGCATGTCTCTGCCGGGAAGGAGGCAGGCGCAATTGGCTTGATAGACTATTTCTTTCTCGCGGAACAGAAATTTCCTTCCGGTATTTATGCGCGTGCTTTACGTATTCGTCGGGAAGACGGCTCATTTATCATTGTGCCGGCGACGCATGTAAAACGTATCGAATAGGACATTTGTCCACACCTATTGAAAGTTATCCACATATTAGATAAGAATATGTGGATAACTTGTTGATATATTCAGGAATGCGTGGAAGGTTGACTCACCTATTGCAAAAGAAGTGTCGTCACATTTTGCGGGATTGAAATTGAAGCAAGGATCGTCCCTGCATATCCTTTGGTTGTGGAATATGCATTACCTGGAGAATCGTCGGTGCAACATCTGCAAGGATGCCATCGCTCCGCAGGTGTACCTGAGTCAGTTGAGGTGCAACAAGGTAAAGAGGCACCGGGAAAGTCGTATGAGCTGTAAATGGTTTTCCATTTGTGTAATCGATCAACTGTTCTGCATTGCCATGATCGGCGGTAATTAAAACGCTACCGCCCACGCTCAATGTTGCTTCCACAACGCGTCCTACACCTTTATCAACCGCTTCGACCCCTTTAATCGTTGCTTCGATAACGCCTGTATGTCCAACCATATCGGCATTTGCGTAGTTCATAATGACCAGATTATAGTCGCCGCTAAGGATATGTTCAATTGCGGCATCTGTAATGCCTGCCGCGCTCATCTCAGGTTGCAGATCATAGGTAGGCACTTTGGGAGAAGGGACCAGGACGCGTGTTTCGCCTTTAAAGGGAGTTTCGCGTCTGCCATTAATAAAATAAGTCACATGGGCATATTTCTCAGTCTCTGCCGTGTGGAACTGGCTCATTCCTTGCTCAGAGATCACACGAGCCAATGGCATATCCACCTCGTCTGCCCGGTAGGCCACTTCGGCATCCAGGCCTGCCTCGTATTCAGTCATCATCACATAGACCAGATCATCCAGGCGCGGTCCACGATTAAATTTCCCTTCGGCCTGGGGTGGAAGCTCTGGCAGGACAAAGGCCTTCGTAAGCTGGCGGGCGCGGTCAGGGCGAAAATTATAGTGAATAACGGCATCGCCCGCTTTGATTCTGGCTACCGGCTGACCATCTTCCATAATCACCGTGGGTAAAATAAACTCGTCCGTAGTGTGCTGGTCATAAGCCTGTTGAATGGCCTGTTGGGCTGAATTAGCCTGAAGACCTTCTGCGCGGGTCATTGCGAAATAAGTTGAGCCAGTGCGGTCCCAGCGATTATCGCGATCCATTGCATAATAGCGTCCGCTGACCGTTGCCACTTTAGCCGCGTGCTCCCCGCCAATTTCACGGGCGCGAGTCTCCAGGCGTTGCATAAACTCGATGCCACCGGTAGGAGAGCTATCGCGTCCATCCGTGAAAGAATGGATAAACACACGCTCAATAGCGTGGGTATGAGCCAGAGCTAAGAGAGCCTCCAGATGTGTTTCATGGGCGTGTACACCGCCATTGCCGAGCAGGCCACAAATATGCAACTGAGAGTTATTTTTTTTCACATGCGCAACAGCTTTCAAGAATGCTGGATTCTGGTAGAAGCTCCCATCTTTAATAGATTCGCTTACGCGTGTGTAGTCCTGCAAAACGCGCTTACCTGCGCCAATATTCTGATGTCCAACTTCAGAGTTGCCCATCTGCCCCTCTGGTAGTCCTACCGCTTCGCCGGAGGTTCTCACGGTGGTATGCGGCCAATTGCGGGTAATAGTGTCGATATTAGGTGTATTCGCTAGGGCAATCGCATTGCCCTCTTTGCGTGGATTTATGCCCCAGCCATCCATAATAATCAGGACAAAGGGACCTTGTCGTCCCGAACCTGTTGTATTCATATCTGTACTCCATTACTCACTAGAAGATACGACTTTTCATTTGTGAAAAACCAGCGTAGAAACGCCTCGTATCTTTTCAGAACCGATCTGTGATTAAAAACGAAGACGTAGTAGCTTTCCCCATTCTAGCATGGATGAAGACCGAAGACGAGTTGTATTTGTATCCACAGAGGTCAGTGCTTCGTATCTGGAGTGTAGCATAAAGATTGTATCTTGATTTTATTGTCTGATGAATAGACCAAATAGGGGGTGGCATAGTGTCAACACCAGATAGTGTTATTATCTTTGTTCTGGCGCTCCTTGTAATCTTCGTCATTATTTTTGTAGCGATGTTTGTGAGAAGTGGACGTAATACCACGAGTCAGGCAGATCAAGAGAAAAAGAGTGTGCAGGCGGGTGCGCGTGTAAAGACCGATAATCCTGCTGTGGCAAAGCGCCTTGATCCGTCTGCGACTGGTGCAGATACAGGAGATCCGCGTGGTGCAGATATCGGGGGGAATTACAGCAAGTAGGTAGATTTGATTGCAAGTTTTTGCTTGCGTCTTATAAGTAATAAGCAAATGGCGAAACTGATGGCTCAGGGCTGTGACACCTGAGCATTACGACTTTGACATCCCTCATTTGTAGGAGAGCAAGTCCGACGAGAGGGTGGTAGGGGAGGAGGAGACGGGCAAGCCGCTCTGCCCTACGAGATCGTGGTAGTGGTAGGGGCATCCTATAGGTGAGGGGTGTTAGGGTAGGAGCGTTTCGTTAGCAGACAAAGAGAAGGACGGTTATGCATTCTAAGAATTCACCACCTCTTCTGAGGTGTATGCGGATGAGCCTGGTTGCCATCTGTGCATCTATAGTTTTGTTGCTTGCTCTTACTATTGGCGTTTTTGCCGCAGCAGTGAATGTATATGACAACGCAGGCGTACTGAATGTGAGTCAGGTTCAGAATGCTGCTGCGCAGCTACAATATCCGCTGGACATCTACACGACCAATAAGTTTACAGGTTCAAAGACAGTCTTTGGTCAGCAGACAGATGGCAAGATGCGTAGTGGTTCAATGATTATCGCTATAGATACGGTCAACACATACCTCTGGGTTGATGGTAATGGCGTGCCTCTTTCACATAGTCAGTATCAAGATGCCGCGAGCAGTTTTGCCAATGATTTTAAAAGTAGTCATGATTATACCAGCGCCAGCATTAGCGCGATCCATTCGCTGAACAATGCGCTTAGTAGTGCAGCACCATCCAGGAATTCAGGGGTGACACCAGCGCCTGTCCAGGGTACAGGCTTTAACTTTGGCGGCCTTGCCTGTTGTCTTGGCATCCTGGTGTTAGCAGGGTTAGCGGTTTTTGGAATAACACGGATGAGGCGTGGAGGAGGAAACGGTTTTGGAGGGTTTGGCGGTTTTCGACGCAACAATCCGCCCGTACAGCCCTATGATCCAAATTATGGTCAGCCGTATAACCAGTATAATCCTTATAATCAAGGTGGGTATCCTCAGCAGCGAGGGGGAATGAATTCCTGGGCAGCAGGTGGTCTGGGGGCGGCGGCAGGTGGTCTGCTTGGATATGAGTTGGGGAAAGATGCTGGTGAAGATGAGCGCCGCGATGACCAGGGTTTTTACAATGGCGATCAGGGTAATAACTATGGAGGCGGTGGAGCGGGTGCTGATTTTGGTGGCGGAGGCTTTGATAATGGAGGAGGCGGTGGAGCGGGTGCTGATTTTGGCGGCGGAGGTGACTTTGGTGGAGGTGGAGGAGGAGGCGACTTTGGCGGAGGTGAGGAGGAGGCGGAGCTGGAAGCGATTTTTAGCGCACAAGATTGGAAAGAAATTGGCAAAGAAAAAGGATACCGGGCAGATCTGTCCGGTATCCTTTTAGCTAACGAGCAAAGATTGTAGAATGTTCAACTCTCAGAATGAGGCATCTCAATGCGGCTACGGCCTCGGCGGCGTGTTGTCTCTGCAACCTTTAAGCGATAGATTGAACGCTCAAGGGCAGCCTGTAAGCCGCTGCGATCCTCTGTTGATTTGGCCGCTTGCAGACTCTCTTGAGCCTTTCTGCGTGCCTCTTCAGCACGAGCTGTATCGATCTCGTCGGCATGCTCTGCCGTATCGGCCAGCACTGTAACACGGTTGCTGGCAACCTCGATAAAGCCACCTGAGACGAAAAGAGCTTCCTCTTGCCCGCTCAAAGTAATACGTAGCGCTCCCGGTTTCAGGAGAGCCAGCAGCGCCGCGTGATTGGGCAGAATACCCAGAATGCCCTCGGAGCCGGGGGCGCTCACCTGGTCAGCTTCGCCGCTATAGAGTTCACGTTCGGCAGTGACTACCTCGACGTGCATGGTGTTATGTGACGCCATGATTTAATCCTTCTTCTGATCGGCCTCGTAGGACTGTAGAACATCGTCGATGCCACCCTTCAGGAAGAAGTAGCTCTCTGGGATGTGGTCGTGCTTGCCATCGAGAACCTCTTTGAAGCTGCGGACCGTCTCCTCAAGCTTCACATACTTACCCTCAACGCCAGTGAAGGCCTGAGCAACCGTGAAGGGCTGTGAGAAGAAGCGGGAGAGCTTGCGGGCGCGAGCCACGGTCAGTTTGTCATCGTCTGATAGCTCATCGACACCCAGGATAGCAATGATATCCTGAAGGTCACGATAACGCTGAATGACGCGCTGAACACCGCGTGCGATATCATAGTGCTCCTGACCGACAACCTGCGGATCAAGAAGACGGCTGGTTGAGGCCAGCGGATCGATAGCGGGGTAGATACCTTGCTCAGCGATAGAGCGCTCCAGAATCAGCGTAGAGTCGAGGTGAGCAAAGGTCGCCACAGGTGCGGGATCAGTATAGTCATCGGCAGGGACATAAACAGCCTGCATCGACGTAATCGAGCCCTTCTTCGTCGAAGTGATGCGCTCCTGTAACTCGCCCATCTCCTCAGCCAGTGTTGGCTGATAGCCCACAGCGGAAGGCATGCGGCCAAGCAGAGCAGAGACTTCAGCGCCGGCCTGTGTAAAGCGGAAAATGTTATCGATGAAGAGCAGAACATCTTTCCCCTCTTCGTCACGGAAGTATTCCGCGATAGCCAGACCCGTCAGAGCCACGCGCATACGCGATCCGGGAGGCTCGTTCATCTGGCCAAAAACCATCGCCAGGCGGTCAATAACGCCTGCTTCCTGCATCTCATGATACAGATCATTGCCCTCACGGGTGCGCTCACCCACGCCAGCGAAGACGCTAAAGCCACCGTGTCCTTTAGCGATATTATTGATAAGTTCCTGAATAATAACCGTCTTACCGACGCCAGCGCCGCCAAACGTACCGATCTTTCCACCTTTCATGAAGGGGCAGATGAGATCGATAACTTTGATACCCGTCTCAAAAAGCTCAACGGTTGGAGTCTGGTCTTCCAGAGTAGGAGCGGGACGGTGAATAGGGAAGCGGGGAGCATCAGTAACTTCTGGCTTATTATCGATAGCATGGCCCAGAACATTAAAGATACGGCCCAGGGTCTTCTCACCGACAGGAACGGAGATAGGTTTCCCCATATCCTGTACATCGGTCCCGCGTTGCAGGCCATCGGTTGGTCCCATTGCAACGCAGCGGACCCAATTATTTCCTAACTGCTGCTCAACTTCCAGTGAGAGATCGATATCTGAGCCAGAAGGTCGAGTCACCAGCTCATTATAGATCTCTGGGAGCTGATCTGAAGGAAACTCGACGTCTACCACGGCTCCAAGCACCTGCACCACTTTACCTTTGGTGCCTACATGTGTTGCCATCTATTTCTCCATAGGAGCCGTAAGGATCACTCGCTCACGGCGTCCTTGTGCATTGTATATGCTATTTACTTACGCGTTAGCACCGGCAACGACTTCGAGAATCTGCGTCGTAATCGCTGACTGGCGTGCCTTATTATAGGTAAGAGTAAGATCGTCAACAAGCTCTTTCGCATTGTCAGTTGCATTCTTCATCGCAACCATCTGTGCAGAATAGAAGCTAGCGATAGTCTCAAGCAGAGCCTGATAGACCTGTACATCCACATAGCGTGGCAGGAGAGCGCGGAACAGCGTCTCTGCATCCGGCTCGTAGATGTACTCAGTCGTCTTCTGCTCTTCTTCCTTCTGTTCGGGTGGTTGGACAGGAAGCAACTAAATCGTCACCGGAGTTTGCGTCACTGTATTGACGAACTTCGGATAGACCAGGAACACAGCATCGACATCTCCCTGAAGAAATGCATCTACCGCGACCTGAGCAATGGCAGAGGCATCAGTCAAGGCCGGGCGATCCCCATAATTGGTAAACTCGGCGATCATATTTTGTTGAGTACGTACGATAAAATCGCGTCCTTTGCGGCCAACCGCGATATAGCCTAGTTCGGGTTGTTGCCCTTGCTCTGTATACTTGCGTTGTTGGGCCAGGGCGTTCGAGGCAACAAAGCGATTGATATTACTGGGAAGGCCGCCGGAGAGGCCGCGGTCCGGTGTCAAGATCAGAAAACCGATCTTACGCACCGGGCGTTGTTTCAGCAACTCCAGGTCTGATCCTGCATCCGCAGTGGAGGCAGCCGCAGCAAGGCGTGAGACAAGACCACGAATTTGATCAGAGTAGGGACGGGCCTGCTGGACCCGTTCCTGAGATCTGCGCATTTTGCTGCTTGCCACCATCTGCATCGCTTTGGTGATCTGCGCCATATTCTTAGTCGAGCGTATGCGCCGCCGAATCTCGCGAGTTGATGGCATATGCTACTATCTCCTAGCGTGCGGCCTGGGCAGCTTGTTGAGCGGCCTGGGTACTATTCGCCGGGCCCTTTTTCTCTTCTGGGCGTGGAGCTGCGGTCTTCTTATATTCTTCGACAGCAGCCTTCACCTTATTAAGGAAATCAGGGCTCATCTTATTCTTCGTCTGGACCGACTTCTCGAGAATCTCCTGGGGGATCTCCGGATGGTTGGCGTCTATATAATTATACAGGCCACTCTCCCAGCTAGAGACGAGATCCAGAGGCACATCGTCAAGCAAGCCATTAGTTGCAGCGTAGATAATCAAGATCTGTTTTTCAACAGGGACAGGACTATACTGAGGCTGTTTAAGCACTTCCATCACGCGGCGGCCCCGGTCAATGCGGCTCTGAGTCGCTTTATCCAGGTCCGAAGAGAACTGTGCGAAAGCGGCCAACTCACGGAACTGTGAAAGGTCCAGGCGGAGCGTACCAGCGACCTGTTTCATACCGGCGGTCTGCGCACTACTGCCCACGCGGGAGACAGAGAGGCCTGTATTGACGGCGGGGCGCTGACCAGAGTTAAAGAGATCGGTCTCCAGGAAGATCTGGCCATCAGTGATCGAGATCACATTAGTGGGAATATAGGCCGAGATATCATTCGCACGTGTCTCAATAAGAGGAAGCGCAGTCAACGATCCGCCGCCATACTCTTTGCTCAAGCGAGCGGCTCTTTCCAAGAGGCGAGAGTGCAGGTAGAAGACATCGCCGGGGAAGGCCTCGCGTCCAGGAGGGCGGCGAATGATCAGAGACATATTGCGATAAGCTTCCGCGTGCTTGGTCAGATCATCATAAATGATCAGCGCATCGCGTCCGCTCTCCATGAACTCCTCGCCCATCGCGCAACCGGCGTAGGGAGCAAGATACTTCAAAGGAGCCGGATCGGAGGCACCAGCCGCCACGATAATCGTATACTCCATCGCGCCAGCCTGTTCAAGAGTTGCCTGAAGGCGGGCAATCGTCGAGTTCTTCTGACCGATAGCGACGTAGATACAGAGAAGATTTTGACCTTTTTGGTTGAGAATAGTATCGACAGCAATAGCGCTCTTGCCCGTCTGGCGGTCACCGATAATCAGTTCGCGCTGTCCACGGCCAATAGGGATCATGCTATCGATAGCTTTAATACCCGTCTGAACGGGAGTATTCACACCCTGGCGGGTAATAACGCCTGGGGCGACGCGCTCAACCGGGCGGAACTTATCCGTATTGATCGGACCTTTCTCGTCCAGTGGCTGGCCCAGAGGGTTCACCACGCGGCCCAGCAAGGCATCGCCAACGGGGACCTGAATAATACGACCAGTAGTGCGTACCTCGTCGTCTTCACGAATAAGTGTATAGTCACCCAGGACCGGGCAGCTCACCGTCTCTTCTTCCAGATTAAAGGCGAGGCCAAAGAGTCCTGTGCGAGGGAATTCTACCAGCTCAAGATACTTCACATCTTGCATGCCATAGACGCGAGCGATACCGTCCTGTACGGCGATAACCGTACCGACACTGGCAGTCGCAGTTGAGTCTGTGCCAAAGCCTGCGATGTTTTTCTCAATGATGGCACTGATTTCATCAGCCCAAGATGCCATCGTGTTCCTCCTAGTGATATTCCTAGCGGTTCTATTTTCATTATGTACATGTACAGGTATTTAAAGTGAGATGTTCTTCATCTTTAGGATGAAAAGAACGTCCTAGGTAGGTTCTGCGCTAAAGGGGCTATTATGCCCGCTCCGTACTGGCACCAGAGGCAGAAGGATAGGCTATAGAGGAAGTGTCTGGTGTGGTTTCGCTGTCGCTCTGTTCTGCGGCAGGAGCATCGCTGAGGAAATCAATGTCCGCGTTCCCAGCGGCACCGTTTAACAGTTGCTGCTGGAGCGCTGCCAGGCGGGAGCGCACACTGCCATCGATGATCTGATCCCCTACACGGGCCACGACACCGCCCAATATGCTCGGATCAACCCGAGCTTGCACAATAATCTGTTTGCCTGTCTGGCGTTCCAGTGCCTGCGTAATGACGCTGAGCTGCTTCGCATCCATCGGAGTCGCTGTTGTGATATTGGCATAGGCCTGATTTTTATAATCAAGCACAAGCTGTTGTAGCTCAGCAGCGAGGTTTGACATAACTTCAACAAGCTCACGCTGGACAACCAGCAAGGCAAGGTTGAGCGAAGTAGGCAGCACCTGAGATGCCAATCCCTGGCGTATAGCGGTCTCTTTGCGCTTTGCCGAAATCTTTGGTTCAGTCAGCAGATACGCCAGTTTGCGCTGGCTAAAGAGCTGAGCAATCCTTTTGACGTCTTCAAGTGTCCGCTCAAGCGTATTCTGCTTAAGCGCGAGATCGAAGATAGCTTCGGCATAGCGGCGTGCAATCGCTCCCTTTAGCATTAGCTTGCCCTCGTCTGGTTAGCATTACTCGCGGTGACAAAATTCTCTACCATGCGACGATTGTCGTTACTATCCACCGAGCGTTCAATAACTTTGCCAGCGGCATCAATAGAAAGATTAACGACAAGGCGGCTCAGCTCATTGCGAGCGCGGTTTGCTTCCTGGTGAATGCGAGCAATCTGCTGTTCGCTAATGCGATTAGCATCTTGTGTTGCTTCCTCACGGATGCGATTGGCTTCTTGCGTAGCAGTATTTTTTGCGCGTTCGATAGTTGCCTGAGCCTCGCGCCGGGCCTCGATCAAAATCTGTTCTGCCCGATCATTAGCTTCTGCAAGATCGCGTTTCGCCTTCTCGGCATTTTCGATGCCTTCCTGGATAACAGCGGTCCGCTTATCGAGAATCTTCGTAATGGCAGGGAAGCCCCATATCCAAAGAAGAAGAAATACTATCCCAAAGCTGAAGAGCTGAGAAAGGAAAGCGACCAGATTAATACCCAGGCCACCACCACCTGATTCAGCCAGCACAATTGCGAAAGAAGGTTCCACCATTTTTACTCCTCCTTATTGAGTAGAGGTAGTACTTAAGGTTCTCCAGTAGCGTGAAGGAGCCGCATGTCGGTAGTTCCTCTCTGCCATATACATGGACAAGAGATCTTTTGACGACTTGCGGCGTCTCAGCACTACAAGAGAACACGAATAAGTATTACTTAATGAACTCGACCAGGAAGGCGATCAGCAGGGCATAAATAGCGATAGCTTCGGCGAAAGCCAGACCCAGGATAAAGTTACTCTGAATGAGTGGAGTTGCCTCTGGATTGCGGCCAATGGCCTCGAAAGCGCGACCAGCGGCCAGACCAATACCAATGCCCGGTCCAATTGCTCCAAGACCAATTGCGAGAGCGGCGGCGACTGTATGAAGATCCATGAAAATAGTCCTCCTTAAAGACGAAAGTCTTTATAATTTAGTTCAAGTAAATGAGATTTATATGCAACCACTAAGACAATCTCAGTGACTAGCAAACAACGTAATGGTTTCTCGTATAGGGTATCCAGCAGCAAGTTGGTACATGTTACTCATAGAGCTAAGCAGCATGTTCCACCTTTGCCAGATTCTCGTGTTCAGCCTCTGACTCAGCGCCATGACCTTCATGGCTAGTAACAGCGAGCTGAAGGTAGACAAGGGTCAAAAGAGCGAAGACATAGGCCTGAATTGCAGCGACCAGCAATTCAAAGGGAATGAAAATGATATCAGCGGCAAAAGGTATCACGAAAGCAAAGACTGCCAACACGACGCTACCAGCGAAGACATTGCCAAAGAGTCGAAGGGACAGTGAAGCCACGCGACTCAGTTCGCTGATGATATCGAGAATACCAACAAAGAAGTCAATAGCGCCTTCAAAGTTATGTTTGCTGAATAAGCTCTTAAAGTTAAAGTACTTATTCAAGTGTTCGCCAGGACCCAGAGTTATAAAACCATATACCTGGCACGTGACAATAACAACGACAGCCATAGCCAGGGTCAGATTGAGATCACTGGTAGCAGGGCGAATCCAGGGAACAAGCTGATTAGAGAGATCGCCAAACAGAAGAAAACCGAAAACCGGTTGACTTTTGGTTGCAGTCTCAGGTTGGTAGGTGCCAATAGTCTCTACACCTGGGAAAATGTCGAGGAGATTGGAGATCAGGATGAACACGAAAAGGGTAGCAACCAGAGGAAAAAATCTTCTTCCATATTTTTTCCCTGATATGTTCTCAGCCTGTCCGCGCAAGAACTCGACGATATACTCAACCGCGTTCTGAATGCCGGTAGGAACCATAGCGCGGCGGCGTGTAGCAGCAAAGAATATGGCGGCGAGTATAATGATAGAAATCCAGGTACAAAGAAGGGTATTGGTAACCGGCAAATTGATCCCTGGAATAGTGAAAATCACATCAGGTGCAAGACTGATATGGCCGAGTCTCCATAATATTTGCACGCGGTGTCCTCCCTATCCTGTCAGGGCGTTTCTATGCTAGATCTGTTCTATGTGAATGATGGTATCCGTTTATCACAAGTGGATGCTATAGTAGTTATAGGGTCCGTGAGCGGGCCAATAAACGGTATGCTCCATAAATCCCTGAGATCAGGCCAAGCAGTAGCCCGAGCAGTACAAATAAATATCCTGTATGAAATCGTCCATCCAGGTAACTTCCTAAGATGGTAAGTAGAGCAATGGGGACGGCTATCGTGAAGCCAAGCTGCCCTACGAGAGCGAGTGGTGCCCACATTGACGGGGATGGCTTTTGCTTCATATTTCTAATCCCATTTGTGTTCTCTTCTTTATTATACCTGTAGGATTATAGCACAAGGAACAATTTTTTTGCAACAGTAGATACATTTATATTGGTTACTGATAAAATCATCTCACCCAGAAAAAACCACGCCTGATTTTCTTCCTGTTGTGTGAAATTGTGCTGGTGCATCTTTTTTATAGAGGAGTATGGGGGGAAGATAAGCTGGAGTAGTATTAGAAAAAGGGAGGAGAAACTTTATCTCTCCTCCCTGAGAATTTTCGGTCAAAGCCTTTATGAAAGGGCTTCTGGCTAGTGTTGTATTGGCTGTTCAATAGGGCCAGTCACGAGGGTTTGGTGGATAGCCTGAAGAGGCATATTTTCAACAGGAAGATCCTTCTTTGCTCCGCTGGCGACTCCCATAGCGCTGGAAACAGTGAGACCGAGCGCACTCAAACACATCATGCCAGAGACGCACATAAGGAGTGCGGCCCAGGGATGTGAGAAGAGAAACATAGCGGTGACGCCATTCTTCGGAAAGTGCAAGAGGCCCGCGAAGATGAGCAAGCCGATAGCCTCGTTACTGCCTACCTGTCCGGGAGGAGTTGGTAGGATATAGAACATATTGTACACAGTATACCCAAAGATAGCGGTACCGAAAGGCATTGCAACCCCAACTGTATTAAAGGCGAACATAGCGAAGAGGCCGTCACAGACAACCGCGACAATCGTAAGCAAGATCGCTGGAATAAAGATTCTCGGTTGGCTTGCTCCTGCCAGGAGTGAGTCGACAAAGCCAGTTGCAAATCCTTCGATCTTCTCGCCAAGACCAGATGGTAGAAGTCTCGTCAGCTTTTGTAGCAGTTGAATAGCAGCAGTGCGTTTCCAGGCTGCCAGGACGATAAAGCAGATCAGACAGATGAGCAAGCCAGCCACTGCCGCGAGTACGAGCCAGAGTCGGATATCCATATGCACGGCCAACACCGGGACGAGTGCCATGATAAACAGGGCTGGCATCAGATCGAGCGCTTTATCCATTGCAACCGTTGGTAGCGATTGGCTAATCGGGATATTCGCCGTACGTTTAAGCATCAAACTCTTGGCAACCTCTCCGCCGCGAATTGGCAGGAGGAAATTGAGAAAGATGCCGACAAGAAAGAGCTGAATTGCCTTAATCGTGCTCACCTTGCCTATCGGATTTAGAAAGAGCTTCCAGCGCACCCCGCGAATACAGAAGGCAGCGAGGAAAGCAACGCCTGAGAGGAGCGCAAAGCCGATGCCTTGCGGGGTAGCCAGTCGCGCCCGCAGTATAGCGATGGTTGCTGGAATATCGACGATCTTCGAGATCAGAAACAGCAGGCCAATGCCAACGAGAAGACCGAGAATAACTCTGGCAGTGGTACTCTGGAAAAAACGGCTCAGCATATTTTTCCAGAGTGACGATGCTCTAGTGGGTTGTGGTGTTTCTGGCAGAGGCTGTATGGCTGCCAGATTGGGAGCAGTGCGGCCAAAGGGTTCTGTGCCATACAGATTCACAATGGGCACTGCGCCGGTCTGCTTGATGCCTTCAGGCCAGTATTCTTCGTTCTCGTTCGGAGTCTGCGTTGGTTTTATTGCCGGAGTCATGCCACTGAGGCGCATGAGGTCCTGTTTGCTCTGTTCATTGAGGTCGGGTTCGTGGGGTTCGTCGAATCTATAGTCCTCTGCCTTGAGTTCAAAATTTGGTTTTGCTAGAATTGCACGCCGTTTCTGCGTATCTTCTTCGACTAGAGAGGGCGCTTCTTCTACAGAGATTGGTCTTTGCTCAATTTGCTTTTTGGCACTATCGCTCTCTTGCGCAGTCTGGGGTTGTTGTCCATCTTCCGAGTCCCGGCTACGTAAATGCTGATCGGGTCCAGGTTGATTCTCCTGCATCTCTACTATTCCTCACAAATGGAACGCACTATCATCTTCCAACCATCCATGTATTGACAATATAGTCTGTTTAATAATAGCAATCTTAACTATTGCAATACAATACACTGAGGATCATATTTTTGCGCAATCCGTATCTTTTTTACAAAATACGGATTATGCAGGTATTTCAGGAGTGAGAACGTCTCGAAATAAAGATAATTTTTGTCAGGAAAGCTTTGATTTCGGGCATCTTAGAGATAACCATGTTTCTGATACCAGGCTGCCGTTAATTTCATGCCATCTTCAAGTCCTATTTTTGGCTCATATCCTAGCTCGCGCCTGGCGCGCTCAATAGAGTAGTGGCGGCTGTTTGTAAGAAATTTTACCCTGCTGCGTGTCAGAGGCGCATCTTCGCCCTTAATCCCAGGAATCACCGAGAAGACATCTGAGGCCGAGTTTGCCATCCAGAGAGGAATGCTCACCGGCGGCAACTCTTTTCCCAGTGAATGGGCGATGGCGCGAGAAAGATCTTTAAAAGTAACCGCGAAGTTACCCGCAATATTATAGCTATGGCCGATAGCTTCCTTCTTCTCTGCGCTCAGCAAGAACGCGTCGGTCATATCATCGATATAGACCGGGTAAATCAAGGCTTTGCCACCGTCGATCAAAGGGGGAAGACCTTTTTTGATCGTAGAGAAGAAGCTGAGTAGATGGAGATCACCGGGGCCGTAGACCAGTCCTGGGCGAATGACCGTGACTGGAAGATGCTGCTCTTTGTACGCTTTTAATGCGAGCAGTTCGCCCTCCAGCTTGGTCTCTTCGTAAGGATTAGTTGGCGCAAAGGGAGCCTCTTCGGCGGCAGGTCTGTTTCCCGTGACACCGTGAACGCCGGTGGTACTGCAATGGACAAAGCGCGAAAGCTGGCTCTGTCCCTGGCTGGCTTTGAGAATAATCTCAGTGCCTTTGACGTGAGTCTCGCGATAGAGTTCAGCCGGAACGCTGGGGTGGTAGAGCCGTCCTACCAGGTGATAGATCACGCTAACCCCTTCAACCGCCTGGCGTACCTTATCTTCTTCGGTAATCTCGCCCTCAACGACGCTGACAGCGTTCCCAAATTGTTCCTGTGCCTTCTTCTTATCGCGTACAAGGACACGCACCTCGTCCTTGTTTTTTTGTAGTAATGCTGTTGTTAAGGCAGAGCCGAGAAAGCCGGTAGCGCCTGTTACAAGTATTGTCATTATCGTGCCCCCGAATATCCTTTTACGCTAATCGCCTTCTCCGGGCAGGCCTCGTAGCAAAGGAGACAGCGCTCGCAGGTGGCGGGATTTATTTTGAGTGTTTGCAAATCGATAATATTTGGCAATGGGCAGGCATCGACACAGACGCCGCAGCGTGTGCATTTCTCTTCATTGATGACTGGTCGTGTGCCGACAATGCCAGTCTGATAGAGCGAGGTCACGAAATGCTGACCACGTTCTGAGAAGAGCGTGAAGGGATAGTCTACCCAGAACATCATACGGAACGCTGTATTATACAGTTTTTTCTTGGGGGGGAGATTAAATTTCATAATCATGCCCACGTCTTCGCCCACCAGTTGCCAGAAAGGACGTCCCATATGTTTGAGGGCCTGATGCAGGTGAGGGACATCGTGTGGATTGACCCCTACAAGATTGCAACACTCTAGATCGACGGCCAGGGAATTGCGTCCCGCTACAAGTACCTGGAGATCGGCTTTATCGCCATAGACCGGTCCTTCGCCATGCTGACCCACGCTACCGTCAACAATATTCAGATCGGGTTTGATCCCCAGATTCATATCGACAATACTCTGATGAATATCAAAGCTATGCATATGGCGGCGATCAGGGCGCGGCAAAATACCCATCAAGTTCTTCATGCACAGCGTCATCGTCGAGACCACATGTGTTTTCAAAACCGGAAGGTTAATCAGACGGGCTTCCTGGAGGATACGTGGCATATGAAAGTGGCGCAGAATCTTCGCGCCTTCGGGATGCAGTTCGACCCAATCGGCCTCGCCGCCTTCGGGATCGACGCGTAAAATGCCAATATTATTTTCCTGACAGAACTTATCAATTCCCAGAATAGTATAGGTATTATCGCGGTCAAATTCGGTTCCCGGAGTCTCGCAGAGCATAGGTTCAGCGCCACATGCGCGTATCTCTTCTGCAAGTGCTTTCATCAGGGGGAAGCTGGTAGTCGAACCAGTTTCAGCATTGCGCCCGGCAACCAGATTTGGCTTCAGAATGACGATTTTCGCGCCTCTGACCACTGATTCCATACCACCCACCTGCTCAATAATACGATGTGTTGCCTCTTCAATCCCATCAAATGTGCGTGTAACGGCAACAATATCGGTCTTTGTTTGTGTTGCTAACATGATTTGGGTCCTTTTTCAATTCATAATACTATTGGAATGTTTATGCGCGAATAAGGAGCACTCTATAAAAAAAGTGCTCCTTCTATACTACCCCATGAGGGAACGTCTATCCATTTGTGTAGTACCACTTGCTAGAAGTGGTGAATGTCCGCCGGCTGGACTTCCATTGGCAGGGGCCAGTGCGGTAGGTTTAGGACTCTGGTGTTGGACGCAATAAATGTCAATCTCATAGCCGTTGGTGCCAACACCACTGTTAAATTTTGCGCAGATGTTCGCGTGATACAGCGCTGTTGAGAGATATTTTGCACCAGGAAGGAGGGCATCGGATTTTTTCAGATAATCCTTAATAGGTGAGTCGGCTATGATATAGTCAACAACATCCCAGTTTCCGCTCGTCTGACTGTAGAGTTTAGGATCGGTGGCGATATTGATATAGACCTCTGCATTTGGAAAGGTTGCCCCGTCACCAACTGAGGCACCTCCCTGTGCCTTTAACTCCATGTAAAGATAGGCATTGATGACCATGTAAGAATTGCGTGGCACATTTGCCCGTATCCAGGCCATTGTTTCTTTTTGAACAATAGTATCGTTCCCCTGATAGTCCGCGTAACTATGCGTCACATCGAAAAAAGCAATACCACCCAGGGCACACAGTACCAGGAAGGCACGCAGCAGATCAAAGCGCACAAACTTCCCAATCCAATCTGCGAGCGTGTTAATCATGAATGCGCCATTAATAGCAATGAAGGGAATCAAAGGAATATAGTAGAAATCGAAGACAACGCCACCGCGTATAAGCAGAAGCCAGAAGCTGGCTCCCAGGATCGCAAAAAGCAATTGCCTGCGTCTCCACCACCCTACAAGTATGTTGAAAACAATTGAGCCAACGCTCAGAGCAACCAGCAACGGATCAATAGAAAACCAGTCATGCAGACTATTGCTAACGTTCCCTTCGCTTTTACCTCGCCCTACCTGCGTGAAGAATGTGTCAAGAAAGCTTAAATGTTCATGGCTATTGCCAGGTATAAACTTCCAGGCCTGAGGGAAGAGTTCGCCTTTGAGCACTGCCAGGAGTACCCAGAGAGATGCGATTGCTGCAAATGTATAGATGAACGCTACAAGCGTGAACTTGCGCTGGAATTTCGTGGATTGGAGCCAGACATAGTAGATCATGCCTGGGAGAAAGAGGGCAAATATCTCTTTCGAGAGAAAGGAAAGACCAAAGCAGATAGCCGCAGCAATAACAATTGGCAAACGGCTTTTACTAATCCCCATGAGATAAATCGAGAGGAGCAGCCAGAAGTTCGCAAAATTATCCAGCAGAACCAGGCGCTGATAATCTACTGCCAGGGGTGAAAAGGCAAAGATTGCCAGGGCGAGCAGAGCGGTTGTGCGGCTATCGCTCATTTTACGCACAATCAGATAAATGAGTAGCGTACTGCCGAGCGTGTAGAAGAGCATGACGACGCGCCCGGTATTGATTGCATTGCCGAAGAGAAAGAAGCCGCCAAGCAGTTGAATGAAGCCTGCAAGCTGCATCCAGGCGAATGGTGGGTGTCCATAGCCATAGGCATAGGGATAGAGTTTTCCCTGTGTGATTGCCCAGGCAGCCGACATGTAGGTCCCTTCGTCCATTTCGTAGCGGGGATAGTTGAACATATTATAGGCGTGGGTAATTACCGCAGCGACTAAGCCCAGGGCAACAACGATGCTCTCAAGCCAGACCGGCACATAGAATTTTTTTCTTGGCGCGTTATCCGGCACATCCAGAGCAGGCATCATACGTGTCTCGCTCTCCGCTACACGTTGTTCCTGATTTGGAATGATCTTTGGAATCATGGTTGTATGCCCGGTTGGCTTCCGCAAAGGATTCGCGCTTGGGCGTTTATTGGGATGGATTGTTGTGCGCACATAAAAGTGCTGGGTCTTATAGAGAATAATCTGACCCGTTGGTCCCGTTGGGGCAGCCTTTCCTCCCATAAGTGCCTGGGCCATTGGTCCCTGAGGACCACCGGGTCGTTGTTGAGGTCCTTGAGGTCCTTGAGGTCCACCAGGTCGTTGTTGAGATCCTGGTGGAGCCTGAAAGCCTGGCCCGCCAGGAGGGGGACCCATTGGCGGTCCTTGTGTTGGTCCACCACGATTCTGTGCGGACATTGGTGATGGTGATTGCTGAACTGGAGTTGCGGTATAGGCCTGCCCACCCAGTAATCCTTTTTTTTGTGGCGCTTGGTTGGCAGGCGCAGCCTGTCCACTCAACAGGCCGGCACTGGAAGGTTTGCCATTGCCGGACTGTGGTGGAGCGGATTGAGCCTGAGAAGGCAGATAGCCTGTTGGTAGATGTTCAGGATTTGAGGATGCAGGGGTAGCAACATTTCCCGGCAGGCTCGGACTTGCAAATTTTCCACCGCTCAGTAGACCATTGACTTTTTTTCCCTGGTTGTTGGTCGATGTCATATATCCCTACTTTATTTCTATGCTGCTTTAGTTCGATGCTGTCCAACATGTGCCGTTTTCTCCCAGTTCGTTGTGCCTTTGAGAAAACGATAGACAGCTCGAATAGCGCCCATGCCCAGGAGAACCTGATAGGGAATAAAGGCCAGCAATGTGACAATTGCTTCCATCCAGCGCCACGGGCGATGATGAGCTTTCAAAAATTCGTGCAGTCCAGCCAGGTCGATAAAGATTGCCAGGATGAAGCAATAGAGTGGTAGATACGTAAACATCGCAATCCATAGCGGCAACTGCACAAAGAAAAACATAATCAGCGAGATAGGTACCATTAAGGCAAAAAGTGCCTGGACTTCTGGCAGGATGAGCACATAGAAGGCCAGCAATTGCTTTGGTAGCGTCTCCAGCTTTCTCCATTCTCCAGCGAATAAGATCTGAATAAAGCCTTGATTCCAGCGTGTACGCTGTTTGATGAATTGGTCGATACTATTGGGCGTTTCTTCACGCGTGACAAACTCATCATCATAGACAATACGAATACGTGCATGTGTCAGGCTCAGGCGAATACCCAGGTCTGCGTCTTCTGTGAGCGTCGTCTCATCCCAACCACCGAGTTGCTCCATTAAATCGCGGCGTACAAAAACGGTGTTGCCGCCCAGAGGAGTCATGCCAACACGGGCGAAGAAGTGGAGCGATGATTTAAACCAGAAGAAGTACTCTAGCACATTGAGATAGCTAAACCAGTGGGTATTATGATTCATGAGCTGAACGCCTGCCTGTACTACATCAATATCCTCGTTCAGCATCGTAGTATTGATGATATTGAGAATATCGGGATGCGGCTCGTCTTCCGCGTCAAAGATCGTGACAATATCACCTCGCGCGATCTGTAATGCATGATTCAAACCGCGCGGTTTGCTGGTTGGTTTATTGGTATAGATAAGAATCTGCACATTTGGATCGCCGAGCTGGTCGATTTTCTTCTGGGCCTCCGCAATTGTCCCTTCATCGTCATCGCTACAGATAGCGACGATCTGCATCAGTTCCTTTGGATAGTTCAGATCGTAGACCTTTTGAATCGTTTCCTGATAGACTTCCTCTTCGTGCCGTGCTGGGAGCAGAATGGTAAATGAGAGGCAGGGATCAAGATAGATCGTGGGAGCCGTATTCATCATTGCATTCTCAGGCGTCTCCCAGATAAAGAGACGCAGCCGAATATTGAAGAGGGCCTGGAAGGTCATCAACGCGATGATGAGCAAGTAGATACCCTCGAAGATGGTACCGAGAATACTTACAATCACTGTTTTCCCCTCTCATTTAGCATGGAATGCTGTAATTGAGCGCATCTGTCTTCGTTCCACAGACGGCATGATTGACATTAGCGAGTGTATTTTCATTTTGTGCAGGAACCTGAAAGTAGTCTGCTTCTGCTGCATGCCCATCGCGGTGGAGCGTTACTACAATAACACTGTCTGCTCCTATACTGAGGCTCAGGCTATGCCAGGGGCTCAGACCGAGGAAATCGTTCACAGGATCAATCTGGGCCGATTCCGGTATATTGGATTTGTTGACGAAGAGCAGGCTAACATTCGCATGAGCCGTATCCTGAGTAGCATAGATGCTAATGGGATTTTCCGAGATACTGAGTGGCACCAGATTGCTTTGCAGGTTGGCAAATGTCTCCATAACACGCTCTAGTGCGGTATCGTGAAGGCCGTCAGTAGTGAAGAGGGGATAGCCTGTATTCACGCCAGAGGCGGCGAAAAAGCCTACAGCGTCAACACGCTCATTCATCAACTCACCAAGCGTGTCTGCCCACCAGAGTGCCGCCTGACCCTGTGTTGGGGATGTGACGCCGGGAGCATTATTGGTATTGATTTCGGAGATGCTCACCTCAAGGTCACGTCCCATAATCTGTTTGATGGAATCATGCAACTGGGGAATAGTATATTGCCATGTGCTTGGATCAACCATAAGCTGTGAAGGAATGACGGTGTTGCTTTGCAATGGATAATAGTGAAAGGAGACCCCATCTAACAGATGATAGGCGAGGCCATTCTGTTGTAGATCTTGTTGGTGCTGTGCCTCATAGCCCGCAACAGCTTTTAAGAAGGTTTCCATCCAGAGATTCCCCGCCGCGTCCCGTGGCCCTGCACCGATACCATTAAAGTCGCTCAATTCAGGACCGAAGACTTTGATGGTTCCATCAACTTTATGCATAGCTAATGAAAATGTTTCAAAGACACTGGCATAATCAGCCGCAGTGTAAGGTTTATTTGTGGTTGGATCGATCTGTTTATCTGGCTGGTCGCCGATGACCCAATATTTTATTGGATGAAAATCTTTCATGACCGGCGTACGGTTGGCGCTTGTCTGATGATTTATAAAGTCAACCCACGAGGCGGCCAGTGCTGCTCGTGTTGTGGGATCGTTGGTAACATTCTGTGGATTATTTTTTGCTGTTGGTCCGCCCAGATGCACCTGTACCATGCCCTCTGCATGGGTGTCGTTCAACATTTTTGCAAACTGATCTAACTGCGTAAAGGAAACGATGGTCTGCTCTCCTTTTTCCCCGCCGGGGAAGCGCAGCAAACCCAGATTCATCTTTTGCATGTCTGCCATCATTTTAGGGGTATAGTTCATAATGCTTGCAGTATACCCTTGATCCACATCCTGAGAGTTGATCAGAGGAAAGACATTGGCACCGCGTAGTTGTGGGCTAATGGAAATGCTTTGCCGTAGATCAACCAGCGCCGCCTGCTGATTACCCACACGCACCTGAAACTGGTCATTCGTGCCACTTAACTCGACGCTCAGGCGGATACCAGCGAAGATAAGCATTAAAATAAGAAGTATTCCGAGTAACGGTAAAATATGCCGCCGCCTTCCTTTCGGTTGAAAGCGCTGAGATCCCATCTCCTCCCAGCTACCTGCTGGCTCGCCAGCACGCGGTGGGGCAGATTGAGGTGGCATTGGGGCCATTGCGTTATTGCGGCCAGCAGAATTATTGAATGCCATTATTACCTTCCTAAAAACGTCAGTCAGTGAATATGTTAAAGCAGATTTACAGGGAGTCCTGGCTACCTTATCTTCAAAAGGAAACTTTTTACAGAGAAAATATCTGTGTATGAATACCTATCGAACCTGTTTAAGTAAGATCCGGGTTGCATTTTCTGAACCTGTCGCCTTGCTCTTTTTTATCTACAGCAACAAGCAAGTCTCTCAGAGACGGATTTGGACACTTTCTTAGACGTACCGGGCTTGCCCTGGATACATACGTGGGACATTTGTCATGGGTGTTTTTCCTGTTTCGCTCTGGACATGACGGTTCGTCTCTTACCTGTTTCTACATTTCTCATACTAAATTAACGTCTATTCTTTGTCCCCAGTACTGCTATTGTCGCTGTGTTAGTACTGATTGGTACTCTCTGAGCCAGGGATAAGCTATTTATAAGAAATTTACTCTTATTTGAATAGGAGCAATTTGTGGATGCTCTAGCGTTTAGTATAGGGCTCAGAATTCAATTTTTCAATATCCTTTTGTATCAACATAGGTTATTATGGCTACCTCTTTTTTTTGCTAAAGGGTAATGATAGCTCTCTCACAAAACAAACGCTCGAATTGTTTTTATTTCGTGTGGCAGTCGCTGGATTTCCGGTAGTTCCCCTCTTGCCACTTTACCAGTCTATCGGATAGACTGGAGAAAAGCAGAAGCACCAGGAAAACTCACTGCTAAGGAGCACATGTTGTTATGGCTGATCTTTTAAAGGTGTTGAGTGCATTTCAATTCGCGCCCTCTTCCCTGGCTCTCTTGCGAGAGGCAGCAGGGACGGATGTGCAGTGTATTACCAATAATGAGGAGTTGGTGGCGCATCTAGCTGATGCGGAAGTTCTCTGTTCTTTTACTTTGCCAAATAATTGGCGTGAAGTGGCTCCTCGTCTGCGCTGGCTCCAGGTTGCCGGGGCCGGGGTAGATAATCTGCGCTCTTCAGGTATTCTTAATGCAAGCAGTCAGGTTTTGGTGACGACTGCCGTGGGTACAAATGCAGCGGTGATCGGGGAATATGTGTTTGCCAGTATGCTCATGTTTAACCGCAACTGGCCTGAAATGGTACGCTTACAGGACCGGCATGTCTGGCCGGTGAGTGCGCACTGGTATAGATTGGGAGGCCGGGAACTCACTGGCCAGACGCTAGGTATTGTTGGGCTTGGCAGTATCGGACGCCGTGTCGCACAATTAGGAAAAGCTTTCGGGATGCGCGTGCTGGCTACGCGTCGTTCTGCTCGCAGTGGAGATGGCGATGCGGAGGTTGATGAGCTCTTTCCCTTATCCGATCTGCTAACAATGTTACGCCAGTCCGATTATGTGGTTCTTTCTCTCCCTCTGACTGCGGAGACAGAGGGCTTGATTGGAGAGGCTGCACTACGGGCTATGCCGAGCCATTGTTACCTGGTCAATGTTGCCCGTGGCCGTGTCATTCAAGAAGATATGCTTATTCGTGCTTTACGCGAGGGCTGGATTGGGGGCGCTGGTCTCGATGTTGTTGCTGATGAACCATTATCAGCCGAAAGTCCTTTCTATCGCCTGCCAAATGTCATTGTAACCCCTCATATCTCAGGCGTAAGTGTGCAGTACGATCAGCACTTAACGACGCTCTTTGCCGATAACCTGCGCCGCTATCGCTCTGGTCAGCCTCTGCGCAATCTCTATGAACCTGCGCGTGGCTATTAGGAATGGCTTCAAAAGGTATGGTAATCTCAATTTTTCGTGTGTGACTTTGTTCCTGATCCTTTCTTACAAAACGATTTGTCGATAGAAAGCATGCTTGTTGCGGCACGTGCACTATTTTGAGACAGGTTCTCAATAATTGCCAAGCTAGAGAGGTGTTTATGAGTGTTGATTTAGGTCGGGCGCGTGTATTGGGCGCTGATGCTGTGGGTCAGCCAGGCCAGCGCCGCTTTCGTCTTTTTGCCCAGAGTAATCGAGGCTCACTGGTTGTCTGGATGGAAAAAGAGCAGTTAAATAGTCTCTCAGTTGAGTTGGATCGCGCCCTTGCGCAATTATCTGAAGGCCAGGTTCTGCGTACTGAGGCTCGCGCTGGTGGTCGCCTCTCTCCCCAAAAGATGCCCGCAGATTTTCCTGTGCCGCCCATGTACGAGTTTCAGGCGGGCCAGATTGGTTTGAACTATGATGGGCGTGATGATCTGTTTATGTTAGGTATCACGCCTTTTGAGATTATTCTGCAAGGGAATGAGGAGCCTGTGGTGCAATTACGTGAGGAGGAAGAGGTAACATTTCTCTTTACCCTTCAGGAGGCCCAGCAACTCAGTGCAGCTATTACGGCTGTTGTAGGTTCTGGCCGCCCTGTCTGTCCTCTCTGTGGTGCTCCCCTGGATGGTGGCCCGCATGCTTGTGTGAAGCAGAATGGACATCGCGAGATTTTGCAGATAGAAACAGAAGATGAGGAAGAATGAAAAAAATGAAAAAGGGGCGCACTTCTGCGTCCCTTGTACTCTCTACCAGGATGATACTCTCTGGTTGGTGATTCTAGCACAAAAGCAGGATTAGTCGAGACAGATATATTTGTTTGCCTTTTGTAGGTAGGTCTCTTCATTTGCTTCAATCATGAGCTTGTGAAGAAGGACTACATCCGCGTCTGGCAAGCATTCAACTGGTTGTACACAGAGACGCATAGTGGCACGTCCATTTTCTATGACCTGAACGTACCCTTTCGTTTTTGGTACCCGATACACCCTCTGCGGCTCTGACGGACTCGGTACCTCCAGATAACCCCGCCAGGTCAGTTGGCGCAATTGATCCGGTGTCAGTAAATCGTGCAGCAGATCTGCGGCTTTTCGCTCTGCACGAGACCACCCCTTGAGGTACGGTTGTAGAATTAACCAGACCATCGGGGCGATGGCGAGGGCGATCACGATCCAACACAGGATAGTTAATACCTGCGTGATCAGGCTCATCCCCCAACTACTCGCGGTACCATTACTATCTGTTCAGCCGTGGCGTCAAATTGCTCGATGCGCTGGATAGGCTTTCCTGTCTCAACCTTGAATGCTGTTGAGCCTTTGGCGCGTTCTTGTGCAAAAATCTTTTCCGCTTCCCGGACAGCAGCAACTGCATCGGATTCACCCGCCAGAACTTTCTGCTCGTCCCAGGTGACACGGTCATCTCCACGCCGTGACATCACCCGTAACATACCCACAGTCGTTCCTCCTTCGTTCTACGCCATACCTGCTGGCTGGCAGTTTCCAACGAACATTTGTAATATGGCGACCTTTCGGCTTCCAGATACAAAAACGAACTACACGGTACTGAGAATGTAGCTGCACTTCCTTGCGGATACTACTCACGACTCATCTGCTCTACTGTTTTGTGCCGATCAAACGCGCGTGTTTGAAGTCGCCCTCGTATCTGCCTATGCTGATGAGCAATTATGATATGAAAAGGCTTCTCATCTTCTATTGTACGCAAGACACAGGGGATAGTCAATGGTACAACGGGCTTTTCCCTACCCAAATTGTATTGTTCTGTTTCTAATTGTCTTCTACTACCTCAGCTTATGTCCACACTCCTGGCAAAAACGAGCATTTTGTTCTCCAGGTGCTCCACATCCAGGGCAAAGAAGCTGTCTTTGAGGAAGCCTGGTTCCGCAATCCTGACAGAACTTTCCTGCGGGCCCTGGATGCTGGCATTGGGGGCAGGGAACTATCTCCGCTGAGACAGAGGTTGTTGCTGGTTGTATGGAGGTGGCATAGCGTTGTGGGGATGGAATTTGTGCCTGGGACGGGGATGCGCTGAGTATTTCGGGGGTGGCTGCTGAGGGCAACGCACTGACGTTGAATTGCGGTGCTTGATATCCCTGTTCTATCTGTCGGCGCTGTGCTTCTCTATTCAGCTCATGTTGAAATTGTGTGCCATCGGCATGGAGATCGGGAGCATCACGTAAGCAGAGGCCGAGCCGTGCGTTGAAGCAGCGATTGCAAACTGTTTCCTGGCATCTGGGACAGAAGTGGAAGTGCTGTTCAACTTCTTGCCAGGCTTTCTGGAGGGCATCGGCCTGCTCCTGATGCCATTGGTTACCGTAGAGTTTCTGACCAGTTTCAGCCGCACGACCCCAGAAGCCTCCTGAATAGGCCAATGCCGATGTCTGCAATATTGCTGACGGTGCTGATGGTCGAGCGTATCGGCCTGGTGTCTATCTGCCACCTGCATTGCTGGCAGATAAAACGAAATGCGAAATACCCCTGGTTCTGATCGCTCATATCCTGATAGATGTTAGGGACAATATAGTTTTGTTCCATTATGAGCATCTCCTGTTTGTGAAAACTCTCCAGAGAGTTTTGCTATGGACGACGCGTCGTGTAGACCGCTGCTGCAGTACCGGGTCCGGTATGTGTACCTAAAACTGCTCCCAGGCGGTAGCGGGGTATATCCCCAGGTAGAACGCTCTGAATTGCCGCTTCTAGCTGATTGCCCACCTCATCATTTGAGGCAGCAAGGTCGATGCTTTCGATAGAGCCCGCCTCTTTGATGATCTGTGCGACACGTGCATAGGCTTTACTGCGCGTACGAGGCTGTTCCACTGGCACAACTGCACCATCGCGTAACGTTACGATTGGTTTCACGCTGAGCATGTTGCCTAGTAGCGCTCTGGCCGCGCCAATTCGTCCACCTCGCTTTACCCATTCCAGGGTATCTAAGACGGCAAGAATATGTGTGCGAGAGAACTGGTCTACGGCATATGCTTTGATCTCTTCAAGAGACTTTCCATCTTGAGCCATTGCTGCCGCCTGTAAAATGCCTCTTGACATTGCGGCACTAATATTCAAAGAATCGATGACTTCGATAGGAATTTTTTTCAGCTCATCGGGGAGATTATCCCGTGAGTTACATGCCGATTGATAGGTTCCACTGAGTTTAGAAGAGAGATGGATAGAAAGGATGCCATCTGCGCCTTCGTTAATCAAGCGTGTATAAGCTTCTTGAAAGGCGGCTGGGGCTGGTTGTGAGGTACGGGGGAGCGTCTTACTTGCCTCAAGTTTGCGGTAAAACCCGGGGTTATCCAACTCTACGCCATCCAGATAGGCCTCGTCTTCAAAGAAGACGCTCAGTGGGACAATAGTGATTCCCAATGCCTCTGCTTGTTCAAAAGGAATATCGGAGGTACTATCTGTCACAATACGAACGGTCATATCTTATCTCCTACCCGATGAACGAAAATGGTCTGATCTCCGAGATTTTTCATCGGGCTACTCAGCTGAGAATATATAGGCATAATACGGCTGGCCTCCATCCACCACTTCTAGCTCAAGATGTGAGTGTTGCGCTTTAATATGGCTGGCCGTCTTTTGGGCTTCTTCGGCTGTAATATCGCCACCGTAGTAAAGAGTGACTATTTCATAGTCCTCAATATTCATACGTTTGAGTGTGTCATCAATAACACGCCCGATTTCCGGTTCTGCCACACTCAAGTTGCCGTTCAATATGCCAATGAAATCACCCTCGCGTACGTGTAGTCCGTTAAGCTGGACAGAGCGAACGGCGGTAGTGATTTCTGCGGTCTGAATCTGCTTAATGGCGCTGGTCATGGTTTTACAGTTTTCTGCAAAATCCGCTTCGTAGTTGAAACTGATAAGGGCAGCAATTCCCTGAGGAAGTGTTTTACTAGGGACAACATAGACGGTTTTTTGGGTCAGGTCAACGACTTGTTGGGCGCTGAGAATGACGTTGCTATTGTTGGGAAGGATAATGACCTGTTGTGCCGGTGCTGCTTCCACGGCCCCTAAAAGTTCTTCTATACTGGGATTCATCGTCTGACCACCGGAGATAATGGCATTGACGCCCAATCCCTGGTAGACCTTTTCAAATCCTTCTCCGGATACAACTGCAACAGTTGCGATCTGTATGCTTTGCTGAACTCTCTGGCGTTTCTCCTGCATGCTCGGCCTCGCTCTCGGCGGCGTAGGTGAGACTCTGCTCTTGTAGATTTTCAATATTGATATCCAGCAGACTCCCTAGACTTACCCCGTAATCGAGAATTTTCCCTGGCGTCGGCGTGTGGGTATGCACTTTGAGCATCGTTTCATCGCCAGCAACAACGGTAGAAACCCCACCCATATCAATAATCGACTGGCGAATGCCTTCAACGTCGAGTTTCTTTCCTCTGAGTAGAAAGACAACTTCATAGCCGAACTCTTCTTCGATGGTCACGCGCCCTTTTTTGGTATGTTCTTCTGTATTGATTGCTTTGCTGCCTGTTTGTGAGTTTCCTGGTGCCTGCTCTTCTCTATTGCCTGTCTCGCCACGTATATAGCGCAGGATACCTTCCAGAATGGTGCAAAAGCCCTGCCCGCCAGCATCAACCACCCCTGCCTGTTTCAATGTAGGGAGCAGGTCCGGTGTGCGCGCAACTGACTTACGGGCAGCGGTGACGGTCTCTTGTAAGAGTCCAATGAGATCATCACCACGGGCAGCACTAATCTGCGCAGCCTCGGCTGATTCACGAACAACGGTAAGAATGGTTCCCTCAACTGGTTTAATGACTGCTCGATATGCCAGGCTGGATGCCTCTTGTAGCGCTGCTGCCAGATCGCTCGCGTTAAAGGTCTGTTTATTTTGTAGCCCTTTTGCCAGCCCGCGCAAGGTTTGCGAAAGAATCACTCCTGAGTTGCCCCGCGCACCAAGCAAGGCGTCATGCGCAATTTTTGCAGCAACCACGCCTGCCGCAGTCTCTTTACTGCTAGCAATATTCCGCACTGCCGCCTTCATTGTGGCTGACATGTTGGAGCCGGTATCTCCATCTGGCACCGGAAAGACGTTGAGCGCGTTAATTGTCTCACGGTGTTCTTCCAGCCAGGCGGCACCCGCCAGGATGGCCTTCTTGAGGTCCTGACCGTCGAAAACGCTAATACGTCTGGGCCGCTGGCGTGATACACGTGACGATTTTTCCTGCATAGCCGCTCTGCTACCTCTAGTTCTCTAAGAAAGCATCAAAAAAAATTTGTTGTGAGCCGTTCGTCGTGCTCCTCTCAAATGCTTTCTCAGTGCTTTCGTGTTACTTTTGTTCGGAGGAACCGGGACCGTGGAGCAAGCCCTGGACGTTAATATTCACCTGAGCCACAGGCACTCCCAGCATCTTTTCGATGGAGAATTTGACACTGCTCATGATATTGTGTGCGACCTCTGAAATACGTAGCCCATATTCGAGGGCCACATAGACATCAATGATGAGCTGATCGTTGACCACTTGCACCCGTACTCCATGATTGCTCTGTTCCATTGGCAGAAGGATAACGTCGCCATTTTTCAGCCGTGGAGAGGCAATTGCCAGCACACCATAGCACCCATAGGTCGCATCGACTGCGATAGAGTGAATAGCGTTTGGTAGAACCTCGATCTTCCCTAGCGGGCCGGAGCCGTGGTGTGGATGAATCATAGATGCTTTTGGCATACGCATGTATCTTCTCTCTTGCCAAAATACGCAATATCGGTTATACTCGCATAACGTGTTCGGGTTCCCCAAACAGTGTACGAGTTTTACGGATGCAGTATACCAGAGACCCCGATGATAATCAAGTAAACACAACGGCGCAAAATGCTGGCTCCCGCGAAAGGGTTTCACGTGCGTTCGTTGATATCTTTTTAGGGAGGTAATAAAAAAATGGCAGCAGGTCGTTGTGATATCTGCGAACGCAAGCCGATGTATGGCAACAATGTGCCTTTCTCTCAGCACCGCACCCGCCGTCGCTTTGTACTGAATGTGCAGCGCCGTCGTATTGAGGTGAATGGTACCCTGAAGAATGTGAATATCTGTACACGCTGCTTACGCACAATGAGCAAATTGCCGAAAGTCCGTTAGTGCTTTCGGTTTTGCCTGTGTGAAATAGATCGGGCAATACAAAAGAGGCTGCTTGCAAGGGCGGCTCCCGCCTGGAGCACTCCTTGTAAGCAGCCTCTTTCTCTTCTTTTTTCTCCCTAATGCATAAACACACGACCTGCCTGGAAAAAGTCGTGTGTCGCATTACAACGTGATGCGTAGTATGCTGGTGCTCATCTGTCCAGAGGTGAATGACTTTGCCGCAATTTCCTCTCGCCTGTTGAGGATTGAAATGTTGAGGATTGAAATAACTAGTCCTTTTTCCCCCGCTCAACAAAGGTCGTACGTAGCTGTCCACAGGCTGCTGCAATATCATCTCCTCGCTCGGCACGGACACTATTGCTGATACCCCGCTCAAAAAGGATATGGCGGAATTGGCGTATCGCTTCTGGTCCAGGCGTCTGATAGTTGGCGGCAGTGGCATTCACCGGAATACAGTTCACATGGGCAAATTGTTTGAGAGGGGCGAGCAATTTCGCTAACTGTTCTGCGTGTTCAGATGTATCATTAACGCCTGCAAGCAATACATACTCGAAGGTTACCTGCCTGTGTGTAGCTGCAATATAGTCCTGGCAGGCCGCGAGTAGCTCTTTAAGAGGATATTTCCGGTTGATCGGCATAGTCTTCCCGCGTAGTTCGTCCGTGGGTGCATGGAGCGAGATGGCAAGGTTGATCTGGAGCGCTTCTTTGCTGAGCTGACGGATGGCAGGCACGAGCCCCGCTGTTGAGACGGTAATGTGCCGCGCTCCCAGATTGAATCCATCGCTACTGTTCAAGATACGCAAGGCCTGTAAAACATTTTTGTAGTTGTGTAGCGGTTCGCCCATCCCCATGAGAACGATGTTGGTCACATGGTCGATACTTTTACTTCCGGGGAGACCAGGGGCGCTCCAGGGGGCCTGTTTCAACTCACGGGCAAAGAAAAGGACCTGGGCGACAATCTCACCTGCGCTCAAATTGCGTTCAAAGCCCATCTGTCCTGTGGCACAAAATGTACAGCCGAAAGCGCACCCGGCCTGGCTAGAGACACAGACCGTGGCCCGTGCGCTGCTCTCGCTCAGAGGCGGATAGAGCATTAATACCGACTCAATTAATTTGCCATCGCCTAATTCAAGTAAGATCTTGCGCGTGCGATCATCTTTTGAGTGCTGCTCACTGCGAATGATGCCAGGACCAATTGTGGTCTCTTCTGCCAGGAGCTCACGCAGGTTCTGAGGCAGATTGCTCATGGCTGCGAAATCGTTGACCAGGCGCTGATAGAGCCAGCTATAGACCTGCTTGGCCCGAAATGCTGGCTGTTTATGATCGGTCATCCACTGCTGCATCTCTGAAAGAGTCAGCGCGAGGAGATCGGTCTTTGGTTGTGTTGTAGTGTGTGTTAGCGTCTTTTCCATGCGCTTCATTATACCATGAAAATCTCCTGGGAGGTGAAAAAATGAAAAATCTCTAAAAGTTCTGCCGGAAGCTTTTTGTTTAAATGCCAATGCATGCTTTTTACAGTAAAAAATGATAGAGAGGAGCTCTTGAAAAGCAGAACTGTTTGTAGAAGCAGAAGGAAATTGCTGGTATACTAGTAGCATATTTATCGATGAACGTGAATAGTGAGTTCTTCGTTTGAGGAGGGGTATGAAGCGCCCAATCACCATCTTTTATGTCTATGCTGATGCAGATGAAGGGTTGCGGCAACAGCTAGAAATGCATCTGGCCTTATTGAAGCGGCAACAGGTGATTGCAGGATGGCAGCAGAGTCTGGCGGGAGACCCGTGGGCTGAGAAGGCAGAAGAGGCCCTTAACGATGCAGCTTTAATTCTCTTGCTCATCAGTCCAGACTTTCTGGCCTCGGATGTCTGTTATGAGCAGCAGATGCAACGTGCATTAGAACGGCAAAAGCGTGGCGAGGTGCAGGTAATTCCGATTCTGCTACGTCCCGCAGATGGAAAAGATGCGCCATTTGCCCATCTCCGGGCATTGCCGACGAATGGAAGGCCAATTACAAGTTGGGCTAATCAAGATGAAGCCTTCGTCCATGTCATAGAAGGGATACGCCGTGTACTGGTCTTCGCAACAGCAAATCTCGATCTGAGTCTTGCAGACGATTGAGCATACCAGTCAACAGTCATTTGTATCCTAGTCCACAAACCAACGCAAATGATTCGGTGTTCAAACAACAATATCTCCCAGGCCATCAAGGGAGGGCAATAAGGGTGTGATCCTCTTTGTTTTAGATGGAATTGAGCATACTCTAGAATATATGCGTTATGATAAGATCTTCGGCCAGCAGATCCTTTTTCTAAAGGAGAATCAGCAGGAGCTTGTAAGATTGCCCATGCCTTTTGCTACGCTCAAGTCAGTGGAGAAACAGGCAACCTTTCAAGTTGGTGGAGTTGATGGCCTCCTCACTTTTAAAATGAGCGCCATTACCGGTATTATGAATATTAAGATAGAAGTAGGAGGAGTAGAAGTTTTTCATAATTAATTTTCAGTAGAGATCTCTCGAAGCGGTTAAACCGTACCAGATTCCAGATAATCGCATTTTACCCATTAGAAAGTTAGAAAAATAGTACATTTGTCATAGGTCAAATAGCCGACTTTCTGCTACAATCATAATAGGTAAGCAGGGGGCAATACTCGCGCATGTGGGGAATGTGCGGGTACATACAACCGTTGAAAGTCGAGTGCAGATGTCAATTTCAACACGACCTATGGACCTGGAGGCAGAGGCTAAACAGGCCAATGTCGCGAGCTTTCGGCTTGTATTGAAAAACCGCTATTTTTTATTGTTGTGGTCGGCTCAGCTCATCTCTCAGATTGTGCTGAATGCAGCGAACTTTGGCGTTATTGTGCTGGTTGATGATGTGACCCATTCGGTCTTTATGGCCGGTCTGGCGATTACGGCGTTTACATTACCGGCTGTCCCTTTCAGCGCGATTGCCGGGGTGGTGGTGGACCGGGTGAGCAAAAGACATGTGTTGTTAGCGACCAACCTGTTGCGTATGCTGACGATGCTGCTCTTATTCGTCTCTTTGCTCTTTGATCGGACTAATCTGATTCCACTCTTTTCTCTGTGTTTTATGACCTCGTTGATTAGCCAGTTTTTTGTCCCCGCTGAAGGGGCGGCGATCCCTCTGCTTGTGGGCGAACGTGAGTTGATGCCCGCACTCTCTCTTTTCAATATTTCCCTGACGGTGGCGCAGGGTATTGGTTTTTTGCTGGTTGGTCGGATCGTGGCTGCACTTTTTCCTCCTTTTATTCTCCCTATTGGGACCTTTACGTTTCATGTACGTCCGGAGGATATGCTTTTTATTGTCGCGGCTGTGCTCTATGCCGTCTGTACGCTCCTGATTTTCTGTATTCCAGCCAGGGTCTTGCTAGAGCCACGGCTTGCCGAACGTAAGAAAGAGGAGACCTCTGTCGCGCTACATGCCGCTCTGCATTCTTTGTGGTGCGATCTGGTTGAGGGCTGGCGCATTATTAGCTCAGATGGCCTGCTCCTGTACGCGGTGATTCAGCTTTCTATCGTGGGTATCTTGATGCTGCTGATCGGCGAACTGGCCGGAGCTTTTGTCGAGCAGTTTCTGCACCGTTCTACACAGGATATGTCGCTTGTGCTTGCACCGGCGGCGATAGGACTGGTCCTGGCTTCGGTCTTGATGCCACGCGTCACGGCGTATGTGGGAAAGGTGCGCCTGACAATTATCGGCTTTATCATGCTTAGCCTCTGCTTTCTCCTTTTCCCTGCCTTGCAATGGCTGGCTCAGCTCATTGATCCTCTAGAAGGTGTCCAGGCCCCCTGGCTTTTCTGGTTGACGCTCGCGCTGATCTTCTTGTTAGGCGTCGCAATGTCGGCGGTGAATATTCCCACCACTACGATTATGCAAGAGCGAGCACCAGAAGAGGGCCGGGCGCGTATCTTGTCGTTACAAGCCATGTTTTATAATGCCGGTTCAATCCCGATTCTGCTCTTCGCGGGCGCGTTTGCTCAGTTGCTCGGTTTTAGTGAATTGCTGATCGCGATTGCTGCCATTATGCTGTTGTTTAGCTGTTGGGGTGTCTGGTACCTGAAGCGCAATGAGCGTGTAGACGCAGAGGCGCTTGTCTGATACTCCTCCTCACAAGCAGGGCCGGAGATTATTTCTCCGGCTCTGGCCTCTCTGAAAATTGAAAAAGCCTCTCGTGGGTACTCTGGGAAAAATCAGCGATCAAAGTGTCAAAGTGTTCTTGTTCAGCATGCAGATATTCCGGAGGTCGGCTTGCCTGCATCTTTTCCTGGCTTTCCCAGAGACTAATAAGTGTATATTTTTGCGGTTCTGTTGTACTCTGAAAGATAAAAGAATCTTTAAAACCAGCCTGCACGCTTGCGCTGGGAAACATCCTATCCCGGATATAGGTAAGCGCCTCTTGCTCCTTGCCGGCTAGAAACTCTACGTAGGATATTTTTGCGTACATAGAATGGTCCTCTTCTTTAAAAAACTTTAAAAAACTTTATATCTGTCATCTTACTGGAAAAGTATAGAAGGTACGATAAAATAAGGACAAGCTCAAGTGGACTTTTGTTTAAATGTGGGTCATTATCAAGAGATGTAACCTCTGTACTTGCTCTGCGTATAGCCTATAGCATGTGAGCAAACTCACGCTCATAGTATGAAATTGCTCCTATTGATTCTCGCTTGCATATGACATAATAGACTCAACCTTTCTGTTTTGGTGTGTTATGACGTCTGGAGGAATACCACTATGTCGCTCAGTTGGATGGATATTCTCTTTATCGTTACGGTTCTCCTCTTAGTGATGAATGGTTTGCGCAATGGGGCCATCTTCAGTTTTGTAAGCCTGATCGCTCTGCCTCTAGGTGTGGCGGCTGCGCTCTACTTTGGGCCGCAGTTCACCGGCATTCTGGCGGCCAATGGCCTGCCCTCGACGCCGCTCATCTCTTATGCTGTCTTGTTCTTTGGTGTTGTATTGATTCTCCACATTCTTGCCTCTTCCATCCGCAATGGGATTAAAAATGTACCTCTTATTGGTCTGGGTGATTCGCTTCTGGGCGGTGTGATTGGTTTTGTTGAGGCCTGGCTGCTCTGGTTGATCCTGCTTATTCTCCTCGGCAATTTTCTTCACGGGGCTCAGAACACTATTGACCAGACAACTCAGCTCGTTCCAGGACTCAATGTGCATATTGCCCAGTTGCAGACCTGGCATGATTTTTACAATCAGATGGTGAATCATAGCGTTTTTGCCAAAGTAAACGGTCTCTTTGTTCAGGAGCTACCTACTATCCCTCATCCTCCGCAATAAAAAACTTTAACGCTGTCTAGCTTGCGTTCTCTTGTCCAGATTTATACAATAAGAGGGAGATATGTTGTCCCGGCATTCAGAGATGCTCTTCTGGATGCGCCATTCTATCCTGATGATGAGCGAATTATGCAGGCAGAAGGAGAAGACTACGACAAAGCAAGAACGTCTGATTGATACCGGGGTGAATAGAGGTCCAGAGCGTGCTTATCTGGTAGCAGTAGATGCTGAACTGGATACTATCTGGAGTGTGGAAGATTCGTTAAATGAGCTTGAGACGCTGGCGCGGACGGCTGGAGCTTCCGTACTTGGTAAAATGGTTCAGCGCCTTCCCCATCCTGATAATCTGACCTACCTGGGCAAGGGCCGGGCTCAGGAACTGAGCGATCTGGAAAAGCAGCTTAATCTGGAAGTGATCATTTTTGATGATGAGCTGACGCCGACTCAGCAACGTAATCTTGAAAAGCTTCTCAACGCACGCATTATTGATCGTACTGCGCTGATTCTCGACATTTTCGCCCAGCACGCACGAACGCGTGAGGGCCGCCTCCAGGTTGAACTGGCACAATTAGAATATTACCTTCCTCGTCTGAGTGGTCGCGGTACCGAGTTCTCCCGTCAGGCTGGTGGTTCCCGCAGTGCAGGCACAGGCGGTGCTGGTGGCGCAATTGGCGTACGCGGTCCCGGCGAGACAAAGCTAGAGATTGACCGCCGCCGTATTCGCCATCGCATCTCCGAGTTGCGTGAAGAGATTGAAGATGTGCGTAAGCAGCGTGCACTCCATCGTCAGCAGCGCCTGGCGCAGGCTATTCCTGTAATTGCCGTAGTTGGTTATACCAACGCAGGCAAGTCAACACTCTTTAATGCTTTAACCGAGGCTGATGTGCTGGCTGAGAATAAACTTTTCGCCACACTCGATCCGGTCACGCGTCATATTATCCTTCCTGGTAACCAGGAGGTCCTGCTCACCGATACTGTTGGTTTTATCCAGAAGCTACCTACAGATCTGATTGCGGCCTTTCGTGCGACGCTAGAAGAGGTCGCGCTCGCTGATCTCATCGTAGAGGTAGTAGATATCAGCCATGAGATGGCTATTGAGCAGAATGATACCGTCAATGAGATTCTTACCACATTGGAAGCCAATGAGAAGCCTCGTGTGACCGCCTTGAATAAGGTGGATCTGTTGGATGAGGAGGAAGAGCCTGATACCTCGCTCTATCCTAACGCCGTTCCCGTCTCAGCTTTAAAAAAGGTTGGTTTGGAAGCTCTGCTTCACGAGGTCTCCCAGGTTCTCGCCGATAACATGGAATTGGTCGAAGTCCTGCTGCCTTTTAAACGGGGGGAACTGGTTGAGCTATTTCATCGCCGTGGTTTCATTGAACAGGAGACGCACGAACCTGGTGGTACTGCTATTATCGGACGCATTCCTCGAACCTTGCTTGGTTATTATCGGCAATACATACAATAGCGCTATTCTCTACTGATAGACTCTCAATCTGCCCCAAAAGTTCTATAGAACTTGTTTCAGAGAAGATACATATGCTATCTTCAATGATAGGGGTGGATTGGCAGCTATAAGATTGTTAGGTGAGATCCACTTGTTGGCTCATGACGTATTCGAGTCCCACATTTATAGGATATATGGACTGCGTTAGTTCCTATTCTCACACTAAGGAAGAGAGGTATGCTCTGATGGTGGAACGCAAGCTACCAGGTAAAACAGTCCCACTCCGTGTTCGTTTCCGAACGGCAGCAGAGCAGACTCAAGGCGAACGTGATCCCGCGCTTTTTGCTGCACCACAGACGCAGACCATTCAGGTTGAGAGCTTCTCTGAGGCACAACACCGGACACAGCAGATAAAAGAACTACTCCGCCTCGGTGATCTTTTGCGGGCTGATCTGGCGCTTGACGATGCCTTGCAGCAGATTGCCGCTTCGATTGCACGCTGTACCGGGTTTAGGGTTCTGGTCATCAGCCTGATTACTGAGAATAACCCTTATCTGGAACGTGTTGCATTCGCCGGTGTCTCTCCTGAGAAGCAGCAGAAACTGCGTGAGGTACCAAAAGAAGTTACTTATCTGCGCAGTTTAATGCGACCAGAATTCCGTATTAGTCAAAGCTATTTTATTTCTCATGAGGTCGATACCAATCAATCGCCGTCAGATTCTTGTATTGTAACGAAGTCTTTCGATAGCTATGAGCCTGGTGGCTGGCATCCTGATGATGCTTTAATCGTGCCGCTCTATAGTACACGCGAGAAAAAGTTACTCGGCTTTCTTTCGGTTGATGATCCAGAGGATAATAAAATTCCTACCGAGGAAAGCATCGAGATTGTGGAGTTGTTCGCTAGTAAAGCCGCCCTGGCTATTGATAATGCCTATATTTTTCAGGAACGTGAGGCTGAACGCCTGATGTTGGAAGATGGCATTGCCCGTTTCTGCAAAGATATGGAACAGATTCAGCGCGGTGATCTCCGCCATCGTGTGGGCCAGACGCATCAAAAAATGCAACCAATCGCCGACGCAATCAATACGATGCTAGAAGAGATAGGCGTGATTGTGGGCGATGTGCAGATGCTCTCGCTTGCGGTTGACGAGCATATGCAGAATGTGCGGCGAATTACCGAATATCTGGTGCGCGATACTAGCCAGCAAGAGCGCCAGATCAATCAAATTTCCACAGTGATCGGCACAATTGCAAATATGATGTCGCAGGTCTCTGAACGGGCTGCTGTCTTATCTAGAACAGCAGTCGAAGCTGTTGATGTGACTATTGAGGCCCAGGGCGCGGTAGATCGCGCAGTAGATGGTATGGGTACCGTCCGCGAGGCGACAATGCAATCGGCTCGCACGATGAAGTCACTGAGTGAGAGTGGCCAGGAGGTGAATGAGACGACCCTGGCAATTACTGATCTGACGATTCGTATGCACCATCTGGCATTAAATGCAGCCATCGAGGCAACGCGGGCTGGCGAACATGGCAAAGGTTTTGTTGTCGTTGCCCAGGAGATCCGTTCTCTGGCGGTCCAGAGTGGCGAGTCTGCCCGCAAAATTGGCAGTTATATTCGTACTATTCAGCATGAGACGACTATCGCTTCACAAAGTGTTGAGCAAAATACGCAGCATGTGGTGATGCAGACAGAGCTAGTGACCCAGACGGGTGTGGCTCTGGAGGCGATTAGTGTCGTGACTGAGCAATTGGCAAATCTGATTGAGGAGATCTGCGCTACGGCAGAAAATCAGGCTCAAGGCTCCAGGCTGGTTGTTGGCGCGGCTGATGAGATTCGGCGTATGACAAAAGATATTACTCAGCATACCCGTGACGTTCAGCAATCGATGGACCATCTGCTTGAGCTGAGCAATTCTCTACGTTCTCGTATGACCATATTTCATGTTGGCGAACGTTCATAGTAGAGAATGCTTTGCGACAATTCATAAGGCCGAAGAGGCGGAAACGAGCGTCGCCACTCTGTGGATGATATGACCTGCTTTTAGGAGCGAATGCATGGGTCTGGAAAATAAGCCATTTGACGCAAATGGGAGTATTAAATTTCTGTCCGGCCCCTTGAACGGGAAGACTTTTCCTCTCAATAAGTTAATGATTGAGATTGGACGCGATGCCGCCAATGATATTGTGGTGTTTGATCCTAAGGTTTCTCGTCATCATGCGCGCATTTACTGGAAGCAGGGCGCATGGCTGATTGAGAATCTTTCGCAGAAAAGTGTGATTACCGTAAATCAACGCAGTGTGCAGCAGGCTCCGTTGCAGCCAAATGTGGTGATTAATCTGGGTGATGATACCTCTTTTGTTTTTTTACAGACGTTGCCTGGTCAGACGCCTCCCATCTTTGCAGCAGCGAGGCCGATGGCCTCTTCCCCTTCGCTGGTACAGCAGCCGACACCGCCTCCTCAATCCTATATAGACAATAAAGCGGAGAAGACGGTCAGGGGTGGTATGCCAATGCTGGAGGTCAGCAGCAATATCAATCAGGGGAAACAGACCTTTCCTCTGGGCAAACCGGTTTTAAGTATTGGTCGCAATGCTGCGAATGATATTGTGATTAGTGAACCTGTAGTTTCGGGATTCCATGCCCAGATTGTGCAAGAAGGCGAGCAGTGGGTCTTCGTTCATCCTCATCCTAATCGAGGGAAGACGCTGAATGGTCTGCTCTATAAAGGACGCGCTATTCGTGGCGATGAGACTTTTCGCAAACCCCTGGTGAATGGCGATCTGCTGCGTATCGGTGATGAACATGGTACACTGGTCACGTTTATCTTTAATGACGGCCAGAGCATGGCTGATGAGACGTTGCCGGAGGTTCGTCCTCTACCTCTCGGCGCAGCACTGATTACACTTGGCCGCAATTCAGATAATACCGTCGTATTAAATCATCCCCAGGTCTCCGACCATCATGCCCAGCTGGAGCTGCTCCCTGCTGGCGGCTATCGTCTGCTCGATCTGAACAGCACAAATCACGTCTATGTCAATGCTCAGCGTGTGACAAATCATGTGCTGCAAAATGGCGATGAAATTCGTATTGGCCCGTTCAGGTTTACCTATGCTCATAATGAACTGACGCAGTACGATGAGAGTAGTAGTATCCGTATCGATGCTCTCGACCTGAAGAAAAGCGGCACCAATAATGTCACTTTGCTCAATGGCATCTCTCTGGCAATTCCTCCGCGTAAGTTCGTTGCTCTTGTGGGGGGCTCAGGCGCTGGCAAATCGACGCTTATGGATGCCTTAAACGGCCTGCGCCCGGCTCAGAGCGGTACCGTACTTTATAATGGACAGGATTATTATCGCAATCTGGCCGCTTTCAGTACGCAACTTGGTTATGTACCTCAAGATGATATTGTCCATCGCGATCTTACGGTCCAACGTGCGCTCTATTATGCTGCCAGGATGCGCCTCCCCAGTGACTTCAGCAATGCCCAGATTGAGCAGCGCATTGCCGAGGTGCTAGAGGATGTGGAGATGACTGAGCGCCGCCATCTGCTGGTGAGCCGTCTTTCGGGTGGACAGCGCAAACGCGTCTCGATTGCCCTGGAACTGCTGGCGAATCCCAGCGTCTTCTTTCTAGATGAGCCGACCTCTGGCCTTGATCCCGGCCTGGATCGTAAGATGATGTTCTTGCTCCGTCGTCTCGCGGACCGTGGCCGGACGATCATTCTGGTTACTCATGCAACGAATAATATTAATGCTTGCGATTACGTCTGTTTCCTGGCCCAGGGCGGGCGCGTAGCCTTTTTTGGTCCACCCAATGAGGCAAAAACCTACTTCGAGAAGACCGATTTTGCTGAGATCTATAGCACCCTTGAACCTACGAAAGATCATCCACAGATTCCCCAGGAGGCTGAGGCCCGTTTTAAGTCCTCGCCCTCTTATCAGCGCTATATTGTTGAACAACTTAAAGAAGGTGCGAACAGTCGAGCCAGCGGCCACTCTGCTCAAAATAGCATTAAACGCGCAAAACGAGGTAATCCCTGGAAGCAGTTCCTCCTCCTTTCACAACGCTATATCGAACTGCTCAGAAACGATGTGGGAAATCTGTTGCTGTTGCTATTACAGGCTCCCGTTGTGGCGCTCTTGTTAGTGGGCATGGTACGTTATGAGATAGGGGCAGGTGTTTTTGATGCTAATAAGGTAGTGCAATGCCAGTCTCAGATTATCACGAAGGCGGGGCCTGTCCTGGTCACAGGCACGAATGGCACGGATACAATCACTTGTGACCGGGTCGTAGATTTTCTGAAGAATGATCCCCAGGGCACGCAATATGCCAGTCAGCATGGTGGGGAGAATCAGGCATTGCAAGATTTTATTCTGCCAGGTTCGGGCGGAGACGCGCAGAAGGTCCTCTTTATTATGGCTTTTGCGGCGGTCCTCTTTGGTTGCGTGAGTGGAGCGCGTGAGATTGTCAAAGAAGCCAATATCTACCGACGAGAACGGGCTGTAGATCTGGGCATCATTCCCTATATGTTCTCAAAGATCGCTGTGCTCGGCGTGCTCAGTCTCTTCCAGAGTGCCATTCTCCTCTTTATAGTTCATATAGCCGAACCGGTCCAGCAAGGTATCTTTCTGCCCGTCTTGCTTGAGGCTTATATAACTATTGCACTCTGTTCGCTTGCTGGTTTATTGATCGGACTCGCTATCTCTGCACTTGCTCCCAATAATGACTGGGCGATCAGTTTTATCCCCATCATCTTAATTCCGCAAGTCATCTTTGCCGGCGCAATTATCCCCTTTAAAGACTGGTTTACCCAGATTCTCGCCGTCGTCTTTCCGACACGCTGGGCGCTGGCCGCGCTCTGCTCCTCTATCGGCGTCCACAGCGACAAGATCGGCAAAGACAGGCTCTTCGGCGACGATTATACCTATCATGGCACCCTTTTCTCAACCTATACCCATCAGGATGCCGTAACAAGAATTATAACCTCCTGGGGCGCACTTGCTGGAATTATCGTTGTCTTGATTGTCGTTATTGGTCTGGCCCTCAAGCGAAAAGATATCCGTAGTTAAGTTCTTTCCCTATTTGGATATATCCTGTGCTGCCTTACGCTTGCGGCGATGGCGACGCGCTATCTTCCGCTCTCTCTCTTCTAGCTCGGCCATCTTCCGCAGGTAGCGCGGACTGGGTTCGTATTCACGGTAAAATCGTTGCCCAATGCGCCAACCTGCCGTCCCGAAGATAATTGCTCCGGCAATAAGCACAACGATCATAAGTATGCGGGTGAAAATGCTCAGTTGTTGTCCAAATATATTGATAAATAGGTCAGGATAAATCCGGCTCATAACAGCAATAGCCAGGCTAAGTAAAATGCCTACTGTGATCCCAAGACAGCAGCCAAGAGGCCCACCATTCGCCTCTCCCTGTGCTTCAGGCGGTAGACTTTCCATGCCAGAGGGCGTTGTGAGTCGGGCATCTCTGCTTCTATTGTTTGCTCTTCAGCTGATTCAGCAGAGTCAGGTGGAGGAGGAAGCTGTTCCGCCTCCTCCGACTTCTGGTTGTTTGTGTCTGTATTCTCCTCCATCGAGAATCCGTTTGAAGATGTTGACACGAGTTTTTGTCCTTTAGTGCGTCTTTGTAGTGTACCATGCAAAATCAGAAGGTTCCGAATTGCCGGTCTCCTGCATCGCCCAATCCTGGGACGATATAGCCGACATCGTTCAGGCGCTCATCTACGGCAGCAATATACATGTCAACATCAGGATGAGCCTGGGCGAGCTTCTGAATGCCGTAGGGGGCGGCGATGATGCCGACGTACGAGATATGCTGAATGCCCCGGCGTTTAAGGATCGTGATAGCGTCGATGGCAGAACCGCCGGTTGCCAGCATAGGATCGACGGCATAGCAGATCTGAAAATCAACGTTGTGAGGGAGTTGATTATAGTATTCGAGGGCTTGCAGGGTGCGCTCGTCGCGCTTCAGGCCCAGGTGCCAGATCTGCACCTCCGGAATGACTTCACGGAAGCCTTCCGCCAGCCCAAGACCGGCCCGCAGAATCGGGGTGATACCGATGCCGCCCGCCAGGCGTGCGCTCTGCATTCTCTCCAGAGGCGTTTCGATCTCGCATGGCTCTAGCGCCAATCCCTGAGTCGCCTCATACGCCAGCAGTGCGCCAATCTCTTTCACCAGGCGGTAAAATTCGGGTGGCTGCGTCTGTCTAGCACGCAGGGTCGTTAATTTATGCACCATGACCGGGTGCCTGGAAACGTGGAGACGCGGTAACTGAAGAATCTCGGCTCGCTTTGGTTGCGGAATGCCTTCCATCGGTAGTCGGTGTTGTCCGCCTTCTGTGTTGGTCTGTATCATCTCTTTTCTCCTTGCTTGCGATTCTTCGGATTAGCGGAAGTTAGGTAGTCACTGGAAATTGTATCAGAGTTGGCTAGAGCCGTCGAGTCGTTTTTTGCCAAAGTCCTGTTCCTCTGTTGCCTTCCGGCGCTCTATGCTATACTAGGCACATGGTTATAGGCGCTTGCGAAATTACGCTGCACCTGCCTGAATGTCATACTTTGAAAGAGAAGAGGCAGGTGCTCAAATCTATTCTGGCGCGTGTGCGCAATCAATTTGAGGTCGCGATAGCCGAGGTCGCGGAGAATGATCGCTGGCAGCTCGCGAAAATTGGCGTGAGCTGTGTGAGTAATGATGGTCAGCATGCTGAAGAGATTCTGACTCATGTGCGGCGCTATATCGAAGCAACTCGTCCTGATGTGGTTCTAACGCAATGTGATATTGAAATTATCAATTGGTGATCTATGTTGACAGAAATGTTAGATGTTCCTCCTGAAAACGCCTCAACTGCACTGGTAGGTGTGCGTGTTGACCGTGTTACTCAGCAACAAGCTCTCTCTTTTATTGCCCAACTGCTTGCCCAATACCAGGCGAGTAATCGGCAGGCTCACTGTAAGCAGGTGGTGACAGTCAATCCCGAATTTGTAGTTGCCGCGCAAAAAAACCTGCCCTTTCGCCAGGCTATTAACGAGGCGGCCCTGGTGGTCGCGGACGGCATGGGGATTGTCTGGGGCACGCGCTTTTTGCGCACCCCGGTCCCCGAACGTATTACTGGGACCGATCTTCTGCCACAGATAGCCCGCCTCTGTGCCTCGCATGGTTTTCGTATGTATCTCTTAGGTGCTGCTCCAGGCGTAGCCGAGACTGCTGCCACTCGTTTGCAAGAGCTGGCCCCCGGCGTCCAGATCGTTGGCACCTATGCTGGCTCTCCAGTCCCTGCGGAAGAAGAAGAGATTCTTGCACGCCTGCATGCCGCCTCTCCGGATATTCTCTGTGTTGCCTATGGAGCTCCGGCGCAAGAATTGTGGATCAAGCGCAACCTTGAACGCCTGCCTGCTGGTCTGGCAATAGGCGTTGGTGGCGCGTACGACTTTCTCTCTGGTCGCCAGCGCCGTGCTCCTGTGTTGATGCAGCGACTGGGATTGGAATGGCTTTACCGGTTATATCGTGAGCCATCGCGTTGGCGGCGTATGCTTGCCCTGCCGCACGCTGCTCTTTTAGTCCTTTTGAAAGGTCATGGAAAGACATGGCGTTAGAGTCTTATACACGAGAGATCAGCAGTCAGCGTCTGCTTTCTCTGATCGATTCGTTCTCAATGAAGCGAGTTCTGGTTATCGGAGATATGGTCGCCGATGAATATTTGATCGGACGCCCTAACCGTATCTCCCGCGAGGCTCCCGTCCTGATTCTAGACCTGGCTGAAGAGCGAACAGTTCCGGGCGGCGCGGCCAATGTTGCGGTCAATGCTTGCTCCCTCGGAGCCGAAGTTTTTCTCGCTGGTGTGGTCGGAAATGACCTCCCTGGACAGCGTCTGCGTCAGGCTATTACCAATCTAGGGATGAATCAGGAGGGTATCGTCACCGCTCCAGATCGTCCTACTTCGACCAAGACGCGTATCATAGCTGGCAGTCCGCAGATTGTCCAGCAGCATATTGTGCGCGTGGATCGTGTCGATGACTCTGATATTGATGAGCCATGTAAGCAGCATATTATTGAACATATTAAACAGATGTTGCCCTCTATTGATGCCGTAATGATCTCAGATTATGCAAATGGTGTAATTAGCCCTGATATTATTGCCGCCTGTATTCCTGCGGCACGCGCCCTCAATAAGATCGTGATTGCCGACTCGCACGGCTCCCTCTTCCGCTTCCAGGGTGTTACAGCTCTCACTCCCAATCAACCAGAGGCCGAGGCAATGATAAATTTTACCATCAAGACTCCTCACGACCTCGATGCTGCTGGCGAGCACTTGTTAGCAGGAAGTCATGCGCAAGGCGTTTTAATCACGCGTGGTAGTGAAGGCATGAGTCTCTTTGAAGCAGGCCAGACCCCGCTGCATCTGCCGATCTATCCTCTCTCTCCTGCCAGTGAGATTGTCGATACCAATGGCGCGGGCGATACTGTCGCCGCTACGTTTGCTCTTGCCTTAACCGCAGGGGCCAGTATGGCTGAGGCTGCTTACCTGGCAAATGCTGCCGCCTCCCTGGTCGTTCGCCGTCTGGGTTGTGCCAGTAACACGCAGGAAGAATTGAAGAGTGTTTTAGGATGAATCAGCAAATTTCTCTCGCGCAGCAAAAAATTCTCTCCCGTACCGCTTTAGCTGCTGAAGTACAGGGCCGTCAACAAGCAGGCGAGCGAGCCGTTTTTACCAATGGCTGCTTCGATCTGCTCCACCTCGGTCATATCCGTTATTTGCAGGAATCTCGTGCTCTGGGAGATTTCCTGGTGCTTGCTCTGAATAGCGATGAGAGTGTGCGTCTCTTAAAGGGCGAGTCGCGCCCTCTTGTCTCTGAACAGGAGCGAGCGGAAATTATGGCTGCGCTGACTTGCATCGATTATGTGACTATCTTTTCTGATCGGACGGCAAGTCCCTTGCTTGAGATTCTGCAACCCGCGATTTATGTGAAGGGTGCCGATTATGCGGGCGCACAGGCCGGGAGTATCGATAGTGAGCGCTTGCCGGAAGCAAAAGTGGTTCAAGCATACGGTGGCACTGTCCGGCTTATTTCCTATCTCCCTCATCACTCAACGACTGAATTAATTACAAAAATTAAGAATCTCTCTCAACCTTTTCGTTAATTATGAAGACTATGGTAAAACAAGCTATCAGGAGCAAAAATTTCTATGGCCAAAGAATCTATTGATAAACAAGAGCAAGGTGTGCAGCCGGAACAAGATATCGCTGTAGCGACTGAGGTTGAAACGATACCTACCGTAAAAGGCGGAAGCTCTCAGCTTGATCCTGCGGGAGATGATGAGCTGCTTCTGTCTTCTGCTGAGGAGACGTCTCGATCTGCTGAGCCTACTGAGCGGCGTGAGATTGTAAAATCTGCCACCCTGGTTTCGTTGGGCAACTTTGGTAGTAGCCTGATGGGCATGGTACGCCAGGTTGCGGTAAATGCGACTGGCCTGGCTGGTCCGTTCTCGGCAGCCCTCAAGCCTACCCAAACATTCTATGATCTTCTGGTGAACGGCTCTGTCTCCGGGGCGCTGATCCCTACATTTAACGAATATGCCCACCCTGAAAAACGCGACGAGCTGCGCCGTCTGGTCTATACGCTCGTCAATGCAATTATTTTGATTACGATTGTTATTGCTGTTGCCTTTTATTTTATTTCTCCCTGGCTTGTTGGTTCCTTCCTGGTTGGTGATTTTGATCCAGCGGAGAAGCTCCTGACGCTGCAATATTCGCGCATTATCTTCTTTTCTCTGATCGCTCTCGGCCCTTTCTCTATTCTGTTGGCGGGACTCTACGCGCTCAAAGAATTCGGTTGGCCTGCCTTTGCTACGGTCTCTTATCATATTGGTATTATCATTGGTGCGGTTTTCAGTACTATTGTTGGTACGCACTTTTTTGGGAATATGGGTCTGGCCTTTGGTGTCCTTCTGGGCGCAGCGGGCGAGCTTCTGCTGATCTTTCCTGGTATCCGCAACCAGCAGCTCTATTATCTCTTTGTCTTAGATCTGAAGCAGCCTGCTCTGCGTCGTATTCTCAAGCTCTATGCGCCAGTCGCTTTTAGTTTTCTTGTCAGCATGGGCCTGGTCTTTCTGGATCTTTATCTACAGGGCCGTACGCCCTGCGTGACTTCTCTGATGCCCAACACAAATCAGGGTGTCTGTAGTGCAGCTAACGTGGGTGCGCTCGCCCTGGCTACCGCGCTGATCCAATTTCCGATTGGCCTGGTGGCGGCAGCTCTGCAAGTAGCGGTCTTGCCGACGCTCTCAACCTATGCCCGTGAGAACGATATGGAGCGCTTCAAAGAGACGCTGTTGCTGGGCTTTCGTCTGGGCCTCTTGCTGATGATTCCCGCGATGGCTGGCCTGGTCGTGCTGCAAACGCCGATTACGCAGGTCCTCTTTGCGCATGGACATGCAAAGAATCCCGCGCTCATTGCCCTCGCCTTACAAAATTACGCCTATCAATTGCCGTTTGTGGCGCTGGATCAGTTACTCATTGCCGCCTTCTATGCGCGTAAAAATACAATTGTGCCGGTGGTAGTCGGCTTTGTCTCGATTCTCGGCTATCTTGCCGTCGCTCTTCCTTTGTATAGTACCTGGGGCTTGCCGGCAATGGCGTTAGCTAACACGGTCCAAAACTCGCTCCACGGTGTTATTCTCCTGGTGCTGCTACGTATGGCTATCGGTTCGCTGCATGTACGCAAGATGATCCCGGCAGTGGCGAAAGTTGTGCTAGGGTCTGCGCTCCTGGTTGCGGTTGCCTGGGGAGTGCAAAAAGGCCTTGCGCATCTTTCATCATTCTTTGCGCATGGTTTCCTGGGCCTACTCATCACCTTGATCGTCGCTGGTGGTCTGGGTGTGGCCGTGTTTGCTGCTACGGTGCTCGTCCTCAAAGTTGAAGAGGTCAACCTGCTGAAGGGAGCCGTCCTGAAAAAGCTTGGTCGTGCATAACCTCATCAGGACCCCAGGACTGGTGGAGTATTACCCACCTATCCTGGAGGCTCAGCATATTTACATGTAGAGGACGGCTGTTCACCGTCTAGCATTTCCACTGTGGGGGTCTCTGTTCGCAGCGAGAGGTCATCGTCCCCCCATTTACCGAAGATACTGATACGCTGGCAGCGTCAAAAATTCTACGAATTGGTCATCGGCGATAATCTGGTGAAGAATCTTTGCCGCTGTATCAAATTTGCGCTGTGCGTGTTGCTGCTCGTTTAAATGCTCTCGCAGCTTCTCCAGTTCTTCATTCATCAATTGATTAAAGAGCTTCATCGTGACCTTGCGCCCATCCTGCAAGATCCCTCGCGGATGGCGCACCCATTGCCAGATCTGCGCACGCGCAATTTCAACAGTGGCGGCATCCTCCATCAGATTATTGATCGGGACGCACCCTGATCCACGCAGCCACAATTCCAGATATTGCAGGCTAACACTAATGTTGTTGCGCAATCCTTCCTCGGTGATAGTTCCATCCGGTACCGCGAGCAGCTCGGCGGCTGTGACCTGCACATCCTCGCGCTTCTTGTCGATCTGATTCGGCGTTTTCATAATCGCATCAAACTCGGCAAGGGCGATTGGTACCAGACCTGGGTGTGCAACCCAGGTGCCATCATGCCCATCTGTCGCCTCTCGTTGTTTATCGATGCTTACTCGTGCAAGGGCGATTTCGTTGGCGCTCTCGTTGTTTTTAATCGGTATCTGTGCCGCCATACCACCAATTGCAGGCGCATTGCGCCGATGACAGGTCTTGATAGTGTTCAGGGTATAAGCACGCATAAAAGGCGTGGTCATCGTGACCTGGGCGCGGTCAGGAAAGATATAGGCCGGAATATTGCGGAATTTTTTGATCGCGCTAAAGATATAGTCCCAGCGTCCGCAGTTCAGACCCGCTGAATGTTCGCGCAATTCGTAGAGTATCTCGTCCATTTCAAAGGTTGCCAGAATTGTCTCGATCAGCACGGTTGCCTTGATGGTCCCCTGCGGAATGCCCAGTTCTTTTTGTGCCAGGACGAAAACGTTATTCCAGAGCCGCGCTTCCTGATGACTTTCTAGCTTGGGCAGATAGAAGTAGGGACCGCTGCCATTCTCCAGCAATTTCTTAACGTTATGGAAGAAGTAAAGGCCAAAGTCGAAAATACCACCTGAGATGGGTTTTCCATCAATCAGCACGTGTTTTTCAGAAAGATGCCAGCCTCGTGGACGTACAAAAAGGACGGCAGGTTGTTTATTAAGTTCGTAGCGCTTTCCTTCTGGACTTGTGAACGTAATAGTCCGTGCGACGGCATCGCGCACATTGATCTGCCCCTGAATAGTAGCCTCCCAGGTTGGCGAATGAAATCTTCAAAGTCGGCCATGAAGACTTTTGCCCCTGAGTTCAAAGCGTTAATTACCATCTTGCGGTCTACCGGACCAGTAATTTCAACGCGTCGATCCTGAAGATCGGCTGGTAGTGGGGCAATAGTCCAGTTGCTCTTGCGAATATATTCTGTCTCTGCAAGAAAATCTGGCATTTTCCCTGCATCAATCTCCGCCTGGCGTTCAATACGCCGCTGGAGCAGGCTCTGGCGGCGCTCCTCGATTGCCCTCGCAAGAGTAGCTACAAAGCTCAGCGCTTCAGGAGTTACTATCTCTGCAAATTCAGGCGTAACTGCTGCCTTAATTTCAATGCCCTCTCCATACCTCGTCGTAGCTTGATTGATCATGCCAATATTACTCCTTCTCTCTGTTGGAAGATCACATAGCTGCTTATTCTACTGAAAAATGTCCGCCCCTATCATCACCTATCACGTAGGGGCTGTTGATCTCTGGTCGCGTTCGCCTTAAACGAATTGCGCTTCTTCAGTAGAACCTGTCAACGCCGTAGTATTGGTCTCACCGCCCGCAATGACCTGTGCCACCTCGTCGAAGTAGCCTGTACCGACCTCGCGCTGATGTTTCGTAGCTGTATAACCGTCTTTTTCGAGCGCGAACTCTTCCTGTTGTAGCTGCGAATAGGCGGTCATGCCACTCTCTTTATAGGATTTCGCCAGCGTGAACATGCTATGGTTGAGGGCATGGAAGCCTGCCAGGGTAATAAATTGAAAGGCATAGCCCATCTTCCCTAGCGTTTGCTGAAACTCTGCAATGGCTTTTTCGTCAAGCTTCTTGCGCCAGTTGAAAGAAGGTGAACAGTTATACGCTAACAGCTTGCCGGGAAATCTGGCATGAATGGCGTCGGCAAAGCGTTGGGCCTCTGCCATATTTGGCTCGGAGGTTTCGCACCAGAGGAGATCGCTATAGGGAGCGTAAGCCAGCCCGCGTGCAATCGCAATATTCAGTCCACCCTTTAGCCTGTAAAAACCTTCGGATGTCCGTTCTCCAGTCAGAAATGGTGCATCCGCCTGGTCGATATCTGATGTGATGAGTTGCGCAGAATTGGCATCAGTACGTGCGATAAGCACTGTGGGTACTCCAAGTACGTCGGCTGCAAGACGAGCGGCGACGAGATGTCTGACTGCGGTCTGGGTCGGGATGAGCACTTTGCCGCCCATATGCCCGCATTTCTTTTCCGAGGACAATTGATCCTCAAAGTGAACGCCAGCCGCGCCAGCTTCAATCATGGCTTTCATGATCTCAAAAACGTTGAGCGGACCACCAAAGCCTGCCTCGGCATCGGCAATGATGGGCGCAAACCAGTAGGTATCTCCCTTGCCTTCAGAATGCTGAATCTGGTCGGCGCGTTGCAGTGCATGATTGATTTTGCGCACTACTTCAGGCACGCTGTTCGCAGGATAGAGGCTCTGATCCGGGTACATCTGTCCGCCCAGATTGGCGTCTGCTGCCACCTGCCAGCCACTGAGATAAATTGCCTGTAAGCCTGCTTTTACCTGTTGTACAGCCTGATTGCCTGTCAATGCTCCCAGGGCAGCAACATAGGGTTCGTCATGAAGTAACTTCCAGAGCCTCTCTGTTCCCAGACGAGCGAGCGTATGTTCAATGTGAATGGAGCCGCGCAACTTGAGAACGTCTTCTGCACTATAAGGTCGTTTAATTCCTTGCCAGCGTGGATCAGTCTCCCAGGCTAAGGTCATCTCGGTAACTTGTTGACTGCTCATCATGCTTTCTCCTCTTTCTGCAATGAAATGGTAGTACTTTGACTGTCTTCCTGTGAATGAGAGATGACGAGGGAAGAATGTGTCAGTTCTCTTTCATGGGAAGAAAGCAATTCCAACAAATACAGTTTGACGGGCTACGAAATAGAGATAAAATGGTGGTAATTGATTATGGTTTGGGTGGTCATGACTATGCTCTATAGCAAGGATACCTGATATCTAGAGCAAAGAGCTAGTCTTTGACTTTAAAGATCGTGGGGTAAAACATAACTAGAAGCTTATGAGCGAAGGATTGTGCCAGGCGCTAGAAAAATACATGGTATTATTTTTCTGACGGCAAAAATACAGTGTTGTATGGGTTCTTTCAAGGAAAGAGGGGTGTGAGAGATGCATACCATTAATCTGCATCAACTGGCAACGTTTCAAATGGTGGCAAAGCATTGTAGCTTTGCGCAAGCGGCCAAAGAACTTCATTTCAGCCAGCCTGCTGTTTCGGCCCAGGTGCATCAACTTGAGGAGTTTCTAGGCGTGAAGCTCTTTGATAAGATCGGGCGCAAGACGCATCTTACGCAGGCAGGTGAAGCTCTCTATTTGTACTCCCAGAAAATTACGGAATTGATTGAAGAGACCCTGGAGACGATGGCCTCGCTGCGCAGTCCCCATTATGGCCGTTTAAGCGTGGGTGCAGATACTACTGTTGGGACCTATGTGATCCCGCCACTGCTGGGAAAATTTCTGCATTTGTATCCCCAGGTTGATATCACGCTCGATGTTGTCAATCGCGGCTATCTCCTCGATTCATTGATCAGTAATCGTGTTGATATGGTGATTATGGGCAAGATACCGACAGAAGTTCCTGTCTTCTCTGTGCCTTTTGCCCCTAATGAACTGGTTTTGATTGCGCCACCGACGCACCGCCTTGCGGGATGTGAGCGCGTCTCGTTTGCACAACTGGCGCGGGAACGCTTTCTGTTGCGTGAGCCAGGCTCTGGTACGCGTGCAGCTCTCGAAGATACTTTTCGTGCCGCAGGTATGCCTCTGCTTGTGAGTATGCAGGTGGGAAACAATAGTGCGATTAAGCAGGGGGTCGCTGCTGGTCTTGGTATTGCCTTGATCTCGCGGGTGGCGATTGATATGGAACTGGAGACGAAACGCCTGGTTATGCTCGATGTCGAGGGCTTTCCGCTTATGCGCCAGTGGTATTTAATCCATTTAAAAGAGAAAAATCTGCCTGCTACAGCCCGCGCCTTCAAAAGTTTTTTGCTACAACATATTGACTATTCAGTCCATGCTCGGTTAAGCGAAAAAATTCTATGAAGCTTCTTCGCCTGGATCTTGTGGTAGGCAGATGCGAAAACGAGTGTTGCCAGGAACCGAGTTGACCGTGATAGTGCCGCGATGGTCGGCTGTGACGATACGATAGGTGGTATCCAGACCCAGGCCCGTCCCTTTGCCGACGCCTTTTGTGGTGAAAAAGGGCTCAAAGATGCGTGACTGAATTTCGGCAGGGATGCCTGGTCCGTTGTCCACTATGTCAACACAGACAAAGGTTCCCTCATGCCAGGTGCGGATATGAATCTCTCCTTTCCCCTCTAAGGCATCGATTGCGTTATCAAGAATATTGGTCCAGACCTGGTTCAGTTCGCTGCCATAGGCACAGATGCGTGGGACGCTACGGTCATACTCTCGTAGCACCTGGATGCGCCCTTTGAGCTTATGGTTGAGAATTGTCAGAGTATTCTCGATGCCATCGTGGATATCGATCTCTTGTAGTTGTGCCCTGTCCATATAAGAATACTCTTTGATTGATTGCACCAGATGAGAGATATGCCAGGTGCTGTGGTCTATTGTTCGCAGGAGATCTTTCGCTGAAAGGGCCGCCTCAAGCCAGGAGAGGGCTTGCTCAAGCGTGTCAGCTTCAAGCCCGTCCGCAATCTCATCGAGTCGTTCAGGGATGAGACCAGTATTTACAAAGGTTGAGGCCAGCTCCCAGCCTGTGCTGAGCCCGTGATCGTCCATCCACTCTGTGAGAGTATCTTCTCGCTCGCTTTGTGCAAGAGGATCAAGGGGCGTGGAAGAAGATGCCAATTCATTTTCTACAATCTGTGCTAGCTTTGACCATTGTTCCTGCGTTAGTCGTTGGGCAAGCTGTTGCGCGAAGGTATTCAGATGTTGTAATGTTTCGCGGAGCTGTTCTGCCGCCCTCTGACTGGCGGCGGCAGGATTATTCAGTTCGTGGGCCAGGCCGGCTGCGAGCTTTCCCAGTCCTGAGAGCTTTTCATTTTGTTGGATCAGGGTTTCTGTTGTCTGGATACGGCTCGCCATCGCGGCAAATAGGCCTCGCACAATCGAGGTACAGATACTCAACATCTGAAAAAACTCGTCAGAAGTGATGCTCAAGAGGCGGCTAGAACCCAGGGAACGTCCGCTTGCAATATAGGCTGTCCCCATGAGGATTGGCACCTCACCTGTAAAAGCCCCTGGTTTATGCGTATTGAGCACGACATCGCGGCTCCCGATCTTCTTGGTAACCTGTATTCCGCCCTCAAGCAGGACAAAGAAATGCTCGGCTGGTTCTCCTTCTGTGAAAAGCGATTCGCCATCGTTAAGTTGGACGACGCTGCTATGCCCTCGCAACCATTCTAAGAGATCCTCTGTGAGATACGCGAAGAGTGGAACGGCGTGCAGGGCTTCGTTGGTAATCATCATTTTACCTCGGCCAGGTGGCGATGCACGAATTGGATAGCAATAGAGCCTTCTCCCACACCAGAGGCCACGCGTTTCACAGACCCGTGTCGTACATCGCCAGCCGCAAAGATGCCCGGAATGTTGGTTTCTAGCAAGAAAGGGATGCGTTCAGGGGCCCATCCCTGGGGACGCTTCCCGGCGGGTGTGAGATCTGAACCTGTCATGATAAAACCCTGTTCATCTCGTTGTATCTGCGATAAGAGCCAATCTGTGCGTGGCATGGCACCAATAAAGATGAAGAGTGCCGTTGCAGGGACAGTTTCTTTTGTCCCTGTCTGACTATTTTCGAGTGTGAGCGATTGCAGGTTGGTCTCGCCCTGGGCCTCAACGATAGAGGTAAAGGTCTGCACGATGATATTCTTCGTCTGCTGAATCTGGTCGATAAGATACTGCGACATATCTTTCGCCAGCAATTCGCCACGCACAAGCATGGTTACTTTGCTTGCATAGCGTGAGAAATACATTGCGGCCTGACCCGCTGAGTTGGCACCACCGACGATAAAGACATCGGAATCAGTGCAGGACATTGCCTCGCTCATCGCCGCCCCGTAATAGACTCCCGCTCCCGTCAGATGTTCAAGCCCTGGCACATTTAACGTTCGGTATGAAACGCCTGTAGCAATTACCAGTGCGTGGCAACTCACTTCGCTGCCATCGGCAAACTGAATAAAACGATAGTTCCCCTCAATGCGCAGACCCACGACTTCCTGGGGCGTGAGGACTTCGACGCCGAAGCGCCTGGCCTGCGTTATCGCCCGCCGTGCCAGATCTGCTCCACTCAATCCTACCGGAAAGCCCAGATAATTCTCAATCCGCGAGCTCGTCCCGGCCTGTCCACCCGGAGCCTCGCGCTCTATCAGCAGCGTATGTAGCCCTTCGGATGCACCATAGACAGCCGCCGCCAGTCCCGCCGGACCAGAGCCCACGATGATGAGATCATAAAATGGCTGCCCCGCATGTGTTTGTAGACCAAGCTTTCCGGCAATCTCTGGAATGCCTGGGTGAGAGAGGGAGCTGCCATCCTGGAAGAGTATAAGTGGCAGCTCGGTATCCGAAAAGTTTGTCTGCTCCAGCAGGCGCTTTGCTTCCTGATTCAATTCGATATCCAGCCATTGATAGGGAATCAGATTGCGGGCCAAAAAGTCTTTGACTTGATGCGTCTCTGGTGACCAGCGATGTCCCAGTACACGAACGCCTTCAAAGGGTGGACGGAAGTCTTCCTGCCAGTCATCCAGCATATCCTGAAGCACCGGGTAAAGACACTCCGCTGGTGGGCCCCAGGGTTTTACCAGATAGTAGTCCAGCCGAACGCTATTAATTGCTTGTATCGCTGCATTGGTATCGGCATATGCTGTTAATAGCACACGTTTGGCCTGAGGAAAGAGCACTTTTGCCTCTCCAAGAAATGTTACGCCATCCATCTCTGGCATACGCTGGTCGGTTATTAACAGGGCAACCGGCTCATTGCGCAATTTGACCTGCTTCAAGGCTTCAAGTGCCTCACGACCTGAGCTAGCACGAAGAATGCGATAATCTTTGCCATACTGATGCCGGACATCGTGATCAATAGCACGTAACACACCTGGATCATCATCTATCAGCAAAATAATAGGTTTTATCACAGAAAAACGAATCTCTTTCTTGGTATGTATGCCGTACCTGTACAAGCCCTCTCTTCTTGTATGTTCTGCGACAGACCTCTTTAGTATACCTATGAATAAACAAAATTACTACTCGTCTATTTGTACAGGTTTACTAGCTATTTGTACAGTCTGCCTCTAAAATGTATTGGCTCTGCTTTTCACCAAAAATCTCTGGCCGCTATTTGCTTGTGCCACTAGTCAAACTTTTGATCGTAGCACGCAGTTCCTCTGCAATCTTTTGAAAGGCTTCATCTTTATTTGCCCATTTATCAACAAATCGCTCTGGACGTGGTATAGCCATGAGCTTGCCGAAAGGAGCATCTTTCCAATCACAGGTTCTGAGCAGAACGGGGATTACTATTGCACTTCCCTCGGCACTACGTTCCATAATGCGACCCATTGCCTCGCTATCGCAGTAGTCCGAGGCGATAAAATCGGCACTGACCAGGAGAAGGATAATTTCGGCTGTATTTAAATAATTGCTTTTGACATCCTCTGGTACAGTTCCTAGTGATATCTCCTGTGTGTCCCATTCAGAAATCCAGCCCTGTCGGCGTAAAAGTGAGAGGTGCGTACGCAGCTTTTTCTGGAGCTGTATATCTTCTTCGTCATAGGCATAGAAGACGGTTATTGCCTTTGTGCTACTGGCCCAACTATCATAGTGCTGATGATAGAGCCGTTGTAGGTCGACCAGCTCAGGGAATTCGCGCAGAATCATCGAGACCGGGAGGGCCCTGCCGCCCATATCGTTCTCGCGTCCACGCGTATACTGCATCTGCCCGCAGACACGCTGGGTACGCAGATTCAGGACAGGTGCTCCACTCATGCCAGGCCGTATCTGCGCATTTTTGAGACGCAGAAGAGGTGTCTGTTCGTTGGTGGTTCCTTCGCATTCAAGCGTTGCGGGATCACCCTCTGGATGCTGGTCAGGATAGCCATACGTATAGAGGCGATCCAGCGGCTGAGCGTCGTCCAGCAGAAAGACGCAGGGATGGGTAGTGAGCTCAATTGTCAGCAGGGCCAGATCGGGATACTGCTCGTTACTGACTTTTTTGATCTGTGCAGGAAGACTTTGCCCTTTCCAGGTAACCACCAATTTATTATCTGTAGCTTTGCTGACAACGTGTGCGCAGGTCAGAATGAGGCCCGGCGCGACAAAGAATCCAGTTCCGTTCGGTTTCCCATTTAGCTCTACGCGGACAGTGCAGTCGCGTAGTAGCTGATAGGCGGACTGCGGTGTGGTTGGTGAAACCATGCTATAAAACTCCTATTGTCCGGGAACGGCGGCCACAGAATCGATATTTCCCCAGGTAAGTGTTATTTTCAGTGTTGCGTTCGTGCTCCCTTTTACTAATAGAGCGGTCAGGCGTCCTGCTTCAACGCCAACCTCGATGCCAAATTCTACACTTGCCCCATTCGGCTTTACCTTTTTAAATGTTGAGATCAGAGCCTCGGCAACACCTTCGATGGCGTCAGTCACGTCCTTAAAAGAAGAATTGCTTAGAATCGACACTTTCTCTTCTCCGCTCGCTCCTTCAGCCTCTATATAAATGATTCCTCCATTTTTTAGTGGGACTTCAACTGTAGGTACCCTGGTAGGATCTATCGCCATCATCAATACTCCTTTTCTCTGTCTCTACCTCTTTTAAGGGCCTGTATAAGATTCTGCTCCATTATCTATGGTTGAGTCCTGGCTCACTTCTATTCTATTTAATAGCTGCCAACCAGGATACCAGCTCTGCTCCTCCAATATGCACGGGCGGCGCGTGTAGGTAGTATGGCCTGACCAATAAAGGTCGTCAGCGTTGTAGATAAATAAACTATATCCTATGAGCAGATTTAAATAGCTATTATTACGTTGGTGTGGTTTATCTTTGTCGAATATCGTGTAATACTACAGGTTCTACCACTTGTGTTGCATGCTGTATATTGCTATAAAAAAAGGGACGCTATTATTTTATAATAATTGAGCCAGTAATGGAAGGGCTTGGGTTTCTTTGCTCTCAGTTGAATGAAAGGATTTCTTGGAGGTTATTTGTGTCTCTCTTTGAAGGTGTGAAAAATGAAAATAGAGGCTTTGCAGCAAGATTGGGGTCATCCCTTCCCTGTCTGCTTTTCTTGCTGCTGTTGAGTCTAATAGGGTGCACATGATCCCCGAAAGCGGACTTAAAAATCTGGATATTGCTTGTGTAACATTGATAACACCATATGGAGATGCCGGATAAGAAGAATTACACTACGCGGGCAAAAAGGTCATTCTCGCCAACGATGTCTGGTCCCACACGCGAGGTAGCGAGCTGGTAGTATTCAGTATTACGAAATTTGCGTTGTAGCTCTTCCGGCATACGATTGATGGCTGCTGTCGTGCCTTTTTGCGTCTTATGCGTAGCCCCGGAACGATTTTTCGCCTCGGTCCAGTGTTCAACATCCAGCGTGACGCTAATCTGATCGTCTGCCAGGCCAAGCTGGTTGGTATCCAGACCGCGAAAGACGTTCCCCTCTTCTTCCTGGGTTTGCAACCATTCATCCATCATCACAATATGCCGCCGTGCAAAGGATGCGTAATACAGCTTTGAGGCTGAATGTGGCTCGCCCAATTCGGGATAGAGCGCGTAATCAGCGGCGGCATGAAAAGCCATCGTTGTATATTTGTAGATGGCGATATGATCTGGATGTTTATAGCCTCCCATTTCATCGAAGGTGAGAAGTACTTGGGGCTGAAATGTGCGGATGATCTGTACGAGCTTTCCCACAACCTGCCCTGTATTGGCGCGTATAAATGCGAGTGGATTCTGGTTATCGCTGGTTCCCATCATGCCAGAATCACGGTAGCCGAGGAACCAGAGATGATCAACATGCAGCTCCGCTGCTGCGGCACGCATCTCTCTTTCACGTACCTGCCCCAGAGTCTCTCGTGTTGCCAGAACCGGATCTGCAATCTGACCCGCCTCTCCTCGTGTCGCATAGATTAGCCCGGTTTCTGCTCCATCTGCATGATATTGGAGGAGAGCACCGCCGATCATACCCTCATCGTCGGGGTGGGCAAAGACTCCCAGTAGTCGTTTTGTAGACATCGTTGTATTGTTCCTTTATACTATCCCTTTGGTCTCCCTGTTACTGTAACATTTTCAGCGAAACGCTGTCAATTCTGTGCATAAAATCACCTATCCCTATAGAATAGAATGAACAATTAGCTTATAAATCTATCTTTTTCATAAAGCATGTGTTACACTCTGTATAGCGTTACTGATAAAAATATCTCTTGCGCAAGGCGTAATTGTTTGTAACGGCCTGATCCTGCGCAAATATTTGGCAGGAAGTAAGGAGAGAACCCTTCATGGCAAGAACCATTTTGGATAAAGAGTTGAAAGCGTTAGATAATCAGATTATTCACCTGGGCTCACTGGTAGATGATGCTCTCGCAAAGGCATTACAATCTCTGGAGACGGGTGATATTGCTCTTTCTGGCATGGTAATTGAAAACGATGCTATCATTGACAGCCTGCGTGTTGCCGTTGAGGAGCATACTATCCGTCTTTTAACGCTGCAACAGCCTCTCGGTGGTCGTGATCTGCGTTATCTGACCTCTACCCTGGCCATCGCTGGCGATCTGGAGCGCACAGGTGATGGAGCCGCTGGTATTGCGCAAAATATCTTACGTATGGCTCCCCTGCGTGCGCCTGTGAGGGTTCCAGCCGTTGATGGTAGCCACGAGACCTATAGCGAGCCTGCGATTATGCATGGTCTGATGGATCTAGGCAAAGAGGCGCGGCGCTTGCTTCAGGGTACCATGAAAGCCTTTGCCAACCGCGACGTAAATGCCGCCCGTTACATCAGTGAAGAAGACGACGTCGTGGATGTTCGTTACCATCTGGTCCGGCACGACCTCATGGGCATGATGGCCGGAGCGCGAGCCATCCCCGCCCTCCAAAACGACGCTATGATCTTACAGCGTGCCACCTACCTGCTCTGGATTGCCCACAAACTGGAGCGTGTTGCCGACCACTGCACCAACGTCTGTGAGCGCATCATCTTCATCGTCGAAGGCGAAACCGGGCCAACTATCACCGTCAACATCCCAAACACCAGCGCTGACCAACTTTAGCGCTAGGTTATCCTTCAATAGAAGGAAACGATACCATTTCTTTCATTTTCCTGTTTTTCTTTCTAGTTGTGGGATAGGCTGACCATGCCCGGCGTTAAAGGGTGAATCTACTAAATGCCACTGGAAAATTGGGTGACATTTCACCATCCTGTACTCACGCGAATCTTTGCCATTCCGCCCTTCAGGCCGTTACAAAAGATCTAATATGAACACACATAGGAGGTGAACGTCCTTGCGAGAACACCTATCCTTATGGTACAATACCATTCGGGCGAGGACAGATGGTCCCCGCCCGAACTTATGTGAGAAAAGTATAATACTATGGAAATAACCTGGCTAGGCCACGCCTGTTTCCAATTACGTGGCAAAAACGCAACAGTAATCACCGATCCATTTACCTCTCAGCAAGGGGAAACTTCCCCACTGGGCAAGGCCTCTATCGTCACCATCAGTCATAATCACCCCGGCCATAACAACATTTCACGCATCAATGGCAATCCTCGTGTAGTGCGTGGTCCGGGCAAGTATGAAATTAGTGATGTCTTAATCACAGGTGTCGCTGCCTATCATGATGGTAAGCATGGGCAGGAGCGGGGACGAAATACTATCTATATTATTCATATGGATGATCTCGTCATTTGTCATCTAGGCGATCTTGGTCATCTTTTGCAAGAGGATCAATTGGAAGAAGTTGCCGATGCTGATATTCTTTTTGTACCTATCGGCGGCGGTAATGTTATTAACGCCACACAAGCGGCTGAGGTTATTAGCCAGGTAGAGCCACGCATTGTCGTTCCGATGCATTATAACGTTGCGCCAGGAGAGGGCGTAAATGCTCTTGATAAGTTCTGTCGCGAGATGAGCATTGAGGGAGCGGTTCCACAGACCAGACTGAATGTGACGCGAAACAACTTACCCGTAGAGATGCAGGTTGTTGTTTTAGCTCCGAAGAGTTTTGGTCCTGCTAGTTCCGTTTCTCTCTAACAGGAGAGCGGTTTTTTGCGCAACGACAAAGCCAGGAGCTCTGGAGGATTTTTGAATGTCGAAGTTTATTTTTGTCACGGGTGGTGTGGCATCGTCTGTCGGTAAAGGAATCAGCGTTGCCTCACTAGGACGTCTCCTCAAAAATCGCGGAGTCTCCGTCTCTCTTATGAAGTTAGATCCCTACATCAACGTTGACCCTGGAACTATGTCGCCTTATCAGCATGGGGAAGTTTTTGTGACTGAGGATGGTGCGGAGACTGATCTTGATCTGGGTCATTACGAACGCTTTACCGATGAGTTTTCCTATCAGGCAAATAACGTCACGACTGGCCAGGTATATAATTCGGTGATTAGCAAAGAGCGCCGTGGTGAGTATCTCGGTGGGACGATACAGGTCATTCCGCATATTACCAATGAGATTAAGGACCGTATCCACGCCGTGGCGCGTCGCTCTGATGCCGATGTTGTTATTGTTGAGGTTGGTGGAACAGTCGGTGATATTGAAGGCGAACCTTATCTTGAGGCGATCCGCCAGATGCGCAAAGATGTGGGCCGGCATAACGTCCTCTATATGCATGTGACGTTACTTCCTTATATAGGTGCCTCAAAAGAACTAAAAACCAAACCGACCCAGCATAGCGTCAAAGAGCTGCTGCGTGTTGGCATCCAGCCGGATGTCATCCTCTGTCGCTCCGATTATCCCGTCACCAGTGAATTGCGCGAGAAGATCGCGCTTTTTTGTAACATCGAGGATCGAGCTGTAATTCCTCTGCTCACCGCTGACACCATTTACGAGGTGCCCCTGATACTTGAAGAGGCAGGTCTCGGCGAATTTCTCGTGCAAGAGCTTGATCTAAAACGCCAGATGCCGCAGATGCAGGAATGGCGCAGTCTGGTAGCACAGATTAAATCTCCCCGTCCAGAACTGACCGTTGGTCTGGTGGGCAAATATGTCGAGCTCCATGATGCCTATCTCTCCGTTGCCGAATCTCTCCATCATGCGGGTTGGTTCCATGATGTGGATGTGCGCATTAAGTGGATTAATTCTGAGGCTCTGGAGAAAATGGGCGACAATTATGCCGAGGTTCTGGAGGATGTTGCCGGTATCGTGGTTCCAGGTGGCTTTGGTCATCGCGGTATCGAGGGGAAGATCAAGGCCGCTAATTTTGCCCGCCGCAATGCTATTCCCTATCTCGGCCTCTGTCTGGGTATGCAGATCGCGGTAATTGAGTTCGCTCGCAACGTCCTGGGTCTTTTGGAAGCCAACAGCAGCGAGTTTGATCCTCAGACTCCCTATCCGGTTATCGATCTTATGTTAACTCAGCGCCACATTGCGGATAAAGGTGGTACGATGCGCCTGGGGAGCTGGGTCTGTTGTCTGACGCCTGGCACCAAGACACATCAGGCGTATAAAGAGCCGATTGTCTTTGAGCGCCATCGCCATCGTTATGAATTTAACAACAAGTTTCGCAAGCGTATGGAATCACAGGGTCTCATCGTCAGTGGCCGCTCAGCTGATAATAGTCTGGTTGAAGTTATCGAGTTGGCGGACCATCCCTGGTTTGTCGGTTCACAGTTTCATCCGGAGTTTAAAAGCCGTCCGACACGTCCACATCCCTTGTTCCGCGATTTTATTGGCGCATGTGTGCGCTCTATAGAGACGCGGCAGCAGACTCAAGAGGAGTCATTTGATCTGGAGACAAGTACTCTGTTACCAGAATCGCGTATCGAGATGTAAGGAAATATGTTGTACTTGAGCCAACTGCTCGGCGCACCTGTCGATGATGTACAGGGAGTGCGCTTCGGAAGAATTATCGATATACAGGTACTTCGCGATCAGGTAGGCCAGAAAGATCCGGCCTTCCCTAGTGCTGTGCTCGTCGAAGGTGACGAGGAGCAGCCCTGGCGCGTCCCTCTCTCTGCTCTGGAGCTGCGCCAGGGAGAGGTTTATCTGCTCGTTCCGCGTGAGCAGCTCTCTTTCTGGACAGCAGGCGAGGGAGGAACGCAAGAGATTCGTCTGGCTCGCGATGTGCTAGATAAGCAGATCATCGACCTGTTACGCAAAAAAACAGTGCGCGTGAACGATATCTGTTTTAGCAATACCTGGCAGATTCTCGGTATAGATCATAGTCCCCTCGGCCTGGTGCGCCGCCTCGCGCCAGCCTGGCTGCTGGGTGGACGGAACCGTGATAGCAACCCTACCCTGCTCTCCTGGGAGCATGTTGAGCTGATAGATACGCAGCAGCATTCAGCCGAGAATGAACAGATAGAGGAGCCCGCCCCCGCAGACGCTTATCGTGGCAAACGCAACCCTTCCGGACATCTAGGAGAGCTACTCTATCCAGCGGATATTGCCGAGATTGTGCAGCAGCTCACGCCTGGCCAGGGTGCTCGTGTCATTGAGGGCCTGGACGATGAAACGGCTGCCGATACTATGGAAGAGGTAGATACCGAGCGTCAGAGCCAGATTCTAGAGAATCTGCCAGTTGAACGTGCGGCTGCTATCCTGCGCGAGATGGGTCCGGACGAGATTGCCGATCTGCTCGCTCAGATGCCTGAAGAGCGAGCTCAAGAGCTGCTCCAGCGTATGAATCCGGAAGAGTCGGAAGAGGTTCAGGACCTGCTTGCCTATGAGCCTGACACTGCTGGCGGAATGATGACCACTGATTATATCATCTTAAATCAGACCCGTCCGGTTGCTGAAGCTTTAGAGGTGGTACGCCGAGAGATTCAAGAGAACGATGTGCGTATTGCGTATATCTATTGCGTCAGCGATGAGACCTGTGCCGATTGCCAGGTGCTTGGTGTGGTCTCACTCTGGGACCTGCTTATCGCCGCCCCAGAGCAGCTTCTGCAAGAGCTCATGGAGGCGGATGTTATCTCGGTCCTGCCTGATGCATCCGCCAGAGCTGTAGCTGAGAAGATTGCAAAATATAATCTTCTGGCCGTCCCGGTTATTAACGCAGAAGGCATCCTCGAAGGCTTAATCACCGTAGACGATGCCATCGATGTCCTATTACCTGCCGACAGAAAACGCAAGCGCGACAGAAGATACTAATTTATAAGTTTATACGCGCTCACACATTTCCTGGCATATTGTACGAGAGTGCTGCATCCAGAGTCTTGATGACTTGAAGAATATCCTGGCAGACATCTTCCATTACCTGGGGGAGCCACTCTTCTGGTTGCGGATGATCAGCAACCACTGCTGGCTCTTCGTCGTCATCGCTTTGCTCTCTCGGTTGTTGCCCTATCTGTCTTTGTGCATACTCCTCTGGATCTTCGTGGAGACCCCGCATACCGGCAGGATGCCAGATAGGGAGTTCTACCCGTTGTTGAAGGGTTAATGCGTCTGGTTGTAAATGTCCTTCGTGCAGGATCATCGTTACACCAGGACGCGTCTCGCTGGTACGTCTACTATATTCGCTGGCGTGCAACCGTAGAGCCTGGGTGAGTGAAAGCAGGAGCTCCTCAGTGATAGAGATACCATTCAACGGCAAGACATACGAAAGATCAATAACCAGAGGAGGCACGGCATGGGTGCGTAGGTGCAGACAATTCGGATCTGGTTCGTGGAAAAAATCACAGATTCCCTCAGGTCCTTCGATAGAAAGAGCTGTATCCAGCGTGCTCCATCCTAATGAGATCGTACAGGCGCAGCGCTGTTCTGCCTCTTCACAGCTCCCAGCATGACAGGTACAGGTAAACTCACGTTCCAGCGAACGCGCATTTTGCCAGTATTCGGGGTGCGCTGCAAGTGCGTTATTTACCGCCGCTTTCAGGAATAATCCGGTTACTTCTTCATATGTTAACAAATTGGTGCTCCTTTGGCCTGACTTTCAGGAACGAGGCAGGGTACTGGAACGGGATATAAATCCTGGCGGCTTCTCCTGCGTAACGGAGTTGTGGTGTGTCATCTATATTACTGGTATGTGTGAGAAGTGTCAATATAGTACTCTGAGCACCAGTATACCAGGATTATCGCTGCGTAGAGGATGAGCGAAGGGGTATCTATCAAGGGTACTATCAAGGAAGGGAAAAGAAGCTCCAACTGGAGAGGGATAGTCGACAGGAAGAGCATTCGTCTTTCAAGCCAAAGCTTCCTTATCTGGGAATAGTAGCCCTGGTAAAAGAGACAACAAAGATAGGTGTCGTTTCTTTTACCAGGCGCAGAAAGTGTCGAAAGCCAGAGTCTTTAGAGGTCTACTTCAGACACATTCTTTAGAACATAGGGCTAATAGAAAGAATTGTATATTTTGTGACCCCGCCCGGCGTAGAGACTTGTACTTCATCCCCTTCTTTATGGCCCATCAGAGCCTTGCCAACCGGCGATTGATCGGAGATCAGCCCTGATTTTGGATCGGCTTCAAACGTTTCAACCAGCTTAAAGATGCGCTTTGCTCCACTTTCAGTCTCTACCTCGATCCGGGTGCCGATACGTACCGTTAATGTGCCTGTTTCCTGGGCGTGCATATCAGGAGTCATAACTTCTGCAACCGCCAACAAGCGTTCGAGATCGAGAATCTTGCCCTCTACTTTAGCCTGCTCATTTTTCGCGTCCTCATACGCGCTACTCTCGCTGATATCACCCGCCTCTTTTGCTTCGTGGATGTAGTCTGCGATCTCTTTGCGTTTGACTTTCCGCAAAAAATCCAGTTGCTCTTTCATCTTCGCATAGCCTTCCGGCGTTAAGCGATAGATTTTGCGGTCAGACTTTGCATCACTCTGTCCACCGATACTCATAGTAAATTTCCTCCTGGTAGTAAGGCTCTCGACCCATGACTGGCCTCTTCCAGATATCCACCTCGTTTGTATGGCCTGCTGTCGTGCTACGTTATCCATCTCTTTTCATAAGCAAAATGCTACAGATATGGAGTATTACTCCAGGAGTAAACGACCCGTTTGCACTTCCATCGGCCTTCCCTTTGCTTTCTGGAAAAGAGGATGAATACCTTGTACAGTGTCTGAAGGTTCCTTTGTTGGTAATCTTCTTCCCAATCTCTTCGAGGCGATAGCTTCCCTGCGTTGCCGGTGAGTGCGTTACGCAGGTGTTCAACACACATGAGGGAGATTATACGTTGTGATTCTCAGGACGTCAAGTGCTTTTCGCACAAGTTTTTAGTATTTTCCCCCAGCCTGCATAATTGCTTCCTGAACTATCTATTTCTCTCTTCTAGAAGCGAAAATTCTGCTCAGGAATACCGAATGCTAGATGAAACGGAACAGGCGCGTGCCACATACGGGGCAGGTCCCGGTCATGGCATTCCGGCCATTCTTCGTTCTACTCTGTTGAGGTTGAAACATGGTGCGTTTCTGACGACATTTGACACAGTACGCCTCGACTATTGGTTCCGCAAGTTCTTCGCTTGGCGCGGGTAGCGTTTCTGTTGCAGTCTTCACTTCCTCAAGAGGGGAGAAAGATAGCTCTGCATCTGTGCTTACTTCCTCAAGAGGTTGTTGTGTTTCAGCACTGGCCGACGCTATTTCGTGCTCTTTTTCTGCCCCCTCGCTTATAGCTGGTATGGCTTCTGGCTCTACCAACTCTTTCTCTGATTCAGGTGTTTTGCTGATGTGATGGATCGCAATGAGTAATGCTATACTCAGCAAGATAATGAGAAGGCGTAAGTTTGCTTGCATAATAGAAACGATGGTACGCATACATAAATCTCCTTGTCGCTACTATCGCGCTGTGTTTTAGTATAACATAGTGCTTCTCCGTGTTCTACTTTAGAGAAAACGAGCATGACTTTTGCTTTAGCGAAGTGGATTTATCCATGAATTCCTCGTTGAGAGAAGAATGACGAAACTGTTTTCTTTTAATGGCTAAGTGCAAAATTTGTGGTTGCCCTTTGTTTTAAACAGGTCTATAATGAGTCCTGGCAGCCGAAACAGGGTATCATCGGTGATATTCAGAAGGGGCTGTCTCCCTGAGAAGATGTCTGAAATCAGCATACTACGAGGGCCGTTTCTACTCCTCTCAGACATTTTTTAAGAGAGCAAAAAACAAAGGAGGGCTATTGTGCCAGGTATCGTCAGTTCGCTCTTGCTCAATGCACTGATTGGTTATCTCTGGGGCTCGATCCCATCTGGGTACTGGATGGGAAAGTTGCTACGTGGCAAGGATTTCGATATTCGCGACTATGGTAGTCATAAAACGGGGGCAACAAATGTCTTGCGTACGTTGGGCAAAGTGCCTGCGCTGATTGTGTTGATTTTCGATCTATCAAAGGGGATTGGCCCTGCCCTGCTTGCAACTTTGTTTCTAAGTTTGCACGGCGCTGGTTGGGGACCAACGGTAGCGGGCTTTTTTGCCCTGATTGGGCACTGTTATCCCGTGTTTATCGGTTTTAAAGGCGGACGTGGTGTGCTGACGGGCGCGGGAGCACTCCTGATTATCTCTCCGTTTATTTTTTTGCTTGCCGCAATTACTACCTTGAGTACTATTGTTATCTGGCGCTATGTTTCCCTGGGCTCGATTGTTGGTTGTTTGACCGTCATCATCTGCGGACTTATTTTTTATTTTGTTACCTTGAGCAATCCGGTCTTTTTTGCCCATATCAACCTTGCTCAGCTCGTCTTTCTCGTGGCTGTGCCGGCCCTTATTGTGCTCTTCCACGCAGATAATATTGGACGTCTGCTTGCGGGAAAAGAGCGGAAGATTGGACAAAAGGTTACCACACCCCAAGAATAGGTATGGGTAAGCATGATTTTTGTGTGGGTAAGCTAACTTTTGTCTGTTCTTACTTCCCGTGGAAGAGCTTATCCTATTTTGTTGGTGTCTTCAAAGAAAAGCGAACGAGCCCCAACCAGGTATTCGATGCCAGAGAAGACCGTCCAGATGGTAGCGATGATGATGAGTACATCGGCAAGCAGCAGCAAAATCTCTTGTGGCTGCACCGTCTGGGCTGTAAAAGTGAGCATAAGAGGGAAGAGCGACAGCAGATGTGCTCCCAGGCCTTTTGCAAGCAACAATACTCCCATCGCAACCAGGGTAATAAAGGTCTTTTGCTTGCCCCAGATGCCAGCAGGAATAACTCTTCCTTTCGTTGCCGCCAGTGAGCGTAGCCCTGTAACTAAAAATTCGCGGGTAATAATAATAAATACTACCCAGGCAGGGACCAGAGCTACTTGGATCAGGGCAATGAAGATCGCAGATACAAAGACCTTATCGGCAGTGAGGTCCAGGAAGACGCCTATTGTTGAGACTACTTTGAAGCGGCGTGCGAGGTAGCCATCAAGAAAGTCGGTAACGGACGCCAGGAAAAAAAGCACTGTAGCCACCAGATAGGCCCATTGCTGGTTAAGTAGTACGAGGATAAAAACTATCACTGTCGCGATCAGGCGACTGATACTCATAATATTCGGCAGATTCTTCATGTATCCTCTGAGGTTTTCTCTGTATGTAGTATCTGAAAAACAGGAAACATGGGCTTTCAAGGTAGCTATGACTGCCTGAGTATAACACTTCCCCTAAAGTGTGTAAAGGTCTACCATACCTGGATAAACTACCTTTCTCTTCCAATTCGTCATTGATAGCGTAAGGCTTCTGCTGGTGCAATCCGCCCTGCTTGCCAGGCTGGTAAGATCGCTCCTAGAAAAGAGGCAACCAGAGAGACGATAATGATAATGCCTAGTTCTTGCCAGGGAATAGTGAAAGTCAGTCCCGTTTGGTACTGCTCAAAGAAGTTTGCCGCAAAGATATTTTTTGCCAGGAACAGACCAAGTACAATTCCCATGCTGCTCCCTACCGCGCCAACCAGAAACGATTCGAGCAAGAAAGCACTTTGTATCAACATACGACCACAGCCTAACGCTCGCAGCATCCCAATCTGCTGCCTGCGTTCAACCACCGCACGAGTACCAGTAATGGCCAGAGCCGCAACACCTAACAAGAGTGTCATACCAACAACCCCTAAAAGAAGATCGCTGAGCAGAATACGGGGTCCGCGCACCTGCCAGATAAGATCTGAGAGTACCGTAGTCTCAAAACCGTTATCAAGAAAGGCTGAGCCGAGGGCGAGAGAGAGGGCATGCACATCCTGACCGGGTGCAGCTTTAAAGTAGTAGCTATCAGTATCGGGCGTATTAGGATCTATGGCATTGCCGATGCTTTCTCCTCTGAGGGCGGATTGTGGGATATACAGCCCGAAATGGGCCGAGTCGCTATTATCAACCACACCAATAACCGTGAGCTTGAGCGCTGGCTGTGCCTGTGAGCCAATGATCCAGAGCGGTGTGGCTGGAAAGCTGGTATCTCCCTGATAAACGCTGCTCATAGCAAAGGCATATTGAGCATCAAGACCGGGTGGAACGGTTGGAGCGGTAGCGCTTGAGGCCTGTGAGGCAGATGGATCATAAACCGAGCTATTGCTGGCAACGTTAGGATTATACGGTAGGGCACTACTATCAATCAGGGCATAATCTGAGTGCGTTTGCAGTGCCTGCCAGACCGCGCTATCACTGGCAAATCCGCTGGCGCGTGCCGTCAGATGCAGGCCATAACCCTGTAAAAAGCCGCCATTGATAATCTGCGCCGGGTAGATCGACCAGCGCGGCGATGGAGCGCTCAATTGCAGAACACCAACTGCTGTTGTCTTGCGTTCACCAATCGTAGCAAATTGTTGTGGCTTAAGACCATGTTGCATAAGAGCACTATTGATATCATTCCCTAAGGGCTTGAAATACGCTGTCCCTTGAATATCATAGCCGCCTGTCTGCTGGTTAATATCCACATAGCTACTCTGCATGGCACTGGTAATGACGGCCATGACGGTCATGGCGAAAACAACCAGGCTAAACATAATAACACTTAGCGCCGTGCGGAAACGGCGCTGAAGCGGATAGGCTGAAGCCAGCTTTGCGACGGCGTAGAGACCAGGAAATTTTGCGCAGAGGGCGAGGAGCGGTTGGGCCAGCAGTGAGGCATTGGCGATCAATGCCCAGGTTGTTCCCAGAACCATCATGAGCCCGGCCACAAAAAAGACCTCGATACCGCCTTGAAATCTTGGTAGCCCAAGCTGGCCCAGCACATCAAATGGCAGGGCCCAATAGGCAACCAGCGCTCCACCAACGAGTGCCGCAAATGGCGAGAGCGAGCGGAGAAAAGCCCGTTGTCTCTCCGTTCCTAGCCGTATCCTTAGCTGTTTGCTCTTATAGTACAGCAATCGGCCAACCAGGCGCAGCAGCGCTCGCAAAAGCAGGCCGAAGCCAATGGCGAGGAGTGAGAGTCCGAGTGAGAACGGAATAATCTGCGTCTGGTCAAGTCCCCATTGCATGAGCCACAGTCCTGCCAGCAGGGGTAAAAAGCCGAGTCTCGTCACTGTTCTTATGAGTTCAACCAGGACATCAGGAATCTGCTCCAGCAGAATATGACGGATGCGGCGCAGGCGTGCGCGGCGAATTTGTGTGGGTGAGGGAGGATCAGCTTGTTCTCCTCGACTAATCCAGGTTCCTCCTCCTCGTAGTGCGCTTCCTACTTGTCTGAGCAGCGTCACCAGGCGTATCCCTAGCTCTCCAGGCGACTGAGGGACGTGTGAGGGTTCCGGAAGGTCGCGTAGTGCCTCTACGACTGTCATGCGACTTACCAGCCAGGCAGAGACAACCACCGAGAAAAATGTAAAGATAACACCCAGGCAGTAAGCGATAATCAGGCTATCCGGTTGGAGCGTCAATTTGAGCGGAAAGTGAAAACGTACCAGGATTGGTCCCAGGAGTCCTACCAGCGCGGCTCCGATTGCCACTCCTGTCAGAACACCAATGAGCGAGGAGAGCAGATCATAAACAGTTCCCTCAAATAGAAACATCAGAATTAAATGGCGGCGTTGAACACCAATTGCGCGAGCCATCCCCATCTCTGCACGCCGTTCAGCTGCAAGCAGCACAAAGATCAGAAAAATGAGGAGCAGGCCTATCGAAAGAGCGAAGAGGGCGAAAAGCGCGAAGACACGGGCGAAAATCTCCTGCGCGGTCTGTGAGACCTGGACACCCTGCTGCTTTACAGGAATGACGTGCACAAAGTCTGGTAGCCAATGATCAAGGGTAGAACTGACGTTATCTGTAAGATTTACCCCATTCACGCCACCACCATGATTGGCAATATATAACTGGTTAATCTGGTTAGGCGTATTTTCTATCTGCTGAAATAGCTTTGCCTGGCTAAGCAGGTAGGGTGAATCTCCTACCAGACCGTCATTGCTTACAATACCCGCTACCTGGACCGGATAGCGTTTTCCCGGCCAGCGTTGCGCATAGAGGTATAAAGTATCACCTTGATGTGCATTTAGTAACTGTGAGCCAGTCAGGTTAATAAATACCTCATTTCCGGTGAGGTCTGAAATGCGGCGGTGTTGTTTCGTCACCTGATCAGTCATACCACCAAAGCCGGTCTCGCTTCCCGGAATGACGCCCAGCGCTGTTACGCTTGAACGGACCTGGCGAGAGGTCTCATCAGCGACCAGAAGATCGGTCTCGCGAAGCGCTCCACCTACCGCTGAAATCGTCTCGCTTCCCTTTGCCCGACGTTGTACACGCTGGTACAGTCTCTCCGAGAAAGTGCCAAGCGAGCCGTTACCGCCCTGTACCAGTTCATCAACACTGCCCAGATTATAGACTGCAACGCTCTGAATAGCGGAATTGAGGACATCGCCCGATGCCAGAACGGCAGCCAGAAGCGTTGTTGAGAGCATCAGCGCAAAGATAATCAAAAACATCTGGGTGCGGCGACGGGGAATATTGCGCACTCCTATTTTGAAGAATATGCGTTGAAACAGCGCGAGTAGACCCACAATGCCGATAATCACCAGGGTAATAATCAGTAGCGTGCTGGTCAGTGATTGAATTGGAATGCCAAAGAAGCGTATCATGATGAGCTTTTCTGTAGAACCTGGTAAAAGACCTGCGCCAATAATGTATAGCCGAGTTCGTTGGGATGAAATCCATCTCCGCTGATATACTCAGGATGAGTAGCAAGCTGATTAGCAAGTTGGTAGAGATCAACAAGTGTAACCTGGTTACGCGCTACAACCTTTGCAATAACAGTATTATATTCCTGTATCTGTTGTTCTAGAAGCTGATGATTCTCGTTCTGAAAGCGAGGCAGGTAGCTGAGATCAGGGACATTCGCAACGGCGATGCGAGCATGGGGCAGCGAAGTACGTAGGCTGCTTACTAAATGGTTGAGGTCTTGCTCATAGCTGCTTACCGGAACCTGGTCTGCCAGATCGTTCACCGCCAACCAGACCGTGACAAGGTTCGGATGGGCGTCAAGAGCGACAGGGAGCTCGGCATTCAAAGCCTCGTGGGCGTGGATATCAGGGATGCCGAGATTGACCAGGCGCGTATCATTGCCGAGCAGATTCGTCAGGTCCGCTGGCCAGTTCTCTGTACGAGGATCATCAGTGCCAATACCGAAGGTATCAGATGCGCCGATAGCTACATAGAGCTGGTGTGCTGCTGGCATCTTTTGCACTGCGAGCGGACCTTTTGTGGTTTGATTCTCACTTGAAAAAGGCAGCGTGCAGGCGGTAAAGCAAAAGGAAAATAAGACAACCAGAAAAAGCATCCGCCCCCGCGTTGAGCGTCTGGCCCAGTTGATGGTTGCCTTTAGACCATAAGCCATATCCTGGTGATGCTTATGAATGGATTGCTGCACTAAGGATCGAGATGAGAGCAAAAAGCACGACTAGCACAATCGTCGTGTTGAAAATGAGTTTCTCTACACCACGACGTGTTTTGAAGACGGAGCCAGCGCTACTGCCACCGAATGCGCTTCCCAGGCCAGCGCCACGTACCTGTAAGAGAATGAAGAGCGTAATCGCAATCGAGAGAATAATTTGAATAATCTGGATTGCTGGAAGCCACTGCTGCACGCGTGTATCCTTTCTTTCCGATGCCCGAAACCGAATTAGAATTTTCTGGGCAATTATAGCATACTTCTTGTTACTCGTCGAGAGGAGAGATGCGATATATCGGCTAAGAGACGTGTGCCACTGCCGGTTTGCTCACCTTTTGATGGGCTTTCTCGTGGCAGGTTCCACAGAGTACGACAAAATGCTCTGGATTATAGCGATCCAGGAGGTTGCCGGCGTAATGGATGGTATGCAGTTGCAGCGGCTTCTCCTCGTGTCCGCATTCAGGACAGACGTGCTTGACCTGTTCTCCAAGCGTGCGTTTGAGCGTGCTCATCTGCTTGATATGGATAACATCGAGCGAGACGTGGAAGAGAAAACCAGCCAGGATCAGCGCCAGTATGCGCGAGCGCAGGCGTAGTGCCAGAAAGAGCAGTAGACCCAGCGTAATTGGGTGATGCAGAAACTTCATGGTCTGGGTCTGCGGTGGATCAGCCTGGTTAAAAAAAGCTAAAGCCTCTTTGAGACTCAATGAGCGGTGTGTGACTGCGTACCAGATATAGTGATCAACATCAATAAGAATACTTGCAGTAAAAGGTATCCAGACGGATTTTTTGAGCCAGGGAAACGCGAGCGCAGATGCCGCTGCTGAAAGCTTTATATGTTCCTGTGTTTGCATTCGTTCTTACTATCCTTGAAAAGAAAATTTATTGCTTGAAAACTTAACCGGAAAAGCCACTGGAAAAAGTCTGTGGCTTAAAAAAAGTAGCTGAAAAGTAGATCTCAGAAATAGCCTTAGCAGGCACGGAAATAAGCCAGCCTAGAAAATTTCTCTGCGTAAATTGCCAGGCAGCTATACCTATTCGGAAGTATAGTGATCTGTGACCTCTGATGTCAATGTCTATAGCCACATTTTCATTTTCCTGCCTGGGCAATGGGAAGAGGAAGAATATAACCATGTTGCGTTATTTTTAACCAGCTCTTCACCACTTGCTCTATACCCCCCCTAGTTTCCTACTGTTATCCTAACAAACGTTATAAATTTCTATCTTATGAGTTTATGAAGTATATAGGCCAAAAGCAAAACATACCAAAAGATACCAAAGAGCAATTCTGATGATACTCTAGGGACTTGCTAATGGATGATTGAGTTCTCATAATAAAAGCAGAAGCAGATGTAGATCTATTAAGGGGGAGAGCCTTCATGGCGACGAGGGTCGGACACGAACAACAAGATACTGTGACAAATAACGAAGAAAATGACAAACGTATTGGTTGTAGCATTGGTATAATGGCATATAACGAAGAAGCAAATATTGCCCGTACAATTACGGCTGTACTTGCCCAACAGGGTCCCTCTATCCTGGTTGAAGAAGTTATCGTCGTTGCCAGTGGCTGTACAGATCGAACTGTACCAATCGTAGAAGAGATTAGCGAGCGGGAACCGCGTGTAATTCTGTGCGTGCAGCCGAAGCGCGAAGGGAAAGCCTCCGCGATCAATCTGTTCTTGAAAAAGGCTACCAGCGAGGTTGCAGTTCTTATTGGAGCCGACGTCATTCCGGACGATTCGGCAATTGAAAATCTCTGTTCTCCATTTAAAGATCCATCTATTGGCATGACTGGTGGTAGACCGATTCCTGTCAATGATGCTCAGACCTTTATGGGGCACTCGGTACATCTCCTCTGGCGCTTGCATGATCGCCTGGCGCGTGAGCATGCCAAACTGGGTGAAGTGATTGCGTTCCGCAATGTTATTTCGGGTATTCCTACAGATAGTGCCGTGGACGAAATTTCTATTCAGGCCCTGATCTCCCAGCTTGGCTATAAACTTATTTATACACCTGATAGTGTGGTGTATAACAAGGGACCAATTAACGTCCAGGATTTTCTCAAGCAGCGTCGTCGCATTTATGCAGGCCACTTAAAAGTTCGCTCGCAGCAGAACTATGAAGCCTCGACGATGAAAATCTCGCCGATTATGCAGCAGTTGATTGCCTCGCGTGACTTCACTATGAGCTCTCCCAAGCAGGCACTCTGGACGCTTGGGACGGTTGGTATGGAGGGGTATGCACGCGTTCAGGGTTATTATGACTACTCGCGCAAACGTGAGCATCATATCTGGCAGATGGTCGAGACGACGAAAGATCTGGAGGCCGGTTCGCGTAAAGTGCGCCGCATCTGCAATGCGCAGAGCGTTATTGTCTTCCGTTTCATTCTCGATGGCGCTGATGGGACCGATGCGAATCGTGAGCGGGAGGACCGCGAGTCAACCGAGGTTGCACGCAAGCTGCTGCCCGTGATTCGTGCCAGGCTGCGTAAAGAGGATAAGCTCTCGGTCAATGGTCCTGGCATTATGACTGCCGTGATTCGTGCCGAGCAGAGCGGAGCCGATCTGGTGGCGCAGCGCGTCAAGCAGGCTGCTGAAGAGGCAACATCGAGGGTCGGTATGCGTAATCGTGAGGTGAAAGTCACTGTTACCTATAGTAGCCTGACCTTTGCCTCGAAAGTTCATGGAAGCACATCCGGAAGTGTAAGCACGCAACAGGCCGAGGCTATTGCCGATGCTCTAACTGACGAGGAGCAGGCTTAGTTTCTTCGAGCAGAGAAAAGAAAAAGATGAACGATACCCCGAGGAGGTATCGTTCATCTTTTTTATTGAACGGCTTCTATCTAAGGATTCGGGGGCCGAGAATTGACTTCAGCTACTTCTTTATCCGTGTATCGCACTCCAGAAAAAACTTGCAAGCTGTGTATATCCCATGCTACTAGGATGAAAGCCGTCATAACTGATATATTCGGGATGTGCTGTAATCTGGCTCCCTTCAGCAAAAAGATCAACAATGGTAACTTTGTAGCGTGCAGCAATTATGGCGATATTGGCATTCCAGCGCTTGATCGCCGTCAGGGCCTGGGCCTTCTGGTTTGCTGTCAGACGTGCAAATGAAGGTAGGCGCGTCAGATCAGGGAGATTAGCCATCACAATTCGGGCCTGGGTGCCTGCTCGTAGCTGTTTGAGTAGAGTATCGAGATCGCTCATATAGCTTGTGTAGGAGACACCTGCCACAAAATCGTTTGCTACCAACCAGATAGTTATCAGCTTTGGCTGGGCTGAAAGTGCGAGAGGAAGTTCATGCTCCAGCGCTTCATGTAAGTGTGCTCCGCTTATCCCAGATTGATCAGTGAGAGCCTGCTGGTAGCCGTCCTGCAAGGAGCGGCACATAGCCCTGTGTCGCAGGCTTGCTACTTCCCACACCAACGGCATCCGAGGCTCCCATTGCGACATAGGTGAATGGGCCACTGGAAAAAAGTTGTTGACGCGTGACTGGTTGATCTGGAGTTGGAGTAGCCTGTATTGTATTCTGAGCTGAGCTACTCGCTCCACATGCACTACTCAAGAGGGCAATGCCCAGTGCGCACAGGAATAAGAGCTGAGCACCTGTTTGTTGTGCTTGTTTACGCATTTTTTGCCTTATCTATGGCATGGCTGGTCGATAATCGTTTGTGACTATTGTAGCATAGATACGGCTTTCGTCTCCTTACATGTTGGCATATTTTTCAAACCAGCGTAACTGGCGTTCTGTGGCATCGCGCACATGATCGTGCTCACTGAGGCCATGCCCCTCACGGGGATAAACCACGCATTCAACAGGGACATTTCGTTCACGTAAAGCGCGATAGAAGGTGTACGCCTGTGCAATCGGGCAGGCAGGATCGTTCTCGCCGTGCAGGATGAGCGTGGGCGTTTTGACGCGTCCTGCAAAGGTAATTGGCGAGGCGCGATGGTAGACCTCAGGATGTTCCAATGGATCGGCGTTCAGTAGTAACATATCGGCGTCAGGAATATTCGTTTGGGCATGCATATTGTGCCAGTCCGAAATGCCTGCCCCCATCATTGCAGCTTTGAAACGATCTGTCTGCGTCACTGCCCAGGCCGAGAGATAGCCACCGTTACTCCAGCCAGCAATAACAACCTTGTTCCCATCAATCTTACCAGTCTGAGCTAGATAATCGATGCCACTAAGAATATCCTGAAGATCCTTGCCACCCATATCGCCGAATACCGCGTCTGCAAAAGCCATACCCTGGCCCCAACTTCCGCGATAGTTTGGGCGCAAGATCGCATAGCCCGCTGCAAGGTACACCCGATCCAATCCTGCCCAATAGTCGCACTCTGCACCAGAGGGACCACCATGTACATTGATATAAAGAGGTGGCAGGAGATTTCCCTCTTTTTTTGGAGAAGGCGTAAAGATGCCATCGACCAGTTGCCCATCCACGCTCGAATAACGAATACGCTCTGTCTCTACGCGCGGAAGAACTTCTTCTGCCAGTGTATTCAAGTGTGTGAGCCGTCGCCATTCGATACTCTGAGGCAGCCCGTCTGCGAAGTTCAAGGTACCGGACCAGACTTCATGTGGGATTTGGGCACTGGAGTGTAGAGTGGCGCAATAGTGATGGTCTGGTGTGACTGAGAGGGCTGGCATGTCTCTTTGCATCACGAAGTCTTTCTCCAGGAGCGTAATTGAGCTGTTGGAGCTGTCAAGCAGGGCGACCTGATGCGTGACGTGTTTCACCATTGCGAAAATCAGGTGGCGACCATCGGGGAGCCAGCTACACCAGGTCGGACTCCCCTCAATTCCTGGCGTCAGATTGCGCACGTCGCGGCTCTCCACTGAGACGGCGTAGATATCGCTGGCACCACGTCCGGGATCACTCCATTTGCCCGAAAGAAAGGCAATCTGTGAACTGTCCGGCGACCATGCTAGCGCCCGTGCGGGCAGCTTGAGCGAGGTCAGTTGGTGAATCATTGCGCCCCCAACTGCAACTATGCCAATCTGGCCGCGATACCAATCTGTCTCCTCCGGTCCATGTGAGTAATAAAGGGCGAGCGATCTGCTATCGGGCGACCAGCTATATTCGATCACCGTCACGTTCTGGGGCGTGACTGCTTCGGGGATTGCCTGCCCGGTTCGTACAGTCCAGAGACGATTATGGCGTGCAGGACCAAGTACTTTTAGATCAGTTTCTGGCTCCTCGCCGTCTAGCGAGAGAAAAGTAATGCGGCTACCGTCTGGTGACCAGGTCGGGTCGCTGATCCCATTAGGCATCTTACAAACCAACTCAGGCTCTCCGCTCTCAACTGAAATCACATGCAGTTGTGGCTTCTCCTTGTCTCTCTCTGAACCAGTCACAAATGCCAGTTGCTTGCCATCAGGCGACCAGCAAGGAGAGATTTCGTCATGTTTACCGTTCAGAAGAGGCCGAGGTTCTCTGCTGCCATCTGTCTCAGCAATCCAGATCCGCCTGCGATTTTTCTGTTCACCCGGCAGTGGTTCGCTGACTACAAAGGCCACACGTTTTCCATCAGTGCTTATCTTGACGTTCCCAGGTGTGCGCATCTCTAGTACCTGGTCTAGAATTGCGAGCGCCCGTGTAATAGCTGGAGAATTCGCGATCTCTTTCGTTGAGTGTTGTGTTTCGCTCAAAGCAGATACTCCTTCTATGTAGAAACGTTTTAAGCTGTTTGTTATCAGAGGTTCATCCCTTGCTCACGACTTCTAGCTTTCCTGTATTGATATCAATGACCAGGCCATGAACAGGAATGCGGGGAAGATAGGGACTTTTGCGAATAACTTCGACAACCTCCTGCACATTCACATGGACATCCTCGAATGCGCCCAGCCAGCTTATCAGGCCATTGATGTCGCCCAGCTTTTCCTGTTGAATCAATTGCTGCGGATCTACTCCCAGGGCCTGCATAGATGCGGTAAGGGCTATTGGATTGGCATGAGCGAGGCCGCAGTTGGTATGCCCGACAACAATGGCTTCACGCACTCCCAGAAGATAAATAGCCCCTGCCAGCGAGCGGATCAAATCGTTTGCGGCTCCCTCGCGTTCGGGCTGTGAGATGGTTGCTCCGGCGGTACGCAATTCGACAACATCGCCTCGCTCCAGGCCAAGCGCAGACTCAAACATAGTTACCAGCCGGCAGTCCATGCAGGTGATGACGGCGGTTCGCTTGCGGGGGGCGTGTCCAATTACTGGGAGCGTTGTTTCTTTGAGAAAGCGTTCGTTGTTTGCTAATATCTCTTCAAGCATTGAAATATACCTATCTTTCTTCTCTATAAGTTAGAATGCCTTTCAGCTTACTCCAACGAAAAGAAGTATACACCGGAGAATTGAAATGGTCTAGTAAGTGCAATAGTACATAAGTAAAGAGTTAGAGAGGAAATCATCTTGTCGATTACCAGGAGCAAAAATCACTATACCAAATCGGTCGAGATGTGGTATAGTGTTAAGTACACACCATCACACGCTGGACACGGAAGGCGGAAAATAAGCCTTGGGCGAAAAAGTACCATTTCCAAATCAAGAATCTTCTGACCATAGCCCGCAAGGCTATCTTGGTCCTACTCCTGTGCCTGGACAGCTTCCTCCGCGTGGTGAACGTTTCTGGGTGGATCGTCCTGAACAGCTCCAACAAGCCGCCGCTGTATTAAGTCACTCGCCTGTGGTTGCAATTGATGCGGAATTTACCCAGGTTCGTCTGCGTACTCAACAACATGAAAGTGTGTCATCTGTACCTCGCCTGGCTTTGTTGCAACTGGCTATCGATCAGCAGTGTTTTGTGGTGGATACCTTGCGCTTGAAAGATCTCTCTCCTCTTGCGGATGTGATTGGGAATCCAGCTATAGCTGTGCTGTTACATGGGGCGGGAGCAGACCTGCGTGTGATGGCTGAGCGCAATCTCTCTGTTGCACATTATTATGATCTGGAGGCGGCCTGCCGCTCGATTTTTGGTCAGCACGAGTCCTCTTTAGCTGCCATGCTCCAGCGAGCTTTTCATAGCCACCTGGACAAAAGTTTGCAGCGTACCGATTGGACGCGCCGTCCTCTTCCACCTGCAATGATTGCCTATGCTGCTCGTGATGCGGAAGTGACGCTGGCTCTTTATTATTGGCTCAAAGAGCACTATGAGCCTATTCTCCAACTCCATGAGAATACTTTGCAGCCTGATATCGTTGCTCCCTGGATTGAGCCGTTTCTGCGTGGGACCGCTACAACCTCTCCAGAGGTTGCGGTATCAGATGCGAAAGCACAGGGCATTATTCAAAAAAAATCTCAAATTGTGAGCGATTGTCGCGCCGCTCTGGTGACGATTACGCATCCTATGCGCCGGAATCGCCTTCTACGCCTGATTGCTGATCTCTCTTTGACGCAACTGGCCCCTGAACTTTTGCCGCTGTTGCATGGTCCTACTTCTGATGAACGGTCCGGTAGCGCTCGCACTCTTGGCCGACTCGGTGTTCAGTCTGCCAGGGAGCCGCTTCAGCTTTTATTGCAAGATCCTGTTCAAGATGTACGCAAGGCCGCACAAACAGCCTTGCACAATCTTGATGATAAAGAGCAACGTCAGCAGCAACGCTCGCCAGCTTCTAAATCTGCTGACGGCTCCCGTACCTGGATCGTTGAAAATGCTGAGCAGCCCGGTTCGTCTGAGGATGACCAGAGCTGGAAGGCACGGCTACGCTCAATGATCAATTCTTAAGAGAAAACTAGTAGGGAAAGCTATTCTGAACTTTGCTTTTTGTTTTTTGCCGTGCGTGGTAGCCGTGTTCCAACCCAGATTAAGAGCAATAGCCCCGCCGCTGAACTGGCCCTTTTCACCCTCCGTCCCCAGATTTTTTCCTGGACCGGGTCGTTGGCACCAAGACGAAGCCGATGAGCTACTGTTTGCCAGGATGCTTTCCGTCGTACCGCTGCCGTTAGATCTGCTAAACTTTTTTCCTTGTTACGATGCTCTTTGACATATACTTTTTCTGCTTCGTGCCCATTTCTACTTGCTCGTGCCTGCTCTGAAAGTAGGGCAAAGCTCTGCTGAATAAGCAATTTGGCTGCTCCTTTGATGACTGTTGGAGCCAGGCGACTATTGCGTTTCCCTACATGGAGAGAACCTTTGTACGTAATGACGGTGTGCTGTTCCTGTTGCTGAAGAGAAAGGGTCCCAATCCCACTCAGCGTGTCTTGTTCACCCAGGCTCTCAATGACAAAACTCAGATGGGAAGGATGCTGGCGCTCGGTGATCTGGAATTTTCCCTGATATGTTCCTTGCAAGGGCGCTTGCTGAATCTGTAAGGCCAGATGATAGGCATCCGGGCCGACGCGTTCCAGTTTTTCGATTCCTGGAAGCGCGTGCTCCAGCAGAGAAATGTTTGTCAATAGTCTCCATACTTCTTCAGGTGGCGCTTGAAAAGTATAGGTCCCTTCGATATTCATGAATGCTCATCCTTTATCAGAAAGTGCCTGAAAACCAGCTCGTGCCAGACAAAAATTGTCCTTTGCCCAAACATGCTCTCGGCCCTTTCCCAGAAAATAAGTGCAATAGAACGATTAAATAACATTTGTCATTATAGAGGAGACCCGCTATAGCTGCAACCGGTCCCTATTACGTTTCCACTTGACTTTTTTGGGTTTCGTAGATAGACTACCCTTGCTGGGGCGGCAGGAGCATCTGTCCTTTCTCGGCCCGCTTGAGGGTGCTGATACTATTTTGTCTGAGGGTTTACTGCGGCGCTTGCGTTCATACTCAGCAAGGTGTATACTACTTCGCGTTGTCATTGCATGAGGAAAGACGGGATTCCCCTGTCTCTTGAGGAGCTGAAAGTTCGATGAAAGTCATATTATTACAAGATGTTGAGGGTTTGGGAAAGGCCGGCGACCTGAAAGAGGTTGCTAATGGTTATGCCCGTAACTACCTCTTGCCCCGTCGCTTAGCTGCTGGCGCAACTCCCAGCCTGGTTGCTACGCGCACACAGCGTATCGCCGCTGAACAGCGTAAAGTGGAGAAACAGGCCGAGGTGAATCGTCAGTTGGCCGAGCGCTTGAGCCAGGTAACACTTACTTTTAGGGCTCGTGTTGGTAGCCAGGGCCGCCTGTATGGTTCCATTACCAGCCAGGATGTCGCTGCCGCTTTACGTGAAGCTGAGAATATCCAGATTGATCGCCGTACGATTGATCTCTCTGAGCCTATTCGCTCTGTTGGGACGTTTAATGTCCCTGTGAAGGTTGCCGGTGGCGCGGACTCCAAGCTAACTATCAATGTGGTGGATGAGGCAGCCGCTAAGGTGTAGCCTTGTCAAGGTTGCTCGATGATATATCCAAGATAAGCCGAAAGCCGTCCTTGTAATGCCTCTGCTTTTAGTGGGAACAAGGGCGGCTTTCGACGTATTTCGTTGTGTTATGCCTCTCCCTGTCTCGTTATCGTTGGATTATTGACTTCAAATGGTCCGGCCTTTGCGGCTGCTACCATCGCACGGGGAATTTGGGGGAGCAGATCGGAGGCCAGGAGACCGGCATGTCCAATCTGTTCGCTCACAAAATCTGAGGCGGCGGTGTGGAGATAGACTGCGGCGCTGGCGGCATCAAATGGTGCAACTTCCTGGGCCAGAAAGCCGGCAATCATGCCTGCCAGCACGTCTCCCGTTCCGGCTGTAGCCAGGGCTGGATTGGCTAGCCAGTTGAGACGCGTCCGGCCTTCTGGCTCTGTAACCAGCGTGCAGGCCCCTTTAAGTACGAGTATGACCTGCCACTCTCGCGCCTTGTTGCGGGCTAGCTCCAGACGTTCGATATCTCCTCCTGAAACTTTGATTCCGCCGCATAAGCGTCCCATCTCTCCCGGATGTGGTGTAATGACTGTCCCCTTTGGTAGGAGTGTCCACCAGCGTTCGAGGGCGGAGAGATTATTCAAGCCATCGGCATCAATCACGAGATGGGGACGCTTTTCTTCTGGCTGTGCGCGCAGATACTCAAGAATTTGCAGGATGACTTCGCGTGTATTTGCCGATTGCCCTAAGCCCGGCCCTATCAGTAAACTGCTATAGCCGGAGAGGTGTTCGGTCAGCGCCTTTGCCCGTTCATAGCTCGCGGCTTTTTCGTCTGGTAGCAGGGCAAAGGTTGCTTCATGAAAAGAACCAGCATAGATAGGTAACATTCTCTCTGTTACTGCCAGTGTGATTAGTCCAGCCCCCACTCTTCCTGCCGCGCTGCCTGCCAGAAATGCTGAGCCGGGATAGGGTGGTGAGCCGCAGAAGAGCATGACTTTGCCAAATGTACCTTTGTTGCTATTGAGTGAGCGATGGGGAAGCAGATCATGCACGATTTTCCCACTCAAAAGTTCGTTAGGCAGAGGCGCTTCCAGCTCTGGCGGAAGCCCGATCTCGCCTACGAAAAGATTCCCCAGATAGTCCCGTCCCGGAAAAAAGAAGAAGCCTTGTTTGGGACAGGCCAGGGTGATTGTGATATCGGCGGCCAGTGTGCCTGGATCGACTTCTCCTGTATCGGCGTTCAGGCCACTTGGTAGATCAATTGCGACGATACGTAGCGTCTCGCGTCTGGCTCGCTCTTGCTTTATCTGCGCAAGGAGGGAACGCATATCGTCCGGTAAGGGTTGTGAGCGCCCAGTTCCTAATAATGCGTCAATAATGTAATCGACACTCTGAATGGCATCGCGTAGCTCGTTCTCGGTTTTTTCTGCGGCAATATCCTGTCCCTGGATTGTGAGACGTCGATCTTTCCAATGATAGAGGCTAATCAATGCTCCTGCCTGTTCCAGGTGTCGTGCCATCACAAGCCCATCACCACCATTGTTTCCTGGGCCAATCAAGAAAAGAACTTCTAGATCGTTCATTGTATAGTGTGGCAGCAGATTGGCTTGAAAGATGTCTGCTGCACTTTTGCCGGCTGTACTCATAAGTGTCTGCGAGTTCAGGTCATACTTTTTATCTGCCTGAGCTTCCAGATCGCGCATCTCGTTCACTGTGACAATATGCATGCAATCCCTCCGCGCTTGTTTGTGGTTGTATTCTCTGGTATCTAACACGTATGCTCTCTATTCTACTGTTTCAAGAGGGAAGATGGAAAGCTCTGGAATGATCCTCTTCGGGAAGATCTCTTCTTCTTTCCTATTTACTGTTTTTAAGTAAGCTCTGCCCATGTTGTATAAAGTATGATATACTCTGCACATGAAATTGGCTTTGAAAATCACTCCACAACGGAGTACACAATACGCGAAGATGACCGAGCATCTTGCCGCCCCTGAACTGCTGGCCAGTCCTCTTGCTCCAGCAATTCAGCAGCTTGAACCAATTATCCTGGCTGGACAGAGCTATCTGCTCCTTACCGTTGACGAGTTATTGGTCACGTATGACCAGGTGCAGTCTCTCATTGGCCGCCTGGGAGCGAGCAGTGAAGTTCATGAATATTTTTTGCAGCTAGGTGAGGTGATGGGGCCGCTTCTTCGTCCTCTAGAACCGCATTTTGTCCCTTTTGTCCCTCTGGAAATGGCCGAAGCGAGGCGCTACAAAGGGAAGACCAATGAGATTTTTACACGCGTCCTGCTGAACGCCGCTGTGTTTGCTGGTGCCTATGCAGATCGATTTGCTGAGCGTCTGCGCATTCTTGATCCTCTGGCCGGTGGTGGGACCACGCTCTTTCTGGCTTTAGCGGCTGGATATGATGCCTTTGGTATTGAGATTGAGCGGCAGGATGTGGAGACTACGACGGTCTTTATCCGCCAATATCTGGATGGAGAGCGTATTCGCTATAAAGAAACTGATGAGCATGGACGCCGGGCGGGTAGACGCCACCAGTTTGAAATTGGTCCAAAGGGTCAATCTCGCAATCTGGTGATCGCGCAGGGCGATGCGCAGGACGCTGTTCTGCATATGCGCGAGGTTGTCGGTGGTCCCCGTATGCATGCTATAGTTGCGGACCTCCCTTACGGTATTCAGCATTTTGGCGAGATCTCGTCTCTTCTGAGCAAGATGCTTCCGGTCTGGGAGAGTATGCTGTTTCCCGGTGGCAGTATAGCCCTGGCCTGGAATGCTACGCGTATTGAGCGGAGCGAGATGCTTGGCCTCTTTTCGGCGCATACTGCTCTCGAAATTCGCGATGATCCGCCCTATACGCAATTTGCCCACGCTGTTGACCGGGTCATTAAAAAACGCGATATTATTGTTGCTGTAAAAGCTTGATATTGCCCAATATAGTACTTATGCTTTGTAGAGAGAGGTCAGGCCGTTTTGTCAGGTTCTGACCTTGAAGCAGGGTGATAAGAACCCTGAGGGAGGTTTGATTTATGAGGTTGGTTTTTGTGCTGAGTAACACTATGCGGGGTGGAGAATAGATGTGAGTAGTGTGCTCAACTAGTGCCCTTTTTCTGTCGCTGCTTTTTTAGAAGCATCTGGTTTTTCTGTGCATTCCTCATATCTGATTTCATTGCAGTAACCTCAAATGATGAGCATCTTCTGAGGATTTTTCCTTATGAACTCCTCTCGCTCGCACGTGTTACTCCTCTTCTTTTATATATAGTAGTTTTCCCCTGCCTTGAAGATTTAAGAGGAAGAGTATGCGCACGTTTCAGGCATCTTTCATCTACATTGCTATGAGGGCAATAACTGCTCTAAGTTACTCCATGCTACTCACCGTCGAGCTTGTCTACTTGACGAAGATCGTTGGATTTAATGCGTTGCAACTGGTCCTTATCGGCACTGTGCGCCAGGCGATCTGTTTTCTATTCCAGGTACCAACGGGCATTCTGGCAGACATGTATAGCCGCCGCTGGGCGGTGGTCCTCGGTATGTTTCTGCTTGGTTCCGGCCATCTCATTGAAGGTGCTTTTTCTGTCCCTATCGTCGTATTCGTCGCGCAACCCTTATGCGGACTTGGTACGACCCTTATGGATGGTGCTGATACCGCATGGATCGCCGATGAATTGGGCGCTGAGCAAGCAGGAACAATCTACCTGCGCGGAGCACAGGTTGGCTCTCTGGCTTCCTTGCTTGGTATTGGCATCAGCGCTCTCCTGGTAAATATAGATCTTAATTTACCGATTGTAGTAGGCGCAAGCATTCTTATCCTTCTGAGCGGAGTACTGGCCCTGGTTATGCCTGAGCGGCACTTTGCTCCTGTCTCACGCGATGACCGCAATCCATTCCAGCAGGGAAGTCACCTGCTACGTGTCGGCATTCAGTTGGTACGCTCACGTCCTGTCTTGCTTTCCATTCTGAGTATCGCGATCTTTTCAGGAATCTTTAGTGCTGGTTTCGATCAGCTCTGGCAGTATTCTTTGTTGCAACGCTTTACCTTTCCTACTTTGGCAGGACTGACATCCGTAACCTGGTTCTGCATCATTGAGGCTGGTATTTCGTTGACCAATTTCTGTGGAACTGAAATCGCCCGGCGTTCGGTCAATACCCGTAGCCACCGTGCCGTAATTGTAGCTCTGTGGATTGTAGACGTGATAACGATAGTTGGTGTTATTGGCTTTGCTATAGCAGGTCAGTTTTTGCCAGCTCTCTCAGCATTCTTCTTGTTTACGACTGCTATAGGTCCCCGGCAATCTCTGGAACGCGTCTGGATGAATATGCATCTAGACTCTCGTGTTCGGGCGACGGTATTTTCGTTGCAGGGGCAGATTAGTGCTATTGCTCAGATTATCGGTGGGCCATTATTAGGAATGATTGCTACGATTGTAAGCATGGAAGCCGCGCTTGTTACAGCGGGCCTTGTGCTCTTTCCTGCATTACTGCTCTACGTCTGGAATTATCGCAATAAGTCCATCTCTGTTGCCGATGATAGTATAAGTAATGAGTAGAATACAGCGATCTTTCTGAGCGCAAAGGGAGACCAGACGAGGGGCGGAAAGAAATCTTCCGCCCTCTCGCGTGCTTATTCTTTGACGTCGCGCTTCCAGGTCAGGATGAGCGCGAGGGCCAGGAAAATGATGCCATAGATGCTCGCTACCCAGATAGTGTGGGTTCCATTAACTGGTTGCAGTGGCTTCGCTCCCAGTGCATAGGCTTGCACTTTTGCCGGTAAGATTAGGGCCGCCATCACATTGAGATTGGGACCGAGAAAGTATTTTGTGATATCAAGCCAGAGAGTATTGTGTGTTACCTTGTAGCCGAGCTGCATAAAGATTGAGCCGATATTGTCCACTGGAAACCACATAATAGCTAATGTCAGTCCCATTGCCAGAGAGCGGGTGATGGCACACATGGCTGTTGCCATAAGAATAGTGACAACCATATTGAACAGAAGTAACAGGACATACGTTCCCATGTTCTGCCAGAAATCGGTTGTTAGAACGTGCAGAGCGTTAAGGTTGCCAGTGCCAAGAGCTGTCAGGATAACAGTCAATACTCCCAGGTAGAGCACTCCTATTACCACCACAAGCAAGGCAATAAGGAACAGGCTGGTCAATTTAGCCAGGAGGAGTTGAACACGGCCTACGCCGCGTGAGAGCAGAACGCGGATGGTGCCAAATTGAAATTCCAGGCCAAAGACATAAGCCGTCAGGATAATCAGGTAGATGCCGCCGAAGGCTCGTAACATACTGAAGCTCTGTGTGACGAGATCGTAGTAAAAGCTGAGCTGGCCCTGGGCTATCAGTTCTTTGATATTCGCATCGGTGACTCTGAGCAGGTGAAGTATGGTAATCGCTCCAAGTAGAGGAACAAGTAATATCCAGGTCATCCAGCGGCGCGAGATTTTGAGCAATTCGCCGCGAAGCATCCCAAAAAAGCTTGGTTTTGAGCTGTGTAATTGTCTACGATCTATCTGATGTGTGGTTGCTGTTATACTACTCACTGTACTTCTCCCGATCCAGAATTTGTCAGTTGTAAGAAAATTTGCTCCAGGTCTTGTTTGGCTGGCGTGATTGTTTCGGGCACAAATCCTGCACTGCTCAAGAAGAGATTGAGCTCTCGCCCACGATTCCCAGGCGCTGGTGTTAGCAGGGCTCCATTACTATCAAGACGCGCCTGCCTGCCCCATGCCTGTTGTTGCACGAAGATAAGTGCCTCCTGAGGATGTTCAACCTGGACGCTAAACTCGCCTTTTCCCCGAATAAGATCATCAATCGTCGTTTCGGTGACAAGCGATCCCTGTGAGATAATGGCGATACGCGTGCAGATCTGTTGTACTTCTGAGAGGAGGTGGCTGGAGATCAGGACGCTTTTGCCTTCATCCGAAAGGCGATGCATCAGGTCGCGCATCTCAACAATTCCTGCTGGATCAAGACCGTTTGCGGGTTCATCGAGAATCACTACTTCGGGATCTTGCAGTAGTGCGATGGCAATACCCAGACGTTGTTTCATGCCAAGTGAATAGGTGCGCACGCGATCTCTCTGGCGTACTCCCAGACCAACCTGGCTGAGGACTTCATCAATACGTTTCTCTGGCACTCCTCCCAGAACCGCGCCCACGGCTCGCAGGTTATCGCGACCAGACATATTCAGATAGAGCGCGGGTGTTTCAATCAATGCGCCAACACGTGGGAGAATATGGGCTCGCGTACGGGCCAGATCCTGACCAAGAATAGTAATAGTCCCTTCAGTAGGAGTAATAAGTCCAAGAATCATTCTAATTGTCGTCGTTTTGCCTGCGCCATTCGGGCCGAGAAAACCAAAAATATCGCCTCGGCGAATTTCAAGGGTAAGATTATTCACTGCCAGGCGCTGACCATAGCGTTTTACCAGATTTTGCGTGCTCAGGACGACCTCTTCTGAGCGTGCTTTTTGGCTGCCTGCCCGGTGTATGCCGGGGACTGTCATAAGCTGTTCTTTCATACGTAACAAAAAGCCTCTCGTTTTTACTTTAAAGTATGATTAAGTGATTAAGGGTTTGAATCTATAGACGTTTTATCTCGGTTTGTGCTCTTACAAACAGTATACGCATCGCCTATCGCGGCCCTGTCATCGATTTGTCGCAAATTTGTCTCAGTTCTACTATCATTTCATTTTTGTCAGAGACTCTGTTACATGGATAGAAATGAAGCCTTTTCTGTCTGTTTGTACGTTGGTTTCCTGGGTGCATAACAATCCGCTGCTTCTCGATATTTACAGATAAGATAGGATCTTTATTTATAGCTCTTAATTGGTATTTATATTGATATTTGCAGCATATTTGTGTATAGTTACTAGTGTTTACATTTATATAATTTTGTATTATTCTCATAGGAGAAATATGATGCAACAGCCGCCATCACAAGATCCTAATCGTCTAACTGGGCAATCTTCGCCACGCCCCCAATCCGAACAACCATCTTTCCCACCTCCACCGCCATTGCAACCTTCACAAGGAAGGTATCCTTTGGGAGAGGAAGCGTATTATAATCAGCAGCCACCGTTTGAAGGACCTGCTACTCAATATCGCACAGGGCAGCAGGGAAAGCTCAATACTCCAGCAAAATCAGGAAATATTTGGAGAACTGCAACGCTAGTCCTGTTCATTCTCGTTCTGATTCTGGGAACCACAACATTTCTGGTCTTGCGTCATACGAGTACTTCCCCGACTACCATAGCACCAGCCGCTACTCCGCAGGGTGGCCATTCCGCTCCTGTCCCAACCGCCACCTCACCCGCTGTTGCCTCACCCACAAGCACGCCTGCCTCATCATCAGGCACAGTCGCAGCCGCCCAACCAGCAGCTACTGTCGCAAGTGGGATAATTACCGAGAACTTGTTGCTAACCTGTGGAGCTAACTGTAATGACCCTATTCATGTAACAATTACAACTATTCAGGTGGATGATGCAAATGGGAATATGGTCTGGAATATATCTATGAAAAATGTATCAGGGAGCAGCATGAGTTACGGGATAGACACATTTGAGTTGTTAGCCAGTGGCACCCAGACTCAGATCCCTGCAACTTTTTCTCAGTCTGGTGGTAATCTGCCAAATAGTGATCCGTCCAGCATACAAGGAACCTTCTCCTTTGTTCCTGTACAGAATACCACGTATACGCTTACTGTTGTCGTTGCTGAAAATCCTTATATGGGGCCGCAAATAACCTTTGATCCGGTCCAGATAACAAACCTTTAGTTATCAGCGAAACGCTTGTGAGGCTGGTTGCGTTAGTCTCTACTCTCGCAGGGCGGCCAGAAGAGATGTTCCTGCAAAGCCAATAGAAATATTGAGGATTTTCCCTGAACACCACCATGCCGGGTGAGTTTTGCATAATGGTATAAATGAGCGGAGGCTAAAGCCAGTTCAGACTTGGCTTCCGGTTTTTGCCCTACACCAATATACAATTATACAACTATACAGAAACCTGGCCTGGTGGCAACCAAATTATAATATCATACAAAAAACTAGCCGTTCTCCGGCGTCTCGTCGAGCCGCTCAGGGGTATCAACCTGGTTCAGACGATTCCAGAGCAGATAATCGGTCTCTTTTTTGGGAACGTAGTAGTTGTCAGGGCTGGCAACCATTGAAGCTGTTGCGACGAACTCGCCATCTTCGAGGCGATGCAGGTCAATGTATTTTGCTCCTTGCTCCAGGCGTGTCCCTGCTGGCAGAATTACCAGACTTTTTAGCTCGGCATCGCTCAGGTCGGCTAAGCTTGTGTGCAGCTCTTTAATGTCGTTCGCATCGCGAGCTCCTGCCATCAATGCCTGGTTGGTGCCATGATTCTCTCCTGCTCGATCATTCGCCTGGAGATCGCGTGAAAAATCGGCGTCAGAGACGGGGTAAAGTGGATCGTTCTCTTTTTGATGACTTTCGTGGAGATGAGATGCTTTGCGGTGCTTATGGGCATTCGAGTCGCTTCCGCTGCGTTTTGGTCCTTCTTCTTCCCGCAAATGTGAGTCGGCTCTATGAGTCGGTTGCTCACCTGAATTCTGGAATCTTGATGCAATTTTGAGTCGGGCATACTTTTCTCCCTTCCAACGGTGCTCACTTCATCGGGGTGCTGTGAAAAGCGAGCAGGAGTACCGCCTGTGCTGCTACTCCTACGTAGCCAACTGGTTAAAGAAAGGCCGCAGGTCCGATGAAAACGAGCGCTCAGCTATGTAATGAATGGTCGTATTCTCATTACACACACGCTTTCTGTAAAGAAAAAGTAACTTTTCATCAATCGCAGAACGTATTCAAAACCCATTTCCGCCGGGTAATAAAATGTAGATATGTTCCCCAGGGAAACAACTTAATGCATAACATTAGCCGAGGATGAACTTTTTGTGACGCGGTTTGGTGGAGTACAGAGTCCACAGACGTTTTCCGATGTAAACTGTTCGCCTGTTAAGCGGGAAAGAGCATTCAGAACTTGCTCTACTTCTTCACTGCCTACCAGACCACCAATCTCCAGCAGATATTCCGTTTGTAGTTCAACGCCTGCCGCATCCGCGACATCACGCGAAGTCAGTCCATACTGACGGCGAATATCACGAATTTTTGGCTTTCTCTCCACTTCTTTTGCTTCCATTTTTTGTCCCTCAAACGTAGCTTCTTTATAAGTATACGCCCTATCTATAGCATAGAATTGATTCAGGAAGAACGCGGCTAATTGGGAGTATTTTTCTTGCGTCAGAAGTACTAGGCTTTCTTATGAAAGTTACCGCCATGCCTACGTTTGGTATATACAGAAGAATAGAGTATCTTTTGAGAAACAAACTGGCTTCTTTATACCTTATACTAGTGTGCGTCAAATTCCGGTAGAGGAGGGTCCAATGACCTCATCATCTGCGTGTCGCTATATACCATCTGGTTTTACTAAGAGTCTGCTCTGTCTATTTTTTGCTTGTCTTCTGGCTGGCTGTGGTACTGCTGGAAATACAAATTCCAATACTCTTGCTAGCAATACAGAACGACAACAGGCAAGCCAGTCGGCAGATGTGAAGCTGGGGGTATTGCCCTGTCCGGTGGCTGTGCAATCACCAACTTACTGGGACCCGATAGTAGGTACCCAGCCGAATGTTAGCAAGGTTGAAAAGGTGGAGTGTGCTAATTTGATGGGCACGAATGAGCTTCAGGCCCTTGTGACTGTGCGCACGATTGGATCTAGTCTTGGCCTGGATCTCCATGTTTTTACTCATATTACGCAACCTCAACCTGCTGAGCTCTTCAAGCTGCTCTCGCTTTATAAAGGCGATGCCAAAATTAGTGCGTATAATACCCTGCTGACTGGTGAGGCGGATCTTAATTCAAGTGTGAATAAGGGCGTGAATGCGAACGTAAATTTGCAGCAGGATCTGTTTCGTGAATTTAAGTGGTCTGATGCCGCCGGAACCTTTTTGCCTGTCTCATTTCCAGGCCTCTATCCCGACCTGACCCGCTTTGAGGCTGAGACAGATCAAGCGAAGGTCAAAGGGGGCCTGGATGCCTGGAAGCTAAGTGCTTCACAGACTGCTAGCCATCTTACACAGGATCTTCTCAAATGGCCTGCTGCTAACAATACAACAGTCGTAAGTGGTGGCGGCAAGAATGATACTGATGCAGTGGTTAATGTGAAGAGTCTGAGCGCTGGTGGTAGGGTAATGCAAGTGAAATTGAGCCGTCTGGAAGGAAATACTGGAACTGGTATCTGGATTGTGACCGATGTAACTGGAACTGGTATGGATATTACTGCTCCTACTGCGCGTGACCGTATCAACAGTCCAATCACTGTTTCAGGCAAGGGTACTGCTTTTGAAGCTGTTATAGGCAAAATAGAGATCCTTGATCACACGTATACCGATATTGGTGATGCTCAAGCCAAAGGTTCTACTGGGATGGGAGAAGCAACCTTTACCTCAAGTGTCAGCTATACCTCCAGCTTTAAAAATGGCGTTCAGGAAGGAATTGTTGCGCTCTATAGCTATAGTAATGCCGATGGCTCCATTGCTTCAGTCGGTAATGCGTAAAGTGTTGCTCGCTGCCTGAATTTCTTTGTATAGCCTGAAGAGCTCTGATCAACAAAAAAGGTCAGAGCTCTTCTTCTGTGTATTTATTGCTTGTTTGGCAAACTAGCGCGGTTAAGGGCGCTTAAGACCGCTTTGATCGATGCTCGCTCGATATCTGTCTCGACTGCTGCCCCATAGAAGGTTCGATTGTTTCCAACATTGATCTGGATGTATGCGACTGCTTTGGCCGCAGCCCCCTGGCTGAGTGAATGTTCGGCATAAGAGAGCAAGGTAAAGTTGGCAAGCTTTGCCTCGTTCAGGGCATTGACAAAGGCGTCAATTGGACCATTTCCATGTCCGCTGATTTCGTGACGTTTCCCTTGTACAAGAATGCGTGCTACACAGGCTACTCCTTCATTTTCTGCCTGTCCTGTGATCTGCTCGGTGTGGAAATCTTCCAGCTTGAAGGGCGTAGTGCGTTTTAAGTATTCTTGTTCAAAGATCTGGTAGATCCCTGTGCTGGGAATCTCTTCACCCCGCGCATCGGCGATATCATTGATGGTTTTACCAAACTCGATACGCATCTGCTTTGGCAACTGAAAGCCAAAGTCGTTCTCCATGAGATAGGCAACCCCACCTTTGCCGGATTGCGAATTGATACGGATGATTGCCTCGTAGGTTCGTCCAATGTCCTTTGGATCGATTGGCAAGTAGGGCACTTCCCAGAGCGCCCCCGGTGTGCAGTCCCTCGCCGTCATTCCTTTGTTGATCGCATCCTGGTGCGAGCCAGAGAAGGCGGTAAAGACGAGTTCTCCTGCATATGGCTGGCGTAAAGGGACATCAAGTCGCGTGCAACGCTCATAAACGGTCCGAATCGCGTTGATGTCGTTGAAGTCCAGGCAGGGATCAACACCCTGGGAATACATGTTCAATGCCAATGTGATAATGTCAACATTCCCTGTACGTTCACCATTGCCAAAAAGGGTGCCTTCGACGCGCTCCGCTCCTGCCATCAATCCTAGCTCTGTCGCAGCTACACCCGTTCCACGATCATTATGGGTATGTAGACTGATAATTGCTGTATCGCGGTTCCGTAAATGACGACTGAACCATTCAATCTGATCAGCATGAATGTTTGGTGTGGCATATTGTACTGTATCGGGCAGATTTAAAATAATTTTCTTTTCCCGCGTGGGCTGCCAGAGATCAATCACGGCCTCACAGATCTCCAGGGCGAAATCTGTTTCGGTTGAGGAGAAGCTCTCAGGGGAATATTGAAAGGTTATATCTGTACCGGCCAGATTAGGAAGCAGATTTTTAATGAGCTGAGTAGCCTGCGTGGCAATTTTGATGATCTCAGGTTTCTCCAGTCCAAAGACAACACGACGTTGTACCGGTGAGGTTGAGTTGTACAGATGGATAATGGCTTTTTTTGCCCCTTTAAGAGATTCAACTGTACGCTCAATAAGCTCCGCACGCGCCTGAACAAGGACCTGGATTTTTACATCATCAGGTACCAGATCTTCCTCAATGAGGCGGCGAATAAAGTCAAATTCGATCTGAGAAGCCGCAGGAAAGCCAACCTCGATCTCTTTGAAGCCGATTTCCACCAGAAGCTGAAACATCTCTAGCTTCTGCTTGACGCTCATTGGTATTGGGAGAGCCTGGTTTCCGTCACGTAGATCAACGCTACACCACATAGGGGCGCTGACAATCGCTCGCGAAGGCCAGCGCCTATCAGGCAGGTCAATTGGTGGAAAGGGCTGATATTTGGTAATGTGTCCCTTTTGCATTCGCTTTCACCTTTGAAGCTTTCGCTGAATCTTGCCTACTTTTGTACACACTCCGTTGAGGGGATAACCACATATGTGCACACTAGACCTATTCGTCTACTATCTATCAATTGTATCGGATATATCGGTTTCCTTTTCCGTCGGCCCTGATCTATGCAGGAGATGAAGTCCGCCGGATTCTATCACACAAAATTGTACAGATATGCGCAATTTTAGAATACTTTTTATCCCCTTGTCAACGCAACATTCTATCTATATAGCATTATATACTCTAACCATAACAAGCTACCAGACAAAAATTCCTGGGCCGTTTTCTGGAAGATACGAAAAACACTTCAGATTGTGTGAATATGTTCCATTTTACTTTATCGATGCAGAAAACAGAACTTTCCTTCCTATTTCCCCTTGACTTTCTCTCCGTATTGGACTATAGTCTGTTTATAACATATAGCAATATGTCCAATGATTGGATGAAATAGATTCGTTCGCGTTGTTCTATATGATGATAAGCTTTCGGGTTCCACAAGGAGAAAATTCTCATGTATGGGAGATATAGACGTTCTAGAGGGGGTTGGGGTTTTCCATTTCTGTTTCCGGTTATGATTCTGTTTTTTACCCATTCCTTCCATCTTGTCTTGTTTGCCTTGCTTTTCGTGCTTATGGTAACAATTATTGTTAAGGCGGTTGCCAGCACAACTTCGCGCACAGGTAGCTCGAATGCTTCTACTAGCTACTATCAGCCGCCTTACCAACAATTTTATCAACAACCGTATCAGCAGCCATACCAGCGCCGTATCAACAACCTGGTTATGACCAGGGCTATCAGGAAGCTCCACGCGATGCCTATCGCCGCGAAGATATGCAGCCTTATGAGTCCGCACAGGAGCAAGCTCCTTATGAAGAGTACGAGCAGCCCCAGGCTGAGTATCCCCAACAGTTGCCGCCAATGGAGCAGTAGTAGCGGGGGTTGTTAATCATTACGGGTGTTTTCCTTTAGAAAATAAAGGAAAACACCCGCTATCTATTGCTAGTGTATAAACCACGATCTGGTTGGAAAAGTTGTGTTTGCCTTATAATGCGAGGTGTGATATCCTGGCGCTCATCTACCCAGAGATGGAGGGGCTTTGCCGCAATTTCCTCTCACCTGTTGAGGATTGAAACATTGAAACATTGAAACAATTAAGGAATAATATTCGTTGCCTGCTCGATTGTCAGCACAAAGCGCGTCAATAATTCTGCAACTTCGTCGATATCTTTGAGTGAGGCCATTTCGACGCCAGTATGAAGATAGCGGCAGGGAATACTTACTAATCCCGTTGCGACCCCAGCGCGTGCGACTTGAATGGCATCTGTATCCGTGTATGTTGCACTCGGTTGTGGATCAATCTGCCAGGCCATCCCCGCGCTCTCAGCGGCCTTCACTAACAATTGAAAGACACGCGGATTAATATTGCCGCCTAGCGAGATAACTGGTCCGCCATTCAGGCGCACATCGCCTATCTCCTGCTTTGAAGTCCCTGGATGATCGGAGGTAAAGGTGACATCGACGGCGATTGCAATCTGGGGATCGACGCTATAAGCGCTGGTGCGTGCCCCACGTGAGCCGACCTCTTCTTGGACCGCCGAGACAAAATAGACGCCAGCCTTGAGTTCCGTACGCCGTTCTGCAATACGCCGCATCGCTTCTACAACCGCAAAGACACCAGATTTATCATCGAGTGCCCGCGAAATTACCAGCTCGTTGCGTAAAGATTCTAATTGAACGGCACGGGTTACAACACTTCCAAGCGGAACCAGCTTCTGCGTCTCTTCTTTTCCAGTGGTACCGATGTCGATCCACAGGTCCGACATTGCCGGTACCTTGCCTCTCTCTTCAGCACTGAGGGTATGAATTGGCTTACGTCCGATTACTCCCAGGATAGGACCAGTCGGTGTATGAATCTCAACCCTGCTCCCTGGCAATGTTGTAACATCGAAGCCGCCAATCGATGCGAAATAAAGAAATCCTTGATCGTCGATATAGCGAATGAGAAATCCGATCTCGTCACAATGAGCAGTTAGCATAATCCGCGGCACTGCATCGGGATTGAGTGCTGCAAATACGTTTCCATGCACATCGGTAGAGACTTTATCGCTATACTGTGTGATTTCCTCGCGGATAACCTGCTGCACTGGCTGTTCAAAACCAGAGGGACTGGGGCTGGCGATCAGGCGACGGAGAAATGCAACACGGGACTCTTCAAGCATAAAAAAATCTCCTCAAGACTACGAAATACTCATAGAGAATAGCAGAAGAACGCCCTACGCATCGCATGTAGAAACGTTCTTCTTGAAAACAAGTAGCCTAATAGAATTGATATTTTCTAGCGAACAAATTGTTTGAGAACCTCATCAACCCCCGGATGCAAACGATTTAAGCGCAAATCTTCTGCCCCTGTTGAGTCTGTCTGGACAAGCAAAATATTCTGCTGAATACAGGTATTCAAAAGTTCTCGTGCCGATTCACGGGTGAGTCGCCCTCTGAAGCGGTTCTTCGGATTGAGTGGATCACCAATAAAATTAGAGACACCAATTATTGTGCGCCAGGACCAGTTACGATCAATATAATCAAGAAATTGTAAAAACTGTGGATCAAGGACATCCATCGGTGGTGTCCCATAAGGCGGTTGAAATTGACTGCTTGCGCTACTCCCTGCATAATTGACTGCCGGCAAAGAACCGGTATTCCCACTGGGGATGGCCGGAAATTGGCCTGTCGTGGCCGGTAGCGCACCGGTAATACCTGAACTCCCATTCCCACCTGGCACCAGAGGTACGAATTGATTTGCACTGCTAATAAGATCTCGGCTGACGGTTCCTGGGATACCTACAACAATAACAGTTTTGTTCAAACGTAGCTTTAAACGAGCACTAATACGGGTAAAATCTTTATCGCCAGTCATCAAAACAAAGGTCGAGATGGTCGGACGATCAAAAACAGTCTCAATAATATCCATCAACATATTCAGATCGACAGTGCTTTGTACTACTGTACTCTGCACAATCGTACTATTGCCAGCAGCGCTGACAGCGGGCATATGACCAGTATTGCCAGAATGCTGATATCCGAGGGGACCGGTTCCATTCTGCACGAGAGGCCCTGATGGATTTATAGAACCATAGGACCCTTGTTGGTAAGGCAAACTCTGCTGCCGGAACTGCTCACGCTGTTGAAAATCGGCTGATACACTAAAGTTCTCTTCGGTCGGTTGATCATCTTCTGGTAAAAGCGCATCGTCAAGCTCATTATTGAGCGGAAGCGCTCCATCCTGTTCAGATGCCCAACCAGCTCCAAGTCCCTGTGGGGTAATAGCCGGAAGCGCCCCCGAATTGGTGGTAATGCCGTTTGGCCACTGACGAGGGAGCGTGCCGCCTGCGTAACTTCCCCCCCCTTGCGAATCGGAGGGATAGGCGGACGAACCCAGGGGACCCGTGGGCGTGTTTCCTGAAGCATAGTGAACGGTTCCCATACGAATGCGGTCTCTTTGCTTCGCCGGACAATCTACACGGTCTATCATTGCAGCCGTGAGACTGCCTTTAAATGGCTCAGGTTGTCGCGACCAATCCGCATAAGCGCGGGCTACCATAACAGTGCCATAGCGACGGGCCACAGCTATTAATTCCTGTGGGTCAGGCTCCCGCCGTTGAATATTCAGCATGCTGTAACGTATGTTCTCAAAATCGATGAATAAAGCAATATCTTCGGGCACAACCTTCTCCTCTCGTGGGGAGAAACCGCGCAGGCCAAGATTTATGATTGTTCAGGTGCTCGGACAAACTTGCAGTGCATCCTATAGCTATGAGCATATCATACTTTATTGGTAAAGTCGAGAGGTCTGCGCTTTACTTTGCGTAGCTACTATGGTATATTCAATAGTTAAGAAAGGACGTGATTTGCAAAAAGTATGCATCAATGGAGCTAACACAATCCAATTATCTCAATGATACGATTTGTCTTATTACCTCTATAGCTGAGATTATAAGTGGAAATGGACGCTGCACGTTATCCGCAACCTGACCTCTGGTAAATCCCACACTTCAATCAATAGGAACAATCTCTCGATGGCTGAGCACAAAACTCTCTCTAAATGGTGGCGGTGCTGATGAAATTTTTCGTTGCCGGATTTTTACATATTCCCACATTCCCTATGGGAGTGAAGATCTTTTCTTGAAACAAGGCCGTGACCTGCTTCAAGCGGAAAAGAGTCTGTATTTCTCTGCTCTATGCGGGCTTTCCATCTACGAGAACGTCCATTCTGCCTGTGCTTTTCCCCTCCCTTACTATTTTGTTCTCCATGAGAGAAGAACCGGAGGTGAGCCCCCGGTTCTTTTTCTGCTGTTTCAAGCACGTTAAAATTAATATGCCGTGCCAACCAGCGTACGGCTGTGCTCGGCGAGAAAACGGCGTAGAATAACTGCATCAGTTGCCTGCTCGTCTAGCTGCTGGGCTGATGCTTCGCTACTATTCATGAGCTCATAGAGACTCGCAATATCACAACGAAGCTGCACTTGTACCTCGTCTTCGCTGCTATACCCCTCTATAAACAGTCCATCTTCTTCTTCGTGAATAGCAATACTCTTAACGCCAATTTGATCCAACACCTGACCAATTGCGTGCAATATGCTCGCATAACTATAGGTGGCCGGCATCATTCCCTCCATAAATACTTGCCTCTCTCTTCTCTAGAGAGTCTTCAGGCTCTGCCTCTTTTCGTGACGAGTAGACTACACTGTCAAACTACAACACACCGATCTATGGGGTAGGTGTTTGTCAGCCTCATACTACACTCCAGACATTGTATCATAGCATTTCTTGCCCGTCAAGGTTACCGTTTTCCGTTGATGCTATTGGCAAGTGTTCCAATATTTGACCAATTACCCGTATTTCCCAAATTAGATGTAGTAGAAGGTTTTTCAGGCATATTGAGAATCTCTATTGCTTTTAAACGCCAAAAACGTGCGCTTGCAGGCCTTTTGAGTGAGAGAAATTCTGCCAATGCCTCATCGGTCATATCAGGTTTCGCTCTCAATGCTTCTATTGTCATCTGTAGCTTATCCTGATTGAGGTCGGGCATGACTGAGACGACACCAGGATTTGTTTGCTGGTTGCTGGAACGCTCGTTGTTCGCTTCCAGGGTCACAAATTTTCCGGTAATTGGCCGATTCAATCCTGCTTTGTCGTCGTCTCTCGCTACGGTTTCTCGCGCAACTTCTTCCGGCGTGCGCTGCATCTCTCCTGTTGGAACCGTGGTTGTAAGTCTGGTCCCACTGGTTAATGCACGCCGCAAGCTGGCAATTGGCAACTGGGTCTGTCGCGCCAATTCTCCCAAAGCATGAAATTGTTCAACTTGCCCTTTCTTCTCTTCTGCTGCTGTCTCTGTGATTGTTTCTGCCATCATTGTATAGACTATTCCCAGGAGGGGGAACGCGCTTGCCATAAATGGAAAGACGTTCGTAAGCCAGGGCGCTGCCGATTCGGCTGAACTGAGCATTATGGTGCTATGAAATTGTTTTGCATATGCCCAGTTGACTGCCCATGAGAAGATGGTACACATTACTATGAGCAACCAGTGTTGCCAGACGGCCTTTGGGGTGCGATATTTTCGATATCTTTGAAATGCTGTCCAGGAAAGGAGATAGACGGTTACATCGATGCTTATTGCAATTGCATAGCTTACTGCCCACCACCAGATGCCTTCCGAACCACTGGATGGCTCAAATGAGGCAAAGAAGTAGGCGACGTGCGGAATAGATGCCGCCAGAAATACGGCGAAGGCAATCCAAAAAAAATATTTCATTATAGATGAAACTCTCCACTACCTGATCTCACAATATGCCAGATGACAAGCTAATATAGACTAAACCAAATACATACTTATAAGATTATGCACTTATAGAAGCGCATAAATATATTTACCTTCCCTCACGTAGTACCAAGTGGCTATTTCTCTGCCACTTTTAAACAGCTCTTGCCTTCCTCTAAAACCTCCTCTTGACTAAAAAAGATATTTCTTCTTATTCGCTAAATTTGGAGATGGAAAAGTACTATTTTTGTTTTGTCTATTGACAACCTGTTTTGTAATCAATCGTGTGCGAATCTCCATGATTTGAGCTGAAAGCACCTTTTTTGGCGTTCACGTCTTGATCCTGCTTTTTTTACAGAAAAAGCGATGCCTAGCATTTATTCACCAGAAAAAAAAATCCCTGGTTAAGGTTTCTCAACCAGGGAGTGGTACTTTATTAAGAAAAAATTGATATCTATGCATGAGTGGTGGAGAGGTGTGCTAGTATTCATACCAGATCACATGCACTCATTGCTCGGCGGCGCATTTCACTGTAAAGGTATCGCTAATGAGTATATGGCGATACAGCGCTTGCGCCAGTGATCTGCCCGGCAAGTTTTATACTTACTTGCTGCTCGTCGTAGCTTTACTTCTCTACCCGACGAGCGTACGTCAATAAGGCAGTATGTCTGTGGAACATGGCGACTGCTTACTAAACAGAAAGAGATTGAGAGAGTAACGAAATGCTCACAACAAAACCACGAGATCCTTCAAATTTTGGTGGGCCCGTATATGGGCGCAGGAAGCGCGGTCTCTCACCGCTCATGATTCTTGGTATATCTGTACCTGTCTTGATCGCGCTTATCGGTGTAGGTATCTTCGTTGTCCTGCCACGTATGGCTTCGCATGCAGCAGCGGCACTAAATATGAATTGTACGTTGATGATACCTGCCAATCCTTTATCTGCTCAGGGTCTGGCAACTCCGTATCAACTTACTGCTACCGATCCCGCAATGGGTCCCTGTAATGAAGCTAATGCCGGTCAGTCGGCTTTCGTCCAGGCAGCGATTATCGATCCTGCTACTGGCACAATATCTGCTTACGAACCATTGGTGATTGACAAGGGTACAACACCCCTTGTTGTTCCAACTGCTCCACAACTTCCGCAAAATGCTGTGGTTGGCCTCTGGTTCGGATTTAATGCCACTCTTCTGACTCTGCAAAACAATGCTCGTACTCATGGTAAGGGTGGTAAAGTCCAAAAAGCTAATATCGCTCTTGGTGGTGCCGGTATGGCAAACGGCAATTGTGTGAATGGTGTTGCTAATTCTGTCTTTGGACAGTTCGCCTATTGTAATGCCGTGAACTTCTTCCGTACTGCTAACCAGGCTATTGCTGCTGGCAAACTCACTATCCCGGCTCTGGGTACTGCAACCGATGGTATGGCCTGTCCTACCACACGCGCTTTTAGCGTCGTTGATATGGACCAGAGTGATAATGTACAGACCCAATATCTTGCCAATGCAAATGGTCAGACTGCGCAACTCTCTGCTGCTAACCAGGCTCTGTTTCCGAATGCAACTACTCTGGGTAATCCAAGTGATAATGCCCTTGTTACCAAGTTCCTTGATCCTGCCCTCGGTTGTCAGTCGATTTCAGGTTCCTGACCTTGCGAATCCCGGCCAGACAACTGCTACTATGGCTACTGATGAATTGCAAGCAGCGGCCACTCAAGCGGCTCCAATCGCTCTGGTTCCAGCAGGCGATGAGATGGTTCTGAATAATGCTAATCCTGATCTCGCAAAGATCAATGCCTATCGCCGTGGTGTCGATCAGACACAGGCCGCAAGTTTGAATGGTGCCAATACAAAAACCTACTGTACTAACCTTGTGAACATATCTCCGGCTCGCTTGACTCTGGATATGGCCAATTTTATGAATCGTCCATCTCCTGATGGTGGCGCAACTGCCAATAGCCTCTTTACCTTCCTGGCGAATCGCTTGAATGCTTCTCTTGGTGCTGGTGGATTGAACTGCGTTGGCTTATTGAATATCGCAAATCCAGTCACTCTGACTACGACTAATGGCATTGTGACCGCTGCTACTATCACGACCACACCTGCTGCTGGAGGTACGGGCACAGGTACGGGCACAGGTACAGGTACGGGCACGGGCACGGGCACGGGCACAACTACAGGTGGAGTACAGCAAATCGCAACTGGTGGCGCAACGATCGCTCTGGATACGAATGCGGGCAATGCTCCAGTTCAATTGAATATCACCTATCCAAATCATCCGAATCAGCAGATCAATGTCGGTATTGCTGCCAATAGCTGCACCGGTACACCTGTTTTCACTCAGTTGGAAGATACTGATGGGAATAGCATGAACCAGGCCAGTACGGTAATTAATGGCCTGCAAGGGTTGACTGCTTTACCTGCTAACTGGTTCTTTACTGTCAGTGATCCTAATATGAATAATACAGTTGTTGGTTGTGGCTCTGTGACTGTGAATGGTGTCAATGGTACTGCTACTCTGGGTACCGTTGCCGCTGCCGCAACAACGACTACTGCCGCTTGTACCCCCGCTGCTACAACTGCCGCAGCAACACCAGCACCTGCCGCGACTTGTGCTCCTGCGACAACTCAGACTGGTGGTGCTACGAATCCTGGACAGAACCAGGGCCAGAATTCTGGCAAAAAACACCATAAATGGTAAAAGCTTCGCTGTAATCATCCTGAAACGAGGAAATCACAGCGGGAATAAGTCCTTCATAAAAAGAGAAGAGGCCATGCAATATGGCTTCTTCTCTTTTTATACATTTTCAAGAATGGAATTTCAAATATCTCAAAATTACTTTTGGTATTTGCTCAAAAAAGCTCTTGACAAGCCGCAAGAAGTATGGCATATTATCCAAGCGCCGAACGAGAGCGCAGAATGAAAAAGAACACTGACAACTGAATATTTGTATCTTACTTCAATTTTGTTGAGCGAATGTCGACAGCATTGAAGCAGAGGGATCGCTTCCGGAGGGATGAGAATCCACCCGGAGGGACAGGGTTCAACCCTGTCCAACAAGCGAGAGAAACGAGAACAAGCTACACAGAGTACAGGGTGGATGCCCTGGCGCATGAGACCGAAGAAGGACGCGGAGACCGGCGAAACGTTCAAGGGGAGCTGCATACAAGCGTTGAGCCTTGAGATTCCGAATGGGGCAACCCCTCCAGAGTGATGTCTGGAGACCGCCTGCTGAACACATAGGCAGTGACGGGGGGCAGTGGGTGAACTGAAACATCTCAGTAACCCGACGAAGAGAAATCAAAAGAGATTCCCGTAGTAGTGGCGAGCGAACCGGGAGGAGCCCAAACCATCATCTCGTAAGAGGTGGCGGGGTTGTAGGACCAGCATCAAGCACCAAACAGACACGCGAACAGCCTGGAACGGCTGACCAGAGCGGGTGAGAGTCCCGTAGCGAGCATCCGTGCGGTGTGGGCTGGGATCCTGAGTACCACGAGACACGTGCAATCTTGTGGGAAGCTGGGGAGACCACTCTCCAAGGCTAAATATCTCATGCGACCGATAGCGAAGCAGTACCGTGAGGGAAAGGTGAAAAGTACCCCGAGAGGGGGATGAAAGAGATCCTGAAACCCTGTACTCACCAGCAGTCAGAGGCCACTGTATCTTTGAGATACCTAGGGCTGATGGCGTGCCTTTTGTAGAATGATCCGGCGAGTGCATCGGCGTTGCGGGGTTAACCAGCGTTAAAGCTGGGGAGCCGTAGGGCAACCGAGTCCGAAGCAGGCGTGTTTGTAGCGCCGATGCGACCCGAAACCACGTGAGCTACCCATGGCCAGAGTGAAGCGACTGTAATAGGTCGTCGAGGCTCGCACCCACCAGTGTTGCAAAACTGGGGGATGAGCTGTGGGTAGGGGAGAAATTCCAACCGAACGTGGAGATAGCTGGTTCTCCCCGAAATGTATTGAGGTACAGCCACGTATCAGCTCTGCTGGAGGTAGAGCGCTGGATAGGCTAGGGGCCAAGTGCTGGTTACCAAACCTACTCAAACTGCGAATGCCAGCAGAGAGCGAACGTGAGTGAGACGGTGGGGGCTAAGCTTCATCGTCGAAAGGGAAACAGCCCAGACCCACAGCTAAGGTCTCTAAATCACGACTCAGTGTCAAAGGGAGTCAGCACGCAATAACAGCCAGGATGTTGGCTTAGAAGCAGCCATCATTGAAAGAGTGCGTAATAGCTCACTGGTCGAGTGTGCGTGGCACCGACAACGTAGCGAGGCTTAAGTCGTGTACCGAAGCTTGGGATTGCTTTCTTCGAAAGAGAGCAATGGTAGGGGAGCGTTCTCCAGCCGAGAAGCCAGACCGTGAGGACTGGTGGAGCGAAGAGAAGTGAGAATGCCGGAATGAGTAGCGCAATCATGGTTAAAACCCATGACACCGAAGGCCTGAGGGTTCCTGGGCAACGTCAATCGTCCCAGGGTGAGTCGGGTCCTAAGCCGAGGACGTCATAGTCGTAGGCGATGGCAAGCAGGTCTGATATTCCTGCACCGGAGACAGTCGTTATGAGTGAGGGGGGGACGCGGTAGGGAAGGTGAGCCCAGCAAATGGACAGGCTGGGTTGGGAAGTGAAAGTGCGTGACCGAGGCAAATCCCGGCCACCTGTGCATGATCCTTCCGACGAGCTTGAGCAATCGAGCGGAAGTCATCGGCCCCCATGCTGCCAAGAAAAGCCTCTAGCCAGACTGCTCTACCGCCCGTACCGCAAACCGACACTGGTGGGCAAGGAGAAATCTCCTCAGGTGAACGAGCGACCCTCTGTTAAGGAACTCGGCAAATTGACCCCGTACCTTTGGTAGAAGGGGGACCCTAGTAGCGTGCTTTCGGGTGCGTGAGGGGGTGGCACAGAATTGGCTCAACCGACTGTTTACCAAAAACACAGGTCTCTGCGAACGCGAAAGCGGAAGTATAGGGGCTGACTCCTGCCCAGTGCCGGAAGGTTACGAGGAGTGGTGAGCGTAGCCACGAATCTAAGCCCCGGTGAACGGCGGCCGTAACTATAACGGTCCTAAGGTAGCGAAATTCCTTGTCGGGTAAGTTCCGACCCGCACGAAAGGAGTAACGAGTTGAGCGCTGTCTCAACAGAGGACTCGGCGAAATTGAAGTACCCGTGAAGATACGGGTTCCCCACGACAGGACAAAAAGACCCCGTGGAGCTTTACTATAGCTTGGCTTGGAGACGAGGCATAACTTGCGTAGGATAGGTGGGAGCCGGAGAGCTCATCCTTTTGGGGGTGAGGGAGGCAAAAGTGAAATACCACTCTTGTGATGGTTTGTTTCTCACAGTGATCCGTAAACCGGAGACTAGACAGAGCCAGGTGGGTAGTTTGACTGGGGCGGTCGCCTCCCAAAGAGTAACGGAGGCGCCCAAAGGTTCCCTCAGGGTGGATGGACATCACCCGCACAGAGTGTAAAGGCAGAAGGGAGCTTGACTGTAAGGCAGACGCGCCGAGCAGGGACGAAAGTCGGGCTTAGTGATCCCACATTTCCGCGTGGAAGGAGTGTGGCTCAACGGATAAAAGCTACCCCGGGGATAACAGGCTTATCTTGCCCAAGAGTTCACATCGACGGCAAGGTTTGGCACCTCGATGTCGGCTCGTCGCATCCTGGGGCTGGAGTAGGTCCCAAGGGTTGGGCTGTTCGCCCATGAAAGCGGCACGCGAGCTGGGTTCAGAACGTCGCGAGACAGTTCGGTCTCTATCCGTCGTGGGCGCAGGAAGATTGAGGGAAGTCATCTTCAGTACGAGAGGACCGAGATGGCTGAACCGCTGGTGAGCCAGTTGGGTTGCCAAACCCATCGCTGGATAGCTACGTTCAGAAGGGATAAGCGCTGAAGGCATCTAAGCGCGAAGCCGCCCCCAAGATGAGTCTTCCCATCTCCTCGTGAGATGAAGATCCCAGGAAGAGAACCTGGTAGATAGAGTGCGAGTGGACACCTGGTAACAGGCGAAGCGAAGCACCCCTAATGATCGTACGGCTTGTTTCAAGCATCACGCTTGTGGCGGTCCGTCTGCTTGAATGCGGAAGACGCGCTCAGCAAAATTGAGGTAAGATACTTCTATCAGTGTTAAAAAGTTACTTCTGTAAGAAAGAAATTGGTTTACAGAAGTAACTTTTTTGTTTGTTCAATAGGTCCAGTGTAACGCATGAGCGCTATAAATCTTGTTTTTCCTCCAAAAGCGAAAGCGCATAGAGAATTTCCCTCTGGACCTCCACATCCATCTCAGCTTGTTGAGCCATCTGTAGCGCCTGTAAAGCTTCGTAACTGCCCAGCATGCCCAACGCCCATGCTGCATGTCCTCTTATTAATGGCTCTTCATCATGCAGTGCCTGAATAAGCGCGGGCACTGCATGTCGATCTCTACTATTGCCGAGGGCAACACAGACATTGCGCAGAAGCCCTCGCCGCTTTGTCCTTTTGATGGGACTACGCCGAAATCTTTCGCGAAATTCCTCTTCGGTCAGCGAGAGTAATGGAATTAATTCTGGTGTGCTGCTTATCTGTGCTCGTGGTCGGAAGGCTTCGTGTCCCTGAAATACTTTTATACTACGTCCTTTCTCTGCCTTGTTTCTTTGCTGGATCTCTTTCATGGCAAGCGGCACTCTTCCCACACGCTCAGGTAAGCCCAGCCGCCTCTCCACATTTTTGTTGACTGGACAGACCTCCTGACAGATATCGCAACCGAAAATCAAGTTTCCCATCAATGGTCGTAGCTCAATAGGGATGCTTCCTCGCAATTCGATGGTCAGAAATGAGATGCAGCGCGGAGTATCTAGCTCGTATGGATTAGGCAGCGCTCCTGTCGGACAGGCATGGAGACAAATTTCACAACTGCCACAGCTTGTCTTAAGTGGCTCATCAGGCAGCAACGGCAGATTGGTGACGATCTCTGCCAGGAAGAGCCACGAACCCCAGCCCTTTGTCAGGATATTGGTGTTCTTCCCATACCAGCCGAGTCCCGCTCTCTGCGCTACTGCACGATCAACCATACGCCCGGTATCTACAAAAAGCCGCGTTTCCAGTGCTTCGCCCATTTCGTTTTGTACCGCCTCACGTAGCCACGTGGCGAATTGTTGCAACTTCGGCTTAATAATATCGTGGTAATCATCGCCCCACGCATAGCGCGAAATACGTCCGCGCGGTAACTCACCCTCTTCTTCTTCATCCGGCTGCTGTGTCAGGTAACACATGCCCAGTGTGATGATTGATTGGGCCTCCGGCAGGAGCGCATCGGGATGACAGGAGACGTTAGCTCGCTCAGGAGTAAACCAGGGCAATCCTGCCATTAGACCCTGAGCGATACGCTCTTTAATAATATTTTCGGCTTCCACAAAGGCCTCTGCCGTTGTGATTCTGACTGTATCGAAACCAAGCGTATAAGCGTGTTCTTTGATGGTTTGTGTTGTTATCATCAGGTATTTCTAGTGCATTTCCACTTGACCTTTTCGGGTTTTCGTAGGTAGACTAACCTTGCTGGGGACGACAGGAGCAGATGTCCTTTCTCGACCCGCTTGAGGGTACTGAATGAAACTAGTTAGTGACGTCTCGCCGCCAATTGACTAACCACGCACTTCCAAAGAAAATGATAGCATATCCTAGAAGTACAAGGATGGCGTGGAGGTCGGAGATTGTACCTGCGTCTCCTCCTGTAAGATAGACGTTCTGGTTGGCTAACAGGACGTTGATGTTGTTTCCAATGAAGTAGTCTGGGATGGCTTTCAAAATTGTGCTGCTTATCCCTTTGGTGATACTGCTGGCAAGTAAAAAGATTCCGCCCAGGATGCTTTCTAGCCCCCACCAGACAAGCGCCCCCGCTAGACCTGCCGCTGTCGCCTTTCCTAGTGTGGTAAGACAGAGGGCAAGAATTGCGTAGATCAGGAGGCCTAGTATAACAATACCTGTATAGGCGCTAGCATGGAGCAGCCAGACAGCAGTGAAAAAATGAAAATCCATCCCTGAACCGCTGATGAGGTTAATTACTATCCCTAGAAGAATACCTGCTATCAGGAGTACAACTACTCCCAGTATGATGCAGATCAAGAGACAAAGGGCTTTGGCTAGTAAGAATTGTCCTCTGCTCGGCCCACGCGTATAGAGCACGCGAATGGTACCCGCTGCGTATTCTCCACCGACTATGGTCCCGGCTAAAATGATTATCAGGACAAGTCCTATCCCTTGTACTAGCTGGCTGGTGGTGATGAATGAATCTGGTAAACGTAGTGGCATGGCGGCACTATGTAAGCTTTCTTGCTTCGCACTTGCTGCCTGGTTAAGATCCGCCTGCGTCGGTGTGTGGTCTAGACAGGTCTGTGTTGGATCTGTAGTGCTAGTGCACTGAGGGGGCAGATAGTCGCTGGTTGGCGCGGTGCTGGCAAAGATTGCTGGTAGACCGGTAAGGAGTAGGCCAAAAAGGATGATACAGAGAGCGACGATGCTTAAAACTTTTGACATGGGACGCCGCCGTAATTTGTAAAGCTCTGCTCCTATAAGCCGTACTAGCACGCTGATATAGTCCTGCCGACCCATAAAAACGTTCTCTTTACGCTGGAGTGGAGCTACCTGATACTCCTCGGGGTTTGTTGATGGTACACTGCTCATACGCTTCCTTTTCTGCCTCTACTTGAAATTTCTGTCTCTTTTTGTCTGCCGGATTGACCTGCGCTGTTTGTTATGCCTCCCTCGCTTGTCGTTGTAACTTCGAGGAATAGTTCTTCAAGGTTGCCTTCGCGTGGATGAATAGAGGAGGCGAAGAGCTGATTATGCGCTAGAAGGGCATTGATTTCTGCCGAGTGACTGATGGGCGCGTTGATAAGCAGACTTAGCCGGCCCTGCCGATCAGGCTGCATCTGAATCTCACGTAGCCAGCTCGCACCGCGCTCCTGGGCCTGGTGTAGCAAACTTACTGCATAATGGGTCTCTTCGTCTTTGTCCAGGCGCACTTCGATCTGTTCACTCTGACGGAGAAGCTCACCAACGCTTCCTTGCTTGACGATGTTCCCTCTTTGCAGAATGGCAACACGGTTGCAGACCTGCTGAACTTCGTAGAGGATATGGCTGGAGAGAAAGATTGTTTTGCCCAAACCTGCCAGTCGCTGGATTAATCGGCGAATCTCGATGACTCCTACCGGGTCTAATCCGTTTGTTGGTTCGTCTAGCATGACTAGCTCTGGATCATTTAAAAGGGCTGCGGCTATCCCCAGACGCTGCTTCATTCCCAGGGAATACTTGCGATATGCCAGCTTTTCATGTAGCCTGAGATCGACAATCTCCAGTACTTCTATTATCCTTTCGTCGTTTCTTCCACCTGATACCATGCCGGCGGCTGCGGCAATGGTGCGTAAATTGTCTAGCCCGGAAAGATAGGGATAGAAAACTGGTGTCTCTACTATGGCCCCAATACGCTGAAGAATCGTTGGAAGTTGTGTGGCGTTGTCCATGCCGAATAAGATTGCCCGCCCTGCGGTTGGCCGAATAAGCCCTAGAAGCATGCGGATGGTGGTGGTTTTCCCTGAGCCGTTTGGCCCTAGAAACCCAAAGACATCACCTCTCATGACCTCCAGGTGCAGATCGTTGACTGCAACTAGATTGCCAAAGACTTTGGTCAGACGGCTCGTGCTAATTATTGGTATATCATTCACTTGGGGTGAGCTGGTATTCACTAACGGCAAACTCCTTACTGGTACTCTGTCAGATTTATCGTATCATTCTTCTCTTTGCTTTTACAAAACGTCTCTGCTGAGATCGTGGCTATCTATCGCGTTAAGTATGCACATTTTCTTTCTCGCTGGCAAGTGTCTTTGTTGGTCATGTTTCTTTGTTTCTTGGGAGAGAAGAGGAGCGTACTCATAGACAAAACTATTCTAGATATGCTAGACTCACATCAGCTATGGAGAATCATGTGTATTTTCTACGTATCAATCGTACCCGTTGAGCATCTTTTATGCCATTTACTTCGCTTACGGTTATGCTATTGGTGGAGGTGTCAAAAATGAATGCGGCCCTCTCTGGCCCAAATGGACGCATCGAGTTGGGGAATACTGTTCTGAAGATTGGACGTTTTTCAGATAATCAATTGGTAATGACTGATGCAAAGGCTTCTTCTTACCACGCTGAAATTCATTCTGATGCCCATGGGTATTCTATCCTTGATCTGGGAAGTACAAATGGAACGTTCGTTAATGAGCAACGCCTCATCCCTCACTCTCCCCGCTCTTTAAGTGCTGGTGACAGTATTCGCATCGGCGATTCGACCTATCTCTATGAAGCTGAGGATGATTCTTTTTATGCCCCGACTCTTTATGCTGGTGCTGGTCCGGTTTTGCCCGACCAGGCTGTCTACCCACCGGTTGTCGCTGCCTCTGGCTTTTCTCCCGCTCCTCAACCGGCTCAACCCATTCAACAAGAGTATCCGGAGTATCAGGCGCTCTCTCCTATCTATGCTCCACCTTCACCACAAAATCAGGTCCCTCCCTCTCCATTTTCATCTTCTCCCCCCGCGCCAGGGTCTCTTTCTCCTGATTCCAACTTTATTCCTCAACAACTGCCCGATATTCAAACTCCTGCTGTCGCCCCTCAAAAAAAGGGCCGTAAGCGTCTGTGGCTCACTTTAGCCGCTGTGGTGGTGCTCCTGCTTCTGGTTGGTAGCGCTCTTGTTTATGTTAGTCTGCCTACTCCTGCTAAGGCTCTGGATGCCTTTTGCAGTGATGTACGGAGTAAGCATGGCGATGCCGCCTTTGATCTTTTTAGCGATGCAATCAAAAATCAGGCTTCTACTCTTGGCCGCCAGGTCTTTGTCGCTGCTGTGAATAAAGGTCAGATTGTCGGCTGCACTCATTCTTCTCCTACGACTTCCAATGATAATGCCGATGCACAGCTTATTCTTACTGCTGTTGATGGCAGTACTCAAACTGATAATGTGCATTTAGTTCCTGATAGTGGTGGGGCCTGGAAGATTAGTAATCTGCAAGGCGCTTAACTCTGTCTGCTCCGGCGACCTTTCTTGCCTTTGTGGGTTTTTCCACACCGGTGAAAGGCCGCTTTTTGCGCTTTTTACCTTGTTCCTCTCTGGCGCGTTATGCTATAATCCGATGCAGAGCATAGTCATGACGTGCGTCTATTGCGTCTGCCAAATTGGACTTATCTATCTTCCCCGACCCTGACCGGTCTCTGGAGAAAATCAAATAGGCCACACGTAATGTCTGCTGTTGCATAGCAAGTCAATATACCGTCACCCCCTGCTCCTTATCTGCAAACTCTCACTCTGGTGTTTGCACGGGATGCCCAGGAAAGGACTTTAGAGAAATGATTGATCCTGATAGCGAGTTGGAACCACGATACCGCTCTGTTACAACAACTCCTGACTGGTATCAGACGAATATTCCGTGCCAGGTAGGGTGTCCAGCTCATACCGACGTATCTACCTACATTGGCTTGATTTCACAGGCTCGCTTCGATGAGGCTTATCTGCTGAACCGCAATGCGAATGTCGTTCCTGGTGTTCTCGGACGCGTCTGCGCACGCCCCTGTGAGCCTGTCTGTCGCCGCAATAAGATTGATGGCAAACCAATTGCTATCTGCTGGTTAAAACGTGCCGCCGCCGACCATCGCGAGTATCGCCATCATGCGGAACGCCCACCAGTGACGAAAGAGAAGACTGTGGCGATTATCGGCGCTGGCTCTGCCGGTATGGCCTGCGCCCGCGATCTCCGGGAAATGGGCTACGCGGTGACGATATATGAACAATATCCTACCGCCGGTGGCGTTATGGTCAATGGTATTCCTGTCTGGCGTCTCCCTCGCGAGGTTACACGCGAGGAATGCGACGAATATATGGAAGATATTGGCGTCGATGTGAAGTATAATGTTCGCGTTGGCCGCGATGTCCAGCTTACAGATCTGCTAAATCAGTTCGATGCTGTCTACGTTGGCGCAGGCTGCTATATCCCAAATCCTCTGACTGGCCCTGATAATAAGGTAATTCCCGGCGCAGATCTGTTTGGGGTGATAGACGGTATCCGCCTTCTTGAGAAGACAAACTATGGCGAGCCTGCCTCTATTGGCAAACGCGTCGCTATTCTGGGCGCTGGCTTTACTGCTATTGACTGCTGCCGTACCTCGATCCGCTTCGGCGCTGAAAAAGTCTATGTGATGTATCGCCGCTCGAAAGAAGAACAACCCACCGATGAATATGAGGTCGATGAGGCGGTTCTAGAAGGCGTGGAGTATCACTATCTGGTCTCTCAGACTGCTGTCTTGACGAAGGATGGCGTCCATGCCTCTGGAATGCGCTTTACTCGTAATACTCTGGGTGATCCCGATGCCGGTGGCCGCCGTCGCCCGATTCCTCTCCCTGATAGCGATTTTGAGATTGAGGTTGATACTGTTATTCCTGCCTTTGGCCAGTATAGCGATACGACCTGGTTGCAGGCGGAAGAATTGGGCCTGGAGGTCAATAAATATGGCGTGCCTCTGGTCGATTTCGATACCTGGATGACGAGCCGCCCTGGCCTCTTTGCCGGTGGCGATTATACGCAGGGCGCTCGTAATCTGATCTCTGCTATCGGCGATGGCCGCGATGCTGCCTCCGCTATTAACCGCTATCTCGGCGGCGTGGACCAGCCCGCTGAACCTGCCGAAGAGATTGAACTCCCTGATTATCGCCGTGGTATGGTCGATAATTATGAGTCGATTCCTCACCAGCTTATCTCTTCTCTCCCTCTCAAAGAGCGCTATAGCTATACTCGCGAGACTGAGGTGGGCTATACTCCTGAGGAGGCGGTGGTTCAGGCTCGCCGCTGTCTGCAATGCCAGTTGAATATTATGATCGATCCCTCGATCTGTATTCTCTGTTCCGGCTGCGTCGATATCTGTCCTTATGACTGCATTAGTATGGAAGGTCTCTCCCGTGTGGTGAAGGGCGATCCACTACACCAGGAAGCCGCCTCGTGGAGCGGTGGCGCTGATATGATTATCGACGAAGAGAAGTGTATCCGCTGCGGCCTCTGTGTTGTTCGCTGCCCTACGGATGCTATCTCGATGATCCAATTTGAGGTCTCTAGCCCCAATAGCCGCTGGAGCGTCTCTAAGATTCCTATGCTGAATATGCAATAGCCTAAGGGTGTAAAAAGTCGGTGAAGGCAGTAGCTATAGTGACCACCTTCACCGACTTTTTCTGTCTTCTCTTCCAGAGATGGAAAGGAACTAAAAAGGCGATGAGTACGTATATTGCATGGACACAATAAGAATAAAGGTTAGTGCATGAAGCAAGCATTAGTACAATTAAGCCGGACGATCTCTTATGCCTTGCGCCATAATCCAGAAAGCTTTGACCTGCAATTGGATTTGAAGGCTGGGTTGATGTCGACGATCTTCTAGCTGCTCTTTCACGACGTCGCACTGCCTGGAGCCAATTGCGCGAGACTGATATTTTGACCTTCTCGCTCAATCTGAGAAGCAACGTTTTGAGCTGGATAATGGCAGGATACGGGCGTATTATGGGCATACTCTTGCACAGAAAATTGCTCATGTGCCGGTCTCCCCTCTGCTTTCCTCTATCATGGCACAACTCCACAAGCGTATGAACATATCCAGCAGCAGGGCTTACACCCAATGCCACGCCAGTATCTTCACCTTTCTACTGCCAAGAAGACCACCCTGGAGGTCGCAGACGCAGGACTGAATTACCAGTTCTCTTAAAGATCTCCGCCGCCAGGCTGAAAGCCAGGGAATACCATTCTTCCTGGGAAACGATATGGTTTGACTTGCTGAGAGTATTCCTCCTCGCTCTATACCCGTCGAGCAAATAGAGAGGAATAGAATTATGTTAAATGATATGGCATCATATCGATCTTATAAAGTACATTGGTCCTAATCAATTGCTGAAACGAGTTGTAGTAGCGATAATGCGGATTAGAGGATTGTGTATGGGTAAATCGATGTTATGTTGCTTATGGAGAGGAAATACTAATGCCAAATAAGCGAATAAAGCTTTTAATAGTAGGTGCCCTGTGTCTGTTGACATTTTTATTGGCTGCTTGTAACGGGGATGCTTCTACGACTCCGTCTGAGACTGGGCAGGTTCCTAAGTCAGCCGCCGCTACGAATACTCCTATCCCAACGACTGCTGCAACGGCAAACGCTACTATCGTCACGGGCGGTGGCTCCGGCGGGCAAAATGTTACCCCTCCCGCTGGTCCCCAGGTCATTAATTCGCCCACTCCTATTGCTGGCGGTAGCACCCAGAGCCAGCAGATTGTTCTTAAAGATCGCACTTTGCTGATTACTGCTGTGACAAAACAGCAGGACGCTGATCCTACTACTGCTTCGGTCTCTTTAACATTGACGGTAAAGAATACCAGCGGCCAGGCAATCAAAAATCAGCCGGAGTTCTACCAACTTGTTGGTAGTGAGGGCGATAGCTTTGGCAAACAATCCAATAGCTCCGATGCCTTTTATGGCCCTATTGATGCCAACGGCCAACGTGCTGGCACTATTGTTTTCCAGGTGCCCAGCGCCGCCCTGAACGGGATTCGCTTGATGTACCGCCCAGAGGATCCTTCTGAAACAGTTTTTACTCCCCTCTCTTTTTAGCTGAAATTTTGAATTTTCAGAAATTTTAAATGTACTGCAAAGAAGGTGTCCATTCTTTAAGGCCATGAATTGCCCGAAGCATGGATGCTTTCTTTTTTTAGCAGTTTTTTTATGGATAAACCCTCTACAAAATTGCTCCTTCTTAATTTGTTTATGGCTCTCTTTGCTGGTAGTGCTTGTGATTTCCACATTTATTTCTCTCTATCCTCTTAAAATCTTCCTGAAAAATCTATTCTATGGAAGAATCTATTTCCTTGCTATTGCTCTTTCTTCTGGTATAATTCTGTAGGAGAAAATAGCACGTGTCTTCTTGCTTCTTGTTGAATCAGGCTATTTCTTTTTGTTCTTTGTATCATCGGCAAATTGCGCTTGAATCTTCCTATGCATAATCACAGGAGTCTTATTGAGTAGCTGATAAAAGGGTACGATCCTCTTTGTGATGCAAATGAAACGAAATTTTCTTCGCAAGGAGTTCTTTAGTGCGTGGTGGATGAAAATTATGGAAAGTCTCCACTCTGCAAACATTATGTGCAAGAAGACCTGCTTTCGTCTGCGAGACCTTGACTTTTATCCATCTTTTTAGCAAAATGGTAGGAAGCCTGCCATGTGAGATAGACGTCTGAAAAGACGTATGTTAGAATATGGGACGGCGAGTGTACCACCGATTAAGTATCTCTCTTTCCCCTGTGGCCAAGATACGCTTCTACTGCAAGCAATGGTGCCAATGGCCTGACCTATAAAGAGATATACTCCAGGTTTGCAAGGAGCAATAATGGTGCGACATGAATGGTCAGATGATGACCTCGCCCAGCGGTTATATCAGCGCGACCCCGAAGCCTTAGAAACGCTTATTGCCCGCTATTCTCGCGAAATGTATTATTTTATTCGTCTTGTACTGGAAGGTATTGGCGTCTCTCAGGATGCTGAAGAGTGTGTCAATGACCTGTTTGTGGCTGTCTGGCAAGAGATTGAAACGTTTGATGTGCATCGTGGCACGCTACGTACCTGGCTCACTATGCGCGCTAAGTATATTGCCCTGGATCGCAGACGCCATCTCTCTCGCCGCCAAACTCATAATTTGCAATCTGCCGATGAGGTCCGCCAGTATGCGTTCTCTGATGGCGCTAGCCGGAGTACGTCGGGCGGTGGCTATGAGAGCGATAATCGCGTGGCTCTCCCCCCTCATCCAGAGGCAAGCATGGAAAATTTGTTGGAACAAAGTGAAAGGCGCGAAGAATTGCGTCAAGCTCTGGCAACGTTGCCTGAATTGGACCGCTATTTGATCTATCAACGCTATTTTAAGTTCGCCAGCACTGAAGAACTTGCGACAAAGACCGGTCTGACACGGCATGCTGTTGATACCAGGCTCTGGCGAGCACGGAAAAGCTTACGTGAGGCGCTCAAGGAGCACGCACATGAGTATGAGCGAATTTGAGAAATACCTGTCTGGATTAGAGGACGATCTTTCTTTGCCGTCTGTTCTATCGCACAATCTACCAGATGATTTTTCTTCGGAAGATCTGGCTTTTGCACAAGAATTGGAAGATCTTTTCCCTGTCGATCAGGAAGAGATTCCTCCTTTCTTTGCGCAAACTCTGTTGGAAACTGAATGCCCACGCTTTCAGGCGGTTGAACATGGCTTTGAACAGAAGGTTTCTGCCAGGGTATTTCGCCGCTTGCATCTGCGGCGTCCTCTTTATCGCTCTTCTTCCCCCTCTCTTCTCAAAGATCTGCCTATCCACCGACCTTTGATGGCTCTGGTGGCTGCCTGCCTACTATTTATGCTGGTAACGATGGTGTATACCGGCCCCCTCTTTGCTTCTGGCCTTACGTTCCTCTGGACCGGTGCCCATAGCGGGGTGCTGCTGACCAGGACCTATCCCCAGCTGGCTTCAACGTCTCAACACCATGCTCACAATGTGCGCTCTCTGCCGGCCATTGCGATTCCTAGAGAGATTGATTATATTCAAGCTCAAAACGAGCTCCATTTTCCTATTTATCTCCCTAACTCTATGCCGGCAAATTATGATTTGAACGATATCTATCTCTATCAGAATAATAATCAGAATTGGGCTGATGGCCCTTTGCTTCAGCTAAGCTATACCTATGAGTTACCAGGCATCACTCCTCATGGCACTGGCCGCATTGTTATCTGCGAGTTTAAACCTCTCGGTAAGGTCGTCCAGGTGGTGAAATTTGGCTCCGCTCAGATGATTTGCCTGGATGATGGCCACGCTCAAGCTGTCTACGTGAATGGTCAGTGGGTACGGCTGAATGATTCTTCCCATGATTGGTCCTATGGCGTGCGTAGTGAGCTGATCTATGAGCACGATGGCGTCATTTTCTGGGTCGTTGGCGATCAGCGCGACGGCGTCGATATCTCGACGCTCTCTACTATCGCGACTTCTCTTCAGCCTTTTACTCTGCAAGCAATGGGCCATAGAAGCGATGATTTGATGAAGGTGATCGCTGATTCGATGAATGATAGCTCCTGGCAGTATGGCTTTGGTGGCCAGCTTATCTATCATGATCTTCAGGGTACACCCTCTCTCACGGTGATAGGCGCTGAACCTGGTCAACCCTCTCTCGCTACTCCGCCGCCCTCCTCTGATAGCTCTGGGTTGGCTCACCATAAGTAGGATGATTCTTTGCCTGACCCCTTCTTCAGAAGAAGATGCCCATTATCACAACTTTTTGCTCGCCATCTACGTAATATTTCTTGGAGTGGTGAGACGACGGAGGCTTTCCGTGATCTCTGGAGGCTATGGTCGCTCGCTATAGGCGAGTCTCCTATTTTTGCCGCTGGCTCAATCTCTCACAAGCTTTGCGCTTGTGTGCTGTTGAACTATCACTGGACAAGCTGATGTTTTATCTGGTATGCTACCGTTGTAGTATATACGTGCCTGTACGTACGGTTACGCTATGGACGCGTTCCTTCTTTATCACTGTCGATAGAGAGGCTCTACACCATTCCTCGAAGGAGAGTTGAATGCATACGTCATTACTGAGTAAAGCGAAAGTTATGAAGCCTCACGGTCTCCCGAATCTTCGCCTTTTGCGACAACGCAAGGGCCTGAGCCTTGGACAACTGGCGGCTCTCTCTGGCCTACGACGCGATACTATTACTCATCTGGAAGATGGCCGTGCAGATCCAGAACCCTATCACGTTCGCCTTTTAGCTCGCGTGCTTGAAGTTCCTACCCTTGACCTCGTTTCATAATACTTCCTGAAGCTGTTTCCCCTCTCTGGGCTCTTACTGCTTACAGGTGGAAAGGGTGCCCCCTCGGCACCCTGATATATTTACGAAAAAAGCGCCGCACATTGCTCTACACAATGTGCGGCGCTTTTCTTTGTTTGCTCTTTAGGCTCCGACCTGCTTCTCGAAATTTTTGAAGAACTGGTCAAGTGCAACTTTTACTGCACCCTTGATGATCAGCTCAGGTGTAGATGCAATTTTCCCGTCCAGGGTGGCATTTGCATTGTAACTCAGATTTGTTGCTGCTCCATCATCCGCGAGATCAACGGTGCAGACGGCTTTGATGGTCCCCATCGAGCTGGATGGCTCGGTGATTAATACGACACGGGAAGGCGCTACGACCTCACCGGTCTGAAGAAATATGGTGTGGGAGCCTTTAATTCCAGGGATATTTGGCGTGATTGTCAGTTTCAACTGTCGGCCTGTTGGAAAGTCGACAAATTCTGCACCATCACAACCTGGAATGCTATTCTTTAGTACTTCAGGATTTAATAAGGCCTGAAAAACAATTGGACGCGCTGCTTTAATTTTGTGGCTTCCTGTGACATCCATCGGTATTTGATCCTCTTCTTTACTCTACTTTTTCTCTCACCAGTTGCCATCTTATTATCTGACTACCGGATTATGCCGTATGAGGGCAAACATTTCTCTCCCCCGTTAGAGGAGAGACTGAATGCTCTACAGCTATGTATTATAATGAGCGCATCCCTATAGGGCAATGCTACAGGTATTTAAGTACTAGGCTTTTCCCGCACAAAAAAGAGAAATACTCTTTTACTCTCGCTCTTTCTCTCTCCCTTTATTCCTCTTTCGCTATCTTATTCCCCCTGTTGCACCCATAGCTACGGTAACCAGGAGGACGCTGGCGGCACATGCTAAAAGCATGACAACTCCCAGCGGAATGAGGATGACTGCGGACGCTTTTCCCCCTGAGAGCCGATGTACGGCCATCGTTGCAAAAATAGAGAGGACTATTTCGTAGATTCCAGCCAGGGAGATTACTACGAGAAAGAGTAGTGGACCTGCGACTGGAATTAATTGAAAGAGATTTGCCAGGATGTTCAGCGGTAAGGTGAAAAGAAGAATGCTATAGCTGTATTGTAAAAAATTTCCTTGCCCTTTAAATGCTTTGGCAATGAGATGGAGAATCCCTACTCCTATGAAAAAGAAGAGTGGCACAAGAAAGATTCGTCCAATTGATAAGGCTGCAATCAATGCCTGATACATCTCTGGCGTTACGCTTCTGCCCAGGTTTGAGGGCATTTTCGCTGGATTAATGAGATTGTAGAGATATCCCAGGATGGCCTCTATGATTGCATAGCCTAGTAGCTGGACCCAGACGATATCCCAGCTTGCTTTCCCTTTTTCAATGGCGATGCTCGCCGACGATGGCCTGGTGACCACTCTCAGGTATTGTTGCGGTAGCTGCCGGATAGCCTCTCCTAATGGGAGCGGTACACTCTCCTGTGTAATCTCACCATACCCGTAGTTTTCCTGGCTATTGACTCCTGCTGCCGGGGTTAGCACTTTCTTGTTCTCCCCCACTATAGGGGTACTGGGAGGCGGCTTCAACACTTTCTTGCTCTCCACCCCACCATAAGGGTATTGAGAAGCTGCGTAAGGGTTCTCTTGGTCTCCTCCCTCACCATAAGGGTACTGGGAAGCGGAATAGGGATTCTCCTGCTCACCCCCACCATAAGGATACTGGGAAGCGGCATAGGGATTTTCTTGTTCACCCCCACCATAAGGATATTGGGAAGCGGAATAGGGATTCTCTTGCTGCGACTCTTGCTTGTTTCTCTGTGCTGATTGAGCTTGCTCTCCATAAGGATAGCCCTCCGGTGCTGGTTGTTGCTGGTCTTGTGGCATATTCTACTCCTTTATCTATTTTGTAATTTGTTTGGCTATTGACTATCTATGCCTTGCTTATAATAACATGGAAATCTTCTTGCAGAGTGGCTTCAGAAGGGCTCTTTTTGGCTCTTATGATAGTACGTAGTTTTGCTACTTGTTGCTCCATTCTCTTCACGATCTGCTTTTTTGTATTGCCGTGTTTGTTCCAATTTCTTTTGTTGGATATAATGAGAAGAGAAAAATAGATTGCACTCTTGTCTTTATTGCGCACTGAGAAACAAAGATGTTTCCGTCTGGCAGGTGTGTAAGCCGAGGTTCCGAGCGTTTTCGCTTGCTCCTATCGACGTTCCTCCATGCTTCCCGGCTCTTTGTCTCTCCCTTGCTTGCTTTTGTCCTGCATAAACGACGATTGGAGATACCTATGTCTAACACCGATTTCTTACCTATCCAGAACTTCGATTACCTGGAATTCTATGTTGGCAATGCCCTCCAGGCCGCTTACTATTTTATGCACGCCTGGGGCTTTTCTCCTCTTGCTTATGCCGGGCTGGAAACGGGCGTTCGTGATCGCAGTAGCTATGTGCTTGAGCAGGGGAATATTCGCCTGGTTCTGACTTCTTCTCTTTCTTCTGAAGGAGAGATTGCTGACCATGTGAAGCTACATGGGGATGGCGTAAAAGTGGTTGCTTTACGCGTTGAGGATGCTGCCAGCGCCTACCATGAGACGACAAGCCGCGGGGCTCGCGGTGTGCATGCTCCCGCCTTCCTTCAGGATGCCGATGGCCAGGTGCAGACCTCTTCTATTGCAATCTACGGTGAAACCTTGCATACGTTTGTCGAACGTCATTCCTATCATGGCCCCTTCTTGCCTGGCTACCGTGCCCTGACTCGCTCTGTACCACCTCGCTCACGGCTCGCTGGCCTGGCTGGAATCGATCATGTCGTGGGCAATGTAGCTCTGGGACAGATGAATGCCTGGGTGGGCTTCTACGAGCGTGTCATGGGCTTTACTCAGCTTATTCATTTTGATGATCGTGCTATTAGTACTGAGTATTCAGCTTTGATGTCGAAGGTGATGCAGAATGGTAGCGGGCGTATTAAGTTCCCGATTAATGAACCTGCTCCAGGTCGGCGTAAGTCACAGATTGAAGAATACCTGGATTTTTATCGTGGCCCCGGCGTTCAGCATATTGCGCTGATTACCGATGATATTATCTCAACCGTCCGCAATTTGTTGGAGCGCGGCGTTGAATTTCTTGCAACTCCCCCTAGTTACTATGAGCACATTTTAGACGAGGTCGGCTCAATTGATGAGGATCTGGCTCAACTTGCCGAACTTGGTGTGCTTCTCGATCATGATGATGAAGGATATCTGCTCCAGATCTTCTCGAAGCCAATTGTGAATCGTCCTACGGTCTTCTTTGAGATTATTCAACGCAAGGGCGCAAGGGGCTTTGGCGAAGGAAATTTCAAGGCGCTTTTTGAAGCTTTGGAGCGCGAGCAGGCGCTAAGAGGGAATTTGTAAAGGGAATCTTATGCAACTTGTTACTTTCAAAACTGACGATGGGCGCACGCGAGCAGGTGTTTTGCGGGCCAATCAGGTTATTGGCCTGGAGTATTCCTCTCTCCTTGATCTATTGCGCGATCCTGATGGCCTGAATCATGCTCGCGCGGCATTTGAACAGGACCCTCAGGATCGCGCATTTGTCTATATTCCTGAGCCGTCTCTGCATCCGTCGCTTTTCTCTTCTCTGCAACCGGTTTATGGTGAGGTCGCTGAGGAATATACCCCACATGAAACTCGCCTGCTCTCACCTATTCCTGAGCCGCCTACCCTCCGCGATTTCTACGCGTTTGAGCAACACGTCAAAAATGCCCGTTTTGGCCGTGGTCTAGGTATGCTGCCAGAATGGTACGAGATTCCTACGTTCTATTTTAGCAATACCAGTGAGATCTATGGCCCTGATAGCCCCATTCCCTACCCGCTAGGCAGTGAGGCGCTGGATTTTGAGCTAGAGATTGCCTGTGTTATTGGCCGCGAGGGTAAGGACATTTCTGTTGAGGATGCAGCACACTATATTGCAGGGTATATGATTATGAACGATTGGAGCGCCCGTGATTTTCAGCGTAAAGATATGCGCCTCAATCTTGGTCCCGGCAAAGGTAAGGATTTTGCAACTTCGCTTGGCCCTTTTCTGGTGACTCCTGATGAGCTTGGTTCACTGCGTTCTGGCACCGGGGCCAGTGAGCGCTATGATCTGACGATGCTGGCGCGTGTGAATGGCAAAGAGGTCTCACGAGGCAACTTCAAGGATATCTATTATAGTTTTCCGCAGATGATCGCTTATGCCTCTCGTAATGCTCGCCTGCGCATTGGAGATGTTATTGGCTCCGGTACAGTCGGTACCGGCTGTATTCTTGAGCTTGGTACACAGGTTCAGCCCTGGCTCCAGCGCGGCGATGTTGTCGAGCTTGCCATAGATGGTCTTGGCTTCTTACGCAACGCTATTGTCTAGCTTTTTTCTTTCGTTTACCAGGAACATTTGTGTTCCACAAGCGTCCAGGGAGGTACGCACATGCCCGCTTATCATCGTCTGGGTGAGGTACCACAAAAACGCCATACCCAGTTTCGTAAAGCCGATGGCTCGCTTTATTCTGAGGAGGTCTTTGGGACCGAAGGTTTTTCGGGCAACTACTCTCTCCTCTACTATCACTATCCCCCAACTCAGGTGAAGCGCATCGAAAAATTTGCCTCGCGCTCGTCTTCCTATTCTGTCTGGGACGAAGGAATCCAGCGCCACCATCATCTAAAATCTGCACAGCTTTCGCCTGGAGGGGATGCTGTTCTAGGTCGCCAGGTCTTGCTTTTCAATAAAGATGTCCAGATTTCGCTGACAAAACCTCGTGAGCAGATGTCCTATTTCTACCGCGATGGCGATTCCGATCTCCTCTACTTTGTTCACTCCGGCCAGGGCGTGCTGGAAAGTGTCTTTGGCCTTCTTCCCTATCATGAAGGCGACTATCTGGTTATTCCTCGTGGTACGACGTTTCGCTTTCGACAGGATAGCAATCAAGAATCTATCTTTTTGGTGATAGAGGCCAGAGGTAGTATCGAGCCGCCTCATCGTTATCTCAACAAATTCGGCCAGCTCTTAGAGCATTCTCCCTATTATGAGCGTGATATTCGCCGCCCTCAAGAATTGCTTGTGCATACCGAGCCGGGCGAATTCGAGGTTCGTGTGAAGGTTGGCCCGCTGATTACGAGCTATTGGTACGATTTTCATCCTTGCAATGTCATTGGTTGGGATGGCTATGAATATCCCTGGATTCTCAATATCGCCGATTTTGAGCCGATTACTGGCCGTGTTCACCAACCTCCCCCGGTCCATCAGACCTTTCAGGGGCCGAACTTTGTGGTCTGCTCTTTTGTTCCCCGCAAGCTCGATTATCATCCGCTCTCGATTCCTGTTCCCTACAATCATAGTAATATCGATAGCGAAGAGCTGATCTATTATGTCAATGGCAACTTTGGTAGCCGCCGAGGTATTGAACAGGCCTCTCTCACCTTGCATCCTCGCGGCATCCCGCACGGCCCTCAGCCCGGCACCGTCGAGAAAAGCCTGGGTGCCGAACGCACTGAAGAACTGGCCGTCATGGTTGATACCTTCTACCCGCTACAATTCACCAGCATCGCCCAGCAGATCGACGATCCTGCCTATCCCTATAGCTGGCTCCCCGTAGGGGCGGGGTTTACCCCCGCCCTGGGGTTTACCCCCGCCTGGGGTTTATCCCCGCCTGGGGTTTACCCCTGCCCATTGGGCTCGTAGGGGTTCCATGATATGTCACCAAAAACGTAACAAAGGAGAGTGGCTTACATGTCTATTGAACAAGCTCGTGTTGTCAAATTTTACGAAACAACCCTCCGCGATGGCGAGCAGACGCCTGGCGTCAATTATTTCCCCGCTGAAAAATTAGCGATTGCTCAATCTCTGGCTGCAATGGGGTTTGATACTCTGGATTGCGGCTTTCCTGTCTCCTCACCAGGCGAGTTCGAGGCGGTGCAACTCATTGCCTCTCATATCGAGACCTCTGAGGTCTGCGCTATTGCACGCTCTCAACAGGGTGATATCGATTGCGCCTGGGAGGCGGTTAAAATCGCTGCCCGCCCGGTAATCCAGCCTTTTATTAGCGTCTCTCCTCTCCATCGTCAGCTTAAATTGAATAAGAGCCGCGCAGAGGTACGCGAACTGGCTCGCACTGCTGTCGCTCACGCACGCCGGTATACTGAAAATGTCGATTTTGCCCTCGAAGATACTACGCGTACTGAGTATGATTTCATTTTGGAGATCTGCGAGGCCCTTATCAATGAGGGGGTGCGTTTTGTGACGCTCTGCGATACGGTTGGTTTCGCTCTGCCCTGGGAGTTCGGCCAGCTTGTTGCCAATGTGAAAGCGACGTTCCCCTCTCTGCGCCTCTCCGTCCACTGTCATGATGATCTGGGTATGGCCGTTGCGAATGCTCTGGAAGGCCTGCGCAATGGCGCTGAACGCGTCGATACCTGTATCAATGGCCTCGGTGAACGTGCTGGCAATGCCGCTACTGAGGAGGTCGCTATGGCTATCCGTACGCGCCGTGCTGACCTCGGTCTGGATGTCCAGGTCGATACAACGAGAATCGCCGAGACTAGCCGCCTGGTCGCACGCTTATCCGGTATGCAGGTGCAGTGGACGAAGAGTATCGTCGGCCAAAATGCCTTCGCTCATGGCGGCGGCATTCATCAGGATGGCGTGCTGAAAGATGCCCGTACTTACGAGATTATGACTCCTGAATCCGTGGGCCTGACCGCCTCTGACCGCCGTATGTATATGGGCAAACTCTCCGGACGCGCCGCCCTGGATGCCCAGATGCGCGAATTGGGCTATCAACTGGAGCAGGAACAATTGAATCAAGCTTTTACGATGGCAAAACTTATCCTCTCTAAAAAACGCGCCCTGGAGGAACTTGATATGCGCTATATCGCTGAGGTTGCTACCTCGACAACCTCGTAGGGCAGAGCGGCTAGCCCGTCTCCAGCTCGCTAGCGACTACCACCTCGACAACCCCGTAGGGCAGAGCGGCTAGCCCGTCTCCAGCTCGCTAGCGACTACCACCTCGACAACCCCGTAGGGCAGAGCGGCTAGCCCGTTTCCAACTCGCTAGCGACTACCACCTCGACAACCCCGTAGGGCAGAGCGGCTAGCCCGTCTCCAGCTTTCACAGGATGGGTTGAGTATGCAGAAAGACGGAGAGGAGACAATACCCATCTCAATAACGGGTACTGCCTCCTCTTTCAATTCGTGCTACTTTACTGCTCTAATGCCTTCCCAAATTGCTCCAGGCGCTCAGGAGACTTGCGCCCCAGATAGAACGCATAGGCAACTCCAATCAGTATCCATACGATGACAAACAGCGGGAGAATCGTCGATGGAAATGTGAGTGGGGCAAAGCCTAGATTGGTGAAGAATCCTCCTACGCCTGGCAAGAGTGGTCCGACATATGAGGCTAATGGCAATAATAACAACAGACTACTGAGCAGCGGCGCAACGACATGGGCCAGGATGCGAACCGGTCCATGCAACTCATTGCGTCTCCGTGCAAAAAATGGCGCAGCTACGTTGGTTGCAATATAGACGATGATAAAACACATGGTGACGATGCCGGCTAACCAGCCAAATGAAACTACTCCACTTGTCTGCTGAAATACTTTCCCATCTGCGATCCCTACTGCGTAGCTCATGCTTCCATCTTTGTTTGTGTGCTGGATAATCAGGCTCAGCAATAGAATGACGATGAGGGTGAATACGGTCTGTGTGATTGAGGCGATATACGGACTATGCCACCGTGGATGCACGCGCCCAAAGATGCGTCCTGAAACTCCTCGTGCATTCGGCAATACGTCCTGACGACCTAAATCAAAAAGATACCGTGTCATGGCGTTGTGCATCGCCAGGGCACTCGCAAAGTTACTGCTTGTAACCAGGATGACCAGGCCAATTCCTAACCATACTCCGACGAATTTATTGGCAAGGTCGATATACTGCTGAGGCGCGTTGGCTGCGTTTCCTAGCACATCTTGCGCGTGTAGCCAGCCGACGCCTATGGTCACTGAATAACTGGTCAGGATATAGATGATAGCCAGGAGGAGAATTAATCCTAGAATTGCTATCGGAATTGTTCTCTTTGGTCGTCTCGTCTCCTCTCCTAATGCCAGGACGGTCTCAAATCCTTCAAAAGAAAGAATTCCCAGCGCCATCGCCAGACCAATCCCTAGTAGACCTCCAGGGGCCAGGTTTTTTAATGTGGCTCCTGCTGGCGTGAATGTATGGACTATATCATGTCCTGCGGCTCCGCCTTTTAACAGAATTGCCACGTCCAGTACAAGAAAACCTACTACTTCTAATATGGAGAAAAATGCCAGCACCGGAATGGAGGTTTTGATGTTGAGGTATCCCAGTACTCCAACTACCAGACTGAGTATTAAGGCATAGGTGATCCAACCCCCAGGCAGATGAAATCCTAATGTGGAAAGGTTGATGTCCAGGGAGCCACCTACTGTCGCCTGTAATGCCGCTTCAAAAAGTGCATAGGCTCCGATTATTAACCACCCGATAACTAATGCTGTCTTGCCGCCTATCGCCACACGAATCCATTCGGTAAATCCTCCCGCTGAAGAGATGTTTCGCGCAAAATAGAGTATGGAAACAGCCAGTAAGAGGACGCTGACCATCGCGAGCAGGTAGACAAGTGGGGTCGCGGCTCCCGCTTGCGAGGCCATGACCGGAATGTTAAATGCGATGGAGGCGGCAGGCGCAATCGCTCCTATCCCCAGGGCCAGGACTCCAGGGAGGCCTAGGGCGTTTTTTTGTAGTCCTGCTACCCCCGCTTCCTCATGCGATTCGAGTGGCTGTTGTGGGCTGATTTCTTCAGACATTGCCATGAATACTGTTCCTTCCGTGCAGTAATGACGATGATAGAGGCTCTTGTGTAGCCGATGTGCAGAATACCTCCTTTCCCTGTGAAAAAATCCTTTCCCGCTTCCTGCCTGCGCTTTGTCAATCTCCACTTATTAGATTGTCGGCTACCTTCGCTCCCCGCCGACCCCATTCTCGTTGTATCTCGGCTCTCCTACAAACAAAAGTATGGGGTCAATGGCCTGGCTAGGATTCAACGGGATGGATACGCTGATACGTTGTCCAAATATCATGAAAGCCAAGACGCGGCCAGAAGCGCCCGGCGGTGGGATTGTCTGGGTTGTACCATAAGATTGCCTCACTGAGGTGAGGATGCTTCTGAAGAAACGTATTGCACGCTGTATCGACGAGCTGTCTCCCTATCCCCTGCCCCTGAACTTCTGGTCTCACACTCACATTATCCAGGCAACCATAAAGACCTGGCGCTGTGAAACCAGGAGCCTCTTCTGCTGCTACTGAAATTAGGACATTCTCTGCCATCCCCACAACTCCCCTTGTCGCATGTTCAGCTACAAGGATGAAGATCTGCTCCTCTTCTTTTTCCGCCAGAGCCGGTGCAACTTGCTCCGGAATCCCTGTAATGCGACTTCGCTGATTCGCGCACTGACCACGGTCTCTGCGTGAATGGCCATCTCTGAGTAAAAAAGCTCCAGGAGCGCCTCCTCATCGTCTGGTTGGGCCTGCCGAATTATGATCTCTGCTGTATGTTGCCTGCTCTGCTCAAAAGGCGTTATAGATCGAATTGCACAATAACTGTCCAGCAGAAACTTTTGTTCTTTGAGAAATGGCTCAAGCCAGCGTTCGCTGCTGGGCCAACGGAAAAGTTCACCTGTGGTTTTTTGTTCATCCCACCAGCCAGAGAGGAAATTCAACAGGCTACGTACTACTTCTGCTGTCCCCGCTTTTTCAGGATCAGGTAAGACCAGCGCTTCTGTAATACCATTGCGCGGCGTCAAAAAGGCATGTAAGACGCTGGTCTCTGAGAGTTCCCATATCGCTGGTACTACATATGCTTGAATGCGCTGCTGACCATCCAGGGCTACAAATGATCTTTGTCCATTGTGAATCTGGTTCTGCACAAACTCTCTTATCTGCTCAGATGAACGTGGCATGCGTAGTAAGCCGTCGAGTTCATAGTGGCGCAGATCTTGTCTCCGCCAGAGATCTACGATCTCCGCTAGCTGAGCTTGCGTTGCACGTGAGAAGTTAATATATGCGCTCTTCATAAAAGACTTCCTCTCGTTTTTCCTCTGTGGTCGCTTCTTCTATTGCTTCAAATCCCGCTTCGCTGCTGGTTAGCATTGCGGCGGCACCACAAATAATCAGACAAATTAATGCTATGGCTCCAATGAGCCAGATCCAGGTTCCGTTGGGTATCAATGAGGGGATAAAGGAATTGAGCAGGGTTGTAATGATGGTAAGTGCGCATAAGAAAATTCCGGTGAATACACAGAGAAAGATGATGGAGGGAGGCACAATGAGTTTGGCGAGAAAGGCTTTTTGATTGTGTAGATATAACATTGCTACATCTAGAAAGGGGAAAAAGAAAGAGATTGCCCATACTAGAAGTAGACTGGCTCCTATGACGTTATAGGCTTCACTATTCAAGTTGACGGCGTTTCCAAAGAGTGGTACTACGAAATAGATAAGCAAGGTGAAAAAGATTGCTACCCCGATCTGCACTACCAGCGCCCTTACTGGAACGCGATGCTGGTTGAGCTGGGCAAAACGCATTGAAATACGATAATCTGCCGAGGCGGTGACGAGTAGTCTCGCAAAGCATATGTTGAGCGCTACGGGAATCATGGCGAAGTAGAAGAGGAGGATGATCGCGGTGATACTCCCAGGGGCTTTCGTATGGAATACCATGTCCATTGTCACTATCAATAGTTGTAATGGGTTGATGGTGCTGTTGGCCCCTTTGACTCCCTGGATGAGCAGCAACGCTCCTGTCCAGATTAAATATCCCCCCAATGTCAGTATCGTTCCCCATGTGAGATGCCGTGTTCTCACTTTGGGTGACCTCACTTCTCCCCCCAGTGTGAGTGGCATGTCCGAACCCATTAGCGCCAGAATGACACTGCCAAGTAACGCGAGATTCGATTGCGGCCCGCTGGTAATCACACGGTAACTGGAAACATCTCCAAAGTTTGTGACTGAGGCGTGTCCAGACGTTAACCAGACCACTGAAGCGATGATAACAAATACTGTCGCAGCCAGCATCAGGCCAACTGCTACGTTGAGCACGTTTTGTACAACACGCGTGCGCTGGCAGGAAAGCCATCCGCATAAACACAAAATTAGGACAATGGCGAGACCTTGTTGCCAGGGTGCTACCAACCATGAGGCGTTCAAGGCCTGCAAGCCAGATACGACTGCTACTGTCGCTGTAATCATCGAAAGGATGCCAGGCAGCCACGCACAAATCGAAACAAAAAACTCCAGGCTGCGCCAAATGCGTAATACGTCCAGATGTAAATTCCCCCCTCATAGGGCAGTAATACCTGGAGCTGCGCTAAAACGATGCTGCAAGGAATGAAAAAAAATAATCCACCTATAATCCAATAGGTAAAACTCGCTGTTCCCCCCGCAACTATTGGCGTAATATTGGTGACCCAGAATACATTCAAAAGCAAAAGTGAAGTCATATCTACCGAGCTAAATAGTGGTGGTAACACGCGCGGTAGATAGTGATGCGATCTAAGTGCTACGCGTGAAAATAGCAGAGGAAGTTGTTCCTTTGTGTTCATTAAAAATTCACTTTCATAAGAAGATTTTTTCTTTCAGAATAAATAGTAGGAGTATCAGGGTAAATGAAAATAGATAAATGTCGCTATTATGATCTGGAGAGAGAGAGAAAGTTCTGTCTTCTCTTCATCATAATTTTATCTTTTACGACACTAAAAAGACGTTTTTATTGATAGTATCATAAAAGACCCGCTAGGCCGTATTTTAGGTAGAGTAGGTAGCATATGCTAGAATATAGCTTTTATTGTAAAACAATTAATGCTAGCTTGTCGATGCTTTAAGCGTAAAAAATCCATAAATTTTTATCTGCTGCTTTGAACGTTTTTCTTTTTCTTTCTATGTACAGAGTGTCTATGGTCTCATATCCAGAAAATCCTGGTTACGGGTCTTCCTCCTTGCAGTATAATAAGGGGAAATCGTCCTCAACATATGTAGCGAATTTGAATTCAGGAGTTATGGTAACTATGCCAAAAACGATGTTTGAAAAAATTTGGGATGCCCATGTAGTGCGCGATATTCCAGGTGAATCGACGGTGCTCTATATTGATCGCCATCTGGTACACGAGGCAACCTCGCCTCAGGCCTTTGCTGGTCTACGTACCTCAGGCCGCTCTGTTCATCGCCCCGATGCTACGGTTGCTGTCCTCGATCATAATGTGCCTACTGTCAATGGCCGCCGTATGCTTGATGTGGTAGACCAGGAGAGCTCTCTCTGCATTACCACTATGGAGCAGAATGCGCGCGATTTCGCTGTGACGCTCTTCGATATGAAAGATTCTCACCAGGGTATTGTCCATATTATTGGACCGGAGCTTGGCCTGACTCTTCCTGGCATGACGCTGGTCTGCGGCGATTCCCATACTTCTACCCACGGTGCGCTTGGCGTTTTTGCCATTGGTATCGGTACGAGCGAGGTTGAGCACGTTCTGGCCACTCAGTGCCTGCTTCAGAAGAAGCCAAAAACGATGAATATTCGCATTGAGGGGACGCTGGCTCCCGGTGTGACGGCGAAAGATGTTGCGCTCTATACTATTGGTCAGCTTGGTACTGGCGTCGGTACTGGCCATGTGATCGAGTTCAGCGGTTCGACGGTGCGCAATCTCTCTATGGAAGGCCGTATGACTCTCTGTAATATGGCGATTGAGGCCGGAGCTCGCGCTGGTATGATTGCTCCCGATGAAACTACTTTTTCCTATATCAAGGGCCGCCTCTTCGCGCCCAAAGGCGAACTCTTCGATCAGGCTGTCGCTTCCTGGAAACAACTTGCCAGCGACCCTGAGGCTCAATTTGATGCCACGTATGAGATTAATGTCGCAGGTCTGGGACCTCAGGTGACCTGGGGCACAAATCCTGGTATGGTTGCCAATGTCGATGCCCAGGTTCCCGATCCCGCTCAGGAAAGTGATCCTCTCAAACGCCAGAGCTACGAGCGTGCCCTGAAGTATATGGGTCTTAATCCTGGCCAGAAGATCAGCGAGATTCCGGTGGATACGGTCTTTATTGGCTCCTGCACCAATTCTCGCCTGGAAGATCTGCGCAGTGCTGCCCGGTATGTCAAGGGCAAACATGTCGCACCAACTGTACGAGCACTGGTGGTCCCCGGTTCGATGGGCGTTCGCCGTATGGCCGAAGAAGAGGGCCTGGCCGATATCTTCCGCGAGGCCGGCTTCGAGTGGCGCGAAGCTGGATGCAGCATGTGTATTGCGATGAACGGTGACCGCCTCTCCGAAGGTGAGCGCTGTGCCTCAACGAGCAACCGCAATTTTGAGGGCCGCCAGGGCCGCGGTGGTCGCACCCATCTGGTCAGCCCCGCTATGGCTGCCGCCACTGCAATCGCGGGCCACTTCGTCGATATTCGCGATCTCTAATGAATACCGTAGGGACAGGGCTCTAATGAATACCGTAGGGACAGGGCTCGCCCCTGTCCGAGGAGAAGAAAAACTGTGGAACCATTTATTACTTATACTGGCCTGGTCGTTCCATTAGATCGCACCAATGTTAATACCGATGAAATTACGCCGGCTCGCTTTTTGAAGACGATCAAACGGACAGGATTTGCTGCCGCCCTCTTTGCCAACTGGCGCTTTCTCAATGATGGCACAACTCCTAATCCTGATTTCGTCTTTAATCAGCCTCGCTATCAGGGCGCGAGTATCTTGTTGGCAGGCGACAACTTTGGCTGCGGCTCTTCCCGCGAACATGCCCCCTGGTCCATTCGCGAATATGGCATCCGTTGCCTGATTGCGCCCAGCTTTGCCGACATCTTCTACAATAATTGTTTCAATAACAGTATTTTACCGATCACTCTTGCTGAAGCAACCGTCCAGGAACTTATGGCCGAGACTGAGGCTCACGAGGGCTATCAGCTCTCTATCGATCTCGCCGCTCAGACGGTGACGACCCCTTCTGGTCGCGTCCTGCATTTTGATATCGATGTGTTCCGTAAAGAATCCTTGCTCAAAGGCCTGGACAACGTCGGCTGGACCCTCTCGCACGGCGATGAAATCGCCGCCTACGAAGAGCGCCGCAAACGTGAGGCCCCCTGGCTCTTCACCACCACCCCTACATCTACCATCTCGTAGGGCAGGCGGTTCAACCGCCTCCTATTCCCGGTTAACACCATCCTTTGTAGGCCCTTCTACAAAGGATGGTAGTAATCGCACCTACTTATAAGATGTTGTCCTACGATCACCTCGTAGGGCAGATCGGCTTGGCCGTCTCCTGCTCACTGACTACGCTCTCGCCCGAAGTTGCCAATCTTGCAAGCGATCTCTGATTGGATACAATCTTTTCCGAAAAGGTAAAAAACTGTGCTGGAGCCTCTCAAGCAATTGCTCATTCTGCCGATATCCTTTATAGGGACCCTTTGTTTTCCTCTCCCTTGAACACAAAGGCGGCCATTCTTTTCATCGTAGCATTAATGTTCAAAATACTTTTGTGTATACTCGCTAGCACAATGTAGCGTCTGCTTAGAAGATAGTGTAGCGTTAAATCAGCTCCACAGGCGGCTTATGTAGGGGGCTGTATGCAGTGTATAGTTTTTATCACGCGACAGTTTTTTTAGAGAGAAGAATGTAGTGTTTGTATGATATGTATAGTTTCTTGTTACTCAACCCTGTTTTCCTCTGTGGTATCGTATACTGATTGGAGAAAGGGCTTTACTCACCACATCAGACAAACTATTGGCCTCTTCTCTCTAAAAACTCAATTTTGCCTTGCTTGCTTGTGTATAAATTGGTATATACTAAGACGTAAAGTTTGGCATCGTTGATCTTCTGTGGAGAAGAGCAATAGCCTCAATGGAGGAGGTATAGTATGACAATTCAGCAAGTCGATTTTGGCACTCCTGCCTACCAGATTCTTGATCCTGACGGGAATGTTGTAGGAACTCTCCCCGACCTTTCTGCTGAGCGTCTCCTACAGTTCTATCGTGCTATGCATCAGGCTCGCACCTTTTCTCATAAGATTATTGCTTTACAGCGCCAGGGCCGCGCCACTACCTTTGGTCCCTTGCTTGGTCAGGAGGCGACTGCCGTTGGCCTGGCCGCTCCCCTACAACCGCAAGACTGGCTGGCGACCTCCTATCGGGAAATTGCCTCTCTGCTCGTTAAGGGTATTCCTCTAAGTACGCTTGTCTATAGCTTTCGCGGCTTCGCCCCGACCTATCCCGTTGAGGCCCATTGCCTCCCTATTCAGATTGTGATCGGCACTCAGATGCTTCATGCGGTTGGTCTGGCGATGGCGGCGAAGATTGCCGGAGACCCCGTGGTCTCTGTCGGTGTCTGTGGGGATGGTGCGACCTCTGAGGGCGATTTTAATGAGGCGCTGAACTTCGCTGGCGTCTTTCAGGCTCCGGCTGTCCTGGTTGTTCAAAATAACGGTTGGGCTATCAGTGTGCCCCGTGAACGGCAAAGTGCCGCCGTGACGCTGGCCTCCCGTGGTGCTGGCTTTGGTGTCCCCTCTGCCCTCGTCGATGGCAATGATATCCTGGCGGTATACGATGTGATGCAGCAGGCCGTTGAGCGTGCCCGTGCTGGTCATGGCCCTATGCTCATTGAAGCCCTCACCTACCGCCTCGGTGCTCACACTACTGCCGATGATCCTACCCGTTATCGCGATGCCGCCGAGGTCGAGCGCTGGCGTGCGAAAGATCCTCTTGTTCGTTTTCGCCGCTTCCTTATCAATCACCAATTTCTGGATGAGGCCCTGGACTACCAGTTGCAGACCGAGGTTGAAGCTGAAATAAATGAGGCTGTCAATGTCGCCGAAGCTCTCCCTGCTCCCGCCCCTGATGCCTTTTTTGAGACCGCGCAGCTTCATCCCTCTCCTCGCCTGCAAGCTCAGCGGGCAGAGATGTTGCGCTATAAGTAGTTAGCAGGATGTATTCAGTCGCATTGGCTAGAGTAGGAGAGATGTTTCGATGCAGTTGACAATGATACAGGCCTTAAATCAGGCGCTTGCTTTGGAGATGGAGCGTGACGAACGTGTGGTTGTTTGTGGCCAGGATATTGGTATGAACGGCGGCGTTTTCCGCGTTACCGAGAATCTGCAACAGCGCTTTGGCGCAAAGCGCGTCTTTGATACGCCTCTTGCAGAATCCGCGATTATTGGTACCTCGGTAGGCATGGCTGTCTATGGCCTTCGCCCGGTTGCTGAAATTCAGTTCGGTGGTTTTCTCTACGTCTGTATGAATCAATTGGTGACACAGGCCGCTCGGATGCGTACGCGTAGCGCGGGCGTCCTCGGTTGTCCCCTGGTGGTACGCGCCCCCTACGGCGGTGGTGTCCGCACACCCGACCTCCACTCAGATAGCCTGGAGGGCGTCTTTATGCAGACTCCTGGCCTCAAAGTGGTGATTCCTTCCAACCCTTACGATGCAAAAGGCCTGCTCGCCGCCGCGATAGCCGATCCGGACCCGGTCCTCTTTCTAGAGAATATCAAGCTCTACCGCTCTTTTCGCCAGGAGACGCCCGCAGACTACTACACGCTTCCTCTAGGTGAGGCCAATATTATCCAGCCCGGCAGCGACGTTAGTGTCTTTGCCTATGGAGCTATGATTCCGGTGGTAGTTGAAGCCGCCAGTCAGGCCCAGCAAGAGCAGGGTATCAGTGTCGAGGTCATCGACTTGCGTACCGTCTGGCCCCTCGACGAATCCTGCATTATCTCTTCCGTTGAGAAGACAGGCCGGGCCGTTATTGTACACGAGGCCCCGCGTGCTGGTGGTGTCGGAGCCGAGATCTCCGCCATCATCAACGAGCATTGCCTCTACTCTCTTCTGAAGCCAGTCGAGCGTGTCACCGGTTATGATACGCCCTTTCCCGTCCCTGCCCAGGAGGATTATTATGTCCCTACGCCTGCACGCGTCCTCGCTGCGCTCAAGCGCGTCATGGAGCCGTAGTGTGCAGCCTATTTTCATATTGCAGGATACGAGAATCCCGTAGGGCAGAGCGGCTAGCCCGTCTCCTTTACAGGAATGCACTACGAAATCCCGTAGGGCAGAGCGGCTAGCCCGTCTCCTTTACAGGAAATTGGCTACTACAAGAATCCCGTAGGGCAGAGCGGCTAGCCGCTCCTTACAGGAAATGGCTCACAGAGGGCCGTCTCCGGCTCGCTGATTTCCCTCTCGTCTGGCATGAATCATCTTGTAAGGCGGTCAGGCTAGTGGTCAAATTCTATAGAAAGGAAGAATAACGGTTTATGTCCTCCGTTCTGAAGATCTCTGAATATGATCCGACGTGGCCTGCCCAATTTGAGGCAGAAAAAGCGAGCATCCAGGCGGTTATGGGCGAGTACTTGAGAGCAGTTGAGCATGTCGGCAGTACTTCCATTCCAGATCTTGGTGCTAAGCCAGTGCTCGATCTGCTTATAATTGTGCGCGACCACACGCCGATTTCAGCCTGCGTGCCGCTTCTGGAGCAGCTAGCCTACGAGTATCGAGGTGAGGCTGGTATTCCTGGTCGCCACTTCTTTCGCAAACCTGCTATGTCCATCTCAGGATTCGAGCGCACTCACCACCTGCACCTGGTCGATTTCTCGGACGAGCGGGGACGTGCGAATGCCGAAGAAATGTTGCTCTTTAGAGACTACTTGCGCCTGCACCCTGATATTGCTAGAGACTATCTCCAGCTCAAAAAATCTCTCGCAAATCAGTTCGGCAGTGATCGCGCCAGCTATACTAACGGAAAAACCGATTTTGTCTTATCCGTACTTGCAAAAGCTCGGCAGGAGCATAGTTGATCTAGAGGAAAGGTGTGAGATATGAGTCATTCTCTTGACGAAATTCGCGATGTCGAGCGGCAGCTTCAACAGGCAATGGTAAAGAATGATATACAGGCCCTGGAACGCTTGATACATGATGATCTGGTGTTTATTGATGTCGAGGGAAATGTACAGGGAAAACGCGATGATATCGAAAGCCATGCGTCTGGCGCTGTTGTTCAGACAGCGGTGGAATTTGTCGAAGAACCAGTCATGCAGTTACATGGGGAGAGCGCAGTCGTTGCAGTAAAAACATACGTAAAGGTGCAATTACAGGGAAAACCTGTTGAAGCTTTCTGCCGCTATCTGCGGGTATGGCTGTTTCAGGATGAGCGCTGGCAAATTATTTCAGGAGCTGTACGTATTCTCTCTTGATGATGACTCTCTCTTTTTGTTTATTCATCGCGAAGTGCTTCTAGAAAGTGGAGTGAGTGTTCTTATGCAAGAATTCAAACTACCAGACCTGGGAGAGGGGATGCAGGAGGCCGAAATCCGCCGCTGGCTCATTCAACCAGGCGATACTGTAAAGCTCGATCAGCCTATGCTTGAAGTAGAAACAGATAAGGCTGTAGTCGAAATCCCTGCCCCTACCGCCGGACGTGTGAGCACTATTCATGTCAAAGAGGGAACCGTGGCAAAGCTCGGCGAACTCCTCGTCTCTTTCGACAGCCCAGCTCAAACTCCTGTCCAGGACGACAAGCAGACAGATCCAGGCATCGACGATCCAATCCCAGTTCCTGCTGCTACTAAAGAAGATGTCGAGAGCCCAGACTAGCCGCCGCGTGCTTGCCGCCCCCGCCGTCCGTAAACGCGCCTTTGAGCTAGCTATCGACCTGAACCAGATCCCTTCGTCACATCCTACGGGACGTATCACTCTGGAGGATCTTCAGCACTATGTCGAGCAGCAAAAGCAGAATCCACCATCTGCCTCTGTCTCTTCACCTTCTCCAGTATCTGTCGCTCAGAAACCGGCTCCAGCATCTTCAAACGGCACCCCTTTGCAGGCTCAGACGCCACCCCCTGCCCAAAACGGCCATCTAGAAACAAAACGTCCTATAGTCGTAGAGCAACCAGCGGAGGAACGTCAGCCTCTCACTGGTCTTCGCCGCCGCATCGCTGAACATATGGAACTCTCCTGGCGCACTATTCCTCACGCCACTGCTTTTGATGAATTGGACGGTACCGAACTCGTCTGCTCTGCGTCAACAGCTCAAACCGCTCGCAGAACAGCGTGGTGTCCGTCTCACCTATATGCCTCTGCTGGTGAAACTACTCCTACCTGTGCTCAAGGAGTTTCCGATCTTCAACGCTAGCCTGGACAACGAACGGCGCGAGATCATCTATAAGCACTATTATCACATCGGTATCGCCACCGATTCGCCCGAAGGTCTCCTCGTCCCCGTTCTACGCAACGCCGATCAGCTTGCGATTCTGCATATAGCCACTCAGCTAGAACATCTTGTGACTGGCGCTCAAAAGCGCACGCTAGCTATAAATGAACTGACTGGTAGTACCTTTACGCTCAACAATATCGGCAGTTTTGGTGGTGGTAGAGGCACTCCCATTATTAATCATCCCGAAGTCGCGATCCTCGCGGTTGGCCGCTTGCAGGAGCAGCCCGTCATCCACAACGGCGCGATTGTGCCACGTACTATGATGCCGCTTGCTCTGTCCTTTGATCATCGCGTCATCGATGGAGCCTTAGCTGGCAGATTTCTAGCCCGTTTCAAATCTCTCGTTGAACATCCACAGCAGCTATTGCTGGATCTGGTCTAGTCTGGAAAGCGAGTCAAAACATGGTTGTTGGTGATGTTACTACTGCGGTGGATATCTTAGTTCTTGGTGCTGGTCCTGCTGGCTATGTTGCCGCCATTCGTGCCGCCCAGCTCGGCCATCACGTCACTTTGATCGAGACCGAAACTGCCGGAGGAACCTGTCTCCACAAAGGTTGTATTCCTTTAAAGGCCCTACTCTCCGCTTCCGAACGCTATCAGCAACTCCAACCGAATGACCTCGCCACATTCGGTATTCATGCCGAGAGTGTGACCTTTGATTGGTCTACTATGCAGACCTGGAAGCAAAGCGTGGTTGATCGCCTTGCTGACGGTGTACGCCGTCTCCTCTCAGGACCCAATATTGAGATCGTCAAAGGTACTGGCTGGTTTATCAATCATGAGGAGGTGCGCGTCGAGGGCGAATATGGCTCACACCGTTTTAAGTTCTCTCATTGCATTATCGCTACGGGAGCCGAACCTGTCTCTTTCCCTGATCTCCCCTACGATGGGGAACAGATCCTTTCGCCCGAACAGGCCCTGCATCTCTCCACTTTGCCGGCGAGTCTTACCATAAGCGGCCATGATTACATCGCTCTGGAACTGGCAACTGTCTTTGCCCGTCTCGGTGTGAAGGTCACGCTCTCTACTCCAGGCGAGCGACTCTTGCCCGACGTTGACCCTGCCGCCGTTCGTCTTGTGCAGACCGGCCTGCGCAAACTGGGTATCCAGGTGATAAATAAACAAGCCCCTTCTGCCATCGCTGAGCGCCCCCTTCTCCTCTCACACGGCGTCCTTCCTCGCACCTCTGGCCTGCACCTCGTCGATGCAGGTGTCCAGGTCAATGAGCAGGGTGGCATTCTGGTTAATACCATGCTCCAAACCTCCCAACCAAACATCTATGCTATCGGCGATTGTGCTACCTTATCGGGCAAGCAGGACTATCCCACCCTGGCGAGTCTGGCAATGAAGCAGGGCAAGCTGGCCGCCGAAGTAATTTCCGGCCAACGTGTCCAATTCGCTCCCCTGGTTATTCCGCGCATTGTCCATACCACGCCCGAACTGGCAACCGTTGGCCTCAACGCAGAAGAAGCCGAACGCGCAGGTTATACCCTCAAAACAGGCCGCTTCCCCCTTGCCGCCAACGGACGTGCGCTCACCCTGGGCAGCGATATCGGCGTAGCCCTGCTCGTTACCGATGCCACCAACGACGTCCTTCTCGGTGCTACTATAGTCGGACCCCGCGCCGGTGACCTCATCGGCCAGCTTACACTCGCTATCGAAATGGGTGCAACCCTGACTGACCTCTCTGAAATCATCTTCGCCCATCCCAACCTGAGCGAGATCATCCAGGAAAGCGCCGAAAATGCCCTCGGCCACGCCATTCACCTGCTCACCAAACCAACCTGACACCTCGCCCGAATTACGCCTTCCGCTCTCTACCCAAATTATGCCTTGATCGCATCCAGAAGCTCAATAAAGTACCATCCTTCATCTGCTACCTTCCCGATGTCTTCAAGGCCCCATGCCGCAGAGAGCACCGCCTGGGAGAATCCCCAGCCGTAAACACGTTCTCGCTCAAATCCCAACTCTGCACAAAACTGATCTATACGACGTGCCATAACTTGCTTCGGCTGAGAAGCTGCAAGGATATCCGGCCAGAAATTATGCAAAATCGCCCCTGTCTCATACGCAGGTTCGCCAATGACCCCTTTGGGATCAACCGTCAACCACGGCTCCCGCTCGGCAGAAAGAATATTATCCTGGTGCAGATCACCATGTAGCAGCACCTCTTCAACCATAGAAGCGCAAAGCTCTGCATAAAGTTTCTCCGCCTTCTCAAACAGCTCTACCGGAAATGGCCCTGTTCCCCCTTTATACGTCGTGCGCAGACGTGCAAATCCCTTTCCCCAATCGGAAACTGTTGGAAAGGAAAAAGTACATTGCTTCTGCGGTAGAGGACGCCATAGCTTGCGCATCACTCCTATTACAGCCGCAATCGCCGCCTCGTCGTCCTGCACCGTCCGCAGCGATCTCCCTGGTCTCAAACATTCCATCAGCATTACCCTCTCCTGCTCATCATAATCCAGGAGCCGCACCGCCCCATGTCCAGCAAAATGACGAAGCACCTCCGGCTGCGCTGGAAACTCATTGGTCAGACCAGTTTTTACAATCACCTCAGTCCCGTCCGCAAGCACCGCCTGTGCTACATAATTGAAAGACAGATTTTTCATCGGCTTACCAATAGTCAGATCCCATCGCTCCTCGCAACCCGCAAGAATCGTCGGCAAACGCTTAAGCCAGCCACGACCTTCATCTCCAAACAGCTCTATCATAAAATGCGCAAACTCTTCAGGAATAATAAACAAGGCGTTTCTCCCTTAACGTCAAAGAGATGCTCTTGCATAAATGCCAGTGTCCTCTTGATAATGGCTCGTGCCTCATCTGTATCATCAACAATATCAAAGGCATGCCGCCCCTGGGGATAATTGAGCAATTCAATCGCCACATTCTGCTCCAGCGCCTCTCTCACAAAGACATCTAGCGAGACATATCACCCGCGCATCCAGCCCGGCACGTACTATCAGCATAGGTGCGAGCGCCTCTGGTCTCTGGCTCAGATAACTCTTCGGTGAGTATTTCTGAAGCTCTTCAAGACGCGCTTCAGGGGGAAATTGATTGCGATAGACTAATGTATCCATAAAAGCATAATACGAAACAATGCAACGAATATAGGAGGGTGTATCTCTCATTGCAACCGTCAGCCCACTCGCGCCGCCAGCCGAGCAGACCCAGACACACAGCCGTTCGCCATCCACTCTCGCTATCTTTGTGCGTACATACTCAATCAAATCAGCAATATCACTGGCCGGATCGCTAATGCGTGTATATTGTTGTGAGGGACGATGATTAAAGGGAATACCAATCATCCCAGAAGCCGCCGCTAGCTTACCCCAGCTAGTAAATTGCCCACCATCCTTCAGATTCATCGGCGTATCATGCTGGCGCTCACCATGCACAAAAACGACAGCAGGCAGTTTTGCCCCCTCAGCATATCAACTGGATAGTAGCAATCTAATTGCAACTCTTGTTCATTGAGCTTCTTATAGACAAGATCTTTCTCTATTCTGACCTGTTCCATATTTGGAAGTTCATAGACCACTTTGGAATTCTGTCTGCTCTGCCAAATTAGATCCTTTCTCTATATCAACGTCTAACTTCTATCAAGCGTTATATCTTCCGCCTGCTTTTCACGCGCGGGTTTGCTCTGAATCTGTCTAGACTTATATGGGAGAGAACGTCCTGGGATTGCGAAGAAGAGCGCCAGCAGAAATTGAAAAAGCGCACTGAGCGGCGTATTAATAAAAGCCAGCACGAGAGGAATAAGGTAAAGCGTCGGCCCATAAAGATATTGTCTGCTAATAGCCGCAATCTCTTGCTTGTTCTCGTCTTTTCCCATCAGCCTACCCTTATGCGCGGCATAGCGCCAGAGGATATTGAAGCAGAAGGCCATCAAAAAACAGGTCACACTATAGATAATCGCTGCGGCATGTTGTGTGGTATCAAAGAGATAATTTGCCAGCAATGAGGTTGGGACAGGGATTAGCACGATAATCATAAGGAGTAAGATATTCAGCAACAAAAGACCGTTATCAATCCGTTTGATATGCTTGAAGATCTTATGGTGATTTAACCACATGATTCCTATTGTGAAAAAACTAACGACAAAGGCTGAAATTTGAGGTAAGTGAACGAGCAGCGAGGTCCAGATATCCGTATCTGATGGTAGGCTCTTACTAAGCGGGTTGACCTCTATGATTGTTACGTTAAGAGCTAGCAGCGTGATCGCTACCGCGAAGACCCCATCACTAAAAGCCTCAAGGCGTCCAGTCTCCTTCTCGTCATCCATGCTGTTCTGTTTTTCATCTGAAGGTGTTTGCACTATCTTTTCCTCACGCTTGCAAATTGAAAATGGTATCAGCCTGACCATCGTCTAGTATATGCTAAGAGGAGCAATATGTCAGCAATAGTCTATACAGAAACGGTGTGAACTCTTCATTTCTGTTCTGAAACAATTGGCCCCGTTTACTCTTGAGTATTTGCTGCCGTTATCTCTTGTGAAAAATAGCCTGCTCTACTATGATGGAGATAGCTTGAGAACTGAACAGTCAGGCTTTTAGCACAATGCCTATTGTCGAAAAAATTAGAGGAAATTGTATTATGGAAATCTCTCGCCCTGTTGCCCTTATTACGGGTGGTTCTCGTGGAATTGGTGCTGCTACTACCCTCGCTTTGGCGAAACAAGGGTATGATGTCTTTATTACCTATCGCAACAAAAATACACGCGCCAATGAAGTGGTCGCCGCCGCTACACAATATAATGTACGCGCCCAATTTCTGGCCTGTGATATCACTCAGCAGGCACAGGTGGCGCAACTCTATGAAACGCTCTCAGCCTGGAGCCAGGGCCGCCTCGATCTGCTCATCCTCAATGCTTCAGGTGGTCTGGAACGTGAGCTGCTTGCCGCCGATCCAGACTACCCTATGCATATCAATCGCGATGCTCAACTTTTTCTGGTTGATGGCGCACTTCCATTGATGGCGCATGGTGGGATCATCGTTTTTGTCACCAGCCACTGGGCGCATCTTTACGGCCAGGTCGCACAACTCCCTAACTATACCTCTGTTGCCGAATCCAAGTACGCCGGAGAGCAGGCTTTGCGAGCTCGTCTCCCCGAATTCGTTGCCCAAAATATTCGCTTTATCGTCGTCACTGGCGACCTCATTACGGGTACGATTACGCCAAAACTTCTTGAACGCTCCGCCCCTGGCCTGGCTGCTCAACGTGTTGGTACCTCTGGCGTCCTGCCTACTGCTGAAGAAATGGGCCAGATCATTGCGGCGTCCGCTCTCGATTCTACTCTTCCTAGCGGCCATGTCGTTGTTGTTGGTGGTTCTTTAGACTCTTTGCCCCGTAACACGCCATTGTAAATAGCGAGTCTTATTTGCCCTTCAGAAGTTCTAGGTTTTGCCGATAAGATTTCTATGTGTATGTTTTATGATCTATGTATTCAAAATTTTCAATGAAACTGGCTAAACAATCCAGTGCCCTGTTAAAAATTGCAGCAACATAAAACAGGCCATCGATCCAGCTATCGCAAGATAGTAGAGATTGACCCCTGGTTTCTTTCCCAGAATTGCCAGCAGAATAAAGGCTGGAAAGATCTCGATCACTAGTCGTGAGAGCGATTGGACTGGTACCTTGACTGCTGGAAACATGATGAGAAAGAAACTTAAGGTGAAGCCATAGAATACATAAGACCAGAGATGCCTGGGTAATTTCCAGGGACCTACTAAACACAGAATAAGTAAGCAGAAGGTAAAAATCCAGGCACTTGCATCAATTATCAGGTGAATACTATCAAAGCTCAATATCTGGTGCTGCTGTAAAATGTTGAACGCATCAATAAATGTCATCCAGGGCATCTGGAATTCTCGGTGCCAGACGCTCTGGGCATGGGAAAATGCCAGCGGATCATGAAATTTTCTGGCACAATACAACATAAATAGGCCCAGCCCTGTCGGAATGAGTAGCATACTTGCGAGATTAATATGGATAGCTTTAAACCGAAAGTTCTGCTGTCGTAGATACTCATACAGAAATGGTACCAGAAGCAACAGGCCAGAGGATCTTGTTAGTGCTGCCAGAAAGCCTGCTGCACCAGCTATCCACCACTGGCCCTGGCGCATAAAATAGAAACTGAGTAGTGTCAGCAAGATAAACAGGGATTCGTTGTAGGCCGCTGATAAAAAAAAAGGAGGTTGGAAATACTGCCAGATAGAGGACTGCCCGTAGCGCTGTATTCCTCTGAAAATCCTGCTCAACCAGACGATAGAGTACGATAAAAGTGAGGAGTGTCACGATATTAGAGATCACCAGTCCAGCCACCAGGACATTGTGGATAAAGTAATTGAGCCCTCGTTGTAGCAATGGATAGAGTGGAAAAAAAGCTGTGCGCCAGTAGATATCGTAACCGTGGAGCGCAATAGCCTTGAAATGTCCTGTATCCCATTGATCCCATGAGCTCATAAGCGTCCCGATATCCAGCGTCACCGTTGAAAAATTTCCGATGATAAATAAACTTGCCAGGTACGTCAGGATCACAAATGCGATATGTGTTGCCAGGTAAATCGGCCAGACTTGCTTGAATGCGTCCAGCCAACCTCGCCAATCGTATTTTTCATTGCTCTCTTTTTCTATCTTTACGCTTGTGCATTTCTCTCTAATCTCGTCTTCTTTTCCTGGTCCTACTGCTTTCTGTCTGTGCGGTGAATTTTGTATGAATGGTTGAGTCTTTCCTGGTATATCCAGCGTATGTTCTTCTGGTTGCTGTATCGGTGTTGTCACAGGGTTCTCCATACATGTACCTTAAATCAATAGCTACATATTGCTATGTATTGATACGACTCTCAAATAAGGGAAGTAACTGCTCTCCCCTTTGGGGACGAACGCCTTTGCCCTTTTGTTCCATTTATTGCCTCTCTTCAGATATCTTCTTAAGCCTTTCCTATTCACACTGCTTCTCTGATCTTATGTTAGTGCTCTTGACTTTTTTAATAAGATTAGGTATAAATCTAATTAAATATATATCTAATTAGATGGAGGTAAAAATATGTCTCAGGAGGAATTTCAGACGCTTCTTCAATTTTTTAAAGTTCTGGCTGATGAAAATCGCTTAAAGCTGCTTGGTATTCTTGCGAGCGGCGAACGCAGTGTGGATGATCTCGCTGCCACTCTTCAGCTTCGCGCACCAACTATCTCGCATCATCTTGCCCGCCTAAAAGAATTGGGCCTGGTGGGTATGCGCTCAGATGGCAACACGCATTATTACCATCTGGATACTGAAGCACTGCACAAAATGAACAAGCAGTTGCTCACTCCAGAAAAAATTGCCTCGCTTGTCGTCGATGTTGAAGGTGATGCCTGGGAGCGCAAAGTTCTCAAAGACTTCTTTGAGGGCTCGCGCTTGAAAGAGATTCCTGCCAGTCGCAAGAAGCGCTCTGTGATCTTGAAATGGCTGGCAAATCAGTTTGAGTATGGTGTGCTCTACAAAGAGTCCGAGGTAAACGCGATTTTTCAGCGCCATCACGAAGATAGCGCCTCTCTACGTCGCGAACTTATAAGCGATAAAGAAGGCTTAATGCAGCGTGAAAACGGCTTCTACAGTCGTATTCCCCGGGAGAGAACTAGACTTCTAACCATAGGATGTTGGCCTCCCCCACTTCCTGGCTATCGGCTGCATGGCTACCCTTGCTGGTATCTATGCATTGTTAACTCTACCTGTTGTAATTTCTTAGGAGGAATTGATGAATACTACTGAACAACTCTTTGCTGAAGAGACACTTATCCTTGCTAACCGCCTGCTTTCCGATCATTTCGAGTCTCCAATATGTCTCGGTGAGCCGCAGAATAATAGTGGAAGCAATCGCGCCCGCGTCTATCGCTGTCGCATTTTGGAAGGCCCTGATCATGTTCCTGCTAGCGTGATTGTGAAACCGCAGAGTGATGCTTGTCCTGATAATTGCTTATATGCGAATGCAGTTGTATCTGCTGGATTTTGAAGGCGGCAGGTTCGATCATGCTTTAAAAGAGGGCGTCTATGGGCGTGTGCCTTTTCCTACCTGCTGGTGTGTCTATCGGTTACCTGTTTCTCTTGCGTTGCAGATGGAAGAGGTTTATCGTTCAGAACTCTGTAAAAGGTTGCCCTGAAGCTGCCAATGATATTACATTCTATCGGGCAGTGATTGAAGCGTGTGTGTTCTGGATGCTTGACGCTTTTCATACCCTCCCAATGAATAAGCTTATGAAACAGGATTACAAAGGTGTGGCGGCAACAGCTCGTGAGCGTATCATTATGCGTGCCGAACTTTTAGTACAAGTTATTGAGCAATTTGAGTATCTGGAATTTATTGGGGCAACGATGCAAACAATTCTCAATAAATTTCGTGTGCTCTGGCCTGAAGCTACAGAAATTGCTCTTTATCCAGCCCTCCGCTAATGGATACTTTATCCATAAAGAAAGCTCTTAAATATACTTCATTGCCCAATAATCGTCGTATGCTTGTATAATTCCCTGTATCATTCTTTCCCTTTCGTTGCGTATTGGAATATATGCTTTGCATCTTCTGTAGACGCGTATCTGGTCGTTTGCTCAGCATGACCGACCTTCTGGACAGGAATAAATATGAGAAAAGGAGCTTCTAATGGCACTCAAGCTGTCGTCTAGCCTCTGGCGCGTCAAATCGATTGATCGTATTATGAAACAACGGGAAGAACATAGCCTTAACCGAACCTTGACCGCGTTCAGTATTACTTTGCTCGGCATCGGTGCCATTGTGGGTACTGGCATTTTTGTGCTTACTGGTGTTGCTGCCGCAAAATATGCCGGTCCCGGCCTGATCTTCTCTTTTGTTGTCGCTGGTATTGTCAGCGGCCTGGCCGCTATCTGCTACGCCGAATTCGCCAGCACCGTTCCTATTGCCGGCAGCGCCTATACCTATTCCTATGCCACACTCGGCGAACTCATCGCGTGGATTATCGGCTGGGATCTTATTCTCGAATACGCCGTTGGTGCCGCCGCGGTGAGTATTGGCTGGTCCGGCTATATCGTTGATCTGTTCAAGAGCGGCTTAGGTATCACTATCCCTAAATCACTGGCCGCATCCCCTTTTTCAGGTGGCATTATCAATCTCCCTGCGCTGCTGATTGTGCTTGCAGTTACCGCTCTTTTGATCCTGGGAACCTCTGAAAGTGCCCGTGTGAATAATATTATGGTTATTATCAAACTCGCGGTAATTGTGTTTTTCCTGATTATCGGCGTCGGTCATGTGAATCCGGCAAACTGGAATCCGTTCCTGCCCTTTGGCGTTGGCGGTATCTTTCGTGGCGCGAGTATTATCTTCTTTGCCTATATTGGTTTTGACCAGATCTCTACCTCGGCAGAAGAGGCACGCAATCCCTCAAGAGATCTTCCTATTGGTATCTTTTTGAGCTTGCTGATCTGTACTGTCCTTTACATTCTGGTAACTGTTGTGCTAACCGGCATGGTCTCCTATACAAAACTGAATGTAGCTTCACCTGTCTCACATGCGCTCATTTTAATTGGACTGAATGTCGCGGGATCGATCATCTCAATTGGCGCGGTCTGTGGCCTGACTACAGTCTTGATTGTTTTGCTCTTTGGCCAGAGCCGCATCTTCTTCTCTATGGCTCGTGATGGTCTGCTGCCGCGTGTCTTCTCGCACGTCCATCCACGTTTTCGCACACCCTATGTGTCGAGCCTGATTGTTGGCATCTTCGTTGCCCTGGTTGCCGGTTTTACTCCAATCGACGTAGTGGCAGAACTGACCAATATCGGTACGCTGACCGCCTTCGTCTTAGTCTCCGCTGCTGTCTTAATCTTGAGACGCACCCAGCCTGACCTGCGTCGTGGCTATCGTGTCCCCTTTGTCCCTGTCATTCCCATTCTCTCGATTATTGCCTCGATTGTCCTTATTGTAAGTTTGCCGCTGATTACTCTTGCTCGTTTCGTCCTCTGGTTACTGCTTGGCCTGCTTGTCTACTTTCTCTACAGCCGCCATCATAGCCGTCTGGAAGAGGGAATCGTGGAAGCTAGTGATGAGGGTGTAATAGAAGAACCAGCCGAAGAAGGAACATCCGAGTCTAGTGGCGAGGGAGCGAGGTGAGATAATTAGCAATAACTGAATCTTTAATGTCGCTTGTAAGTCAGCGAATAAATGGTGCTTTTCACTCTCCTTTTTTCGCTCCTGCTAGAAACCTGTCAGGTAAAAGGAGAGTGATCCATCTTATGTTAGCTGTGTTGGTCCAGGATTATAGAGTATTCCAGCCTGTAGAAAACGAGCCAGGAATGCTTATACAGATCTCTGCGTTGGTGCCCCTCGAACATTCTCTATCTCATTTTTGAGTGCAAGGAGTGATCCATCCAGACGGTTGACCTGGTCCTGTATGCCAGTAGTCTTCTGCTGTTCCGAGCGTACAAAGCGCGTATAAGGCGCAATTGCATCGCGAACCCGCCCCAGAGAATTATTCATCTCCTTGTTGAATTGTTCTTCCAGTGCTGTATGTAGCTGCTGCCTGAGCTCTTCCATCTTGGTATCAAAGTCTTGCTTGGCTCGTTTTCTGCGGGCCGGAATAATATACAATCCCAGACCAAGTAGTACTGTTCCCGCAAGGATGCCTGTCACATCGGCGGCAGCGGTACCCACCAGAGCGATGATTATTGCTCCCAGACCAATTCCACCCGCGCCAGCCAGCGCCGTCTGGGCAACTGCATTGCGCATATCCAACGACAACTCTGCTGCTTCTGCTTCTCGATCATAGGTGTTAATAACCGTGTTGGCCGTGCGGGCGACTGATTGCAAGAGCGTCCTGCGGTTATAGTCGAATTGGCGGGTTACTGCCCCAACCATGACTTCGTCTCGTCTAAGACTGCTCTGCCGTCTTCTGTCAAGATAGTCCATGACGTCCTGCCAGAGCCGATGTTCATGCTCAACTAGCCAGTCGATAAGTTCTTGCACTGCCTGGTCGATCCGCGTATCGCTCCCGCTAATGACCTCGCGCTCGAACTCTTCGCGGATGCGCTCTCCTTGTATCAGATCAAAGATTCTACCCAGACGGATTGTTTCATCAAAGAAATGGTTCCCTCTGTTGCGCATCTCCAGTACGATGTTCTCGATCTCGCTCAAGCGGTGCGTAAAGTTCTTCTCCATATCTTCGCGATACAGCCGCTGTTGCTCTTCAATGGTCTCTACGGTGCGAGCATCCTCGGCCAGCAACGATGCCCTTTGCTGAACCGAATCTTTTGTCTGCGTTAATAATCTTTGCATAACCCCTAGAGGACTGAGCAGCTTCAACCGAATACGCTCGGCCTCATCCAGTGTGTGAAAGAGATAGTTTTCGAGCCCGCCCATCCGGCTCTGTTCCCAGAGTCCAATTGCGTCATGCCCAATGGCCTCTCGCGAACGTGCTGCGGTGAGGGCTGAGACTGGAAAGACTTCGGGCTGAAAGCCCAGCAGGTTTTTGCAGTTTTCGTTGACAAAGCGGATAACCTGGTTCAGGGATTCCGCATTACGCAGGAGATCGATTTTGTTTAAGATGATGACGACTTTTTTTCCCCATGCCCGTACCCGCTCCATGAAGAGCCGCTCACTCTGGGTGAAGGGTCGATCAACGGAGGTGATAAAGAGAATCAGGTCGCTCCGTGGCACAAACTCTTCGGTCAGCCGCTCATGCTCTCTCAAGACGGCATTGACTCCCGGCGTATCAACAATGCTGATATCGCGCAAGAAGTCGGCTGGATAGGTGATTTCGAGGATGTTCCCTTCGATCTGCTGCTGCTCTTTGATCTCACCATACCGCACAATCGAGACTTGCTGGGTGGTCGGAATAACTCCCTCTTCCAATACTGGATTATGTAACAGTGCGTTGATGCATGCCGATTTCCCGGCGTTGAACTCACCCACGACTACTAGCAGAAAGAGATCGTCCAGCGAGTCGGTGACCTGGCGTAGCGTGGCTGTGTGGACGTCGGCTCCTTCAAAGTTTGCGAGACAGTTCTGGAGCTCGTTGGCGATCTGTCTCTCCTGTTTCAGCAAGTTTCTCTGCCGATCTTGTAAGACTGTTTTTGTCGTCATTGTCCATTCTCCCTTTCTTCATCCCATCTCTCTAGTTCGTTTTCGTCCTCCTGCTTCTTCTCTATGAAGAGCTCTGGCGGCACTTGCTGCGGTACGATAACCTTCAATGCCCCTGGCGCAACTCTGATGATTGTCGATGGATATCCTGGCTTTGTATATCCCATTGCGTCACCATCTATCTGAATAGCGACTGCCTGGCGCGTGCGGATTTTGATCTCTTTTCCGGTTTCATAGCGTATCCACGGGTTGCGTTTTTGCCTGTGTAAGAGCAGATCTATGAGAACGAGTAGGCGATCCAGGCGTCCTCGTCTACGTATAACACAGATATCTAGTAGCCCATCATCACATTTGGCAAGCCACGTATATTTCATGGCTCCACCATAAAGTTGCGTATTCCCAATGACGATCTGGAGGGAGTTGATGCGAATCACGCGACCTCCCATCTGGATGAAGCTGCGAAAGCCTTTATAGCCAAAACCAAGCCAGGAAGCCATTAATAGATAGGCCAGAACTCCCAACCACTTGAGCGATTTCTTTTCGACGGCATGGATGATCTCTCCATCGATGCCTATTCCAACCATGAGCAGAAAATAGCGTTCATTGATCTGCCCCAGATCGATACGACGCGTCTGACCGTGTACAAGAACTTCTCTCGCCCCTTCGTTCTCTAGCGGAATCCCTACCTCGCGTGCCCACACGTTGACTGTACCACTTGGCAATACTCCCAGGGCCGTTTCGCTTCCTGCTAGCTCCTGGATGATTTCGTTGATAGTTCCATCTCCGCCTATCGCTACGACAACTTTTATCTGCCGCTCGACTGCCTCTCGTGCCATCTGCTTTGCATCTCCAGCGTTCTGGGTCAGACGAAGTTCAGGATTCCAACCATGCAAACGCAGATAGCGCAGGGTGTCCTGGATCTGTTGTTCATTCTGGGCGTAGCTGCCCGATGTGGGATTGGCAATCAGGATCGCTGATGTGGCTGTATGCTTCGTCTCTGTCACAGGCTCAAGTGTTCCTTCTTGCATGGCTCGTCTTTCCTCTTTATTGTAAGATGATCGTGAATGTGGATTGTAGGTAGCGTGTTGTGTCATTGGTGTTTACGAACCTTAAGGCTGCTGGTTGGAGAATGTCTCTTGCTCGCTCAATCTACCCGTGGTACACGCGCCAGGATTTCTGAAACAACTTCATAGTTGATAGTTCCTAGACGTTCCGCTACGCGTTCCGCACTCAGGCTGGCTTCCCCCTGCCGTCCAATTAAGACGACCTCGTCTCCCATTTTGACCTGGGGAATAGCACTGACGTCCACCATGCATTGGTCCATACAGACCCGCCCTAGCAAAGGGGCCTCTTGCCCGTGTAGCAGAACACTTCCCCAGTTCTTCGGTCCCCGCCGGAAACCATCTGCATACCCAACTGGCAGTACTGCTATCCATGTTGGCCGCTCGGTAGTATACGTTCCGCCATAGCTGATTTTTTCTCCAGCCGGAATCAGTTTGACCTGCGAGACCTGGGTTTTGAAGGAGAGGGCCGCCCGAAAACCTGGCGGAAGGTGTATCTCTGCCGAGGGATCAAGCCCATAAATTGCTATGCCTGGCCGCACCATGTCGAAGTGTGCCGCTGGCTCTGTGATGGTTGCCGCGCTGTTGGCCGCATGGACGATTGCTGGCCGTAGCCCCGCTCTCTCCAGTATCTGCAAGATTGTGTGAAATCGTGCTAATTGCCTTTGTATAGACCGCCGGTCAGCCGAATCTGCCTCGGCGAAGTGAGTATATACCCCCTCAAAGTGTAATCCCGGAAGCTCCCTGAGCTCATGGGCCAACATCAGTATCTCCTCACTCTGCTCAGCGCGTATTCCCAGCCGGGACATGCCTGTGTCAATTTTCAAATGTACATTGACGGTTTTTCCCAGGGCCAGCGCCGCTCGCGAAAGTGCATGGGCGCTCTCGCTGCTATAAAGCGTAACCGTGATGTTCTGCCGCACCGCCTCACGCATCTGCCAGAGTGGCACATAGCCAAATACGAGAATTGAAGCCTCTATGCCTGCCTCTCGCAAAGGCGTCGCCTCGCTGACGGTTGCTACACCAAGCATACTGGCTCCATTGTGTAGCGCGGTCCGGGCCACTTTGAGGGCCCCATGCCCATACGCATCAGCTTTAAGACTAATCAGTATACGCACTCGCTCCCCTATAAGATCTTTAATTCGCCGCGTATTGTTGGCAATGGCGCGTAGATCAACTTCAATCCATGTTGGTCTCTCCGGACGCGTCATGACGATCTGTTTCCAGCCCGGTGTCTGGCGTACTAGCTGCTCTGACGCGCTCTCCGTTTTCGCCAGCAAACGCTCGGTCACCCGCTCCATACGCATCTCTTCTGAGCCCTTCAGGAGAATACTATCTGCCTCGCCCTCTGTTGCTTCGCCCTGTTTAAGAATCTCTAGAGCCCCCTGTGCCGCGTCTTCATGTGTTGAGGTAACAGTGATTCGCTCACCTGGCAGACCCGCTGCACGTGCCGCTTCTGCAATGAGCGCCGCCCGCTCTCCACGCGTGATCAGATAGTCAACACTCTGCGCCGCCTGCCATCCCACGAGACGATGGGCCTCCTTTTCATATTCGCCCAGGGCCAGCATGTCCCCTAAAATCGCAATTCGCCGCCCGGCGGGCAAATGTTTCAAGGTGTTGAGACCTGCAATCGTTGAGGCGGGAATCGCGTTATGGGTATCATCCAGTAAACGTGTACCCAGCAGCCCCTGTAATTTTTTTAGCCTTCCTGGCTGTGGTTGCACATTTGCCAGGGCATGCTGGATCTCTTCATTGCTCATACCACAGTAACGAGCAACTGTATAGGCTGCGAGCATGCTGGTAATAAAGTGTATCCCTACTAGCTGGCTACTCAAAAATAGCTGTTTCTCTTCTCCCTCTGAAGTTGTTGAAAGTGTTAGTGTCCCTCTGGTCCCAGCCCAATCGGTGCTTACGTTACGCATTTGGAGAGATGCAAAAGGGAGAGAGACGATGTCGCCCTCCACAAGATGGCGTGAAAGTGTTGCCTGGATTAGTTCATCGTCTTGATCATAAATAGCTATGCGAGCTCCGCTGAGAGATGTAAAGAGCTGGCAGAGCTCGCTGGCGAATTTTTCTGTGCTGCCGAAATCTTGTAGCTGAGCTGGACTGATCGTGGTAAGAACGCCGATCTGGGGCCGCGCAATGGCACACAGGGCGGCAATTTCCCCCGGATGGTCGCATCCCAGCTCGATCACGGCATATTCGTGCCGCTCTTCCAGACGACCAAGTGATAATGGTAGCCCCAGAAGATCATTGTAGTTCTGCCAACTTCTGAACGTTGCGAAGTTTTGACTGAGCACTGTGGCGATGGCCTCTTTGGTGCTGGTCTTGCCTGCACTTCCTGTGACTGCAATTACAATTGGTTGCCAGCGAGCCAGTATTGCCTGTGCATAGTGTTGCAGGGCCTGACGTGTATCCTCAACAACAACGATGGTCACTTGCTCTAGCTCTGCTCGTACCTCTTGCGCCAGGACATTCAGATTTTGTGCCTCAACAAGCAGACCTGCGGCACCTCGTTGTACTGCATCCAATAGATAGTTATGCCCATCATTCCGCTCTCCCCGTACCGCAACAAAGAGCTCACCAGGGATGAGTTGCCGACTGTCATGGTTAAATGCTGGAAAATGACTTTGTTTGCCAGGTGTATGCAGTTTTCCTTGCGTCGCTTCGAGCAGGTGCTCCAGGTAGATCATTGGTTTTTGTCCCTATCGTGAAATTTCTAGTAAGCGGATACGTTGTGTGAATCCTCCACGTGTCTGCAAACGCTTTGCCTGACGCGTGTGTACCTCTTCCAGAGAAATGTTTTGTTGTTGCATTAGTGTATCTAGCACTTCGTAGAGATCCGCCAGTTCATTTATCAGCTCATCTCCAGAGGCCAGCGCGACTTCTTGGGCCTCTTCCCGTATTTTCTCTCGCAATGCTTGTTGAAATTCTTGCTCATTGAATATTTCTATACGATAGCTAGAACCATCCTGCTGAATAATTTCTGGAATGCGATCTCGCACGAGTTTATTGTATATTTTTTGCACAACAGACTCCTTGTAAAAGAGAAAACGAAACAACGCTTTTGTTTCTACCAGTTTATAACACATCGACAGGCGTTTTAAACAGTTCTGTCTGCCTTCACGCTTTTTACTCATTGCCTTAATACAAGAAATTTGGAAAGAAATTTTAACAAGCGAAATGTGTAAGTACTATTGCTGAAGGTACAATACCTCTCTTTATTGAATATATGCATTAAAAGAAATATTGTAGCTAAAAGTAATGGTTAATCGTATTAAAATAGCAGAGACCGCTGCAAATATCGCATCATAGTACTAGGGCAATTTTTAGGGGAATATACTGTAGATTTTTAGGAAAGGTGCCAGGGATGTTGCGAAAAATACCATTTTTATCTCTATTTGTTTATGTAGTGCTTTCTTTTATGTTTTGTTTGTTGAACTATTTGCCTGCCCAGGCTGCTCCCGTTGCAGCGACGTCCTATGTACGAGTCATCCATGCCTCCCCTTTTGTTGGCGCGGCTGATGTATTTGTTGATGGAAAATTGTTATTAACTAGTTTTCAGTTCGGTTCGGTGACTGATTATGTGCCTCTTCCTGCCGGTCCTCATAAGGTTCAAATCTCTGTAGTTGGTAAGGGCATTAATGCTTCTGTTCTGGAGCAGGATCTGACGGTGGGTGCCGGTGGGATCTATACGGTGGCCGCTCTTGGCACAAAAGCGGATGCTCTCTCTCTCCAGGTTTTTGCTGATGATAATCAGGTTGTACCGAATCGCGCAAAAGTACGCGTCTATCATCTTGGACCGGATGCGGGTCAGATTGATGTGAATATCGGTGGAGATGTGACGCTAAATAATGTATCATATATTCAAGCCAGTAACTATGTGAATGAGGATGTCGGTCCTTGCCCAATTAACTTTTCTGATAGCCAATTTAGTAAGACCTTAGCGATGACGCCAAATTTACGCTTGAATACCGTGACAAGCATTTTTGTCGTTGGCCTATTCCAGGGTAATCCAAAAATACAGCTCGTCGATGCTCAGACTACAGGGATTCCAGGGATGCCAAATACTGGAAGTGATCCGACTCCTCTGCATAACTTCTCTGATGAATCCTGGCTGCCCTGGATTTTAGCAAGTGCAATGGTGCTTCTTATGAGTGTTGGTACAGTGGCTTATCGCCATAAGTTGCTCCCTATGCACAGAGGATAACGGTGACCATGAGCACCTGGAAAACGTACCTTTTCTTTTGTATGTTCTGCTGTTTTACTCTCCTTAGTGTAGGATGCAGCCAGACGGTAGCCGTACAACCAAAGAAATTGGTTTCGCCAAAGTTGCTCTCTAGCAGGGAAGTGTTCTCTCCTCCCGCAACAGCGCTGTTGCAAGGAGAGGACGATGTTCCTGTGAGGCTGATTATTCCGGCAATTCAAGTTGATGCTCTGATAGAAACGGTAAGCGTTTTGAATAGTGGCGACCTGGATACTCCTCGCCAGCAGCCCTGGACCGATGTGGGGTGGTATAATGCTAGCCCAGATCCTGGAAATTTAGGGAGCGCTGTTATTGATGGTCATCTGGATCGCCCAGGCGGCTTCCCGGCTGTTTTCTGGAATTTACGTAATTTGCAAGCAGGCAATCAGCTGAAAGTGCTCCATCGCTCAGGGAAGATGAGCGTCTTTACTGTAAATAGTGTCGCATCTTATCCTGTGAATGCTGTGCCTTTGCAAGCCATTTTTGGCAATGGCGCAGGCAAATATCTCAATCTGATTACCTGCGCCGGCGATTGGCTTCAAAGCCAGCATCAGACCACGTTGCGTATGGTGGTCTATGCATCTCTGATGCAATAACGTTTATTGCTTTGCAATGTATCTGGTTTTTGCTCTATTGACGAATGCAGAATACATTTTTGTGAGGGAACCTGGTGTTACAAGAACAAATGACTCTTCCTATTGGAGCTACAGTGCGTGATAATAATGGAAGCAGTTATGTTGTAGAGGCTATTCTTGGCGTGGGTGGATTTAGCGCGGTCTATAAGGTGCGAGATAGACGTGCGAAATATCAGGTGTTTGCTCTCAAGGAAGTTATTAATCCCAATCTGGAAGATAAACGTAGCCTGTCTACTGAAGCCGCTCTACTTATGCGTCTGCATTATCCGTCCCTGCCTCGCGTCTATCAGGTCTTTGAGCGCGTCAATCTCAAACGTATTTATCTGCTCATGGACTATATTGAGGGGAAGAACCTGGAAGTGTTGCGGAGAGAGGAGCCAGATAGTCGTTTCTCTGTGGAATTTGTTCTGGCTGTGATGACTCCTATTGTGAATGCTATTATTTATCTGCATTCGCAAAATCCACCCATTGTTCATCGCGATATTAAGCCGCCGAATATTATTGTGCCCACAGGCGCGGGGGAAGCTATTCTGGTGGATTTCGGCCTGGCGAAAGAATATATTGAGGAGAAGACTACGAATATTCTTCGCTTTGGTACACCCGGCTATGCTGCACCTGAACAATATGCGCAGGGCACAAATTTACGTACCGATGTCTATGGTCTTGGCTCGACTCTTTATACTCTTCTGACTGGCGTGAAACCCACCGATGCCCTTATTCGTATCGTCAACAATGAGGGACGCGATCTCTTAAAGCGAGCTGATACAATCTGCTCAAAGGTCCCTACTTCTGTTGCTAAGGTCCTTGATCGCGCTATGAGTTTGCGTACCGAAGATCGCTTTTCCTCAATACAGGAGTTCTGGCAGGCGTTCCGCTTTTCCGCAGAGCATCCTGAGTACGAGGAGCCTGGAGAGGTTGTGTCGCAGAGCCTTACATTGCGATTAGATACGCTAGAAACAAGGCAAACTCTCCCACTCTCTGTTGGAAATGACGAGATACATACTGTAAGACTTCCCACGGCTCCTCGCTATAGGTTATTTCCTTTGCTCCCTGTCCTTGTTTTTCTCGGTGTTCTCAGTCTCCTCTTTTTCTGGTTACCCACTCGATACCCTGCCCCTGCGCCCGCCGTTCATTATCCTGCAATCAAGCATACTATTTTATCGAGTAACGCCTGTGCCTCTCCCACGGTAACCGGACTACCTATCTCTAATTATCCCTTACTTATGCCTTGTTATAGTGGCACGATTGATGATATCGGTGTTGCGAAAGAAAAAACAAATCTGTATTTGACAGAGATCAAACAGAATCAAGGGAATCTCTCTGGGCACTTTCAAGGCTTAAATGTTGCCGGAACTTTCGAGGGAACTATTCTCCAAAATGGAGATATCTCCTTTGTTGCTACCTTGCTTGGACGTACTGATACTATTGTTTTTAAGGGCAGTAGTAAGTATGGTGGTGATATGAGTGGTAGTTTTGAGGTTCATGACAAAAATGGGCAGAGTACTTTTGATGAATATGGCGGCTGGTATGCCCAACCCTGGCAATCATCTTAGCTCTTGCCGCCTGCTGCTTCTTGACTGCTTTACCGCTTATGTATTAGCATAGAATGAGAAACACATTTGTAGATTTTTATAGTATGCTATTGAGAGTAAAAATCAGGAACAAAAGATGAATAAGTTAACTCCTCAAGAGGCACGCGTCATTCTTCAGAAGGGCACAGAGCGTCCATTTAGTGGCGAATATGACGACTTTTTTGTCGATGGCACGTTTCATCTGTCGCCGCTGTAATGCGCCTCTCTTCTCGTCAGAAACGAAGTTTAATTCGGGCTGTGGCTGGCCCAGCTTTGATGCGAATTATCCTGATGCTGTGAAGCGTCTCCCCGACCCTGATGGCAGAAGAACTGAGATCGAGTGTGCTAATTGCGGCGCTCACCTGGGCCATGTTTTTCTGGGCGAACGCTTGACTGAGAAAAATACGCGCCATTGCGTGAACTCTCTCTCTATCCGCTTTATTCCTAAAGATCAGGAACTCCCACCTGTCCTCCACGACGAAGCGTAAAGCACCCCCCGCTCAAGCAGGAGGCTTCAACAGTCGCCGGGGGAGGCGGGTTCCTCACCGGGCGGCTGTGGGACCCTTCCTGCCCCAGCGTTCTTTTTCTTTGCCTTCTTTTCTCGCTTGACCACGAAAGGAGTCTCAGGATGCAGGTATCTCGCCAGGATGTTACGCGCGGCATTCCAATGTTAGATACTATAGCTAACATTGGTAGGGTGTTCTTCTTATTACGTTTTAAAAGTAGTCATCTCGCAAGCTTCCATCATATCTGCCGCTCTGCCGGCAACAATTTTTGAAAGCGACGCGCTGATCCGCAAGGACAGAGATCTTCTTTCCCGAGTTTCTCATGCAACGCCTTGTCTCCATGTACGATACGTAATCCACTTTTAACTGCTTTTTCTGATGGGTAGCCTCTTCTCCGCTTACTCATCCATTCAAAAGCAGAGTATATCCTTTTCCTCTTTTTTCTTGTTATATCCCATACTCTGTCTCCTTTTTTACTAGCTTGGTACTGCTTATCTATTATAATGTACGAGATCAATAGTGTCTATAACGAGAATTTTTTTGCGGGAAAAATACCCTGGTTTTAAATGCAAAAAGGGTACAAAAACGTTAAAAAATCTTGTATACTATGGAAATGCACTTAAGGCTACAAATATTGTAGCGATAGAAAATGGATTGTGATTATGTATAGTGCATCTATTATTATATAAAGTAAATCTGATAAGCCTGAATTGAAAGGAATAAAACGTGCAAGGGTCTCTTATTCCATCCGCGCCTGCCACGCCTGCTATCCAGACTGTGTTGAACCGCTACCAACCAGCTATTTCTCAAGCTTTACGTGATGCTGTTACCGATGTCAGCGAATTAGCAGATAATATCAACACGCCAATATTGACTGCCTATTATGGACAGATGCAGTATCACCTGGGCTGGGTCGATGAGGCTTTCCATGCGGTAAATAATCATCCTGGTAAATTACTCCGCCCTACCTTGCTTTTGCTGGCTTATGAGATTGCAATAGCGGGGAAGGGAGCCCCTCCTACCCCTGGCTTTTTACGACGTGCACTCCCTGCTGCCGTTGCTGTCGAGCTTATTCACAATTTTACTTTGCTCCATGATGATATTGAGGATGCTGATACAGAACGCCGTCATCGCCCGACTGTGTGGAAAATCTGGGGGATTCCTCAAGCTATTAATACCGGCGATGGCATGATTTTTGTTGCTCGCCTGGCTCTCTGGAAGCTTTTGGAAGCGGGGGTGAGTAGTGAGGTTATTCTACGTTTGAGCCAGCTCCTTGATCGTACTATACTTACTATTACTGAGGGGCAATACCTGGATCTGCGTTTTGAAGATGTTTCCGCTGTTTCTATAGATTACTATACAGATATGATTGGTCGGAAGACTGCGGCCCTGATGAGCTGTGCGACTGAGATGGGGGCGTTGCTGGGTTCTGACGATTCTGCTCTGATTGCTGCTTTGAGCCGCTTTGGCTGGTTGTTGGGTCTTGCCTTTCAGGTGCGCGATGACCTCCTCGGCGTCTGGAGTTCATCCTCTGTATCTGGAAAGTCCGCTGCTGGCGATATTTATCGCCGCAAAAAAAGCTTGCCTATTCTCCACTCTCTTAGTGTCGCTCATGAAGATGATCGACGCACATTACAAAGTATTTACCAGCAACATATCCCTCTTACCTTTATGCAGGTAGAAACTGTACTCTCCATTCTCGCACGCACAGATACTGAACGCTATTGTCTGCAATTTTTGCTCCAGCTCTGTAGCAAGGCTAAAGATGTACTCAAAAGTACGTTATGTCATCCTGACGCCAGACAGAGCTGTATCGATATGGAAGCGTTTATTGATTTTATTGCTGAGAAGCGTTGGTAATGTAAATCTGTCGGGAGGATGCTATGGAATCTTTTACTGTTTCTGAGATTTACTGTCCATTTCCTTCGCGCCTGAATCCCCATGTGGAAGCCGTTCACGCTTATTCTATTGACCGTGTCCAGCGCCTGGCTCTGATCCAACAGGAATTTGCTTTTCGCCGCTTCAGCATCGCTCATTTTGCCTGGGCGGCTGCTCGTGCCTATCCCGATACCGATTTTATGGAACTTGCCTGGGTGAATGATTGGCTGGTCTGGCTGTTTATGTTCGATGATCAGTTCGACGATGGAGCCCTCGGTGCAGAGCCGCAGAAGATGAAACCCATTTTGTTAGACCTTCTCAATCTTCTTCACGATTCTCCCTCTGCTCATGAGCCCTCTAGCCCTCTCGCTGCTGCTCTTATCGACTTCTGGCAACGCGCTCCTGATGCTACTATGGCCTGGCGCACACGCTTTGAACAGCATCTCTCTAACTATTTTGCCTCTTATCTCTGGGAAGCAACGAATCGTGTTCGCGGACAGATACCCGCCCTTGAACGGTATATTGCTAATCGTCAACTTTCTGGCGGCCTCCCTACCTGCTTTGCTCTTATCGAGCTCTCTGAGCATGCCGTGCTTCCTTATGATATCTCTAGTAGTGAGGCCTTTCGTCTCCTTAGTCTGGCTGCAAACAATGTGGTTTGCTGGGTCAATGATCTTTTTTCTTTCCAGAAAGAACGCGCCCGTGGCGAGGTGAATAATCTTGTCCTCGTCATTCAATACGCTAGAGGCTGCTCTCTTCAAGAGGCTGCTGATCGGGTGAATAGTATGATTACTGAGGAGGTGCAGCTCTTTCTTTCTATCGAACAACAGTTGTTGACCCGGCAGCCTGCTACGTATGAAGTACTCAAAAAGTATCTGACAGTTTTTCGGGGTTGGATGCGTGGCAACCTTGACTGGTCCCTGGAGACTCCTCGCTATTCCCAGGTGGAAGAGACTCTTCCCGGCCAATCAGTTAGCTACCTGGAACCTCTTTTTTCCTCCTCTTCTCATAATCAGCTTTAGTTGACGAGAGAGAGAAATAGCAAGAATAGATACGATCTCGGCGTTTTGCTGAAGACCGTATCTGTTCTTGACTTTGCCTTTTAATCAGTGTTATGATGAGTGCAAACGTTGTACGTGTAACGTTTATTTTTATGGAAGGCTGAAAAGGGGGAAGTATGCATTCTCGTGCCCCTGTGACACTCGCTGATATTGCAGAGGTTGCCCAGGTTTCTATTAGTACTGTGTCCCGCATTTTAAAACATCGCGATGGCAGTATTAAGATTAGCCAGGCTACTCAGGAACGTGTACTGGAAGTGGCGAAGCAGTTGGGCTATGAACCTAATCCTTTTGCTTCTGCTCTCAGGACACAGCGGACTGGCGTTCTGGGCGTCATTATTCGAGATATTGGTGATCCTTTTTTGAGCTTGCTCGTACGAATGCTGCAACGCGAGGTTCGTAAGGCCGGGTTTGAAGTGCTTATCGGTCATGCTGAGTATGATTATGAGACGGCGCAGAGTCAGGCCCAACTTATGGTCTCACATTGGTTTGACGGACTTTTCCTTCTCGGCAATGTGCCTGGAGATCATTCTCTTCTTCAGACGCTTGAATTGCGCAGGACGCCTTTTGTGGCTCTTGCCTGTGGCGCTCAACTTGCCGCTCCCTTTGTCACTGTTGATGATAAGCAGGGGATGGCTCTGGCATTAGACTATCTCTATCATCTAGGCCACAGACGCATTGCCTTTCTGGGCGATATTGTTCATGCTGGCGTCCGTGATCGTCTTAGCTACTTTACGCAATTTATGCAGGAACGAGCAATCTGGAATGAGGCATATGTACATACACAGAGTAGTTCACGTAGTGCCGCTGCTACCTATGTTCATCATCTGCTCAATCTTGCTGAACCGCCTACAGCTCTTTTTTGTGCTTCTGATATCCTTGCGCTTGGCGCTTTTGCTAGTGCCTGGCAGCATGGACAAAGGGTGCCTCAGGATCTTTCAATTATTGGCTTTGATGATATTGAAGAGGCCGCTGAACTTTATCCGCCTCTTACTACTATCAGACAACCAGTTGAGATTATGGCGCGTGAGGGCTTCTCTCTTTTGCGTGCCCTTATAGACGAAACACTAATTGAGGATGCTCATCGACATACTATTGTACCAGCAGAACTAATACAACGAGCCTCTTGTGCGCCGCCTTTGGAGAAGAGCCGCAAAAGCGACTAGAGTATCGTTCGATTCTGCCATCTTTTAAAATATCCTGGAAAACGTATTTTGTATATTGAAGTATAGGATTGCATCAATTTAAATATATATCATGACGACAGGTCGATGTTATGTCCTCTAGAGATACTCATTTATCCTATCCAGATTTTCAGCCATGTTCCAGCTCACTTTGAATTATGCCTGAGAAGAAAGAAGCTTTCTCAATGATAAAGTATAAATTACAGCCAGCCCTTGCAATAGATGCTAACCATACCTTTATTCGCGATTCTTTTACCTGGTCCTCCTATCTTATGTTAGGCTATTATACCTATCTGCAAGCTACTCTTGGTCCGTTAGCCTCGGTGTTTCAGCTCAAATTTCATTTTAGTTATACCGATATCGGCATTCCAACCGGGGCTTTTGCGTTAGGCATGATTCTTGTTGGCCTGTTTGGAGAGCAGGCTATTCGTCCCTGGGCACACCGTATGCAGCTTTTTGCCTGGCTTGGTGGCATAGGTATGGCGCTAGGGGCTGTCTTTCTTCTGTTCAGTCAGAATATTATTATGATCACGATAAGTACCTTCATTATGGGCGCATTTGGAACCCTGCTACAATTTACCGCTCAGGCCCTGCTTTCGGATCGTCACAGGGAGCAACGTGCCACGGCCCTTACTGAAGCGAATGTGATTACCAGTGGTGCTGCTGCTCTTGCTCCTTTGCTGGTCGGCGGATTTCAGTATGTGGGCCTGGACTGGCGAGCTGCTTTGTTCTTCGCCTTTGGCTTGCTTCTGCTAACTATGCTACTCTCTCGTTTTACCTCTGCTTCCGCAGTATCGAAACAAGAAATTAGTAGAACTGATAGTGCTATGAGCAGTCGCCGTTTCCCGCGTGCGTTCTGGCTCTATTGGGCTGCCCTGGCTTGTAGTGTGGCTATGGAGTGGTCGGTAGTTGTTTGGAGTGCTATCTTGCTCCGCGAAGCTGGCCTGGCAAATAGTCTCTCCACTCTAGCTGTCAGCCTCTTCTTTATCGCTGAGCTGGGAGGACGGATTCTTGGTAGCCGTCTCACACGATTTATGCAAAGCTCGACCTTGCTTCTGTTTGCCTTCTGTGTGACGGCTCCCGGTCTCCTTCTTTTCTGGCTTGCGGGACCTCCCATGCTGAAAATTGCAGGCTTGTTTCTTACTGGTCTGGGTATTGCAAATCTGTTTCCGCTTGCTACCGCCCTTGCTATGGGTACAACACCTCGTAATACCAGTGCCGCCAGCGCCCGTTTGTCGTTGGGTGTTGGTATGGCTATCCTAAGTGCCCCCTTGCTTCTTGGCCGCATAGCCGATGTTGTTGGTATCCAGAGGGCCTTTAGCCTGTTACTTATTCTGCTCTTTATCAATGGGATAGTCATTGTCTATGCAAATAGCTTGAAGCATAGATCAAAAAATGTAAATATATAAGAAAATATTGACCCTGATCACCCTCATCTGTAAGATGAGAAAACGCTCGTAGGGCAGAGCGGCTTGCCCGTCTCCTGCTCGCTGACCACGCTCTCGCCGGTAGTTACTATCCTACAAATCAACGTGAACAGGGCAATAGAAATGCTCTGTAAGAGGTCACCTGAATGCTTCGTTTTGTTATAAATGGCTTAGTGCAGATCCACTAGACGTTTTCGGTTTTGCGGTGTATACTTCCCCTGTCTGGGATGTGCTGGAAGGCTAATTGTTCTTTCTCCTTTCTTTGGTCCGCTATTGAGGATACTGTACTAGAATATATTGCATCCCACCCATATGGCGAATCATTCCTTTCAATTCTAACATTGTTAACAGCGCCGAAACTTGTGGCGCACTGAGTGTGGAAGCCTGGATGATTTCGTCAATGTGCCTGGGTTCATGCGAGAGGTGCGCCAGCAACATACGCTCTTCGTCGTTCTCTGGTAATATGGTCTTGGCTTCGACCTGTTGCGGGACCAGATAGAAGTTGAGTTGTTCCAGGATATCTCTTGCTCTGGTAACCGGGTGCGCTCCATCTTGAATTAATTTGTTGACCCCTTTTGCACTCGGAGAGAAGATTGTACCAGGAACGGCAAAGACCTCGCGTCCCTGGTTGAGCGCTGAATCTGCCGTAATCAGTGCTCCGCTTTTTTCAGGTGCCTCGGTAACCACTATCCCAAGCGATAAGCCAGAAATAATATGATTGCGCGCTGGAAAGTTTCCCGCCTCTGGCTTGACTCCAAGCGGAAATGCGCTAATTAATGCCCCCTGTCCCGACTCTACAATGCGTCTGGCAAGCTGATAGTTACCGGGCGGATAGATGCAATCCAGTCCACTCGCCAGAATCGCCAGTGTGCGCCCACCTGCGTCCAGGGCTGCTGTATGGGCAACTGTATCGATTCCCATCGCCAGTCCACTGACGATTGTGAGCTTCCCTAGCGCAAGCTCCCTGCTCAAGTCCTCAGTTACCTGCCTTCCATAACTGGTCATTCTGCGTGTGCCGACTATTCCCAATGCGTAATGATTATCATCATCTGTGAGCGTACCACAGACGTAAAGTACGGCTGGTGCGTATTCAATTTTGCGTAATAGAGGAGGATAGTTGGGATCTTTCAACGTAATAATCTGAATGCGTAGCTGCTGTAATCTCGCTAATTCTTGCTGAGGAACCATCTGTGCCCGCTGCTGCAAAAAACTTTCACTTATTTTTTGTTCAAGCCCTGCCTCTTGTAATTCATTCATAGAGGCATGCCAGGCCGCCGCTACATCCTCGTGAAAAAAATCCAGCAGCCGCTTAAAACGGACTGGACCAATCCCTAGCACACGACTGAAAGCAATCCAATACGCTAACTCATCTAATGTGAGGACATTCGTTGGATAATAGCGGGCAACGCTTTCAAAAAGCCTCTTCATACGCTTACCTCTTCTCCACCTGCTTTATACTATTAAAAACATTTTTGCCACATGGGTATATATAGATATGATACTGAAGGAAACAAAAAAAGCGGAATCTGCAAAGCTTTGTTTAGTCTATCAGATCAAACTCTTGGAAGAGGCATTACCCTCATATCCTCCCTCATCGCAAGAAGAGATGTTAGGAAAAGGCTGTATAGGAAACATCGCTCTCACCCGAAATAATACGTAGGGAATGCGCCGAGCGCATTCCCCTGGTCTACTGGTATCGCAAAGAGGCTCGATCTACCCTTGTACAAGCGAAAGCGCCCCATCGAGCCACACTTCGGTTCCACTAATATAATGGGCGGCATCTGAGACAAGAAAAGCGACAAGCTCCGCCACATCCTCAGCTTTCGCTGGCTTGCCGTCAGTTAGAGGAATGCGCCCTTTCGGAAACTCAACCGGAAACTTCACTTTCTCTACGTTTTTTGCCTGCGTGTTATCGCTAATTTCGGTCTCAGTCGCTCCTGGACAGACGACGTTTACCCGCACATTGTGTTGAGCCAGTTCTACTGCGAGCATCTTTGCCATTGCAACCTGCCCTGCTTTTGTGACCGAGTAGGCGGTTGCTCCTGTATTGCTAAAGATGCGTGTTCCGTTGACGGAGGCGGTGATAACGACGCTTCCACCCTGACGCTTCAGAAAAGGTACTGCGTATTTGATCGTCAAAAATGTTCCGGTCAGATTGGTATTAATTGTACGTGACCAATCGCTGAGCGTTAGTTCTTCAATTGGAGCCCAGACGCCGTTGATCCCTGCATTCGCAAAAACAATATCAAGCCTGCCCCACTGTTCAACCACTTGTTGAATTGCCTGCTGAATTTGGCTTTCTTGCCCAATATCAGCCGTTAACGCCAGCGCGTTCCCACCTCCCTGGCGAATCTCCTGAACGGTCTGCTCTATCTCTTTAGCCGTATGACTGAGCGCTGCAACCTGTGCCCCCTGTTTTGCTAGCAGCACAGCCGTTGCTTTTCCTATACCTGATCCTGCACCTGTAATCAATGCAACTTTGCCTGTCAGTGCCATCTTTTGCTCCTTTTCTGTTAAGCCCAGATTCATACCTTTACTATTCCTTCCTCTCTATCCTCCAAACAGTAGTATTCACGGTCAGAAATAATAAAATGTAACACTGAAGCCTGCTTAAAAAGGCTTTTTACCCCAGACGGTCAGATAGTACCAGACGCAGTTAAAATCTTCCGCTCTCATCTCTTCTAACGCTTGCTGATAAAGAACTTCTGCTTCTCCCTGTGTTGCTACGCCTGCTTGTATGAGTAGAGGTTGTACGAGCTTGAGAAAAACTACCATATCTTCATAAAAACCTTGATGACTTTTTGCACCAGCAGAACCATCAATGGCAAATGCTCTGTGCTGCACATTCTGATATCCGGCATCCCGTAAAAAGCGTCCTAGCATAGGCGTGATCGCAATATGTCGCCCATCCTGTGAGAAGATGTTTCCTACAAGATGTGTTGCTTTCGTGCAGAGACCAAAAAGTTTCTCGGTTGCTGGACTGTTACTAATCATCCATTCGCAATCTGTCAGACGAATGATTCCCCCAGGTCGTAGAATACGCATGCACTCTTGCATCAATCTGGGCCAACTCTCTAGTGATCTGAACATAAATGAGGCGATTAAGCGTATATTTATGAGATCAAAGGTCTGCTCAGAAAAGCTTAGTGGCTTTAAAATATCCATGACTCTAAAACGTGCATTGTTCAGTTGCTTGTTCAGGGTTTGCAGATGAGCATACTCTATCATGATCTGGCTGACATCCACGCCCGTAATCTGCTTATCAGGATAATGAGATGCAACTTCCAGAACCCATTCGCCAGGCCCACAGGCAAGATCTAGTAGCGTCTGAATATGCGTGAGATCTGTCTGCTCCGCCAGTGATCCCCCCATTGCTTCGGTAACAAGATGAGCCTGCTTGGTCAACCGGGCCATTTCGGCGACGTTTTCCGGGTTCGTGAAATAGAAGTTGTTGTCCTGTGTCGTTTCTGGTTGCATTGAGGACATGTCGTATCGCTTCTCCTGCTAGAAATACTAAATAAGGCTTTCTTCTTTCAATGTATAGTAACACAAAAAAGATGGAGAGCCTGTTAAAATAGACTCTCCAAATGACTCAGATGCTCTATTCGGCTCTGCTTGAAAGCAAAGGAAGCGTAAACCAGAAGGTTGAGCCCTCTCCTACCTGACTGTCTACTCCTACTTCTCCATGATGCTGCTCAATTAGCACTCTGGATATATACAATCCCAATCCCAATCCCAATCCCCCATTTTCAAAATTTCGATTGATGGTAGGATCACCCTGGTAAAAACGTTCCCAGACGTGTTGACGCTGGGCAGTTGTTAGCCCCGGTCCACGGTCCTGAACATAGACCCGCGCAAAACTTTCTTCGACTCCTAGACTAACGGTGATCTCTTCGTCTCCTGGCGCATACTTGAGCGCATTGGTGAGGTAGTTGGTGAGTACCTGTTTGATACGGTCAGCATCTATCATCGTAGGGACTTCCTTTTGTTGTGGACGCACAAGTACGATGCGCTGCGCTGCCGCCTGATGTTGGGTAAGCATTACGTCATTTACAACGTCTTGTACAATTTCTGCAAGATTCGCTGCCTTGAGTGAGAGCTGAAAGGTGTGCTGCTCCATTCTTGCTCCATCTAAAAGTGCATCGACTAGCCGCGTTTCTATACTTGCATGTTGTTCTATCTGCTCAAGCATCCACTCGATTTGTAGGATGAGTTCGTCGTGCTCTGGATCGGGCGTTTGTGCCAGTTGCCTGATAGAGAAAAGCGCCAGATCTAAAAACCCTACGATACCCGTGAGCGGTGTGCGCAACTCATGACTGATCATGCTCAGAAATTCTTGCTTACGCAACTCTGCTGCCTTCCGATCCGAGATATCTAGCATAAGTACAAGTGCAAGTTTATGCTCTGGATCGATCACCGTCGCTGTAATAAGCACGGGGAATTGCTTGCCGTCTTTTCTTCGATAGGAGGTTTCCCAGGGTGGAATGGTCCCTGTTGTGTTCATTAGTTGCAGCATTGGCACAACAGTCGAACGTTTGTCCGATGAGATAAAATTTTTCCACTTGAAGCCTGGTGCAAGCATCTCGGCTTCACTATATCCTAACATATTGACGAATAAATCATTGACTTCAAGTACTCGTCCCCCTGTCTCAATCACTGCTACACCAAAGATATTTGCATTGACCAGGCTGTGTAGTTTCCGTTCACTGTATTGCAGTTGTTGCTCTAGCTCCCGCCTCTTTGTGACTTCTCTTAGAACAACAACTCCACCAATGATTTCCCCTTTGCTGTCAAAAACAGGCGCTCCACTTACATTGAATAATAAGGGGGCTCCTTCTTTGTTATAAAAGAGCAGGTCATCTGTCGTATTTCCTGACAAATACTCACCCTTTAAGACGCGCACGGTAGGCCATTTGGCTAGCTCCAGTAGCTCTCCGTCTACATTATGTGGCAGTAAGCGCTTGGGGAGGATGGACCCAAGCGAAGAGAGCGCGATCTTCTCTAATGATTGCCCTATAAATTTCCTCGTTATTGCATTCATTTCAACAATATAACCATGCTTATCGACAACGATCACTCCATCTCTCATGGCTTCAAAGATTGCCGCAAATCGACTGGCATGTTGCGCCGCCTCTTGCTCCGCATTGCGCAATGCTTCTCGCTCGGCTTGTAGCTCTGCAACCAGCTTTTCAACGTGATGACGCGCTTGTACCTGTTCGGTTACTTCGATGCCATGCAGCATGATGCCTTCAATCTCCCCTTGCACGTTCCGAAAGGGCTGGTAGACAAAGTTGAAAAATCCTTCTTCGTATTTCCCATCTCCATGACGATCTATAAAGATGGATTTCTCGTTTCCCGTGAATGGGATGCCTGTCGTATAGACTTCATCCAATATCGCTTTATAGTTTTTTGCTAGCGGTTCGGGAGAGTGCGAGAACGCAGGTTGCCCGATCTCTTCACCTCTCCCTACTGTTTGCAAAAAACGGGGGTTCGTCAGGACAAAACGATGTTCTGGCCCCTCCATGATTGCAATATCAGCAGGTGCCTGCATAAAGAGCTGGTAAAGCCACATTCGCGCTGCCTCTGCCTCTGCATGCGCTGCCTTTTCACGCGCAAGCAGCCGGGCTCGCTCTTTCTCTCTCTGTTGGGTGATAGACATGTCCCGCACTATTCCTAGCATGTTTCCATTCGAGAGCCGATTCGCTAGCAGATCAATCGGTATCAGTATTCCGTCTTTCCGCCTTATCGTTCCTCGTAGATGCCTGATCTTCCCTGTGAGGACCTGCTGGATAATTGGCTCAAATCTCTTGCGGTTTTCTTCAGGGGTCAGATCGAGGATCTCTTTGTTTAGTAATTCATCTCTGCTATAACCGGATATGCTGCAAGCAGCGGCGTTTATCTCTATATAACGCCCTTGTTGATCTGTAATAAAGATCGCTTCAGATGCCTGCTCAACAACGATTCGATAGAGCTCTTTCTGCTGCTGCGTTTTTTCTTCGGCCTGCTTTTTTTCGGTGATATCCTGAAAGATGCCCACAAGTGCCTGAAGGTTGGGCATGTTTAAGCAGTTGCGTAGCGTTCCTTCCATCCAGCACCACGTCCCTTTTTGATGCCGCATGCGCAGGGTAAATGGGATGAAATCTCCGGGACGACGAAATAAATCATCCAACGATGCTTTGAGCCCAGGTATGTCACCAGGATGAATGATGTGGAGTGCATTCTTTCCCTCAAATTCGTGTTGCTTATAGCCGATCATCTGTTCCATAAAAGGGTTGGCGTAGGTGACTGTTCCATCTATTGCTACAAGGATAATTGCATGGGTGCTATGTTCTACGAGGGCACGAAACATCTCTTCATTATTTCTGACCGCTTCTCCAGTCATAAATCCCTTCCTTCCATCAATCGCATCTCTTTTTCTCGTTGGTATGCTTCTTTCCGTCTCTTTTGCCCAGAAAAGCTTTTGCATTACCACAATCAGATGTCTCTTAATCTCTATTGCTCTGTATTACTTCCTCAAAAGTACCTGTCTCAAATGAACTTGCTCTTTACTTAAAAATGAGCTCATCTCAGATACGTTCCAGGTGTCATTGTGCTTCATTTTGTTTCTTGAGAACTTCTTTAGTTCCTATAAAAAAGTTCATAAAGATACCTAGATATAATAGTAGATATAATTGAGTATTTGATACAGTAATATGCGTACTTCTAGTACTATTAGGGATTTTTAAACAAGGGATAGTGCGCTGCGATTAATCTAATCTTAAAAATATAGTGGGATAAATGGATGAATGTATATATGTGGAAAAATTCTGAAAAGAAGACCGCTTCTTTCTTCCTTTAGTGCGATAATGAGTATGGAATATTGATATCTAGAAAAGGAGAAAGTCGATGGCAACATCTGAACTAACACATCAATATATATCTGTCGGAGATAGCTTGCTCCACATTGTTGAAGCGGGGCAGAAGCACCCTGAGAGTCTGCTTTTCCTCCATGGCTGGCCAGAAGATTGGACGGAATGGCAGCGGGTTATGGAGCAGGCACGCAATACCCACCATGTCGTTGCACTTGATTTGCCGGGGATTGGAGAATCCCATGGCGCAGTGCCAGGAGGTGAAAAGGCAGCTCTTGCCGAGACCATTCATCAAGCAGTCCAGGTCTTGGGACTCGATACGTACTTGATCGTCGGTCACGACGCTGGTGCAATGGTGGCCTACGCTTATCTAAGAAAGTTCACTGCTGAAATTAAGGCTGCCGTTCTGCTCAGCTCAGTTATTCCGGGGCTTGAACCCTGGTCAAAAGTTCTGGCCAATCCTTTTATTTGGCACTTTGCGTTCCACAGTACCCCCAGCCTCCCCGAAACGTTGGTCATGGGAAAACAGCGAATTTACTTCGATCACTTCTTTGATCTACTGACCAAAGACCATTCAGCCATTGACGATGTGGCACGTACTCACTATGCGTCTGCATATGCATCTCCTCAAGCTTTGCAAGCTGGCTTTGACTGGTATCGTGCCTTTAGCAAAGATGCCCAGGTCAATAGCAAGGATACGGCAAAAATTGATACGCCGCTTCTCTACTTGCGTGGCGAATTTGAGGGTGGTAATATTGATGAGTACGTCAATGGCTTCCATTCTGTTGGAATTAGCTCTGTCACAGCCTCACGAGTTTCTGGGAGTGGGCACTATACGCCGGAGGAGAATCCGGAGGCCGTATGGGCGGCGATTGCAAGGTTTATCGCAGGAGATGAAGTGAAGAAACCTCATAACTTCTGAATACTCTTGCTAACTTAAATAAGGGAAACCACTGGACGATGATACTTAGAGATTATGTCAAGGCTCATACCCATAAATTTATCTGGTTTGATGCTGTAATTGGTCTGGGTATGCTGGCTGATTTTCTCTTATCATTGCTCAATGCCACAACTTGCGGCTGGTATATTGGTATTGTTGAGCTCCTACTCTCTGCCTACCTGCTCTCCTGGCTCTTTTCTCGCCAGCTCTGTCCTCTCTTAAGTCGCTTGCTGTTTGCCGGACTGATTGCAGGCCTCTGCGAACTGTTTACTGATGCCTCCGGTGAATATATTGTCCATTCGCTGATCTATCCTACGGGCGAACCTACTCTCTGGACCTCTCCCCTCTATATGCCCTTTTCCTGGATGGTTATTCTGACTCATCTTGGCTATGTTTCCTGGCGCTTGCGTGCCCTATTGGGGTGGCGTAAAGCGGCTCTTTTGAGCGGTATCTTTGGCGCTATTCAAATTCCCCTCTATGAAGAAATGGCTTACTACGGGAAGTGGTGGCACTATCTCCCAACTCATCTCATGCTTGGACATACTCCAATCTACGTGCTTCTTTTTGAGGGTCTGGTTGTTGCTTCGCTTCCCCTGCTTTATGATCGTATCGAGTGCCGTTCATGGCCTCAGGTCGCTTTCATTGGCCTCGTTCTGGGTGCCTGGATGCCCGTGGCCGCTCTCCTCTCCTGGCTTCTTCTGGGTCGCTGAAAATCGCGAGAGCGTACTGCTTGTAACAATGCTCCATTTTTGCTAAAGGGACTTTTTAAACTCTAATAGTGTGAGACGTTTCATTGGTTTGCAGCGTTTAACGTAGTAATATATAGATATATGACAAAGAGATGTAAAAAGGAATGTCGGGGTAACGAATGACAGAGATCATATCATCAATATCACTCAATCGCCGCAGATTTCTTGCGCTCTGTGGCCTGAGCACACTTCCAGGTACCTTCATTGCCTGTGGCACTCAAATTGCTTCTCAGCCAACGCCCCAGACTGCCACCCCACGCCCAGCAACTCCCACACCTCGCCCTACTCAGATACCATCTCCAACTAGCGCTGATTGGTCAGCATTGGCACACACCCTGAAGGGCACTCTGGTCAGACCTGGTAGCCCGCAATATCAGAGCTCGTATCACCTGTACAATACCCGCTTTGATGGCATTCAGCCGACTGCTATTGCGTATTGTACTTCTCCCGCAGATGTGCAAACTTGTCTCTCTTTTGTCTCTAAATTTGGCCTTCCTCTGGCAACTCGCGCTGGTGGTCATTCTTATGCTGGTTATTCTACAACCACCGGTTTTATGCTCGATGTCACGCGTATGAACGCTATCTCGGTGAATACAAATGCTGGAACCGCTACTGTCGGGGCAGGTGCTCGATTAATAGATGTCTACGCTGCGCTTGCACAGTATGGCCTGGCTCTCCCTGCTGGCTCCTGTGCTACTGTAGGTATTGCTGGCCTGACGCTGGGCGGAGGCGTAGGTGTTCTTGGCCGCAAATTTGGCCTGACCTGCGATAATCTTCTCTCAGCTCAAGTTGTTCTGGCCGATAAGCGCATCCTATCCTGTGATTCAAGCCATAATTCAGACCTCTTCTGGGCTTTGCGTGGCGGCGGCGGCGGCAATTTCGGGGTGGTAACCTCTTTCACTTTTCGCGTTCACCCAGTCACAACACTTTCTCTCTTTACTTTACGATGGCCCTGGTCTGCCGCACCAGCGGTGCTTAATGCCTGGCAACATTGGGCACCTCAAGCTCCCGACGAGTTATGGTCGAATTGTCTGCTTCAGACAAGCAGTCCGACTATTCAGGTTGGTGGCGTCTATGTCGGCTCGGTTGGACCTTTGAATACTCTGCTTCAACAACTTATTAATCAGGTCCAGACTCCACTTACTAGCCGTTATGCTGGTAGTACCGATGTGCTGAATACGATGCTGGACGAGGCGGGCTGCTATGGCAAAACCGTTAGCCAATGCCATCTCCCCGGTCAGACTCCCGATGGCCAGCTCCAACGAGATAGTGATACTTACCGCTCTGATTATTTTACTCAGCCTCTCTCAACTCAGGGGATTGCCGCTTTAATCACTACTGTGAACGCTTCTCCCGGACCCGGTGACGGCGGCGGTATCGGCCTTGATGCCTACGGGGGCGCAATTAATCGCGTCGCTGCAAATGCAACTGCTTTTGTCCACCGCAAAGCCCTCTTCTCTGCTCAATATTCCGTCTATAGAAATATAAGCTGGCTGAATAATACCTGGCAGGCAATGCGCCCGTATGCCAGCGGCGAGGCCTACCAGAATTATATCGATCCTAATCTTCCCAATTGGCAACAGGCCTATTATGGCGCTAATCTTGGACAATTGCAGCATGTCAAAGCTACTTACGACCCTCATAACTTCTTCCATTTCAAACAGAGTATTCCAATCCAGTAGGGCAGATTTCTGAAAGTGCTTGCTCTCCCTCTAAAGCAATTCCCCATTCTGCCGATAGTCTAATTTAAGACCTTTTTATCAAATGTGGAAGGGTGAAACGCGCGTAGAGCAGATCGGCTCGGCTGTCTCCAACACGCTTATCACCCCTCTTCCTTCTTGAGCGAATTACTACTAAAGAGGATGATCGCGTGGTAGTAGGGGGTTCTCATTTTTGCAATTACATTTGGAGGATTTAATGAATAAAACAAAAAAGATCGCGAGGAATACTAATCCCTTTGATGTCTATCTCTCAAATCAATGTAGCCTTCGCCAGCTCTCTGTAGCCTTCTCTCAAATGGTATGTAGCTTCTTGTGTAGCCTTCTATCCAGGCCTCAGGCCGCTTGTGTATGGCTGTATGGTTTCTCACTCACTCTTTTTTGCAATTATCGAAATTTTTCTTGTTCAGATCTAGTAGCAACCTGAGGATACTGTTGTAGGCAATTCTTTTCAGCCTTACCAGCTCCTGAAACTGCTACTGATCCTGTCGGTGGCATGCTTGTAGAGATTGCAACTACCCGGCATAGCAGCCTCTATGAGGATCAGCACTATTACTTTCTGCTGTCCCGCCTGCAAACGTCTCTTTGAAGCCAATCCAGCGGCGTATCTTTCTCATAGCGTCTGATCTGTAATGGAGGCGCATGCTTCTCTTGTTAGTTGCTACTCTTGAGAAGCTTGCCAATTTGTATGCTTGCTCTTCCCGTAGTGTTGCAGATCATCGTTTTGTAATGATGGTCCCGGCTGAACTGTAAGTGGAGGTGTATCTGGTAGTTCTTGCTGACTCAGGCTATTTGGGTTGGTATAGGTTGCTCTTGTTTTGCCTGTTGGAGATGATGCCATGCGCGGCGTGTTTTGTAAGATTTGTTCTACTTGCTCGTTGATTACTTCCTGATGACGCTTGCTTTGCCAATAGAGAAGGAGCCCAGCAAAACCAAAAATCGGTAATACAACCATGAGTACTCCTATTGTGAAAAGAAGTGGGGCCAGTGGATCGCTGATGATGGGGGCTGCCGCCTGCTTGATGACCAATTGATTCTGCGCCGCTCTGCTCTGCTGATTCACGGTCAGAATTGCTGACTGGTTGAGCGATAAACGCCACTGATTCTCCAGGTGCTCCTGGTCTACGCCTAGATCTTTTGTGAGATCACTGTTCCAGGCAATGCCTTTATTATTCAGGTCTCGCATGAGCATTGCCATCCTGGATTCGCCAAAGACAGTGTACATATAGCTGACCATCTGCCAACTTTGTGCATAGGCAAGATAGGCCTTGTTCGCATCCGCAGGAAATGTGGCTGCTATGTCGTCGAAGCGCATAAGGGTATACGTACTCAGTGCTTGCTTAAAACGCCTCGTCATTTCTGGCTCATGATAAAACTGGTTGTAGACTGCCAGCCCTTCGTCGAACCAGAGTGGCGCACTGTTGCTTGCTCCACTGATCTGATGAAATACGAGATGGGTGATTTCGTGGGGCATGTCTCGTATTAAGGTGTCGTCATTACTATCATAGACAACAATAGATGCCTGGTTGAGGTTGGGAAATGCGATTCCTCCTACCCATTCGTGTGCCTGAGGCGGCAAGGCATTGTGGAAATCAAGCGCTTTCGCGTAGACCCAGATATTGGCCGGCTGATTGAGTCCACTGCCTAGATTTGTCTGAATATGTGCTAAGTCTTTCTCTGCCTGGGCAAGGACCGCCTGCCCAAAGGTGAGAGGCCGATCATACCAGTTGACCTGGAGAAATCCCTCTGTCAAATGTTGCCAGTGAAAGCGTGTATCTGTAATTGTGAAAGTTTGAGCACTCTCGTTATGTATATTGCCTGCGTTGTCGCTTATACGCCAGTAATAACTCACCTCCGTACCTACCGCAGAGTAGTTATTACTGGTATCTTCATGCCAGGCAATCAGGCTTGTGCTTTGAGTGGTATTAATGTTTATGTCATGTTGCTCTGTATATCCATCACTGTTATAGCTCAAATAAATAGTTGCATGTTTGATTGTACTGCTGCTATCGTGGACGTACACCTGGAAGTCTATCTCCTTTGGAAAGGTAATAGTATCCGTTTGATTGATGACGCTGATTGGATCGGCTGTTGCTGCTTTGGCTGTTCCCATCGCTAGTAGGTGTAAAAGCATGTATCCAGCGATAAATACTAGGGACCTGAAAAACCGCTTCTGCAATTTGGACATGAAGTACGCTTCCTCTCAGCACTCTCTAAATGTCTTTGAGAAGAGCCTAATAGTTGTTCAGAATGAGCTGGTTTCAGCTACATACCTAAGGTATGTGCTCTTATTGTACATGATTAAGCAAATGGTAAGCTGAAGCTTAGTACCTTTTAAAGAGGACTCACTTCTCTCTTCTTTTTTTCTTTCTTGCTCTTTTACTTTTTAAATCTTTCCTGGATGCCAAATGGGGGATTGTGTTAATGTGTGTTATCGCATTCGTTTGAGTAGGTAATGTAAAATGTCTTCTCTGTCATTCCTTGCTAAAAGAGAAGGAGCATAGGATATGTGGCGCAAGTAAGGTGTTTTTGCCTGAATTTATTTTTCATCTTCCGTTCTTTTTTATGAGAGTGTTTGAAGAGAGTGTTTGAAATGAGGGCAATTATGCGCAATGTTGATACGCTCTTACAAGGAGTTGAGCTGTGATCGGGTGTTGTGATGAGTATGATCCGCTCCTCTGTATTTCTGCATCCTTCCATTGGCAAAATATAAGGACGACTATGTATGAATGATCAGTACTATCAGAATTCGGGGCCTAACCCTGATTCGGAAAATAATAATAGAGCTCCTCGCTCAGGCCTCCTGAGGGACTATCGCCAGGTTCAACCTGGTGCTCCTCAGGGAACTCAACTCCCAGGGCAATTTAAACAACAGTCGCCCGCTGGTGGGCAATTTATAGGCGGAGGATTTGGCCCTGGCTCGCCCCCTCGCCCCTCTCTGCCTCCTGGTCCGCCTCCGGGGATGTCGCCTATACCTCAATCTCCTGCTGCCCCGTTTTTTGCACCTGTGCCACCACCTCAACCTCAACCTCAACCTGCTCCTGGGGCACGCGGTATTCTTGCCAGCACTATGCAGATGGTACGCCAGTTCTCTGGAAAAATGGTCTCGTTGAATCGGGCAGGCTATGAACCTCCCCCACCACCTATGGTCATCTATCGCTCTCAGCCCCTGGCTGAGCCTCTCCTACCCAAACCCAGGCGTTGGCGGCGCTCTCATGCCGTACGTATGTCTATGCGGGCTCGCCATCGCCGCGTCCGTGAATATACTGGGGGCCCAAATGTATTGCACGTCTTCCTAACTCTGCTGATATCGGTTCTGGCTCTGCTCGTGGTCACTCTTTCCTCTAGCGGTGCCTATGCCTACTCTTATTATCAGAGTGAACTACCTCAGGTTGCTAATATCGCTCATAAGCAGATTAGCCAGGTCTCCCGCTTCTATGATCGCAATGGCGTCTTTCTCGGCGATGTCTCTGATCCCAATGCTCATGGCCAGCGTACCTATGTCGATATTAGTTATATCCCTAAGGTTATGCAAGATGCTATGGTGGCTACTGAGAATCGCACTTTCTGGACCGATCCAGGTATCGATCCTCAAGGTATTACGCGTGCAGCTCTCGATTATGTCTCTCATGGTTTCAAAGTCGAACAAGGTGCCAGTACTCTTACTCAGCAGCTCATTAAAAATTTGACGGAAAATGATCAGGTAACGCTTAATCGTAAGGTCTCTGAAGGCTTTCTCGCTGTTGGTCTTACCCAACAGTATCCAAAGGAGAAGATTCTTGAGATGTATCTCAATGTCGCCCCCTTCGGTACAACCCGCCTCGGTGTAGAAACTGCCTCTCAACAATATTTTGGCCTCTCTCGTCAATGTAATCAGGATTATGCCAAAGGGATCTTCCAGTGCGTTCCAGCTATTGCTCAACTCGATTATGATCCAGTTACGAAGACTCATAGCGCTGTGTCTGGCTCTGGCTCGTGCTACGTTCCTTTCTAGCCTCCCTCAAGACCCCGCTCATTATGATCCCTTTGTCTGGTCGTATTATTCAGATGTGAATTATAAACAGATCGTTCTTGATCGCCAGCAGGCCGTGCTCTCTGCTATGATGGATATGGGCATTCATGTAAATGGTCTCGGTGGACCGCATGATCTTATTACTCCCGCGATTGCCCAGCAGGTAAAAACAATCACTAGCAAAATGACGTTTCATCAGACGCAAACAAATATCAAAGATCCCCATTTTCTCAACTGGGTGATTTCTCAGGTTGCTATCTCTCTTGGCGGTGGCGATAGCGCTAAAGGGGCATTCATTTTGCAAACTGGTGGTTACAATATTCGTACAACTATTGATTCTAACTTGGAAGCATACGTCGAGCGCGTGATTAATCATCAGCTTGATGATTGGACAACACAAAAGTTTCTTCCTACTCCCTATACAATTTTGAGCAAGTATTATAATGTCGGTGATGCTGCTGCAACGGTGATGAATTCTAAGACTGGCGAGGTTCTGGCTATGGCGGGCAGCAAGGATTATTATAATACTGCGAAAGATCCTCGCGTTGCTGGCCCCTTTAATGTTGTGACTGGCGGCGATGGTCAAAGTTCTGGCCGCCAGCCTGGTTCTTCCTTTAAGCCGATTGTCTATGCTACGGCCTTAGAGATGGGCATGGTATCCAGGGCTTGTTCTCCCAGATACTCTTACCCATTTTCCTAATGGTCAACCGCAAGGCACTTCTATCCTTTTTCCGCCTGGTACGCCACTTGATAAACAGCCCACCTATACACCGACGGACTATGGTAATAAGGCTAATAATGAGGTTCTTCCCCTGCGTGATGATCTGGCCAATTCCTTTAATATTCCTGCCGCTAAAGTAATGGCTTTTGCAGGTATGCAGAATGTCTACAATACCTCTGTACGTATGGGTTTGACCGCAATAGAGAAAAGGGCTGCTCCCTGTGTGCAGAAGGGGGATTTTCGTACAGGGTGTGGTATGGGAACTGCGGTAGCCCTGGGTACAATTGAGGTCCCATTGATTCAAATGGTGGGAGCCTATCAGGTCTTTGCGAATCAAGGCGTGCGCGTCCCTCAGCAGTATGTACTGGATATTTGGGATAATTATGGTACTCATCTTTACCATTATGATCCTAATCATATCCAGAAAGTTCAGGTTATTAGTCCCCAGGTCGCCTTTATGATTACGGCGATGATGTCGGATGAGCGGGCTCGCTATCGCGAATTTTTATATGATCATGATCTTTCCTTCTGGGACTGGGACCCTACTTGTCAGACGCAGATCTATCGCCCTCTTCCTGACTGTCAGTTGCATCAGGTGGCGGCAAAGACCGGTACTACAGAAAACTTCGTCGATAATCTGACATTAGGCTATACACCCGATGTTGTCGTAGGGGTCTGGGCCGGTAATGCCGATGGCAATGATCCTTTGGCCAATAATGTGGTTGGTATTACCGGGGCCGCTCCAATCTGGCACTCTATTATCGAGCGCGTTAGTGGCAAGCCCTGCGATGATGCCGATGGCGTTGTCTGTGGTCCCCTGGACTTAAATAGCCTGGGTCTCTCAGATCAAGGTACTTTTACTAATCCAGGTGGCCTGGATACTAAATGTTATTCTAGCGCTGATGGCTTGATGGGTTATAGCTCGGACTGCGACTTGATTATTCCCGGCCAGGAACCTTTACAGGCAGGGATTTTCCCAACTGTTAATCCCGCTACTAATGGCAAGACCAATGGCGGCGGTCAAAATAATGGTGGTGGACAGAATAATGGTGGTGGTCAAAACAATGGTGGCGGGCAGAATAACGGTGGCGGTCAGAACAATGGTGGTGGACAGAATAATGGTGGCGGTCAAAATAATGGTGGTGGATCAAAACAATGGTGGTGGGCAGAATAACGGTGGTGGTCAAAACAATGGTGGTGGGCAGAATAATGGTGGTGGCTAATAAAATGCTCCCATCCTGCGAGAGGGATACTTGCCAATCAGGGCGAAGAAATTTCTCTTCGCCCTGGTTGATACAGCCTATTTTTCCTACTACACCGTCTCTTTCTTGCCGTTTCTTGTCGTAATCATGCTTAAATAGAAATGCCTATTTCTACGTATGGCCTGAATGGACCGCTCTGTTAACCCATGTCCGTATGTTCGTTGCACTAGTTAGGTAAAAATAGCATACGATAGTGTTTCTTGTTGCTGAATAGTGAATGGCGGCAGATGGCAATGATGCTGCTAAATCTTGCTTTGTTTCTGCAATTGGGCTGCCATTTCGTTCAATCTGTGGTGGGAAGGAGAAAAATCTCCAATCGAGCAGCGGGATGAGCAAATTGTACTGGGTCAGGTTGGGTTTCTGGGCTATTTTGTTGGTGTCTGTCTCCGGTAAGGCAGTTCCCAGACCTATGAAGGATAATCATATATGAGTAATAATCGGGATGAGTCTCCCTCAAATAATCATCATATCAATAAACAGGATGCTGTACAGGCAGATGATCTTTTGCGTGAGCGTCAACAAAATTCTCTGCACTCATCACTGCCATTGCCGCTATCAGACGACTCAAAAGGACCTGAAATATCTGATGATGCGAAACCAGTGACGCTTTCAAAGAATTCAAAAGGACTTGAACCATCTAATGACGCGAAACAGCCAGTAAATGCAGATGATGCGGCTGAAATTCCTTTGCCAAACACTATAATGCCAGCAGCGGCCAGCAATGCAAAAGGAGATCTTATACCCTCTCGTAGCGCAAAAGAAAGAGCACGTTCTGGACCGCCAAGTAATCCTGGCATTCACGCTCGTACACGCCTGGCACGTATTGAAGAGTCTGTACCCACTCCCGCGAATGCTCCAGCTCCGGTGCCCCTCTCGCCCACTTCTCCTACTCAGGAGCAGCAGGGGTTTTTTTCCAATACGGTTCGTCGCTTAACCGGTACAATGGCTGCTCTCAACCGTTTAACTGGACAGATGGCAAAAATCAATAAAGCAAGCTATGAACCACCACCACCTCCTCTGGTGCTTTATCGTCCGCCTATTGATATAGCGGAAATGAACCATCGTTCGCCATCCTGGCGGCGCTCACGCGCTGTACGCGCATCTATGCGTATGCGTCAACGCCGTGTTCGGGATAAACATTCAGGACCGAGCATGCAAACGGTGATGCTCTCTTTATTCCTGGTTCTTCTGGTCTTGCTGGTGGCTCTTGCCTCGTCGGGGAGCGCGTACGCTTATTCTTTCTATCAGAGTCAATTGCCTCAGGTAAATAATATCGCGCATAAGCAGATTACTCAGGTTTCTCGTCTCTATGATCGTAATGGCGTCTTTCTTGGCGATGTTTATGATTCAAATGGCGCTGGTCGTCGCACATATGTTGAAATCAATACAATTCCTAAAGTAATGCAGGATGCGATGGTTGCCGCCGAGAACCGCACGTTCTGGACCGATCCAGGTATAGATCCTCAAGGTATTCCTTCGTGCAGCTATCGATTATGTCTCTCATGGTTTCAAAGTCGAACAAGGTGCCAGTACTTTGACTCAGCAACTTGTGAAGGATATGACGAATAATTCACAGGTGTCGCTCAATCGGAAAGTGAATGAAGCCGCTGTCGCTATTGGCCTGACACAACAGTTTCCGAAAGAGAAGATTCTTGAGATGTATCTCAATGTGGCTCCCTTTGGAAATTTACGCCTCGGTGTGGAGTCTGCCGCACAAGAGTATTTTGGTCTTTCTCGCCAATGCACACAGAACTTTTCTAAAGGCACATTCCAGTGTATTCCCGCAATTGCTCAACTCGACTATAATACTGTTACGAAGACTCATGATCCTGTGCTGGCTCTGGCTCGTGCTACGTTTCTTGCTAGCCTCCCTCAGGACCCTTCCAACTATGATCCAAATGTCTGGCCTACTCATCCCGAATTTCGCCAGATTGTCCTTGCTCGTCAGCAGAGTGTGATCTCGGCTATGATGGATATGGGGACTCCGGTTCAGGGCCTGGGATCAGGCGGGAAGGACGGCCCGATTACCCCTGCTATCAAACAGCAGGTGGCTTCCCTTATGAGCAAGATGACTTTTAAGAGCTATCAGCTCAATTGGAAAGATCCTGCTTTTATGTACTGGACTATCTCTCAGATTGAGGTTGCCCTCGGTAATGGAGATAGCGCAAGGGGGGCTGTCATTTTACAAAATGGTGGCTTTAATATTCGCACGACTATCGATTCCAATCTGGAAGCCTATGTCGAACGTGTGATTAAACATCAGCTTGATGATGTGACGGCGCAAAAGTTTCTTCCTACTCCCTTTGCTGTTCTGAGCCGCGATTACAATGTCGGTGATGCCGCTGCTGTGGTGATGAATTCCAAAACGGGTGAGATTCTGGCAATGGCAGGCAGTAAAGACTACAATAATACTGCCAAAGATCCTCGTGTTGCAGGCAATTATAATGTGGTCACCGATGGCATTGGTCGCCAGCCTGGTTCGTCTTTTAAACCAATTGTCTATGCTACTGCCCTTGAGATGGGCTGGTATCCGGGTCTGGTCTTGCCAGATACACGCACGTATTTCCCGAATGAGCAACCTCAAGGGACTAGTGTCTTTCCTCCTGCTGGTGTTCAAGCCGGTGACTGGCCCATCTGGGTACCAAGTGACTACGGTGATAAGATTAACAATATAGTCTTGCCCATGCGTGATGATCTGGCTGATTCTTTTAATATTCCAGCAGGTAAAGCGATGGCTTTTGCTGGAGCAACCAATGTCTATAATACTGCTGTACGTATGGGCCTGGATGGGATAGCTGCAAAAGCAGCCACATGTATTCAGCGCAAACAGGATCTGGGTGCTTGTGGCCTCGGTACTTCAATGGCCCTGGGATCAATTGAGGTTCCTCTGATTCAGCTAGCAGGCGCTTACCAGGTTTTTGCTAATCAAGGTGCTCGCGTTCCTCAACAGAGTGTCCTCGATATCTGGGATAACTACGGTAATCACCTCTATCACTTTGACCCTAATCAAGTTCAGAAGGTCCAGGTGCTTAGCTCTCAAGTCTCCTTTATGATCACTACTATGATGTCAGATGAGCGGGCTCGCTACCGTGAGTTTTTAGATGATCATGACCTTTCCTTCTGGGACTGGGACCCTACCTGCCAGACGGACAATAGGCCCTATCCTGATTGTCAGCAGCATCAAGTGGCAGCGAAGACCGGCACTACAGATAGCTTCCGTGATAATCTGACGATGGGTTATACGCCTGATGTCGTCGTAGGGGTCTGGGCCGGTAATGCCAATAATGATCCTCTCGCCGATAATGTGGTTGGTATCACTGGGGCCGCTCCAATCTGGCACTCGATTATTGAGCGCGTTAGCGGTAAGCCCTGTAGCGACGCAGATGGCGTTGTCTGTGGACCACTTAACTTAAGTACTCTGGGCCTCTCAAGTCAGGGTACTTTTACCACTCCAGCTGGCTTAGAAAAAAAGTGTGTCTCATCCGTTGACGGTTTGATGGCTGCCGATAGTAATAATTGTGACTTGATGATTGCAGGCGAGGAACCTTTGCAATCAGGTATCTATGCTGTCTCTGTCCCTCAAAATAATGATGGCGGCGGTGGTGGCAGGAGACATCACGGCTAATCCTATTCTTCGTGCTCTCCCCTACTATTGACTCAATAGTAGGGGAGAGCAGGTAGACCTTATGCCGCTTTTTAGAGAAGCTCTAGATTGGTTGTTTGAGCTTATTTACAAGGAATTCTTGTCTAACTAAGTCAAGTCTATATATTGGTGTAAAACAGTTTTGCTCTCAGTTTTGCCCCCATGTTTAGTAGGTTACTAGTCAATTTTGCCTCATAACATTTTAGAAATCCTATTAGAATTAAGGAAACTTAAGCGTTATAATAGTGCTGATACACCGTTTAATATCTTTTCAAATTTTTCTGACTTCGGCTTCAATGGTAGTGTCGTTGTAAAGTTTGGGAAGGAACCATGATTATGAATACTGAAGATATGGTACTATGTCAGCAAGCCATCGGGCTTGCAAATGCAGGTCACAAGCAACAAGCCTATAAGCTGTTTTGTGATCTGTATAATTGTGGCAATGCTGAGGATTTGACTGTTCTTTATTGGATCGCTTATACTACATCAACGTTAGATGAGGCTCGAAGAGCAACGGAGACGATTGTACACCTTGATCCCGTTCACCCGAAGTTACAGGAGTTGCAAGCCTACGTGGGTAGGATGCAACAGAGTGTGGTATATGCACCACCTGTAGGTATGTTGCCCCAGTCCTGCAATGCCCCTATTGTCATTACACAGGTCTAGCCAATGCCAGGTCGAATATCTCAACTGGTGGTTGGGTCTTCTTTGTCGTGTTCCTATTCCTTTTCTTCCCTATATGCTGGGTTGGTTTCCTAATCAGGAAAGACTACTATGCTTGCGCTTCTTGCGGTATTACATTTCCTGCGATATCACGTTAGATGTTGGTTGAGCCTATTATAGATGAACAGCAAGCAGAAGTTCTTATAATTGAGCTGTTGTAGAGAGGGTTCATCTTCGATGAAGGTGATTAGTTATCTACTTCTAGATGCCATTTTTTTAGTGATGGGCGTTTCATTCCTGCATGACCTGTCTCTCCTGAGTATTTTTACGAATTTCCTCGATCACTGTTAATCTCTTACTAGAGACCTTGACAATCTCACCATCTGAGTGCTATCTTATATTTGCAGTCTCGACGGTGAGAGTGCTAGCAATCGTAGTTGACAGATGTTGTATCATCCTGCATGAGACGTTTCGTGCTGAATGATACCGCCTGGAGGCAGGGTGACAAAGGACATGACACCACTCAGTCAGCGCAAACAGCAGATTTTGCGCGCTCTGGTGGAAGAGTATATTCATACCGCTATACCAGTCGCATCTGAAACGCTCGTGCGTAAATACGGCCTGCGTTTAAGTTCCGCAACGGTTCGGAATGAACTGGTAGGATTGGAAGAGGCAAGCCTAATTCACCAGCCACATACCTCTGCTGGCCGCGTACCAACAGATCTTGGGTATCGATACTTTGTCGAGCATTTGATGGAAGAGTCGGCTCTCTCTCTTGATGAGCAACGCCTGATCCGTCATCAATTCTATCAGGTCCAGGATCAGCTCGACCAATGGGTCCGTCTGACGGCTTCGGTGATGGCTCGTTTGCTCCATAGCGCAGCGGTCATGACGCAGCCTCGCTCTAACGAAGGTCGCCTGAAGCACTTTGAGGTTCTTTCTGTTACTGATCTCTCTGCCTATATGGTTCTGGTATTGACCGATGGCACAGTCAAGCAGCAGCGACTCTTATTGGAGACCCCAATTCGTCAGGAGGAATTCAGTGCTGTTGCGGCTCGCCTTAATCAGTTGTTTCAAGAAAAACAGGCTAACGAGATCGATGCTCTTCTACGCTCTCAGGAATGGTCACCTGTTGAACGCTTGATTTGTACAACGATTTTGCGCATCCTGGAGCAGCACGGTGACATGCTTAGTGACGTCTTCTACCGAGAAGGTGTGATAAATATTCTTGAACAACCTGAATATAGCCGTATGGGCCCTGAAGTGGAGCGCAACGAACGCGTACGCAAGGTGATGGAAGTTCTGGAAGAGAATCGCTTTTTACCTGCCCTTGCCTCTCAATTGCCTTCATCTGATGGCGTCCAGGTAATTATCGGTGGCGAGAATCAATGGGATGAGATGCGCGATGTGAGCCTGGTTGTTGCTCGCTATGGACAAGAAGGCAAGGTTGGGGGCCTGCTAGGTGTGATTGGCCCGACTCGTATGCAATATGGACGTGCCATCGCGGTGGTTCGCTATATGGCAAATGTGATGAATGAGCTACTCGCTGAGTTATACGGCTATGAGTAATGATGCCGAGTTGTCTGGCTCTGGAATGTTTGCTCTGGTTTCTGTGTTATCATAGATGCCGCAAGAAATTAAGTTCTACAAAAGATATGCTCTTTTTGGGCGCTCTTTTGTGGCTAAAACAAAAAACAATCGCCAAAAATGGTTGTGTAATTTATAGATTATGAGGAGGCAACTGTGCCAAAAGTTATTGGTATCGACCTTGGAACAACAAATTCGTGTGTTGCTGTGATGGAAGGTGGCGAGCCCGTTGTTATTCCTAATGCGGAGGGTAGTCGCACCACTCCTTCGATTGTCGCAATAAATAAAAGCGGTGAGCGTCTCGTCGGTGAGGTGGCAAAGCGTCAGGCTATCACTAATCCTGAGAATACTGTCTATTCCATCAAACGCTTTATGGGTCGCAAATTTGATGACCCTGAAGTTGACCGAGACAAACGCCTGGTTCCCTATAAAGTAGTGCGCTCTAGCAATGGAGACGCCTGGGTTGAGGTGCAAGGGAAGGCGTATAGTCCTCCTGAGATCTCTGCTATGATCCTTCAGAAGCTAAAGACCGATGCAGAGGCCTATCTCGGCGAACGGGTGACTCAGGCCGTTATCACGGTCCCTGCTTACTTTAATGATGCCCAGCGCCAGTCAACGAAAGATGCTGGCCGCATCGCAGGCCTGGACGTTCTGCGTATTATCAACGAGCCAACTGCCGCTTCTCTGGCATATGGCCTGGATAAGAAGAAGGATGAGCGCATCGCTGTCTATGACCTCGGTGGTGGTACGTTCGATATCTCTATCCTCGAATTAGGCGATGGCGTTTTCGAGGTGAAGAGCACGAATGGTGATACACACCTGGGTGGCGATGACTTCGATACACGTATTATCTCCTGGCTGGCCGATGAGTTCAAACGCGATCAGGGAATCGATCTTCGTCAGGACCGTATGGCTCTTCAGCGCCTGAAAGAGGCCGCTGAAAAGGCGAAAAAAGAGCTTTCTAGCTCGATGTCTACTGAGGTCAATCTGCCCTTTATTACCGCTGATGCCAGTGGTCCAAAGCATTTAATGATTACGCTCAGCCGCTCGAAATTAGAGCAGCTGGTTGAGGATCTGGTTGAGCGCTCCCGTGGCCCTGTGGTGAAGGCTCTCTCCGATGCCAATATGCGCCCAGGCGAAGTCGATGAGGTGGTTCTGGTCGGTGGTCAGACACGTATGCCTGCTGTTCAGACAATGGTCCGACGCATTTTTGACCGCGAGCCGAATCGTGGCGTGAACCCGGATGAGGTGGTCGCTATCGGTGCTGCCATCCAGGCTGGCGTCTTGACTGGCGATGTGAAGGATGTCCTCCTGCTCGACGTGACTCCTCTCTCTCTTGGTATTGAGACCCTCGGCGGTGTCTTTACCCGCTTGATTGAGCGCAATACGACGATTCCAACTCAGAAGAGTCAGGTCTTCTCAACCGCTAGCGATAGCCAGCCTAGCGTAGAGATTAATGTGCTTCAAGGTGAGCGCGAGTTTGCTAAAGATAATCGCTCTCTGGGTAGCTTTATTCTGGATGGTATTCCACCCGCCCCTCGTGGCGTTCCTCAAGTTGAGGTGACGTTTGATATCGATGCCAATGGTATTGTGAATGTCTCTGCACGCGATAAGGGCACTGGTCGTGAGCAGAAGATCACGATTGTTGCTTCGAGCGGTCTTGCAAAAGATCAGATCGATAAGATGGTTCGCGATGCTGAATCTCATGCCGCTGAAGACAAGCGCCGTAAAGAAGAGGTGGAAGAGCGCAATCTCGCTGATAGCGCGGCCTACCGCTCCGAAAAGAGCATGAGCGAATTGGGCGAACGCATCACTAGTGAGCAGAAGAGCGAGCTGGAGGCTAAAATCGCCGATGTTCGCGCCGCTCTCTCTACTGACGATGTGGAACGCATTAAATCCTCTCGCGAGGCTCTTGAACAGTCTTTCCATAAGATCAGCGAAGCGATCTATCGTCAAGGTGGCGCTGGTGCTGCACCCGGTGCCGATTTCCCCGGTGGCGATGGTCAGAGCAATCAGGATTCTGGCAGTGGTACTCACGATGATACTATCGAGGGCGAATACAAAGAAATGTAAATTCGATGCAGAATTTGCAGATCACAACAAAAGAGGGTATCCAGTCAAATGGATACCCTCTTGAGATACGTAATGGAAACACTGCTTACCTGTCGGTGATAGGCTCTGGTTGGGCTATATCTCTTGCATATCGGAACAAGGTGATATACTCTTGTATATTAGTGGGTATTGTAGGATGCAAAAATTGTAACGCAGTAAGGGTATCAATACGGGAAGAGGATTTCCCGGCAGAGGCGCTGCCTTCTCCTATGAGGCTTGCGCTGTATTTCCCTGCGAGAGCATTACACCCTGTTGCTTATATTGTAAAGGACCAGAGAATGGCCGAGAAGAAACGCGATTATTATGAGGTTTTGGGGATTGCTCGTACTGCCACCAGAAATGAGGTCAGAAAAGCCTTTCTACGCCTGGCTAGACGGCATCATCCCGATCTGAGCTCTGGACAGGGTGAAGAGCCTGATTTTATTGAAATCAATGAGGCTTATGAGGTTTTGATTAATCCTCGTAAGCGTGCTGTCTATGATCGCTATGGTCATGCGGCTCTCAGTGATGGACGAGGTTTGCAGCTGCGCCGCGTGAAGAATTTGCAAATTATAGATGACCTTTTCTCTGATTTTATTGTGGATGCGATTGAGAAAGAGCGTCTGAATTAAAAAAGCATTTGAGAAAACATCTTTTTATAAAACAGGACTTTTCGTTGTTTTCTCTGTCCAGCTTTATTGAATACATACATTCTGTAGATGAGTTTTCTTTCTAGTTGCGCGGATCAAATCGCGCCCTGTTGCTAATAGTAAAGGACCAGCCAATGGCCACAAATAAACGCGATTACTATGAAGTGCTGGGGATTGCGCGTACTTCAACCGACGATGAGATTAAAAAAGCTTTCCGTCGGCTTGCAAAGCAATATCACCCAGATGCCAATAAAGAGCAGGGAGCGGAAGCCCGCTTTATCGAAATTAATGAGGCATACGAAGTCTTGAGCGACGCACAGAAACGCGCTGCCTATGATCGCTATGGCCATGCCGGTCTCGGCAGTGGGGCAGGGGCAGCGGGTTTTGGGGCTGGTGACTTTGGAAGCTTTAGCAGCATTAACGATCTCTTTGAAACGTTTTTCGCCGGTGCGGGTACTGGTACTTCACAACGCCGCTCTGGCTCTCAGCGTGGCGCTGACCTGCGCTATGATCTGACGATTACGTTTGAAGAGGCCGTCTTTGGCTGCCAGAAAGAGATAGAGCTCCCACGCTGGGAGACCTGTAGTAGCTGCCGTGGAAGCGGCGCACAGCCAGGTACTTCAACCTCTCGTTGTTCTGCCTGTCAGGGCTCTGGCGAGATCCGCCGCGTACAACAGTCCATCTTTGGTCAATTTGTGAATGTGACTATGTGTGAGCGTTGTCGTGGTGAGGGACGGGTGATTACGACTCCTTGTGAGAAATGCCGCGGTCAGGGACGAGTACGCAATAATCGGCGCGTGGTGGTAAATATTCCTGCTGGTGTCGATGATGGCATCAATGTTCGGGTCACGGGCGAGGGCGAGGTGAGCGCTCGTGGTGGTACCCCCGGTAATCTCTATGTTATTCTAACTGTGAAACCGCATCCTTTCTTCAAACGTCAGGGGAATGATATCGTCTATGAGCTACCCGTGAGCTTTACTCAAGCCGCTCTTGGCGATGAGGTTGAAGTGCCTACGGTTGATAATAAAACAACTCCTCTCAAGATTCCGGCTGGTACACAAAGTTCCCGCTCGTTCCGCCTCAAAGGCATGGGTGTTCCTGTTGTGCATAGCACTGCTCGTGGTGATCAGCACGTCATTGTAAAGGTGGTGACTCCCACGAATCTGACTCCAGAACAGAAACAATTGCTGGAGGAGTTTGCCCGTCTGGAACGCGAACAGAGCGAACATGACGAAAAAAATATCTTCCGTAATCTCTTTGAGAAGACAAAAGACGTTTTTCAATAGGAAGCGTGTACGAGGGGGAGAGGAGAGATCTCTCCCCTCTCTGTCACCTATTGTGGTGGAGTTTCTCTGAAGGTGTGCTCAGGCTCTTAGCCGATCATGGCACTCTTCAGTTCGTTGTTTTTCTGTTCTAACTCTACCCTGACGCCAAATTCTGCCGCAACCGGCAGATGGTCGCTGGCCTGGCTCCCCTTTACTCCCGCTCCTTCAGTTAGCTCATAACAACTCTCTAAGCGCTCTATTAGAGCGGAACTACTGAAAATGTAGTCAATTCTTCCTGCGGGCGCGGCGGCTGGACAGGTGAAGCCGTTTGCATAGGGGTTGGCATGACGGAAGCTATCCTGGTATCCCCCTTCGAGCAGTTTGCGAATACTCCCCCGTGGCGCATAGAAAGAGGCAGCCATATCGAAGAGTGAGGTGAGAAGGATGCTTCGAGGGATAATACGCAGTAATGGGTTGAAGATGCGCAGCGGTTTCGGCACAACAAAGTTGAGGTGTGGATGACCATCAGCCGGCTGATGCTCTTTTTTTGCCTCATCTAGTTGAACGACATAACGAAGAAGGTTGCTGGCTTTAAAATGGTCTCCCGGTGCCAGAGAGTTAAAATCGCCCATGATTAAGTGAGGAATGTTCTGCTCTCTATAAGTCCTGGTGATGTTGAGAATCTCTTCGACTTCTCTCTCCCGTAGCCCATTTCCCGCCCATCCCTGGTAGAATGCAGCGGAGAGATGAGTCACGAAAACGGTCAGTTCCTGTCCACTTTCTTCTCTCAGATGGACTTCTAGTAATGGCTTATTGAGCAGTCCTGGACGTGAATGTATTTGTGTCGAGATGATTGGTAGTCGCGTCAGTAGGGCAGTCTGGTAATCGGTCAGATGGGTAGGATCTCCCCCCATAATCAGTTGCATACCCAGCCGCTCTGCCATCTCCTCCACAACCAGAGGCTTCTGCTTGAGTAGCACGGGATTCGTTGCTTCGACTACTCCTACGATGTCAGGATTAGCCGACTGAATCATTTGCACAAGTTGATCGGTACGCCTGGCACCATTTTCTCGCAGGCTATATCCCCCCGCTAGTATGTTATATGAGACGATACGAGTCATCCGTTATTCATCCTTTTTATATATGTCATAGTGTTGAATATCTCTTATCACTATATCAAACGATCAAAAATGCCCAAAGCCACCAGGCAAATGGCGGTCTTTGCTGGTATTTCAGGATGGCGTGGCAGAAAAAGCTAGTTTGATATAAATAGCACATGGGCAAAACGTTTGTATAGACATCTTTGTTGGAGGCGGTCAGCACTGAAGGGAGGCGAGAGCATCTTCGATCTCTAGAAAAAGGGTTGAGCCTGCTATTTTCATCGGTATTGGCCTGTGTCAGAATTTCGAAATACTGAAACAGGCCAATACCCCAGACGCTATTTCCAAATTACTCTGTCGAGTAGATACATGGTCAGCTCGCTAATTGGTAGACGAATCTGAGACATACTGTCCCGTTCACGTACGGTGACCGTCTGATCCTCAAGGGTCTGGAAGTCGATGGTAACACAATAAGGTGTGCCGATCTCGTCCTGGCGACGATAGCGGCGACCAATATTTTGAATATCGTCATATTGTGAAACCATCAGCCGTTGCAGACTCTTGTGAATGCCTTTCGCTGTAGTGACCAGCGGCTCTTTGTTCTTTTGAAGCGGCAGGACTGCAACTTTGACCGGAGCCAGCCAGGGATGCAGATGCAATACTGTGCGATCATTATCTTTACCCATTGGATCTGGCTGCTCTTCGTAAGCATCCAATAATAGATTGAGGAAGGTTCGATCAACACCCCCAGATGTCTCTACAATCCAGGGCATAAAACGTTCTTTGGTATTTGGATCAGTATAGCTAAGATCATGACCACTGAATTGGCTGTGACGCGAGAGATCCCAATCTTGTCGCCAGTGAATGCCTTCCCATTCTTGCCAACCTAGTATGGTCTGATATTCGATGTCGAAGGCCTGTTTTGCGTAATGGGCTAGCTCATCGCTTCCATGTTCACGGAACCTTAGACGATCTTTATGGTTCAGGATGCTCTTGTACCACTCGAAGCGGAACTGCTTCCAATAATCGAACCATTGTTGCATTTCACTGGGATGAACAAAGAACTGAAGATCCCACTGCTCAAATTCGCGTTGTCGGAACAGAAAGTTTCTGGGTGTGACTTCGTTACGAAAAGCTTTTCCTATCTGACAGATCCCAAAGGGAATCTGCATACGCGAGGACTTTTGTACGTTGTCGTAATCCAGGTAGATGTTCTGGCAGGCTTCTCCACGCAGATAGGTCTTTGTCCGTTCTTCTTCTACAACTCCAAGATAGGTCTCCATCAGCAGATTAAAGCTTCTGGGCTCAGTCAGCTCTCCACCACACGCTGGACATTTTTTCTGGGCCAGATTCTCAGGAGGGAGATGATCAATACGGAAGCGTTGGCGGCACTTTTTACAATCGACTAGCTTATCAACGAAGTTTTCAACATGCCCGCTGGCTTCCCATACTCTCGGATGAGTGATGATGGCTCCTTCGATGCCGACTACGTTGTCGTGATTTTGTACCATTGACCACCACCAGAATCGGCGGATGTTATTGCGTAATTCAACACCAAGCGGCCCGAAGTCGTAGATACCCGCAACTCCTCCGTAGATCTCGGAGTTGGGATAGACAAAACCTCGTCGTTTACAAAGCGAGACAATGTCTTCGATTGGAACCAGCGGCGTCTCGTTGGTCTCGGTTGAATTCTCTGTCTGGGTCATGAGTGGGTTTCCCTTCCATAAAAAAAGCCCCTGGGCGTCTAATTTTGCTTTTTACGCCCAGGGACGAATGTGCTGACGTAAGCCCAGGGCCTCTACGTCTTATCGCAACATGCGCGGTTCCACCCTGCTTCTTCACACTTTTTGTGAAGCCACTCATTCTGAAGCTAGCTCCGAAGTGCCCTTCGCCTGTGAGAGATTACCGACCTTTCACCGCTTGCCGGCTCGCTGCAATCCTCGCCAGGGTACTCCTCTTCTTCAACACTAGCATTGTTTCTTTTTGTCTGCCAGTAGTATAGCTAAAACAAGAAAAAGTTGCAAGTCCTTAAAAATTCTTGTACTGAGCCCAAATTTTGCTCTTGGTGAGCTGCCTTGAATGGTATTCTATCTCTGTGGCTTCCGAACACGGCGTTCTAGCAGGATTGGCACTGCTAAATAGAGAGTTGTAAATGCAGCGACCATGCCATAGACCCAGGCGATAGTCTTTCCTGCCGATAGTGGCTGTTTGTTGTCCATCTTCGCTTCCTTTCGCTTGTTGTCTCGATTAAACCGTAGCAGTATTATTACTATACGTTGAGATAAATTTTAATACTTTTTGCCAGGCATCCGCAGAAGCATCAGCAAATTCGGCAGCTCGCCGATCAAAAAAGCTGTGTGTGGCTCCAGGATAGATTACGATCTCGTGATCAACACCTGCCTCATCCAGATTTTTGTCTAGCTGTTCAACCTCGCTCGTAGGAATACCCTGATCCGCACCGCCGAATAGGCCCAGCACCGGGTTGATGCTCTTTTTTGCCACTTCCAGTACAGTAGTTTCCGCTCCTGCCATTTTGCGCGAAAGTCCGGCGTAAAAACCAATTGAGCCAGCAAGGCCAAGTGCTTTGTTTGTGGCGCTGGTCAACGCAAGACTTCCACCCAGGCAGAAACCAACCGTAAAACTTGCTTTTTGTGGACTCTCTTTGCGGAGATAGTTCAGTCCCGCTGTAATATCTGCGAAGATGTTTGGTATCTGTAGCTGCTGCACATGGGGCCAGAACTCGAATGTATCATTGCGTGGAGTGAGACCTGCGGTACGCCCAAAGTAGTCAATTGCCAGTGCGGAAAATCCTATCTCGGCGAAGCGCAGCGCGAGCTCTTTATAGAACTGATGCAGGCCTCGTACATCTGGCAGAATAATGATCTGTGCTCCGCCCGCGTTTTCAGCACCGGCTACATAAGCTGCAAATTGTGTCCCATCGCTTGCCGTCAGGACAAGCTCTTTTCCAGTTGCAGTACCACCTGTTCCCGGTGGCACCGGTGGTCGAGCATTATCATCGTAACACACTGGTGTTTTCTCTTTTCTTTTACTATACTTACTGTTTATTTCCTGCTACCAGCATGGGCAACGTCTTCTTCTAGTATAACGTATAATACGATGCAGAGAAAGGAGCAGTGCTCTATGCATATTCCCACATTTCAGGATGTTTTGCTGGCTCGACGCAATATTCATCCCTATCTAGCGCGTACCCCTTTGCATCGTTACCCTGCGCTGGATGCTCTCCTTGATACTAATGTCTACGTAAAACATGAAAATTATCAGCCTGTTGGCGCTTTTAAAGTGCGTGGTGGTGTTAACCTGATCTCACAGCTGAGTAGCGAAGAGCAAGAACGCGGCGTGATTGCTGCCTCAACTGGCAATCACGGTCAATCTGTGGCCTACGCGGCCCAGCTTTTTCATGTTGATGCGCATATTGTTGTGCCGGAAGCAGCTAACCCAGGCAAAGTTGCGGCGATGCAGGGTATGGGGGCCGATGTCATTGTGCATGGCGCTACCTTTGATGACGCTCGCCTCTATTGTGAAAAACTCGCTCGCTCTCAGGGCTATCGCTATATTCATTCTGGCAATGAGCCGCTGCTGATTGCTGGCGTTGCTACTTCTACGTTAGAGATGCTAGAGGATGAGCCTGCGCTGGATGTCATTTTCGTTCCTATCGGTGGCGGCAGTGGCGCGGCAGGAGCTTGCCTGGTCGCTAAAGCGATTCGTCCCGCTATTCGTGTAATTGGCGTGCAGGCTGAAACTTCTCCTGCTGCCTATGAAAGTTGGGTGCAACGTAGTCTGACTACCGCTCCTAATCGTACTTTTGCTGAGGGACTGGCAACTGGTTCAGCCTTTGAGTTACCCCAAAAGATTCTCTGGGACTCTCTGGACGATTTTCTTCTGGTGAGTGATGATGAGATAAAACAGGCTATGCTCTGGATGATTGAGCGTGCCCATACTCTGGCAGAAGCTGCCGGAGCTGCTGCCCTCGCTGGCGCTTTTCGTATGCGTGAGCAATTGAGTGATCTTAAAATCGCGCTCGTTTGCTCTGGTGGGAATACCTCGCTGGCACATCTCCGGGAAGCGTTGTTACTTGATTCTTGATAGAAATGGTTTGTAAAAATGTTGTAGGATATTTCTATGACGCTTTCTGTGCCATTAGCCGGTTCTACGCTGTCTATCAGGTTGTTAAACAACGGAAGGGGATATATCATGGCAAAAGCTTGTACTCATACGGATCAAATAAGGGATGTTACTCCCAGTGCTCAGGGCTGCGAAGACTGTCTGAAAACAGGAGATTCCTGGGTCCATCTCCGTGAATGCCTTATCTGTGGCCATGTGGGGTGTTGCGACTCTTCTAAGAATAAGCATGCTACAAAACATTTTCATGCTACTAAGCATCCTATCATTCAATCCTTTCAGCCCGGAGAAGATTGGCGTTGGTGCTATGTTGATGAGGTGATGTTCTAGTCTTTTCTGCAAAAAAGAGTATCAGGAGCTGGGCAAATAGTACCCAGCTCTCCGCTTTTTCTCTTCTGACAATCGTGTACGCGAGATTTCCCCCTTCAGAAACTGCTGCTTTTGCCGATATTTCCTTTAAAGGAGATTGCGCACAGTCAATTTGTGAAGCATTCTGCTTGTTCGCATTACTCTAACATGTTACAATGAGGGAAAATGTGAATAGTAGTCCAAAAATACTTTCAGAAAATGTGGGCAAGCACGTGGAGATTGGAAATGATACTCCGGAGAGTATAGCAACGTTTGTTGCTCGTTATCAGTTTACTATCGATCCGTTCCAAATAGAAGCAATGCAACATCTGGTGCAGGACCGCTCTGTGCTGGTTGCTGCTCCAACGGGCACAGGCAAGACACTCGTAGCTGAATATGCCATCTGGCTAGCTCAACAGCGAAATCAGCGCGTAATTTATACAACACCGCTCAAAGCCCTGTCAAATCAGAAGTATCGCGATCTTCGCGATCTCTATGGACAAGATGCAGTCGGTCTGGTTACCGGTGATATTGTGGAACATAGCCGCGCCTCAATTGTGATTATGACTACTGAGGTGTATCGAAATATGCTTCTGGAAGATGGTGGCGAACGCCTCTCACGTATCTCTCTCGATGATGTGGGCTTTGTCGTCTTTGACGAACTACACTATCTGAGTGATGTTGGTCGCGGTCCCGTCTGGGAAGAGGCCATCATTTGTTCTCCCGCGCATGTTCAATTGGTTGGCCTTTCGGCAACGGTGAGTAATGCCGAAGATCTGGCAAGCTGGATTAGTCGCGTCCATCGTCCAATCTCCCTTGTTGTCCATGAACAACGTGCCGTCCCTCTTGAGCATTATTATTTTCTTGATGGGAAGTTGCATCTGGTTCAGGATGCTGACGGTAATCGCATAGAACGCTTTCCTCATATTGGCGGGGAGGCCAAAGCTGCTCAATTGGCCTCACGTAATCGCTATCGTTTCTCAGAGGAGGAGGAAGAGGAGGAGGGACTGGATGTTGATCCCTGGGAGGACCGCCGCCATCGTGGCCGCTCTGGTAGTCTACGAAACGTCACACGCTGAAGAGCGTGTTGCGCCGCTTTTAGATGAAAGTCAGCAGACAGAAACTGAAACAGAGCAAGAAAAGCCGCGCGCAAAGCGTGCTCCTATGCGTCGTGCTCCTGAGCCAGGCGAGGTGTTAGCCGCTCTACGGGAGGCTGATAAGCTTCCCTGTCTCTATTTTTTGCCTGGTAGGCGTGTTGTAGAGGAAGGTGCTATGGGCGCGGCTTCTCATCATTTTACGACTCCTGAGGAGGAGGCACGTATTCGTGAAGAGATTGGTGTCTGGATAGAGCACCTGCCCAAAGAAGATCGCAATCTTCAGCAGGTTCATTCCCTGCTCGATCTGTTACCACGTGGTCTTGCCTTTCATCATGCGGGTTTGCTTCCAGGCTTAAAAGTTCTGGTCGAGACCCTTTTTGCCCGTGGCTATCTACGCGCCGTCTTTGCAACGGATACTCTTGCTCTGGGTATTAATATGCCTGCCCGTTCAGTTGTGGTAGGCAGTCTGAGCAAGTTTGATGGTCAGGAGATGCGCCTGCTTACTCCAAATGAGTATCGCCAGTTGACAGGCCGCGCTGGCAGACGGGGTATGGATGTACGTGGTGCTGCGATTATTCCTTATTCTCCCTGGGAACCGTTTGAGGAGTCGTTCCGCCGCATTACCGGTGAACTCTTTCCTGTGACCAGCTCGTTTGTGATTCGCTATAACTCTGTTTTGAACCTCTGGCGTCCCGGCGACGTGCAGCATTTGCGCCGTATCTGTGCTTCAAGCTTGCGCGAGTATCAGCGCTATATGCTCTGGGAATTAAGCGAGTTGCAGCGCCTTGAAAAGCGTTATAAAAAGGCAAAGAAATCTGGCAATAAAAAGAAGGGTGCGGCCTCTGATGGCGCGTTGGAGGCCCTTGAAAAGCGTAGAGAACGTGTTGGAGCTTTTCCTCTTAGCCGGGCCGGCGCTGCTGAGTTGGATGGCACCATTTTTGCCTTACGTGCGCTGGGCCATATTGGCCAGGATGATCAGCTAACGGTCAAGGGACGCCTCTTACGGGGTATCTTTCATCCCGCTGGTGTGACAATTGTTGAGCTGCTTACCAGTGGCGTTCTTGATGAACTTTCGTCGGGTGAACTGGCTGAGGTGTGTAGCTGGTTCACTTTCGATAATGATAAGCGTCTGAATAATCGCCAGGCATTACCTGGAAAGCTTTCCACGATTCGTCGTGAGCTGTGGCAGATTTTACAGCGTGTACGCGGTATTGAAGAGCGTGCAAACATTAATCCCAGCCCTGGTATTGTGCCAGAATTCCATAGTATTGCTCTCTCCTGGGCGCAAGGTATGTCGCTTAGTGGTCTGCTCCGTCGTATCGATATGGCTGAAGGCGATATTCTTATGATCTTGAACCAGACTATTGATCTCCTCCAGCAGGTGCAAGCGGCGGTGGGACAATTGTTGGATGCGCACGATATCTGGGAACAGCTCTCGCCAATTCTTATGGATGGGAATAACCCTCGTACTGCCCAGGCTCAGGCTCGTAAACGCGCTGAACAGTTGCAGACCCAGCGTGAACGCTTACAGCGTCTACGCCCTCTCTTCTCGCAGGCAGTCTCTTCGCTCTTACATGGCATTATTGTTCAGAGCCGTACTGTGCCCTCAATGGTTGCTCGTATCGAGGAGGCGGATGTTCCTCTTGACGCTGAAGAGGACCGCGATTCCCAGGGTCTTCATGATCCCCAGGCTTTTGTCGGTGAAGTTTAGAAAACCCCTCCCTTCATGCCGTAACTCACTTTTTGCATACGTTCACTCTACATATACCTGTCAAAAGTGTTTACCGAGACTGAGTGTACATTACTTTGGTCATGCTTGTATGGCGAATGCATTGTCAGAATGATGCAAGTTGACTAATATGTACAAAGGTAGAATATAGTCGGGGTAGAGGATTGGGTGGGGAGAGCGCTCTAATCGGCAAGCAAAAATGTCGTGCAATATAAAGGGGTAGAGTTTTCATGAACGCAGAAGCATTGATTGGCACGGTGTTAGGTACCTGTACGTTGCAAAGGTTGGTGGGGCAGGGTGGCATGGGTGCGGTTTTTCTGGCTCAACAATCTCGCCCACGACGTCAGGTGGCTGTGAAGATTTTGCTTCCGATGACGCCTCTTAGCCCAAATCAGTTAGCAGCCTTTCTAGAGCGCTTTCGCCGCGAAACTGATGCTGCTGCGTCTTTGGAGCATCCAAATATTGTTCCCGTCCATGAATACGGTGAGCGCGGCGGCCTGGCATATCTGGTCATGCCTTACATTAGTGGAGGTACTCTGCGGGATGAGATGGAACGCGAAGGCCCACTCCCTCTGTCTACGGCAGCACATTATTTGGATCAGATGGCTGCGGCCCTGGATTTTGCTCATGAACATGGCGTGATTCACCGCGATATCAAACCTGCTAATATTTTGATGACTCTCGAACATCGCCTGTTGCTGACTGATTTTGGTCTGGTGAAGATCGTGGCTGAAGGCCGCGTTCCCCAGATTCGCCTGACGGGCGAAGGCGCTCCTGTTGGGACTCCTGATTATATGGCACCTGAACAGGTAATTGGTGAGGATGTAGATGCTCGTGCGGACTTGTATTCTCTGGGCGTGATTGTCTATCAGATGGTTACAGGTACGACACCTTTTCAAGGTGAGACACCTATGCAGATTGCGGCTCAGCATTTGCAGGTCCAACCACCCGCTCCTCATCTGCTGCGCTCTGATCTCCCTCTCTCCGTTGAGCAAGTGATTTTGAAGGCCCTGTCAAAACGTCCCGCTGACCGCTATAGGCGGGCACAGGAGCTGGCGGAGGCTTTCCGGCAGGCCCTGGTTGGAACTGGATTTGCTCTTGGCTCAGCAACTTCGGCACGCCTTTTTGTTCCTCAAGGCGGAGAGAGTCAATTGAGACAAAGCACTAAGCTTGCCGCAGCGACTATTGGTGGTGTTGATGCAAATGGGCAATTTAAGCCTACTGGTGCAGTACCTGCGGTGAGATCGATTGGCACTGCTGGTATGAATCGGCCTGCTCCTGCTGCAAACAACGCGGCCTCGTTACAGGGATATGCTATTGCTCCTGTCGCTGATACGGCTACGGGTGCTGTTCCGGCAGCGGCTCATGGAGGTGGTTTATTAAGCAAAACAGGGATGTTCCCTGCTATAACCTCTGGATCTATACCTGCTACCGGAACTAGTCTCTCGACTACCAGCGCTTCAATGCCCTCTGCTAATAGAGGAACAGCTCGGATGGAGGCATCGGCTACCTCGCCTGTAGCCCGTGCCGGAGGCCTTCTCTCTCGTACTGGTCGCTTTCCTGCTATGGGCGCTCAAGGTTCCTTGCTCTCTCCTGAAAACACAACCAATCTTCAACAATTGTCTCCTGCTACGTATACGACGACTGGCTCTCTTCAATCACCTCCAGGGTCCAGGACAACAATGAAGTTGTCTTCTCCAATGAAAGTGGTCAAGGTCCCGATTGCCGGTCAACCAGGACAATTTATGACTGGCCTGTTATCACTAAATAATGCAACTGAGCCAAAGCTTGTTCTGCCAGAGAAAAAGCCAATGGCTCCGTGGACGAAAATCCTGGTTGGCCTGCTGGCTCTCCTGCTGCTTTTTAGTGCGGCTGGTGGGGCCTGGGCGTTCTTGCACGGCCAAAAGCCAGGACAGAATGCGAAAAATGTCATCGGCGGAGCCGCAGGTACTCCCAATGTCAATGCTACCGCTCTCGTGCAGGCAACCGCAACCGTCCAGGCAAATACTATTCTTGTTGATCCTCTTGATCACAATATTCATGGTTGGTATGAATCAGCGACAGATGGCTATGTCTTTAAAGATGGTGCCTATCATATTATTAATCATAATGCTGATAAGAGTAGCGCAACAGTGCTGCCTTCTTTCTCATATAGTGGTCCGATGGCTTATACACTTACGCTTCAAGAACTTCAAGGCGATGATACCTCAGATGTTAATTCCTTTGGGATGATTTTCCGTTATACACAGCAAACCGCTGGGAAAACTACCGCCTCGAAATTCTATAGTTTTGAGGTCCTGAATAAAGCCGGTGGCCAGTATAAATTCTGGAAATATGATAGCTCAAAAGGCGCTGGCGCAGCCGCATGGGGGAATCCTCTCTGGCAGCAGGCCTTTGGTAACGAGTTTCATGAAGGTCATAATGCACAGGCTATCAATACTTTTAAAGTCATTATGAATGGAAGTACGTTCACGTTTCTTGTGAATGGGAAGACAATTAAAACCGTGACTGATACTGCTTATGCGAATGGCTCTGTCGGTATGATTGTGAATCTTAATGGTACAGAAGTCGCTTTCAAAAATTTATTCTTAACAAAGAATTGAGTAGAAAGTTGCAACGCAAAGCATCTCTGCTAAAAACCGCTTCTTGGGTCTCTTATAGAGAAGGCGGTCCTGGTGAGCCTGCTAGAGAAGGGTATTTGTTAGAGAGTGTCAGGCAGGTTTCACCTGAATCAGGTTGAAAAAGGGGTGAAAGTTTTTATGAACGCAGAAGCATTGATTGGCACCGTGTTAGGTACCTGTATGCTGCAAAAGCTGATTGGACAAGGAGGTATGGGCGCAGTCTTTCTCGCTCAACAGTCTCGCCCTCGGCGACAGGTGGCTGTGAAGGTCTTACTACCGGTCTCATCTCAGAGTCCAAACCAACAGGCCGCATTTTTAGAGCGGTTCCGGCGTGAGACTGATGCCGCTGCGTCGTTGGAGCATCCAAATATTGTTCCTGTCCATGAGTATGGTGAGCGGGATGGCCTGGCATATCTGGTTATGCCTTATATCAGCGGTGGTACTTTACGCGATGAAATGGAGAGCGAACAACCCTTCCCTTTGACGAAAGCACTGACGTATCTGGAGCAAATTGCTGCTGCCCTAGATTTTGCTCACGAGCATGGCGTGATTCACCGGGATGTAAAGCCTGCTAATATTTTGATGACTCCTGATCGCCGCCTCCTCTTAACTGATTTTGGTCTGGTGAAGGTAGTTGCTGGCAATCAAGGTCAGTCTCCAAATGCACGCCTGACCGCTGTAGGCGTGCCTATGGGGACGCCTGATTATATGGCACCTGAGCAGGTGATCGGTACTGAAGTTGATTCTCGTGCCGATCTTTACTTGCTTGGCATTATTCTTTTTCAAATGGTCACGGGAAAGACTCCTTTTAGAGGCGAGATGCCGATGCAGATTGCTATGCAGCATCTCCATACTGTGCCGCCATCTCCTCGCCAGTTTCGCCCTGATCTCTCTCCTGGCATTGAGCAAGTGATGCTGAGAGCTATTGCGAAGCAGCCTCAGGAGCGCTATACACGCGGCGGTGAGTTCGCCCAGGCTTTTCGTCAGGCTCTTGTTACAGCAGGTGTCTTACCAGGTGAAGCACAACATGGCTTGTCGACGTCAGGCAATGCGAATGACGTTCCTGTCTTCACACGCCGTAGTCTGTTTGATCCTATGTGGCAGGCTGGTTCTTTGCCTCGTGGGAGTGCTCCTGCCTCTATAAATGGTCTATTGGGTCAGAATCCTCCGGTCTCGCCTACCAGACAAGGGGTTGAGCAGGGCCATAGAAATGATATTGTGGCTAAAACGAGCATGACTATGCCTTCCTTTTCTGGATTTTTTGATACACCAACGCGTGCTGTTCCCCAAATGACGAATATGTCTGTTGCTGATGTGCAAGATAAGCAGATGACTCCCTTGCCTGATTCGGTGCTTCCTACTGATTCAAGACCAGTAGACCAGGGACTGCCTGCAAGTCCTTTCTCTGGCAATGCTTCTCCGGGGGGTCCTACTTCTTTACATGGTCTTCGTTTTGGCCGTAAAAGTCTTCTTCGCCCGGTAGAAGATGCTGCTGCATCTTCTACACAAGGTCAGGGAGTGCAATCTGCTTCTAATTCTAATGAGCAGGTTCAGTCATCTGTTGAAGCTCCACAGCCATTACATCCAAAGACTTTAGCTGGTCTCTCTGGAAACTTTGCTCCTGGCAGCGTAGCACAACTTTCCTTCTCGGCAACTTCTGGCATAAAAAATGATGCGAATGAAGATTCTTCATCTAAGAGCCAGTCTTCTCCTCTTGAAAGTGGCGCTCCCAGGCCCGGTGAGATCTCTCTATCGCCAGCGCTGACACGTGGATTGAATCCTACGGGAAATCTTGGGCCGGGCGCGTATGATGGTCAAAGTATGACCGGAATGATTAAGCTCACACAGCCTATGAAAGTGGTGAAAGTTCCGGTTGCGGGGAAACCAGGGACGTTCATGACGGGTCTCTTACCTATGTCGCCGGAAATGCAAGCTGCTCCCTCATCTTTATCGCTCTCTGAACGGTTACAGTCTCTGCCAAAAAATATGCAGAAACTGGTGCTGCTGGCCCTGGTAGCGGTTGTGCTTCTTGGAACTGGCACATTCTGGTTTGTGACCTCTCGTTCTTCATCTTCTCATACCAGTAGTAACGCTACTACGGCAGTTGCTCCCGCTCAGGCAACGGCGAACGCGAGCGCAACGGCTCAAGCTAATAATATTATTCTCGAAGATTCTTTGAGTACGAATATCCATTCCTGGAAAGAGAGCTCCGGCAGTGATCAGACCTATATATTTAAAGATGGGAAGTATCATATCAGTGTCAATAATGGTGATGGCGCTGCTCTCGCTGATTTGCCCGAAGAGATAATGCCCGATTCGTTTGTTTTTTCTGTTGATGCAAGCGAGATTAAGGGTGATGATACCTCGGTGAACAATCAATTTGGCCTGGTATTCCGTCTAAATCAAGCTCAGAAGGATGGACAACCCTGGGTGACGTTTTATTGTTTCCAGGTGCAAAATACACAGGGGAATTTGCAGTATCAGTTCCGAAAATATGATAGTAGCTATATGGATGACGCTGAGAAGTGGTCTACTCCCTGGTCGGCAAATGCTGGTAAGGAGTATCACTTTGGTCATGGCTCTTCTGCTACCAATACGATTAAAGTGGTAGTAAAAAATGGTAATTTTGCCTTTGTTGTTAATGGCAAGACAGTTGGTTCTTTTAAGGATACATCCTTTAGAGCAGGTCGCATCGGGTTGCTGGTGAATTAGAGAGGGACAGAAGTCGCTTTCTCTAATCTGTTGTTGACTTATAACTAAAGTTTCTAAAATTTGAGTATGCTGTATGTTGTAGCCTTTCGGGGCTTCCTGGTGGGAGGTTTTGGTTGATATCATCTATCGTTGTGTTTGCCTCGCTTCTACAGGAGAGTGTCTCTCCTCTGATCGATGAGCAGCCTCTTATTGTTGTGACGTTGCTGCTGACGGGCTTTTTGTGTCTGCTGAATATTGGCCTGGCTGTGTTCTATCGCAACAGAGGTGCTCTGGAGGTTACATCTTATTATATCTCCTTTGCTATAGAGCTGATAATTTTTATCTTTGCCCTCCTTCTGCAATTGCATGTGATTGTACGTGTGCCTTTTCCTCTGCCACCAGGGCTGCCTGTGAATAGAGCGATGATTGGTGCTACACTCGCCTTTGGTATCGGTTCATTTCCTGCCGCTTACTGGCATCGTATTAATGTCTCTGAACTGCCTAAACGTCTGGCTGAGGATGCTCAGCTGATGAAGGCACGCTCCGATGGTGGTGTGCGTATTCGTAGCAATGCTCCAGGAGAATGGATGAACTAGATCGCAATGCTCACTCTTTTCCCTTGTGCCGGGCAATCAGCAAAGCTGGTTGCCCGGTTTGCATTTGTCTGGATCTTTCTTAATCGGCAGATAGAAAGATTTCTGAAGGGCATTAGAAAAAGAAATGTTATTTGGGTTTTGCCCCAGTGTCTTGTCCCTTATCCTTCTGTGTCTTTGAGAAGCGCCGAAAGAGGATAAAAGGAACGACGAAGAGGATGACGATAAAGGCATAGCCAGCAATATTTGCCGCCGTCGTGACAAATGTGGCCTGTTGAGGTGTGGTCCCCAGCGCGGGTGGATAGAGTCCAGTGACAACTCCGTGTGGATCACCGCCGACATGAAATGTTTCAATGGACTGCCTGCCAGGAATATCGAGCATGAGGACATTTCCACCTTGTAAAGCGACGAAGCCAAGCTGTCCGTCACTGGTAATGGCGATCGCGGCAGGTTTTGCGTTCAGATTGATAACGCGATTTGGTTCGCGTGGTATTGCAATGCCGGTATTGACAGGTGTGAGGACGACCAGTTGATTGTTGTCCATATTGGGTGCATAGATCTCACCTGTGGATGCGTCAAAGTCCATTGGTCCGTATTTGCCAGCGACAAGGATCTGCTCAACTTTCTGGGTGCCAAGATCAATGGCAACCATGCCGCCTGCTCGCAAGGTTACATAGGCGGTTGTGCCCGGCGGAATCGTAATATAGCCAGGACCTTCAAGGGTAATCTTGCCGATCTGCTTGCCACTGTTGCCGTCAAAAATCTGAAGCGCGTTCTTTGCTGAGACCCAGATCTGGCTACCACTACTATTTGGTAGTGAAGAGCCCACGGCTGCCAGCCCTAAACCATAGACTGGTCCTTCTGTTGGAAGGATGCGTTTCAATGCGCAATTGGAGCCGTCAATGACGCTGACATTAGAGGCATTGTTGCCCGCTACATAGACCAGATCTGTATTTGTATCTACTACCAGCATACTTGGATTTCCGGCAATATCAGTGGTACAAACATTCTGGCCCGTCTTGGCGGCGATGATAGAGAAATGATTGTCGGTTGGTTGAGTGACGTAAAGAAAGCGGGCGTCCAGACTGAGACCGACTGCATGGGGATCACCACTGGCGCTCATGGTACTTGTTACTTTTTGTTGAGCTACGTCAATAACGCTGATTCCCTGGGCGCTCCCTGCGACATAGGCCAGATTTGGTGCTCCACCATCCGCATGTGCAGCAGGTGAGGTGACCAGGAGTGTCATAAAACCGAGGGCGCTAAACGTGAGCAGAATAAGTCTTTTCAACATATTTTTTCCTTGCCTCTTTTCTATGCCTTCGGTGTTAGTGACAACCATTGCTGGCTGCTCTGGTCGTAGCGTTCAACTTGTGAAGGATAGGAGAGAGAGAGGTAGAGAATATTGCTATTGGCGGGATCGGGAGCAAGGTCTTGCAGGTTGCCCTTCACAGGTGGCAGGACATTCCAGGTGTGACCACTGTCATTGCTGCGATAGATGCCACGAGCATTTTTTCCATAAACAATCTCTGGTTGTTGTGGCGAGACAGATAGACCTGGATAAAAAGAGGTATTGACCTGTGAGAAGGTTTTTCCCTCGTCTTTAGAGAAAAAAACACCAGAGTCACCCGTAACATAGATCGGCCCATGAGTACCAGCAGTGGCAGCATAGAAGATACTGCCATTAAAATCACCAACGGTCTGCCAGGTCGCACCGCGATCAGTGCTGCGTGCTACACCGCTATCGCCATAAATGAGGAGTGTTTTAGAAACACCGGGAAGTGTAAGGATTCCATGAATATCTGGAAAAGGCAATTTCCCGGTAGCGGTGAAGGTCTTGCCTGCATCTGTACTGATCTTCAGGCCCAGAGCGCCATCCTCGCTCTGATAGATATAGACTTCATTGGCACTATCATTGCCCGCCGCCATCGTGAAGATATTATTTTTCCCTTCGGTAGAGAATGCTAGTTGCCAACTGCGTCCCTGGTCAGGACTGGTGTAGAGGCCCAGTGTTCCTTTATGCGTATTACTGGTGGGCTGGGTCAGAACATAGAGACGTTGTGGATCAACAGAGCTACTCACAAGGGAATAGGTCATAAGCGTTTGCATAATCTGACCAGGACCGGCTGCGACCTCGCTCCAGTTTGTGCCATCGTTGCTGGAGCGAAAGATACCATAATGTGTTGCCATAAGTAGTACTTGACCTGGCAATGCAATAAGCGAGTGCCCATGATTGCTCGCCCCGCCAAAGCCATTGACTGCCTGTGGTGTAGAGACCTGTAGAGGCCCGGTAGCTGTAGTAGTAGTATTGCAAGCGCTTAGTAGGAGCAGGCTGAGGAGGGAGAGGAGCAGAAGCCCCTTTCTTTTCCAGGATGGTCTCTTGAAAGTTTGTTTGAAGTATTTCGGTGTACTTCGTTGATAGTCTCTATGCATGAAATATCCTCGCGATAGGTAACGCTTGAAGCTCAGTGCCCAATGTTACAAGCTGTTTACTGTAGTAAGTTTAGTACGAGGCAGTTATTTTTACTTTTGCTTCGTGCAGCTTGTTATCTACTGTCCGAATCTGGATACGTATCTGCCAATTTCCTCCCATATCCAGGTCACCATTACTTGTAAAGTTGCCTTTCCCATCAGGTTGAAGGTTGAGCGCATCGGTGCCCATCTCCATGTCGAGCATGGTGGTGTAAATGGAGACGCCAATATTCTTTTGCACTTTCCCGGTGCTGTCAAGTGCAGTCACAGTAAAAACATTGGGGCCGAAACGATCAGGCGAGATTGTCAACTTGATCGTAAATGCATTATCACTTGTTGTCAACGTGCTTGTGTATGGTTTTACTGTCGTAGCCTGTTGTGGTTGAGTCGTTGGGGAAGCAATGTTCGCTGGTGTCAAGGTGCCTGCAAAGACATTCAGCAGACCTGTACAGAGCAGCACCGCTACTCCTAGCAGTGGTTCCCAGCGTAACGTTGTAATAAGACGATGTGTCTGCCGAACAATTGTCCCTTCATAGTGCTTTGCTGCCTCTGCACTTTCTTCATTTTGAATCTCCTGGGCATACTTCTTATAGTCTCTTTCCAATCGTGGCCGTAAGAGACCAACGTGAATAGCGCTCACCAGGAGCATCGCACCGACCAGGCCGCTTTTGATAAGCAGCGTACGACCATAAGCGGTGTCGAGAAGCTGACTAAGTGAGGTCATATGGAAGGTCGCGTTGAAGGGCCCAGTTACTGCCATGATGATAACTCCAGTGATAGCGAGTGGAGAGAAGCCAGGCAGGATAGAGAGTAGTGCCTGGGTACGTCCCAGCGTGGCCTGTTTCTGGATAATCGGGAGATAGACCAGGGAAAGGTAGAGCATGCCACCAATCCAGAGTGAAGCGGCCAGAAGGTGTAACCAATCGATCAAGACTGAGTAGACGAGAATATTGCTGCCAACCGCACCTGCATGCCCTGAAAGTGTTACCGCGATCAGGAGTAACATACCAAGAAGCAGGTTAAGCAAAGGAAGCAAACTATTTATCTGGCGTGGACGTCGTGGGCTAAAGAGAACGTAAGCTGCAATAAGCATGGCGATAAGAACAATAATCTGGCGCAACGTCCAGTAGGTGCCAAATTGGCCTGTAGCAATGAGATTATGCAGCACAGAGATATTGAAGGCCTGGCCGAGATTTCCATTGCTGATACTCAGACTCTGGCCGAGCAGGATACCAACATCCGCAAGCAGTAGAACGAGGAGGGTTGGAAGTGAGAAACGCTGTTGGAAGCGTTGCTCGGCCTGTTGATCCACTGATAGTTGTTCAGCGTTTTTGGTCAATTGCAGAACAAAGGTATGCCAGAGTTGAGCACCGACCCAGAAAACGGTAGCCAGGTCAACTAGCGCAATCATGATCGTGCTGAAAAGTGTGTTAGCATCAAACTGGCTACTGGTCGTGTTCCCGAGGAGAGCGCTGGCAGCGACAGGGCTGATGCTTTGGTTTGGGACGGTGCCATCCGGGTTTGCGACTTTAAAAAGAAAAGAGCCACTCAAAATATGTCCATCATCAGCCGACTGTGTACGCCAGATGACAAGATAGACACCGGCGGGCAGACCATTTTGTATCGTAACATCCATCTCTTTTGTATCGGAATTTGAGACGGCATAGGTTGTATCTGCAAGATGCTGGTTCGCCATAAGAATTACCGCTTTGCTAATGCCAGGATTAAGGTCCTCACTGAACCACATACGAATCTCTGCTGGTGCACTGGTGAGTACTGCATCACGCGCTGGATCGGAGCGCAAGAGAATTGCATGAGCGTAGCTAGTCACGGGGAAAAGGAAGAAAAGACTCAGCGCCAGGGGAAACGCGAGCAAAAATAGGCGGCGTAGAGAGATAGGAAAAAGGTGTGCAATCATCAGATACAATCCAATCCTGCAAATTATGTTTAGTCGATGGGTATAACATTGCATATTACTAACGAGAAAGGTCAGAAATCCCGGCCTGCTCAACTTTAATATATACGCATATAATTTTGTCCTAGTTACGTAGAAGGTCACAGAAAAAGGTCCTGATAAGTATTTGTTAAGTATTTGTTAGGTTCTCTCCAGAACATAGAAAAATTTGTTCGTATCCTGGTCTGTATTTCTATTATAGAGCAGAGTAAAGTACTCATATTTTAAATTTTGTTTCTCATCATTCCCCGTATGATGCATGATATAATAATTGCATGGAGGAGACTGATATACCACAACATCTCAAGGCTTTGGAGGAGCTACTCCAGGTTACTTTTCATGACCGTAGCCTGTTGCTTCGCGCCATTACGCATCATTCGTGTTGTACGGAGACGGCGGTGCATGATTCGTATGACACGCTGGAATTTCTAGGTGATGCGATTATCGGTGCTCATGTCGTCGAGTATATCTATCGAACATTTCCTGAGGCTTCTGAAGGGGAGATGACCTCACTGAAATCTGAAGTTGTCAGCCGGCGGATCTTTGCCTTGATTGGTCAGCAGCTCAATCTGTTTCCTTTTATTCGTGTCGATGTTGCGAATCTGCGTACTTTTAATGAACGTTCACGTGATTCTCTTTGTGCCGATGTCCTGGAGGCGCTTGTTGGCGCTATTCATATCGATCAGGGACCAGAAGTTGCTGCAAGCTTTGTGGCTCGTGTTGTATTTCCTATGGTCGAGCAGGTGAGCAAGCATTTATTAGAGACGAATCCTAAGGGGCGCTTGCAGAAAATTGTGTTACAGCGAACAGGTGCATTGCCTCGCTATCGCGTACTAGAGCAGAGTGGACGCAACAATGACCGTGTCTTTCTCGTGGGCGTCTATGAACGGGATGTCTTGCTGGGTGTTGGCAAGGCTTCGAGTATTAAAGACGCCGGGCGGCTGGCGGCTCGCGAGGCTTTAGAAGTCTTGAAAAAGAAAGAGTAGTTTTGGCGCTCATGAATACGCACGAAATGCCGAACTGGTATGAGGCTGGTTTGCCAGTGCGGGAGCGGAAGCGGCGCGGCCATTTTTCAACACCGCCAGAGCTTGTTGAACAGATTCTTGATGCCTGTGGCTATACCTCGGCGCGTGACCTCTCTCTCTTACGTGTGCTTGATCCAGCCTGTGGTAGCGGCAACTTTTTAGCGGCGGCTGCTCGGCGGCTCCTCCTTTCCGGCCAGCCCTCTGATCTTTCTACGACTGAGCTTCTAGCGGCCATTCAACGCAACCTTTGGGGCTTTGATCCGGACCCGGTGGCCTGTTTTCTGGCCGAGATGCAGATACGTACCTTGCTTGCTAATCATTTGCATCTCAGCCATGTACCAAATCTCCATATTCACCAGGGAGATGGCCTGGCACTGCCCTGGTATGAGTATCAAGGGATTGATCTTTTTCTCGCGAATCCTCCCTATCTGGCGGCCAAAAACACCGATCTGAGTGGCTATCATTCAGCACGGCAGCGTGGGCAGGCCGATAGCTACCTGTTATTTATGGATCTGGCCTTGCAGGTTGTGCGACCAGATGGCTGGCTGGCCCTGGTGTTGCCGGACCCGGTGTTGGCGCGTGCGAATGCCGCACGAGAGCGCCAACGTTTTCTCTCTGAGACAACGATTCATCATCTCTGGCACCTGGCAGGGGTTTTCTCGGCCCACGTGGGCGCTGTCGTGCTTATTGCACAGAAGCGATCTCCGACTCATTTCCATCAGATTTCCTGGATACGAGGTCACTGGTTGCAATCACGAAATGAGACGAGAATCAGGTATGTACCTATACAGAACAAGCAGATGGAAACACCGGTTGATTCCGCAGCCAGCCAGCCAGAGTCCCCGAAAAGAATTTCCCTTACCCTCCTGTCAATGCAACCACATAGTGAGTTTTGTTATCTCCTGGGAGAAGTGCAAAACCCTCTTATTCGGCCTTTGCATGCCCAGATCGGTATCGCGATGCAAGAGACGCTGACGACGCTCGGCGACCTGGTACAGATTCGCCGGGGCGAGGAGCTAAGCAAGAGTGCGCCATTGTTACAAGAGAGACAACCCGAAAATGAAACACAGGGCCGGTATCCCGTATTGCGAGGTGGTAGCGACGTGCGTCCCTATGTCGTTCCCAACGCTAGATATTGGCTGGCTCGTGAGCATATGAAGAAACCACTGGAGCGCTATCTACGACCCAAACTTGTTGTTGTAAAGAGCACCGATCGTCTCCAGGCGACCTTAGATCTGCATGGTCATGTGGTATTGCAGACTCTGTATCTGCTTAGTCCGTTGCCTGCTGCGCTCAAGCAGTTCATGGGAGAGAGCGAAGATCCGTTGCTGGATGGCCTCTATTTCCTGCTCGCGCTGCTCAATTCGCGTCTGCTCAAAGAGTATGTCTATGTTTTGCATACAGCTTATAAATGGGTGCAGCCGCAGATAGAACAACACGTATTGGCGCATTTGCCTATTCCTAAGATTGAACCCGTGCTCAGGGCAGATATTATAGAGCGTGCAAAGCAACTGTATGCTTGCAGTACAGTAACTCCCGTTGTAGAATTGGAACAGCAATGGAAAGCCCTGTATGAGCAGCAAGAGCAGGCAATCGGTAAACTGTATACAGGAGCTCTCCCCAGTTCTTTTGTTGTCTCATCAACTTAGCCTATGTGACAAAGGAGTCATCGCTATATGTCAAATGCGCGTCCAATTCGGGTTCTGGTAGCCAAGCCGGGTCTGGATGGTCATGACCGAGGTGCCAAAGTGATTGCGCGAGCGTTGCGCGATGGGGGCATGGAGGTCATTTATACCGGCATTCGTCAGACACCAGAGATGATCGTTGAAGCCGCGATCCAGGAAGATGTAGATGCGATTCTGATGAGCATCCTCTCCGGTGCTCATATGGCTCTTTTCCCACGCGTGATGGAACTACTAAAGCAGAACCAGGTCGATGATATTCTGGTGGCTGCCGGTGGAATCTTACCGGATGAAGACATCCCGGCAATTCAGGCGCTGGGCATCAAAGGCTGTTTTGGTCCTGGTACGCCTACAGAACAGATTATTCAGTTTGTGCGAGAGAATATCGATTCTGAACGCCTGAGCGTCGAGGTATAGTGCTCGTGCAGAATATTGTTGAACGCCTCCTCTCCGGTGATCGTCGCGCTCTTGCACGCATGGTCACCTTGATTGAAAATGAGATTCCCCAGGTACAGAGCTATCTGGCTGAACTTCATCCGCACACCGGGCAGGCTCAGATCATTGGTGTGACCGGGGCACCGGGAGCCGGAAAAAGTACCCTGGTGACGCGGCTGGTGCGCGAATACCGCAGACGCGAGCGGCGTATCGGCGTCATTGCCGTTGATCCAAGCAGTCCTTTCACTGGAGGAGCGATCCTCGGTGATCGTATCCGTATGATGGAACTGGCCGGTGACCCCAACGTTTTTATCCGCAGCATGGCGAGTCGTGGCAATCTGGGTGGGCTTGCCGCCTCAACCCGTGATGTTGTCCGCGCCCTCGATGCTGGCGGTTTTGATCCCATCATCATCGAAACCGTAGGTACAGGCCAGGCCGAAGTTGAAGTTATGCGTACAGCCCAGAGCGTCCTTGTTGTTGTCGCGCCTGGCATGGGCGATGATATCCAGGCCATTAAAGCTGGCATATTAGAGATCGCCGACATTTTTGTGGTCAGCAAAGCGGACAAACCGGGTTCTGATCAGGCCGTAGCAGAACTGGCGATGTTGCTCAGTTTAGATTCCCAGCGCCGCAAGAACGCCTGGCGTATTCCAATTTTAAGAACCTCCGCGCTCAAAGATCAGGGTTTAAGCGAACTGGCTGATGCCCTTGAGGCCCATCGAATCTATCTCACGGAGAGCGGTCAGCTTGGTGAGCGGACGCAACGCCAGAGCCGCAACGAGCTGAATATTCTAGTGCAGCAGGCAGTAGCCAGAGCTCTCCAGGCCGCAGTCTCCGAAGAGGAGTGGCAAACCTTCAGCGAGGCGATTGCCCAAAGAGAGCGAGACCCTTATAGCATTGCCCAGGAGCTGGAAGCGCGTATCGGTCTGAAGCGTGAGCTATGAGAACCTGCCAGTGTAGGCACTAGAGAGTTCGTATATTTCTGGCTGATCCTGTTTGCGAATTATACAGGGAATGATGATGGTAATGCTACATACTATACACGAGCTGCTTATGGTCTAGATTCAACCAATTATGAAACGCAGCATCGTTCCTAAGAAAAGCCTGCACGAAGTAGCAAGACTACACGAGTGTGCCGTTTATTTTGGGAAAAATCTGTAGAACCTACATCGCTTTGAACAGTGAGCTGCAATAGAAACATTTTTTCCCCTATCATTTTCTCACTGCTTTCCAGAATTTATCTGGCAGACCCTACAGAGTATGCATGAACCGCCTGTAGCCTGGATTCGGGTCTACATGTAGACTTGATATTACAGTGAGCAAAGTATACATAGATGTAACGAAATGTTTTTTTGTACAAAGATATATTGTACCTGTTTATTCTATCGGCAAAAAGAGAGAACTCTTTAGTTTGCCCAGGCGAGGAATTTAGAGATGAACCAGTTTTGAGATAGTGTGGAGAAGAGGAGAGCACTATTCTAGTGGCCCGACGCTGACACCTACCGTCTTTGAGTTCTTCTGGGTGCAACTGCCACATGATGTTCCAGTGTTGATTGCCGATCATGGAATAATGCTCCCTCAATTATGCAATCAATTATAAGGTTAAAGAAGTGTGCTTGTAGACCTTTCTTCAGGAAATGAGGAGGAGAATATGTTTCATGCAGATTGGGAAAGATTCTTCGTCTTTTTATGATGTGGCTATCGAGCGACAGGTTGCTATTCCAATGGCCGATGGAACGATCTTACGTGCTGATATTTATCGCCCACAGGCCCCTGGCACTTTTCCTGTGCTTGTCGAGCGAGTTGCTTATGAGTTAATAGAACGGTGTCGCTCTGCTGGTGAGTATTATGCCAGTCGGGGCTATATTTTTGTTGGACAAAATGTACGGGGTCGTTTTGCCTCAGAAGGTGCTTTTGCTCCATTTCATGATGATGGCTGGGGTTCTCATCGTGATGGCTATGATACTATTCTCTGGATAGGAACGCAGCCCTGGTCCAATGAGTTTGTAGGAATGCTGGATGGTTCTTATTCAGGCGGAACGCAGTACCTACTTGCTCCAACCCAACCTGAATTCCTGAAGGCACTTTTTGTACGCGAGGGCATGTCAGATATCTATCGTGACTTTGTCTTTCGTGGTGGAGCATATCAACTGGCTCTGCATCGTGGTTGGGCGATGAGTGCCACTCTATCGCCTCTCCAATATAATCCTACCGTAGAAATGAATGAGGTGCGTATACGCTTGGAAGAGGCTACACAGAACGAGGAGCAATGGTATCGCCATTTGCCGTTTCAATCCTGCCCGCCTCTAGAAGGGATTGCTGAATGGTACTTTGAGGATTTGTGCCACCCTGAAGATGGACCGTACTGGTGGCCGGTTACTTCTTCCCGGCATTTTCACGAGATCAATGTGCCGATTCTCCATCTAGGCGGATGGTTTGACGTTTTTCTGGACAGCACCCTGCGTTATTTTCAGGGTGTTCAGTCCCAGGGAAAAACGGAGCAGTGCCGAAACAATCAGCGCCTGATTGTTGGTCCCTGGATTTATGGTCCTGGTCAGATTGGGCTAAGTATTGTTGGCGAACTTGATTTTGGATCTCAAGCGGCTTTTGACCTATCTGCTTATCGCTTGCAGTGGTACGATCACTGGCTCAAGGGAGTTGAGAATGGAGTGATGGATGGCCCGGCTGTGCGTATCTTCCTGATGGGGGCGAATCGCTGGTTGGAGGCAGAGACCTGGCCACCTTCAGGAGTATCATATCAGCCGATATACCTGCGGGCGGGTACCGGACAAACTGGAGAGTCACTTAATAGTGGAGTGCTCACCTGGGAGCATCCCCATGAAGGTGAGTTGTCAGCAAGCTTTTTGTATGATCCTGCTGCTCCAGTAGAGAGTCTACTCACCTATCCGTTCCTCGGTCCGAAAGATCATCGGCCAGTTGAGGGAAAGATGTTGACATTCACCTCTTCTTCACTTAAAAGTGATCTGGCGGTGGTAGGACCTGTGCAAGCCGTCCTCTTCGGGAGTTCTTCGGCTCCTGATACCGACTGGGTGGTACGTGTCTGCGATGTATGGCCGGATGGTCGTTCGCTATCGGTGTGTGACGGTATTCTTCGTGCTCGTTATCGAAATACTCTTTCAATACCTGAACTAATGGAACCAGGACAGATCTACCGCTTTGAAATTGATATGTCGGCGACTGCACAGATGTTTCAGGAAGGGCATCGCATCCGGGTCGAGGTAACTAGCAGCGACTTTCCTCGTTATGATTGCAATCTTAATACAGGCGGGATATTTGGGACTGAAGAAAGGGGAAAAACTGCTATAAATACTGTATTCCATAACACAGAGTATGCATCGTATATCTTGCTTCCAGTCTTGCCTCTTTGATGGAGCTAGAAATGACCGGAAAGCCCTCACTAGAGCTTTCTGGTCATTTCATACAATAGGAACATGAGAGGTAATGCTACTATGCGATGAATTCGCTGGCAAAGGTACGGATTTGCTCCAGATCGGTGCGAGCGGCAAAGCCGATCAAGAGCTCCTGTATTCCCGCTTCCTCAAATTCTGCCAGGCGGTTGCGGATGGTATCAGGGCTACCAATAAGACCCATTGCCGTGATGCGATCACCGAACTGGGCTTTGACCGCGTCAGGGATTCTGGCTAGAGCCTGTTCGTCGGTTGAGGCTATCGAGCAGATGGATGTAGCAGTACGACGGATGCTCTCGTAATCGCGTCCAACGGTCTGGCAGTGATCTTTGAGAATAGCAAGCTTGCGTTTAATCGTATCGAGATCGCCGCCGATATTACAGGCATCGCCATATTGCGCAACCAGTTTAAGAGTGACTTTCTCGCCGCCACCACCAATCAAGATGGGAATATGGGGCTTTTGCACGCCTTTTGGCTGGTTGATTGCGCCACGCACCTGATAATATTTGCCCTCAAAGGTCGCCTCTTCTTGCGTCCACATTGCCAGAATGACCTGTACGGCCTCGCGGAGATAGCGTAAGCGTTCTGGGGCATCAGGATAATCATAGCCATAGGCGCGGTATTCATGCTCGTACCACCCTGCTCCAATACCAAAGTTGAGGCGTCCATGCGAGAGCACATCGACGGTACTGGCCATCTTTGCCAGGAGCGCGGGATTGCGATAGCCGTTGCAACTGACCATCTGTCCGATACGGATACGTTTGGTATCGCGAGCCAGGGCAGCGGTAGTAGTCCAGCATTCAAAGGTCACTTCTTGAGAAGGGCGAGGAACCGTATGGAAATGGTCGACCAGCCAGGCAGAAGTAAAGCCAGCCTCGTCGGCAGTCTGGGCAACCTGAGTCATCGTCTCGTAGGCTTCAACCGGATCTTTGATACCTACGAGATCCATCAACCAGCCCTGGGGAAGGGAGATGCCAAATTGCATAGTCATAAAATGTTCCTTCTTCTTTTAGCGTTAAATAGCTCTGGAACTTTGTGGATGCTAAGTGAATGTGTTCTTTGCCAGGAGACGGGTAGCGGTTTCACAAACATCCCAACAATAGCAACAGAATTATGGAAATGAATTATTCCATAATTTCTATCTCTTTCTCGAAGAAAAACAAAATGTATCAAGAAGGAGGATACTCCTATAAAGGACGGAGACCCTCGTGGGTTTGCCTATCCAATAAACTCTCGCGCAAACCAGCGCAGCGAATCCAGTTGCAGCGCGTCAGGAAATCCGAGAATCACTTCCTGAATCCCAATTGCCTCAAAATCCGCCAGGTGCTTGCGAATAGTATCCGGGGTACCGACCAGCACGCTATTACCATAAAGGCGTTCCAGCCCGGCGGGAAACTTAGCCTGTGCCTGTTGATCGGTTTCAGCGATACAGCAGCAAGTTGCTATTGTTCGATGGATACTCTCGTAATCACGCCCAATTGCCTCACAATGTTCTTTGAGCACAGCAAGCTTATGCTCGATGACCTCCAGATCGCCATAAACATTACAGACATCTCCGTAGTGCGCGACCAATTTCAGCGTGACCTTTTCACCACCGCCGGCGATCAGCAGGGGGATATGCGGCTTTTGCATCCCCTTTGGCTGGTTGATGGCACCACTTACCTGGTAATATTTGCCCTCGAAAAAGGCCTCTTCCTGCGTCCACATCGCTCGGATGACCTGGACAGCCTCGCGCAGGCGGCGCAGGCGTTCAGGGGCATCAGGATACTCATAGCCATAGGCGAGATACTCTGCTCAAACCAGCCCGCACCGATGCCAAAGTTGAGCCGCCCGTGCGAGAGTACATCGACGGTGCTCGCCATCTTAGCGAGTAGTGCGGGATTGCGATAGCCATTGCATGTAACAGTCTGACCAATACGGATACTCCTGGTGTCGCGCATCAGGGCTGCGGTGGTAGTCCAGCACTCAAAGGTCACTTCTTGCGATAATACCGGCCTGGTATGGAAATGATCGGCGAGCCAGGCGGACTGAAGCCTACCTCGTCGGCAGTCTGGGCCACGCGGGTCATCGCCTCGTAGGCTTCAACCGGATCTTTAATGCCCGCCAGTTCCATTGTCCAGCCCTGCGGCAGGGATAGGCCGAATTTTAGAGACATGAAATTTCCTCGTTTCTTTGTCGTATGGTAGCATCTTGACTCAGGTGCTTTACTTGAGTATGCTCTATCTATGATGCCATGACCAGAGTCTTTTTATCATAGGTTTCTGACCACCAGGATAAGGAGCGCAAACATGCATGAGAGTGAGCGTCGCCGGGCTCTCGCCGATTTTTTACGCAAACGGCGAGCGTGTCTGTCTCCGGTAGACGTCGGTTTGCCACCTGGTATGCGTCGGCGTACTCCTGGACTGCGCCGCGAAGAGGTCGCGCAACTTGCCAATATTGGGACCTCGTGGTATGTCTGGCTAGAGCAGGGGCGCGATGTCCATCCCTCGGCGCAGGTGCTGAAAGTCTAGCCCGTGCGCTCAAGCTCACGTTGAACGAGCGCCGGCATCTGTTTTTACTTGCCGGGCAATCGCTTCCGCCTAACATCTCGGTTCTAGAAGAGAAGGTTGGCCCGGCGCTCCAGCAGGTATTGGATGATCTCAACCCCACTCCTGCATGTGTCATGGGGCGACGATGGGACTACCTGGCATGGAATAGAGCGGCAGATGGCATCTTTACTCTTACAGATGCCCCACTCCCATATGGACGCAATCTGCTCTGGCGCGTTTTTACCAATCCCTTGCTGCGGCAACGCCCTGATCGGGAGCAGATGCTGCGCGGCTCGCTGGCGGAATTTCATACGGCCCTCGCGCGTTATGCTGGCGACGAGTATTTCGAGGAGTTAATCGAGGAGCTCAAGCGGGCCAGTGCCGAATTTCGTGACTGGTGGCCCCATCACGATGCCAGCAGCACGCTTGATATCTACAAAACCATAGAGCACGCAACGCTGGGTTATCTGGAGTTTGAGAGCGTCACCTTGCAGGTGCCTGGCGATCCCGATATCAAGGTAGTGATCTATACCCCGCTTGGTGAGACACGCGCAAAATTGCAACGGTTTCAAGAGGTACAGGCTGTCTCTTCTATTAGAGAAAATTTACAAAATTTATTGTGTAGCCAGTTGCTGTTGTAGCCACCACTCTTTCTGAGCTTTTTCTAAAGGCAGAAGTTGGCGCTCGATCTGCGAGATCTGGTCCTGGAGTTGTTTTCGTTGCTGGTAAGGACCAAACAACTGACCGCCTTCGATCATCCTGCCGACATTGTGAATCAGTCCGCGTTGAACGAACGAATCGAGTTCAAAGTAGTTTGAGCGCGTGTTGCCAATCTGATTATTCAAATCTCTGAGCTGCATACGCAGCTCCTTGAGTTGCATGCGCAGTTGCGCGATCTGGTCGCGATAAAGTATGAGAGAACCATCTTGAAAAAGTCATGATTTGCTCAAAATTGGGCGGCTTTTGATAGTTTCTTTAGAGATCTGTCATATGTAGATGCTTTTTCATCTCTCTATAATGAGGACGATCTCGTGATAAAGGGCTTCAGTTTTGGAAGTGCTTCCTGAAGTTGTGAACTGGTAGTGCCTGTTGCTCCTAAGATGGTGTAAATTCTTTCCAGAAAGTTGTCAGGCTTTATAGCGGAAGGAAGCAAGATCAGTGGCTAGTTTTTTCTCGCTGAGATAGTACGTTTCGTTGAGGGCATAGAGGATCTGAATGAGACAATGAATGGCCCGTGCCAGTGCTCCTGTGACCAGGTAGACCTCTCCTCGCGCGGCAGCCTTTGTGGTGTTATCGAGGGTAAATCTGGCTCGCCAGAGAAAGTCTTTGCAGATGGCCTGTTTGAGCTGAGGAGGGTAGTAGGCAACTTTGGTTTTGAGCTGTGCAATAAGGTTGTCAGGGTCGTAGAGCGGGCGGCAGATGGCGGTCTCGGTGCAATACATAAAGTTGTGGAAGCCATAGGCGGGTTGCTGCCAGTAGTCGGAGCGGATGATACCTTGATTGCAGTCATCGAGCGTAGAAGAGACGAAATCAATGTTGCGATAGAGGAAATCCACGCGCTGACCCTGGATAGTCAACCAGGCACCACCGTTGACCCAGGGTCCCCAACCTCCTAGATCCGTAACAGTTGGGTTGGAGGTGTCGTTGAGCGTGTTGGCGATAGCGCGGATCTGGGGTATATTGAGCGGCTGACGCTCTTGATAGTACAGACCAATATCTATATCAGAGTCTGGTCGTTGCGTCCCACTGGCGTATGAGCCCCCCAAGACAAGGGATTTCAAACCCTGGACGGGCTTGAGTGCTGCGATAATCTGTTGTAAAAGCAGGTCATGTTGCATACGTTTCCTCTACCTGGTAGTGATTTATTTAGGCGTCCGTATATCCGTTGCGCCAGCGTTCAATGGCGGCTTTAACAGTACTAATATACTGTGCCTCATCATTGTTGTCATTAGCTGGCGCGTAGACGGGAATGATCTGGTCTACTGTAGAGAGGTGCCATGCTCCTACGTACTTCTCGGCAATGAGCTTGTACCAATCCTGAAAGCCTGCTTCCCAGGTAGGATAAGAGCGATAACCTTGATATTGCGGCTGTCCGGAGCTGGCCCGGATATTTCCCAGGGCGTGGGTGACGGTGGCGACTCCTTTGGTACCGAAGTTACTTTCTTCCAGAAAAAAGGCCAGAGCATAGGCGGGGTTAATGCCGTATTGCACGCCATAGTCATACAATACTTGTCCTTTTCCGCTTGCAGGGGAGTTGTAGGATGCCAGAACGCTATTGATAAATGCTGCATCAAGTGTGGGTTTACCCACGATGGTATAGACTTTTAGAGGGGGCAGGGTTGGAACTGGCGGGGGAGAGGTGGGGACAGGGATAGGATCTGATTGAGAATGTGAGACGACGAGAGCGTAGAACGTGCCGCCGAGTGCGATCAGAGCACAAAGTGCCAATATACCGATAAGCGCGAGGCAGGTAAACAGTATTTTTGATGAGGAGCGGATTTTGGAAGGCGGCGGAGGATAGGGAGGAAAGGTCGAAATATGGGGAGGATAGGGTTGCGGGTAAGAAGGGTTTGACATTGCTACTCATTCATCTTTCTATACTTAATAAAATTGCTTTAGGAGTTCGCCTGAGTATATATGCTGTTGTATATGTTACGGATCAGGTGGGAATGGGTTTTATTTTGCTGCTAGAAGTAGGATTATGTAGGATATTTCACCTTCCCTTAAAAATGTGTTCGGGAGAAGGCATTTCCTACCTGGTTTGCCCCAGAAAGTGGCTGGGAGAGAGCGGGGATATGGGAGAGAAGTCTTGTGCGTTTTCTTGGTATGCAAGAAAATGGTATGCTGAAAAAAGATCTCTTATGTCTTTACATAAAGACGTCATTATTGTGATGAAGAAGAAACCAGGAGTTTGGTATTATGAATAGAAAGTCTCTGCAAAAAGAGTCTTTTGTATCGTTGTCAACGTTTAAAAAACCTGCACGTATTGTGCTGGGTATCCTCTTTATGATCGCATCTAGTTTTCATTTTACCGCTTCAGAAGTCCAGCTGCGGCTGATCCCGCCCTTTCTGCCCTGGCGACGAGCTGCGCTCTACATCACCGGTGTCCTTGAGTTCCTGGGTGGTCTGGGCCTTTTCATTCCGCGTTATCAGCGTCTGGCGGGGCAGCGTTTAGCTCTCTTGATCGTTGCAATATTTCCTGCGAATATCTATCACACCTTTAAGCGGAAAGAATTTCAGGGTATGACGCGTTCGCCATTCTATCATATAGTCAGATGGCCAATGCAAGGCCTGCTTATCTGGTGGGCGCTCTGGGCTAGCGAGAAAGAAGAGTAAGAGAGTTTGATGGAAGAAGGTTTGTCCAGGCAGAAACAGGTTGAAGGCATTCTTATCAATCTTCATATAGCCTCTAATCTACAATTGAGTTGTTGGCGAGAGACAGATTTTCCTGCGGTCCAGCGTCTTTCTGCGCTTGAGGGATGGACGACGCCTCAACGTAGGCCAGAAGAGAGTTTGTTAGCCTGGCAGCGTTCGTGGCCTACTCTGGTTGTTGTCAAAGAGGAGAGCGTGATTGGTTTTGTGCGCGGTATTACGGATGGGGAGGTGACGACTTATATTGCAGAGCTACTGGTTGATCCAGCTTATAGAGGGCAAGGGATTGGTCGTTTGTTGCTGGAGGCGTGTCATCTGCTCTATCCTCACACCCGCCTCGATCTGATTTCGACAGAGAAAGCCGGGGATTTTTATAAACACACGGGTTTTCGTTTTGTGGGGGAAGGTTTGCGTAAAAGTTACCGATAGGAGTGTAAAGTAACTTCTTCGACGTCGATACTTAAACATTTAAGGCTTCTTCAATGTCTCTTGCCATTTATCGGGAAAGAACTTTTTTGCTTTTTCAATCAGTTGATGTTCTAATTTTTCAGTAGGAGGAAGAGGTTTCTAGCTGAAAGCGAGGAGATTTCCATAAAGCATTTTTTACTAATGGATAGTATTTTAATTGGCCTCCGCTGTCTCCATACCATTGAAATATAGTGCCGTATTCATCCTTTCCTACAAGACCTACCGCTTGAATCTCAGTTCCGTCTTTTTGTGTTTTAATTGGGTAATGCCAGAATAGGGTTCGTGGATCAGGTAAATAAACTGGAAATTGGAATAATTGATACCAATTATTTTTTCCCCATTGAAGAACTAAGTAAGAGCTTTTGCTAAGATCAACTATTCCGCCGTTTTCAATGCTTACTGCATCATGCAATGATTTTATATGTTCAACAAGGGTAATGCCTGACTCTGTTGGTTTCTTTTTGTAAATTGTTTCGTCTATTCCTCTATCCTTGAGTCTCCCCCAAAATTTTTTTGCAGAATTTGCCAGTTCCATTGAGACACGGCCCTTTTTTACCTGATCTTTTATTGTTTTATCTATAGTATACTCAAGCTCTCCTCGCATTTTGCATGATATACCATAGGAACTGCTTCCATCTTTTGGGGGAACTATCACATCAAATACATATTTGCTTTCCAACGCACGCCCTTCAAATGTAGCGGCAACTGCTCTTTCAAAATCTCTCCAACCTGGTGAGTATCCTTCATCGTTCTGACCTGAACCATCTTGATAGGTGCTTAAAATAAGGCGTAGCTTCTCAAATTGCTCATTTGTAGGAGATATAATCAAATTAAATTCCCTCACTTCCCTCTATTCCTCCTCTGATGGTCTCGTATTCATCATTCCCCAAAGATCGTGTTGCATTTATATCCTTTCTTTTCAGGATTTCTAGGTCCAGTTCGTCCTTCAAAAGTTCGTCGGTAGTTATATTGAATAGACGGGCCAATCGAAGGACAAATTCTGCCGTTGGCGGCTTTTTTCCACTTTCCAACTCGCTGAATATATCCATGAGCCGTATAGCCCATAGAGAGCGCTAATTCTTAAAGGGTTAACTTTCGCTGCTTGCGCAGTGCTCGTAATTTTTCACCAAAGCGTGTTATACTTTGTTTATTGTGTGTACTTTCTACCATTAAAGTGGACAATTATTCTGATATATGATATTTATGTCTCTATAAGAGATCAAATCGTGATATAATTACTGAAAAGTAGGGAGTTGATATGACGGTAAGCCTAATGGATGATAGCTATCAAATAATCAATAGTCCTTTCAAATGGGTTGGCGGTAAATCCCGACTGCGAAAGCAAATAGTGCAATTAATTCCTGAACATACGTGCTATATAGAGCTTTTTGCTGGTGCGGCCTGGGTATTATTTGGGAAGCAGTCCAGCAATGTTGAAGTATTGAACGATATAGACCAGGATTTAGTGAATTTTTTTCGTGTAGTCAAAGAGAAGCCAATGGAATTGCTTGCCTCCTTCAAATGGGAGCTAGTATCTCGCGCTGAATTTGATCGGCTAGCGAATTTAGACGTGTCAACGCTGACAGATATTGAACGCGCGCATCGATTTTACTATCTTATTATGGCTAGTTGGGGCGGTGAATTCCACTATCCTCGTTTTCAAACAAGTATTAACGACGGTGGACATGGTAACAGGTTATTTGGCGGATTGCAAACACTTGAACAACGGATTATGCCGGTATATGAGCGCTTAAGAACGGTCATCATTGAGAATCTCGATTGGCAGGTCTTCTTTGATCGTTATAACCGTTCTGGAGCTTTTATGTATATTGATCCTCCCTATCCTGAAAATGGTTGCAATTATGGGCATAATATGCGTGAAAAAAGTGATCACGAACTGCTAGCAGCAAAGTTACAGCAAGCAGAGTGTAAATGGATGGTATCTTCCTATGATACTGATTTTATTCGGACATTATTTGCTGATTATACCATTATTCCGCTAGAATTTATGTCAGGTATGATGACAGAAAAGCGTGGAAATACGCGAGTAGCAAACAAGGAAGTCGTGATTTTAAATTACCCTCTTCCCTCTATCCAGAACGAGACATCTATACAACCTGCTCGAAGGGTGCGGAAAGCGCGGAAAGTCCCCTCTGCCGAACAAAATACTTTGCTAGAAGAATTTGCTGGTGGCGATTGATGTGTAATACTTTGTGCTTACCAGCATTCTTAAAGAAAGTGACTTAGAACCATCTCGGTTTCATGACAACCTCAGAGGTAGCTCTAAGCCACTTTGTGGATACTGTTAGTGCAGACTAGTTGTCGTCCTCCTCTTCGGCGGGAGAGGCGGTAGAGGAAAGAACGGTTTGCCCTACCGTGCTTGTATCGTCGGCATCTTCTGGACTGGGGCCGAGCTGTTTGGGTTCTACCTCCTCTATGGTGTAGGGCATAGAGACATAATGTGAAAGGGCCAGGAGAGCGAGATATTTCCTGGTCAGGGAAGGGGACCAGCACACGGGCCAGGTCCAGGTCTCGCAGGAGTTTTGTGCCTTTGGGGGGCGGAAACGAGATCAGATAGGTGTCTGTCTGCTGCGCGATCTGAATTGAGCGTGCGGTGGGTGCTGTACGGATGATGAATTTTGTGCGCATCGTTTCTTGCGCAAACTTTTTCCGCTCCATCTGGGCCAGTACGCCTTCCTGAACGAGAAGGTCCTGAAATGCTTCATCATTTTTCCAGAGTACCTGTGCCCATGTTGTCAGGGCGCTGGTTGCCTCTATATCGTGTGTGCCCCAGTTCTTTTTCTGATTTAAAATCTTTGCTATGTCTATCTTTCTATAACTTGTTTGTGAAAAACTCTTTTTTAGCAAGAGAAGTAATAATTATGTTTAGGTTATAAAGCGGTTTTAAATTCATATGATTGACAGAGCATTTCTTGAGGCTGTACAATACTTAAAAGTGTAAGAGTGTTTTTATGTAGTAATAATGAAAAGGTGTATGTGATGGGCGAAGAAAATGTGCTACCGAACTATCCTCTAGACCAACTTCTCGCTGAACGCTTCCATATCTCCACAGGCTTTCATTCAGGACAACGTGAAATAATAGGCTTACTTATAGGGAGAAAACGTGTACTGGCTATTCAGCATACAGGTTGGGGAAAATCTCTTTGCTATCAGATGGCGAGTTTATATTATCCATCTCTTACGATAATTTTTTCACCACTCAAAGCGTTAATGCGTGATCAATACCAAAAGTGTAATGATGTTTATGCAATTTCATCTGCTATTGTCAGTTCAGAATTTTGAAGAAGCTAAGAATGAGGTAACGTTAAAAAGAGCAGTCGCGGGCGAAGTAAAGTTACTTTTTATTGCACCTGAACGCTTGAGTAATGAGCTATGGCAGCGTTATGTTCCGCAAATGAAAATTAGTATGATTGTAATTGATGAAGCTCATTGTATTTCTACATGGGGGCATGATTTTCGTCCGCATTATCGTAGGATAGTAACACTTCTCGGAGCGCTCCCAGAAAACATCCCTGTACTTGCTCTTACTGCAACAGCTAATCAGAGGGTTGAAGAAGATATTTTACAGCAAATAGGTAGCGATGTATCTGTAGTGCGTGGAACAATGCGACGTGCTAATTTGGTGCTTGAAGTAGTGCAGGTGAAAAAAAATACGGAAAAACTTGCTTATCTTGCAACGATGATTTCGCATTTTCCTGGAACAGGGATTATCTACACCGCTACAAAGAAAGAAGCTGAGTTTGTGGCTGCTTTTCTGCAACGACAGAATATTTCATCTGATTACTACCATGCAGAAAGAGGAGATGAGCTGCGAGCAGACCTTGAAAAGAAATGGAAAGAATAATCAATATAAAGTTATATGTTCTACAAATGCGTTGGGGATGGGTATTGACAAGCAAGATGTACGCTTTATTGTGCATTATCAAATACCAGCCTCACCTATTTATTACTACCAGGAGATGGGAAGGGCTGGCCGTGATGGAGCCGTTGCCAGATGTATTCTCCTCTATGATCCCGCAGATCTTGGAATCCAGAAATATTTTATAGATAATGCACGCCCTGAAAGTAAGAAGTATGAGACTGTAATTTCCTGTTTGGAGGGAAATAGTAAGGGTATACGCGAAAGTGATATTATGCGTGTTACAGGCATAGCTCAGAATGCAATGCGTATTATTCTTGCGGATCTGGAGGATCAACATATTATAGAGCGTACAAAAGCAGGTTCTAGGCTTCTTCCCTATGCGAATAAGCCTGTATTTGCGGATTATGATATTGTGCGTTCACATAGGCTACAGGAGCTACAGGCTATACAAGATTATGCTTTAATGAAGAAATGCTATATGGACTACCTTGCTACTTATCTTGGAGATGATAGCTCCAATAGTATGTGTGGAATGTGTGGGAACTGTCGTCCTGATTTATTACCAGCTTTCACTGCCTCAGAGAGAATACTAGAAATGGCAAAGATTTTTGAAGATAAGTGGCTGCCTTATATCGAAAAACGAGGAACAGTAAAGGCACCAGAACATGAGGCAGGTTGGTCATTGTCCTATCATGGAAATAGTAAGATTGGTCTCCTGGTACGTGCTTCTAAGTATGAAGGAGCAGGATATTTTCCTGAAGAATTGGTAGACCGAACAGTGAAAGTAGTATGTGCCAAATACCCAATAGAAGTAATTAGCGGTATAGTAAGTATACCACCAACCAGAAGTGGAATATTAGTGGAAAATTTTGCTCGTCGGGTAGCTGAAAAGTTAGCAATACCATACCTTTCTGTGGTAAGAAAAACACGGGCAACACAGGAGCAAAAACAGCTATCAAATAAAATTCAGAAAAAAGACAATGTGAAAAACGCCTTTGAAGTGGTAGAATCAGTACAGGTTGTTGGTTGTGCGCTTCTATTAATTGACGATATCTACGATTTTGGTTATATGGTACGTGAGATGGGAAAGACATTAATGCAGGCTGGAGCTAGTGCTGTATATCCTTTCACAATTACACGTACTATGCATTCTGATGATGTGTGAGGAGTATCTGATGAGCGAGGATTTGCGGGAGAGGGCTTGCTGGTTACTGCTGGTTTACGAGAGTAAGCTATCAGTTCGGATTGTGAATGATATTCTTGTTATCTGGTGTAAGCAACTTGGACGTACCTTGCAAGAGTTTTTTGCGGCTAGTGCGCAGGAATGGGATGTAATTTGTCATCTCAAAGCTGATATTGTACAGAAACTAGAAGAGACAAGGGAAAAACTAGTTGGGCAGATATTTCTTGCTGAGCAGTTACAGCATGCTCATATACATATGATGACGGTTCTTGATCCTGTTTATCCACGCACGCTGAAATCTGCTCTTAGTCGCAATCATATTCCTCCGTTATTATTTTACATGGGAAATCTGGATATTTTGACTCGTCAGACAATTGCTCTTATTGGTTCACGAAATGCTCATGATGCAAGCTTGACTTTTACCAGGGAAGCTGCAAGGTATCTTTCTGCACACGGCGCAAATGTGATTAGTGGATATGCGCGAGGCGTTGATCGCGCTGCTTATGAAGGGGCGATGAGTTCGGAAGGGTGTACAACAATTGTATTGCCGCAGGGCATTCGCAAGCTAAGTAAAGCCAGATGCGAGAGTTGCAGGCGAAGACGGAGGTGGGTACTGCTTTACTGATTAGCCAGTTTCATCCAGATGCGTCCTGGCAGATAAGTCGAGCTATGGAACGTAATCAGGTAGTGACGGGACTGGCACAAATCGTAATTGTTGCTGAGTCCGATGTAAAGGGAGGTACCTGGGAGGGAGCGCATGGTGCTTTGAAGCAGAAGAGAAGCGTGTATGTCCGTCTGGATGAGCCGGAAGTGTTATTGCCTGGCAATGCGCTTTTAATAAAGGCCGGAGGTATACCCTTGCCCTGGTCATCTTCCAATCTTGATGATGCCTTTGCACCTCTTCTACAAAAAAGTGGTGAAGTGCGTGAGAGGCAGGATGCCAGTCATATTATGCCAGATCAACTTTCCTTGTTGGCTAGTGAAGGATAGATGGATCGAGAAAATCAGATGACAACGACTCTGGAATTGCGGGGGCGGGATCTGGCGATTGTGCCCCCGCTTGAATGGCGGCAGTTGCCCTATCGTGAGCTTATCACAAGGCTGTTTGGGAAGAATTTGCCGGGGGAGATCCTGGAGCGCATGTCTCAGGATAAACGGCATCTGTTTTTGCGCATTCAGCCGTACTATTTTTCACAGATAAAAGAGGCCTTGCACAAACAGCAAATATCCTGTACGGTGGCATTTGAAGAGCGTCCAGAACTGCCCTGGCAAACAACGCTGGCGTTAGAGCCGCGTCCGTATCAGCAGACGGCTCTAGAAAAATGGCAGGCTGCTAGCAATGCAGGTGTCGTGGTGCTGCCAACCGGTGCTGGCAAGACATTTGTGGCGGCCCTGGCTATCCACGATCTGAGCGTCTGGACGCTGGCGGTGGTGCCGACAATAGATCTGTTACAGCAGTGGCGAGCGGCCCTGGCGGCGGCGCTCTCGCTGGATGCTGCGGAGATCGGCGTTTTTGGTGGGGGAGAAAAGACGATCAAGCCCATTACCATCATGACGTACGACTCTGCGGCGCTTTATCCCCGCGAACTGAGCCATTTTGCTCTGCTCATTTTTGACGAATGTCATCATCTCCCCGCTCCAACCTATCGGCTCATTGCCGAGAGCGCTTTTACCCCTCTGCGTCTGGGCCTCAGTGCCACGCCGGAGCGGAGCGACATGGCCCACGCTGATCTGGTAGAGTTAATTGGCCCGGAGGTCTATCGTCGTTCACCTGCTGAACTGGTAAAAGGTCGCTATCTGGCCCAGTATCAGGAAGAGAAGGTAGATGTGGCGCTTTCACCTGAGGACGAGGAGCGGTATGCAGAGCAACGCCGGATCTATCGTTCGTTCTTGCAGCGTCGGCGAATCATCATTCGTACTCCTGAAGACTTTCAACAGAAGCTCATCTTTCTCAGTGCGCGAGATCCAGAGGCACGTGCTGCGATGCTCGCCTGGCGATCCGCACGCAACATCTCTATGAATGCACCGGGCAAATATGCCCAGATTGAATTATTGCTAAAACGGCACGCCCAGGACCAGGTAATTCTCTTCTCGGAATACAACTATGTCGTTGATGAGATCAGCCGCCGTTTCTGTCTTCCCAGTATTACCTACAAGACTCCTGCAGAAGAGCGCCGGACAATTCTAGAGCGCTTCAAAACCGGAGTATATACCAAGCTGGTGAGCGGTAGGGTGTTAAATGAGGGCGTGGATGTTCCCGATTGCCGCGTAGCGATTATCGTCAGTGGCAATAGCACAAAGCGAGAGTATATCCAGCGGCTTGGACGTGTCTTGCGGCCCAAAGAGGGGCAGGCGATGCTCTATGAGCTGATCACAACAAATACTACAGAAGAAGATGTGGCGAAGCGCCGTAAATAAGAGCTTTTTTCTGAAGCGTAAGCGCGATTAGCCGCTCATACAAACATCGTTCGCGTTTGCTTGAGAGCAAGATTGAATTGTGAACTGTGTAGTGCTCGCGCTCATAGGCGCGTAGTAGAGCCGGGCGTTTGGATTGGTATAGGGTACCATAGGATCGAGAATAGTTTCGTCTGTGACGAGAAACACGGGTTTATTGGACAACAAATTTTTCATTTGTGGTACCGTGACAGTTGTGTCCGCCGCATTATTTTGCACTGCTAAGGGCCAGTGAGGTGGACTGATGTCAATGCTATTGGTTTCTATCCAGGCATAATACGTATGACCCGGCTGTGCTGGTTTGAGGGGAGCAATCTGGATATGTAATTGCCCACTTGTGTCTGTCACATTGCTAATTTGTAATGTCCCGGCTTTTTGTATCTGTTGAATTGAAGGGGCTGGTTTGTTTTGCCGAAGGAGTAGCATTGTGACACCGGTGCTGAGTACCAGGGCTAGTAGCGTGATCAGGATGAACGCGGTAAGTTTGCGTTTTGAAAGAAATGGTGTTGTTTGTGATCTGGCTGGCAAGCCCGGCGCTACTGGTTGTGGCTGAGCAAAGGATTGAGGGGGAGAAAAGGGCTGTATAGTAGGGTAAGCAGGGGTATTTGGGGAAACTTTTGGGTTGGGCGTTGAGCGATAGCTGGTGGTTGAATTGGTCGCATCTCTATGATGGGTTGTGGGCGAACTGGCAATTGTGGTGTTAGACCGGTCTGCGCAGGGGCGATAGGTCCGGTAGTACCTGATCGAGAGCGAGAGCGGGCACGTTGTGTATGAATAAAGCGTTCGGGAAGCAAAGCATTCAAGGCACTGGCGAGCTCAAGTGTCATCTCAGATGCGCTATTATAGCGGTCATCAGGCTGTTTAGCGATACTTTTCAAAATAACCGCTGAGAGGGCGGCAGGAATATTAGGATTAATCAGGGCGGGTGGTGTTGGTACCTCATGGAGCTGCTGCATAAGGATAGCCATCGTCGTTTCACCTCTGAAGGGCGTCACCCCGGTTACGATCTCATAGAGAATAATACCGAGAGAGTAGAGATCGCTGCGTTTATCTCCATGCTGACCGCGTGCCTGCTCAGGTGAGATATAGAGCGGAGTGCCGAGGAGAGAGCCGGCAATTGTACCCGTAGCGGCACCTTGCAGACGTGCAATGCCAAAGTCGGTGAGGATAGGTTCGCCCATCTCGTAGGTTGTGGGGAGGCGCTGGTCGAGCAGAATATTGGCCGGTTTGATATCGCGATGGACCATGCCTTTTTCATGTGCATAATCCATCGCCAGACCGATGATAGCAAAAAGATAGGTGATAGTCTCAGCACTGGGAAACGTTCCCTTGCGAGATGTGCTACGAATATAATCGGCCAGCGTTTGCCCTTTGACATAATCCATAACCATATAGGCGACGGTTTGACCATCAGCTTCAGTCGTCACATCGAAGTCATGAATTTGCACAATATTGGGATGGCGCAGGGAAGCGATAAGCTGGGCCTCACGTTCAAAGCGCAGCGTAAACTCAGGATCATGCTGTAAATCTGTGCGCAACAACTTGATAGCCACGACTCGTTTGAGCTGGCTATCAAATGCTTTCCAGACCTCGCCCATGCCGCCCTGGGCCAGGCGAGACTGCATCTCATATTTTCCAAGTTTCCGGGTTCCCTCTCCCATGAGCACATCCTCTGCTTAAACAATCTCTAAGACCGGTATGGCTCTGATTTTGCTCCTCCCGGACATTTTCTTAGAGGGTTGTGGGGACATTTGAACTGACGGCCAGAACCGCCAATTGTTGTATTTCATAATGGACCTGGAGCACGCCCCCCTGCACCGTATTGGTAGTGGGGTTAAGTTGTCCTAGATAGGCATACTGAGCCATTGTTGCCATATCATCCAGCGTTGCCCCTGCATCAGCTTGTTTGAACTGGGTAAGATTATTACTCATTTGATATAATTGTATCGCATCTTGCCGTACTTTTGTAAGCCATAATTTGGCCTGATTGACATCATCCAGAATAGTCGTTGTATGCTGAAGAAACGCTTTTGAGATGTGGGGCGCTTTCGCAACCTGGCCCACATGAAGTTGTACATGGTCAACATAGCCCGGAGGGTCTGTCCTGTAGGTACTGACTGCCGCTGTACCCTGTCCGCCAACAGTCAACAGGGCGACTTTGGCGATAGCTGGATCAACCTGTAGAGGCGTATTGGCAGGTATATCAACTTGATAGTGTCGTGTCCCGTCGAGGTATTCCAGAATACGCTCGATCTGGTAGTGTGTTAAATTAAGGTTGTCCTGCGAGGTAGCTGGTCCCTGCCAGTAGTCGCGGGCGCTGATTGCCCATTCCAGAACTTTTTCGGTATTTTTGTACATCCAGAAGTCGAGGCCACCGGGAAGACCCAGAACCTGGATATTGGTTTCGTTGTAAAACAGGTGGCGGATATGGACGAGTGCCGTAAATCCGACCCCATCGCCAGGAATTTGCTCTTGGGGAATCTCGGCATAGTAGCGCCAGGTTGTATGGTCTGTGGAAGGGGCGCTGGGCGTCAAGCCGGATGCTTCCTCGGTAATAAGCAGGCGGCTCGTTGTAGAGAGCAGATTTGCATGCTGAGCATTACCAGCGTAAAAGTAGTCGACAGTATTGTTTTGCACAGGCAAATGATTGGTAAGCAAAATGGGTGGACGAATGGGGCGTGGTCCAGTGTCATCTGGATTTTGCTCTGGATGTCTATCTGGCAGGAGCCAGGCGTAATAGCTCTTTCCTGCATGGGGGGCTAGAATATGTTGTAGATGAATTTTCATCTGATCGGCAATACCATCCGACGTACCTGCGGTTACCTGGCCGCTACTCACATAGAAAGCCTGCCCGACGATGGGCGAGATGGCTACAGGCGTGGTAGGGGATGAGTGCCGTAATAGGAACAATGCTCCCAGGCTCGAAGCGATCAGAATGACGATTAAAGCAGCAATAAGCACTGCCAGCAGGGCTCTTCTACGCCTATCTGGTGAACCTGCTGGCGGTTGAGGTGAGACGGCGTAAGGGGGGTGAGGTGCTTGAGGAGGAGCCTCAACGGGTCTTGTTGGTGATGAGGCTGGATAAGCGTTGGTAGGTGTGGGATAAAGCATCATAGGCGTAAAGCTGTTGCTACTGTTGTTGGGAGTGGGGGTAGGGGTCGGCATATTTCCCTGGCCGCCAGTCGTGCGCACTGCAATGCCTGGTGCAGCCTGGCTTGTTGCTGTAGCAGGGAAAACAGGCATGGGTCCTATATGCGTGGGCATATCTTCGGTATCTGGGGGATAAGAAGGTCCTCCCAATGCCTCTGGGACAGGAAGTTGAAGCGCTTCGGCAATCGCTATCGCCATAGCTGACGCACTGGAGAAACGGGCATCAGGTTCTTTCGCTAGACTGCGCATAATGACGACATTTAAGTTCGCGGGTAGAGCAGGATTAATCAGCGCAGGATTTATGGGTGGTGTATTGACATGTTGGGTAAGCACCTCAACGGGAGTATCGCCACGGAAGGGTGGAACACCTGTCACGATCTCATAAAGAATCACCCCTAGCGAATAGAGATCGCTGCGCTCGTTGCCTGGATAGCCTTTTGCCTGTTCAGGAGAGATGTACAGAGGCGTTCCCATTTGAGCGCCAGTAAGGGTATTCGTCGAGGTGCTCATAAGCTTGGCAACGCCGAAATCGGTGAAAATCGGTTCTCCCATTGGATTGCGTGCGGTATTGTGTGCATCCAGGAGAATATTGGCGGGTTTAATATCGCGGTGAATCATCCCCTTCTGGTGAGCGTAGTCGATAGCCAGGCTGATCGAGGTAAAGAGATTGACAATCTCGGTCCACGAAGGGATATTGCCTCGGTTCGAGCTCTCGTGAATATAATCGGCCAGCGTATGCCCCTCAACATAGTCCATAACCATATAGGCGACAGAGGCGGGGATGGCGGCTGTCTCTTCACCTGGCGGCACAATCTGGAAGTCGTGAATCTGGACAATATTGGGATGATGAAGTGAGGCAATAAATTGAGCCTCACGTTCAAAACGCTTCGTAAAATCTGGATCTTCGCGCAGATTTGGTTGCAGTACCTTAATTGCCACAAAGCGTTGTAGCCGTGTGTCACGAGCCTTCCAGACCTCAGCAACGCCGCCATGACCCAGGCGTTCTAGCAATTCATATTTCCCAAGACGTTGTGGTAGAGTACTCATAATCTAGTCTCCCTCTCTCCGCACTTTTTATTCACAGCCTGAGCCGTTACTCCCGTGACAACTCGTAAGATCAAAGGTAGCAAGCCGCTGCATATTATAGTGAATCTGGATGACTCCTTCTTTTATCTGATTGGTATTAGGATCAGTCTGTCCGACAAGAGCCGTATTGGCCTTTGTGAAGAGATCGTCCAGCAGTTGTGCCCCGGCGGGTTGCGTGAGCTGATTGGCGGGTAGATGAATCAGTTTTTGTGCGTCGAGATGGACTTGCTGCATCCAGGCCTGCACATTATTAATCGCGAGATTAATCTGGATGGCGAGAGCCTTCTGCTCTGGAGTTACGCCAGGAGCGACAGTGATAGCACGTAGATGATTCCCGATATGCTTTAGATAGCCAGGTGGATTTTGTTGCACATCGAAATTGAGCATCGCCACTTTCGCAATATTTGGGTCGATCTCGACAGGAGGAAGTCCAGCTGGAAGATTTTCCGTCTGAATATAGCTTGAGCTATCGAGATAGTCGAGAATACGTACAAGCTGGCGACGAATAAAATCCGTATTTTGTGAGTCGCGTATACTTCCCGCAGTCTCCAGGATTTTCAAGGTATTATTGAAGAGCCAGAGATCCAGGCCACCGCTCAGCCCTGCTAACTTGAGCTTCGGGTCCTGGGAGAGGAGATGGCGCATGTGATCGAGCAAGCTATATTTTTCGGGATCGGTTGGACTAGGGATCGTCGAGATTTCAGCCGCGAAACGGTGTGTCTGTGGATCGAGGGACGGATTGGCGGGTGGCGTGTCCGCGCTCTCCTCTGTCACCAGGATACGGCTATAGCTGGCTAGCAGATTATTATGCTGGTTATCGCCCTGGAAGGTGGTTGTAATCTGTCCACCATGCGACGATGTGGCAAGCAGCAGTGCTTGTACCTGGCTACTACTATTATCGGGACTCAGTAGCCACATATAATAACTCTGACCAGCCGCCGGTTGAGGTAGGCTCTGCAAAGAGATCTGGAGACGATCAGCGGTCCCTTGAATTGTATTGGGATCAAGCTGCCCACTACTCACAAGAAATGCGTGCCCAAAGAGAGAGTTGGATGCTGGCAAAGAAGAAGAAGTTCCTGGTTTTGTCGGATTCAAAAAAAGGATACCAAGTGCGGAGGCAAGCAGGACCACTATGAGAAGCGCGATCAATGCCAGGTAGAGTCTTCCTGGTCGCCGCTGTATTTTTTTAGGCAGTGGTGCAACACCAGGAGGCGTTTGCCGTACTGTCTCAGAAAATGCGTATGGCTGTGAATTTTGCCGGGTAGAGGCTCCGCTGTCGCCAGAACGTGAGGCCTGAATAGGTGCCATTCCGCCAGTGTTTCTGGCCGCTTGTGTCTGCGCTGGTGAATAGCCGCTCCCAGTTGCAGGGATGGCGAGATGACTACCCGATGGTTGTTGTATATATGGTGTAGAGGAAGGATACTGAGGAGTATTGCGGGGATCGAGAGCTGGCATTGGCCCAGAGAGGCTGGTGGGGGCAAAACTTGGCGTTATACTTACAAGATTTGGGAAATCTTTCGATACTTGTAAGGCTCGTGCCGCTGCACCTACTAGAGCCATTGCGTTGGGAAAGCGATTTGCCGGTTCTTTAGCCAGACTACGCATAATAACGGCGGTCAGAGCCGGACGAATACGAGGATTAATCAGGCTTGGTGAGGTTGGCATCGCGTGAATTTGTTGTTCCAGGACTTCAGCTGACGTTTCTCCTTGAAATGGCAGCGCTCCTGTGCTCAGTTCATATAAAAGTATGCCTAAAGCATAGATATCACTGCGCAAATTTTCATGCAAGCCTTGAGCGCGTTCAGGGGAAATATAGTATGTGGCTTCGAGTGGCAGAGCGTGGGCAGGAATAAGATGTTGCATCCCAAAGCCCAGCAATTTTGCATCTCCTATTGCACTGTGGCTGGTGTCGCCTTTGTCTAAAAGAATATTCGCGGGTTGAACTGCACCGTGAATAATCCCCTGTTGATGGGCGTAATCAATAGCACTGGCAAGCGCCATCAGCAGTTTGATCATCTCATTAGCATCAAGAAATGTCCCTGCATGAATCGTTGCCTCAAGGAAATCCGGGAAGAGTTGGCTTTCTCTATATTCTGTGATCACACAAGCTTTGTTCCCTTGTGCATTTGTGATCAATTGTGTATCGATTATCGGCGCAATATGGGGATGATGAAGTGTAAGAAGCTTTTGCGTCTCCTGAAGGAATCTGGGAGCAAAATCGCTTAATGCCGCCTGGGGAATGTGCAAGAGTTTAAAATGCACATAGCGCTTTTGCTGCGTATCGAAAGCTTTCCAGAGTTTCACTCAAACGATCACTTTCCAGAGATTCCTGAAGCTCGTATTGGTTAATACGATGTTGATCCATGCTCATTGACCACCCTCGTTTCTGCGTAAAAGCCTTATGTTTTGTTTGCCGACCACACCTACATTCTGCAAGAGGATAGATCTTGTTATAGCTATGATTTTAGTAGAATAGATGGAAAATTGTGCAAGCCATAGCTATATTTATTGTTCCAATTATCGATTATGCTATGCTTTTTTGTCAATATACTTCTTATATATTTTGCTCATTTATGATAAGCCCATGATAAATTATGCAGCTCTACTATCAGCAGCTATGTATGTGCCAGGGCCTCATTATACGTTAGACGATGGCTAACCTCTTTTTTAGGGCCTAAAAATAAGATGTTGCTATGAATGAAGCTGTTGCAGATTTAAGGTAGCCATATATTGGCATTCAGTATAGGCCTGGGCTGCCCCCGCAGAGCCTGCAATGGGCAGAGGACTGGCATTGGGTGGAATAGTATGGCCTGTATAAGCATCGGCTGCCGTTTGCTTGAGTTGCAGCGCTATGCTGATAATGGTACCGTTGTTCTTCAGGTCTTTGGCCTGCAATATTTTTACCGTATCATCATGTATTTTTTGTAGCCAGTCTTTTAGATCGCTAACCGCATAGCGGGCATTTTGTACGTGTTGTAGAACAAGCTGGTCATTGGTGGTCTTTGCCACCTGATCGAGTTGTCCAGAGAGTGTATCTAAATATCCTGTTTGGTGAGGAGTTGAGAGTAGCCCAATCTTTGTGGGAAGCTGGCTTGGATATTGCGGTGGTAGGTCACCGCTACTTTGTGCATAGGCTGTTCCCTCCAGCATCTCGATAACACGCGTGGCCTGACGGCGAGCGAGATTGGTATCACCTGTGTTTCCCACTGAATCGGCGATACTACCAGCTTTGTCGTTCATCGACTTGATGGTCTCAAACATTCCTGAAACAACGCTGGCATCCTGAGGAAATGATGCATTTTTGGTCAGCAAACTCTTAATAGCTGCAAACGAATCAGTATCGAACATGGCTTGATATACTTTTTGTTGGCTCGGCGTTGCAGGTTGAGGATTGGTGTTTTCTAGTGTGATAAAAATGTCTTGCACCATTGGCAACAGGTTGGTATGTTGGGCATTCCCTGCATAGAGAAGGGTCGCATTGCCACCTGTTAGCATGAGAGGACCCAGTGGATAGGTCTTTTTTGTCGTATCCTGGAGCCAGCCAAAATAACTTTTCCCTGCTGCGGGTGGGGCAACATTTTTGAGATCCATACGCAGAACATCATTATGGCCGAGGGCGTCATCTTGAAAAAAGACCTGACCACTCTGATTCCCGCTTGCCACTGCTCCCCTGAAGAGTCCCGATACATTTGCGGCAATGACGCAGCTTACAACAATAAGTAAAATGAGCAGCGAAGCAACTATGGCATAAATAGGCCTATCTTTTGCACGTGTGCGCATACGGACTTTTTGGAGCGTTGGACTCATTGGCCTGGGCACAGTAAGCTGCCGTTGCTCTGAATTCTGGATGTTGATAGAAGGTGCCGGAGCATTCTGAACACTGTTTTCGCCATTCCAGCCCTCTATGCCTGTGATGAACGTAGGTGAGTCCTGGTAGCGGGGAAGTTTGCCGCTTCTATCTCGGAAAGAAAATTGCTCCGGATCAATAGGCGGCGGGGGAGTTCTGGCGAGAGGACCGCTGCTCTTTATATCCAGTGGCGACAGAGTTTTCTGTTCTTCTGGGAGCAATTGTGCAGGTTCACTTGCCAACCTGAAGTTCGTTGTAGGCATACTAGCAAGTTTGCCGGTGGATGCCGCGGGCCATTGCGGGAATCCAGGTACAGGCAGTGGTTTTGTCGATGTTGATTGCTGACCGGGGAGTTGTGGAACTCCCAGGATAGAGTTCTGTGTGATTCCAGGATGAATTGCTGCGTATCTGCCTGTATCTCCTGTGCCGGATTGGAGAGAGAGGGGTAAATGGTTCTGAATAGAGCAGGCATCAGCAAGGGCTGCCGCAAGCAGAGAGGCCATTGCGTAGCGTGTTGCTGTGTCTTTAGCCATCGCACGCAGGATTACTTGAGAGAGGGCTGGCGGAATATTGGGATTTATTAACGTGGGCGGTGTGGGTAGCGTATTCATGTGTTGCATCATCACTGCAACCGAGCTACCGTCACGAAATGGCTGAATGCCAGTACAGCATTCATAAAGCAGTACACCCAGAGCATAGACATCGCTGCGATTGTTTGCTGGCTCGCCTCTGGCCTGTTCTGGGGACATATATTGAGGCGTTCCTACAAGTGTGGCCCCGCCAAGCAGTTGTCCCAGGCCTGTATCCGCCAGCATCGGTTCACCCGCAATAAAATTGCTAGTATCTCTGGAATGCAGCAGGATATTGCCAGGTTTAATATTGCCATGCACAATGCCGTTTTGATGGGCATAATCGATGGCGACTCCTAAACTGGTGAAGAGATAGATAATCTGTTCGATAGGCGGAAAGATCCCACGATGGGACGTAAAATGCAGATACTCTGCCAGCGTCTGCCCTTCTATATAGTCCATGTCCAGGTAGGCTGTTGTCTCGTTTCCCTGTGGAGAGCGTATAATGTTGACCTCATGGACCTGGACCAGGTTGGCATGATGTAGGGCGGTGATAGCCGGCCCTTGTTCGAGAAAGTGTGTCAGAAAATGAGGATCGGATTGTAGATCGGTGTGGATGAGCTTTAAGGCAACATCACGGCGTAGTTGGAGATCAGTGCCTTTCCATACTTCGCCCGCCGTTCCACGCCCCAGCGGCTGTTGTAGCTGGTATTTTCCAAGTTGTCGCGGCATCGTGCTCATCTCGTACTCCAATAAAACCACCGGGTTATTACTACTTCTCTCCTAAACACATTTTCACTTTCCTCTCATGGTACACCATACCAGATACGCTCTAAATGTTCAAGCTGTTAGGATGCATATGCTATTATGCAAGTGCAGTCTGGTAGTTTGTTACCGTTTCTGCTTGCTGTAATAGAATAGTAGGAGTATTGAAATACTATAAGAGCGGAGGCAGAAGAATGACGGGGAACAGAGAGCGGCACCTTGCCTGCTGGAAAGCTAGAGGAGCTGGGCGTGCGTTTTAGTCTACAAGAGGTGAAAAAATCGGTTCAGCGTCGTAGTGGTGAACTTTCAGTCTCACTGCATTTTCTCCGCCCTGGTGAGGCTGAGCAAGAGATTGCACGTTTGATTGCTTATCATGAAAAAGTACTGGGACAGCCGCAGCGTTGTTTCTCGACGGATGAGGCACGCGCTACCGTGGGCGATTATCGGCTGGCAAATTGCCTGCTTGCGACCTTAAGCCACTGGTATAACTGGCGTAGCCCTACCTGGAGCGACGTTGTTCAGGAGCGGCATGCAACTGACCTGGGAGAGGTTGGCTCGCCTCTTCAGCTGCGCCTGGCCTTGTATACCTATGTCAATGAGCGATACGAGGGTTTTTTGACTTCAGAGATGCGTGAGGAGGCGCTGGCTCATTTTTCCGCACGCTATCACCTGGGGAATGAAGATCTTGCCTATCTCCTGGCTTTGGATAGCGAGGATGAGGCTATCTTGTCGCGCCTCACGCCCCAGCCGCCAATGCCATCTGAGGTTGCCACTCTGTATAATCAGTGGACTTTTGAGGCTGCGCTTTTTAATGCATCGAGCGTGCATTTTCTTATTGATTGCCAGGCGTTTCTGTCGGCTCAAGCGCCGGGAGCACAGGCAGTTTTTTCAGTGGAAAGCGGATTGGGTGCCGCGATAAAGCGGCTCTGTTACCTGGCTCGCATGTTGGGCGTCTATTATGATCTTGCCTATGAGCCAGGAGAGATCGTACAGCAGCATAGCCCTGCCATTTTGCATCTGACCTTATATGGTCCGCAGGATGTCACTGGCGTCCCGCAACAATATGGGCTACGCCTGGCTCGGCTCTGTCGCTTGCTCCTGGGCTATAATAGCCGCAACAATCAGCAGGGAGGGTCAGGCGCAAAGGGGAAAAAGACGCTGAGAACAGCGATTATCAAAGCGGAGGCCACTATACATTTTCTTCAACGTGCTTACCGTTTTGAAATGGGTGCCCACTTGCTAGCTCTACTGCCATCCCAGAGCGTTGGCAGGGAGCAGTCAGGCCCGCCGCAGGATGACCTGTATGATAGCAGTGTCGAACAACATTTTGCTGAAGCGTTTCTGGGGATGGCTCGCAGCCGGGGCGTGGATGGCTGGCAGCTAGAACGCGAACCTGAGCCACTCTTGTTGTCACAGAGTATCTTGATACCCGACTTTGCGCTAACACGTGGTAAACAGCGCGTTTATGCTGAAGTTCTTGGCTTCTGGACGCCCTCATATCGAGAGCGCAAAATCCAAAAGTTACAGCAATTGCAAGGACGTAAAGACCTCTTGCTTATTATTCCTGAGGAGGCACGTGAAGCTTTTACCTCGATAGCGCCCTACTTTCCTGTAGCTTATTATAATGAGCAGATCGGTCTGAGCGGCGTATTACAGCTCTTACGCCAGCACTATGATGATTTTGCTGAACGCCTGTCTTCTATAAAGGTAGAGAATGTGCGCGAACAGGTACGAAGCGATGGCCTGCTGCCAGAGGAGAACTGCTATGAGCATCTACACAGTTATCGCCGTTCAGAGATCCAACAGGCGGCTCAGTTGATTATAGATGAGCAGATCGCTTTTTTACCTGGTCTTGGCTTGTATGATCTTACCTGGATGCGGCGTTTCCAAGAGCACTGTCTGTTATGGCTAGGAGAACGAGAGGAACAGCGCCTGAATGATCTGCTGACCGAAATAAGAGCCTACTCATCGTTGTTACAGCAGAGTGAAGATACGGTGCTCGAAGCGTTACTTGCGCAGTTGCCAGAGATACAAATTGAGCGAGACTCTCTCTTCGAGGCACGGGTGAGACTGGTGGGGAGGCTGGCATTAGAAGAGGAAGGTGCTACTAAAAAAAGAGATATTGTAGAAAATATGGAAAGTGTAGAAAATGCAGCGAAAAAGCCTCTAAAAGAGAAACAAGCAGCGGCTAAGAAACGTATAAAAAGTAGCGGAGAGGCGATGTTTCAGGAAAATCTCTGGTGAGTATTAAGAAATTCTTAAGGTATACATAATAGTATTCCTATTTCTCTTGCTCTTTTCGCTTAGACGTGTTACATTAACTCAAAGCTAGCAGGCAAGATGTATAGCAGTGTTCGGGGGATTGCATTTAAGGGGCGTATTACCTGTTCATCGGTCAAAAAGCGTGATGGGTGTGTTGGTACATTCATATCTGCAATTATAGGCTCATTTTTTTTCGTATGAACCCGTGACTGTTTGCGTAGGTAAAGAACGTTCTCGTAGTGCGTGCTCTATACTGTGGTAGATCCTTGTCTGTATGCTCAAGTGAGGAAGCGAAAAAAGAATTTCGTCTTTCTCCTACCTACAGAAGAGAGGATGGTAAAAAGTGTGGAGCAAAGCAACTTGCGGCGCTCTCGTTATGTAACGGGACGCCAGACGCAGGTGAATTCCACCTTAGGTGCGCGGCCAACGCAGGAACATTCTGCAACGGTTTCTCGCAAAACAAATGCTCAGGATGGAGCACGTCAGGCCTTGTCAAATCCATCTGCCAATATGCGACTTACAGGTTCACAAAACGCTGTAAGGCAGACAGATCCCGCAATAGGCATGCGACTCACAGGTTCGCAAAACGCTGTAAGGCAGACAGATCCTGCAATAGGTATGCGACTCACAGGTTCACAAAACGCTGTGAGGAAGATAAATCCTACCATGAGCATGCGACAGTCTCAGATCCCCAGCAATGACTATTATGACGAAGAAGACGAATATGATGATGTCTATCCGACCCGGACTCCCAGCAGTGCCCGACGTTATCAGAGCGAGCTTCATCTGGAAGTTGGTCGTGTGACCGCCGATGTGAAATCGGGACACGGTGATTATGTATCATCTTACGCATTAGATCGTCAGAAAGTTCCGGCAAGACGCACGGCCACGCAGGCCAGTATTCCTAGCGTCTCAACCAGTACTCGCCGTCGCACAAGCGATGCCAATGATGGTCTGAACCGTCGTGGTAGCGAACCAATAACACAGGTTGAACACCGGGGGCCTCATCTCCACTGGCTGGTGTATGTTGGTATTGTGATGCTGGTGATGAGTATCGGCTGGATTGGCTTGACGACGTTCAATAGCTGGTGGCAGACCACGCAGGACGATATGCACTATGGGATTACGCGCACGGTACATGTCGATGCATATGTTGGTCACAATGAATCACCGGGTAATCCTAGTCACTTCATTTCTATGAACCTGAAAGGCCATATCGAGATCATCGAATTCCAGGGTGGCGATCCCTCAAAATCTCGGATCTATACGGGTCCAGTGATCGTGGGACAGGACCAGGCCGTACCATTGCTTGAATTTAAAGATGTCAATGGCGATCACAAGCCAGATATGATCCTGAGTATTCAGCAGAGCCGCTTTGTGTTTATTAATGAAAACGGCGGTTTCAGAGCGTTACGTCCAGGAGAAAAAGTACAGATGGGCTATTAGTGGTTTTCCTGGGCGGGAAATGGTCTATCAATAATGGTTATACGTAAAAAGAGCGACCAGACAACAAACGTATTTGTCTGGCCGCTCTTTGCGTTTCTCTCGCTAAAAACATATTTGAGCAGAGCTCAATAATGCTATTGTGTTCGTTTCCAGACACATTCTAAGAGATGCGGACTGGAACCTGGCGGGTTTCATTTACTTCATGCTGCAGTCTGTCTGTATTTGCCTGGGTTAGTGAGACCGGCGTCGTGGCTAGCATCTGTAGCTTGACAGGCGCTGGTGTTGTCGGCAGCATACTCAAGGCGGGGGAAGATTGGACGCTCCCTGCTCTTTTCCGTTCTGGACGTAGAGCCAGATAAGCAAAAAAAACCGTCCAGACAAACAAACCTCCTAATAACATCCAGATAAGCGTGAGTTGGGTCGCTGTCATTGTCACTGGTACATCCACGGGCACATCCTCTTTCAATCACTTCTTTAGCGCCGAATGCTAGAAAAAAAGCTGTTGCGACTGAACAGCTTGTTCAGCGTACTCGTCCTTATAGACGACGAAGCGAATAGGTAATATTAACATAGAAAATTATATATGTGACTTTAGCGTCTTTGCTTTATAGCTGCTTTAAGCCAGGGAGCCAACCTGGAAGATAGCTTCCTTTAAGAAGGACGAAAAAGCTAGCAAGAAAGTTTCATGATAGCCGAACTTGTCTGGGGCTACTCAGCGGAAAGATAGAAGCGTATGTGCGCTCTTGCTCAACAAAATCTTTCTCATATGAGAGAACGCTTCCATCTTGCCCTTTTGGCAAAAACCTGTCACAATAGACAAAAAGCAAGTATAGCCTGGAATGTCATTGCTAAAGGACAAGTTCATGGGGGAAATCAATTGGTCACGTACGCGAGATATACTCATCTGTATTATATGTATTGGCATTATTCTCTGGTCGTCTATTTCTGTTCTCTCGCTTTTTGTTGATGCTATTATCATTCTCTTACTTTCTATGGCGGTGGCGTTTTTGATTACGCCATTGGTAAATCTGCAAGTACAGTATCGTGCGCCGCGAGCTCTGGCTGCCTTTGTGACCTATGCTGTGATTGCCGCTGTGATTGCTGGCTTTGGCTATGGGCTGATTTTCTCTTTAATTCAGCAGGCTGTCTCTTTCTCTGATACGATTACAAAGTTTGCCACTGATCTTCCGCTAACTCTTCAGAATAGTATTAAGTTTTTAGAAGCTCAGGGCGTTCCTTATTCTAATATTCAGAAGGTGCTTGACCAGGTGCAGGGGCAGGCGTATGGTTTTGCTACGACGTTGACAAATAATGCGCTCAATTTTGTTTTTACGTTGACCAATGCCCTGCTGAGTATCTTCCTGGTGGTAGTGTTAAGCTTCTATCTGGTCCTGGATGGCAAACGTATTCGCGATAGTATTGTGAGTATTGTGCCACGACGTTCGCTGGCAAATGTCTTGTTGTTTGAAGATGCTCTCAATCGCGTCGTCGGCAATTATATTCGGGGCCAGTTGACCTTAGCGCTGATTATCGGCCTGGCAACAGGCACGACTTGTGTGATGACAGGCCTGAGCCAGTTTGCTATTATCTGTGGAGTGCTTGCCTTTCTTTTTGAGACTATTCCTATGGTTGGCCCTGCGCTGGCCTCGGTGACACCGATTCTGCTCTCTCTGCTCCTACCAGACCCATTCCCTCGTACATTTGAGATTGTGGCCTGCTTTGTAGTGATTCAGATTCTTAGAGAGTAATGTCCTGGGACCACGTATTGTTGGTCATGCTGTTGGCTTGCACCCTGTGGCGGCGATTCTGGCCTTGCTCATTGGGGCGAAGCTCTTTGGGGTCTTTGGGGCCTTACTCTCGACGCCGATAGTTGCGGCTGCCTGGATCGTGATTGCTAGTATCTATCGCTCGATACGTGGCGAGCGTGCTTCCGATCATATACCGCCCAGGAAGCGTGTCATCCTGGACGTTGCGTCCCTCCTTCAGGCCGTTTTATACCGGGAAAAAAAGGTCCACCCCTACAGAAGCCCGAATCAGCCCGCAGTACTGTTCCGCTGGAGGCTTCTTCGGCAGATGACGAGGTATCCAAAGAAGGAGGCTCTGAAGAGGTAGTGGTAGATCAAAACGAGCATTCGCTTTCCTGACCATCTCCCGTTTCCTGTACGAATCAATCGGGCGGAGATAAGCTCCGCCCATAAGCAAGTGCTGTGGCTTTTCAATTCGTCGTGAACAAGCCAGCGCCAATCAGGCTGCACCAAAGATGTGTCGAAGCTCTTCCTCGCTCTCACGTGTCAGCAGGGCGTACACTTCGTCGTTGGCCATAACGCGCGTTTCTCCTGATGGGAAGATCGTCTCATCGCCGCGAATAATCAAGGCAAGTGTACAGCGCCGGGGCAGATTAATCTGACTCAGCTCTTTACCAATAATCGGAGAGACCGATGGCACGCTCAGTTGTACAATCTCCAGACCGGCCTTCTTGAGTGTGATAATGTTGACAAAGTGCGGCCCTGGGAGCTCTGACTGAATCAGTGAGAGAATAGCCTTTGTCGGGCTGATGCTGACATCGATTCCCAGTTTTTGAAAGAGTATTTCATTCTTTGGATTGTTGAGTCGGGCAATGGTCCGTGCAACTTTGAAACGCTGTTTGGCAAGTTGACAGATAACCAGATTATCTTCATCCTCGCCGGTAACCGCGATAATGACATCGGCTCGCTGCGCCCCAGCTTCCTCTAACGTCCTGGCTTCACACGCATCGCCCCGCAGGACCGCCTGCCCCAGTTCTTCGCTGAGCACGCGCTGCCGAACCGCGCTTTTCTCTAGCAGAAGGACCTCGTGTCCGTGGCTGAGCAGGTTGCTGGTGAGATAGTAGCCGACATCGCCGCCGCCGCCAATAATAATATACATATGTCACCCCTATTTTCTTTCCAGTAGTGTCAACGTGTTCTTTTGCTCTAATGTACTGATAGCGCTTGAAAAAGCATCTCCGCCCCAATGACGGTGGGACAGATTGTCTCCAGGCCAAGCTCATTATAAATACGCTGTCGTACGGGATCATAGATACGGCAGATAACTCTCTTTACCTGGAAGATGTCTTTGGCGATCTGGCTTGCCATGATATTGCGGTTGTCACCGTTGGTGACTGCCGCAAAGGCATCAGCAGTTTCGATGCCAGCACGTTTCAGTACTTGCTGCTCTATGCCATTGCCAACTACTTTCTCGCCCCGAAAAGCGGGTTCCAGGCGTATAAATGCATCGTTGCTGTTATCTATGACGGTGACAGTGTGACCTGCTTTATCCAGTTGGGTGGCCAGTGTTGAGCCGACGCGCCCACAACCCAGGATGACAATTTTCATGGGAAACCTCCTGTCGGCCTGTTCCTGGCCGCTTCTAAGGTAATAAACTTTTCGTATTATAGCATGCCCTCAGGTGCAGATGTAAAATCATGATAAGGAAGTAAATAGAGAGGATATAATAAGGGGACGCTATTTTCTATGGGTTTGATCTGGGAGTAAAAAGTATATGTCGCTAAGTCCTATTCGTGCTGATTCACGGCTGAGTTTATCTATCGTGACAAAAGAACAATCTGAGCAGTGGGATACCTTTGTTTCGACTCATCCTCAGGGGCATAGTATGCAATCCTGGGGCTGGGGAGAGGTGAAAGCTGCTTCTGGCTGGTCGCCTGTGTATGTGGCATTGTATGATGAAGAAGAGAGGATGCAAGCGGCTGCTCTCGTGCTCTGTCGTACAGCCCCTCATCTCCCCCTACGCGCGGGACATCTCGCCTATATTCCGAAGGGACCTGTCTTGGACTGGCAGAATCTTCAGGTGTGTCAGGCTTTTTTTCTCCAGCTCCATGCTTTTTTACGCCGGCGAGGCGCACTGGCGCTGCGTCTGGAATTGGGCCAGGAGGCTGAGACGCCAGAGGCGGCTCTGGTCCTGGAACGTCTGAAGCAATATCAGCCACAACCAGTACGTACTGTGCAGCCCTTACGCACTATCTTGCTGGATCTGGCTCCATCTGAGGAGACACTGCTGGCTCAGATGAAGGAGAAGTGGCGCTATAATATCCGGTTAGCCAGACGTAAAGGGGTTACTATTCGCGAGGCGGAGTCGCTGGCCGATGTTCGTGCCTGGTATGCATTGTTGCAGACAACCAGTGCCAGAGACCACTTCGGCGTACATATTCAGAGCTATTACGAACGCGTCTGGTCCCTTTTTGCTCCCCGTCAACAGGCTAGCCTCCTGCTTGCTGAATATGAGGGACAGCTCCTGGCAGGGATCTTTGTAAGCGTGTTTGGGTCTGAAAGCATCTATCTTTATGGTGCATCAAGCAATGAGCAGCGGCAGTTGATGCCGAATTATCTGTTGCAATGGGAGGCTATTCTCCGCGCAAAGCAGCGAGGGGCCGCCAGATATGATTTCTGGGGTATTCCAGACACGGAGAGCGAGGAAGAGGCTATGGCGGGTGTCTATCGCTTTAAGCGCGGCTGGGGCGGACGTGTCGTGCAGTTTTTGGGCGGCTATCAAATAGTTTATCGTCCTCGCGCAATGCAACTTGTGAGCAGATTTATAGGATTTTAAAATAGAGAAAAATAGTTGTTATATCCGTTCTTGTTGGTTGGAGAGAATAATGGAAGAACTACCTTTTACCTTAGAAAATGATTTAGAGCGCAAAATTGCTGCTGACCCGCAATGGCAGCGGGGAGTTGACTGGGGCAAGCCTCGCACTGGTCATCTGGAGGGTCCAGTAAAATATCATATTGCGGACGTTTTAAGAAATATTGATGCTTCTGAACCCCCACAGGGTGATTCAGAGGCGCGGCGCAAGCTCCGTTTGATCGCCCTTATCCATGATTCTTTTAAGTATTGCGTCGATGAAACGAGGCCAAAAATTGGCAATAACCATCATGCCCATATCGCCCGCCATTTTGCCGAGCGCTATATTACTGATCCAGAGATTCTGCTCATTATCGAGACCCATGATGAAGCTTATAATATCTGGCGTCTGGGCTATTATAAAAATCGCTGGAAGCACGCTGAGGAACGAGCAGACCAGTTGCTCAAACACCTCGGTCCATCCCTGCCTCTCTATGTGCGCTTTTTCTACGCCGATAGCGATACCGAATCAAAAAATCCGGCCCCAGTAGCCTGGTTTGAACACTATCTAGCCTCCAGGGATGTAGCCCTGTAGACTATTGTCTATGAGGAGTGATAGTGCTCTGTCATCGGTCAATTGTCAGATGGTGCCTTCTCTTTCTTGGACACATTTTTCAGAGAGGGCGAAACCATCCCTCTTCCTTCTTTTCCTTAATATTCACATGCAAATTTATGGATGTAATGACAAAGCCAGGAAAAGCCTAAAGTAGTTTCACCTCTGCCCGATATAGAAAACCAGAGAGATAAATGAGTGCAGTAAAGGAAAGATGGTGAGCGATGAAACGGAAGACAACACTTTCTCTGGCTTTGTTTATGGTTCTGGTCGCGTTACTGGCTGGTGCCTATTTTCAACAAAAAGCGCATGTAGCTCTGGGTGTTTCACAGGCACACGCCGCTATTTTGACTTCTGCCACTGACGACTACAACTATTATATTTTAAAAGATCCACGCGGTTTTGAACTGGCGCGAGCACCAAAGGGCGCGAACGATCAGCCTCTGACTGCTCCTCAGCCGCTCACCTTCTTTGGCAATGGCTTCGGCGTCTTAGAGTCCGATAGTGTGACAGGGATGCAGCTTTCGCCCGATAAACACTTCCTGGAAGTGAGTGGCACACAAGACTTTGGAGATACCTCCTGGCTGTTCAATACCGAGAGTATGCAGCTCAGCGTCGTTCCCGCCCATGTGGAGGGAAACTTTCTCCACTGGGTAGCGGGCGGCAACGGTCATACCTTTCTGTATCGTCCAATGCTTCCGCTTGATCCCCAGGCTCCAATGGACGGCAACACCTGGAACCCTGGCCTCTGGATCGTTGATGCCGCTACCGGCCAACATGCAAATGTAGATATCGGGATGCCTTCCGCGTATCTGGCGGACGCTGTAGCCTCTCCTGATGGCTCAAAGATCGTCTACTCGACGACAAAAGGGATTGGCACCGGGAGCGATACCTGGATGGTAAACCAGGATGGCAGTGGACGTACATTGCTTTTCCATAGTGCAGGCTCTGGTCAATCTATTGCCGGTCTGTTTGCCTGGTCACCTGATAGCAAGAAGATTGCTTACGAGCGGATCGCCGATAGCGATACTCCCTTCCAGCTTGCAGGCTTATGGGTCATGGAGAGCAATGGCGGAAAGCAGCATCGGATAGGAGATGCAGATGGCGGTCATGGCTACGCCCCAACCTGGTCGCCCGATAGCCAGAAGGTTGCCTTTATTGTCCGCACAAATGCTGCTGACGCAGCAGCGAATACACAGGCCCAGGCGTTGCAAAGCGGTATTCAAGTTGTGAATGTCCAGAATAATCACTCAACTCTGCTTGCCTCAGTTCGTCAGACGGGTGTCCAGTCCAATACCAATCCTAGCTGGAGCAAAGATAGTGCAAGCGTTACCTTTATAGCGCAAAATCCAGTCAACCGTGTTCTTGGTGGCAGTCCTCGCTACTACATCGCTCATGTGGCAAGTGCCGGAAGTTCAATCTCTGCCTTCGCTCAGGGTCAGGTGACGCCCCTGACCCCTACGCTCTCTCATGTTGTAGCTGCAAACTAACTGCTTTCTCTGACGAACGATAGGGCGGCGCATATGCGCCGCTTGAGTAGAAAGGACGAACCACTATGATCTCTACACGCAGAATGAACTTCTCTGCCTTCGCTTTCTTCGTTGCTCTGGTGTTGAATATGTTTGGACTTTCATTGGTAAGCCACGCCTCTCCGTTAAGTGCCTCCTCAACAAAAGAAAGTTCTAGCGCACAGGACGGTTCGTGCCGGTACAGCAGTGCGCAAGAATGATGCAGCATTGCCTGTCCCGTTTATGCATCGCCCCTTTTATGGAGACCAGACGGTTACAGAGCGCACCACATCCTATTTCGATCACGATAAACCCTGGTACGAGAACGACGGCATATTTGTTCGCTACGACGGTAAGAAATGGAGCAATACGCCCATCGGAAGCTGTACTCCTGGCGAAAATTGTTATGATGGACATAACGGCTACGATCTCGATATGCATTTTGAGCCGGTCCTGAGTGCCGCCGCCGGAACGATTACCCGCGCTGGTTGGTATGATCCCATTAATCATAACGACGGTTTTGGCTTATGGATCGCAATCGATCATAACAATGGTTATACCACGGCTTACGGTCATCTGAGTGCTCTTTCAGTAGAAGTTGGCCAAAGAGTTGGTGTTCAGCAGCGTATCGGGACCAGCGGGACAACAGGTGCTTCAACCGGGCCCCATCTGCATATGAGTACCTTCTACCTGCCTTATTGGCAGCCGACTGATCCCTTTGGCTGGAGTGGAAACTATTCCAATCCAAACGTTGTGCCCGACCACTATCTCTGGGTTGACCAGCCAGGTTCAAGTTCTACCGTTCCTGTATTGAGCGCAAATGGCAACAAAGTCTATTCTGGTGCAACTCTTGTGGATGATGCGAGTAAAGGTTTTAGCACAACGGGTACCTGGCAGACCGCACTTGGGGCGACCAATATTAAGGGGACGATGCATTGGACAACGACAACTTCTGGTGTAGCAACGGCGACTGCTTCCTGGAAAACTACCCTGGCGGCGAATGGATATTATGAGGTTGGCTTCTTCGTAGACGATAATAATGCAAGTAGTAGTTGGGTTCCTGTACAGGTCTCCAGCGCTGATCCTGCCCATCCTGGTGCAGTTGTCCAACATCTGATCCATGTCGATGAGTCGCACATCGGAATCTTCCAGGGTCCCTTTGGTACGGTCTCGACGGGAGCGCAATGGATTAGTCTCGGCACCTTCTACTTTACTAAACATACACAAGCTCAGATTATGGTGAGCAACGCCACTGGTGAGCAGGGCCAACAGTTAGGAATTGATAGCGTCGAATTTGCACACCTCCTTTAGCTGTGAGAAACCACTTGAAGAAATCTGTTTCTTCTCTACCCCGTAACAAGCAGTGCTTGCTACGGGGTAGCTTTTTGTTCACCCTGTAAACTAAAGATATGGAGAAGGAAAGAGGTTGCCTATGCAGAGAGATGATAACTATGGCGGCTTGCCTGGAAAAGGGAAAGAGACAGGCAAAGAGGGACGTGCCAATACGAACTATAAAGCGACTGCCACGCTCACAGAGATGCAAGCCATCCCTGATCGCCAGTATCGCGCCTTCATTGAGTCAATGACCCAAGGTCTGCTCTGTCAGGACCGCGCTGGCCGTATCGTGATGGCCAATCCCGCTGCTCAGGCACTACTCGGCTATAGCTTTGAGGAGCTACGTGATCGTACCTCTTTTGATTCCTGCTGGCAAGCCAGGCGGAGCGACGGCGCGGATTTCCCTTCTGAAGAGCATCCAGCGATGGTCGCTTTGCTCACAGGGAAACCTGTAAACAATATTACGATAGGTCTGTTTCAGCCGCACTATGGCCGCCATCGCTGGTTTACTGTGAGTGCCATTCCACAGTTCCGTGCTAATGAGCGCCAGCCTTACCTTGTCTACACACTTTTTCAGGATCAGACCGAGCAGAAAGAACATCTGGAAAGCCTGCAAGCTTCCGAGCACAACGCTCTTAATAGGGTGCGTGAATTGGAGGCTGCTTTTGACGCGATTGCTGATAATGTGGTTGTCTACGATTCCTCTGGTCACGCTCTGAAGATGAGTGATCAGGTGCGAGAGATGTTGGGTGACCAGCCGCTTGCGGATTTTGCTACTCTCCCAATTTATGAACGTCTGGCTCAACCAACGATACAAGATAATCGGGGCTATGCTTTAGGTGGAGAGCCAGCGCCTATATCTCGTATTTTAGCTGGGGAGATAATTAGCAGTATTCATGCTGTAGATCTGTTGGTGCGTACACGCGATGGTCTCGAACGCTATTTGAGTATTAGCGGCTCTCCTATGCGCGATGAGGAAAATCACATTATCGGCGCTGTTGCCATCATTCATGATGTGACGGAACGGCGCGAACTTGAACGCCGTACACAGCGTGCTCTGGATGCTATTCTGTCGATGGCCGAGGCTCTGGTGCAGGATACGCAAGAAGAAACCCATACTGGTCTGCTCTCAGGAGAGAATCCGCATTCTGTTACTACAGAGGATATTGTTGAGCGTAGCCTGGTCGAGCTTCCCTGTCGCTTACTGGATTGCCAGCGTGTGGGTATAGCGTTGTTGGACCAGGAGACCGATATGCTGCGTCCGATGATTGTGGTTGGTATTTCGCCGGAGCACGAACTTCATTGGCGCAATAGTTTGCAGGGTGCACGTTTACAAAATTTTCTTGGTGATCCTCGTCTGGTTGCCCAACTGCGCTCAGGTCAGGTGCTCTCTCTGGATGCCTCATTGCCGTTGTTTAGAGACCATCCCTCTTACAAAATGATTACGCCGATTATGAAAGGGAACCAGCTTCTCGGCGTTTTACTGCTTGGCTATGGCCGTATTCAGCCTCTACACTCACAGAATGAGCTGGCAATTATCCAGGCCATAGCCCGCTTAGCCTCGCTGGTTATTGAGCGCGAGAAAGCCCGCAATGAACGCGATCATGCTCTGGGAGCACTGCAACATGCAAATACTGAGTTGGAGCGTGCGAATAAGGTCAAGAGTAACTTTGTCTCAATGGTAAGCCATGAATTTCGCACCGCTTTGACTGGCATTCAGGGCTTTAGCGAGATTATTCGCGATAAAGAGCTGACGTTAGCAGAAGCTAGAGAGTTTGCTGTCGATATTTATACTGATGCACGCCGTCTTGGCCGGATGATTAACGATATGCTGGATCTGGATCGCATGGAGGCCGGGCGCATGGAAGTCAATCTGGGCTGGACCGACCTGAACGCAATCATCCTGGACACTGTGGCACGAGTACGCCCCAAAGCTACCAGCCATACTCTGCGCTTGCAGCTTGCGAATGCTTTGCCAATCTTACCTGCCGACTACGATAAATTGACTCAGGTTATGCTGAACCTTCTGGATAATGCGCTTAAGTATTCTCCTGACGGCGGCGAAATCGTCATTACTACTGTTGTGGAAGGGAATATGGTCCATGTGAGTATTCGGGATGGCGGCCTGGGCATCGCTCCAACCGATCTGGAGCGTATCTTTGAACGTTACATGCGTGCCAGCGCGGAAAAGACCCGTTTCATCGAGGGGACCGGGCTGGGGCTGCCGATTGTGCGGGAGATTGTGCAGATGCATGGCGGTCAGGTCTGGGCGGAAAGCCTGCAAGGAAAGGGTTCTGTCTTCCATTTTACTATACCGTTTACCGAGGTACGCCAGGCTTGATCTCTTTCTCGTTCCTGGTCTATCTGTTCACTGCTGGAGGGAGTTTCCTATGGCTAAGATTGTTTTCTGTGAAGACGAAGTAAATATACAAAAACTTGTTCGTGTGATGTTGCGTTCTTCCAAACACGAATTATTTATTGCCTCTGATGGCATGGAGGGTCTGGAGATGATTGAACGTGTTCATCCTGATTTAGTCTTTACTGATATCTCTATGCCGGGCCGCGATGGCTATCAACTTGCCGATGAATTGAAAGCGCAACCAGAATTGGCACACATCCCTATTATCTTTATTTCTGCCTTTGCCCAGCGCTCGATGATGAATGAAAGTTATCGTCATGGCGGAGCTAGCTATCTTACAAAACCCTTCAGTGCCGCCGATCTGTTCGAGAAGATTAACCTGTTTTGCAACGCAGAGACGCCCCAGCCGTAATTTCTAACGAAGGACCTGAACGGAGCGCTGCCTTTACTGGTGAGCACTTTTGATAATGAGACCCTTGCTACGTTTATAAGAGTAGAAACGTGAATAGATAAAGATAACCTTTAAAGTGATAAAGATACCTTGAAAATCTTAAGGAGTTGTTGTTATGTCTGGTAATCGTGGATGCCTGGTTAATTCAATACTGTTTCTTGTTATCGTGTTTATACCTGTCGTTGGACATATTATAGAGACGGTTTTCATTCTGGAAGACGATCATTCCCCCTTAGGGAAACTTGCCTGGTTGCTTATTATCTGGCTGATACCTTTTGTGGGGCCGTTCCTCTACCTGCTTCTTGGTCAGCGCCGACCACGCTATGGCCGGGTCATGTTTGGTCAAACTAGCGCCTATAGTCCAATGCAGAGTCAGTATCAGCAACGCTAATAGCCGGTTGATATGGCATATTAGTCCACTTGCTATAGAACAAAAAAGGATCTTTCACCGAAGAAGTGAAAGATCTTTTTTGTGTTAAGGTAGTATGTAAGATTATTTCTAAATTTTCTTGGATGCGTTGCCGGACTTCTTTGCCTCAAAAGCCTTTCAAACCGGGTCTGCCGGTCCTTTTCCCGGTGGCGTAGAGTAGCGCGTTGGTTGATAGCCTATCGCTGATCCTGGATCAGCTTCCGGATATTGCTGAAAGGATTGTTGCGGAAAAGGCACTTGTTCTACCTGATAGGGATTCGGTTGTACATAGGGTGCCTGCTGAGGAGCTGGAAAAGATGGAGGAACTGATGGCTGCCCTGAGTTGGCAGCCAGAGCTGCGGAAGGCGAAACAGTAAATCCTCCCTGGGGTGCCGCCAGACCAGGATTTTTCTGCTTACGATAACGAGCAAAGAAGAAGAGAAAGGTCCCCAGAGCAATTCCCGCAAGCATAAAACCTACTCCTATTGCCCAGTTGTTGCGATAGAAGCCTTGCGGATTTTTCGTATATTCATCAGTGCTGAACGTTTTTGTGCTGCCATCAGGACCATAAGAGATAAGCTGGACAACGGCCACTCCTGTACCATCAAGCTGAGTCGTGTTATTTGTGGCATGGACGTTGACATCATACGTCTCTTTTGGATCATAGACTAACGTGTTGATACGACTGAGTAGAGTTTCAGGACTGAGTGCTGGCGTAAAATCGGTTTCCGTCAAAACATAGAGAGAGCCATCTTGCAGCTCAATATATGCTTTACCATCGTTTGATCCAGTCAGATAGTGGCTAATTGTAGCATGATCGGCCCGTTGATAAGCCACTTGATGGGATGTCGCACCCAGGATAACGCCAATAATGATAAGAATGATTGCGAGAAAAAAGGGGCCGAGGCCGATGTCTTAATAATAAACGCAGACCCAGACTGACAAGTGTATACATTTTTTTGCTCCTTTTACGACTTACAGATGCCAATAGAATAGAATAAAAAGAGGTCTTTTTAAGCGGGGGTATCTCATGTTGGTTCTACCATATTTCCTTTTCTCCTCTGAGGAACATCTGGAGACAATCATCAGCGTGTTTAAAACAAGAGATTTAGAGCCTGGTGGGATTATTCTACAGGATTATAGAAGGTAATTACCACTAAAGATGTGAAGTATCTCACATTCTCAATGCTATCTCTTCAGCAAGGGACAAAAACGCAAAGCCACAATCGAGCGCTGATTTTTTGATCCCCTCTTTCTCAAATTATCCTCAGAATGAGAACTCTTTCTTTGGCTGCTAGACAGAAAGAAATGGATGTGGCTTACTGTGGAGTGAAAAGAAAGCGTATGTTTGATGTAACGCGATAAGCCTTGCTAGGAGGAGAAGTCATGGCGACACTGCGTGAAGCTGTCATTGTAGATGCTGTTCGTACTCCTGTAGGTCGTCGAAATGGACGCTTGAAGGGCTGGCACCCGGTTGATTTGCAGGCAGAGCTGCTTGCGGCTCTGGTGAAACGTGTCGGTTTAGACCCATCGTTAATCGATGATGTAATTATTGGTTGTGTGAGCCAGGTAGGTGAGCAGGGTCTGAATATTGCTCGAAATGCAGTGCTTGCCGCTGGTTTCCCTGAATCTGTCCCTGGAACGACTGTGGACCGCCAATGTGGTTCGAGTCAGCAGGCCATCCACTTTGCCGCCCAGGGCGTGCTCAGTGGCGCATATGATATTGCGATTGCCGGGGGCGTAGAGTCAATGACCAGAATCCCGCTCGGCTCGAATGCTCAGGGACCCGGTGTGCCCTATGGCCCACGTATGATTGCCCGCTACGACGATAAGCTTGTGCACCAGGGGATTAGCGCAGATCTTATCGCGAAGAAATGGGAGATCAGTCGCGAGGAGCTGGATGCCTATAGTCTGGAGAGCCATCGCCGCGCCGCTCGCGCCACCGCAGAGGGCCGCTTTACCTCGCAGATTATCCCAATTCAGGTTCAGAATGAAGATGGTTCAAATGCTTTATTTGAGCATGACGAGGGGATACGACCTGATACCAGCCTGGAGAAACTTGCCTCTCTCAAACCAGCCTTCAAGCCCGATGGTCTGATTACCGCCGGCAATTCTTCGCAGATCAGCGATGGTGCCTCGGCAGTTTTGATTATGGAGCGAACAGTTGCCGAACGACTTGGACTTAAACCGCGTGCTCGCTTTGTCTCATTTGCTGTAGCGGGCGATAATCCTATCTTTATGCTTACCGCACCTATTCCCGCCACGCGTAAAGCCCTGGCGAAATCGGGCCTCAGCCTGGAACAGATGGACCTGGTTGAGATCAATGAAGCCTTTGCTAGCGTCGTTCTGGCCTGGGAACGTGAACTGCACGCCGACCCGGCAAAAGTCAATGTGAACGGCGGAGCCATCGCCATCGGCCATCCTCTAGGAGCGTCCGGAGCGCGTCTGACCACCGTCCTCCTCAACGAACTGGAGCGTACCAATGGCCACTATGGTCTACAAACCATCTGCGAAGGTGGCGGACTCTCCAATGCCATGATTATCGAACGCCTTTAGCCTGAAGTGGATGCTGGTGGACCCCAATCCGCTGATTAGGTGTTCCACCAGCATCTGTTATCTGATCTACGAGTTACTTCAGCAAAATCTGGTACGGTAGAAACATTTGCATGCTATGCTTTCTTTCCTCTTTATACTTCTCTATATGATAAAGACAATTATTAAGACTTGTTTTCTTCTCAGGTGAATATGAGTCTTACATATAAACTTTATAGCGCTTCATAAAATTGTGTCTAGCATGTAATATAGAAATAAATTGTGTTTAGGGGTGAAATATGAGTGTACCAGACTTCCAGAGTCTTATGCTTCCTCTTCTAAGAGCTACATCTGATGGGAATGAGCATACACTAGGGGAAATTATAGAGCTTCTAGCTCAACAACTCAACCTCAGTGAGGAAGATCGAAACGAACTATTGCCTAGTGGTAGGCAACGCAAATTTGATAATCGTGTCAATTGGGCACGTACCTATCTTGGCAAGACACTCCTCTTGATGAATACTGGTAGGTCCAAATTTAGGATAACGGATCGAGGTTTTAATGTATTAAAAGATAATCCCATTCAGATTAATATAAAATTTCTTGCCCAATTTCCTGAATTTCTTGCTTTAAGAGATGGTAGGGCAAATGGAGAAATAGAGACGCCCCAAGAAATTATTGAGAAAACAAGTCAGACACCTCAAGAAATTTTGGAGGTGAGCTATCAAAGTTTAAGAAGAGCTTTAGCACAAGAAATACTTGAACGGATAAAGAATAGTCCACCCAAGTTCTTTGAAAGTCTCGTCGTTGATCTTCTTATCGCAATGGGATATGGTGGATCAAGAAAAGATGCGGGGCAGGCTGTTGGTAAGCTGGAGATGGGGGAATAGATGGTATCATTAAGGAAGATAAATTAGGTCTGGATGCTATTTATTTGCAAGCGAAGAGATGGGAAGGGACGGTATCCAGACCCATTGTGCAGGGCTTTGCTGGAGCGCTTATTGGTCGTAAGGCAGAAAAGGGGTTTTCATTACTACCTCAGACTTTTCTCAGCAAGCTATTGACTATGCTAACAGTGCTGATAACCTGAAAATAATTTTGATAAATGGAGAGCAACTTGCTCAATTTATGATGATTATGATGTGGGAGTTACAGAGGAGTCAAGGTATATCATAAAAAAGATAGACCTTGACTACTTCAGCGAAGAATAGAGCTTTGACAAATTTCCCCTCTTTTGCAGATTAAGATATCGACATATGTATACTTCATACACAGAGGAACTGTCGAAGTACACTTGACAGCCTGTCGCTCCATTGGGTATACTTTTCGCAAAGAAGCAGCTACTGATCATGTAGCGCCGCACATGAAAAACACACATACGCAGTGTAAACTGCTCTCATCCAGAGGGTGGAGGGAAACGGCCCTGTGAAGCCCGGCAACCCGCTTGCAATGTTGCATTGCAGGGTGCCAATTCCGGCGGATTATAACATCCGCAAGATGAGGGGATTGCGCAAAGCAGCCTGACCCCTGATGAAGGGGTTTTTTGTTATCTTGCGTAAGGTGTCACAAATACACGAACGACAAATAACTGTGATAGGGAAGAGTACACACCCGGAGCGGCTACAGCAAGTTGACGAAGATGAGAAGGTCAGCGCCGTACCAGTGTCGAAGATGGCCCTTGAGTTGCAAGTCGAAAACCTGCGAGGCGAGTAGACTGTGCCGTGTGGTTTCGTTATCAACCGGAGTGTTGCCTGCTCTTGAAAGACCGCTTGATGTCCTCACGTCGCGGTCGGGGCTCTGCGCGACACTTATAAAGGTTGGTGCCGTGAGGCGCTGACAAACCAGGGTGGTACCGCGATGACGTTTTACCCCTCGCCCCTGTAGGGTGAGGGTTTTTTGTTCCAATTTTTTCAAGCCGGGAAGGAGCGGACAATATGGTGGCTCAGATAGAGCGATCAATCGGGGTTCGTCCCTCGTTCAACAAACAACATTCTACGCATCGTGTGTCCAGCTATACTTTAGAGCGTATGCCATTGCAAAGTGGGACGATATTTGGTCCCGTGACGCTTGCTTATGAGACCTGGGGCACGCTCAATGCGGCTGGCGATAATGCCATTCTGGTTACCCACGCTTTAACAGGCAGTGCTCATGCTTATGATCCGGAGCAGCCCGATGATCCAAAAGTGGCCTGGTGGAATCCGCTCATAGGGCCGGGCCGCCCTATTGATACGTCGCGCTACTTTGTGGTCTGCTCTAACGTTCTGGGTGGTTGTGCCGGAAGTACCGGCCCTGCCTCTCTTGATCCGCGCACCCAGACACGTTACGGCCTGCGTTTTCCCGTGGTGACGATTCGGGATATGGTACGCGCCCAGCATGGCCTGGTAGAGCATCTGGGTATTCGTCAACTGGCGATGGTAATTGGTGGCTCTATTGGCGGTCAGCAGGCGCTAGAGTGGGCTGTGAGCTATCCCGAACTGGTGCAAAAGGTGGCGGTGATTGCTGCTACTAGTTCTGTCTCCGCTCAGGCTATCGCCTTTAATGAAGTGGCACGTCAGGCTATTATGCTCGATCCTGCGTGGCAATGTGGAGAGTATCTGCCGGGCCAGGGACCTGCTACTGGTCTTGCTGTTGCACGTATGCTAGCAATGATTACGTATCAGAGCGAAGAGGTGATGGAGCAGCGTTTTGGCCGCAATCCAGCTCGTTGTACGACGATCCCTTCGCCGACGCATAATCCAGATCTCGCCACGCGCTTCGATGTCGAGGGCTATCTCTATTATCAGGGTGATGCTCTCGCTCGCCGCTTCGATGCGAATAGTTATCTCTACATCAGTCGCGCGATGGACCTGTTTGATATCAGTGAAGGGTATCTTTCCTGGGAGGACGCATTGGGCCGCATCAAGAGTAAAGCGTTATTTGTAGGTATTCGTTCAGATTTTCTCTTTCCGGCAGCGCATGTGCGCCGTCTGGCCGAACAGGTTCGCTCTTTGGGTGGCGATGCTACCTATATCGAGTTGGATTCTCCTCATGGTCATGATGCCTTCTTGAAAGAGTGGGATCAGATGGCCGAGGCATTAAATCAATGGCAAGCAAGCTAGTTTTTCAGTACCCTCAAGCGGGCCGAGAAAGAATACCCCTTCTACCGTCACTGAGGAGGAATCATACACCAGGAAAAACGAAAAGGTCAAGTGGAGATGCACTAGGATGTGGCTGATATACACTCAGGCATGTTCCAAATTAATCAGGTAGGGGCGCGGCTTGTCTGCGCCAGGTTTTCCCCCATGATGGTGGAACAGCACCTATCATTATCTAGGGGCGTGGTTTGTCTACGCTCAAAGGAGATTCCAAATGGCACTCAATAGTAATCGTAGCTACGGTTTTGAAACACTTTCTTTGCACGCAGGCCAGGAGACGGCAGATAGCGCCACCAATGCCAGGGCGGTTCCTATTTATCAAACCTCTTCATATGTTTTTGACAGCCCTGAACATGCTGCTAACCTGTTTGCCCTGAAACAATTTGGCAATATCTATACCCGCATTATGAATCCAACACAAGATGCTTTTGAGCGCCGTATCGCAGCTCTGGAGGGGGGCGTTGGAGCTCTGGCAACTAGCTCCGGGCAGGCCGCTGAGACGCTGGCAATTCTCAATATTGCTCAAGCGGGCGATGAAATAGTCTCTTCTGCCAGCCTCTATGGTGGCACCTATAACCTTTTCCATTATACGTTTCCTAAACTGGGCATTACGACGCGTTTTGTGGATAGCCGTGATCCTGAAAACTTTCGGGCGGCAATCAATGAGCATACAAAAGCGATCTACGCCGAAATTCTGGGCAATCCACGCCTGGATACTCTGGATATTCGTGCCGTAGCGGATATTGCCCATGAACATGGTCTGCCTCTGATTATCGATAGTACCCTGGCAACTCCCTATCTCGTTCAGCCTTTAAAGCATGGGGCTGATATCGTGGTGCATTCCGCGACGAAATTTATTGGCGGTCACGGTACCTCAATCGGGGGCGTGATCGTCGATGGGGGCAAATTCGATTGGGCCGCCAGTGGCCGCTTCCCTGGCCTGGTTGAGCCTGATCCTTCGTATCATGGTGTGCGTTATGTTGAAGCTCTGGGCCCGATTGCGTATATTATTAAAGCACGTGTTCAGCTCTTACGCGACCTGGGTCCGGCAATCACGCCTTTCAATTCCTGGCTTTTCTTACAAGGTCTGGAGACGCTGCCTCTGCGTATGGAGCGCCACAGCCAGAATGCTCAACGCATTGCAGAGTTCCTGGAGAGCCATCCAGCGGTCTCCTGGGTCAATTATCCCGGCTTAAAGAGCCATCCGCAGCATGAACTGGCGGCGAAATACTTTACGCATGGCTTTGGCGCAATTATCGGCTTTGGTATTAAGGGTGGCCTGGAAGCTGGCAAACAGCTCATTCGCCATATCGAACTCTTCTCGCATCTGGCAAACGTTGGTGATGCCAAGTCCTTGATTATTCATCCGGCCAGCACAACCCATTCTCAGTTGACGACTGAAGAGCAGGTTGAGACGGGAGTCACGCCCGATTTCATTCGTCTCTCGATAGGTCTGGAGACCATCGATGATCTGATCGATGACCTGGATCAGGCCTTGCAAGCGGCGGTTACCGAAGCCGGTGAAACGATCAACGCGTAATTTCTGCCATCTTTGACACGGTGGAATCTCTTTTTATCTCTTGAATTGATTGATCGAAGCTGCTATGGTAGCTTCGATCAGAGCGTTCTGAAGATTGGGTATGCCTTATCTTTTAGTGATAGTGAAATTTTGGGGTTGGTGCTATGCAGCGTAATGTCAGTGTTTTAAAGTTTGGTGGGACTTCTGTCGGTAGTAGTGAACGTATTTGCCGTGTTGCCTCGATTATTCAGCAGAATCTTCAGGATACTCCTGCTACCTTTCCTGTTGTGGTTGTCTCTGCTATGTCCGGCGTGACCAATCAGCTTTTGCGTATTGCGCGCCTGGCCTGTGCTCAGAGTAAAGAAGAATATAATCAGGAGCTCATTTCTCTCCGCCAGAGACATCTGACAACTGCGATTGAGGTCGTCTCTCATGCAGAGGAATGTCTCGTTCTGCAAGATCAGTTGGAGATTGCTCTTCAGAGTCTCTCACAGGATGTAGAAGCGTTACGCGCCGCCGCAGAAGAGGGTCAGGATGTGGCTTTACGCACCGCTGCGGTTGCTGCCTGGGGTGAACGGCTCTCTGTGCTTCTGGTTGCCGCTGCTACCTGCGATTTAGGTGTGCCCGCGGAGCCAGTGCGCCAGGAGATCATTATTACTACTCATCCAAAGACTGATCCGACGCAACCCTTCGGCGTGGTGGTCGGTGCCGAGCCTTTGAATGAGGAGACACGTGTGAATGCTCAGGCCCTGGTGCGCCCTCTGGTTGAGCGCGCTATTGTGCCGATTGCCGCCGGTTTTATGGGTCGTACGGTGACTGGCTTTGTTACAACGCTTGGTCGCAATGGCTCTGATTATTCGGCAACAGTAATCGGCGCGGCTCTGGATTGTGTTGAGGTCACGATTTATACTGACGTTGATGGCGTTTTGACTGCCGATCCTCGTCAGGTTCCTAACGCTCGTTTGCTGCCAAACCTTTCGTATGCTGAAGCGGCACGGCTCTCCTGGTTTGGTGCGAAGGTCCTGCATCCCCGCACGCTGATTCCTATCGCGCACCGCAATATTCCTGTCCGTGTGCGCAATTCGTTCCGTCCACATATTCGCGGGACTGTGGTTGGTCCGGTGAAAGAAGCGAGCGGGGCGCGAGCGATTACGACCCGCCGTAATCTGGCCCTGATTACTGTAGAAAGCACCGATCTCTTTTGGGGCTCCTGAAAATGCCGGACAGGTTTTTGCCCTGGCTGCCCGCGCCGATGCAGCTCCGGTGGCGATCTGCTCTTCTTCCGGTCACCACCTCTCGTTTATGGTTGAGGAAAAAGCCGCCGATTCGATCATTGCTCTGTTACAGCACGATATGGGCGATTGGACGGTGCGCTGTCGCCGTGGTCTGGCCGCGTGTGCCTGTATCGGGTCTGGCTTTACCTCCGAGGCCACAAGTCCCGCACGTGCAACTACAGCTCTTGCCCATGAACATATTCCTGTGATCACTCAGGGTTCTTCTGAATTGGGGATTACCCTGATTGTTTCAGAGAAAGATGCGGAAAAGGCGCTGCGCTGTTTGCATCGTGATTTGATTGCTCCTGTTATCCCTTTGGTGCGCCATTCGCACAAAGAGAAAACAACAAAGGTTGCAAGGTAGGGGCGTAGCTGTCTCTATCCAGCAGCCCCTACAATCAGGAGGGATATGGTTTTAAGAACCGAACGCATCGATAATCTGCTTTCGCGTCTTGCCACTATTCCGGCGCGAATTGCAGAGATTGTCACTGGACGGAGCAGTGATGTTTTACGTTCTTCCTCTTCTCAAGAAGAGTGGTCTGCTTTGCAAATTCTGGCCCATCTGCGGGCAAGTGATGATATTATTACTCCGCGTGTGTATGGCATTCTTGTAAGGGATGAGCCGACGTTTTTGGCTTTTGATGAACGACGTTGGGCGGATGTGGCGAGGTATATGTATCTTGAATTTCATACCTCTCTTCAACTCTTCGCTCTGCGTCGCAATGAACTGGTACAGGTGTTGCGTCAGCTCTCGCTCAAAGATTGGGAGCGCAGCGGTATCCACGAGGTTCATGGACCACAGACTGTCTTTGCTATCCTGACAGCAGTAGTGGAGCACGAAGAGGAACATTGTGCTCAGTTAAGCGCGATCTATCGCTAGTGGTCTGCTGAGCGTTAAATGTGAAGGAAACTATGAGATGCATCAATCGTTACAGTCGCGTATCCCGGTAGCTGTACTCGGCGCTACCGGCATGGTTGGACAACGTTTTATCGAACTTTTGCAGCATCATCCCTGGTTTGAACTGGTTGCTCTTGCCGCTTCGGATCGCCATGCTGGCCGTCCCTACGGCGAGGTTACCAGTTGGCGACTCTCTGGCAGCGAGATGCCTGCGGCAATTGCCCATCTGCCGGTGGTTGCCTGCCGCCCGGATGCGTTGCCTGGCATAAAAATTGCTTTTTCGGCTCTGCCCGGTGAGATTGCCGGTGATATCGAGCGAGCTTTTGCCGAGGCGGGCGTTGCGGTCTTCAGCAATGCGAAAAATTATCGCATGGAACTAGATGTGCCCCTGCTTATCCCTGAAGTAAATCCTGAACATATTGTCGCTGTCGTTGAGCAGCGCAAACGACGGAACTGGTCCGGCTGTATTGTGACGAACGCAAATTGTTGTGCTACCCCGCTGGTGATGGCTCTCAAACCTCTCCAACAAGCGTTTGGCCTGCGCAAAGTAATGGTGACGACTATGCAGGCAATTTCTGGCGCTGGCTATCCAGGTCTCCCTTCTTACGATATTCTGGATAATGTCATCCCTTATATCAGTTCCGAGGAGGAGAAGCTGGAGAGTGAGACGCTAAAGATGCTTGGCTCCTGGGAAGAAGGCGCTGGTTTTACGAATGCTCCCGCTGTTGTCAGTGCTCAATGTAACCGTGTTGCGACTCGCGAGGGCCACCTCGAATGTGTGAGCGTTGAACTGGAGCGCGAGGCAACTCCTGAGCAACTGATTGCTGCCTGGGAAAGCTTCAGTCCCGAACCCCAACAGCTCAAGCTCCCGACTGCTCCCGCCCAGGCCTTATTGTATCGCCGCGAGATTGATCGCCCTCAGACGTTGCGAGACCGCGACGCTGGGAATGGGATGACGGTGAGTATTGGCCGTTTACGCCGCTGCCCCATTCTGAGCTATAAATTTGTAGTCCTGGGCCACAATACAATTCGCGGGGCCGCTGGTGGCTCCATTCTGAATGCTGAACTCTTTGTGCGCAAAAACCTTTTGCCATAGTTTATTCTACTACTTATCCCTGAGCACTGTTTGTTTGTGGAATAGCCTGGATCAGATCGGGGAGCAACTTATCGGCAACTGGCGAGCCCAACCCGGTCACCGGGTCCCAACCAGACACGGCTGGATAGCCTGGCACGGTGGTATCGGGATTGGTATTGTTCCCTTGCGTAATATCACGAAAATCTTGCGCATATTTGTCGGTACCGCTAATTTTATAAAGTGTTGGATTGAGAAGGCTCAGCGGATGCCCTGCAAGCTGATTGCCGACTGCGGCGATCCCGGCCCATAGTGGCGCACTGGCACTGGTTCCGCCTGCAATTGTCCAGGCACCGTTCACATAAATAGCCATACCTGTGGACGGATTGGCATCTCCGGCAACATCAGGCACGCCTCGCCGATTGGCTAGCTGGCTTTCAACTGCCTGGGATTCGTTTTGCTGATACGATGGGGTCTTGTAGAAACGACTGAAGCCGCCGCCACTATGGTCCCAGCCCTGTTCAGTATAGCCGATGCCATTGCGTTGAACTGTAGTGCCCCCTACGCTGGTAACCCAGGGAGAGTCGGCGGGAAAACTGGTCGTTGGTACTGTGGCCAGTCTTTTCCCGGCAAGGTCCGCATAGTCTGTTGAGCCATTGTCACCAGAGGAGGCAAAGAAGGTAATTCCCTGGTGCAGGGTGGCGTTCTCAAAAATCGTATTCCAGAGCGCAAGCTCCTGTTGACTGGTTGCATCCTGTAAGGTAAGCTCCGATGCCCCCCAACTCTGTGAAACGATATTCCCTAATTTGTGATCGAGGGTGTAATGCAAAAGCTGGCGAAACTCTGGTAAGCCAATGGTTCCCTCTGTCTCTGCCACGGGACTGGTCAGGACGACAATTTTCGCATCTGGGGCAATGGCGTGGAAGATTTGTACATCCAGGGTGGTCTCGCCTGCCCATCCACCTTTATCTTTGCGTGGATCGTATTCAGCTTCATGAATGGGTGAAATGATGTCCAGATTCACTGCTGGCAAGCCAAATTGGTTATCGAAGACATCCATGTCCTGGCGTAGCGTTGGGCTGCCAAAAGAGACGATATCGATGATCGTCTGCCCCTTTCCCGTGAATCCTTGCTGATATAAAGATTCTACTCCGTAAGCAACACGCAGAGCATGAGGCGTCAAGCAGCTATGTAAATCACGTAGATCGGCTGGGCAGATATCGCCCTGTGGATCGTTTTTCGTTGCTATTGGCGTAGATGTTGCTTGTGCCGGTTGCGCTGTCGCTCCAGCTTTGCCCTGGTTTTCGGACGTACTTCCCCCACTACATGCTGTTAGCAGGCAAACAAGGAGCAGCGAGGAGAAGTAGAGACGCGTAAAATTTGGCATGAATGGCTCCTGATATCTTTCTCAAAATTATGCTAGATAAGGACCCTCATTATATATCAAAGGTTCTCGTTCCTGTCGCAGTCTGCATAGGGAAAATACCAGGTTGAAGGTTTTTAACGCAATTACTTGCAGAAATCAGGTTTAATTGAAGAGCGGTATGAAAGGCTAAAAAAGAAGTGCTTAGCAGGCATGTAGGCCTATAGTCCTACATCAAGCAGGGATAACTTGACCAATGAAGGGATTGTGAGTAGATTAAGTTTTAGATGCTGAGCCACTTTAAATATGGAACTTACCTTATTTTGTCTGTTTCAACTGGATTGAAGGAATTTGTGTATGTCGTTCTTGGACCATCGTCAAACCAGGCCTGATGAGAAAAACGCCCAGGCAAGTCCGCTCGAAGCTTCGGGTCTTGTCTCTCAAATGTCCCCGGTGGAACAGTTGTCTTTTCCGGGAGACGCTTCTTCCTCAAACACACCAGTTCCTCCTCTGTATGAAGCTCCGGCATCTCCTGTTGTGACCCGCGCTCTTGATAATGCCCAATCTCCCAATGTGACAAAGATGTTACCCGCTAATCCTACTACTGGCAATTTGCTACCACCTCAACGAACTACGAATGGTTTGCGAGAACCTGTAGTGATTCGCGCCACTGGCAAGAAAAGCCGAGGTACTCTGCGTCCCCCACGTGGCCGCCGCATGGTGGTGCACGTGGCAGTTACCGCCCTGCTCGCCTGTATCGTATTGGGAACATTGATTTCAGTCGTTCCTGTTGGCAGTCAGGTCCACGGTGTCTTTCAGCTCTTTTCCCCACTTAATAAGATGTTTACTACAAAGGAGAATCCCACCACTCTGATTGCTGCCCAGGCCGCAACGGCGACGGCAGTCACTCAAGATGGCTACGATCCTTCCGGGAATTATCAAAGTGTGTATGCAGGTGTGCCTACCGCCCCCGCCGATGCTAGTTCCGGTGGCTCCAATCGTTTCTATTATGGTCAGTGTACATGGTGGGCGTCATATCGCTATCATGCGCTAACCGGTAAATGGCCTTCCTGGTTGGGGAATGCCTATGAATGGTATTATGGAGCCTTGAATGCTGGCTGGACCGTCTCGGCTACGCCTCATGTTCCTTCGATCATTGTAATGATGCCCGGTGTGGAGGGAGCAAGCTATGGCTATGGACACGTCGCGGTTGTGGAGCAGGTGCTGGGTGGTGGCCAGGTGATGACGAGTAATTTTAACTGGGGCTTTGGTAACTGGGGTGTTCGCACCGATCAGGTATTTCAGCAGGGACCGGGTATCTGGTTTTTATCTTATCCTGGTTTGTAAATAGCGCTCCTTTTTTACTAGAAGAAGAGTAGAGAAGAGAAGGAAGACTTTTACTTCCTTCTCTTCTTATTTTTTCGCCTCCCAGCGCTCCAACATTTGCTCATAGTGCTGGATCATCCTGCGATGATAGCTCTGTTTCGACTCAGGACCAGATGCAACCTCTTCTTGATGATAGGTGAGTAATGCCACTGCTCCTTCTAGCGAGCGCCGAGAGACGCTAATGCGCTGGATATAATCAATTGGCACTGGTAGCCACTCTTCGTCCAAGCGCCAGTTCACATAGGGACAGTTGCTACAGCGGTTGCCGCAACAATGACCCCTGCGTATCAGAAATCCCCGTGTTGCCCGGTAGAGCCCTTCTGACGTAATCTCCCAATCCCCATCCTGTTCCATGATGTGTTTGATGCCCTCTTTTCACTTACAAACAGCGATCTACCAGGGCAGTCTACGCTATGGAAAGCAGAGATGCAAGATTCGTTTCGTCTTTTATGGTTTCCTCTTTGAGGAATTGTATGGATTGTTATGCTTTCTTTCTGCTTAAAATAAGTTTTTAAGTTAAAATATGTTAATATATTAATATGTTTACAGTAAAGTGTTGCCTAATAGCTTCTATATTAGAGAAAACTGTTGCAATTTAGCATGTAAAATAGCTTTCTAGAAAAACATGCGTTTTGTGCTATGCATATAGATCAGAAAATTGTGTTAAAGGACAAATATATATGATAGTAGATATAGGGCAGATAGAAAATTGTTTTAATATAAAGTGTATAAGGGAATCATGGGCAGCGAAGCTTTATTTTGCTCATAAGATGAATACATCTTATGATTTAGTCCTAAAAGTTCTTTATTTTAATAAAAATGATTCTCGTGCTGCTTTCACTTTGCTATCAGAGCGGCAGGCATGCCAGATAGAAGCTATGTACTGGAATGCACAATTTACTTCTAATGTTTATCTTGGTTTAGCTTCGCTCCTTTATTGTGATGAAAAGCTTATTTGTATAGGGAAAATTATTTACGAAGCTGAAAAGGCAAATGAATTACTCGATGCAACAAAGGAATATGTCCTGATAATGCGTGCTCTTCCCGATGAACATCGATTGGATTGGATATTGTCACATGCTTCTCATAGCCAAATATATCCTTTATTAGATCGACTTATAAATCGAATAATTTATATTCATGCTAATATTGCTATCGCTCCTGTTAATACTTCTCAGCAAAATCAGGATGGAATGATTTATGGTAGTTATGAACAATTAAGAGCGAAACTTGAGCATAACTTCACTTTTCTGAATGAAGTTATGCACATGGATGGAGATCATTATGATCTTCTCTGTCATTGTCTAATTGATAGCTTAAAAATAATGATCGATCATCCTGATAGTAAAAAGTATTTTGAGCAGCGTTTACATCACCAGTATATTAAGCGATGCCACGGGGACTTAAAATCATCAAATATTTGGCTTGATAATCCCACTGACACTACAGATGACGGTGGTGTAAAAATTTTGGACGTCATTGATTTTAATGATAATTATTATTACATCGATGTTCTAAGTGATTTTGCGATGTTAGTTATTGATATTGAGTTGCTGACTCATTCATCTTTATACTCTGATTATATGATGGAGTCTTATTTGCAACGTAGTCAACAAACCGATGATATATCGCAGTTGATATTAGCATACTATTTAACTGAAAAAGCAATTGTACGCAGTGTAGTAAATATTTTATATGATAATCAACCTGATGTTGGGTTAGAGTTCTTATATTTAGCATCACAACACCTAATAAAGTTAAATACTCTTCTAAGTCTGTCACCTTTTTAAAATAATACTAGAACACATAATTATAGAGGTTCAGCAGAAAGTTTTTTTATTCCTTATTCTAGATGTAACCATTCACTGTGCTTTAGGGAATACTGACCACCATAATGATTAGTAATAAGATCTACATCGTGGCTTATATTGCGCAATTTTTTACGAAGATGATGCATACGTTGCGTGAATGTTGCCTTCTCGATAGATTTGCCCCATGCATTTTGTATTAGCAGGGTTTCTGAGCAATAGTTTGGATATTGTAATAACGTCTTCAAAAGATGGTATTCTAGTTCAGAGAGCGCAGTGCGTTCAGGATTCTTGCCAGGAGGAGCAATTGTTAGCCAGAAACCTCTCGTAATGACCGGATTATTTATCTTAGTTTTCTGTTGAAGAAAATGTCGTAATATAGCTCCTGGATAGTAAGTTGGTTGAGCAGGTTCGATGCGAAGGATACCTTCATTAGATAATATATAACGTAGCTCAGCTCCGAGCCAGTCTCTTTTCTCATCAGAGATAATATCAGTGGTTTGATGGTGAGCGGAGAGGCTGACAAAATCGAAGAAGCGATTTTTTATCTCCTCGTCAAGTTGTTCTAATGCTTCTTGTAGTCTTTGCCAAAGATGAGTAAGAAAAGTTGAGATACGGCTATTAATAAGCTCGACAATCTGTATTTTTACACTTTCTTCTAGATTTTGCCAGTTATTGTTAGCTATTGCTATGTTTTGCTTCGCATTAAATGTATGATAACAGAATTGTTGAAGTAGGTGTGGATGAGATCCTGCCTGCTCAAGTATCCATTGCTGTTCTGCGGAAGAAAATATCTCTTGCTCTTTTAGGCTTTGAAATGCCTCTGCCCATGCGTGACCAAAGCTTTCTGGTTCTTGGGCAATATAGGCGATTGCTTCAGGCATAGGAAAAATTTGTAATGTGTAGGTGGTAAATCTTGCGAGATCGGATGATAAATGCGGTGAAATATGCGTAAATTGATGAAGCGTTCCAGGTTGAGGAAGGCTGTTAATGGATAGAATCACACGCATATTTTCAAATTCATCAAGCAAATCAACAAGAAGTCGGATAATGCCACTTTGGTCAAGCAGGGCCAATCCTCTATCTTGTGTATTCTGGCTGGCAGTGTAGATTTGGCTGCCTGGAGTAGCTGATAGTTGATGGATTCTATCTATGTTATCAAGAATGAAGTAGTAGCAAACTTTACTATTTGTAGCGCGAGAACGTCGTAAAAGTGCTCGTAAACTTTTGATCCCTTCAGCTTGTTCCTGTTGAAATGAGCTATCTACCTGTGAGAGGATATTTATACAAGCATTGGCAAACAGATGTGGAAATTCGCTAACGTTTGTTGCATTTTCGAGGCTATTGAAGTCAATGCTTAAAAAATAAAGATCATCAAGAGCTAATACATTTTTCATTAATAGAAATGATCCTTCTTCTCGCCAGGACCAGGTGGCCTGGGGAGGCGTTTGTAAGTAACGAAGCAGTACAGTTTTTCCTATGCGGGGAGAGCCTGTCAATAGAACTGCGTTTAGATTAAGAATAGCTGCTATATCACTATTCCGACCGGTAACATGACTTGTTATTTTATTATTTGCATCAGTATGAAGAAAGGGGTTGGGCAATGTTTGCCATGTATATTGAGTTTCTGACATGAACTACTCCAACACTAAACAATAGTCACAGGGCTGTAACGAGTATTGACTTCCATTGTGATAAATAATTACGTTTGTATTATTGCTATGCTCTTTTAGCTTTTTGCGCAGCTGATACATGCGTTGATTGAATGTTCTTCGTTCGATGCTTTTTCCCCAGGCTCCACGTATTAATTCCTCTTCACTACAGTATTGTGGATGTTGAAGTAATGTTTTAATCAAACGATATTCAAGCTCAGAGAGTGAGACATGTTCTACCTGGAAGCCAGGGCGACTAATCGTAAGCCAGAAACCGCGTTGTAAGGGAATGTTGCTCTGATCAATCCTTTGGGTAAGATAGGTGCGCAAGATGAGCCCTGGCGTGTAGACAGGTTGGAAGGTCTCGTTTCGGACAAATCCCTCGCTCGAAAGAATATAGCGTAGTTCAGGTCCTAGCCAATCCCAGGTTTCGTGATAGATCTCCTGGATTGTGCTAATAGTATTGAGAAAAGAGAGAAACTCATAAAATTTTTGCCTGGTTTCAGACAAGCTCTTCTCTAGTGCCTCTTGAAGACGTTTCCAGAGACTATTGAGGAATGTGGTAATATGTTGGTTTACACGCTCTACAAGCTGTTTTTGCTCACTTGCTCTTAATTCCGACCATGTATGATTGTGTATGGCGTAGGTCTGTTTGAAATTGAAGGTGTGAAAGCAGCATTGTTGTAGTAAATAGGGATGGGTGCCTGCCAGTTCGCGAATCCAGTGTTGCTCTTCCTCAGTAAAAATTGAGTCTCCCCCCAGTTCGCGAAAACTTCTTGCCCACGCGCTACCAAAGTCCCCTGGCTTTTGTGCTAGAAATGTTGTCGTGTCGCTCCAACTAAAACATTGTAGCGGGCTCGTTGTAAAACGTGCCAGATCTGCTGAAACATGCGTAAATTGATCGACGCTTTTTGGCCTGGGAAGACTGGTAAGTGCAAAGATCACTCCAAAGTAGCGGGAATTCATCAATAAGGTCAACCAACGTACGAATGGCCTCACAATGATTTAAGATCGCAATACCTCGCTCTTGTGGTGTACGTGCTTCACTCTGTTGTAATTCGGGAAGGTCTATTTCGCTCTGATTCAGACGCTCAATGGAATCGAGCATTATAAAGCAACGCGTTCTGAGATTGCGACGTTCTATCTGTCGTAACAAACTACGCAGGCTTTTAAGATCTTCTTCCTGCGGAGGCTCAACGTCGTAGAGTTGTACTAATGCCTGTATACAAGCTTTGAGAAAGAAGGCAAGCATGTCTTGCTTACTCTGGATGTTTTCCAGAGTTGTTAAGTCGATCTGGATAAAATAAAGCTGGTCGAGCGCAAATTCTTCACGAATAAGCGCAAGACGCTCTTCTTTGCGCCACAACCATGCTTGCTGAGGCGGAATCTGAAGGTAACGAATGAGGGCCGTCTTGCCAATTTGAGGAGCACCTGTGAGAATGATCGCACTTTGATCCCCGGTGACGATCTCTAAAATATCACTACTTCTCCCAGAAACATGTCCTCGCATTTCGCTGTTGCTATCTGTACTCAGAAAAGGATTGGGGAGAGATTGCCAGGTATAGGGTCTCTCTAACATGGGTCTTCCTCGTTTTCTCTATAATTGTTCAAAATTAAAGAACCAGCGATTTCGTTTCATCCAATGCCATACCAGCGCTATTTTTAGTGCGTAATAAGGATTTGTGCTGCCTCCTTCATACTCTTTTAAGATAAGACCTGAATGCAACCTTTGTAGACTGGCGATAACCGTTTTTTCAGAGAGCTGAAGGTGAGTAATAAGCTTTTTTCTTGCTATACTCGTTTGGTTGCTATGACTGGTAAGCTCGATAATTGTTTCTAGTATCCGCCGCTCGTTCTCGTTTTGTAATTCCTCTCGATAAAAAAGAAAGTTCTGGGCCGAATTAGCACTGATCATATATTCGATGATAGCCAGAAAATCTTCCTCGGTAATCAGTTGTTTTTGTGGTTCAC
>CAVZQK010000027.1:0-7076 GCA_963777355.1 uncultured Chloroflexia bacterium
AGCAGACCTGAGAATAGCTGAGCTTGCCAATCAGAGTAGGGCAAGGTCTTCAACAAGTTACTCAACACATGATATACTAACAGAGTATGTAACTCTTCTACAATCAGTTACCCAACATATGATATGTACCATCTGCCATAAGGAGATTACATTATGGGAAGGCAGCGTCTTCCAGTTGTCTCCGAGAACTACTTGCTCTTGCTGGATGAAGGGAAAGGACAACTTGCCTCAATCCTCATCGAATCAGAAGACTGGTATCAATGGCTAGCTACTGAAAATAATCGATCCTTTGCCTTTCGACATTCTCTGGGTGCATTCACCGTTCGTCGAGAACGCAAACGCCATAGCTGGTACTGGTATGCTTACCATAAGCGTAATGGGAAATTGCATAAAGCCTACCTGGGGAAGTCGGAGGAAATGACGCTGCAGCGGCTCAACTGTGTCGCAACTGCGTTGGGGGGCCTGGATAATGATGTTGAAGCCCCGGTTGGAGATTCCTTTGCTACACCTACCCTGTTCCATCAAGAGAGGATATCCATTTCAGATCAAATAGCCGAAAATGGTCTTCCTGTATCCAGAAGAGACTTCTTAAAGACGGCTGCTGCTCTTCCCGTCTATCTCACACCGCTGCTTGGGCGTGAACAAGAAGTGCAGGAAGTATGTTCGCTGCTTCAACGTCCAGAGGTACGCCTCTTGACGCTCACAGGACCTGGCGGCATCGGCAAGACGCGTCTAAGTGTGCAAGTAGCAACGCAATTGGCGGGGTATTTCAGCGATGGTGTCTACTTCGTCCCGCTTGCCTCGGTCAGTAATCCTGATCTGGTTATACCAACAATTGCTCAAGTGCTTGGACTGAGAGAGGTCGGTCATGCGTAGCTCTCAGAACGCCTGAAAGCTTACCTGCGTGAACGGCATCTCCTGCTGCTGATAGATAACTTTGAACATGTGCTCCTGGCAGCGCCCAGACTGGTAGAACTTCTGGCAGGCTGTCCTGGCGTCAAAATCCTCGTGACCAGCCGGGCGATGTTGCGCATTCATGGCGAACATAAGTTCCTGGTTTCACCGCTGGCCCTGCCCGATCTCAATCAGCTTCCTGCTCATGAACTCTCTTCCAGTACGCAGCAATCGAGCTATTTATGCAGCGAGTATGGGCGATCAAGCCCGACTTCCGGTTGACCCCTGCCAATGTTCGTCCCATTGCAGAGATTTGTGTGAAAGTGGACGGTTTACCGCTGGCACTTGAATTGGCCGCAGCCAAAATCGGACTATCTCCCCGCAGGTGCTTCTGGCGCGTTTAGAGGATCAGCTGCGTCTCCTCACTTATGGTGCGAGCGATGTGGCAGAGCGACAGCAGACGCTGCACAATACTATCAGATGGAGCTATGAACTGCTATCTTCTGCGGAGCAGCACTTGTTTCGCCGTTTATCTGTCTTCATCGGCGGCTTCACAGTAGAAGCTGCGGAGTATTTGTACGCTGCTCTTGGCGCTTCAACTTTGAATGTGTTAGATAACCTGACTTCCCTGCTGAACAAAAGCCTGTTGCAGTCGGTGGAGCAAGGGCAAGATGAGCCTCGTCTCTTCATGCTGGCGGCAATTCGGGAGTACGGCCTGGAATGTCTGAAGCTGAACGAAGAAGAGGAAACAACTCGATATGCGCACGCCAGCTACTATTTAGCCATGCTGGAGAAGGTAGGTCCGAACTTAGATGGCCCGGAACAGCGGAAATGGTTTGATCTGCTAGAGAGGGAACATAACAACTTACGAGCAGCATTGCAATGGTCAATAGAAAGAAAAGATGCGGAACTGGCCTTACAGTTGAGCAGAGATCTTGGCTGGTTCTGGCACCTGCGAGGGTATCAGGTTGAGGGACGGCAATGGCTAGACCGGTATTGGCGGTAAGCGAGGGTGCCACAACATCTCTTCGAGTGCAGGTTCTTCATGGTGCCACGAGATTGGCCTTGCAGCAGGGCGATTTTTATCAGGTGCAGGAGAGGGCCGAGAAGATGCTGGCACTTTGTCGAGAAACAGGAGATAGGCGCTATATTGCTCTCTCTTTGCGCAGATTGGGGGAAGTAGCAGAGGTGAAGCATAACTATGTAGCCGCATACTCGCTACTCGAAGAGAGCCTGGAAATTTTCAGAACAATGATGAGTAATCATAGTCCTGACCAGACAAAGAGTATCAAAATACATCTTGCCTTTGGTCTCGCTAATCTGGCTCCTGTCATCGGCTATCAAGGGGACTTTGCCAGGGCTTATGTTCTCGGAGAGGAGAGCCTCGCGCTTTTCCGCGAGGTGAATAATTGGACAGGCATCATATTCGGGTTGGGCCACCTGGTAAAGATAATGATTGCCGAAGGCGATTACGGAAGAGCATACGCAGTGCAGGAAGAGGCCTTCTCCCGAGCAAAAAAATTCGATCACAAGTATGATGCGACCTCATTGCTGCACTTGTTAGGGCAGATGGCTCTCTATCAAGGCGATGATACAGCTGCAGGTCGGCTGCTCAAGGAAACCCTGGCACCATACTCTGCTCTGGGAATCAATGGAGACGCGCAAACGTTCTCGTTCTCCTGGCGAATATAGCTGCTTCTCAGGGAGATGATGCAGAGGCACGCTTCTTCTATGAAGAATGCCTGGCGACCCTGAGAGAGATTAATGATAAGGAGGCAATCGCTGCCCTTTTAGAGGATGTCGCGGAAGTAGTTATACAGAAGAGTCCAGCAAGGGGAGTGAAGTTGTGGGGTTGCGCAGAGGCTTTGCGTGAAGCCATAGGAATTTCTTTTTGCCAATGGAGTACTTCCCATATAAACAAACTCTGGCTGCTGCACGAACTTCCCTTGGCAAGCAAGCCTTCGCAGCGGCATGGGCCGAAGGTCGAACGATGACGTATGAGCAGGCCCTTGCTGTCTATATGCCGACAGCCAGACCCGTTTCAACTTCTCCGACAAATTTTCGGGTTCCTTATTCCGATCAACTCAGCAAGCGAGAGATTGAGGTGTTACGCCTGGTGGCTTCAGGGCTGACCGATGCACAGATAGCCGAACGGCTCATCCTCAGCCGCCGTACGGTGGGCTGGTATTTGAGCGCGATCTATCGCAAAATAGGGGTCTCTTCACGTAGCGCTGCTACTCTCTATGCTGTAAAACATCACCTCGTCTAATCAAAAGCAAGCCACCCTTTCATTTCTCTTCTGATCCATTTCAGTCTCTTGTATGATTTTATGCTTCAGTCATGTCTATTAAATAATTGTTCGGGTAATTTTACGGATTTGCCCCGCCAGCATAGGCTTTGGCACAAGAAAAATATCCCGTAATTCTCCTGGTGTGTTTTCCACTTAAACTATGTACACTGGAAACAATAGCTACTCTATTACAAAAAGCTTGCATGTAATAGTTGTGGTTTGGCTCATTCAACGTAGTCTAAACCACACTATCAGGATAGCATGTTGTAAAGGAGACAACAGATGGTACGTACTGGATTGCGACTACTCATGTTTGGAGCAGCGGCGTTCTCCCGATACTCCTTGCCGCCTGTGGCGGACATCGATCCTTAGCACGCACACGACGGCCACTCCCACAGCTTCAGTGACAGTCTCTGTCTTCGCCAGCGGTCTGAATAATCCACTAGGACTCACGTTCGGGCCAGATGGCAATCTCTATGTAGCAGAAGGGGGGCTCGGAGGAACTACCTCGACCACCAGCGCACAATGTAGCCAGGTTCCGCCCCCCGTTGGACCCTAAAAAGGCGGCATGACCTCTCGCATCTCTAAGATCAGTCCTGCTCGCACGGTCTCGACGGTCGTTGACCACCTGCCTTCGACCAGACGAGTGAAGCTCGGCAGTTTAGTCAGCGGTGTAGCTGACATCCAGTTCTCAATGATACCCTCTACGGATTGGAGGCTGGTGCGGGCTGTTCGCATGGGCTGGCTGGGACCAACAACACGCTCTTTCACGTGAATACCAACGGCACCACCACTCCCGTCGTCAACTTGAGCAATTTCTTAAACACCCACCCGGTCAAGGCTCCTAATCCAGGGCTTTGAACCCGATGGAACCTGGTACAATATGGTACCAGTACAGGGAAGGGTATGCCATCGAACCCAATCATGGCGAACTGGATAAAGATACCGGGCGGCAAGATCAGCCGCGTCGCCGACATCTCTGCGAGTCGGGGGCATATCGTACCGACAGCGGTGACGTACCACGATGGCAACTTCTACGTCGGCTCGCTTGGCACGTTTCCGGTCAAGCCGGGCACTGAGAACATCTACAAGATTACTCCGAGCGGGAGTCTCCAGGTCGCAGCCTCGGGGCTGACCGCTGTGGTTGGTGTCCAGTTCGACTCACAGGGTCATATGTTCGCCCTGGAAACCGATACGACTCCTGGACAGCCCGGTCCCACGGCGGCTGGTTCGGGCAAGGTGGTGTGCGTCAAAGGCAATGGCACGCTCAGCACGGTTGCCTGGGCCTGACCTTCCCGACGGCTCTCACCTTTGGCCCTGATAACAAATTGTATGTCTCCAACAATGGCTTCGGCATCCCCAAGCCCGGCGCGGGACAGGTTGTACGCATCAATCCAGATGCAAATAGCTGCGCTTGATCCCTTCTTTGCTTGAGTCTTTTGGCAAAGCACTTTACGTTACCTGGCAGTTTGTGGTAATCCAGGACTGCCTTTTGTTTACGTTGGAGGGCATTTCATAACTCACTTTTCTCCCACAGATGGGCTAAGACACGTTTGGGAGAACGGATGAGATCAGGACGGCCAGCCTGCTGGGCAGCCAAAGCGACGACAATGGAAGCAGTGTAGGTCAAGGCGACCTGCGAGGCGATAGCAGACCAACTGTAGAGGGGTGGGCGCTGAAGGTGAAAGAACAGGAAGATGCGCCCGAAAAAACGTTCGATCCCACTGCGCTTGCCTAATTCCTCTTTGGTCCAGGTAGGAGGCAAGCAGGAACGGTTCTTCTGCCGTTTGGGATTCCAAGGGATCACAGCGGTAGCCCGCAGGACGGTGTGAATCCAGGTGATGAGGCGCAATCCCCAATACGCGGCATCCAGACGGATGACGCGGGGACGGATCTGGTAGAGATGTACGGCCCATGCCAACAATGGTTGTGCAAAAGGAGCATCATGGACATTGGCAGGAGAAAGCAGAAAGAAGATGGGAAGCCCTGAACCACGACAGAGCAAGGTATGCACCCGATAGCCCAATAACAAGGGGCGCGGATGTTGAGCGGGAGCGTGCCCGAAGGCAGCATCGGGATCACGGCGTCTCCAAGCCAGAATGGGGACGCTATCAATGATGAGATCACGAGCTCCAATGAGCCGCCGTCGCATGGCATGCAAGACCGTAAGCACGAAGAGGGACTCATGCAGAGGAGCCCCAGCGGTACGACGACGTTTGCATTGCTGCGATGGGCTGGGAATGCGTGGGTGATCGTCTTTGTCCATTGGCAAGCCACAAGCCAGAGCCAGAGTGGGCCACTGCTTCAACCAGTCGTGCATATCCTGATACTAGAGCCTCCACAGGGTACGTAGCAGACCAATGAGCAGGAGAGATTCTTCGCTGTAGGTTCGCGGAGCGCCTCCTGTACCAGCAGGCAATGGAGGCGGGCAGCGGCGATGGGCCAGATGAACAGCCAAACGACAGAGTGCGAGCAAATGGAGCGTTATGACCAGAGTAAGAGCATCAATGTGTAAGGCAGGAGCGCGTTCGGCTTGCCCACGCTGATATGATGGAGGCGGGACGGGTGCCTGCTGATCTGTTACGGTTAATGACATCATACAGCTGATCTCCTTGGTGAGGGGACTAGCCTCGCCAAGAATCAAAGTCCACCCTTACTCTGCTAAGTTAGGAAATGCCCTCTACGTTGGTCTAAAAACCAATATAAAGAAGGAGCATTTTGGTATGTCTCATCCAGGCTCAGTCTGGCAAGACGCTTGCCTCCTTAGCCCGCTACTTGACAATCAGAAGATGCCTCAACGCATACTCTTGCGACGGATGACAGGACTGGTTTTCGCCGCTAGCAGCCTTATGCCATTAAGTGCTGCATGTAGCTCTGCCCCGAAATGCTGCCTCCTGTACCCCAGTCACCCATTTCTTCCGCTCCAGGAACGACCATCTTGACCTATCACGGTCATAGTTCGAGTGTGGAGGCCGCCAGATGGTCGCCCGACGGCAAACGCATTGTCTCTGGCGGTGATGATATGGCTGTACAAATCTGGGATGCCGTAACTGGTGGTCATGTGCTCACTTGTCGGGGCCATACTGATGTTGTGGATACCGTTGCAGGCGCCGATGGCAAGCACGTCGTCTGGGGAAGCCTGGACCGTACAGCCCAGGTCTGGGATGCTGCAACTGGGAACCATATCCTGACGTATCGCGGTCATACCGGTTTAGCAGCCGGTGTAGTGCTTGCTGTAGTCTGGTCGCCCGACGGCGAGCACATCGCCTCGGGGAGTGCGGATACCACTGTGCAGATCTGGAATCCCATCACTTAGGAGTGCACCTTGACGTATCACGGACATACTGCTGCTGTGTACGCCGTTGCATGGTCGCCTGATGGCAAGCATATTGCCTCGGGTAAACGCGGCCAACGCGGTGCAGATCTGGGATGCTACGACGGGTAAACATGTGTTTACTTATCAAGGCCATACTCTGTACAGTGCATACTGTGGCCTGGTCGCCTGCCAGCAAACGCGTTGCCTCAGGGGGAGAGGATAATACGGTGCAGGTCTGGGATGCTATCACTGGGATGCTTATCCTGAAGCTATTTTAGCCACACCAATTTTGTCGAATATGTGGCCTGGTCGCCTGATGGCAAGCACATCGCCTCGGGGGGTGATGATTCGCTAGTACATGTATGGGACGCTGCCACTGGCTCCACTCTCCTTACCTATCACGGTCATACTAACATTGTACTCACCGTGGCCTGGTCGCCCGATGGCAAGCGCATCGCCTCGGGAGGTGATGATAACACAGTAATGGTGTGGCAAGCACCATAACAGTGAACGAGAGGCTCTCTCTAAAGAGCAGTATAGCTTTTCTTGAAAAGGAATGGCCCTGCTTCATGAGGA
>CAVZQK010000028.1:0-71277 GCA_963777355.1 uncultured Chloroflexia bacterium
GGATACGCTCCAGGCCGTAGTCCAGGCAGGCATCGGCAACTTTCTGACGCGTCCCGTCATGGGAGATATCATAGATGAGGAGGTAGCGCATCGCTTCTTGCTCCCGCTTCCTCCTACCAACCAGCCACAAAAGGTTCGTACTGGTCACGGTCTTCGCGCAGAAAACTGGCGAGATGACGGGCCTGACTCTGGAGGATGAAGCGCAGGGCCTGGCGCTTCTGTTCGTATAGCTCGGCACTGCCGTCGAGGCGCTCCAGGACTTTTTCTGCGACTTTACGCCGGGTCTCTTCTGTGAGTAGATGGTCTTCTCCCAACTCTAGAGGGACACGTCTATTGAGCAGGCCGATAATCGTGCGATCAACGGTGCATTGGCGGAACTCTTCGATGAAGTCGAGGACTAGGCTGGGTTTGCCGGGACGATCCGTGTGTAAGAAGCCAGCATGAGGGTCCAGTCCGGCCAATACAAGAGCTTGCTCGACCTGGGCGTAGAGTACGCCGTAGCCGTAGTTGAGCAGGGAATTAAAGAGATCTTTTGCTCCACGCGTCTCACGGCCAGGCCATTGTAAGGTTTCGGGAAGCACGGCTGCGACGATTCGCCAGTAGCGCTGGGCGGCCCGGCCTTCGATGGAGAGCAGGCGCTCGCGTATCTCTTGCATGCTGGTCTCTTGAAGGTCCGCGATATCCTGCTGGGCAGCACGCAATTCGCCATGTACCAGCTCGATCTCCTGGCAGAGGACTGGCTGCTCTTCTTTGCGGATCTGGCGAGTAGCGCAAAAGGTTTCCCTGGTTAGCAATTTTTCCGCGCACAAAGGCTTTGCTTACGATTACGCCTACAGGGGTAGTATAGGCAAGCAGTTGTGCCCGGCGCGTCAGGATGGTGGCGTTGAGGCCTGTGGCATAGAGTCCGGCGAATGTAGTGCCGTGCTTGCTGAGGAAATGGATGGGAATGCCTTCTTCGCTGCATAGACGCACGACGTCGCTGGAAAGTGCAACGCCAGTATCGACAATGACGATCTGCTTGAGATGGATAAGGGGTGTTTCCTGGATGGTTTTCTGTTCACGGTAGACGCAGATGCGGCCCTGGTGTTTCCCGATAAAAAGGCCTTTGCCCTCAACGATAAGATCCATGTAATCTCGCTTCCTTTCCCTGATAGGTTGACCAGGATGGTGAAAGAATGAACAGTAAAGGTTGTGATAAGCAGAGTATAGGTGCTAGCATCCGCTCTTCTAGCGGAAAAAAACAGGTTTTTGAAGAAAAGGATTTTTTGGAGAAATTTCCTGGTGGGAGGCGAGGAGAGATTGATTTGAGCTGAGAAGGATACAAAATTGGCATGTGGCGAGCCCTCTCTCGAAAGTCTCTGAGGCCTTTGGTAGAAAAAGAGACTAATCAGGACCCAACATGTCCTGATATGAGCGGTTCCACCCAAAACACCGGGTTGAGACAAACTGGATTCAAGGAAAAGTTCAAGCAGCAGTTGGCATCTCCCATTGCTCATTGAGAAAAGCGGCTCGCAACGTCACGACGGACGTGGCATTGGGACGCAGCCAACTCATGCCTTGCTTTTTCATGCGACGGTTGATCACCACAGCCACGGCCCGTTCAATGATGCCGCTGCCAATCGGATAGCCTTGCTGCTTCCACTGCTCATACGATCCCATCCACTCCTGCTGGGTTCGCAAATAGGTGATGGCTTTTTGCAACAAGGGGATCGACTTCCCCCCAGGCTCTGCCTGCCACTGCAAGAGCAGGGTAGTGGCTGGCTCGACCTCTCCACGCCACAACCACTGCCGCAAGAGCGCCAAGTGCTTGCTGAGCCATTTCTCATCGTGCTGTTGCTGGGTGCAGACGGCTCGGACCGCTTTGATCACCGTGCGCCAGAGATGTGGCCAATCCAAGATACAGGTCGCGTTGGGAAAATGCTGCTGCGCTTGCTTCTTGATCCAGTCGGCTCCATCAGCGACCACGACCTGCTCTTGGGCAGGCAGTTCCAACGTCTTGACTGCCTGGGCAGCCAGTCGGCCCAACGAAGAGGCTGGGGCAAAGGTGGCCACGTAGCGATGCTTGGCAAAACGATACCGGGCCACTGAGCGAGAGCGATGGTGTTGCATGTACTTGCCCAACTCATACCAGGTCGCGTCCTTGTCTGGCAAGACTGGTGCTCGCAGCAACTGTTTTTGACTGGCAAGGACCGCCACTTTCCCTTCCATGCCTCCTCGCTGGGAGCGGCAAGGGATCCATCCTCCATCCAGGCCAATGATCGTTCGATCGGCTGAAGAAGAGGGCCGGATTGAGGCTTCTCCCTCCTCTGTTGAGGACTCCTGTTTCTGGCAAGAGGGTTCCTCTGGCTTCGCCTGCTCTTGTCGCTTCGGACGGCTTTGCTCCTCTGACTGGTTGCAGGCTTGCTCCTCTCGCTTGGCTTGCAGGCTGCCGTAGTGATTGGTGAGCAGACGGATCTCTTCGGCACAGATACAAGCTCCACAGAGGCGTCTGAGGGTCTGCGCCGCTTGCCGATAGGGCCAGGATGCTCCTGCGAGCACGGCTGCTTCTGCCAATCCTGGGGTCACACGTCCCAAACGTAACTCTTGCCATAACGGGGCTGATGGCTGAAAGCGCTGAAAACAGTCCTGACAACGCATGCGCTGGCGTGGCAGACGAACCTTGCCAAATGGCGTGAGCACGGTCCGGCTCACCGTCCCTTCCAAACGCACCTCCTGACTTGCACAGTGCGGGCAGACGTGATGCTCCTGCTCAAACGTTCGCACGGCCTGCTTGAAGGCTTCCCGCATCCACTGCTGTCCAGCCGCTTGAATCTGCTCCTCCATCTGAGCCACATTGGCGCTTGCATCCAGTTCCAAAGTAAGCGATACTTGTATTCGCATGAGGGGCTCCTTTCTGGTAGTGAAGATCTTTTTTGTATCCTACCACATCCGGAACCTCTCTTTTTTCTTAACCCAGGGTTTTGGGTGGAACCTTGGACTAATCAGGACATATTTGGCCCTGATATGAGCCGTTAAAGTACATGAATTTTTCTATTACAGCTTTTGCTCGCTCGAAACTCCCCCCGTTTTTGGGCAGAAAAAGGGTTTCGGAAATGGGAGGCTTCTGCTATACTAGGAAGGTGAAATGCGGTCAGAAATGACGTGCTGAGAGGCCAAAAAAACGGCCTGTCTCGCCGAGAATGGCAAAACACTACGCCTCTTTTAGTGTAAATGGGCACGGTTGCAGAGGGGTCGATCCGAGAGAGGATACTGAAAGATATGTCTGCATACATGTGGCTGGACTGTGCTGGCGTTGCAGAGGGGTCGATCCGAGAGAGGATACTGAAAGTTCAGAACTCTGGACGAGTATGGCGTCATATTAGTTCGGTTGCAGAGGGGTCGATCCGAGAGAGGATACTGAAAGTGCTTGTAGTCACGGTATCAAAAGAGCAATGTTAGAGGTTGCAGAGGGGTCGATCCGAGAGAGGATACTGAAAGCATTGTCAGCACAGATACTATGTCCGAGATTACATGCCGTTGCAGAGGGGTCGATCCGAGAGAGGATACTGAAAGGCTTGCAGTTAGAGCAGGCGTACGAGAGCGTCTTGAATAGGTTGCAGAGGGGTCGATCCGAGAGAGGATACTGAAAGGTACGTTGTGGCAGTGCGGACGACTGTAAGATATCATGGTTGCAGAGGGGTCGATCCGAGAGAGGATACTGAAAGTCGATGATCAGTAGCGATCTTGCAACGATACGCTTGGCGTTGCAGAGGGGTCGATCCGAGAGAGGATACTGAAAGTTATGCTATATCTGAGCAGAGCCAGAAAGACATGTCAGGTTGCAGAGGGGTCGATCCGAGAGAGGATACTGAAAGGTGCGATATGTTGCCATTCAAGCCATGAGCAATCGTTGCAGAGGGGTCGATCCGAGAGAGGATACTGAAAGATAGTGTCTGCCGACGTATCATCGGACTTAATGCTAGTGTTGCAGAGGGGTCGATCCGAGAGAGGATACTGAAAGGCATTTGCGCTGTCACAATGGTCAGCGAATTGATCTCGGTTGCAGAGGGGTCGATCCGAGAGAGGATACTGAAAGTGCAATCATTGCATCTCCAGATACGCCAGGTCATCGTTGCAGAGGGGTCGATCCGAGAGAGGATACTGAAAGTATAGTACGAGGTCCTGTTGTCGCCGCGTTCGGTGTCGTTGCAGAGGGGTCGATCCGAGAGAGGATACTGAAAGTAGAAAGGTGAGAGACGAGGTCGCACTAACCGTTACGCGGGTTGCAGAGGGGTCGATCCGAGAGAGGATACTGAAAGTTGGCATCAATGAGACCATGTTCGGTGAGCAACTCGGCGTTGCAGAGGGGTCGATCCGAGAGAGGATACTGAAAGTCACCGATCGGCCAAGAATGCGGTATTGCCTCTCCGAGTTGCAGAGGGGTCGATCCGTTGGAGGATACTGAAAGTCAAAGAATTGCGACGAAACCCCCTGGGCTGTAAGGAAAGTCAGAGTAGGAGTTGTGTACTAAAGAGAATATGAAATGAGACAAGCTCATCCGGGTGGAGATATTCCTGGAAGGTGATTGATGGATGAGGCCACGAGTGCTAGAGGGATTTGGATGAGGACTCTCATTCGTTTGTTTACCATCAAACATCATTTGTAGGCGTTTTCACGAGAATTCCCCACTTTTCCGAAAAGTGTGTGCCTACTCAAGAACGCTTGTGGGGACTCGTTGTTCTCCCTACACTGTTCACCCTCTCAGCAGAGTGAGCTTTCAAGTTGGATCGCCACGCCCATTTTTCGGCTGGGAAAGAAGCCGGACAGGTTCCCTCTTCGTCCCTGAACGAGGCACCTCCTCTGTTAGCACTCAGAGCCCACTTCCATTCTCCGCCAACCAGCGTTTGCGGCTAGCGTAATCCGGCATAGCTTGCGCCACCAGTTCCCAGAAAGAGGGTTGGTGATGGCTTTCATGGAGGTGAACCAGTTCATGAATCACAACATAGTCTATGATGGGGGAGGGCAGAAGCATGAGATCAGCTTTTTTTCCGGTTTCGGGACAAAAAAGTGAAAAACGTTCTTGAAACTGCATCTCATCTTTTTTGTAGTCCTGGCTGAAGGGGGGATTGCTGAGAATGTATTGAAAGCGTCTTAATTCATTGTCTTCATCGAGGTGGGCGGGATTGAGCAGCGTATCACCCTGCTCAATATCGGAGTTTTTAATGTTATGCAGGATCATATTCAGACGGCAAATAGTCCAGGCATTCCCGTTCTCATCCTGACCGAAGAGGGAAATATAGTCGGGGTTGCCGCCGTGCTCCTCAACATATTGTTTGGCGAGGATCAACATACCACCTGAGCCACAACAGGGGTCATAGATGCGGGTATTTTCCTGGGGTTTGACAAGGCGGACTCCTCTGATGCATCAGCCTATCTCATCGTCGTCGGGTCGCCACCAAAGCGGGCCGTCCCGTCGCTTTGGGCCCAACCCAAGACCAGACAGAGAGCGGCGATTTCCATCAGGGCTCGTTGCGAGATGAAGCAGGGACGTAGGTCAACCTGATCACATCCTCGCCAATACGATCATAAGTCATAAGGCGGAGCGACCGCCGGGGTCCGGCGAAATATGGCTTGCCGTGACCAAGCACGACGGGGTGCAGGTAGATTCGATACTCGTCGATCAGGCCAAGTTCGGTGAGGCTGTGCGCCAAGTTCGGGCCAGCAACTTCGATCTCCCCGTCGCGCTCGGCCTTCAGCTTGCGGATCACGCGCTCAAGATCATCCTCAACAAGCCTGGCGTTGGGGCCGACCGACTTCAACGAACGCGAGACGACCCATTTCGGCTGGTTCCGCCACGCCGCAGCGTATGCGTGTTCCTCTGCACCCCATTCAGGATGATTGTCATCCCAGTAACGCATGACCTCATACATTTGGCGACCGTAGACGCTGCCCGCCTGCCCCTGAGCCTCCTCGATGAAGTGGCGGAAGAGCGTGGGGCTTGGCGCAAACCCCATATGGTCGACGTAGCCGTCCAGGGACTGGTTCATTCCGAACACGAGCTTAGCCATAGCACTTCCTTTCTTCATGCGGCACATCCGCGCGGTTCTGATTGCGTTATGCAATCGGTTGCAAGCGAGATCGACTGATTTTCTAGTGTCAATACGATGAGTGAGTGGTGCCTTCACTTTCTTCCTGCCTTAACCGCTCAAAGCTCTCCACAAGCCATTGTAGTCGCATTCGCGCAGCCGAAGGATTCTTGCTTTACCTCACATCATTGTCCGATTTTGCCACCACTCACTCATCGTATTTACAGGGTAGCCGCCTTAAGCCCCGACAGTACCTGTCTTGACTTCTCCTGCTCGCTCGTAATAGGCGAAGATGACACCGTTTGACGTAACTAAGCTGTCTGTGAGTTTGAAGGCAGCAGGAATGTTCCACTCACCAAACAAACGCTTACCCGTGCCGAGTGTGAGAGGGAAAGTCATGAGACACAGCTCATCGACCAGGTCGTTCTTGAAGAGTGTCTGGGCCAGGTTACCGCTGCCATGGACTTTGATAGGAGAGCCTTCTGAAATTCTTGAGCGTTCTGACGTCATCGACGTTTTTCAGCAAAACGGAGTTTTTCCAATCTGACTTGGCCGTGTCAGACTCGTCCATAGTAGTGCTGACGACGTATTTGGTGACATCATTAATGCCTGGCCACATCTCTGCATGTTCGGGCCAGTAGGCAGCAAAAATCTCAAATGTTTTTCGACCTAAAAGAATGTCTGTAGATTCCATCCATTTTTGCATGAATGAACCCGCCGCTTCGTCAGCTTCGGCAAAATACGGCGCAGTCCAGCCACCATAGTTGAAGTCACTTGACGTATCTTCCTCAGGTCCGCCAGGGGCTTGCATGACTCCTTCTAGAGTAATGAATTCTTGGATAATTATTTTTCTCATGAAAAGCACTCCTTCTCAAGTGTTGGGTGATGGAAGAAAGGCTCTCTCCTCGCCGATCTCGTGTTCCTGTGTCCGCGACAAAGCGGATGCAGCGTTTTTCTCTGTTCGGCTCCACATGACGAACGTTGCTCGCTTTCACAGTATAGCATGAGAGCACGAAAAAACTTCTCCCATCTTGCTCTTCTCTCCCTCCAGTCAGCACCCATCCCAAGAAAAGGTGAGAGGCCCTCTCTCAGCCTCGGCGATGACACCAACTTTTTTGCCCAAGTTTTGGTGCGCACCCCTTTCAAGCATCATACGGCGAGGTGTCTGACAACGCGCGGTGTGTAGAATTGGCCGCCCTTCTTGCCCTCTTCATCGGCGAATTCGCTAATCAGATATTCGTAGGCCGCGCCTAAGAGGTCAGGAAATTCAAAATCCTCATTGCGCAGGCGCACTTCGCTAAAGTGATCGATCAGAGCACGCAATTTTGCATCTGAAATCGTCTTATTGCCAAATGGGCGATCAAATTGTATGTCAAGAACCTTATCTAAGACGCTATTTTCCGTCATTAAGCCTTCAATAGCTTTATTTAACGTGGCGGCTGCCAGATTGCGCTGTGCGTTTTTTTGTATCGTTTTCCAGCGTGAGCGGTCAGGAAGAAAGAAAGCAGAGCGATAGTTTTCACGATATTCAACCTGCTCCAGAATTCTCTCTTTGCTGTAACCAAGGGCTTCATAGTGCTCATAGATCCGTTTATATTCCACATCAAACTCGTCGGAGCAGCGCTTGAGGAAGAGCAGGCCAAAAATAAATTGTTTATACTCTGAGGCATCGATTGAGCCACGTAAAATATCTGCTGCCGTAAATAAATGGTGCTCAAGCTGAGGTAACGTTAACTTACGCATTGCGGTTCTCTATCTAGTCTCTCTTTTCTACAGACTCACATCAGGTAAAGGAAAATCTTCCAGGTATAGCTCAGTTGCTTCCTTCAGATTGGCTAGCGATTCCTCAATAGTAGATCCCTGACTGGCAGTACCCACTTCAGGACATTCAGCAACATATATGTTTTCCTCTTTATGGATTACGGCAGTAAAGGTTCGGACATTCATCGCAACCCTGCCTTCTTTTTTCGGTGTTACAATGGAATCCCCAATTTGGCAGAGGCGTATGGGAGTCGAACCCACCGGGGACCGCGCCGAGCGACCCCCCAGCCGTTTTGAAGACGGTGAGACCCACCGGGGCCCCTACACCTCCCTGCTTAGCAATGCCTGCTTATTCTGCCACTCCTCCCCTGACCTGTCAAGCCATCTGCCGCACATGCTCTACCGTGACTTCCGTCAACTGCTTCACCGCCAACTCCGCCGCACGCAACCCCGCCAGGTTTCGCTCTCCCATCACCGCGATACACCGCATCCCCCCCGCGTGCGCCGCCTCTACCCCGTGAACCGCATCCTCAATTACCAGACAATACCCCGGCTCAACCCCCAGCGCTTCCGCCGCCTTCAAAAAAACATCCGGCGCAGGCTTCCCATGCGGCACACTCTCCCCCGATACCAGCGCCTCCAGAAACCGCTCCAGCCTCAGTACCTCTTTCACTACCTCGATATTCGCCATCGGCGCGGAAGAAGCTAGCGCTTGCCTATAACCAGCCTCGTGTAACGCCCCCAACAACTCTACCGCCCCAGGCAGCGCCATCGTATTTTTCCGTACATACTCGCGATAATAAATCTCCTTCCGATCCGCTAACTCCTGAATCAACTCCAGGGGAATATCTCCCCACACCAGAGGAATAATATCCGCATTCCGCCTACCAAACGTACTCCAGAACTGGCTGTTACTGAACGTCACACCTGTCTCCTTCGCCAGGCGTTGCCATGCCTTGCGGTGGTCCTCGCCGCTATCAATAATCACTCCATCCAGGTCCCAGATGACCGCCTGTATCGTATTTACCATGCTGATAGTATCCCTCTACTCTTTCTATCTTATACTCCTCTTTCTTTTTTTATTATCCCATTTCGCTCTTTTCAATTGCAATAGACGGGCGAGATCGACCATGTTAAAATAAGCATCACATCAAGCAGGCAAGTTCAAATTTCCCTGACCTTTGCAGAATATGTATCTGAGAGTTTCATCTGATGCGTTTATCTAGTAGAAGAAAGAGAAATATCCTCTCTCGGTTCTGCTTGCACTATGCTGAATGTACCTATATCATATCGAAAAATATGCTCTCTTTGGAGGACCAGTACAATTGAGTGAACGAAAGTTTTTTCATGAAGAGATAGAAACCTTACCTAAAGATCAGCTCAAAACTCTACAACTTGAGCGGCTCCAGGCTATTGTTGCACGGGCCTATAGTCAAAATGCTTTCTATCATAATCTCTATGACGAAGCCGGTGTCAAACCTGGCGATATTCAAACTCTCGCTGATATACGCAAACTCCCCTTTCTTGAAAAAAAGACTGTGCGCGGAGCCTACCCATACGGCATGGCTTTGGTCCCTCCCGGTGGAGATAATGGGGCTTTACAACTTCATGCCACCAGCGGCACCACCGGAAAAAGTGTCCCGGTATTTGCTACGAAAAAAGATATTGACTACTGGGCCGACCTCAACGCTCGTGAACTCTGGATGACTGGTGTACGCCCCGGCGACGTGTTTATGAACTCCTACGGTTACGGCCTGCCTACAGGTGGCTTCGGCTTCCACTATGGCGCAATGGCAATGGGTGTTATGTCAATCCCTATGGGATCAGATGCCCGTCAATACGAGCGCATGATTGATTTCATCCGCGATTTCGGCGTTTCAGCTATGTGTATGACGCCTTCTGTTGGCCTCTATTTAGGGAGTAAAGCCCATGATATGGGCGTCGATTTCAGCGATACAAAGCTCAAAATTGGCCTGTTTGGGGCAGAACCCTGGCCGTGGGAGACACGTAAGAAGCTGGAATCGCTCTTTCATATTACTGCTTACGATGAATATGGCATGACCGAGTTTCTGGGACCGGGTATGACCTGTGAGTGTGAGGTGCGCGATGGTATGCACGCCTGGGCCGATGCTTTCCTCGTAGAATGTATCGATCCTGAGAGCGGGGAACCAGTCGAAGATGGTCAGGAGGGTGAGCTGGTCTGGACCTGGCTGGCGGCTGACGGCACCGCGATGATCCGCTATCGTAGCCGCGATCTCTCTCGGCTCTGGTGGGAGGAGCGTTGCCTCTGTGGCCGTACTCATCCAAAAATAGCTTCTATTAAGGGACGCACCGACGACGCGGTCTCCATCCGTGGCCTGATCGTCTTCCCTAGCCAGGTAGAGGCTGCCCTCCTCAAATTTCCTGAAACAGGAGCCAACTTCCGCATCATTGTCGATAGAAAAGGCGACCTTGATACCTTCGATCTGCAAGTCGAAGTCAAAGATGCCGCCTTACTGGCATACCAGGAGCGCGTCAAAGTTTTGCAATCAGAGATGGCTAAAGCGGTCAAATCCATTACCGGGAATACCCCTCACGTCCATCTTCTGCCTGCCGATACCCTGCCACGCGCCCAGGGTGGCGAATCAAAAACCGCCAGTGCCCGCGTAGAGGACCGGCGTAAAGGATAGTCGCAAAAAATTTGGGCAGGGGTTTATTCCTGCCCAAATCCTATTAACCTTGATTCTTTGCGAGATCAGGTGTTACTACAAACCACTTCCCGGCAATCCCCTCGCCGTTTGTCTGACCAGGAGCGCTATCCCCACTGAAGGTGTACAGAGGATGATCATTATAAACAACCTGCTTCCCATTAGCGTTAGGATACACCTCTAGTGAGCCAGGAAGACTTCCCGCCGCTTGTGGCTTATTTCCAGTGCTAAAAAGCACTGGCGGCCATGTCGAGGCACAGCCATCTGTACAAACTGTCTTCGATGTGGTATCCGGTGTAAAGTAGTAAAGCGTCATCCCATTTGCGCTCACCAGTATCGTGACAGATTTCCCATTCACCGTGGCCGAGCTCGTTTTAACGGTGATACTAGCCGTATTCGTTGCGGGCGTCGCTGTGGGATTACTGGTCGTACCCCCTTTTCCATACCCTTTTCCATACCCATCTGAGGTATCTGTCGTCGCCCTTGCTGCTGGCGCACTCGTCGGCTGTGCTGCTCCCGTACTTGTTGATTGTTGCGTACCAGCGGAGCCACAACTACTTAAAATTAGTAGCATAAGCAGCCCTAATGACAGGAAAAACCCTCGTTTTACAGACGTCACCATAATGTCCTCCTAATAATCAGCAGGCCCACTGCTGATGAATACCAGAATGAAATGTTAATTGCAGTACCATGCCACCTTCGCCATGAACTATTTCATCTCTAGATACGTCCATATGTTACAGATTCAGAGAATGTATAGTTTCCCCGGCGCTCTTTTAGCATCGATCGAGGTAAATCTCAATCTGGGTTCAGAAGTTGTAACTCCCCGACGTACTATTTACTAAGGGTGTTCAAAACCCAAAGAAGATAGAGGCACACAAAAATGCAAACAAATGTTGATCGGGAGAAGCAACCGTGAGTATAGAGCGCGGACCCGCCAGAGATGCTGTATATACAACACCAGCTCTGAATCTGGAGGAAGAAACCCGAAGAAAAAATCAGCAGATGCAAGCCTGGCAAAACTTGTACCAGGAGCATCTTGAACCAATCTATCGCTATATTTATAGTAAAGTTGGCAATCGTGAGGAGGCTGAAGATCTTACTGAGCAGGCCTTTTTCAAAGCTTTACGTAGTATTGACTATACCCGTAACCCTCGTAGCATTCAGAAATGGCTTTTTCAGATTGCACGGACAACCATTGCTGACCACTGGCGCATGTACTACCGCCTCTCTCTCGATTCTCTGGATGAGCTTCTTGATAGTGGCTGGGAAGGGCCGCTTGCCAGGCAGGATGTCGCTATTAGTAGCAGCGATCCTACTGCTTACGTCCATTATCTTTTAACCTTACTGCCGAAGAATTATCGAGATGTGCTGAATTGTCGTTTCTTGCTCAATCTCTCGATTAAAGAGACTGCTTCTACCCTGGGGCTCACAGAAGCAAATGTCAAGGTCTTACAATTTCGAGCCCTGCACTATGCTGCTGCCCTGGATAAAAAAAATAGCACAAATGCTGACCCGCAACGTGGAGAGTAGGATTATGTCACACAATGACCAGGAACGGTTCGAGGATTACCTTGAAGTAGAACAGTATATTGAAGACTTGCGGGCAGGCCGCAAGGGCGTGCTTCCTGAAGACCTTAGCCATGAACAGGCTGGTGTCTATCATATGGCGGCCCAACTCCGTTCTGCCATCCCTGAAAATGCCGCCCCTCGTCCCGCCTTCGTTGAAGCTCTCCAGGCAAAACTCCAGGCAGAACTGCAAGCGCAGATGCAGGAACCTCAGCAGGAAGTATCTCCATCGCTTCCCCTTCAGCCGGAAGGAGTATATAAACAGGAGGCATCTCTGCATGTTCCTCCTGTCGAACCAATATCGTCCGCACGGCGCAAAAATACCCGCAGCGTTTCTCGTCGTCATCTCCTCACTGGGGGAGCCGTTGCCGCCGCTTCTCTGGCTCTGGGCACAACCGCCGGGGCAGCATTTGAGCAACAAATCCATGCACCAGAGAAACCCTTAGTCTCCTCTGTACCTTCTGTAACTCCAGTTCCTACTCCAACGGATTGGAAGATCCCTCTGGTTGGTTCAAATATCCCTACGCAGTGGCAGCGCGTTGTCGCCCTCGCTCAGCTTGGCAACGACGCCCATCCTTTTCAAACAGATGCCATCGTTGGTTACGTGATGCGCAGTGACGAATCTTCCTCCGGAACCGATACAGATAATGATAAAGATAGTATTATTGCCCTCTCTGCCGCTTGTACCCATATGGGCTGCCTGGTCCACTGGCAGGCGCAGGGACGTAGTTTTCTTTGCCCCTGCCATAATGGCCAGTTCAATGAATACGGCGAACCCAGTAATAGCTCGCCTATACGCTATCTGCGAGCTCTGCCTCGCCTGAATACTCGTGTAGGGGAAGATGGTTATGTCTATGTAGAGGTGCCTGTAAAAATGTAGCGGTGGGGTTTACCCCCACCCTGCTCCGCGAGGTTTATCCCCACCCTGCTCCGTAGGTTTTCTCCTTGAATTGCCATAGCAAAATTTTGGATTTTGTGCCTATCATAAGTGTAGGATCAGGGCTGATCTCTGATCCTGGACTGAATGGTGAGGAAATCGACCTGGCTGATTTATCTCCGCCTGGTAACTTCCCCATCCTCTATGGCAGATTTTGAGGAGAAATTTTATGCGTCTAGGATTACAAGTTCCAAGTTTTACCTATCCTAATGGGCAAAGTCAGCTTGGCGATACCTTTGGCTTGATCGCGGAACGGGCCGAACGTGCAGGTTTTTATAGCTTCTGGGTGATGGATCACTTTTTCCAGATCCGGATGGCTGGCCCTGCGGAGCATGAGATGCTGGAAGGCTGGAGCGCCCTCGCATTTGCCGCTGGTCGTACAAATCATATCAAATTGGGAACGATGGTTACTGGTGTCACCTATCGCTATCCCGGCCTCTTAATTAAAACTGCAACTACCCTCGATGTGCTCTCTCAGGGACGAGCCTATCTGGGTATTGGGGCGGCCTGGAATGAAGAGGAGCACCAGGGCCTGGGCGTTTCTTTCCCCCCACTGGCTGAACGCTTTGAGCGTTTAGAAGAGACTCTACAACTGGCCCACCAGATGTGGGCCGGCGATGATAAGCCTTTTGAGGGCAAACATTATACCCTTGCTCGCCCACTTAACTCGCCTCTGTCAATCCAGAAGCCCCACCCGCCTATTCTTATTGGTGGGACTGGAGAGCGTAAAACTCTGCGCATGGTCGCCCAATACGCTGATGCCTGTAACCTCTTTGCGCGACTCGGCGACGAAGAGCTGAAGCGGAAATTACAGGTCCTGCGCGAGCACTGCGAAAATTTAGGTCGTCCCTATAGCGCAATCGAGAAAACCACCCTCGATAGCTTCCTGCTCACCCGCGATGGCCGGAATAACAGTCTGACCCCGGCTGCCCTGCTCGATCAGTTAGGCCATCTCGCCTCACTGGGCATCGATCAGGCCATTTTTAGCCTGCAAAATGTCCAGGATGCCGAACCCTTTGAACTTCTCGCCACCGAAGTCATTCCCGCCGCCGAGAAGATCCAGGTCGCAGGTCGCTAATCTCTTCCGTTACACTCTGACAACAGGGGATAGCAATAAAGCCTATCCCCCTGTTGCTTTTCCAGATCTACCCTCAAGAAATTGTTCATTCCGCCGATATTTCATCTTGGGCCCTCTTTTGCACTATGCTCGAACCATCGGCCCATTCCGGCGATGTCCAGTGTAACATTTGCTCCCTTTCTGAGACATTTAATGTAGTGTTTCGTGTAGGTAAATCCAGCCCGGCAGCTACTCAATCTTTACTGTAGGGCAGATCGGCTAGGCCGTCTCCTGCTCGCCAACGATGTTCTTGCTGGAATGGATCTCCCCTACCACGAAACTTTGGCGGAGTACTAGTGCATGGTTTGTAGCGTCTGTATGGTTTTTCTCTTGCTCGCATACCAAAAATGTGTCGAGAATTTTCATTTGATTGTTGTAGCGTTTCGTGTAGCACAGAAACTTCAGGCCAGAGACCGTTAGTGTCTGGTTTGTAGGTCTGTATGATTTTTCTCTTGCTCACCGGCAAAAATGTGTTGAGAATTTTTCTCCAATCGTTTGTGATGTTCTCATACATTCTAAAATCGTTTACCCTAAAGTATGTCTTATACTTTCATTAGTTCTTCTATCGCTACTTTGATAGGATAACAGTCATAGTGCTATTCCTCTCTATTTGGATAGGTACTAACAAGGAGTTATGTATGGATCAGCCTTCTATTAAACTCTACGGAACCGATTGGTGTAGTGACTGCAAACGCAGCAAAAAGTTTTTAGGTGAACAGGGTGTTCGTTATGACTACGTAAATATTGAAGAGGATAAGGAAGGACAGGCCTATGTGCAAAAATTGCAAAATGGTGGTCTGACTATACCTACGATTGTTTTTGCTGATGGCTCACTTCTCATCGAGCCTTCAAATGCCGAACTGGCCGAAAAGCTGGGCCTGGGTACGAAGGCAAAGTGCGATTTTTACGATCTGATTATCGTCGGCGGCGGTCCAACTGCCCTGACTACCGCGATTTATGCCGCACGCGATGGCTATGATGTCCTGGTCATTGAGCGCAGCGTCCTGGGCGGTCAATCCGCCATCACTGAACGCCTGGACAACTACCCTGGCTTCCCTGAAGGTGTCACCGGCGCAGAGTTTGCCCATCGCGTGATTGAGCAGGCCCAACGTTTTGGCGTGGAACTACTCTCGGCCCAGAATGTTGTCAGGGTTGGCAATGATGCCGATGCTCATTTCGTCGAAACCGAATCAGGGAATCGCTATCGCGGCAACTCTTTATTGATCGCAACTGGCTCAACCTATAAACGCCTGGGGGTACCCGGCGAGGAAGATTTTATCGGCGCAGGCGTCCATTTTTGCGCCACCTGTGACGGACCCTTTTACCGGGGTCGCGAGGTAATGGTTATCGGTGGCGGCAATAGCGCCATTGAAGAGGCGGCATTTCTCACCCGTTTTTGCCCTAAAGTGACGATCCTTGTCCGTGGTCCTGAACTGACCGCGAGTAAGATTGCCTCTACCAAAGCAGAACAATCGCCTGAGATTGAATTGCGTTTCAATGCTGAGGTCGTCGAATTTAAAGGCCAGAATCATCGCCTGACTGGTGTAGTGACAAAAAATAGGCAAACAGGAGCCGTGGAAGAACTTCATCCCGCTGGCGTCTTTATCTTCATTGGCCTCTCGCCCAATAGCGACCAGTTCAAAGATGCCGTCAAAGTAGACGCCCAGGGCTTTATTATGACCGGCATCGATTTTCAAACCAGCACTGAAGGTATTTTTGCCGCCGGTGATGTACGCGCAGGCAGCACCAAACAACTGGTCAGCGCCGCCGGTGAAGGGGCAGCCGCCTCGCTTGCCATTCGCGAACACTTGCGCGGCCACGACTCTCGCACTATGGCCGCCGCCCTGGCCTAAGGTAATTTGACTCATAACCTCGCCAAAACGGGGCGTTATGCGTCCGAGGGGAAACTGGCGAGGTTATGAGTCAGTAAAAAGTGTCTCGGGTACAGATGGAAGAAAGAGCGCTTAGAGAGAAACGACCACTTTTTTTGCGGAGACGCCTTGCCTTTGAGCGTCTAAGCCAGCCTGGATGTGGCCGATTCCCGAGCCGACGACGACTGGTTCCGGGGCGGCGACATAGCGACCGTTCGCGAGGGCCTGGGGCAGGAAATCTTGGTACACAACCTTGCTGACCTCGTTGTACGCATCAGGGTGCTGCCGAAGATGGACTTTGTGTGAATGCGCCTCATCCGAAACTTCACCTGTATCGACTATGCTCTCCCAGACAAAGCGCAGGAGGAGCAGGGAGCAGTCGCAAGTCCGACTGGAGGGATGTGAAAGAAGCGTTGATCCAAGAGAGACAGGCGGGCTAGCCACGGAGACAAATTTGTTGCCTTGCAGGCGATCGACGATAGCGGAGCAGGGTTCGGCTGATCCTGTTGCGATAGCAAGTGCTCCGGCGCATGTCTTGCCTTTGAAAGCCTCTATGATGTCTTTGACAACGTCCTTCTTGTTGTAATCGAAGACCTGACTGGCTCCAAGTTTCTTGACGTAGTCGAAGTTGCGTGGCGACGCCGTCGTGATGACCTCGTAGCCGCTCGCTGACGGCGAGCTGGATGGCATTGCTGCCAACGCTCGTTGAGCCTCCCCAGATGAGAAGCGTCTTTCCGGTGGGTTTGGGATTGCACGAAGGGTACTGCGAGCGCGAGGTGGTCTTTCTGAAAGAGGCCACAGGCGGCGGTGGACAGCGTCAGGGGCAGTACAGCAGGCGTTTTCATAAGACAGAGTGTCGGGGATTGGCGCTGCCATGTGGGCCAGAACCACCGTGTATTCCTGAAAAGCTCCTTCGGCTGAGCTGTTGCGTTTCTTATCCGTTCCTAGTGCATGCCCAAGCACACGATCCCCCACAGAGAAACGCGTGACACCCTTCTCCGACCTCGACGACCTCGCCGGCGAGATCTCGCGCCGAGGATAAATGGGTACTTGAGCCAGGGAAGAGGAGCGTACCGAGGAACCTGGATGATCCAATCGACGGGATTGATGGCGACCGCATGGTTTTTGATGATGATTTCGCCCTCACGTGGATGGGTGTATGGCGCGGATTTGACCACAAGTGGAGCTCGTCTGGCGACGAAGCCAGGCTGCGGTATTCGTTGGCATGGTAGTGATCCTTTCTTTATTTGTTGTAGCGACATCTCGTTGCAAAGGCACACTATTTGTTACAATGGAAAGTGTAGCCCGGCATGAAAGCTGCGGGCAAGCATCAATACCAGTGGCTTTTGTTACCTATGCAACAAAGAGGGAAATATGTCGCACGAAGAACCGACCGACTTGCGCATTCGGCGCACCCATAAATTTTTGCAAGAAGCGATGATCGAACTGATTACGGAGAAAGGATTTGAGGCCATCACGGTGGGCGATATTGCCGAACGGGCCATGATTAACCGGGCCACGTTCTACCGCCATTATCAGGATAAATACGATCTGGTGGCCAGGATCTTTGAAGAATTCCGCTGATTCTCCGTGGAGCACATGAAGCCCTTCCACAAAGATGCTGACCAGATGGACCTGGAACACCCCCCAGAGATCTGGGTCCAGGTCTTTGAGCATGTCGCGGAGCAGAGCCAGCTCTACCGGGCCATGCTGGGGAAAAACGGGAGTCCGTGGTTTACAGCCCGCATGCGCGAGTACATCGTCAAACTGACCCTTGAGAATGAGCAGCAGTGGAAAGCATTGGCAGGCTCCAAACAACAGATCGATCAGGCCATGCCAGAGGCCCTGCCGGTCATGCAGCTCTCCCATGTCCTGATCGGCACGATCGTCTGGTGGCTGGAGAGCGAAAGGAGCTACACCCCCAGACAAATAGCCACCTGGTTTTGGCGCTTTGCGTTTTATGGGTATGTCTCGGCACGCGGGTATGAGGTTCTCCGCCAGGGAAGGAATGATAACTTCGCCCTATTGACGCAAATCATCGCCACGTTTGGCGATTGGCCTCTCTCTTTCAGTAGGATCGATAAGTTTTCTCACTTTGCTAAAAGTTGGCGAGTTTTGAGTTGATCTGTGTTTCGGGCGAAGTTATTAGTCAAGAAAATCAAGAGCGACTCATCCATTCAAGCTCAAGGCGCTGGTGGTTTTATGAGTCAGAAGTGGCGATTTTATGGTCTTTCCGACAGGCTCTGTTCTTGACGTGAGAAAGGAGTCTAAAGGGTTAGATGTATTGCCCTTTGGGGGTCTCTGACCGTGTTCGCTAATGGCTCCTCTCCTCCTTTAGCGATTCTCCAAATAAAATTGTTAGAAGAGCAGATCTTGCAGAAATCTTGATCCTTTCTTGATGGTTCCGTACTATAATATCCGTACATGGATGTACGGACACAATCATGTAAAATTGGAAAGGAACAGTATGGTACCTAATCGTGGCTATCTCTTAGGCAGGCTTTTTGCTCTTCTTGCCACACTGGAAGTTCTGGACGAGAGTCCAGAACAACTTTATCAGAAAGCAGCAGCAACTCCACCACAGGTGCTCCCTGCCGCCATCGCTAAGGCTATCGCTACAGGAAAGGAGGAGGCTCTGTTTCCTCTCCTTAATGCCCTACCTCTTGAGGCCTTTGATAGTGGCCTCAACCGCCGTGAGCAGGGCGCGTTCTCCATTGGCTACGTCCATGAGCGTACTGGCCGCCCTGTCCCTTTGCCAGAGGAAGAAACCGATGACCTGGAACCAGAATTGACAGATCGCTACGAGTTCCGAATTGATCCTCAACTCAAAGAGTGGCTCAAAACTCAGGGCGGTGGTGGTTTCGTACGCACTATTCTTCGTGCCGAGAAAGTGAAGCAGACACAAGGTGAGGAGCGCTAAGATGAAATCAACTCTATTCCATCCTCCTCAGTTCTGGAGGAATAGCATGGTCTTCCTGTTAGTTACTATTAGTCTGGCGGCCTGTACGCCAACAAGTGCCAGTATACCAACAGCTACAAGTACATCCGCAAGTGCAGACGCCAATACAGGTATTCATAAGATTAAGCATGTGATTGTTATTATGCAGGAAAACCGCTCATTCGATACCTACTTCGGCACCTATCCCGGTGCCGATGGTATCCCTATGCAAAATGGTGTCTCTACCGTCTGTGTGAACGACCCTCAGACCGGCCAATGCGTAAAGCCATACCACGATTCACAAGACTTGAATCATGGTGGCCCACACGGTGCAACGAATGCCACCAATGATATTAATTCCGGCAAAATGAATGGCTTTATCGCCCAGGCTGAGAAAGGAAAAGGCAGTTGTACTACTCCTGACGATCCTGCCTGTAGTGGCAATGGTCAGACTGATGTGATGGGCTATCACGATGCCAGGGAAATTCCCAACTATTGGAGCTATGCAAAGAATTTTGTCCTGCAAGACCATATGTTTGAACCAGATGCCTCCTGGAGCTTACCATCTCATCTGTTTATGGTCTCCGCCTGGTCGGCGAATTGTTCAAAAGCCGGTGATCCTTCCAGTTGTACAAATAATATCGCTGGACCGGTACCTTTGAAGCAGGCCAATCGCTACAATGCCGACTATGCCTGGACTGATCTTACCTACCTGTTACATAAAGCCAATGTCAATTGGGCCTATTATGTCGCACCCGGAACAGAACCGGATTGTGATGACGATGCCGCTTCCTGCACACAGGCAAAACAGCAGGCAAAAACGCCGGGCATCTGGAATCCTCTGCCGGATTTTGATACGGTCAAACAAGATGGACAATTGGGCAATATCCAGTCACTCGACAATTTCTATACATCTGCCAAAAATGGCACTCTGCCGGCTGTGGCCTGGATTACTCCTAATGGCAAAAACAGCGAGCATCCCCCCGCCCTTGTGAGCACAGGCCAGGCCTATGTTACCTCGCTTATTAATGCGATTATGCAGGGCCCTGATTGGAGCAGTACGGCTGTCCTTCTGGCCTGGGATGACTGGGGCGGCTTCTACGATCATGTTGCCCCACCAACAGTAGATCAGAATGGCTATGGTCTACGCGTCCCCGCACTGGTCATTAGCCCTTATGCAAAGCAGGGCTATATCGATCACCAGACCTTGAGCTTTGATGCCTATCTCAAGTTTATCGAGGATGATTTCCTCGCTGGCTCACGCCTCGATCCTAAAACTGACGGCAGACCCGATCCGCGACCCGATGTGCGGGAAAATGCTTCTATCCTGGGAGATCTGACCAACGATTTCGACTTTAACCAGTCACCTCGCCCACCCATGACGCTTCCCACAAATCCCGCTCCCGGCCCCGCTTCTGCTACTTGAGCACTCTCTTGCTGTTCTCTACAATTTCTCAAGACGTATCTCAACCAGATGAAAAATAGCGTCTGGTTGAGATACCCCTAAAGGATCATCTGCTTTCTCTGTCACAGGTTGCTCACTTTATACAGGAGTATCTTATGATAGGGTAGTGAACTCATACATCGCTTATAGTGCTATTTTGATGTATAATTTCTCAAAGTCCATTACTCGATTATTTTCTGTCTTGTTTGCAATTCTCTTTTCTTCTTTTATATGAAAAAACAGCAATAAAGTGTAATAATTAGTAATAGGAATAGAATGTGATACTGTGAGCAGAAGAACAGATGAAAAACGTACGCTAGCACCTGGAATTTGCAGAAACGAAATCTGCTACTTGTACTTGTTTTCTGACTGCTGTATAATACCGACCTTAGAAGATAAGCGTAAGACTACGTATATATTGCACACCCTATCTGCTTTAAAGTGAGGCACGGCGATGACCACGGCATCTGTTCCGCGAGGAAAATATCATATCTGGACTGTTGGCTGTCAGATGAATCAGGCTGACTCCCAGCGTATACAGACGATACTGGAGGAACTGGGTTGGGAAGAGACCAGTATGGATCAAGCAAATCTCGTGGTCCTCAATACCTGTAGCGTCCGTCAGGCTCCCGAAGAGAAAGCTCATAACCTGCTCGCACTCCTGAAGCAGGCTAAAGCGAAACGCGATGATCTCCTGGTTGCTATGATGGGTTGCATGATTGGTAATCAGAAGACTATCGATGCGTTGAGCAAGCGCTATCCTCACATCGATCTCTTTATGAAGGTCGAGCAGGCCGATATTCTTCCTCAGTTCCTGGAGGAGCGCTGGACGCCTATCTCTGGTGCCGGTTGCCTGGATATCGAGTTTATGCCCGATCCGGAGCCCGCTTTTGAGCCCACACTGCCTACTTTTGCTACGTCTCTCAATACCACCGGCAAACGAACTGTCCTGCCTATGGCTATTACGCCTAAACCTGGAGAGAGGATCGCCCACTATCCTACGAAGATCGAGCCTGCAATTGCTAGCCCTTCGGCCTGGCTCCCTATTGTCCTGGGCTGTAATAAAGTATGTACCTATTGTATCGTTCCGTATCGCCGAGGGCGCGAACGTAGCCGCCCCCTCGATGAGCTGCTTATGGAGGCACGTTCACTGGTCGATAAGGGTGCTAAAGAGCTGACTCTCCTGGGCCAGACCGTTGAAGCCTATGGCCTTGACCTGCCCGGTACCCCCGATCTGGCCGATCTCATGACTAGTCTGAGCGAGATCGAAGGCTTGCAACGGATACGTTTTATGACCTCTTATCCTCGCCACATGACCGATAGTATGATCGAACGTATGGCCCATCTTCCAAAGGTCTGTGAACATCTCAATATCCCTGTCCAGGCAGGCGATAATGCTTTGCTCAAAAGGATGAAACGTGGCTATACTTTGGAAGAGTATTATGAACGCATCGAACGTGTGCGCGAACTCTGGCCACAGGTGAGCCTTTCTACTGATGTTATTGTCGGTTTCTGTGGCGAGACCGAAGCAGAGTTTCAGCATACACTCGATATGCTTGAAAAAATTCGCTTCGATGTGGTTCACGTCGCTGCCTATTCTGTCCGTCCAGGTACTGTCGCCTCTCGTTGGGAGGATGATGTCCCCCTGGCTGAGAAAAAACGACGCTTACATGCGGTTGAGGATCTCCAATCACAGATTGCCTTTGAGCTCAATCAACCCTATGTGGGGAGAGTAGAATCTGTTATGCTAGAAGATATGAATACGAGCCACGAACGCCAGCAATGGAGAGGGCGCAATCGCACGAATAAACTCGTATTCTTTCCTCCGCCTGAAGTGCAAAACGAACCTGCCGCTCTCCAGACATACCGGTCTGGCGATTTCGTCAATGTTCGCATTGAACGGGCAACGGCCTGGTCTCTACAGGGAAGTGCTCTCTAATGGTGCGTTTGGAATGTAGATGCCAGATAGACAAAACATATGACCTTGATGATGGAGGAGTTGTTTGATGACTCAACAAGCACAGTCGGCTGAGGAAAAAGCACGCTTGAAAAAGCAGTGGACAGAGCTTGCTGTTAAACAGGCGCTGGATGGTCAGTGGGAAGGGGCTGTAGAGACAAATAAAAGTATTCTTAGCCTTTTTCCCTTTTGAACCTGAGGCTTTCAACCGCCTGGGCAAAGCCTATAGTGAGTTGGGACGCTACGCAGAGGCCCGGCAGGCCTATTCCCAGACCTTGAAGTATAATCCCAAGAACACTATCGCAAAGAAAAATCTGGATAGGCTCGCTCTCATTCAGGAAGAGGCGGTCAAGGTTCAGAATGTGCTGGATCGCAATGACCCCTGGCAGTTTATCGAGGAGAGCGGGAAGACTGGTATGACTGAGCTTGTTACCCAGGCTCCCCCATCGGTACTTGCTAAAGTTGGCATCGGAGATCGGGTACAGCTTCTCTTCCAGGGCCGTTCTTTGCTCGTCAATAACGCGGCAGGTGAGAGTATTGGGCGTATTGAGCCTCGCCTCGCAGGTCGCTTAATCGACTTTATGAATCAGGGAAACCGCTATTCTGCGGCTATTGTCTCTATCGAAGGCAAGGTTGTACGCCTGATTATTCGTGAAGATTACCAGCATCCCTCGATGTTCGGTAAGGTGAGTTTCCCCTCACAAGGCAGTGGGGAGAGCATTCGTCCCTATATCAAAGATTCTATGCTCCGTCAGGATCGCGATGATGACGACGAACTGGGCAACGATGACGAGTACTATGATGGTGGTGACGAGACCGATGATATGAGTGAGATCGACTTTGAGGGGACTACTGAACCCGAAGAGTAGACACAAATTTTTTTAAAGTAAAGGACTGAATACTTCTTATGAACAAGACAAAACGCGTCGCATGGCATAAACATCTTGTAAAAGCCAAAAAGTTTAAAGAGAAACAGCAGCAGAGTCAAAAGGCGAGCGGACCAGTAACATCATCGACTACGCGGCGCTAAGTGCTGCGTTCGTCTCATTCATTTGCGTGTGTGAGTTATGAGCAGTTTGCAATCTTCAATATCCTCGGCTTCAGTGCGTAATATCTTGACACTGCTTGCCTCACGAGATGCGCAATTGGTGGCAGGAGCAGCAGGGCTAGAACGCCGCGTTACCTGGGCGTGCTATATGCGCGTGCGTCTTCCTGCCTTTGAGAGTGTTCAGGGTGGCGAGTTTGCCTTTCTGACGCTCTCAAATCTACGCCGCCTGGATGAGACGTTACCTCACCTGTTAAAAAGCTTGCATAAGGCTGGTGTCGCGGCTGTTGGTGTCGCGGCCCCGACAGTGGACGCTCTTGGATATGAAGCTGTGGCTCTGGCCGATCAGCTTCATCTTCCTCTGATCCTCTTGCCTGTCAATACGGTGCTGGATGAGATTGCTCGCGAGGTGATTACTTTTGTCGTCAGTTTCCGCGATGATGTAGAGCGCAAAGCTACCGAGATCTCTCAACAGCTTTTGCAGTTAAGCGCCCAGGGCGTCGGTATGCAAGGCGTCTGTCAACATCTTGCTAATAGCCGCAATAAATGGGTGGTTGTGCAGGATGCTGATCAGCGTATCCGTTTTCAGGCCTCTCCTGCTCTGGCTGATGCCTTGCTTTTGCCCTTACCTGTGACCGATGAACTTCTCCTTCTTCAAGGCCTTACCCGCGTCGTAGAGCCGATTTTGATCCGTCACGAAATTGTTGGCTATCTCTCATTGGTCGGTAACGAGAATAATTTTGATTATCTGGAGCGCATCATTCTCGGTCAGGTCTCTCCCATTATGGCCCTTGAGTTCGCCCGTGAACGCGAGAGAAGCGAGGTGGAGAGTCGCTACCAGGTGGAGGCCCTGACTGATGTCCTGCAAGGCCATTATCAGCAACCTGAGGAGATGCTTGGCCGGGCACGTATCCTCGGCTATGATCTGGCAATACCACAAGTAGTGGTTATTTTTGAGATGTCTCCCTCTGAACCGGATTTCTCAAATGGTAGCTTGATTGCCCAGTGGAGCAAGCGCGTCCGTGACGAACTCTTGCGCATCTGGCCTTCCTGCTGGCTTTTAAGCGAGTCTCGCCGTGTCATCGGACTCCTCCCTCTTGCTGAGCTCGATTGTAACCTGGATGATGAGCGCGAGTGTGAGATCGCTATCTTTGCTCGCATGGAGCGTTTGCAAACACGTTTGCAGCAGAGCAGAACCAATGGACCCCGCGTCCCTTCCTATTCCTGTGGCATCGGACGCTTATGTAGAAATCTACAGGGGATACCGCAATCTAACCGTGAGGCTCAACAGGCTTTAGAGGTTGGCCGCCGCCTCTTCGGCGAAGGCAAAATTCATTCTTTTGCCCGTCTCGGCATTTATCGTCTGCTCTTCTATCTCGATGGCCAGAACGAGCTCAATGACTTCTATCAGGAGACTTTAGGACCGCTCTTAGCCCATGACGCACGCAATAATGATAGCACGCTTATTGAAACGCTGGAGGGCTTCTTTCGTTGCAACGCCAATCTCAGTGAGACCGCTCGCACTATGCATCTGCACCGCAATTCGCTTCTCTACCGCCTTGATCGCATTCAGGAGATCCTCGGCCATTCTCTGGAGGATTCAGAATTGCGCCTCTCTCTACAAATCGCTCTGAAGATCCACCACCTGCACAAACGCTAGTAAGCCTCAGCTTTATACATAGATCACTTTGCCCCCACTTGCCTTCAGAAGCCGATCCCGAATTGCCAGTCCAAGCCCCTGCACCGCAAAAGAACGGCAGAGAATTACCTGTACTCCCGCTTCTTCCAGTGTCCGTAGCCCTGCGAAAAGGTGTACCGCCACTTCCTCTGTATTCTCAATTGACCCCGCACAATAGATACGTGCCTCACTCTCTGCAAATGCCGCTAGATCTTCATCGGCTAGCAGTAGCCCAACTTGTTCGCCTCGCGCTGTGCATCTCTCAACTTCCGCCTTTAACGCCACCAAAACTTTTCCCGGTGCCCCTTCATAGAGATAGGTAGGTACTGCTGGCGCATAATGTGTCTGCATCTGCCCCGGTGCTGTTACCGTCTCTCCCTCTTGAGGGTGCGACGCTCTCTGTACCTGCTGTACCTCTGGCACTATTCTGCGCAATGCTTCAAGGCTGATCCCACCTGGACGCAAAAGAGTTGGCATCGGTGTCGTAAGATCCAGAATAGTCGATTCGACCCCAACCTCACAATGCCCTGCATCAAGTATTAGTGGTACCCGCCCGGCGAGGTCCTGCCACGCGTGTTGGGCCGTCGTTGGGCTTACATGCATAAAGCGATTCGCGCTAGGAGCCGCGATAGGCACTTCCGCCGCCTGAATAAGCGCACGCGCAACTGCATGGCGAGGCATACGCACTGCTACTGTCGGCAAATTCGCGGTAACCCGTGAAGAAACCCGCTTGTTTGCTGGGAGGATCAGGGTCAGCGGACCCGGCCAGAATACTTGCGCGATGTCATACGCGATCTCAGGAACGCTGCTGACAAGCTGCTGAAGCTCCTCCAGGGCTGCAATATGCACGATCAGCGGATCATAAAAGGGCCGCCCTTTGGCCGCAAAAATCGCCTCAACTGCCGAAACATTCAGCGCGTTAGCCCCTAGCCCATAAACCGTCTCCGTAGGAAATACGACCAGTTCTCCCCTGCGCAGAAATCCGGCTGCATAATCGATAATTGCCATATCTATGTGCTGCGTATCTAGACGCAGTACTTCGGTTTGATAAGAAAGAGTCATGCTATTTTTCCCTGCTCCGCAAGAAGTAGCCAGCCCCTGACCACACCCTATATTTAAAAGATAGGCCAGAGGTCACAAATCCTGCCCGCAAGTATAGCATACCTCTCAACCCGTCTCAAATCCATTTGTCTTGAGGCCCTGAGTAAAATATGCCATTGGGGAGGAGCCGGGTTGCATAACGCCGTAGTAGTCGCTACAATAAAAATGAAGAAATGGGTGTGATTGAGAGAGAAGCAAGAATGCAGCAGAGAAGATCGTTTATACGCTTGCAAAAAAATATGTCCCCTCTATGGAGGGCATGGCTCCTGATTCTGGTTGTCCTGCTAGGATCATTGGTCACTGCCTGCCAATCTGGCACGGGCAATACCCGCAGTGCGCCCAGTACCACTTCGACGGGTGGGGCTGCCGCCACATTTGCTGATAAGCCTTTACTGTCCTGTATGACACCAACTCATGCAGCTGGAGATAGCTACGGTAGCATATCATCTGCTGGCTTGAAGCGTACCTTCTTGTTGCATCTGCCTTCATCTTACGGAAACCATCCGCAAGCTCTGGTTATTGCCTATCATGGTTATAGCTGGACCGCTGCGCAGATGGAGCGCGAATCTCATCTGAATAATGAAGCCGACATCGCCGGTTTTGTGGTGGCCTTCCCTCAGGGCGTTGATGATCCTCCCTCCTGGAACGCCGGTGTGGGCGCGTACGGACCAACAGGCGATGCAGATGATATTCAGTTCACCCGTGATCTCCTTACCTATCTGGCAAAAAATTATTGTGTCGATATGCAGCGCGTCTACGTTACCGGTTTTTCTCTCGGCAGTGGTATGGCTTATCGCGTAGCCTGTACCCTGACACAACAGATTGCTGCTGTTGCAACTGTCTCTGGTGCCTATTATCCTTTTGGCGGATGCAATGCCTCTCGTCCCTTGCCTGTTATGGAGATTCATGGTGCCGCTGATCCCTCTGCTCCTTATACGGGCTATCCTGCCTTGCGTATGGCGGCAGTTGCCGATTATCTGCATGTCTGGCAGCAGATCGACCAGTGTAAACCCACCTCGCAGGTGATTCTCCAACAACCAGAGGTAACCGGGACCCAATGGAGCCAGTGTGCGGCGCATACTATGATTGTTCACTATCGCATCACCCACGGCGTCCACTCCTGGCCTAATCCCCAGATATTGGATGCTGGCCGCGTCATCTGGCAATTTTTTGATCGCTTCTCCCTTGCTTGATACTGACTATCTTCCTTCCTACGCTTCCCTATGGGCCGTGCTCGTCGCCGCCTGCTCTTTTCTTGTATGATGAGGGACTAATAGCTCATCTTTTCTGCCCGCTTGTCTTTAGTCTCTTACCTCAATATATGCTATTATATTCGTAGGCTTGATTGTTAAGTGTAGGTCGCGAGGGAGCAGTATGAATACACCTGGAACAGGGCAGCCCCACCATTCCCCCTACAAATCTTTTACTCGTGAAGAATGGGAGGAGTTGCGTGCTTCTATGCCTCAAACCCTTTCAGAAGAACGTCTGGCGTCATTGCGTGGACTTAACGAATATGTCTCTTTGCATGAGGTCTCCCAGATCTATCTGCCATTGTCGCGTCTTCTGAATCTCTATGTCGCTGCTACGCAGAAATTACATACCGCAACAAATCTGTTTTTGCAAAATGGACAGCATGAAGAGGAACAAAAAGTTCCTTATGTCATAGGCATTGCTGGCAGTGTCGCTGTGGGCAAGAGTACCACCGCGCGTATTCTTCAGGCGCTCCTCTCCGATTGGTCGACGCATCCCTGTGTCGATCTGGTTACTACTGATGGCTTTCTCTATCCCAACCATGTCTTAGAGGCAAAAGGGTTGATGGATCGCAAGGGTTTTCCCGAAAGTTATAATGTGCGCCGCTTGCTCCAATTCCTGATCGATGTAAAATCTGGGTATTCACAGGTCTTTGCCCCTAAATATTCTCATCTGACCTATGATATCTTGCCGGATGAAGTCCAGGTTATTTCTCAACCGGATATCCTTATCTTTGAGGGACTGAATGTCTTGCAAACACGTCATACGCGTATAAACAAGGCCCCTCGCCTGTTTGTCTCAGATTTCTTTGATTTCTCGATTTATGTCGATGCAGAAGAAAAAGATATTGAGCAATGGTACACCGAGCGCTTTTTGACCTTGCGCGAGACGGCCTTTCGCGATCCTGCTTCGTACTTTCGCCGCTATGCCCAGCTCTCGACGGCAGAGGCGGTGCAGACCGCTCGAAGCATCTGGCAGCGCACGAATGGCCCTAATCTACGCGAAAATATAGAACCGACACGCGGACGGGCCCATCTGATTATGAAGAAGGGACTGGATCATGCCGTGCAAGAAGTCAGGTTACGCAAGTTGTGAACGTTACCTGGCTTCTCATCTAGGAATAACGTACTATCTCCAGATTATTCTTCAAAGGGAAGAAAATGGGGCAGCAGGGATTGATGAATAAAAAAACTGGCCGCTTGCTTTATTTTCGCAATTAACGGCCAGCTTGTCTGCTCTAGCGAGCAGGATTAGAGGTTGGTGGAATTGTTCGTTGAAGATGTTGCGTTATTCAGGGTATTGCTCGCATTAACTTTTGCCGTCTTGACGGTTTCTTTCGTTGTGTCGGCAATATCCTGCGCATTCTGCTTCGTCGTGGAAGTCGCATCTTTGGCCTGCTGGCTCAGACTCTGACTCCCCTGTTGCAGCACATTCTTTGTCTGCTGGGTCAGATCCTGGCTGGTCTGTTTCACATTGGAAGCCGCATTCTGGGCAATGTCGCTAAGATTGCTTGCTGTGCTTTTCACTGTTGTACTTGCCTGCTGGGCGTAATCTTTTAGCGTTCCGGCTGTCTGAGAAACTTTGTCGCTCACCAGACTGGTATACTGGTTGAGTTGCTCATTTTCAGGAAGATATCCACGCAGCTCTTGCGCACGCTGTGAGACCAGACGGCGCATCTCTTCGCCACGCATCGGTGCTACTAATAAACCGATACCTACTCCGAAAAGTACGCCTTTGAGAAAATTATTCATTTGGCATCCTTTCTTTTCTTATGCACTAACTATGCCGCAACCTACCGCATAGGTAAGAGAACTTTTATGTATACGCATGTGATACGGCTCAGGAATATGAGAAGTTTCATCTGAAGAGCCGCAAACGTACTGACCTCCATTTTTATAATACAGGTCCGAAAAAATGTTTACGCGGTACGTCGATAAAAAAAGGCCGGATAGGCCAGACTACTCCACAATGTCACAAGGATAGCCGCGCCGATGATCGCGCTGATAAGGGGCACCCCTGCAAGCGTTGGCTCTCCTTGAATACTGAAATGGAATACGCCAACAATGAGCAGGATGGAGAAGAAACCGAGGACAATGGAACCAATAATACCATTAGGTGCGCGGCGACCAGCAATAAGTTCACCGATCAATCCAACAATAATCGCTATGACTACCCAGATGAGAAATTGTGTAACCGTTATCTGCATTGTATCTCTCCCTGATCCATGAATTGAAGAAAAACACACCGAAAGAAGATGAATACTAACTGATACACGTATTATTGATTCTTCTGGACTCAGCAGGAAAAAGGAAACCATTTTGTGCTTATCCTCTAAGGAAACGAGAATCAGCTTGCCTTCTTGCTAGAAGGCTCACCCCGGAATAGCTGAAAGCGCTAGCAGGGTCTCCATATATCCGGAGAAGGCCGCATAAGGACCGATAAAGGGGATCTCCTGTTGCAGGGCTTGCAGCCGCTCATGCGAAAAGTCTTGCTTGTTTAAACCTGCCAGCCAGGCACACGCTTTTTTGATGCGTGCCTGGTCCGTTGTCGAGAGCGGCTGATCTGGCAGTCCTCGACCATAGTTATAGCGCCGTAAGAGATCCGGATCGAGAAGATAGGAACGAAGTAATGGTAGGAGAACGAGGCGTAGCGCCTCTTTACTTACCTGGAGAGAGAGAAAATCAGTCAGGTGGTGCTCGTCAACTTGTCTGTCTTTACTCATTGTTTGCAGAAGACGGTTGTACTCTTCAAGCGTTGTGCGCAAGGCATGAAGCAGGTGCCCCTCTGCGTCTATCCGTATCTCATTCAACTCACTAACCAGCGTTGCCCCATAGCCCAGGCGACCCACCCAGCCTGTGAGCGTGAATCCGGGGATAGTACTTGCACGATTGAGCCATGTATGGGCAGTGGCGCGCTGAAGAGGCCAGCGCAACCAGACACGAGGCGGCGTCAGTTGAGGATCAAGAAAGAGCAACTCGTGTCTTCCTTGCAGAATCGCCTCAAGAAACGCTTCTTGTTTTTCACGACGATTTGTCCCAATGATCCAGGTGTCCAGAATACCCGCCTGCTGGTATGCTGTATGGCGCTTCTGCCATTCCTCGATGTCCAGCGGCGCACATTGAAACTCAATTGCCCATTGCCGACCATCTTGATGGCGGACAAAAACGTCAGCAATGCGATTCGGTTCAGGCAACCTTTCTTCCAGGGTGACTACTGCCTGTGGAAACTGCTTATGTAACCAGTTTGCAAGAATCGACTTTCCGCACATATGCCGTACAAATTCAGCCTCGGTGCTCCAGGCGCATTCCCCTTTCTGATGGGCAAAATGAAGCTGTGTCCGCTTATCCGGGCCGCCTCGTACGTGGACGATGCCTCGACAATTCGGACAATGCAGCGTATGGGCACGGGACCATTCCTGCAATTGAGCCAGCGATGCCTCTTCTGCCACAATCTGACAGGCATCAGGACCATAGGCAACAAGCATGACCGATTCTCAAATTCTTACTCCAGGTCCTTAATTCAGACCTTTTTTCGCTTCCTGTCTATCTACTACTATAGCATACCGTTCTCTGTGGGGCTTATCAATCGCAATTCTTCTCGCATTACTACAACTATTTGCTGTATGTTGTATTCTGTATGGCATCAGGCTTTCTCTAACTCCGCACCCAAAAAATCTTTGGTAGATTGTCTAAAAAAATCTGGTCTCTGATGAACTGATTTTTAGCTACAGAGAGACATTCTGCCGATATATTCTTTTAGGAGTAGCGTTCATGGTGCTAGATCTTAGCCCTATTGCTGTCGTCGATAATCATTGCCATCCCGTTCTGTTGCAGCAGCATATGGACTCTCTACAATTTCGTCGCTATTTTACCGAGGCCAGCCATCCCGGCTTCGCTCAACAGCACGTTGCCAATACGGTCTACTATCGCTGGCTTTTGCGCCAACTGTCCACCGTGTATGGTTGCCTGCCACAAGAAGAAGAGATAGTAGCGGTGCGCAATAGTCTCAGTACAGAACAATTGTTTCGCCTTCTCTGGCAAAGTGCCGGTATTGATACGCTCGTTCTGGATGTTGCCTTTCCTCTTCCCGAACAGTGCTATGCTCCTGAGCGCATGGCCGAGCTGGGAGGATTCCGCTGCGCGAAAATGCTGAGGCTGGAGACGCTTATGCAGCGTCTGGTGATCGCATATAGCGATTTCTCTGACGTGGTGGCTCGCTTTGAAGATGCGATTAGCGCTATTCGGAGCAAAGGCTATTGTGCCATGAAAAGCATTGTTGCCTATCGAACCGGTCTCAATATCCAACAGTGGAGCAGGGATGAGGCAATCGCCTCATTTACCGAGGCACGAGCCATTGCCCAACGAGAAGGAACTTTGCGTATAGCGCAAAAGCCTCTTATAGACTATCTTTTACATATCGCTTTTGCTAGCGCCTCTGCACAGCAGGTCCCTGTTCAATTTCATACCGGCTATGGTGATAGCGATACCGACATGCGTTTAGGCAATCCATTGCATCTCCGCGAAATATTGGAGCATCCAGATTATCAGCAGATGAAAGTTGTTCTTCTTCATGAAAGCTATCCCTATACGCAACTAGGGGCTTATCTGGCCGCCGTCTATCCGCATGTTTATTTTGATCTCTCGTATACTATCCCGTTCGTTGAAAAACTGGAGATGCTCTCTTTTACAAGACAGGCATTGAGTGTCGCACCAGCCAGCAAACTTATGTATAGTTCAGATGGTATTCACCTACCGGAGATGCATTGGGCGGGAGCGCTTCGTGGACGTGCGATTATCGGCCAGGTTCTGACGGAGATGGTTGCCGCCGACGAGATCGACGAAGAGGATGCCTCTCATTTTGCCGCTCAGGTGTTGCGAGAGACCGCTTCTACCCTCTATCAGCTCTGAACTAAAAACAGTGGTAGGCTTTTGCGTATGAAATGTGTCTTGAGTATGCAGCGAGATAAGATGAGAGGGGGCTTAGGAAGGCAAATATGACTGAAGTGGTGAATCCTTTGAGTAATTCAAATGTGTTTCGTGTTGCCGTATACGCTGTTATTTTTGCAGGGGCCAGGGTGCTATTGGCGTTGCGCAGAGATATCGATTGGTGGAATCTTCCCGGCGGAGGGATGGAGCCGGGGGAGACAGTGGAGGAGGCGATGTGCCGTGAGGTAAAAGAAGAGACCGGCCTGGACGTTGTAGTTGAGAGCCTGGTAGGTGTCTATTCCAAACCTCAGAAACAGGAGGTCGTGCTTGCCTTCCGTTGTCGCATCATTGGTGGCTCCTTACAGGAGACGGAAGAATCGCGCGAATGCCGCTTTTTTCTTCCTGACGAAATGCCAACGAACACCCTTCCCAAGCACCGCCAGCGCGTCCTGGATGCTTTGCTCAATCGACCTGAAGCGCTTCTCCGCACACAACGAAGCACTTCTGAAGAAGATCAACGTCTCTAAGCGAAGAGATTTCCCCGCTTTTGTCTACATCGTGATGGTGTTGTTGCAACGTTTTGGAAATAACATGTAAGGGGCTAATTGCTGCCCCGTTTGGTGGTTAGATATTGTATAGGGGTGGGGTTCATCTCCGCCCGATTGGTCAGTAGGAGAGAATTGGCTGATGAGTAGCGAAACACATTATGACGTCTTAATTATTGGGGCTGGACAGGCCGGTGGTCCCCTGGCATCCGCTTTCGCCAATGCTGGCAAGAAAACCGCAATTATCGAGCGCGAACATGTAGGGGGGACCTGTATAAACGAGGGTTGTACGCCAACAAAAACGATGGTGGCGAGTGCCAGAGTCGCTTATCTTACACGCCGTGCTGCCGATTACGGCGTCCAGACAGGTGGCCCTATATCAGTTGATATGAGCGTCGTCAGAAAGCGCAAGCGCGATATCGTAGACAGTTTTCGCGGGGGCAGCCAGAGCCGTCTGGAGGCCACAAAAGGCCTGGACTTGTTGCTAGGTGAGGCAACCTTTGTTGGTTATAAACAGGTCGAGGTGGTGCTGAATAATGGCGAGGTAAGACGATTGAGCGCTGAGACTATCTGTATTAATACTGGAGATCGCCCTACTCTTCCTCGTATCAAAGGTATAGATCAAGTTGAAGTATTGAACTCTACCAGCATTATGGAACTGGCTAGCGTGCCTGAGCATCTGCTGATCCTCGGTGGTGGCTACATCGGTCTCGAATTTGGGCAGATGTTTCGCCGTTTTGGCAGCAAAGTGACTATCATTCAACGTGGACGTCAACTCCTGGCACGGGAGGATTCAGATATCGCAGATGCGGTAGCAGATATTTTGCGCGAAGACGGCATTGAAATCATCCTTGAGCATTCCGCCGAGCATGTCGCTCCTGGTATCAAACTGACTGTCAAAGCTCCGGGTGGAGAACGTGTTCTGACTGGAAGCCATCTCCTGGTCGCGGCAGGACGTCAGCCCAATACAGAAAAATTGCAGGCGAGTGCTACCGGTCTTGAACTTGCTAAAAATGGCACTATTCCCGTTAATGACTACTTAGAGACGAATGTGCCCGGCATCTATGCGCTGGGAGATGTCAAGGGAGGACCAGCCTTTACGCATATCTCCTACGATGATTTTCGTATTCTACGCAGCAATCTGATCGAAGGAAAACGTGTTAGCATCGCAAACCGTCTGGTTCCCTATACTGTTTTCATCGATCCTCAGCTTGGCCGCGTCGGCCTTACCGAAAGCGAGGCACGTGAGCAGGGACGATCCTTCAAAGTCGCAAAAATGCCGATGAGCTATGTGGCTCGTGCCTTAGAGGTGGATGAGTCGAGAGGAGTCATGAAGGTCATTGTAGACAGCAACACGAAAGAGATCCTGGGGGCGGCTATTCTCGGTCTTGAAGGCGGAGAGATCATGTCCATGCTGGAGATAGCTATGATGGGCAAACTCCCCTACACTGTCCTACAGGAAGCTATATTCGCCCATCCCACGCTTGCCGAATCCCTCAACAATTTGTTTGGTACTATTGCTTAATCAGAAGGTAACATCTTTTGTTGCCTGTGGTGGAGAATTTACAGCTATTCTATAAATTCTCCACCACATTCTAGCTCATAGCAGAGGGAACCTAAGCGCTTATGAGCACAGCCGCATCCACTGGTGCAATCTCGATCTTATCAGTGACGCTTTCCCCATTGAGCAATGAAGTAAACGTCCCTGCTGGTAGCATAACTTGTTGTGGTTGTTCAGTATGATTTAACAGAAAGTAGACTGTCCGACCATCTCTGAGACTCCGTTTTGTAACCTCGACGCCTTCAGGAGAAGGTAGCACCGGTTTAATATCCGCCTCTTTACAAAGAAGCTGAACAAATTTGGAGAGGCACTCAGCGCTTGTCTGCGTTGCGAGGTAATAGGCCTGCCCCTGACCAAATCTATTTACTGTTAATGCTGGCTGGTGCGCATAATAATCTTCTCCAAAAACTCCAAGCGCCCGCGCTCCTTCCAGATGAATCAACTCGCCCCAGAGCGTGCTGGGATAGCTGCCTGCGAGTTCGCCCTCTTCGATAACCAGGGTATTGCTCATTTCAGGGGTAAAAGGATCAATCTCTTCTACATGAATGCCCAGGAGTTTGCGTAGAGCACCGGGATAGCCACCTGGAAAGACATGATCACTCTGATCTACAATCCCGCTGAAAAAGTTTGTAACTAACGTCCCGCCCTGTGCAACAAAGCGCTCTAGATTCTCTGTAACCCCTGGCCGGAAGAGGTGTAACGTTGGCGCAACGACCAGGCGATAACGACTGAGATCGGCATCCGGCTCGGCAAAATCGACTGCCACATTTAGCGTATGCAGAGCCTGATAATAGGTCATAACCTGGTCCATATAGCGCAAGCGGTTACTGGGGCCTGGCTGATATTCTGCTGCCCACCAGGCCTGCCAGTCTATGAGCACTGCCACTTCCGCTTGAATTGAAGAGTCCGCTAGCGTCGGTGCCAGCTTTTCTAGCTCAGCTCCCACCTGCGCGGCCTGTCGGAAAATCCGCGTATGTTCGTTGCCGTCATGTGTCACAACTGCCGCATGATATTTTTCCGCGCCGGCTTGCGATTGACGCCATTGAAAGAACATAACGCCATTTGCCCCATGTGCCAGGGCCTGCAAAGAATGCAGCCGCATCCGTCCTGGACGCTTCTGAGGATTCTGCGGCTTCCAGTTTACCTGGCTGGGACTCTGCTCCATCACCATGTGGGGCTGCCCGCCCTTCAGTGAGCGCATGATGTCATGTTCGATAGCTACTGAACTGATAGGGGCGTCGTTCGACGGATACATGTCAAACGAAATGATATCCATATGCTTTGCCCAGGCGAATGCGTCTACCGGTTTAAAGTCGACCATCAAATTTGTAGTCAGTGGTTTATCTGGCGTTATACTGCGGATAATTGCTTCCTCGATCTCGTAACAACCAAGAAGCGAATCTGACATAAAGCGCCAATAATCTAGCATCTGCCCAGGATTATTTTGTGTGGGGGAGATGCGTGGGGGAAGAATATCTTCCCAGCTATAATAATGCTGGCTCCAGAAATCTGTACCCCAGGCAGTATTGAGCATTTCAAGGGTCGTATAGCGTTTTTGCAGCCAGATACGAAATGCCACTGCACAATTATCGCAGAAACACCGTGAGACATGGCAGCCATATTCATTGTTCAAGTGCCACATTTTTAATGCTGGATGCTCTGCATAGCGCGTGGCTAGCCGTTGCACAAGCGCCGCCGATTCGCGCTGAAAGTCGGGGCTGTTTGGACAATAGTGCTGCCGAGAACCATGACTCAGGCGCACGCCCTCGCGTGTCACAGGAAGCATAGAGGGATAGTGCCGACTCATCCAGGTGGGGGGAGAGGCTGTAGCTGTAGCCAGGTCCGCTCCAATTCCATGTTGAGCAAGCATATCCATAATACGATCCAATGTCTCGAAAACATACTGTCCCGGTGCCGGTTCCAATGCTGCCCAGGAGAAAATATTAATAGAGACCATATTTACATGGGCCAGTTTCATCAAGCGCATATCATCGCGCCAGATCTCTTCGGACCATTGTTCTGGATTATAATCTCCACCATAAAGAAACTGACCTGGGAAAAACTGTTGCATACAAAAATACTCCTGCGATAATTAGCCTGAAAATGATTCTCTCAATACATCTTGTAGGGCAGAATTCACCTCTTCTGCAAGTCGTATATACAACTGTGCTGCCCAGGCTTCATCCCAAAGATCGTTGCTTTTCATATAGTTTTTACAGAAGAGCAAGGGATCACCAACAAATTCTTGTGCAGAATCTTCTTTTTCTGTAGATGTGGGCGGTAGAGAGCGGGTAATAGCAATCTCCAGAAGTACAGGACCTCGACCTGAGCGAGCATGTTCCATAGCTTTACACATTGTAGTTATGCACCGCAAGCACATCTATCCCATCAACCTGGAAACGTGTAAGGCCTTCTGGTAGATCCAGTGTTGTACTCGCTTTGAACGCTGATGCCCCACTGGAAATCCCACCAGCCGGGCGATCTTGTTCACAGATAATTACTACTGGAAGCTGGTGCTGTGTGGCAAATCGTACTCCTTCCACAAAGTTAGCTTCACAGGTTGCACCATCACCGCAATATGCTACGGTGACGACATCGGCTTTGCGCAATTTACTGGCAAAGGCTATTCCTGCTGCATGCAGAATTTGCGTCGCAACTGGCGCTGGTCCCGTCACTATGTTATGTTTATGATAGCCCCAATGCATCTGTGCGGGCTGGTTTTCAAGTGAAGAGGAGGTAAGATGGAGATACGTATGCAACACCTCATAAGGAGTCATTCCTATCGTAAGAACGACTCCTAGATCTCGATAGTAAGGAAGCGTAAAATCCTTCCCTACCTCGATGCAGACCGCGCTTCCTACCTGGGCTGCCTCATGACCTCGACAACTGGCGACAAATTGAATATGGCCTTGCTTATGGAGATTCCACGCATGTTCATCAACCAGGCGTGTCAAGAGCATGCGTGCATAGAGATCCCGTATCAAAACTGAAGATGAAGATGTTTTCTTCATCGACATGCGCACTTTATCAAAATCTTTCCTGCCATTCCAGGCTCTTCACGAGAATACCTGCCGCTTCAACCGAGAAACATTATACTTTGCTAGCGAGGGAGGATGCAACTCCATAGGATTTTGCCGATACTTATTATTGCTTTTCGTGAGGCACAAATTTATAATGGGATTGCGATATTTCAAAAAATGGTCGAAAAAAAACATCAATGATGCCGAAAACGTCAATGGTGACAAAGGGAGGCAATTTTATATGACGGTCAATATACCGGTTACGCAAGTAGCCACGCTAGCAACGTCGCTAGATGTCGTCGCACTCTATCGTACTATGGTCACTGCACGCGTTACCAATGATCTCTTAAAAACAAGAAAAACTCAAGGGCACTATCCTTTCTATATTGGTTGTGCGGGCCATGAAAGTATCGCTGCTGTCGTCGCTGCACTGCGCCATGACGATTGGTTAGCACTCTATTATCGCGATCTCGCTGCCTGGTTACAACGCACAGGTGATCTGTATGGCCCTTTACGAGAGGCCTATTCGCGTGTTACTGGACCAATGTGCGCTGGACGGAATATGCCTTCGCACTATAGCAGCCGTAGCCAGCGCATTTTGCCTGGCATGAGCGAAGTAGGTGGCCTTGCTGCATTTGCCGGGGGCGTGGGTTTTGCTCTTGCCAGGGAAGGTAGTTCAGAACTGATCCTGTCTACAATTGGAGATGGCGGAGCGGCAACAAACGATTTTCAAGTGCTATTGCGTCAGGCGGCGGTTCACCAGTCACCGGTCCTTATTGTCGTTGAAGATAATGGTTGGGCCATCACAACTCCTTCTACAAAACAATGGGCTGGCTCTCTGGTGGAGATGGCAAAAGCGGCAACCATCTGCGCAGAAGAGGTTGATGGTACGGACGTGATGGCAACCTATGAAGCAGCTACCCGTCTGGTCGAGCATATCCGCTCTGGCCAGGGACCTGCACTTATGCATCTGCGTCTGGGACTCCTTGACCCTCATTCTAGTAGTACCGATATCAAATCATATCGCACCAAAGAAGAGATCGCCCTGACCACTGCGACAAAAGATCCAGTCAAAAATTTTGGGCATTGGCTCGTGACCCAGGGCTATCTACATGCGCAGGATATTGATCGTACGCGGCGTGAGATACGTACTCGACTAGAACAGATTGAACAAGAGGTATTGAAAGAGCCAGAGCCGAGTCCAGATAGGGTGATGCATCATATCATCCATATACCACAGTGGCGCGAGAATACTCCTCGTGGCGCAAAACGTCCAACAACTATGCTTGGTGCTATCAATGAGGCTCTGCTGGAGCTGGCTCAGAGGGATTCCGGTTTCTTTGTCTACGGTCAGGATGTAGGGAGCTCTAAGGGTGGCGTCTTTGGGGCTACTGCAACTCTTGTGAGCCAGGCTCCCGAACAGGCTATCAGTAGCCCTTTAAATGAGCATCTGATAGTTGGTACTGTTGCCGGTGCAGGTCTGTACGCAGGGAAAGCGCGTTGTGCTGAGGTGCAATTTGTAGACTATTACCAATCTGCAACGCAAGTTACCCGTCTGGCCGCACGTATCTCCTACCAGAGCTATGGAGATTGGTCGGTCCCCATGATTATTCGCACCAAATCAGGGAGTGGGGGCGGCGGACCGATCTCCAGTAGTACCGCAGGTGGTGGCGCATATGGTCATTCTAATGCCGGAGAGCAATGGTTTACTAGTATTCCGGGCATGATTACGATCTGTCCCGCTACGCCGTTTGATGCCAAAGGCTTGCTCTTAGAAGCTGCACGGGCACAATCTCCTGTTGCCTTCCTTGAGCGCGGTAGATTGTATCGTTCAGAGCCTCCTAAAGACTGCGATGGAAACTTGATACCTGCCCTGGCCGAGTACTGGAGCGTTCCTGAAGGTTATTATACTCTCCCTATCGGCAAGGCGCGACGTGTGAAGATCGGAGAGGGTCCGAGCCGCGTGGCGATTATTGCCTGGGGAACGATGGTTCTGGAAGCCTGTACTGCCGCAGCTAATATAATAAAGCGTGTAGGTGGCGCAATAGAAATCGTCGATTTAAGAACGCTTGCTCCTTTCGATGAGGAGACGGTGAGAGCGGCTCTTAAAGAGGCTAATCGGGTGCTTGTTGTGACTGAAGAGTCGGATCTGAGCAGCTTTGGTCGGCACATTCATTCCTGGATCGTAGAACATTGTTTTTATGATCTGGATGGTACACCGAAATTTATCGCTGCCCTGCCCGCACCTGCCGCACCATATAGTGCTCCCGAAGAGAGTGTCTTTTTCCCTTCCTCTGCTACTATTGAAGCTCAACTGATAGAGCTGCTTGCAGAGTAGTGGAGCTCGTAAGTGACTCGATTTTTTGAACGTTGGCTCGACTCATCTGAATTTCTATGTTACACTTCGTTTAGTTTATAAAAAGAATGTTATGCTCCTGGAGGAGATGCCATGATAAGTTGTTCTGTGTGTGGTGCAGATGTTACCGGGAAAAAATTTTGTGCTACGTGTGGTCATGCTGTGCAAACTGTAAGCCATCAGCAGGGACAGGGTGTTACCTGTCCTCAATGCGGAGGCAATGTGAATCCTGGGGCTGCATTCTGTATGCATTGTGGTTCAGCTCTGCATGCTCAATCGGGTCCCGCGTCGTATTCTTCTTCAACGAGATCCTGCCCTGTCTGCCAGGCACAGGGAAGCAGCGAAAGCGCTTTTTGTACAGGTTGTGGGCATGATATGCATGCCCCCGCTGGCTCTTCCTCTGCTTCCCTGCGCTGTAGTTCCTGTGGGCAGCAAAATGCTTCTAGTATGCGCTTTTGTGGCGGCTGTGGTGCCCCCCTGGGTACCTCCACGCCAGCATCGTACCCACAACCTGGCTATACTCCCCAGTATCAGCAGCAAGCGCCTCAGGCGTATGGACAGCCTCAGCAGTATCAACAACCTTATTATAATAATCAGCCCAATTATCAGCAGCAACCAATGCAGGGACAGGGACCTATGGTCCTGCGCTGTCCAACCTGCATGGCTATGGCTCCCATCGGAACGCCAAATTGTCGCAGTTGCCAGACAAGCCTGCTGAATATTGTGCCAACTCCAGCAAATATGCCTGTTCAAGGGCAACAGGGAGGATTTTTGCAGGGCAACGCTGGGAAATATGCAATGGGTGCCCTGGGAGGAGCCGCTGCTGTCTTGGGTGGCGAAATGTTGTTTAATGGGGTTGAGCGCTCGATTGAGAATCGGGTCGAAGGCGATATGGGATTTGGGGGTAACAACTATCAGCACCATCATCATCACCGCCGCGAGGATGAGGGTATGTTAGGTGAGTTGGGGCGACTCGCAGACGATATCGGCCTGTAAATCTAAAAGTAGGCAACGAGCGGGGCGATTCATGAATCGCTCCTTGCTCTTTGTTCTCTCATTTTCTTCTTCTTACTACCCAAATTGGCTATTCGGGGACCAATTGTCGGGGATTTTTGTTGCGACTGTGCAAGAAAATGTTTATAATACGGCGGGGTATGCTAGAAGTCGTATACGGGAAAAAGTAGTTTTGTGTCTTGGATCTCTGTTGTGTGAAAAATCTTTTTATCATTAATTATTAAGGAGAATACGTGTACTCTCTCAGAGAGACTCTATAGAGAGGCTGCACCAATTATTTACATGAATTACGAGCGAACTACATTGCCTAATGGGTTGCGCCTGTTGACGACTCATATGCCAGAAATGCGTTCCGCCAGTATCGCTTTCTTTTTTGCCGTGGGATCGCGCTTTGAGCAGAATCAGATTGCTGGAGCGTCCCATTTCATTGAGCATATGCTCTTCAAAGGTTCAAAACGGTATCCTACAGCTCGATTGATTTCAGAGGCTATTGAAGGGGTTGGAGGCGTATTTAATGGTAGTACCGGTAAAGAACTGACTAGCTATACCGCCCGTGTGCCAGCTGACTCTTTGTCTGTTGTGCTGGATGTGCTCGCGGATATGATCCGCAATCCACTCTTTGATGGTAACGAAATTGAAAAAGAACGTGGCGTTATTATTGAAGAACTGAGCTCAACCCAGGATGATCCACAAGAGTGGGTAAACCTTTTAATTGATGAGGCAATGTGGCCAGGTCTCCCTCTAGGAAGAGACGACGCGGGGACGGTTGAAACGGTGGCCCGTATCCAACGTCAACAATTATTGGAGTATTTGAACACGTTTTATCGCCCGAATGCACTCGTACTGAGCATTGCTGGCAATATCGATCACCAACAGGTTCGTCAACATGTGGAACGCTTGTTTCAGGATTGGCAGCCAGCCCCGGTCCCTACCTGGACTGCCTGCTTGCCGCCTCGCACTGCCGTCCCTGTGCGCATGATTAAGAAGGCAACTGAACAGACAAATATTAGCCTGGCAACTCTTGGCGTTGCGTCTGGTTCCGACGACTATTACCCTCTCTTGCTGGTGAATGCGGTGTTAGGAGATGGTATGAGCTCTCGCCTCTTTCAATCTGTCCGCGAGGAGCAGGGTCTGGCTTATGATATCGGAAGCTATTTTAATAGTTATTACGAGACGGGAAGTCTGGTCGTGAGCGCTGGCGTCGATCCGAGTAATACGAAAGACACTATCCGCGCAATTATGACCGAACTTACGCATCTCTGCGAAAATCTGGTTCCTCCTGAGGAGCTGGAACGTACTAAGGCCTATCTGCGCGGTGGATTGGTGTTAGGATTAGAAGGTACCCAACAAGTCGCTTCCTGGTTAGGCAGTCAGGAATGTTTGCATCAACATGTGCTCAGCATTGATGAGGTCGTAGCACGTGTCAATGCCGTGACCTCGCAGGACATCCAGCGTGTAGCACAGTCCTGCTTTTCGCCTGAATGGCGGCGTTTGGCGATTATCGGGCCAGATGATCCGCGTCGGGCAGGATACTTCGAGCAATTATTGATAGGAGTATAAAGCGGGAGAGGAGACCAGGTTTTATGACACAAATTGCGCAAAAATCACTTCGTGACTATCTACAAGAAACAGAGGATGCGATCAGTAAGGGTCGCATCGATGATGCTGAGTCGAAATGCCAACAGATCCTGGCACATTTTCCCGAATCGTTAGATGCTCAACGTCTGCTCGGTGAGGTCTATCTGGCAAAAGGTGCTCTGGATGAGGCGCAGCAGGCATTTGACTGGGTTTTAACGAATGACCCAGAGAATGTTGTTACCTATTGCGGACGCGCTTTAATCAGTGAACGTCTGGGCGATTATGATACGGCTTTGGATTGTTATCAACAGGCTTATGAATTAAGCTCTGGTAATACTGACAATAAAAGCAAAATTCGCCAGTTGTTTAATAATCTAAGTCAAAAGGCTGGGCAACAGGGTTTTATGTTGTCTCGTGCCGGTTTGGCTCGTCTCTATATGCGCGGCAGTTTGCTTACTCAGGCTATCCAGGAATGGGAAGCGGTTCTGAGTACCACCCCTGATCGCCTGGATGCACGCACTGGTCTGCTAGAAACCTATTGGCATGAGGGTCTTTATGAGCGTGTGGCTCAACTTGCCACTCAGATTCTGGAGGATGTTCCTGGCTGCGAGAAGGCTCTTTTATTGCTCTCATATGTTACCTCTTTGAAGAGCACCTCCCAGGCGCAAGACTTTATTCGACGTGTGGAAGTTCTCGATCCTGATCTTCTTATGGCTCATGAACTCTTCTCAGATTTATTCGCCAGCCAACCGGCTGACCAATTTTTAGATCTTTTGAAGAAGCCACCCGTCGTTTTGTCTACCCTCCCCGCAAGCAATAATGCCAGTATCTCCTCATTGGAGGAGATGTTGAGACAAAGCTCTTCTACTCCTAAGAGTGAATTGCCCACCTCAACCTGGGATACTTTGCAGAATTGGTCCAGTAGCAATAATGACTTACCCTATCAGGTAACACCAGATATGAGACAGGATCCTCCCGCTTTATCCACGTGGTCGAATTCTCCAACGCTCGATGACCTTCCCTGGTCGGAATTGGCCGCTGCTTCTTCCGGTGAACACTCAACACCCTATGATGGGCCATCTCTCCCGCAAAATAGAAGTATACAGCCGGAAGAGCAATTCCCCTCTCGATCTGATCAGCAGGAGGAAGCAAACATGGAGCATTCCGAGACTCAGCCTGAGCCGTGGGAAGCGTTGCAGGATGCACTTACTAAGGTGAATGCCGAAGGTGGCAGCTTATCGTCTTTGTCACCAGAAATTTGGGCAACGTTAGATAAATACTTACAGAAGAACAATAATACAGGCTATGAGGAGACCAGGATTCCGGGCCGGGAAGATGGACCTGCCCTCAATCAAGAAATTCCAATAGTAGCCGCAGAACCTGCTTCTTCAGGAACTCCATCCTGGATGAGCTCTCTTCATCAGCCCTCTTCAACCCAGGGGATTGACTCTTTTAATGAACTCACTTCTGGCAATTGGCAGGATGAGGAGCATCTTACAACTTCTCCAGATATCAATAAAAATAGCTCTTCATCCCCTCTTACGCCCCCAAATTCGAGGTCTCAGATGAACCAGAACGAACCTTCCTCTCCTTTTGCGTCCTCTCCTGCTTCGCAAGAAATTGCTCCTTCTCATGCTTTACCAAATGAAGGTAGCGGCTTGGCTGAGCCATCTGAAGATAGCGATAATGATGATGAGGATTCTCTCTTTGGACCTGCCTGGTTGCGTTCATTGGGAGCTACAGGGATTGACGATGAACATGGGGAAAATGATGACCAGGAAAAAACGGTCCCTCCAGAGAGCTCCACTGCGCAGACAGCAGGGATAATGCCTCAGTTTGATACCTGGTCTTCGCCTCAACAAACTGAAGAAGAATCTTCCTGGCCTGCTGCGAAAAATGGATCTTCTGGAAAAGAAGCACCTGATACAATGCGTGCGAATGCGGCAGCAGAAGAGCCTTCCTGGATGAGCTCTTTGCAGCCAACTTCTCAAGAGCAAGAGCCACGCTCAGAATCTTCCTGGATGGGCTCTTTGCAGCCAACTTCTCAAGAGCAAGAGCCGCGCTCAGAGCCTTCCTGGATGAGCTCTTTGCAGTCAACTCCTCAAGAGCAAGAGCCGCGCTCAGAGCCTTCCTGGCTGGATACCTTACGACAATCATCGGAGTCCTCCTGGCTCTCTTCCTTGCAGCCGATGGGAGAAGCTTCCTGGATGGATGCATTACAACAGGGAACAGAGGCGAAAAAAGAGTTCTCCCCTTCTCAAAATGAGAGTGCACCGCTTGCTGATGAGGGTCGCTATAATTGGAGTAACTCATTTGGGACTGTTCCTGAAACTGACTGGAAGAGTAGTTCTCCTTCCTATACTCCTGCCACAAATTGGGCCTCAGCAGCCGAATCGTCTTCACAATCGCCCTTTCAGGAATCTCTGCAAGATGATCCACTGCTGGCAACCTTGAAAGAGTTGGAGCAGGGGCTGTTGGCACAAGGATTTGTCCCTCTGGAACCAAATAGTCTCTCCTCTCTGGCACAACAACAAGAGCATCTCTCTCTTTCTGAGCCGCCGCTCCAAGCTTCAGAAGAGACAATGCCACATAGGGCTATTGAACCTTCTCTTTCGTCTGCTCTGGCGCAACTGGGGGGCTATGGTTCCCAGGCCGCTATTCCTGCGAAAGAAAATGAGCAAGGTCAGATTGTTCAAGACCGCTCTGCTCAGGGCGTACCATCCTGGTCTTCTACTCCGCCTGCCAGTCCTGCTCCTTCTCTCCCACCGGTAGCACCAGAGATAGCGGCTCCTGTAATGCGCGAGCAACTTTCTAGCTATGCTTCTGCACCGGAGCCTGTGGAGCAAAAACGACAGACGCAACCTGCTCCTACCAGTGCACCAGTGGGGCAGCCTGCCTATGGAACTGCACCTGCACCACGGTTCGCAAACAATGCCCCGCGTGCTTCGGAAATGCAAACACGAGAAGAGCCTGCGGCAAATTTACATTTCAGGCCTACTCCCACACCCGCGCCAACTTCTCAAGCTCCTCTGGTCCATATTGATCCATTATTGGATAGCGAACTAGAGACAACTATGAAACGCCCTGCTATTCGCTTACAGCCAATGCAGCAGCCGCGCTCTGAAGGGGCGAGAGAGCAAGGGGGAACGCCCTCCAACACGAGGACTCGTGCTTCAATTAGCCGGGGGACGGAGCAAGGAATGACAAATCAGGAACGTCTGGTTACCGGCTATCAGCATCAGCTTGTGGGCGACTATGATGAAGCGATGCTGGAGTATCGTGTTATTATCCGTAGTGCGCCGACTCTGTTAAACGAGGTAATTAGCAATGTGCGAGCTCTGCTCAAACTTGCACCAAAATATGCTGCTGGCTATCGTGTTCTCGGAGATGCCTATATGCGCCAGGGAGAATACCTGCAAGCGATGGAAGCATACAATAAGGCATTGACTATGGCGAAGAAGAAAGCTTAATAGAGGCATCTCTATACAGAAGATGAGGCAGAACAGGCTTACTCTCTCGGCGGGTAAGATCCCTGGTACAATAGCTGAAGAAGTAAGGTAAAGGAGTCACGGCGTGGAACATATTCTGCAACGGCTGACTGATCTAGAGGATGTGTACGATGCAATCCTTGTAGGGAAAGATGGACTCATCGTCGCTGGCATCCTTCACACGGATGATGAGGAAGTAATTGGTGCTATGTCGGCTGCCGCCTTCGGCTCGATCAGCAGCTTCACTGCGCAGATTAATAACGGAGAATCTCACCACGTCATTATTGAGACGAAGAAGGGTACCATTCAGATGGAGGAGGCTGGTGACCTTATTCTTGTGGTTTCGACCCAGGGCAGAGGAAACGTTGGGCGTGTACGGTTGGAAATGAAAAAGGCTTGTCGCCAGCTTACTCAGCTTGTTTCAAACTAGAACTTGTTTGAAGAAACGAGAACATTTTTTGCTCAGTGGGGGCTATCTTAAAGATCTGTTCTCGTTCTTATGCCCTTACCTTGCCTGTTCTCTGAACCACAGGTTTGCACTTTGTGCAAGAAATACATATAATCAGTGAGGTAGAAATGCATACAGCATCTCTCTGCCATCATGAAACAAAAACTCCCTTGAGAAAGGCAGAAATTACATTTTATGGAACGTACGTTAGTATTATTGAAGCCGGATGCCGTCCAGCGTAATTTGATTGGTGAAATCCTCTCTCGCCTGGAACGTAAAGGCCTGAAAGTAGTGGGTCTGAAGTTTATGCACCTGACCGACGAACTGCTCAACGAGCACTATAGTCACCTGGTGGGGCGCTCTTTCTTTGGCGAGGTCAAATCTTTTATGCAACTGACACCTGTTGTGGCGCTTACCCTGGAAGGCGTCGATGCTGTCAACACCGTGCGCGCCCTCGTGGGTATCACAAAAGCCCGTGAAGCGGCTCCTGGCACTATTCGTGGCGAATTTGCTATGAGCACGCAGGCAAATCTGATCCACTGTTCTGACTCGCTGGAGACAGCGAAGGCCGAGGTGCCCCGTTTCTTTAAAGAAGAAGAGCTCTTCTCTTATCCCGCTGCTCTGGAGTCCTATATTTATAATTCCGGTGAACGCGAATCCTGAGGACAACTAAAAATAAAAGGGAGAGCAGGCACCCGGAGAATTTTCTCTGGATGCCTGCCTCCCTTTATTAGGGAATATCTTATAGACATAATCAAATCTTTAGAGAAAAACAGACAGAATAAGTCCCGTCCGTTATAGGGGAGAGAGTTTTACTGTGTTCGTGGAATGAAAAACGTTGCCTCAGCAGTGGCGACAGGAGGAGTCTTCTTTCCCGCCCGCTTGAGGGGACTGAAAGAAAAACTAGCGGAAAGAGCTCGATGCTTCTTCTGGAGTTGGCATCTGCTCAGAGGCAGTTGACTGCTTGCGATTTGCCAGTCGCCAGCATTTTGTTTTGCTGCGAAAGCATTTTTCTTGCTCTTCTGCCGTTGTCGGTGGCGTATTTTTTAAGCAAAAGACCTGATACATTGGTTCACCTGAGACATCGTTACAGGGAAACCAGCGCTCCCGATAGAACGGGCAGGCATTTTTGTGCTTGCGCCAATTAGAATTTTCAGCAGATGGATCGGATTCAATCGTGCCTGCCAACAAGGTTTCCTTCCTACTGTAGTAAACGTGTTTGCCTGATTCTAAAACGTTGAAGGTAGTATACCATATCTCCTCTGGAAGAATAGGAGGACGACTACAGACAAGTTAGGGTCGGTAATGGTATACTTGTAGGCAGAAAAACAAAAAGCTCTTGCGCTTTTGTATAGGTTTTCCATGCTCATTTCCCCTGCTAACAAGTATGCTTCTGCCGTCTCCCTTAAAAACACTCAGATCTACTTCACTATTCCCCACGCTTGCAGAGATATGCTATGATGCGCTGAAGACAGGATCAGCCTGAATAGGAAAGAGGAAAATTATCGCTATGGAAAAGTTAGAGAAATCGACGTTGCAAATGCAGAGCGAGGAGGTCCCCTGGACGGTGCAACAGACGTTTCTTGTGGTGCTTCTGACCTTGATTGTACGCGTGCTGCTCTCCCTGGCTCTCTCTGGAGGAAGTAGCTCTCAGAATATCCCCACTCTTCCACCCTCTCTGGATGCTGCAAATGCCGTCGTGACATTTTTTCTTACTTCCCTGGTCCAGAGTGTCTTCCTGGTTGGCCCTCTTTACTTCGCTAGCCGTCCATCTGGTGCTATTCTCCAGCATATACGTGCTGCTCTGGCCATTCTAGGTTTTCGCCGTTTTCAAACCTGGAAGTCGCTGGCATGGGTCGCGCTTTTGTTTGTCGGCGTTATTCTCATCAACTATATCTATGAGTATCTGATTACAACCTTTCATCTTCATCTGGTCACAAACGATCAGACCTATTATGAGATGAGCAAGCATGCCCCCATTACAATTTATACGGTGCTCTTTATCAGCGTCTTCATTGCACCCATTTGCGAAGAGATGTTTTTTCGTAGCTTTGTCTTTATGGGTCTGCTCAAGGGCATGTCTTTAGGGATTGCGATGGTTTTCAGCGCCCTGATCTTTGCTGTTGCCCACGGCGATGTGGGATCATTTTTCGTCCTCTTCTTCATTGGCCTGGCCCTTGCCTTTTTGCGCTGGCGCACACGCTCAATCTGGCCCGGTGTTCTTCTCCATCTCCTCAATAATGCCCTGGCCTCGCTCACTATCCTTTTACCAATGCTCGGTCTTATGTCGCGCTAATCTCTCTACTACTTACCATCGCGAAAGCTTCACTTTCGTCTATATTAGGCGGAGACAGGCCCTGTTTTAGGTACAAGGCCGCCCATACGCGATGTGAGGAGCGTACTGAGCAGGAGCGAAATTGTTCCGCCAAGCAAAAGTAAGTACCAGGTAAAGCTTTCTTGTCCCAGTGAGTTGGTCGAACTGACGGTGTTTGCCGCAAAAAGTGTACAGACGAGCGTGATGGCCGAAAACAGAAGCTGGCAGATGCGTGCACTCCAGGGACCAGAGCGAAATATCCAACCAAGCATACAAATCGCTGCAAGGGTGAGACTAAGCGGCGCGAGAAAGGCGAGATTGGTAAGCGAAATCTTATAAGAGAAGACGGCTTGAATATCAGGGAATGCGAGTGTGAGTGAGCAGACACCTGAGAGGAGCGTGAAAAGTCCGCTGAGCAGCAATAACAGTCGCTCCAGTCCCTGGCGTACCAGGAAGCACGAGACAAAAGCTAGCACACAAGTACTTCCGGCCAGGATGGTTGCTGCCAGCCATGCCCAACCAAAATATCTCGGCGTATAAATCACATTCATTATGAGTGCACTGATGCCAGTACTAAAGAGAAGTGTGAGGAGAAAGATTGTGGTAAATTTCATGCTCCAGAATGAAGGTTGGGCTACTGCATTTTTGCTCATTACCTGGTGTAGCCCACCAGGATAGCCAGGAAGAGGCCCTGGATATATTGTAGGTTGAAGATGAGAACTATTATTCTGAGGCAGTTGATAGAGTGTTGGTGCACTGGCATCTGGATGGATTGCCGTCGTGTTGTCATTGGCGTGTTTACTGAGCGCCTGAAGCTCCTGAAGAACTTCGTCTGCGCTGGCCGGACGCTGGTGTTCATCAATCGCTACCATGCGTTAAATCAAGCGCTCGACTTCAATGGGAACTTGAGGATTGATCTGCCTGATGGGAATAAAGGTGAAATGATCCTGAGCACGATAGGGATCACGACCTGTAAGACAAAAGTGGAGCGTGGCCCCCAGACCATAGATATCCGAACGAGGATTGGTCTGGCCCGATCCATGTTGCTCTGGTGCTGCGTAACCAGGAGAGCCAAGCTGAATCGTATCCTGCTCTTTTCCTTCTGTAAAGAAGCGAGCAATGCCAAAATCGATCAAAAAGACATGGCCCTGATTCGTTACCATCACATTGCCCGGTTTCACATCGCGAAAAATGATTGGAGGGGTCTGTTGGTGAAGATAGCTCAAAACATGACAAAGCTGGCAGGCATAATCAATCACCTGCTCCAGCGGCAGTGGTTGTCCCGGATTTTTACGCAGTAGTTGATGGAGTGTCTTCCCATCAATAAAGTCCATAACCAGATAAGAGCGGCCACGTTCATTAAATGCATCAAAGATGCGTGGCAGATTGGGGTGCGAGAGCGAACCCAGCAGATGTGCCTCTTGTTGAAATTGAGCTGTTGCAGCCAGCAGTTCCTGATTGTTCAGATGTCCCTGGCTCATCTCTTTAATTGCCACGCGTTTTTGCCCAGAACGCGTATCCACTGCCTCATAGACGGCCCCCATACCGCCTTTTCCGGCCTGCCCCACAATCATATAGCGCTTCTGAAGTAGCGCCTGGGGAGCTAATCGTCCCGTCTGACTCTCATACATTGACATCCTGCACCTCACCTATGGCGTTTTGCCTCTTTTATCCAAATTATCTATGAAATAAGAAAATATCTTTGTTCTTAAACACAGCTAGAAATTCGCTAGTTCAAGTATAGAGATGAAAGATGGATAGGTCAACATCCTGGTTCACATTTTATGTGTGTTTTGTTAAACAGAGATGAGGCATTCAATTTGTTAAAGATGTCAGATGACGCTCTTTCTGAATCACTCGCAAGATTCCCAGAATCAAAGCCAGCAGCATTACCTGCGTATAAAAAAAGTTTGTCTCACTACGATGGGGGAGAATGAAAAGCAATTGAATAAGAGGCACACTCCCAAACAAAAAAGCAGGCAGTGGCTGCCAATGCCAGCATGATAGACGCAACCACCATACCGCGATACACAGGAAAAGTGCAACGCCTGTAAGAATATTTTCTAGTCCGCTAAGATCACGCACTCCAGACAGATACGCGGCCAGGAGACCGCCAACAAAGACCAGGAGCGCAATCCAGAGGAACCAACGATCCCAGGAATCAGTAGATGCTGTTTTAAACGACAGACAGAGGAAGGCTCCAAGCAGTGCCATAGCCGCTGCTGCATTACTATGAGGCAAAATGCTCTCACTGTAAGGAAGCTGAAATAAGCTGATCAGAAGGTTGCTACCTGTAAAGAAGATCCAGAGAAACCCAAATATTGCCGCCAGCCGCAGCCAGAAACTTTTTGTGCGCAGAAACAGCGCGATCCATAGTCCGGCTATAAGCACATTATAGCCCAATAGCACGACTTCCCCTCGATAGAGTCCATTGAGCCAGCCTTGTGTTATGATGCTGGCTACTGATAAGCCAAGCGCAAAGACCAGGGCGAAGAACACGATAAAACCCGGCGTCCAGATAACAGGATCTTTCTGTGTCTTTCCCTCTCTATTCGCTTCTTCTGCCTGGATGTCTTTTTCGTCCTCGCAATCGGCAGATGAAGTACTCTGCTGCACTGCATTGGTGACCTGGATTTTCTGTTCTCCCATGAACAAGCGTCCTCCCTCTCTCATTAGCGTCCTATGTGTTCTAACGAACGACGTTAACGCATAGGTACATCCCAAAAATAGACTAATTGCTGATCGCGATGTGTAGTAATCCAGAAAAAAGCGTGCTATAGTATTACATGCGTCTTCTTGGATGCCTGCAATGAAGCAAGGCTCTACAGTGCCGTAGGAAAAATAGTTCAAGGTTTGACGCAATGTAACTTCTCCTCTCATGGGATGTATCGGCAGGGGTCTATCTGCGATCAATCATGAGATGTCCGCCAGTGTTGGTTGGAGGAAGAGAAGCAAGTTTATGAGTACTTTCAACAACAGAGGAGACTACACATCATGAACGACAGTCAGCGTGTCCATGTCGGAGGCTACGAGGCCTGGATGGAGAACGGCAAGCTTGCCCTGCACTACCACAAGGTAGGAAGCCAGAACGGAACTTGTGTCAAGATGAGCCCGGATGAAACGATGGGCTTGCTTGAACTTCTCTATGCTAATAGAGACAGTATCCACGGTGCCGCTGGTGGGGAAGAGTATCGCCGCCACCGTCAACAAATTCAGGTCGCCCTCAGCCAGGATCTTCACCACAAGTAGAAGCTCTCTGGTAATTAGCTTCCCACAGGTGGCAGAGAAATTACTTCTCTGCCACCGATTTTTCTCTCGAAAGCGTGGAGACGCAAACAGGATTAAAATCCTTCTGCGTCATGTCCAATGAGCTGTGCAGCCTGTTTCCGTAAGGTTTGTAATCCTTCGCTAATACGTACAGGATAAGGTTGCTCCACGTTCAATGCTCGATAGCGTTTCGGCAGATAGACCAGATTTTGCTGGGCTAACTCGCGTACTTCGGAAAGCGGCGGTAAACTTCCTGGAATCATCTCTCCATTGCGCATAACCGGACGCAACACTTTATGGTACTCCTGGGGACGAGGTTCGTGTGAGAGCTGAATAATATCTTCTTCCCAGTTGGGATGACGATAAATCTCTTTCTTGCCCGGCCACGTGCTCTTTGCACCCGCTAGTTTTATCTTGGGATATTCGGTTCCTGTATCGTCAACGTACCAGACTTCCTTGTAGACTGCCCCCAGTGCCCCTCCTGAAATATTCTGCTCAGATGAGCCCGCACCATAGCCGAGAGAGGTTCCAATGCCGAATGAATCGATCTGCGCTCCCTTCTCCAATAGCTCCATAATCTTCCATTCATCCAGATCGCCACTGGCGAGAATGCGCACATCCTGTAAGCCCGCCTTGTCGAGCTGCTCACGCACATAGATGCTATCTGCCGCAATATCCCCGCTATCCAGTCGCACCGCTGCCAGCGTGTGCCCCACCGTTTCCTGGGAACGCAACGCTACTCCTATCGCTGTATGAATAGCCTCGCGTGGATCATACGTATCCAGCAAAAGCGTATAGCGATTGTACGCGTCCGCAATCGCCTCAAATGCCTCTTCCTCGGTCTCAAAGAGCTCTATTAGCGCGTGGGGAACTGTGCCTGTGGCGGGGAGACGATATTCGTAGGCGGCATTGAGGAGCGAGGTGCTGGCACAACCACCAATATACGACGCACGTGCCACTGCCATCGGCTCTTGTGCCCTTCTAAACGCAAACTCAGAAACACGTCGCACACGCCCCTGCTCGGCTGCATAAACAATACGGGAAGCCTTTGTTGCAATCAACGTGGAGAGACCCATTGCCTGAAGCAGACCTGCCTCCAGTAGTATGGCCTCGCGGAAGGGAGCTGTCACCCGGATGATCGGTTCATTGGGAAAGGCAATAGAACCTTCAGGCATGGCCGAAATTTCACCTGTAAAACGCAGATGGGCCAGTTCGTCGAGGAATGCCGCATCATAGTCACGAATATGCGCCAGAAAGCGTAGCTCCTCGTTGGTGTATCGAAATGATTGCGCAAACTCTAGCGCAGACTCTAGCCCCGCTACTAGCATATATGCACCGCCAAAGGGTGCTTTGCGTGCGTACAGGTCGAATGTGGTCAGCCCATTGCGCCCCGTACGCCATGAAATATAGGCTGCATCTGGATGGTACATATCAGTCATCAATCCTGGGTGAAAATTTGGTGCGCGACGATGCATAACAATTCCCTCTTTTTCATAAGTTGCCATTCTGAGTTAGTGTATAGTGTACAATATTTGAAATTGCCTTGTAAACACTCACTCAGAGACTATCACGAAAAAAAGTTGTTATGCATTTCGCCTCGCTCAGCGCATTTCTTTTGATGTGCGCACTATCTTGTAGGATGAGCAGCGCTTGTCTCTGCCTTCGTGGATCGATGACTGCTTTTTGGCACTAACTATTTAGTGAGAGGGTCAGCGATGGTGTTGGTACTGTGTGCTCGGCAGAAAGTGGCACGACAGCGTTCCCTATCGCGAAAAATTCGATAACATGTGCCTCCCAAATATAATTGCCCTGGCTAACGGTTACTCCAACTATTCCGCTGGCTTGTAAGGCCATCGCTTCGTTCTGCATCCGCCCCATTGCTAATTCTCGTGCTTCGTAGATGCCCTGGGTGTAATTTGGCAGCTCTGCATTGCGTCCAACCTGCTTAAACCACTGCCCCATCCCCTGATGTGCAATATGATAGACGCAATTGCCGAGCACCAGGCCTGCTGGCAGATATCCTGCACGTAGCAGCGTCCAAAAGTCTTGCCCGGAGAGCACAGATGTAAAAGGTAGGCCAAGTGCATTGCGATACGGTTTGCCGTTGCGTGCGCGAATCGCCGTCCCGATTGCCACAAATTCTGCCAGTTCCTCCTCCCATCTCTGCATGCTGATCTCGATACGCACACCGATGATGCCATCTGCTCCTAGCATTACTGCCTCCTCAACCATCCGTGCCATTGCCAGTTCGCGTGCATTATACATTGCCTGCGAGAGCACAGTCATTTCCTGGTTTTTATTCCAGTTACCGACTTGCCAGCCAATATGGTAAATTGAACTTCCAACAACCAGGCCGAGTGGCTCAAAACCTGCCTCACGAGTTAGTAAAAACTCATTGACGCTCAAATCGCTCGTGAAGAGACCATGATGGTTTGCATCTCCACGCATCTGATTCAACCTCACCTGCGCTGTCTGGGGAAGTGGACCAGGCTGAGGACGATTCGGTTGTTGAGGGGGGACTTGTTGTGACATTTGTTACTCTTTCTTTCTAAATAGGCAAAAAGCAATTTTCCTCTGCTCCATAAACGTAGCGTCTCAACAAAATTGCTGCATAACGTTTCTTGTCTATTATGAACATGAGGAAAACTGCTGCTTCCTACCCTTTTTAGACTGAGAGCTCGTCTATACTACGATAGCTCGGTGTGAGAAGAGAGGCAATAGCCAATTGGTCTTGTACTACAAGGACTCTGGGAGAAAAGGCGATCATTCCCCACCCAATCCACCGAGAGAGGAAGGCCCTTCTCTCCCCGGCTTCAAAGCGCGGGGTCTTACGGGCCGTTCGATAAATGTCGCTCACTTATCTTCCAATAAGGTATCGACATAGACGCACTGTTGAGAAAAAGGTGGTATTCTAACGTGAACCAGCAAGCATCAGGAAATGTTGCTAGTGATAAAGGCGGACAAGGATGAATATTAGTATTATTGGTAGTGGATTTGGTGGCCTCTCGGCAGCCATCCGGCTTCAGGCTCAGGGTCACCAGGTTACCATCGTCGAGAAGCGCGATAAGCCAGGGGGCCGCGCCTATGTCTACGAACAAGATGGTTTTACCTTTGATGGCGGCCCCACTATTATTACTGCCCCCTGGCTTATCGATGACCTCTTTGCTCTCTGTGGCAAAAAGACAGAAGATTACGTCAAGATTGTCCCTATCGATCCCTATTACTCTATCCGCTTTGAAGATGGTACCGTCTTTCGCTATAACGGAGACCGTGAGGCGATTATTCGCCAGATTGAGGCCCTTTCTCCGGACGATGTCGCAGGCTATAACCGTTTCGCTGAAGAGGGCGAAAAGATCTATGAGAAGGGCTTTGAGTTGATTGATACGCCCTTTTTACACGTGATGGATATGCTCAAGGTTGTCCCCGATCTGATCCGCTTACAGGCCCAGAAGTCGGTGGCAGGCTTTGTCAATCAATATATCAAAGATGAACGCCTGCGCCAGGTCTTCAGCTTTCACCCTCTTCTCATTGGCGGGAATCCTTTTCAAAGTACCGCGATCTACGCCCTGATTCATACCCTGGAGCGTAAGTTCGGCGTCTGGTACGCGATGGGTGGCACAGGTGCCCTTGTACGAGCTATGACCCAACTTTTTGCTGATATCGGGGGAAAGTTGGTTCTGGATACCGAGGTTGCGGAGATTGTCATTGATGAGCGCTCTCGCCTGGCCGAAGGAATACGCACTAGCGAAAACGCCTTTTTCCCCGCCGACATTGTCGTGAGTAATGCAGATGTTGCTTTTACCTATCTCAATCTGGTTCCGGCACGTTTCCGCCGTACAAATACTGATCGCCGTCTCAAAAGCTTGCACTATTCTATGTCTTTATTTGTCTTATACTTTGGTACAGATCGTAAATACGAGCAGTCCGCCCATCATGAGATCTTGATGGGACCTCGCTATAAAGGTCTCTTGAACGATATTTTCAAGAAGAAACATCTCGCGCAAGACTTCTCTCTCTATCTGCATCGTCCCACCGCAACTGATCCCTCGCTCGCTCCAGAGGGCTGTGATGCCTGGTACGTCCTTTCTCCTGTCCCACATCTCGGCGGTGATACCGATTGGCGCACAATGGCAAAACCTTATCGAGATTCTATCGTGAACTATCTAGAGGAACACTATCTCCCGGATCTCTCCAAACATATTGTCACTGAACACTTTATTGATCCTTTGCATTTCCAGAATACGCTGAATAGCTATCTCGGAAGCGCCTTTTCGGTTGAACCCACTCTGACACAATCGGCCTGGTTCCGACCACATAACGTAAGTGAAGATATCGCCAATCTCTACTTCGTTGGCGCTGGTACCCATCCAGGCGCGGGACTCCCCGGCGTTATGAGCTCAGGGAAGATCGCCGCTGATCTGATCGGTTGCGCCCCCGGCTACACAACTCCAGGTCTGCCACAAGTGTCCCTGGAAAGTCCAGGCCACTGCTAATCTTGCAGTCTTCTGTTTATGGGCCTGCCTTTTTGCTGGCCTGGACTTTCCAGGGAATTCTTCTCGGATGTTTGTGCCACAGGAAAGAAAAAAGCAATTTTCCTGTATTTCATGGTATAATCATAGATACAATCTATTTTTACTTGCTTTGTTTGTACGAAGAAGCGGTGCCTGGTCTGCTCCTCATCGATCAATGAAGACTGCACTGATATTTTGCTCTATGCAGAAGGTGAAAATTTCCCTCTGCTCTAGCAGAATATGGTTTTGATTCCTTCACTCAAGAAGATGTGTGCTTAAGAATCAAGGAGGCAGCAATGGCAGCGCATCATCGTTGGACTGTGTTGGGTTTGGCCACAAGTGGGGGACTGCTAGGGTTAACAGTCACAAGTGGCCTGGCGCTTCTCGCAAATAGATTTGTAGAAGAGTTTTCTCATCCTCACGCCGTTCTGGATACTTCGATCTTCGACTGGAAAGTCCCTCTTCCCCTCGCTGAACCTGAAGCTATGTATCAAAGGCCTCTGCTGTTTGCTGCCAGTGATGGTACTTTGCTCAGTGGCGAATTCTGGGCACAGCCTGAACCTGCACCTACGATAATTCTCTGTCATGGCTATCGCACCTCGCGTTCACATCTGCGCTCTGTTGCCACTCTCAATTATGTCTATGGCTATAATGTCTTGCTCTTTGACTTTCGCGGTCATGGCGATAGCGATAGCGTTACTACAAGCGGTGGGAATGCCGAGGTACACGATCTCGAAGCCGCTGTCGAAGTCGCCCATCTCCAGCCAGAAACAAAAACTGGCTCTATCGTCCTCTATGGCTTTTCGATGGGGGCGGCTGTCTCGCTTATGACTCCACTCCATCCCGATATCGCTGCCATTATCGCCGATAGCCCGTACGCCCGTTCAGAGGATATCTTGCGTCGCCTCGTCTCTTATCGCTTTGAGCAGGAGAGCAACGCTCATCTGCCCGCCTTTCATCCCCATCCCCATTTCTATGCAGCCCTGGCCTGGATTACTCTGGTGACAAGTATGATTCTGTTTCGCCTCCGTTTTGGCTATGGCTTCGTAGCTCATCCCCCGGCAAATTTTAAGCATTGGCGTGCACGCGAAGATCATCTGAAACGCCGCATGTTTGTCGCAAGTATTGCGACTCTGGCTAAACGCTGGCGACATAAAGGTGAGAGTGTCCCGCCATTACATCAGCGCAGTATCCCGATTTTGCTGATCCATGCCAGGCAAGATCCCTTGATTCCTTTCTCTCATGCGCAGACCATCGCCGCCGCCGCAAAGGTAAACCATATTCCGTTAGAGACGTACTTTGTGGACTCTTCTACCCATTGTGGTGCCTATGGTGGGGACCCGGTAGAATATTGTAATGTGTTACGTGCCTTTCTCGCAAAAGCTTTAGGTCCCGCTTTTCCAGACAAGCATACTGAGATTAGTAGTGAAAATCTGCCGGTTTTACTCTCTCCCAGCGACTTTTTATCTCAACAATGACAGAATTTATGTAAACTTGGGAATTTGCCTGAAATTCTCTTGCATCTTCACGCTATTCTGTGCATAATTGCTATAGGGAGAGCTATTGTTCGTATTGCACGAAGTGCATGTGCACAGTATACATATATGTATGTTCATATCCTCATCCTGTGCTTGTGGGATGAATACTAGAGGAGCGATGCATGCTATCACCAGATGATACCACGCAAGTAGGCCAATCCACGGAAGAATTAGATGTAGTATCAATTCAAGCATTGCAGAAACCATCCGTTGTTGACTCTCTAGATGTGGAAGCGCCGCCCTCTCAACGGCCACATGAGACAAGTGTGCGGCGACATACCGTTACGCCGCACAGACAGACTGGGACATTAACCCAGACTTCGGCTGAGACATCCTGGTTCTCGTGTCGCTTTTAGACAGGTAACCCAGTTGCGCGAAGAAAATCGCCGCTTGCGCCAGGAGGTTGACGAGCTGCGTGTCGAACTGCGTAGCCTGATTGCCGAGTATACTGGTTTACAGCACCAGCATGAGCAAGAAGTTGAGGTTATCCACGATGGTCACCTGCAAGAACTTGAGAACTATGAGGTCCATCTCCGTGAACTCGTCGATGAGCGCAATCGTATGCAGGAGGTACAAAAACAGCTAGAAAGAAGATATCAGGAGCTCTATCATTCGTTTCAGCTCTCTGTCCAGGAAGAAGTCCGTAAAACTGTTCTTGAAGCTGCAAATACTGTGGAACTGATCCCCGATGTCACACTAGAGGCACTCCAGGGCGTGAGAAAAACTATCCAGCTTCAGGTCCTTCAGGAAGAGGATGGGCACCTGGTTGAAGCCATGTATCTTAAACGCGAGGTCCAGCAGATGGTTGATGCCCTCGATCAGGAGCGCAAACAACTGGCAGATGAACGTCAATCTCTCCTGAGTATGCAGAATAGCGTGCGTGAACAGGCCGATCTGCGTTTGAAAAGCCAGCAATCCCGCCTGATGATCCGCTGGCGTGCTGCTCTGGCGATCAATACGCTCGTGATCGTCTGCGTCTTACTCGTTTCGCAATATCTTTTTCTCTATCTCACGCATCACCTTTCCTCGTCAATTGGCTTTGCTTTGACGGCTCCAATTGTTATCTGTGTGATTCTCGCGCTTGTGCTGTCTGGACCTTTGTCCACGGCAAAACATATGTATCTCAGTGCGCCCCATAAAAAGAGGGTGAAAAAGTCCGCATAATTGTTTCTGGTGTAAGAACAACAGCAAGCCAGAGGGTAAGAAAAATCTCATTTTTATCCTCTGGCTTGCTGTTATTGCTTTAGAAGCAAGGGCTCAAGCCAGGATCGCCTCACCACGCACTGAAGAAGGTGGCTTGCGGCGAGCTAAAGCCCAGTACTGTCAGTGACGTTTCTCAGATAAAATGGTTCTTACACACTCTTGGTAAATGATGAGCTTATCTAAGAAGGAACGTTCCCATTCTGAGCACGAAAAGAGATTTCTTGAAGGAAAAACTGATCATTTTCACCAACAGTATCAAGAGTGTGGAAGAACCGAATACTATTGAGATTTACACCTGCTCTCCTGATTTATGAGTGGATCTCAGAATAAAAAACCCTTGACAAATGCTCTCCCTCTCTGTATATTAAAAATGTCCGAACGTTTGGACTCGAATGAAAGGGAAGAAGGACCAACGATGGTTTTAACCGATAGCGAGAAGCATAGCTCACACAGCCGCACTCTCATCTTACAATCGGCCCTTCAACTCTTCAGCACACGCGGATATGATGGCACATCGATTGATGATATCCGTCAGGCGGTGGGATTTAAGTCGAAGGCCAGCTTGTACACACACTTCAAAAACAAGCAGGAGGTGGCATCAGCCCTTCTACAAGATATCCTGGTAGAAAGGGATCGCGCAGTAATGCTGGCATATACCATGACTGATCCAGAACCCTTACAGAAACTTGTCGCTATCACCAGGGCTTTTATTACCTGGGGAGTAAGCCATCGACAGAAATATGCCTTTTGCTTTCTGCGCGTGCAACAGGAGATATTAATTCAGGGAAAAGCCCCTTCTTATGTAGGAGAAGAAGGCTTACAGTCTTCGGATATTATCCTGCTCAACCTTCTGCAAGAGCTGCGTAGAGAGTATCCGGTGCGCCCGATTGCCGACTATGCTCTGTTCAGTATGATGATCGGCATGATCAGTCGGGCGATCATAGACCAGGCGGCGTTTGGCCCAGCAAATCAGGAAACGAGAGTAGAGCACATCCTGCAAGCCTGCTTTGGCATCCTCTTTAGCAAACCTGTACCTATTCCGGCGTAAATGTATATGCTTTTTTTTACCTATGAGAAAGTCCGAACGTTTGGACTTTAAAGCAGAGGAAAGGAATACCTACCATGGTGCAAAATACTGAAAGCACTGGAAAGTCCATCGCAGTTCCCCGTGGAACACTGGCCTATGAGGTTGCCGGTCAGGGGCCTGTTGTGCTCTGCCTGCCAAGTATGGGAGATACGCGACGCGAGTTTGAGCGCTCTGCTCCCCGGCTCATAGAGGCTGGATACCGTGTCATCACCACTGACCTGCGCGGGATGGGGCAATCTCGTGGACATTTCGCAGCCTATACCATCCAGGCTCTCTCCGCCGATATAGAGGCTATTCTGGAAGCTGAGCATAGTGAGCGTGTCTTTCTGGTGAGTTGTTCAATATCAGCAGCCTCGGCGGGCCTGTTTGCACTTGAACATCCTGATCGTGTAGTGGGATTGGTACTGATCAGTCCGATGGTCTATACACCGTCAAACATGCTGGTACCTGTTCTGCTGGCTACTTCGCTACGCGTTCCCGTTCTAGGCCGGGCGATCTGGACGAGTTACTTTAAGATCCTCTATCCCTCGCGTCCAGTAGAACCAGACTACCTGGAAGGCTTGCGTACCAGTCTCAAACAGCCAGGGAGCATGAAAAGTATCGCGGGTATGATCGTGGCTCCTCGCCTGGATGAGCGTCTCGCACAGATGAACGTTCCAACACTGGCGTACTTGTGTACAAAAGATCCTGACTTTACAAACGAGCAAGGAGTACGCAAGACTGCGGCAAAGCTTCAGCACCAGATACCTGATGCTGAGGTGGTTATCCTGGATGATCTGGGACATTATCCACATCGAGAGGCTCCAGAACTCATCATGCCGAAAATGGTCAGACTGGATAAGAGCATTGTCTGTTCACCAGTCGTGAACAAGCCTGTGATTTGACACTGGTTTTGTCCTCATCATCGAATCCTATGCTGTCCTATGACCGGCGCTGAGAAGCGGCTTGAGAGGAACCCGAGATCTATGATTATTCTGACAATAGCACCCATCGGAGGCTTATCATGAACAAGACCAGACTGGAAGACACCGAGGCCGACAAGGTTGCCCAGCGTCTGAAAAGCCAGTTCGCTCCAGCCTATTTGACGCTTGCAAGCATCATCCAAGGCGTTGCTCTTTCAACATTGGTGGTTCGTGTCGAAGCGACCAATACAGGCTTTAATGCGGTGGCATGGCTGCTTACGATAACAACATTCCTGGTCATCCTCGATATCTGGAACGAATATCTGATGTTGGTACAGGCCTATGTTTGGCTGCCGAGCTTGCTCGATTCGGTCGTTCCTTTTGCCTTCGTCGCGGCTGAACTCTTCCTGGCCCATTTCGTCTATGGGAATGTGCGTGGATGGCTCCTTGCCTACACCGCGTGCTATCTTGTGGGCATCGCGGCGTGGTTCCTGCAAAAGGTACAAGTCCGTGGTCTTACCGAAGAGAACAGGGTGGTTCATGCGTTGCTGGCATCCCAGGATCGATCTCGCGGTGTGCTCGTTGTGATCCTCACCATCCTCAGCTTCTTGGCATGGGTACTCTATGATGTGCTGCATTTGGAGCAGGTGCAACTGATCATCGCATTGGGTGCCTTCATTGGATGTCTTCTCTTCGTCAGTAGCTCCATCCCGTTCTGGAACCAACTTATTACCTATGCATTGGGGAAACCTGTGCCTGAGCAGCAAAGAAACCTGAAGCGGCGAGCAAAGTAGTCGTATGTGACTCCAATCATCTGATCAGCGTCGGCGATGAAGACTTCTTCAATGTAAAAGTGTGTATGAACCATATAATTCCGTGATTTACACATGGTGCCCACTGAAACGAAAAGTGAGCCAGAACCAAGTATTCTGAGAAACGTCAGTCAGACGCGCTCTTGTGCCATTTCAAATTTTTTGTACATTGCATATCACACCCCGGCTGTTTCCTATTTGCTTCTGTCTGCTTTGTGGTAGCATATTTTAGTATCTATCCGTATCTATCTGTATCCATCTGACTGGTCTGATACGAGAAGTAGATGGAGAAGAAGCAATGCCTATCTCTCCAAACGTATATACTAAAGAGGAAACTGAAAATACTCGAATAGGAGATTATTATGGTACAAGAAGCCCAGAAAGAACAGAAGTTGAAGCCTCATGTGATCTGGCAGAATAGTCATCAGCCTGCACCTTGCACAATTGTCATCTTTGGTGCTACTGGCGATCTAACCCAACGTAAGATACTGCCCACCCTGGCTCACCTCTTTCACGATCATCCCCTTGAACACCCATTTTGTATTGTTGCTTTTGCCCGCCGTCCTTATAACGACGATTCCTGGCGTGCCCTGGCTCTAGAGTCGGTGAATAAATATATGCCTGAAGATGACAAGTTGGATGGCGATGCTCAGAAGCGTTTTGCCGAGCATCTCTTCTATTGTCAGTCCGATTTTACCGATCCCTCTGGCTTTAAACGTCTTGGCGAGCTACTGGATCGTCTCGACAAAGAACAGGGCACAGCCGGAAATCGCCTCTTCTATATGGCTACTCCTCCTGATACTGATGCCAATGTAATTGCCCAATTGGGCGAATCTGGCTTAAGTAAACCTGTGAGCGAAAAAAACTGGACACGTATCATCATCGAGAAGCCCTTCGGACACGATCTAGCCTCCGCGCAAGTGCTCAATAGCGATCTGGGGAAGGCCTTTAAAGAAGACCAGATCTTCCGCATCGACCACTATATGGGCAAAGAGACTGTCCAGAATATCCTCGCTTTTCGTTTCGCTAACGGTATCTTCGAGCCGCTCTGGAATCAGAAATATATCGATCATGTTGAGATTGTCGTCGCGGAGAGTCTGGGCATTGGTACCCGTGCCGAGTTTTATGAAAGCTCCGGTGCCATTCGCGATATTATTCAGAATCACGTGATGCAGATCCTCTGCCTCGTTGGCATGGAAGCTCCCGTTGAGTATGATGCCGACGCTATCCGCGACGAAAAAGTAAAAGTGCTGCACTCTATTCCCTTGATGACGCCTGAACAGGTCGCTGAGCGCGTGGTGCGTGGACAATATACTGCCGGAGTCGTGGATGGCGAGCAGGTTGTTGGTTATAAAGACGAGAAAGGTGTTAATCCCAACTCGACGACGGAGACCTATGTCGCGCTCAAGCTGTTCATCGAGAATTGGCGTTGGGCGGATGTCCCCTTTTATATCCGCACTGGTAAGCATCTTCCCGTGCGCAATACGGAAGTCACTATTCAGTTCAAGCGCGTCCCTCATATGCTCTATAAGCCTGAAGATACTAAAGGTCTGACCCCAAATCGTCTGGTCCTGGGCATTCAGCCCGAAGAGAGCATCTCCATACGCTTTGGTGCGAAGGTCCCTGGCGCTTCTCGTCATCTTAGCTCCGTCGATATGACCTTTAACTATAGTACTTCCTTTGGTATCGAATCTGCCCGATGCCTATGAGCGCTTGATTGCCGACTGTATCACTGGTGATTCAACCCTCTTTATTCGCCGTGATGAGATTGAAGCTTCCTGGCGTATTATCGATCGTATCACTGAGACCTGGAAACAGTTGCCGCCTGATACTGTCTATCCTTATCAGGCTGGTTCGTGGGGACCAGAAGCCGCCAATGAATTAATAGAGAAAGATGGTCGTCACTGGGAGATACCTTCCTAAAAAGAGCAAAAAAAAGAGTGGGTGCGGCATAAACAACCCGCCCACTCTTTTCTCTTTGAGATCTTAACCTAGACTGTCTTCGTATCGTCAACCTTATCAGGGTTAAGGGCATTATCAACCTTTTGCTCACCCTGACCAAATGCCGATTGTACTTTCCCGCCAGCCTGTTTTGCATCGCCCCTGGCCTTCATCTCATCATTTCCTAACACTTCGCCAGTCTTGCTCTGCACCTTGCCTGCGGCCTGATTCAGTTTGCCTTTTAGCGTATCTTCCTGACCCTGGGTACCGAGATCTTTATTCGTTGTCTCGTCTGTCATTTCATTTCTCCTTATCGCATGTCTCTCGCCACAAACGTCTCTTTCTGCCTCGCCGATCATTATCAAAGCGAAACTAAAGCGCTGACGGTGCGAGCACTTTTATCAAAAAAGTTCTTCATTGGTAACAACATTTCCGAAATGGATAGGGGTAAAACGATGTTTGCGTTCCCTTTATAAATACTCCTGAGAGGGACCAAATGGATACAACAACCTTCAGTTTTGACGTTGTTTGCCCTTTGATGATCTCGAAATGTAGATATAATGTATGCTTCTCTACAAGAGATAAGTACCAACATCATCACTTATCTGTAGGCTATAAAAGCGACGGCTACAGCGTAAAGGATGGTACCTTTTACTCTCTGTGAGACACATCAATAAGGAGGGAAATGTTTTGTTTACTCTTCGTGTAATGACTTTTAATATTCATGGATCTTATATGTGGAGACAACGTACATCGTTTAATGTCGAGACAATACAACGCGTTACCCCTGATCTGATCGGTTTTCAAGAAGTCGAAGCAGAAAATATTGAGGTATACCAGAAGCAATTAATCGAGTACTGAATACTATCTGAGCCCTCACATAGGCGATCAGGAGCCCTATGGCTACAATGCTATTTTCTGGAAACCTTCACGGCTGACATGCCTGAATGCATCAGGCATCTGGCTCAGTGCAACACCAGATGTCGCCTCTCCTGGTTGGGATACAGCAGAGATGCGAACGGCTCAGTGGGTACAATTCCAAGTTGTTGGTACAAGAAGGGAGCTCCTTCATATCAATACCCATTTGGATCATCGCATTGAAAGAGCACGTAGAGAAGGGGCCAGACTTATTCTTCAACGACTAGAGTTGTTTAGAAAAAGCGATATCCCTCTCATTATGACAGGAGACTTCAATTGTAATCCTGATACAGCGGTCTATCGCTTTCTTCAGGAACAAGGGTTTCTGGATATCTATCGTGCCACAAATCATATGGATAGGGAGTACGCACAAACCGACAAAGGAGATAGGGAATACTCGAATACGGTTCATTCCTATGGATGGACAAAGGCCTCCTCTTCAGGGGCAAAGCGAGAGGGTTCCATGCGTTTCGACTGGATTCTCTTTCGACACACAACAGAGATGCTACAACCCACTTCCTGCGAAATCATTCGTGATGCCAGGCCCCCACTCTATCCAAGTGATCATTATCCTATATTGGCCGAATTTAAGATAACATAGCAATCCGTCTCAACGGAGCTAAAATCTGAAAACAAAGGCGGACCAGGTTTCATCCCGGTCCGTCTCTCGTCTGTTTTTAACTCAACCTAACTCATCAGTAGCTCTTCCATCTGCGAAAGATGGGACTCAAAAAGCTGGAATGCCTGGCGCACCGGCTCCGGCGAGGTCATGTCAACGCCCGCTTTCTTCAACAGGTTAATACTATAATCTGAAGAGCCTGAGCTTAAGAACTTCAGATAGCGCTCAACCGCCGGCTGCCCCTCGTGCAGAATCTGCTGCACAAGCGCCGAAGCCGCAGAAATGCCGGTGGCATACTGATAGACGTAGAAATTGTAATAGAAATGAGGGATGCGTGCCCACTCAATCCCAATCAACTCATCAATAATCGTCTCCTCGCCATAATATTTTTTATTCAGAGCGCTGTACAGCTCTGAAAGCGAGTCCGCAGTCAATGATTCGCCCTGCTCTGCCAGATGGTGAATTTGCTGCTCAAATTCTGCAAACATTGTCTGCCGGAAAAGCGTGCCACGAATATCTTCTAATGAATGATTGAGAATAGCCAGACGAACTTCTTTATTCGTCGTATTTTTCAAGAGGTATTCAGTGAGTAGACCCTCATTCAACGTTGATGCCACTTCCGCGACGAAGATGGTATAGTCTCCATACTGATAGGGTTGATTGCTCCGCGTATAAAATGAATGCATGGAATGGCCGAGCTCATGAGCCAGGGTATACATGCTGTCGCGCTTATTCTGGAAATTCAGGAGAACATAGGGACGTGTCCCATATGCGCCACCACTATAGGCCCCGCCTCGTTTCCCTGGTGTCTCATACACATCGATCCAGCGCTGGGTAAATGCCTGCTTCAATGTTTCTACATAATTTGTACCCAGTGGAGCCAGGGCCGCAACAACGGTCTCGTTGGCTTGCTCATAGCTAATCTCGTCGGTTGTCTCTTTGACAATCGGCACGTAGAGATCATACAGGTGCAGGTCATCAAGCTGGAGTATCCGTTTGCGCAACTTCATATAACGATTGAGTAATGGAATCTGCTCACTCACCGTCTCTATCAGATTGTCGTAAACACTAATTGGAATGTTATAACGCGCGAGTGCCCGTTCGCGGGCCGTTGCGTAGTTATGTTGCCGTGTATAAAAGATATCCGCTTTTACCTGTGCTCCCAGCGTCGCGGCCAGCGTATTGCGCTGCTTCAAAAATGCCATATGCAGGGCCTCAAAGGCATCCTTGCGTACGCGCCGGTCAGTGCTGCGAATATAGTTAAGGTAATTCCCCTGGGTGAGCTCGACCTCTTCTCCCTGCTCATTTTTGATGGGCGGCAGCTTCAGATCGGCATTATCGATCATCGTAAAGATGCTATCTGGCGCATCGGTAATCTCGCCTGCTGCTGCCAGGACCGCTTCAACTTCAGCCGAGCGAATATGGGGGCGCTTGCGACTCAAATCATCCAGTTGTTGCTTATACAGATCCAATTCGGGTGTATCGAGCAGAAATTGATCGAGCTTTGCTTGTGGCAGGGCCAGAATCTCCGGCTCAATATAGGCTGCTACTGTCGAGGCACGGACGAGCAACTGCATTGCACGATCTGCCATACCCAGATACTTGCTATTCGTCGTATCCTCATCTTTATGCATTGAGGCATACACATAGAGCTGCTCAAGCTGCTCAAACAGCTCATCTCGTTTTCTCAACACACTCAAAAAAGCCTCGCCGCTCTGGGAGAGCGTGTCCTTCAGTTTTTCGAGTTCGGGTAAACGGCTCTGAAGTGCTTGAAAGTCACGTTCCCATATCTCATCTTGAGAGAAAATGCTGGAAAGATCCCAGGTTAGCTCTACAGGAATCTCAGAGCGTTTTTTATACGTTTGCACAGCTATTACTACCTTTCCAAATGTAGCAAAATGAACAGTGAGGCGGATTTGTTTCCCATCATACCACGTTCAAAAGAAAAATTGGGTGCCAGACATCCCGTATTTCTGATACCACGCCCGTAAAGACATTCTTCTGAAAACTTAAAGACAAAAGGGTTACAGGCCCTTTTGTCTTTAATGGTTGATCTATCTCTACCTGAGAAGAGGATTATGCCTCAAGCAAAAGATCTTCGCGATCTCCCCATTTCTCCAGGAAACGATAGAAATTGCGTTTCTGCTGGCGGCCTCGCTCCGCCTCGTTCTCCTCTTCGCCTGTAGCAAGGTGGCGAATGAGTGGCAGATTCAGTGTTCGTCGTGCCTGCACTCCATGCTCGCGTAGCGCAAAATTGAAGTCGATATCCATGAAATGGGGAGTACGGAATCGCTCATCGAGCAGTCCCGCCTCAATGAGCAGGCTTCGCTTGAATGCCAGGCAGAAACCCGCAATAGCCTCAACCTCAACCTGCTCACACTCCTCAAAGTGCCGGAGATCGTCTGTCAGTAGACCGCTTGGACCCGTTAGTCCGACTTCTTCGCTTGCCAGTGTCTGAGCCAGGGGGGTAAATATATCTCCTGTGAGCTCAACATTGCTGTCCAGCAGAAGAATATACTGTCCACGGCTCATCTGCAAGCCGAGATTGCGTGCCTCCGCGACCCCCATCATGCGTGTTGCCCGTAGCACATGAATGCGCTCATCCTGTGTTTTGAGCGACTCAAGCCAGAGCTCGGTGCCATCTCGTGAAGCATTATCGACCAGAATGATTTCGAGTTCATGGGAATCGGCAAAATGTAGAACGCTCTCAATGCAGCGACGAACCTCGTCCTGATTATTGCGAGCGAGAATATTCACTGAGAAAGTGCAGGTATCAGGCGCATGGAGCAGCGAGGGAAACTCGCGTGCCGTACGATAAACCATCTGATCAACCTCGATACTGGGAAGAATGACCAGGTGAGCGCCGTGAGGATTATCTTTCACCAGGTAGCCAGCCTTCTCAATCCGTTTCTTCAACTCGTCGGCCCGGTCATACTGACCGCGTCGTCGGAGCAGATCACGCTCCTGCGAAAGAGCTAGAATATCAGCTGGAATACCTGGTCCATAAGAACGCGTGGACATACTCTTTATCCTTCCTTGCTACGTATATTCATACAGTGAGAAGAGAGCCCCTGAATCTCTGCCAGAAGTGGGCGCGGAAAAAAGCCTATGTGCCAGCAAACAAGTTCAGGGGAACAGGACCAAAAGGTGTACATGACCCATACCATCCTCCCGTGGTGCTGCGAATAAAGGTACGATGTCCCAGAAGATCAAGAGCCAATCCGTAGGCGATAAATCGGAGAACATGGAGAGAGACTCCATTCCTCTCCCTCATGCTAGTGTATCAACAATTCTCATCGTATTATAGCATATCTCATTTTGCCCGCCTAGCATCTCTAGCCTCTACCATTCCAGCTCACTTTCAAACTTGGACACTTGCACTGCTGACTAGTTATTGACCACAACAAATCTGTGGATTAAAGCGCAATATGCGAGAAGTTTTCATCCCATCTCTCTGCTAAACTTGTTCTATCAGTACATCAGCTCTTCTTTTTCTGATAAAAGAAACTACATTTAGGAAAGGACAATAACTTATGCCAAACCTCTTCAATTGGGTTGAGATACCTACAACTGACATGGAACGCGCGAAAACCTTTTACCGCACCATCCTGGGTAAAGAAGGACCAGATCTGCATCAGGAAACCTTCGGCGAGGTGCTTTATTCCTTCCTTCCAATGGAGCCGGGCTATGCTGGCGGCGCACTGGTCCAGCACAAGAATTATGCCCCCGGTCAGGGCCAGGGTGTATGCGTCTATCTCGTAGTCCAGGGAGATCTGAATGCTACGCTGGCAAAGGTGGAAGCCGCCGGAGGAAAAGTGGTCATTTCCAAGATGCCTCTTGGCGATATAAGTCCGGGCTACATGGCACAATTCATTGACAGCGAAGGCAACCGCCTCGGCCTCTGGTCAGAAGAATAGTCCAGGCCTCTATCTGGGTGTTACCTGGATAGAGGCGTATTGTTGTATCAATCAACACTTGTCTATGGTCTCCAGTTCTATTGATCTTACGCAGGGAGATGCTCCTGCACATGCTCGCTGATCTGCCAATACGCGATGTCGTTTTGCTCGCAGTACCATGCTCCCCAGCTATGAATTTGGTGGACAATTGGCTCTAAGCTCCGACCCAACTCGGTGAGCGAATACTCGACTTTCGGAGGGACCTGGGCATAGACCTGCCGGTGGAGTACTCCTGCCTGTTCTAGTTCTCTCAGTTGCAAGGTAAGCATTTGTTGGGTTGCCCCAGGAATGAGCCGACGAAGCTCTCCAAAGCGTTTGATTCCGTCCAGCAAACAATAGACAATCTGTAATTTCCATTTGCCTCCAATGATCGAAAGTGCCACTTCGACTGGGCACACCGCCGCTTTCTGTTGCTGATATATGGCCTGCACCTCTCAATAGTATGATTTTCTAGACTACCTCAAATTATTTTGCGTACTTGTTTCTTTCATCGTTATCTTGTATTTTCATTGTATCAGGAAGAGGGAGGCATGGCAAGCGAAGACATCCCTTGCTTGTTTTTTGCATGAAGACCATGCCCTCCTCATTCTGATACAAACAGATTGAGACCCTCGTTGTGACCTTTCAAGGAGAGAGTATATGTCATATATTCGTCCTGTTTGCCTGACGTTATTGAAACAAAGAAAAGGACTCATATGAACAACACACAACTTGCGAGCTTTCCCAGCATGACTCGTATGCTTGCGGGCGTCAGTATTCTCCCGGCGCTTTTCCTGCCCTTCTATGAAGCCTTTCTCCACGGTGGACGACGCGCCGTGGAGATCAACCCGCGCGCCGCTGCCTATATGGGTGCCCATATGATTGGAGCCTACTGCACCATTGCGGCAGGATTTGGGCTCATCGCCATCTACCTGCATTATCATGAACGCATGGGTAGGATAGCACCACTTAGCCTGATTTTTGCTCTTCTTGGACAATACTCGTATGCAGGGCTCCTGTTTATCGATGGGTTCTTTAACCCTCTTTTTGCTCACTTCGATCCCACGCTGCAAACCCAATTCCATTCGCCTGACTTCTTTCAGGCGGTGGCCTTCAGCCCTCTGCTCCAGAGCTTTGGGATCGCACTCTATACCCCTTTCCTGATGTCTCTCCTCTGGATCATTGGCTATGTACTCCTGGGGATTACGATCCTGCTGAAGCGCTTCTTACCCTGGCCCGTTGGGGTGCTCTTTCTCATTGGTGGCGTGATTCTGGGCATCGATCTCATGGTGCCGATGTGGGTCGAGGTTGCCGGATATGCAGCTGAAGGGCTGGCGATTGCTTGGAGTGCCGTGCAGATCTGGCATGAGCACAAACCTATTGCTCGTGCTGAGTTGGTTGCGTAAACGCTCATCAAAAGGTCTTCTGGAAAGGCATGAGGGAGTACTCACACCATGTACACGATCATTTTCCATTTGAAAAAGGAGTAGATAATGTTTTCTATTGCAGGTCTTGACCATGTTCGCGTTGACCGTAAAAAACCAGCAACAATCGCTGGACTGGTATCAACGGGTTTTCGGGATGGAGCGACGATATGAGGAGGCAAATGGCGCGGTTGGTCCGGTCTTTGTGTGCGCAGGGAATGCATGTCTGGCCCTGTTTCCCGCCCAGACGCCGGATCCTCAGTCGATACCAGCTCATCGCGTCGGAGGCATGCGCCATTTCGCCTTCCGTCTTGATCGCACTGGCTTCGAGCGTGCGCAGGTTGAGCTCAGTGAACAGCACATCCGTTCCGTTTTGAGGATCATGGCATGGCTCACTCGCTCTATCTCTTAGATCTTGACGGCTACCGGGTCGAACTAACTACCTACGAA
>CAVZQK010000029.1:0-104379 GCA_963777355.1 uncultured Chloroflexia bacterium
GAACGAGGAGGATTTTCAGAAACTGATAAGCCAGTTGCAATATAGCGGCTATGGCTGGCTGCGACCAGAAGGCGTGCGCAAGCAGCTTGAGCTGATGGCAAAAGAGTGGCAAGGGCCATCACTACCCGGAAAAAAGTAGCCTTCATCGTCAGATGATAGCTCAGCAACGCAATGCAACAGAACGTATCTCCAGAGAGCAAACAATGAAAGGATCAAGCACACATGACAGGGAAGCTCACTTTGACCATCGCCGCTGGCCCGATGGCAGGGAAAACGTTTGTCTTCGACGAGCATGATACCTTGCTCTGTGGTCGTATGCCCAATTGCCAGGTCTACTTGCCAGATGATAAGCGTGTCTCACGCCATCACTGTCTCCTGGAAATCAACCCGCCCGATGCACGCCTGCGCGATCTGGGGAGTTTGCATGGCACCTACATCAATAAGCAGAAATATGGGGGACGCGAGAGACACGAGACCCCCGAAGAAGGGGCCATGCGAGAGTATCCCCAGGTCGATCTGCGCGATGGAGACGAGATTACCGTGGGCAAGACCGTCTTCCGGGTGCGGGTGGAGGCGGAAATGGAAGTGGTACCATCAGCAGCGGTCTATTGTCAGCGCTGCGGCAATGCTCTCTCCGCTGAGTCAGGATCAGCGCACCAGCAAGCATCTGTCTGTCAACCATGCCGACAGCAGCATGTCGCGGTTGAGCAAGATCCCCTGGCGTTGTTGGTCGCGGCGCTTGCTCACAAGCCACAGCCGAGCGCGCATATCGCTGACTACGATGTGGGAACGCTCCTCGGAGCTGGCGGGATGGGAGCGGTCTACCTGGCGCGGCAGAAGCAGACGGGAGAGCAGGTCGCGGTGAAGGTTATGCTCTCCAAAGTGCGTGTGAATGATCATGCTCGCATGCAATTCCTACGCGAAATCGAGACCACGCGCGCACTGCGACATCGGCATATTGTGCAGTTTCTCGGCGATGGTGTCGCGGGCAGCGTCTTCTATGTGTTGCTGGAGTATTGTGCTGGTGGTAGCGTTGCAGATCTGATGAAGCAACGGGGAGGTCGGCTCTCACTCGCTGAAGCCAGGCCAATGCTTCTGCAAGCGCTGGAAGGACTGGCCTATGTGCATGAGCAGGGATTTGTGCACCGTGATCTCAAACCCCAGAATATTCTGCTCAGTGGCAGTGCAGGACAGTGGATCACCAAGATTTCCGACCTGGGCCTGGCCAAAAGTTTTGAGCGAGCTGGTCTGAGTGGGATGACGGCGACGGGTGGCTTTGCTGGCTCCTTTCCTTTTATGCCTTACGAGCAGGTAATCAATTTCAAACGCGTGCAGCCTGTCAGTGATGTTTGGGCCATGGGGGCCACCTGTTACAATATTCTGACAGGTGCCTATCCACGCCTCCACCCGCGTGGACAAGATCCGCTGATCGCGATCTTGCAGGGTGAGATTGTGCCGCTTCGTCAACGTGACCCCCACATGCCAGCCAGCGTGGCCGAGGTGATTGACCGTTCCCTGGCCAACAAAGAGAGTGAACGATATCAGCATGCCGGTGAGATGTACGAAGCTCTTGCACAAGCTTTAACCTGAGAGGGCCAGTAACGCAAGAGAAAGCGGTAGAGCCATGATGAAAAGCTTGACGAGGGAGTGTCACAAGACCTTTCACAAATCAGGAGTCGCTGACAAATGAACCTGGAACTTCGACTCATCCCTCTTTTCCCAGAGCGCCATTTATATTATCGTTCATCAGAGGCTGACCTTTTTAGTACCAACCGCATTCTCAACAAGAGCTTTTTTAATCTTTTGGTCAAAAGAAACGTAGCTCTTTTAGGCTTTCAATTCCTATTCCAACTTTCTGTCACAATCATCCAATCCTCTCCATTATTACTGGTGGGTTAAAAGGTGGCCCTCATATACCCGTTTTGCCGCTATTCCCTAAACCACTTTTCTGTTCCACTGCACCGTAGACCCCCATATCTACTCAGGGCCAGTTGTCTGAAACAGTTCCACCTGGGACAAACCCAAATGGAGCCGGGCAAAATATAGAGCAACTCGATGATCTTATCCAGGAGCTCTTCAAACGCTATCTCTTCGTTTGTCGCGCTGATTAATCTGATGCAGAGATTGTCGTTTGAACCATTTCTTTTCGCATCCTGACTCAATTCTGTTCGTGTATCTTGATAGTTAAGTGTAAATACGATGATTGAGTGGTGGCAAAATCGGACAATCATCTGAAGTAGTGGCGCCTTCACTTACTTCCAGCCTTACCGCTCAAAGCTCTCCACAAGCCATTGTAGTCGCATTCGTGCAGCCGAATTCTTGCTTTACCTCACATAATTGTCCGATTTTGCCACCACTTAATCATCGTATTTACAGGTTAGCCGCCTTAAGCCCCGACAGTACCTGTCTTGACTTCTCCTACTCACTCGTAATAGGCGAAGATGACACCGTTTGACGTAACTAAGCTGTCTGTTAGTTTGAAGGCAGCAGGAATGTTCCACTCACCAAACAAACGCTTACCCGTGCCGAGTGTGATAGGGAGAGTCATGAGACACAGCTCATCGACTAGGTCGTTCTTGAATAGTGTCTGGGCCAGGTTACCGCTGCCATGGACTTTGATAGGAGAGCCTTCTGAAATTCTTGAGCTTTCTGACGTCATCAACGTTTTTAAGCAAAACTGAGTTTTTCCAATCTGACTTGGCCGTGTCTGACTCGTCCATAGTAGTGCTTACGACGTATTTGGTGACATCGTTAATGCCTGGCCACATCTCTGCATGTTCGGGCCAGTAGGCAGCAAAAATCTCAAATGTTTTTCGACCTAAAAGAATGTCTGTAAATTCCATCCATTTTTGCATGAATTCACCAGCCGCTTCGTCAGCTTCGGCAAAATACGGCGCAGTCCAGCCACCATATTTGAAGTCACTTGACTTATCTTCCTCAGGTCCGCCAGGTGCTTGCATGACTCCGTCTAGGGTAATGAATTCTTGGACAATTATTTTTCTCATGAAAAGCACTCCTTCTCAAGTGTTGGGTGATGGGAGAAAGGCGATGCCGAAAGGCTCTCTCCTCGCCGATCTCGTGTTCATGTGTCCGCGACAAAGCGGATGCAGCGTTTCTTCTCTGTTCGGCTCCACATGACGAACGTTGCTAGCTTTCACAGTATAGTATGAGAGCACGAAAAAACTTCTCCGATCTTGCTCTTCTCTCCCTACAGTCAGCACCCATTCCCAGAAAAGGTAAGAGGCCCTCTCTCAACCTCGGCGATGACACCAACTTTTTTGCCCAATTTGAGTGCGCACCCCTTTCAAGCATCATACGGCGAGGTGTCCTACGTAGCACTCCATCTCTTATTGAATAGAGAAGTGTCCCATAACCTGGTCATATTCATGTTGCGCCTCAGTCAGTGAGAGTCGAGAATAGACCTCAAGGGATTGACGACTTTCATGACCTGGGTAGGATTGGATCAAGGCATCATCGATCCCTTGCTTTTCTTCATCTCTTTGTACAACTCACTGAAGCGCCATTTGAAAGCAAGGGATCTCATTTTTCGGCTTGAGCGTAGAGATCGAGATATCATAGCTCAGCTGTCGCAGCCAGTGGGCAAACTGTTCAGGCGTAGAGGGCCGCTCCTGCTCCAGCCACCAGCCGAGCGCGCTACATCCAGCCGAGGCAACCGTGGTGAACTTCAGGTCGAGCGGCGGTGTATCGGGATCAGATGCGGCTTCGGGGAACGTCTGATGGAAGTACGCAAGAACACGCTGCTGCGTCTGTTGGCGAAAGCGCTGGCTCAAAAAGGCGTCCGCCTGCGCACCCAGCATCACGCGGTAAAAGTCGGGAAACTGTTGAATCTGCTTGAATAGCTCGATGATTCCTTCATCGATGAGTCCTTCAGGACGACCCTCCCCTATGATCCCTCCCTCCTCTACCACGTCGTATATCTCATTGAGATGCTGTTCGAGCAGATCGTATTTATCAAGGTAGTGGCGATAAAACGTCGAGCGGTTCACCATGGCACGCTCGGTAATATCACGCACGGTGAGGGCCGCAAACCCTTTCTCCACAGTCCCCTCGATCAACGCTTGCGTGAGCAGTTTGCGCGTGCGACGAACCCTCAGATCTGGGGCGTCATCGAGCTTTTGCATCACTTTCCTCTCCCATGTTGCATAGGCAACACATTCCGTTCCATTGTTGATTGACGCTCATTGTACCATCGGTTACGCTTCTTTTGCAACGGCGCGTTGGCTTTGCGCCGCTTTTGAGGAACGATCTTAAGCTAAAAAATGAAGAGAGAAAGCACTATGGATATTCTGGTCTATGGGGCAGGTGTTGTTGGCAGTGTCTATGCCGCCAGACTTAAGGAGGCGGGACAGAACGTATCGCTGCTGGCGCGAGGGCAACGGGCGGTGTCGTTGCGCACACATGGTATTCAACTTGAGGATACATCGACCGGACGAAGGACGACAACCCAGGTTTCCGTCGTTGAACAACTGGCTCCAACCGATAGGTATGATGTTGTCCTTGTAACCGTACGGCTCGACCAACTTCATTCCGTCTTGCCGATCCTTGCCGCCAATCGTCAGGTTCCCACGCTGCTGTTTCTGCTTAACAATCCGGCTGGCATGCAGCAATTTGAGCAGCTTGATCCGCAGCGCGTGGTTCCTGGTTTTCCAGCCGTTGGTGGCGTACGCAAAGGAGATGTCGTGCATTATATGGCCCTTCGCCAGGTGCCGACGATGCTGGGCGAAGCTGATGGCCGTATAACGCCGCGCCTGCGCCAGCTCGCGGCTATTTTCAAACAGGCAGGCTTCACCGTCGAAGCTGAGTCCCGACATGCAACGCGTGGCTGAAAACCCACGCGATCATGGATATAGGCATCATCGCATCCATCCCGATGACGGGGAGAAAGAGCGCACAATTTGCGCGGTCGCGCCGCAATGTTGTGATACTGGTGCAGGCCATTCGTGAAGGGCTGCTGGCCCTGCGAGCGCTGGGCACGCCTCCGACGCCCTTCTATATGACCGTGCTCTTTCTCTGGTTCCCTCGCTGGCTCACCGTCATCCTCATACAATCTCTGCTGCGCACGCGTCTTGCCGGGCTTGGGATCGACATTCATCTCGGTGACGACGTTGAAGAGACACATCAGATGGCACGGGAGATCATGGCGCAACTGCGCTCCTCACCCCTCGCCACGCCGACGCTGAATCGCCTGATGGTGGTCTTAGAGCAGACAACCCACGAACTCCGAACTGCCTCAACGAGCGCGGAAAAGCACCTATCATAAACCCATTTTCTGGCTTATCGTCTGTTTTGCCCCGTTCAATTGAGTGACCTCTTTGGGAGAAAACAAAAGAGATCCATTTGTTGCGTTTTTTCAGTGCTCCCCGCAGAGCACTGTCTTTCTTATAAAGTATACCAGCCGAACCCGCTGTTCTGGCCCGTTGAGGAGGCTTGCGCTAGCGCAAACTACGAGTGCAACAATACATACCCCAGGTCTTGAGTAAATATCTTCTGGAAGTTATTGCTCCAGAATGCTTTCTTCAATTCTCACATACCTGAAAAGTACAGGTAAAAACAGGGTTGCCTGTTTTTAGATCATTCCATCTTGACAGAAAGGGAAGAGATCAAGTATTGTTAGTATACGAAGCAATTAAAGAAAGTTATCGGTGTACTAGAGATGGATAATGTGGGATCTCTTGTCAAAAAGCTGACGCATATTATGGCTGTTGAGCTAGATCGACGTTTAAGGGTACATAATATCACACTGGCTCAGTGGGGGTTGTTGCGGCAGCTCTGGGAACGAGAAGGGAGATCGCAGGTAGAACTGCAAGAACGGATGAGCCTGGAGGGAGCCACGGTTTCTGGCTTGCTTCAGCGAATGGTTCGAGCTGGATTGGTAGAGCGTAAAATTGATCCCGTAGATAAGCGGATACAACGCGTCTTTCTGACTGAACAGGGGCGAGCGCTTGAACCGGTGGTAAAGCATATGGCGGAAGAGATTAACAGTCGCGCTCTGGAAGGTTTCACGGCTGATGAACAAGCTTTTCTGCTGCGGCTGCTTACGCGTGCGCTCCAGAATTTTGAGTCTGAATGAAGTGTATGCCGTTTCTTTTTTTGTTTATTATTAAGTTAGTATCCTAAGTAATTTAGGAGAGAAAAGCAATGACAGATACGTTTGGGCCTCGAAGACTTTATCTTTTGCAATTGTCAACCTCGACGGTACCTGTAGGAGCGGGGAGAACGCTGGAGATGGTTTCGGGTTGCTATCTTGTTGAGTTTGGCTCTAAGAAGTATGTCCTGATTGATAGTGGGTTACCTGGAGATTTGCCGCCAACCCCTGGAGCACCGGAATCTGAGAATAAGAAAAATGTGCTTGAGCATCTCATGGAGCTAGGTTTACAGACTGATGATATTAAGATGGTAATTTGTAGTCATTTCGATGTAGATCATGCGGGCTATCATGATGCATTTACGACAGCAGAATTTGTTGTTCAGAGGAAACATTATGAACTGGCAAAGAGTGGGCATCCGCGTTATGCAGGTGCACGCGCTCACTGGGATTACGCAGGGCTTCAGTATCGGCTGATAGATGGAGATAGTGAAATTCTGCCGGGATTAGAGCTGATCGAGACAAGTGGACATGCACCAAGCCATCAATCGGTACTGGTACGACTGCCCCAGACAGGTCCAGTGCTGCTAGCTATTGATGCGGTCATGATGCAACGAGCTTTCACTCCAGAGCGGCGGATGTGGCCGAACGAGGATAACGAAGAGCAGTTACGCGCCAGCACCCGGAAACTCCTGAAGAGAGTTGAGCAGGAAAAGGTAGCCCTGGTTGTCTTCGGTCATGATGGTCAGCAATGGAAGACGCTCAAAAAAGCGCCAGAATATTATGAATAAGCAGCAAAAAATTTCTAAATACTCTTTCCTCCCTTGCTTTTCTTGCCCGGTTCAAGGACAACTCTTACACTGAATTCCAAAGGCAAACCCATTTCCCTCTACTAAGTGTACGCTCTTCGCCGATAGTAAGACCTATGAAGTCATTCTTTTCATATGGTCCTTACCAGAAAGGCGAAAACCATGCAACCAGTAGAGGTATCTACCCGTACATTACGCTCACGCATCCAAAGAGCAATACACACTCTAAGCAACAATTCCATGATGACCTGGGGGATTATCATTCTGCTGATAGCGCTCTCCTTGCTCCCCTTTCTTTTTCTTGAAAAACCTGGCACCACGCTTCAGTCCCTGGGACCACTTCTTGTTCTATGCACTCTGGCTATTATGGCGGCTGCGTGGTTGCGTGCTCGCATAGGAGCCATCATCGCCTGCCTCCTCACTCTCGTTAGCATTTTCCTTATCTCCCTCAACGTACATGGTATTGCCTGGGTGATTCAGATAGACGGGGCAACCCTCTTCTCAATAGTTCTCGGATTCCCCATTGTAGGGCTTGCCACAGGGCAGATTCGCTTCACAGGGAAACGGCTGGCTCTTGCTTATCATGAAACGACAATCGCCCATGAGAGTCTGACGGCAACGCATACCGAACTCGCAATCGCCTATGCCACCATTCAGAAGCAAGCACTTACCGATGGGTTAACGGGTCTCCCCAACCATCGGGCGGTGATGGAGCAACTCCACAAGGAACTGGAGCGGGCGAGCCGCTACCACCGTTCGCTGTCACTCCTCTTTTTCGATGCCGACCGATTTAAACGTGTCAATGATACCCACGGTCATGCAACAGGCGACGCGGTCTTACGGCAGATCGGAGAGAGAGTAAGCAGCGTCTTACGCGGGGAAGATACCATCGGACGCTTTGGTGGCGAGGAATTTGTGATCCTGCTGCCAGAAGCCAATGCGGAGGAAGCCCGCAGCATTGCCGAACGCATCCGTGCTGCAGTGGCAGCCGGACCTGTTGCCAGCGCAGAGGTTGAGGGAGGGCTGGCCGCCACGATCAGCATTGGTCTCTCGACTTATCCCAGTGATGGAGAATGTGAGCAGACGTTGTTGTCGCAAGCCGATGAAGCAATGTATCTCGCCAAGCGTCTGGGACGCAATCAAGTTCGCACCGCAGAGGAAGCCCGACGGATGGGGGAAGATGTGAGCTTGATGGCTCTTCTGCACGAGGAAGAACAGCATGAGGCGGCTCTGCGAGAAGGGGTCACTCCAGAGCGACTGCGAGAAACCTATACCGAGCGCATGATCAATTCACTGCTTTCTTTGCTGGAACGACGTGACGCAGGTCTGAGCGCGCATGCCCATGCCGTGAGCGAGTTGGCGATGGCTATTGCCCAGAGAAGAGGGCAAGATCCCAAAGAGGTTTCCAGAATTGGGATAGCCGCCTTGCTGCACGATATCGGGAAAGTGGCGATCCCCGATGCGCTCCTACAGAAGGTCGACCAACTCTCCACTCAGGAGTACACGCTGCTACAAGAACATGCCGAGTTGGGTGCCCAGATTCTGCAAGGCAGTCCCTTCCTGGAAGACATCATCCCAGCAGTACGTCATCATCATGAACGATGGGATGGTCAGGGCACTCCTGATCAATTGGCACAGGAGGATATTCCACTAGCAGCACGCATCATTGCGGTAGCGGAAGCCTATTGCTTTATGCAGAGGACATTTCCCTATCACGACAGTTGTTCTGCGGAAGAAGCCCTGGCGGAGGTGAAGCGTGGTGCGGGAACGCAGTTCGATCCAGAGATCGTCCAGACCCTCGCCGAGGTGCTGAGTTCGCAACAGGAACACCACCACTCCATTCAGAAGGCTCTCTCAGGAGTGTAAATGGTATCTCTTTTCCTGATCCCGCCTTCCAAATTGTGTTTTTTGCTTGACAATGACTACAAGACCAAGTACGCTTCTTCTTAATAAGAAAGAAAAAACCGTTTAAAAGGGAAAGATGATAATGCCACCACCCCAACACCTTACTCGGGGCAGTTTGGGACACAGTCGGATATTCGGCTCCAGGAAGGAAAACAAAAAAGAGGTCTTCGTAGCTATCCAGAAGATACCTCTAATCCATCTCAGAAAAAACAGCTTGCCAGAAGCACGTATGTGCTCCTTCAGCTAGCTGTTGTTGTCCTGCTTATTATTGCCCTTGTCACTCTGTATCATCTTCTCCACTAGTATTCTCATCAGTTCCATGCTCATGTGCAGAGAAAGTATTGATAACAATTGCATGGAGTGAATCGTTATCTGTCCAGACAGTATGGTCAATGTGAGCAGGCCAGAGGATAGCATCGCCAGTTTGAATCTGGCAAATCTCGCCTGAGGGGCCACCGATGCGCACACTTCCCTGGCCGCTAATGACGAGGAAGAGGATAGGATGATCTGCTGAATGTTCCTCGATAGAGGCATGAGGATCAAAATACATAGCTTCCACCTGGAGAGGTGCATCAACAAGCAGAGGCATACCATTGACGCGTTTAGCAAATGCCTCCAGTTTCTCAGGAGGAATTTGTGTATTATTGATCTGGATGGGAACTCCGTAAAGGCCGGGATGATTGCCAGGAATTTTTATTTTGAGATCAGGGCTAAAACGTCGAATTTGTATTAGCTTATCCTGATTCTCCTCCTGCTCTTTCTGTGGCGATGGCTGCTCTTCTTCAGACAATGCTTGAGTGAGTGCGAGCCGATTTGGGAGAATCTTCTCTCTACTATCGTGAAAAAATACGCCACGATGCAAGATGGCTCCCTGTAATTCAGGGCCATGCAAAAGAGCAGTGCTCAAATCTGCCTCTTGCAAATCGGCTCCGTAGAGCACTGCTCCGCGCAGATCGGTTCCGTTCAGATCAGCATGGCGCAGGTCAAGTTTTGTCAGATTAAATCCATGTAGATCGAGTTCTCTGAGGATTGCATAGCTAAACTTCGCACCGTGAAGCTTCACGCGGTTGGCGTCGGTATCACCCAGTTGAGCACGGCTCAGATCAGCCCCATCGAGATCTGCCTCGCTGAGATCGGCTTCTTGTAAATGTGCCCCCTGAAGATTGGTCCCTCGAAGCTTAGCTCTGCGCAGGTCAGCCCCTTGCAAGTTTACGCCTTGCAAATCCATGTAAGAGAGATCGATCTGTTGCAAATTTTGAAAGCGTAGATCGAGTTGAGCAGTATTTTCAACCGTGCGGAGGAGTTGGTCAACATCTGCCCTCGTCAACGGGGAATCCGATTTTCCCGCGTCAATGTGTCTCTCATCAGTATTCATGATTGTGCTCCTTGTAATCACGACATACTTCCCAGCATATTTATGATCAGTCTCGCTATAGTATATCTCATATGCCTGGATGAAGAGGGGCCAACCTCTCTCCGGGACACTTTCTAAAGAACGAGAGAATCGTCCGGCGACATGGAGAGGGATCAACCGCAAGATAAACTACTCTCCCTACCTATTTCTAAGGGCGAGAGTGTGTTTTTGCGAGAGATGCATTCCCGCGAATCGAAGAACAATAACGTTATTGTTGCTCTAGCAGTTGTCTCTCAGGTACAATAGGAAAGGGCAGTCTCTCTCCCAGACACATTTAGCGAGGGAGCCAAAAAGCTCCTCGCATAGAGAAATCGTAGGGTCGGCTGTTCATCTGGCGAGGGAGGCAAACAAGCTCATGCATAGAGAAATCGTAGGGTCGGCTGTTCATCTCTGACCGCCTCGCCGAGCGATTCTCTCACCCTTCCAAAAAGTGTCAGGGAGAGAGGGGAGGGCAGTAGTAAAAAGCAGAGTTGGATAGAAAGATGAAGGCAAACAAGCGCTCTCAAGAGCCTTCGTGGCAGGAAGATCTTCCTTCCGAACTACAGAACATCTTCTATAGTTATACCTGGAAAGATATCAGTATTGGGCGTTCAGGGATGCATGTTTTCGCTGTTGATGGAGGCTATATGAAGATTGCACAGCAAGGAAATTTCATTCGCAATCAGTTACTAGCAGAAAAAGAGCGGCTGGACTGGTTACAAAATCGTCTGCCTGTACCACAGGTATATTTTTACGGGCAGACCCCTCATCACGAATATCTTTACCTTTCGGCGATACCAGGAATTATGGCGTGTGAAGCACTATTCGCGGATAAATTACCCAGATTGATTAGCTTGATCGCCGAAGCATTACACATAGTTCATGCCCTTCCCAGCGAATCCTGCCCCTTTATCCTTGATCTGCCACAACGATTCTCGGCTATACGAAAATCCATTGCAAACAAGCAATTTAATAAAAATCAATTTATGGCGCGGCATAAGGGACTCACACCTGAGGAATGGTATGAGCAGATGGAAGAGATGCGGCCAAAGACGGAAAATCTAGTCTTTACGCATGGAGATTTCTCTTTTCCGAACGTTCTTATTGATCCGCAAAAGATGGAGATTAACGGTTTTATCGACTGGGGACGCGGCGGTATTGCCGACTATCATCAGGATCTCGCCGACGCCTCCTGGAGTCTGGGCTATAACTTTTCGCCTGATTGGATTCCTGTACTTCAGGACGCCTATGGGCGGGATCTCATCGATAGAGACAAATTGGCGTTCTATAGTCAATTAGATGATCTGCGTTCGTATATGGAAGAGATGCCTTCATAATAGGATTTTACTTGATGATACGGAACCAAAGATCGGTTCTCGTCGGGGACTCGAATATCTTCGTCTTTTCCAATTTCATCTGCTCATAGTCTCCAGGTGCGAAAAAGCGAAGACCTTCACCTAAAAGGACAGGGACGATGCCAATATGGATCTCGTCAACCAGCCCTGCTTGCAGACATTGCTGAGCGGTATTCGCGCCACCCACCACCATAACATGTTTCTCACCTGCGGCTGCTCTTGCCTTCGCCATAACACTTTCAATGTCATCAGCAATAAAAGTAAGCGTCAACCGGTCATTCTCTCCTTTGGCCGCCTTTGCGGGAACATGATGAGTCAGGACAAAAATCGGTACTTGATATTCGTAATCCGTAATATCTCCTTGTGCCATATCATAGGCATGTCGGCCCATCACCACCGCGCCCGTCATCTGTATTTCTTCCTGTAACATCTCTGTTCTTCGCAAGACCTCCAGATCTGGATACAGCCGACTCACATCGCCATTGCGGTCATTCATAAATCCATCCAGTGACATAGTTGCGCCAATAATAACTTTTCCCATAACACCTCCCTAAAAAGAATATTTCTTCGCCACCATCTTACTTGCTTCCACACAAAAAGACTTCTTGGATCTTGCTATCATACGAGTATCACCGGATTCAGGTAGACGATCTTTATTGATCTACATAAAAACATAGAAAATATGTACTAGAGATGGTATACTACAGTTCATGATTGATCCATATAACGGCTAGAAAGGAATGAGATTGATTAACGTTCAAAAGCGCATTAATGCTTTTATAGGTAATCAGCAGCGTTGTCCCACAGGTCCTATCGGTGCGTTGATAGGGGCACAGATGGCTCGGCAGCATCGGCTGGAAACAGATTGGAGCATCGGACTTCTAGAAATTCAGCCGACAGACGCAATCCTCGAAATTGGCTTCGGTGCGGGCCGGGCAATTCAACTGATGGCAAGAGAGGCCAGGCAAGGACGGGTGAGCGGGATTGATCTCTCTTCTGCAATGGTGAATACGGCCAGGCGGCGCAACATGCAGGCCGTCAGGTCCGGACAGGTGATACTGCAAGAGAGCGACGTGATGGCGCTTCCTTTTGAGGATGAACTGTTTAATAAGGTAATTAGTATTCATACCTTTTATTTCTGGGCAGATCCATGCCAGGCGATTGATGGGATTCGGCGCGTACTCAAATCTGGCGGCAAGCTGGTGCTGACGCTCTCAACGGGAAAGGTCGGGGATGAGCAGAAGAGTGGTCTGGAACACTTTCAAAGTGTCCTGGAAGAGCGGGTACTTCCCCATATGCAGCAAAATGGATTTTCACAAGTGGAGCTGAAAGAAGGACCAGTTGCGAGAGGATACAATGCGCTTGCAGTACTGGCAACGAAAAGCTAATGCACCACACTTACCAACCACCCTTCTTCCTTCTTTAGTAACTTCACCAAATGAAGTATGCAGGCATAATACAGTGAAGAGCAGAAAAGAGAGAAATACAACATAGATCAAATTTGCTGAACTATCAGACAGAATATTTACTACGTAAAAACATTGAATAGCAGTGTAGCAGTAAAGATGGAACCAATAAGCCAGTGAGGTACGTAATTAAGATGCAAAATGATACCATTACACTACCTCATTGGCTATAGGAATATCAATAGAAAAACATTAATGATTTTTACTGAGTAAAGAGAGGAGTTCAGCCCGGCTAGCCGCGTTTTCTCGAAAGATGCCGCGCATTGCCGAAGTAACGGTCTCGCTTCCAGGTTTGCGTACGCCGCGCATAGTCATACACAGATGAACCGCCTCAATGACAACACCGACACCAATTGGTTGTAGCGCATCAACAATAGCCTCTGCTACCTGTGTCGTTAGCCGTTCCTGCAACTGGAGACGGCGCGAATAAATCTCTACAGTCCTTGCTAACTTGCTAATACCAACCACGCGTCCATTCGGAATATAGCCCACATGTGCGACACCATGAAAAGGGAGCATATGATGTTCACAGAGACTATAAAAAGGAATATCTTTCACAATCACCAATTCATGATGATTTCTTCAAATCCTACGCCCAATACCTCACGGGCATCCTGATTCATTCCCCCTAGTAATTCTTTATATGCCTCAGCAACCCGGCGTGGTGTCTCCAACAATCCTTCTCGCTCAGGATTCTCACCCACCGCCTTTAGTAAATGAAACACAATATCTTCAACCTGAGAAGTATCATTATCATCCATAATAAGGATGGTCCTTTCTGTACCATAGCATCCTCACCCAGCAGCGATTATGCTCATAAAACATTTCGATCAAAAAGTAGGCATTATCCCTTATCGGCAAAAAAAATGCTGATGAATATCATATAGATTGAGAGTATAACCTACTTTTAAGACGTTCTTTGAACTATAGATGGACCAAAGATTAGAAAAAGTCAGGATGAAGCAGAAATATCTGGTTCAGCTCATAAGCGGCTTCTCATATACTCAAACATAGTCTTAACAAAAAAAACGCCCAACGACAATATGCTTATTCCCACCGGGACACTTTTATGAATACTGGCCGCTCGTTCAGCGGAGGATTTAAGAAATAGACAAGGAGAGGGATCGCTAATAAAATAGATCAAGGTCTTTTTTAAAAGAGGAATAAGCTGATGCATGGTCATGAATTAGGAGTGAGAACGAAACAAAGTAAAATACTATATTTATTGTTAGCTTGCTTGCGTTGAAGAGCAAAAGAATCTATACTTGAATTTCAAGACCTTTTTACCGCCAATTACCTCGTAGTGTTTTAGAAGCAGTATATTTCGTAAGTATTATCTTCAACTTGCTAGCATTGTGCTTATTTATCTTTGGTACTTACGGCTATACGAAATTCCACATGGCTTAGAGGAGGCGAATTCTATGCACCTTCATGACATTCTGCAAGTCTGTCTGTTATCACTGGAAGCTCGCTATCCAAAACACACCCTTGATGTCAACCTGCCCATCTTCGCTTCACAAACAGATGCCAGTAAAGGCTGGACAGCTCGACAGCTTCTCACATTTTTGCGTACTCAAGTCCCCTATCTACTTGCTGAACCAGCCAGCCTTTATATCAACGATCAAATTTGTGCTATTTTTTTGCCTGCGTACACACAAGATACTCCAGCTATTACTATTCACTGCCGAGGCAAAATGCCTCGCTCCAGGCAAAATTCCTCACCAGTGCCAGACGGCTTATCTGTCAGCTTAGCAATCAAAGCTTAAAAAAGATAGCCCATTTTTATTGGACTATACTTGTCTTGTTCTAAAAACAGGTATGGAGCGCGTTGATCTTTAATTCATCCCACTCCATACTCTCCAGGTATTCTCGATACTGTTCAGACTTGACCTTTCTGATAGACTGTGGATATGACAGCAGACGAACGCATAGTGAGCTTAGAAGAACAACTCAAACAAGCTTTGGAGCGCGTGGACTTGCTCCAGGAGCAGTTAGCTGCTGCCCAGAAGCGTATCGAGGAACTGGAAAAGCAGAAAACGCCGCCGCCAGCCTTTGTGAAAGCCAATGTGAAAAAGTCGAAAGCAGAAGAGACGAAGCCACGCAAGAAACGGGATGCCAAGCACAACCATGCGCGTCCGCGTGCCGTTCCCACACAGATTGTGGAGCATCGGCTTGTGAGTTGTCCTGACTGTGGTTTGCGTTTCAGGAGGCATCAGTCAGGCACGCGTGCGAGAGATCATCGATGTGCCACCCCCATCGCCCGTGCAAGTGACGCATCATCGGATTTTCAAAGGATGGTGTGCGCAGTGTCAGAAATGGCATGAGGCTCCCGTGAATGTGCAGGCCGAGGTTCTGGGGCAAGGAAGGCTTGGCGTGCGACTGGTCAGCTTGATAGCCACGTTGCGCACGGTGATGCGTTTACCCATTCGGCAGATCCGTGAGCTCTTACAGACGCTGCACGGAGTTGAAGTGAGCATTGGTGAGATCGCTGAGGTGCTCCATCGTCTCGTGATCCATGCCCAGCCAGTGCTCGACGGTCTGCTGGTCACATTGCGTGCGAGTCCAGCCGTGCAGGCTGATGAGACGGGCTGGCGAGAAGATGGGCTCAACGGCTACATCTGGAGTGTTTCCACTTCCACCATCCGCTACTACGAATACCACCATTCGCGGGCAGGAGAAGTGATCAAACAGCTGATCGGAGAGGATTTTGGTGGGGTCCTGGGTTCTGACTTCTACGCTGGATACAACATTCACCAAGGACTGCACCAACGGTGCTGGGTTCACTTCTTGCGCGATGCCCATACCTTGAAAGAAGACTTCCCGACCGATGAAGCGCTCTTGGCCTGGGCCGCATCCGTCAAAGCCATCTATGATGAGGCGGTCCTCTGGGCTGAGCAGGGTCCCGACCCGCATCTGACACCACGAAAGCAGAGCTTGGCTCGCGTGGCGCAACAACATGCCTTTGAAGAGCGCCTCTGGCAACTGTGTCAACCCTATGTACGAACCCAGGCTCCGCAACATACCTTATGCGAACGGGTCGAGCGATTTTTACCCGAACTGTTCGTCTTTGTTGCTGTCCCTGGCGTTCCCGCACACAACAATCTTGCGGAGCGGAGCGTTCGTCGGCTTGTCATTGCTCGCAAAATCAGTGGCGGCACGCGCAGCCCTAAAGGTTCACAGACACGCATGGGCCTTGCCAGCCTCTTTGGCACCTGGATGGCTCAAGGACTCAATCCTTTCCATCAGTGTCTCACTCTTCTGTCCTCCAAAACTTCCTTAGGCGAAGTCTGAACAGTATCTATTTCTCCTCCTTCTTTAACGACTCCATCAAATGAAGTATATTAGAACGCTATTGTTAGCGATATAGAGATACTATAGGAATAAATTTTCGTAAGATGACGTTACTCAAGAAGCAAGCTATACGTAACAATTAAGGATGAGCATCTAACAATAAAGTGTTCTCTTGCCTGTAAGTAAGCGAAAGGAACAAGGAAACCAATGGAAAAATATCCTACAGACCGCGCAACTTTGGAGCGCGATTGTAGTATGGAGTTCATTATTACTGGCGGACCAGGTGGTCAGCATAGAAACAAAGTAGAGTCGGGTGTACGCCTTATCCACCATCCGTCTGGAACAACTATAACCGCTACAGAGAGACGTTCCCAGCACGCTAACCGGGAAGTCGCCTTTGAGCGGATGGCAGAACGGCTGGCAGAACAACAACGCGAAATTGTGCCCCGTCGAGCCACAAGACCAAGTATCGCAAGCCTGGAACGAAAACGAATGGCAAAGATCCATGCCAGCCAATTAAAACGCAAACGCTCAAATGCAATGAGAGATCAGGAGTAGACAGTAATGAATAAAATACTACGGAAAGCAAATTTGCATCGACATCATACTTATATCTTCTCTATTCAATCTTCAGAGAAAAGTATCACCACCCGGCCACCATCGACACAATGGCAAACACCATCCACGCCAGCTATGCTCTGGACCCAGACAGAAGATCATTCCTGGCGTGATCCCTTTTCCCTCTCTTAATCTCCCCACAATCTTCTCTCAGCTTATCTTTCATCACAACTAATAAAACTCGAACTCTTTCCGCTTTATGAATTTGAAAATACACGCCACGACATTATCGATATCTTACTCGTAAATGTATACGTATACGTCTTCATATACATTTACGTATACAATATTATTTTTATATCCTTAATAAGCAACAGGACAGGATAGAAAATATGATTCCTTTAAATGGCCTCTAAAGCTTCATATGGCATGGTAAAATAATAATGACTATCTGGGATAAAAGACACCAAAACCTTGCGGAAGGAGGCCAAAGCGAGTAAATTTGGAGTATCAAAAACCAAAGAAAGTTTACTTGCATGAATGACATTAACACAGTAAGACGATTTCGTCACGACATGTATGACTGTTTTCTGAAAGCAATAGGTGCCTTGTTTAATACCGTCGATGCTCTCCTGACCGAGACGACAGTCAAATCGTTTCCGGAACTCTCGCAATCGCCGTGGTTTGAGCGAAAATGGCCAAGTCTTGTATGAAGCGTTTGAAGATGGACGCATCAATGAACCCCGTTTGCGAGAAGTCTTTGCGTGCTATTTGCCTAAAGCGGATGCAGGCAACTGGCTTTGGCTGGGAATAGATGCGAGTACAAATTGACCGTGCAGATGCGATCACCTCGGCAGATCGGAGCGCACAACACGTGCATAACCTGCCTGAATGCAAGAAGCCGGTGACGTTCGGCTGGCACTTTTCGACGCTGGTGGTTTTGCCACCGGAGCCTTCGAGCTGGACGTACATCCTGGATCAACAGCGGGTGAGCACGGCGACCACGGCAATCGAGGTCGCCATGACTCCAATTGGCTCGTCTGCGTCGCCATCTTCCCACCAAGACGATTGTCGCGCTGGATCGAGGCTATGATGCGACGTGGTTGTGGTGTCAGTGCAGTGGACTGGGGATAGGAACCTTGGGTCGCCTCAAAAACAACCGCTGTTTGTACCGAGTATCTGCTGCTCCAACGGGCAAGAAAGGAGCCCCTCGCAAGGATGGAGAGAAACTCCAACCCAAAGATGCGACCACCCATGCTGATCCAGATGGCACCTGGAAGGGAACGGATGGCAAAGAGCGTCCTATGGAAGTGACGATGGTGGAAGAATATGCATGTAAAACAGGCTCGCTGGTTGGACCTCACCGTTTTGCAAGTAGTGCGACCTAATGCGACCAACAAAGAGCGCGATCCACGTGTCAGTTGGTTCGTGTGGATTGGAAACCCAGAGGCGGACCTGGCTCAGATTGAGTTGGGCTATGCCTTGCGATTTGGACAAGAGCACGGCTATCGCTTTGACAAACAAGCCCTCTTGTGGGAGCAACCACGTTTGCGGACGCCAGAGCAGTTTGAGCGATGGAGCCATGTCGTGGAGATGGTACACAATCATCTGGTACTGGCACGCGATGTGGTAGAACCCGAATGTCGTCCCTGGGAAAGCACGCAGCGTCCGGCGACTCCCCAACAGGTGCGACGAGGGATCAACCAATTGTTGCCACGTTTGGGAACGCCTGACCATCCCCCGAAACTTTGCGGAAAATCGAAAGGCCGCAGGAAAAGGAGCACAAATACGCAAGGCAACGCGGTTGCCAGTAGTCCGCAAGAGGCAGAAACTGCCTCAAATGGTTCCTCTGTGACAATTCAACGGGCATTTTGCATGCGAGCAGCTTTATTTTTACGGAACTTCATGCGAAGTTCTGGTAGAATCATTTAAGAACCAATGAGAAGATATATTTTCCGTTCCTAGCTTGAGAAAGGGTTGTCTTATGAACGACTTCGCAGCGGTGCTTATGGTCAGCACAGCAAATATGTAGTAGGACCTTCGACTACATATTCTCAATGTTTCGTGCATGAGCAAGAATTACCATTGGGAACAATCAGGCAAAAAACTGGCGAAGAGACAGTAGGCTAACATGTATTCTCGGCTAGAAATGTAGAAATGTATATATTCACAATAACTGATTCTGTATACGTGTACGTACACGTATACGTGTACAGAATCAGTTATTGTGAAAAGAGAGAAATACAAACTCAGTGTTCTAGCGACATAATGCTCTTTCATAAGAGGTTTAGAATAATCAATAAACATCTACATCTACGTATGTGTTTACGTACACGTAGATGTTTCCGTAGATGTAGACGAACTAGAGATATTAAGGTACTAGAAATTCTATGTCATCTTTCAAACATGCTTCTTAATAAATATCAAGCAAGTTAGTAGTTACGAGAAGGATTTTTGTAAAAAAGATGCTGCGAGTAAGATCTTTCCCAAGAAAGAAGAGTTTGGCCGCTATGAGCTTTTGCGCCTGGAAAGCTTTGTATTATTAAAATCTTTATTAAGAGAAGTGCATCTTACCAATCTGTTACGTATACGTATACGTAACAGATTGGGGTATTTCTTTTTTACTTTAAAGAGGGGCGTGCATCTATTTATTAGTATATACAAATTTTTTAGAGTTGAGAAAAAATTTACACCATATTTGTTCTGGAATATCAAATATTCGAGGAAGAGATTTGAAGTGGCATTTACATTAAACTATATTTTATACGTAAACGTATACGTGTACACATGTGTTTACACCTACGTTTACGTATATGAGCTAATATATGACTTTCCATTCGCCTCAGAGCATTCTTTATGCAATATTGTAATGTTTTAACTATTTTTATGTTTACTACTGAGTCTGCATCTACGTATCCGTTTACGTAAACGGATACGTAGATGCAGACTCAGTGCACTAAAATCGCTGGCGCATTCTACAATTAAAGAGTCGTTGTATGTTTACGTGTACACTTACATCTACGTTTACGTAGATGTAAGTGTACACGTTTATGTAGATGTAGGTATCGAGCTTATTATTCCAGTCAGCCTAAATTGCACAAACGTGGACATAGACGTAAACGTAGATGTAAAAGATACATAGAATGAGGTGTTCGCTTTAAATAATAAATATTTGGATATTATGGTAAAGTGCTTCTTCTATAGCGTGATGTACACATAGATGTAGATGTAGATGTACACGTTTAAGTCTACGTTTACGTTTACATCACGCTATAGAACTAAAAGCAGCGTGGCAATAATCGTGAAGCTATCATTTATGATTAAAGTAGACGTAGACGTGACAGAGAAGAAGAGCGGGCTCGTGGATTTCTTATAAGATCTACGTAGACGTAAATGTAGACGTAGATCTTATAAGAAAGAGGTTTAGATAAAAATGAAATGTGTGCTTTGGATACTTGTCCTCTAGGGACGCTATATAGTCCAATATGATACATCCCACTCAGGCCCTCATAGTAGCACTCCAAATACTCATGCATATTCATCGGGTAACGACGGCCAGCGCCTTGCAGCCCAGGCAGACCAGGTCGCATATCCATGAGGGGGCTCAGGAAGCATTGTGTCCTGAAGCTCAGCTTCATCTGGCTCATCAAAGAGCGTACTCCATTTCGTCAGTTCCTCTTCGCTCATTGGCCATGTCTGGTCTGGCGTCTCCACAGAACGTGTTTGGACGCGCTTTCGTTGCGCTTCTCTGTCAATGGGCAAATACATTACCTGGCTTCTCGCTCCTATCTGCTTGGCGATCCATCTCAGAGACGACCGTTCATCTTTGCCCCAAAATCCGAAATCCAAGATAACATTGGTATGAAGCTGAAGAGCACGCAGAGCTATCCAGATCAGACGACCTTCGAGGACATCTCTTGTCGCCGGATCGTTTCTTCCAAATAACGTCTTCATCCACTCATCAGGGGTAAACCGCAAGGCTGAGGCTTCAACTTCTAATTGCTTGGCTTTTGTGGTCTTGCCAGCCCCTGGAAGTCCCACCAACAGATATAAGAATGCAGGGTCTTTCATACCTGCATTATGGCACATTTTGACGGGTTTTTAACCAATTTGTGTCCCGCTTGAACCCTATCCTGGTTATTTCGTCCATGTTCAGGCAAGCAAGGAGCCGATTTTTACGAGTATGGACTCATGGACAGGAAATCTGTCGAAAATTGCACCACAGTCACCTTTCTGTGTCAAAACCCGGACTCGACTATGCTAAAGCATAGATCTGAAACAGCCTTGCAGGCCAATCATTGGACAACTTATGTGTTACCAGCGAGGACATAACCGCTGTTAAATCACAAAATGGTAATTAAGAGGTTAGTAAAAATCGAATGTACCCGTAGACGTCTACGTGTACATATACACAGACGTCTACAGCTACGTAGCTGTAGACGTCTGTGTATTCGCTATTGCAAATCGTATTTCCTTAATAAATCTGCAATAGCTTCGTTGAGTAATGCTGTCTTAGGAAGCTCTCGTTCTGAGGCAAGTTCTTCAAATCCTTGCTTCAGACCTTTGTCTATCCAGAGAGTAATACGCTCATGCGTATTTTCAAAGGCAAGGGGCCCTCGTTTACGACGTACGGCTTCAGCAGCAGTAAAAGCTGGGCGCTCTTTTGGCCTTTTGTAGACAGGTTTCTCCGCCAGAGTCTCCGGTTGAGAAATTTCCTGGTCAGTTCGTAGTGTTGCTTCTGATACCAATGGTTGGACAACTTCTTGTTCTGTTTGAACTATTGGCGTAGATTTGATCTGGTCGATTTTTTGCTTTGCCTGAAACGTATTTAATGTAGGCGTAGATGTATCTGTAGACGTTTCCGTAGGCGTAGACGTAAACGTATGTTGTGGCTCCAGTATTAATTCACGTGGCATTACAGATGAATAGGTTATTCCAGACTGAGGTGGCAACGAGGTATCAGGTAGATGGCTCTTTTCAGTCTCCGAAACAGTTGTAGCGATAAAAGGCGGGGAGGTTTGGGCAGCAGAAATCAGATGATCTCTTTGTTCCTCATTCTCCTCTCTTCTTTGTCCAGATCTAATAAATACATCTGTTTCCGTAGACGTAGACGTATTCGTAGATGAAGACGTAGCTGCGTTCTCCACAAAAGTAGCTTTCTCCGGCGAACGTTCTACCGCTCCCCTCTCTGAACCACTCTGACCGACAAGTCCTGGTACAAGAGGGGCTTCAATAGCCACAACTTCACTGGAACTTTTCTGCAACTTGCCAGGAAGATCAGTCTTCGTTTCAACCTCTTGTGATGGACGCAATAAAGGATTAATAAATTTTTTAGACTCCTTCGGCACGGTGTAACACCTCCTTTACCAGCTTACCATAAGCTATAGCTCCGGTACTTGTAGGAGCATAATCAAAAATACAGGCAATCTGATTATGTGCCTCCTCTACTTTAATGTTGCGAGGAACAACGGTATCAAAAACAAGCTGCCCAAAATGCTCACGAACAGCGCTCAAGACATCCATGCTCAGGCGCGTGTGATCATCCAGATTAGCAACCACACCAAAGACCGGTAGAGAAACATCCAGGTTTTCTCGCAGCTCTTGCATGGTGCTCTCTAAAATGCTAATACCTATCAGTGCATACGTGGTCAGGGCAATAGGCACAATCACATCAGTACAAGCCATAAAAGCATTGACCGTTAATACTCCTAAATTAGGGGGCGTGTCTATTAATACATAATCAAAATCTTTGACTTGACTAAGTGCCCGCGCCAGCTTGCGTTCCCGTCCAGGAGCGGAAGCCATAATGAGATCGGCGGCGCTGAGATTGATTGAACTGGGAACAATAAACAGGTTTTTCTGGGGAGTCGGGACAATTGCATCTGTAATCTTGGTTCCATTCACCAGGACGTCGAATAACGTATTTTCCTGGTCCAGATTTCCCAGCAGGCTATAGGTGCTGTTGCTCTGGGCATCTGTATCAATAACCAGGACACGTCTGCCAGCACGCGCCAATCCATAAGCAAGGTTGACCGTGGTGGTAGTCTTCGTAACTCCGCCCTTATTATTGCAAAATGCAAATACACGCATAACGGAAGAGACCTCCATTTCATGGGGAGTAGGTGATAGTGGTCCTTAAAACTGTAGACAGAATATAAAAAACAAATACAGGTATTCGTCAACATCTACGTGTACGTAGATGTCTACTCTTAAGACGTCCATCTTCTTCTATTGTAACATATATAGCTTTTTCTTCAGAATACTTTTTGCAATAATAGACGCTCTATGAGCTCAGAATCCCTATTTCTTCGTCTTTTTCTTTTTCGTGAGACGTAAACAAATACGTATACGTATACAGCTACGTAGCTGTATTACAAAGAAGGGCTGTAAACAGGACAAACAGGATCAGGTGCGTCTCCACTTGACCTTTTCGTTTTTCCTGGTGTAGACCTCCCCTGAGGAGGCAGGAGTTCTGTTCTTTCTCGACCCGTTTGAGGGTACTGAATGGAAGAAAGAAACACAGCTATGTCTGAAAGGGCTTCTTTCTCGCTACTCCTTTGGGCCAACCTTGTTTTCTTCTATTCACAGCAATGACAATAGCATAGTCAGGTACCAGGCGAATGCCAGTGCCTGGAACACCTTTTATTCGTCCACTCGCCAGAAGCTGAGCTGTCTCTTCCAGAGTCGCAAAACGAGAAGGAAGTTTTCCTTGCTCGATCATAGCATGAATGCGTCCTGTCTTTAATCCTAACAGGGTTGCAGCCTCTGATATGACAGACATATCAGCAAGCGTGTCACTCTGGACAATCAGATCTCTCTTTTGCATGTTCTCTTCTCTGGTTAAAATAGAAAACGTCTTCAGAGCTGAGGTTTGGTTTTTATTGAGCTCTTTTCCATTGTTGCTCGCCGTAATGGTAATATTTACGGCGTTGTCTATCTCGCGAACGGATCTTATTTTTCAAAGGCGTATACTCATCCTCTTCTTCCTCCAGCGGGTCAGCATTTATTAATTCGGCTTCTTCTGCCTCAGCAGCAAGTTGCGCACGATAGCAAGAACCCGTAGTAGTTATTACGCTAAGATACACTGAGAGGCGATTCGTAGCTTCTTGCTCAACAAGATTATCGTGAAGTGCGATAGCTAGGTCTACACAGGTTAACTTGCCATATTTTTTGAGCAGGTTTAACTCCAGGTAGGTCAAATGACCAAGCTGATTCACTTTTTCTTGTAATTTTTGACAGATATGGATAAAAAGGGCTCCAGGTCTCTCTATCGTTTCACGCTTTTTCCCGTAGACCGTAAAAAGCGTTGAGAGAAATGCGCTACAGATTACGTCAGGATGAAATCCTTTTTTAAAAAGTTGCAGGTAATAGCGAGACTTTTCCGTTTTGTCATCTGCTGTTTTATCAAAAACTGAAACAAAAAACGTAATTAACGTATTACGTAATAATATATTATTATTATTTATAATATATTTAATTAACGTAATTACGTTTAACGTTTCTAAAGATGATAAAAAGTCTTCAGGAAAGTCTGCAATGTGCCAATCACGATAAGCGTCAACTTCTAAAAAAGTCTCAGGCGACGGAAAGTCACTGTAGACTTTTTGCAGATCTCTTAGATTATCGTAAGTAAAGTCTAGTTTGTAGTCTGGCACATAGTCAATTTCGTTGTGCAACCTGGCTAATGTTTCTGTTTCCCAATATTCAAGAGGGATGAGATGCTCTGAGAGAGCAATCTTCGATATCGTTGTCGCTGCTACTGCTGTCTCTTGTTTCGTATTGATTTGTGGCCTTTTGTTGCTGTTGTCAACCGGCTGAGCCTGGACTGGCAATACTGGATGTTTCTGCTGCTGAACTTCAGGTGGTGGGGGTATCTTTTTTTGACCAGAGGAGGATAATGGCAGAATCTTCGCTCTGGCTTCTTGCACTTTAACTTGTTGCGGTATTGACTGTTGTATTGGTGTATCGGTTGTTTTTGTTTCGCTGCTTCCTACCATTTCTTCTGCTTGCTGGGTTATCTCAGGCTTCCCTGTTTGCTCATCTGTTTGACTAGATGAATGGTTGAGCACTTTTTCTGGTTGTTGCTGTGCTGGCTCTGGTGAGACTGCCTGAGGGGCAATCTGAGACTCTTTTGTAATATCTCCAGGTCTGAGCTCATGCGGATAGACGTATTTTGGTCCTGTCTGTTTTTTTGAATAGGGAGAGTCATAGCTGTTTCCTATAACCATTACCTTTCCCTCGGTATTTTTGGGGGCAGAGAGAAAAGAGTAACGGTCAAGTTGTGAGAGGTTCGCTCGTGTCTCCTCTGGCAGATAGGTAGTTGGTGGGGGAAGCGATGTCTCAGTCTCCTGTTTTGCTTGCATTAAAGGCTGGTTTGTCTGTGTTCGTACAGATTTAGTGGATGTGACTTTAAATTTTTGTCGGGCTATCATGAAAGGTGTGAGTACCTCAGGTTGAGGTTGTGGCGGGACAGTGCCTTGTATTTTCGTCGTAGAAGGCGCATGAGAAGCCTCCTGGCCCTCGTGAGTCGTATTCTCTGGGAAAGAGTCTGTGTAAAAATCAAAAGGGTTGTATTGGCTGCTAATAGCGTAGCAGGGCAGATGGAAGGGTTGCATGTTATCGTCAAACATGAAAAATTGAAAATCCGCTTGATAACCAAGATACTCCCAGGCATAGCGGTTAATGGGAAAACCGATTTCAAAGTAATGGGGGTAGATATCACAGATATGTTGAGGTTCACCTTCTGCATTGAACGTTTCTACGTGTATGAGCTCGTCACTACGTAGCACATCTGCATATTTCTGGTAATAATACGGGTCATTTATTAATAGTTGGGTAATAAAGGCGGCTTGTAGATCGTCAGGTCCAGCAAGGGTGGAACGTCTTTTCTCTGTAAAACATTGTTCGGTGTATGAATCGGTCTCTTTCAGAAAAGAGAGCGCTTCCTCGAATTCTTCAGTTCCCACTTCGTCACAAAGATATTTAGCTTCCTGGGCATATGGTTGTGTATGCGGATCGACAAAACAAGTATATGGTCGTAGACCTTCATGCTCTGGGTCTTTTTCTAGCCGTGTGTTATAGAGGCTTTCTGGTATCTCTTGTCTTATGACTAGCTTGTTTGTCTGGGGGAGAGCCGGTATTTCTTTCTTCGTTTCGTCTGAAGGTAACTTAACTAATTGATACTCATAACAGTGCGTCTTGATACGCTCTGCTAGCTGCTGAACACGAGACCGACTTTTTGTAATAAGCTTATCCAGTTCGTCGAGCGTAGCTGGAAAAGTATAACCCTGTAAGGGCAATCGTAGATAGACTTTTTGTTGATGACGACTTTTTTGTAAGAGCCCTAGCGCACAGAAAATCACCACGTATTTATGGACGGTATCATATCCCCATTGCAGTTCCTGAGCAAGTTCACGGATATTTTGAACACAGCAGTACGCAAAGCGTTTACGGCTATTCGTCGTGCTAAGAACAGGCTCTGGCTCGATGAAGGCATGCGATAAGAAAGCTTCAAGAAATTCCAGACCATAAGCCGGAATACCCAAAAGCTGATCTACTATGCGTACCGGAAATTCGTCCAGTATGCCATCAACAAGCATCTGTCTGGTGACTGGTCCGCAGAGTGGCTTATCTGTTGGTGAAGATACTTCTACATCCTCTTGGTGAACCTGTGTATTTATAACACCCATAAAACACCCTTCCCACCTCTGACTACACAAATAGCACAAGGTAATGGTAATGTAACACAAATTTTCATAATATTTACAGAGCGTGTAGCAGTGACTCACTGCTGCACAGGCAAAAAGTTTTGTAAGACTGACTACAGAATTTTCAATTCTACGAGTGAGCATTCACAGAAGACGCCATCTCTGAATTCTGTATTCGTAGGTAAATCACAGTGTACATGGACAAAATAGATTCTGCTAGTGGGTATGTGAACTAGTAATCACGTATTACTGTAGTAGTTTTACGCTCAGAAATGCACCGAACCCTGGTGGGGTTTTCTCCTAACCCTGGTGGGGTTTTCTCCTAACCCTGGTGGGGTTGCTGCACACACCCATTACTGCAAATAGTACCAATGAGACCAAAAATTAGGGTAGTTTAACGTAATCTATAGGAAATGTATGCTATTACCTATAAAACATAGAAATACTCTTATTAGTTATAGGCCCTGGCTCCATTTCAGGAGCAAACAGAAAGAAGATAGAACTCATTTCGTCTATTATTGATATATTGATAGACAGAGAAATAGTGGCAGGTGATTTTGCCAGACGAGTTTTAAAATAGCTTTGAAGAAAAATGTTGCTCAAACAATGAGTATTTAACGAAACTGCATTGAAGTAAAGAAATGTTGTTGGTGAATAAGCTCAAATAAACAGATACGTTTACGTTTACGTAGCCGTGTATGTAGCTGTAAACCTGCCCAAGAATGCGCCGAACTCTGGTGGGGTTATGCAGAAAAAAAGTGGAGAATGCGCCGGACTCTGGTGGGGGACGCAGTTTTAAGGGCTCTTTTTAAAGAAAGGATGTGGCAAGGGATGCTGCTAGCTTCTCTCTTAAAGGGATTAAAAAATGGAAAGATTCTTTAAGAATGCGCCGAACCCTGGTGGGGATAACATGCAAAAATGAGAGTGAAATGCGCCGAACCCTGGTGGGGGAAATCTGCCAGAAAAGAAGAAAGAATGCGCCGAACCCTGGTGGGGATAAAAGAAGAAAATCGCAGCAGAATGCACCGAACCCTGGTGGGGGAAATTAACTAACTTCTATGCGAAATGCGCCGAACCCTGGTGGGGGAAATTAATTAATCTAAATGTAAATTCTCTGTTTTGAACACAAGCTTCGTCGCTAATTTGTGCCGAACCCTGGTGGGGTAAGAAAAAGTTCTATGTATGAAATTAGAGGCGTATAAAAAAGAATTGCAGCTAGGAATGCGCCGAACCCTGGTGGGGTATATTTTCTTAGATCGGCTCTGTAGGCTGGTTCACTCAAGAAGTTCTGAAGAATAATAAGCATTTTTATCCTACTTGCGGCTGAAACTTTAAAATTTTTATTATTTTCCATTATAAGGAAGGGATTGAGAAATATCATTGTATTTTATGGCTTAAAAAAGTCAGTGCTGATAAGGAAGAATGCGCCGAACCCTGGTGGGGTATATTTATGTTCTTTAGGTAAAAGGACTTCTATCTAAAGAGAAGATGTGTGATAGGAAAGAAGAAAGAATGCGCCGAACCCTGGTGGGGATAAAAGAAGAAAATGAGAGCGAAATGCGCCGAACCCTGGTGGGGGAAATCTGCCAGAAAAGAGGAAAGAATGCGCCGAACCCTGGTGGGGATAAAAGAAGAAAATCGCAGCGAAATGCGCCGAACCCTGGTGGGGTATATTTGGTGATGCTAAGAGAAATCTGCTAGATAACAGTGGAGAGAAGATCTAATAGATTGAAAAATGCGCCGAACTCTGGTGGGGTCTCTTCTTCATCAAGAGAATAAGCAAAAATGCGCCAGACCCTGGTGGGGTCGGACGCAGAAATAATGCCAGGCTTCGATAAATATGGAGCAGCTGTAGCATACTACAGCTGCGTTAGTGTTTGACCGAAGAAGGAACAATATATCCTATTATTCCTTTGCTGTTGCACGAATTTTCCGTACGCGCTTTTTTCCTGAGTTATTGATCGCTTGATATTCTTGAATGAGTTTCAGCGGCGGCAAGATCTCCCAACGCGACGCTAGCCAGTCTTTGCTCCAGCGTGTCTGCTCGCGGTCAACCTTTGTTAGACAAACCTGTTTGCCAATAATTCCCATCTCCTCAAGTTTCTCTAATGCTGCTTCCAGGCGTGGCACAAAACGTGATGTCATATGGCGCTCATCAACCTCAATCATACTGGACGCGAGCAGCTCCATCATCACAATTGGCATGCTAAAATCACCCTGCTTGGCCTGTTCCCGCCAGCGTTCTGTCAAATAAAGGGCAAGACGCAAAGCATAGCGATCATTTTGAGGATTAAGCTTGAATATCTGGCTATCAACCTCTGCCAGGTAATAATTTTGATGCTGCTCATATGTACTGATCCAGTCTCCGGGAGAGATCATAAAACCAAAAATGATCTTTTCATCAAAAATAGATTTTCGGCTTACAACGGAGTAGCGCATGTAAGGGCCATCGACCTGGATGGGGATAGATTTTCCTTTAACAGTGATAGTACAGTTACCACGAACATTGCAGGAGGCGAGTAGTGCCATGTCTTGATAGACCCGTTGCTTCTGTTCTGTACGATAGCCGTCAGTATAGCGTTTTGCCATTCCTGGATGCGCCGGGCGGCTATGCTTCTGGATTCCCTGCCACTGCAATATTTCTTCGAGCAGAACGGCGACACTACCATTTTTAGAGACGCGATCATTGTGGCGACGAATGTTCCAGAGGCCCAGAATGATGCGTGCTGTCAGGACGGTGCTTTCACTCAGTTGCCGGATCTGCTTCAGGGCTTGAGGGATCTCTAGAGGGCGCTCAGGCGTTCCTAGATAGACCTCCAGGGTGTTAGATGCCAGGTAAGAGATCTCGCCATCTCCCGGACGCCACATGTTTTTCTGCGCTAGAGAAGCTTCTCGAACCGCCTGGTCGGGCCGGTAATTCGTGACTTTAAGATTCTCTGTCATGTATGGAGTCACGTTCTCGAAGAGCATATTTTCGCTCTCGATTTCATTACCCTCGAAGATCGTCGCGATATACTCTGTCGCTTCTTCCTCTGTCATATAGTCAGTAATATCGCTTACTGTATGACCCAGGAGAGACGCAAGTTCGGTGGTGTTTTCGTCCTCTTCATCGAAAAGTGGCTCAGATTGTACCGCTGGTACAATTGCTCGTTGTGGCTTTTTACGCTCTTCCATACGCTATGTGCGTGCCTGACTCTGTGTTAAGAGTAGAGAACACGCGCCTCCTTCTTTTCGTCCGTGTTTACCTGGTTTCTTCTACAGTAAGCAGTATATTCAGGTTGCTATATGTATTCATTCTACTGACTTCTGTATAGATTGTCAAAAAGGATTCGGGCCATCGCTATAATTGTAGCATAGAAGACCATTGTATATGTGCTCCTCTATATTCAGGTAGACTTTTTGGGTAGACTTTTTTTGTTGGTGGTGCGGCCTATAAATAATCTGTTCTTTGTTTTCTCTTTGCAAAAAAGTCTGCACCTGAGGGTAGACTTTTTTGGGGAAATGCTTATCTTAATTCTAAAATAATCTGACCCATTTTAAAAAGTCTGCACAGGTATCAGTCCAGGGGGATGAAAAAGGGGAGGGCGAGACGAAAATGGCAGAATCGGCTCGCCGCCTGTCATCTTTTATTCCTTACTTGATGGTCTGGAACCTCGGAAGGGGAGCGGCGACATAAATTGTTTCCTGGCTGGTTGAAACGAACCGACCAGTAGATCGAGAGAGGGCGTATGTTGCTGAGGCACAGCCTGCTCCAGGGCCTGGGCAAATGCTTCTATTGAAGAGAAACGATGTTCTGGTTCTTTCTCCAGCGCTTTTAATACAATCTGTTCAATCTCTGCTGGAACACTGCTCTCTTTTTCCCTCAGTAGCGGTGGATCAGCCATGAGATGCTGCTGTACTACCTGGTCGAAGGTTCCCACAAAAGGCCAGGAACCGGTGAGCCATTCGTAAATAGTGACTCCCAGGGCGTACTGATCGCTATTCTTACATGGTTTTCCCTGTAATTGTTCGGGTGCCGCGTAAAGTACCGTTCCTTCAAAGTCATGAAAATAGGGCTGCTCTTCATCCTGGTTGGGACAGACTACTGCAATCCCAAAGTCACTGAGCATGATCTGCTCGTTTTCTCCCAGGAGAATATTGTGCGGTTTTACGTCTCGATGAATAAGCTGGCTTTGATGTACATAGCGCAATGCATCTGCAATTTGTTTGACGTAACGAATAACGATAGGGAGAGGGAGCCGTGTCCCTTTTGGGTAGCACTGCCGCAGGTTACCACTGGGCGCGTAGGTCATTGCGAGATAGGCCGTATAGCCGCTTACTCCAGAATCGAAGACCTGGATGATGTGGGGATGATGAAGATGGCTCAGTACAGAGGCACGCGCAAAGAACTTGTCTAGCTCGTTTCCCCCCTGACGTGCATCTAGAAGCTTCAATGCTGCTTTCTGGCCCGTAACAAAATGTTCACCAAGATAAACTTCAGTAAAGCCGCCTCGACCAAGCAGTTGAAGTAATTGATATTCGCCGAATCGTTGGTGCACGGAGTAAGTGCTATTCATATAGTAATTATTCTCTGGAGAAGATGTTGTCCTCAGAATTTCCTTCATACTCGAATTGTAGTGAAACATTTTTGAGCTGTCAATCTTCCCGCCTTTCTGTACCATCTTGTCTGTTTGAAATAGTGTTTTTCTCCTAGTGAATCTCTGTCCTTGCCCTTCTTTTTGTGGTATTCTCAAGAGGAAACTTGCCTGCTTGCATGAGATTCTCTCTGTGAGAAGTATGTATTTGTTGCTTTTTTAAAGATATGTTGAGAGTATCTACTGACGATCAGTATATGTGGAGGACTTACTATGTTGCTGGCTGGTGACATTGGAGGTACGAAGACTCATCTTGCTATTTTCGCATCGAAAGAAGAATTGCGTTCTCCCTTGCAGGAAAAGACTCTTCCAAGCGCGAATTATCCTAGCCTGGAAGCGCTGGTGGCCGATTTTTTGTCTCAGGCAAAGGTGAATTATCCTCTCTCTAGAGCTTGTTTTGGCGTGGCTGGACCGGTGATTGCTGGCAAGGCGAAGGTGACAAATCTTCCCTGGAATATGGACGAAAAGGATCTGGCTGAGGCATTTCATGTACCGGTGGTGTATTTATTGAATGATTTGTATGCAATGGCCCATTCTGTGCCTTATCTTCAAAGGGATGATCTTTATACTGTTAATGTTGGTTCTCCTGTGGTCCACGGAACTCTGGCGGTCGTCGCTCCCGGCACCGGACTTGGCGAGGGTTTTCTGACGTGGGGCAGTGGTCGCTATCTGGCTCATCCCTCTGAAGGTGGACATACTGATTTTGCGCCGACGAATGAGCAGGAGTTAGAGCTCTTGCGCTATTTATTGCAGCACGGTTTTCAACATGTGAGCTATGAGCATGTCTGTTCGGGGATTGGACTGCCAAATATTTATCAGTTTCTTTTGGATACTTCAGGTATTGCAGAGCTACCAGATGTGGCGTTGGCGCTCGCTTCTGCTAAAGATCCAACACCTGTGATTGTGAATGCCGCTCAGAATAAAGATCATCCCTCACCTCTCTGTGTGCAAACTCTTAAAATGTTTATGCATATTCTGGGGGGAGAGTGTGGCAATATGGCTTTGAAGGTGCTGGCAACTGCTGGTGTCTATCTGGGCGGTGGTATTCCTCCTCGCCTTCTTACGTCGTTCGACGGTGAGGAGTTTATGTCTGCTTTTCAAAATAAGGGCCGCTTTAAAGAGATGTTACGGGTTATGCCTGTCCATGTTATTGTGAATAAACATCCGGCTCTGCTCGGTGCAGCATATTATGGCTTCGATATGTGATTATGAGGACAGAGATGAAGATCGGATTGCTTCATTCTTTGTCTCCTTAAAAGAGAGAAAGAGAGGCAAAACAACCTCTCTTTCTCTCTTTTTTAGAAGTGTTCAGGAGAACAATGGTGCAATTTCATCAATGGCCTTGATCTCCTCTTCGCTAAATTCTAGCTGTTTTAGCGCGGCTACGTTTTCTTCGATCTGTGAGACTTTAGAGGCTCCTATTAAAACACTGGTGACAGCCGGATGACGGAGATTCCACGCCAGGGCCATCTGTGCCAGGCTCTGACCTCTCTTTTTGGCAAGCTGGTTGAGCTGTTGGATCTGTGTAAGAATGTTGGGGGTGAGTACGTCGTTATTATGCTCTTTTCCCCACCAGGCAGCCGCCCGCGAGTCCTTTGGGATATCTTCACCCAGGTATTTATCGCTGAGCATCCCTTGCGCTAGAGGACTGAATGTAATGACACCGGTCCCTGCACGCTGTGTATGATCGAAAAGATCATGTTCCGGTTTTCTGTTTAAGAGGTTATAGCGTGGCTGATGAATAGTAATTGGGCTGAGTCCCAGGCGTTTTGTGACTTCAACCGCTTCCTCAAACTGAGCTCCTAAAAAGTTGCTTACACCGATGTAGAGCGCTTTCCCCTGTTTCACTATCAGGTCGAGTGCGGCCATCGTTTCTTCCAATGGTGTGTTAGGATCGGGACGATGAGCGTAGAAGATATCTACATAGTCGAGGCCGAGACGCTTGAGAGACTGGTCCAGACTGGCAACCAGGTATTTTTTTGAAAGCCCATCTCCATAAGGGCCAGCCCACATGTAATATCCTGCCTTGCTAGAGATGATTAGCTCATCCCGTGGCATGTCACGCAGAATTTTCCCTACGACGATCTCCGCGTTTCCCGGCGGACGTCCATAGTTGTTGGCAAGGTCAAAGTGCGTGATGCCTAGATCGAAAGCACGATAGAGGCAGGCACGCGCAACCTCTTCACCACGATACCCACCAAAGGTTTCCCATGCACCAAGAGAGATGGCTGGCAGGCGTAAGCCCGAACGACCACTGGGGCGGTAGAGCATCTGCTCATAGCGATCCTGCGCAAATTCGACGGGAGTAGTGTCCGACATTTTCGTACCTCGTAATTTGTAATAGAAATAGTTGCTCTGTGGTTGTCTCTCTAGTATGCCACGTTTTTTCAGGAACCGACAGCAGCTAAAATACGTATCTCAGAGGAATATGCTTTTTCTTTAGTCTTCTCTCTAGCGGTTTCAATTTGCGTTACTTGCTGACGCATGACGTGAAATACGATACAATGGAGACAGCATTGTCTGGATAGATGAAGTGTCATAGGTTGGAATGATCTCAAATTTTGCTAAGAATTTGTTTAAATTTGCTTGCTTACAGGGAACGTTGAGTTTATCTTAGACACGTTCTTAGAGTATGCTGGTTCGAGATGCCTTCATAGTGCAAGTGAGGAGAAATTGATGTCTTTTGATGTTCGGGCTTTACCTATACGTACTGTAGATTGCCTGAAAGTATGCTATAAGTTGCATGAGCGCAATGAACGAATTACAACTTCTGTGATGCGCGAGCGCCTGCAAGCTCTGGAACCCAGCGGACAGTTAAGTGACGCCACGGTAACACAGTTGTTTAAATGGTTGGCTGAGAAAGGGTATGTACGCCACACACCCTATCATGGTATTGTTTTGACGGCTGAGGGCGAGATGGCGGCGGCAGAACTTGTTCGTCATCATCGCTTGTTAGAGACGTTTCTCGCTCAGGTGATGAAGTTTCCTCTCGATGAGGTCGATGCTGAGGCCGAACGCCTTGAGCACGCTATGTCAGAAGCGTTTGAAGAGCGTATAGATGCGATGCTGGGTTATCCTACCTCTGATCCTCATGGCGATCCTATTCCTAGTAGAATGGGTCAGGTTGTTGCAACAGAGATGCAACCTCTCTCAGAGCTCAAGCCCGGCATGCAGGCCGTTGTTCGGCGCGTTAGTGATGATAATGCGGATATATTGCGCTATCTTTCTTCGATTGGCTTGCTACCAGGAGCAAGTGTGACTCTTGAGTCTGTCGCTCCTTATGGTGATGTCTATACCTTGAAGATTGGCGGCGCGATTCAGGTAATAGGCGGCACTGTGACACAGCATGTTCTGGTCAGCCCAGGCATGGATGTACCCCCACTTTTGACTGAAACGCTATAGAATGTCTCTCACTCAGATGAGCGCGATTTTTTCTGCTCCTACCTGGTTTTAAAACACGTTTCAGGAGATAGCAAAAGTACCGCTACTTTTGCTATGCAACTACGTTTCTGTTTTCATCGCTCATTTTCTCCTGTGCTGATTTTTTGTGGCTGCGGTGTGGCCGGGGTTTGCAACTGTTTGGCTGCATATTGCCTCTGAAGCGGCGGCTGAATACTGATTATGGTTTTTCCATAGAGGGCAACTATTAGCGAATCAAGCATTGTCTGCGTCATTGCCAGTTGTGGCGGCTGACGCAGTTGCTCCGCTTGCTGGATAGTCTGGACTGTGAGTGTGATGGCCTGCTCGACACGATGTAGTTCTCTTTCCGCTAACGAGGCCCGCTGAAAACGAATAAGCAGTGTATTAAGCGCTCTGGCGATCTGCCAGAGCATACTGTCTTGTGTGAGTGGAGCACGCGCGTTCAGATTCCCATTTGCTATGGCAACATGGGTGTGTAAGATCTGCTCAATGCCAATCTCTAGACTGCGCTTCTGTTCTCCCAATGCATGCTCAAGGGTCGCGACCATCTCCGCTCGATCTGCTCTCGCTACCGCCCTCTTGGCTCCTGTGACCCAGAGATAAGAGATGGCGGCTACTATAATCTGAAGCGCGAGCGGCTTGATACGGATAGCAATTCCCTGCATAGCCAGGTCTGTGGTCAGGGCCGCAGTATGTGGCTGAATGCTTAAGCTCAATATAATGAGGAGACAGTTTGCAAGACCGATAAAAAAGACGCTACGTACCGGCAGCAGCGAGACCGCTAATAGCTCGGTCATAATAAGTAGATCGTAAATCGGTAGGCTTACTTCATCTAGCGGCGTGGTGGTGAAGATGACGAGCATAATAGCACATTGTAAAACTACAACAAGGAGTATTCCCGCTAGTAGATGGAGCTGCAAACGGTTGAAAATGAGACAGATAATAGAAATAACCAGCATCATGCAGGTAGTGAATATGGTAATATGATTGGGGATAAAAAAGCTGGCTGGTAAGCAGAAAAGCATTGTAAGAAGAAAGTAGAAACAGACGATGCTGACCGTTCGGGCCCTACGCGCAATCTCTCGCTTGGCAAAACTGGCGTCGCTTGGTGGCTCTGGCGGCGTGGTGAGTCGATACCACCACTGGAAAAAACCGCTTCCTGCGGTAGCCTCTGTTCCCCCTATCTCACTTGCTGACCAGCTCTTCTGACCAGTGCTTAGATTCTTTTTTTCATGCGCAGGAGTCGTATTCATAGCTTCCCTTCAACCTTCCCCTCTATACTAAAACACATGCTAAGATAGTAATGATGAGGAACATATGGTAATGTGCTCACCTATCAATTTCAATCCCGCTTGCGAAAGAGCTATTTGCTTCTAATATGCCCATAATACCATAATTAGAGGAATAGAGATATTAAGATGCTGTTAATATGTACTAGATAATAAATTATGCATTTACATAAAATTAATATGGCAATGCAATCTTTTCTTGGCAAACATTCTATAATACCTGCTATAATTACCCCATACTATGACTAGCCTATTCTTTAGGGCTATTTCTTTATCCAGGAGGTTGCTCATCATGACGTCCGAAGGAAAAACGCTCCAGAATAAATTTTTTGCTCTGTGTGTCGTAAGCTTCATCATTCTTTCTCTGGCTCTCTCGGCCTGTGGCCAATCTGGTAGCTCAACTGGTACCGGAAGTACAGGTGGTACTTCCGGTAGCGCACCAGGTACCGGCGGTACAGGGAGCAATGCTTTTCTGACCCCCAATCCTGCAACTCCGACCTTTGCCCCGCCTACCGGGCTTTTGACTCCCGGTACATTGACTGTCGGTAGCGATACAACCTATCTGCCGATGGAATATGTGGATACTACAACCAATCAGTATGTTGGGTTCGACGTCGACCTGATTACTTTAATTGGACAGCGTATGGGGCTGAAAGTCAAAATTGTCAAAACTGGTTTTGATACGATCTTCGATGATCTTAGTAATAAGCGTTTTGATACTGTCATATCTTCCGTTACTATTAACGACCAGCGTAAGGTCAAATTTGATTTTGTACCCTATTTTCAGGCTGGTGAGTCTTTGCTGGTGCAGAAGGGTAATCCCAAACATATCACTGGCACTGCTGATCTTTGTGGACTCAATGTCTCTGTTCAGACTGGCACTGTTGAGAAAGATGACCTGGATACTGCCAGCGCTGCCTGTAAGAAGGCCGGGAAGGCGACTATTAATCAGTCGGTCTTCCAGGATCAGACTGAGGTTATTCAGCAGCTTGTTAATCGTCGCGTCGATGCTACTTACCAGGATTCTCCAATCACTGACTACTACAATAAGCAGAATCCTGGACAGTTTGAGATCGGTGGCGCGGTTGTGAATACAGCTCCCTATGGTATTACCATACGTAAGGGCGATACAGCATTGGATACTGCTATCAATAAAGCTTTTAACTTGCTTGTCGCGGATGGCAGCTATGATAAGCTCTTTGATAAGTGGCAGTTCACGAAAACGCAGAAGATATCCTGACGACATACAACACCACAATTATGTGAATAAGAAAGAGACTTTCGCTCTTTCGTAGTGCACAGAAGCACCTGATTTGCCCGGTTCCCTATCAGACTAGAAATACTGATAGGGAACCGTAGTACAGAGAGGAGATTACCTCATGTTCCGTTGGGATGTTGTATGGCACTTTCTCTTTCAAGATCCGAACTTGCTCTTTTTAAAGGCGGCCTGGACGACTTTGTGGATCTCGGTTGTTGCCCAGGTATTAGGCGTGGTGGGTGGTTTATTTCTTGCTCTTATGAGGATGTCGCGCCATTCCTGGTTCAATCTTCCTGCGAGTGTCTATATCTGGTTTTTTCGCGGCAGTCCTCTCCTGGTCCAGGTCTTGCTCCTCTGGGACGGCCTGCCTAAGATTGTACCTGCGCTCCTCTTACCCGATTGGGCCTGCGTCCTTGTTGCCTTCTCTCTGAACGAAGCTGCCTATATGGCAGAGATTATTCGTGCCTCTATTGGCTCGATTGATACGGGACAGATGGAAGCAGCCAGAGCGCTTGGTATGCCCTATACGCTGGCGATGAGGCGGATTATCTTGCCGCAGGCAGCGCGTGTTGTTATTCCACCCTTAGGCAATGAATTTAATAATATGCTCAAATCTACTTCTATTGCCTCGGTTATTGGCCTGCTTGAACTTACCGGTAGCGCTACCGTGTATGGTGCTCAGTCATTTACTATATTTGAATTGTTGATTGTGGCAACCGTCTTCTATCTGGTTCTCACCTCGCTTTGGGAAGTGGTGCAGCGCCAACTCGAAAATCGCCTCAATCCAGATCGTGTCAGGACTGTCGCTATGGAGATTTCAGAAAAGAGTCTGCTCAAGCGGACTGTTGGTGTAGATCTCACTACTCACTAGCCCCTCTCGCTCCGCAGACTGCACGCGAAACGAGGCCTGCGCCAACAATTTCGCCTTCCCTCAAAAAGGTGTCCGGGACAGAGGGGTGAGAGGGATCTCGTAGGGGAGATGGTTCACTCGTCTCCTGCTCTTCGACGACCACTCTCTCGCCGGGCGGATACAAAGGAAGATGGTCAGTGTCATAGGTCGTATTTCCCTAACAGAAAGGAGAAAAGATGCAGAGCATTAATTCCGAGCTACTAGAGCAGAGTAGTGATGCTATGGTGCGTTGTGAGAAGGTTGTCAAGCGCTTTGGCTCAAATACGGTCCTGAATGGGGTTGATATGCGTGTGAAGCGCGGTCAGGTTGTGGTGATTATTGGTCCGAGTGGCTCTGGTAAGACTACTCTGTTGCGCTGTCTGAATCATCTGGAGAAGATTGATGGGGGCCGTATTTATATCGATAATCAGCTCGTGGGCTTTCATGAGCGCAAGGGGAAGCTGCTTGAGGATAGTGATGCGAATATCGCAAAGTTACGCTCTCAGGTGGGCTTTGTTTTCCAGCGCTTTAATCTTTTTGCCCATAAGACTGCGTTGGAGAATGTGATTGAGGCCCCTATTTATGTCTTGCATCAGCCACGGGCTGAGGCTGTTGCACATGGACGAGAACTTCTGGCAAAGGTCGGTATGGCGCACAAAGAAGATGCTTATCCTCATAAGCTTTCCGGCGGCCAGCAGCAGCGTGTCGCGATTGCGCGGGCGCTGGCTATGAATCCAAAGCTTATGCTTTTTGACGAAGCTACCTCGGCTTTAGACCCTGAATTGGTCGGTGAGGTGCTGAGAGTTATGCGCCAACTGGCAGAAGAGGGGATGACGATGGTAGTGGTCACGCACGAGATGGGTTTTGCACGCGATGTCGCTGATCATGTGATCTTTATGGATAAAGCCGTTATCGTCGAGGAGGGACCACCAGAGGAGCTCTTTGGGAATACTCAGAATGAGCGTACTCGTAATTTTCTGGGTCAGGTGCAAATAAATCCATAAGCTATAGCGCTGATCTTTACACAATGGCAAGCATCTTCAAGAGTGGTTCTGAAGATGCTTGCCATCTTTCCTCCTCTTTTTTGCTTTTTCTCCCCAACGAAACGCGCTCAGGGCAGAGCGGCTCAGCCGTCTCCTGTTCGCTAACTTTCTTGCCAGATGCTACTCTCCGGCAAAAGAAGGCTATCAGTGTACTGATTTTTTCCCTCTCTGTTGCACTTCTCTCTTTTTAGCGAGATACCTTGTGAGATCTCAAAAAACTCTAGAGGACGACAATGCAATACAAGGATGACAATTTGTTGAAACAGTCATCGTATGACGAACTCTACGCTGACCTTTACCGGTGCTATGCTCCTGCACTCTTTGCTTATGTCTATAAACAGATCTCTTCACGGGAAGATGCTGAGGATATTGTCCTTAATGTGTTTCTTTCTGCGTTGCAGAACCAACAGTTTCCGACTTTTGAGGAGCAGAAGCAGAGGGCATGGCTCTGGGCTGTTACGCGCAACAAGACAACGGATCACTTCCGCCATACTATTCGACGTCCACAGATCTCTCTGGAATGGCTCTCTGAGCCGCTGTATGACAACGACGAGTATAGTCCCGAACAGCTTAGCATTGCACACGAACAGTATGCTCAGCTTGCTCGTGCCGTGCATACGTTGCCGGAATACCAGCAGGAAGTGTTGCGTTTGCGCTTTGGTCATGGCCTGAACAGTGATGAAATAGGCTCTGTCTTTGCGAAAAGCGGATCATCTGTCAGGGTTCTGCTCTCTAGAACTCTGCGGCTTTTGCGCAGTCTTTATAAAGATCAGGCGGAAGGGGATCAACGATGAAGGAACCGCAAGATAATTTACAGCCGGAAACCATCGATCATCTGATTGATGCTGCTGGCCTTTCAGCAGATGATCACCAGACGAGCAGCTTAATCGAGTATCTCCATACCAGTTCACAAGCGTATGCACGGGAGAATGAGCGCTCGCTCGATTATATCTGGAGCCGTCTGGCACAAAGTCAAGGGCATTCCGTCTTTCTTCCGGCACAATGGAAGCAACTTGAAGAGAAGCAGATTTCTATAAAGGAAAGAAAAGTAATGCAAGATACAAATACCTCGTGGGGAATGAATTCCTTCTCCATCTCCTTTACAACCAAAGAAACGTCGTTCACCCTGGCGCGTAGTGGGCGTAAGCCTTGTCGCTGCGGTTGCCATTATCACGATTGTAAGCTTCACGATCTTCTCAAATATAGTGCGTTCAGCACCTCAGCCATCAGGTAAGGGGCTGCTCTCTGGCCTGGGTGCGCAATCTTCTCAACAACAAGGGCAACAGCAGAAAGAGATAAGTAGCGCGAAACAGGTGTGCAGTTTTGCTAGTGAGATAGCCTCGATCAATGGAGCTCCCTGGGGGCCTTCGCTGTCCTGGTCTAGCCAGGGACAAATTGCAGTTGCTACCTATTCTCATTTCAAGCTATATTCTCCTACTAACTGTACCGCGACGTTTTCTGCACAGTCGATACAACAAACCTATGAAACCATATGGTCGCCCGATGGCAAGAAAGTATTGACAGTTGATGCGGGTGATAATACTTTGTACATTTTCGATAATCATGGAAGCTCTCTTGCACATCTGTCTTTCCCTCAATTGGGAACGAGCGGTGTTGGCTCTTTAGTCTGGTCCTCTGATAGCAATAAGATCATTTTTAGCGCCAGGAACGCGGCAAATCAAGAGAGTGTCAAGAGTATAGATAGTAGCAATAATTATAAAGTAACGACTGTGCTGACGCTTCCTGCTGATAGTGCCGGTTACCTCTATTCACCTGATGGAAAGTTGCTCCTGGTAACTCACGCAGATATGGTGGCACATACTAAAGTGCTTCAGCTCTGGGATGTCACTACTGGTAAACAGATCAGCAGCTTTGCTCCCTCCTCATTCTTTGGGATGGCATTCTCACCTGATGGCTCTTTAGTTGCTGGGAGTGTTGATGTAACCGGTGGAAATTCTCAGATACAGATTTATAGCACAGCAAATGGCAAACTTGTGAGCTCTTTTGTCTCTTCGTCAAAGTTTATCGCAAGTCTCGCCTGGTCGCCTGATGGCAAGTATCTTGCTGCAAGCGAGACCTCAATCAACCTCTACGATGTTAATGCGCAGAAGACCATTGCTACATTCGGTCAAGTCGATACTCAGCATGCTATCACTGCTCTGGCCTGGTCACCGAATAGTAAGAGCCTCGTTTCTTCAGCAGGAACTGTACAAGAAGGTGCTATCCCTGATGATACTGTAACTGTCTGGGCGCTTAGCTAAAATACTTGATACGTCCTCAAAAAGGACTACCTTTACATTGCTTCTGACAATGGGACGACTACAAACTTTTATGTGGTCGTCCTTCTGCTATATCCTATAGCCTTTTTTCTAGCCTGTCGTCAGAAGTCAATTGGAAGTTGTTGCCCAACTACCCCCGGATAAGAGTGGCCAGGGTAGGAGTGTTGGAAAGGGGAGCGTGAAACTTCGCTTTGCTGGAGATCGTGTAGTAGAGTGTTTGATAACGGAGAAATCTCGATAAAAAGATGATATGAGCGGGAGATAGAGAATATCAAACCGCTTCTCTGAGTTTTTGGCATGTTTGAATGAACTGTTAGGAGGGAAATTCGTGCAAAATACATCTCAACGTCCGGCAGAGGCCAGCGGATCACTGACTATTGGCGGTGATCTGAAAGTAAATCGTCTTGGTTTTGGTGCAATGCGCATTACTGGGGATGGTATTTGGGGTCCTCCTGCGAATAAGCAGGAAGCTCTGGCTGTTCTGCACCGTACATTGGAGCTCGGTATTAATCTGATTGATACTGCCGATTCTTATGGCCCCGCAGTCAGTGAGTCACTTATCGCTGAGGCGCTTTATCCCTACCCATCTGAGCTCGTTATCGCGACGAAAGGTGGCCTGTTGCGTACAGGTCCCGGTCAATGGCCTCAGGATGGTAGACCGCAGCACTTGCGCCAGGCTCTGGAAGATAGCTTGCGCCGCTTACGCCTGGATCGAATCGACATTTATCAATTCCATCGGCCTGATCCTAAGGTGCCTTTTGAGGATTCCGTTGCTGAGCTGGCGCGTATGAAGGATGAGGGGAAGATTCGCCACGTTGGTCTCTCCAATATAACTGTTGAGGAGCTGGCGCGTGCCCAGAAAATTGTGCCGATTGTTACCGTCCAGAATCATTATAATCTGGCGAAACGTCAATCTGAGCGCATGGATTTTGCGCAGTCGGAGGAGATGATTGATGTCTGTGCTCGCCAGGGGATTGGTTTTATTCCCTGGTCTCCTTTAACTACTGGCAAGCTTTCTCAGCCTGGAGGCGTTGTGGATGAGATTGCTAAAAGGCATCAGGCGCAGCCCAATCAGATCGCAATTGCCTGGTTGTTACATCGTTCGAGCACGATTTTACCGATTCCAGGTACCTCAACAGTGAAGCATCTGGAAGATAATGCTCTGGGTGCAACCATTAAGCTGAGCGAGGAGGAATTTAGCCGAATCGATCTGGCGAGTCGCCAATAATAAAGGAGACCGCTCGTAGAGCCGCCAGGATGTAGTTTGTACTGTAAAATGGTGCCCTCGTAACCTTGCTTGACCCGACAATATGCATATGCATGCTGTCGGGTCATATACGTTTATATATAGTAAGATACAGAAAATATATTCCTGTTTTTAGAATTTCATAAAATATGCTAGTTTATCCTTGTCGATTGCTATATGAGCTATAATGTTTTTATACCCTGGTGATACCATTCTCATCAAGAAGTACTGGTCCTTTTCAAGAAGTACTTTTTATTGTACTCTAAAAGAAAGCTCGGCAGATTGGTTACTACTCCGGGTGAGGAGCATAAATTTCATGGATGTGGAAAATCACGAAATTTTATTTTCGTTTGATCAGCCGGCAAAGGTGCTACCTTCTCTTTTAACAACGGTACAACAAACACTTGCTCAGCAAAAAACTCGTTCGGGCAAGAGTGTGCCTTTGTATGAAGCACATCGTGTGTTGATCATTGATGCTCAACAGGAACGTGCAAACTATCTCGTGCAGGTTTTATCCCTGGCCGGATATCGTTCGTTCTCTGTCCCACATTCGCTGGCAGCGTTTACGTTTTTTCTCCAGGGTTCTTTTATTCCCTTGCTGGTAATTCTCGGTCAAGATGATCCTGCAAAACGATTTTTTCTCCAGCGTCTTGTTCAGCAGATGGTACAAAAATTTGATGTAGAGCTGCCTGTCGTGCGCCTGATTACTCAAGTGTCAGCGTCTCCTCCAAGTTTACATGGCATGAATTTTATGCCTCTGTTGCAGAATCCTCCTACGCCTGTGCCGCCTCATGCTTCTATAGAAGCATTGGTGCCCCCTTCTCTGCCACAACAAACGTTTGTCTCGCAGTCCGATGAATTTGCTAGGGTTTCTACGATTCCGCTAAAGAATCCTCCATCTTCAGATTCCTTCTCGCAATCTTTGCAGCCTATTCAGCAGAGCTCACCTTTGCATCCATTGCCTTCTCCTCCGAAAAAGCAGACGAAGATTTCTTTGGAAGGCCAGAGCCTGGGCCGCTATCAAATTGAGGCATGCATAGGGAATGGGCCGCTGGGAGATGTCTATCGTGTCTATGATCGCTTACGCGAAAATCGTGTTGCGTTAAAGGCTATGCAGACAGACGTTGTGCCGTCTTTTTCAAATGATGTTTCTCTGGAAGAGGAGCATCTTTTTCAGCGGGAATCTGCTCTGATGGCCCGTTTGAAGCATGAACATATTGCTCCCGTCTTGAATACGGGAAAGACATATATTAGTGGTTCATCATTTCTTTATAAGACGATGCCTTTCTATTCAGAAGGCTCTTTGACACAATGGCTTTATGAGCATAATGGCAATAAGGCTCGTGCCCCTCGTGAAATATTACCTCTGATTATGCAATTGGCTGATGCTTTGCAGTATAGCCACGATCAGCAAGTGCTCTTTCAGAATTTTAAGCCTGGTAATATTCTTGTAAAGGAGCCTGCAAAATCTATTCAAACTATTGCTCTGGTACTGACAGATTTTGCTGTTGGGTTTGATGTGCTTTCTCTGCCATCCGCAACGATGGATACCTTTCTTTATCTGGCTCCTGAGCGCTGGGAGGGCCATGCTTTGCCTGCTTCAGATCAGTATGCTCTGGCTGCTTTTGCCTATGAACTGCTGGCTGGGCGAAGCGTATTTCAGGGTAATACTGAGCAGATTATGAAACGTTTGCATTTAGCGATGCAGCCGCAGCCTCCTTCTTTATTTAATACCTCGCTCTCAACTCAGGCGAGCAATATTATCTTACGGGCTTTGGCGAAAAGGCCGGAAGAGCGTTTTGCCTCTGTAGGCCTTTTTGCGCAGAATCTCCAGCGTTTTTGTTCTTAGCGTCCCGTTAGTTTTCTCCTAATAGAGCCTGGTCGATCTCTTCTTTGTTCAGGGGTAGCGTGATATGAAAGGTTGTGCCTTGCCCTTTGGTACTTTCGACCCAGATATTGCCGCCGTGCCGTACAACAATCTCTTTGACTAGATAGAGACCAATGCCAAAGCCACTGAGTGAAGGATCAAGATTGCTAGCACGGTAGAAGCGCTTAAAGATATGTGGCAACGCGTCAGCGGAGATGCCGATGCCCTCATCTTTAATCCAGAGTTGTACTTCGTGCTGACGTTCGCTGTTATAATATACTCCAACCTCGACGGTGCCCCCACCTGGATTATATTTGATCGCGTTGCTGAGTAGATTGTGTAACATCTGGCCGATTCGCTCTCCATCCAGGTAGGCATTTATGCTGCCTGTCTTCTCCAATCCGTGCAATAGCAGTTTAATTTGATGGTCGCGGGTGGTGACTGCATAGGTATCAATCGCGTGAGTGACGATAGCGAGAAGATTGCAAGGAGTGGGTTTCAGAATAAAGTGGTCTTGTTCAATTCGAGATATGTCGAGCATGGTTTCAATCAAGCTCGTTAGATGTTCACTCTGTTCGGTAATATTTGAGAGGGCCTGCTGTGTCATTTCATCAAGGCTATCATCCTGAGCGTTTTTGATCTGGAGGATTTCGGCAAAGCCCTGGATGACAGTGATGGGCGTGCGCAGTTCGTGGTTGGCTATAGAAAGGAAGTCGTTTTTATGTTGTTCCAGGCTCTTTTGAGCCGTGATATCTTGTAGCACAAGAACCGAGCTGGTCGTGATACCATTCTCTCCATAGAGAGGAGCGGTAGATGCCAGCGTAACCACATAATCTCCACCGGGTTGTACTACAAGTGTCTCCTTGCTGCGTAAATGTTCACCACAGAGGGCCCGTACGACAACGAAGTTCCAGGGAAGAATCGGCTGCCCATCCGAAGTTGTGCTGGTGTAAGCGCTGCGATGCCAGCGGTGAGTATGGAGTGGAACATGTAGAAGTTCTGAGAGAGGGATGCCGAGGATTTCGGCGGCGGCCTGATTCGCATAGCTAAAGGTACCAGTGGAGATTTCAGCGATAAGAATTCCTTCGGGTAGCTGATCAAGAGTAGTGCGTAGGCGTTCGCGTTCGTGGCTGACAGAGGCGTGTAGGCGTGCGTGTGCGAGAGCGGCTGCGATATGGGTACCGCAGCCCTTCAATGTTAATGCTTCAATACCATCCGCCTGAATAGGCGTGCTAAAAATAACGGTAAGCATGCCTTCGAGATAATCGTTAAAGCGCAGGGGAAGACAAATATAGCCGTGAGCATGATTTTGAGCCAGCGGATGGTAACGTTCAATTTTCCCATTGCGAACTGCATCTTGAACGTCCTCAATCACAATTGGCTCATCCTTTTCTAGTGCGCCCCAGGTGAGAAAGGGCTGTTTGCCTAATGGGATCTTTTCAAATGAAGCGACGCGGCCTTTCTGATTCATCTGTTCGTTTTCTGCTATACTACTCATGCAGAGCAAGCGTAATAGCTGTTGCGTATGATCTGCTATGTGAATACTTGCTCCTGCACTATTCAGCAGTTGTTCCTGAATTACTTTGATTGCTACATCTCCTACATGTTTGGTATCTAGAGTACCTTGTACCGTGCGGGCAATCGCTTCAATAATCTCCAGTCGCTTGCGTTCGGCTTCAATAGTTCCATTGACCTGAGAGAGATTCTGGTTATCCTGTTCAGCTTTTTTTCGTGCACGAACCTCTTCGCTGACATCACTAAGACTTTGTACAAGATAACTAACCTCTCCTCGATCATTCTGTATTGCCTGAATTGTACTATTCCAATAAGTCATCTCCTGCTGTTGATTGGGCAGGAAATATTCTTGGATGTACATCGTCTTGCCACTGGCGACGATACTCTGAAATTGCTCAATCACCCCAAAGTTTCGGGCGATTTCTCCCCATTGATAGAGTGAATGGCCTAGAGCTTTACCGCCGCGCCAATCCTCAGAAAGAAAGGCTTCTAGCATCTGCATATAGAGAGGGTTAGCATCGAGTAGATTAAAGTTGCTGGCGTCGTAAATAGCTAGCCCTATAGATACATGTTCTAGCATCATATCGGCATAGCGTCTGCTTCCCTGCACTTCTGTCATCAGTGCTCTCCTCCTCGCTGGCCCGGCTGTGAATGATCATATTTTATAATAATAAGAGAAATTGTAGACTTTTATCTTTTTTTTATAGCGTTCTATTGTGATACGAAAGGCTGCCACGCTATAATAGTACTGCTAGCTTGTGAAAAATGCAATGAGTAAAAATGGTTTCTTTACACGAGGAGATAAAGCTGTATGACGAAGCCGGAAGGGCAGGCTCATGAGAGTAAGTATGTCTTTGATGCCGAGAATGCTGCTGAAATGGCTCGTTTGCGTAAGCAAGATGAGTTAGTGACGCGCAACATGGGAGGACTTCTCTCTGAGCAGACAGATCTCTCTTCTATTCATACGGTCTTAGATGTGGCATGTGGTCCCGGTGGCTGGGTACTTGATCTTGCGTCGGCATATCCCACTATCCAGGTGACTGGTGTAGATCTTTCGCGGACAATGCTAGATTTTGCTCGCTCATTTGCTGTGGAGCGAGGGCTAAACAACGCGCATTTCCGCCAGCAAAACTTGCTTGAGCCTTTCAATTTTTCCTCTGCATCTTTTGATCTGGTAAATGCTCGCTATCTCTTTGGTATTTTGACGCCTCCTGACTGGTCGAAAGTTATTCGTGAACTGGTCCGTCTCGTTCGTCCGGGTGGGATTGTGCGTTTGACGGAGCCGGAGTTGGGGATTACTAATGACCCGGCTATCGAAGAGTTTAACTATATCTTTATGCAGTCGCTTGTGCGTTCTGGACAAAGTTTCTCGCCCGATGGTCGTCATGTTGGTATTACTGCGGTCTTGCCGAGTCTCTTACGTGAAGCTGGGTTGGTCAATGTGCAGATGAAAGCGCACGTGGCTGAGATATCGTATGGTACGCGGGACCATGTTGACGCTTTACAAGATGTTATGGTCATTTTAAAGTCGCTTCAGCCTTATTTAATCAAGACTGGTATGATTACACAAGAACGGGCCAATCAACTCTATGAACAGGCCATTGAGGGTATGCAATCCTCGAACTTTCGTGGCATCAGTTACTTTCTGACCACCTGGGGTGAGGTTCCTCCTGCTAGAACTTAGCAAGATGGGCTCTCTCCCAGACACATATGGAAAGGGAGAGAGCCGCCAGGGGCTACTCGCCGCGCAACTTGCTATAAACGATCAGATCATGCCAGGTACCATTGCGCCATTGTGCCTGACGTAGCGTGCCTTCTCTGCTGAAGCCTGCCTTTTCAAGAGAACGCTGCTCAGCTCGATTGGTGATATCTGTTGAAGCCTCGACGCGCTTAATTGGATAGGTCGCGAAAAGATAGTCAGCAAGGAGCCTCTGGGCCTCGGTGCCGTAGCCGCGACTGCGGTAGTCGGCATGGATACTCAGGCCAATAGTATAGGCAATGCTGCCATCGTTGGGTCCATAGCGTTGCTGATGATAGTCAATTTCACCAATTACCGTCTGAGCGAGATCGAGGAGCGCAATCACCAGTGAACCATGCTGGGAATCAAGATAGCTCTCCCCTTTCTCGAAAGTGGCTGTAAGAGTACCAGGGTGGCGCAAGCCAAAAAAATTGTATTCGCTGTTGAAACTGAGATCGTTCGTCCAGGCCTCAAATAGAGGGAGGTCGTTCCGCTGAAGTGGGCGTAACAGAATCTGTTTACCAGGTAGCATAGAATTTGTGATCCTAACATTAAGAAATTGGCTTTATGTGCTTTCGGTTTGAGCTTGTAATTGTTGAGCCTGGTGGGCCAGGAGGGCAAACTCGTTTTTGGGTTTAGCGCCGGCAAACACGGCTAACTCTTTAATGGCCTGTTGCTTTTTTCCTAGCAATAAAAGGATTTCTACCAGGGTCAACTGACCTTTGAAGCGCGTTTCGGCCTCTAGCTCTTTGAGGGCGAGGACGCGTTTAATTGTTTGTAGAGCGTGATGGAGATGGTGGGTACGTATGGTGGGCACGTCCTCGGCCTTCCAGGAGAGGGCGATACGCATGTTGCTCAGGGCGACTAGGGCGGCCCCAATACAGGGATGGTTGTTATGCATGGCGCGTCCGATGCTCAGAGAGCGTAGCACACAGGTCTGAGCCTCGTCCAATTTTCCCTGCTCTTGCAGGACGGCGGCGAGATAGGCGTTCCATTTGCAAAGATATTCGCGATCATTCAAGCGCTCTTGATAGCTAATGGCTCTGCGATAAAGTTGCGCCGCTACCTCCAGGTCGTCCTGTTCAGGGGCCGCAGCCAGCTCGGCTTGATTCCAGAAAATTACACCCATAAGAGGTTCATCACCAAGTTGTCCCGCCAGGAGCAAGGAACTTTGCAGGAAATCGCCAGCGGTTTTGTATGCGCCCAGTTTGAGATGAATATGGCCCAGATCACAATGGACGTGAGCCATGCGGCGTTTATGATCGCACTGTTTGAAAATTGTAAGCGCTGTAGTAAGATGGGCCAGAGAATCGCTCAGACGTCCCTCCGCCTCAGCCAGGGCTGCAAGCAGCTTATGCGTCTGTCCCATATCTACCAGATAGCCTTCGAGTGTGCGCTGGATGCGTGTCAATCGGGCGGCGCTGACGCCGCTCTGATTGGCTAGAGGCTGTTGTTGTTGCTCAAAAAGCATAAGGGCTTCTTGCATTGCCAGGCGTGCCTCTGGATAGCGTCCCTCCATAATTGAGAGGCTCCCCTGTTGATGGCGTAGTCGTGCCCAGGCCGGGCCAGCTATTACGCCTGCATCTCGCAACATCTGTTCTCCCCGCTCCAGATATGAGCGAGCTTTGGGGACATCGCCAGTGTAACGCCAGGTCCAGCCGATCTCTGCCCAGAGAAGAGCCTGCAATTGAGCCTCATATTGGGCCGCTGAACTGGAGTCATCGTGCGGACGATCTTCGCGCAATGCTAGCACCCAGGCGTAGAGCACTGCGCGCCTCCTCGAAATTGCCACGAATCATCGTACATTCCGCAATGCGCTCAAGAAGATAAATAAAACGAACTTTTTCTTCAGCATTGAGGGCGGGAAATCTGCCAGGTGGCAGAATAGACTGACTTTGCTGAGTGTCTCTCTCTGTTTTGATTATCTTATAGCCAGAAGCTGCTTGAAGATAGGAGAGGGCGCGACGATAGTATTGCTCGGCCTCTGTATAAGGAACAGTTTTGGCTGAGGACGATTTAAAGCTCGGCTCGGTAGCGGAAAGGATATATGCCCGATCTCCCGCCAGTTGGGCGTAGTGGGCGATCAAGGCCGCATCTGCATCGGCTTTTTCCAGGTGATTCATAATCGTTGCGGCGACTTCTTCTTCGCGGCCTTTGTGCATCTGGCGTAGGACATCGGCAGCTTTCTGATGGAGACGCGCTCGGCGCATAGCTGAAAGGCTATCATACAGGTAGCTTACTAGCATGGGATGCCAGAACTGGTAGGTGATACGCGTGCCCACGCCTTCCTCAGAAAGCACACCGGCATCCATCGCCTCTTCAAGCAGAGTGACTATCGTATCTTCATCTGCCAGTCCACCCTTCTCAGCGTTACCAGCCTCCATCGCGCAGATCTCGGATAATTCAAACGAGCCACCCAGGACCGCCGCGGTATCCAGCAACTGGCGTGTCTGTTTATCCAGCTTATTCATACGTTGCTGAAGGGCGGCTTTGATACTGCGCGGAATCGTCGGTGGATCAGTACGTGCCAGTTCTTCGGCAAAGAACGGATTGCCGTCGGCCTGCTTTTTAATATGTTCGACCATTGCATCAGGTAGCTTCGCATCTGGCAGGTGGGAGACCAGCGTGGCGATCTGTTCACCGGTCAGCGGATGCACTTCCAGCGTCTCTACGGAATGTTCACGCAGCATCTGATCGATAATAATGCGCAGATGATGTGGGGAATGTCTGGGAACCTCGCTTTCTCGGCAGGTACAGAGTAGCATAATAGGATAGCCATGCAGATTACGGGCAAGATATGCCAGCAACTTATAGCTATTGTCGTCAGCCCACTGAATATCGTCCAACACAATCAACAGCGGGGCGCTCTTGCTGGTACTGGCGAGGAGATCGCGCACGGCTTCCCAGAGTCGAAGCTGTTTTTGCTCAGCCTGTAGAACCAGGGTGTGTTCGCTCTTGCCTGTGTAAGATGAGCTTCGTTCTTGCGCCGGTACCAGTTCGCTCAACTCAGGCAAGAGATCAGTCAAAGGCAGCAGCGTCTCTTCCACAGAGGCACGGAGCGAGGGATTTAAAGCAGTTGAAGCAATCCCCGTACTGATGAGTTGAGGCCAGATGCCCAGATTGAGGACTTTGCGGACAATCTCGGTCCAGAGACGATAAGGAATAGCACTCTCCTGATCATACGAGCGTCCCCAGACAACGGCCCAGCCCTGTTGTTGTGCGGCTGCGCTCATCTCTTCTGCCAGACGTGTCTTGCCGATACCCGATGCGCCCATAAGCATCATGCATAATGGATGCCGTTGCGTATCCAGGGGAATACCCGTGGCCCGGCGCTGCTCCATTAATTGCAGACGGCCACTTTCATCAATATCCCGCAACATATCCCGTAAAACCGCTAGCTCCGGCTCACGTCCAATAAGCGGACTGCGGTGAGTACGGCCAATGCGTACATTTTGTGTGCTTTCGGCAAACTGGATCGGCACTAGTTCCGGCGTTGTTGTCTCTGTTTGCCTGGTATCGGAAGAGGCTTGAAGGTGTGTCAGCGGTTGTTCATTAAGAGTACCCTCTCGAATGGCATTATAAATTGTCCGTGTCTGCTCCGAGGGTTGCGTCAGACGTTTATAGACTTGCAGAGCCTCTGGACGGCGATTCAGGCGAGCCAGCACAATCAACAGGCGCTGGACGGCGGCCTCGTTATTGCCCTCAACCGAGAGTAAGCGATCAGTATTATCTAGAGCGCGAGCAAAATCCTGGCGTTGAATATAGAGATCGGTCAAAGCAATTTGCGTAGAGATCCAGTGGCGGCGCAGGTGCTGGCGACGTTGCATAATCCATTCTATCTGGCGTCCTTCAGGGAGAAAATCACCGCCGTAGAGCGTCATCGCATCGCGCAAGAGTTTCTCTTGTTGGAGAGGATCGGCGGTAGCCATCGCTGTATCAATCTGTTGTAAGATGGCCTCGAAAGCCGTGGCATCCACCCATACGTGAGATTGGTCAGCAAGCTGGATAGTATCATCTGCAAGGCGTAGACGTGAGATAGAACGTTTGGTTTGAGCAGCCGAGCGAGATGGAGATTCTCGGTTTCCTTGTGCCAGGACAGGGACAGTTAAAATTCTGGAAAGATGAGAGAGTGTCTCTTCCAGACGATGTAAAGAGAGTTCGCGCTTCAGGCGCGGCCAGAGCGTTTCAAGTGCCTGTTGGCGGCTGACCTTGCGCTCAGGCTGGCAGAGGAGCAAAGCTAAAAGAGCGCGGACGCTCCATTGTTCCTCCCAGGCATCTTCATCTACAATCTGGCTGCGGGGTGCATCGCCCCACTCCAGATCAAAGCGCCCAAGAGTATATACTCGTAGGCGTAATGCTGTAGACATGATAGGTACCTCCGCTTCCTCGGTAAGCGGCCCTTTCTCATTGGAGGCAAGCGCTGGCACAGGAGAAAGGTTTTGAGGAGCAAGGGGCGTATCATCCTGGACATGGGCATCTGCGGGAAGATCCTTACCGATATAGCGTCTGGTTGTACGCCCATTAATTGTCTCGTAGGCATACCAATAAGGGCCATGTCCGGTACCTTCCCGGCACTTACGGCAGCGCGGTTTTCCGCAGAAGCTCACCTGTTGATGATACGTGATCTTGCCATTCATCATTCGCGTCCTGACTGTGCTTGAATGCCTCAACGAGAAAACGTGTGGCACGCCATTCAATCAGTAAAACTGCGTAGCAGTGTCTTCCTGATTGTTTTGTGTGGCATCACATATGTTCTGAAAATTGCTGCCGATCATGTGGTAAATGCACCACTCATGCTGGCTTGTATTATCCAGTATCTATGCTAAGCCATTATAATATGTTCGTCAACTGGTAAAAGTACCATAAAAAAGCCGATTTGCTATTTTTTCGCGCCCAATTTCCACCAATTTCCCCGTTTCCCAAAAAACTCGTTTCTGGGAGATGGGGAAGCGGCCCTGGCGGTGGATACTTTTAGAGCTTATGGAAAGCTGCACGTGAGATCTTCCCATTGGGTGGACCATTCCAGAGGCATTAAGCCGCCGAGTGGGGCCAGGACCTGTTCGGCCAGAGTCGCAAGGGCGTTGCGCCGTTCTGGCAGAGAATGGGAAGCGAGGGCTGTGCATGCTAATTGCGCTGCCGCAGCATCCCATTGAGCCAGATCATGGAGACAGCGCTTCGCTTTTGGTCTCCAGCGTTGCTGCAAGCGATAGTGTGTCTCTAACAACAGGTTACAGGTCTCAGTAATTACCAGTGCCAGCGTTGCTTCATCGGCAGGATCGATATATGCCAGATCGCGCAAGCGAACGGAAGGATACAGGCGATGTTGCCAGATCTCTTTGGGGGGAATTGCTCCTGGTCCCTTTGCCCATAGCACTTTGGCCTCGGCTTTGAGTTCGTTTACAATACCTTGAGGATCATAGAGGATGTGGCCCAGGGCAAACAGAGTGCTTACATCAGCACCATCCTTGAATTGTTCGCGAATTTGTATCGGGGGATGGACAAACTGCTCAACTTCTATACCGTCCATAATCGTAGTACGGCGGCAACGTCTTAGTGAGACAATGACCACATGAATATCAAGATCGCTGCTTGGTCCTGGCTTGCCATGCACGCGTGAGCCACCGGCGAGCACACCCGAAAGATCATCTCCAAATTCTCCTTGTAAAAGTGGTAGTAATTGTTGAAAGATCTGTTCGTTTTGTGCCGCCACCGCTTGTTGTTCCATAGTGATCAGTCCTCCCTCAAGGTAGTGTGTTCTTCGTGAAGTTGCGGACGCGATTCATAAACACGTGAGCGGAGATAAGTGCCGCTCCTACAAATACGACTTCAAGTGTATTTACATCTTCCAGACTTTTAATAGTACATTCCATAAAGATATAACATTTCAGTGAAGAAAAACAACAGTGTGCACACTTGAACCTTTGATGGCTGCTGAATTGGGTTGTTGGAACAATATTTTCTACCCCTTACTAAATCTTTTTAGGACTGCCAGACTGGAAAATTTCTTGAAGGGAGGAAGATAGTTTATAGCAAGCACACTGTTATACTGAGAAAAGAGAAAGGAAGAGGAATTTTAACCTTTTCAAAACTCTGCTATTAGGGGCGAGCAATTAGTTCTGAATACTAGAAGGTAGCATCTTTTAAGAACTTCTTTTCAGAGGAATTCCCTGAAAGAGGACGCATAAACAGAGGATAATCAGATAGTTAAATTTGTGTCCGTGAATCATCATAGTAGCAGGAGCGTCTTTATGACAAGCAGATTTGCAGACCTGAAAGTAGCCCATAAATTGCTGCTTGGCTTTGGACTGGTATTTTTATTAATTGCCAGTATGCTTATAGTAAATGTCCTTGCTAGTATACAGCAGGACATGTTACTAAGACGCCTGGTTGTGCGCCTCTACCCTGCTCGGAATACAATTGAGCAAGTTGGAATGCTGATACAAGCTATTGATGATGATGGTGCCTGGTATATGCTACAAAGTTCTCCCACACAGGCAACTGAAATGTTAAAAAGCTATGATCAAAAAGTAGGTGAGCTGCGGACACTTCTTGACTCAGCTCAGCAACTGGCTCAGTCACCCAAACAGCAGCAAGATATCAAAAACTTAAGAAATGCCTATTTTGGGAAAAATGGCTATTATGTGGGTAACGAAGTTGCCTTTCGTTTGAAACGTAGCGGAAAGATGCAGCTTGCCTATCAAGCCTATGTGCATGTGCCTTTTGAGCCGAGCCTTCTGATTGCCAATGGATATCAGCAGGAGATCGAGCAAGCTATTAATCAGGCAAGGGCCGAAGATCGTGTGAATGTCCAGTTGACATTCTGGCTAAGTCTCATGTTTGGTTGTCTGGCAGTAGTAGTTGGGATCATTATCAGTAAATTGACGGTGATTTCAATTACGGCTCCTCTCAAACAGGTACAACAGGCGGTACGCGAGGTCTCATCTCATGATATGGTGACCCTGGAGCAGGGTTTGCGCGCTCTAGCTTATGGAGATTTGACGCATATTGTGCGTAGTTGTAGCTCTTCTCCGGACTATGAGAGCCGAGATGAAATCGGTCAAACTGCGCTTTCTGTGCGTACAATTATTGCGGATATTCGTAAGATTATCGGCTCTTATGAACATGCTCGTCAAGAACTTCAGCTTCTCTACCAGAAATTGCAGGCGCAGAATAAAGCTCTGCTGGAGGCCAATGAGCGTTTGCAGGCTCTTTCTGTTACTGATATGCTCACTTCTCTTGGCAACCACCGCGCCTACCAGGAAGCGCTTCACGCGGCTATAGAGCGGGCATATAGCAATGAGGAAGTGGCGATGCTGGCGTTGATAGATCTTGACGAGCTAAAAATTCTCAATGAAGAATATGGCCATCGTTATGGGGATCAGCTTCTTAGTACCCTGGCTGATCTGTTGCGCGAGTTGCACTTTACGAACAATGTCTTTCGTTTGAGCGGCGATACTTTTGCGATCCTGGTACCGATTAGTGCGCAAGCAACATTTATTAGCATTGCTGAAAATCTGCGCCTAAAGGCTCACGAAAAATTAGGTGGAGCAACAATTAGTGTTGGGATAGCCACTTCTATTGTCGGCGAAAGCCAGGATGAAATGTTGCAGGAGCATGCATATGCTGCTTTACATGAAGCTAAGAAGCGTGGCCGTGATCTTGTTGTCAGCTTTGAAGCTGTCCGAAATAGTGTGAAATTACTTTCGCTTCAGAAGATTCATGCGCTACGTCGTTTGCTGAGTGAGAAAAAGACAGCAGTTGCCTTCCAGCCTATCTGGGATCTAGAAAAAGGCCGGGCGTTTGCTTTCGAGGCGTTATCTCGGCCTGATCCATCCTACGGTTTTGCCAGCCCTGCCGACGCATTTGAGATGGCTGAGCAGCTTGGTCGTGGTTATGACCTGGATATGCTCTGTATTCATGCAACGCTACAACGCGCCAGCGAATTGCCTGCTGATGCGCTGCTTTTTATGAATATTACGCCGCAGACTTTCAACCATGATCGTTTCAGCGCAGAAGACTTAAAAGAGCATGTAGTGCGTGCTGCACTCTCTCCGGAACGAGTTGTAATTGAAATTACTGAGCGTGCCTCTATTCGGCTTGAACTCCTTCTAGAGGTTGTGCATCAATTGCGTCAGCAGGGCTTTCTTCTGGCACTTGATGATACTGGAGCAGGGAATGCGGGATTAGAGATGCTCCATCAGGTCTCTGTAGATTTCGTCAAGATTGATCGTGCGGTAGTTGTCAATGCTATGACCCAGCGCTCATCTCGCGGTGTCCTGAATGGTATCTGTGCTATTGCTCGTGAGTCCAACAGTTGCGTTATTGTTGAGGGCATTGAGAATAAGGCTATGCTAGATCTTGCCTACCAGCTAGACATCAGGGGCGCTCAGGGCTATCTCTTAGGTCGTCCTGCTGAGCAGATTGCCAGCTCTGAAGTATTAGCGCAATATAATCCCCAGACTATTATCGGCAAACTCATTGCTAGCTAAGCTAGAAAGTGCTGCGGGCGGAGTTTATCTCCGCCTGGTTGAAGTAATGTGTCTCTAAGCACGGTAGCTTCTCAAATGGCATTTGTCGATGAGTTCATGTTTTCCCAGGCTATAAAGATAGAGTTGTCCCTGTTGCTGTTGATAGAGCAGGCGATGGGTATTGCTAATATAGCATTCCCAGACCAGGCCTTTCAAACGTCGCAACCGATGGACTTTTAGCGAGGGATGACGGGGATTGGCAGTGAGGAGCTCCACTTTGGTTTTCACTAGGCGCTGCATTTGTGGAGTAAGCGTATGCCAATCGCGGATAAACTTATTCGTAGGCGTTACCTGTATCCCGAAATCGAGAATCTCTCGCTCGTCTTTCACGTGACCCCCTTTATTCGTTTCATCAAACATTTTGTACGCAATATGTACAGAGTTACTATATGGATAACTGCTAGCTACTTTACCCTATCATTTCCCATTGCTTCAAAATGGTAGAGCATCTCTAGGAATATTTCCTGTGGGATCAGGATTTATCGGTAGTGCATGGACGATAAAGATGTATGAAAGTTGGAGATAAAAAAAGTTTTTTGTGAAAATCCTATAGTATAAGACAAAAGACGTACTAGTTTTTTCTACGCTACTTGGGAATAGTAAGATAGTTCAAACATTTTTGAGAGGCAGAGTAATCATAGGTACAGTAGGATTTTGAAATGGCGTACAAGCGCCTCAGAGGCACCTACCAATAAGGAGTAGAGATGCGTTGTTCATCTCTACAGAGCAGGTTTTCTTCTTCTGCCTTCCATGTCGCAGATACTTTACTTCTCTGGCTTGCCTGGGTATAATTGAGGCAATTAATGCGTGGTCAAGCAAAAGAAGAGGATGCGTAAAGTGAGCGATGATAATACCTATGTCATTGATGCGGAGAGCGGCGCTGAGATGTCGCGCCTGATTGAGCAAGAGCGGATACTGACCAGGGCGATGGGAGGATCATTTCCAGATGATTTTCAGCCTGCACCGGGAAAAGCTGTGCTGGATCTGGCATGTGGTCCGGGTGGCTGGGCACAGGAGGTTGCTTTCGACTATCCTTTTTGGAAGTTATGGGTGTCGATCTTAGCCAGAAGATGATTGCGTATGCTCGCTCCCTTTCTGAGACGCAGCACCTGAAGAATCTTACGTTTCAGGTTATGGATGTGCGAACGATGCTGCCGAAGTTTTCAGATAATTCTTTTGATTTTATTAATGCTCGTATGTTTGGTGGCTTTATGATGAAAGAAGATTGGCCGAGCATTGTAGCTCAATATGTGCGCATACTTCGACCTGGGGGAGTGGTGTGCCTGACTGAGTGTGATGGTCTATCGAAAACGACGAGTGCGGCCTTTACTACAATGCAGGATATTATTGCGCGTCACTCTTATGAGGTAGGGAGAACCTTCCAGGCTGCTGATTGGGGAATTACTCCTCGTTTATCAAGATTTTTGCGCAATGCCAATTGCAAAAATGTGCAGGTGAAGGGGCATGTCATTGATTGGTCTGCGGGTACAAGTGTCTGGCCTGTTGTACGAGAAGATTTCACGCTGGCTTGTAAGCTTATGCAAAGTTACCTGGTGAAAGCGGGTGCAACGACTGATGAGCAATGGGATGGTTTATGGGAGCAGGCGCAGGAGGAGTTTTATAATGCGGACTTTAGTGCTCTCTGGTATCTGGTGAGTGCGTGGGGGCAGAAGACCGTATAGCTCTGTTTGTCGCCTTACCGTGAACGCTGGAACTACTTGAATGTGATGCCTCTTCAATAGATGTATCAACGCTGACTCAGACTGTACGAAGCGCAGTGAGTGGGTTCGCTTTTACGTTTGAAACATTTTGTTGAAGAAGAGATAGGGAAGGAGCACGAAATGTCTGAACAGACCATTGTAGAACCTTTTATGAAATCGATGCATATTGAGATGGAGGTGCTTATCAATGCTCCCCCTGAACGCGTCTTTGGCGCTCTCACTGAAAATGTTCTCGGCTGGTGGGATATTGAGTGCTGTACTTACAAAAAGGGAAGAATGATTCTGGAGCCTGAGGTCGGCAAGCGCTTTTACGAGGATTGGGGACATGGAAATGGTGCGCTTTTTGGGGTTGTGAGTTATATAGAGCAGAACCGACTGCTGAAAATTGAGGGTTCTATTGGTATGGATGCCCCTGTTCGGGGGATGATCAGCTATGAACTTGTTTCTCAGGGCCCGGCCACTCTCCTCAAATTTACGCATCAGGCCTTTGGAGAGCTGAGTGAAGACACTGAACAGACGTATACGGTGGGTTGGAAAGATATGTTCGCAGGCCGTTTGCGTGCCTATGTAGAATAAAAATAGCTGTATCTGACTTCTCACTTTTACCGGGCGCAAGAGTGGGAAAGAGTTTACTACGCCGCTGCGCTATGTGCAGGAAGGCGAAACTTTGCAACTGATAGTTGTCTATCCCTGGTGGAGGAATCTGCTTGGGGAAGCAACGGTACGCGTCCTGCTGCTAGGGCAGATGCATACCGGCATAGCAGAGGTCCTTCCTGAAGAAGCTGGAGGGGTTGTGGCCAAGATCCATCTGAACAGTTAGGGAAAGATATGCAACCAGAACCAGAGCGCACTTTTTATGCTGAGACATTCAAGCAAGCTCAAGTTGCTACCTCTTATCGCTCTCGTCCGCCGTATCCGGAAGAGGTTTTTACTCTGCTCGCCGAGTTTCTTGTGGATGAGCCGCGTACAATTCTGGATGTGGGGACCGGCTCCGGCGATCTTGCTCGTCCGTGCGCGGATTTTGCCAACCGCGTCGATGCTGTGGATTTCTCAGAAGAGATGCTGGCTCTTGGTAAACAGCTTCCCGGCGGGGATAATCCGCGTTTGCATTGGATCTATGGAAAGATAGAAGAGGTACCACTCGATCCGCCCTATGCCTTGATTACTGCTGGCTCAAGCATTCATTGGCCCGATTGGTCGCTGGCCTTCCCGCGTTTTCGCGAGATGCTGACTCCTCATGGCTATCTGGTGGTCATCTATCATCATCTATTGCCGATGCCCTGGGATGCTGAGTTGAGGCAGTTGCGCGCTCAGTATGAGATACGGGGCAATGCTCGCTCGATGAATACTGTTGCAGAACTGGAGGCGCGTGGCTTTTTGCAGGTTGTGGGGCGAAGGGAGACGACTCCAGTCTCCTTTCAGCAGACGGTGGATGCGTATCTTGATGGAGTGAATTCACACAGCCGCATAGCTCGCGCTCGTGAACGTATGAGTAAGCAGCAGGTTGCCGAGTTCGATGAGCGGGTGCGCAGTGTTCTTCTACGGTACTGTCCGGATGGCCTGCTGCCTTTGCAGATAACTGCCAGTCTAACCTGGGGCAAACCCGAAATAGGAATGTAAGAAGATATGAGTGTACTCCTGATGCAAGCCCGTAACTGGGTTGTAGAACACTATGGAAAACACGCAGAACATTTGTTGAAAGCCGAAGGGTGGCTGCTCCGTATCTATCCTACGGCTACAGAGACAATGTTGCTGGCTACAGTGACCCACGATATGGAGCGGGCTTTTCCTGGACCGGATAGTCCCAAAGTCGATCCCAATCTGGGACCAGCCGATCCCCTCTATAACAGAGCTCACTCCGAGCGCTCGGCCAGGATTGTCAGCGCTTATCTCCGTACACAACAAGCTCCCGTCATTCTCATAAATGATGTTGCCGCGCTGATCCGCGCCCATGAAATAGGCGGTTGGTCTGAAGCGAATTGGGTGCAGGCCGCCGATAGTCTGAGCTTTCTCGAAGTCAATGTCGATTTCTTCATCAAACGTATAGGTGCGCCCGATTCTGATTGGACAGCTAGCTATGTGAGAGCGAAGTTTGATTGGATGTATGAGCGTATTCAGGTTGCTGAAGCTCGTCTCCTCGCTGTTCCATTGCACAAGCAAGCGTTACAGAAGCTAGAGCAAGCGTTGCAGAATAAGCTGTAATGATTTTTTAGTATGAATTTCGTATAGCCAATAATATTGTATGATCATTGAAGGGGAGTCATAGGCGAGACAGTTCGAGATGAACAGCCGACCCTACGTCCTATCCTACAAACAGGTGAACAGCCGATTTTACTTCTCATCCTTCAAAGGAAAGTTGTGGTCGTGTTATGTGGAGTATCAGGTTGGACACATCATTACCTGTACTGTGGTTGCACTCTGTCCTTGCGTACCCAGGAAGCCATTTTGCAACGCTAAGAGCTGCGTATGGGCAGGCTCGTCGTCGTTATAACTAGCACAGATATTCAGCGGCTTCCCCTCGCTATCTGTTCCGCTAATCTGCATTGTGTAAGTTGCTGGGGGAATCTGCTTCAGGCCAATATCATCTTCGCCGGAGATCCGGTTGAAAGAGAGCACGTGACTCATCTTTGTACCTATCTTTTTCTCCTGGGGGATAAGCTCAATATGCAGGTGTGAGCCATCAGTGATGGTATGACCAGAGTCCTGGCTGTCGCTATTTGCGAGAATAAGGTAGGCCAGGGTAGGTGTTTTGCTTGTGGGTGTCTCGACAATAGGAACTTCCTGTGTGGCTGTCTGCGTGGCATTGAGTGCTACAAGGGGGGTCCGGTTTGTGCTACTTGCTGGACAGTGCTGGTTTGTAGAACAGCGTACTGTTGGATGAGCCGTGGGCGTGCCGCAACTGCTGAAAGAGAGTGCCGCCAGGATCAGGCTACCGAGAAGTAAGAGGATGGGAAAGTACCAGGGCGATGATACTTTTTGCATGATAAAGAGTGCTCCTTTCTAATGGTTCTATTTCTCAGGCGAGAGAAATAGGTTTTCCCTTGATATGGGTAACAAGCAATATATGGCTACCTGCTATGAATGTATACTATTATGGCTTCTTTTATGCCCTTATAAATCCAGTATAATGATCAATCCAAATTTCGTGATAAGAGACAAAACGTTTGCTGGCACCTTTCTGTAAGTGTGGTACTCTGTCAATCTTTCCTCGTAGGGTAGATCGGCTTGGCCGTCTCCTGCTCGCTAACGCTCTTCTTGCTGGAATGGATCTCCCCTACCACGAAACTTTGACAGAGTAGTAGTCTACTGATTGAGGAGGAGAGGGAAACGTTAGAGAAGGGCAAGAGCTGTTTTTCCGGCTGCTTCTAGCAGGGAGAAATATACTGATAAAAGAAAGAACATTGTGTTTTCTAGCTGTGTGGAGGGGGAAAATGCCACTGTCGGTGCGTATGTTTCTGGTGATTTTCTTGTTTGTTGTCTTTCTTGCTTTCATCGTTGTGCCTCTACTGCGGAACTTTCGGCGTATTTATCTGTGGCCTATGCAGAATAGACCGATTGAACCTGGGCAAAAAGAATTGTTAGGGGCGGTGTTTGGTATTCTGGCAGTTGATCTGTTTTTGTATTTCGTGTATCGATCAACCTTGCCAAAGAGCTTTTTTTATGGCACGCTTGCAAGTTTAAATTTGCTCTGTTTGAGCTTTGTTAGCTATGACTATCTAGCCTGGTGGCTCTATCAGAAGGTTTCAGTATCCTCAGTTTCAGTTCCCCCAAATGGGTCGCGCAAGGACAGAGCTTCTGCCGCCTCTGAAGAGAATTCTACAATAGGAAAAGCGAAAAGGTCCAGTGGAGATGTAGTAGGCAAGATCCAATCGGTTCTACCAGATAGAGAAGTGGTTGCCGATGTGCAAGTTTCGCATCTGCCATAAACTTTCTGGATATTACCGATTTTGTGTGTCACTTGCTACGCTTGAGAAAAAATTATAAGATACGTACAGGTAGATAAAAACGTATCTCAAAGCTACCCTATCGTGAATGGCAAGACTTTTGTTTGCCTGAGGACATGTTTGAAAGTAGCTTGCTCTGAGCAGCTTTTGAGCTTCGTTCAGAGATATGTTTTTAAGGGAAAGGTGTATTTTCCTGTACCTATCTTCACTTCATGGCATGATGCTTGCTAAAAGGAGGACATCATGAGCAGTGCTCTGGCCGGGGTGGCATATGACTCAATCTTAAAGTATGCGCCTGTAGATGTGTTGCGTGAGCGTGCCGTCCGTCAGACTATTCACGCCTGTATGCTTCTTTTCCCTCTTGAAACCCCTGAACTCATCTCACAGGCGGCTGAAGATGCCTGGCGTTTGCATGTAGTACGCCACGGCACAATGCATTATCAGGAGCTGGAACAGAGGCCATTTCTCTCGCGTGATGCAAAAGAGGCCAGAGAACTAACTGGCGATGTCCCTGAATATCAGGCTTTGCGTGAGAAGTTGCGCCAGCATCTGGGCGATCTTAGTCTGCGTGAGCGACAGGTGATTGAGCTGCGTTTTGGCCTGCTGGATAATCGCTGCTATTCGCGTGAGGAAGTGAGTCAGCGTATTCGTGTGAGCCGAGAGCGTATCCGTGTTATTGAAGAGCGTGCATTGCGCAAGCTGAGAGATTATCTGGCTTAAAAGTGTATGCAAATGGTTCTGCGAGCTCGCAGAACCATTTGTTGTAGCCATTTTAAACGAGAGAGATCGTGCTATTGGTATACCATAAGCCTAAAAGATTTTGTTAGAAACAGGGAATGTTAGTTGAACCAGCGATGTAAGAGATGATTGTTGTTTCCTTGTACAAAAACATCGATGCGTCCCTGGCTCCAGGAGACTGCGGCTGGGTCATTCTTGAATGTCCCACCAAGATTTTCCCAATTGGCCCAGCGGTTATTCCATGCTCTGTGCCATAGGCCCTTATCCGTACCTCGGACAAAGGTATCAATATGCGATCCATTATGTCCGAATCTCCAGGATGAAGAGGCAGGAGCAGAAGTAAGGACGCCGCCGAGGCTCTCCCAGTTGCTCCAGCCGTTGCTCCACCACCTATGCCAGAGAGCATTATCCGTCCCCCTCGCGAAACAGTCAATGCGATTCGGACCCCAGGAGGTAGCGGTAGGGCTTGAGGTAAGGACGCCGCCGAGGCTCTCCCAGTTGCTCCAGCCGTTGCTCCACCACTTATGCCAGAGGGCATTATCGGTGCCACGCGCAAAGACGTCGAGGCGGTTATTGCCCCAGGAAGCTACCGCAGGTGCAGAGGTAAGGACGCCGCCGAGGCTCTCCCAGCCGTTCCAGGAAGAACCGTCCCACCACTTATGCCAGAGGGCATTGTCGCTACCGCATACAAAGACGTCGATACGATTATTTCCCCAGGAAACTGCGGCGGGAGCGCTCTTTAACGTTCCGCCGAGACTCTCCCAGTTGCTCCAGCCGTTACTCCACCATTTGTGCCAGAGGGCATTGTCGGTGCCACGCGCAAAGACGTCGAGGCGATTCGCCGCCCATGAGGATACACCAGGGCCTGACGTCAGGATGCCGCCGAGATCTTCCCAGTTACTCCAGCCATGAGCATTTTGAGTGGTGATCGTAGATGAGGTTGCAGCCTGGGCAATAGCCTGGGGCATAAAACCCGCGGCAGTTAGACCTATGCCAGTCGCTAGAAGCGTACGACGGGAAATTCCCTGTGAAAGTCTACTTGATGTCAGATTTTCATGCTCATCCATGCGCATTTCCTTCTTTCTATTCAGCATGACTTTATTACTATAAACAAAATGGAGCACTTTATTATCACATGAATAATGTGTGCCAAATATATAAACGTTATAAAAATAGATTTGTTACGTAATAAGCCATATGAATATTTTGGGGAATTATGGAAGTAAAAATATAGTTAAGGCAAAAAAGTACTCTACTTATAAAATGTAACTGGGGCTTTCTTCTATATGCATGACTTTCCCAACGCTTTGGTGGAGCAGAAAAGCTTTGATGTTGTATGCCGATGTCAAGAGGGTGTACGCACATTGCCAGCGTTTGTATTGACATGTCAATACAGGTGTGCTATTATTTAAAATAATTACTCGATGAGATAATCTTGCAGTTCCTTGATAGGAGGTAGCGGAATGACAGTTTCATGTCGTTTACGCTTATTGGTTGCACGGGCGAATGTAGAGCGTGCCAGGCAGGGACTCCCTGCTTTAAGTTTACGCCGCCTCTCTGATGAGACCGAGGTTTCATTAAGCGTCCTTACCGCATTAAATATGGGGCACAATCAGCGTATCGATTATAATACGCTTGATCGTCTTCTTAACTATTTTAGTCAATATTTTGCTGTGACTATTAATGATCTGCTCGTATGGGAGTCTCCTCAAGAGCAGGATGCGGTTGCCTTTGGCTAATGGTAGCCGTTTTCTGCTGAGGGAAGACAAACGGACATGGTGAGGTGTATACGAGCGGATGTGAATTCTGTAATCATGGATAGATAGAAGAAATGAGAGAGGAAAGATATGGCTGCTATTTTAAAATCGCGCCAGGAAGTGGTGGCGATGCGTGAGTCAGGACGTCTGGTAGCGCAGACCTTTGAGGTACTGCGTCCATATGTCAAACCAGGTGTCTCAACGGCTGAGCTGGACGAGATTGCCGAGGATTTTATTCGGAGTAAGGGGGCAATTCCTTTGTATAAAGGCTATGGTGCGCATCCCCCCCGGAACGGTCAGCCGGGTGTGCCGCCTTTTCCGGCGACGATCTGTGCCTCTGTTAATGATGTAATCTGTCATGGTATTCCCAGCGAAAAGCAGGTCTTGCGCGATGGGGATATTATCGGCGTCGATATTGGCGTCAACTATAAAGGCTGGGCCGGTGATTCCTGTATTACTTATGCGGTAGGCACGCTTGATCCGAAGACTCAGCATCTGATGGATGTGGCGAAACGCTCGCTTGAGTTGGGAATTGAGCAGGCACATCCAAATAATCGTCTGGGGGATATTGGTGCCGCGATTCAGACGTATGCGGAAGGTGAAGGTTTTTCGGTGGTTCGTGAGCTTGTTGGACACGGGATTGGCCGCTCGTTGCACGAAGATCCCCAGGTTCTCCATCATGGAAAGCCGAATACTGGTCTGAAGATTCGGCCCGGTATGGTCTTTACTATCGAGCCGATGATTAATGCTGGTGCCTATGCCACGCGGTTGATGCCTGATCGTTGGACTATTCGCACCGCTGATGGCTCGCTCTCCGCGCAGTTTGAGCACTCTCTGGCAATTACCGATGGTGCGCCAGAACTTCTTACCTTGCCTTAAGAGCAGGCGGATTTCCATAACATCTCAAGCAGGGAGACAATATGAACTATTGATATGGTTCACATTGCCTCCCGCCGGGAGAAAGGGCACAGAACGGGCAGATTTCTGTAAAAAGGGAAAATGGTGCAGAACGGGCAGAGGTAGGGACATGATGCAGCGTGCAGAAAGTGTCTCCACGTAGGAGAAACGTTGCACGCACGCGAAATCGTGTCCTCCTCGCCAAGCGTTTCCTCTCGCTCCGCGAAATCGTGTCCTGGAGAGAGGCCGATTAACCGCTTTTGTGGCGAACTTGGTAGCGGACGAGGATGTTGTCCGAGTCCTCCCACCTGCGAACTTCAATAAGCTGAAGCGAGGCATCCGGCTTGCCCACGAAGACAGGGACTCCTTCTCCTAAGACGATGTTACCAATCATCAGATGGATTTCGTCCACTAGATCGTGCGCCAGCAGATCGTTCCACAGGGTTCTGCTGCCTGTCATCAAAATATCTTTGCCTGTTTGGTGTTTGAGTTCGGCAATCTGCTGGTATGCATCTGCACGTCTGAGAATGCGGATATCGGGCCAGTTTCCTGTCAGCGTATCTGAGACGACGATGGTGCTGACGGACCTGCCCGCCTGTGAGAGCTCCCTCTGTTCGGGCGTCCACTCCTCAGAGGTGGGATTCTCCGCAACCTTAGGCCAGAAACTTTGGAATAGCTCGAAGGAAACCCGGCCCACTAGCAATACGTCAGCACTACGCAGCAGCCCGGCATTATAGGTGTCGAAGACGCCGCCCATCATTGGGAACATGACCGAGACATCGTTGCCTGGCCCCGTGTGATAGCCATCCAGTGAGATGACGTTGAAGACAATGAGCTTCCGCATTGGATACTCCTTTCCCATTGGACAACGGCGTACGCCCCCGCTTTAGTCACTCATGTAAGACTGACTTATCTCGTTCGCCGGAGGCGTTTCCTGTCTTCCAGGTAGAAACAGTGTACCCGCCTTCCCAGAAAAAGACTTCTCAATTCTTGCTCACTTCTCACATGCAAGAGCCAGAGCCGTTTACATTGCGCGGTGAGCACAAACAACTGGTGCTACGGAGCAGGTGGGCGAAAGAAGATGTATTCGACGTGGATCGGAAGCGTTGTTCAAAGGCTGGTAACATGAGGTGGCCTTCATCTGTTCCGTGTCGGTTTGCCACGTGTCTGTAGATACGCGTCAAATTCTGTCGGGGTTTGCACCTGGTGGTTCAGGACTGCATCATAGATATCTGTGCTATACACCTGAAAACGGTAGGTGGGGAGGCGGTACCAGATATCTTTGATCCAGAGAATCGTTAAACGATCTGCCTCAGTAATTTTTGGCTCGATAACATCATGAATTGTTTCGGGGTGATCGAAGGTGTCGAGCCAGAACGAGATATCAATCTTCCATTCCTCTCTCTCTTGCGAACGATAATAGATCCCAAAGTAGTAGCGGGGATCAAGTTCCTCTTCCTTAAAGTGGCCTGCCTGGTGCAAGAAGCGTATCGATTGTATAGAAGGATGGCTGAAGATTGGATTCATCGCTTCCTGAAGGATCTTTTGTAGCTCTATTCCTGGCGGGCAGGAGACCGCAATATCAATATCTCGCCAGACCATCAGGCCTAGCGTTGAACTTCCCAGTTGCCGCACATTCCCGATTTTCTGGAGAAGAGCGTACAGATTTAACTCTTCAATTATCTGCTGAGCCTCGCCCTGGAGCCGCTTTTGTTGTTGTAGTAGCGCTTCTGCCTGTTGGGGAGATAATGTCTCTAGCGTAGTCATTTCAACTTATTCCTTTTCTTCTTTTACCATTGATGTATCTAGTAAATATGCTACAAACCGAAAAACTTTTTCGCCATGTTGTTCCCAGATACGCTGAAAATGCGATTTCACTTCGTTCTCAAAACCCAGCAGATAGCGTTCTTTGTGCAATTTCGCGAAGCGTGTATCTGCCTCAAGCAGGGTAAGCATCAGCAAAAAAAGCTCCCGGTGATCTGTCATTACGCTCAAGATTCCGCCTGTTTCTAATATATTTGCCGCTACGTCAAGAAAGTATGGGCTGAAGATGCGTCGCTTCTTATAGCCTGAATGGGCATGCGGATCAGGAAAGTGTAGATAGAGAGTGCGGATGGCATGTGCAACAAACAAAGGGGAGAGCAGATGAAAGTCGGCATTGAGAAAGAGAATATTGTTCAAGTTTTGTATAGAGGCGATTTCTGCCGCTTTCTGAATTGCCGGACCTGAGATATCGATACCGAGATAATTTATTTCTGGATGCGATTTTGCCAGGACGCAGAGCGGTTCGCTACTGCCGCAACCGATCTCCATCTCAAGTGGCCGCGTGTTGCCAAATAGATTTGGAGAATCGAGAGGAGGAAAGCGTTCTGGATGATGATATAGATCGGCAGGCGGCAAGAAACGAATATAACGCTGAATGATCTGCTCATTGAGTTGTTCAGCGCGGGTATAGCGTAAGAATTTTCGTCGCGTCATAATATCTTCTCGTTGCTAAAAATGCGATATTTTGTCAACTATACTATAGACTGACAAGATGAATAGCTATCTTTCCCCGGAGTAAACAATCATGAATATTGCTCTTTTGCTGAACTATATTAATGAAAATCATAGGATGGCGCTGAAACTTTTGAAGCGCTATACCGATGGCGAGCAGGGTGCTTATGGGTTGCTAGATCAGAAAACGGGGCAGCAGTTTGTCTTAAAATGGCATGGAGATGCACAGACTTTGTCACGCCTTCAGCAAGTTGCCAGCATTGTAGCACAATTAGTTGCTTGCGGTTATCCTGTCCCGATTTATATTTTGCAAGGTGAACATCCTGAGGGAACCTATACGCTTCAGGCGGCTTTAGCGGGTTCGCCTTTATACGAGTTGCAGCCTCAATTTCTGCCTCGTTTGTTAGCACTAAATGAGATGCAACGTGAAATGGGTTCAGGCAAGAATGATTGGCCGCGAGAGGTGGTAGAGACGGTATTATTTGGCGGAAAAGGATACTGTCAACATGAGTCATTGCTTGCTTATTCAGAGGAGAGTAGAAAGCTGTTGCTTCGCTTGCAGGCTATCGTTTCTGCGAATAAGGACGCTATTGAGTCTAGAGACGATTGCGTCCACTTTGATTTTCAGCCCTATAACATTTTAGTACAGGGAGCGGAGGTGTCAGGTGTCGTCGATTGGGAGGGATGTCGTGCGGGAGACCGCGTTTTTGATCTGGCGACGTTACTATTTTATGCCTATGATGCTGTCGATTTGCGTACGCATTTATGGGAGTATATTCTTGAAAATACTGCTCTTTCTGTTGCAAGTGTTTATCTAGCGCATCTGATATTGCGCCAGGTTGATTGGTCTTTGCGCTATCATGAAGCTACAGAAGGCCTGCGTTATTTGCGCCGAGCGCAGGTTATCCTGAAAGATCTTGTCTGACGCAAGAAAGATCTTGAAAGGGATGAGCAAAGAAAGAATTGCTCATCCCATCCGGTGCTCAGAAGTTTCTGCCTCTGCTTATTTACACAAGCAGAAGTTATCTAGTTCGCTGCTCCTGTTGTGCTTATGCCTTGATGAGATTATTGGGATTAATTATGAACTTCTTGGCCGCGCCTTTATCGAAGTCCTGATAACCCTTTGGTGCCTCGTCGAGTGAAATCACTGTGGCGTTGACGGCTTTGGCGATCTGCACTTTATCGTTGAGAATTGCCATCATCAGTTGACGATGATAGCGCATAACTGGCGTCTGACCAGTAGTGAAGCTGAGCGATTTTGCCCAGCCCAGGCCCATTCTGACGCCGAGCTGACCAATTTTGGCGTTCTCATCGATGCCGCCTGGGTCGCCAGTAACGTATAGGCCAGGAATACCAACGCGTCCGGCGACACGGGTAATACTCATGACATCATTTAAGACGGTGGCGGGAGCCTCAGATGCGCCCTGACCGTGACCGCGTGCCTCGAAGCCAACACAGTCTATCGCTGCATCGACAACGGGTTCGCCAACAATTTGCGCTATCATATCGGGAAGCTCGCCGTTTTTACGCAGGTCAAGGGTTTCGCAACCGAAGCTCTTGGCCTGTGCGAGCCGCTCCGGATTCATATCTCCGACGATAACGACTGCCGCACCCAGTAGGTGACATGAGGCGGCACAGGCTAGCCCGACTGGTCCTGCTCCTGCGACATAGACGGTTGATCCGGTAGTGACGCCTGCTGTGAATGCGCCATGATAGCCGGTGGGGAAAATATCCGAGAGCATGGTCAGATCTTTGATCTTTTCCATTGCCTGGGCTTTATCTGGAAACTTTAGGAGATTCCAGTCTGCATAGGGGACCATTACGTATTCAGCTTGGCCACCAACCCAGCCTCCCATATCAACATATCCATAGGCCGCGCCTGGACGCGCAGGATTGACATTTAAGCAGACGCCGGTGTTGCCCGATTTACACATGCGGCAGCGTCCACATGCGATATTGAATGGTACGGAGACCAGATCGCCAACCTTGATGAATTCAACGTCTCGTCCAGCCTCAATTACTTCTCCGGTGATCTCATGTCCAAGTGTCTGGCCCTTTGGCGCTGTTGTGCGGCCACGGACCATGTGCTGATCGCTGCCACAAATGTTGGTTGCGACGATGCGCAGAATGACGCCGTGATCACATTTGCGATGCTGTTCTGGCAGCTCTAGCTTGGGATATGCAATATTCTCTACTTTGACTTTTCCCGGCTCAACATATACAACACATCTGTTGCCTGCCATTTGATCTTCCTCCTTTGGAAGTACGTTCACAAACTTCTACACACATAAAGCGACGATCTGTGTTTGGCTTAAGGAGCAGGCTGGTTTTGCTAGTAAAGAGCACCGGATTCAGTCGCTGGTAAGTCAATTTAAGAACAAACTGTCCGTGAATTACAGTGTTCTTGCAAGACTTCTAGACGACGCTATCTATCATGTACTATTCAACAGTCAAATGTCAATAAGAAAGAGAGGCAGATTTTCTGGAAATAAAATTCTTTTTATTACTGATAATTGATATAGAGTATCGATATGAAATAGAGATAAAGTAGAATATAGGTTGCTTCCTCCTGCCCCTCTCTTTTTACAGATGTTCGTCGTTGAATATCTGTAAAAAGGAAGAAAGAAGATTAGGCCAGTTCTCCTTTGACTGCCTCAATTGTCTCGACGTGCCAACCTTTGCGTACTAGGATGAGGAGACGCAGGACAACCAGAGCACATAATGCACAGAGTGCCAGAACGATCATGCCTGCTGCATAGGAGCCGCTCAGTTGCTTGACGCTACCTAGCAGGGTTGGCAGGAGAAAACCTCCGATGCCGCCGCAGGCACCGACGACTCCTGTGGCAATTCCTATCTCATCTCGAAAGCGCTGTGGTACCAGTTGAAAGACTGCTCCGTTGCCCATGCCTAGACAGGAGACGCTTACGATGAGCAGGATGGTCATTGGTACTAGAGGAAACAAGAAGGCGGCGAGGGCGTAGAGGATGCCAATCAATGTGAAGAGAATGGTGAGCATCACAACACCGCCAAATCGGTCCGAAAGATAGCCACCGACGGGCCGCAATGTGCTTCCCATAAATGCGGCTATAGCAGTCAACAGACCTGCATTGATGGGGCTGAGGCCGTACTGGTTGTGGAAGAAGAGCGGTAGGAATGTTCCTAGTCCGACGAAACCACCAAATGTGACGCTGTAGAAAAGACAGAACCACCATAGATCAGCGCGTTTGAGCGCTACTAGATATTTGCTCGCTGGCTCGCCTTTGGGACGATTGGGACTGTCTTTCGCGAGCAGTATAAATATAACTAGAACTGCGAGCAGAGGAATTAAGGTGAAACCCATGACGCTATGCCAGCCGTACGCTTTGGCAAGACGGGGGGCGAAGAGATTGGCAATGACGGTTCCTATATTGCCCGCAGCTGTAATACCCATGACTAATCCTTGCTGCGAAGGTGGATACCAACGACTGGCTAGCGGTAGGGCCACTGCGAATGAGGCTCCGGCAACTCCTAACATTAAACCGATGATGATAATTAGGGGAAAGTTGACAGGGAGAAGCCAGCCTAGCAGAAGCGGCAGGCAGAGAAAGATTAGCATGGCCGTGCCGACAATTTTTCCACCGATACGGTCACTGAGTAGACCAATCAAGATGCGCATGAGAGAACCACTCAGGGTGGGGATTGCTACCATTAAGCCCTGTTGGATCGGACTGAGCTTGAGTTCGCTGGCGATATAGACTCCTAATGCTCCTAAAAGTACCCAGATGGTGAAACAGAGATCGAAATGGAGAAAAGAGGCAAAGATTGTACCTGGTGAGCCCGTCTTTACGGCAGATCGTACATGCATGCGAATGTCCTTTCAAGGAGCTAGAGTGGGAATTAAAGTACGGTAATTGACTAGTGGCTGAGTTATGTTGCTTTCATATATTCAGCCAGAGCTTTGACTAAATGGCCCATTTTGGGATGTTCAGGAATGACGTGTGGTGAGACTCTGTAGTCTTGCAGGACTGCTGTACAGGTTGGGCCAATTGAGGCGACAATCGTGCGCTTGTTTAGCGCCTCTTGCAGCTCGTGGTGCTGTCCCAACTCGTCGGCAATCTGAAAAAGATTGCGTACCTGAATCTGACTGGTGAAAACGACTGCGGCAATATCTCCGCTTTCCAGGGAAGCGATCAGCGCTTTAAGCGGCGTTGTGTCTTCTGGTAGGAACCATTCGTAGAGACAAAGCTCTGCTACATAAGCACCACGCGCTGCTAGCTTCTCTGTTACCTGGAGATTGCGCTCGCCATAATGTAAAACCATCACGCTCTTCCCTGTGAGGTCAAGTGTGTTTAGGGCTGCAAGCAAGTCCGTCGTTGTATATGGCTCTACTGCGCTTATATGAATTGGTAGACCATATTTGCGCACTATCGCCGATGGCTTGGGTCCTCGGCAGACAATCTTGACTGCTTGTAGGCCTGCTGTCAGTTCTTGTGTGCGCGCCAGGGCTTCTGCTTCGCGGAATAGGGCTGTAACGCCGACGCCGGTAAAAAATACGACGATATCAATAGTATGTTGAGAGAGATTATCGATGAAGTTTGCAACTTCTTTTCTACTACTCTCTACAGGTACTTCACGCACTGAAGGAACGCTGTAAGGTTGTCCGCCATAGCGCCGGATCAGGTCGGCCATTTCACTACTCATCCGCGCTTCGAGCAGGGCGATGCGTGCTTGCCGTAAGTTGCCGTTCTGGAGCTCATTGCTCATTGTACCAGGCCTCCTCTGCGAAATCCATTTTGTGCATGTGCAAGATGAGAATCCTCTGCACATGCCTTTTTATGGATCATTACATCATTCCGGGCTGGATTGTACAAGCTGCTCCAGAGAAATGGTGAGAAGGATCTCGCCTGCAGGGCTGATATTGACCGGGTACGTCTGAAGGGCTGGACAGCCGTGTCCCAATGGCTCTCCAGTTGCCAGAGCGAATTTGTATGCGTGCAATGGGCAAATGATTTTTCCTCCCCCTACTAACCCATCGGCCAGAGGCCCGCTTTTATGCGAACACTGGGCTTGCGTTGCGTAAAGTGTTCCCTCACGGGTATGAAAGATTGCAATCTGTCTCCCCTCGACTTCAAAGCTGCGTCCCTCACCTACGGGAATCCGTGAGACACGCCCCAGGTTGATCTGGTAAAGTAAAGGTGGTGTGGTATTGATTGTGCTACTGAGTGCAGTGCTGTCCATTGTAGAGACTCTTTTCGTTTACTTGGCCTGGAGTGCAGGCTGTTTCTCGACCATCTTCAGATTGTTGGCAAACTGTGTCGGATTGGCTGGAGTGCTTGCTTCCTGCCAGGGATCGACATAGGCGTCAACTGCCTGCTGAATCTCTTCGTCGAGTCGTGCACAGATTCCTTCTGAGTCTTCAACCAGGATGCTACGCAAGTGCTCAATGCCTACTCGTACTACAAAGCCATGTGTGCGCTCAAGGTATTTGCCATGTTCGCGATAGTATTGCATAAAACAACCAATAAAGCGTAGGGCGGTTTCATGGCTCTCAACGACGCAGAGGAGGTCGCCTTTTCGTACGCTCGATCCGGCTGCTCCACCGATATAGATTTCCCATTTGCCCCCTTCAATTGCGACGACTCCTATGTCTTTGATCGTCAATTCTGCGCAGTTTCGCGGACAACCGGAGACTGCGAGCTTCATTTTATGCGGCGATTCTATTCCCTGGAAGCGTTTTTCGATTTCAATGCCGAGTGTTGTGCTATCGCCCAGGCCGTAGCGGCAGAACTCGCTGCCGATACAGGTTTTGCAGGTGCGAAAGCTCTTGGCGTATGCATGTCCTGAAGGCATCTCCAGGTCGCGCCAGACTGCGGGGAGCTGCTCTTTGGGGATACCTAGCAGGTCGAGACGCTGACCGCCGGTAATCTTGACCATTGGTACCTGGTATTTATCGGCTACATCCGCGATACGTCGCAGCTGTTCGGGAGAGGTCACTCCACCGAAGATGCGTGGTACGACGCTGAATGTCCCATTGTTTTGGATATTGGCATGGACACGATCATTGATAAAACGGGCATCTCGCTCATCTTCATAATCACGTCCCCAGATTGTTTTGAGCAGTGACGCTAGACCAACTTTGCTGCTGGGATCTTCTTTGCCTCCTGCAAGCGCTCTGAAGACTGCTGAGACGCTGCGCAGGTTCTGCTCTTTAATTGCGGTGATTAGTTGCGGTTTGCTTAGAGGGACGCCGGCTACATAGTAGTGAATTGCGGGATCTTCAACGACCAGGCCATCTGAGGCTAATTCAAGGATTGCCTGCACCTGCGATTTACAGGAGCCGCAGCCCATTCCTGCGCGTGTGCTCTCGCACAAAACGGGTAGACTGCGTTTTCCTGCTTTGACCGCTGCGACTAGTTGCCCTTTTGTCACTCCGTTACAATTGCAGATCTGGGCGCTATCGGGCAGATCTGCTATATTGAAGGCTGGACCATCGCTTGAAAGTGGGAAGAGCAGCTCGGCTCGGTTTTCGGGGAGTAACTCTCCGCGATCAAAAAGTTGCAGCAGGCGTGGAGTCGTTGGATTTTCTCCTAGAATAATTGCTCCTGCCAGACGACCATTGCGTACGATTAGCTTTTTATAGATTCCTCGCGCTGGCTCGGCATAGGTGACAATCTCATCTTCGTCCGTCTGCTGGTCTTTATCTCCCATGACTGCCAGTTCGACACCCATGACTTTTAGTTTTGTGGATTCGCGTGAACCCTGATAGTGCTGTTTGGCCTGTTCACTTGTTAGTGATTGAGCAAGGCAGCGGGCTTGTTCCCAGAGAGGTGCTACTAGACCATAGGTTCGGCCTCGATGTTCGGTACACTCTCCAATCGCGTAGACGTCAGGGATGCTGCACGAAAGGTCGTCCTGTACTATGATTCCTCGCTCTACCTGAAGTCCTGCATCTTTGGCAAGCTTGACATTGGGACGAATGCCCGTCGAGATGACTGCCATGTCGCAGTCGAGAGAGGAACCATCCTCGAAGGTCAGGCCGGTGATATGACCGTTTCCTGCTACTCCTACTGTACGCTTTTTAAGATGGAGCTGGACACCCATGCGCTCAAGTGAGCTACGGAGAATAGCGCCAGCAGGAGCATCAAGCTGAACATTCATGACGTGCTTGGAGACATGCACTACATGAACTTCCAGACCACGGTTGAGAAGGCCGCGTGCTGCCTCTAGTCCGAGTAGACCACCGCCAATGATTACCGCTTTATGGGCAGAACCCGCGTGCTTGATGATATTTTCACAATCGTCCAGCGTGCGGAAGGCGAAGATGCCTTGCTTGAAGGGCAGACCATCCTCACTGGCGATATTCTCTAGCGCTGGTACATAGGGAGAGCTGCCTGTAGCAATCACGAGCTTGTCATAGGGTTCGACAAGCCCGTTCTCTCCATAGACTAGCTTTGCTGAGCAATCGATCCGTTGAACCCGATTTCCTGCATGAAGGTGAACACCGTTCTGTTGATACCAGGGAAGAGGGTTGAGGAAGATATCTTGCGGATCGTGCGATCCAGCTAGCACATTTGAAAGCAGAATACGGTTATAATTGCCGTAAGGCTCTTCTCCAAAGATCACAATTTCAAAGCGTTCAAGGCCCTGACGTGCAATCAGTTCTTCACAGAAGCGTGCTCCGGCCATACCGTTGCCAATAATTATCAGGCGTTGTTTGGCTTGCATAAGTGGTTCTCCTCTGTTTACTCTATAGGCTCCAGACGGGCGGCGCAGATTTTAAACTCTGGCATCCGGCTGATAGGGTCAAGAGCTGAATTAGTGACACGGTTGATCGCTTGTATGCCTCCCCAATGGAAAGGCACAAAAATGGTATCTTCGCGAATGCTGGTTGTTACTTTAACCTGCCTTCACTGCTTCCACGCCTGGTACAGATCCTGACTTTGTTGCCATCTGTGAGACCATATTGTCTGGCAGCAGTAGGATGAATCTCGACAGGTGGTTCACTGGCCATGGCGTTTAATCGCTCAATACGTCTTGTCTGGGTACCTGATTGGTATTGGGCAAGTGTTCGCCCGGTTGTAAGATAGAAAGGGTAGGCGCTATCTGGTTCTTCCGCAGCAGGTTGATGCTTGATTGCATGAAACGTGGCGCGACCAGTCGGTGTGGGGAAGCGGTCAGTAAAGAGTCTCGGTGTTCCTGGATGGTCATCAGACGGACAGGGCCAGAAGATGCCATCATGAGCAGCGATCTTTTCGTAGCTGATGCCGGAATAGTCGGCCTGACCACCAGCGCTGGCTCGTCGCAGCTCTGTAAAGACCGCCTGGGCCGAGTCGAAAGAAAAATATTGCCCTTTTCCTAGCCGCTGTGCCAGTTCGCACAGAATGCTTAGCTCATCGCGTACACCTTCAGGCGCTTCATATGCACGCCGGCGAAGTAGCACGCGCCCTTCCAGGTTGGTCATTGTTCCCTCTTCCTCGGCCCATTGTGTTACAGGAAGCACAATATCCGCGAGTTGGGCTGTTTCGGAGAGAAAGAAATCAGAGACAACCAGGAAATCGAGCGCTTTTAATTTTTCTTGAATTGCTAAACTTTGTGGAACTGAGACGGCGATATTTGAGCCCATAACCATGAGGGCATGTACTCCATTATCATCTCCCAGGCGCTCTAGCATTTCGTACGCGGAAAGTCCCGGACCTGGCAGGTCGCGCTCATCGATTCCCCAGACGTTTGCAATATAAGCACGGGCCGCCGGATCGCTTATGCGGCGATAACCTGGAAGTTGGTCCGCTTTCTGTCCATGCTCCCGCCCCCCTGACCGTTGCCCTGGCCTGTCAGGCAGCCATAGCCACTGTATAAACGACCAGGTAAGCCGAGTGCCAGTGCCAAATTCAGATAGGCCAGGACATTGTTGACGCCCTGACTTTGCTGCTCTGAACCACGTGCTGTCAATATCATTGCTGAGGGCGCATTGCCCAGCAGATGAGCAGTTTGAGTGAGCTGCTGCTCTGAGATGCCTGTGATCCGTTCGACGCGTTCCGGCCAGTAACTGGCGGCTACTGAGCGCACTTGCTCAAAATCTTGTGTACGAAGACGAATATAGTCCTGGTCAATCAGGCCGTCGCGGATGAATATATGGAGTAAACCATTCGCCAGGGCGGCATCAGTGCCGGGTGTCAGGCGTAGATGAAGATGTGCCTGCCGGGCTGTTGGCGTCAAACGTGGATCAACGGTGATGAGTTGTCCGCCCTGATTACGTTGTGCCTCGAAGTACTGCATAATCGGTGGCAAGGTCTCGGCGGCATTGCTACCAATTAAGAGAATGACGCGCGTTTGTGCAATGTCTGCTATGGGAAAAGGGAGACCTCGATCAATACCTAGTGCTTTCAGAGAGGCGGCGGCGGCTGATGACATACAAAAGCGACCATTATAATCGATGTGTTTTGTCCCCAGTCCCACACGTGCGAACTTGCCTAGCAGATAGGCTTTTTCATTCGTTAAAGAGCCGCCACCGAAGACTCCTACCGCATCACGACCACGCTCTCTCTGAACTTTTTGAAAGGCTGTTGTAATGCTTGTAAATGCCTCGTCCCAGGAGATCGGTAAGAATGAGCCAGATGGTTGCCGTGCTAATGGCGTAGATAGCCGCTCAGGATGGGAAAGCGTCGCTGCTGCTGTCCAACCTTTCAAGCAGAGGCCGCCTTTGTTTACCGGAAAGTCTGGGTTGCCGCTAATGGTTATCTCTTCAGGAGAGCCGGTCAAGAGCGTACCACATTGCAGTGCGCAATAAGGGCAGTGTGTTTTCGTTGCTACGGGAAGTGATATGGGCTGTGATAGAGCAGAATTCTGCACTGTATCCTCCCAGAATGATCAATATGACGCTCATTACCCCATAAGCGCCCTTGTCATCTGGGGTTATTCTTCTTTAAAACATGCTTGTCATGAGGCAATTGTTTACTCTGCCTCTTGCAAGCAGACGTATCAACAACATTGGTATACGTCTCACAACTTTGCTGGTATGACGAACGTTCATCACGTTGTCATATTTTGTGTAAATTGTACAAACGATTGGTATAGCTATATCATAGCACCTCCTTATATGAAAGTGTATTGCCAAAATAGCCAGTAATCATTTTACTTACTTGTGCAAAAGATACAGTTACCCTCACTGTCGTGTTGTCTTTCCCCTAAAATAGCCTTTAATTAGTAGAAGGTGGAAATATTTTGCCCTTTTTTCCTGACTCTTTCCAGAAAAATATATTTTTCAAACTCGTTTGTGGTTTGGAAATACCTTTTTCCTCAAATCCATTTTTGCAAGTGTTAATACTATGTTAAAAAACCGAGAAAAGAGAGTAACAAAATAAAATATGAGCGTAGTCTCGGCCTTTTAACGTGAATTTGATTTATTTCTTAACCAGATTGCAACCAGATTGCCACTCATGGAAGTTGAGAAGATAGGTATACTGATTATAGAACTGAAGAGATAATGGATAGGAGAAAGAGGTGCATCGTGGTATAGGGAGATGAGATCTATATAAGCAGCTTTTTACTTACCAGTCGTTTTTGACATAATTCACTTCTCACCTATAGAAATCTCTCAGTTATCGGCGTATTGAATTTATTTATGTAAACGTATTGATCAGCATATTATAGTGAGGAATTCTTGTGAACAAACTGCGGCATTATCGCCTGATAAGCACTTTTATTGCAGTCATTATTCTGCTAGGAGCGGCGATAACTGGTCTGGTGGTTGTGCGGGGAGGATTTGCGAAAGCGGCAGGTGCAATCCAGCATTATGAGTATTTTACACCTGATGGTGGTCTTTTTGTCTATGATATTGATAATGGATTTAGTCTGGTGAAGAGCGTTACTTTGCCGACGATGGATGTGCGTGGTACATCGGCAAATGTGCAAACGCATATGCTTTATATTAGTTATGGAGGTGATGGTGGTACGCATGGAACTGGCTCATTGCTTGCTTATGATCTGTTAAATAATACTATCGCTTGGAACAAGCATTATACATTCGGGATCGATAGTATGGACGTTACGCCTGATGGTCAACATATCTATATGCCTGATGGTGAAGCGGCATTTGATGGTATCTGGCATGAACTCGATGCGAATACTGGAAATGTGCAGGCTACAATCTCTATTGGTGGTGGTTATGCCACACATAATACTCTGGTCAATTCAAGTGGTAGCCATGTCTATTTGGGAGCATTAAATTATAATTATCTGGTTGAGGTAAATACTGCTAATAATCAAATTATTCAACGTATTGGGCCTTTGACGGCTGGTGGCGTACGTCCTTTTACTATCAATCGTGCTGAGACGCTCGCTTTTACTACGACAACTGGTTTTATTGGTTTTGATGTGAGTAGTATTGTGACAGGGAAAAAGCTCTATACAGAGGCACCAGCGGGATTTGTCGCTCCAGCCGGTTCCAATGCTCCCAGCCACGGTATTACGCTCTCTCCTGATGAGAAGACGGTGTACATCGTGGACGGTACGTATAGCTATGTCCATGTCTATGATGTGAGCGGTTTGCCTGGTAACGCTCCTGTGCATCTTGCAGATCTTAAGTTACAGACTGGCTTTTCTGGGAGTGAGGTTCCTTGTGGATATGATTGTACACATGAGGGCTGGATTCTTTATACTGATGATGGCCGTTATGTGCTGGTAGGGGATTAGGGGATGTGATCGATACTGCGACCCGCCAGACGGTTATGCATCTGCAAGAGTTACAAAATACACGAAAATTTCTTGAGGTTGATTGGTCTAATGGGACTCCTATCTATGCAACATCTCGTATGAGTGTGAATCTGGGCAATCCGCCCTCTTCTCCAGGAACCCCAATTGCTACTGCAACAAGTCCCGGTGTGACTGCAACTGTTACTGCAACTGCGACAACAATACCTGGTACGCTGTTAGGGCAAGATACATTTACGCGGGCTAATCAGCGCTTATGGGGCACAGCCTCGAATAGTCAGAAATGGGGCGGTGACGCAAACGTCGCTGCTGTATTCTCGATTTCTAACAATAAGGGCGTAGTCTCTGGTGGCAATAGTGCTTATAATGCTGTTCTTGGTGCTGCGGGGAGCAATGTGGATGTCGTGGCGAGTGGTGCGCTGAGCGGGTACAATAGTGCTAACTTTGGTACTCTCTTGCGCTGGAAGGATACAAACAATTGGTATAAGGCATATATCAGTGGGACAACTCTCGTTATCCAAAAGAAAGTGAATGGGACAAATACTACTTTAAGCTCAACGAACTTTGCTGCCAGTGCAGGTACTTCATATACTATCCGCTTTGATGCTGTTGGTTCACAACTCTCGGCAAAGGTCTGGAAGACAGGGGCCACGGAACCTGCTAATTGGACAACGACAACAACTGATGCTACGTTTACTTCTGGTTTTTGCGGAATACGTGTGCAGTTGGCGAACTCTATCACTGCTGCTTTCACATCTTTTAGCGCGAAAACGCTTCCCTAAAATCGCTTTCTTACCTGAGTGGAATCTCTAGTAAAGACGCTTGCTAACATTATTGAGTTAGCAAGCGTCTTTTGCTTTTTTTTGCGATTTGGTTCAGCGGAGTGTCCAGTTCCCCGTCATTTGTACGGTGTTATTAGCAGGAAGCGTAGGGGTTGTGTCTGGCATAGGCGTTGTGTCTATTGTTGTAGCGTCTGAGGTTGGAGTAGGCGATATTGTTGCTTGTAATAGACAATGGAAGGTTCCTGACTTTTCGTCTTTCATAATAGTGATTGTACCGCTTTGTTCATTCCAATCATGCCTGATAAATGCGCTGCCACAGGTGTCGCCTGCTGCTGTCAGGGCGGTAATACCAATATCGCTTAGCCGGGTGTATGTGCCTGGACCAGAATAAGGCACTACATCAATAATGTAAGAATATTCCTGATTACCAATACTGCCACAGCCTGTCAGTGTATATTGCAGTTTCTGCGTATTTTGTGCGAGGCCACAGGAGAAAAGAAAGCGCGAGACCTTCATCTTCCCTGAGAGTGCTCCTGAGAGGGTAAGCTGAATTTGTCCGTTTAATGCAGATCCTGTATCACTTATGGCATCGGGACAGGGAGTTGAGTCAGATGAAATAAGTGCTGATCCACTTTTCTCTTTGGTAGGTGTTGCTTGCGTTATTGAAGTGGTATGAGGGAGATTATCAGTCAATGGAAGTGAAATATGCAATATGGCTGTCAATGTGCCTATACTTCCAGCCACAAGCATGAGTATTGCAACAAAAAACAGTAGCCATTTAGGGCCAGGAAGAGCAGTCCCATTCGCCAATAAATTACTTTGCGATTTTTTGTCTGGGAAAGTGGACTTATTTTTCGTGGCATAGTCAGGAGCCACTGGCCGGGCGAAACCCAGTTGTCTCAGGGTCATAGGAAAGTTATTACTCTTTTCTGACTCTTTAGCAGAAACATACTCTCCACAATTTGGGCAGAAATGGGCGTGTTCAGGTATCTCTGTCTTGCAAAATTTGCAGCGCTGCATGGCTATCTCCTCTAGCTGAGGCAGTGATTTGGCTCTCTTCGGATATTTTCTGTGCTACAAGCATAGACTCTTTTTCTGTAACTTGCAATAAACTTGTCATAAAAAGGAGTAGATGCCTACTATCCTGACCACCCTCATCTCTAGGAGGGGAAAACGCTCGTAGGGCAGAGCGGCTAGGCCGTCTCCTGCTCCCCTGACCACCCTCATCTCTAGGAGGGGAAAACGCTCGTAGGGCAGAGCGGCTTGCCCGTCTCCTGCTCGCCATCCACCTTCTTCCTAGAGGATATGATCCTACAAAGGAAGGACAGGGTACTACCGTGTTTCTGTTGCTTCATGATTCTTCACTTTTCAATAGTCGTCTTTCTGGTTTATTACAGCCTTCTTGATTTATGAATTCCATTTCTGCATAATAGGGATAGGCTATTTTATAGCTTTTGCGTGTGGAGAGGTCTCGTTGGTGTTATGGGTTGCCAGGACTACTTCGCTACTTGCGACGAATGGCGCTTATTCCCTGCGTTGATTGGGGTAGTTTGGCGTGGCGAAGTTTCGGTATAACATATCGCGAAACGGATCGCTAATACATAATATTTGCTATGTTGAAAGAGAGTAATGTCTTGGATGAACACGATCACGATCTGCTTCAGGTAAAACAAAACTACGAGTGGCAGATGCCACCGCCAAAGCATCATGTCGAGCCAGAAGACCGTATGGCCACGTTTGCTGAAAATGTCCTGGAACGTTTCGACGGTATTGTCTATGCAATCGTCGGTATCTGTTTTCTTTTCGGCGCATTCTGTGCTCTAGGCTATAGTTTCTGGCAATTTGGTGTGCAAGTGAGCACGGCCCTCTCCCTCTCACGGCTTCCATTGATTGCCACGTCTATCATTGACTTGATTTCTGATCTGCTGCTTGTACTTATTATTATGGAGGTGCTAGGAACAGTTATCCATTATCTGAAATCACATGCCACTTCTCTGCGGCCATTTCTTTTCATTGGCATCGTTTCTGCCACACGCGGTATTCTCTCGATAGGTGCCAAACTTTCTGTACAGCAGGTGGAGGGGAGCAATTTTACGAATTCAATGATTGAATTGGGGGTCAATGCGGCTGTTATTTTGACGCTTGGTATTACCCTCAAACTTCTCGGCAAGCTTATCGAGGATAATTCAGTCAAGAATTGATGCATTGCTCTATTTTATCTATGCTTATATAGCAATAAGCCCATCTGTTGGGAGAGCAGATGGGCACAAGTAATAGAGGCTGGTTCGTCTCTCTTTAATGGGCCGATTACTTAATTGTTACATTTCTATATTTCTATGTAATGTTCAGGTTAGACTAGCACCATCTCTTTCTGCACTGATTGCTTGTTTGCTTGCGGGTTGGGCGGGTTTGATTTATCGTTTGGTGGAGACTTGAGGGCGCTGGAGAGTTTCAGACCCAGACTACTGAGACAGACGAGCGCGGTCAGGGCCATAATTACTGCGGTCAGGGGATGCGAGAAGAAGAACATTGCTAGTACGCCCTGTTTGTCAAAACCTAGTAGTTGGCCAAAGACTAGCGTTCCGTAAAATTCGTTGCTACCTACCTGGCCGGGAGGGTTGGGGAGGATACCAAACATGTTGAAAACTGTATAGCCGAAAATCGCTGTGCCAAAGGTCATATTGCTTACACCTACTGTCCAGAAGGCGAACATGGCGAAAAGTCCATCGCAGGAGATTGCCAGACAGGTGAGTAGTGCGGCGGGAATGAAAGTCTTTGGCCGGCTTACGCCTGCAAGCAGGGAGTCGATAAAGCCCATTGCGAAGCCTTCGATCTTATTTCCCATCCCCTTTGGTATGAAGTTACAGATCGTCTTAATAAAAGCAATTGCTATCTTCCGGTTCCATGCTGTTAGTCCAACTACAAAAATTACTCCTAGCAGAACGCTGCTCACTAGTGCGAGGATGAGCCAGAGCGTGATATTCATATGAATACCTGGAATAAAGGCTACAATAGCCATAATAAAAAGTGCAGGCATCAGATCCAGGGCTTTATCCATTGCCACCGTTGGCAGCGATTGACTGACCGGAACGTTGGTAATGCTTCTCAGCATTAAGCTTTTTGCTACTTCCCCACCCTGCACAGGCAGTAATACGTTAATGAAGACCCCTACCCAATAGATACGAATCACTTTAAAGACGCTAATCTTAGTGATTGGGCGCAAAAATAGAGACCAGCGGGTGCCACGAATTGTAAAGGCCATCATAAATGAGAGCGTGGTGAGCAGGGCATAAATAATTCCCTGGGTGGTTGTTAGATGCATGCGTAGCACGGTAATGGTTTTGGGAATATCCACTACCCGTGAGACTAGTAGTAGCATAAGTGCGCCGACTCCGATCCCCAGGATTACTTTCACCGCCGGTTGAGCCAGGAAGACTTTCCAGGCAGGCTGAGGTTTGGCTGGAATGACGATACGTAGAGATTGCGAGATTTGAGATAATTCTTCTGAAGAGAAGGGCTGTTCTTTCGTGAAACTACGAGGGTAAGGCCTGGCTGAAGGTGCAACATAGAATGCCGCCCCGCTATTTGGGAGAATCTGGGTGGGGAACTGCTGACCGTGCTCAAGCTTCTGTGTAGGTTCTGTTTCCGGTAAAGGCACATGCACGGCCTGAAGTATGCCACTAAGCTGCATGAGGCGCATGGTGCTCATCGTGCCTGCCTCAAAGTCAGCTTCAAGTTCGGCATCAAGTTGTTGATAAGGTAAGCGCGCTCTGGTATCTATTGGGGAGATTGCCGCATATCGCTGTGTAGGTTGCTCTGCAACATCAAGCTCAACCACCTCGTCCTCTGCGTTAACACCCAGGTCATGATTCCAGAAGGGTTGTGGTGGTCTTAAGAGTCGCCCCGCTGATCGATTCGGTGGTCGTGAAGTTGGTGGTTTTGTATATGTATATAGATGTTCTGGTTGCATGGAAACCTCATATAAGAGATGTGCTTTGTCTGTCAGAATATAGGCATATAAGAGGATAATAATAGTAATCTCACTACTTATAATATATACGCTCTCCAGACAAAAAAACGGGTTGTTTTCTGTATTTTGCGTCTTTTCGTTTCAGATGGTACGGCGTTGTCCAACTATTAAAACTGGCTTGAGTCAGAAGGGTAACAGGACCAACCCAAAAGAGGCATCGTTGCATATTTGGATGGTACAATTGATCAGGTGGAGATAGATCTCCAAATTTCTTCTCTGCTTTTTAAAATTGCTTGAGACAATAGTATAGTACCCTGACCACCCTCATCTCTAGGAAGGGGAAACGCTCGTAGGGCAGATCGGCTAGGCCGTCTCCTGCTCGCTTATCACTCTCTCGCCGGATGGTTTGTCTCTCCTACAAAGGAAAGGGGAAACGCTCGTAGGGCAGATCGGCTAGGCCGTCTCCTGCTCGCTTATCACTCTCTCGCCGGATGGTGTCTCTCCTACAAAGGAAACTGGCCAGGGTAATAGAAGGGAGAAATATACTATGCAGCCCTCGCTACCTGATATCACATCTCTTTCAAAAGAAGTACAACCATATGATGTCTTAATCGTTGGAGCTGGACCCGTAGGGATGACTCTTGCTTTGACATTGCGTCGGGCCGGTATCCGTGTTCTTCTCGTTGATCGCGAAGAGAAGACTGGGACGACAACACGTGCAGCAATTGTCTGGCCGCGTACACTGGAAGAATTGGATCTGCTTGGCATCGTTGATGGTTGGCAACGCGATGGAGTACCGCTTGAGGAAATGCATTTCCATCTAAACACTGCTCAACCAATTATTGTTCCTGTTGCACAGAATGAGAGTCCACACGCTCATCCTCGCGGGATCGGGCAGGATCGTACAGAAGCTTTGCTTGATAGCGCGATTCGCTCTAGTGGGGCAGACTATTTTCGGGGCGTTGAGGTTGTTTCCTTGAATCTTCAGCTTGAAGGAGAAGGGGTCGCTGCAACGCTACGTTCTTCAGATGGACAAGAGACGAAAATAACCGCGACCTGGCTGGTCGGCTGTGATGGTTCTAAGAGTATTGTTCGCGAAAGTGCAGGTATTCAGCGTAGCGGCAGGCGCAATGCTGGTATGCAGGTTATTCAGGGAGATTTTAGGCTCCAGACCTCATTTGCTCTGGCACCCGGCCACGCTTATTTCTGGCGCGGCTCGGAAGGCTCTCTCCTCTTAATGATCCCAGAATCAATCGATGAGCATTATCGTATTCTTGTTGTTCTGCCAGATGATGGCAGTCACGAGACGCCGACTCTAGAAGATATTCAGGAGCGAGCTCAGGCCTTTATACCGGATTTGCAGCTCTACGATACACGCTGGCGCAATCGGTTTCGTACACAACAATTGAATGCGGAGAAATATCGCGTCGGACATGCTTTTATTGCGGGCGATGCCGCCCATGTCTGGGTACCAATCGGCGGCCAGGGTATGAATGTTGGCATTCAGGATGCGTTTAATCTAGGCTGGAAGCTGGCTGAAGTTATCAAGGGAAGACTCTCAGATGCTATCCTTGATACGTATGAGGCAGAACGTAGACCGATTGCGCAGGATGAAGTTACTCTAACGAGTCGTATGTACGATTTGCTTACCGCACAGACGCCAGTCCACGAAGTCATTCGCAGTCTTATCCCTCTTGTATTCGGCCTCTCACCAATCGCGGGACGTATTGCCGCAAGCTTTTCAGAACTTGGTATTCGCTACTCTCCCAATCTCCTGGTCGAGAAAGATCCCGGTGGGGCTGGACCAACAACTGGTATGCGAGCTCCTGATGCCTCTCTCATCCATCTCCCTCAAGGAGAATCTCTTCGCCTTTTCGACCTCTTTCGCCCTGGTCATTGGATTGCGCTTGCCTGGGTCTTTGCTGCCAATGATGTACAAAATGTCCTCGAACCGCTTCACTTGCTCAATAAATCTCTTGGAGCAGAGGTATTTGTGATTGATGCCTCTAAATCTGGTCTTCAACTAGAATCGCCAGATCAGCATATTGAATATTTGCGAGATCCTGCGCAATTAGCCTGTACAGCCTATCACGTTTATCATTCCAGCTTGCACTTGATTCGTCCAGATGGCGTAATCGCATTTCGTAGCAAACTTCCAGCTTCTTCACTCCGGCATTTTATCGATATTCTGCTGAAGTCTCATTAAACTCTGCTCGCCCCACAGACGGGCATAGGGTCGGCTGTTGACCCTGTGGGGATGACCTCTCGCTCGCCACAGAGGGATAGGTCGGCTGTGACCGTGCTGTTTTGGCCACCTACCACCACCTCGCTCCGCAGACGGGCGTAGGGTCGGCTGTTGATCTCTGACCGTCTCGCCCACCACCCACCTCGCCCCACAGATGCGCGTAGGGGCAGCGATTATTGAACCTGATGGCCCGCATTCCGTAAAACTTGCAAGGCACTCTCAAGATCGCTTTCTTTAATCAGCAGATAATCATTTGCATAGGTTGCGATTCCCAGGATACTAATATTTGCCTCGGCGAGAGGGATAGCTAGCGAGACATGTACGCCTGAGAGCGACAGATCGAAAGGGCCTTGTACCTGCACACAGCGCCAATCGCGCTCTGCTTGAATATCATCGGGTACATTCTCTTGCAGACAAACGACTGAAAGCTCCTGCTCTGTGCGCGTCAGCGAAACGAAGTCTCCGATAAGCGCCCAGGTAGGAATATGCCCGTTGGGCTGAAGTTCGCAGACGGCATATTTGTGAGGCATGGGGCAAAGAGTTAAACTTCGCATAGGTCTTCCTGACTCCTTTGGGCATAATTCTGGTGAAAGGATAGGCAAGAAGCTCTCCCTCTCGTAAAAATATGGTTGCAGACCTGCTTATGAAGATTAGCTTCGCCTCTCTTCTGAATGCGTTGGCGATTCTTCTAACAGGTCTGGTTTCTCCTCTTTTGCCCTGCTGGCGTCTGCTTCTTTGACAGCAACCGTGACAGCAACCACAGAGAGACAGGTTTCTTTATAAAGAATACTCATCTAATTGTATACGATTTTCCGGTACTTCGCACGCCCCTCTTTATTTCTATAGTTATTTTGTCTATATTGCTATTTATCGCTCTTTAGCTGATCTGTTTATCGACATGTTGTTTCGTTATAATTATTGTAAGTAACAAGGAGGGATTATGAGCTACCTTTTTAAAGATACCGATAGGGCGGCACGACGATTACAGGTCCTGGCAGACGTATTTGCCTCCTCAAGTCGTACATTTCTACAAGATAGCGTAAGTAGTGTGCCAGAACTTGCTGTAGATCTGGGATGTGGACCAGGATATACTACCTATCTTCTCGCTGCTACAACGGGGAGCATACACACAATTGGTCTCGATAGTTCCGAACATTTTCTCGCTCTTGCTGAGCAGAAGGCAACGGATCGGATCGCATTTCTACGCCATGATGTAACACAGGTTCCTTTTCCTACTGGACTGTGCAATCTTATCTCCTGCCGTATGCTGCTCACTCACCTGCAAAATCCAGTTTCCGTGATCGAACACTGGCTGACGCAATTGCAACTACACGGCCTATTGCTTATGGAAGAAGTAGAGTGGATTCAGACTGAGAATTCTGTATTTCGTGCTTATCTGGATATTGTGGCTGTCCTACTGGAGCAGCAGAAAAATCAGCTCTATATTGGCCCATTTCTAGACAAAATGCAACTCACGGGCAATGTAAAGCGCAATATGAGCCGTGTCTACCGTTTCCCTGTCTCTACAAAGCAGGCGGCAAGTATGTTTTCTCTGAATGTCGCCGCCTGGAAAGACCAGCCATTTATTCAGCAGCATTACGACTTGAACAGAATTGAGCAACTTGAGCAGGACCTGGAAGAATTGGCTATCTCTTCCACAAAAGAGGGTGAGATTACCTGGGGTATGCGCCAGCTTGCTTATGAGCGACTATAAGCGGAGAGATAGTATTTTTCTATGAGAATCCAGCGTTTTGACCATCTGGTCCTGACTGTAAAAAGTATCGAGGCAACCTGCGAATTTTACTCGCAGGTGCTTGGTATGCAGGTTCTTGAGTTTGAAGGGGGCCGTAAGGCGCTGCAATTTGGGAATCAGAAAATAAATTTGCATGTCAACGCGAAGATCCCACGTGAGCAGACAGAAACACCTCGAAGCTTACCCGAAGAGATTCGCCAGTTCATCGCCGATCTCCATCGTGAAATGCCAACGATGAGCTGGCGAGAAATCGCCGAGATCGGCTTCATTCGCTTTGGCAGAAAGCCCTCCCATCACAGTGTCAAGCACATTGCGACCTCTGGCTCACCCCACCGCTCATTGCCCGCCGATTGGCCGATGTTTTGACACTCAAACTTGCCTCTGGAGGATTGTATGGTTGAACCAGCGAAATTTTCACATGTGTTATGGATTGGTGGTTCCCCCTGTGCCGGGAAGTCCAGCATCTGCCTTGATATTGCTCGTCGTTATGTTATCCTGGATTATCGGCTCGATCCGATGGGACGCAACCATCTGAGGCGACGGCTGGCCGCTGGCGATGAACGGATGCGAGCCTTTTTGAATATGAGCATGCAGCAGCGCTGGGTCGAGCGCTCAGTCGAAACGCTGGTTGAAGAAACGGTGGAGTCGTGGAAACGAGAAGGTGAGTTGGCAATTGAAGACTTGCTGCACTTGCCTGACGATTGGTTTATTCTCGTTGAAGGAAACTTCTTTCCTGAAGCCATCGCTCCTTTGCTGAGCAGCTCCCATCAAGCCATCTGGCTTACACCATCAGATGACTTCTGCAAGCAGATCAGGCACCGACGTCATACCGAACAAGCCGAAAGGAGGAAACAACATGGCCTGATCGAAGAGATGCACGATCAAGAAAAACATATCGGCAACCTCATTGCCAGAGATTGCCAGCTCGCTCACTATGTGCGCAAGCAAGCAACACAACAGAGCCTGCCCTCTCAGATTGTCGATGAGACACGTTCTTTAGACGAAATGATCAGACTCGTCGAGCAGCACTTTGAACCATATATCAAAGTGCGTATCAAACAATTCGTCCCATTCTGATGGGGTCAATCTCAGGCCAAAAGAGAGATGATAGCTCGCTTTTATGGCTGATGTAAAAATGTATGGACAACCCGGTAGAAATCATCTGGTTGGGAGATAAAGGGCGTGTGACCTGCCTGATGAAAGGTGTGAGCCTGAGCCTGTGATAGAGATTACGTAGAGCCAGACGCCGAGCTTCCGTCGTGGCAGGATCGTCGTCTGATTGCAGTATGAGCATTTTTCCTGACCACGTTTTGAGGTCATCAGGTGCAAAATTGTAGTTGAGACGATAATCGATGGTCTCGTCGAATGAACTGACGATATCTGCGCGTGTGAGGTTCGCTATCAGTTCGCGTAAGAACGCTTGCCAGAAGAGCGTTTCTTCTGGTCCGATGAGAGTGCTTTTATCACCCCCTGTTGTATTAAGAATTGCACCACACTCAATGGAAGGAGCGTGACAAGGGGTTTTCCAAGCTTTGTGGCTTTTCCAAGCCGTTTATCCGGACCCCCTGTGTTTAGTAAGATAAGATGACTGACTCGCTCAGGATATTTTCGCACGAAGCACTGACCAACATCCCCACCAAAGGAGGCGGCAAACAGAATAACTTTTTCGCTGGAAAGTCTGTCAAGGGGCAGCTTGGAGCGCCTTTCCCCTGTTGGCAGACGACGATCTTCACGGCGCGGAAATCTGCCTACTCTCCGCTTTTTCCCCTCCCCCCAAAAAGTGTCCAGGAGAGATGGATGAAAGGGGAGAAATAAACCTATGCTAGAATAAGAGAAATAAACAAATTGAGAAAGAAATTGAAGAGGAAACATTGATGCAAGATCGTTTAGCAGAAGCGATTCAACTACGTGAAATAGGACGGGCCAAACAAGATCAAGCTATTCTGGAGGAAGCACGAACGCTCCTTTTAGCATTGGCGGCAGACTACCCAGATGATGCCAGCGTCACTTTTCAGACCGCAGTGGTGTATGACAATCTGGGACTTGAACGAGAATCCATCCCTTTCTATCTAAAGGCCTTCGACCAGGGCCTTACTGGAGCAGATCTTGAGAGAGCTTTAATGGGCCTGGGAAGCACATATCGTGTACTTGGGGAGTATCAGCAAGCAAAGGAAATATTACTTCGAGGGATGAGGGAATTTCCTCATAACCGGGCTATCCAGGTCTTTCTTGCGATGACTCTGTACAATTTGCAGGAGTACAAGGAAGCGATGGAGCTCGTTTTGAGCAATTTGCTGGAGACTACCTCGGACGAAAAGCTTCAGTATTTCAAACGAGCTATTTCGTACTACGCGCTCCATCTTGATGAAACTTAGTTTCAGTATCCTCAAACGGGTTGAGAAAGGACAAGGGCTCCTGCTGCCTCTGAAAAGGAATGTTACAACAGGAAAAACAAAAGGTTAAGTGGAGATGTATTAGGGATGAGGAAAAAGTTGCACAGATCTATTCTCGCTAAACTGAGATGTTAAGCTAGCCCAGTGTTATCCCTGCTTGCTGAATAGCAATGCGTAGTGCAGCCATTGATTCGCGTGTGGCGCGTTCGAGACCACCATCGGGATGGACATAATGCGTTTCTAGAGAGAGCATACCTGTATAGCTATCTTCCGCCAACGCCCGCAACTGCCCGACGAAATCTATGGTACCCTTGCCAATAATTGCCCAGTGCAGGTTCTGGTCGACGTCTTTTAGATGTACATGTAGTACGCGTTTGCGCACATGCTCATATCCCTCTGGAAAAGCGCGAGAACCTAAGATCGCTTCGTTGCCGGGGTCCCATGTCACGCCAAAGTTCTCGCTTGTAATTCGTTGTAGCAGCCAACCAGTCTCTTCGCCCGTCGCGATATTGCAGGCGTGTTCATTCTCAATAATCAGTTTCAGACCCGCCGCTTCGGTACGTTGAACCGCCTCGGAAAGCACATTGAGTACAATTTCTCGCACACTGGTTGGATCTGCTACACGTAGAAAAGAGAAGGTCCGCACAAGAGGCGCTCCAAAGAAATCTGCAAGCTCAAATGAGCGCTGCAAGATTCGCCATTGCTCTGCCTCTTCCTCATTCTTTATCCTGTCTACACCTGTTTTTGTTTCATCCAACCATAAAGGGCATTTGAGAAATGGGGAGGCAATGGCACAGACTCGCATCCCTTTTTGCCGCAGCAACGCCCGTATCTCTTGTAAGCTCTCGCTCTCATGAAACACAATGTTTTTCCCGTGGACCCCACGTAGTTCAACGGTGTCTACGTTCAGGTCCTGACAGACTTGTAGGGCGTGAGCAATGTCCTGGGTAATTTCGTCGGTTACAATACTAAGGTGCACGTGCCGATACCTTCTTTCTCATTAATGTTGAGACCACTCTTACTGAATCGGCTTTTTCGCCAATTCAGTAAGAAAGAGCATATTACGCTTTGGCCAATGCCGCCGCATATTCTTTGGCTATCAGCGTTCCACCCTGCGCCCGCCAACTACTGATCAGATCATTTACCGCACTCAGGGGATCTGTCCCTTTCATAATCCGTACTACCCTATCGTCTATTAACGATTGTAGGACTCCGCTCTGTTTGACGGCAGTGGGAGAATAGAGGCCAAGTACTGGGTTGCGCACGCCAATTGCGAGCAGATTTCGTGTAAATGTCTGGTTATCAAGCGCGAGATGCGGATTGGCTGGAACGGAGGGATAGTAATAGGTGATTGCTCCATTGGCCTGGTTGGCCAGGCCCGGAATTTCGTTCATGCCTGTTGTCGTAGGTACTCTGGTCCCATTTGGTCCTGGCGTATTATCCCAACCATCAATTCCATAAAGGAGGAAATTAGCTTCGATGCTAAATGTTGGCGCTGCGAAGTAGTCGAGAATGCGCAACATCTCTTTTAGACGATTCTCGTTGCTACCAGTTGAGCTTGGGATGCCGGCTGCTGCATTGAATCCAGGTCCCATCCAGTGGTTCGCTGCCCCGCCATTTGCCCCAAAGGGGGTCATTACAGATAGAACGGCGTCGGGATGAATGGTTTTGAGCTTTCTTGTCTGGTCAGGTGTGCCTGTTATTGTATCCATATAGGCACCAAATTTTCCAGCAGAGAAACCGTCTTTGTTGTCCTGGCCGCTTTGTGTGAGCGAGTTGGGATAGAAAAGACCTGCCGCGTAGATTCTTCTGATGAATGCCATTGCCTGTTTAAATTCGTCTGTCTCAATGTAGTACGTCAGGCTGCCATCAGCGTTTTTGCGCCATAAGTTGGGTACATTGAAGATGTTGAAGAAAAAGATAGCGTGAGAAGAGGTGAAGCCGCCATTTGTGGTAAAGCCCATCCCCCATGTGGACGAACTACCACCATCGGGATTTTTTTTGGTAAAGGCTTGCAGAAGGTTAAAGAGATCGTCCGCATTCTTTGGCTCGGCGATACCCAGTTTGCTGACCCAATCTTTGCGATAGAGTAGCCCATAGCCTGTTAGAGGTCGTGGCCGAGGTACTGTATAGTGCTTGCCATTAATCATTGAGTTTTGCCAGCTTAATGTGGCGATCTTTGCTAGATTTGGATAATCGTTGAGCGCACTTCCAGTTACATAGGGCGTGAGATCAGTAAAGGCTCCTTGCTGAATCGCCTGGAGGATTCCCGGAGCATAGTTTGTGTCAACCATGAAAATATCGGGTAGGTTGCCACTTGCTAATAATGCTCCTACTTTTTCGGGATAGACATCAGATGTTACGAGATTTGCATTCCATTTGACGTTTAAGCGCTTTTCCATCTCGGCCCAGAACTTATTGCTTCCCTTCGGCGTGACCGGTGGATCACTGGTAATTGCAAAACTGTTGACTGTATCTCCGCTCCCCGGTACTGCAAATACGGATTGGAAAGGCGGAAGCGGGGCGGTAAATGCATCTGAAATATTAGGATCTCCAGATGGAAAATATGTTTTGCCTACTTCAGCGGTGACTGTTGCTCCTACAGACTGAGAAGACATTGTAGGAATAGCGGTCAGCTTTACGGGCTGTGCGGATGGAGAAGAATCACAGGCCGCTAGCAATGCGCCGCCACTTGTCATCGCTGCTATTTGCATAAAACGACGCCGGCTGAGGGGGACTGGTCTGTTCTCCTGCTGGGGATTTTCGTTCATAGTTGGGCTCCTTAAAAAACTGTACAACAAAAAATTAGGAGATGCGCTTGCGGGATCTATCCTTTGATTGATCCAGTCAAAACACCTTTCGTGAAGTATTTTTGCAGGAATGGATAGATTAATAGGATGGGCAGTGTTGCAAGCACGACTACTGCCATCTGGATCGTGAGATCAGGTGGTGGTGTCTGTCCTGGTAAGAGGGCTTCTGATGGTTGATTTCCCTGAAGCACAATTGCACGCAGAATCACAGCAACTGGATACAACTGGGGATTATTAATATAGAGTGTTGGCTCGAAAAAGCTGTTCCAGATCTCTACCGCATAGAAAAGACTGATTGCTGCTAGCACTGCTTTCGAGAGCGGCACTACGACGCGCCAGAGGATCTGCCAATCGTTGGCCCCGTCAAGTCTGGCACTATCCGTCAGCTCCTGCGGAATGCCCAGGAAGAACTGGCGCATTACAATTACGTTGAATGGACTGAGCGCACTGGGGATCACTAGCGCCCATAGCGTATCGATCATACCAAGTTGTCGTACAACAAGATATTTCGTAATCAGGCTGGGCGTGATTAAGAGTGCAATCAAGACTAGCCAGAGAGCCGCTTTTATACCAGGGACCTCATTCTGACTTAGTGCGTAAGCAATGGTCACTGTGAGTAACATGCTGATAGCGGTGCCAACAACCGCTGAAAAGAGACTGATGAACAGACCCTGTAATACACCGCCATTCTGTAAAACCCAGGTGTAGGCTTCCGTTGTAGGATGACGTGGAATGATTAGCAAATTACCACTGATTGCATCTGCATAGCTTGAAAAACTGACAGCCAGTACGTAAATAAAGGGAAAGACCATCACTATCGCTAGTATGAACATAAAGAGTAGCAGAAGAAATTGGCCGGTTCGACTCGATTTATCCCAGGTCATTAGAATAGACCCTCCTCGCCGATCTTTTTCGCAAGTTGGTTTGCGCCAAATACTAAAAGGGCCCCGATTACTGTTTTGACTAGAGCAATCGCCGTTGCTGTGCCCCAACTGCCATTGATAATGCCCCGATCATATACAAATGTATCGATCACTTCGGCAACGTTCAACCCAACAGCGGTCCGTTGTAAGAAAATCTGCTCAAAACCCGTGTTCAGGATACTGCCAATGCGCAAAATAAGCTGAAGCATAATAATCGCTCGCATACCAGGCAAGGTAATGTGCCAGATCCTGCGCCACTTGCCTGCACCGTCAACTACTGCCGCTTCATACTGGGAGACATCAATCGCGGTGATCGCCGCCATGAAAAGGATGGTGCTCCAACCGGTCTCTTTCCAAATCACCTGGAGGACTACCAGAGGTTTGAAAAAATCAGGATTAGCCATGATGTTTACGGCATGACCACCCAGGCCAATAATAAAATGGTTGATCAGTCCATCTCCCCCAAAGAGTTGCTGCCAGATACTGATGATAATTACCCAGCCGATAAAATGAGGAAGATAGAGTACGCTTTGCATAAAGCGTTTAAATCGCTCTTTCACTAATGCATTAAGCATCAGGGAGAGGATAATCCCAACTGGAAAGGCAAAAATAATCTGAAGTAGGCTAATGACTAGCGTATTAATAATCACTGTCCCAATTTCTGGATCTTGAAATACGCTGATGAAATTGCTAAATCCAACCCAGGGGCTGCGAAAAAATCCCAGATAGGGAGAATAGTCCTGGAAGGCAATGAAGCTTCCAAGCAATGGCACGTAATAGAAAAGGACGAAATACAGGAGACCAGGTAGCAGGAGAAGATAGATCAGGCGAGCACGATTTATGCGTGAAAGCAGCGTATTCGTTTTCCCTTTTTGGCTACTCTTGCTTAGGGGAGAGGGTGTCTGCGCAATCGCTTCCTTTAGTGTTGACATATAATCCTCCAGTAATAAAATCCCTATTCTTGTCTGTGAATGGGTCCGAGAGCGCTCGATGCCTGTCTTGAAAGAGTCGTTTTAAACTCTCTTTGGAGAGAAGGGTTTATTAAGTTCAAAAGGCTGTTTTTCTGGGTGAATATATTTTTTATTCTATCAATAGAAGCGAGAGGTACTTTGAATTTATGAGGTAAGATGGATAGCTTAAAAATACTGGGCTCTCTATTCCATAGAATGAAGCTCTTTGTGTCCAGGGGGTATAAATAAGATCCTGCTCTGATTTCAAGAAAAAAATCCATATATTTGTACTCAAATGAAATATTATAAGAGGGTTACATAGCGGATGCGTGTATGTAACTTCCCTAAGAAAAGAAAATGTTTACTAAGCGTCAATTTTAACTGAGTAGATAGTCTTTTGTCAATTAGCAGTTAAAAATAAAAAGGGATTGTGGATGTTACATCCATTGTCCTTCTTTTGTCTCCGGGTCGAAATACCTGCTTGGAAATGTTTAGTTAGAGGGAAAGGTAAATTATACTTGCTAAGGCAAAGGAAACATGGAGAGATGGTACTCTTCTGCTCATAATTTTCCTGAGAAACAGGTAAAAGAGGTTTTGAGATATTGACAGGGCCTTTACTTTTCAGTATCTTAAAGTAAAGGTTTTCTCTTTAGAAATCAGAAGAAGATGCTGACGCGATAAAAGTTATGGAGATAGAAATGGCGGCAAAAAGTTTTCTTTCCCTTCTTCCCTCTGCTTTGGATCTGGTAGAGCGCTCGATGAATTGGATGGATACGCACTGGGATGCTGATGCTCATCTGCTCTACATGAAATCTTACGAAAGGCTCTCTCCCTTGCCTATGGTGCATCATATACGGGAAACGTCCTGGTATGCCCTGGGACTTTTGCTACGCGCTTCTTCTACTGATAAGGAAAGAGCCTGTTCTGCTCTGCAAGCGTTATTGAAGTATCAGTTTGATGAGCCAGGAGCGCCCTATGATGGCACCTGGTATCGTTTTCCTGAGGAGCCGCATCCAGGTACAAAGCCGATCTGGAGAGGCTACGATCCAAATTGGCGTGAATTTATTGGCACTATTCTTGCTATCATTCTTATTGAATACGAGCAGGATCTTCCTGCATCTCTTGTTAAGGGTATTGACGAAGCTTTACGTAAAGCTATCCGAGGAGCACTTGCGCGTAATATGCCTGCTACTTATACCAATATTGCGCTGATGCATGCGTTTCTTCTCCTCTTTGCTGGAGAGCGCCTTGACGAGCCTGCTTGGATTGTAGCAGGTGAACAGTGTGCTCAGGAGATCCATCGTCTATTTGCGGAACATGCTGCTTTCTCAGAATTTAATTCTCCTACTTATTATGGAGTAGATCTGTATGCGCTGGGACTCTGGCGTACGTATTCTTCATCTGTCCTATTGCACACATTGGGGATAGAGATGGAAAAGGCGTTGTGGCGAGATATTGCTTTGATGTATCATGCGGAACTAAAAAATATGTCCGGTCCTTATGATCGTAGTTATGGCATGGACCTTCAGAAATATGTTACGACGCTTGGCATGTGGCTATGGATAGCGATTGGTAAACAAAATGCACCATTTCCAGATGTGAGTACAACCTTTGAGCATGAACAAGATTTTTGTTTCGCTCCTGCCTATGTTGCTGTAGGTGTACAGATACCAGAGGATGTTCTGCACCATTTTCTCGCCTTTCAGGGAGAACGCCAGGTTGAGCGCGTTATCTCCACCCTTCCGCGCCGAGTCGCTACCGCCTGGATCGGCAAAGAAGTGTTGCTGGGTGGTGAATATACCTCTTATAGTATTCCTGCTAGCAATCAGTTTCATCCTGCAACTATCCATTGGAAGAGCACAAATAATGAAATTGCCTGGATAAGATTGCCCTATACCCAACCAATCAATGCATGGGCGGAAAAAGACAAACTCTTTATCTCCTGTATTAGACAAGAAGATCCTGAAGCGCTGCTCAATTTTATCTTTCGCGTCTCGGTACCCGGCCTGTCATCTCTCGCAGCTCATATCCAGCAAGATACCTGGCAGCTTCCAGGTTTACATATCTCTCTTGAGACGAATACCCAGTACCAGAATGCGATATATGTAGAAGATCATTTTGAGCTATGTTATAGTGCCCAGGAGATAGAGCCTGGTACAGAAGTCCTTTTCTCTTTTTGGGTGACTGGACCTCTCTCCTAGTACAGTCTGGCGCAAACCATTCGGTGTGAGTCCTTTGATCCTCTCCTTGTCTATCAAGGCGAGGCTGGCAGGTGAAACGTTCCTCTTTTTAGAGATGAAAGGGCTCTTTTTTCTAGGATCGCATTGTTTGCTGGCAACCTCTCACTCAATACGTTCATTCTGGATTGCGCTCCGCGAAGAGACATTTTCGATGCTGTACGCTGGTAACGACGAGTATGCCCCTGATGCTATAATCACTATATGCTGATAGATGAGCCAGCTATTTACATGTTGGGTAGATACGAGCAGAAGGGGTGCTGGATATGATCCTCCCGAAAGACCGCGATCCTCGTTTCGTGACGATCCGCCGTGGTGGAACTCTCACCGATTTGGATCATCAGCTCCTCGCTCTTTGGGCGGCATCGTGCGCGGAGCACGTTCTTGACTTCTTCGAGTTGGCTCGGCCTGAGGACCCGCGACCTCGCCGGGCAATCGAGCATGCCCGCGCCTGGGCGCGTGGCGAGGTTACGATGACTCAGGCTCGCTCGGCAGGCGGCCATGCAATGGCCGCGGCCAGAGACCTGCGCGGGGCAGCCCGGCATGCTGCATATGCTGCTGGCCAGGCTGCTGTCGTCGCGCACGTCGCCGCGCACGAACTGGGTGCTGCCGCCTATGCGATCAAGGCCGCACGTGCTGCCGTGCTGGAAGGAGAGGGCGAGAGCGCAGGGCGGATCGAGTGCCGGTGGCAACGCGACCAACTCCCGGAGGCGATTCGCGAACTCGTACTCGACGACCAGCGGTTGCGGAACGACATCTGTTGGTCGGTGTTCGACTGCTGAGTGCGTGTCGTGTCACTCGTCTCTGCGCGAGGTGCGCTGCGTGCGCAAGTTTAGTCCATCGAATACATCCGCGCAACCAATCGATCCCACATGATCTCTGTCAGGAGATCATGAACACGAGGCAGCATCTTTGCTAATATCCCTACCTGGTATCTCTTCCAGGGACGAGGAACTGTCGCCGCTTTGAGGATTATCTGAGCGACCTGTTCAGGTTTGAGGATGAGCGGATTCTCACTGGCTCCCTGGTGCATAGTCTTGAAGACATTTTCCCGAAAGGTCGCGTAGGGGTTGTTCTGGGAGAGAGCTTAATCCCCTAAAGAATTTTCTCCATCTGCCGATAGAATTCTTAGGGGTTATTTTGTTCACCTCCATCGAACTGTCGTATCTGAGGGGAACATAAATAAATGGTGCAGGATTTTTCCTTGTAGGAGAGTGACACGCTCGTAGGGTAGATCGGCTTGCCCGTCTCCTGCTCGCCAACGATCTTCTTGCTGGAATGGATCTCCCCTACCACGAAACTTTGACGGAGTAGTAGGGTTTGCTTAGAAGAGGTATGTAGGGTTCAAACCCCTTCCCATGCGCCTTCTGTAGGGTTTGTAGCATGTGTAGGGTTTTCTCAAACAAAAGAATTTGAGAAAATTACCCCAAAAGTGTCAGGAAGAGAGGTAGATATCCTGCTCTCGTCTCTCTTCTTCAGATGAAGGCAAAAATCTATCCATTTTAAAAAACTGACAAAAAACCCTCTTGACAGGAAGGGCAAGGTGTGGCATACTACCCCTCGTTGTCCTAAACAACACCTGCTCACGCGGCGCGAGGGCGCGATGCAGTCTCCAAACTTCTCACTACGAGTTTTGAAAACTGGAGCGAAAACCCCTTGACAAAGCACAAGCAGTATGCGATACTAACGAAGTCGTCGCGAGAGACTGCGAACCCTTCCCAAAGAAGGCGCTTCGCTCTCCAGAGGCTCTACGCTTCTGGAAGAGGCTCCACGATGCTTCCAACAAAAGCAACATCCTTCGCATGATGTTGTGTGCGTTCTTTGACAACTGAAGAGTGGAAAGCAGAACAGCAACTGCATACAACGTTTCAAGCGTTTGCAGTTCCTGTCAATTGAGTTCCGTCCCGCTGACTGACGTAAGTGAGTGCGGACACGGAAAAATCTGCGAACATGCTAAGCTTATGGCTTGGCCTGGATCGCGCCCAATTTGCACTTGACACCCGCAAGGGTGTTGTATAAAAATTGAATGGCGAGTTTGATCCTGGCTCAGGATAAACGCTGGCGGCGTGCCTAACACATGCAAGTCGAACGCTCTGCGCAAGCAGGGAGTGGCGGACGGGTGAGTAACACGTGGGGCATCTACCCTCAAGTACGGAATACCGGCGAGAAATCGGCGACAAGACCGCATACGCTTCTCTTGCAAAAGAGAAGGAAAGCCCGCAAGGGCGCTTGTGGATGACCCTGCGGCTGATTAGCTAGTTGGTGAGGTCAAGGCTCACCAAGGCGACGATCAGTAGCTGGTCTGAGAGGACGATCAGCCACACTGGGATTGAGAACGGCCCAGACTCCTACGGGGGGCAGCAGTGAGGAATTTTCGTCAATGGGGGCAACCCTGAACGAGCAACGCCGCGTGTAGGATGAAGGTCTTCGGATCGTAAACTACTTTTCCCAGGGAAGAGATCGGACGGTACCTGGGGAACAAGCCCCGGCTAACTACGTGCCAGCAGCCGCGGTAATACGTAGGGGGCGAGCGTTGTCCGGATTTATTGGGCGTAAAGCGTCCGCAGGCGGTCTACCAAGTCTGGGGTGACAGTTGTCGGCTTCACCGAGAAAGTGCTTCAGAAACTGGTGGACTTGAGGGCTTGAGAGGAAGGCGGAATTCCGGGTGGAGTGGTGAAATGCGTAGATATCCGGAGGAACACCGATGGCGTAGGCAGCCTTCTGGCAAGTACCTGACGCTGATGGACGAAAGCTAGGGGAGCAAACGGGATTAGATACCCCGGTAGTCCTAGCCGTAAACGATGACCACTAGACGTGGGGGGTATCGACCCCTTCTGCGTCGAAGTTAACACATTAAGTGGTCCGCCTGGGGAGTACGGTCGCAAGATTAAAACTCAAAGGAATTGACGGGGACCCGCACAAGCAGCGGAGCGTGTGGTTTAATTCGATGCAACGCGAAGAACCTTACCAGGGTTTGACATGCAATCGCACCATCCGTAATGGGATGTACCCGCAAGGGACGGTTGCACAGGTGCTGCATGGCTGTCGTCAGCTCGTGTCGTGAGATGTTGGGTTCAGTCCCGCAACGAGCGCAACCCCTATCGTTGGTTACCTGTGTCCAGCGAGACTGCTCCTACAAGGGAGAGGAAGGCGGGGATGACGTCAAGTCAGCACGGCCCTTACGTCCTGGGCGACACACACGCTACAATGGTCGGTACAACGGGACGCCAACCCGCGAGGGGGAGCCAATCCCAGCAAAACCGGTCTCAGTTCGGATTGTAGGCTGAAACCCGCCTGCATGAAGGTGGAGTTGCTAGTAACCGTGGGTCAGCACACCACGGTGAATACGTTCCCGGGTCTTGTACACACCGCCCGTCACACCACGAAAGTCGGCAACACCTGAAGCCGCCAGGCTAACTCCTCGGAGGGGCAAGCGTCGAGGGTGGGGTCGGTGATTGGGGTGAAGTCGTAACAAGGTAGCCGTACCGGAAGGTGCGGCTGGATCACCTCCTTTCTAGGGAGCACGATATCCTCAAGAGATATCCACTTCCAGGTCGAACAGGAATTTGTACTGTGAACGAAGAACTGGCTGCACTGCTGCCTGGTTTCCACTCTTGAGGTGCCGGAGACGACACCCGCACATGAACAACCAAATACGATTGTATCTTTCTTCAATTTTGTCGTAGACCGACGAGTGATTGAAGCAGAGGGAGCGCGGAGGTGCCACGGTTTGCCCCGTGGACACCTGAAGGGACAGGGTCGATCCCTGTCCAGCAAGCGAGAGAAACGAGAACAAGCTACACAGAGTACAGGGTGGATGCCCTGGCGCATGAGACCGAAGAAGGACGCGGAGACCGGCGAAACGTTCAAGGGGAGCTGCATACAAGCGTTGAGCCTTGAGATTCCGAATGGGGCAACCCCTCCAGAGCGATGTCTGGAGACCGCCTGCTGAACACATAGGCAGTGACGGGGGGCAGTGGGTGAACTGAAACATCTCAGTAACCCGACGAAGAGAAATCAAAAGAGATTCCCGTAGTAGTGGCGAGCGAACCGGGAGGAGCCCAAACCATCACCTCGTAAGAGGTGGCGGGGTTGTAGGACCAGCATCAAGCACCAAACAGACACGCGAACAGCCTGGAACGGCTGACCAGAGCGGGTGAGAGTCCCGTAGCGAGCATCCGTGCGGTGTGGGCTGGGATCCTGAGTACCACGAGACACGTGCAATCTTGTGGGAAGCTGGGGAGACCACTCTCCAAGGCTAAATATCTCATGCGACCGATAGCGAAGCAGTACCGTGAGGGAAAGGTGAAAAGCACCCCGAGAGGGGGATGAAAGAGATCCTGAAACCCTGTACTCACCAGCAGTCAGAGGCCACTGTTCCTTTGAGGAACTTAGGGCTGATGGCGTGCCTTTTGTAGAATGATCCGGCGAGTGCATCGGCGTTGCGAGGTTAACCAGCGTTAAAGCTGGGGAGCCGCAGGGCAACCGAGTCCGAAGCAGGCGTTTTGTAGCGCCGATGCGACCCGAAACCACGTGAGCTACCCATGGCCAGAGTGAAGCGACTGTAATAGGTCGTCGAGGCTCGCACCCACCAGTGTTGCAAAACTGGGGGATGAGCTGTGGGTAGGGGAGAAATTCCAACCGAACGTGGAGATAGCTGGTTCTCCCCGAAATGTATTGAGGTACAGCCACGTATCAGCTCTGCTGGAGGTAGAGCGCTGGATAGGCTAGGGGCCAAGTGCTGGTTACCAAACCTACTCAAACTGCGAATGCCAGCAGAGAGCGAACGTGAGTGAGACGGTGGGGGCTAAGCTTCATCGTCGAAAGGGAAACAGCCCAGACCCACAGCTAAGGTCTCCAAATCACGACTCAGTGTCAAAGGGAGTCCGCACGCAGTAACAGCCAGGATGTTGGCTTAGAAGCAGCCACCATTGAAAGAGTGCGTAATAGCTCACTGGTCGAGTGTGCGGGCACCGACAACGTAGCGAGGCTTAAGTCGTGTACCGAAGCTTGGGATTGCTTTCTTCGTAAGAGAGCAATGGTAGGGGAGCGTTCTCCAGCTGAGAAGCCAGACCGTGAGGACTGGTGGAGCGAAGAGAAGTGAGAATGCCGGAATGAGTAGCGCAATCATGGTTAAAACCCATGACACCGAAGGCCTGAGGGTTCCTGGGCAACGTCAATCGTCCCAGGGTGAGTCGGGTCCTAAGCCGAGGACGTCATAGTCGTAGGCGATGGCAAGCAGGTCTGATATTCCTGCACCGGAGACAGTCGTTATGAGTGAGGGGGGGACGCGGTAGGGAAGGTGAGCCCAGCGAATGGACAGGCTGGGTTGGGAAGCGAAAGTGCGTGACCGAGGCAAATCCCGGCCACCTGTGCATGATCCTTCCGACGAGCTTGAGCAATCGAGCGGAAGTCATCGGCCCCCATGCTGCCAAGAAAAGCCTCTAGCCAGACTGCTCTACCGCCCGTACCGCAAACCGACACTGGTGGGCAAGGAGAAATCTCCTCAGGTGAACGAGCGACCCTCTGTTAAGGAACTCGGCAAATTGACCCCGTACCTTTGGTAGAAGGGGGACCCTAGTAGCGTGCTTTCGGGTGCGTGAGGGGGTGGCACAGAATCGGCTCAACCGACTGTTTACCAAAAACACAGGTCTCTGCGAACGCGAAAGCGGAAGTATAGGGGCTGACTCCTGCCCAGTGCCGGAAGGTTACGAGGAGTGGTGAGCGTAGCCACGAATTTAAGCCCCGGTGAACGGCGGCCGTAACTATAACGGTCCTAAGGTAGCGAAATTCCTTGTCGGGTAAGTTCCGACCCGCACGAAAGGAGTAACGAGTTGAGCGCTGTCTCAACAGAGGACTCGGCGAAATTGAAGTACCCGTGAAGATACGGGTTTCCCACGACAGGACAAAAAGACCCCGTGGAGCTTTACTATAGCTTGGCTTGGAGACGAGGCATAACTTGCGTAGGATAGGTGGGAGCCGGAGAGCTCATCCTTTTGGGGGTGCGGGAGGCAAAAGTGAAATACCACTCTTGTGATGGTTTGTTTCTCACAGTGATCCGTAATCCGGAGACTAGACAGAGCCAGGTGGGTAGTTTGACTGGGGCGGTCGCCTCCCAAAGAGTAACGGAGGCGCCCAAAGGTTCCCTCAGGGTGGATGGACATCACCCGCACAGAGTGTAAAGGCAGAAGGGAGCTTGACTGTAAGGCAGACGCGCCGAGCAGGGACGAAAGTCGGGCTTAGTGATCCCACATTTCCGAGTGGAAGGAGTGTGGCTCAACGGATAAAAGCTACCCCGGGGATAACAGGCTTATCTTGCCCAAGAGTTCACATCGACGGCAAGGTTTGGCACCTCGATGTCGGCTCGTCGCATCCTGGGGCTGGAGTAGGTCCCAAGGGTTGGGCTGTTCGCCCATGAAAGCGGCACGCGAGCTGGGTTCAGAACGTCGCGAGACAGTTCGGTCTCTATCCGTCGTGGGCGCAGGAAGATTGAGGGAAGTCATCTTCAGTACGAGAGGACCGAGATGGCTGAACCGCTGGTGAGCCAGTTGGGTTGCCAAACCCATAGCTGGATAGCTACGTTCAGAAGGGATAAGCGCTGAAGGCATCTAAGCGCGAAGCCGCCCCCAAGATGAGTCTTCCCAGTTCTTTACGGAGAGCTGAAGATCCCAGGAAGAGAACCTGGTAGATAGAGTGCGAGTGGACACCTGGTAACAGGCGAAGCGAAGCGCCCCTAATGATCGTACGGCTTGTTTCAAGCAGCTTGCTTGCGGCGGTCC
>CAVZQK010000030.1:0-47639 GCA_963777355.1 uncultured Chloroflexia bacterium
ACGCCCGCGCCAGGGTCTTACAGGCCATCGAAGAGTTGAATTACCAGCCGCACGCTCTGGGACAGGCCCTGCGCAGCAAGCGCACGCATACTATCGGCATCCTCTATCCTGCTGCGGGAGCCGGTCTTTCTTCTTTGCAGTTGGAGTTTATCGAAGGCGCGTCCGTGGTGACGATGGAGCGCAATTATGGACTCTACATCTGGGCAGGCCAGGATGAAGATCAGGGCGTGCTACAAATGATCAAACGAGGCTTCATTGAAGGAGTGATCCTGATGGAAATCCAGATGAAGGACCCACGTATTGCCATCATGAAGGACCGAGGTTACCCCTTTGTCATGATTGGCCATGGTCACGATAATTCCCCGGAAAACGATGGCACGAGTTTTGTCGATCTGGATTTTCCTGCGGCCTTACGGACCAGCGTTGAACACCTGGCGGGACTTGGGCATCAAGATATTGCTTTTCTGAACATCGGTCCGGCGATGAGCCGGAGAGCAGCCTACGCGATCAGATCCACGCAAAGCTTTGAACAGAGCATTGTCCGGCTCGGTTTACGCGGGCAAACCTATCCCTGCCCGCCCGATCCTCAGAAAGGCTATGAGTTGGTGCGTAGCATTCTGGAGGATCAGCCCACACTCACCGGCATTATCACCATTAATTCCTGGGTGGTTGGCAGTATTTTGCGGGCGGTTCAGGAATGTGGCCTGCGCATTCCTGAGGATTTTTCTGTGGTGGCCATGCTTCCCTCGCACCTGGCCGAAATGATGCACCCGGCAATGACCTCCATCGATTTTCCCTATCATGATCTCGGACGACTTGCCGCGGAAATGCTCATTCGACAGCTCGATGAGCCCCATGTCTTTCCGACCCAGACCTTACTGCAAGTCCCTTTAAGTATTCGGCAAAGCACTGGTCCTTACAAAGCACGAAGATAAGTGCTGGCTTTGTTTTGTCGAAATCGCTCCTTATTTGTTTATACAAGAAAGAAACACATCATGCGTATTTGTGGAATTCAGGTAGAACTTCGTCCAGTCAGAGCTGTTGAGCCTACTTTTCGGTGGCGAAATGGTTTGCCAGGATCTGACGGCCCTGGTATTCGTGCCCTTTTGCGTGTGCAGACGGATGAAGGTATCGAGGGGATTGTTCCAGTGTTACGCGGACCAATCGTCGCTGATCTGGTTGAACGACGATTGCGCGATGAGTTAGTGGGACAGGACCCCTTGCGACGGGAATGGATCTGGCACCGCCTGTGGGAACTGGATAGGGTGGAGGAATTTCCTATTTATATTCATGGACTCATCGACGTCGCGCTCTGGGATATCGCAGGCAAGGCCGCAGGTTTGCCTGTGTACCAACTGCTTGGCGGATTTCGGGAAAGTATTCCGGCCTATGCCAGTACCGTGACCTTTGCATCGCTTGAAGAGTATCTCGATATAGCCGATCAATGCTTAGAGTTGGGCTATCGGGCCATCAAACTGCATGCCTGGGGAGATGCTCGTCGGGACGCTAAACTCTGCCAGGCGTTACGTGCGCATGTCGGACCAGATCTTCCCCTGATGTATGACGGGTCTGCCGGATTTGATCTACCTGACGCCATCTATCTGGGCCATGCGCTGGCTGAGGCAGATTATCTCTGGTATGAAGAACCAATGCGCGAATTCAGTATCTCGGCCTACAAGCAGCTCGGACAAGCCGTGAAGGTGCCATTGAATGTCGCAGAAACGTCGGACGGAGCGCATATGAATACGGCGGATTTTATTGCGGTAGGCTGTGCAGCCTATGTCCGAACGAGTTGGAATTTGCGCGGAGGCATTACTGGCGCGATGCGCATTGCCCATCTGGCTGACGCGTTTCGGTTACGCGCCGAAGTTCACGGACCAGGGCTCATTCATCAACACCTGTGTATGGCTATTTCAAACACTTCTTATTATGAGTCACTGGTACTCAGCAATCCAGTTGTGCGAGAGGAATGTGTCGATGCTCAAGGGTTGGTCCATGCACCACAGACCCCAGGGTTGGGATTTGAGCGCCTCTGGCAACAACAGGGCACCAGTGCCCTGGCAGAACAAATCTGAAAACCGCCTCCGATATTGAGAAACGCACATCGGGGTAAAGAAGGAAAGAGAGACGCAACCCATGAGAGTGACCTCCTATCATACACAGCCGAACGGTCTACGTATTGAAACAACAGAGCCGTCTCAGTAGTAGTGATTGAAGAATAAATCGATTTTTACGCACTTTTGCTGAGAATGGTGGTAAATTACACACAACAGCGTGTCTTCAAAGCCCTCGGCATCTCTGGCTCTTTCGGCTCAGACACGCTGTTGAGCCAGGTTCAGAACGGACTGGCTTGCCGTCTTCGCTCATGACGAAGCTGAGGATCGAGCCAAGATGTTATGAACCTTAAGTGAAAGGTTGACCGTTTTTGCACTCAAGGATGGAATTTTGTACCCAAGGATGGAATCAACCAGAAAGACGCTTGGGAAACCGCCTCTGGAGAGGCTTCCCGTGAAGCGTTTTCGGGAATTCCAGGCTCTCTGGATGCAAACAGGAATGGCCTGAAGGTTCGGACAGTTCTTGCGGGCCGAGCTTGCGTCCAACTATTTGCCGGTTCTGGAAATGCGTTCGAGCAAAAAGCCGCCAAATTTGTGGCGAATAATGGATCTGCCCACGGGATGCGCAACGAGCTGGAAGCAAAGAAACTGTGTAGCTCAAAGCGGCTTCAGAAGCCATCCTGCCCACTGAGATTGCTTGCTGAAGACAGGATGAAAATGCTCTATCTTCATAGAAAGCACAACAGCATAAAAGACGATCTGGAGCCAATGTAGTCAAATGCACATCTCGTTGCGCATCCCGTGGGCAGATCCAACAATGCAGAAATCTGCGAGGTGATTGAAACATCATGCACCGCAGGCGCACCACGGCGTATGACCCTTGAAACGAGGTCAGAAGATACCATTGGGCAAAAGAGTGTACTCATCCTGGGATGTTTCACCCCCAAACGCAAAGCAGTCTTGGATGCCTGTACGAGAAACTGCGCAGCCTCAATTTTCTGCCCATTGTCTTTGATTTCGAGCGTCCCATGGCCTGTCTAGTACCTGCTATACTAAATAGAACAACAAGGAGAGGTAGCGGATGGCATGGACACAAAACGGAAGAGTTATACGCTGGAGGAGTTTTTGCAAACGGCTGAGACAGGGATCAACTTTTATAATCAAGAGCGACCAGCACGCGGGGTTCGATAACCTCTCTCCGCTTCACTATGCGAAGCCGCATGAGTTGGAGGACATTCCTTCACTCGCCCTCTGGTGATGTCTATTTTAGCAGAGACTGGACAATTCTGAAAGTATGGGAGGAGTACCGGATATTCTATGAAGATCTACCTAGTGGATGGTACCTACGAGCTGTTTCGCAGCCACTTCGGCGCGCCGTCGCGCAAGGCACTGGATGGGCGCGAGGTTGGCGCAACGCTGGGCCTTTTACGCAGCCTGCTGATGCTCTTAACTACACCTGGCATCACCCATGTGGCCTGTGCGTTCGATCACGTGATCGAGTCCTTTCGTAACGACCAGTACCCCGGCTACAAGACCGGCGCAGGCGTGGACACCAATCTGATAGCCCAGTTCCCGCTGGCGGAAGAGGCTGTTTGCGCGCTTGGGCTGGTGGTTTGGTCGATGGTGGAGTTCGAGGCCGACGATGCCCTCTCCAGCGCGACCGCCCGTTTCAAGAACGAAGTTGGGGTCGAACAGATCGTGATCTGCTCGCCGGATAAGGATCTGGCCCAGCTGGTCTCTGGAAGCCGCATCGTTGGCTGGGACCGCCGCCGCGATATTCTCATCGATGAGGAAGGCGTGGTGGAGAAATTTGGCGTGCGCCCGCAGTCAATCCCCGACTGGCTGGGGCTCGTGGGCGATGCGGCCGATGGCTTCCCCGGCATCCCGGGCTGGGGTGAAAAATCTGCGGCGGCCGTGCTTGCAAAATATGGGCACCTCGAGGCGATCCCCGCAGATCCGCAAACCTGGGGGCTCTCGGCCAGCCGCGCCGCGCGGCTGGCCGAGAGCCTAACCCAGCACTGGGCTGAGGCGCTGCTTTTCCGCAAACTGGCTACACTGCGCGAGGATGTACCACTCTTGGAAACGCTCGCCGATCTGGAATGGCAGGGCGCAGACGCACGGCTGAAAGATGTCTGCCACCGGTTGGGCGATGAAAAGTTCCTCGGGCGGGTTCCTCGGTGGCGCGAGAGATGAATTTGGCTGCACAAAGAAGCGCAGAAGAAGCTTAAACATGCCTGTAAATCTTGAAATTCCGTGGACGAAATTCTGTATAATTCTGTGAACGCTTTTTGCCCTCGTTCTTGCCTTCCACATTTCTCTTGATGCGCTGCCAAGCCAATAGAAGGTTTTTCTTCTTGAAAAGGATCTGTTTAAACTCGCTCGCGTAATTATACAGAATTTCGTCCACGGAATTTCAAGATTTACACTTATGATGAAGTAACACAAAAGGAATGGGCAAACAAAGAGACAATTGCAGTGAGGTGTTCTCTCCCCTCTGAGCCGATTCTGAGGGCCAAGAACTCCTGTCTGTTTTCAACAATCTCTTCCATTCATCCACTGCCCGTTTGCTTCCGGCTCGTTGCGCATCCCGTGGGCAGATCGTACGTGGGGGTAAAATCACACCAAGATTCGTATAAAATTCTCTCACTACGAACATTTTATTCCCACTTTGAGATGTAGATCGGTGGATAAGCTGTATAAGCGAAACTAGAAGAGCCACTTTCCTTCTACTTATACGCACTACTTATGCGAAAAAATGGGTGATGAATGCCTCAAAGGAATAGTTCCTGAAGCCTATTTTGGTTTCTTGCTATTCTTTCGTTTCTTTATACTGACGTTGCTCGTACTGTAATGCCTCTATACGAGAGAGAAGACGTAGAATGACCTCGATCCCTTCCAGGTTGATGCCCAGATCATGAGACATGCGACGGACACGACGTAACAAGGCAATATCGTCATCACTATAGCGGTGTCCTTCTCCAGCGACGTTGATACCACTGATCACACCTGCATCAGTGAGGAAACGAATCGCCTGCATCTCCAGACGGCTGTATTCGGAGGTCTCCTGTTCACTGTAGTAGGATGTGATGCGGCTATTCTGGAGGGTGATACGAATATACTCCCAGGCATAATTTCCTCCTGTCTCTGCTGATGTTTGCGTCTCTTTATAACCGATGGAGAGAGCAAAGGCTTCAAAGAGTCGGCGTTGCTCAACAGTAAGATGTGTAGGAAGGACGATCTTCACCTCAACGTAGAGATCCCCACGTGTATCTTTTTGTCCTACCCGCTCTGACATCCCTTGCCCTCGTAGTCGGAATGATCTTCCGTTGTCGGTTCTGGCTGGAATGCGTGGGAGCAAGTGACGTCCATCTGGTGTGGGAACACGTACTTCTCCACTAAGCATAGCGGCAGTCAGGGGTATATCTACTTTCGTTCGCAGCGTCATATCCTTGCGTATAAAGCGAGAGTCGGGCTCCAGATGGACAAGCAAGTACAGATCTCCACGTTCCGCCGTCCCTCGAATACCCTGACCCGTAATGCGAATGCGTGAGCCTTCGTCAACGCCAGCAGGAATCTTAACCTCAAGGCGGCGTGTATTGCCATCAGGGTCAGCAAGCTCAAAAGTGCGAGTGACTCCCTGATAAGCCTCTGCCAGCGTCACATCTATTGCTGATTTAACATCTTGTCCTGGTGATGTACGCTGACGGCCTCGTCCATTTGTGGTGGTACTGCTTGTGCGTCCACTTCCCGAATGGAAGTAGGTCTCAAAGAAATCAGAGAAGGGTGATTGTCCACCAAAGAGGTCTTCCAGGTCCTCTTCGTTGACAGTATGATACTGGTAGTTACTACCTCCACCGCTTTCATATCCGCTGGTTGCTGCCCTTGCTTCCTGCTCAACAGTGCCAGACCATTGACCATAGCGCAGATAATACTGCCTCATTTCATCATATTTTTTACGCTTTTCAGGATCAGATAGCACCTCGTTGGCCTCATTTATCTCCTTAAATTTATCCTCCGCGGCCTTATCATTCGGATTCACGTCAGGGTGGTGCTAACGAGCCAATTTGCGATAGGTCTGGTGAATTTTTTTCTCATCTGCATCTTCACTGATTCCCAGAAGAGAGTAGTAGTCTTTATAGTCAGTAGCCATGCTCATTCACTCCAACGATTTCTAGTGACCCCCAATAGTCCAGGCTCCCTCATAATTTCTCTCCCTATTATGATGAACAGGAATCTTCCCTCTACAGTGAATATAAAATGCAGGCTTCTTTTTAGAGTGCAGTAGCAGATACATTTCACTGTGACTTTCATCAATGTTTAAATGCGCGGGAGATTGAAGCAGGTGAGGGATAGTCTCACGGAAGAAGATAAGTAATTCTTGTGCCGTCCAATCCTTAGCTTCACCGTCGGGAAACGGTATGATCTCATTATCGAAATCGATGGTATGTTGGGAATAGCGATTTTGAACTGCCAGAAGACAAATTTGAAGGTTCTCATTGAGATACATCATTCGATCCTTTCGTGCGATCCCTGCCACATTGCGCATAATGCTCCAGCATAAAGTAACCAGGTTGGACGTTTGGATTTTGGCGTCCAACCATCCTTTGGCTAGCTATGCAGAATACTCTGCTTCTCGCGCTCGAACTCATCATCGGTCAGTGTACCAGATTCGCGCAGGTCGCCGAGCTGTTTGAGCTGTGCAAGTTTGCTGCTGTTCGCGTCGGTAGGTTGTCCTTGTGGGGTGGCAGGTTGCCCCTGATACGGATAGGGTTGCATCGGCTGTGGGATCTGTTGCTGTTGGGTAGAGTTGCTGCCCATCATATATCCCAATCCACCCGCCATCAGGGTCCCTAACAACGACGATCCACCATACCCGCCATATCCACCCATCCCTAGTAACGGGACACCCACCCTTCTCATACCAAACCCTCTCCCTCCGAATCCGCCGCCGCCTCTCAATCCTCCACCTCTAGGCATAGTTTTCCTCCTTTGCCAGTTCTGCACTGACTTGTACTAACGTATCTGGTGCGACCAGCCCTCCGGTGAAAAGCATTCCACCCGCCTTACGGACAGCGTCCGTCAGACCAATCGTCCAGGTGTGCTCCAGAAGCACCACGACTGCTGACGCATTAGAAGGAAGCGTATCGGTCAGTTTTTCGACGTCTTGCGCCGTAAACAGTCCTTGGAGATCTTCTGCAATGCCACGAAATGGTTGCAGTTTCTCCTCGTCTAATCGTTTATTTCCTTCATTGTGACTGTGCCATCGGCGGCTTTGCTGAGAAAGAGCAGATCGATTACCCGAATGGCCCCTTTCTCATGGGTTGCGTTCAACATTGGCAGGATCTCCCTTGTGAATTGCTGGTCATCAAGTCCGATCACTACCTATTCAAGTGGACCAAGAGTCATCATTTTTCTTCTTTCCTCGTTTTCTGTGGTCGTACAATCAACATCGGCAGTTTCGTGCTCGTCAGAAGACGATCTGTGACACTGCCCATCACCCAGCGTTCCAGCCCACCCCGACCATGAGTGGAAATGGCAATCAGGTCGCACCCCCCCAGGCCTTCGACTCCATGCTCCTCTAGATGGAGCAGCGCGGTGGAAACATCTTTCTCACATTCGACTGAGGAGGTAAGAGAGAGCTTGAGTTCTTTCCTTGTCGTCTGCAAGCGCTCCGTCACCTGCGCCAGATAGGCCCTGGCACGCTGAAAGACTTCTTCATTGCTCTCACTGATAAAACCCTCTTCTGCTGTTCTCGGGACGAGCTTGACTACCTGAGCCAGGTGCAATGCTCCCTGAGCAGGGGCAGCCAGGGCCGTAACTACTTGCGCCGCCGGGATGAGTGCCGCTTCAGAAAGCCTCGATCCATCCAGTGGGACAAGCGCACAGAGAGGTTCTGTATTTGCTAGCAAGGAAGCTGGTTCTTTCTCCCGCAGGACGAGGAGGGGTATCGTACTTTCATGGGCGAGAGTGTGCGCAACACTCCCCAGCGCCCAATGTGCGAAGCCACTTCTGCCATGACTACACATCACAATGAGGTCGATCTCTCGTGAATCAGCAATTGCCAGGATGTACTGAGCTGGGACCCCAAACAGGACTTCGGTGGTGGTTGGGATTCCCGAAAGCGTCGCTGATGCGGCAACGGAGCTCAAATAGTTCGTTGTCTGGGCCATCTCTCTGTCGACTGATTGCTCTGTTATCAGGGAAGTGGGTGCCATTCCTCCATCATAGTTAACACCGAGACTGAGCACTTGCAGGAGATGAATTCGAGCCACCTGAAGCGTGTGCCAGACGTGCTGCGACTGGGAGCGCCTGCTCTGCACGAGGCGAGCCATCAAGCGGGACAAGTATGCGTTGAAACATGATAACACTCCTTTAGATTTCTGGACCACTTACTCTTCCATCGAAGAGGCTTTCACCAACTGTCCTATGTACCTCTGCCCAATTCTTCTGGTGTCTATTGTCTGTGCCTTCAAGCGTCTCCCGCATCTGTTCAAAGGTGGTCGCATCGATCTCACCCTGGGCATACCGTTTGCTCAGGATTTCTCTCGCGTTTGGGCCACCTTCTGGCGGTGTATATCTCTGCCGCGTGGGATCGGTCATGTGCCGATTCAGCCAACGAATCCCTGCCCAGACAAGGAGTGCCAGCAACGCAAGCCAGATGGTTAAGCCAAGCATCATCATCGTCATATTCAGCCAGTTACAACCATATCCCCACATCATAGCAGTCTCCTCACTTTCATCTCTTGCTTCGACGTTCTTCTTCTTCTTCCCCCTACAAGTGCAACCCATCCTGATGTGGTCGTACCACCAGCATCGGCATAGTGGTGGCACCAAGTACGCGCTCGGTCACACTGCCCATGACCCACCGTTCTACACCTCCACGACCATGTGTTGCCATAGCAAGGACAGCGCAAGTATTTCCTCCTGCGCTTTCCGTTCCCTTTTCTATGGTGGTCACAATGGTTTCTGCCACATCCTGAGCAGGAGTGACGGACCATGTTACCTGAAGGTTGAAATCGTTCGTCTGCGCAAGCAAACGCTCACGCACGCGTTGTAGATACACCTGCGCTTGTTCCATTTCTTCTGTATCAACCGCGAAGGTGGATGGTTTAGCCACGTAGAGAAGATGGAGGACTCCTTGTGTGTGCCGGGCCAGTGCTGCGACCAGGTGTACAGCGGGAAGCAGCGCCGTTTCTGCCAGGGGAGAGCCATCCACAGCAACAACCGCACAAAGCGGGTGGACAGGATCAGAACTCAGCGCAGGAAGCGCCGATTCGCCCTCGCGCAAGACCAGCACTGGTATACGACTATGATGAGTAACCTGTTGGGCTACACTTCCCAACATCCATCGGGTCAAGCCCGTTCGCCCGTGGCTGCATAGAACAAGCAGGTTCACTGCTTGCTGCTGCACCAGGGCGAGAATTTGGGGTGCAGGGAAACCAAAGACCACATGAGTGGTGGTGGGAATTCCCGCAAATAGATCCGAATTGGCAATCCGTGTCAAATACGTCGCCGCTTCGCTCTGCTCGGTTTGACTAATCTGCTCGGAGAGCAACGGAGAGCCATTGAGACCACTTTCATACCCATAATTCATGCCCAGGCCACCACCATATCCATAGCCCATATCTAGACCACTTCCATACCCATAGCTCATAGGAATGCTCATCACTTGCAGCAGAATTACAGAACTGCCGGATGCACGTGCGATACGTGCTGCAATGGAAAGGGCTGACTCAGCTCGTGTTGATCCATCAAGGGGAACCAGAATATGCTCAAACATTAAGAGTACTCCTTTAGATCCAGAAACCATTTCTGTTCTCGTGCAAATTCCGCCTTCCTTTTCCTGCCTCTATCATTCGTACACTTTGGCTTCATTCAACCCCATACGCACTGACTTTTTGTTCAGACACAGAGCATTATAGTGGTTGCTGTTCCTGCTGGTGGGCTTCGACCAGCCAGAGCCAGGCATCGATGCTACGCGAGATCTCGGTGAAGAGAGCCGCGCTATCCGCATCAAGCAGCTCCGTCGCCTGCCCGATAGCGTACCGCACATGCTTGCCGAAAGAAGCGAGGACTGTTGCCAGAGCCTCGATATGGTCATTCCCGTCAGCGAGCTCAAGCGGATATCTGTCGAGCGATGTTCTGCGGGTAACGATATAGGCCGTTCCATCGGCAGTCCCGCCCAATTGCACAATACGTTCGGCAAGCAGATCAACATCCTCCTCGACGCCATGCGCAATCTGACCGAATAACGCGTGCAGCATCAGAAATTGCGGGCCTTTTACGTTCCAGTATGCTTGCTTGGCCTGGAGGAGCAGATCGATGCTGTCTGCCAGGCGACGATTCAACAACTCGACCAGTTTCGCCCGCTGCTCTTCAGGAAGGCTATTGCGAGTCTTGTGCATGGCCTCTCCTTTCTTTTGCTGAGCAGTTTGGACCCTTCTCCTGCATACGCTCCTGCTGGTTTCGTATGAGAGAAAAACCGCGTCTTCCGTTTTTTGAGAGGATCATCCTCTGGTTCTAGCATAGCTGTTACGCGTGAGAAGATGCGTGAGAAGATGCGTGAGGACCTGCTTGCCAGCGTGAAATGTTTGACGTTGCAACGCCGATGATGTACCATATCTACAAATCGTAGTGAGCGTTGGATTCTCTTTTATCGTTACGCTAGCATGCTCATAAGACAGGACGTTCGCTATGCCTGAATCACCGAATAGGAGGATGCTCCATTTTGCCTTGCTTGGCCCTCCGCAGGTGTACTACGATGGTCAATTGCTGGTGTTTCCCTCTCACAAGGCCCTTGCCTTGCTTCTCTATTTGGCCGTAGAGGAGGGACGGCATTCGCGCAAAACCCTCTCGGAGCTGTTCTGGCCCGAAAGCGATGCTGCCCATGCACGCTCAGCACTACGTACAACCGTCCTTGAGCTACGTGACGTACTGGTTGAGGATACTTCCCCGGTGGGGAGAACTGGGGCAAATCGTATCCCGCATCTGCACATTGACCGTGACACCTTGAGCCTCGACTTGACTTCCGGGGTCAGCATGGATCTGCACACACTGCAAGCGGCCTGGGTGCTTGCACGTGATCGCGCTCGTATGAAGGCCACACTCCCAGAGGAGACACGCCGTATCCACCTTGCACAACTTCAGGAGGCGACCAGGCTCTCGCGTGGGGAATTTCTGGATGGATTCTCGCTGCATAATGCTCCGGGATTCGACGACTGGTCTCGCTTCCAGCGTGAATACTGGCATCTGCGTATGCATCTGGTCTTTGACCGACTCTCCTCTGCGTATGAAGATGCTGGCGAGTTTGAACAGGCCATTGCCGTCATCATCCGCTGGCTTGCCCTGACCCTCCTCAACGAAGAGGCTTCACAGCGCTTGATGAGCCTGCATTTTGCAACAGGGAATCGTGTTGCTGCGCTACAAGCCTATGAGGCTTTACGAGCGTTGCTAGCATCAGAGATTCATGTTGAACCAACTCCTGTCACGATGGCCCTGGCTGAACGTATTCGCGCCACGGCTCCTGCCCACCATACGCAACAGCGGACCGTCAGAAACGCTTCTCCATTGCTGACGCTGCTTGCTCCACCTCTTGTTGGACGAGTACGAGAGTATGGTTTCTTGCTTGAACATTACTATCTTGCCTGTCAGGGGCAAACCCAGGTGGTGCTTCTGGAGGGAGAAGCGGGCATTGGCAAGACCCGGCTGGCCAGCGAATTTTTGGATTGGGCTGGCGCACAGGGGGCTGATGTCTTACGCGGCCAGGCCTTTGAAAGCAATCGAGGGCTGTCGTATCAGCCATTTATTGACGCCTTACGCCCCAGGATCGAGCAGGAAAATGCTCCCGATGATCTTCTGCATGATGTGTGGTTGGCTGAACTTGCCCGCCTGTTACCAGAGCTACACGAGCGCTATCCCGACCTGATCCGCGTGGTCACCGATGCTTCAGTGGCACGCAACCACCTGTTTGAGGCCGTGACACGCTTGCTATCCGCCCTGGCGACACGTACCACACTGCTATTTTTCCTTGATGATTTGCACTGGGCCGATACCGCTACGCTGGACCTGCTCCACTACCTGGCACGACACTTTACAACGCATGCTACACCAATCATGCTGCTCCTCTCCTCGCGCACCGATGCCTCTGCTCTTGCCGAGTGGCGGACGAGTCTGGGACGGAGTGTGCCTTTGACCCGGCTACAACCAGGACCACTTTCTGCACATGATACGGTGAACCTGCTCCAGATCCTGGCACGACGAAACCCGGAGGAAGAGGCACACACGTCGAACGCTTCCAGCCTTGTCACGCAGGAGCCAGCCGACTTCTTCGAGCGTGTTGGGCAACAGCTCTTCGTCGAAACACGTGGACAGCCTTTCTATTTGATAGAAACACTCAAGCTCTTGCTTGCTCAAGGCCTTTTTACCCCCTCTTCCTCCAGAGATGATCTAAGTACCGCTGATGTCGCGGCAGCGATGGTCAGGGAACTTGGCAGGGCGAGGCTCTTCCCTCCGAGCATCCGTGAACTAATTAGCCTTCAGCTTGATCGGCTCAGTCCGGCTTCTTTTGCCTTCCTCGTCGCTGGAGCCGTGCTGGAGCAAGATGCCACGTTTGAGCGCCTGTGTGTGGTTGCGAACCTCTCCGAACAAGAGGGGCTGGTTGCTCTGGACGAGGGGCTGCGGAGCCTCCTGGTACAGGAGCCAAAAAGGTCGAGTGGTTCACCTGGCAATGACGTCTACATTTTCACCCATCCCATGATTGGCGAAGTAATTGCTGTTGAGGCAGGTGAGACACGTAGTCGTATCTTTCATCGACGTGCGCTCCACCTCTTGCAAGAAACCGCTGTTCCCGCCGCGAAGCTGGCGTATCATGCCCTGGCAGCAGGGATGCTCGATCCGGCCTTCCGTTTGAGTGTGGCGGCGGGGGACGAGGCGAGAGCGGTCTTTGCATTACATGTTGCCATCGAACACTATGAACAGGCATGGCAATTGCTGCTAAAGCAACCGACTGACCACATAATACAGTCAAAGATCGCTGCATCCGATCTCCATCATCTCTATGTTGCCCTGGGACAAACCTATGAACTCACCAGGATATGGGAGCAGGGCAGCCCTCTGTATACGGCGATGCTTACCCATCTGCTCCAGATGGCAGCACACAATGAAGAACTGATCTGGGTAACGAAAACACTCTGGTACCAGGCTATGCTCGATCTCTCTACTGCTCATCTGGCGATTGCCATCACTTATGGAGAGCGTGCATTAGCAGTGGCTCGAAACAGTGGGCAAGCAGATCTCCTTGTTCAGAGCCTGGAGGTGCTGAGTTACCTCAAGATGCACAAAGGTGAATGGGAAGAATATGAGCAACTGACCAGAGAGGCGCACGCATGTTACGTTGCGCTGGGAGACCGGGCAATGGAGGCTGATGCTCTCTGTATGCTTGCACACGCGCATGTCCATCGTGGTCAACTGCAACTGGGGATCACGCGAGCACGTCATGCGCTCACTATTAGTCAGGAAATCAGGAACATCTGGGGTCAGGTGAATGCGCTTTATGACCTGACCTCCGGGTTACTCGATAGCGGTGCCTATACAGAAGCGCTCGATAGTGCTCTTCAGGCCGTGACGAGCGCACGGACCCTCAACATAAGCTCATCACGGGCGAATATACTGCTTCTTCGCGCCCTCATTCAATTAGGAGGCGTCTACCGGGCAATGCAGGCAAGCTCTGCTGCCTGTGAGATCGACCTGGAGGCACTCAGGCTTCATGAGGCAAGCACATCCTCTTCCTATACAGAGGTGGTCATGTCGGTCCTCTGCGCGGATTATGTCCTGGTTGGGGCATGGGCCGATGCTCAGCGTTATGCGCGGCAAGCAGTGACAGCCTCAGGTGAGTATGGATACTTGTATGTGGAAATTCCCCGATGGTGTATCACGGAGGCCTTACTGCGGGGGGGAGACATCACCCGTGCTCAGGAGTATCTTGGTCGTCTCGATGCACACAAGGGAGAGGGTCAGCGTGATCATGTGTCGTACCTGCGGGCATCTGCGGAACTGGCATCCTGGGAAGGTCGTCGAGAGCAGGCCCGTTCCTACCTGGAAGAGGCTCGCATCCTCGTTGAAGAGATCGGTGTGGCAAATGAACAGTGGCAGATCCAGGTGGCACTCGGAGATCTGGACCAGTCGCAGGGAGAACCGATGCTGGCAGATCAGGCCTATGCCCAGGCGATGGGCCTGGTTCAGACACTTGCTGAGAAGATCGAGGATGAGGCGTTGCGGACGTGTTTTCTTACCGCTCCCCAGGTGCTGCGTGTCCTGGCACAATCCGCACGTTAAGATCGTTCTCTCCACAAAGAACTTCCCCTTTCCTCTGCTCTAAGCGACTCACGTTCATTTTCACGCATCTTCTCACGCTCTGCCAGTAAAATATGATTATAGGGGAGAGAAGAACAGAGAACCTGCCTGATTCTCGGAGTTATTCTCTATATATCGGTAGGGCCAGGAACATCCATGTTCCTTATGAAAGCTTCCTCTTGACTCATTGTTCTTTTGCTAGACACCATCTTTTTTCATTTCTGGTCCACTGAGCGTCGTGCTCTGAGTGGACGAGAGAATGAAACTCATGTCTCTTATCTTCCTCATAGCTGTTTGGCAATACCATCAGAAAGAGAATTATCATGACACAAATACCTCTTACAACCCCCGTGGAGCCAGCCAGGCGGACAACGGCGACCAGCTTCCTGTCCGGTGAAGCGACGGCCCGCTACCTGTGGGCAATAACTCGACTGTGCCTGGGCTGGACCTTCCTGTGGCCTTTTCTGGACAAGCTGTTCGGACTCGGTCACGAGACCACTGCTGCCCATGCCTGGATCAACGGAGGTTCTCCCAGCAAGGGCTTCCTCAGCGGCGCTGTTGGTCCCTTTGCAAGCTTGTACCAGGCCATTGCAGGTGCTGGTTGGGTGAACTGGATGTTTATGATTGGTCTGCTTGCCATCGCCGTGGCGCTGTTGCTGGGCATCGGGATGCGCATCGCTGCCGTCGCCGGAGCCATCCTGCTCATCCTGATGTGGAGCGCGTCGTTGCCGCCCCAGGACGACATCTTTATGGATAATCATATTATCTACGCAGTGGTCCTCCTGGGACTCGCCGTCGTTGGTGCAGGCAATACGCTTGGCTTTGGTCATTGGTGGACCCAGACCAGCCTCGTTCGTCGCTTCCCCTGGCTTACCTGAGTGAGGCGAAGGGTAGCACCCTTCCAAATGGCAGTGCCGGGTCTGGGCGGAGTTTTCCCGCCCAGACCCTCTGTGTTGCTTGCGAAAGGGAAAAACATGGCTACCCGCGAGCGATAAGGGAAGAAAGTAGGATGACTTGGTGAACCGTGAGTATGCGTCTTCCAGGAGGACACTATGACATTTCCATCAGTTGCATCGCTTCTGCAAGCGTTCCGCACATCCTTCTTCGCCTCCTTTGGCGATATTGTTTTTGGCATGGAGGATGGCACGGTCTCTATCTTTGGCCTGGTCTTTGGTGTAGCTGCCAGTGCCACTAACAGCAGAGTGGTCCTTCTGGCTGGAGCGACTGGAGCAGCAGCGGCAGCGATTGCAATGATGGCTGGCACATATCTGGATGCTGCATCGACGCGCGGCCAGGCGAAAGCACGCATCGCGCAGAAGAAACAAGCCATTAAGCAGGATAGCTCATTGGAGTTGAAGAAGGTGCTGGAGAGGCTGCATCGTGCTGGCCTCTCTGACCAGGAGAGCAACACCCTCGGTGAAGTTCTGGACCATCACCCCGATCTCTTGCTTAAAGTGCAGACGGCCTTCGAGCTGAAGATCGCTGATGATGACCATCGGAACCCTCTCGTGCAATCTCTCTGGATGTTCTTCGCCGACCTCCTGGCCGCATTCATCCCCGTTATTCCCTTTGCCCTCTTCCCTCTGGCTACAGCGCGTATCATCTCAATCAGTATAACGGCCATTCTCCTCTTGCTGCTTGGTATTGCACGTGGGATTGTGGCCAGATCAAGCATCCTACGAGGCGCAGTGGAGACGTTGGGGATCGCAACTGCGGCGGCGATTGCAGGATATTTTATTGGCAAACTTGTCATTGCTTTGTGAAGGCTCAATAAAGGCTTAGAATTATGGTCACTTCAGGACAACCACTTTGGAGCGTAGTATGCAAAAATCACTTCTACCACAAATAACACAGGTTTCTCCCGGCAAGGAGAGTGCAAGTCTCCCGCTAGTTCCCCTACAAAAATTGTTCGAGCAGTTCGAGAGCAGCGAACAAGGTTTGACCGCTGTAGAAGCAAGGAAGCGATTGGACAAATACGGTCCAAACGATATGACTGGCGTCAAGCACACTTCCCCGCTGATCCAGTTTCTGCGCCTGTTCTTGAATCCGCTGATTGCTATCTTGCTTGTTGCCAGCGTCGTCTCGGCACTTCTGGGTGATCCAGTTGATGCGAGCATTATTATTGTGATTGTCCTGCTCAGTAACATTCTCAATTTCGTCCAGACGTCCCGATCTCAAAGTAGTGTTGAGAAGTTGCGTACAGGTGTGGCTCCCACCGCAAGTGTGCTACGCGATGCTACCTGGCTGGAACTGCCACGTCGGGAGTTGGTGCCAGGTGATATCGTCCGTCTCTCGGCAGGAGATCTGGTCCCTGCCGATGCACGCCTGGTCACGGCAACCGATCTGCATGTGCAACAGGCGGCCTTGACGGGTAAATCGTTGCCAACAGAGAAAAGCGCAGACGATGTTAGCGATGCCACAGAAAGTTTTGCCGATGTACGCAATAGCGTCTTTCTGGGGACCTCAGTCGTCAGTGGGCTGGGAACGGCGCTGATCACCGCAACGGGTCACAACACCGCATTTGGTGATATTGCGGTGCGCCTCGCGAGCCGCGCACCTGAGACCGAGTTTGAGCGTGGCATCAAAAGCTTTGGCCTGTTGATTATGCAGACCGTCTTTTTCCTGGTGCTTTTTATCGTCCTGGTTGGTATCCTCGGTCATCATCAGCCATTCGAGACCGTGCTCTTTGCTCTTTCTCTTGCCGTTGGTCTGACACCTGAGTTCCTGCCGATGATCACCACGGTCACGCTGGGACAGGGTGCTCAGCGGATGGCGAAGCAAAAGGTGATCGTCAAACATCTGGAGTCGATTCAAAACTTTGGTAGCATCGATACGTTGTGTAGCGACAAGACGGGAACATTAACCAGCGGCGAGACGAAGCTCGAAGGGTATCTTGATCTCTCTGAGAAAGCGTCTGAGCGCGTATTGCTCTTTAGCTATTTGAATAGTACCTACCAGACTGGGATCAAAAGTCCACTTGATGAAGCAATTTTGCAGCATAGCGTGCTGGATACGAGTGGATATAGCAAGATAGGCGAGATCCCGTTTGATTTTGAGCGTCGTTGCCTCTCCGTCGTCATACAACACGAGGGAGCGTCTCTGCTGATTATCAAAGGAGCACCTGAGAGCGTTCTGGCTCGCTGTACTGAGTATGAAAGCGAAGGTGAAGTCAAACCACTGGAGAGTGCGAGTGGTGAAGTGCGGGCAACCTATGTTCAGAGATACCGTGATCTGAGTTCGCAGGGATACCGTGTGCTTGCTGTTGCCTATCGTACACTCTCGCAGCAAGAGGCGTATAGTAAAGGGAATGAGCAGTCTCTGATCCTGCTTGGCTTCCTGACCTTTGCCGATCCGCCCAAAGCGGATGTCGCAGAGGTCTTGCAAGCGCTGAAAAATGATGGCGTGCAGGTCAAGATTCTGACGGGTGATAATGAACTGGTCACCCGGCATGTCTGCGAGCAGGTCGGAATAGAGGGCAGCAGGATCGTGCTGGGTAGTGAACTGGAGAAGATGACCGATCCGGCATTAGCCCAGGTGGTCGAGGAGGTGCATGTCTTTGCCCGCCTCTCGCCTGCGCAGAAGAATCGTATTATCCTGGCGCTCAAGAGCCGAAAGCACGTTGTTGGCTACATGGGTGATGGAATTAATGATGCGCCTTCGCTGCATGCAGCCGATGTAGGTATCTCGGTCTCTACCGCCGTCGATGTTGCCAAAGATGCCGCAGATATTATCCTGCTCGAACAGAGCTTGCAGGTCCTGCACAATGGGATTTTAGAGGGACGCAAAGCCTTTGGCAATGTCATCAAGTACTTGCTCATGGGTACCAGTTCCAACTTTGGCAATATGTTCAGTATGGCGGGGGCATATGTCTTCCTGCCTTTCCTGCCAATGTTGCCTGCACAGATTCTGCTCAACACCTTCCTTTATAATCTGTCTCAAGTGACCATTCCCACCGATAATGTGGATGCAAGTTATGTGAGAAAGCCACAGCAATGGGATATCAAACTGATCCGAAATTTTATGATCTTCATTGGGCCAGTCAGCTCGATCTTCGACTTTCTGACCTTCTTTCTCATGTTACGGGTCTTTAACGCTGGCGCAGTGCTCTTCCATACTGGCTGGTTTGTAGAGTCACTGGCTACCCAGACGCTGGTTCTCTTTAGTATCCGTACAGCGGGCAATCCATTCCGTAGTCGTCCCAGTCTCCCGCTCACGTTAACAACACTCCTGATTGTCGTTGTAGGCTTTGTGCTTCCATACTCGCCGCTTGCCGGGCCACTTGGTTTCACCCCACTTCCTCCTCTCTACTTTCTGTTTCTGGCAGGGATGATCGTGAGCTACTTGCTGCTTGTTGAACTGGTCAAGAGGCGTTTAATGAGACGGTATGCATAGGAGTTTCTAGAGAAATGTGAAGAGCTATTTAAGTTGTGTTGGTCTGCTGCCACTTCTTTCTACGGTTTTTGCCTCAGAGACCTGGAGAATATCGGCACAGACCAACTCACGGTAGCTCTCACGCATCTTCTCACGCTCTGAAGTTAAGATATGAGGAGAAGAGTAGACAATGGTGATCGAGCCGAAGATCCAGATGATACAACGCTGATATCCTGATCACTCCCATTTATAGAATGCCAGCCCATCAAAATCGCGTAGGGAAGACCGTCTCCTGCTCGCCAACCACCATCTCGCCGGATATTACTAATCTTGCAAATGGCCTCTGACAGAGTGCTAGCGTAGTGTGTCACTCCTTCTCAGTCCTATGATAGTAGGAAAGGAAAAAGCGTATGGCTTTTGAGCATTCTCTTGCCTATAAAATGCTTCATCCTCACTTTCAACAGCGTGTGAAGATGCACGAACCACTTGCACTGCACAGCTCTTTTGGTGTCGGTGGTCCAGCAGATGTATGGGTAGTGCTTGAAACGCGAGAAGAGCTTACCGATCTGGTGAATCTGTGTGCGCGCGAGCGCTGGCCGCTTTTGATCGTGGGTGCAGGGTCCAATATCCTCTACGCCGACGTTGGAGTACGCGGCATCGTCGCAAGTATAGCTCTGCCTCATTATCACCTTGAGGTCCAGCCAGATGGATCGGCCCTGGTTCTAGCTGAGGCTGGCGTTCACTGGTCTGGCCTCCTTCCGGTTCTTGCCTCACAGGGCTGGAGAGGGCTTGAATTTGCAATGGGGATTCCTGGAACCCTGGGGGCAGGGGTTATCAGTAACGTAGGAGCACATAACCAGGAGTTAGGGCAGGTTTTGGAGTGGATCGAGGTGTTAGACGCACGCGAATGCAATAACACAAAGAGAGAGTTCCTCCAGTTCCCTGTACTCGTGCAGTGTCGCTATTCTTGCGAAAGTTTAGACCTAGGATATCGACACAGCCGCTTCCGTGAACAGCGTCTCACACGTATTGATCCACAGGGTCATCTCATATTGCCCGTGCGTGGTCTCATTGAACCTGCTGAACTGGTGATGATGCTGGCTTTGCGCGTACATCAACGTGATCCACAGGTGCTGGGTGAAATGCTTGAACAGCACCGCCAGGAACGCAAGAGCGCGGACCCGGCACAAAAACATCTGGGTTCGATTTTCAAAGATCCTCCTGGAGCGACTGCTCACATTTTGATTGAGCAGGCAGGGCTGGCTGGTAGAGTCCAGGGAAAAGCCCAGATCTCCGCACAGAACGCAAATTATATCGTCAATTTGGGGGGAGCCAGTGCGTCTGATATAGCCGCGCTTCTCACCGGAGCTCATCAAGCAGTTCTCACCAATACTGGTATTCACCTGGCACTCAATGTCGAGCTATTAGGAGAGTGGCAACAACAAGCTAATGAATGTACCACTGTGTGGAAGTGTCTGCCATAGAGTGCGTTCATACTCTGCTCTATGATCCAGAATAGAGTCCATTTGTCCACTATCCCATAAAAGAGGTCGTTATGGATAATTCTCTCGATCTTGTTGGATGGTGAGAAGGAGGTCACTCATGTTTCACCATATCCTGGTTCCTCTTGATGGATCGACACGCGCGGAGCAAGCCTTTCCTGTTGCGATACGCATTGCCCGTGCTACAGGAGGATCACTCACACTCCTCCGCGTTGTGGAGCCAGCGACCCGATTTACTGAATATAGCGCAGAACTGGCAGAAAATCCCAGGGAATTGCCGGAAGACGAAATCAATCGGGCAAAGGTCTATCTTTCGCATGTTCTAGCGACGAACTCACTTGAAGGCATGGGGATTACAACAGAGGTTCGTACGGGCATCGTCGCTCAAGAAATCCTTCGCTGCGTGCAAGAGCACGAGGATGATCTCATTGTCATATGCAGTCACGGAACAACTGGTTTGAAGCGCTGGCTCCTGGGAAGCGTCGCGCAGAAAATAGCTCATACCAGTCCGGTCCCGGTACTCATTGTGCGTGAAGGACATGCGCTTCTGCTGGATCAGCAGGATGCAGCAAATGAGCCGTTCCAGGTTCTTGTCCCGCTTGATGGCTCTTCCCTCGCAGAATTCTGCTTTGCTCCCAGTGCGCAGATAACGGCAGCATTCGCCGCACCACAATCAGGGATACTACACCTGGTACAGGTCGTGGAGCCCATCGCGGTCATGGGAGATCTAACTGGGGCGATGGCCGAATCGAACCAGGAAGCGATGCAACGAGCGAAAAGCTCTTTGAAGGAGATGGAACAGTCTCTCAAAGAGGGCGTGTTCGCTCCCTTCCATCTCACCATCCGGGCTGAGACGGTATCGGGTGTGGATGTCGCAACCGTTCTTCTGAAGATAGCGAAGAATGGACATCTCGAAGATGGCCCAAAAGAGGCACAAGGAAGTCAGATGATTGCAATGTCGACGCATGGACGTAGTGGTCTGGCTTCCTGGATCATGGGAAGTATTGCTGAACGCCTTTTGGCGGCAACAATCTTGCCCATATTAATTGTACGACCAGAGAAAAAGATGGTTTAGGCTGCTTCGGCATTTCTCTTCTTCTGAGCTACCCACGTAAGGCCGCAAAACATCCCCTATGTCGATTCGACTAGGAGCCAGGGATGCGGCACAACGGCGTTCTGACGGTTCGGAGAGCGCATGAAAACCTGACTTATCATACAACTTACCCGAAGGGCACCCTCTGCATGCAGATGCGCGATGTCTTGGGAACCATTTACACTGATACGGATTTTGCCGAGCTTTTTCCTATTTTCTGGCTTCCGATGTGTGCTATCAGGAGGGGATGCATATCCCGACCAGGATTGCAATCACGTGGCATCTTGCCTCTGGGGAGTTCACCTGGTTTCGCGTCAAGATCACTGAGATCGAATACAAACAATTGGGAAGGGTGACCAGGTTTTGAGGAACGGCATCATCTGAACCCGCTTCTACCGGGTCGTTGTGTGAAAGGAACGCATGAGAATCTCGAAGACTGCACTTTGCTTATCAGTGATCGATGCTCTCCTGGTACTTACTGCGAGTGCTTCAGGCATCTTTCTCAAGAGTATCTATGCCAGAGAAACTCCCTCCTGGGCTCTGCAGGGGATTGGCCAGGACATCGTCAATCTTGTCGCGGTCGTTGTGTTGTGCATTGCGGCCTATGGTGCCAACAAAGGATCGGTCAAGGCGTTCCTGGTATGGAGCGGGGTGCTGCTGTATTTGCTGTACGCGTACAGCATCTACGCGTTTGATGTCCACTTTAACCACCTGTTTCTGGTGTATGTGGCGATTCTGGGCTTGTCTTTTTATGCGCTTGTTGGCAGCGTGATACAGATGCATCTGGACGATCTCCAAACCTCTTTTTTTGCCACTACCCCGACAAGACTGGTGAGTGTGTTCTTCCTAGTCCTCGGCATCGTGTTTTCCTTGCTGTGGTTACGCGAGGAGATCCCGGCCCTTGTGACGGGGAATATTCCAGCCAGTGTCATCGAGGCCAATTTGCCGACCAATCCTGTGCATATCTTAGATTTAGGATTCTACCTCCCCGCCATGCTCTATGACGGCACTATTGCTGTGGAGAAGAACTATCCTGGGCTCCCTCCTTGCAGGCCCTTTGTTGGTGTTTAGCGTCCTCATGGGAACTGCGATCCTCGTCATCTTTCTTGTCATGAGCAATCAAGGGAGCCGACGAGTGTTGGCATCGAGGCATTTTTTACATTCATTATCGTCGTGAGCCTTGTTCTGAGCGTGCTCTTTTTACGAGAAGTGAAAGAACAGAGGGGAAGATTGACAAAGATGGGGTGAAATGCGAGATCAGTCACTGCCTGAAACGGAGGTCATACCATTTTCTCGTGCCATTTTCCGAGCTCAAGACTTCCCAGTGGTGTCAATACTAGCATGGAAGAAAGGGAGGGTAACCTCTATGTCACAGGAACCCTTACGCATCCTGGTCCTCGGCGCTGGCGTTATCGGAAGTGTCTATGCCACTCGCCTCCAGGCGGCAGGCTCCAACGTCACGCTCCTGGCTCGTGGACAACACGCGGCTGATCTGCGCGCCAGCGGTCTCGTTCTGGAGGACGCGTCCACGGGGCAATCCAGCACGAGTCATCTTCGGATTGTCGAACAGCTTGTTCCAGAAGAGAGTTATGACCTGGCGCTGATCTGCGTGCGCCTGGACCAGGTGGCCGCGATCATACCCGATCTGGCTGCCAACCAGCACATTCCCACGTTGCTGTTTTTCCTGAATAATCCGACCGGCACGCAGTTTCTTGTGGAGCAACTCGGCTCTCAGAGGGTCGTGCTGGGATTTCCGGGAGTCGGAGGAACACATGAGGGAACGCGGGTGCGCTATGTAGGTATCCGTCAACAACCCACGACCTTGGGGGAAGTAGATGGCCAGATGACAGCACGCTTGCGGAGGCTTTCTACCATGTTCGAGCAGGCTGGTTTCTCCACAGCGATCAGTCGTAGCATGGATAACTGGCTCAAAACGCACGCGGTGTTCGTTTCGTGCGTCTCGGCAGCGCTTATGCTCGAAGGGGGAGACAACTTCCGACTGGGGCAGAACCGCGCATCTGTGGCGCTGATGATCAGTGCCATCCGGGAAGGGTTTGCAGCTTTGCAGTCTCTGGGCGTCCGCGTGACGCCGTTCAACCTGAAAATGATTTTCAGTTGGATGCCACGCTGGTTCGCCGTGCGCTACTGGCAGCGCGCCTTGCAGACGGATGTGGGGACGCTGGCAATCGCTCCTCATGCCAATGCGGCCAGAGAGGAAATGGGCCAGGTTGCCAGGGAGATCCTGGTTTTCCTGGAGCCGTCTGCGGTGCTGGTTCCAACGCTCAAACGCTTGTTGGGAGTGCTCATCGAAACCGCTCCAGCCCTGCAACTTCCTCAAGAGTGAATGGACAGAGAAAGAAAGTGAAACACGATGTTCTGGAATCAAAGAGGTCGGAGTTCTTGAGGTGAAGGCCCATCATCCTCCACAGGCCCATCATCCCTATGCTTTTCTTCTCATGGGCCTGTGGAGGATGTCAACGAAACTCTCTCATAGGACTGGAAGGCTCTGTTTTCGGCTTAACAGCCCAGCGTTAAGAAACGAGCCTGGTAGCTGGCATCCGTAGATAACTCCGGCGCAGTTACAATATCGGCAACACAAAAGTCGGGCTTTCCGCACTTCCCGTGCTATCGAGCAATATCGGATACATCTCTAGAGATGGAAGCGGCTTCCGACGCAGGTCTAGGGAAAACGTATTCTGCATATTCTAGAGCTTAGCACGCAAAGTGCGGAAGAGCCAAAAGTCGTTCTACCCGTTGACGCGGTGATAACTCTCCTGAGAGATGATGGGCAAAAAAGAGGAGGCTGTTCTCGAATCTGGCAGCCACCAGGATACCGCCTCTCACGATGACAGTGAGCAAGCCGTTCCTCGACAGCACCCCTCTCTCTTGAAGCGCTGCTTGCCTGTCTGGCTGCATCGGTCAAGGGGAGTCATCATCCATCCATGAGCAGATGAGGTTGTACCGTTTCTATCCGTTTCTTGGCTTATTCAATATAAGCTGCGTTCAGCTCAATACCGAGATACTCCCGCCCATAGCGTAATGCCACGAGTTGGAGTCGTTCCTACTCCGCAAAATGGATCAAGAATGACGCAATTTCCTGATCCTGTATTCTTACACGTGCAAGTTGCCTCCCACTAATAAGTGGCCTGCCGAGTTGGAGCCCAACCGGTACTGTGTGTTTTTGTTGAAGCGGAGTAGGGAACGTGGGCCGGTTCACGCTTATTGATATGACCAGTCGGAAGAGTGATGCGCCGCCAGGGAGCCCTACACTCAACTTCTACTTCCTCAAAGTTATTGGCGTAACTCTGCCGGAATATCTTTGGGATTAAATGTTCTTTGTTCAGTACATCTCACACCTCTATTGTGGTAACACACGGCTTGTGATATAATGTCGAAGAGATGTGAATACTTGCGGTCAACCTTTTGAGAACCGCAAATATCCAAATCAAAAGTTTTGTAGTACGACTTATCAAGACAAGCACATTCATATCAGATACAATTGCCTTGCTCACACTGTGGAACTCTTCTAAAAAACCGACATCGCTATCGGGCAGGAAAGTTTGAGCAGACATATTGCAGCAAGGTCTGCGAGCGCAGCTGGAAGCGTATTCATAGTGAGACATCTTTACAGTTGCCATCTGAATATCTTGAAACTGGTGTTGTTCCCTGTGATGCTTGTGGGGCATCAATAGAACGAAGTCCTTCACTTTTATACCTTCGTAACTTCTGTAATGTTGAGTGTCGATTGCATGGCAACGCTCATCGGGATATGAGGATGGAAGTAAGAGCGCAGCATCGCGCGGCGGGCATACTGACTATAGAGGACCAAATTGGGAACGCCAGCGACAATCTGCAATAAAACGCGATAATCATACCTGTCAGCACTGTGGGGTAATTGATAATCTACAGGTACGTCACTTAAAACCCTATCAACTGTTTGCGTCTCATATTGAGGCGAATGATATATCCAACCTATTGACACTCTGTATGGTGTGCCATACGTCTGCTGATTGGGCATATCGCCGGGCATATCCTGATTTAGATCGTCTCTTGCCAAATACCCAACACATCCACACCTGCCAAGAATCAAAACATTTCAAGCAAAAGGCCCAAACGCTCAACGCTGTGAAGACTGTTGGCAACGAACCTGTAAGCTTTCTATGGGACAACATTCCCACCAAGCTATGGCATGAGGTGAACAAGTTTGTTCTCGTGAATGTGCTGGTACCTGAGGTCTATCTATAAGGAAGGACTCTACTTTGCCCGTTCCTCTGGTGTGATGTCTGACCGCATTTTTAGTTTGGTTATCTTGGCATTGCAAGCATGTGGGCTGCTACCTGCAAGAACAGAGTTCAACTCCTATTCTGGATGATAGCGTGGTGAGAACCAGAAAATGGTTGGCTGGCCACTTTCCAAACACTTCGCTTGTTACAGTGTATATCCACTGATAAGAGGGTGTCCCCATTGTTCTTTGCCATGTGGGTAATTTCGATCGTCCTCGGACGGCTTATAGTTACGGACTTTGTTCCCCCCAAAATTTGAACATCGCCTGGACGCTTTGAGGGCTCTGCAATAGCATGAGCATCATCGTAATATCTTCGTGGACTTTGCCAATAAGAACACATACTCATGGCTCTTTGTCGGACGATCCTGTGTACTTTCTGGAAGACACGAAGGCTTCTCCCAAATGATATCACTCCTCAGTATCCATCCATCTGCTTTGTAGGGCAATAGCGATCACGCCTGGGATGCATCATGACTGCTTCGCCCAAGAAGTCCGGCGGTGTGTGGACTTCCAACGTCATAGCCTCTTGGCATAGGGCTATACTCTCCCGTTCCACGTTGCTGGTTTTGATTGTATTTCTTCCCTTTGTATCCTACGTAGCTATCTCCCAAGTTCAACCAGAGCACACCATCCAGGCGCAGTACACGCCGCACCTCACGAAAAACCTCAACAAGACGCCTAATATACTCCTGTGGGGTTACCTCCAAGCCGATTTCTAGCATCTTGTCAGGATGTTCTGAGTCCAAATAGGAGCGAAGGCCATAATAAGGCGGAGAGGTCACGCAACACTGGCAAGACGCTGTGGGAAGCCCTTTGAGCACCTCCAGTGCATCCCCAAGCAGGATCGTGTTTCTCAGCATGTCCTTGACACCTCCTCCCTTTTCATAACCAAATACGAACTTTCTCTGCCCTTTTCAACACCCAACAAGCGCTCTTTCCCTCGCGAAAAATGCGGCCTACCCAATCAAGGCTATACGATAAATTCCGCATGCGGAATGTAAGGGACGCTCTCCTGTATACAGATACCAGGGTAGGCATTGATCCCTCTTTGTGCTGCATAGGCACAGGCAAAAACAGACGCATCGGAAGCCGCCCATACCTGATCGGTGTCGATCCACCAGGAGCCTCCATCGCTCCAATAGCTGAGCACTGTTTCTTTCGCACCCACACGTTGCACTACATTTGCCCCCAAAGGACGTCCTATCCCGTCGAGCCAATACGCTTGTGTCCAAAAACTCTGGCACAGTGGAGAATACTCCAGCTCTACACGCAACTGTCCATTGCTGATGTCTTGTGCCTGGGCCGTCCAAAACGGATCGGCACATCCTGTTGCATACGGATCTAAACCCGTACAGGCCTCTGCCGAACAGGACACGGTTGCAGCTCGGTATGGCCCTCTCACAGCAGCCAACGCCGTTCCTTGAGAGCAAAACACGAAAAGCAGAGCAAGCAGAACTATTTTTCTGGCCCTGGCTCTTCGTGTTCGCTCAAACATTGCCTGCTCCTCTTTAAGAATGCTCCTTTTCCGTACGACGGTCACGGAAGCGCTGACTCACATCCTCCCAAAGCACTTCAAAGTTGCGCAATGCTACCTGCTCACCGTCCACGTCGATAGACGTTTCTGTCTCCTCTTCATGTTCCTCCATCTCGGCCAGCGCCTCATCATTTTGCTGTCTCTCATCAGCCTCTGCTCCACCAGGCGCAAGCTGCTCCACAAAGTGCGTAAACCCGTCAGCTCCTAGAGCCGAGAAGAGCCCATAGGGATGCGCCTTGATCCAGATGCATTCCGTCCGGTACGACTTTTTATGCGTCCGCGAGTTATGGATGGTACACTCTCGCGTCTTTTCAATCAGCGGGAGGCCTGCCAGTTTCTCATCATATAAAGCGGTGTGATACCCACTCAAAATGATCTGCCCCTTGCAACGAAGTACCAAGTCGAGCAATTTCGCATGCTGCTCTTCTGTCAGCTCATGTTCATAGCTTCCATCAATTCGCGCCTCCAGCATATAGGGAGGATCGAGATAGAAGAGCGTCTGCGGGCTATCGTACAAAGGGAGAATGTGTTCAAAACTGCGATTATCGACTTGCACCCGACGCAGACGTTGTGCAGCCAGCTCCAACGCGTCCACTGCTCCTGCAAATCGAGCGGCCTGATTTTCCCCTTTGGCAGCCCACCAGGACGGTCTTTGAAGCTCATGGGTAAAACTCATCCGGCTCACGGCAAACCACTGTCGCACCCTCTCTACCACATCCTCCGTTGTGCGCCAATTGGCATCACAGTACTGAAGTTCTGCCCGGCTCCACGGGGTATAACGCAGGCTCCGTTGCAACCGAGAGGACAATTCTGGGTCACGCATCACATAATAAAAGTCATAGATCGCCTGGTCAACGTCGCTAATAATTTCCACTTCTGATGGCCGCTTGGCAAACAACAGCGCCGCTCCCCCGGCGAATGGCTCACAATAACAGAGGTGCGGAGCCATTTGCTCAAGAATGGTCAAAAGCGTCGGGAATAATCTCGTCTTGCCTCCCAGACGAATAATTGGTGTTTTTAGTAAAGCGCTTGAAGCCATACTCCCCTCCTATTTTTCGGCTCTCGTCTGTTCCCGCGAGCAACGACGCCCATCGTCTCTCTCGCTCCGTCTCCTCAAACGTTCCCCTCTCTTGGAGGGGATACCCCCAGATACTCCTTCCCCGCTCACACAGCGCCGCTGCTGCGCTCATAGGAGAGCATACCATGCAGATTTGAAACCATCAGCAATCAGGCTTGCTTTTTTGGCACATCCCCAAAAACGTCTTGAAAGAAAGCACTCCTGACGTTCCGCATGCGGAATGTAAAGCATGGCTACCCACACAGGGAAGATTGATGGAAGGGATTTCTTTCGGTACAGTCTTGGATAAGACTACCATCACACACGCCTTGATCGACAATACAGAGAGAAGAGGAAAGATCATGACAGATATTCTCACCCAGTTTCACCTAGCTCCCAGTTTCCAACCAACCTGGGCGCGGCTCACGGGAAATCAACAACGCCTCGCACGTAAAAAACTTTCTATCCTCCACAGCAACCCTAAGCATCCCTCTCTGCGCATTCATCGTCTCCGCCGAGCGAGGGGAACCTGGGAATGCTATCTTACCTACGAGCTTCGTTTGCTCTACTCTCAACAAAAGGGGAAAATGTGTTTGTTGGAGATCGGGAAGCACGAGATGGTAGATCGTTGTCACCAACGAGGCTATCAATCAAGACGAAAGTGAGGGAGAGAAACGGTAATTATTTGTAAAATCGGCTTCTCCTGTTGAAAGTGAATGGCAAGAGTCTTCTGCACAGAAGAAACCGATTAGCAGAGGTTTAGGGCTTCAAGCGATCTTCTAATGTTTGCAGTTGAGCAATCCATCCAATGACATAGGTATGTAATTCATTTTTATTGTGAGCAGGTTTACTGGTCCATTCAGACCAACGCTCTATAATCTGTTGTAGTGTCTGGCCATCCTTCTTCATCTGACTTTTCTGTTTCTGTTCAAGAATGGCAAGTTGTGCCGAGACATCTTGAAATGCTGGTGAGGATGGTATTTGCGGCTGCACATCTTCTCTCTGCTTCGTATCCTTTTCAACATTGATACTAGGCACAAAAGGAGATTCAAGCGTATCCTCTTGTTGCTTTAAGACTGGTATTTCACTACCCTGCTCATTCTTCACAAAAGACGAAGCTTCCTTTTGTTCAGTTTGTGCCTGCGTATAAGCAAAATCCCTCAGCATCCGTTCGACTACATCGATAACATCTTTTGTATTCATCCCCTTGCTGAGCACTTCATCAATGAGTGGTTGACGTGATTGAGGAGAAGGCAGTTTCTCCAACTCAAAAGCAATGCGAGAGGCATCGGGACGCTGACGTACTAATTGCTGAAGATCCAAAGAAAGGTTACGTAATCGATAGGGTTCCTCGATACGATTTCGTTTGACACCGAGATAGTCAGCAAGTGAACGAATAGAAAATTTCTCTCCCGTCTTAGGATTCGATCTTCTCTAACTTTTTTGCAAACGCTTGAGCCTCATCGAGGGGATTAAGATCCTTGCGTTGGATATTTTCAATGAGCGCAATATCTTCCATCTGCTCATCTGAAAGTTCCTCAATTTTACAAGGAATAACCAGCAAACCTGCTAGTTGAGCAGCACGCCAGCGTCGTTCCCCATAAGCAAGCTGAAAAACGTTTTCCTCAGAGGGATCTGGACGAACAAAAAGGATAGAGATAAAACCATTTTGCTGGATAGAAACTTTTAGCTCATCAAGATCCTCCTGGTTAAATTCTTGACGAGGCTGGAAGGGATTAGGCCTAAGACGATCAATGGAAATTTCTTGAAATTGTGCTACAGGGGAGGGTTGTACAAAGTGTTCCACTGTCTGCGCAACAATAGTCTCTTCCTTTTCTTGTAGGCCAAGAGCGCTACTCGGTTCTGCAATAGCTCTATTTGTGAGATAGCTTGGTCTGGGCGGGAGTTTCTTTGCCATAAAATCCTTTCGAGCGCATAATTATGCGAGTGTACTAGTGAGAGTGATATCAGAGCACTCGTGCTTTACTGCGCTGACGAGGCTGTGGGCTCTTGCTTGCGTCGGCCCTTACTTCGTTGACGGTCTTGATCCTGAGTTTTCATATCCTGAACAATTTTATGCACATCATCTTTTGCTGGCCCTTCAATAATCTGGAGGAGTTCATCCAAGACATACCAATATGCTCGCGCATGATCATTTTCAGGGTTATCAAGAACAATAAGTGATCGATTATCAAGAGAATTGGCAAACTCGGCATTCTGTTTAATCTCTGCTTCAAATATCCTAAGATTGAGCGTCCGCAGATCTTCATTCTTTTCAGTGAACTCTTTGAAATCTTGCGTCATTGTTCGATGTGATTTCCAATTTTGCACCTTGCTTAAGATAAATCCTGCCACTTTTAATCCTGGGTTCGCTTTGCGCTGAACCCGTTTAATGACTCCAAGAATGCCTAAGACACCTTCGACAGCCAATCTTTCGGGAACAATAGGTATGACAACAAAATCGGCAGCAGTAAAACCACTAAACGTTATTGCACCAAGCGAAGGGGCACTATCCATGAAAATATAATCATAGTGCATGCGAAAAGGTTCTAGGGCATCACGCAATACTTCATTCCAATAATCTTTCGCTTTGAGAATAAAATCGGCATCCGTCGCACTCAAATTACTTGGCACCAAATCTGGCCCCCTTAATGGAGGAGTCTCTTCGGAGAGGGTAAGCGTTCGATGATCAAAGAAATTCATCGTAGCAGGGTCAAGCGTTGTAGGAAGAATAGCCTCCTGAAGTGTGCATTTCTCCTGCAAAACATCAAAGAGGGTATGCCCATCTGGAATATCCTCACGCAAAAAACCGAAAAGATTCTCAATATTGGATTGTGGATCACCCCCAATTACCAGGACTCGATAGCCAAGCTGTGTCGCGAGAATCGCGCTCAACATAGCTGTTGTTGTCGTTTTTGTCACACCTCCCTTCTCGTTCCCAAATAAAATCATTTTCGCTCTTGGTGCTCGTTTTGTTTGTGTTGTCATGGACAATATGTGTGCGCAAGGGGGACATCTTACGTCCAACCCTACACACAACTCCTTTCTACTAAAAACCAGCCACTGCTAAACAAAATAAGAAACATTTCATCCGATCAGGTTAATCTTATTGTACTTGATGAATTCAGCAAACACAATAAGAACTGTCTGGTCAACCAGACACATACCCCTAAAAAGAACAGCAAAGAAGAGAGAAAACGGTTCTCTATCAGTTTTTGTAAAAAGATCAGCTTGACCATTTCTCTTTCTCAGTGACAACTGTCTGGTCGAACAGACACTCTGTACTAAACGAAACAGGCAGCATTTACTAAAAACGGCTGTCTGGTCGAACAGACACTTAAAATCAAAGATGCAATTAAAAAAGGGGACGTGACAAGACACATAATGCCTATCTTCCAGCGATAACTGTCTGGTCAAGTAGACAGTGCTTACACTTGTGGTAATGGATACAAATCAAAGATGAGTGTCTGCTTGACCAGACACTCAAAACTCATCTTTCGTAAAAGTAAATATACTTGTTTTATAGATCAGCTTGCACTTCTCTTTTCAATAAGGACTGTCTGGTCGACCAGACACTCTATACGAAACAGACAATATCTGATCAAGACGGCTGCCTCATCGAACAGATACTTAAAAGCAAAAGCAAAAAAAGAGAGAAACATAATGAAGGACAATTCTTCACCTCTCAGCGGCAACTGTCTGGTCGAACAGACACTTACATCTCAACTTTCGCAAGAGAAACTTCCATGACATGAACTGATATTCTTGCTACAATAGTTGGTAATCATCCAGTGAATATCAAGAAAGCTACTGTATTGCGAAACAAGGATTAGACTGAGAAGTTGTGCAAAGGACCGAGAAGGCAAGATGAGCAAGCGACGAAACTACCCAAAACAATTGACAGCTATGCACCATTATCCTAAAATGTGAACATGGAAGAAGAAAAAACGCAGCAGCCAACACTACCAAACCAAGATGAGATAGTCCAAATCATAGCCGAACAACTCTCAGAAACAGAAGAACAACCACTTCAATTGCTGAAACAAGTGGTAAAGCGGCTAGGAACGGAGCGGTCCCTCGCGTTTTTGAAGGAGGCACTCGAAATCGAGGCGCAAGGTGGACTGATGATCGGCGACGGATCACGTCGTCGCACACCAGGAGGCACATTCTTCTACCTCGTGCGTAAAAAAGGACCATACAAGAGTTCGACCTCTCTTCATCACGCAACAAATCAACCTCAAAAAAACCAGAATGTTGCAGAGGCAGGGCAACCTCCATCACAGCAATCTACTACAACCCCATTCACATGGGAAGATCGCATTTCTGCATTGCATGAAATCGGCGATGAGAAAGGAATGGCAAACACCGTGAAAATCACCCTTATCGGCAGGCCAGGGAAGATCGTTGACCGAGGAACCTGCGTCGTCACGAGCATGGCCAGCGAGAAAGTACCCGCGCTACCCAAAGGGCTCCCTACTCCTCAAACAAGCGCCACAGCCTATACCGTCTACATCGCGGCAAACAGTGGAAGAAAGTAGCTGAAGCGATACAAGATCCAGAGGACGTGCTCATATTGGAGGGTTACCCACAACTGGATAGCAAAACAGGAACCATCGCCGTGTTCGTCAGCAACACTAATACCAAAAGCTACAGATCGCTCTGAAACAAAACCAGAAAGAGCAGACACCCCCAGCCTCTTAACCACCTCTGGTTTTATCATAGCAAAAAAGCCTTACATTCATCTGTGGAATGTAAGGCTTTTGCTGTCGCAATCAAACTATCTCTGAGATTTCCTCGGTTCATCGCAAGCCCTCAAACAGAGAGGTGGAGGGCTTTCTGCTCCAGATCAAGTATCAGCGTGACAGCTTGCTCCAACAAGGCAACAGGCTGTCGTGTCAGCCATGAGAAACCCGCCTCACCAAAAAAATCCGAGATCACAATTCCTTCCTTCTTTGCGAGAGAGATGCGAGAACAACGCAGAGGAAAGTAGCCAACAGGATGCCCTGCTGGAGCGTCCTGAACACGCACATGCAAAATAGCATACTCGAGCGCAAGCACCTTGTTCCCAGCGCCTTCCCCTGAAGCAAACTCTAGCAACTGCGCACTCTGCACAGCCCATCCAGGGCGTGTCGTCTCAATCAAGACAGATGCTGGCTCTTCAAAGGCTGGCATCTCTGCGGGAACGCTTTTCTGCAAGAGAGATGTCTCCTGCTCTGTCGGCGGAAGCAGCCAACGAATGGCCTTCTCACCGAGCACCGCGTACTCAATCTCGCGACGGGTTGACTCCCCAATATAGTGGTCCTGGTTCAGCACCAGGATTTCATCCGCCAGGTCGATCTTCCAGAGGTGCAGCGTGTCGAGCTTTTCCTTGTCGATGGGCATGCCTGCCAGCGCCAAATCCTGGTCTGATTTTGTATCGCACCCAATTGTTGTGATAATATTTCCTGCCAGAGTCTCTCGCAATTTCGCTTCACGGAATGCTGACGAAAATCGTGTTGACCCACAGAGACAGACCACTGTGGGACGCCCCTGGCCCACCTTCTTCGCTAATAATTCAGCAAGTTCCAAAAAACACATCCTTTCTTTTTTCTGTGTTCTTATCGAGCGGCAGGTACAATCCCCTCAAGCGCTGCATGCACCCACTCAGGATCAAGCTGGCAAAAGGTCCAGCGCCCCTGCGCCTCAGCCACCCGGCACCAATATCCATAGACGCGTGCAGGACGAGCACACCCACAAGCATCAGCCTCCTGTAAAGCGAGAGACAACGCTCGGGGACTGACTTCCCCCTGCTCACCAGGCCAAATAAGACAAACGGCCTCGCGCTTTGCGTTCCACCCGATGACGTACATCCCTTGGACTGCTGTCAGTCCACACGGAAGCGAGGTCGCATCATGTTGGCGAATATACTCAATGAGTGCCTGCCTTGTCGCCTCTTCATCGGCTGCGGCCTTTGCGGCCTGAAGGGCCAGCATGAGCGCGTCCTGTGCTGTCTGCAATGCGGATCTGAGTGTGATGGAACTCTGCGGCTCCTGCGAAAGCAGCGTTTGCACACTTCCTCGGAGACGACCAACGTGCTGAAAAACCTGTTCTGCCGACATACAAACTCTCCTCTTTTTCACGAGAGAACAAAAAAGAACGACGTTTTCTGGCAACATCGTTCTCTTCCTACACATTCAAAACTACCGTTCATGCGAGGTGGCAACCTCAGTCTGGTTGCCCAATACTTTCTCCAACGTCGCACGCTTAATTCTATAAGCCATACGTTCGTTGACATGAGGAAGCACCACAGCCTCTAACACGCCCTGCTTGACCCAACGTCTCACCGTCGTGTTATCCACTCGCAGAACACGGGCTACTTCGGATACGGTTAATAATTCGCTCATGGTTTATTGTTCCTTTCAAAGGGCTTTCTCGAACAAAAGCCCGCCCTTACATGTCTTGAGAGACGCTATTACTAAAAATCTTTCTAAAGGGAATGTATCATCCAAAAACAAAATCGTCAGTTTTCAATCCTGATTCACCTTCTTCAGTAGAGAAGCCACCGGATGCGCAATCCGAGTGGAGTTGTCACTACAACATTGGGAAGTCAGGCTAGTCCCTCAAATCGATATCCACTGAAACAGTAGAGCGGTAGGCATCGACTCCTAGGTGCTGCACCAACCACTTCAGATCGCCTTCGTGGAAGGGATACTGCGAGGCAAACACTAGGAAACCTGTTCCCTCCTCGGTATTTCCTTGCGAGACACAAGGAGCCATTCGCGTAGGATTGGACGCAAAGTAGGTACTTGCCTGCGCAAGCACCTCGAGACGGCGAGGTAATGGGCAAAGCACATGCAGATAAAATGTTGTCACCTGCAAACGCTCCTGCACTTCTATCCCATGAACAAACGCCTCCATTGACTCCTGCTCGAAACCAAGTTGAGCCACTACTTCGCTGGCTTGTTGATGGATCAGGTTCTGCTTGCCATCCATCAAACTCATGTTTTGCTCCTCTCTTCTTTTCCGCATGCGGAACTTAAGCAGATGCTCTCACTTCTCGGTTGGGACGTGTGTGCTGATGAGCAACTGCGGCTACCTCTAACTGGATGTTTTCTATTATCATGAGCAATTGATGTTCTTGGGCAATCTGAAAGAGTTCTTGCTAAATCGCCAGATACAATTGCTGGATGCGCTGGAGCTCTGCTCGTGCAAAATGTGGGAGCAGTTCGGCAACACGCTGCACCTCGGGAGATGCACCAGAGGGTGTCCATCCGGATGACGCCTCGACCAGCAAGTCTGCCGCAACGGCCAGGACATGGAGGGTCTGTACGAGCGCCTGGCAACAATACACGGGTGCCTGTGGGTAGAGCGTCCAGGCATAACGATACGGTGAGCCAGCCTTAATTTCCTGCTGACGCACCATCGCAAAGAAGTCAACAGCATATTTAATCGCTCCATGTTCCCAGGCTGGTGCGGTGAGTTCGCTCAAACGATCTTGCCAGTAGTCCCTTATAACTTGTGGCGCAGGATAGATGATGGCTGGATGGTGTAATGGCATAGCTCTCTCCTTGGGGAAGTGAATGGAAAAGAAGAACGAGATCGCTTCCCCTAATGCAGAAACACTGGACCTTTTAGGATTTCCACTCTGGGGGCAACAGGAGCAGAAGCTTTGCCCGACCCGCTTGAGGGGACTGAAACGAAGCGCCTCAAAGAAGCCACTCAGGATCGTCACTCCCGCTCTTCCCAATCTTCGATACTCGCAAAAAGGCTCTCCGAGAAGCCTCCTCTGAAATCAGGCTCTCGCCTTCATCCCGTCAGTGGCAGCCCAGCCCTGCGGGATAAGATATTCTCGCAAACAGTGATCAATAGCCGCTGCATTCCCACGTAGGACCGTATAAGGGGATTGTAGCTGGGACAGACTATACTCTCCATCATAGGCGACTAAGCTCCAGCACACGTGATTTCCATCCAGACGAAGTTCGGCCCGTGGTTGGATACGTTTCCCTTCACCCGTTCGCTTAACGGCCCTCTCGCTACGCTGAAAACTGACCTGTAGGGCTTCGCGCCAGGTTGCCAGACGGACCATTGTAGGATTCTCAGGGTTCTCCGCAACAAGTCCTTGCTGATCTTCGAGAAGCGTGAGCAGGTGCAACGTAAAAATGCGCTCCTCACAGGGACATGCGTTCCTCAAATCCTCAATGGAGATATCCGCATTGTTTCTCTCTTGTACCATCTGTCGGGTGTGTTGAAGGAGGGAGAGGAAGGTGTCCAAATCGTGATAGGGACTCATAAAATTATTGCGCCCTGGAATCCAACCAAGAGGAGATAATCCAGTGTCCCGAAGAAGGGACTCAATGGCTTGCTGATCCACAATAGGGACAGGAAGTGCTACTTCTCCCAAAACGTGCGTATCGCAAAAACCAGCACTCACGAGTTGAATGCTGGCAGTGTAAGCAGGAAAGTGCAGCGTTTTCCCACTCTTCTGATGGATGATCGTATTCTGGTCTTTGGGCAAGGTTTGTGCCCAGGCCGTCTTCCAATGCATAAGATAGTCCTTTCTTCCCTTTGAGGGAACGCTTCTTATCCAAGGTGTCTGTCTGAACAGACACCCTCTTTCCTAAGAATTCTCAATTGCCATCAGTCAATCCCACTCTTCCCAGATTTCGAGAAGTAGCCCAAAAGAGCCTTCAATCGAGAAAGCATCCGACGCCTCTTTGAAAATTGTCTTGCAACCACATCGTAAAAATCCGCCTCTAAACGGCTAATATAGCCTAACTGATATAATCGGCGAATTCGCCGACTATGAAATGCTGGCGAGCAGGCTTGATCAAGCTGGATCGCCTGTGTTTGGGAAGTCTCGTCCATTCTTTTCTCTTCTGGCACTAGTCAGGTCAACGTGAGGTTGACTGCTGTTTTCGCTCCTTGTAAAAATGAGGTTTTGGGCCTTCAGTCCAAGGAGAAGGGGATTCTTTTTGTTTTGCTTCGAGCCACTCGACTCGCACCAACCTGCCCCACAGGAGACAGGTTGAGACGAACGGCACCTCTTACCAAGTTGGGCCAGAGGATGGATCACTGGAAGATGGGGATACTGCTCATAAAATTGCTGGAGTTGGGCAAGCAAACCATTGACGGTTCCCTTTTTCCCCTCGATATGGCATCACAGCGCTGTCAGTGGGTATCCAGATTAAAAGTCCTCAATAGCTACCAACCCGGCACGAGCACGGGCAATGCTCTGTTTTAAGGCAGTGATGTATCCCACTTCGTCATTGTTATCTGAACTCGGTGCATAATGGGGAATAATCAGGTCCACTGTGGTCGCACCCCACTGGGCCACATACAGATTGCGGATCAGTTGATACCAGACTTCAAAGCCATCTTCCCAACTCCTCATCTGTGCATACCCGCCACCAATCTGCTGGTCAACACAGGGGCGCGAAGCAATACAGCGCAGGTTCCCCAGCGACATGGTTTTCGCCGCTTCCCCTCGCGTCCCGAAGGTACTTTCATGCCCAAAGAAAGCCAGGGCGAAGACGGGATCAATGCCGTACTTGACCCCCAGGTTGTAAAGTGCTTGCCCTTTTCCTGCCGCAGGCGACCCATAATAGCCAAATACCTTGTTGATAAAATCAGGCGAGACGGTTGGTTGACCCAACACATGAGAACTTGTCACGCTTGATTGAGGCACAAACGTCTCGGCAAAGCCGCCCCAATAGCTCGCAAATTGGGCAGAGGAGAGCGACTGCATATGCAATCGGGAGGAGTCTGCGAGAGACACCTGCTGACTCGTACCACCAAGAACCACCAGGAAATGCCCTCCAGCAAACCGATCCGGCGGGAAATTGACAAGGACAGGAGTTCCTGCGTCTGCCAACTTGACGATCTGTTGCAGACTCGGCTGAGAGAGCCTGGTTGTGTGAAGACCAAAAGAGACCATTGTTCGGTCTATCCCCTCTAGATACAGCAAACCAGCCTGCGGAGAAATCACCTGTGGACTTTGAAAGCCTGCTTCAATTGCTAAAATATCCGCGATGCGATACTGTTTGTGTTCATAGGCATTGATGATCTCCGTCATCGCCGCCGCTGAACAGGCACTTTCCCACCACGTATCATGCTGGGCAACACTTGCATATTGGGCAGGAGAGGATTGATCCAGCCGGATCAGAGCCTGTGATACAGAAGTTCGGGATGCACTCGTAGTTTTCGTTGGAAGAGTCACCAGTGGCTGCCGAGGTACAGTCATCACAGGTGATGACGAAGCAACTAACCACTGCTGATGGATATTCATAAGCAACACAAGAGAGACAACAAACCCACAAAGGAAGAAAAGAAGCAGAGAGCGTCGAGAGAAAAAAGACATTTTTGGCTTTGAAAGAAGAACATTTTGGGTAAGCATTTTGACTATTCCTTATAATGAAGAGATTTTTTCATCTGTAGCGCCAGCCAATCGTTTCCCCATCAGCATACGTCTGCCCATGAGGAAGGGCAGGCGTACCTATGCTTTCAAACTGGCGATAAACCCTGATGAGAAATGTGGAGAGAGCCTGGCACAGATGAAGGAGAAACAAACGTTTTTTGTGAGCCTAGGACTGAGAAGCTTCAGGTGATGATGGTGGAGTTCGTCTTCTCAGCAGGCCTGTCCCCAATCCCTTCAAACTCGCAACCCCTCGCTCGTCCATTTTGGTTTCAGACATGGATGGAGGAACTCCATTTCCGCTGGTACCACTAGGGCTTTGAGGAGAAGCAAGGAACTGAGATTGATAAATAGGGGTACTATGGCGAGCAACACAATCAGTCAGTCCCAACGCCCAAAGCCGGATCAGCTGTGCCATCTGCTCTCCAGAATAACAGCCAGCATAGAGACCATGTTGATCTGGTCCCATGAGCGCAGCTCGTACCATCAGACCAATATGTAATGATTCCTTATACACTGCGGCCAGCGTTCCCTGCTTTCCAGTGCCAGCATCCTGCTGTTGTAACGTTCGCGCCAAGGTTTCATCACCAGGAGTTGGGCGAAATTCTATCGAAGATGCTCGCTTCTTTTTTGCAGAAACACTAGCTACTTGCTGCTCTTTTTTCCCTTCCTCCTGAGCAGCAGTCACTTTTTTTCGCTTGGTCGTCCTGACGGTCTCTTCCATGACACTCCTTCTGAGCGTTTCTCCGAGTACCATCAGAGAAACGCTCACGTAGCTTACAAGGACAATCAGGATTGAAGATTTCGTTTTGAGGAATCCATGACCGCCTGCTGATAGATTCCATAGCTATTGAGGATCGAGGCCCAGGTGGTATCCAAGAGCAGTAACCCAGCACCCCGCCGCTCGGCACGCTTTTTGAGCGGTTCGGCAATCAAATCCAGGCTTAATCCCCCACCTGTAAAAGTCACGCGCGATGATTCTTGCTGTAAAATCTTCAGCACATCCGTCAGCAGTGTTTCAGCAGCATTTTCCAGCAAGGAATGATCAATAATTTCATCGAGGGGACGAGAGACACCATGAACACGCACCTGATTATCTGCCAGGACGACCTGGCTATAAATGTCACTGAGGGGGAGATTGGGATACTTATCACGCAAAGCATCCAGCACGACACGTGCAATGGCAATCGAGCCTCTTCCGACCCCCAGACGTCCGCCGGTACCCACCAATTCTATCTCGCTCCGCTCGTTAAGAATGCGGCTCACACGATATTCCTGAGTATGACCGCCACCAAAATCGACATAGATCTCATCGACGACATTGCTCTCGCACAACTTTCCATCGATACCATAGTTGAGTGCAGCAAAGGTGCCACTCGTCTGCGGCGTGGGAATAACTTCTGCACCTGTGAGGACATACTTCTCTGCCTTCTCCTGATCCTGCTCCTGGCGTTCGACCTCAAAGCTATGATCCATCAGCAGACCCAGTGCATCAGTTGTTTCCTCACAGAGATCGCCACTCACAAACTCATCATTGGGAACGCCAAAGCCGCAGATGAGTGGATAGGTTCCCGCAGGATAATGCGCCAATTTCAGAGACTCCACCAGCGAGGCTAAGACAAAATCGAGCTGCCTGACGTCACCCAGACGTTCACCCGTCGATCCCACACCCAACGAGAGCTGATCGGGTGGACACAGATTGATCGCCTGACAACCAATAAGGAACCACCCTGAAAAGGTGGAGGGCTGAGTATCCAGACAGCGCACACGATACTTCGTACGTGACACCTTGGTTCGTGTTTTTGGATCTGGACCCGTCGCGGCAATAATCGCCTGATTGACCAGGCTATTGCTCAGTGCATCCAATAGCGTGATTTTGATACGGTAGTTGCCATTGTCTACCCCCATAGGAATCCCTTTCTTCCAGGAGAGGGTAGGAAGAGGGATACCACGTGGGAAGCTTGCTCCAGCTTTGGTGACCAGGGGAGCATTGCGCGTCAGTAAAGCATAGAGGCAATCAGGATGAACACTAGCAGTGTTCTGAGAGGAAAGAGACATGGACATGAGAGAGCTCCTTTAAGAAAACGAATGAGAGTACAAACAAAAGGGAAACTATCTGAAGAAAAAGATCCGACCAAACACCGACCGAATACGGACCAAACACCGACCAATGGTCGGATCATTTTTCATTACCAGCAACAAAATAGCGGTGAAGGGGGACCAAATACTGACCAAACACCCTCCATTGGTCGGTATTTGGTCGGACAGAGATACATTTCTGCCCTGCAAGACACAAAAAAAGGGGACCAAATACTGACCAAACACCCTCCATTGGTAGTGTACAGAAAAAAATGCTTCTCGTCATGATGGCACCAGCCTATCGCATGAAGAACAGAAGAGGATCAACATGCGTTGGCAGGAGCCAGCTCCAACCACTGGAGCAACGAAGAACGGCGCTGCTCAGCATGCTTTGCACATGGCTGTGTTCGCCACTTGCTCCAATACCATTCCACTGAATGTCGAGAATTCCCAACAAAGGGGGCAAGTAAAGCAAGCGTCCTGCACCTCATCAGGAGCGGCCTCTAATCGTGAAAGAATTTGTTGCTCTGTATCATTTTGCTGCTTTTTTTGTGCCCATCTTAAAAGAGATGAGGTGACAGAAGCAAGCGGCTTTGCAAGAAGCAAACCGAGAATGAGGCCGGAGAGGAGTGGATTCCAACTGACTCTATCCATCAAAACCCCCTTTCTGGATAGCCGCCTGCTGATCAGTAGAGCAAAAAGAAAGAAAGGCGTTCGCAAACATGCACACTCATCAGCTAAGGCAAAGCTCCCTCTGCTTGGAAGAAGATCACTTCGAGACCACAAAACGCTCTCCCTGGTTCAGCAATACTTCGTCTTGCGACTGACCATCAATATGCACAACCAGATCTGGGCGCTTATCGCCATTCACGTCCTGTACAGTAAGAGTTACTGGAGTCTTGGAAACCCCGTCACCAACGAGGTGATAACCAGTATTGTAGGTCACCGCTTTATCCGCGTCCCCCGCAGGCACTACCGTAACGAGAATAGTACCTCGAACATTCATCACAAGAATGTCGCTCGGTGTAGCAGATGAGTCGTGATCAATGCCCAAAGGAGCCGTCGTGTGGTAGACTCGTGTCGGGCCATAATGATAGGTATTCCATTGATCTCCCACCCAGAAGTACGCGCTAATTCCGGCATAGGTGACGCATCCGACTATTGCTACAACCGCTGAAGCCTTCGCCCAAAACCAAATGTGCGATCCCGCCGACTGAAGTGATTGCCAGCCAGCCTCAAGGCGTTCTCGAAGAGATGGTTGTGACGATAGTTGAAGAAAATCATCAGTAGTTCGCTGACGTTCCCCTTGTGAAACAGGGTACTGATCATAGTCTTGATCTAGGTCATCAGTCTGGGGTTCCTCTTCATCCTCCCCATCGTATTCCAATACATCTGCACCTGGAACTTGAATAGTAGTATACGCTCGTGAAGAACGTTTTTTTGTGGGAAGTCGAGATGCAGGAGACTGATGAGACAATGGCAACGGTGAAGACGCGCCACGAGAGGGGAGCACCTCTTCGGTGTTGGACGCATTGGCAGAGGAGCGCGTACGGGCAAGGGTCGCCTGTGCTTGGTTTGGCATAATGGATTCCTCCTTCTTTTCTCTATGAGCAGGAAAACAGTAGACAGTGGCCCACTCATAACTATTTTTTTGTCTGTCTTTTGTCTGTCTAAGCAGAGTAGAACAACTGATAGCAGACACGTTTGCTTTTAGCTGGCCGCTTTCTTTGGTGGGGTATATTTCGCCCTTCTTTGCATCAATGCTTCCTGGCTCAAAACAAGATCGTTTGAGGTGGCGTCTCCAAAGGAAAGCACATGATGGCGCAACGCTTGCACCACCAATGAGGTTCGATCAAATACACTAAATCGTCTGAAAAGGGAACTGAGATGCGATGTGATTGTTCTCTCGTCCTTTTTTAACTTCTTTGCCGCCTCTTTGTTCGTGAAACTATTCATCACCAGTCTGAGCAACGCCAATTCTTCCTCGGAGACAGGCATGGTAGGTTCAGGCGGTTTCTCCTCCACCTTCCTTTGCCCATACTGAGCAGTCATTTTTCTCATTGAAACAGGCCAATCTCTTGTTTAGGGGTAGCAAGCACGTCGCTAGAGATGAGATATTCTCCAGCAGCCACACGGCGTATCCTCCCGATCAACTCCTCACAGCCAATGTAGAACGCTCGTAGGCCGCCGCTCCATGCAACAGGTATTGAAAGAGAGCCCCTCATTGACCACCGAAGCCAAAACGAAGATGCCCGGTGCTCCCGCCGCTCGAAGCTGCGAGGTGAGTGCCACAGGATCACAAGAAGAGAGACTCCCATCCAACAACACAACCTCTGGTCGCTTTGCCTCTGCCAAAGCCAGCGCTTGTGCTGGATCGGAGGTTTTCCCAACGACCACGATATCACCAGCTCGCTCTAGTATGGATTGTAAGCCAAGACAATACAGGGGACACTGGCAGACAATAAGGATATCGATCATCTCGCCACCTCCTTTCGTTAGCACATGTAAAAGAGCAAGAAGAGAGCCACTGTCTCCTTCAAACGGAGTAGTGGCTCTCTCTAAAAAGGACAACTCAAACAAGGGTCTATTCGACAGCAACAGACTTCGCGCTTGGCAGGATCAACGTCGTTTTTGTCCCGCAAGTAGCACACTGGCCTTGCTGCGCCGGTCGCCCATTTTTCAGGATGATCTTCTGTGCCTCCTTTTGTTCAGTTTTTTTCTTGCACTTCACACAGTAAACTTCAACCATTCTCTCACCTGCTACCTTTCTCATACTCAAACGTGTGCAAGACACGCCTGAGCGGTCAGTTGTTCCTGCTTCATCGTCGATAGCCAGAGCACGGGAACCTTCGAATTAGCCTTCCCGCTTCGGCTCACACCGGCTCCACAGGCGCTTTTACGTCCGGTTGTAGCTACTACCCAGGACGACCACCTTTAAGCAGGAAGGTGGCGAAGCTGTTCTGTTGCAAACCACGCGAGATTGAGCGCGGCGTTGAGATCGCGGTCGATCACTAACCCACAAAGCAGGCACTTATAGGTGCGATGCTTGAGGGGCATGCGCTTCTTGACATGCCCACAGCACGAACACCGTTTGGTGGAGGGGAACCAGCGTGAGGCGATGAAGATCTCCCCTCCAGCACTTGCCACCTTGGTTTTCAAGAACTGCAAGAGTTGTCCCATCGCGGCATCCGCGACGGCTCTGGCGAGCTTGTGGTCGGCCATCATCCCCAGGATGTTGAGATTTTCGATGCCAATATCCTCCACAGGTTCGTGAGAGAATGGTGGTGAATTTGTGCTGCACATCTCGCCGGATGTTGGCAATCTGCTGATGCTTGCGTCCACCTTGAGACGCTGCTTCTCATAGTTCTTACTAAACACGGTTCGTTTCGTTGCAGGATCTTTCGTGCGCTGCTTTTTGCTGAGTCTGCGTTGGAGCTTGCCAAGCTTTTTCAGATGGCGCGCGAGTGGCTTTTGGTTCTCAAGCACTCGCCCATCGGAAACGACGGCAGCTTGCTTTATGCCAACATCCACCCCCACAATAGCCGTGGGAGTGGGAGGTTGCTGTTTCTTGATCTGCACCTGAATGGAGACGTAATAGTGACCTGCCTCACAGGAAACGGTGGCCCCCAGGATTTTGACGGATTTACAGGGAACCTGTTTGCGCTGCTTGCGCTTTTTTTTCGCACTCGTCACCTTCCCTTGTTCGACAAAGCGCAGTTTTTGGCCAGATTTACCGTTCCCAGTGTGCGCAGCAGTTTGCCGCGCTCCTTTTTCGTCTGGCGCTGATCCAGGATGAAACGCCCCAGACCTGGAATGCTGATCCAATGGCTCCCCCCGTGAATTTATCGTTAGAAAGGGAAAAGGACTCGCGCGCTTTCCCCTTTTTCTTGTAGTTGGGATAGGCTGCGCGTCCGGCAAAGAAGTTGCTGTAGGCTTTGCCGAGATCATCAAAGGCTCTTTCACGACACATTTGGTGACCTCGTAGGTCCAGGGATACTGCTGTTCCCGGATCGCGTTGAACTGCTTTTTGAGGGCGAGGGCACTAGGAGGCTTGAGCACGCATTGTTCTTCGGGAACCGCTTCCTGCTCGGCTTTGTACGCCTGATACTGCTGCTCCCACTGTGCTCGTCCCCAATTATAAATGAAGCGCTTGGTGCCACATGCCCGTTTGAGATACTCCACTTGTTCAGGCGTGGGGTTCATCCTGATCCGGTGTGCGGTGTTCATCCTTCAATGCCTTCTCCAGAGCCTTGCGATAGTTTCGCAGGCCATACAACCTCGATGAAAAACAATGGGTGATCGCCATGAGATCCTGTACGAGCTCCTGTTCCGGACTGAGCTCTTCGGTGTTCATGACCAGCAAACGACACGCGTGGGTTTCGCACAAATGTTGCAATAAGGGAAAGCCAAAACGGGTCAACCGATCTTTATGTGCAATGACGAGCATGGCTACTTCCCCCGCAATGATGGCATCAATGAGGGTGAGAAACTGTTTGCGTTTGAAATTGAGCCCTCCCCCAATTTCGCTGATCCATTCATCGACCAGGAGCGCGTTGGCCTCGCAAAATTCGGCCAGATGCTTGCGCTGATTGAGCAGGTCTGGTTTTTGCGTCGCACTTGATACGCGACAATAGGCCACGGTTCGCCGTCTGGTTTGGTGCTCCTCTGGAAGAATCGCGTGCAGATCTTCTTGCGTATAATAGCGCCGATCGCTCGTCGTACGGTGTGCTCGAAGTACACCTTGCCTATCCCATCGTCGGAGTGTCTTCACCGAACATGGATTTCTTTTCCAAATTCTCCTGGTGCGGACATATGCTTATGATACACACCTTTGCGTACTTTGTCAAGGTCTAGACTGAGTCTCCTTTCTTTGAGGAAACTATACTAGCATGAGCTCTACCGTTGAAACGCTATCAGCACCAACTTTTTTGCTTATGAATTTCCCAAAATATTGATACTACCAGGAAGTGAGCCTTTTTCAGGTGTGTGTAAGTAGAATGAGGCTCAGTCATTTGTGTCGACGGCAGCCAAAATGATAACAAAGCCCCTCCTAAGCTGCCATCATTAGGTATCTTTCTTTCCGGCAATAACTCTTGAGTTCATCCGATTCTAGGCGCGTCGATAGCCTAAAGGCAGCGCAACACTCCCCGTCATACCGTGGCCTTTCCGTTCCTCGTATATCCGATAAGTCAGTACTGTTGGCGTAGAAAAATAACCATCGGAGACTGAGAGTGGAAGTTTCCCCGTTTGTTCATAGATCTGTGTTTGCAAATCTACGAGGTCAAGCTCGTTTGCAAGTGACCATTGGAGGCTTTTCTAAGGAAGCTGTCCCATGTCCATGAAATGATTGAGAAGGGCAAAATGTGGAGTGCAGACCCTGAGAAAGATGGGATCGTAATGGCGACCGGCATAGATATTTTTGTGACTGCGCATGTGAAGAGAACTACTCAGTTGGTCTTGTGTGAAAAGCCATTTTTTCCATACAAAGAGCTGACTCTGCCACCACGCTTGCTCTGGATTCACTTCCCGTAAAATTCCTCCAGCGTCTTGAATAGCGTGTAGCCATTGCTCTGCTTTATGATGCATAAAACGTTCGAGCGCAGTAAGTTCTTCCTGCGTCTGAACATCCATGAGGGTATAATAGTCGAATGCGAGACCATACTCTTGTATGGAATACTTCTCTTCCTGTTGCATCTGCTGAATAATTTTGTTCATGGCTTTTGCGATATTCGCAAAGGCTTGTTCACGGTTTTTCCAGGTCGTGATTGCTTTCGCTCTCTTTGGCAACGCCTGTAACATGCCCAAGAGGGGTGACTTCCCAACCAGGTGTCGGTTTGAGGAGGACCGGGAACGACACGTGCTTCTCCGTACATTGTGCCGAGTAAGAGCCCATTGCATTTCCTTTCCCCAACAGTAGTCAGAAGCAATAAAAGCGGGACTGATCAGCAGAAGAATAATATCTGCGGTAGACACCTCGCCATATGATCGTTGAAGAGGTGAAGCCAATTTGGACAAAAACGAAACCGGCCTCTTTTGGCTTGTGAAGCCGCTCCATGAAGTAGGGCAATGCCAATGTTCTGCCCATTCTGAAACTGCGCACCCCTTTCAACGATCATATGACGGAGTGTCCTGCGGTATGGAGTTGTCGCTCGATCGCGTACTGCCCATTGATCTCCAGGGAGGAGGTCACCATAATGCCAGATGCTTACGACTTCTTGGCGGATGAGAACGGCAAGTGCCTGCTTCAATGGCTGAAAAGAGTATCTCGTCTTCATGCGCATAGCCGCAAAAGATGCGGAGCGGAGGATACAATGTTGTCATCGTTCCCATTCCTTTTCCTGAGCAATTTGATCGTCAAAAAGAGCAGCAGCACTCCGCTTCTGATGCAGAATCAACGAGGTCATAGTGCGTGTCTACCAGGAAACCGTCATTCTGGTTGGTCGCCTCGCTCAGCAAGGAACCTATCGTGGCAACCCCGATCTCCGCGCAATTTCGCGCGACCCTGGTGTTCGTGAAACCGCATGCACACAGGCAACTGGCCGACTATCAGGTAAGCGCACTTGGTCAACCCCCCAGCTTCGTGTCAACCGTGCCCGCTTCGTGAGATCTGACAATGATTCTCCACCTTCTCGTGCCAACCTTCCAGCAGGTCCACCTCGCTGTCTGGGGTATCGCAGCTAATAGCCGGGCCTGATGATTTTCACGCTTGGATTGATCATGTGTGGCACGACTCCGTCGCTCACCATGCTGATTGCGTCGCGCACGCTACAAGGGCTGGGCGGATCGCCTGAGGATGGCGATCAGCCACGGCGATGCCCACCGGTGCTTTCCTGCCGACTGAGCGTCGGCGGAAGAAGCGGCGAGTTCTGGATGTGTTGAGAGAATTGCCGCTGGTGAAGTATTGCTTGCCGGGCTTGTTTTTC
>CAVZQK010000031.1:0-109789 GCA_963777355.1 uncultured Chloroflexia bacterium
TATTGCTATGCTCTTTTAGCTTTTTGCGCAGTGGATATATGCGTCTATTTAATGTTTTTCGTTTGATGCTTTTTCCCCAGGCTCCACGTATTAATTCCTCTTCACTACAGTATTGTGGATGTTGAAGTAATGTTTTAATCAAACGATATTCAAGCTCAGAGAGTGAGACATGTTCTACCTGGAAGCCAGGGCGACTAATCGTAAGCCAGAAACCGCGTTGTAAGGGAATGTTGCTCTGATTAATCCTTTGGGTAAGATAGGTGCGCAAGATGAGCCCTGGCGTGTAGACAGGTTGGAAGGTCTCGTTTCGGACAAATCCCTCGCTCGAAAGAATATAGCGTAGTTCAGGTCCTAGCCAATCCCAGGTTTCGTGATAGATCTCCTGGATTGTGCTAATAGTATTGAGAAAAGAGAGAAACTCATAAAATTTTTGCCTGGTTTCAGACAAGCTCTTCTCTAGTGCCTCTTGAAGACGTTTCCAGAGACGATTGAGGAATGTGGTAATATGTTGGTTTACACGCTCTACAAGTCGTTTTTGCTCACTTGCTCTTAATTCCGACCATGTATGATTGTGTATGGCGTAGGTCTGTTTGAAATTGAAGGTGTGAAAGCAGCATTGTTGTAGTAAATAGGGATGGGCGCCTGCCAGTTCGCGAATCCAGTGTTGCTCTTCCTCAGTAAAAATTGAGTCTCCCCCAGTTCGCGAAAACTTCTTGCCACGCGCTACCAAAGTCCCCTGGCTTTTGTGCTAGAAATGTTGTCGTGTCGCTCCAACTAAAACATTGTAGCGGGCTCGTTGTAAAACGTGCCAGATCTGCTGAAACATGCGTAAATTGATCGACGCTTTTGGCCTGGGAAGACTGGTAAGTGCAAAGATCACTCCAAAGTAGCGGAATTCATCAATAAGGTCAACCAACGTACGAATGGCCTCACAATGATTTAAGATCGCAATACCTCGCTCTTGTGGTGTACGCGCTTCACTCTGTTGTAATTCGGGAAGGTCTATTTCGCTCTGATTCAGACGCTCAATGGAATTGAGCATTATAAAGCAACGCGTTCTGAGATTGCGACGTTCTATCTGTCGTAACAAACTACGCAGGCTTTTAAGATCTTCTTCCTGCGGAGGCTCAACGTCGTAGAGTTGTACTAATGCCTGTATACAAGCTTTGAGAAAGAAGGCAAGCATGTCTTGCTTACTCTGGATGTTTTCCAGAGTTGTTAAGTCGATCTGGATAAAATAAAGCTGGTCGAGCGCAAATTCTTCACGAATAAGCGCAAGACGCTCTTCTTTGCGCCACGACCATGCTTGCTGAGGCGGAATCTGAAGGTAACGAATGAGGGCCGTCTTGCCAATTTGAGGAGCACCTGTGAGAATGATCGCACTTTGATCCCCGGTGACGATCTCTAAAATATCACTACTTCTCCCAGAAACATGTCCTCGCATTTCGCTGTTGCTATCTGTACTCAGAAAAGGATTGGGGAGAGATTGCCAGGTATAGGGTCTCTCTAACATGCGTCTTCCTCGTTTTCTCTATAATTGTTCAAAATTAAAGAACCAGCGATTTCGTTTCATCCAATGCCATACCAGCGCTATTTTTAGTGCGTAATAAGGATTTGTGCTGCCTCCTTCATACTCTTTTAAGATAAGACCTGAATGCAACCTTTGTAGACTGGCGATAACCGTTTTTTCAGAGAGCTGAAGGTGAGTAATAAGCTTTTTTCTTGCTATACTCGTTTGGTTGCTATGACTGGTAAGCTCGATAATTGTTTCTAGTATCCGCCGCTCGTTCTCGTTTTGTAATTCCTCTCGATAAAAAAGAAAGTTCTGGGCCGAGTTAGCGCTAATAATATATTCAACGATAGCCAGAAAATCTTCCTCGGTAATGAGCTGTTTTTGTGGTTCACGATTTAATTGGGCTATAAGCTGTAGTCCAAGTAGCGTCATGTAGTATGGGTTTCCACCTGTAAGTTCTATTGCTTTTATCACTACACCGGGATAGAGTGCAATGTGCTGCTCTCGTAGTGGGTCGACAAGCAAACGCTCGGCGCTTTTTTGATCGAGATAGTTGAGGGGAAGATGCTGAGCAAAACTGAAAGCGTTGGGCAAGGGCCCTTGATAAATAAATGTATGTGAACTGCTGGGAATTACCAGGATGAGGCTCAATTGAGATATGGCACTGATAAGTTCACGCCAATAGGTGAAAAAGCGTGCCTGGAGAATCCCTGCCTGATATGCTTGAAATGCACCGCCAAATTCATCTAATGCGAGAATCAAGCGCAGAGGTGGCTCCTGTTTGAGATAATGCTCGACGAAATGGGTAAAGCGCTGTTCAGGATCGCTCTCTGAGAGTTCTTGCCAACGTAATGCATACCGCTGATGCTGTTCTTGAAAGGCTACACGGATCTGTTCTGCAATTGCTTCAAGGATCTCTGCTTCTGTCTGGTTGTTCGCTCCCTGGAGCGAAACGAAGACAGTGCATGAGGGCGTTTGCACATAACGATCCAGAAAGTTTTTGCAGAGCGACGATTTACCCGAACGACGTGGACCATACAGAAGTATTGCTTTGCCATTGCGACCTTCACAGAACTCTCGCTGCAAAATCTTGATCTCTTCCGAACGTCCGAAAAACATATTAGGACTGGCAGGACGTGAGATATCAAATGGATTTCGCAAAATTGGAGCCCGCTGTTCAAGGTCGGCGGTGATATCATATGCCGTTGTGTACGCCTCTATCTCCTGCTTTGTATTTTGCGCTGTTCTAATTGCTCATAAATGCTTGCAGTTGTAGCCGTTGGATCAAACTGAATACTTATAAGCAACTCAATTTTGCTCATCTCTTCACGAATGTTCAGTGCTTCATGGATGTCATGGGTCTCAATTGTAAAGCGAATCTCCGCTTTTTTAAATTTTAAGATGGCCTCGGCACGTAGCGTCAGAAGAATACATTGGTGCTTGCGTAAGCGACGTGTAATATCCAGGATTAAACCTCGACGGTCCAGTGCTACAATGAAGAAGCCAACTTTAAAGACCGGCAGGACCATATTTCCAGGTCAAGGTCTGTACCAACGTGCCCTGATTCTGTTTGACGCTGAGAATGCGTGGACAATGAATACTGTGAACGACGAGGTCAGCCGCTGATCGGCGAGCATATCCAACAATCTCTTTGTGGACAGTATAGGTGGGTTGGCAGGTTGTACAGAGACGTAATGGCCGGTAGGGATTGGTATCTGTCACGAGCTGGACCGGTATCCATTTTGGTTCCTCTGAGATGGCGGTGGTATTTCTGGCATTAAGAGCGGAAATGATCTGTTGCATGGCCCATTCTGCACTGTATTTCCCCTCAGCTTTTTCTGGCAAACGTTCCAGATAGCTCTTTCTGGAACCCAGGTTATGCTCTTTTACCAATTGCCTTATCTGTTCGTCCAGTTCCTCTAGCGGGAGTACATAATGACGGCGCTCTAGCGCTTCTCGAATAAGATCAAATCCTCTGCGTTCCAGATGAACTCTCTTCAAAAGCTCTTTGATATGGGTGCGTGCCTTTGGGGTAATTGCATATGGCTCATCAAGCCAGTGTTCTTGCACAAGCGTTTCTCTGGCTGTCCTGATTTCGACGATATCTCCTGCATCTAAGACACGCTTTAACTCAACTTTACGATTATTCACAAAGGCTTCAGCCGCTTTCTCACCCTAGCTGAATATCAATTTCATAGGCGAAGTCGAGCGCTGTTGCCCCTTTGGGTAACGCGACGAAATCACGATTTTTGTCATAGACGATGATTGGCTTTGAGGGGTCACGCGCTGGCGAGGTGCTACGCCAAATATCTTCGCGCATGGAGGTAAACACATGACCTTCGCTCCTTTGCCAGAATGCCGTGATGTTCTGCTCTTCCTGTTTGCCTGAATCTGTCCGGGTGTAGAGCTCGTAGCAGGTTGGATAAAGACAACCATAGTGCATGATTGCTTGCATGAGTGATGTTGCAATTTGCAGCAAACAGCTTACATGCTCTTCTTGTAACCATTTGTGGTTGCGAAAAAGAGCGTGCTGAGGATTGAGAATGAGATTTAATGCGATATGGCTGTAGCCATTCGGTTTAGGATTTGCAATCTGGTCAGAAACACGGTCTTGAATATAACCAAGCTGGCTGAGTACACCGAAGGCGGCGTAGCAGTCTTTAACCGTAGGTACAGTGATGTCGAAAGTTACTAGGTCCGTTCCAGTCAGCCGAGCTTTTTGTGTTGTTGCGGTGGTATAGGCGTCTTGCTGACGACGTTTAAGACCTGCAATGCTACATGGAACCCAGCCAATATGAATAGCATCACCGGTTGTCTCTGTATAAAAACGCGTAAGTAGTTGTTGCATCTCATCTAGCCTGGGGGTGCCCGCAGCAAGAATACGTGTATACTCTTGCTCGTCCTGGATAAAACGATTCGTGTTACAGATACATTCAATCAGATCCTCTATCCTGGCGCTTAAAATACCACATTCCTAGCCGTTTTGTGATATGGAGTAGCGTCTGCCCAACATTTTCAAGCTGGGCGTAGTTTTCTGGCTGATAGCGCTGTCCCTGTCGCGTCTTTCTGGCATGGATGTCTAATGCGGCAGCCTGGACTGCCAGGGCTATGAGGAGAGCGCTAAGATCTTTATAAGGAGGATGAAGTAACGTAGATAAGTCGTCATCTTCTATACAGTGCAGATAGTTGAGCGCTTCTCGTTTATGCTCTTGAATTTCTTGGATCTCTAAGAGATCATCACTGTCTTTTTTCTGTATAAGATGATTTTCATAGGGAAGAAGATATCCAGCCGCAACGATTTGCCACGGCAAGCCCCAACTTTGTAGGCGTTTTCCGACGGCATCGACATCGTAGCGCACATTTAAGACATAAGCCTGTGGAGAGCGCGGAAGACCTTTGTCTCTTGCTCTAACTCATGAAATAGTTGCTCCCAGGAAGGAGGAAGAACGGTTTTGTACAGGTTTCCAGGGATTGAGATTGTAGTAGGGTAGTGCCATACTAATACCCTCTTCCTAATCAAAGATCGTCATCAAAGATCGTCGAGTTAAGTACAATTACTACAACACTGTAACTGTCATTATAATAAACTAGCTTCTGATCCTGTAGAAATACCACAGGGTGTTTGTTTCCTCAAGAATATGTTCTTCACTGTTTTCTACAATTTTTACTTTAAATGCCGTTCAATTCTTGCTTTGCCTATAAGAGGGAATGAGAATAGGCGTGCTCTAAAAATCTATATCTTTTTGCTATCATAGCATGAAAAATAATATTATGCAATTTTCTTGATCTTTTATCATTGAATTATGGATTTTCATATGGTAAAATATACGTACATAGTGACGAATATCTACGTAGTCGTAACATTTGCTTCGCACACCAGGTGAGGTGACCTATGACGCACGATCAAAATCCAGGGTCCTCTGAACCGCAGTTTGATGTAAATGCCTTCTTATTGCAACTCAAACCCTCTATTGTGTCCCTGGTCAGGAAGGTGACTTCCTCGTCAACTTTTTATGAGTGGGAGCGCGAAGATCTGGCTGAACAGGTCTATGCAAAGCTGGCTCTCGCTCTCCCTGGTAAAAAGATTGATAATCTTCCTGCGTATCTCAGACGGTGTGTTTCTAATGAGTTCGTCAGTTTTCTGCGTCAACGGAAACTGCTTTTTCCGCTTCCACTTCAGGAAGATGATGAGATCTTTCTGGGCCTGTTTTCTACCTCTGAAGGAAGCAATGATCCCCTTTGGGAGTTGGAACAGAAGGTGGCTTTTGAGGAGTTGTTGGAGCAGGTCGTTGAGGGAGTCTTGCTCCTACCTCCTGTACAAAAATTGGTGATGCTCTGTCTGTTGTCCGAACAGGTCGATGATTTCTCACTGCTCTTTGCCGCTTTTAAACGCAGAAATGTAGATATCTCAGACGCGCACTGGCCGAAAGATAAAATTTTGCGTCAACGTTTACAGGCCTCTTATCGTCCAGCCGCCTCTAATCTGGCACGCCATCTTGCTATTGACCTGACGCGTTTTAAGCGCTGGAGTAATGCAAGTTAAATGTATCTCCTTTGTTTGCATGCCTTTTTTACACCATCGGCATACGTTGTAAGAACTCGCGCTCTTCTCGTAGGGATCTGCGCTCCTGGATGCGTTTCATCGCGTCTTCCAATACGTTGTATTCCCTCTTCGATATGCCGCTCGGAGGGGAAGGCAAAGGTTAGACGGATGTATTGCTGTCCCCCGCCGTCAACGTGAAAGGGTTCGCCGATGACGAATGTTGCCCGCTCTTGTGCCGCTTCACGCAGCAGCGTGCGGGCACGCATGTCTCCAGGGAGGCGGCACCAGAGATTGAAGCCTCCCTGTGGCTGACTGATGCGGCTCCCTTCGGGCCAGAAACGCTCGATTGCGTTGAGCATCAGGTCGCGTTTCTTCCGGTAGCGTATACGTAACTGCTCCAGATGCACGTCTAAGAGATCGCTTTGAATTAATTCTGTCACGAGCCATTGGCTGATTGCGTTCGTGTTAAGATCAAAGATCTGTTTATGGAGCGCAAGCCGTTCAATTACTGACTCTGGCGCAGCTAACCAGGCGACTCTTAATCCTGGCGCTAAAATCTTTGAGTAGGTGCTGAGATAGAGCACATGACCATGCGTGTCGAGCGCTTTGAGAGGCTGTGGCTCTTTCTCTCCAAAGTAGATCTCTCCGTAGGCATCATCCTCAAGTATCGGGATCTGATAGCGCCGGGCAAGCTGGAGCAGCCGTTTTCTGCGTTCTAGTGAGAGGACGCTTCCGGTGGGATTATGAAACGTGGGTAGGGTGTAGATAAAGCGCGGTGTGCGCCTTGCAAGAATCAATTCGAGCAGGTCAACGCGCATCCCTTCCTGGTCGGTTGGTACGCCAATCACACGCGCACCCAGCGCCCGGAAGGCCTGGACGGCTCCAAGATAGGTGGGCACTTCAACTACAACTTCGTCCCCCGGATTGAGCAGGAAGCGTCCAATGAGACCAATGCCTTGCGTGGAGCCAGAAAGAATCAAAATATTCTGTGCATCAACCATCGCACCCCGCTTGCGCATACGTGCCGCAATAGCACGTCTCAGTTCTGGAAGCCCCTCGACTGGACTGTAGCCTAACGCGCTCTGTCGCGCATTTGCAAGCCTGCTGGCTATGATCTGGCGGATTGGCTCGACTGGCAAGAGATCATATGCGGGCGCACCCACTGCTAGCGAGATCATCTCTTCCTGGGGGTCCTGAGCCGTCATCTCGCTGAGCACTCGTGCATCAGATCCCAGTACCGACTCTTCTCCTTCGGCCAGACCGAAGAGCCATGAGGGCATATCTGGTTCGGGCTGCTCATCTTCTGCGTAGAGATAACTGCGCTTGACTGTCGTACCTCGCCCTACGTGCCCTTCAATCAATCCCTCACTCGCCAGCTCGTTGTAGGCGTTCATAACTGTTGTACGATTGACGCCCAGTTCTTTCGCTAGCGCTCGTTCCGTGGGCAGGCGGGTGCCTTCAGCAAGCCGCCCAGAGAGAATTGCTTCGCGCAGACTTTCGCAAATCTGGCGGTACAATGGCTGACTACTGCTGCGGTCAAGCTGAATTAGCGTATGGACGACGATACTCAACGCTGGTAGTTGCTGATGATGGCTGACACTTTGGCGCATATGTTCCTCCTGATTGGACGACACCCAATCCTAAGTGTAATCTATCCTTGAGCACAAGACAACTGCCAATCCTCATCTTTGGTATGGGCCAATTGGAATACAAATAAAAGAAAGAGCTTATAACCAGATCGTTTTCGCTAGAATGTCTGGTTATAAGCTCAGGAAAGTGATTGGTGGTGTGGTGTAAAAGATTAATGGGAATGAACCAGAAAGGTTCTAGAGTAACCCACCCTGATTGTTAGACTGATTACCCCCCTCGCCAAATAGACTTTTGCCTATTCCACCCATCTGATTCGCTGCCTCGTTTTCGAGCTGACCTTGCAGGCCATCTAAAACGCCCGCGATTGCTCGCTTGGCTTCTGGCGAATATTTATCCCCTCCTGGTACATGTCCAGCGTAATGGTCAATCGCCTGCCCGATCTGATCTTCGATCTGTTGTCGTACTGCCCCTAATGGCCTGTCTAAAATGCCGCCACTTTGATTGGTCTGACTACCTTGCATCCCCTGACCGCCCTGATTCGGGTTCCATTGCGATTGCCCAGGAAGCGTATTCTCTCTATTCTGCCCTGCGGGCTGCGAAAAGGGGTCGTTAAAATTTTCTACCATGCTTTTTCTCCTTTACTCTTTACTTTTTAGTATCGCTCTCCTTTCTTCACGCATGAGTATGCTTTTTCGCTTCTTCGTCAGTCGCTACACAAAATTGAGCATCTTGTGCTATAGTGAAGAATATATTTTTTGTGAAATCGGCTTATCATAAATTCTCTTTTAAACGATAGGAGAGATTATGCAGGGACTTGAGCAACGTGTCGCGCAAATTCGTGATGATCGTGAGCATGGTTCACGCTGGTTGGTACACGAAACGCTTCTGCTCCTCGGTGATCTGGCTGAGTACCTTCTGCACTCCTCTCTTCCTCCTGCCGCACAGAAACAGCAGCTTCTTACTACCGCTCGTGTGCTAGCAACAATGCGACCTGCGATGGCGGCACTCGCTAGCGCTGTTGGTCGTGTCGTTGCCCCTCAGCCTGAACCAGAAGCTGTGAAACAGGCCGCTCTCCAGATGCTGGATGCTTATGATAAAGCGGGCGCTCAGATTACCCAGGCTGCCCGGCCATATATTCATGGCCGCATCTTGACCTGTAGTATTTCGGGAACTGTGCTGGAGGTGTTGCAGGCCCTGCACACGCAGCTTGAGCAGGTGATTGTGACGGAAGGACGCCCGAATTACGAGGGACGCGAGACGGCACGCGTCTTGCATGAACATGCTATCGCTGTGACGCTCATTACGGATGCCGAGGCAGCTATTTTTTTACCGCTTTGCGATGCTATTGTGGTTGGAGCCGATAGTATTCTGGCTCATGGCGAGCTTTTGAATAAAGCTGGAACTTCGCTGCTCGCCTGGGCCGCCCAGGGATATCATATTCCTTTCTATGTGCTCTCTGAATCCCTCAAGATTACGGCTCAGACCTGGCCCAATGTAACTCCCGAATTGCTCGTAACCACTCTTCCCCTTTTAGAGGAGAAGGAACCTGCTGAAGTGCTGCCACAACCTCTTCCTGGTGTCCGCGTCCGAAATTTCTACTTCGATTGTACACCGCATTCTCTGCTCACAAAGGTCTTCAGCGAACAGGGTATACTGGATCTTTCTGCCATCCAGACTCTCGCCTCCACTGCCGCTGTAAATGCGCAGAAATTGGCAGAATAGTACCTGGATAGCTATCTGATGCTACTGCCCTCCTTGATCTCTGTTGTACTCCCTTTGGCCTCTTTTTCAAGGAGAGAATCCTTTCATCTGCTAAAAACATTCTTCTTAAATATATCTACTTTTGCCCCTCTTGTCCTATTGATTTGGTAAAATGCCGTATGAGCAGTATCCTGACATGAGAGAGGCTGTTAGTTTTTACGTACTGTAAATCATGTACGAGCAGATACGTAATAGTAAGCAGGATGGTGGTAGTTGTGTGTCAGCCTCGCGTGATAGTAGAACGCGTTCGGGTTTAGCTCACTCTGAACAAAAATTGTGCTTCATTCAGACGCGTTCTTAAGAGGGAAAAATCGTGGAAACCAATAATAAACGGCATGTTCGATCTGGAGATGGGCAGCGTGTTGCAAAGAAAAATACGGATGGGGTGGTGGAGGCCAATGAACTTGCTCCTGGTGTTCCGATAGTTCGTAGTAGTACTCCCAAACCGCTTTCTTTTGGTATGCCGCCTCTGACTTCTGCTTTTCCTGTTAAGGCTCCTTCAGCTCCGCCTTTGCCTGAAGAATTAGATGCTGGAGAGCTTGCACTGCCAATTGCGGACTCTATTCCGGCTATGCCCGCAATTCCTCTGACCTCGCGCCCAAGACCTTCTCTTGAGGAGTCTCAAGAGTATATCTGGCTCTTTGAGTATGGTCTGGAGATGGACCCTGTGCTGCTTAATAGCCCTGAACGTTTGAACGGAGTTGCGATGCTCTATGGTCCTGCACTTCTCAAAGGGTATGCGCTGATCTTTGGACGTGGCCCTACTCTCGATGGAGCGTGGTGGTCAACTGTTAGTTACGATTGCTCCCTCTCATGATCCTCTGGCTGAGGTCTGGGGAGTGCTGTATCGTATCCCTCGCCGCGTGTTTGAACACGCAAATAATGAGCCGTCTCTGCTGGATTCTATCCATGCCGCCGCCCCTGCTTCTAGCTTGTTTGAGCCTATCCAGGTCGTTGTGCGTGAGCGCTATCGAGATCGTGATATTATGGTGACTACCTATGCGGCTACTGAGAAATTGCGCCAGTGCCTGGTTCGCGTCTCACGTGAAGCCGGAAGCGCTGATCTGGTCTTTCTAGAGCGTGTGGCCGCAACTGCTCGAAAACAGCGCCTGCCAGATGGCTACGTTGATACATATATGCCATCAGCCGTGGCTCCTGCCGCCAGTATCGCTCCAATGCTTAAGTTGCGTGTCGAGAAAGATACTGATCCTTTGCCAGTGTGGCCCAGACAGGGCGATACTTTGTCTACCTTGCCTATCACGTCTACTTTACCCAAATCGCTAGTCTCTGTACCCTCCTCTTCTGCTGTCAATCCCTGGCTGACTGTATTAGCGGCCTATCTGCTGCTGGTCCTGCTGGCGGTTTTGACCTGCGTGATTTTACAGGCTGGCGGTTTTGGCAATTCTCTCCTCACTAAGTCTTTTTCCCCTCTGAATGTACCCTGGCTTGTGCTGGTTTATGGACTATTGGGAGGCTGCATCGGTTGTCTGGTGGCTCTTGGCCGTATTCGCACTTATAATCCCCCGGTGTTTATCATCTTAACCTGGTTTGCTCGCCCTTATATCGGCCTGCTATTGGCTGCGTTGCTGTATCAGATCCTCAATAGTGGCTTGTTTAGCCTGCCAGGAAACCCAGAGCAGCGTATGAACTGGTTTCTATTCTTTGCTGGCCTGGCTGGCCTTATTGTTGTTTCAGTATCCTCAAAACGGATCGAAGAAGGCGAAAATCAGGGTTCGGCCATCTAGTCTACTCCAATCAAAAAAGTATGCATTGAAGAGCCGAAAAGGTCCAGTAGGTACTTGAGATAGCTAGCATGTATAAAAATTGAGGCAAGGAAGATTGTTGAGAAGCACGGATCTGCTAATCTTACGGATGCCTTCCAGTGCAGAGGAAGAGCGAAAAATAATTATTTCGCCCTTCTTCTGCTTTGCTCTGTTTGACGAGATGAAATTGCAGCCTTGCTAGGCGATGGCGCTTTAGTCAATAGGGAAGATGGCACGCACAAGCCGCTCTGGATCATGACGGGCCAGGGTGTCATCTTCCAGATTGAGATGCTCGATGACAAGGTTGGGTACCAGCCGCGAGAGCCGGGCGCGATCAATTATTACTGGCTCGCTCTGCTCTTCTGCGTACATCTTTAAGACTTCAGGCGCATAAGGTCCATCATTGACGATCATTCGATCAACCCGCGCACCCAGATAATGGTGAATTGTGTTGACGAAATCTGAGGCTTTATACCCATCTGTCTCTCCATGTTTGGTCATGAGATTGCAGACATAGACTTTCTCCGCATCTGACTCACGCACCGCTCGTGCGATATCTTTTACAAGGATATTTGGCAGTAAACTCGTATAGAGATCCCCTGGCCCTATAATGATCGTGTCGGCTCGCCGTAGTGCTCGAATCGCTTGTGTGCAGGCCAATGCGTCTTCCGGTTCCAGGTAGATACGTTTGATCGGCGAGAGATATCCAGGATGCTTTTTTCCACGTGTATCTATATCCGTCTCACTGCAGATAGTCGTTCCATCTTCTAACTCCGCACAAATAGAGGTTTGCGTCAGCGTTACTGGCACAACATGACCTGCTGTGTCCAGCAGCTCCTGCGCATCTTCCAACGCTAGTAAAAGATCATCATTATTAATATCTTGTAAGCCTTTTAGAATTAAATTACCCAGGCTATGCCCTCCTACTCCACTATCACCCATCTCATCAGTACGCTCAAAACGATGCATAAAAACTTCCCGCCACAATGCCCCATTCCTCGCCAGGGCCACTAGTGACATACGCAGGTCCCCCAATGGGAGTTGTCGCCGAAATTCATCCATGAGCCTGCGAGAACTGCCGCCACTATCAGACATAGTCACAACAGCTGTGATGTTAAATGCGTATTTTTTGAGGTGTGATAAAAAAGAAAAGGTTCCTGATCCTCCACCTATGGTGACAATACGCCGTCCTGCAAAATGATCCCCAGCATAATTCTTGCCCAGCGCGGTCTGTCTCCTCTGGCTGGTTCCTGTTTCTATCTCCACGATCTATTCCTCTTTACTATACGTTGTTGCATCTTGAACCAACGAAGGCTAAGTATATAGTATCACAAGCAAAAAATTTTCATTATCTGCCCTTTTAAAATTCTTTTTAAGCGAGAGTGGAGGTGTATTAGCGTATCACCTGAAACGCTCTAGAGCGTTTTTCGTTATTGGATTGTCATGAGGAGTTTGGCGTCCCTTTACTGCCTTATCGCATTTGCTCGTCAATAAGCTGGAAATTCTCTAAGTACTAAATTCTTGTGTAAAAGATATATATGCGTTACAATATGTTTAACGGGAATTGCTCTGCCACTCTGTGGGCGCGGTGGTAGGGGAGAAAGATTCCCGTTCCTCGTCTTTCTTCGTGTTCCTTGCACTTTTTTATTTATCCGCCAAAACCTACTCAACTGGCAATGAATGTGTTATAATTGCATGGGCTAAAATAAATATATTATAGAAGTTGTTCTCATGACCACAGGGATGAGCGCCGATGTTGCAAGATGCTCCTATCCAGATGATCCTCTATCGCGTACGTTTATTGCTTGAAGAAGGCCGCCATGCAGCCGCTCTCACGGAGCTTGAGTCTCTCTCTCCCACTACTGAGCAGCAGCGACGTGATGTCTCCTATCTCTTTGGCTGGTGTTATGTTCAGCAGAAGCAATGGAATGATGCGGTACGCGAGCTTACTCCTCTTCTTAAGTTGACGCAAGTTACTCCACCGGCTGAACTTGATTCTTTGATGGAACGCGAACGCCTGGTACTTCTTTTGTTGCATTTAGGGATTGCCGCTGTGAATCTTTCCCATTATGAGGATGCCTCTCAGCATTTTACTCAATGTCTGAAGGTACTGCATGACCGACGTGTGCATCTCCCCTCTGTACGTATTAAGGCCCGCTACTCTCTGGCTATGACCTGTCTGATGCGCGGTCTCTATACTCCTGCAATTCAACAGTATGAAGATGCCTTACGCCTCTGTCGGCACTACGGAAATGAAGAAGAGGTGCCTCATATCTATTACGGATTATGTATTGCCTATCGCCATATAGGCGATTTTGCTCGGTCTTGTGTCGCTGGCGAAGATGCGTTATCCCTCTATGCACAACGTCAGGATCGCCCCCATGAAGCACGGATGCATAATGTGCTGGGGCATATACAATTTCTTTTAGGCGATTTTCACAAGGCTGCCGATCATTATACTGAGTCTATGGCGATTGCAACCAGCCACAATGGCGCTACTCTGGTTATGGTCAATTGTGCCGGCCTCGCCGAGTTGCGTCTCGCTGAGCACCGTCTTGAGGAAGCCTGGCGCTACTGTCAGCTTGCTCAGGAGACAATGGCCCGCTCTGAGGATGTGTATCTACGCGGCTGTACTCTTCTTACGATTGGTAAGGTTGTTCGCGAGCAGGCTGGCCAGGCCTCTGGTGAACGGAAGTTGCTGCTTTTAGAGGAGGCTGCAAGCTGGTTTGAACGTGCTAATGAGCAGCTTGAACATACGCAAGCTTATCCTGACCGCGCTGAGGTCTATGGCTGTTGGGCACAGACGTTGGAGGAATTGGGACGCGTCGGTGAGGCTATTGAGCGTTGGCGTTCTGGCTATGCGTTTCTCTCGCTGAAAGCTCCTGTTCCTGCTTTATAAGCTTGGGATGCGCCTCCATTTGTCGCTTCTCCTCGTATTCAGTACCTGAGTTTGCTTTTTTGCGCCTCAAGAGATATGTGTATTCTCTACGAGAAACGAGAAAATGCTTTTTGCTTTTTTGAGGTGATTTATGTTGAAGGTTGATTCGCGCCAACTAGGCGCATCTGGAATAACGGTTCCTGCTCTGGGTGTGGGTGTCTGGAGCTGGGGTGACAAAGGCTTCTGGGGCTACGGTCAGGCTTATACCCGCGAGGATATCACTCAGGCCTATAAACTTTGTCTGGATTCTGGCCTGAACTTTTTTGATACGGCTGAAATGTATGGCAAAGGTGAGTCTGAACGCATTCTTGGTGAGTGTCTACGCCAGGATGGACGCTCTATTGTGATCGCCAGCAAGTTTGCTCCTATGCCGAATCGTTTGAATGCTCGCACACTTCTCACTGCTCTTGACGCAAGTCTGGAACGTCTGGGTGTGCAACATATTGATCTTTATCAAATTCACTGGCCCTATGTGCTGCTTGATATCAATGCACTGATGGATGTTCTGGCTCAGGCGGTGCGCTCAGGAAAAGTTCGCGCGGTTGGTGTCAGTAATTATAGCGAGGCTCAGATGCGTAAAGCAGCAGCACGCCTCGCACGACACGATATCCCTCTGGCCTCTAATCAGGTCCATTATAGCCTGCTTCATCGCCAACCTGAAGCCAATGGCGTGCTGGCTGCCTGCCGCGAACTGAATGTGGCTTTGATTGCCTATAGTCCTCTCGAACAGGGTCTGCTGACCGGCAAGTATCGTGTAAGTAGCGCCGAGCCTGTGAAATTGGAAGGCGCACGACGCTTTATTCCGGTTTTTTCACAGGGCCAGCGCCGTAAGATGGAGCCATTGCTGCAAACAATGGAGACGATTGCTCAGACGCATGCTAAAACAGTTGGACAGGTGGCGCTGAACTGGCTGCTGGCGAGAGATGTGGCTATTATCCCTATTCCAGGTGCGAAAAATGTTCGTCAGGCGTCTCAAAATGCTGGAGCGCTTGGCTGGCGACTTACTGATCCTGAGATTGCTCAGATCGAAGTTGCCTCACGCCCCTGGTTGCCGTCTCGCTAATCAATGCTATTCTCTCAGGAATTATGCTTCGGGTTTTAAGCGCAGAAGCATACTTCCTAGCCAGCCGGTCCATAAGCCGAGCAGAAAGATTGCTGGTGTGGTAAGCGGAGCCTGTCCCGCCCCTGGTGCGCTTGCCACTCCTACTGCGCTGCCACTGAGCAGGGCCGTGACGGCTATAGCTCCATACCCAAAGGCAACCCAGATACCCGGCCAGAGATTGCGCCCCCCTCGTGCGATCATTGCACCGAAGAGCAATGTTGCCAGTGCCAGCAGACCAATCCCGATAGTATTACTGAGTAAGAGAGAAGAATCCTGCCAGTGTACTCAATCCCGCCGGTAAACGCATCGTCGCTTGAAATCCCTGGCTCACGATCAGCAGATAGATGGTGCTGACCAGATTCCCCAGAACGTAGAGTCCAATCCCTGCCAGCCCTGCCCAGACCGCTAACACGGCAAATCCTTTTCCTCGCCAGGCATTTGCTGGCAAGATGGTATCCTCGCCCTCTTCTTCATCATCTTCTTCAGTATCGTCCTCTACTTGCTCTTCTTCGCCGCTCTCCTCTTCATCTTCCTCCTCCTGAGCCAGGAGTTTCCTGCGCAACAATAATCCGATAAAGCGAAAAGGGTAAGTTGATGATTAAGGCGAAGGCCGCAATAAGCAGGAGACGATAGAACAGAAATGCGGGCAGATGACTGCCCAATCCAGGCCAGGTAGGTCGCCGTACGCCCACTATCGTTCAGGCTGGTCCCATAGCCCTGGGGAGCCAGGATAAGGGCCTGGTAAAGTGGTATGCCCAGTAGCAGGATCAGGGCGCTTATTAAATAATAGACTCCGTTTCGCCGAAGTCGGATTAAAAGCGAGCTTTTCATGCTTTTGATTATAGGATTTACGCTTGATGCGTGCAAGCTTTTAGAGTGTGGCAAAAAAAGAAAGTTTTTCTTAGCATGAAAGAAAGATCGAGGCTTTTTGCTCTGTTTCCCTCTCTTTTTCTTTAGTGCAGGTATTGTTAGGGTTTGATGCGTTTGAAGAACAGATAGCTAATCCCTGCTCTAGTTTCATCAACAGAGATAGCTATAGTCCCTGTCATCTCCCAACTTTCTTCACCAAGCTGGCTCAAAAATGTAGGCAAATTAATCTTCTTCCAGTTTTTGAGTTCCTGCCCGTTTACAGATTTTGGGTGTAGTTCTTCATAGTCTAGTAATTCTGGTGCAACAAGAACAGTTAAATATTCCCAATGAGGATTTAATGACATATATACTCCCTGGATCTCTTCACTCTGTCTTCCTAATGAATATAACAGATGATTGATGAGAAAGACAATTTTATAACCTTTTTACTAGTAAACTCTAAATCTTGTACCATAGCTTTCTAATGTGATACCTGGAGCAATAGCTGCGAGGAGCATGGTGGCATTCTCTATTTGCGAACATATCGCCCCTTCTACCTCAATCAGCACTGCACGCGTGATCGTGGAAAGGTCGTCGCTCCATAAACGGAAGTGCGAGATGGCTGATTGCATCGGCGAGAGGCTCGGATTGTAAGCCGCGTTCTCGCTGACCATCCCCACAAAGATTGTCCCATTTCGCGCCTGGAGCGCTACTCCCGTGTAGCTTTTCGTATATGGCGCGTAGCAACTATTTGCGGCTGCCAGGGCCGCACTGATAACCTCGTCTTGCGGGTTCTTGTCAATCTCAAGTTTATTATCGCAGGGCTGTAACAGCCTTTCTGCAATCCCCAGATCCCCTGGCCCGAATGGCACTGGGAGCAAGTCTTTCAGGTACATGTTCGCAGTTTGCTCTGAACCAATCATTATCATTAATTGCTCAGCTTTTTCTAGCTCGTAGAGATACTGTCGGCAATGCCCACACGGCGCAGCAGAGACCGCCAGGGCCTGCAAACTAGTTTCTCCATACCCTGCAACATACGCATTATTGACCGCTGCCTGCTCTGCATGGACAGAAAAATTTAATGTCAGCCCTCGAAATTCACTATTCGCACCCAGATACAATTGCCGCTCTGTCCCAATATTACCGCCCCCACCGGGAAGCCAGAGATAGGTGTCAGGGCGTATTTCTGCGCCAATGGCACTAGTAGCTGCATAAATTCATAAATATCAATACTATGTCTTTGACAATACGCCTCAGCCTGTTCTCTGAGTATTATGCTCTGAAATTCTCTGCCAGGCTGATGCTGAACAGCTATCCGCTCATGCAATTGAGAAAGCACCTTTATATGAGAATTCATGATATGGCTAACCATTCTTATAGTGCTAAAATCTAAAAGAGTCTTCTGCCCTTTACTGAGTAGCATACAATACATACCTCTCTCTTGTCGGATACTTTTTGAAACGAGGGGCAAAAAGGGCGAAATTTCTCGCTGAAAAACCCCTCTTGCCCCAAAGAATCACGTAGGGTCGGCTGTTGATCTCTGACCGCCTCGCCAACCACCCCTCTCGCCGCTCCGAGGAATCGTAGGGTCGGCTGTTGATCTCTGACCGCCGCTCGCCGATGACCCCTCTCGCTCCATAGACAAAGCGCGAAATTGAGTTGGTTTAGATGATATAACCGCCCAGATCCTCATAATTCGACCAGGAATTGCCATCATAAGCGTCATGATAGGCCGCATGGTCGCTACCAATCACAACGATATCCAGGTTGTCTCCATAACTATGGATCGCTGAGATGTCGGAGATGATGTAGCCACCCAGCCCTTCGTAGCCCGACCAGGAATTGCCATCGTAATAGTCATGATAGCCCGCATGATCACTGCCAACAACGAATACGTCTAGCTCATCTGCCGAACGAGCAACGACGCTGACGTTGGAGAGGCTGTACCCTCCCAGATTTGTGTAACCAGACCAGGAATTCCCGTCGTAAGAGTCCTCGTAAACGGAGTGATCACTTCCTACTACAAAGATGTCAAATGTGCCTGCCGAACGCGAAACCGCACCAATACTTGTCGAGATGACGTAGCCGCCGAGATCTTCGTAGCCCGCCCAGGAACTCCCATCCCAGCTATTATGATAAATAGCATGATCGGAGCCGACAACAAAGATGTCCAATGCGCTTGCCCTGTTTGCGACTGCGCTGACATCAGAGATGACATAGCCACCGAGATCTTCATAACCAGACCAGGTGTATCCATTATAAGCATCATGATAAACAGCATGGTCGGAACCAACAACGAAAATGTCCAGCGTTCTTCTTGTTCTTGAAACTACTGCTATATTGGAGATGACATAGCCCCCCACAAATTTGTAGCCGGACCAGTGGTATCCATTCCAACTGTCTTGATAGACAGCATGATCTCCCCCTACGACAAAGATGTCGATGGCTTTCGGTGAGCGGGCAATGGCGCTGACGGTTGAGATGACATACCCGCCCAAACTCTGATAACCCGACCAGCTATTGCCGTCGTAATAGTCATGATAAACTGCATGGTCACTTCCTACTACAAACATATCTAGCCGATCTCCACTACGAACAACCGTTGCAGCACCCGTAGTAAAACCTTTGGTAAAACCATGTTTGATGGCTTTACTTGCTACTTGTGACTTTTGAGGTTGCATGGCTGCATAAGTTGTCTCTGGTAGGAAAAGAAGCAATAAGGAGAAGAATAGTAGCGCAATCGGTATTACTGATAGACGTAGTGCATATGTTCGTTTAGGCATGGGAAAATAACCTTCCTGTAAAACTGTCATCGACAGGTTTGCTCTGCTGAATCTACTATGTCAACCTATGAGGACCAAATCTAGTATAAGCAAGCCAATAAGCTCTATATAGAAATATTTGAATGTTTTATATCTCCCTCGTTGCTCTCTCGCCCCTTGTCTCTCTCGCCCGAAGAAACAGGTAGGGCCCATCCCCGTTCGCCTCGCTGAATACATAACCTGAGAGCCAGACGTGTTACACCTTGTGGGTATGCTTTGACCTGACATATAATCCCTGAATAACGTTGTACGTAGAGGAGTTTATATTTTATGCCCAGAGACCTTCCCCTGAGTAATGGTTCGTTATTGCTAAATTTTGATAAGCAGTACAATTTGCGTGATATCTACTGGCCACACGTAGGCCAGGAACTGCATACATCGGGCGATATCTCCCATACTGGCGTCTGGGTCGATGGTCAGTTCGCATGGCTGGATGCCCCTGAATGGCAGCGCGAGATGGTGTATGATGATGAAACTCTGGTGACGCATGTGACCTTACACCATGCCGCTTTGCAACTCCAACTGGTTTTTCAGGATGTGGTGGATTTTGACCGTCCACTCTTCTTGCGCCATGTCACGGTCACAAATGAAGCCGCCCAACCTCGCGAGGTACGCCTGTTCTTTCATTATGATTGGTATATCTGGAATGAAGCCACTGGCAATTCTGTGTTTTATTATCCACTGCGCCAGGCTCTGGTTGCCTACAAGGCGCATGCCTATTTCTTGATGAATGGCATGGTGCAGGATGGCACCAGAGAAGTCAGTGGAATTAGTAGCTGGGCCATTGGCATTAAGAAGTTTCATGGCGCTGAGGGGACCTGGCGCGATGCTGAGGATGGTCAGCTTGGACGCAATCCTATCTCTCAGGGCTCGGTTGACTCTACTCTGGCACTGCATATACCCGCTATCCCATCCCATGAGAGCCGCGAGGCCTACCATTGGCTGGCCGTCGGCAAAAATATTAGTGAGGTGACAGAACTGGATCAGCTGGTCCAGAAACGTGGCCCTCAGAATTTTCTTCTGCGTACTTTTAACTACTGGCATCGCTGGGTCAATAAAGATGTAGAAGATCTTGCTCCTCTTTCACCTGAATTGGTGCGTCTCTATAAGCGTAGTCTGCTGGTGTTGCGTACGCAGATCGATCAGGGGGGCGCGATTGTTGCGGCTAATGATGCTGATGTCCAGCATTTTTCGGAAGATAGCTATTCGTATATGTGGCCACGCGATGGCGCTCTGGTGGCTAATGCCCTCAGCCACGCTGGCTATTCCGAGATTACACGCAATTTTTATGATTTTTGTAACTCTGTCCAGACCGCTGGCGGCTATCTGATGCATAAGTATAATCCAGACCGCTCCTGGGGTAGTAGCTGGCATCCCTGGATTAATGCCGATGGTGAGCCACAGTTGCCGATTCAGGAGGATGAGACGGCTCTGGTTGTCTATAGTCTCTGGCAACACTATACGATCTTTCATGATCTGGAGTTTGTTGCCCCTCATTATCATACGATGGTTACTCCCGCCGCCGACTTTCTGGTCAGCTTTCGCGATGAAGTGACTAATCTGCCCAAAGCTTCTTATGATCTCTGGGAGGAGCGTCATGGTATTCTCTCTTTTACTGTTGCCGCTGTCTATGCTGGTTTAAGCGCCGCCGCCAATTTTGCCAGACTCTTTGGGGAAGAGGAACTGGTGACGAAATATCAGACTGCCGCAGATGAGATTAAAGCCGCTACTTTGAAGTATCTCTGGGATGAACAGGCTGGCTATTTTCTGCGCATGATTAATACTGCGAAGGATGGCTCGATTCAACAGGATATGACGCTTGATACCAGCGTCTGTGGCCTTTTTCTCTTTGGTATGTTCCCGGCTAATGATCCTCATATAGAACGTACTATGCAGGCTCTGGAGAAGCTCCTCTGGGTTAAAACTGCGGTGGGCGGGATGCCGCGCTACGCGAATGATTATTACTATCAGACGACTCAGGATCTGGAACAGGCTGAAGGTAATCCCTGGTTTATCTGTACTCTCTGGTTGGCACAATACCGTATTGCCCATGCTGCTACTCTGGACGAACTGGCAACGGCTCTCCCTCTTTTAGAGTGGGTTAATACCCATGCCTTGCCCAGTGGCGTTATGGCTGAACAGGTCAATCCCTTTACTAGTGAACCCCTTAGCGTCTCACCTTTAACCTGGAGCCATGCCGAGTTTGTGCTTGACTGTACGCTGGTATCTGGGTAAGTACCACCGCTTTGCCGCCAATGGGTCGCATAAATAGTTTTTGTTGCAGTATCCTCAAAGCGAATCAAAAGAAAGAAGAGAGGAGCAAGTGGCTTTTTAGCATATCCCTGGCACAGGAAGTATCTGCCTCAAAATCGAAAACGTCTAGTAGATCTGCATTAGGGGAGGATTCAATGCCGCGCTGGCTCTATTTCTTGCTGATTTTTGCTGTGCTGACTCCAATTCTGGAGTTTTTTCACTTGCCTCCTTTGCTGGTCTTTGTTGTGGCCGCTCTGGGTATCGTCCCCCTTGCAGCTTTGATTGGGCAGGGCGTGGAAATGGTGGCAGAGCATACTGGTGAACAGATCGGTGGCCTGCTCTTTGCGACCTTTGGCAATGCAACCGAATTGATTATCAGTCTGTTTGCTCTTAGCGCTGGTCTGTTGGATGTGGTACGTGCCTCTATTATCGGTAGTATTCTCGGCAATGCTTTGCTGGTGTTAGGGGTCGCGGTCTTTATTGGTAGTGTGAAACATGGCCGCCTCCATTTTGAAATTCAATCCGCCAGTCAGTATTCTTCTCTGCTCGCTCTCTGCGTCGGTGGTCTACTCCTGCCAACTATTGCGGAACTATTGGCCACCCGCGAACACCAGCAGGGTATTGCGCTTCGGGGTGAGCAACTTTCGGATGTGATCGCTGTCCTCTTGCTGCTCGGTTATCTCGCTTCTATTCTCTTTAGTGTCTTTCATTTAGGGGATAAGGGGGCTTCAACTGAGGAGGAGAAGGATTTTGACCCGATTATTGGCGCTCGCTCTATGGCGGCAATTACCCGTTTGTTAACCTATCGCCACCAGATTGCTCAGAGTAACGCGGTTGGCAAAACTGGGATGCTGCGCCAGATTGATGGTACTGTTCATGCTATTATTGCTCACGAGACAAATAGTCATGGGCAGACGACTCCTCCTGACGCTTCACCTGCGGTAACTCCCGCTGCTGTACCTCCTGTCGTGGCTGCTCTCACGGGAACTCCCGTCTCTTCCGCTCTTGTCGAACCGAAACTACCTCAGGCTGTAGAGAAGAAGCGCCCTCTCTGGCAGGGACTGCTGTTGCTTGCAGGGGCGACGGCTGGCGTGGCGGTGTTGTCAGAGATTCTGGTAGGGGCAATTGAACCTGTTACGCAGACGTTGGGCTGGAGTCCGGCTTTTGTCGGCCTGGTCTTTCTACCTCTGATTGGCGGCCTCCCCGAATACTTCAATACGATTTCGATGTCTTTGGAGAAGCGGATGGGTATGGTGTTGGCGGCTTCTGCTGGCTCTTCGATTCAGATCGCTCTGCTGGTTGCCCCTCTCCTCGTTCTTGTGAGCCTCTTCACTATGAAGAGGCTGGATCTGGTCTTTAGCCTGATTGAACTGGCTGTCCTTGCTCTTACTACCTTTCTTTTTAGCGAGATTACGAAGGATGGCGAACTGGTCTGGTTTGAGGGCCTTTTGCTTATTCTGCTCTATTGTATGATGGGCGGCACGGTTTTTCTCTTTGGCTCATGAGACTGCTCTGCCTGGACCGACCGGTTTAAGAATAGTCTCCTTAAACCGGTATTGTTAATGCGTTATGCCCTTCTTGTCCACTCTGGACGATATGGGAGATGTACACCTCTAACACAAAGGGACGTTCGTAGAGTGGTCTGCGCATGATGTCGCTAAACAAGATGTGTAACCGCTCACGCCGCCCACTTGGTCCCTCTGTTAATGGCTGCATCGGCATGGTGACCTCTGCGCGCGTACCCTGTATGTGGAATCTCGACATCGGCCTGCTGCACAATATACGCGAAGTTCTGATAAAGGGCGGAGCGGACCTCAATATGCACTTTCTCTCCGCTGACTAGCCCGCTTATCCCACTATTCCCGTTTCCTGACTCAGTCAATGCGTCCCGTCCCATCAGATGAATACGCAGCGTATAGCCCTGGTTTGGCTGAATTCGGTAATGGTGCCTCAATAATTGCTGCCGCGGCTATGTTATAGTGTTGCTCTCCAAAGATGAAGTGCTGTAAACGCTTGAGCCAGTTGCTTGCTTGTTCTCTGTATTGCTGCCTGCCTGGATATAGGCTGGAATGCGCAGCGCTAGAGAAACGTGCTTGCAGATTGGCTGGTATGGCTGGCAATTTATTTCTGAGTGCCGGTAGCTTGCTACTGATCTGCTGACGAAAATTGTTGAAGAATTGCGCTGCCCCCTGCTCTTCTTCTGATGATGTCTGGGACAAAACGGGAAATGCTGTTGTTGGTGCGTTGCTGAGCTCTCTATTCTCTGTCGTGTGTTGCTCATTTCTCGTCTGCGTCTCTTCCTGAGATGAGGAAGTCTGACCCTCTTCCTGCTCTCTCGTTTTGGTCTCAGGATGCCAGTTGTGAGAGATACCACTGCGCCTGCTGTACCTGAAGCGGCGTGACTTTGACGGTTACTGCATCTGCCTCTTCATTTGGTTGTTGGCTGGTTTCTTGTTCACTTTGTATTGGTAGATGCTGGACCGGGTTAATTGTTTTGGTACTTGAGCAAAGCCCAAGCAGAATCTCTGCAAATTCTTCTGTACTCTGGAAGCGCTCTGCCGGATTACTGGCAAGAGCCTGCATGACTGTTGCATTTATGTCGCTACTGATGTTGGATGCCAGTTCACGAAGTGGACGTATACCCGCAGGGTTACTTTGTGAACTGGCAGCAGGTACACTTCCGCTGAGCAGAAGATACAGCAGCGCTCCTACACTGTAGATATCAGAACGTGCTTCCGCCTGCTCTCGGAAAACTTCAGGGGCGCTAAAATGTTTGCTGCTGACATTGACCTGGATTCCTCGCTCTTGCAGAAGTGTGCGCATCTCTTCTGGTAACCAGGAAAGCATAAGATGGGGCCAGCCATCGTAATCGTTGCTGCTCATTGCCAGCGTTTGTGGATCGAGATTTCCAACTATGATGTTGTGTGTGTGTAGCTGCTGAAGCACTTTGCAGATGCGATAGGCCCAGGTGAAGGTGACTTCTTCGTCCGGAAGACCCTTCCCGCTCTGGAGCAGATCCTGTAGGGTTGCTCTCTGCTCTTTTCCTGCCTCTCGCTTCCGGCTCTGTGGCCAGCTTGCAATTGTGTAAATATGACCTTCATAATAATGGAGATCAATGACTGGAGTAATCTCTATCTGCTTTTGATGCCGCAACAGGTCATACTCGTTTTGCGCTACTTCTATCGCTTTTGCCCGCTCTTCTTCTGGTAAACTGCTGATGTCGATGTCGCGTATGAGCACCTGCCGCTGTTGCTGGGTGTCAAGCGCATATGAGAGCTGTAAGATCTGCGCTCTCTGGGCATTCTGCCCTTTGGCACTGCTGCGTACTGCCTTGCTGATAGCATACCGCTCTTCAATCGTTGTATTGTTTGGGGAGGAGGTCGCGTCACCCTGTTTATGAACGCGCTCTCCGCAGTGTCCACAAAAGGTTGCCTCTCGTGGTAACGCTGTATTGCAGCGGTTGCAGCGCAATGGCTCGGTTCCTTGCTGCTTTGGGGTCATTTGTGTTACACTCATGCCTGCCTCTCCCACGCCTTATCTATAATAAAGTTAGAATAAAAAAGTCTTTTGAGAAAATTATAGCATAGGTTTGTGACGCTCTGTAAGCTTCGCACGTGTAGTAGGTAGTAGGTCAGGGGAAGATTATCCTTTCTAGCTATCTTTGCTTACTGCTCTTTTACTCTTGCTGCTAGAACGTATCTGAACCCGTTTGCGTTGCATAGAGAGCCGCTTTCTCTCGAATACGTTCTGGGATATGTCTGGAGTTGGTTCGTGATGAGCAAAGAACAGACTTGCCTGGGGGACATTCCCCTGGTCAAAATAGCCCTTGTCACAGGTCCAAGCTTTTGCTAGAATCCAATGGGACTATACGTTTTCTGAGAGAGTGTCGTGTGGATCTGATCTGAGATGCTTTCTTGTTATTCCCACGATACCGAGAATGTACTTCGTGTCGTGAATGATACAATATCATTTGGAGGGAGTTTTTTTATGGATTTAGCCACCCTCATATTTTGGATCATTGCCGTTCTTCTGACTGTCGCGGCTGTGATGGTGGTAAGTCTCCGCAATATCGTGCATAGCGCTCTGGCTCTGGTGATGGTTTTTGCCCTCGCCGCAGGTATCTATGTGCTCCTGAACGCCGAATTTATCGCTATTGTTCAGATTCTTATCTATGCCGGTGCGGTGACTATTCTTATCCTCTTTGCGCTGATGCTGACGCGTATCGCTGGCCTGTCTCGTACGAATCCGACGAATCGCCTCTGGTGGATTGCGGTGATTATCTCTACTTTGCTTGGCGCTACGGTAATCTATGCCGCGACGACGAGTCAGATGGCGATTAAGAATACTGTGACGAATGGCGTCAGTCAGTTGCCGTCTGGTATCGATAATGTGGTTCGTATCGGCCAACTGTTGTACAGCCCCAGCTCCTATAGCTATGTTCTGCCCTTTGAAATTGCTTCCCTGGTTCTTCTCGTCGCTATCGTCGGAGCAATTGTCATTGGCCGGGAGGATTAATTGCGATGCTCACGCTTAATCATTTTTTGATCCTCGGCGCTGTGCTCTTTTGCGTCGGCCTCTATGGTGCCATTTCTAAGCGTAGCGCTATTGCCGTATTGATGGGTATCGAGATTATGTTAAATGCCGTCAATATAACTCTGGTTGCTTTTTCTGCCTTTAATCAGGTGAAGGCTTCTGTCCCTGGTGTCCCTCATAGTCCATACTATGGCTTGTTGACTGGTCAGATCTTTGCTATCTTTATCATCACTGTGGCTGCTGCGGAGGCATCGGTGGCGCTCGCTATGATTATCTCAATCTATCGCAAACGAAACACAGTCGATGTTGGTGAGATCGATATGCTGAAGTTTTAATCATTCAGTCCAGGTTTTCCGAGAAAGGAGATGTGCGTTTGTGTTGCCTCAAGCATGACTGGACGCACAGTGTATTATGTTATATACCTATTCCGGACTGATACTGCTCGCTCCGCTTCTGGCTTTCGCGATCATTATTTTCGGAACACGCATGGGTGATATGTTGAGCCGCCCTCGTGTTGCGACTCCTACCGGACATGGCGATCCTCGTGGGGGCGCTGATGTTCATGGAAGTGATGATTCTCATGAGGCTTCCCGCGAGGTCGAAGCTCATGGCGCTCATGGCGACGATCAAGGCGAGCATGGTCAGGATGATGATGATGATCCTAAGGTCCCTAGCCTGACATCTGGGCCAAAGCGAGCGCTTATGTCGCTATTGTAATTATGGCTCTGGCCTGTCTCTATTCCTGGGTTTTGCTGTTCTCTAGCTTGTCTCCCTCTTCTTTTCCCGCTCAGGGGATAACTGTCTTTTCTTATAGTTGGGTGAATTTGGCGCTGGTATCGATTATACTATTGCCTTCCACCTGGACCGTCTGGCGATTGCGATGATGGTGGTGGTTACTTCGGTCTCGCTCCTTGTACAGATTTATTCACAAGGTTATATGGAGAACTCCGCTGGCTATGCGCGTTTCTATGCTTATCTGTCGCTTTTCGCTTTCTCTATGCTGGTGATTGTTTTCGCGCAGAACTTCCTGGTGATCTTCATTGGTTGGGAACTGGTCGGTCTGAGTTCCTATCTGCTGATCGGTTTCTGGATTAATAAACGTGCCAAACCAGATGAGCAGCGCCCTTCTCCTGCCAGCGCGTCAGTGCAGGCTTTCATTATGAACCGTATCGGTGACGTTGGCTTCATCATCGGTATTATGATGCTTTTCGTCAACCGGCTCATTTCGATTTCGCGACAGTCTTCAAGGCCGCGCCGCAGTATGGACAAGACGCGCTGACGGTCGCGATGATGCTGATCTTCTGTGGCGCTATCGGTAAATCGGCGCAGTTCCCTCTGCACATCTGGCTGCCATCCGCTATGGAAGGCCCAACACCTGTCAGCGCTCTGATCCATGCGGCGACGATGGTTGCTGCCGGTGTGTATATGGTCGCTCGTACCTTTCCGCTCTTCGCTGGCTGCTGATCCCGCTGCTCTCGCGGTTGTCGCCTGGATTGGTGCGTATTCACGGCTTTCTTCGCCGCGACCATTGCTCTGGTCCAACGGACTTCAAGCGTGTGCTGGCCTTCTCGACGATCAGCCAGCTCGGCTATATGTTTGTCGGCCTGGGCGTGGGTGGCGCGGAATATGGCGTTGGCCCTGGTATGTTCCACCTCTTTACCCACGCTTTCTTCAAAGCTCTGCTCTTCCTGGGTGCCGGTAGTGTCATCGATGCGCTGCACCATGCGACCCACAAGGAGATGCAGGATATGCGCCTGATGGGTGGCCTGGCACTCGCGCATGCCGATTACCGCGGTTACCTGGTTGATCGCTACGCTGGCAATCTCTGGCTTCCCTTTCCTCTCTGGCTTCTATAGTAAAGATAATATTATTGGCCTGACTCTTGAGAAGGGCGATATCCTGTGATCTATGCTCTACGCTGGCTAACGGCTGGCTTGACTGCTTTCTATATGCTGCGTGCCTTTATTCTGGCCTTCGGTGGCAGAGATGGCAAGTTTGGTGGCCTCTGGGGTGGTACGTATCGCGGCGTTGGTGATCCCCATGAGTCCCTCTGGACGATGACGATTCCGCTGATGATTCTGGCGGTCTTTGCGATCTTCGCTGGTTACTGGACTGGCTTCTTTAGCTATGTGACTCCTGGGCTCGCTCCACTTAATATTCTGACTGTGCTGACCAGTGTCGATACCTGGATCGGCGTCGTGGTTGCCCTGGTGGGCCTGGGCTGTGGCCTGGTTCTTGTATAGCCGTGTCGATCCGGCAAGCTTAAATGCTGTGGTGCAGGGAAATGCTTTGCTGCGTTTTCTCCATAAATTCCTGTTCAACCGCTAGTACATTGATGATCTGTACAATTGGCTGATTAAATATGCGTGCTGGGTCTCGCGCATCTTGCTCAGGCCTTCGATGCCTATGTTGTTGATGGTATTGTCAATGGTGTTGCTCGCCTGGTCAATATCTCTGGTAGCGATCTGCGCCGTGTTGAGACGGGTCGCGTGCAGTCGTACATGATTGGCTTCTTTGGTGGTGTTGCGGTGTTGGCTGTGCTTGTCTTTGTGCTGATCTTTACGAGAACGAGAGGATATAGAGAATCATGTCGATATTCTCCAGTGATCTCACCTGGATTATCTTTCTACCGGCAATTGTTGCGCTGGTAGTCTATGCTACTCCAGTAAAGACGGCGCGTTGGGTTGCTCTGGTATTCTCTGCTGCTGGTTTTGCGCTGTCTCTTGTGGTTTTCTTTCGCCTGCTGCCCGGTGGCTTTGGTAGCCTCGGTGATTTGAAAGATTCTTATGACGCTCCCTGGATTAATTTTAATGCAGGGAGTGTGAAGCTGGTTATTCACTACTTTGTCGGCGTCGATGGCTTGAGCCTGCCGATGGTGGTGCTGAATGCCTTGCTGACGATGCTGGCAATGATTGGTGGCTGGGAGAAAGAGCGGGTCAAAGAATATATGGCTCTGCTTCTCTTGCTCGAAGCTGGTGTGATGGGTGTCTTTATGGCGCTGGACCTGTTTCTTTTCTTCCTGTTCTGGGAGGTCGAACTGGCTCCGATGTTCCTGCTGATCGGTGTCTGGGGCAATAATCAGATCAAACATGGCATGCCTGGCCGTGTCTATTCCGCCTGGAAGTTCCTGCTCTACACGTTCTTCGGTAGTATCTTTATGCTGGCAGGTATTATCCTGCTCTACTTCCTGAATGTGAGCAAGGGTGGTCTTCCTACGGCGAGTATGCAGTACTTCTCTCAGACGTCTCATATGTTCAATGATACGATCTCGTTCCTGGGTGTTCAGGTCGAGTCTCAATTGCTGATCTTCCTGCTGATCTTTGTGGCTTTCGCGGTGAAGATTCCGATGTTCCCGTTCCATACCTGGCTGCCCGATGCCCACACGGATGCTCCAACTGAGGTGAGTGTAATCCTTGGCTGGTATCCTGCTGAAGATGGGCGCTTATGGTCTGATCCGTATCTGCTTTAATCTTTTCCCTCTCGGTGTCTATGAGTTCCTGATTGGCTGGTGGCGCTGGCGGTGATTAATATTCTCTATGGCGCTGCTATCTGTCTGGTCCAGACGGATATGAAGAAGCTGATTGCTTATTCGAGTGTGAGCCATATGGGTATTGTGCTGCTGGGTGTGCGGCGCGCTGGTGCGGCAATGTCTTCAGGGTGGTGGCTATGGCGTTCCGCCAGGCTGCGCTGACCGGGGCGACGATTCAGATGTTCAGCCACGGTATTATTACGGGTATGCTCTTCTTCTGTGTCGGTGTGATCTACGATCAGGCCCATACCCGTGAGATTGCTGTCTTCGGTGGTGTCGCTAAGCGTATGCCGATGCTTGGCACGCTCTTTACGTTTGCCGCGATGGCTTCGCTCGGTCTGCCTGGCCTGGCTGGTTTCGTCGCGGAGTACATGGTCTTTACTAGTAGCTATCCGCATCTGGCCGATCTTTACTATCGTGGCCGTCTTTACGATGATCCTGACGGCGGCTTACCTGCTCTGGATGCTGAAGCGCGTCTTCTTCGGTCCATTCAACCCAAAATGGAACTGGTTTCCGGATGCCTCTGCCCGTGAGCTGATTCCGCTGTTTGCGTTGGGTGGCTGATCTGTTTGTTGGTATCTATCCTGCGCCATTGATTAGTGTGATTACACCTAGCCTGACTCACCTGCTTGACACGGCTAAGGCGCTTGTTCCATAGGGCACCTTGCGGTCATCCGTAAGGGGTAGGGTTTATCCCGCCCCTTACGGATGACCTATCTGGACCCTTACGATCTCTCAGGTGAAGTTAAGGAGTTTATAAAATGGGCTTTCAAGTGTCTGATCTGTACCTGCTGGCACCAGAAATGACGCTTGCGCTACTGGCTCTGGTGGTGATGGTGGTTGACCTCTTTGTCAAACGCCGCATCGTTATTGCTATTGTGGCTATGGTCGGTCTGATTGTGCCTGCGGGTTTGCGATTGCACAGGCTTTGACTATTACGGTCCCTCAGCGTGCGTTCTTTGGCATGTTTGTGGTAGACCAGTATTCGCTCTTCTTCGATATTATCTTCTTGATTATCGCCGCTGTGATGGTCCTGGCTTCCTATAATTATGTGGGAAAGTATGTCAAGGCGGATGGCGAGTTCTATGCGCTGATGCTTTTCTCTGTCGTGGGGATGATGTTTATGGCTAGCACGGGCGAGCTGATCTCTATCTATATCTCTCTGGAGTTGACCAGCATCCCGCTCTATGTGATGGCGGGCCTGATCCGTACAAGTGAGAGATCGGCTGAAGCGGCGGTGAAGTATGTCTTGCTTGGTGCTATGTCTTCGGCGATTTTGCTCTACGGTTTTGCGCTTCTCTATGGCCTGACCGGCACAACCGATCTGGTCGGTATCGCACATCCTTTAAGCAGATTGCAATGGCAATCTGATGGTCTTGATTGCCGATGTCCTGATCATTGCTGGTTTCGGCTTTAAGATTTCGGCGGTCCCTTTCCATATGTGGGCCCCCGATATCTACGAGGGTGCACCGACGCCCGCGACGGCTTTCTTCTCGGTTGGCTCAAAGGCCGCAGGTTTCGCTGCCTTGATTCGCGTCTTTATGTTTGGTGGCCTCTGGCAGGTTGATCTCTCCTCGCTCATCGTCGTTGTCTCGGTTGTTGCTGTCTTGACGATGACCTATGGTAATTTGGTGGCTGCTGTGCAGACCAATGTGAAGCGCCTGATGGCCTATTCTAGTATTGCACAGGCGGGCTACATCATCGTTGGTTTCGTTGCCAGGCTTGCCATCTCAGAAGCCGGATGGCAATACTGCTGTGTTGTTCTTCATTCTGGTGTATGTTGTCACAAACCTAGGTGCCTTCTCTGGCATTATTGCTCTGGCGAATCTGACCGGTGGTGAGAGTCGAGGATTTCCGTGGGCTGTGCGCGCCGCGCCCCTCTCTTGAGTGCTGGAACTGCACTATGTCTACTCTCGCTGGCCGGTATTCCGCCGGTCGCTGGCTTCTTCAGCAAGGTGTTGATTTTTACGTGCTGCCTGGTCGCTCGGTCAGCACTGGCTGGTGATTATTGCCCTGCTGAATAGCGTCGTCTCGCTTGTCTATTATGGACGATCGTCAAAGCTATGTACTTTGATGCTCCTGTCAAAAATGATCGCCTGGTGGCACCGCTGAGTCTGAATACCTCTATCGCTCTGGCTGCTGCCGCTCTGATCGTGCTGACCTTCTTTGCCCAGTTTATCATCGATGCCGCCGCTCCCGCTGCGACGCATCTCCTCACTTTTATCCACTAAACCAGAAGGAAAGGCCTCTCGTTTTAAAGCGAGAGGCCTTTTTCTCTAATAGCTCGATGAACGCAATGCTTTACTGCTCACTAGCATTAAAGTTGTTTAATGATGACATCAGGAGAGATATACTGGCTGGCCCAATCCCGAAATGTCCAGTCTTCATCCCACCAGCGCATATCTTGCCGTTGAAAAAATTCCCAGAGAATAGCTCGATCCAGCAACATATAAATGGGGAAACGTCTGGCAAAACCTGGACGCAACGTTTTTTGCCTTTTATAAGCTGCGAAGAGTTCATACGCCAACTGGGCATCTTCGTTAAGATACTCTGCAATCGGACGCGAGAGATCCGCCTCTCCATCCCCAAAATGAGGCCGACATTAGATCAAAGACGCCGCTTACCTGCCATCTCTCCCCCACTTTCGTAACCACCAGATTGCCCTCTTTATAGTCTTCCATCAGCAGGCACGGCTCAAACATATCATTAAGCGCATCTCCGGCATCTGCGATCAACTCCTCCACCCAGGCAATATCTCCTGCCGTCGTCGCACGCTTATTACATTCTTGTGCACCTGCGAGGCGCTGACGAAGTTGTATTTTTACCCGCTCACTGTAAGAGATAATCGTGGCTGTTTTCTGGCTATCTAACCCATCAGCTCGTTCTTGTATCGCCCCAAATGGTTCAACGGTGCCTGTCGCAGGATTGTATTGCCCTGCAATCGGCCATGTCGCTTCCTGCATAGATGCCAGGTTCTCGCCCAATGCTTGTGCAATCCCTCGTCTATCTGCCGGCGCAAGCTGCCTTTTTACCTCAGGATCAGCTAATTGCAGACCCGCCATACGTGGCATAATAGCAAAGCTCCAGCCAAAGATCTCTGAGCCGGGATCAAGCAGGTAAGGCCACGGTACAGGAACGTGTGTCCGTTCGGCCAACTGGCGTGTAAAAAATTGCTCAGTCGGAAACTGCCACCAATAATGCGGCTGTCCCCGCAGCACATACTCTCCCGTGCTGCTGCTTAAAAAAACATTTTGCCCAAAGTTCCCAAAGGGAATCGCTTCCGCCTGAATAAATTGCCCCAGATCAAAACGCTCAAGAGCTGCCTGAAATTGCTCATCAGCAATTATCCCAAGACGCTGAGAATACCATCTTTTCGTCTCCATACTTATCTCCTTATAGAGGCGGAACCGGGTTGGGTAGACCCCCTTTCGCCCTACAGAGGAGCGTAGGGTCGGCTGTTGACCGTGCCCCCTGCGGGGGTCTCGGACCGTCTCGCCTACCACCCACCTCGCCCCGCAGATACGGAGCGAAACGTGGTGTATGGATTACCCATCTCGTCACCCAACCTCGGTCAGGACATCATAACTCTCAGGAACCACTTTGGCCTTTGTGTAGACGGTTTTTTCATGGCTACGATGTCCTGGCCGAACCAGGGTAATAATGCTGGTAATCCATACACGTGGTCTCGCCGTGCGCTTTCACCCATCCTGGAAAATGTGTCCAAGTGAAAGGCTCCAACTTCGAGGAACCTTCAAACCACCAGATTCCATACCCGCGCATTGGTATAGGCAACCACTACTGGCGCATTGCTATAATCCGCGATCAGCCCAAGCTGCCCATGTAGATAGTTGTTATCGTCAAAATCGTCTATATCCACGTTGTTGACATAGAGATGAATGCGCGTTCCTTGCGCAACGACTGCAATCACGTTTTCCTGTTGCCCTTTATGGATTGCGCTTGAGGTTGTGTAACGCATGGAGACCGAAGTTTGCCCGGTGTTGTCCACATAGCGCGTCAGACCGTAGTTACCGTCCTGGCAGACGCGATAGAGATAATACTGTCCACTACTCTGTTGTCGAAAGAGTATTCCACCACAGTTTCCGCTGAGAATCTGCATATGAACTTCAAAAACAAAGTCGCTGACATCCGTGGAGCGAACTTTACAGATGCGGAAATAGCTTTTCTGGGTCTCACCTACCTGATACGTGTTGTTGGTGAAGACGCATGAGCCGCCGAGGGTGTCATGTGTGTCTACCTGCCATGTTGACGAGGCCTTGCTGAGTGGATCATTAATAATAAGCTTGCTTGTGCCAGAAACATAGGGATTGGTATTGAGCGCACTGCTGGTTGCCGTTGCCCCTACCGCCGCTAACGCACTGGCGCTGGCTCTGGCGCTTACTGCACTGCTCGTGGCCCTTGCTGCATTGATTGCTACCTGTGTGGCCTGAACATGCCCCTGTGTCGTGTAATTGGTATAGGCAAATACGCCGGAGCCAGCCAGAACTACCAGGATTATGAGGAGAAGCACCAGCCCGGCTATGCCCCGCTTAGAATGTGTTTTTTCTTGTTTCTGTTTGAAGTGATCTCCAGAAGGAATTGTTTCGTCGTAGCGTTGTGGGGGTGGCGGGGGGGAGGTGTATATTCACGATAATTTGGGAGAGAGGTAGCCGGTTGTATCGGTATCATCTGTTGACTCACCTGTGAAGATGCGGTTGGTTCATTGCTATATGGATTCTGAAAACGTTGTGAACCGCTCTCTTCTGTAACCGCAATCGTGAGCAAAAGCGTACTGCGTGGTCCGCCCTCGTATGCCACCTCGCCCTGCCCTTCCAGCCGCAGAATCTGCCCGTTTGGCGTATATGCTGGTACAGTGACCAGTATCTGGCGACGTCCAGGTAGCGTAAGTGTACGCACTGTGCCTCGTGCCGCCTCTTCACGGCTGATTGCTAGAGTGGCATGTAGATCCTGCTGTCTCTGCTGTGCTGCTTGCTGAAACTGCCGTGCAAATTCGAGGATAGAAGGATAGCGCTCTTCCGGCTTTTTTGCCAAAGCGCGAAGCATTACTGCATCAAGTGCGGGCGGCACGCGTCCATTAATCTGACTCGGTGGCACTGGCTGATTCATATAGTGTTGCCGCATCACCTGCCCAGGACCACCCTGAAATGGGACTGTACCAGTTAAAAGCAGATAGGCCATCACTGCTAACGCATATTGATCTGTTGCCGCTACAGGATGCCCTTCCCACTGTTCCGGAGCCATATACGTCGGCGTCCCGCGTACACTCTGGCTCATTGAAGAGGTGTTCATCGTAGACTTGGCAATGCCGAAATCCGCCAGCAATAGATGAGGAACCTGGGTTTGAGGTGTGGTGTTATGCACGAGAAAATTTGAGGGTTTGACATCCTGGTGTACAAGCTGCCGATCATGGGCATGTTGCAGCGCCTCCGCCGCCTGTTTAATCAGCGCCGCTACCTCCTCTGGATTCAGGCGTGACCCAGTGTGCAGACGTAACCAATCGACCAATGACCCATCAGCACGATACGGCATGACCATATACGTCATAGTGTGTCCGCCGCTAACCTCTTCGCCATAATCGTATAGGGGAAGAATGCGCGGATGGTCCAACCGACTGACCGCTTTCATCTCGCGCTCAAAAAGGCGTTCCGCGTCTTCTTTTGTATGCTCATCCGGATAGGGGGTCAATTCACTGCGCACAATTTTGACTGCCACCTGTCGATTGATGCGTGTATCTTCCGCCAGGTAGACCTCGCCCATGCCTCCGCTCCCCAATTGGCGCAACAAGCGATACCGCCCCAGCTGCATCCCGTCTAATGGCATCCAACCTCCGCTTTTTCTTTCAGAAGAATACTCTGCTTTAGCAAGTATACCATCAGTGTCACCTGTATGCTGTGAGCTACTCCACTTATTAGCTTATCTGATGTCTTGCTTCTGAATGCTTAATTGTAATTATAACATGTAGCTCGTCTATGCATCTCTCCCAGCTTTCCTATCCGGATAATCTGCCCTTCTTTTACACCGGGTGGCACGTTTACGCTGGCTTTGCTTCCTCCTGGGAGGGTGAGTGTACGTTGCACACCTGTGCTAGCTTCTTCCTCACTAATTGCCAGCGTTGCGCGTAATACCTTCTGCTCTGAAATCTCTTTGCCATTCCCAGGGTGAAGGGTTTTGTGCAGAGAAGGGATGAAAGGGAGGGCCATTGCTCTTTCTAAGGAAAATATTTGATTCATGTTATAAACACCCAGCGCTTGTTGCAGCTCAGTGGCGAATGTGAGAATGTCGGGAAAGCGCTCTTCTGACTTCTTGGCAAGAGCCTGTAAAAGAACTTCGTCAACTTTTGCAGGGAGGTCTGGTCGTAGTGCTCGAACTGATGGAACTGGGGCGTGAAAGTGCTGGTACATAAGCTTTTCTTGCCGCCCATTAAATGGTAGGTCTCCGGTAATGAGCTGATAACTCATGCAGGCCAGGGCATATTGATCGGTTGCTGGGACTGGTTCTCCGTTCCATTGCTCCGGTGCCATATAGCTGGGCGTGCCTCGTGTTGCCTGCGTATTGTTGACTGTGGCACTGACGAGGCGAGCGATACCAAAGTCGGCAAGTTGAATATCTGGTAACTGAGGCGTCTCCTCATTGGCGCGTATCAAGAAGTTTTGTGGCTTTACGTCCTGATGCACAATGTTGTGATGATGGGCATAAAAGAGTGCTCTCGCTGCCTGCCGTACCAGCGTTACAATCTCTTCTCCTTGTAATTGGCTCCCTCTCTCCTTTCTCTGACGTAGCCATTGTGTCAGTGATCCTTCGGTGCGGAGGGGCATTGTCATATACACATAAATGATCTCGTTGATCGTCTCTTCACCATAATCATAAAGGGGCAATATATATGGGTGATCGAGATTGGCAATGGCTCGAATCTCACGTCGAAAGAGGCGCTCGGCTTCTTGCTGACTTTCTTTATTTGGATAGACCGTAAGTTCATGGCATACAACTTTTAGTGCAACTTTGCGTCGAATATGCCTATCTTCTGCCTGGTAGACCTCCGCCATCCCCCCAACTCCTAACAAATCTTCAATAGTATAGCGACCTAGTTGTAGTCCTACCAGAGCCATAAGCTTTACCCTCCTTCACATAACTTCACTCATCCAAATGGCATACTCTTATTTTACCTGAATTATTTGAAGTAATCTATATATCTAGTCTTCATTTGTGGAATAGCATAAAAAAGATTATTGCATCTTTCTTAAAGATAGATCTTCCTTTTATCTGTAGTAGCAAATATACAAGGTGTAGTGAATGTACCTCTCTATAAATTAGAGGTACCTGGTACTGATTTCTACTATGTTACGGAGGGATGATGGGGAGGAATGAGCACTCTTGCTCCATTTCTTACCTTGATTGTCTCTTCTTTAAGCTTTCTTCTGATCTAAATCATATGTGGCCTGACCATCTCCTATTGACCGACCATTTTCTTGCCGTATATACCTCCTTTACAAAATAAGTATGGAAATGCACTATTCCCATACTTTCGCATTACTAAAATCAACCTCTGTCATCTGACCATCAGACTCAGCCACAACCCCTATTTGCCCTCGCCCAATTGAATTATCCTTTACTTGCGTTACTTGTTGATGATTGATGTAGACAGTGATTATGCCATTTAAAAGGCTTACAGCAACTAGATTGGTTGCTCCTGTTCCTGTATGAATTGCGGCAAACTGTGGAATCTGATTGATCCATCGGTGCTGAATAAAAGATTACCTGTTATATTGCCATGATAGACAAACAAATTGCAGAAACCATTGCTACTAATACGTAAATAATAGCTCCTGTCATGGACCATATTTCCCCCAAAAAGAACCCCTCCATATCGCCCATGATTGATGCTCATTTGTACTTCATACGTGAAATTATTGAAAGAAGGGCTTGCATCACAGCCTTTCCAAATGTTATTTACGTTTGTTTGTATACGGTATACTTCTGCGGTAAACTGGCAACTTCCGTTTTGATCGCTCCCATCAGACCAGGAATAGCCATTGCTATTGTCTCGTAATGGATCGTTGAGCACGAGTGTCCCCGTGTGGTCCCCATACGGATTATGCTCGCCTGTCTGCAAAAGCCCCTGACGTTGTAGATAATTAAAACTGCTAAAATAGAAAACGCCGCTACTCCCAATCACAAGCAGAATCAACATCGCGAGAGCTGAAAGCACAAACTTCCGTTTTCTCTGTTGAGCGAAACCTCGGACAATAGGCTGTTCAATATGGTGTGGGGTAACATGCTCTATATATTTATAACGTTGAATGTATTTGTTTGACGCAGCCCTGCTTTCGTGCTATTGTAATGTTGAGTGGAAATGCTCTTTCGGTTGTGTACCTGCAAGGCTGGGATGTGGATGGATAGTGTTGCTTCTGTGCAGGTGTGGCTCCTTTCCCTCCCTCTTCTTTATCATCCAGCCTCTCTGCGCTTATTCCTGATGGCAGAAAGGACCTGTTATTTTATGAAATATCGTGTTGTCTCTAAGCTTCAGCAGCAACTCGCTCTTCCTTTGCTTACAGTACTGCTGCTTGTAGGTTTTATGCCTCTCTCTGGCGCTCATATGCAAGAAGCGTTACTACAGCCAGCTCAGAGCGCTATGTTGGCTCGCCCAAATGGCCACTCCTATCACTTGCTCTCACAAAAGATGCTTCCCCCTACGGACGCTGTCTGTCGTCAAAAAACTCACATCCCGTGTTACAGTCCACAGGAGATACGGACTGCCTATGATCTCAATCCTCTGCTTGCTGCCGGTTATGATGGCGCTGGCCAAACGATTACGATCATCGATTCATTTGGCAGCCCAACCCTCGCGCACGATCTCTATACCTTCGATCAGGGCTACGGTTTGCCCGATCCGCCTTCTTTGCAAATCTATGCTCCTCTGGGTATAGTTCCCTTCAATTCTGCAAATGCTGACCAGACTGGCTGGGCTTTTGAAACGACGCTGGATGTCGAATGGGCGCACGCAATTGCTCCCAGAGCCAGTATTGTCGTGCTGACCAGCCCGGTCTCGGAGACCGAAGGCGTTCAGGGGATGCCCGAATTTTTAAAATTAGAGCAATATGCACTCAGTCACCATCTCGGCTCGATTATCTCCCAAAGTTGGGGGGCAACGGAGAATACTCTTTTTACTCCCGCTGGAAAAGAGGTCTTAAATAACTATACGCGTTTCTATCAGGCCGCAGCCCGCCAGCATGTGACATTTCTTGCTTCATCGGGCGATGCAGGCGTTCTTAATCCAGATGTGCAACAAAAAATTTATCCCTTCCCAACGGTGCTCTTTCCCGCCTCATCTCCCTGGGTGACTGCCATTGGCGGCACAAGTCTCTATGCTGATACCAGTGGTCATTACATCTCAGAATCGGTCTGGAATGATAGCCATAGCGAGGCCAGCGGCGGCGGCGTTAGCCAGTATTTTGCCAGACCCGCATATCAAGTATCTGCCTTGAACTCTCCGGACCTCTCTGGTCTCTTAAATGGCTATCGCGGCGTCCCTGATGTCGCCTATAATGCCAATACCACTACTAGTATCCTGATCTACTTGAGCTTCTATGGGCAGAAGCAAGCAGGATATTATGACATCGGTGGTACAAGTGAAGGTGCCCCTCAATGGGCTGGTATCGTTGCAATTGCCAATCAGAAAGCCGGTCATCCTCTCGGTTTCTTGAACGATGCCCTCTATAAGCTTGGTCGTTGTACCTGTACGCGCGATGTCTATCACGATATCACTCATGGGGGTAACGGCTTTGGCTCACAGCTCGGCTATGCGGCTCGCCCAGGCTGGGACGCTGCTACCGGCTGGGGTACTCCTGATGCAGCTCGTCTTGTCCCTGCCCTGATTCATCTCCTCTCGTAGTTTAGCAACACCAAGAAGAAAAAAAGGAAACGTCCTTTTTTTCTTCTTGGCCGCAAACGTTTAGCCTGGATATGTGGTGATGGTGAAAACTTATTGTGCCTTATGACGGATTTTGATTGTGTTTATCGCCATAAGGCGATACGCAAACGTTGTCCTAAAGGTGTACGGCAGGGCGGAAGCAATGGCCGCGTTCCTGGTCTCGCTGTATCTAACATCTGAAGGCATTGCTCGATCTCTTGATAGGTGACTTGGAGAGTATGCTGGTCCTGGGCTTGCTGTTGAAGGCGCATGAGCAGAAAATTCAGGGAGTGCCCGATTTGCCATAATTCATGGTCTTCCTGCACTGGGGCCCTCGCTGCCAAATTTCCCCCTGCAACTTGCCTATGGGTCTCTAGAATGGACATGATTCCCTCTTCAAGTCGTTGCTTCTGATTCGCTATCAGGGATGCTTGCTGGCTTAATTCGGCTCGCGCCTGCGCCAGCTCTTCTGCCTGGCTGGCACGGATAAGCGCCCGATCAACACTCCATGCATGCAACCAGGCAAGCGTTGTACCGACCAGGTGGAGCACGAGCGTTGGCATTAGTGCAACATAGGCGTTCCCCGCAATCTGAATCAATTCGCTCATGCTGGCGTCGTGTGGACGCAGGAAAAAGATCATGACGATGAGGAGGATTTGTAGAATGCCTGTCGCTGGTATGAAGGCTTTTGGTAAAATGACCCCACCTACCAGTACGGTGAGAATGAAGAGATCAAACGCTGTCATGTTTGTGCTGTTCAGCGCAGGTATAGGTTTGAAATAGAAAAAGCCTGTCAACGCCACATCTATGAGTAATACATAGAGAATTGAACTCAATTCTATATATCCTGCTCGGTTGCAGAATGCTACGACTATCCCCCCTAGTGATAAAATAATGATTGGTATCCAGATTGAGGGCGATGATGGATAAACACTGGGAATGAGTAACGCTACTACGATGACGATGAGTATTAACAAGGCACTCACTAGCCGTGCATGCCGTAGCCGCTCCTGCGCAAAGATGTCTCTCTTGAAGCTATCTTTGCGCGGACCTGTGACTGCTGCCCACCAGTTCCATAATCTCTGGAATATATTCTCTTTTAACGGCGGCGGTGCTGGCTTGAATGATAGAGATGCATCCCCATTCGTGGTCACTGATCTCGTAAAATAAGATGCTGGAAACGCGTCCATTTCTTCGATACTCCTTACTCTTTACCTCTACTTTTCGCCTCTCCCTTTTGCTTTCTTTGTCGGATGGTCCCGTAAGAGATCCTATCTCAAGCCTATGTAATTTTTGCATGCCTTGTTGCTTGTATGAATGTCAGTATAACACATCGGTAAGTAGAATTATACAGATATAGCTGATTCTCTTGCCTATTCTTACTATTTCAGGTTGTGCCGTTAAAACATTTGGTAATTTTCTTTCCCTCTTTTTTGAGGAAAGCACAAATTCTCTGGCTTATGCTGCATTCCAACATTGACATCTATGTATCTTACGGGGTAATGTACAAGCAAATTGAATACATACGTTGCTGCTAGGGGTGCCGCTAAACGGCTGAGAGGCGATTCTCTAAACGAATTGCAAACCCTTGTGAGAACCTGATCTGGATCATACCAGCGGAGGGAAGCGGCATCGGCCTGGTCTCTCTCTATTACGCTTTTCAGGTCGCTGTCTTTTCTCTCCAGAGGATAGCGACTTTTTGTATGCGTGAGAAAGTTTGACCGATAAAGGCGATTACGAAATGGTTGTCCCAAACCTCTCTCCTAAATTGGCGTTAGAGGGCGTCACAAAAGTCTTTCATACCGGGCGACGTACTCTGGAGGTGCTTCGTCCTATCGATATGACCGTTTCTCAGGGCGAGTTTGTGACGCTGATTGGCCCAAGCGGCTGTGGAAAAAGCACGCTCTTTAATATTATTGCTGGCGTCGATGATCCCAGCTCTGGTAGCATCTCTCTGGATGGAGAACTGAACGCTCCCCGTCTCGGCAAAGCTGCCTATATGCCTCAACAGCCTCTGCTTCTCCCCTGGCGTACCGTCGAAGAGAATGTCCTTCTCGGCTTAGATGTTCGCCATGTGCCACGCAAACAAGCTTTGGAGGAGGCGCGTACTTTACTCAAACGCTTTGGCCTGCTGGACTTTGCTACCAATTATCCTACTACTCTCTCCGGCGGTATGCGTCAGCGTGTGGCCTTGTTGCGCACTGTCTTATTTTATCCCCAGTTTCTGCTGCTGGATGAACCGTTTGGTGCTCTGGATGCTTTAACGCGCCTCTCTGCACAGATCTGGCTCTCCGATCTCTGGCAATCTCTGCATGCAAGCGTGGTCTTTATCACCCATGATGTGCGGGAGGCTATTCTCTTGTCGGATCGCATCTATGTGCTCAGCGCCCGTCCCGCCCAGGTTCTGCGCGTCGTCGAGATTGATCTGCCTCGCCCGCGCTTGCAGGAACACCTGGCCCATCCTCAGGCTGTCCAGCTTGAGCAAGAACTACTCGCTCTTTTGCTAAAGGAGCAACCACTATGAATTTGCGCCGCCTTGCTGGCTATGGACCTGCCTTTGTGCTTACGGTTGCTCTCTTCTTGCTCTGGGAACTGGCTGTGCGTATGGGCAGCGTCAGTGATTTCTATCTGCCTGCTCCCTCTGCTATTATCACTGCCCTTTTTGCCAACTGGAGTGTGATTGCCGGTCATACCCTTCAGACGCTTCTGGAAACGGTTCTGGGCCTCGCTGTGGCAACTATTCTGGGCCTCTTGCTTGCTATCCTGCTCGATATCACTCCCTGGGTACGCCGTGCCATCTATCCCATCCTGATTACCTCCCAGACGATCCCTATGATTGCGCTCGCTCCTCTGCTTATTGTCTGGTTCGGTCTGGGTCTGGGACCAAAGGTGATTGTGGTGATCCTGTATTGTTTCTTTCCTATCGCTGTCGCCTGTGCCGATGGTCTCTTTAGCGTTGATCCAGATCTCGTCCGCCTGATGCGCAGTATGCACGCTTCCCGCTGGCAGATTCTCTGGTTGGTGCAACTCCCTGGCGCGATGCCCTCTTTTTTCTCAGGCCTGCGCCTGGCTGCTACTTATAGTGTGACTGCCGCGATCTTCGGTGAATTTGTCGCCGCCGAACAGGGGTTAGGCGTGTACATGAAACTCTCTTTTAATGCCCGTGTGATTGTGCTGGTCTTTGCCGGTATCGTTGTAACGGCTCTGCTCAGCCTCTTTCTTTTTGCCTTTGTTACTTTGATTGAGCATATTGCTCTTCCCTGGTATCACGGGGCAAAGCGCCGTACCTGAAGTCCGTTTTTTATGCTTTGTACTCGTTTTTGTGTATCTCTTTTTGCAACAGGAGCTTGCTATGAACTCTCGTACTCGCTTGCTTTTAAGCATCGGTCTCCCTGCCCTTCTCGTCGTTATCGTTATCTCGGCGTTTTTCTGGGAGCAGCAGTCCAGTGCCACAATCAATCCTGCCCCTGGCACTCAGAAATTAACGACGCTGAAGCTGGCGTTGGACTGGACGCCGAACACCAATCATACTGGCATTTTTGTGGCCAAAGAGAAGGGCTGGTATCGTGAGCAGGGTATCGATTTGCAGATTCTCCCCTTCTCTTCTAATGTCACTCCCGATACGATGGTGAGCCTCGGCCAGGCCGATCTCGGCATCGGCTCAACGGAGAGCGTGGTCGCCGATGCCGCTGTCGGCCAGCCCGTTGTCTCGATTGCCGCGATTCTTCAGCATAATACCTCTGCTCTGGTGACGCTCGCCTCTTCTGGCCTGACGCGTCCTCGCGATCTGGACGGCAAGACCTACGGTGGCTTTGGCTATTCCTACGAACCCGCCGTTGTGAGCCAGATTATTAAAGCCGATGGCGGTAAAGGAAATTTCAAAAACGTTACGCTCGATGTTGGCGCGATGGATGCCTTGAAGGCGAAGCGTATAGATTTTGTCTGGGTCTATATGGGCGTAGAGGGCGTAGAGGCCCAGCTCGATAATGTCAAATTAAATGTCTTCCCCGTGACCCAATACGGTATCGCCGACTACTACACCCCCAATATTATTACTGGTCCCAGCCAGATCAAGAAAGAGCCAGCCCTCCTCCACAAATTCATGCAAGCCACCGAGCGTGGCTATGAGTATGCCCGCACTAACCCCAAAGATGCCGCCCAAGCACTAATGAATAGCAAAGATGTGCCAAAGGGCAGCTTCCCCGATCCTGCCTTCGTCCTCGCCAGCCAGGCATACAATAGTGCCCACTATGCCGATCCCGGACGCAAATGGGGCCTGCAAGATGCCGCTGCCTGGCAAGGCTATCCCGAATTTATGCTCAATGCCGGGGCCGTCCTCGACAAAAATGGCAAACCAGTCCATTCCCTGGACCTGAATAGCCTCTACACTAACACATTTCTTTCCTGATTTTCGTCAGGCTAACGTCTTAGTATAACGTTCTTGATAGAAGAAGGCTTAGAATGGAAAGGTTGAACCCTGGCAGCAACAGCCCAAAAAATATTATTGAAAACTGTATCATAACTTCGGATATATAGCAGTCTATTTCGCATTGGTTGTCCTGGTCACGGTTCCCCACGCTGTGACCAGTCTCCAGGTAGCCTCGAAATCCTCTTCCTGCATCTCAGCAAGTGCCTGCTGATAGAGAGTGTCATAGTCATCAGGGATATTGATCCATTTTTGTATAAAAGGGCGCATGGTCCGAAAACTATGCTGTACATCTTCGATCAAATGGTTCCCTTCAGGAGTACCCATTTGATAGATCAGGGTGTGGACACAGGTTTGTACATCCCTCAGGCCATTTTTGATGAATAGAGGCGCTAACTCGCTCGTCAGACCATCACCCTGTGGTCTGAAGAGATGCCCTGCATTATACAATGCTTGAAAAATCAGCTCTTCGAGTTGTGAGAGCGCTGGTTTGTTACACTCAATGGTGTCACACTCGGTGATTCGAATGATGCCTTTGCGCCGCGTGACACGTTGAAATTCAGTTAGTAGTCTGGCCCAATCCCAGGTTCGTAGAAAACTGATGCCAAAGCGCAGATTTACTAGATCAAAGGACTGAGGCCGAAACTCCAATAGGCGTAACGTGTCCATCACGGAAAACCTGGCTCGCTCTGCTACCTGCTCAGCATTGGCCCTCTCATGCGCAAAATCGATCATGGTTTTGCTAATATCGACCCCCACAAGTGACATTGTAGGATAGGTTTTTGCCGCTTCAATCGCCCATCCGCCAGTGCCACATGCAACATCGAGCACAGAGTGAAATCTTGTGGGATCGGTTTGTTCTGGCAGAATGCCACCCAGTAACGACGTAAGCATCTGATCCTGGATGGTGACACGGGTTCGCTCTTCCTCATTCTGCCTGTCTTGTACAACATACGTACTCTCTAGTTCATTTTTGTGTGGTTCAAGGGGATTTGCCATCAGGTGTACTCCTGTTTGCATTTTATCTATAGTCATGCTTCTTATTTATTTATAGCACTTACTATAGATTATACAAGAATACCGCCTGCTTTGTCGAGTCATACTGTGGTCTTAGGCAAACAGATTACCATCTCTGATTATGCTCCTACAACCTTTATCTAAGAGATTACCCCTCCTCCTTTATCTTTTGCACCTTCGTATGAACTACCAGCAACAACCCCTCCTCCACATACACCCTCGCCTGCTCCTCTGTCAACACGTTGCTTACCCCTCTCGGCTTGCCAAACCGCAATGTCTCACCCTGCAAAGCATAATAGAGGTGCTGCGTCCGAATCCCCCTGACATCCGCCGTCAGTGGCAACAGCGAGACAAAATCGCCCTTCTGCCCCTCAATCATCGTGCTTCCTGGTCCCTTTATCACCCAGCAGCAAGAAGGACCATCAACAATACGTATCGATACCGGCAGAAAATCCGCCAGCAGAAAAATGTTCGCCAGCTCATGCTCAATCCGCTCACCACCCAGCGCACCAAGCAACGTAATCCTGTCCGCCCCCAACTTCAACGCACTCTGAATAGCCAGTTCAGTATCCGTCTCATCCTTCTCTACCTCCGCCCGAATAAGCTGGCACCCCTGCTCCAGAAAATCCTGAAGCGGCTCCTCTAACGAATCAAAATCTCCTACAATCACCGCAGGCATATATCCATAGCGCCGAGCTGTAGCCGCACCACTATCAGCCGCAATAATCATCTCCCCCGCCTCTAAAGCCTCTGTAACCGCCCTACCAGGACGAACAACCCCACCCGCAAAAACAATCACATGCATCTAAAAAATACCCCTCTCAGCAGATTTTCGCTCACCTCTAGAATAATGCTCTGTACAGAGCCCGATCCGAATCTCGTCCCGATGATCCATTCAGTTTATGCCGTAACGGAAGTTCCGTCCTATCCGTTACTATACATGAATATGTTTTATTAAAAACGAAAGCTCAATGCATAATGTATACACAAACAAAGGTGCTCCAATCCTGGGGACGCTATCCTCAGGTGAAGCCGCGCCAGGTCCTGCCTATCAACTGGCGGCACGAGCTACCAGATTTAAGCCTCCTTCCCGCCCCTCTCTTGCCCTATGGCTATGGCCGCAGCTACGGCGATAGCTGCCTCAATGAAGACGGTGTCCTGCTCGATATTCGCCCTCTGAATCGCCTGATTGCCTTTGATGAGCAGGAGGGACTCCTACGCTGCGAGGCCGGTGTGACGCTGGCGGAAATTCTGAAAGTGATTGTGCCGCATGGCTGGTTTGTCCCGGTCTCTCCAGGCACAAAATTTGTTACCGTTGGCGGCGCGATTGCTAATGATGTGCATGGTAAAAATCATCATGTTGCTGGCACTTTTGGCTGCCACGTCACTCAGTTTGAACTCTTGCGCTCGAATGGTGAACGCCTCATCTGTAATCCCTTCCAAAATAGCGCCCTCTTCCGCGCTACTATCGGCGGCCTGGGCCTGACCGGTGTGATTCTCTGGGCTGAATTTCATCTGAAACCTATTGTGAATCCTTATATCGATATGGAATTTATCCGCTTTGAGTCTCTCGATGAATTTATGTCCATCTCCGCAGAATCAGACCAGAATTATGCCTATACTGTCTCCTGGGTTGACCTGCTGGTTGGCGGCAAGGCTGTCTGTCGCGGCAAGTTCTCGCGTGGTAACAATAATCTCTCGAAAAAATTAAGCTCAAAACCTCTGAAAAAGAGGCCTCTGTCTTTATCTGTTCCCTTTGATCTTCCTTCGTTTGTTTTAAATGGCGCTACTGTGAAGGCCTTTAATGATGCCTATTATCATGTGCAGACCGCGAAACGGGTCCATAAAGTGGTTCCTTATGAACCCTTTTTCTATCCCCTTGATTTTATTCATGACTGGTATCGTCTCTATGGTCGTCGTGGCTTCTTGCAGTATCAATTCCTGGTTCCTCTTGAACAGAGTTATGCTACTATGAGTGAGGTGATGGGCCGCATTCGTCGCTCAGGTGAAGGCTCGTTTTTGACGGTTTTGAAGCAGTTTGGGGCTATTCCCTCTCCTGGTATGCTCTCGTTTCCTCGCCCTGGCCTGACTCTGGCCCTGGACTTTTCCTATCGCGGCGAGAAAACTCTGGATTTGCTCAATTCGCTTGACCAGGTGGTTTTACAGGCCGGTGGCCGCCTCTATCCTGCGAAAGATGCTCGTATGAGCGCTGAGGCTTTTCAAACGTGCTATCCTCAGTGGAAAGAGTTTGCCCAATATATTGATCCGAAGTTTTCCTCCAGTTTCTGGAGACGTGTCACAACGCCAGTTGCAGAATCTGTGCAGCTGGTTCATGGCTAGATAGATCGTGGAATAAAGAAATATGGGTACAAAGCTACTGATTCTCGGCGCAACCTCTGCTATTGCCTATGAGACCGCCAAGTGTTTTGCTAAAGATGGTGCCGATCTCTTTCTCGTTGGACGCAACGCCGAACGCCTGGAGACCCTCGCTACAGATCTGAAAGCCCGTGGTGCCTCACGCGTTGAAACTCAGGTCCAGGATCTTGCTGATCTCGCTCAGCACCAGGAACTTCTAGAGCATGTCTTGAGTACGATGGGCGGACTCGATATGCTGCTTATCGCTTACGGCACACTCGGCGATCAGCACAAGTGCGAACTCAGTGTTGAGGAAACCTTGAAAGAACTCACGAATAATGCCCTGAGCGTCATCTCTTTACTGACGATTGCCGCGAATTATTTTGAGAAGCGCCGCCGTGGCTGTATCGCTGTGATCTCTTCTGTCGCCGGAGACCGTGGCCGTAAGAGTAATTATGTCTATGGCACGGCTAAAGGGGCGCTCACTGTCTTTTTACAGGGTCTGCGCAATCGCTTAAGCTCGGCAGGCGTTACTGTTCTGACGATCAAACCCGGTTTCGTCGATACCCCGATGGTCGCTGGACGCAAAAAGAGCCTCTTGTTTGCGAAGCCGGGACCAGTAGGCGAGGGCATCTATCATGCGATGCTTAAGAAGAAGGAAGTTGTCTATCTTCCCTGGTTCTGGCGTCCCATTATGCTCATCGTTACTGCCATCCCCGAATCTCTTTTCAAGCGCCTCTCTCTGCAATAGCAATCTCTCTCGCTGCCGGATTGCGTTTTCTCCTTCTCTTATTGGGCGTAGAGGGGTAGGGACGGCTGTTAACCGTGCCCCCTCTGGGGGTCTCTGTCCGCAGCGAGAGGGCTTACCCCCTCCCGTGTAGCTCGGCTGGCGTACTGGCCGCAAAGATGATCGTCCCAATCAAGATAAGCAGAATACCCAGCCCTGCCATCCGGCAAAAATCAGATTTCAAATTGTTATCGCTGCCCGCACCAATCTGGATCGGATTGCTGGTATCGGGATTCCCTAACTGCGTTGCCGCTGTAGGCGTCGTTGATGGCTGTATTGCCACTGTCGGTGTTGGTGTCGGTGATGGCTGCATCGTCGGCGTGGGCGTCGGTGTAGGAGACGCCTGCATCACTGTCAGGCTCCTCTCTTTTACAACGCTGAGCGCCTGGTTATTCACGGCATAGGCGCGAATAGTATAGCTGCTCGGCGTGGTATTCTCCGGAATGGTCATGGTGACGGAGAAACTTCCTGTGCTATCGGGCATCATGTTTGGATCTTCAACCAGGGGCGCACTGCTGTCACTTCCTATGGAAACGTCAAGCTGCTGCGCCGGCAGCCAGTCTGTCCCTATCAGGGTAACGCTCTGACCCGGCTGGACGCTCTTGGGCGCGACATCCAGCGTAGCCGCTACCAGGGTAAAGGCATTGCTGGAAAGCGTCTTTGTGGCACTCACTGCTGCCGCGTTTGCTACACACAGGGAATATTTTCCTGTTTGCGTGATGCCCATTGGCCACGTCAAATCTTGACTAAAGCTTCCCTTGCTGACTGTCACAGTTGCGGGCGTGAAGACTAGCAGTCCCAGTATACCGGGATCACCAACCGTACATTTTTTTGTATCTAAAGTTGCATAAAGTGTATAAGTTCCATCGGGTGCAAAACCTGTGCCTGTAATATGAAATGTTGTCCCTCCCTGCCCGGTTGTCTGACCGGATAAGGTGAATTGTCCTCCTGCCGCCCATGCTACTGATACCGACAAAGACGCGCTTATGATGAGTGTTGCCAGGCAAAAAAAGAGTAAGATGAGACGCCTGCTGATGTGTATGCTCACTGCTTGAGCTTCCTTCTGCTGTTGAGAGAAATCAAGAAAATCTTCTTTCTGTTTTATTAAACGGAAGTTTTTCTTGACTTCGTGCTGAAATTGTATCTCTGCTTTTATTGTACAGATGTCAGCTATCTTTGCTCTTTCTGCCATTTTCTATTTGCTGGGTTGACTGCGCTGCCTGAGCGCTTCATAAAGCGCTATACTGCCTGCTACTGCTGCGTTGAGGGAATTCACATAGCCATGCATGGGGAGCTTTATCAGGAGATCACAATGTTCTCGTACCAGCCGGCTCATCCCTTTCCCTTCATTGCCCACTACTATCGCCAACGGCCCGGCCAGGTTTGCCTCTGTATAGAGCATGGTCGCTTCTCCGGCCAATCCTGCGACCCAGATGTTCTCCTTTTTCAGATAGTCAATAGTACGCGTGAGGTTCTGCTCCTGCGCTATTAAAAGGTGCTCGGTTGCTCCCGCAGAGGTTTTGACTACTGTGGCATTAATCTCTGCCGCACGATGCTCAGGGATAACCACCCCATGCACCCCGGCTGCTTCTGCTGTTCTTAGCAGCGAACCAAGATTATTTACGTCCTGAATGGCATCCAGCAGCAACAAAAAGGGCGGTTCCTGCTTGCGTATCGCGCTTGCCAGAATTTCGTCCAGATCGGCATAACGCCGCTCCTCCACCAGAGCGACGCAGCTCTGATGGACTGCCCCTTTGCTCAATTGGTCCAGGCGGGCGCGTGGCACAAACTCAATCGGCACTTCTCGCTGCTCTGCCTCGTGAATGATCGCGGCAATCGGCGGCGACTCGCGCTGCCCCTCGACCAGCAAGATCTTTTTGACCTTGCGTATAGAATGTAATGTCTCTAAAACGGGGTTGCGTCCCCAGATATATTCGGGCATGGTCTTCTCAACTCTCCAATAACATTTCACCCCTGGTGCATATCCACTTGACCTTTTCGTTTTTCCTGTTATAGAATCCCTCCTCAGTGGTGGCAGGAGGGGTCTTCTTTCCCGGCCCGCTTGAGGATACTGAAACTAGCATATCCGCCCCGTCAAGTGAACATGCCTTCTTACCTTACCTCCCTGGTGCATATCCACTTGACCTTTTCGTTTTCCTGTCGTAGAATTTCCTCTGCAGGGGCGGCGGGAGAGGTCTTCTTTCCCGGCCCGCTTGAGGGTACTGAAACTAATCGATTAGCTTCCCCTGCCAGAGCATTTGCATCTCTTCCGAAGATGCAAGCAGTTCATTCAATGTTCCACATGCCTCAATTCTCCCCTCTTTCAAAACGATAATCTGATCGGCCTGTTGTAATACCGCTCGTCGATGCGAGACTACCAGGCAGGTCTGCTGGCGCGAGGCAAAGATCCTCTTCCACAATTTCTGTTCGGTCTCTACATCCAGGGCGCTTGAGAGATCATCGAAGATCAGCAGCTCTGCCTTCCGCACAAACATCCGCGCGCTGCCGTGCGTTGTACCTGCCCACCCGATAGCTTGATCCCGCGTGTCCCAACCATTGTCTCCAGTCCATCTTCCAGATGCGCAAGATCATACTCCATTACCGCCGTCGCAATTGCCTCCTCAATTTCTGCTGTTTGTGCCGTTAAACCTAGCAGAATATTCTCTTTGAGCGTCGCGCTGAAAAGATGTGGTACCTGCGCTGTATAAGCACTCCGTGGCGGCACAAAGAAGTTCGCAGGGTCAGCAATGCTCTCTCCATTCCAGAAAATTGTTCCGGATTTTTTAGGTAGTAGGCCTGATAAGACCTGCAATGCTGTGGTCTTTCCTGATGCCACTCTTCCCGTAATCACCGTCAGGCTACCACGGACGATCTGGAAGCTGATCTCCTCAATTCCTCGCCCACTCTCTGGAAAGTGATGGACACGAAGCTATATGCGTATTATAATCAAAAACTGAAGAGGATATGTTAAATGCAGCAGGAGAAAATTGTGAGCGTAAAACGCGTAGACTTACCATCTGTCCAGCATATTTCTCATAATCCCGCTGGCTGGCCTGCCGAGGTGTTGCCGCTCTTTGAACGTGCCTATACGTGCGAATTCGCCACATTGACTCGTACTGGCATACCGATCACACAACCACTGACTCCTTATATCGGCGATGATGAGTTGACACTTGATGTCTCTACTGGTCTGACCTATCCTGCCAAAGCAGAACGTGCTCGACGTAATCCTAAAGTGGCCCTGCTCTATTCGGATTCAGTGGGGACCAATTTGGATGATGCCCCTGTGGTCCTGGTATACGCTCTTGCGGCTGTTCGTGACGCCGATCTTCAGGCGAATACTGATCGCTATCTGAAGCTTTCGCTTGCGAAAGCTCCTGCTGGATTTAAAGGGACACCTGGCTTTGTTTTGAGCCGCTTGCCCTGGTACTTTGCGCGTATCTGGATAGAAACGCTGCCGCTGCGTATCCTCTGGTGGCCACAAGGGCAGATGGATCAACCACCCTTGCGCTGGGAAGCCCCTGCTGATCTACAAATTCGTCCCTCTGATCCAGTCCCTGGCGGAAAACAACCTCTTCCCTGGAAAAAAACACCCATTTCCTGGCAGGATACTGCTTTATATGCCGTGACGAAACTGGGTTTGCCCGTGATTACTACTGTCGATGCCGATGGCTTTCCGGTGCCGCTGCGTGTACGGAGTGTCTCGCTTACAAATGATGGTTTTCGTTTGCATATGCCTGCCGGTGCTCCATTGCTTGAGGAAGGTTCTGCCTGCTTGACCTTTCATAGTCATCCTAAAGTCTTTTCAGGCCAGGAGAACAAAGCTTTTCTTGGCTATGCACAATATGACTCAGGCAATGAGGTTCATTTCAACGTTGAGCGACCTCTCGCCGATTGGAGCTTACAGGGATCACGTCTCTCTGCCGCAGTAGAATTCTTTCGCAATGGCCGTACTCTTGCTCCTAGAGTCAAAGCTGAAGCCGCACGTCGCGGTCAGCCGGTGCCAACTCTGCATATACCTTCATTTTGGTAACTATATGTGTCTGGTAGAGGAGAGGCTTGTTCTTATCTGATGCCTGGTTGAACAGTTGCTACTGAATAAATCCCTTTACATTCGGATTGAAGCGCAGCAATGAAACCAGGTTCAAGAACTGCTGATAGACTTCTTGAAGCTTTTTCCCCTTTACCAGTCCTGTGATTACCAGCGGCTGTGGCTCATTCTCAATGTGAAAGATGAGTGTCCCGTCACCTGTGAACCGATTGAGAAAGCTCTTTTTAAATTCGATATTATGGACGCGTAGCAGTTCATAGGTGAGCGTGTTTTTGCCGAAGATACCCTTTGTGATCTGCAAGCGTCCCTGGTCGATTTTGTATTCAGTGGTGACAATACGCAGATAGCGGACCAGACCACTAAATGCCGCAAAGAGTCCCCAGATAGCTGCCAGGCCAAGCACGACAATCACAATTATCTCGCTATTCTTGTTGATTGCCCCTGTCGAGAATAGTGAGTAGCTGACCAGAAAGGCGATTACCAGGATAAGACCAAAGATGCCAGGGAGAAAACTGCCCAGGTATGCCGATACCGAGGGATGTCCTTTGATACGCAACGCATCAATAACGGCCAGTGTGTTTTGCGCCCGTCGCGAGGGATCATCGCGGAGAAAGTCATAGGCTCCATACTGCTGCGGCTGTACATAACTATTCGCGATCTGACCCGCCGCACCCTGACTAGCATCCTGGCCTGCATTGTTTGCCTGATAACCGCCCGCATAGTTGTCTACAATAGCTGGAAATAATGAAATAGGCCCGGCCATAGTTGGCATATTGTAAGGATCATCCTCCAGGGACGAAGCTGCATTTGGCCCATGTGGCTGTGGAACATAAGGCGTACCTGCCTGTACGACGCTTCCCGGCAGTTTAGAAAGAGCTTGCTGCGCCAGGCTATGCTGAGGATCAATTGCTACTGCTTTCCGAAAATAGCCGCGCGCTTCTTCCCAGGACTTTTCTTTTTGCGCTAGTAATCCCAGTTGATAATGTGTATCCGCGTATCCGGGGTCCTGCTGAAGTGCCTGGAGCAGATAATATTTTGCCCCGGATCGGTCATTCAATTTACTGCGTACAATCCCAATCCCATAAAGGCCCTGCGCCACAAATTGGCCTGAAGTCACTACACGCCGGAAAGACTCCTCGCTATCCTGCAATTTTCCCCGTTGCATCTGCTCGCGAGCGAGTGTCAGTAAGTCCTCTATAGATTGTGTCATATCGCCCTCCCGGCCTCGTTTCGTCTAGGTCCATCATATCTCTTTTCTCGCTATACTATAGCCCGCCTCTCTCTATCGCGCAAGGACTTTTCTCATCAGCATTTTTGTTTCTTTGCGCAGCAGTCCACTAATCAACAGACCCGCTTTAGATACATCTCCCCTGCACCCCGGTCCTCTATCAAAATAGACGACCTATATCTGAAATTCTAAAGTGAAGGGACACATTTTGGAAATATTTGGTTATATCCCTCTCCATTTCTCCTTCACTGGCCTGCGAAAAAAGACCATAAAGCAAGCTCACTGATCGGCGCAAATGTTTTGCGATGATGAACGGTGACGCCATGCGCATGTAAAGCCGCAATATGGGCGCTGGTCCCATACCCTTTATGCTGGTCAAAACCATACTCAGGATATTCCTGGTGCAGCTTGATCATCAATCGATCACGCGTCACTTTGGCAATAATCGAGGCCGCCGCTATCGAGAGACAGCGTGCATCTCCTTTAATAATTGAGCGCTGAGGCTGGGAAAGGTTGGGTAGCGTCAATGCATCTAGCAACAAGGCGTGAGGCGTGGGGACAAGCTGGTCCAGTGCCTGACGCATGGCATACTTGGTCGCCTGTAAAATATTGCGCTGCTCGATCAGCTCGACGGAACCCATACCCACTCCTACAGAGACCGCGTGCTCCATAATCACGTCGTAGAGCCGTTCACGCGCTGCAAACGCTACCTGTTTGGAGTCGTTGACGCCCGCAAAGCGTGCGAGAATCTCTGTGGTATCCTCTGTTAGAGGTAGGATAACGGACGCAGCCACTACCGGACCGGCCAGGCAGCCCCGTCCTGCCTCGTCTAGGCCCGCTATATAAGAATAGCCCTGTGTAAACAGGGCCATTTCTTCTTCAAGTGTGGGTGCTGTCCTGGCGGCTTTATTTTGTGCCAGTGCTGCTTCCCTTCGCGGCTTTCTCTGCAACCTGCTTGCTCGTCATCGGGCGCAGCTCTTTCAAACGAGCCGCCTTACCAGTGAGACCACGCAGATAGTAGAGCTGTTTGCGCCGTACGCGTGCATGCCGGAGTACTTCAATCTTATCAATACGGGGAGAATGAAGTAAGAATGTACGCTCGACTCCGACGCCATTGGTTATACGGCGTACTGTGAAGTTCTCATTGACACCGCTGTTACGCAGGCGCATGACAACTCCTTCAAATGGCTGAAGACGTTCGCGGTTTCCTTCAACAACTTTGACTTGTAGACGTACTGTGTCGCCTGAGCGCAGAACTGGTATATCTTTTCGTAACTGAGCACCTTCGACTGCGGCCAGTAACGCCCGCCCTGCTGGCTTCGTTACTCCTTGTTTGTCGGCCATCCCTAAAAACCTCCTGATGCGCTCAGTGCCCTGCGAGTATGAATAAGATAGGTAGCGGAGCAATGGGCGCAGCACATTATTTTGCGTTGAGCTGCTTCATTAAGCGTGATTTGCGACGAGCGGCATTGTTTTTATGAATGACGCCCTTCTTGGCTGCACGGTCCAGTTCGCTCACGGCTGCGCGAACGGCTGCCTCGGCATCTGCTGCGTTTATGCTAGTCGTAGCAATCGCGGTGCGAGCCTTTGTGACTTGTGTTTTTACTTCAGATTTGATGCTGCGATTATGTGCGCGGCGCTTCTGTTCCTGGCGCATGCGCTTTTCAGCAGCGGCATTATTGGGCATGTGAGTATCAATCCTCCCCGATATGTCTGCCCCTTCACCTGGGCTTCTCTACAAAAATGCCGACTATGCGTCGGACTGAATGCCCGTAGATTATAGCAGAAGCAGTAATCTCTGTCAAACTCTTTCGCTTTGCGATTCTGGTTTGGCTATCAATAAATTATTGCTGGTGTGCCATAACTTGTGTTCTGATACAACCATCCCGCCAGACTCTTCGACATGTTCACACATCCATGACTCCCATTCCCCGCAAAGTCCTGGTCCCCGCCACTATCGAGATGCGGAAAGTTGGTTCCTGGACCATAGTTCTGCCGCCACCAGCTATCATGGAAGTAGTATCCGTCATTTCGGTATTCCATCGCGTAACTGATATTGGTGTCGGGATACCAGAAGGCCGAGCCCTTCGGCTCCCAGGAGGTAAAAATTGTTGGTGATTGTCGCACAAAGATCTGCCAAAGCCCCGGTGGCGTCGGCCTCTCATATTGCCCTGTTGTCACCAGAAATGCTTTTATTAGCTTCCCGTTTTGGTAGACACGCAACGCCTGCTCGATCTGCGAGACTACAATGACTGTGCTGTTCATTAGCTGATAATGCTGTATCAATTGCTCATCAGTCTTATGAGGTAGTAGAAAGGATGTAGTATCCGCGTAATCAGTTTGCATTGCCTGCAAATGTAAGGTGAAGGCTGTAATCTGGTCAATGGCGTTCTGGTAATCGTCTGCTGTCTGGGCATTTTGTACCGCTGTAGCTAGCTCATCGCCGAAGCCATGTACCTGGTCATATTCATAGTCTAGCCTGTAAGAGATACCATTGAATGCATCGTAATAGCGATGGCCTGCTCCCCAGGTGTTGACATTTTGATAATAGCGCTCTAGTAGCGCGTTGGCTTCGCTTTTGAGCAGAGGTATACGGGTTGCCTCGCTATCACTCTCGATCTGTGCTGAAATGTTCAGATAGTCACTGAGTGTTCGTGCGTTGGCGAGGGCGGTTCTATCACTATCAAGCTGTTTCTGATAGCTGGCTGTGTCGAGCTGGTATTGCTTCATCTGCTCGATAGCTGTCTGCAATTGGTTGAGCTTGATCGTTCCTACATAGGGAATGGCCTGGGTAGAGAGTGTGATTGAAGCTTGTACCTGTGTTTTAATCTGGTCGCTCAGCTCTTGAAAATTCCCTGGACTATTAGCTTGTTGGAAGATGGCTAGATCGTTCTGTTCTTGCTGTTGTAACGCCGTAACATCCAGACCTGCGTCTGCGAGTTGCTTGATAATCGTATGCAGGGTGGTAATCTGGTTATATGTTGATCCCATCAGATACAGTGCTATTGTAGAGTTCCTGGCATTGTTGCTCACGGCTAGAAACTCTTTGGGATATTGTGCCTGCTCCAGCATATTTTGATCCTGCGTAAGCTGATCCGTAAACGTGGCTACTTCAACAAATCCCTGATTCTGCCTTTGAGAAAGTGCGCTTTCAAAGTTTTGTATGTCAGACGTTGCCTGGTACCCTAACTGTTGCGTTGCCTGACCTTCAAGACCCTTTACCTGAATGCTCAGGATATGATAACGTTGCTCAATATTCCCGTAATAATCGTTCGCGGCTTGGTCTGAGAGGAGGGTAAGTGGGGCGGAGGTATGGCTCAGCAAATTCTCTTGATCTAAAATCGGCTGCAAAAGATTCTGTGGTACTCCAATGCTCTGTGCTTGATTAATCAATCTATCTAAAACGGCTTTACTCTGCCTCGCATGTTGCAGTGTCTGCCCTCCCCCGCCACAAGCACTAAGCAGACACGAAAGCAGCACCATACCACAGACTTGCGCACATAACCAATGTGTAGAAGCATAGCTTGTCTGCATCTGGGTTTTCTCTACACTCTCTTTGGTTTCTTTCACTTTGCATTTATTCTCAGTCAAACTTTCCTTGTAGGGTAGATCGGCTTGGCCGTCTCCTGCTCGCCAACGCTCTTCTTGCTGGAAGGGATCTCTTGTAGGAGAGTGAGACGCTCGTAGGGTAGATCGGCTTGGCCGTCTCCTGCTCGCCAACGCTCTTCTTGCTGGAAGGGATCCTCTTGTAGGAGAGTGAGACGCTCGTAGGGTAGATCGGCTTGGCCGTCTCCTGCTCGCCGAGCGACCCTCTCGTTCCGCAGATCAGGCACGAAATGCGGTCCCATCGAACTCTTTCCGCTCTCGCTCGAAAGAAAGTAGAGAGAGGTGTTTCTCTACGGTTTCTTCCTCCTATGTCCAGAAGAGAGCGTCTTCATAGTCTCTACAGCGTTTCGCTCAGGAAAAAGTAACAGCTACAGGTACCACACTCAGGCCAATAACAAGAGCCCGGATCTTGGATTGTATCCCAGCAGAGCCTATCGCGCTATAGACAAAAATCAGGCCAGTAGCAGGAAATGCTTTTCTAAAAAAGATCCCACTATTGGCCTGAACTTCTGCAAGATCCTGCTGATTGGCTCAGGCCAACGCTTGTTCCAGATCCCGCAGAAGATCTTCGCTATCCTCAATTCCTACCGAAAGCCGCAATAACGTATCGTTCACTCCACGCGCCTCGCGAATCTCCTGCGGAATCGAGCCATGCGTCATGCTCGCCGGATGACACACGAGCGACTCTACGCTGCCCAGGCTTTCTGCAAAGGTGAAGATTTTGAATTTGCGCACAATCTGGTCAACATCATCCAGCTCTCCTCGAAACTGGAATGAGACCATCCCGCCGAAGCCTTTCATCTGATCGCTTTGCTAGCTCATGGTCGGGATGCGAGCTCAGCCCTGGATAATAGACCTTCTCGACACGTGGATGTTCAGCCAGGAAGCTTGCTACAATCTGCGCATTCTCTGCGTGCTGACGCATTCGTACCGCTAATGTCTTGACCCCTCGCAATGTGAGCCACGTATCAAATGGTCCCGGTACTCCACCTGCCGCGTTTTGGTAAAACTTGACAGCTTCGTAGACGTCCTGTCGATTGGTGACTACTACTCCACCTACGTTGTCACTATGCCCGTTGATGTATTTCGTGGTACTATGTACGACTATATCTGCACCCAGATCCAGCGGATTCTGAAAGTACGGGCTGGCAAAGGTGTTATCTACTACTAAAAGCACGTTGTGCTCTTTGGCAATCTGCGCAATTGCTTGAATGTCAACCAGCCTCAGCAGCGGATTCGTCGGCGTCTCTAACCAGATGACTCTTGTGTTTGGACGCAGCGCCCGCTCGTAGTCTGCTACTGTTGATGTGCTGACATAACTGGTTTTTATTTCGTAACGCCCCAGAATGCGCTCGAAGAGGCGATAACTTCCTCCATAGAGATCGTCGCATGCGACAATATGATCACCGCTGCTTAACTGGCTGAGTATTGCCTGCTCTGCTGCTAAACCAGAGGCAAAGGCCAGACCGTAACGGCCATTCTCTAACGAGGCAATACAGTTCTCTAGCGCGGTCCGTGTTGGATTTCCGGTACGGGCATATTCATAGCCTTTATGTTCGCCGAGACCAGTCTGAGCATACGTTGATGTTTGATATATGGGCGTTATGATCGCGCCTGTCGTAGGATCTGGCTCCTGACCAGCGTGAATCGCCCTCGTTGAAAACTTCATAAAATTGTTTATTCCTCCGAACGAACCCCTCCGCTTTGTCCTCGTAGAGTAGGCCCATAATATATTTCTAGATCAACTATATCACTTATATCCATTTTAGGGCAATCGAAAGGGACAAATGTTTTTATGCAAGATGCAAACGTTGTGCAAATGTTATGACTGCCCTGGTCGGGCTTTGTAGCCAATGTCTGCGTACTATGGTGATGATCGCCGCCGCAAATAGTCCACTGATCGCTCCACCAACGATATCTCCTGGATAATGAACTCCTACGAAGATGCGTGCTAACCCAATACTGCACGCCATTACCAGGGCCAGGACCATTAACAGTAATGGCCGCAATAATAGCCATCGCTCCCCTTGCTTGCTGACATTCAAACGCTTCTGCCAGCTTGCATGTAATAACTCCGGCAATGAAAAGAGCATCATTCCTACAACTGCGAACGACCAGGCGGTATGATCACTGGGGAATGAATCATCGTTTGTATGCGAAATAAGCAGGTTGACATGATGCGCAATAAATGGACGTGGCTCGAAAACAAACTGCTCTACCGTCAGGTTCAAGAGGTAGGCTAACAGGCAAGCAAATGCAATCCATAGCACAACCGCGCGGCATTCCTGGATGATCTCGGCTTCTCCTGGCCGTAGCTCACGTTTTCGCCAGCTCTGGGGACGTCCCCAGAAAAGTAGCATCACGATTGGCCATGCCAGAATCAGAGAATTGGCGCAAAAAACCATCAGAGAATCTAACCATCCCCAATGCCCCGCGTAAGTATTTATATCGGTAAATAGATGATAATTTGTTTGTAAGAGATGTGTCAGCATTCTATTGTAACCTTTTCTCGTCTCCTCTTTGGGAGGATGTCTTGTTTTTTACAAAATAACAACGCTAGAACTTGAGATATTTCTCTGATTTCACTGTACTTACAAAATATGAGATGACAATGAGCACTCTATTCCATAGGACCAAAGGGATAGCCTCTCATGCTACAATCATGGACAGCGGATAAAATAGAAAAAACAGTTTTCTTTTTTTGAGGAGCAGTAGTCTATGCGGTTGTTAGTGGTTGAAGATCATCCTATCTTGGGTGTAGATCTGAAAAAAGGTCTGGAACAATGCCATTATATGGTAGATCTGGCCAGAGATGGCGAACTTGCTCTGGCTTATGAGCAAGAGAAGTCCTATGATCTGATTATTCTCGATATCCTGCTTCCCGGTATAGATGGCCGCGCTGTCTGTCAACGCCTCCGCGCCCAGGGACGCCAGGTCCCTATTCTTTTTCTGACCGCTCTTGATGCTGTTAGAGATCGTGTTGAAGGTCTTGACCTCGGCGCAGATGATTACCTGACGAAGCCTTTTGATTTCCGCGAGCTGGAGGCCCGTGTTCGTGCCCTGTTGCGCCGCGATACCCCCCAAAAACATGTTGCCTTGAGCTTTATGGATATTACCCTGGATACTCGTACTCACGAAGCACGTCGCGGTGAACGCCAGGTCCAACTCTCTAGCAAAGAATATGCTCTGCTGCAATTTTTTCTCTGCCATCCCCGCCAGGTCTTAAGTCGTACTACTATTGCTGAGCATGTCTGGGACTACGATGCCGAGCATTTTTCTAATGTTATCGATGTCTATGTGCGCTATCTCCGCAATAAACTTTGTGCCGCAGGTGAACCAAACTTGATTCAGACGGTGCGCGGTTCAGGATATCAGTTGAAGGAGCCTGAGTGATGAAGGCTTATCTGCATAAATACTTCCCACCGGGAATTCGTACGCAGCTAGCTCTCTGTTACACGCTTGCTTTTGCTATCCTCCTGCTTTCAACTGGGGTGGTTTTTTATAGCTATCTGGAAACTTCTTTAGAGGCTGGTGTCGATAGTGCCTTACAATTACGTGCTCAGCAGCTTGCTGCCGATATCGAGGTTAGCCAGGATGCTGTCATGATTCAATGCGTCGGTGCCAATTGCCCCGACTTTCAGGGCCACGCTAACCCTGTCGCTCTTCCGCCCGTAGATGTCAATTATGGTATGCTGGTGCGCCTGGTGAATCCACAGGGCAAGACGCTCGGAGAAACAAACGCTTTTCATACTCTGAATGTCCCCCTTGAGAGTATTATGTTGCCTTTGCAGCATCAACCCTGGCAAGGTACTATTCTAGACTCCTCTGGTGAAGAGGTGCGCCTGTATAGCCGCCTTATTCTAGATCAGAATCAACCTGTTGCGGTAATTCAGGTTGGCCAGTCTCTTGCTCAGTTGCATTCGTTGTTGCATGGCCTGGTCGCCGCTCTCCTGGTCATTGGTAGCCTGATTTTATTGCTCTGTGCCTTTGGTAGCTATTGGCTGGCCGCACGTGCTTTTGCCCCTTTTCAACGTCTCTCTGAGACAACCCGGCGCATTAAAACTGGCGATTTGCATCAGCGCGTCCTCGTCCCTGCAAGCGGCGACGAGGTGCAATATCTGGCCGAGACGTTGAATGATATGCTTGCCGCTCTGGAACTGGCCTTTCAGCGCCAACGCCGTTTTGTGGCTGATGCTTCTCACGAACTCCGTACTCCTGTCTCGGTTATCCGTAATAAAGTCGATATTGCTCTGCTTGGTACTCCTACTCTTCAGGGCACGGTGACTGTTTTACAGGAGATTCGTACGGAAACTGATCGTCTGAGTCATCTGCTGAGTGACTTGCTTGCCCTCGCCCGTGGCGATGAAGGCCAGGCCCATTTTGAGCGCGAGGTTGTCTGCCTGGATCAGGTGGTTGAGGTGGTCGCTGCTACCGCTGAAACCCTGGCTGCTGAACAAAATATTCAACTTGAGGTGCTGACAGGTACTCCTGTGACTTTAATTGGTGATGAGGCCAGGCTGATCCAGGTCGTTCTCAATTTGATAGATAACGCTCTTCGCTATACTAATGCTGGTGGGAAGGTCACTATCCAGGTGACACAGACTGCGACGACTGCCCAATTACTGGTTGAGGATAATGGCATTGGCATTGCTCCAGAACATCTTCCCCATATCTTTGAACGCTTTTATCGCATCGATTCCTCTCGCCGCCTCACCGGAGGCAGTAGTACTGGCCTCGGTCTGGCAATAGTCGAATGGGTTGTCCGTATTCATGGTGGCACAATCACTGTCGAAAGCGAACCAGGGAAGGGTTCTCGTTTTCTGGTAACATTGCCCCTCTCTCCCCCTATCCTATCTGCTATAGAGTCCCCACCTGAAACTCATCCATCAGATCTTACTCCAGCTAGCTGATCCCCTATCTCTCTCGTAGGGCAGAGCGGCTAGCCCGTCTCCAGCTCGCCTACCACCCATCTCTCTCGTAGGGCAGAGCGGCTTGCCCGTCTCCAGCTCGCCCAGCGCTCCTCTTGCCTCGCAGACACGGCACGACGAGGGAGCTCGGCGGGTTTTTCCTTTTCCTCGAAAAAGTGTCAGAGGGAGAGCTACCCTCAAAAATGTATCCGAGAGGGTCTGCTGTCGATCTCTGAATGTGCCAGTTTACAACCTTTCTTTCTCTTGAACGTTTATATTGAAAATTGGCTTGTTCTCACTAATCTGCAATAAGGAAAGGCAGGATATAGATATGGAATCATTCGCGAAGACTTATGAGGTGCCCAATCCTGTCGTTGGAGCATTGCTTGTTCATGGCTTGAATGGGAGCCAGCGTGATATGACTGAGGTGCAGACGATGTTGCGAGCTCATGGCATTCTTGCTGAGACGATGCTTTTACCCGGCCACGGGAGCGCTGTCTGGGATATGATCCCGCTTGGCTGGCCCGAATGGACCGCTGCTGTCCAAAAAGAATTTCTTGCTCTTAAACAACGTTGCGACTTTGTGTTTTTGATTGGCCATTCTCTCGGCGGCGCTCTCTGTCTCCATCTCGCTGCCCACGAAGCTGTCGATGGCGTGGTTACTCTGTGTGCCCCACTCCATATGTATGCCTGGACCCTCCCCGCTGTACGTATGGCGAAATTTTTTACTCCTCTCCTGCCCACTATTCGCGAAGATGTGCGCGATGCTCGCGCCCGCCGAAAATATACCCGCGATGTCTATCGCTGGACTCCTATGGCTCCTGTCCTCAGTATGCTCGACTTTTTGCCCATTTTGCGCAAAGAACTCGCTTCTATCACTGCTCCTGCTCTCATCTTTGCCGCTGTCCACGACCATGTGGTCCCTGTCCGCGATGGCCGTGAAATCTATCGCTTGCTGGCCTCTCCTGAAAAACATCTGGTGATCCTCCATCGTTCGTATCACGTCATTATGAAGGATTATGAGCGTGACGAGGTGATGCAGAAGACTCTGGCTTTCGTGCAAGATCAGATTCAGAAAAATACTTCTACAAAGACGTCGTTCCCCATGCCGTAAAGTAATTCTCTTGCCTTTTCTTTTAGAAACTCTTAGGATATATGTCACAATATTGTGTGCTAAAAAAGAGATGGAGTAAGAGCTATTTTGAATTCATCTACCAGTCATCCCCCCACTCTGAAATCGCCAGAACATTTTTCTGTACCGGGGGAGCAGCGTTTGTTTTCTACTAAAAGAGCCTTTTTTATTTTTTTACTCCTTCTGAGTCTTGTGTTTGTGATTCTTTCTGCTCTGTTCTTCTCTTCTCTGCCTCTGCTCTTTCAAACTCCTCCACCTCAGGCCAAAACAGGCCCTATTGATGATGATAGTTCTGTGGTCTTCTCTGGCAAAAAATCTTCACCACCTCAGATCCCAGCCGACCAGACTTTGCTTATAGAGCAGCCTCAAGCTCTCTCTCTGATCTCGACCTCCAATGAGCATATAACCACACTTTCCACACCAGGATATAGCTATAACCTCTCTGTACCCCCTGTCTTGCTTCCTTCTGGCCAACTCATCTATAGCGGCGTTCATACTCTCTGGCTGACAAATATTTTTCATTCCACACTCCAAAAAATTGCGGCTATCTCTGCTGATCAGGTCTTTACTTCGCTTGTTGCCAGCGATGATGGCTCAATGATAGCATGGAGCTCTGCCCCTAGTTATGGTAAAGGGAGTGTGAGCATTTATGCCGGATCGTTGGAGCATACGACACTGGTCTATCAACAGTCTGCGGCTCGTTGCCCCTGTTTCCGCGCCTTCTCGTTCTTGCATGCTACGAACCTGCAATCTCAGCCTGCTTTACTGCTCTCTGATGATCGCGGAGACCATGATCCCGTCTATTATGGCATCTGGCTGTTAGATCTTACTAAAGGTCCATCTGCCCAACCACAGCCTTTGCTCACGGATAACTCTCTTCAGGGACCTCTCGCTCTCTCTCCAACGAGTAATACTTTACTCTATGCCCCTGTGAAAGGTTTTGTTCCTGCACCGACCGATGACAGCGTTCCTGCCGAACTGGGGGACCAGGCCTACGCTAATAGCCTCTCTTTGCTTGCCCTCAATCCTCCCTTTGTCCATGTCTCTTCGGTGCAGGAGGTTGTGGCCCGCCAGCGCCCGCGTAGTAACAGCGCTGAATATCACTGGATCACTACACCTGGTATCTCTCCCGATGGTCATACCCTGATCTATGTCCTCTTTTCAAGTGATTCCTCTCAACCCTATGCACGCCATAACGCTCTCTATCTGGCAAGATTTGCTGATGCAAGCAAACAATCTGCCTCTCAGCCCCAACTGCTTGCCAGTAGCTCTGCGGACTTTATGGAGCTTGGTCCCTGGTTAAATGAGCATCTTTTAACCTTCTATGCCGATGGCGGTATCTATATGCTGGATACTCAAACTAATGGCCTGGCAAAGCTTACTACTGTGAGCGGTGATTATACACGTATCATTGCGGTTGTGAGATGAAGTGGTATGTCTAAATTTTTGCGCCTGTTACTCTTTGCGCTTTTTGCGCTTTTCTGTTTTGCCTATCCTTTCGCTGTGATCGGGATTGCTTTTAATGTCCGCCCTCCTTTCTCTCTGGATTGGGCTGGCAGTGCGCTTCTTTTTGTTGAAGGAAGTTTGTTGCTTGTTGCTGCCATGCTTGCTTATAACTCACTTCGCGCCCTGCTTCCTGGCCTTCTCGTCATTCTCCTCTCCTATGCCATTGAGGCTCTTGGTGTGAATACTGGCTTTCCTTTTGGTGCTTATCTTTATACCCCTATTCTCTTTCCGCGTCTCCCCGGAAGCGTTCCTCTGGCTGTGATGTTTGCCTGGGTCCTCATCATTTTTGGTTCCTATAGCTGGATTACACAGAGAAAAGGATCTCTCGGCCTGCCTGGCACGCTCCTGGCTGCCTTACTCGCTATGCTGCTCGATCTTGCCATTGAGCCAGTAGCCTTTCACGTCGTCAACTACTGGCAATGGCTAAATCCTGGTCCGCTCAATTACTACGGCGTACCCTTCGCAAATTTCGTTGCCTGGTTCGTTGTCTCCTGGCTGCTGCTCTTGCTCGTCGATGCCCTCTTCTCTCGTATCCCCACTAGACTTCTGCATGCCTCTCGCCTCTCGTTACTTGCCCCTCGCCTTCTTTTCTTTGCCAGCCTCTTTATGTTCGGCCTCGTCGATCTAACCCACGGCTATTATCTCGCTTCCCTCATCGCTCTCCTCACTAGTGCTTCCCTCTGGTTCCTACGCTCACCGTTATCCCAAAAATAGCCGTAGAAGCGCGTCTCCTCATCAAAAATGTGCCTGCTCCCTTTCATGCTTTCATGGACGAAACTTGACAATTATACGGGCGATACTCTATAATCGAGTAGAAAAATTGTGCTATTGGCTTCTTTTATATGGGAGAGCTCTCATGATGGTAGAACAGCTTGTCCCGCTTATACCCCTTTCAGAGGACCAACGAGCATAAGCATACACCCGCTTTGCCATCATTCGGCCAGCCCTGGAAGTCGGAGATAACCTAGTGCAAATCCACTAGACCTTTTCGGATTCGTGGGGTATACTCTCTGCGGTTGGAGTGAGCTGGGAGGCCGAGAGCTGGATTCTGCATTCTGTGGTCCGCTTTGAGGATACTGCACTAGGCACAAATAGCACATACCTACCGTTGCTAAGAGCGTACTATCCAGCGTTTCTGCTTTTCTGAACTCAGTTTCACCTCTACCCTGTCGTTTTGTGGCTCGTCGTATTTGTAGGATGGTGTTTTGTAAGATTACGCCTGGATGCCAAGCATCGGCGCAGACATCTGCATAATGGTGGCAACAACGTTGTTCGTCACCACGGGATTCTGTTTGTGCGAAAGGAAGGTTTGTAATGGCTCAATTCACTAACCAACATTCTGGCTGGCGTAGGTTTCTTCTTCGCTTGTGTGTCAGTCTGGCTTTCATCGCGATAGGTCTCTTCACCAGCATCTTTGGCTTGATACCGCAGGCTAGCGCAAGGCCCGTGTCAGGCGTCTGCTATCAGGCACATGTTCAGAACATTGGCTGGCAAAATGGCGTGTGCAATGGTCAGACCGCAGGCACAACCGGACAAAGTCTGCGTATGGAAGCGCTTCGTATCTGGTTGGTTCGCCTGCCCCCCAGGATTGGGGTCTGCTATCAGGCGCACGTTCAGAATATTGGCTGGCAGGGCTGGGTCTGCAATGGTCAGCAAGCGGGGACAACCGGACAAAGCCTGCGCATGGAGGCTATTCGCATTCGCTTAATCAATGCCCCTCCTCATTGGAGCATCTGCTATCAGGCCCATGTTCAAAATATTGGCTGGCAAAGACTGGTATGCAATGGTCAGCAAGCGGGAACAACCGGGCAAAGCTTGCGTATGGAGGCCATCCAGATCGTCCTTGTACAACGCTAAGCTTTAGAATCGCCAGCGCATTTCGGGACATTTCGGGACATTTCGGGATTTTTAGATCAATCTTGAGGCAATATTGCCTCAAGATCTTGCTTACTCTGCCAATAGATATTTATGTATGGGTATATTACCCTGCATAAATTTTTTTGCTTGCCTGATCTCTCCACCACTTAAAGGTGCTTATCGTGGTAGCTCTCTGGCAATCTTCCCCCCTACATTATGCATACTGCGTAGGGTGCGCTAGCACTATCTGTCTGTGGAGATACATCTTATAACTATACTGTTTTTATCTTTCATAAGCACAAAAGAGAAACAGTCTTTTTCAAAGGAGATGAAATCAGCTCTATAAGCCATTTCTGTAGGAATGTAGTACTTTCCTTGTAGGGAAGATCGGCTAGGCCGTCTCCTGCTCGCCAACGATGTTCTTGCAGGAATGGATCTCCCGTAGGGGAGTGACCCGCTCGTAGGGAAGATCGGCTAGGCCGTCTCCTGCTCGCCAGCGAGCTTCTTACAGGAATGGATCTCCCCTACCACGAAACTTTGACGCAGGAGTAGGCCGTGTAGTGTTTATCGCATTTTCTTAATAATATCTTCCCTTCCATAGCGTGCCTACTTTTCGATAACGCCACCAGATCGAGTTGAGTAAAATCAAATTTTGTAGGATCATCGAGATTGGATGCAGCCAGCAAAATAGCAGGGCCTGCCAGCGCTCTCGCCGCGTAAAATGCAGCGCTAGCAAAATCCGCAGTAATACTGCTATCAAGTAACCCGCCCATGCCAGGACGATCAATTGGCTCTGAAATGTCACAATGGGCGCTATGCAAAGGAGAAGTACCGGAAAGACAAAAAGCAGACTATTCAATAGAATCGCTAATAGGGCAAAGGGGAGTGAGTAATTATAGAGCGCAAAAAGGTTTTTGGAGAAACCGCTCCAGACTTCGTCAAATGAATGATACATACGGCAATAGACTTGTTCAAATGCATCTACAAAGATGATGCGTAGTCCAGCCGCTTTACAGATGCTGCGCCAGCTTGACATCTTCGAGAATTTGTCCCTTTACACTGGTATGACCATCAATCTTTGTATAGGCACGCCGTTCAAAGCAGAGTAACTGCCCATTGCCTATAGCCAGACTTGGTTCGGGCCGCTGATAAATCAGGATCACTGGCAGCAGTGTAAACATCGCAAAGTTTATCAGGGGAATGACTAGCCGCTCTCCTACGCTCTTCTGGATATAGACGGGCTGAGCTGTGAGCAGTTGCACACGATACTGCTGCATACACGCCAGGACTGCGTGGACCATCGTTGGCGCGTGTACTGTGTCCGCATCTGTAAAGAGCAGATACTCTCCCCTCGCCTCCTGCGCCAGTTGATAGCAGGCATAATTTTTGCCGACCCAGCCAGCAGGCAGCGTACTCCCTTTGAGCAGTCGCAGTCGTCCCTTCTGCTCGTCCGGCAACTCAGCCTGCATTCGTTGCAAGATTCTGCCCGTCGCATCGCTGCTCTGATCGTCCAGGACCAATATCTCTACTTCAGGATATTCCTGCGCTAACAGTGAACGCACGCATGTTTCAATATTTTGCTCTTCATCGCGAGCCGGAACCAGAATGGAGAGCAAAGGGGTATCAGTTAGCCTCGCCGTTTGAAAGTCGCTCAGCTTGCGAAAGGTGTACAGGTTAATCACCAGAATCAGGAGGAATATCAAAAGTATACTTATTACGCCGCAGAGGAGAATCACCGGTGGTGACTGCACATGAAGGAACTGTATCACAGTGCTCATTTCTTTTCTTGCCTGTTCAATGGTTTTCTCCGCAGAAATTTATCGAAGATCCTGTTAGTAGACGCTCTTCCGTGCATAATCAGGGTAAATTTTTCCAGTTTACTTGCTATAATATCTTCGCGCAGCATATCCAGTTCAGCCGTGACGCGCTCCTCCAGCCTCTGGGTACACTGCTTGAGAAAGTTCGCCGTCCGGCTCTCTTCTGCCGTAATTAGTATCGGTTCTCCCATGCTGATAAAGAGCGCTGGCCTCTGCTCACCCAGATAGTCGATCCGTGTCGCAACGGGATAAAGATAGGCCGGTGCGCTCAGCCGACTGAGATAGGCCGCACCAGTGTAAAATACTAGTGGCCGTCTATCATTGGGAAAGATCTCTCCCTGGGGGAAGAGCCAGATCATCCGCTCAGGCCGACTTTTGAACAGGCCTGCGGCGTAATGCAATGATTGGAGCGCCGAGCGTGTATTATGCCGGTCTACTGAGAAACAGCCCATCCAGCGGAAAAAGAAGTACCGCCGTAGTTGTGGCTCTTCCATCATTAGATAGGTATCAACGCCGAGTTGCCGTTCAATTACCGCCGCGACGTAGCCATCCCACCAGTTCGAGTGGTTGGCGCAGACGATCATTGGTAGCTTTTTTTGCTCCTCTGTTTGCTCTCCGTATACGCGAAAAAAGATACTATCAAAGTGTTTATGTAGTGAGCTATCGACCAGCCGCCAGACCAGAAATTGGCCGAGCGGAAATTTATAGGCGGTGATAATTGAGGAGTTGTTTTTACCCATATCTCTTTATACAACCATCATCTTACAAAGCACAGAAACGAAGATCATCAAGCTAATTATGCAAATTGCCCCCGCGAGAATCCCGTAGGGCAGAGCGGCTAGCCCGTCTCCATCTGCCCGTGCGAGAATCCCGTAGGGCAGAGCGGCTAGCCCGTCTCCATCTCGCCTACCACTCTCCCGCCGGAAGCCTCTCTTGCAAATGTCCTCTGACCGTGTCCTAATGAAATCATAGCACAGTCAGAAACCTATTTTCTAATGCTTGCCTATCTTGTGTATAGTTATGTCGAGGGAAAATATATGCCTGAAAAGACAAATCAGATCGTAATTGTCGGTGCCGGAATTGGCGCTCTTTCTGCCGCCATCCATCTTGCCGCCCAGGGCCACCGTGTTCAAATCTTTGAGCGCCAGGGCCAGGTTGGAGGCAAACTCAATCAGGTTAAAGCTCGATGGTTTTACCTTTGACACCGGCCCTTCATTAATCACCATGCCCTCTGTGCTTAAAGACCTTTTCTCTGCCGCTGGTCGCCGCTTAGAAGATTATCTGGACCTTATCCCTCTCGATCTTACCTGTCGCTATTTCTATCGCGACGGCCTGACCCTCAACGCCTGGCGTGACCATACCCGCCTCGCCCAAGAGTTCGCTCATCTCAACCCTCACGATGGAGAAGCCCTGCTCCGTTTTATCTCTCACGCTCACACTATCTACCAGGCTGCCGCCGATCCCTTTCTCTATCATGCTCTGGGCAGCCCCCTACAAATTCTTGCCACCTTTATCCGTTACGTCCTTTATGGTCATCGCTCGGAAAGCATTGTACCGCAAGATTCATCCAGCACCCTTCTGACGCGTCTCCAGGCCGTTCTCGCCGCCCTCTCGCCCGCTACCTTAGATCAACTGGTCACACGCACTTTTCAGGATGAACATCTCCGCCAGCTCTTTGACCGCTACGCCACTTATAACGGTTCTTCCCCCTATCAGGTCGGCTCAGTCTACAGCATCATCCCCTATGTAGAGCTTGCCGATGGTGGCTGGTATCCTCGTGGTGGCATCTATGCCCTCGCCGAAGCCCTGGAGAAGCTTGCCCTTGAACTTGGTGTCACCATTACCACCAGTAGCAATGTACAACGTATCCTTGTCGAGCGAGGAGAAGCGCGAGGCATCGTGCTTGCCAATGGTCGCGTCGTCCGTGCTAGCGCTGTAATCGCCAACAGCGACGTCGTTACTACCCATCGCGAACTCCTCTCCCCAACTGTACGCAAACCCCGCCAGCTCCGCCGTCTTACGGCGTTAGAGCCATCCAGCTCCGGTTTTGTCCTCCTGCTCGGTGTCAAAGGTCGCTATTCCCAGCTCGCCCATCATAACATCTTTTTCTCAGATAACTACAAAGCCGAGTTCGCAGACCTCTTTGAGCAGCATATCCCTCTGCGCAATCCAACCATCTACATCTGCGCAACCAGCCGTAGCGACGAAACACAGGCCCCTGCCGGACACGAAAATCTCTTCATCCTGGTCAACGCCCCCTATCTTACCTCAAAAAGCAATTGGCAGCGTGACGCCCCATCCTACCGTGATCACATCCTGGATCTCTTAGCCAGCTATCCACAAACACACCTGGCAAATCTCCGCGAGCAGATCGTCTGCGAAGCCATCCTGACCCCAGAAGATTTCCAGCAACGTTACGGGGCCAATGCCGGATCTATCTACGGCCTCTCCTCAAACGCCCGTCTGGCCCCTTTCACCCGTCCAGGTAATCGCTCCCAAACCATCCGTAACCTCTACTTCGTCGGCGGCAGCACCCATCCAGGCGGCGGCGTCCCCCTCGTCATGCTCTCCGGCAAAATCGTCTCCGAACTTCTATTGCAAGATCTCTCATCATCCCCTGATTATCGTGAAAAGACAAAATGGGCTGGTGGCTAGAAAGAGGGAATCCACCCTCTCGCTTGACAGAGACAGGTAGGGTCGGCTGTTGATCTCTGACCGCCTCGCCGAGCGATCCTCTCGCCCCCACAGCCTGGGCGCGCAATGTGGTCCCGGCGAGGGATTTCCTCCCTTCAAAATGTATCGGGGAGAGAGATCCGCCTGTTTGGTTAAATAAAAAAAGAGGTAAACATGAACAAAATAGCTCCCTGGCAAGTTCTCAGAAGTACTACGACTTACGAAGATCGCTGGCTGAAAGTCCGCACCGATACCTGTAAAACTCCTCAAGGCCAGATAATCGATTCCTGGCACGTCCTGGAATGTTCAACCTGGGTCAACGTCCTCGCCCTGACTCCTACCGGACAGGTAGTATTAGTACAAGAATACCGTCACGGAGCTGGACAGGTCCTTTTCGGCTTACCAGGCGGAGCCGTGGAAGCACACGATGAACATCCACTTGCCGCCATCCAACGCGAACTGCTCGAAGAGACCGGATACGGCGGCGGACAATTTTTCGAGATCGGCTACAGTTATGCCAATCCTTCCCGCCAGAACAACATCGTCTGCTCATTCCTCGCCCTCAATGTCAGCAAATTACAAGCGCAGACTCTCGATGAAGAGGAAAACATTGATGTTGTCTTGCAAGATTTCGCAAGCTTCAGCCAGCAGGCATGGAGCGGCGAAATACCTCTACAAGCCCTCTATCTCGCTACACTCGGCTTTGCTACCCACTTTCTGCTACATAGCGATCTGCCATCACTAGAACCAATACGTACCATACTTTACTCTAGCCACTAAAACTGGAAATGCATCAAATCGCAAGCGGTCCTAAAAGCTCCGCCTCATGTTACACTTTGTTTTTTTTCAACGACTCATTAACTGCAATTGCAATTTTAATAAAAAAGTCCTTCGCTACTGATCAGTTTAGGAAGCAAGCATATGTCGTCTGAAAAGCATCTTGCAACGTTCAACCATTCGCTTGTCGCTGACCTCTATCAACGCTATGCGCCGACTTTACTTATGTATATTTGTCGGCAAGTCCCGCTCAGGGAAGATGCAGAGGATATCCTGCTGGAAGTATTTCAAGCAGCAGCCGAAAGCGAGATTTTGTCCTCTCTGGACGAGAGTAGACAACGCTCCTGGCTCTGGACGGTTGCTCATAATAAAGCAACCGACCATCATCGTCGCTTGCGCCGTCGCCCACTTCACTCCACTACTCTGGAGGAAGTCGAGGGAAACCTCTACGATGATGAGTCCTACGCTCCGGAGTCTGTCGCTTTACGCCAGGAAGCACATGCTGAACTGCGAATGCATCTCTCATCACTGCCCGCGTTACAACAAGAAATCTTACGTTTGCGTTTTGCGCATGGCTTGAAAAGCAGCGAAATCGCTCAACGCTTAAATAAAAGCAACGCTGCCATTCGCGTTATGCTCTCGCGCTCTCTCAATCTTTTGCGCGCTATCTACAAACAACGCCAGGAGGATAAATTTCATGGACAGGCATAACGAATACTTTACTCCTGCGCAGGTAGACGAACAGATAGACCAGCTTTTCCATCATGCTCCTGCCACCTCGGATGCAGCTCTCATCGATGAACTGCAACAACTATACCAGGATGACGAGCATTCGCTGGAGAAGGTCTGGCAGCGTCTGGGATTGCAGGATAACTTTTCCGCTTATCCAGAACAACCATCCGCAGTTCTTCCTGCAATATATACGCAAAAGCAACAACCTGCCAGCGCAAACGTTGCCGATTTAGGAAGGAATCGTCACATGTCTCAGTCAGAAAAAACTCCCATCATGCGCAAACTCTCACTCGCCGCCGCTTTCCTCGTTGCTGCGGTGATCGTCGGTAGCATGTTTTTCGTCTTTACCCTCACCCATCATACTACACTGAGTACCAGTACCGCCTCGTCAGGTGCTGCCCACTTACAGCCAACTCAAGCACCTGCTTCTCTGCCAGCAGGAATTTATCTTAGCAATAAGACGAGTGTCTTCCGGGTGGATACCCAGACTCAGGAGGTCCTCTGGCAACAGTCTGTCAAAAGCGTCGGCACAATTATTCCTTCTGGCAATGTTGTCTATGTCATCCAGAATGCTGACTACAGTGCGGGGGCTGCTATGGCCCTCGATGCAAATACTGGCGAGGTCCTCTGGACTCATTCGTTTACTGCTGGCTTCCCTACCGATATGCTTCTTTCTCACAATCTCCTTTATGCCAGTATAGAAGTTGTGACACCAGGTACTCCAGTAGGCGGAAAAAAAGAGGTTGGTGGCTCGGCTGTAGGCAAGATCTATCTTCTCAATCCAAAGGATGGTAGCGAGCAAGGCGTCTATTCCAACCTGGATTCTGCCTGGTCTCTGGTCGTCGGTGATGGCATCCTCGGTGTCAGCGCTGGTACTGGTCTACAAGTCCTTGATCTTGCTACGATGAAGCCACTCTGGAAGGCGACTATCGCTTCACCTACCAACGAACCAGTATTCCGTATGAAAATCGTGAACGGCGTCCTTTATGCCCTCGTCTCTACAAACAACGATACCGCTGGCGAAGGCATCAGCTATCTCGTTGCTTATAAAGACACCACCGGCCAGCAGACCTGGAGGAGTCCAGATTTCCCCGGTGATGCCATTTTAAGATTTACCGTCGATCAGAATATTGTCTACTTTGGCACTTCCACTTATAGCACTGGAGATAGCCCATTCAAGGGGACTATGCATGCTTTCGATACTCAGAGCAATAAGCAACTCTGGAGCCAGAGCGTCGATGGTGCAGCACAGAATACACCCTTTGTCAGCAACGGTGTCGTCTACATCGAAGCAGACAGAGGCTCTAACGATCAGGCTCATGTTGCTGCAATTGATACAACAACAGGCACTATCAAATGGCAGAAAGCCTTACACAATAACTTCGGCGATGGTTTCAATGTGATCAATGGTACCGTCTACTCTGGGAATCCCAGCGCAGGCGTCAGTTCTTCTACCCCTGATTCAACTGTCGCCCTGAATGCTGCCGACGGTACTCAGCTCTGGACCAATACCCAATTTGGTTCCGCTCAGGCTATCGTTCCAACCGCCTAACCAACGTATATTGCTCCTATTCATCAGATGGCGACCTCCAACAAAGAGGTCGCCATTCCATTCTCTCAAATTTGCTATACTAATGCCCTGTCAGAAATCAATAGGAGATGTTGCCTCACCACAATCTCGTAGGGCAGAGCGGCTAGGCCGTCTCCTGCTCGCCTGATCCCATCTTGCCAGAGATCGCCCCCACGATCGCGTAGGGCAGAGCGGCTAGGCCGTTCTGCCAAAATCTGCAGAATCTGCCACGATCGCGTAGGGCAGATCGGCTAGGCCGTCTCCGGTTTGCCTGGTAGCATCTTGCCAGAGATCGTTCTGCTAGAAAGAAGAGTAAGGATCATAGTAACATTTTTCAGGGTAGTAGAGAGAGAATCTGGCTTGCCTGCTCAAAGATGAATGGCTGAAACCACTATGAACCACTCACGTGCCCTTCGCGGTTTATCAGCCTACTAATATGTCCACTCCTCTTCATAGTGGGAGTTAAGCCAGTCTGTGCAAATTTTCTTGATTGCTGGTATCGTATCTACATTCACTCCATGATTAACGGCTCCGCCATCTACCCATGCTCCCCCACCGTCTAGTTTACTGGAGTCATTCGCTCTTTCATGCATGTGAATGTGTAAGGTACCTTTGGTCCCGCCAAGAAATGTAATCGCGTCGGTCCAGATCAGGTCGTATCTTTGTCCATACTGATCTTGCTCACCTTTGAATGTGGGGGCCTGCTCTTTGAGATATTGCCGTACTGCGGCGGCGTTCAGCAGCGCTGTCATTTGGACTTGATCAAAGTTTGCTGGTGTCACGTTAACCTGAGGCATAGCATCTCTCCTTCTCTGAATAAGCTATAGTCTGTCTTTTGTAGAACAACTGCAATAAAACATAGATTGGAAAGTCTTTGCCACCACCTAGAATCTCTACTTTGCGTAGTAAAGTGCCTTTAAAGAACTTTCGTGTATTAAACGTAAGAAGAAGTCATAATTTGTTATCGGATTTTATACGACATAAAACAGTATCAAGAGTACGACACCGAATTGTATAATTGACAGAGTACTCGAGTAAGTGGCAAAATAGCAGTCAGATACCCCCGCTTAAAAAGCAGGGGGCTTGCATCTGTTCCCTGCGCTAGGGGAGGCTGGCAAGCCTCGGTCTGACTAGTCTGAGTGGCTTCATACCGCCTGGATACAATCAGTCGGGAAGTCACTACGTTACCGCAGAAAATACAGGTACCTTTGAGCGCCAGCCCTACCTCGAAGCTCTACGAGCGATCTTTAAACAGCCCTGCGGGGTCGGGACAGTGAGATCGATTTTAGACAACCTGCGGATAACCTTGACGAAGGGCACCCGACGTAGGTGTGGATACGGGCCTCATTTTTCTTGAGGTCAAGCGAACGAGCGACCACATTTCTCTCGTTCCCCCGCAAGGGGAGTCTTCTGGCAGAGGCGAGCACAGCCGAGCGTGTGCCCAAATTTTCCTCCCCTGCTTCAAAGACAGGGGTTTCCAAATTGGAGGTTCTATGAACCGCGTTACTGGCATTGGTGGCATCTTCTTCAAAGCCAAAGACCCGAAGGCAATGCAGGCCTGGTATAAGCAACACCTCGGCATCGACGTGCAAGACTGGGGAGGTTCAGCCTTCCGCTGGACTGACACAGATGGCAAGCCTGTAGGTGGAACAACGGCCTGGTCCATCATGCCCGCCGAGGATGACACGTTTGCGCCAGGCACAGCTTCCTTTATGGTGAATTACCGAGTAGCCGACATCCTCGCGCTGCTCAAGAGTCTCAGGGAAGAGGGCTGCAACGTATTGGACAAGTTCGACGACTCGGAATACGGGAAGTTTGGCTGGGTCATTGACCCAGAAGGTAACAAAGTCGAGCTATGGGAGCCGCCTGTTGGACATTAAGGCCAAACAAGAGGTCGAGTAGTATCAGCAGATTGTGCGCACAGGCCACCAGTTATGTCCAACATTCGTGTGCTCCGGAGTCAGATGTCCCAGAAGAGCATGAGGCGCTCGATGAACGGACCGGAAGACAACGCAAAGCGCTTCTCATTGACTTCCATTAAGACTTCTGTCGTCGTGAGGAGGGACCCGGAGCCTCACATCAGTTGTTGAAGTAGTGCTCTTCGAGGTCCGGGAGAAGTCGCAGGTGCATAGGCCGCCATCCCAAGAGTTCCTGGGTCTGTGCAGAAGACCTCGGGAGGTCTCGCGCCGCCACCATAGCGAGAAAAGAGCCGAAGTGGGCGTCTGCCTCTTCACGGGAAATGCTGACTACCGGTAGGTTCAGGTGGCGACCGATGACGCTGGCAATGTCGCGGAATGGCACCCCCTCGTCGCCAACCCCGTCAAGCCGTGACCCCGCCGGTGCGCTTTCCAGTGCCAGGCGGTACAGGCGCGCCGCATCTTTTCGATGGACAGCAGGCCAACGGTTGGACCCGTCTCCGATGTAGGCAGAGACGCCCTTCGCGCGAGCGATGGTGATCAGTCTGGGTATGAAGCCATGCTTGTCGCCCTCGTCGTGCACGGACAGAGAGAGAGAGGCGACCGATGATCGCACTCCAGAAAGTAGCAGCACTGCATTATCCGATGCCTCCCCGTTTATGTGAGCGGTGGTCACGAACGGCTTGCCTGTGCCTGCGAGCGCCGCCCCCATCGTCTCGACGGCGCGCAGATCGGTGGCGAGCGCGGCTGCGAAGTCCGAGGAGCCGTGCTGAAACGCCAGGTGAATGACGCCATCGGATGCCGCCGCAGCGACGCGAAGGTTGTCGAGGTCGTCAAGGGTACCGCGATGTACCTCGGCCCCAACTTCCTTCAGCGCCTCAGCACCCTTGTCTGAGCGGGTAAGACCGACAACTGTATGACTGGCACCAATGAGTTCTTGGACGACGGCGGAACCGATGTAGCCTGTTGCTCCTGTGACGAAAACACGCATAAGTAATTTCTCCTTCTCCTGATAAGATGAAGCGTAAGTATGATAAAATGAGGTTACCTCTCATATATTAAAATGAGGGACCCTCAAGTTACTTCTATATAATAACGGAGGGAACCTCACTTTGTCAAGGGCCACTATTTCCAGGAAAAAGGAGTCGCATGAAATGAACGAACCAAGACCAGCCAACCGCCCCATGCGAGCTGATGCCCAGCGCAACTACGCCAGCCTGCTAAAGACAGCGCGAGTTGCGGTCTCCGAGCGCGGCGCTGACATTGTCCTGGAGGACGTTGCCAGATCGGCAGGGGTCGCCATCGGAACGCTGTACCGTCACTTCCCCACGCGTCAGGATCTCCTGGAAGCCGTGTTTCTGGATGAGACCAATGAATTGAGGGCGCAGCGCTGAAGAACTCGCAAGTGCTCCGGTTCCTTTCGATGCTCTGATGAGCTGGCTTCGTCTCCAGATGGATTTCGCAGCGCGAGGGCGGAGCATGGGAGCAGCCATCATGGCCGCCAAGCATGTTCCGGGAACGAGAATCTATGCAGCGAACAAAGCGATGCACGAAGCGGGAGAAGTTCTCTTGCTCCGTGCCCAGGCCGCAGGACAAATCCGAACGGATGTCCATATTCTCGACGTGATACGGCTCGTCTACGGAATCGCCCTGGTGAATGAGCATGCGTCCGATCCTGAGGGGGCCAACCGCATGCTCGATCTCGTCATCGCCGGGATCAGCACAAAGCCGAGTCGGGACTGAAAGATGGTGTATCACCTCTCGGTTAGGAGTCGATCCTATTGATGACGTCTGCGCCAGTTGAGCATGCGCATCGGCTTCGCTGGTCAGTGATCAGCAGACGATCTGTACAAGATCAATCAAATTGCTTGCCATGCAATTTACCAGAAAGTCTCGGTAATCGCGGTAATCACACGAATTTTCTGTTTTATACCAATTTGGTAAAAGACGAGATTATCGATAATGGCTTCTCAGAGGAGGTACACATGAAATCAGGGAGATTACAGAAAGCTTTTCTGTTGCTCTTTAGCAATCAAGCCAGTGGGATGAGCCAGTTTCAGCCGTCTTAGGAGCCAGAGCAATGTGCCAAGGATGAGAAGCAATGCAATGATTTTGAACTCGAAGCCAAAAAGAGGCAGCGTTGACGAACTAAAAATGATGCCGAATGTGCCTGCAATCGGGAGAACGCAAGATGGACAACCAAACACAGCAAAGCCAAAGAGGATGGTTCCCCCTGTTGAGCAAACGGAACTGGTTAGGAACCGGTTTCCATTGCGATAATGATCAACTGTTAACGAGATTAAAACGGCAGAGAGCAACGAGATCAAAAAATCCAGAATCACGCGGAGAGCAACATACGTTCCTCCAAAATGCGTCACAAAATATTGGAATGGCTCCAAATGCGTGGAAAAAATGGTCAGGTGCGTCCCTCCCTGGCGCAGATCGAAAAGGGTATAGAGAACCCAGAAACCACTGGTCAGGCCAAGCGCTAAGAGAAAGTATGGGATCTTTTTGAGTGTCGTGAAGATAGGCGTCATGATATTTCATCCTCCCCAGGTCTTTGTTTTTCTGCTTTCTCTTTATGACACGTCAAAATCAGGATGCATTTACACCACCCACAAGGTTTCTACGCAATTAACGAGATTTCTCAGAGGATTTTTGTGGTTGGTATATTCCTCATAATAGCACAAAATACCAGAGAAGAAACGGAAGAAGCAAGATGGTGGAAGTGAGTAGAAGACTGCATCTTGTCGACGGTGACTCTTTCTCTCTGCCGATTTTGCATGGGGGCTGTCTCTTCCGTTCTCTCTGGGAATAACGACCATTGTGTCAGGTCGGAAGCGGGTCTAACGATGTTGTCTCGCGCGAACCCCCTGGCCAGGATATGACGTTTTTGGACATTTCCAACGTAGCATTTGTGATAGCATAGTAGATCGGCGCATTCTCAGCTTGCCTCATTCTTGAGATAATGATATGCTCCCCATGTAGCAAAAGTGGCTTTTCATGAAGATATTCACTCAGCATCCAGGGGGTCAGTGCAATTTCATGCAGAAAGAAGAGATCATCAGTATTCCTGGCTGCTCACTTTGGGCAACACATCAGGGGAATGGACCTGCACTCGTGTGTTGCCATGGAGGACCCGGCTTGTGGGACTACCTTGCGCCTGTGGCAGCGATGGTTGATGATCTGGTGACGGTTTACCGCTACGACCAACGCGCCTGTGGCCGATCTACGGGAGATCCTCCCTACGACGTGGCAACGGCTGTCGCTGATCTTGATGCCTTACGTGATCATTGGGATCTCCAGCAGTGGATCATCCTGGGACATTCCTGGGGAGCCACACTGGCGCTTGCATATGGTCTCGCATATCCCTCCCGCGTCCGTGCATTGATCTACCTCTGTGGTACAGGCATTGATGCGTCATGGCATGAGGAATATCACCGTAATCGAGATGCGCTGCTCACGCCTTCAGAGCAACGTCAACTCGCTGACCTGGGAGCACAGCTCTCTGTTGTGCAGGGAGTTGAGTTTGATGCCGTTGAGCGAGCGTATTGCGAACTGTCCTGGTCAACTGACATCGCCGACCTCTCACATGCTCAGGAATTCGCTCGACAGCTTTTTGTGGATGGTCTGCATATCAATTTCCAGGTCAATCGGGTTCTCTGGAAAGATGGCAGGCACTTCATTGAGCAATCGATCATGGTTGAACAGGTTGCTGCCTTGCATATCCCGACGCTAATCATTCATGGAGCACTTGATCCGCGTCCAGCCAGGGTGGCCCGGCACCTTGCTCAATGCATGCCATCCGCTAGCTATGTGGAGCTGCCCAATGTGGGGCATCTGCCATGGATCGAACGGCCAGACCTCCTGAGAGGCGCTCTTCGCTCATTTCTTGAGCAACACTTGTAGAGGGAAAAGATCCATTTTCCTTCCAATATGATTAGCCCAGGATATCTCTTGGATGAAGCTCCACCTCCCGCCATACTTCAGTCAGGAGTGTTCGCACTCTCGGATCGCGTAAAATGGCTGGTTGCTCGGCTATCAGCCAACGACCTTGTACAAGATCAATCGAGCTGCCTGCCACGCGATTGCTGAGTGACACATGGCATATCGCTGAGAACTGAGGGAAAAACGGTTGCAGGGATATCGCGAGGAGATCAGGAAAATTGCGCTGCTACTGTGGGCTGAGAAAGTAGCGGTTACACAGAAGCATGTTACTCGCTATCTCACGCAACCTGCCATTTTGCGCGATCCGAAGGTGCGGATACTCTTGCAAGAAATTTGCCGCGAGGTAGAAGATTGTGCTGATGACGTAACTGACAGGGGCGTGGGAGAAAACAACATATATTGAGAACAGAAAGGGAAAAGAAATATGGAACTCCCCTACACTATCTGCTTTTGCTGTTATGAGCAACAAGTGCTCATGCTTCATCGAACATTGCCGCCGAACGCTCAGCTTTGGAATGGTTTAGGTGGAAAAATTGAAGCAGGCGAAACTCCATTGGTCTCAGTTCAGCGGGAAATGCAAGAAGAAGCCGATATTGACCTCGCTGAAGCACCTTCCTTATTTTTTGCTGGCATTACCACCTGGGGACCGATGAGTCTTGGACCCCAAAAGGAATGTATGCATTTATCGCGCAGCTTTCCGAGCCTCAAGCCAAGCGGGTACACGAGCTAGCTACTCCTGAGGGTCTGATCACATGGAAACCTCTCTCCTGGGTCTGTGATCCGAGCAATCCAGCAGTAGTCAACAATATTCCTCATTTCTTACCGCCAATGTTGACAGCTAAATCTCCCTATGAGTATTTTTATACATATGAAGGAGAATTGGTCATTCGCCCGCTCCCTACTCATATTGTGGTTTGACAATCGGTTTGTCCAAAACTGGCACTTTATCGGTCAATGACTGTGTTGGACATTTTATGGCTCAAAGATGTAAAGTAGTTCAACAGCTTGAAAAGCCATTCTAGATAGTTGCCCTTGAAAGCAGATGGATTTGCCGGTCAAACCTCATACTTGAACACGAATATCTGCTCATCGTGAGACCGTAGGGACACTTGCAGTATCATCTCGTTGGTCGTATACTTAAGCCATGGGCAGAAGAAATTATCTGATTGAAGGTGTTTCCGGCACCGGCAAAACTTCGGTCTGCACAGAATTGCAGCGGCGCGGCTACCAGGCCATTCATGGTGACCGGGAATTGAGGTATAAAGGTGATCCGAAAACAGATGATAGTCACCTCTCCCCCTTTTGGGATGGAGAGAAAGTCCAAACCCTCGCCGCTAACAAGGATGAGGCTGTCACCTTTTTCTGCGGCAGTTTAAGGAATTTTTCCCAATTCATCCAGTTATTTGACGGCGTGTTTATCCTTGATGTCGACCTTGACACCTGTCTTCGGCGGATTGATGAGCGAGTGGCACTGGACCCAACTGACTGGGGCGGAAGACCAGAGGAACGAGAAACCATTGCGCGTTTGCATCAAACAAAAGAAGCTATACCGAAAGACGGTATCATCATCGACGCCACCGCACCTCTCATGCGCGTCGTTGACGAGATCCTCCGTCACATAACTCTTTAGAGCGGTATTCACAAGGCAAGTGCCGTATGGCTAAAGAGCCGATCGCCATCAATGGGGAAGTCCAGATTGGTCGAGGAAATTTCCAAAAAAAGCAATTAATGGCCGAGGCGGCCATTTTATGCTTTCTATCACAAACAAAAAAGGCGGGGAGCCAAGCAGGGGGGTAAAGGGCATGGATAGGATCATCCCTACCTCATGTCATTGTAATACCTTGACAGAAGATAGGTTTATGTGACTCAGCCAGGTCACTGCGAGATTGCAAGCTCGACTCCCTACTTTTAGTGTACTTATTCTATCAACAAGCAGACAGCGTTTTCCTACTCATATGCTAATAAAAAGAGGTTCCTCCACAAAAAGAAGAACCTCACTTGTAACATTCTCACTAGACAATCTTACGCCGCTTCGTTCTTGGTAGTAATACATATGCTAAAATCATCCCTACCGCTATCCCGCCAATGTGCCCAAAGAGCGCAACCCCTGAACTAAAGCTAAAAACAATATTAATTGCGAGCCACATTAACCATTGTCCAATGGCATTCCCCGCATACATCCCTAGCGCCCGCCGATTGACAATGTAAAACACTCCTAACGCACCAAAGACTCCGAAGATTGCCCCGGAGGCACCCACGACGGCGGCTGCCGGTGGCGACGTAAACAGGAAGAGCAGACCTCCACCAATCCCCGAGAGAAAGTAGATCGCTAGATAGCGCCAGGAGCCAAAGTAGATCTCAACGGCCCGCCCAATAAAGAAGAGTGAAAGCATATTCAGGGCAATATGGATCAGATCATTATGCAAAAACATTGCCGTGACTATTCGCCATACCTCTCCATTGAGTACCAATTGATTCACCTGGACCCCATAGTCAAAAATGGCCGGGAAGAGATAGGAGAGGAGAAAAACGACAGTATTGAGCCCGATCAACATATAGGTGATGATTCCTGGATACTGACTTAAAGCAAACCTTGTACGCACGATCTGTTTTTGCATACGGTTTGGTCGGGACCATGTTGGTACCTCGTTGTTGACCTGTACCTGCTGCTGTCCCCCGGTAAACGTTGCCTCCTCCGGTTTTGCGGATTTTGTCGTGGGCGTCGTCGGAATGGCAATCTCTGGAAAGCAATGTTCAAAGCGTCCACCATAAGAAAGCCGCGCTGCCCGTGCACGTGCCAGATTCGCATCATAGTCCTGCTTCTGCATACGCAGGAGATACGAACGTAGTGCATGTACATAGGCGATACTTGGCTCTTCTTCTATGACTGCGTCAACATTTTGTAAAGCACTTTCATAGCGCTGATTTAGGATATCTAGCAGTGCCTGTGCCGTCTTGCTCTCGATTCCTCCCTCTGGTTGCAACTCCTGCACGCGTTGACAGGCCATTTTTACAACGGCCAGATTGTTGAGCGCCAGATTCGCTTCTGCCAGCCCCAGATGCACCATTGGCGAGTTGGGCTCCATCTGTGCCCCGTGTGCGTACGCAATCGCTGCCTCTCGTCCTTGTCCTTGTGCTAGTGCTTGCTTCCCTTGTTCCAGGTAGGTCTGTATATCAGTCTGTGCTTCCACAAGTTATCCTCCAGAAAGGTGTATGGCAATGATAGCCAGTATCAGTGTCCCTACAAATGTCAATAAAACCAGCGGCCAGCGTTTTGAGAGCCGATGGATATCTGCTAGCCTGTTCTCGCTGTTCCACCGATAGACTGGCATGAACCACCAGCCAAGCAAACAACCACTTACTAGCCCGCCGAGGTGAGCGTAGTTATCGACGTTTGGTACAAACAGACCAATACTGAGATTGAGTCCTATAATAAAAATGAGCCAGGCAATCGTTGTAAGCCCACCTCGCGGAAATGCCCTGCGGTGCGTTAGCACAAAGATGCTATATGCCCCAACGAGGCCAAATATTGCCCCCGATGCCCCCACACTCAGCTCCTGGGGCATAAAATAAAAGCTGGCGATGATACTGATGATACCTGTAATACTATATACGAGTAGATAGCGCAAATGGCCCATAATTCGCTCAAGAAAGACTCCCAATGCCAGCAGGTTGAGCATATTGAGCCCGATGTGTAGCGCGTTCACATGCAGGAAAATTGGTGTGATAAAGCGCCAATATTGCCCCTGGAGAATCAGCGCATTCTCTTTTGCACCATACTGAATCAATACATTTGAGAGGGCCTCGTTGTCCTTGTCCTGTACTGAGAGCGCATTGCTGGCTATGTCGCTGAGTATTGTAGCCAGGCTGTGGGCTCCCGTCGCCTCAGCTGTTTTGTAGGCGGTGAAGCACCAGATGAGTGTCGTACTTCCTACTAGCAACCAGGTGAGCCACGGCTTCCCTGCCAGGCCATGCTGGGTACGATAATATACCAGGGCCGTCTGATAGCTCAGTTGCGTCTGCTGACGCGTGTATCGCTTCCGCTCTCCTCTGTCAGCTGCGACCTCGGTCTGTTCCACTCCCACCTCATATCTTTCGTGATGACCAGCTTTTGTGAATACCGCTTCCTGCTCTCCTTTTTAAAAGCAAGAAAATGTGAATAATGATAATTGCTGCTATTGTAAGGCAAAAACGTGGAGATAGCAAAAGGCTCTCTCTTTTTCTACGTATAGATCACCTATGAGTTATAAATTTATTGACTCAGCCCGTAGGTGCGAGGTTTACCTTCATCTACTCTATTAGATCAATGGATAATGTTACTTGCATGCATGAATGTATTGATGCCATTGAGAATAAATTGAATCGCCAGGGCCGCTAACAGTATTCCAAGAATACGTGAGAGCACAAGGATACCGGTGCGCCCGATCATATGAATAATCCAGTTGCTCCCTCGCATGACGAGCCATGCTACAAGTAATGAACTGCTAATGGCTATGGCTACGGAGATCAGGTCGAAAGGGTGCGGCGTAGCAGTATCTACATAGAGAATGGTGGTGGCGATCGTTCCTGGTCCTGCAATCATTGGAATCGCCAACGGAAAAACACTAATGTCCTCGCGCAACATCGCCTCTTCTGCCTCGGCTTTGGTCTCTCTCGCTCCGGAAGGACGACCAAATAACATATCTACTGCAACCAGAAAAAGTAGTACGCCACCTGCTATATTAAATGCATAGAGACTAATTCCTAGCCGATCTAGTAAGAATCGCCCAACTATGGCAAAAAAAGCAATGATTCCCGCACTAATAAAAATTGCCCGTGTGACAATGATGTTTCTCTGCACTGTGGTCATGTGGGACGTTAATCCTACGACGACGGGGGCCAGACCAACGGGATCTATAATGGTGAAAAATGTTACAAATGCACTGATTGCAAATGTGAACGTTGTTGACATAGATAAGATGTTTCCTTCGCTTTCCCAAACTCAGGAGGAGTATAGCACAAATTCTTTCTCTGCGTAAAATGTGTATGCTGTCCTGATGGCCGTACGTCAAGCGAAAAAATGGCCATATTTATCCCTTTTGCTGTTTCAGCCCGCAAATTGTAACTTTCGAGGCGACTACCCGGCTCTGTGATTCTCTTTTCTTATTTCTCTCTTGCTCGCATGTAAGCCGCCTGCCCGTTACGCAATTTAAAAAGGCCTGCTACGACGAGGCCGTTTCCATGAGCGGAAGGTCAGCAGATGCCAGACAAACACAGTGATAGCTGCTCCAAGCAAGGTCTTGTAGATGGGTACACCACTGATAATTGGATCAGGATTAATGTTGACTTTTAAGATATTGGTTACTAACCAGATCCCTGCCAATGCTGCGAAAAATGCACCCAAAAATCCCATTGGCAAGCGCCAGCCTACAATCATCTCTGCGACCACGCCGACGAGTGCTGCAACTAGCCAGTAGAATAGATCTGTTGGGGTTACGACAAAATGAAATCCTAGTACATTGCCTGTGATCACTGGATCGTTCGCTAAGATGCTAGAGAGAGCAAGCATGTAATCCTCCCTGATACGTACCATGCGCTTATTTCACAACACTTTTGATGATTTGTTGTGCCTATTCACAAGATAGCCCCAAAGCACAAAAATGGCAAGCGATTCTTGTACTTTCTCGGCAGAAATTTCTGTCTATCTGTTCGTGTAGCCTTCCCATGCTTTTCATTCGTATTAAATGGTAGATAGTTATGTGCCACTTACACATGGAGAACAGAGATAGGCCGTTTAGAGATCTTGCTACCAGGATCTCACCCCTCTGCACTCATGTACGTTATAATCAAACAGAATTAATTTTTTATTGCAGGAGGCTCACTATGCAAAGTGTAAAACGGTTTGCTATCATTGTGGGGGCGGTTGTGGGCGTGATTATCGTGGTTGGTCTGGTGCTTGCCGCGATTTTCCATGCTTTGTTGGATGTTCTCTATATCTTTTTGATCTTGCTGGCAGCTTTTATGTTGATTGCTACAGCCTTACAGGTCTATTCTATCGTTGCTCTGATTCGTACAATTACTTCTGTTCGCGATGAAATGAAGCCTTTGCTTGCCTCGGTTCAAGAGACGGTGGGTATTATGAAGGATACTGCGAAAACGGCTGGCCATACGGTCTCGACGATTGGTTCTACTGCGCAAATGACGAGCGATCTCGCCGTGAGCCCTACTATTCGTGCCGCTTCTGCCGTCATCGCTGGTCAACAGATGTTTCGCGTTTTCCTGGGTCGCGGGCAGACTGCTCGTCGCTGGGATGCTCGGCGTAAACAACAGATGGAGGCTGGTGCCAGTCTGGGAGGTGAATAATGGCTCTCTCTTCTTTCTCTCTCGTTCTGGCAGTGAATCCGGTGATCGCTACTCTTGGCCAGATTGCGGCTATTATTATTCTCTTGTTTGTGCTTGTTTTTGTGCTTGTCGCTGTGGCCTTTAATGTCGCTATGGCCTTTGGTCTGGAGTGGGTGCGCGAAAAGACTGAGCTGTTTAAACTGCTGCGACCAAGCGTTGATAGCGTGAATAAGGCTAGCGAGTCAGCCCTTCAGGGTGTGCCTGCCTCGTCCAATGAAAATCCTATTATTCGTACCGTGGCCCAGGTTCCTGTGCAGGCCTCGAACGCGGATAAGAAGGTTGCTCAGGTCTCTGATACAGTAGCTGAAAAGGTTATTGAGTATCGCGCTCGTACAATGCAAGCAAAGGCGATTGTCACAACCTTTTTTGCTCCCAGGAAGCCTGCTCCTGCCCTCCCAGAGCCAGAAGTAAAGAGTCCTGGCTATCGTATTCTTATCGAGGAACAGGGACCTGAGGGGCTGCAAGAACTCAGTGCGCAAAGTCAGCGCATCGCTGCACAAAAAGGGACGCTGGCCCCGCAGGCAAAAGATGTCGCTAGTCGTTAATTTTTTGCGTGACTATGGGCGTTTTCAGCGGAACGCCCGTCTTTATCTGCTCTCTTATGCCCTGAGTGGTGTGACGACAGGGATTATCCTGGTTCTCTACAATTTATATCTGGCGGCGCTTGGCTATGCTACGTCTTTTATAGGGGTGATTCTCTTTTCGGCTGCGCTTGGGGCGGGCCTTGCGATCTTTCCGGCGGGCCTCTGTGTTGACCGCTTTGGTGGTAAGTGGATTCTTATCTGGGCCAGTGTGGAGATTGGGGTTGCCGGCGCTGGCCAGATTCTCTTCCGCCAGCCTCTTCCTCTCCTGGTTAGTGCCTTTCTTGTTGGCATCGGCGGCGCATTTGTGCTGGTGGTGAATGCACCTTTTTTGACCCTCAATAGCTCCCCAACTGAACGCCCTCAACTCTTCAGTCTCGCCATTGTTGTCTCTCTGATTACGACGGTCCTGGGAGAGGTCCTGGGAGGCGCTCTGCCGCTCTGGTTTCGTGCTCTCCCCTGGCTGATGTCTCCTCTGCCTCTCTGGGTAAACTGGCTTCTGGTTAGTCCTCCCCTCGCTCGTTCTTATCAACTTGCTCTGCTCTTTGCCGGGATTATTGCCGCGCCCAGCTTTATCCCTCTCTTCTTGATGCACGCAGATCGCCCAATACCACGTCCCTCTTCTCCATCCGCTGTTCCATCTGCTCGGCAACGCCTTAGTCTTGCCTGGCAACAATTTCGCTTGACGAAGCCTCGCACTCTCCTGAGCAATCCTCTGCTTGTAATCACTGCTATGTATACTCTTTTGGGGGCAGGTGCTGGCCTTTTTCTCCCTTATGCAAACCTATACTTTGTACAGCATCTAGGAGCCTCCTCAGCCCTCTTTGGCCTGGTAGACGGTGCCGCCAATGCTCTGAATGCCCTCGCCACGCTAGCGGCCCCCTGGGTGGCTCTACGCATTGGTACACGCAAGACCATGACGGTAACCCGTCTCCTCAGCCTCCCGATTTAATTGCTCGTTGGCCTTACCAGCATCCTGCCCCTGGCTGCTTTCTTCTATCCCTTGCGTCAAGCATTGATGGATATGTCCTCTGGCCTATTGCAAGTCTATTCTATGGAGTCTGTCCCATATACACGTCGTGGTCTTGCCAATAGCAGCTACCAGGCCGCCTTTCAGGCCATCCAGGCGCTCACCACTCCTCTTGGTGGTTGGATCATCGCTCACGATGGCTTTCCCCCCGTCTTTGTCGCTAGCGCCATCCTCTATCTCCTGGCTATTGCTCTCCTCTGGACCCGCCTCTCCTCACCTTCTCTCTCTTTCCAAAAAAACCTGCTGACGAATTAGGACTCCATCTTATAGATGCAAAGAAGAGGAACCCTACAATCCTCTCTCCCAGACATATTTTGAAGAGAGGAGGAAATCCCTCGCCGGGACCCCATTTCGTGCCCTCGCTGTAGGGCGAGAGGATCGCTCGGCGAGGCGGTCAGAGATCAACAGCCGACCCTACTGCTCTGTCAATCTTCATCGCGTCCATTGAATAGAAAAAGAGAATCATCCGTATTGTTCAGATGATTTTCTTTTTCTATGGTTATGGCTACTTTACGACAATACCAATAAATATGATCGATATTTCATACAAGATTGACATTGCCGCTCCCAGAATTACCGGGGTGTATGGGTCAGCTCCAGGCACCAGCACCGCCGCCGCCACCCACATCCCTATATGCGCGGCAGCTCGTTTCTTTTTTAGTGTCTCAATTGTCAGTAGTTCTACCTTCGCGAGGAAGGTCAGTACCAGTGGCAGCTCAAACGTTATGCCAAATGCCAGCAAGAAGAAGGCGACAAAGCCAAAGTAGCTGCTTGCTGTAACCAGCTCAGCTATAGCTATTACGCGCTCAAACCCGACATCAAGATCATCGCGCCATGGCGGGAATGGGAGCTGACCAGCCGCACCAGGCTGCTGGAATTCGCCGAGGCGAACCAGATCCCGATCGCCCGCGACAAGCGGGGCGAGGCGCCGTTCAGCGTCGATGCCAACCTCCTCCATTCATCCTCGGAGGGGAAAATCCTCGAAGACCCGGACGTCGAAGCTGATGAGATCGTCGCCCAGCGCACCATTCGCCCGCGAGGACTCACCGGACGGAGCGACGGTCATCAGCGTGGGCTTCGAGCCGCGACGCCGTTTCCATCGACGATGTGCGCCTGTCGCCGGCGTCTGCTGCTCAGCCGGCTGAACGAGCTCGGCAAGGCCAACGGCATCGGTCGGCTCGATCTGGTGGAGAATCGCTTCGTCGGCATGAAGTCGCGCGGGGTTTACGAGACGCCGGGCGGGACCATCCTGCTGGCGGCGCATCGGGGGATCGAGAGCATCACGCTCGACCGCGAGGCGGCGCATCTGAAGGACCAGCTCATGCCGCGCTATGCCGAGCTGATCTATAACGGCTTCTGGTTCAGCCCCGAGCGGCGGATGCTGCAGGCGCTGATCGACGAGAGCCAGAAATCGGTCACCGGGACGGTGCGGCTGAAGCTCTACAAGGGCAATGCGACGGTGATCGGCCGGCGGTCGCCGCAACAGCCTCTATTCGATGCGCCACGTCACTTTCGAGGAGGATCAGGGCGCCTACGACCAGGTGGACGCGCAAGGTTTCATCAGGCTGAACGCGCTCCGGTTGCGGCTGGGCGCGATCGCGGGGCGGCGCGGCGGCACGCTGAGCGCACCCTCACCCGCCGCGCCTGCAACGCGGCGACCTCTCCCGCAGGGCGGGAGAGGTATGCGATCCTCCGCCTGTCCCGCGAGCAGGGCCTTCCCTTCGCCTCTCCCGCTCGCGGGAGAGGCCGGCGCGCAATCGCGCGCCGGGTGAGGGCCTTCTCCGCCTCGCCCGCCAGCGGGAGAGGCCGGCGCCCCGCTGCGGGGCGCCGGGTGAGGGCGAGCCGGGTGGTCAGTCCCCGGCCGCCCAGGCATGGCCGTGACCAGCCCGTCGTCGTAGGGCTCGGGTGCCGCCTCGCCCTCGTCGTCGTCGTGGAACTGCGCCGCCTCGGTGCTGCCCGAGAGCGCCGTGGTGGAGGAGCGGCCGGCGGAGATCGCCATCGCCACGGCGTCGAAATAGCCGACGCCGACCTCGCGCTGGTGGCGGGTCGCGGTATAGCCGTCCGGCCTCGGCGGCAAACTCGGCCTGCTGCAACTCCGAATACGCCGCCATGCCGCGCGCCCGGTAGTCCGTGAGCCAGCGTGAACATCGACAGGTTCAGGCTGTGGAACCCGGCCAGGGTCACGAACTGGAAGCGATAGCCCATGCGCGCGATGTCGCGCTGGAAGTCGGCGATCTGCTCGGGCGAGAGCTTGCGCGCCCAGTTGAAACTCGGCGAGCAGTTGTAGGCGAGCATCTTCCCCGGGAACTGGCGGTGGATGGCGTCGGCGAAGCGCTCGGCCTCCTCCAGGTCGGGGTCGCTGGTCTCCCACCACAGCAGATCGGCATAGGGCGCGAAGGCCAGGCCGCGGGCGATCGCGTAATCCAGCCCGCGGCCGGGGCGGATGCGGCAGAAGCCTTCCGGCGTGCGCTCGCCGGTGATGAAGGGCCGGTCGCGCTCGTCCACGTCGGAGGTCAGGAGCTGCGCCGAATAGGCGTCGGTGCGGCAGAACAAGAGGGTTGAAACGCCCTCCACGTCGGCGGCGAGCCGGGCCGCGTTCAGCGTGCGGATATGCTGGCTGATCGGCACCAGCACCTTGCCGCCGAGATGGCCGCACTTCTTCTCGGACGCCAACTGGTCCTCGAAATGCACGCCCGCGGCGCCCGCCTCGATCATCGCCCGCATCAGCTCATAGGCGTTGAGCGGGCCGCCGAACCCGGCCTCGGCGTCGGCGACGATCGGCGCCATCCAGTGGGTGCGATCGCCCTCGCCCTCGCTCACCGCGATCTGGTCGGCGCGGCGCAACGCGGCGTTGATGCGGCGGATCACATTCGGGACGGAGTTCGACGGGATAAAGCGACTGGTCGGGATACATCTGCCCCGCCGTGTTGGCGTCGGCGGCGACCTGCCAGCCGGAGAGATAGATCGCCTTCAGCCCGGCCTTGACCTGTTGCAACGCCTGATTGCCGGTGAGCGCGCCGAGCGTGGGACGTAGGGCTCGGTCCTCAGCAGATGCCAGAGCCGCGCCGCGCCCATCTCGGCCATGGTGTGACGGATGCGGAAGGACCCGGCGAGCCGGGCCACGTCCTCTTGCGAGTAGTCGCGGAGGATGCCGGCAAATCGCTCCGGGTCGGACCCGGCGCCAAGTCCATCGGGGGCGAAATGGGTGTTCGGAGTGGGTTGCATCGCGCTCTCCTTGGGACCGTGTTGCGTGAATATTTGACATTGCGGGTGCGAAGACCATCCTGTTCGTGCCAGTTTAGCGCCGAATGGCGTGTGCGGCTTCACCGCACGGGCGCTGAAATTGTAAAGGGTGTGAAGATGGGGCGCGCGTTGATCGGCCGAACCATCCGCCGGCTGCGTTCCGAGAGGGGGTTGACGCAGCAGGCGCTGGCCGCCCGGCTCGGCATCTCGGCGAGCTACCTCAACCTGATCGAGCACGACCAGCGCGCCGTCACCGCCAGCCTGCTCATCAAGCTCGGCGAAACGTTGCGCGTTGATCTGGCGGCGCTGTCGGGCACCGAGGAGCGACAACTGGAGGCGAGCCTGCGCGAGACCTTCGCCGACCCGATGCTGGGCGCCGAGCCGGTAGCGGAGCCGGAGATCGCCGCCTGGTCGCCGCGGCCCCGAATGCCGCGCGCGCGATCCTGGGGCTGTATCGCGGCTGGAGGGTCGCGCGCGAGGACGCCGGCGGCATCGCGCTGCCGTCCGGCCGGCGTCTTCTGCTGCCGACCGAGGAGGTCCGCGACTTCTTCAACGACCGCGCGAACCACTTTCCCGAGCTGGAGGTCGCCGCCGAGGCGATCGCCGCCGATCTGGCGGTGAGCCCGCATGAGATGAATCACGCGATCGCCGAGCGGCTGCGCCGCGTCCATCAGCTGAGCGTGGTCGTGCGCCCGCTCGATGGCGCGACCGCCGTTACGACAAGGCGGCGCGCAGCCTCACGCTGTCGGAATCGCTGCCACGCGAGAGCCGGGGATTTCAGATGGCGTTCCAGCTCGCGATGCTGGAGGCGCGCGAGGCCGTCGAGACGGTGATCGCGGGCAGCCGGCCTGAGCAGCGCCGAAGCGGCGATGTTGGCACGGATCGGGCTGCTCAATTACGTCGCCGGCGCCTTGCTGATGCCCTACGAGCCGTTTCTGGAGGCCGCGCGGGCGGCGCGCCACGACATCGAGGCGCTGGCGGCGCGCTTCGGGGTCTCGTTCGAGCAGGTGGCGCATCGGCTGACGACGCTGCAGCGCCCCGGCGCGCGCGGCGTGCCGTTCTTCTTCCTGCGCGTCGATCCGGCCGGCAATGTCTCGAAGCAGTTCTCGGCCGCCGGCTTCCCGTTCGCCCGCTATGGCGGGTCGTGCCCGCGCTGGGTGGTCCATACCGCCTTCGCCCGCCCCGGCCTGCAGGTGCAGATCGCCGAACTGCCGGACGGCGCCGCCTTCCTGTGCTTCGCCCGCGCCATCGACCGCGCGCCCGCGCATTGGGGAGAGCCGCGCCCCACGCATGTCGTGGCGATGGGCTGCGGGCTCAGTCACGCCGCCGACGTGGTGTATGGCGACGGGCTCGATCTGGCGGGCGCCCGGGTCGGCATCGGCCTCGTCATGCCGCCTGTGCGACCGCCCCGACTGTCGCAGCCGCGCCTTTCCGCCGCTCGCGCACCGGCTGGCGCTGGACCCGATGACCAAGAGCGCAAGCCCATATCGGTTCGAGCGGGAGGGGTGATTTCAGGGAAGCGGGCGCCCGAAACCGCGTACGCAATCGGCTTTGCAGGCGGTTTTCGCCGCGCACAACAGCGCCAGCCGGGCGAGCCCCCCGCCGCCCGGGTCGCCGCCACCTAACTCGCCGCCAACCTCATCCACGATTACGCTCTCGGTGACGGACGGCGACGGCGACAACCAGGCGGTGCCCGTCATCACCGCCGGCACGCTGGCCTTCACCGGCACGCTGGCCGGCACCGTCAACCAGCAGGTGAGCGGCGGGATCGACACGATCCTCGGCGACCGGCTCCATCACCAGCGAGACGCTGAGCTTCACCACTGGCGACGCCGACATCAATTTCCTCGGTACCCAGTCACGCACGGTGGACGGCGGTTCCGGAGATGACGTGGTGAGCGCGGCGGCGGGCCGGAACCGATTCGTGGCGGGAAGCGGGACGTTGGACGTGACCGGTGGGACCGGAGGCGACGCCTACGCTTTCCACAACGGCGACGGGCTGCTGAAGATCGAGGATTTCTCCGCCGGCAAAGGCGATACGCTCACCGTCGGCCGGGCACTGAAATCGTCGCTCCATGCCACGTCCGATGGTCATGGCGGCACGTTGCTCGGCTTCGGCACCGGCGGTGCGGCGATCGACATCGTCAACACGCCGAGTTTCTCGGTCAGCACAATTCATTTCCGCTGACGTGACTACTCGATCCCGTAGCCGAGCCGCTCGATGGCCGGCTGCAGGATCGGGATCACCGGGGCGAGGTGCTTGAGATAGTTGCGATAGCGATAGCGAGACGTCTCGTATATCGGCTGACTGACCTGGGCGTAACTTGCGGTGCGCGCGTAGCGGAGATTTTTCTCGACGCGCAGGCACGCGGGATCGAACCGCTCGCCGAGAAGCGACAGCGCGGCGCGGAGATTGGCTTCCGGCCGGACCACGAGATCCTCATAGCGAACCGGTAGATAGTTGAGGGCGATCTCGCGCCGGTAGTGCTCGACCAGCTCGAACACCAGCGCGTAATGCCGAGCGGCGGACGCAAGTTCGGCAGCGCAGAAGAAGCCGTGCGTGAGATGATGGGTGAACACCGACAGCACGACATCGAGCGGATGCCGCAGCACCCGGATCAGCGGCGAATCGGGAAACAGCAAGTGAATCAGGCCGAGATGCGTTTCATTGAGCGGCATCTTGTCGGTGAACCAACCGCTCGCACGCGGGAGGACGCCGAGCCGCGCGACCCGGGCCATGTAGTCGTCCCGCAGCGACTGGAGACCATGATGATGATCGGCCATCCACAGTTCCGCGAGCGCGTCCGGATAGGGCAGCGGGCTGTCGAGAGAGCGCGGCAGCACGGCGGCGATGTCGCTGATGGCCGGCAACTCGTCGCCGGCGGTGATGCGCGGATGCGCCGATAGCATCTGTTCGAGCAAGGTGGTGCCGGAGCGCGGGAAGCCGAGAATGAACACCGGAAGCGGCGGCGCGGGCAGCGGCGGCGCACGGGGCAGCGTGCGCAGCCGGCCGGCGATGAAGAAGCGGCGCAGCCGCTCGGTCAGCAGCCGGGCGTCTTCGGCGAGGTAACTCGGCGCGCCCTGCTCCCGCGCCTTGCGCTTGCTTTCCGCGAACGCCGCGAACGCCTCGTCGTAGCGGGCGAGCCGGTCGAGCAGGATGCCTTTTTGGGACAGCTCGCTCGGTTCCAGCTCGCCGGCGGGATCGGAGCGGCTGATCCGGTCCAGGACCGCGAGCCCTTGTTCGTCGCGCCGCATTCGCCCGAGCAGGGTTGCGCGCGCAAGCAGGAAGCGGCGATCGCCGGGATATTCCCGCTCGGCGCGGTCGAGAATTTCGGCCGCCCGCTCAAGCTGCCGATCGGCTTCCTCCATCTGCGCCCAGCCGAGCAGCGTCTGGGCCACGTTCGGCGCGAGCGACACGGATTTGCGGTAGAGTTCGCGCGCCTCATCCATCCGGCTCTGGTTCTTGAAGTTCCAGGCGAGATTGGCGAGCAGGACCGGATCGCGCACGCCGGCAAGGTCAAGGACGCGCCGGTAGTGAAACTCTCCCAACTGCGGCCGCTGCGCCTCGGTGAGGATCATGCCGAGCAGGTTGTGCGCCTGCGGATTTTCGGGCGCGAGGCGGATGGCGTTGCGCGCCAGGGGTTCGGCCTCGGTCAGGCGCCCGGCTTGTAGCAGCAGCAGCGCAAGTTCGGTCGTGGCCCGGAAATCGTTCGGGTCCAGCCGGGTCAGCCGCCGCAGCAGCGCCTCGGCCGCCGTTGCCGGACCCCGCTCCTTGCGGATGTCGGCGAGGATTTGCAGGGCCGGCGCGTGCCCGGGCGCGGCCTCGAGCACGGCGACACAGAGACGGGCCGCCAGGTCGGCGCCGTCTTGCCGGCGCGCTCGGGTTGCCTGCTCGACGAGGCGGGCGGCCTCGGGGTGTTCGGCGGCGATCGCCGCGTCCGCCAGGCCGCAGCATCGGTTCAGGCTCAAGCCGCTGCCGCAGGCGCATGGCGACGATGCGGCGATCTCCCCCGGCGCGGGGCCGTCGTTCATGCACGCATGATGAGCGTGCCGGAGCCTCCGTCGCCGGAGGTCGTGAACATGCTTCCGCCGAGCGAGGAGTTCTGGAAGCTGAGACTGGCCGCCTGCTCGCTGCCATTGGCGATTTGCAGCACGCCGGTGCCGGAATTGTAGTTCAGCGACGCGCCGGTCGGGCCGAAGTTCTTCAAGTCGATCGTATCGCCCGCCGCGAAATCCTGAAGCTGCGGGCCGGCGTACGAGCTGGTGCCCACGTTGCTGCCGAACGAACCGAAGGCGTCGATGGCGAGATCGCTGGCACCCAGGAATGCGATCTGCAGGCTGATTTCGAGAGCCGCCGCGACCTCCAGGCTCGCGCTGCCGGTGAGCTGGAACACGCCTGTGCTTGCGGGATCGATGGTGGAGGACACGTCGAGCGATCCGGCGACGGCGATCGTGCCGTTGTCGGTGACGGTCGCGATGCTGTTGGCGCCGCTGGCCGTCCAGGCGCCGCCGCTATCGACGGCAACGGTGCCGAAATTGCCGAAGCCGAAGCTGTGGCCGCCTTGGCTGACGGTGCCGGAGCCGCCGGCCGCGCCGCTGATCGTTCCGGTGCCGCCGGCGAGTTCCAGCGCGTTGGAGGAGCTGGAGCCGCCGAGGACTTGACCGTTGAAGACGCCGCCGGAGTCGAGGATCACGCGGTTCGGTCCGCTGCCGCTGACGAACACCGCGTCGGAGCCGCCCGAGATCGTGCCGGCGTTGGTGATGGTGCCGCCGTTGCCGTAGATCGCCACGCCGACGCTGGAGCCGGAGATCACACCGCCCGTGTTGTTGGCTACGTTGCCGCCGGAAGTGAGGTCGACGCCGTAGGCGCCCGAGATGCTGCCCGAATTGGTGATTGTGCCCGCACCGCCCGTCGTGAAGATGCCGAAGCTGCCGGCCGAGATGATGCCGCCCGCCTGATTGGTGACCGCGCCGCCGGCTTCGATGTCGAGCCCTGCCGCGCCGGTCGCGGTGATCGACCCGGCGTTGACGACCGTGCCGGATGCGCCGGCGATGAAGACCGCGGAGCCGGTGCCTGTCACCGAGGCGGAGCCGGTATTGGTGACCTGTCCGCCGCGCTCCAGTTCGATGGCGTGATAGCCGGCGATCACGCTAGCGTTGGAGACCTGCGCGAAGGCGCCCGTCGCGAACACGCCCGCGCTTTGTCCAGTGATCGAACCGCCGCTCTGGTTCGACACCGTCCCGCCGTCGCCAAGATCGATCCCCGCGCCGCTCGCGGATGCCGCTGTGATGGTCGCGGCGTTGGTGATCGTGCCCGCGCCCAGGGAGCCGATGTAAATGCCGCTGCTGCCGCCCCGGAGCACGCCGCCCTTGTTGTTGGTGACGCTGCCGCCGCGGGTGATCTCGATGGCCGCATAGACCGAGGAGGTGATGGTGCTGGCGTTGGTCACCGCACCGGACCCCCCGGTAATGAACACGCCGAAGGAACTGCCGGAAATCGTTCCGGCATTGTTGGTGACGCTGCCGCCGGCTTCGAGATCGGCGCCTGCCGCCCCGCTCGCGCTGACGATGCCGGAATTGACGAGCTGGCCTGTCGCCCCGATGAAGAACACGCCGGCGGTGCTGCCCAGGATCACTCCGGTACTGGCGTTGTTCACGCCGCCGCCGTCCGACATCAGGATGCCGAAATGATTCGATCCGTTGAGCGTGCCGGCGTTTGAGACCGTGCCGGATCCTCCGGTGATGAACGCGGCGGCGCCCTGCCCGGATGCGGACACCGAGCCGCCGGCGTTGTTGCTGATTGTTCCACCTGCGAACAGCGCGATCCCGTCATCGACCGTGGCCTTGATGATGCCGGAATTGACCACGGTTCCGATGGCGCCCTGGATGATGACGCCGTCCTCGCCGCCCACGATGGCCTGGCTGTTGGTCACGGAGCCGCCGGCGCCCAGCGCGACGCCGTGACGCGCCGGCCGAGATGCTGCCGGCGTTGGTGACGGTACCCCGAGCGCCCGTGATATAGATCGCCGAACCAACGCCCGGACCGCCGCCCACCGTTCCCGACGCGGCGATCGAGCCGGTGCTGGTGTTGGTCACCGTGCCGCCCGCGCGCAGCGCCATGCCCTCCTTTCCCGACACCAAGCCGTTGTTGGTGACGAGGCCAAGGCCGGCGAGCGAGATGCCGTTGCCGCCGGGGGCCGTAACCGACCCGCTGTTCTGAATTGTCCAGGTGGTGCCCGCGCCGCCGTCGATGCCGTCCGCGGTGCCGGTCGAGGTGACCGCGCCGGTGGTGGTGATCGTGAGCGGCGTGTCGGTGGCGCGAAGAGTGACCGGGCCGCTGATTCTTGTGCTGATCGTTCTTCCTGGCGAGGAAAGCCCCGCCGATGTGACCGCCGCCGGTGTGAGCGGCACCGCCGGCGTGATTGGCACCGGCGATGCGGGTGGCGCCAGCAATGCGGATGACGGCAACGGTGGCGGTTTCGCCGACGATGCAGGTGCCACCGCAGATGCGGGCAGCTTCGGTTTTGGGGGAGGTGCCGGCGGAGAAGGTAGGATGGATGGCATCGTGCGCTCCATTACCGCGTCCGGGTGATTGCCCGATTACCCGGTGCGTTCTCCGCAAGAGACTATCGGAAACGGCTCGCCTGAAGCGAGGTGACCTTTGGGACTAGTTCGTCGATGGTCGCGCCTCATCCTGGCCGACCAATCGATCAGGAGACGCCTGTTCAGCCGCGGCGCCGGCCCACTGCGCACCAGAACGGCGGCGCTTCGGAAAACCGGATCTCCTCGAGATCGGCTTGCCGCATCATCGTCTCGATCTCCGCACGCGAGAATCGCTGCTCAAGAGGTGTGCCGAAGCGATCGAACGAGTTGGTGCGCATGGTATAAAGCGGCTTGTCGCGTAACGAGCTGAGGGGCAGTCCTTCGGGGTTGCCGCCGGCTCGCTCGACCAGTGCGGCGAAGCGCGCGAGAGGCCAGTACACGGTGAACGCGAGGGCCTCGGTGACGAACCGCTTGGCGCCGAAAGGCAGCCGGCTTACGCCGCGGCGGATAAGGTCGGACCCGCGCCAGATCGCGCGGAACCAGGGCGGCCGCTGATCGAGCGCGTAGTAGAGATACAGCAGCAGCGGCGCGCCCGGCTTCAGGAGCCGCGCGCAAGCCTTGATGCCGGCAAGCGTGTCCGGTACGTGATGGAGAACCCCGATCGAGTAGCAGAAGTCGAGGCTTTCCGTCTCCAGCGGAATCGCATCCACGCTGGCGTGATGGAACTGGCAGTTCGCGTCCGTCGACAAATTCGCGCGGGCGACGTTCAAGGCCTCCCCGCTCGCATCCAGGCAGTGCAGGGTGCCGACACGTGGCGCGACGTAGCGCGCCCACCTTCCGCTGCCGCAGCCGACATCCGCGCCAACCGCATTCGGCGGCAGGGTCTGCCAGGGAAAGATGCCGAAATATTCTTCGAAGCGGCCCCGCATGCTTTCCAGAGGGAGCAGCCGGTTCTGGTCGTATGTGGACCACTCCCGCCCGAACGATTGGACCGTCGTTTTGTCAAGGTTCGCCGTGCTCATCGCCTGCCCCCGATGCCATGAATTCCGAGAAGAACCGCCTTAGCCGCGAGACATTCTCGAGTTCGAGCGCGCTGTCTCCGCGCTGCGAACCCCAGCTGTACGTCATGTCGAGGATCGGGTTCGGCACCAGCGCCTGCCATCTGCGGATGATTGCGGACTCCTGCTCGGGCGTGGGGAGGATGTAGCGGGCGCCTGCATCGTCCTTCCACATCCCGCCGCCGAACGCCTGGTATTGCGGCACCAAACCGCTGCGTGGAATGCCGCTCGCTTGTGCGGCGGCGACGTATCTGTCGATCAGGGTGTAATCGCACCCGTCCCATTCGGCCCTGCACGGGTAGGCGGACAGGGCGAAAAGATCGATATGGGAATGTTCCGGGCGGTAGCTTCCGCCGTAGGAAGGGTGCTTCGCATCACCAAGGTTCATCAGCACGACCAAGGTGCGCGCTGCGGGCATGCGCGCGTGCAGCCAGTCCGATTCCTCCCGGAGCTTCGCTTCCTCGCAGGGCGCCGAGAGCTTGCCGGCAAAAAGCTTCGGCCGCGGGTCGGGGTCGTCCATCAGGAAGAAGCCGAACACCCTGGAATTGCCGAGAAAGGGCGTGACGCGGTCGAGGAATTCCGGCGTGATCCCCTCGCACATGCCGACCCACACCAGCGCCCGCGCGCCATCGGGCAATGCGGCGAGACGCTTCGGGTCGGCGAGATCGGCCAGGTTGAAACCGATGCCGGCGGGCGTATACCGGCCGTCGCGGTCGAAATTGTCGTTGGGCGCGTAGTGCAGCTTCGGCATCGGGGCAGCGGCGGGCACGTCCGGCGCTGCCTGCGCGGCGATCAGGAACATTGCAGCGGCGGTCAGCGCGCCGAACCGCCACACCATCGCGGAGACCCTCATTCCCAACGCCACCTTCGCGCTCCTCAATGCTGCCGAGACGGGCATAGCAGGCCCAGATAGTGCGAGCGAAACACCGGCACCGAGGCAAGCAGTGGATACACCTGCTCGGTCATGCGTCCGAGGCGTCGATAGACGGGCGGCAGCAGCGTGATCTGCCGAAGCTCGATCCCGAAATCCGGAAAAAGTTCTTGAATCCGCCGCCGCGTGAACGGGCGGACGTTCGGATTGCGCGGATTGCGGTATCGCATGTCGTACCAGATCACCGCGCCGTCCGGCTTGAGGACGCGGCGGATGGTGCGGGCGAGTTCGTGCGCGAAGCCGTCCGCCAGTATCGACGAGAACACGGTGAACACGGCAACGAGATCGAACGAGCCGTCCGCGAACCCGAACTGCTCGGCGGTTCCCTCGAGGAAGGTGAAGGCGGAGTGCGCTTCGCGCGCTGCGGCGATCCGGTGCGCGAGGATATCGACGCCGATGAGGTTGCCGGCCGGGGTTCCCTGCTCATGAAACCACGCCAGCAAATCGCCACGGCCGCATCCGATGTCGAGCACGCGGCAGGCCGCGAGATCCTTGGGAAAGCACCGGCGAAGCAGCGCGCCCAAGGCGGCGTTGCGTTCGCGCAGGGAGACCCGGAAGCCGCGATTCCCCCTGTCGAGCGTTCCCTCCCACGTCGCGTATGCCGCCCGGATGCGGTCGACTTCGGCGCTGCTTTCCGCTGGCGTCTTGCCTTCCGGAGCCGCCGAGCCGAAGCGCACCTTCTCGATCACATGGTCAGCCATAGGTCGGGTGCTCCCGCCAAACCACCGGGGACGCCTGCGGAAGAAGGCAGAGCGCGAGGGCGAACCAAACCGGAGGCGCACGCAGGATGAAACCCGTTGCGCCGAACAGGTTGATGCCGAGGATCAGCGCCGTCAGTCCCGCCGTTCGGACGCGCACGGCGCCGATCGCCGTGCTCAGCATCAGCCAGCCGTAGCCGATCACGGCGATCGCGCCGCCCTGGGTGAAGATGTCGAGGACCGGTACTGTGCGCTTCGAAGTTGTTCGAGGCATTCTGCTGCGGCTCGACGATGTCGCCGGGGTGGTCCGATCCTTCCACGCGCGCCGCGGCGATCTCGATCGGGATCGGCAGGTGCGGCCCCGGCCCGAGGCCGAGCAATCCGGATTCGAAGCCGCGCTCGATCGCCTCCCGCCAGAGCATCAGTCGGAGATCGGCTTCCTCCTTGGCCTGCGCGCCGCCGTCCTTCGACAGCAGGGCGACGATCGTGCCGCCATCCGAACCTGCCCACAATGCCGCTGGAATGACGGAAGCAATCAGCAGCGGGACAGCGAGGACGGTAAGCATCGCGACGGTGGTTCGCGGCCCCCTCGTTCGCGTCCATTCGTGCAGCTTCATGCCGCCGAACGCGAGCAGCGCCAGCAGCAGCGCGTAGCCGAAGGCGTCGGTCTTGGTCAGCCGGCCGGCCCAGATCGGCGGTATCATGCAAAGGAGCGCGATCGTCCGGTCTCGCGTGCGGGAAGCGATGTCGGCGAGATGCAGGCAGACGAGCGTGGCGACGATGCAGAGCAGCGATAGCTGGTTGGGATTCTGCGACCAGCCGCGGAAACGGTCCCAGTACCAGAGATTGATCAAAGGAAGGGTCAGCCATCCGAATCCGCCGGCGATCAGCACCATCATCGACACGGCGCCGAGGATCGCAAACATCCACGCGGCGCGCTCCAGCCGGGCCGGCGCGCCCGGTTCGATCACGCTCATGCAGCTCACCGCTGCCAGCAGGGGAAACGCCATCGCATCGTGCAGGAACCAAACCGGGTCGTACTCCTCGCCGGTGAGAAAGGCATTCATCGTGCCGATGCTCAGTGCGATCGCGAACAAGCCCCAGAAGGTCAGCAATTTCGCCGCTGCCGGCCCGATCGCCGGTTGCCGGAGCAGCAGGCAGCGCCACATCATGATGCCCAACCAGGACACCAGGCAGACTTCACCCGGACCCAGCGGACTACTTCCGAGGCGCAGTTGCGACGCCGTCGTCAGAAGCAGGCCGAGAACGAACAGAAGCTCGCTCATCGGCGCAGCCTCGAAGGCGCGCGCGCCGTCATAGTCCGTCCGAGGCGCGCGGAGTTGCGGCGCCGGCGATGAACGCCTCCTCGGAGGATTTCCCGCGACCGCCGGCGGCTGCGAATATGCCCAGGGCGAGGCGGAGCTTGCGGCGGATCAGCCAAGCCATCGCGCCGTTCAGGGCCAAGGTCACCGTCATGCTCGCGACGGCTGCGCCATTCATCCCGGCGACGCCGATGGCAATGGCGGTCAGCGCGACGTTCGCCGCCGCCGCTCCGACCAGCAGGAACGCGGTGCCGCGTTCGTGGCCCGTCATCGTCAGAAGGAACATCTGGGGACCGGCGCCGGCGGAGAGAACCTGGCCGATGAGCAGGATACGCAGGACCGGCACGCCCTCCGTGAACCCGCCGCCGAGGAGCCGCAGGAGCGGATCGGCGAGAATCCAGATGGGCAGGGCGACCGCCATTGCGCCGAGGAACGTCCACCAGGCGGTGCGGGCGATCAGCGCCTTCAGGGTTGCCCGATCTTCGCGGGCATATAGGTCCGCGATCACCGGTGCGAACATCGTGTTCAAGGCGGTGCGCGGCAGCAGCACCAGCAGCGAGACGCTGAACGCGAGCGCATAAATTTCCGCCTGCCGGATCTCGCCTTCCCAGCCCAGCATGACGATGCCGGTCCGGTTGATGACGGTCTCCGCGACCGTGATCATCACCAGCGGCAGGGCGGTCCGACGCCAGCAGGGCGCCGCGTATTCCGCCACGGCGCGCGTGACCGTACCGGTCCGCCACCAGTGGACGGCGAAGCTGGCCAGCGCGAGGCTCAGCAGGGCGCTGACGAGCGTCGCGGACATCGCGAGCTGGGGGTTCATCCGCGTGCCCGCGAGCACCGCCGCCCCGACAATCAGCACAACGAACCCGTCGCGCGTGATGCGGTCGGGCGTGAGCGCCGACATCACGCCCCCCAACGCGCGTGCCACCGAACACCGGGTCCACAGCAGCGCCCACAGCGGCACCAGCGGCAGGCCGATCATCAGCGTGTACCTGACCTCCGGCTGCATCCGGTTCGCGAACACATGAAGGCCGAGCAGACCGAGCGCGGCGGTCGCCCCGCCCACGCAGACGGCGAGACGGGTTGCGTAGCGGATCACCCCGGCCAGCAGTCCCCACTGGCCATGGGCGCGATAGGCGGCGACGAAGCGCAGCAGCGACACGTCAAACCCCATCGCCGCCAGGTAGGCGAACAGGGTCAGCCACGCGGTCGCGTAGGCATACACGCCGTACCCGTCGACCCCGACGGCGCGGGCGACCACGATCTGCGCCAGGTAGGTCATCCCGGCGCCGCCGACATAGATCGCGAAAGCGGCGAGGCTGGCGCGCGCAAGCTGGCGGGCAAGCGCCGCACCCGGCATGGCGGCGGCGCGCAACGGACTAGCGGGCATTTGCACGGGGGTCGCCGCCGTCCGAAGCCATGGGCCGCGTGTCCGCCATCGTCCGTTCGATGCGGGCGAGCGCGTCGGCGCGCGAGACCGGGTCGCCCGAGCGAATGGATACGATCTCCGCCACCTGTTCATCGAACAGCGCGCACACCTTCTCGATCGCCGGCGCGAAGCGGAGATTCGTCGGCAGATCGAGTTCTAGCAATCGTTCGAAGCGGGGCTGCCGCTCGCCGCGCTTGCGCAGCCGCGCTTCGAGCAGCTCGGCGGGTGCGTCAATGCGGACCACGAGGTCGGATTTGGGAATCCGATGAAAGGCCCGCACCATGCGCGCGCAGTCCTCGGCCTTGGCGAGGATGACGAGGGACGCAAGCGCCTGCACGAACGCCTGATCGAACATGACGATATGGCGCGCCAGCGCGGCGCGCTGCCAGGAGCACAGCAGCCGCAGCAGATATTGGCGCAGTCGTACCGACCAGAACAGGCTGCGCGGCGGGAGCAGACGCACCAGCTCGGCGGCGAGCCGGTCCCCCCCTTCCGCGCGGAATGGGCAAATCACGGCCAGCGTCTCCATCACCGGACGGGTCAGCCGGCGCATCCCGGCCGCGACCTGGCCGACATCCGCGGCGGCCTCCCGCGGGCGATGGCTCAGGATCAGTTCGACCTCATGGCCGCGCTCGCGCAGCCCGGCCGCCAGCAGGCGCGCGGTGGTCGTCTTGCCGGCGGCGGGCGCCCCGCACAGTTCGACGATCATGGCAGGCTTGCCCGCGCGAGGTTCATAGGAGGGCCCAGACCTCGCGCTTCGCGGCGGCGATCACGGCCTCGAGCGACTGGCCCGCGTCCAGCACGGCGACCCGCGAGCGCGGAAAATCGAGTTGCATCACCTGCTCGACGCGCCGACGCACCACCGCCGCATCCATGTCGGGCTCGCGTTGCGCAATCAGTTCGGGGCTGGCGCGCAGCTTAATCACCAGATCGGGGGCCAGACGGTTCGCGAGATCGTACGAGCGCGCCTCGAACCGCCGCAGCGCGGCGGGCACGCGGCGCTGCCGCGTCAACAGCGGCCCGTCGTTGAATTCCGCGATCTGATCCTGCGGGAAGCGATCGGCGATGACGAGCATTCCCCGATCGGCGGCGCGCCGCGCGAGCTTCAGCTTCCGCCGCTTCTCGACGGCCAGGACGCTCGCCCAGACCGTTATCAGCGCCCCGTAGAGCGGCCCCGGCGGGCGATCCGACACCGCGCCGTGCGACCCCCCCGCCGGTTTGCGCGGAAGCACCTTCCGAACCAGCGGAACCATCACCTTCAGCGGCCACAGCAGCAGCGACGGCCGGCCGTCGCCGGTGCCGAAATAGAGCGGCAGCACGTCGGCTTCGGCCCCCAGCCAGTCGCGCAACGCGCGAACGAGCGTGCTCTTGCCGCTGCCGTCCACGCCGAGCACGGCGACGACCGCCCCGCCGGCCTGCGCGCGACGGCTCCAGGGCCGGGGCGCATGGATCACGCGCTTGTTGGCCGCGCGGCTGAGAAACACCGCCGATCGCAGGACCAGGCGCAGCCGGTTGCCGCCGACACTTCCGTCGCGATAGGCCGCCATCCTCGCCCTGAGCCGGCGACAAAGCCGCTTCGCCGGCGGCGCGGGGCTGCACGCGGCGGCACTCGCCTCCTCCGCCAAGTCCTCGCCCATCAGCGCGGCGGCGCGGCTGCGTACCGTCGCGCGGTTGAGGAGCGGGGCGAGCGCGGCGCGGTCGGCGGCGAATTTCGCGACCATTGCCCGCCACTGGCGAAGCGCCACCACGTCGAGCCGGTCGAATTCGAGGCAGCAGCGGGTAAGAGCCAGGATCGCCTCGGTCGCCGGATCGAGCACGCGTATCGGCATCGAGACGTGCGCGACGGCGTGCGCCAGCACCGTCGATTCCCAGGGCGGGCGCCACATCTTGAGCAGGCTCGACCCCAACCCGAGCCGGACGTGCAGATGCACATGGATAATGCGTCCACTCGGCTCGTCATGGCCGAGGAAGCTCATGATCCCCGCGTCGTCATGCGGCGGCACCGACGCGAACAGCCTGAAGCCGCGCGCGAAGAGCAGTGGAAGGGTGCGGTCGCAATCGGCCTTGGCGACCAGAAGATCGAGATCCGACTCGCCGCTCAAGGCCGCGGCGATGCGCCGGCCGCTCTTCCAGTAGCAATAGTCGATGCCGGCCCGGCGCAAATCGCCGAGCAGGTCGAGCAGCAGGTCGAGCGCCGTGCCGGTGGCGCGGCCGGGCTCGCCGGTGGGCTCCGCCGCGATGTCCCTCATCGATTATCGCGTCCGCCGGCGGGCGGCAGCCACTTGCCGCCCGACGGGGTCAGGTATTGGGCGTATTCCACCAGGAACTCGCCGCTGTCGCCGTAGCGATAGCGCGCATGTTTCCTGATATCGACCTGCGTCAGCGCCGAGACGACGCGCCCGGCGCCGTCGTCCTCGACAAGCGACGTCGTGCGCATCAGGGCGAGCGCGTTGCGCGCCACCTCGCGCCGGGTCTTCGCCCATTGCACGGCGAGCAGAACGGTGTCGGCCAGCGGCGCGAGCAGCCGGGTTTCCGTCACCGCAAGCAGGGGCGCGCTGTCGATGATAATGCAGTCATAGCGCGTCCGGAGCTGTTGCAGGAGTTGCGGAAGCTGCTCGGTTGCGAACAGCCGGACCGGATCGACCCCAAGCCCCTGGCGCACGGGAAGGAAGTCCAAATTCAGGTCCGGGTGGTGCATGATGTGGTCGGAGACCGATCGATCCTTCTGAAAAATGTTGCCCATTCCGCTTTCGGTCACGCCGCCAAGCTCGCGCAGCACCGCCGGATGGCGGAAGTCGAGATCGATCAGCAGCACGCGCTGACGCAGTTGGGCCGCGTACACGGCCAGGCTCACCGCGAGCGTCGTCTTGCCCTCTCCCGGCAGGCTCGACGTGACCAGGATCACCCCGGTCGAGCGCCGCGGGGTCGCGACGCCCAACCCGGCCACGACGGAACGGATCGCCTCGCTGTAGGGCGCGAACGGCTTTTCGACGAGATAGTGGTGCGGGCGCAGCCGGCCGCGGCGGCGCAGCAGCGGCACCAGCCCGATGCAGGGAATGCCGAGCAATTCGGCGACGTCGCGCTCGCTCCGCAGCGTCACGTCCATCCGATCCAGCAGCACCGCCGCGAACGCGCCGCAGAGCGAGAACAGCACCGCGGCGGGCGGCAGGAACAGGAACGGGCTCGGCGAGCTTGGCCGCTCGGGCGTCGCCGCGAGCGACAGCAGGCGCACGGTCGGCGGCAAGCCTTCGCGCTGCTCACGCAGCTCCTCGCGCCGCTGCTCCAGCGATTCATACAGATGGCGGGTGCTCGTGGCCTCGCGCTCCAGCGAGCGCAGGTTCGCGTCGGTGCTGGCGTGCTGCAACGCGCCGAGTTGCCCGCGCAACGTGGCGACCTGGGCGGCGGCTGCCTGCGCCTCGCCCGCCAGTCCGGCAATGGCCGCCTCGACGGAGCGGGCCATGTCCCGGCGCACCGACTGCAACTGGCCGCGCATCTGCACCATGCGTGGGTTGGTGTTGGGAAACGAAACCGACATGGCGGCATAGTTCTGCAGCAGCGCGGTCTCGTTGCGCCGCAGGTCGCCGAGCGCGGGAGTGTCGAAATACGGGATGACGGCGTCGATGCCGCCGCGCGCCTGCATCGCGCGGATTGCGTCGTAGCGCGACTTGCGCCCCGCGAGATCGGTCTCGGCGGTGGTGAGCTGCCGGCTGAGATCGGTGATCCGCGCATCCACCAGATTGGCGCGGCTGGTATCGCCGAGCCCCTGGGCCGTCTGATACTGCTGGAGCCTGACGTCGAGCTGCTGCACACGCTTAGCCAGCTCCGGGATGCGGCGGTCGAACCAGGCCAGCGCGCTGTCGATGCTGGCGCGCTGCTGTGCGATCTGGTGGGCGACGAAGAGCTGCGTGACCCGGTTCGCGATCGTCGCCGCTTCCTGCGGGTTGTCGGAGGTGTAGGCGACCGCGATGACGTGCGAGCCGGCTTCCTGGAACACGGTGAGATGGCGTTCCAGAAGGGGCAGCGTCAGCCAGGCCGGGCCGCTCAGCGCGGCGAGCACGCTGCGCGGCACCCAGTCGGCCACCCGCGCCCAGATCTGCTGCGCCAGTTCGCGTGATGGGCCGCGGTCGCGGGAGACGGAGCCGTGCAGGGCCGGGTCGCTCGCCAGGCTGTCGAGAACCTTCCGGAGGTGGTCGTGCGACTTGATGGCCGTCAGCTGGGTGAGCAGCGTCGCTTCATCGGGCTGCTGGTCAATCATCGCCGGCTGGCCGGCGATCAGGCTGGAGAGCTGAGGCTCCACCACGATCTGCGCCTTCGCGGTGAAGCGCGGCGGGATCAGGAACGCGGCGCCGCCCACCAGTGCGGTGCCGAGCACCGCGATCGCCAGGATCAGGCCGCGACGGCGGCGCAGCAGGCCGGCCGGCTCGCTGCCCGGCGCCACGCGCGGCGTCGCCGGGGCCGCGATCATGCGCTGTCCCGTAATGCGGCGTCGCGTTCGGCGAGCCGCGGCGGCGTCGAGCCGGATGACGGATTGCCGCTTGAGCGAGCCAGGCCTGGACCATCAGAACGGCCCACAGCTCGTGCCGCGGTCGCGCCGGCCACCGAGATGCTGCTGCCAGCAGGCTTGCACGCGCGCTGGATCCAGCAGACCTTCCCGGCGGAGCTGCGCCGGGCGAGCAGCTCCTCCGCCCAGTCGCGCAGCGGGCCGCGTAGCCACGCGCCGATGGGAACGTTGAACCCCTGCTTGGGTCGTTCGAAAAGGGTTTCCGGCAGATAGCGACGCGAGCACGCGCCGCAGCGGCCACTTGCCCTTTCCGTGGCGGATCTTCGCCGCGGTCGGCAAGCCGCCAGGCGAACTCGACGACGCGGTGGTCGAGAAACGGACAGCGTCCCTCCAGGCCGGCCGCCATGGTCGCGCGGTCGAGCTTGACCAGGATATCGCCGGGCAGATAGCCGGCCATGTCGCGATAAATGAGGCGCTTGCGATATCGGCATCGGGGGCGTCGGAGCGTCTGGATCGGCGACCGCCCGGCATCGAGGCCGGGACCGCGATCCGCGGATCAACTGCTCGTAACGCTCCCGCTCATCCGGCGCCTCGAGCGCGCGCAGTGAACTTTTCCAGCTTCTCCGCGGACGAGCGAACGGCGCAGCGCCGCGGAAACGGAAGCCGGCGGAGATCCGCTCCATAGGTTCTGTGAGGCCGAGCATGCCGCCGCCAGGCCGCCTCCGCCGGCACGCCGAGGGCAGGCGGCGAACCGAGCCAGACATGAAATGGCGGGCATAGCCGCCGAAACACTTCGTCTCCGCCGTCGCCAGATAGCGCGACGGTGACGTGCTGGCGCGCCAGGCGCGATAGAAGCAGGGTCGGGATCTGCGACTCGTCGGCGAACGGCTCGTCCCAGATCCGCGGCAGATCCGGTATGACGGCCAGCGTCTCCGCCGGGGTGAGACGAAACTCGGTATGTTCGGTGCCGAGATGCCGGGCCACCGCCGATGCGTGCGCCGCCTCATCGTAATGCGCGCTTCGTCGAAGCCGATTGTGAACGTGCGAACCGGACGGGACGATTGCGCCTGCATCAGCGCGACGACAGTTGAGCTGTCGATTCCGCCGGAAAGGAAGGCACCGAGCGGCACATCGGCGACCATGCGTTGCCGCACGGCGAGGCGCAGCAGCCGTCAAGCTCTGCATCGAGTTCGTCGTCGCTGAGCTTGAGCCGTGCCGCTGGCCGTCCTCTGCGATCTCGGCGAGCGACCACCACGGCCTGACCCGCGCCCGCAAGCCTCGCTGCTCGCCGCGCCACATGCTCGGCGCGCGACCGAAAGCATGGTGCCGGGCGGCAGCTTGAATGTGCCCTTCCAGATGCAGTGGTCGTCCGGCATCCATCCCCGGCACAACACCATCGGCCAGCGCCTGCTCATCGACGGCGGGGGTGAAACCCGGGAAAGGCGAGGATCGCCTTCAGTTCCGAGGCGAAGAGCAGCGCACCATCGGCGAGCGCGACATAAAGCGGCTTCTTGCCCATGCGATCGCGGACAAGATGCAGAACCCGGTCGTTTGCGATCCCAGATGCCGAGCGGCAAACATCCCGGCAAAACCGCTTGAGCGCCGCTTCGATGCCGTAGCTTTCGAACGCGGCCAGCATGACCTCGGTATCGCTGTGGCCGCGGAAGCGATGCCTCTGGCCTCGAATTCCCTCCGCAGCTCGGCGAAATTGTAGATCTCGCCATTGTAGGTCATGACCAGATTGCCGTCTTGCCGACAACATCGGCTGATGGCCGGCGTCGGACAGATCGACGATCGCCAGGCGGCGGTGGCCAAGAGCGATGCCTGCCTGCGCGGTCGAGCCACAAGCCTCTGCCGTCGGGTCCACGATGATGAAGCGCCTCCGTCATCGCCTCGATCGGGGCCAGCCGGTCGGGGTCCGACTGGGCCGAGCAAAATACCTGCACCCCGCACATCTCGTCAGCTCCCCCCTTCACGGCCAGCGGCTCGGGCGCCTCGGCCACCGCGGCCGGACGGCGGCCGCCGGCCGGGGCGGACATTCGCGCCCGCCCCGCAAAGCCTGCGCGTAGAGCGCGCAATTGCGAACGGTAAGGTCCAGGCCGAACTGCCCGGTGACCAGTCCGCCGGCGTTCGGCCATCGCGCGCGGCCGCCCGGTCTTCAAGCAGCGCGAAATCCGCACGGCCAGCAGCCGCGAATGGCGCGCGCACCAGAAAGCCGCTCCATCCGTCGCGGAAACGTCGGTGCAGCCGGGCATAGCCGTCGTCACCACCGGAACCCGCGCAGCCCAGCCTCCAGCAGCACGCGGGGAACCCCTTCGCGGTATTCGGTCGGAAAGGCGAACACGTCGGCCAGGCGAAGCAGTGCCGGAACATCGCCGCGTGGACCGATCGCGATCACATGGGGGCGATGGCGCTCGATTTCCCGCCGCGAAACCGCCAGCCGCCCCTCGTTTCGCGCGAGCCAACCAGAAGGAAGCGCACACCCGGCTTGAGCGTCATGGACGAGCGCCGCAGCGCGCAGCAGCGACGGCACGCCCTTCTGGCGCGTCAGGCGGGTGATCGTCAGCACCACCGGCGCATCGGAAGAGAGCCCGAGTTCGCGCCGAAGCGCCGCCGCCGACGCGCCGGCCGCGAGATCGCGCC
>CAVZQK010000032.1:0-341707 GCA_963777355.1 uncultured Chloroflexia bacterium
CTTCCTTCTCCATGTACATGGGTGAGATCACACGCATCCCCCTTTTATCCCAGGAGGAAGAGATGGCACTGGCCCGACGTATTGAGCGCGCTCGACGTGAGCAGTTGCTCGCGGGAGAGAAGGCGAATCAGCAGCTTCTTCAAGATGGCAAGCAGGCGCAGCGGCAATTGATCGAAGCGAATCTGCGCCTGGTCGTGAGTGTTGCGAAAAAATATGTGGACTGCGGCGTGAGCCTGGAGGATTTAATCCAGGAAGGCAACATTGGCCTGATGCGGGCCGTTGAGAAATTTGAGTTCACCAGGGGCTATAAATTCAGCACCTGCGCAACCTGGTGGATTCGTCAGGCCATAACGCGTGCTCTGGCCTATTATGGACGAACGATGCGCCTGCCTGTATACATGGTCGAGACCGTGCAACAGCTCCACCGGACGCATCGTCGCCTCCTCCAGACGTTGGGGCGCGAACCAACACCCCAGGAGCTCGGCGCAGCAATGGGCATGAGCCGCGAGCACATAGAAGACATCATCCTCTATAGTCAGAAGCCAACCAGTTTTGAAACATTGCTGGATGAGGAAGCAAAAACAACGCTTGGGGACTTCATTGAAGATCCAACCACATCGGATCTTGCCGAGTATGTCTGTAAGCAATCTCTCAAGGAGGCAGTGCAAGACGCCCTGAAAAGCTTATCCGAGCGAGAGTATCAGGTGATGGCCTTACGCTATGGCCTCGATACCGGTTGCAAGCGTACCTTACAAGAGGTGGGCGAAGAACTTGGGGTGACACGCGAGCGTGTGCGCCAGATCGAAGCAAGGGTCCTGCGCAAACTGCACCATTCCGGCCACGTGAGAACACTGAGAGACTTTTTATAGCGGTAGCAGGAAGGAGAGCACACCATGATGCGACAGAGGAAACCGGCGAATCAATGTATGAGCAAGCAACGCCATCTTCTGGAAGATATGAGGGGGATCAACCATTTACGCGTTCATTTGATGAGAATCCAGCCGTTCAGCCTCCGAAGGAAGGACGAGGGGAAAAAGTGTACCCGCCACGGGATACTCAGAAGAATAGGCTCCGTCTCGGCATATTCGTCGTGGCAATGGTGATGCTTCTCCTGTGCGCAGTCCTTTGCATTTTTTCCTCGGCGGGACAGGAGGCTGGGTGAGTTTCATTATTGCTGCGACCGTTATCTTCCTGATAACGGTCGCAACAATCGACAAAGTTGCATGATGATTGTGAGAGGCAAGAGATCGTTTTTTCTGTCAATCAATGGAGAGTATTGCTGAGAGAATGGAAAGGCTGGAGCGAATTGTGTATCGCTCTCCAGCCTTTCCATTCTCTCAGCTTTGTGCGAGGCTTTTAGACCTCGACAGGCTGTTTCTCTCCTTGCAAACTCTGGCGGACTTGCAGATTGCGTACGATAGACTCGCGACTCAAGAGACCAACAAGACGCCCATCCTGTACTACTGGCACCTGGTTGATGTTTCGCGCCACCATCTCCTGGAGTACCTCTTGCAACGGTTGTTCAGGAGTGGCAACCGCAATCTGTTCCAACAGACGCATCACATGCCCCACAGGAATGTAGGACCAGCGTTCTCTCTCCATACGTGCAATGTCACTCAGTGTAATCAGTCCTGACAGATACTCTCCTTGCGTGACAGGAGCGGCACTCAGCCTGTGTGGGAGGAAGTACTCGTCTATCAGTTTTTGCACAGAGATATTGGCCGGAACCGTCACTGGTTGCGTCTCCATCACCTGGCTGACGGTGACGCCTTGTAAGGTTGAGCGAAGCAGAACGTCCGCGTGAGTAGTTTGCGCTGCACTCAGCAGGAACCAGCCAATAAAGGCGAGCCAGAGGCCATCAAAGAAGTCGCCCCAGAAAAAGGTGAGCACGCCGACCAGGATAAAGACATAGCCACATCCCTGCCCAACGAACGAGGCAATACGGGTTGCCTTCTGAAAATTGCCCGTTCTTTTCCAGATCATGGAGCGCAAGATACGCCCTCCATCCAGAGGGAAGCCAGGGATAAGATTAAAAACACCTACCAACAGGTTTGAGACGACAAGGTACTCGAGAATCGCCTCGGTAGGAGCGCTACTTTCCCGAAAGGGCAACGCGAGCAAGAACGCCACTCCTGCCAGTCCGAGGCTCGCGAGGGGACCGACCAGCGCGATCTGGAATTCGACACCAGGGCGCTTCACCTCCTCAGCGATGTCAGCAACGCCTCCAAAGACGAAGAGGGTAATCCCCTTGACCGTTAGCCCATACGCGCGTGCGACCTGCGCATGGGCCATTTCATGCGCGAGCACTCCCAGAAACAGCAAGAGCGTAGAGATGAACGCCGCCAGCCAGTAGGTGCCAGTCGACCAACCGGTGAAAAACTGAGGGAACCAGTCGCGAGCAAGAGACCAAGTCAACAAAACCAGAATGATGAACCAGCTGAGATGGACGGATACCGTAATCCCTGCGAGTTTTCCAAGACGAAATGAACCAGGCATAGAAAAACTCCTTACATAGAAATGCATGTACGTTCCTGCTCTCTCAAGCGTCTGCGAATACATGCAGCACATGGGCGATAAAGTAAATGAAAACATGCTTTCTTCTTTGTAAGAAGCATAGGGCATCCATGTGAACTGATACTGTGAATGAACTGAGATGAGTCTGTGGGGAATTCAGCATCTTCTCAAGTATGTCTCATGTTTCTCACCTATACTGTCCAGGAGGAGAAACAAGAAAAAGAAACTAGCCATAAAGCGCGTATTGACAATCGTGTCATGAGGGGATAGGGAGGTTGTCAATAACAAAAGGATGAAACTATGCAAACAAAAGTTCATTCCAATGCGAAGCCCACTACTGATACTACGCCTCTTGCCCGCTGGATAAAGTGGCTGGTTATCTCATTGACGCTGCTTGTCTGGGTCGTCTTACTCGGGGCGGTTTTCTGGCTGGTAGGACGCGTGGGCCAGGCATTGCTCTTACTGGCCATCGGAGCCGTTCTGGCCTATACCATCTATCCATTGGTGAAACAAGTGCAGCGCATTTTGCCACGGCCCCTGGCGATTGCTCTTGTCTACCTCCTGGTGCTCGTCCTGCTCAGCGTCCTGGTGTACTTCGTCGTCGTCACCGTGATTGATCAGATGACTTCATTAATTGGCTATATCCAGGCTGTCCTGAACGGAGACAGGACGAATCAATGGCAGCCCATTCTTGCAACGCTTGAGCAATTTGGAGTGACTCAAGAGCAGTTGCGTACCTTTGGGGAACAACTGCTTGGACAGTTAGAGAGCGTGGTACGCAATATCGTTCCTGTTCTCAGCAATGTGTTCAATGTGTTTCTCAACACGGTGCTCGTCGCGATGCTCAGTATCTACTTTTTATTGAGTGGACCTCGTGCGATGAACTGGTTGCGCACAAAAACACCTTCCAGCCAGCATCCGCGAATTCATTTCGTGCTCGACACGTTGGGAAAAGTCATTGGCGGCTATATTCGTGGTAATGCGCTGCTTGCCACTGTCATTAGCATCCTGACCGGTATTGGTATCGCGCTGGTCGGCGTTCCCTATCCATTCCTCTTAGCCGTGATCGCCTTTGTCTTTGAATTTATTCCAATCATCGGGATCTATATTACCAGTAGTGCCGTGGTGCTCCTCGCGCTCACGCAGGGATGGGTAACCGGAGTCCTTGCAGTCGGCATTGTCCTGTTGCTCCAGGTGCTTGAAAATAATGTTCTGGCCCCGCGCATTGTGGGACGAGCTGTTGGCATCAACCCGATTATCAACATTTTTGCCTTAATTGCTGGCACCAACCTGTTTGGCATCGCGGGAGCGTTTTTTGCCGCGCCAGTTGCAGGGATCGTTCAAGCCCTCATTCAAACGCTCTGGTCCGATTGGCGGGCGCGTCATCCAAAACAATTTCCAGAAGAGCATCAGGACAGAAAGCAGCAGCAGAACGCTACCGCTTCCTTAGAGACAGATCACAATAACCTGGTTTCACCATGATCGAACCGAGAAGCTATCCCGTCCTTTTCCTCATCGCTCCTTGCCGCGCGTGTTGCTGTTGTGCGCGCTGTGATGAGCGTCTCGCGTGCCCGTTGCGTCGTTTCCAGAACTGCCACGCGGCAAACAGGACGACGAGGATGCCAGCAATGAGCAATCCTGCTCGCTGGAAAAACAGGTGCAAGAGATCGATCTCGACGGCAATGAAGTAGCCGATCAGGCTATAGATCGTATTCCAGAGCAGAGCGGCGATGATCTCAAAGAGCAAAAAGCGTGCATAGCTCATGCGCGTGAGACCTGCGCTCACTGCAACAAACGAGCGCAGGTGTCCAATCGTATGCGAAAGCAGAATGGCCTTTCCCCCATGTTTACTGAGCATGCTGCGTGAGAGACGAAGCCGTCCTGCCAGGCGCAAACGACGCCCAAAGCGGCTCGCACTCCAGCGCGTCAGGAGACGTGCGAGAGCAAAACGTCCCAAGAGATAGTCCACGTGATAGCCCAGAACCGTTCCAAAAGTGGAGAAGAAGATCACCCAGCCCAGGTTGAGCGTCCCTATTCGTGCATAAAAGGCTCCCAGAAGAGCCAATGAATTGCCGGGCAGCACAAGACCCAGCAACGCCGTATTCTCCGCGAATGTACTCAAGAAGACGATAAGGTATCCATAGTGGTCATAGAAAGTTCCTAATAGAGTGATCAAATCATCCAGGGGTATGGTTGGTATACGCATTTTTTCCTGTACTCCAACGATAACATCATTGTACAGCAGCGTGCCGCCAGAGTTTCCATACCACTGGCGGCACGCTGCTCCCATACGACGAGCCGTGGCATCGATGCACTACTCGTCGCTACTATACCCAAAGAGGCGAAGAAGGCTCAGAAACAGGTTGAGAATATCGAGGTAGATGCTGACTGTCAATAAAACGGCTGCTGATATCGTATTCTCAGTGAACTTGATGCGCTGGATATCATAGACGATAAAGCCACAGAAGAGACCAACGCTCACTAACGCGATAATAAAGGATAACGGACCAGTCGCAAAAAAGAGGCTAAAGATGCTGGCAACAACGACCGCGAAGAGGCCAATGAACAGGATTGGTCCAAGAAAGCTCAAGTTGCGTTTCGTGGTCCAGGCATAGAGCCCTAATTCAACGGTCAGCACCCCTGTTAAGGCGAGTGCTTGATAAATGGCCAATGCCGCCCCGGCGGCAACATATGCCGCGATAATCGTGCTGATCGTCAATCCGCTTAGAAACGTAAAGAGGTACAGCAGGCTCAAGTTGAGCATGGTCGCATTGGGGAGCTTATTGGCAGTGATCATTAAGGCAATCAGCACAATAATCTCTAGAATGATCGCTGGAAGCAAGAAGCCTCCCAGCCCCACTGAGAGCAATTGGAGTCCGGCAAACAGGCCAATGCCCGCCATGACCAGCGAGAAGCTCAGAAGGGTGAACACCTTGCTGAGCAGCGACTGGTACGCCGTTTTTGCAGAGGAGACGTAGTCATCAACAGTCGGAAATGGCTGTTGAGAGGGGCGGTACGGTTGCCCCTGGTTCCCAGCATAGGTATCGTATGGATGGTATGGGTTGGTGTTCATAATAAGTTTCTCCTGTATGAAAACAGTGCTTTGTATTAGTTCCCTCTAAGGATAGCTTCTGCTCGTGAACTGAGCCTGTGATGTTGCTGAGATGGGACTGAGTCAACTCTCTGCTCCCGCCAGTTCTTGGTATGTGCTGGTTCTCTTAGTTTCATCTCAGGTTCGCCACAGGATCAATTCACCTCGGCACACTATGCTTTCTCTATCTCTTCTCTGGCAGGTACCAGGAAAATAAGAGCAATTATCCCTGAATACTTCAGGGCACAGATCAGGAGGAAAAAGAAGATGGTTCTAGCACTTGTGATGGCGAGCATCCTGGGAACATTGTGGGCATGGATGGTCTGGATTGTTGTTGGCGGTCTCGCGGGCGCGTTAGCTGATCGGTTGATTTAGGGGGACAAGTTAGGCATACTGGGAAACATCGTGATAGGGATCATCGGAGGATTAGTCGGTGGTGCTCTCCTTGGCCTCGTCGGACTGGGAGGCGATGGCATCATCTGGACGTTCCTCACGGCATTTCTCGGTGCCGTTCTCTTGCTTGTGCTGATCAACGCCATGACCAACGGGCGTGGCATAGGCAAGCGCGCGAGAAGCAGGTAAGCAATAAGGATCGACTGTTTCTCAGAACGAAGAGATGATCTCATGAATAGCGGACTAGGCTCTCGTACCAGGACATAGGGTGAGAGCCTGGTCCGCTGGAGAAAAACTGTTTGCCCGTAGTAGTGGGAATGAAGCCCCATCCGCTGAGAGCAAGATGAGAGAAGTTTTTCTGATCAACTTGTCGTGTCCCGTACCTGATATACTAGACAGTGGAAAGAGAGAAAGGTACGGATGAGCATGGCACAGAGAAACAGGAGAACAGAGCTTCTGGGCCCGGATACTGTTGCTAAATTGCTGAAGGTGCAAATCAGGCGAAAATTTGTTACGATAGAGATGAGAGAAGAATGAAACCAGCTCGTAGAAAGGAGAGTCCAATGTCGATGCATCCCCACGCAATTGGTTCTATCCCCGATGAAACGGTTCGGGTAGCCCGCGCAGCCTTTCCCCGTGGCAACATGTATCTGACCATGCGGGATCAGTTAGGTACTCTGTACGAAGATCAAAACTTTGCGGCCCTCTTTCCCAAACGAGGGCGGCCCGCTGAAGCCCCATGGCAACTCACGCTGGTCTGTGTGTTTCAATTTGTTGCGCGTGCTCTCTGATCGACAAGCAGCAGAGGCTGTTCGCAGTAGAATTGACTGGAAATATATACTGAATTTGGATTTAGCCGCTCCAGGCTTCGACTTCTCCGTCCTCTCAAAATTCCGGGCACGTCTGCTTGCAGGATCGGCTGAGATGATCCTGTTAGAAACCATGCTGGAGCGGTTCAAAGCTCAAGGGCTGCTGAAAGCACGAGGCAAACAGCGAACCGACTCCACACATGTGCTCGCCGCCATTCGTACTCTCAATCGGCTTGAATGCGTTGGAGAGACGTTGCGTGCAGCTCTCAAGGGGGTAGCTAGCATCGCGCCTGAGTGGCTTCGTGAGCGGGCCGCACCTGAGTGGTTTGATCGCTACAGTACCCGGATTGAAGAGTCTCGCCTCCCCAAAGGAAAAGAAACCCGAACGCTGTATGCCGAACGGCTCGGAGCAGACGGTTCTCAGTTACTCTCCGCCCTTTATGATCCCTCAGCCCCAGTCTTCCTCTGCAAGCTTCCTGCCGTCCAAACACTTCGACAAACGTGGGTGTTTCAATACTACTCCGAAGAAGGTCAGTTGCTCGGGCGGTATCAGGAAGCGTTGGCAGCCTTTGAGCAGACCCTTCGGCTTGATCCCATGTACCTGCGGGCGTACATCAACAAAGGGAATATGCTCCACCAACTTGGACGGCATCATGAGGGAGACGCCGCCTATGAGCAATAGAGAGTGGTTGTCATGGATGCTCTTGAACATAATCGCCCCGTGGATTTCGATTAATCAGAGCGTCCATGCGAGAAAAAGAGTGATCCATCATGATGGTCATTAATTGTTCTCCATCTCTTCTCATGAGAAGCAGAACGCTGCCACTCTTCGTGCGAAACATCAGAGGCCATGACCTGTTCAGGTTCATCTTACCTGCTTCACAGAACTATCTCAGAGAGACCTCCTATGCTTTGTAGATGAAAGAGAGACCACCTAGTGATGTTTTCACGCTCTTTTTGCAAGAGCAGGTGTCATTTGCTCTCTTGACCTGAAAGGAAAGGCCATCATGGAAGCACAACAACCTCTCGTACTCCGTGAGGAGACCATCCGAGCGTTCACCTCTCGCCTGCAAGGGCAACTCATCCGTTCTGGTGATGACCAGTACGACGAAGCACGCAGAGTTTGGAACGGCATGATCGACAAACATCCAGCAGGCATCATTCGCTGTACCAATACCGCCGATGTCATCACCGCTGTGAACTTTGCCCGCGACAACCATCTGCTCGTAGCGGTGCGCGGTGGTGGACACAATGTCGCTGGCACTGCGGTCTGCGATAATGGGGTGGTGATCGACCTCTCCGCATTGAAGGCGATTCACGTTGATCCACAGGCGCGTCTTGCCCGCGCAGAAGGCGGAGTGACCTGGGGAGAACTGGATCAGAGCACGCAGCCTTTCGGCCTGGCGACTCCGGGTGGGGTGGTCTCCGACACAGGCATCGCCGGATTGACCCTTGGAGGGGGCATTGGCTGGCTGCGGCGCAAATGGGGATTGAGTTGTGATAACCTGGTTGCAGTAGAGATCGTCACCGCTGATGGTCGCCTGATCAAAGCGAGTGCCAAGGACAACCCAGATCTCTTCTGGGGTCTTCATGGCGCAGGTGGGAACTTCGGGATCGTCACCACGTTCGAGTATCGCCTGCATCCGGTCGGACCAGACGTGATGTTCGCCTTTGTGTTCTATCACGGCAAGAAGGCAAAAGAGACCCTCCAGTTCTATCGTGACTATACCCAGATGGCACCAGACGAGGTCAGTTCCTTTGCCATTGTGGGGACCATTCCCAGAACCGAAGCGTATCCAGAGGAAGTACGCAACCAACCCTACGTGCTGTTGGCTGCACTGTATGCAGGGTCCGTCGAGGAGGGCAAGCGCGTCTTGCAACCGCTACGGGAGTTTGACATCCCCCTTCTGGATTTCAGCGCCCCGATGCCCTACGTCCAGGTGCAAGCGCTCCTGGACGAGGACTATCCGGCAGGCATTCTGCGCTACTACTGGAAATCGCTCTACCTGGATACTTTGAGCGATGATGCTCTCGACCGGCTTCTGGCAAGTGCTCAGCGCCGTCTATCAGCACTCTCGACCGTCGATATCTGGCACATGGGTGGAGCGGTGAGCCGAATCAAGGCCAGTGAAAGTGCTTGTAGTGGTCGGCAGGCTCCATACATGCTCGGTATTGAAGCGAATTGGGAGGCACCAGGCGAAGATGCGGCAAACCTCGCCTGGGCACGCACCTGCAACGCCGCGATGCAGCCCTTTTCTGATGGGAGCGAATACCTGAACTTTCCCGGTTTGCTGGAACACGATGAGGAGACGCTACACAGGGTGTATGGAGCCAGTTATGAGCGCCTGGTAGATCTGAAGAACAGATACGACCCGACCAACCTGTTTCGATTGAACGCGAACATTCGACCAACACATACATAAGCGGAGCGAATGTACGTCGTTTCCTCATCGGTACGAAAAGAGCAGCGAAAGGGCTTAGAAAGGAGGGGAGAGAGCAAGCGAGATGAAAACCTCTCTCCTCGCAGGAGGCCAATCACTAAGCGCAGACCACATCCTTTTTTCTGGCGCACTGCTTGATCCGCGCGGACAACCACAAACCATTCCACTTCACCTAGTCCTCACAGCGGCAATTGGGGACTCTGGTAGGGATGATCATAGAGGCGCGGGTTGTCCGCGCGAAAGAGGTGAGGATCATTGGGCGACCACTCCACGGAATAACGTGTCAAGGGATGTTCTGGTAATTGACCTGAAGGGTCGACGCAAAATGAGCGTGGGCAGGTCATGTGTGCGGATTACAGAAAAGTTTGGCCGCAAACTACTGAAAGGTTGGCCACACAAGAAAAACGAGCGGGTCTACTAAGCTGGTTCACATGACTTGATAGAGGCAAGGCTGCAACTAACGAAATCACACCGTTTTTGTTGCTCGTCTGGCCCTACAAGATAATTTAGACCACATGGCCAAACTTTTCTGTAATCCGCAATGTGTCGAACCTTCAGGTCAATTACCACCTGGGGCGTCGCCAGCTTCTGGTATACGCAGCGTTTTTGGCGCTCCGTATCATCCCTGGGAGCAACTGATGTATCATTCTCACCAGTACGGTGGCGGATCTGGGAGTGGCTGACCACATTGGCACATGCCCTGGCGGTCGTCATAGCTCGCCTTGCGTCCACATGCTGGACATCGAATCCATAAGGTATTGATGTGATGGGCGGTCCACACGCTCGTAAAACCACCTTCGGAGAAGTCCGTGTTGAAGAATGCCTGCATCGCCTTGCTGTGTGTCCCACCACGCAGGAGCTGCTTTGGGCTTTCCGCGTCCTCCCAGGCCGTGATCGTATACAGGCGATGGCCGATCACCGCCCCAACCCAACTGATAAAACCGGGCATCTGTGCCATCTCCATGATGACCTGCCGACTGTAGTCGATGACCTGCTGTACTTCTTCATCCGACTTGGCGAGGATGCACGTCAGGCTGAACGCACCTGGTTTCGTCGGTCTGCCCAATTGCAAGGAGGTCGCGGACCCAAAGCTGACGGGTCCAATAGCATATGGCTGGACGATGACCTGCAAGCCCAGTTGTTCCACGAAGGTCTTCTGGTCGAAATATCCTTGCACCGCGAGTACCTTGCCATCGGCCACGGTGATGAAATCTGCTCCTGGTAAGGCCACGGTTCTACCCGTCGGTGTGCTTCCTAACAAGGGTCCGCTATTGGTTCCGCGCATGAACCACTGCGCCGCCACCACCTGATTATCCACCTCGGCAGTGCTTACAAGCTCAAAGGAGAGGTCGGGAAACGCTGCGAACAAGCCACTGATGTAGGCGGCGAGTGCTGGCCCTGACGTACCTTGAGGTACCGTTGGATCATGATACGTTCCACCTTCAGCAAAGGTGGCTACAATGGCAAGCGGGTCGCGCTGGTTCCAGGCAGCGAAGTAGTGCTGGGCAACATCGATTGGCTTCATCATATCCTCCTTGGTGAAGTTCTTTTTGTGAGTGTCAGGCTGTGTGTCAATTGAGATATGTTGAACTAGAATACCTGGCTCAAAAATGCCGCAAACGGAGAAACACTCTCAACCGTATTCACTCCGCCTGAGTAAAAGAGAACAAGTTCTTTGGCAATAACTCCTGCTACATAACAAGTATGAGATGGGAGTTGGTGCTGAGTGAGCTTTTTCAGAAGTACACATCTAGAATGACTTAAGCTCAGGTAGTATCGTCAGATGAAAGATCCTAGTGATGGAAATCTACGAACGGCTTCGTGCTGATTTGTCAGCAATCGACGCAGCCCATTTGCGTCTCATTCTCCTTGTGCAAACATCAAAAAGGTTCACTCTATGTAAAAGGAAAGTTGCTTCTCTGTACTTTTGAAGAAGCAGTTGCCAACACTTCTTTTTTCATGTACTGTACACAAGTATAGGTGAGCTCTCTGAATTGCATCTGTGATAAGGCTGGGATGAAGCTGAGAAAGCGAGGAGGTGCTGTTCTGGTAAGGTGTCAAGGCCAACTGACTTTTGGCTCATCCCACGAGATACGCAATGAGCTTGTAGCAAACGGGCAATAAAGTAATGGAAGAGATTGTTGAAAGCAGATAGGGACTCCTGGCCCTCATGACGAGCGAAGACGGAGAAATGACACCTTGTTAAAATCGCCTGTTTGTTCGCCAGTTCCTCCTATGTTACTTGATGGCGAGAACAGAGGGAACGCTTGCCACGGTAACACGCAGTTGCGGTGGCCCCACCAGACATTCCATGCGAGCCGGTCGGACCAACTCCAGGGGTAATGCGAACGCACTTCACGAGGGGGACGTGGTGGTGGAAAAACCTTCTCAGGGGACGCGACACATGTGATGATCTCGGTATGCTGACGACGCCAATGAGTGGTCCAGGTGCGGCGAAGCGCTTGGCCTGCCACATCCACCCATCGTATTGGTCCGAGAAGGACAGGTTCTTGCTCACACTCAGCCGAGGCAGGTGGGGGCAAGAGGCGACGGACCGCACTGACGGAGGCAGAGCACGATTGTCTTTGGCACCTTTCGCCAGGCATTGTTCTCGGAGAGAGCAGCACTGACAGTCAGTCTGATAAGCGAGATAGACGGCGCGCTGAGTGAACGCATTTTCTTGGCGCACTTCGCTCAACCAGAGACTGGCACCCGGCTTCCCGGCGGAGCTTCCCATCCTCTTGTAACGTGAAGGCCTCAGCTCCAAAGCGTCCAGTGGCTCGTCCGAAGGCTGCGGCTCACTCCCACGGCCCATACTCCTCAACTGGCTTTTCAATGGTGAGGAGTACAGGAGGGGTCTTTTTCGGGGATGCCCACGAGGGTGTCGCGCAACTCAGCTTTTTGCATGGTCTGTCCGAGCGAGAGCCGAAGGTTCCATACCCATTGACACGCGATCTGTCAGAGTTCCTGTCCGCACTCCGTGTACGAACACCAGCGGTCTGGGTCCTCTTCGACATCTTCATCCCCAAGTATCGCCTGTGATCAGCTCCCCGCCCATGATAGAGATCGAGCACATCTTCGACGAGGAACCCATCGATGGGCAGGGTCGTGATGAAAACCTCATACACCCACGCGACCTCTGCACTTGCCCACTGAAACTCTCTTGCCCGCTTCAGGGGCGCGGTGTCGAGCCACAATGACGCGGGTTTGAGGCAATACCTCATCCAATTGCAGCCAGCCTCCGTCGAACAATTCGACCACCTCATCACTGTTGACTCTGGTCACCCTCGCGGTTGGTGGGTGAGCCAGCACGCGTTGGAACGGATCGGTGCTCCAGGACGAGGGTACCCTCTCGCACGTGTGACAAGATGCACACCTGCTCCAATCAGTTGAGCAATGGCTACTGTATCACCATATTGCTCGTCGAGGCGAACGAGAGCGACCTGCGTAGTGAGAACAAAGAGCCTCAAGTAGGTCGTGATGGCTCGAAGCGCGCGAGCAGAGTTCACCTTGATAGTCGCCATTGCCTCGGCCCACATACGTGCCGATCCATTGGCGGGTCTGCATCTCTGCGAGCTGTGGTGCGCGTATGTACCACCTCCCCTCGCTTTCGCGAGCGTGTAGCCTGACGCACAGACCGCCGTTGAGTCGGCGTCGAGGAGAAGGCAGAGTTGGATCACAGGGCAATGCGCGTTGCCGTGCCGCCTGGCGTGTGGCATCCACGTCAAAGACGATGGAGCGGCGGCCTTGCCGATCCCAACTACCACCGATCGTCTCCGAGGTCCACCCCTCAGCAAAACTGTATTGCTCGAAGAGCGTGCGAACTACTTCCAAGCAGGGACGGTCTACGCTCCCCAGGAAACGGCTGAGCGTGGCCCGATGGGGAAGATCAGCACGCGGCATCCAGGGCCATGAAGGCTGGCCCAAAGGGAGCTACACGTTCAAAGAAAGCCGATAACGTTCGTTCCCCACTCATTGCATACCCGAACAAGAGTGCGAGAAAATCAACCGGTTCATAGCTGCCGAAACGTCCGCGCACCAACTGGACTTGATGCGAGAAGGCATCTAGAAGTCCCTTCATTGTGAGGTGCTGGGACAGGATGACCTAATCGCGCGAACCATGCAGGGACAGAGGGACGATCCACAGGTGAGGTTTGAACCTCGATGCTTGTGTTCGGTATCATACCTAAAGCGACCTCCTCATGAGAATATGTTTTGTTGCTCTCTCATGAGAGGTCTCTTTTTCTTCCCGCTGCTCGCTTGCTTACAGCTCGTTGCGTACCTCGTAGGAAGATCCAGTGGAAGTTTTCTAGAAGTGCCGCACCCAAAGCAATCAGGAGGGCGCGCATAATCAGGGCTCCCAGCACGCCCCAGAAGAGGACACGGTGTTGATAGGATGGGGGTACGGCAAAAGCGCCAAAGAGAAGAACAAAGATAAAGATATTATCAATGCTGAGCGACTTCTCGATCAGGTAGCCTGTGAAGAACTGTAAGGCAGATTCTGGACCTTGCAGCAGATAGATCCCGGCATTAAAGAGCAACGCCAGGGCAATCCAGACGGCACTCCAGATCGCTGCCTCTTTCACGGAGACGGCATGCGCCTTGCGCTGAAACACTCCCAGGTCCAGGGCAAGCATGAGCAAGATGAAGACATGAAAGCCAATCCATGGTCAGGGAGTTGCAGTCAGCATGTTCTCCTCTTCTCTTTTTACATGATTCCTGACGTACAATGAATAGAGTTATCATCCATTCTTCTTAAAAATCTCTTTGAGGTGCAATCACCCTCTACATTCTCTTGTCAAACACGATTATGCCTTTGGACTGGTAACACCACGTTCAGAGAACTTTCTATGACCGAAGAAAGCAGCCAGGTAGACATCATCTCATCGAGCTTGCTGGCCGAAACCGCTATGAATAGAAGTGATACAACAAAATCGGGCCTAGTGCAGCTTCAAGAGAGCTCTTGTGCAAAGAGGGAGAAAACATACTTGCTCCAGTATGAGGCTTGCTGACAATATGTAGCACGTGAAGTCCTGAACGATAGAATATATCAGCTTTAGTAAACCCTTCTATTTATCTCACCAACTACTGTGAGAAGAGCAAGGTAGGAGAAGTTTTTTCTCATTGCGCGTGCTATGTTGAGGTAGCAGACGTGCGCGTGGATGCTCCCGTGCCGGAGACCTTCGATCAGTGCTGGGAAGGCGACCGCCGAGATGTTCGCGCAGGTACATCAAGTCAGAAACATGAGGAACAGAAGCATGAGCATTATCGCTGAGGAAAGAGTGTCGGACTCGCCTTATGTAGAAACGATTACACGTGGTCGAACGGTGAGCGATGGTTCTCCTCTCCGTCCCGCCGAGATCTGTTGGCACATGGTCTTGCGGAGACTGAATGGCAACACTGATCTCCTGGTTGTCGGACCATGGACGAGTGCTGGCGTGATCTCTTACACCGAAGGCGCTGAGCTTCTTTGGATCAAGTTCAAGCTTGGTACCTTTCTGCCCCATCTGCCCACAAGGCACTTGCTGGATAGAGAGACGATCCTGCCCGGAGCGGCAGGGAAGTCCTTCTGGCTCAACGGTTCCACGTGGCAATTCCCCACTTATGAAAATGCGGACACGTTTGTAGACAGGCTTGTGCGCGCTGGTGTGCTGGCATGTGATCCAGTGGTGAACGCTGTGTTACACGATCACCTGGAAGACATGCCATCCCGCACGGTGCGGCATCGGTTCAGGCACACAACAGGCTTGACGCAAAGCAACATTCGGCAAATGAAACGCGCCCAACATGCCCAGGCCCTCTTACAGCAAGGGGGTTCGATCCTCGACACCGTTGATGAGGCTGGCTATTTCGATCAGCCGCATCTGACCAGATCGCTCAAGCAATTTCTTGGGTATACGCCAGCTCAAATCATCCGCTTGAGTCAGCCTTGCCATTTGATACAAGACAGTCTCCTTTAGCGGTGTTATGATACCAATGTTCTCACAACAATCTGAGAACAGGAGACAATCAGGAGAATTGATCTGGGAAAAGTCATTGCAGGGTTCACTCTGTCGTTGGATGACGCTATGACTGATCTCGAAGACGATGGACAGAGGCTCTTTGCGCGTGTCAATGTATCAAAGCTTCCTTTTCATATGGAGTCGATCATCGTCTCTTTTCTTCTGATTGTGCCATTGGATAGGCAGAAAGAAAGAGGAAGTAAGATGGACATGAAACTTGAGTTGGTGCCGATCCCGGTTTCGGACGTTGATCGTGCCAAAGCATTTTACGTTGAAAAGGTGGGATTTCACCTGGACCATGATGTTCAGCCCGGTAACGGAATGAGAATTGTGCAGCTCACTCCACCCGGATCTGCCTGCTCAATCCTCGTTAGTAAAGGCGTGATCGATGATTCTAAGCCAGGATCGATCAAGGCACTCCACTTGGTTGTAGCGGACATTAACGAGGCGCGTCAGGCACTTGCTGGGAGAGGCGTTGAGGTAAGCGGGGTTGACGATATGGGTGGCGTTAAGTACGTTGGCTTCAGCGATCCCGATGGCAATTCGTGGCAATTACAGGAAATACCGGCGAATCTTTGATTACACATGATGAGGTCTGGAATGAAGCCACAGCGAAAGCGGCAAGCAATCAGGTCTCATCACCTTTTTGGGAAAGAGGGTGAGAATGTTCGACGATTTTTAACCCAATTTACTACCTATTCCGCTCAAATTGTTAGGGAAGCTGCTAAAATGAGGGCATGAAAGCCCCCATTTTTATCAGAGTCTTGAATCCAGCCGAGCAAACCAGGTGAGAAGCTGGATTGCGCTCATCAGATGCTTTTACCCTACGCCGATGTCAAATCCTATTGGCCTCTCATCGAGGGCAGCGGCCTGTGGAAATCGCCCGGAACCTAGGATGTGCTACCCAGACGGTGCGTAATGCGATTCATGCTTTTGAGCAGAAGGGCTTGGAGTGTCTAAAGCCCGAGTCTTGCAAATCCATCTCGCGTAAATTGTGACACCAACCATCGAACGTACAATCCCCACCACAGACACCAATTTTTCCCTTCAAAACGGTGGCTTCGGTGATTCTCAAGGGTAAATGCAACACGGGGGAGTGGTTCTCCTGGTTGTAGGCGATAGTGAGCGCAGAGCATGTGGGCCGTCTGTGTCAGAAGTCGAAACCCATCTTTGCCGATGCCATAATGATGGCGCTTGCTGGTGCGCTCTCCTTTTGGAAGCAGACGGAGCACATAGCGAATACGTGGGTTTTGGTCTTTCGCGCCAGGTGGAGGATCATCAACCATGCGAACGATGCATTCGGGCAAGAGGCTCACTTGCATCAATTCATTCATACGCATGCCGGTCGTCGTGAGGAGTTCCAACGCGAGGAGGCCAAAGGTCGTTGCAACGTAAAGCGATTCCACTGGGATCAACGTTTCAGCCGCTCGTTGCTCAGCCTTCGCAATGAATTGTCCTCCTGTTTCCATTTCTCCACCGTGCTTCGACGAGGTCACGCATCCGCTGTTCCACTTCTTTCGCATTTTTCGCCGTTTCGTAGATATCTCGGACTTCGCGTGTGACATGCCAATGCCTTGCCTGATGGACGTCTACCTCGATCCCTGCCGCAGCACAGGCAGGATTCCAGTAGTGTTCTCGGTATTCTTTGGGGGTAAGTTGTGTACCTTGCTGACTCAGAAACAAGGGGATGGTGGAGAGGTCTACCTGTTTGCGTGCAGCCAGTTCAAGGTACAGATCAAGGGGATAGCCATGTGGATCGAAGCGGACACGTTCCTGGTCGAAGTAGCGCTGGAGCAGGATCACCGTATCCTCGGCAAAGCTGATCGTTTTGATCCGCCGACCATAGCTTCCTTTACTGAACGCCTTGGCTTTGGCCTTCGTTCCGAGCACAGCCCAGTCACCCAGCATGAGGCCGCACACTTCGGATACCCTCGCACCCGTTTCAAAGAGGAGCCAAGTGACCACTTCATCGCGCTGCCTTGTGTGCTTGAGCGAGAGCAGTCGCCCCCCTGCAATCTTTTTGCTCTTTGCGTTTGCGGTCGATATGGCATATCTAGGTGCCCTGGCAATGGTTTTAGCCAGGGCATAGGACATAATCATGCGCTACGGCATCTGGGAAATATTCTCCATTTCAAATTCAATATTACCGCCTATTTCCCCTCGCTGTACATACATTACCAGCGACCAATCTTCCTGACATGGCTGGCCGCTGCTATCGCGCTGACGCTCTTCACTCTCGCTCTTGCCTGGCGGAAACAATCCTCTAAGCTCTCTTGAGAATTCCCTCCGAACGAGTAACAGGAGGCCTCATCACTTGACATTTCCTCTTTTTAGGGTTATATTTCTCTTACTTAACCGGTGAAGCAGCAGACATCATCCATGTGGAGAAAAGTGTGACAACAATCTATGACATTGCTAAGGCGGCAGGAGTCACCGCTACAACGGTGTCGTATGTACTCTCAGGAAAAGACGGCGTCAGCCAAGCGACTCGTGAGCGGGTGATGAAGTATGTACAAGAGTTAGGCTATCGTCCCAATCTGGTTGCTCGTAGCCTGACGAAGCAGAGCACCAGCACGATTGGATTGGTGGTCCCCAATATCGGTAATCCTTTTTATGCCGGATTGGCTCAGGTCGTCGAACGTATTGCCTATGAGGCTGGTTTCCGCCTCTTTTATTACTAACACCTACAGAGACGACAATTTAGGACAGGATCTACTGAGTGACCTTATGTCTCGTCGGATCGATGGAGCAATTGTGATGTCTGATGGGCTTTCTTCAAAAACGCTGCAAGCGTTACAAACGAAAACTTCTCAATCATTCCCAATTGTGCGTTGCTTGATGGAGTATGACGAGCAAGGCACAGGTCCGTCGATTCGATTCGATTTTTTTGCAGCAGGTCGTTTGGCTGGTGAACATTTCTTGCAACTTGGACATCAGAGGATCGGAGTGATAACTGATGGCGTATCAACTGACGGAATTATCTTCGAGAGAATACGTCATCCTTTGCGTCTAGCAGGTTTTAGGGAAGCATTAGCTCAAGGGGGATATCCTTTATCCCCATCTTTCCTAAGAATTGGGGATTCCTCCCTTGAAACTGGGAAGGAAGTGGCATATCAACTTTTGCAGTTGCCAACGCCTCCCACTGCCATTTTTGCCACGAACGATCTGATGGCTCTGGGAGTTATCTCAGCGGCCTGGGAACTGGGAGTGCATGTCCCTCAGCGGCTCTCCGTGGTGGGTTTTGACGACATTCGTCTCGCTGCCTCCTATATACCCCCACTGACAACTGTAATTATGAGGGAAGCTACTATTGCGGAGCAAGCATTGGATCTCTTATTTGCAATGATTGAAGGAAAAGAGGTTTCCTCCCCACCAATGCTCCAGCCAACCTTAGTGATACGCGAATTGACTGCACCCCTATGGAAGGAAACCGAGCAACCATCTTGATTTTTAAGGAGGTGCTATTCTTTTTTATTGGCAGGGCCTATTCCTATCCTTATCTAAGCATGTGTCGTGATATCTAGAGCTCTTACAGGCGAGAGGAGAACATGATGTTGTGTCGTATCGTCTTCCAGAAAGCAAAAGTTGTAACAGCGTTGCTGCTCACTTCACTATTGGTCGGAGTATTAGCTGCCTGTGGCGGCGGGTCTGCGTCACCATCGAACGGACCAGTGACCTTAACATTCTGGACATGGGTCCCCAACATCCAGAATGAAATCAACCTTTTCGAGCAATCACATCCCAATATTAAGATTAAATTGGTGAACGCTGGTCAAGGTACGCCTGAATATACCAAACTGCGCACAGCGTTAAAAGCTGGGGCAGGTGCACCTGATGTTGTACAGCTTGAGTTCCAATTTCTGCCAACCTTTGTGCTCACTGGCAAGCTGGTTGATCTGGCACCATATGGTGCTAAAGATCTTCAAAACGACTACGTACCCTCGGCATGGGCGCAGGTGACACAGGGCGACAAAGTCTATGCGATCCCCCAGGATAGCGGCCCAATGGGTTTGCTTTATCGTCAAGACATTTTTGAGAAGTATCACATTACAGTACCTCAGACCTGGAATGAATACGCGCAGGCAGCCATCGCCTTACACAAAGCAAATCCAAAGATTTATATGACTGACTTCGCGCCTGCTCAGGGAGACTGGTTCACAGGCCTGGCCTGGCAAGCCGGATCACATCCCTTTAAAGTAAACGGCACCAATCTCAACGTGAATATCAATGATGCCCCCGCGGTGAAGGTCGCCAACTATTGGGGCAACCTGGTGCAGAAGAAGGTGGTTGATACGGCTCCCTACTTCACCAATGACTGGTACGCTGGACTGGGAGATGGCAAGTACGCGACCTGGGTTGCCGCCGCCTGGGGTCCCGTTTTCCTCTCTGGCATAGCCGCAAAATCCGCTGGCAAATGGCGTGCAGCTCCCCTACCACAGTGGAATGCAGGCGAGAAAGCCAGTGGCAATTGGGGGGGATCAACAGACTCGGTAACGGCACAGAGCCAACATCCCAAAGAAGCTGCTGAGTTTACTATGTGGCTCAATCATGACAAAGGCGCTACCACGATGTTTACGCAAAAGCAGTTCCTCTTTCCTGTCCTCAAAAGCGTGCTCACTGATCCCGCGTTCAACACGCCCTCTGACTTTTATGGAGGTCAGAAGGTGAACGAGGTATTCGTTGCCGCATCTAATCAGGTGGATACCAACTTCCAATGGAGTCCATTCCAGGATTATGTGTACACTCAGTATGGCGATCAGATTGGAAATGCAGTGAATGGCAAGATCAGCTTTGAGCAAGCCATGAATAATCTACAAACCAGTACCATCACTTATGCTAAGGGACAAGGTTTCACTGTAGGTTAGTTAGCTTGCGTATAGAAAGGACGTATGACTCATGGGGATGAGTAGCGTCTCTCCCCATGCAAGTTGGGAGCTAGCTGGTGGTATAGCCGTAGCTATTCAACCAGCTAGCTACATGTGAGAAATCGTGAGGAAGGTCACTGCTATGCAGCAACAACGACAGTTAGAAGCAGATCACCCTTCATTGCCAATAAAAAAGAGGTCCGTTCCAAGCAATACCGCGGTACGTTGGAAGCTCTGGGGTCGCAAAGTCGTGATCCCGTATCTTTTTTTAGCGCCGTTTATGCTTCTTTTCATCGTATTCTTTCTTCTCCCTCTAGGTTATGCCTTAGCCATCAGTCTCTTTGCAGATCGCCTCGTTGGGGGAACAGTATTTGTCGGTGGGCAGAACTATATTCATGGATTTCAGGATAGCGCTTTTTGGGAGGGTGTGAGTCGTATGCTGCTCTTCATGATCGTGCAGGTGCCGATTATGCTAGGGCTAGCCCTCGTCTTCGCTCTCTTACTCGATAGTGGTGTGACACGGCTAAAAGTAATTTATCGCCTGGGATTTTTCTTACCTTACGCCATCCCCAGTGTGGTGTCCACCTTATTATGGGGATACTTGTATAGCGCCAATATTGGTCCTTTTGCCCAGATTGCCACTACCTTTCATCTTCCGTCGCCCGGTTTTCTCACGGAGTCGGGGATGTTAGCATCGATAGGGAATATTGTGACGTGGGAGTTTACCGGCTATAACATGATCATCATGTACGCAGCCCTGCAAGCGATCCCGTCTGAACTGTATGAAGCCGCACAGGTTGACGGCGCAACGGGTTGGAATATAGCACGTCATATAAAGATTCCCCTCATTCTCCCGGCGATTATTTTGACCTGCGTCTTTTCCATTATTGGTAGCCTCCAATTGTTTAATGAGCCATCGATCCTGTATACGCTGGCTCCAAATGTGATTCAGGATCATTACACGCCGAATTTCTACGCCTACACCCTGGCGTTTACTAATCAACAATATAACTACTCCGCTGCTGTTTCCTTTACGCTAGGTATTGTTGTGTTCATTTGCTCATACATCTTCATGATTACGACCAATCGAGGAGGAAGGACACGTTAATGGCTGTTTCCATCAAATTGCCAAAATCTCAGCGCGGTCAGAAAAGCGTGAGCAGACAGCCTGGTTGGTCAAAATCCACCCTGGTGACGGTGTTCATGTTGTTGTTTCTAATTTACTTCCTGCTGCCATTTTTCTGGCTCATTGTCTCTGCAACGAAGTCGAACGTTGACCTGTTCTCTACCTTCGGACTATGGTTCGCTCCCCATTTCAATCTGTTTACGAACTTGAGTGATCTCTTCTCTCGGGATAATGGCGCGTTTCTGGGCTGGTTATGGAACACTATGTACTACGCCGTTTGTTGTGGACTGGGAGCAACGTTTGTAGCAACAATTGCCGGTTATGCTTTTACCAAATTTTCGTTTCCTGGACGGAATCTTTTGTTTGCTGTCGTTCTGGGTTCGATCATGGTGCCAGCTACCACCCTTGCTGTCCCTACCTATTTGCTGCTCAGCAAAGTGGGCTTGATCAATACGCCATTAGCAGTCATTCTACCGTCTCTTGTCAGTCCGTTTGGTGTCTATCTCATGCGCGTTTACACTGCTCAGTCGGTACCAAACGAATTGCTGGATGTGGCACGTATTGATGGGGCAGGCGAGTTTCGCATCTTCTGGAGCGTGGTATTGCGTATTCTTGCGCCTGGTTTCATCACTGTGCTGCTCTTCACCTTTGTGGGTACCTGGAACAACTATTTCCTGCCTCTACTGGTCTTGAGCGATCCCAATCTCTATCCACTCACATTAGGATTGGCATCATGGAATGCTCAAGCCGCTGCCAATGGGGGTGCACAGGTATTGTATTCTCTGGTCGTCACAGGTGCATTGGTATCAATTTTGCCATTGATTATTGGCTTTCTCTTTCTACAACACTACTGGCAGGGTGGTCTAACTATTGGGAGCGTGAAATCCTGAAAGCCATCATCAATCTCCATTTGATATGGTAAGCAGGTGGTAAATTCACTGAATGGCTAACAGTTTTTGCACTCAAGGATGGAAATTTACACTGAAGGATGAAACTTGACGCTTCGATGCCCGGGAAAACCGCTCCAGATGCAGACCGCTACACACCGTTTTTGTAAATTCGGCAGATCAGTGCTGAGTCACATTTCGCGCAAAACCATCGTTAGTCCACTCAAAAAACGGACTGAAGATTTGGAGAGAGGCTCTCGATCTCCCAGTTCATTTGCTCTTTCTGCCTCTTTCCAGCGATTTCCTTCATTTGTTTTTTTGTCGAGGAATGACTCTTTTCTCTGCTCGAAAAGGCCAGCCCACTGTATACACTAGTACAGCTAGACCGAAATAGCTCGGATATAATCGGGTGATAGTGTGATACACTGGAACCAACGAACAGAAAGGAGCGAAACGAACTGATGCGTGGTCCTAAAGCAGCCGAACTCACGCTGAGCGAAACCGAAAAAGCCGAATTGGAACAGATTGTCAGGGGACATACTACCCCCAACAGGTGGCCTTGCGAGGGAGAATGGTCTTGTTGGCAGCCGATGGGAAAGCGAATGTGCAGATTGGCCGCGAACTCCACATCTGCGCTGACACCGTGCGTCTGTGGCGGATGCGCTGGATCAGTCTGCAAGCCATAGAACTGACGGATTTGAGCGTGAGAGAGCGGCTTGCAGATGATGATCGACCAGGTCGGCCCGCAGAAATTACGGCAGAACAAACCTGCAAGATAGTAGCTATCGCCTGTGATGTGCCTTCTGATCGTCCAACGAGCCATTGGACAGGGCGTGAGCTCGCGGAAGAAGCCATCACACGTGGGATCGTCAAGCATCTTTCTCCCAGACATGCTTCCAGGCTCTTAAAAAGGGGGCTCTGCAACCGCACCTGATCAGATACTGGTTGACAGCGCCGAAGGACCCCCATCTGGATGAGATCATTGTGGCCATCTGTCTGGTCTACAGTCAAGCACCGCATCGTTCAGAACAAGGAGAAGCCACGCTGAGCACCGACGAAATGACAGGAGTGCAAGCGTTGGAACGCAAACATCCGGGATTGCCTCTGGCTCCAGGCCATGTAGAGCGTCGTGAATTTGAATACACTCGTCATGGAACCTTGTCCTTGATTGTGAGTCGAAATGTGGTCACGGGTATGATCCTGGCTCCGCTCATTGGACCGACGCGCAATGAAGCCGATTTTTTGGCCCATATTCAGGCGGTGGTTGCGACTGATCCTGAGATCCGGCGTTGGCATATTGTTTGCGATAACCTCAATACCCATCAGTCGGCCTCCCTGGTGGAGTGGGTGGCCTTGGTCTCCGATATCACCGACGATTTGGGCACCAAAGGATTACTGGGCATTCTGGCCCTCCAACCTCGCAGAGCTGCCTTTTTGAGCGATCCGACCCATAAAGTGGTCTTTCATTACACTCCTAAACAGAGTTCTTGGATAAATCAGGTGGAAATTTGGCTTGGTATCCTGGTTCGCAAATTACTCAAACGAGGTTCTTTTACCTCTGTTGATGATTTACAAACGAAAATCTTCGCCTTTATCAACTATTACAATCGAACGATGGCTAAGCCTTTCAAGTGGACGTATCAAGGTAAAGCTCTACAGGCGTAAACTACTGGCTTATTTCGGTCTCGCTGTACTAGTAGCCTGTATCGGTACCATAGCGGATGATTCTCTCGATAAATCATACAACCTGCTGGGAAATTTATGCACTAGTCGTCTGTATCAAATCGTCTGTGCCTGATGTTCTCAACTCGGCCATCTGGACGAGCAACCAATATAGGCACGCGTAGTTTGTGCAGGAAAGGTGAAAGAATGCGATATACTTGTCTTGTTCTCAACTGCTGAGGTAGAATTAGCAGGAGGCAGAATGACCTCTTTGCTAGAATGCACCAACATGATCAGTTTTCTTCACGATTTGGAGCAAAAGGAAGGGCACCCATGAATGGGCGGCTACTCTACCACAATAGGATCGTGTCAATGGAGATCGAGTGTGACGGGGAGAAACTCAAAGCCTACTCCGATGACTTTTCTGGCAACCAGGACCCGTACATCTGGCAAGATATTTTCCTGCATACCTATTGTCATATGGGTCAGATGCGCGATGGCTTCGAGTGTAAACCGAAAGATCATCCTGAAGTGAAGGAAGACGATATTATCTTTTGGATCACATCCGACGCAAAAGGTGACTATTCAAAGCTGAAATGCGATCTCGTGTTTGTGGTTGCAGACAAGGTACCCTGGCCCACGCCGAACGATATTAAACGCGATGATCCGCCTGCTGAGCCAGATTCAGATCTCGCCTTTGAGGAACACTATGCATGGGTCAAGCAGCATTGCTTGAGTGATAAGAAGATCAAAAAAGGCTATGGACGTTTTACCTTGAAAGCCAATCCTTGCAAGAGCTTTCAACCTCAAGAGATCTAGGTATTCTGGCTCGCCTGGTTGCTGACGATCGCCTGCATCCTCGCGTCGACCTGGAAGTGCCCTGGACCCACATAGCCGATGCCGTTCATGACCTGCTTGAGCGTCACATCACTGGAAAAGCTGTGCTGACGTTGTAATGCCATTTGTGCGATTGTACAAATTATATGCGACTGTGTCATACCCCTTGACAAACCTCTCTTTGATCAGTATATATAGATTAAACAAAGTTTAAAACTTTGTTTAATCTATACCATTTATCTTTGGAGGCCGCGCATGGGGAGTACTGCCATCGCTGAGGAGCGACGAACGCAGATTATTGAAGCTGCGCTCCGTGTTCTCTTACGAGAAGGGATTACGGAGGCAACTACACGCAAGATCACTGCCGAGGCAGGCGTCAATGGAGCCACACTGAACTATTACTTTGGCAGTAAGGATAACCTGCTTATGGCTATCCTTGAGAAGATCTTACGTGAAGATGAAGCGCTCATATGGCAATCGGTTCGCACAGATCAGGGGTTGCGGGCAACCATTGAAAACTATTGCCGTTTTATGTGGTCACATGTTGAGCAAACGCCCGAACTACAGCTCTTACAATATGAACTCTCTGTCTATGCGATCCGCCATCCATCGTCTTCCTGGTTAGTAAAACAGCAGTATGAGTGGTACTGCCGCGGGGTTGAGGCGGTATTCCGCAAGGGCAGTTGCTGCTACTGCTGATGCTGACACGACGCTATTTGTTGAACTTGCACACTTTGTGGTCGCTGGCATGGATGGGCTTCTTCTACAATTCCTTGCCGACCATGATACCATACGCGCCAGACGAGGCCTTGAGCGACTCATCACTGCGGCTACTGCCATGGTTCTGGATGACAAATCCAGCCAGATGATATAGTAGAGCAGACTCGAACTATCGATGTAAATTAACATTTAGTATGGCACCCCTCCGCGGATGTAAAAAGTTAAAAGGAGCGAGCAGCATGAAGCCAGCGTTGCTTGTCATTGATGTCCAGAATGAGTATTTTTCTCCGCATGGACAATGGGTTCTGCCAGAAGGGCGCAAAGCACTCGCATCTATCCAGCAGCTTATTTCAGCTTTTCGAGCCGTTCAACTCCCTGTAGTGCATATAGCACACGAAGAGCCCGATCCCGCTTCCCCCATTTTTCGCACAAAGACTATTGCGGTCGAGATTATACCTGAGATAACCATTCTGCCCGGGGAGGCCAGGATTTTGAAGCATGTCCCCGGCGCATTTACCCAGACAGAACTGGAAACCCTGTTACGCAACGCAAACTGTGATACCGTAGTCGTGTGTGGCTTTATGACCCATCTCTGTTGTGACACAACTACGCGCCAGGCCAGCGAGCGCGGCTTTGCCGTACTCTTTGCCTCCGATGCCACTGCAACTCATGATCTGGAACTGCACGGCAAGGTTGTTCCCTATCAAGTCATTCAGGAGACAACTCTTGCTATTATGACTGAATTCGCGACGGTACTCTCAACGCAGAAATAGTAGAGACCCTCAAGGATCTCTAAGGATGAAGATGGACCTCCTGCGCTGTTATATACGAAAAGCTGCAACTGTAAATTAATTTTTACAAATCGTGTAAACCCCAGTCGTAGGGCCCGATTTATCGGCAGGAGACGCGTCTTCGCACCATGATATACGCAAGTCCATTTATTGCATTTGTGTGCATGGAAGCGCTCTATATGCCGAGCTGATGACGCAATCAATCGGCCCTGCGGTATGGTCAGGTTAATTTGTTAATCTGTACGTATACCTGCCGTCCGGTTGTGCGCACCTTCTCTCTTACTAGGCGACATCATGTATATTGTTTCGCATTTTCTTTGGAGGTATCACTTATGGATGATACAGTCTCTGGCAATATCTCCGCGTCTCCTGATCAACCCTCCGTAGCTGTCCTGGAACAGGAGGCTGTCCCAAGACTGCAAAGAGATACGCTCAATCTCTTTGAGGCGATTTCCGGTACGCTGGCTAACATTGCTCCGGCTGCCAGTCTGTTTTTAACTCTGACTCTCGTTGTGGCTGCGATGGGTACGCGAGCCCCCTGGGCCTTTCTGGTTGGCGGCATGGCTATTCTGGCCACCGGCAACTCGCTGGCCGAGTTTTCGAAGTTTATGCCCAGTGCTGGTAGCTATATTAGTGGCATTGGCAACGGATTTGGGGCCATTTCACGTCCACTTGGCTCTTTTTTGGCCGCTGTGGCGTTCTATTTGACGATTGTGGCGGCCCCCATTACGCTGGTAGGTATCGAGGTCTTTCTGGGATCGTGGGTCTCCAGTCTTTTCCATTGGACGATGCCCTGGCAATGGCTGGCAGTCGCGTTCGTTGGCAATATTGTAGTTGTCATTCTCCTGCTGCGTGGTGTGGCCCTTTCCAGCAAAGCGGCTTTCATACTCTTTCTGGTCGAAGCTGTCGGTCTGTTAGTTCTCTCTATTGGTGTGATGATCCTGGCACCACAGTACATTGGTGCGCCACTACATGATAGTGGCGGCTCTCCTGGCGGCTTTGCGGGCCTGGCCGGTGGCACCCTTGCGCTGGTTGCTTTTGGCTACGTCGGCTGGGAACACTCGGGAGCGCTGGCCGAAGAGCTGAAACATCCACACCGCAACATTCCGATAGCTATTTTCTCGTCGATTGCGGTGATAGCTGTCGTCTTTGTAGTCTCGTCCTGGGGTGCCGTGGTGGGCTTTGTAGCCTGGTTAGGTCCCGTCAAAGGCATCAATCTGTTGGGAAGCCCGAGCGAGGTCAACCCGTTTCTTGATATGACTAACCACTTTATGCCCTGGTTAGATTGGCTGGTTGGTTTGATTGGCATCACCAGCGCCCTCGGCTGCTATCTCGCTGCTGTGAACTCATTGGCGCGTATCGTCTTTAATGGCGCACGCGAGAAATTGCTCCCATCGCTCTTCGTACGCGTCAGCTCTAAGGCGAAGACTCCCTATATGACCATTTTCCTGGTTACTGCCCTCTGTGTGCTACTCATGCTCGTGTTCTACTTTCTGTTCAATGGAGATCCTGTTCTGACTTCGGCCTATGCTGCTGGCATTGGTTCTGTACCATTATTAGTTGTGTACGGGCTGATGAACATAGCACTGCCGATCTATATCCTGAAGAAGCAATGCCAGTCGTTTAACCTGTTTAAACATATGTTCGTGCCTGTGATTGGTACTTTGATCGTGCTCTACGGCATCTACGAGTTTGTTCAGCCAGACCAGCCACCTCCAAGTAATACCTTCTGGATCTATATTGCTGCTCTGATAATCATTGCTCTTGTGGGTACGACAATTGTCCTGGTGCGCAATCCTGAAGCAATCAAACGCATAGGTTCTGTCCTTGCTGATTGATATCGTATAGGCTTAGTCCTTGTAGATTGACAACGAACATGCCATAAATTATCCCGAATGGGAAGAGTGGATGTTCGATGAGGCTGGAGATGCCTGACAAGCTCCTCCAGTCTCCTTTCCCCAGATTGTACTGTGAGCGAGCTAAACGATATAAGGACCCAATTTTTTGAAAGAAGGAGGGACTCTTTTGACCAATCATCATTCTCACGGCACTTCTACTCCTGCCGTTGCTACCTTGACACATCCTCTGGAACCACTCACTCCAGACGAGATTACTGCTGCGGTGGTACTCTTACGAAAGCAATATGTGCATCATCCAAAGATGCGTTTTGTCTCAATGACGCTCCATGAGCCAACAAAGGATGAGGTACTGGCGTTCAAGCCTGGTGATCCATTGGTCCGGCGTGCCTTTGCTGTTCTACTCGATAAGAGTGTTGCTGGGGGCGCGACCTACGAAGCGGTGGTCAATATCACTGAGGAACTCATCGAGTCCTGGCGACATATTCCAGGGGTTCAGCCATCTCTGATGGTGGAAGAGATGTTGCTCAGTGAGAAGCTTGTCAAGGCTCACCCGGACTTTCAAAGCGCTCTGGCCAGGCGTGGTATCACTAATATGGATCTGGTGAATGTTGATATGTGGTCTGTTGGTAATTATGGTGCAGTAGAGGAGCAGACGCACCGTCTTATCCGTGCTACTGCGCATGTGCGGACAAATCAGGCCGACCTTCACGAGAATAGCTATGCGCACCCGGTTGATGGATTGCAGGTGCTCATTGATCTGACCAGCGGAGAGGTTATACGTGTCGAGGATTATGGCATTATCCCGCTACCAACGCGGCAGGGTGACTATGTTTCCCTGGATCAACCTTTGCGCTCACTTAAGCCATTGGAGATCACACAGCCGGAGGGCCCCAGTTTTCAGGTCCATGGTCACCATGTTACCTGGGATAACTGGTCGCTACGTCTGGGTTTCTCGCCTCGTGATGGTCTCATTCTCTATGATGTCAATTTCAATGATCAGGGTCGTCAGCGTCCTGTCTTGTATCGTGCGGCGTTGGCGGAGATGGTTGTGCCCTATGGAGATGTAAGTCCCGTCCATTGCCGACAAAACGCCTTTGATGTGGGTGAATATGGGGTTGGTTGCCTCGCCAACTCACTTGAACTTGGCTGTGATTGTCTGGGCCATATCTATTATTTTGATGCCCATATAACAGACAATGATGGCAATGTACTGACGCTTCCTAACGCCATCTGCATGCATGAGGAAGATTATGGCATCCTGTGGAAGCACACCAATCATCGAGCCAATCATGCCGAAGTGCGTCGATCGCGCCGCCTGGTCATCTCTTTTATTGCCACCATCGGCTTCTACGATTATGGTTTCTTCTGGTATTTCTATCAGGATGGCACGATTCAGCAGGAAACGAAGCTGACCGGTATTATGAATGTAGGAGCAGTACCTGCGGGCACAAAGGCCAGGTATGGTAAGATGCTCAATGAACAGTTGTATGCTCCCATCCATCAACATTTCTTCTCTTTCCGTCTGGATATGCAGGTCGATGGCCGTCACAATTCTGTCGTCGAGGAGCATACCGTCCCGGTACCGATGGGACCAGAAAATCCGCTGGGCAATGCTTTCTATGTCCAATCGACCGTACTGAAGACGGAGCAGGAGGCCCAACAGGTGATTGATCCCCTTACGGCTCGCACGTGGAAGATTATCAATCCCGATAAATTGAATATTGTCGGTGAGCCGGTTGGCTACCAGTTGATGGCAGGTGGCAGCGTGCTTCCTTTCGCCCATGAACGGTCCAGCATTTTACAGCGTGCTGGTTTCATGAAAAATCATGTCTGGGTCACGCCTTACCACCCAGATGAGCGTTATCCAGCGGGAGACTATCCCAATCAGCATAAAGGGCATGTCGGTCTGAGCGACTGGACCAGAGCCAATCGCTCCATAGAGAAGACTGATCTTGTTCTCTGGCATACCGTCGGCGTTCATCATGCCCCACGTCTCGAAGATTGGCCCGTCATGCCTGTAAGCTATGCCGGGTTTATGCTGCGCCCAAATGGTTTTTTTGATCAGAGTCCCGCCCTTAATGTTGCTCCATCCAAACGAGAGCACCATGGGGCGTGTTGCGAGCACGAATAAAAGAAGGAGTAGCTCTATGATCTCAAATGAACTCTGGCGTGCCAGCGCCTCTGACCTGGCTCAAGCCATCAGAAACAAAACGGTTTCGAGCCGTGAGGTGGTCGAAGCCTATCTCGCACGTATCGAGCAAGTCAATCCTCGGATCAATGCCATTACTCAGGTGCTTGCCGAGTCGGCGCTCTCTATGGCGCAACAGGCCGATACTCTTGCCTCGCAAGGACGGTGGCTGGGGCCGCTACACGGCGTTCCCTTCACTGTCAAAGGCAATATCGACCTGATCGGCTCACCCACAACTAACGGAGTTGTGGCCTTCCAGCATGAAGTCCCACTAGTGGATGCCCCATTGATTGTGCAACTCAAAGCCGTCGGAGCAATTCCACTGGCCCGCACGAATATGCCTGATTTTGGTATGCGCTGGCATACCGATAATGAACTCTATGGACCAACTGTCAATCCCTGGAGTGCCGCTCACTCGCCTGGTGGTTCGAGTGGGGGTGAGGCTGCCGCTCTTGCTACGGGCATGACGCCTCTTGGGACAGGCAACGACTATGCTGGTTCTTTGCGGCTTCCCTCGCAGGCTTGTGGGACGGTGGCTTTGCGTCCATCCTACGGGCGTATCGCTTCGGCGGCAATTCAGCGCGAGGAACCCTCCCTGACGCTGCAACTCTTTGCGGTCCAGGGACCGATGGCCCGCAATATTCGCGATTTGGCCCTGTTGTTCAGCTCTATGATCGGTCCTGATGCCCGCGATCCCTGGTGGATTCCTGCTCCTGCTGAAGGCGCACGTCCAGACGAACCTCTCAAAGTTGCCGTGGTAACTAATCCGGCTGGACTGGGTGTTGCTGAGGAAGTGGCGGCTGGCGTGAAACGTGCTGCGGATGCGCTCGCTGATGCAGGCTATATCGTTGAAGAAGTTGAGCCTCCATTCCTCGAAGAGATCTATCGACTGTTCATGGCTCTGACCAACACCGATCTATATCATTCGTTGCTTCCCGTGCTAGAACAGCTTGGCAGCAAAGCCAGTCTCCATCACACTCGTACCTCACTAGAGATAGCGCCGCCATTGGATATCGTCGGATATCAGCGTGGTTTCATGCGACGCCATGCTATTGCCACTGCCTGGTCACTCTTCCAGGCCCGCTTCCCCCTGATTCTCGGCCCGGTCTCCACCATGCACCTATTTCCCGCCGATTACGACCAGGGAGGACCAGGCAATGTCGAAAATCTGGTTCAGGCCCATAGGCTGATCGTTGCAGCCAATTTCCTCGGTCTCCCAGCGCTTGCGCTGCCAGTAGGTGTCGCATCTCATTTGCCGCAATCCGTCCAAATCATCGGGTCGTACTACCGCGAAGATCTCTGCCTTGCCGCCGCGCAAGCTATTGAAGATCGGCTTGGTACTATTACACCTATCGACCCACAACCTTAATCAAACGTAGGGTGTAAATCCCAACATTATCAGACTCTTGCCCACTTTGGATACTGGTGGCGAAGTCGAAAACGATGCTCGTTTTGAAACTACATGCGCTCATTCTGAGCGGGAAAACGAACTTCGCCACCAGTATCCAAAGTGGGCAAGAGCCAGGTTTAAAGTTCGTATTTACAGGAAAGCCCTGAGAGGTTATGCTTTATCTTGATCTGATGTGGTTGTAATTATACAATCAAGGAAAGAGGTACCAACAGAAAACGCATTCTCTTCCCAAACACCTTTGTCAATGGATGCGAGGCACCCACGCTCTTTTTGCTGAGAAAGGTCAAACGATGACAGTACCAATAGTGGTTATGGATACGAGATTGGATGTCGACCATGAGCTCTGAAACCTTCGATCTGCCGAGACCCGCAATCACCCGTGAACGTGCCGAGAAGCTGGCTAGCGAGGTTTTCGGCGTTGTGGGCGAAGCAAAGGAACTCGGCAGCCAGCAAGATCGGAACTTTCTCATCACTGCCTCCGCCAGCGGCAGCCGTTTCCTTCTCAAGGTTAGCAACCCGGTCTTCACCGTTAAAGAATTGGACGCTCAGAATCGTGCGATGGAACTACTTGCCCTGTCTGGGCTAACCGTGCCAGTGCCGATGGTAACCTCCGACGGCTCGACGATCGCGACCATCGACCTTGACGGGAGACCACACCACGTCCGGCTCATGAGTTTCGTCGACGGCACCCCAATGATCGACTTCGAACATCTGGCAGCAGGGCCTGTGGTCGATCTTGGAAGGCTCGCAGGCACTGTTTCAGTTGCGCTCGCCGATTTCGTGCATCCAGGGCTCGAACGAGAACTGCAGTGGGACCTGCGGCACGGAGAAGAGGTGGTTGCGGGCCTTCTGCACTATGTTCCCGGCGAGGACCGACGCAAGCTCCTGGCCGACACGATCGAGGCGGTGAGCGCCTCTCTCGCACCGCTCACCGAATTGCTACCGATCCAGGCCCTGCACGCTGACCTGACCGATGACAATGTCGTTTGCACGACCGATTCTGCCGGTCGTCCTGTGATCGCGGGGATCATAGACTTCGGGGACACCTCGTATGGCTGGCGCGTTGCCGAGCTCGCCGTCGCCTGCACAGCAGTTTTACACCACGACCCGGTGCGCCCACTGGCCGTACTGCCACTCATCGAGGCCTTTGATGCGGTCGCGCCGCTCACGGATGCCGAGATCGACGCGCTCTGGCCTCTCATTGTGCTCCGAGGCGCGACGCTCGTCGTGAGCGGCGAGCACCAGGTTGTGATCGATCCGGGCAACGACTACGCCGACACCGCTCGTGAGCGAGAATGGGTCATCTTCGAGACGGCGGCGCGGTTCGACGCGGCAACTGCGACCGACGCGATTCGTCGTCGGCTCGGTCGCGAACGCCCCCGACCGAATTTCGAATCCAACTACCTCTTGCTGCCGTCCCTCGCAAGCATACCCCTCGAACTTGTCAACCTCAGCTACTCAAGTCGCACGCTTCGCGACGGCTCGTGGCTCAAAGATCCGCTGGGCGAAGAAGAGCGCATCCTGCGCGAGACTGCCGCAGGCTCTGGATATGCTGCCACGAGATTTGGTGAAGCGCGCTTGACCCGTGCCCCGGCGCGGAGTGCGACCGAGCCTGTTAATGTGGCACTCGCAGTGGATGTTCGGCTGAGCGCCCAGGCGACAGATGCGGTCGCTCCTTTCGCAGGCGAACTTCGCGAACTCGGCGACAGCCTTGCGCTTGTTGGAGAGAACTGGACCCTCGTGATCACAGGCCTCGCATCGCCCAGGCTTGGCCTGGTCAGCGCAGGCGAAACGATCGGCCGCGCGGAGAACGCACTGACGCTGTGGCTTGCGGCGACGCGCAACGAGGCTCCGCCTGGATCGGTACCACCGCGCTTCGTTCCCATCTCGGAATTCTTCGCCTGGTCTGGCCGCTTCGACGATCCGGGTATGGTGCTCGGCCTGCACACGCAGCCAGATGTGCCGAACTCGGCAGATGTGCTCGCGAGACGCGAGCGATCGTACGACCCGTTGCAGGGCCACTACTACATTGCGCCGCCGCAGATCGAACGGGGCTGGCGCGAGCATCTCATCGATACCAGCGGCCGCCATTACCTCGACATGGTCAATAATGTGAGCGTACTTGGCCACGGACACCCGCGGATCGCATCCGCCGCTGCTGATCAGTGGCGGATGCTCAACACGAACTCGCGCTTCCATTACGAAGCAGTCGCTCGGCTGAGCGAACTCCTGCTGGCAACAGTGCCGGACAGATTCGACACGGTCCTCCTGGTCAACAGTGGAACGGAAGCCGTCGATCTCGCGCTGCGCCTCACCAGGGCCTTCAGCGGTCGCGATGACGTGCTGTGCGTGGGAGAATCGTACCACGGCTGGTCGCTCGGCGCTGACGCGGTGTCGACGGCGCTCTCTGACAATCCGCGTGCAGCGGAGACAAGGCCATCGTGGGTGCACGTCACCGACACGCTGAACGCCTACCGCGGTAAGCATCGCGGACCGGACGCGGGCGTCGCCTATGCCGCCGATACGATCGCGCTGATTGAGCGCCTCGCAGCGGAGGGAAGGCCCATCGGGACGTTCATTGCCGAACCCCGCAATGGCAACGCGGGCGCGATCGAAGTGCCACAGGGATATCTCGCGGCGGTCTATGACGCCATCCGAGCAGGTGGTGGCGTGTGCATCGCCGACGAGGTGCAGGTTGGCTACGGCCGCCAGGGCGACGTATTCTGGGGCTATCAGCAACATCCGGGCGTCGTGCCCGACGTCATCACGATGGCGAAGGCGATGGGCAACGGCCATCCGCTCGGTGCAGTCATCACACGGCGAGAAATCGCAGATGCGATCTCGTCGCAGGGCACGTTCTTCTCGTCCGCGGGTGGCAGCACGTTGAGTTCGCGCATCGGAGTCACGGTGCTCAAGATCATGGCCGATGAAGGATTACAGGCGAACGCCCTCGCCGTCGGTACCTACCTTCAACTCGGTATCGAGCAGCTCGGCAAGCGGCATCCAATGATCGGTGCGGTGCACGGCCAGGGTCTTTATCTCGGTGTCGAGCTTGTTCGCAACCGTGTGACTCTGGAGCCAGCACGCGAGGAAACAGCGGCGATCTGCGATCGGCTGCGTGATCTCGGTGTGATCGTGCAGCCAACGGGTGACCGGCAGAACGTGCTCAAGGTGAAACCTCCGCTGTGTTTCACCAAAGAGAGCGCCGATTTCTTCATCTCTTGCCTCGACAACGCGCTGACGAGGGGCTGGTGACGCGACTGACGACGTACAGCGATAAAATGTCTCAGGCCAGCGCTCTTTCGCCGTCCTCAACCTCTCCGGCCTCAGAAACGCAAGGTGAATGGAGAAGCCGAAGCCTGCCTGGCCTTTGCAAACGTTGATGCAGCGGAGTCGCGTCCTTGCGGGGCTTGGCTCATGGCCCCAAGGGGAGCAAGGAGCGTCAGGATGCCATCTTGCAACGCCGGGCTCCAATGCGACGCGACCTGCAACGGAACGGGCTGCGTCCGTAAAGCACGCGCCCTTGCCTTGTAGTTCTCGACCGCAGGCTGACCTGCGAACGTAATATGCTGCAGATAGCCATAGAGGGCCATGCTCAACTGCCAACCCAGAAAACTGGCGGCCAGAGCTACCAGTCGGTTCTGCGGTTCTTTGCTGGCAAGGAAAGGCTGAGAGAGGAGAAAGTGCTCATCTTCTCCTGCTGACGTCCCTTCCGTCACTACACGAACAGGCAACATGCCGTCCTGCTGATAGCCGGGAGCCACGTGGTTCAGCGTTTGATCGTCAAAGACCACGATGCCCTTGCCTCCTTTGCCCAGGCTCTCCTCCATCAATTGTTCGAGCCAGGAGACAAAGGCTTGCCAGCCTTCAGGCATTCCCAGGAGCAAGCGGCATGCCCCATCGCGGCTTGCGGCGCTCAGGGCGGCGGCCAGTTGCACAAAGGGATGTTCTGCCGGGCGAGACGTGGCCAGTGCAAGGTCATACTCGTTCCAGGCGTGTTGCAGCACCGAGCGTAGCTGAACGGATGCACCGGGGAGACGGGTAAGATAGAGAGCCGCGGGCAGCAGAAACACCATCTTCACGGCCGAGTGTAGCCATCAGGCCATCGCGCCGTCGCAACTGGCCGACGGCATCGTCTTCGATCAGGTGTTGGAGGGCGACTTGTCTGGCATTGTTATTCGTCATGGGTGAAATCTCCTTCCTGCCATCTCTTATGGCTTCCTCTTAGATACCGCGAGCGCGGTAGAGCATCTCCCCGGCATGTGGCACGTAGAGGATGCCCTCCTGTTCGCGTCCTTTCCATGTTGCGGGGTCAATCGCTCGATAATCGGCGTAGCCCAGGTTGATGCGCCGACAGCGTTCCTCTGGAATGCCGGTGGCCAGTGTGACCGAGATACGCGGCGTTTCGATGCCGGTTGTGGTATCGTAGGTACCCGTTCCCTTGACGTGTGTGCTGTGTGCCAGAATGCTGCCAGGCACGTGTTTAAAACGATCCCACTGCTTGACAAAATAATCCCTGACATGGTAGCCAACCTCGTCAATCAGCTTACCGTGCGTATAGGAAACCTCGGTGATATGCGGGGCGTAGATAATGACTTCGCCTCCGTCGGCAATCGCTGGTTCGGTTTTGTACATCGCCTTGGCTGCTGTCCACAGGTCGTCGTACATCGCTGCCGGAGCGGAGAGTACCCTGTGAAAGGGGCGGTCCACGTAGGTGATGTCGAGTTGTGCCGAGAGATCTGCGGCCTGGCTCCAGGCTTCAAGGTGGTCGCCGATGTAGAGGCCGTGTAAGTCCTGGCCTTGCATCACCATCGCCAGGCAGAGCAGTGGGCGTGGCACAAATCCTGCCGCTTGTGTGATGACGCGCCGGACAGGGGTGTCCTTGATGCCGATGGTGCGCAGACTGGTCACCAGCGCACCGAGCCAGTGGGTGAAATTGATAATATCTGGCCCCGCGATGCCGGGGAAGAGATACTTGGCTCCCCCGGAGAAGCCGGCGACCTCGTGGGGAAAGACCGGCCCACAGATCAGCAAGAGGTCATAGTCGAAGATTGAGCGGTTGAGCGTGACCGGCACGTCATCGGTGAGCAATCCCCCGGTCATCTCGGCTGCCTCCGAGCCTTTGATGACCCCGATGGTCTGAAGTGCCTGCGGATTGGCCCAGTCGTGGTTGAAGATGCGCACGTTGGGATAGCGCTCCGCTCGTTCGGTCGCCGTCACGCCGACTAGATGGTCAATATGGAGCGTCTTGATGTAGTAGCCTGGCTCATTGACTCGTGGGACCGCTGTCACGCCGACCAGGTGATCAATGGCATCTTGCAACATGGGCGGATGGGTTCCCAGGGCAATTAAGTAATCGAATTGTGCGGCGCGTCGTCCAAATTGATCGTAGAGCAGGCGAAACATCAAGGGTATTGGTGCCGTGCGTGTTCCATCGGGAATAATCACCAGCACGCGCTTGTTGGCAGGGTCAAGCCCGGCTCCTACAAGTAACTCCTCATCTGCTCTCGCAAGCAGTTGTTGTACCTCCTCGGTGGTCAACGTTGCGGTCGTTGAACCTTTTCCTAGCACCATGATGCGTTTCCTCCTTTTTTAGACCCCACTGTAGCTGAGAAACCGCCATCTACGGGAACCACGATACCGGTCACGAACAATGAAGCAGGGCCGACCAACCATAACAGCGTGCCAACGAGATCCTCTGGCTCGCCTAATCGCGCCATAGGTGGCGTACAAGGTCAGCCCTCTCCATTACATCACAGGCAATACCAAGAGCTTCCCCGCCATCCGCTCGTATGCTTTCAACCACGTTCACCGAGGAAGCGGCGTGCAAACTGAGGATGGCAACACGCACCCCGGCCTTCGCCAGAGCGTGTGCCATGACACTGCCCAGCACACCGCTGCCGCCCGTGATGACGGCTGTGCGGCCTTGCCCATCGAAGCTCGTATCGGGCATATCTCCTCCTCTCGAAGCTCGTGTACCGATCGGCACTTATGGTTTGTAGCCAAAGTCTGGAATGGCCATCCAGCGTTCTCTGAGATAGTGCGCCGCCATTTTCGGTTTGCGTTCTCTGGTGAACACGCCCTTTTTGTTGCCCTGGACGCGCATAACACTTTGACTGGTTTGGAAATCGGTGAAGTGCCACACCTGCTCACCGATAAAGGTTGGGAACTCGTCCACCACTTCATGATTGGCTTGCAGACATGCCACCTGATACTCTTCGGAAAACATCACGGGCGTCGTATCATGGAAGCCTGCGATGGTGTCAGCGCCATACTCGGTGAACATCACGGGTTTGCCAGGCTGCACCCGATTCCAGCCCGCGAGCTCCGCACGCAAGTGGGCTTTGGCCGCCTCTAATTGTCCGCCGTAGGCATACCAGCCATAGTAGAGGTTCAGCGCCAGCACATCCACCAGGTCCGAAATGGTATTCTTGTCGGGAGTTGCCATCATGTGTATCACAATGGTGATGGGGCGTTTCTGGGGGTCGAGATCTCGTGCGAGCTGGACTAAGGGTTGAAAATAGTCATGAGCGCCCTCTTCTTCGGAAGCTGATTCATTGGCAATGGACCACATCACCACACACGGATGATTTTTATCGCGTGCGATCAACTCGCAAATCACCTGCACATGATGCTCTTTGGTCCCCAGCTCTTCCCACGTTTTATGGGGCTTGCCACTCCCGCCGAAGAATGATCCAAAGTTCAAATGCAATCCAACCGCCGGTACCTCATCGATCACCACAAATCCTTCACGGTCCGCCAGGCGCATGAGCTCTTCAGAATAGGGATAGTGCGAGGTGCGGAAGGAGTTGGCGCCAATCCATTGCAGCAGATTCAGGTCTTTCACATTGAGCGCTTCATCAAATCCGCGCCCGTGGATGTGGGAGTCCTCATGTTTCCCAAAGCCCTTAAAGTAGAACGGCTTTCCATTAATGAGGAATTTCCCGTCCCGGACCTCGACCGTCCGCACGCCGAACGGTTCCTCATACGTATCCAGACGCTGCCCATCCTGCCACAATTCCACCACACAGCTATACAGATAGGCGTGCCGCGGCTGCCAGAGATGCACCGCTGCGATAGAGAGTTGGCCGGTCGCTCCGGTGCCGCTGGCAACTCTTTCACCGTTCTCGTCGTGAAGGGAGACGCGAACCTCCGCTGCTCCCTCGGTCTCGATGGTGTATCCTACCCGCGCATTCGTTCCATCTACCTCCGTCGTCAGGGTGATATCGCGGATATAGGTTTTCGGGGTGGTATAGAGTTTGACCGGGCGTTGGATGCCTGCATAGTTGAAAAAGTCAAAGTTCGGGGTGTCCGTCACCACTTTTCCCAGGCCGGGCACGTCTTCTTCTTGATAGTTGCCCACCGGAAGCGTGGTGTAGTCCACAATATTGTTGACCGCGACCGTCAGGCGATTTTTGCCGGGGCTGACGAACGCGTTGATTTCTGCCTCGAACGGCGTAAATCCCCCCTGGTGCTCGACGACAAGCTGTCCATTGAGATAGACACGGGCCGCGTGTGTTACCGAGCCAAAACGAAGCACCAGGCGTTGCGTGAAGACATGGTCAGGGACGACGATCTCCCGTTCATACCAGACCCACCCGATGTGGTCGCGAAATTCCGCTCCCTCATACAGATCATTGTAGGAAGCAGGGACCGGCATCGGGATCGCCTGCTGTAACGGGCGTCCAAACCATTTCTCTGCAAATCCCGTGCCGTGATCCAGCTTAAAGTTCCAGATCCCGTTTAAATCAACGAGTTCTCTTGACGTAGTCATGATGGGGTATAACATGGTTTCTCTCCTCTTGCGAAAATATCTCCATTGGACAATATACGACGTCTGTCCTGCCTATGCTGGCCCTGATCACTCATGCACCCAGTTCCCAGCCTTGCGCTGGGGACTGGATGATCTGTTGCGTTAGCGTACAGCCTTGATCGGTGCCACCGTGAGGATGCCAAGCAGGACGAAGATCGTCGCTGCGATGTACAAGACCGAATAACTATGCGTCAGCGCAAGGATGAAGCCGGCCATCACAGGTGCCACAGAGTGGGGCAGCGTGTTGGCAATATTGATGATGCCCATATCCTTGGCCCGGTTCTTTGCCGAGGGCAACACCAGGGTGACGATCGCGACATCAACGGCCAGGTAGGCACCCAGGCCAAATCCCAGCACGGCGGCAGCGACCAGTACGGCGATCCAGCTCTGGAAGAGGGCGAGCAGGAGAAAGGAGATGGCCATAATACACATCCCAGCGATCACAAAGAGCTTGCGCCGCTTCAGGCGATCAGAGAGGAAGCCGCCCAGGACCGTGGAGAGCAGCGACACGACCGCTGCAATGATGCTGAACGTCGAGGCCCCTTGCAGCGCGGCCGGATATTTCACGACATCCTCCAGGTAATAGAAGATATACGTGATCCCCAGAAAATACCCGACAAACGGGACGAAACGCGTCAGCCATGCCCAGCCGAAATCCGGGTACTTGCGCGGATTCACCCAGAAATTCTTGAGAAACGCCCCGAGGTGGAAAGCAGGCATGGAGCCCTTCGGGAAGCACCTTGTCGGACAGGAAGAGCGCGAACGGAATGGTGGTCACGAGCACGATCAGGAACATGACCACGTAGGCGTTCGTCGGTGCGCACTTGAAGATCTGGCCGGCCAGAATCGCGCCCAAGATGCCTCCCAGGCCGGTGGCAAGCCCGAAGATGCCGGAAACCGTGCCGCGCTGATTCTCCGGGACCTGATCGGGGATCGTCGCGACGAGCGTTGCCAGGGCGATGTTGGAGAAGAGCTCGACCAAACAATAGCCAATGAACAGGAGCGGGATACTCGTCGCTCGCCACATGAAGAGCAGGCCCACCACCGTCAGCAGGCCACCCACGAAGATCCACGGACGCCTGCGTCCAAAGCGCGAGGTGGTGCGGTCACTGAAGGCACCGGCGAGGGGATTGGCAAAAAGTGCGATCAGGACCGTGATGCTCGTGAAAAAACTGAGGATCGCGACTTTGCTTCCTGGAGCAAGCAGGCCAATCTGGAAGGGCAACAACAAGGCTCCGATACCGGCGTAGAGGATGTAGAGAGAGATGGCGGAGGCTGTAAGCGCGAACATGAAGCCACGGCCTACCTGCCGTGTCGGGGCTTGCAGCGCTTCTGGCAGATCGGGTGATGGTTCGGCGGACAATTCCAGGTCAACGGCTTGAATATCTTCCATGGGAAAGGACTCCTTTCGTTTCAAATATCTTCCTGACGTAACAAACATGCTTCCCAGGCTACTGCTTCAAAGGTGTCTGGTTTGGTTACCGTCGCTTCCATTGTTCTTCTGCCTTCAGTCTCGCGGTGCGCTCATTTCCCAGGCCGTTGGGAAGCAGCACCCTCCATGAGCGAGTGCTGCGAGCGGGAGTTGAACCGGTTGCTCTCCAAGGTGGTGAAAGGTTTCGAAAGATCTGAACACATCTTCTTAGAAGAGTATACTTGCTCAATCCGGCTATTTCTCGTATAATTTTGACCAATAAAGGGATATTTTTGACCATTTAGGAGGACCACTATGCAAGCCGCTTATGAGCAGTACACATCAGGTTGTCAACTCATTTCGGTCCTCACGAATCTCGAAGTGCAATTGTTTGACCACGAGAGGATTTCACAAATCCATTACGCCTCCTACGATCTGCCCACTGTGATCGAGCGTTATAAACAAGCAGCCCTTGTACAGGTCCTTCAGCAGCCCCTTGTGAAAGAACACGTGTATGTGTTTCGCGACTCCATTCAGCTTGAGTTTCTGGCAGCAGGTATGTGGGATGGTGCGCAATATCGAGGCACTATCGTGGTAGGCCCCTGTATCAGTAAAGCCTATCCCCCGCAACTGATACGTGAAATGATCCACAAAGAACGATTACCCCTTGTCATACAGCGACAACTACAACAATGCTACAACGCTCTGACGATGGTAGATGAAGCGAAACAGCATGCCATAAGCCACTTACTCATCAACGTGTTTACACCAGGAATGACACAGCCTCAACAGATTGAAATCGCATTGTCTCCCTCAGAGGGCACAGCAGTGAAATTCAACGATGATCTGGAACAGGACCGGAAACTGATTGAGAGAAGATATGAGAGCGAGAACAAACTGCTGCATGCCATTACCAGAGGGGACCCTCACATGTTGAAAACAGCGATGGAGGAAGGGAAGGAGCTCTCCTGGCCGTACCGCCATCCCAATTCACCAGTGCGGTCGATGAAAAATCTCTCTTTTTCTGCGAATACGTTATGCAGGAAAGCGGCGGAAAGCGCAGCGGTTCATCCCCTCTATCTGGATAGCATCTCGGGGAAATTTGCTATCCAAATTGAACAAGCACAGAGCATAGCCGAGTTAGTATCCCTCTATGAAGAGATGCTTCAAGCCTACTGCACCCTGGTGAGAGAATTGTCGGTAGCAACACTCTCTTCACTAGTCGGGGAAGCGGTCACCTCTATCCGTTTCACTATCGATCAGCCTTTAAACCTCAACCACATTGCTGATACGCTTGGGGTCCACCCGTCCTATCTCTCCCGCACCTTCAAAAAAGAACTGGGGATGACCCTCACCGCATATATCAATACGCTCAGAATTGAGGAAGCCAAATATATGTTGGATTACAGCAACGAATCTGTCACGGAAATTGCTTCGAGCGTCGGATATAACGACCCCAATTATTTCTCAAAGGTGTTTATGAAGCTGGAGCATGTAACCCCACATGAGTATAGAAAACGAAAAAAAGGGTAGCTATACTGCGCCTCTTATTTGCGCAACGGCAAGCTCCGCAGCGTTTGGGCATTGAGCGACACGATCACGATACAGAGCGACATCAGCAGCGCACCGATGGCGGGGGTAGCACGATGTTCAGTGGAGCCAGCGCCCGAGGAAACGAAGCAGGCATGGAAGGCTGAGTTTGCTACACAGAAGCGCGTGTGCTATGCTTGCCTCGTCTCACATCCTTGTAGGAAGTCAAGTATCCCACAACTAAAGGCGGGGGCATGCAGTTGGGTTGATTGCTGGCAGTCAGCTGCATACTGGCTGCACACTCATGGCAATGTGGAAAATGCGCCCCTCCTGTTCTGGCTTGCGGCTACCACGCCTTTTTTAGAAGAGGCCCAGAGAGCAGTGGCAACTATTGAGCGCCTGGAATCCCATCATCCAAGCTTACCAGGATCGCGCCAGTATGTGCGTAAGTGGCAGCAGAAAGGTGTATCCAGTGGAAAGGATCGCCGTAACACTGGACGCCTGCGGGGATTTCTCATCATCGGTATCATTCTGCTACTCCTTTTTGTAATCAATCGCTTGCAGCCTACAGAGATTGAGCGCAAAAGGCAAAAGAGAGCAAGCTGTGCTCAAACCCTAAATATAGGTCATTTGACACCTTTCAAGTACATGGGAAAGGGCATATACTGATAGCAGGCTGTGACATTGATATACACGTCCGTTTCGTTATCAAAAAGACATATCCGCCCATTCGGGCCGACCTATGCTCTTTTTTGCCCGCAAGAGAGGTGGCTATATGTATCCGTGGCTACACCTGGGACCCATCGCAATCTCTACATACTCACTGATGATGCTCTGTGCCTATATCACTGGCGGAACCATTACCTACTATGAGGCTAAACGCCAGCGTCGCGCTACCGAAGCGATCTTACGCGTAACCCTGGGCGCACTGGGAGGTGGCCTGATTGGTGCCAAAGCCAGCATGCTTATTTTCCTGGGACCAGCTACTTTTATCAAAGACCTTCCCTCTCTCTGGTATAGCGGTCAGGCCTGGACCGGAGCCTTCTTTGGTGGCTACCTGGGGGTGCTCCTGGTCAAACGCTTCAATCACATCTCCTATCCCACTGGCGATATCTTCGCCCTCGGACTTCCACTGGCACAGGCAATCGGACGGCTCGGCAATCTGCTCGGCGGCGATCCCTTCGGACTTCCCAGCAATTTACCCTGGGCAATTGTGCAGCAAGGCGTGCGCCGCCAACCCTCCGCGCTCTATGAACTGCTCCTAGATGTGCTCCTCTTTCTTCTTATTCTCCGCCTACGTGATAAAATGCCCCATGCTGGCGATCTCTTCAAGCTCTATGTCGTTGGTTACAGTAGCTTTCGTTTCCTGGTCGATTTTACCCGCGCCGATCCACGCATCTTTGCCGGGCTCACCCTGGTGCAACTGGTCTACTCTCTGACCATTCTCGGTTTTACCTACAATCTCTGGCATTCGTTGAGCGTAAATCGTCGCCGTCTACCCATAAGCACACTCTCCCCAGAAGCCCAGACAAACAGAACGATATAACTCAAATAAAGCGCAAAGGGAAAGCTATGAATGAGCAAGGTCAGCCAAACAATGAGCTATCCTGAGCCTCAGCTCAACAATGGTGCAGGTGAGCCATCACCTGACAATCAACAGAACAAACAACAATTCTGGCAAGGTATCGCCTGGGGATGCATTCCTTTGGTCCTCTTTCTCGTCACCACCGCTCTCGTCCGTTTCAGTCAAGGCTACAATGGCATCGCTTACGGCATCATAGGGCTAATCGTCAGCGTCCTTGCATACATCATTGTGCTGATTATGGCATTGGTATCTCTCTCTCAACCACGACGACGCTTCATTGGTTACGGCCTCTTAACGATGGTGCTGGTGGCTCCTATCATCGGCGCTATTGGCTGCATGGTTGTTGCACAACCTTTGTAGCCTCGGATTTCCAGCTTTAAGAAAGGTATACTCTCATGCAAGATCGTAAATCTCGCCGTCATAAATCCGTGAAACCTGTGCTGCCTCTTGAGACTGTCGCAATTCCGGGGTCTGATGACCCGCTGATGGTGCGCCACGACCGACCCTACATCTACCACAATTTCACGAATAGCCTCTGCCCTACCTGCTTGAAGGTTATCCAGGCCAAGATTATCCTTCAGCACGGTAAAGTCTATATGCTCAAGACCTGCCCAGAACATGGAGCTATACGCACACTCCTCTCCTCGGATGCCGCCTACTATCTTACCCAGAGCCAGTATAACAAACCCGGCACGCTACCACGTCACTTTCAGACACGTGTTGAACAAGGTTGCCCCCTCGATTGCGGCCTCTGTACCGACCATGAGCAGCATAGCTGCCTGGCTCTGGTGGAGATTACCGAGGCATGCAACCTGCGCTGCCCAACCTGCTTCGCCAATTCGGATGTTGGACGTTTTTCCCCACTCGACGAGGTCGAACGCATGCTCGATACTATCGTTGAGAACGAGGGCTACGCCGACGTTGTGCAATTCAGTGGCGGCGAACCCACCATCCACCCACATCTGCTCGAAATTCTGGCAATGGCAAAACGCAAACGTATCAAAGCTATCATGCTTAACACCAATGGCATCCGCATCGCCCGCGACGAGGAGTTCGTGAGCCAGTTGGCCGCTTTCAAGGGCAATTTCGAGGTCTATCTGCAATTCGACGGTTTCCGCCAGAGCACCTATGAGGCCCTGCGTGGCCTCGATCTGCGTGAGATCAAGCAAAAAGCCATCGCCAATCTCACAAAATACGAGATCCCCATCAACTTGACCGCCACCATCAAGCGCGGCGTCAACGAGGACGAAATCGGTGAGATTGTCAAATTCGGCATCGCTGAGAAGATGGTGCGCGGCGTGACCATTCAGCCTGTAACAAACGTCGGACGTAGCGATGATTTCAATCCGTTGGATCGCACAACGGTCCCTGATGTCATTCATGCAATCGCCGAGCAAACAAACGGCATGTTCCGCACAACCGATTTTGTGCCGCTCCCTTGCCATAGCGATTGCATTAGTATGACCTATGCCTACGTCAAGGGCAAAAAGGTCAAACCTCTCACCCGCTTTATCGACGTGAAGTCCTACCTGGATGTAATTGGCAATCAGGTCAACTTCCGCATCGAGGATATGAAAGATATCGTTGGCCCCGCACTCACCCGTCTCTGGTCAGCCTCCATGCCTTTGAGCACCTCTAATGCCCTGCGCGATTTCAGTTGTTGCCTTCCCGCAGCTCCACAGGCGCTCACTCAAAATGAGCACGGTAGCCTGCTCTACGAGAATATGTTCCGTATTGTGATTATCGCCTTCATGGATGCCTGGAACTTCGATGTGCGTTCCGCGAAAAAGTGCTGCGTCCATCATGTCTTGCCCGATGGCAAGATCATGCCCTTCTGCTCCTATAATACGCTGCATCGCCCAAAATATATGCACAAAACGCGCTTCCGAGACACTCTCTCACAGACCAGCCATAACGGGAATACCAACGAGTATTATACCGAGCAGGAGACACAGGAAACGCTGAACGATCCACATCTGGAGTCACTATAAAGCAGGTGGGATATCCAGAAAGGTTTTCCTATGAACTTCCTCACGTCTGCTCTGCCCTGGAAAGGCTTACTCTTCTTCCCGCTACTACTGGCCTTTATTGGCATGCTCCTTTTCAGTACAGCGACTCTGGCCTTCTATGTAAAACAGCGTGTCTCGTTTGTCCGCTTGCAGAAGCTCTTTGCACGCTGGCCGGGCCTGCGCGGTAATATACTGGCGGCTCTGCTCGGTGCGGCAACCCCCTTCTGTACCTGCACGGCTGTCCCACTCTTCCTGAGTATGCTAGAGGTAGACGTACCCCTGGGGCCTGCAATCTCGTTCCTGCTGGCCTCGCCTACGATCAATCTGGGAGCTGTCATCCTGCTCTTTGTCGTCTTCGGCTGGCATCTTGCTCTATTCTATACAGGAGCCTGCCTGCTGGCTGCGATTCTAGTGGGCTGGCTGATTGGCCGCCTACCACGCGAACGGGTACTACGTGAGTATCTCTGGTTGGAGGAGGAAGATGTTATAGCGGGCAGTTGGCGCGTGGCCTTCAAAAAAGCAACCTTGCTGGGAGGGCAATTGACGCGCAAGTTTCTGCCCTGGTTGGCTCTTGCAACTCTGGCCGGTATTCTGATCGATATGTTTATTCCAACCAGCGGTGTCCTTCATCTAGGACAATGGGGCATCGGCATCGGCATTCCTCTGGCGGCTCTGCTCGGCAGCATCATCTATGCTGACATTCTCTTTCTGATCCCCATTGGCTTCGCGCTGATACAACATGGCGCGGCAATCCCTCTGGTCCTCACCTTTATGATTGCCGCATCCGGTCTAAGCTTACCTGAGATCGTCATCCTGGGACGCATTCTCCAGTTGCGCCTGGTGCTCTGCTTCGTTGGGGCAACTCTGCTCGTCTATATGCTCGTCGGCTTCAGCTTTCTCTGGCTTTGAAGACTGGAAAGGAAACAACATCGCTCAAACCCCTATCTCTTGAAAGTTTTAGACGCTGTTCATTAGATGCGATTGCCCTGGCAGATCGGCCTTTTTTGTTTCCTCTTTTCTGATCCTGTGGTACAATGGCGGTGTTATTTTTGTATCGCCTGATGTCCCCTGTTCTACTAGCTTGACTATCTCACGCTTGGCTGCTTAGCGTTGTTGTGGGGTCACAGTAGCTTGCATGGCAGGGCATCCTCCCCTTCTTCGTCAGACACATGAGCTTTTTTTAGTCTTCCATTATCTCTCGTTGTTTTCCAGGCGCGTAGGGTTTCCTTTTACTACGAGACCCTGATGATCCCCGATCCTCCTTCGCCTCTCTGCGCACTTGGAAATGTCCGGTATAGCCGAAGATCTCTCCCAACCACGGCTGCCGAACCGCGAGATCGACAGCAATCGTATCGCTGCGATCCAAAAGCGCGGTTTCACTCACCTGTACCTCCACGGTGGCCCAGCGCGGGAGAGCGATGTGGTACCTGCCCACCCCCAACCGGATGCCCGACGTTCCGATCCGGATAGTGGCTGGCGGTTCAAAGGTCACGTTCCAGGCGACTTCAAGCACGCCGCCAGGACCCATTCGCTCAACAACGCGAGCGCGTCGGAAATCAAATGCCATCGTTGCGTCGAAGCTCCGCGGCCTCCGGAACCAAAATGTGCGGCACCACGTTTGGGCACCACCTCCTCGTCCGTCGTGCAGGCCCTCAACAATCATCGACGCCTCGATGTTGCTGCCCTGCTCTGGGAACAGGATGTCGAACGCGGCAAGCAGGCGAAAGAAGGGCCACAACCAGAACGGCTGGTGCCAGATCTGATCCATGGTCCCCTCGAGCACCACACGGTAGTTGTCTCCAGGCTGGACCAGATACTGATCGCGCAGCACCCTTGGTATATCCTCGCCTGCCCTTCCGAGGGCAGGAAAGAAGGGAGAGTGCTGCCCCATCGGGAGCGTCGGTGTCCTCTCGGTGTGACCACGCTGGAGACAGTTCCGCAAAGCAGCTCCAACTCTAGAGAGCGGAACACATATCCGTGAGCGAGGGCCTTCTCAGGGATCGCCCGACGACCATGCAATAGGAGGTCGGCTTGTTCTCCCATTCCCAGACGAAGAACCCATGCCGGAGTCCGGAGTTCGTGGGGACGCGAAAGCACCGTCCCAAATGCTCGCGCCACCTGTCCTTGCGTACACACGTCTGGAGCTACCACGTTCACGGGACCCGAAATCGAAGTCGGTGCCGAGGACCCATTTGTAGAGGCCCACAACGTCATCGATGTGGATCCATGTAAACCATTGCCGACCGTCACCGAGTGGACCACCGATGAATAGTCGGAAGGGCCATGCCATAAGGTGCAGCGTCAGCGCATCAGGTGCCAAAACAACCGCCGTGCGCATCAAGACCACGCGCACCCCAAGTGTCTGAACTGCTGTTGCTGCGCGCTCCCAACGCTCGCACAACCGTGCGAGAAACGTGTCCCCGGGTTCGGACTTTTCCGTGAGGATCTCGTCACTGCGGTCACCGTAGAAGTCAATCCCCGACGCGTTCACCAGCACTCGCGGTCGACGACTTGTGTCTAAGCGAGCGATGGCTCGGACAAGCGTTTCGGTTGCACGGACACGGCTGTCCAGAAGGTCTGCCTTGCGCTTGGTCGTCCACCGTCTGCTCCCGATGTTGGCACCAGCCAGATTGACCACCGCATCCGCTCCAGCCAGCACGTCGGCTAATCGACCATCAGATGTGAAGAGGTCCCAGTGCACGTACTCTAGCAACCCACTGGGGGCCACACTCTGAACCGGCTGTGCGCGTGTCAGAACGGTGACAACATGTCCATCTGCGACTAGCGCGGGTATCAAGTGGCGTCCGATGAAGCCGGACCCCCCAGCTAAGACTATCCGCATCGCCACCACCAGTCCAACGCGACTCGCTCGGTTCTTCTTTGTGAAATCATTCCCCATTACCTTCCTCTCAGCTCGAGGCCAGCGCACACCCGGTTGAGTTGACCGACACTGATGTCCGTCTTGAAACGCTCATACAGCAGGCGTTGCACTGCGGAGATGGAAACACAAGGGTTCGTCTGCATTGCCATAAAGGTAACACGTCTGGTATGGGCATGCCAATGAAGTGAAAGAAAAGCGGAGGAAAGAGGAGTGTGGTGCTACCCCAGAGCAGGTTATAGAGGGCGGCAGCGTAGAACCATGGCCTGTAACGTGCCAAGGCGTCCTTCTTTTTCGAAGATGGTTGTAGAGCCAACATCGCATATCTCCAGAGGGTATTTTTCTAGACTCTTCATTATAGATCATAGCAAATCGATGCCAGGCCGGTAAACAGGCAGCCACGAGGCCGTTCGCAGGGCGTCTGAACACTGCAACCGTGTCGCTCCCTCCAGTGCTCGGTGAGAGGAGCACGTTGCAAATGAGATGCGCTGTTTTTTCTTTTACCGTGATTCCCTGGTTATACCAGCGAGCATTAGCAATCAATGAGCAAGAGTTCCTGAGTACATTCGTGGGTGCACCTCCTTTCACTGGTGGCTGCGTGCATTCGACAGAATCAGCTCAAGAAACCGTGTCGCGTCTCCTTGCTCGACAGAATGCAGCAACACCTCGCGCGTGAAGCGGAAGTGGCCGCTGTCACGCATGCGATCGAGATGGGTCTGCTTCGGCCATTCTGGGAAATCCCTCTGCGATGTGCTGATTCCAGCCGCGTTGGAGTTCACGAAGGCGAAGTAGACCTGCTCAAGCTCCCAGTTGAGCGCTGGTGGCCAGTCATAATCGTAGGCAGCGAAGAGCCCACCGGGCTGCAGAATACGGGCGATCTCGGCCAGCGTCGAGGTCGGCTCCATCCAATGAAACGATTGAGCAGCCGTGACGATATCAGCACACGCATCGGGCAGGCCAGTCTGATGAGCAACTCCCTCTTGATACTGGATATGTGCTGCGTAGGGATGATCCTCGACTTTGCGTACAGCCTGGGTACGCATATCGGCATTGGGCTCGATCCCTTGATGTCCTGGTGGACCTGTTGCTTGTGCTTCCCTTTGCTCTTGAACGTTATTGCCAATCTTCAGATTTTGGAGAGAGGTGAATTCAGCATGTCCCTCTTTCTACCTGGGATACTGTTCCTGTAGGTGTCAACTCGATACCAGTTTGTTGGTACTCAAGGGTTTGTGACTATACTGCTCTGAAACAAATTTCCGGAAAAGGGGTCTGTACATGTCACATCCCATTGTGAAAACCTATGAAGAAGCCAGCAGGGCAGTAGAACAACTGGGTATCTTGCCCTTATCAAAAGGTATTCCCAAGCACCCTTCTCTTGACTCAATGACTGAGCCCGCCGCATGGCATACAGGTGCCGACACCGATCCCTGGTACTGGCGTACTCGCTTCGCCTCCGAAGGGATCGCTGCCTATGGCAGATTTATTGACGCTCGACCCATCTTGATCGCTCAAGGTATTTTTCCGCTGGTGAAATGTGTGCTCACCTCACCCCAAACGGTGGAAGAGCGGTACGAAGCTGGTCTGCTGGCTCGTTCGACCATCCAGCTTTACGAAATTATTCAACACCACCACGGCATCGAGGTCAGAACGCTCAGAAGACTGGCTGGTATGCAGGACAAAGCAGACAAAACTGCCTTCGACCACGCATTGATCGATTTGCAAAACACTGCCGAGATTGTCATCTCAGGGGTTGCTGAAAGCCGCACTGATCAAGGGAGCAAAAGTGGCTGGAATGGAACCTGCTATATGTTGGCTGAGCACTGGATGGAAGAGCACCATATCGAACACCTCCAACTTTCACCCCTCGATGCCAAAATGCAACTGTTCGCTTGGCTCAAGCCGCGTTGGGAGGAGCAGGCTGTGGTCTATTTGCGAAAGAAGTTTGCACCTTTTTCATGATCGAGACACTAAAGCCCTTAAGAGATATGAATTGCTTCTCGTGCTCATAGGAAACATACATTTGAGGTTCTTTAACTCTGTCAGTATGTGGCTCTCCTCTTATCGTGGTCTTCACAAAGAACGTCCTTGCCGTGGGCACGTGATGAGGCGCACCCGCCATCGGCACGCGGGAACCTGTGTTGGCAGGATGCGCTGGTCTTATTTCACCACGCGGAACGAGAGATGGGTGGCTCCCGGTGACTCCAGCGTGCGGATGTGTTGCAAATGGATCACCTTTGAGCCAAGATGGTCGAAGAGGCGCACGCCCTCACCTAGCAGGACATGGGCAAGGCTCATATGGAATTCGTCAAGCAGACCCGCCTTCAAAGCTTGTTGAACCGCGCTGGCCCCATGAAGAGCCACATTTTTCTCGCCTGCAAGTTCCTGCGCTTTCGCAAGCGCGCTTTCAATACCATCGGTGACAAAGTAAAATTGTGTGTGGCTCTTTTTCTCTGGTGCTCGTGCTTGCGATTGCATGACTACCACCGGCCAGGGGAGAGGCGTGCCGTCAGGCATGACCCACCCCTGCTCGCCGTAAATCTGCTCGAAGCTTCTGCGTCCCATGATTACCGCGCCGCCCTCGTTCATCCCCTCCTCGCCCACGACTTCATGGAACCGTTCCATTGCCTTTCCCATCCAGGCGAAGACCTCTGAGATGTCATCATTTTTATCAGCGATAAACCCATCTAGGGAGACCGAAAGACCAAACATGATTTTTCCCATGGTATTCTCCAATCTTTGTGTCGTATGCTCTTTTCTCTGTACTACCAGTTACTTGTTCGTGCCATGAATCCTTTCACCGGGTGTTACCACATCCAGATGTGTAAGCGCCATGCTTACTTCCCAGAGGTGCTGCTGAACTGCCCGGTCTTTGGTATAAGGACTGGAGGCTATGGACTCCTTGCCTTTGTTGAAAAGCAGGCCAGTCATCGCCTGGACTTCTGGAGAAGACACGTAGTAGACTATGCTTTGAGCGATAGGCTCAGGTGCTTGTCCGAACACGGGGTTGAGCCAGCGCAGTCGAAATCGCAACAGAGAGGCCGATGATGGCGGACGAGTTCTTCTGCTATGTGGTCTCTAACTTTTGCATGTACTCGACCAGGTAAGCCCAGGTGATGGTCATCCCTTGTGGCATACCAATGTCAACAGCAACTTTCAAAGCTTCTGCACTGCTGAACTGAACACGAGTTGTCACCCTGGTTTTCCCAGCCTCCTCCGTGAAGAGTACGGTGGTCAGGTGCTCGGGCATCCCAAGGGTGGGCTTGGCATGCTCGTCGGCGAAGGTTGTGGTGTAGACCAACTTCTCTGGCGGCACGATCTCGCGGTACACGGACCTCGCCCACTGCTCCTGACCTTCTGGCGAACGCATGCAGTAGTGCCAGATGCCGCCAGGCCGCAGGTCGATGGTACAGGCGGGCAGGGTGTAGGGCGGTGGGGCCCACCAGCGCTTGAGATGCTCTGCTCCAGTGAATACCTGAAACATCAGCGTGCGGGGGGCATTGAATTGCCGTTGCATGACAATTTCCTGTTCCCCAATAGAGGGACCCAGAGAGTGGGAATCAAACATTGCTGTCCTCAATTCGGTTGCTCGTGTGCTGCTCGCGGGCCTGCAATTCCAACAAGTAGTCGTCCAGACGGTCGAAACGTTCATCCCAGAGGTGACGAAACGAGTGCAGCCAGACCTCCAACTCCTGGAAGGGCTCGCGCCTCAACTGATAAATTCTCCGATTCGCCTGCGGCTGGACCTCCACAATGGCCGCCTCGCTCAGGACCTTGAGGTGCTTGGATACCTGCGGTTGCCGTAATGCTAACTTCTCGGCGATCTGGCCGACAGTCAGAGGGCCATCGCGCAACAGTTCGACAATGTGTAAGCGGTTTGGCTCCATCAGAGCAGCTAAGAATGTGTTCATCGTTCTAATATACCCGCAAAGGAATATACTTGTCAAGATATATTCCTGAAAAAGGATGATTTAATCTATCCCGAAAACGCGCGGAGGCGCAATAGTGATGCATATCATATTCGGCCTAATGTGGCACACTTTCTCGTGCTCTCATGCAGAATTCCTGCATGAACGCCTGAGCTGCAAACGTGCCACTATCAACGTGCCAAAATCTCCTGCTTGCAATGAGCGGCTGAGACAAAGAGGAGAGCCATCAACAGGGTGAGCAGCAATGAGTGGTGCATCCGGCATGTTCAGGCCATTTTTGGAACAGAGTGAAGCGCCTTTGGAAACCATACGAAACATGTCAAATGCCTTCGCAGGCTATTTCGCTCTGTGAAAAAAGCATCACAGACTTCATGCACCACTTAGCACTCCCATTGAAAACGCATCGATCTTGCCTGGCAAGCCGTAGAGCACCTTCGGGAAGAACGTATCTCTCCCCTGAAGCATGGAGCCTGCGGGAGAGTCCGGTTCTGGCAGATCAAGAACGGTTTGAGAGGAGAGACCTGTCAGCCGCGCCTGCTCAATACCTCGCTAGCCATGCTTACACCACACAAGAAACGCTGGCGTGCTGTTTTTCTACAAGTGCCACTGTAGTGATTCCTACCAGCCATCACTCACAGCCAATGCGTTCAGAAACGACGACTGGACAACGACAGTTTCACTTCTCACAAGCCTCTGCGCTTTCTGCTTGGGGTTCCTGACTCGTCCTTGGCTCTCTTTGCTTGAGCAGATGGTTATAGAACTTCGCCTGTTTGCTGTGGTAATAGCGCAACACCTCGCCGAAAGGAATCCAGATGCCTGCTTGCTCAATTTTGGTATAAACTTTTGACACAATCTCCTGGGACTGCTCCCTAGTGGGTTTGCGGTAATGCTCTTGTACGACTTCGGCATATTCTGTACGAAGCCAGTTCGCGATTTTTGTCACCTGGCTTTGCTTTAAATGGCAGAATTTTTTATCTATACGGCGCAGTTGTCCGCCAATCATTTGATGATTTTTCCGTGACATATTACTAGCACCCTCCAATCACCTATTTTAGACAAGTCTGGTATAAATCGCCATATTTTACCATAGAAAATTCTTTCAAGGTATCCCATGGCATTGCCACTTTCCTCGTTCTTCTATCGCATCCTGGGCCTCCTCGAGCAACGTGCTGAGAAATGGCGTGATACATGCTTGTCTCACATTTTTAATCTTTTTTGTTCTTGTCTCTACCATCATTCCTTGGTTGCCTGCTGCTCAAATGACAAAATATATGCATCTAGACCAGGGTCAAAAGCACGCGTGCGTAATGATTGGGGAGGAGCCACTAGGTTCAAATCTCGAAGATCATCCAACTGTCCTAATGCAATCTTGCCTACAGCCAAGCGATCAAGCACTGTCTGATCCTGCGCTACGGCTTGCGTAATCAATTGTAGCCATCTTTGATAGACAACATCTTTGGTGTAGGCTATTCCAGCTCTTTCCAAGTTTGGCACGCCTCTATAGGTACGAAGGCAACGAGAAACTGCACGTTTCCAGGCGTGTTCTCGTGCTTCCTCAATGGTGTGGTCGAGTCCAGTGACAAGGCGGCGTTGTGCGATAAATGGGTGAGAGAAAACTTCCAGTCAGAGATGGCTGAAGCATGAACGAAAGTGGTTATCACATTGTTTCTCTTAGAGCCTGACAGAGCAGGTAAGATTCTGGATATTCAGGCTGTTAAGCTGTTTCGTAGAAAGAAAAGAGAAGGCATATTTTGTTATGTCAGAACCAAAGATTTTCTATCGTGATGATCGACGATGCTACGGCTCTCCATCCTTTTTGCTTTCTCTCTCCAGCTTTACATCGCTCGCGCGAAGGCGCTATTGCACGCTTGTGGTGGTACCTATAATTTCTCGCTGGCGGTATTCGGCGGTTTCGCCAGTGAGGGTCACAATCTGTTCAAGACGGATTTCGGCGGAGGATGGGCCTATGCTAAAGGTGAAGGCTCCAGGCTCGGTGACGAAGCGCATACGCGGATCATAAAAGGCAAGACGCGATGGATGGACGGTGAAGGTGATCTGGCGCGTCTGCCCTGGTGCGAGGGTGAGGCGGGTGAAGCCAAGCAGGATACGGCCTGGACGCGCAACTGAGGCGACTTCATCGCGGCAGTAGAGCTGGACTACGTCATCACCCGCACGCTCTCCGCTATTCTGTACAGTAAAAGAGAGCACGATTGGATCAACCGTACTGCTCGCTTGCACAGTGAGATCACGATAGGCAAAAGTAGTATAGCTCAAGCCATGCCCGAAGGCGAAAAGGGGCGAGGTCGGCGAATTGATATAATCACCGAAAAATTCGGCGCGGTCACCACCGGCACGAGGGCCGCTGTAGTTTGGAATCTGCCCAACTGAACGGGGGATACTTACAGGTAAACGGCCACTTGGATTTACCTTTCCCGTCAGAATATCTGCCAGACCATTACCCCCTTCTTCACCAGGAGGGAATACTTGTAGCAGAGCGTTGGCTCGCTCGGCAAGCGGGGCAAGCGTATGGACGCGTCCACTGAGCACAATAACAATTGTCGGAGTGCCTCTACCGGTCAGGGTAGCTATAAGCTCTTGCTGCACACCTGTAAGTTCAAGACTGGTCGCGTCGTTGCCCTCCCCAACGGTAACGGGACGCAAGAGGCCGCTTTTGCCAGCAACCACGATAATAGCCACCTCTGCCTTATCTACAGCCTGCACAGCTTCAGCGAAACCAGAACGATCATCTCCCAGAACTTCACAGCCTTTAGCGTAATGAATCTCTACATCCTCTGCAAGCGCGGCGCGAAGACCGGCAAGGGGAGTAACATGAGGCGTAAAATAGGGACCCGGCGCGTAAGCACCGCTGGCCTGTGGGACGAAGAGGCCGGTGATATCAAGATTTTGCGCAGAGGCGTAGATCATTTCTAGATGAGAGGGATAATGATAATCGCCTTGTAGAAGCCGTTGATCGTCCGCCCCCGGACCAATCAGCGCGATCCGCTTCAGAGTGGGAGCAAGCGGAAGGATACCGTCGTTTGTTAAGAGAATGACGGACTCTGCCACGGCTTTACGAGCCAGGGTCCGCTGTTCAGGAGTCTGGAAAGACACGTCGGCAGCCTCTGCATCAACGTAAGGATGCTCGAAGAGACCAAGCCGAAATTTGAGCTGCAAGACACGCCGCACAGAGGTATCAATAACCTCCAGCGAGAGCCGTCCGGCCTCAATTTCAGCTTTTAGAGGTTCACCATAACAGTCAATGGCCGGCAGTTCCATGTCGAGTCCGGCCAGAAGAGCGAGACGAGCAGCATCGCCAGAAGTTGCCGCAACACGATGATAGCTGACAAGCGTGGCAACAGAAGAGTAATCGGCAACGACGACACCATCAAAGCCAAGCTCATCGCGTAACAGATCAGTCAGAATAGCGGGACTAGCAGCACAGGGGAGACCATCGACGGAGGCATACGAGTTCATGATCGTAGCAAGCCCGGCCTCGCGAATGGCGGCGGAAAAAGGTTCGGCGTAGACCTCGCGCAGCTCTCGCGGTCCCAACTGCACAGGAGCCCAGTTGCGCCCCCCTTCTGAAAGGGCATAGCCGAGGAAGTGCTTACCGGTGGCCGCAACACCGTGAGCGAGATTGTCGGTCTGCAAACCCCGGATATAGGCGCTGCCGATGATTCCAGAGAGGACCGGATTCTCGCCATAGCTCTCTTCCACACGACCCCAGCGTGGATCACGAGCGACATCCAGGACCGGGGCAAGCGCCTCGCGAGCGCCAACGGCCAGCATCTGAGCACGGATAACTCCAGCTACCCGCTCGACAAGATCCGGGTCCCAGCTTGCTGCAAGCCCGATACCCTGCGGGAAAACGGTAGCATCGCGATGGCAAAAGCCACCGGTAGATTCTTCGTGTACGATAACCGGAATGCCCAGACGGGTACGTTCAATGGCCACGCGCTGAATGGCATTCATAAATATGGCACTTTCATGAGGATGCAGACCAGTTGAGGCACCAATACGCGTAATCTGCCCTACGCCGTGGGGCATTTTTTCAGCGATAACATCGACATCGAAAGTACCAGCGGAGACAAAAGAGGTACTCCAGACACAACCAAGCTGGGCCAATTTTTCATCCAGAGTCATGCGCTGAAGCAGATCTTCAACGCGTTCCTCAAGAGAGGCATGCGGATCACGATAAGAAAGTAGGGACTTCAATAGCAATTACTCCTTCTCTCTTCAGTCAGACATTTTCAGTTCAGATGAAGTACTACTATTTACTGAAACCTGCTACCAGGCCACCGAGCAATTGACGTCTGCCAAAGATGTAGAGCAGGATAATGGGCGTAGCGGACAGGAAGACTGCGGCCAGAATTGCCGGAACATTGGTGGTAAATTGTCCCTGGTAGCTCCAGAGGGCAAGTGGAAGCACACGCACATTCGCACTCTGGGTCAACACTAATGGGAAGAGAAAACCGTTCCAGACCTGGATGGTTTCGTAGATGATGACCGTAATTATCGCTGGTCGCGACAACGGCAGAACCAGACTGCGCAAAATATGGAAATGACCGGCACCATCCAGCAACATCGACTCGTGCAGCTCTTTTGGGATATCCCTGATATAGGTGACAAGCACAAGCACAGAGAGAGGAATGCCGAAGGCGACACTGGGCAGGATCAGAGCAAACAGCGTATCATACAGATGCAAGTTAGTAATAAGCGCATAGATGGGAATGATGGTCGCTTGTAATGGGATTGCCAGACCCACGAGAAACAGGCTGAAGACAGTCTGGGTGAAACGATTGTAGATCTTTGAGATTGCGTAGGCGGCAAAAAGCGAAACAACCACGATCAACAGAACGCTTACAATCGTGACAAAAGCCGTGTTTGCAAAGTAGAGACCGAAATCATTTGTCAGAATATTGGAGTAATTTGCAAGCGTTGGATGCGACGGCGGCAACCAGGGAATGTCCGTGAAAAAGTCGGTGAGCGGACGCAGACTGGTCATCAACATATAGAGAATGGGATAACACGCGATCAGGAGCCAGATAATACCAAAGAGAGCGGGAACAATCTCCCACAATTTCTGCACCCGTGGCGCTGGCTTTTCGTGTTGCTGCCTCTGAGCAGCTTTCTCCGACAAGGTACCTACACTCATAAAAATATCTTCCCTTCCATTTTATCATCACACGGCATAGACAAGCTCTGCTCCTACGCCAAACAGGTTATAGCCCTTCGAGCTGACTCGACATCTTGGTAAAACCGGTGAAGCGCAAAAGGATCACGGACAGCACGATACCCAGAAGCGCCAGGAGGACAGCCAGGACACTCCCATAGCCCACCGATTCGTTAGGGAAGGCGGTAATGTACATCTGAAGCGGCAAAACGCGCGTGGCATAGCCGGGTCCGCCACCAGTGGTCACCCAGAAAAGATCAAAATAGGTGAGAGAGCCAGTAAAGATGAGTGTGGTTGAAGTGATAACCGTATATTTGAGCTGCGGTAGGGTAATCGATAAGAAATTTTGCAGAGGGCCAGCACCATCGATATTCGCCGCCTCGTACAACTCTTTAGGGATCTGCCGGGCACCACCCAGATAGAGCAACGCATGAAAGGGGATAAACTGCCAGCAAATGATCGCAAGCACGACAAAAAAAGCCAGATTGGGATCACCCAGCCACGCCTTCGCCAATCCAGAGAGACCGATCATCTTAAGCAAGGTATCCAGCAAGCCAAAGTTTGGATCGAGGATCGAGACCCAGGTAAGGCCAATGGCCACGGCAGAGAAGAGCAGTGGCAGAAAATAGAGGACGCTTAGCACCGCACGGTAACGCTGCGTACCAGCCATAAAGACACCCAGCAGGAGACTCAGCGGTGTTTGCACAATCCAACTGATAATCATCACCTCAAAGGTGAGAAGAATGGCATGGCCGGTTACAGAATCGGAAAAGAGCGCAACCCAATTTTTCAAGCCGACCCAGGTCGCGGCTGAGAGACCGTTCCAGCTTGTAAAACTTAGATAAAGCGCGATAAACATAGGGATAATCGCAAAGAGGAGGTAAAAAACCAGCGCGGGAATAGTCCAGAGCACTGCCACCCAGGTTGCCCTTTGCTGGACATTTGCTCGCTGTGACAATTTTATTGCGGCACTCATGGCGCTCTCCAATCAAATGGACCTGTATCTCCTCCCCTCTTAAAAAGAGGAAGAGATACAAAACAAGGCTAAAGACACTGAGTTCATCAGCAGAAAAATTTTCTGGCGCTTTCCAGGTTAAGACGCAGTCAACGTCTTATTCATATTGTCCGAGAACTGTTGAGGAGTAATCTGCTTTAAGAACAATTGATCGAGATTGGTGAGCAAGACCTGAGCTGGTTGAGGCAAAAGCGCCTGGTCCCAGGAGAGCTGGAAATGGGGCGAGGTCTGGACCATATTATAGTTATATTGCAACCAATCGCCATTGGGGGCACTGGCAAGCTGAGCTGAGATACCTTGAATAGGCGGCACATCACCCACGGCAATAAATTTCTTGACCTCCTCATCACCCAGAACCGCATCCTTGAGGTAAGTAATACAGCTCTGCGGAGATTTAGAGGCTTTAGAGATAGAGTAGAAATTGCACGGATTGCCGTAAAGATTCTTCGCATCGCCAGCGCCACCCTCAACGCTGGGGAAGGGGAACCAGCCAAGCTTGCCACTCTGGATAAACGTGGGACTATTCGTCTGGAAGACCGGGAAATTCCAGCTTCCCTGTAACATCATCGCGGCTTTACCCGTGTACATCAGGGCCGCATCCTGGTTGGTATCCGCAATCACCGAGGGATAGGAAGAACCAAATGCACCCATCGTGACCAGTTGCTGAATGGCAGTACCAGCCTTGATAAAAGCATCCTGCGACCAGGCATTGGCCTGATTTGCCACAACATTATTGAACGCAGACGGACCGCCGATTCTATCAGCAAGATATTCCGCGTACATCAGATACGTCCATTTACTACCACCCGCAACGGCGATAGGAATAATATCATGTTGCTTCAAAACAGTCACAGCATGCAGCAGTTCATTCCAGGTCTGAGGCGCATTCAGGTTATATTGCTTAAAGATATCTTTGTTGTAGAAAAACAACACAGGTTGCACTCCGCTGGTAGGCACGCCGTAGAGTTTGCCATTGAAGGTCGCACCTGAGAGGACAGAGGGGATAATCCTGTTTTTCCAGGTGGGATCGGCGTTGAAATCATTAGTCATATCATAGACGTCATTGGCATCGATATAGGATTTGAGGATGCCACCACCCCAACCAAAGAAGATGTCGGGGGGATTATGTGCGCCCATCGAGACCTGTAATTTCTGCTTGTAGGGATCATTCTGGAAGTAGTTGACGGTGGCATGGATGCTAGGATGTTGAGTGTTGAAGTCATTAGTGATAGTCTGTACTACCTGTTGCTCACTACCAGTACGAATATCCCAGATAGTAATATTTGAGGCACCGCTACTGCCACTCCCCGTCGTGGTCGACGATTGGCTACCACCAACGCCAAAACAACCAGCTAAAGTTGTGGCCAGGGTTGCGCCCCCAGCAACCTCGATAAAAGTACGGCGAGACATTCTTGCTTGCATTGCGCTTCCTTCCTGGCATCACTGCCATCACAGGTCTTTTCACGAAACTAAATAGTAGTCCAGGGTCTGTCTATATAAAGGCAGGTGCGACCTACCCGGCCCACATTGTCGGGAAAGATCAGCCACACCCAGATTGGTTTACAAAAAGACGAAGAGATTTCTCTACGAGGTCGTAGTAAGTAAGGGTGCGCAGGAATCACGCACAACCAGGGTCGTCGTCAATTCTACACGCATACTATCAAGGGGTTCTTCTGCAATCAGACGCAATAACATGGTGGTAGCAACGCGCCCCATCTCAATCAAAGGTTGACGTACAGTGGTGAGCGCGGGAGTGACAATGGATGCAATAGAGACATCATCGAAACCAACCACGCTTACATCATCAGGTATACTCAAGCCACGAGCACGCACCGCGCTATAGACGCCCATAGCCTGAGAATCACAACCTGCAAAGATAGCCGTAGGTGGCTCAGGTAGGTCTAAGAGAGCACAGGTCTGTTCGTAACCTGTCTCCTGTGAGAATGTTCCAGGTCGTATAAAAGCAGGATCAATAGGAATACCGGCTGCTTCTAGCGCGGCGCGATAGCCCGCTATGCGATCCAGGCTACAACGCAATGTCGCTAAACCGGCAATTATCGCGATACGGCGATGGCCGAGCGAGATAAGATACTCTATCGCGGTTCGTCCTCCGAACCAGTTTGTGGCCCCCACAGAAGGGACATCAGGACCCAGTTCGCCCCGGTGATCAACAACGACAAAGGGGATTTTATGATGACGCAAGGTATCGAGATGCTTTGACTGACCTCGTGTGAGTACAAGAATAGCCCCATCGGTGGCACCATCCAGGACTTTAGCCAGCCAGCGCTTCTCAAGCTCATAAGAATTATCGGTAATTGAAAGAGCCAGGCGCAATTCAGTTCGTCCCACAACCTCCTCAACTCCACTGATAATTTCAATCGAATAGAAATTATCAAGGCCCGGCACCAGCATATCAATAATACCGCTACTCTCCTTGCGCAAAGCATTTTTCACACGGCTATGGATAAATCCACTTTCAGCAATCACCTGCTCCACCCGCTTACGAGTCGCAGGCGCGACATCGGGGCGGTTGTTGAGGACACGCGAAACGGTAGGAATAGAGACGCCGGCTCTCACCGCAATCTCCGCGATGGTGTTCGGTTTCGATAAAGATTGATTCATCTGCTGAAAGCAACCTCGCCTTCTTACCGGAATATATATATAGTATTCCCGAAAATTTCCGCAATGTCAAGGGGTAAATAGCAGAAAATCAACTCTTTTAAGCTCTACTCTGATAACCATATCCATTTCATTGAAAATTTTTGGAAAATTAAAATAATTTCCCCGGTTTCCCTGAAAATTTTACCGGTAATTATCCTGGAAAATTTTCAGAGAAATATATATGTAAAAACTTCTATTTGTAAACGTAAGATCTTGATCGCAAAATGGCTGTGGGTGATTGTTCCTACACCCCCTAATAGTACCATGCTCTCCCTTCATGCCTTTCCATTTTGTGACGAAACAGGAAGAATAGAAGAACAGCATAAACAAAAAAATCCTTTTTGAGGAGCACAACTCCTCAAGATGAGAGGAAGCTATAACAAGGAGATTTTTAGTATGTCAATCACGATTACCGTCAAAAACGAATTGCTGCAAGGTGGAGCCCAACCATCCTGGCCGCTTGAGATACATGAAGAATGCAGTACGCTCCGTGAAATTATTCGCTGCCGCATCTATCAGGATGTCAGCGAATACCATGCTCGTAAGCGCGTTCGGGAACTCTGCCTTATTCCGCCTACAACCTGTCAGAGTCAGAGCGAGACAGGAACGGAGGACCGGCCCCTGCTCGATTGGCAGAGACACTATAAGCAAGCCATCAAAGCCTTTGAGAAGAGAAGCTATATCGTGATCGTCGATAATAAACAGGTGACGCAACTCGACAGCCAGGTCCAGCTCACGTCGGAGAGCAGCGTCACCTTCTTCAAATCGTGCCGCTGGTGGGAGGTTGAAAACGATGATTGATGAGCAAGAACTGGAGGCGCTCCAACAGATCCTCACAGAGTACGGCAAAGCTTATTATAACAAGAAAGCCAGCGAACAGTGCCCGCGCATTATTGAAAAAATAGATGTTGCTCAATACAGCCACGTCATCCAGGCAATACTGAACGATATCCAAAAAGTGCTTTACAAGCATCGGCAGGAACCTAGCGGGATACGTTATGATAAAACGCTTTCAGCCGACCTCTCCCTCCTCAGTGTGCTCTGCGAACGAGGTGTGACATACCAGAGGGAAGATCTGCAAGCCACCCTATCCCTCGTTATCCCATTTTTCCAATCGTTGTTCTTGATAGAATACCACCCCGAAGCTGCACAACTTCCGTTCTTGCGCTTGCTATGCAGCTTTGTACCAGCGTTGCAGCAGCAAGAGCTTCTCGACCATTGTCGTAACGCATGCGAAACACTCTATGCCTCTGTGCATCTCTGGGGCAATCTTGAGCCATTCCACGAGTCCTATCATCTGCGACAACAGTTTGAAGAGCTGCTCTTCGCCGACAACGCGCCCGGTCTGATCTTCCAGTTGCGCAGATATACCAGAGAAGATGCCCCCGCTAGCGATGAGCAGGCAAAGGCATTGCGTGCCACGCTCCTGCAAGAGCAAGGCGAGCAGATTTACTACGCGCACGACCATCCCGCGTTCGAGTTGCTCAGACAAACCAGTCCAGACATTAAAAAGATGATGATTCTTACCGCATTACAGGAAGGCCTCTCGCTGGCAGCGCTTCTAGAATACAGCAAGAGCCAGATAACGGCACTAGTTAGCGACGAACGGATCATAGAAGCGCTCCTCACAGACGATCTGTTCTGGAAGGATGCAGAGCTCCAGAGCATTCTAAACTTCCTTGAGCAAGTTAGAGATCTTCCCAGGCCAAACAGCGCCGTTATGGCCCTGCTCCAGTATGCGCTCTCTATTCTCAAAGCATCCGGCAAGTCTTTCTATAACCAGAATGAGCTGCTGGCCTTCGACGAGCAGCTAACACAGATCGCACTGAATTACGGTAATGATGACCTCTACAAATTACGCCAGTTCCTCGCTGATATGCTCTCCGATGGTGGTGCACGTGGACTCGCTGTGTGGCTTCATACCTATCAAGAAAACGGGCAGGAGTCAGATGAAGAGCAGGCAAATGCGCTCCTTGACGCCTATCGACATGAATTTGGAGATTTCACGCCGCCCCTGAACCATCCTTTGCTGCAACTGATGGAACACACCCTCAGCGCGTCTTTAAAGGCACGTGTCATCAGCGCACTTATTCAAAGCAGAAGCGTGGCTACACGAGACATAAACCTCGCCATGCTCCTCTCCTCTGCACCTCTCGCCTGTAGCAAAGAAGAAGTTCGCGCTCTCCTGCAAAGCTGCGTGATGTTTTATAGCAATCAGGATCTACGCAATCTGCACAGCTACCCCCGCCGTCCGAGTGATCTTGAACAACGCCGTTTCCTGCAATGGGGAATAAGCATCGCGGCAGCCCTGCGTGCTATCGCACCCTGCCTTAAACAGCCTGATATCTCCGCTGCTGTTCAGAAAGAGTTACGCACGCTCTACAGGTGGTCGCAGGAAGCAGATTACACAGGTTACTTTGTGACTGGAACCAGAGAAACATACGCGTTGCGCCTGCTGATCGCGGACCTCTGCTACGCCGGAAATCCTCCTGGCCTTGCGTCTCTGCTGCGTGCTGATGCCGAAAAGGCTGCTCCTTCTGGAGGAGAGCACGCGCGTGCCGTCCTTGCCGCCTATCATCAGGAGTTGAGAAACACCGACCACTATCAGTCGTATGTGCTTGAACTTATTAGCCAGCAAGCAAGCGAACACCTCAAAGCCCATCTGGTCAAGGAAGTATTGCAAGATGCCTATGCAGCCACGCTGGATGAGCCATATTATAATCGCTACTCCGGGCGCTATATGCAAAATGTTCATCTTATTCAGGCCATCTTTACAGAAGACCTGCCCTATAGCAACGAGGATATCTATGATATTCTGGTAGGCCTCGCAAACCTGTTCAAGCAAGCAGAGGAGAGATACCGTCAAGAATTTCAATACGGCTCACAAAACATATCGCTGTTTCACCTGTTTAAGACATTCATCCCTTTGCTCAAGCCTTCAGAGTTAGAGCGTCTCTATCAGGAAGAGCTGATGCTTCTCTATGAGCATCTAGCGCATTTCGAGTGGTATAACCTACAGCAAGACGAAAACCAACTGCGTCTCCTGATCCGCGGTCTCCTCTTCCCCCAGAGTGCAGGCCCATTGCGAGATTTCCTCCAGGATAGTACCTTGCACTTTACTGCCGATGACGAGATCCGCACATTGCTAGCAGCATATCATGAGGAGATTGGAGCAGGCGCACCGCATCGAGATTTTGAAGAGTATACGCTCCTGCTTCAGCAGCGGCTCAGCCAGCAGAGCATTGTGCGGCTCCTGATCCTGAGCGCGGAGGAGATACATAGTATCCAGCCCGGCCCTGAACCCGCAGCGTGGAACGGCGACGCCTACCAGGTAAAGCAGAATCTCCTTCTCATCGATACCTTTTTCAGCAAAAAACTGCCCTTTACTCCACAAGACTTTCATATACTCCTGCATAGCCTTCAGGGGACATCTAGCGCAGTCTTTACCCTTACCCGATACGTGAAAGAACTGGAACCGTGGTTGCGGCAGCCAGATGTACTGGCGCAGTGTCGCGCTGAGATCGAGTGGTTATTGGACCGGACGAAAAATGCTAACTCCAATGCAGAGGTCCGTCGCTTCCATCTTTTGCTTCGCGATCTGCTCTCCGGGCGTCAGCAACAATTCAGCTATCCTCTGCTGCCCGATAGCTGGGGCACCTCCATTCTCGACGAACTCACGGGACTCCCCCCGGAGCAGCGCGATCCCTGGCTCGCCATCCTGAATTTGTGCGCCGAAGCGAAGGGAACTACCCCCACAGACGTATGGCTGAAGCAGGCGCGTCTTCTCATAGAGGTCATGGGAACGGAGCAGCTTACCTCTACATTACAGCGCTGGATCGACCTTTTCAGCACCCAGAGGGACGGCCATATGGATGGCGACAACTCTGACATCTTGCGTGGGCTGATCTGGCTCTGCCGCGGGAATAGCAATCGTGGTCTGGCTGCTACCCTGGCGGATGCCGCCATTGAAGGATATCGTAAGCTCCCCAAAGAAGGACCGCGCTGTCCCAAAGTGGGTGACGCGGGCGTCTTCACTCTCGCCACCATGCCTGGCAAGGACGCGATCAGCCAGTTGGAGCGCGTCCGCAGAAATGTCAAACAGCCTTCATTCCAGGAGAAAATCGGCAAGACCCTGGATGCGGTTGCCCGACGAGAGAAGATGAGCCGCGAGGATATGGAAGAATTGATGCTTCCGACCTTTGACCTGCAAGATGGTCAAATTCAGATCGCGGTTGGCGAATGGACAGCACAGATCAGAGCAGGAGGAAGGAAAGTAGAGCCATACTGGCTTGATGCCAGCGGCCAGCCACATGCCACACTCCCTGCCAAATTCAAGCGTGAGCATAAAGAAGAGATCAAGACCATCAAACGCCTGGCGGACGATATGGAGCATCTCATCAGTTCGCAAGCGCAACAGGCTGGAGCGCATGTACCTGAACGAGCGGCACTGGTCGCTGGAGGACTGGCGCGAGCGTTACCTGGAGCATCCTTTGCTCAGCGTGCTGGCCCGGCGGCTCATCTGGCAGATCAGTTTTGGTGAGCACATCTGGCGCGTCATCTGGCAACAAGGGCAGTTGGTCAACGCGCAGGGTCAGCCTTGTGAGTTGCCTGCACAGAGCGAAGTCATACTCTGGCATCCCCTCATGGGTGAACCGCAGGAGGCACAGCGCTGGCAGTTGTGGCTGGAGGAGCAACAGATCACGCAGCCCTTCAAACAGGCACACCGTGAAATCTATCCCATCACCGACGCGGAGCTGGCTACACGTTACTACTCACGCCGTTTCGCAGACCACTTTATCCGGCAACACCAGCTCAATGCCCTGGCCCGCGCTCGCGACTGGCACTTCTCCTTGCATAGCAATTTTTCCGGGTCTATCCAGGATGATCCGGCTTATATAGATATCTCATCGGTGGGAGTGCGCGTTGAATTTACACTCAGCGCTCCTGACCACGAGCAGGAGATTCATCGCTACCTTTTGACTGGACAGGTACGATTTCAGCCTATCGCCAGCACTTTTTACAGTCAGCAGTTCAGGCCACTGGAAGAGATTCCTGCTCTGATCTTCTCTGAGGTGATGCGCGACATTGATCTCTTTGTGAGTGTGACCAGCGGGGGCACCGATCTTTACAACCATGATCCAGAGCACTTAATAGCAGACTACTGGCGGTTCTATAATCAGGAGGCGCATTCCCTGCACATTGGAGAAAGAAGACAGATCCTGGAACGATTGCTGCCGCGCCTGGCAATTAGCGAGCGCTGTTCACTGGAAGAACGCTTCCTCATCGTGCGCGGTGATTTGCGTACCTATCGTATCCATCTGCTTTCCGGCAACATTTTCATGGAACCGGGGGATCAATATCTGTGTATCGTCTTTGATGTGCAGATGCATGAGAGGGAGGAAGAGCGCTTCTTTCTGCCTTTCGAGGGCGATCCCTTGCTTTCGCTCATTCTCTCCAAGGCATTCTTGCTAGCGGAGGATAGCAAAATCAAAGATCCATTTATCCTCAACCAGATCCACAGGTGACAACGCCCTCCCATTTTCGCCGTTTCCAGTTGCAGAGCTATGCGTCTGGAGCGGCGAACCCCATTGGCTCACTACGATCCCCTGACGTTTAATAAAAAGTGTCATCTTCGGTGTCACACTTCCTCACCTGCTCGCTGTCATACATGGTGGGCATGGTGGTTTTCCAGGCAGAACAATTTAAACGACACCGAGCAGTATCAAAAATACAACACCGAATTTTGTAATTCATATGCAAGATATCCTCGAATCCTGGAAACAGTATTAGAAAATACATTCTTAGTAGAGCAATTTTCTCTTTTTTAAATATGTTTGACACTGAAAGAGAGAGCATGTTAAGCTGTAAATTGAAATATAGATTTAGCTAACAGATTGGATATAAGGAAGAAAGGGACGCATTATAGGACTAAGAGGAGGGAAGCGATGGAAGAAACAACTGCTCTACCTATGAGTGTACCTTGCCTGGTTGGTCGAACAAGTCAGCTTACAACTTTGCAGTTGCTTGCCGAGCAGGCAAAATGTGGCAAAGGGCATCTTGTCTTAATCAGTGGTGAAGCAGGTATCGGAAAATCACGTCTGGTGGCTGAGGGAAAAACGTCCATCACAAGGCAAGGGTTTCTGCTGCTGCAAGGAAACTGCTTTCCGCCAGATCTGACCTATCCCTACGCAGCTCTGCTCGACCTCTTACGTACTCTCTTTGCCTCGCATCCGCCAAAACCCCTTGCAGACGAGTTGGAGCGTTTAGCTTACGATCTCTTCCCTTTGCTGCCTGAACTTGTCCCTGCGCAGATAAATCCGCCGCTATCCCTCGAACCAGAACAAGAGAAACGCCGCCTCTTCGCAGTATTAGCGAACTTTTTCCTCCACCTGGCAGAGTCATCTCCGCTCCTTCTTATTATAGAAGACATCCATTGGAGCGATAGCACGAGCCTGGACTTTCTTCACCAGCTCGCGCGATATACAACCTCTCATTCTCTGCTCCTACTGATCACCTACCGCGAAGACGAAATGCGTGCAGAGTCGAATAGTTGGCTCGCTCAACTCACCCGTGAACGTCTCGGCGAGACGCTCCATCTTACACCACTTTCGCGTAACGATATTGACCTGATGCTCACTGCCCTCTTCGATCAGCGCCATACAGCGTTCGACATGCGCCGCTTTCTGCATGGAGAACTACTGGATACCCTCTACATCCTGACGGAGGGCAACCCCTTTTTCGTCGAAGAAACACTGAGTGCTATGATTGCCGCTGGCGATATTTTCTACTCCCAGGGTTATTGGAATCGTCGATCTCTGCCTATCGCACGCATCCCACATAGTGCTCAGGATGCGGTACGCCAGCGAACAGATCATCTGGGAGATGCGGCCAAACAGATCTTAACCCTTGCGGCTGTTGCCGGGCGACAATTTGATTTTGCCCTCCTTCAGCATCTCACCAGCTATGATGAGGAGCAATTACTATCCATCATGAAAGAATTGGTGCTTGCTCAACTCGTTGTCGAAATATTCCCTGATCAGTTCGCATTTCGGCATGCTTTAACCGAGAAGCCATCTACACTCAGCTTCTGACTCGTGAGCGCACTAACATGCATCGTAGGATTGCCGAGACCGTAGAGCAAGTTCACTCTATGACGCTTAATGCACATCTGGAGGATCTGGCCAATCATTTTTATAAGGGAGGACGCTGGCAGAAAGCCCTGGACTACGCACAACAGGCCGGGCAGAAAGCATTACGGTTGTACTCACACCGTGCCGCTATCGACTATTTCACCTGGGCACTGGAGGCGGCGCGTCATCTCGCCCTTCCTCTTCCTCCTGCATCTTATCATGCACGCGGGCAAGCTTATGAAACGCTTGGCGAGTTTGAACTTGCACAACATGATTACACACAGGGATTGGATGCTGCCTGTATGTTGCATGATCGAGTGGCAGAATGGCAAAGTGCGATTGACCTGGGTTTTCTGTGGGCAGGACGCGATTATACCCAGGCAGAACCCTGGTTTCGCCGGGCACTCGATCTATCACAGGCACTTGGTGACTCAGCCCTTCAAGCACACAGCCTCAATCGCATCGGGAACTGGTATTTAAATGTGGAGCAACCGTATAATGCGCTACGCTACCATCAAGCGGCACTGACTATTTTCCAGGAAATCCAGGATGCACGCGGAATCGCCGAGACACTGGATCTGCTGGGTATGACAAGCTATCTTGGCGGTGATCTGATCGGAGGCACAGCTTATTATCAGCAAGCAATCGTACTCTTCAGCCAATTAAGTGATCAGCAAGGACTGACCTCAAGCCTGGCCACGGGAACGCTACGTGGTCCAACATTTCAAACGGATACAATGGTCTCAACAGCGGATCTGGCCGAAGTATGCCTGGATGCTGAGAAGGCGGTCAGGATAGCGCGTGAGATTGGCCAACGCTCAGCCGAAGCCTATGCGCTCTTCCAGCTGGCGCTGTGCGTGGGGTCTCAGGGAGTATACGAGCAGGCATTGGTAGCGGCGAAGCAGAGCTTAGATATCGCAGAAGAGATCGAGCATCGCCAGTGGCAAACAGCGGCCCATACTATTCTGGGCGGAATATATGCCAGTCTGCTGGCATTTCCACAAGCGCGTGAACACTTTGAGCAAGCGCTGGCACTGGCGCACGAGAGCGGTTCTTTATTCTGGACACGTATGGCCACAGGGTATCTGGCGTCCGTAACTATTCTACTACACAGCAATGCCCAGGCGGAAGAGGTCCTTCACGTAGCACTCAGTTCCGACACGCCAGCACAAACGATGGCTCAACGCATGATCTGGTGTGCAACGGCGGAACTCGCACTCGCGCAGGGAGATCCAACCCGCGCTTTAGCAATCATTACGCAGCTAAGCAAATCTGGAGCAAAGGGAACTGAAGGACAAAATAGTCTGCGTCTCTCGAAACTGCGCGGTGATGCACTGGTAGCGTTGCAGAGGACAAAGGAAGCCGAAGCTGTATTCAAGGCGGCACATGAACTTGCAATCAGCCAGGGAGTTAGACCAATGCATTGGCGACTGTGTGTCGCTCTTGGTCATCTCTATCAAATCCAGCACAGAGCTGCTGAGGCTGAGCAGATGTTTGAGACCGCGCGGGCGCTGATTGCAGAACTCGCTGCACCTATCGCTGATACCCCATTACGGGACAATTTCCTGCATCTGGCGACTGCAATGATACCTCATCATATCCCTCTACACCACCCGCACCACCGTAGCGTGAAGCAGGCATTTGGAGGGCTGACCGAACGTGAACGCGAAGTGGCCGTCCTGATCGCACAAGGACAATCAAATCAGATGATTGCAAATACACTGGTTGTCACCAGGCGAACCATCGAGACACATATTGGCAATATTATGTTCAAGCTAGGATATCCTCCCGTACCCAGATTGCCGTATGGGCTGTCGAAACAGGACTGACTCACCGGACCGAACAGGATCATTAACTCCTCTTCTTCTCCGTATACATCCTGCCAGATATCTACGTGTATGCACGCACAACTTCTCCGTATTTACCACGATGGTTTCGCGTCGCAATCCAACTACAATGAGAGAGTCAGCCAGGGAGCTGTTCTGCTGCTGACGATCTCCTTCAAGTCACGATGAAAGAAAGAAAAGAGGAACGAGCATGGTAACGATGCAAACCAAGAGCCTGAACAAACCTGATGAGGTCAGAACACTGCCCAGTACCAGCATTGAAGTGATCACCTTTGGCGATCTCTCGCTTATGAAATTGACGTTGGCGCCAGGATGGAGATGGTCGGAACATGTGAAACCGACAGCCCATACTGCCAGTTGCCAGGTGCCACATTTCAACTATGGTCTCTCTGGTCGCCTGCATATACGCATGGATGACGGGACAGAGAGCGAGATAGGACCGGGTGATGCGCAACTTCTCCCTCCTGGACACGATGCATGGGTTGTTGGGAATGAACCCTATATTGGCCTTGATTTTCAAGGTGGCCAGATCTACGGTAAGTAGGTATCTATTTGAGAGGAGAAGGCGAGATCTTCTCCTCTCATCCGCAAAACACGATCTCACTCATATAAGACAAAGAGGAGAGCGATACACATGGCAGAAACATTGAGACTCATGGCGATTCTGGCTCATCCTGACGACGAATCGCTGGGAAACGGTGGTATCCTGGCGAAATATGCCGCTGAAGGCATCAAAACATCTCTCGTGACCGCTACACGAGGTGAGCGTGGCTGGCTCGGTGAGGCACAAGATTACCCCGGTGCTGAAACTTTCGGGAAGATACGTGAAAGCGAACTGCTAGATGCTGCGGAAGTACTCGATATTCGTTACGTAGATTTTCTCAATTATATGGATGGAGATCTGGATCAGGCACACCCGGTAGAAGCCATTGCACAGATCGTTGGGCATTTACGCCATGTTAGACCCGACGTGGTCGTTACCTTTGGACCATATGGAGGATATGGACATCCTGACCATATTGCCATTTCCCAGTTCACTACCGCCGCAATTGTCGAGGCCGCTAATCCTGATTCTGTGTACTATCGTGACCTGCCTCCTCACAGCGTCTCCAAACTATACTATATGGCCGAGAGTGCGGAGGTATTCGCTATCTATCAGGCTGTCTTTGGCGAGCTGATAATGAATATAGATGGTGTACACCGTGGTATAGTCACCTGGCCCAACTGGTCAATCTCGGCGTGCATCGACACATGGGATTACTGGCACACTATTGCCCACGCCATCTCCTGTCATCGAACCCAGACACCCGCCTATCACGTACTCGAACAGCTTACGGAGCAACAGCGCAAAACATTGTGGGGAACGCAGAGCTATTATCGTGTCTTTAGTCTTGTTAATGGCGGAAGACAGGTAGAAACAGACCTCTTTGCAGGCTTGAGATAGCAGACTGCAACTTGCTCTTACGAACGTCACATCAGAGGAAAGGATCATTCCATGAATGCAACCGACATCGTGAAATATGGACAATTGCCCGTTCTCCAGGCAATCAATGGCTTCCCAGAAATGGCATGGGAAACATCAGGGGCGTGCGGTATCTGGTCAGTCAAGGACATTATTGCCCATCTGGCGTCTTACGAACAAGTCCTTGTTGATGTACTTGGCACCTTTACCACAGAAGGACGCCGCTACCCCTACTCTGGATACATTCATCGCACAGGGTAACCAATTTAATACTCTTGAAGTGAGTAGGCGGAAAGCGAAGACGATACAAGAGGTTCTGGCAGAATTTAATGACGCACATAGCCAGGTAATATCGCTCATGACGAAGATATCCCCGGAAATGTTGCGCAAAGATGGCACATTACCCTGGTACGGAATGGAATATGCCCTGGATGATGTCCTTGTCTACATGTATTATGGGCACAAACGCGAACACAGCGCTCAGATCGCTGCCTTTCGCGACCAGATGAGATAAAAACCGCTAGATCATACCACGTTACAACTGCAAATACATCCATTAGCCATAACCGCTGATACATCTGATCTTTTGCTGACTTCGGCAAAAAGAAGGAGAGAAATGATAAGATAAATTAGGATCTCAAGAAGTCTGAGCTGCATCACTCTATCTGGAGGATTTTTGTATGATTTACCAAACAATAAAGTTGTGGGGGAAAAATAGGTACCAGGGGCAAGATCGAACCGATTTTCAGCCGACGCTGGTAACCTATGTGCTGGCAGGGACAAAGATAAGAGGAGCAGTACTTATCTGTCCAGGTGGTGGATATGCGTTGACTTCGCCGAGAGAGGCTGAGGCAGTTGCTTTACAGTTTAATGCAGCAGGCTATCATGCCTTCGTTTTGTATTACAGCGTTGCCCCGAACAGGCATCCCCAACCATTGCGGGATGTGGCACGAGCAATCAATATTATACGCAGCGAGTCGGATGTCTGGCAGATAGATCCACAAAAGATTGCCGTGTGTGGATTTTCTGCGGGCGGCCATCTGGCTGCAAGCCTGGCAGTCCACTGGAACAAAAAATATCTTAGCGAGGTAGCAGGCATAGAAACGGCGTTGAATCGGCCCAACGCGCTCATTCTCTGCTACGCGGTCCTCTCCGGCGGCAAGTTTGCGCATAGAGGATCATTTGATAATTTGCTGGGTAGCGAGGCCGATCCGGAATCGGTGCATGAGATGTCCCTGGAACTCCAGGTCACACCTAATACACCACCGACGTTTCTCTGGCACACATACGATGATACTGCGGTCCCTGTAGAAAACTCGCTCTTATTTGCACAGGCACTACGCGAGCAAAAAGTACCCTTCGAGCTGCATATCTATCCCACAGGCCCACATGGGCTCTCGTTAGCCACTAAAGAGACGGACGATGGTGGCAAAGATATCGCGCATGTCAGCACATGGATGAAGCTATGTACAGAATGGTTAGAACAGATTTTTGAGAGTGTTCCAGGTTGAAGATAATAAAACAAGAGTGGCTTCAAATCCGACTTAATCTATCAATTTTCCAGGTGTCTCCAGCTTTTATTAGAACAACTAAAAAGGTGTAACTTTGTCCAGAAGCATCATCAAATATCATAGTAGCCGTTTCCAACTTACCAACTGCTACAGCAAACGTATGACGACATGAAATAAACGAGGAAAAATCAGCCTCAAATTTTGTCCTGGGGGAGGCAAATTTGATAGTATCCGAAAGCTGATTGTAGGCAGTTGAGTAGTCAATAGGAGAAGACTGCAAGGCTATACAAAACATATCAAGTGTTGTATTAGGAAGGCTCTCAAATTGATAAAGTTTCCATGAGCCATCACTTTCCTTAAAGAGTGAGACTGTATAGTCTACTACCTGACTATCAGAACGAGTCAATAAAAGATCAGTTACCTCATAAGTACCTATCTTCTGGGGATTATCGTGAATACATTTATTTATTTGGGTGGTATCATTAAAAAACTGATCTTTTGAGAGGTTGTATTGATAACTCTGTGAAAGTTGATTATACGCAGTTTGAACATCACTGCTTTGAATAGCATTACAAAACATATCCAGCGTTTCTAGAGGAGTTGGAAGAGTAGCCACATAAATATTGTAAATACCAACACCGACAATGAGTGACATTATACAAATCAAGCCTATCGTCGCCCACCATCTGTATTTCCCTCTCGTTAATCGAGCGAGAAATTTTACATCATTTGATATGTCTGGCGGCATATCTATCGGTGGTATAAGTGCAACAATATTTGAAGAGGAGAAAGGAAACGAGGTAGAAGTAGCACTTGCTAACTGAGATGATGGAGTGAGGCCAAACGGACTATCTGGCAAAATACCATTGTATGGCAGTTTTTGGGAGCTTACAATTGCGGTATGATCACTTTGATCTTTATAATTTCCGTTTCTTTCATTTTTATCAATACGCTTATATATAAAACCCATACCACCTATAAGTAGGCTATCCTCTGGTTTTAGCAAAAGTGGTATATATGCCTGCAATCGTTGCCCATTAACAAAGGTGCCATTTGCACTTTGCAAGTCAACAATGCTATGACCCTCTCCATCTCTATGAATCAAAGCGTGATGATGAGAAACATGGCTATCAGTCAGCCACAGATGATTTTCTGAACCACGTCCAATCATCAGTATCATTTCCCTCAACATCGTCCGTCCAAATGGTCCCTCTAGTACCACCATTTGAACAGACTCTTCAATGAAAGAGGATGAAACAGGTTCATGAGCCAAAGGGAACGAAGAGGGCTCCTCGGTCAAAGGGGATGAAACAGGCTCATGAGCCAAAAGAAGCGGACGAAGAAAGACTTTTCGATCAAAAGAGATGGGAAAAACTGAGACCAGGAAGCTGCAACAGTTGCATCAGCAATCTGTAAGGGATCAATAGGCGAAATCGCAATAGTCTCAAAAGATTTAGCACTTGCCTCTACTGCATCTTCAAAAGCTATTGCAAAAGCTTGCATACTCTCGAAACGTTTTTTAGGATCTTTTGCAAGTGTAGTCATGACAACCCGTTCCACTTCAGGGGAAATACTAGCAATTCTTTCACTTAAAGGCACAGGCTTAGTCGAGAGATGCTGTATAACAATACCCAGCTCATTATCGCTAATAAAAGGTTTCCGGCCAACTAACCACTCATAAATAACTACACCTAAAGAATACTGATCGCTAGCAGAACAAGGATGCCCCTGAAGTTGCTCAGGAGCCATATAGAAAACCGTTCCTGCTGTGTTTGTTACTTCTTGATTGTTTGGATTTGCATACGCGACTCAGATACCATCAAAGCCAGACCAAAATCGCTAAGCAATACTTCATTGTTATATCCCAACAACATATTTTCAGGTTTTACATCGCGATGAATCAATTTTTGCTCATGTGCATAGTGCAATGCTGTAGCTACTTGCTTTACAAATGGTAAAATAGTCTTGGAAGGGAGCGACGTGTTGCGAGGAAGATATTCACGCAAATTGCCATTAGAGGCATATTCCATTATTAAAAAAGGAACATTATTCTCCACTCCATAATCAAAAACTGGCACGATGTGACGATGCCTTAAATGGGCAATAGTACGTGCCTCACTAAGAAATCGTTCCTGGTCTTCTTCTGTTAAAGAGGCATGCAATACCTTGATTGCGGCCTGCGTTCCCAGATGGATATGTTCACCTAGATATACGTAAGCAAAAGAACCACGACCCAGTTGCCGAATAAGATGATAATTTCCCAGTTGCCTTCCTTGCAAATCCTCCATACGAAATTCCCTCCAAAAATCATCTCACTCTATATCATTATGGCACGTGCTTTTTCTTCAATAGCATTTATGCTTTATATATAACTTCTCGCTTCTTAGATCATTATTATCTTAACATTTCTATAGCTATATGTCTACTTATTTGTATATTTTAAAAAGAGAAAAAACGTATGTAGAATTTACACGTGTTCTTTCTCTTGCGTTTTTTCCCTTCTTTAAAGGAGAAGAAGTGATTTACCCATGCGTTACCGTCATTTGCAGCGTTCCGGTGATCGCAGTCAGGGCAGATGCGCCGGTACAAGCAGGGAGCGTTGTAGGGATAAAGGTATCCGTCTGTACGATGTTATCACCCTTAAATTCGCCAGCGGTGATTATGCCTGTATCAGTTATGATGGTAACACCATTAGGATTGACATTGATATTAGATGTATAGGTTACGGTACTGGTCTTATTATTTTTCCAATGATAGGTAGCAGTAGCACTTATCCCAGAGCCAAAGACGCAGGAAACCTGGCCTGTGCCAGAGGAGGTATAGCTACCAGATGGCAGAGTCGAATCGCTAGAGACGAGACAGGAGGTCAGCGATCCTTGCTCTGTCACAGTAACAGATTGGGGATTTGGCGTAATCCCCGGACTATAATTGATACTATTGGTGCCAGTACAGGCCAGATCGACGGTAGCGGCAGCGTGAGCAACAGGCGTTAAGAATATGGTGATTCCTGCTAGAAACAAGAGAATAGCGCTCGCTATGAAGATGGAAAACGCATTAGGCAATTTTTGCATCTTGAATTCCTTTCACAGGCAAGTTCACGGGGCTGAATAAAAGTGCAAGGTATTTGTATCCATTATAGTTATATTTATAGCACGTTTCTTTTAGTCACTAGTTTCAGCCCCAAAGCTGGTTATAAGCCAGGAAAGGGGATCTTATTTTCAGAATGTAGATGCAGGTATGATGGCATCTCGATTTCTGTGTAGAGATACTCAGGAATTAAGCGAACAGTGTATGAGCGATGCACGGCTCGTCCAGAGGATCTAAGAAGAGAGAATTTTCACGTCCATTTGACAACATTGTCGCGAGAAAACCCCATGAAATCGCGAAAAAGTCATCATGGGGAGTTTGTCCTCCCTGACAAAGAGACACAAATAACCCCTCCTGAACGACCTCCATTTTTAAAGCTGGTTGGTTGCTTCTCTGTTCTTGTTCTTCAGCTTATTCGTTCATCAGAGAGAGATTTTGTGCAAACGGATATCTTGGATCGTTGCCCAGACAATGGTGAGGCAACTGGTCTCCGTCGTGAACACGTCAATCTGATCGGTGCGCTGCCGCACATTGCTGAAGAGACTTTCAATGGCATTGGTTGTTTGAAGGTATCGATGCATGCTCGCGGGAAAATCGTAGAACGTCAAGAGATGCTCTTCATCCTCTATCAAGCTTCGAACCGCTTCAGGATACCGCTGAGCATACTTCGCTTTAAAGGCAGCCAGGTGGATCAGCGCTTCCTGCTTGCTGGCTTGTTCCCAGATGCCAACCAACTCTCTTTGAACCTCTCCACGCTCTCTCCTGGCAATAGCGTTGAGCACATTGCGCTGTTTATGCACCAGACATCGCTGGCGAGGCGTCGCCGAAAAGAGTTCTTTCACCGAAGCAATCAAGCCCTCATGACCATCGGTGACGATGACATCTATCTGGGTTGCTCCTCGCCTTCGCAGATCCTGCAAGAGGCTTACCCATCCATCCTTACTTTCCTCCGCACACGCACGCAGAGCCAAAACCTCTTTATTGCCGCTCAGATCAATTCCTAAGGCAGTTAAAATGATGGTCGAATCCGCCTGACTTCCATGACGAATGTTGAAATGCACACCATCCAGGTACACAATCCGGTAGTGTTCTTGCAGAGGGCGTTCACGCCACGCTTCAAATTGCTCAGTCAGCGTCTGATTTAAGCGGCTGATAGTACTGGCGCTGGGAGCCACTCCCATGAGCGTTTGAGCCACTTCTCCTACCTTATGCGTGCTGGTTCCGCTCACGAACATTGAGTGAGTCCTTCTGCAATATGCGGTTCAAAGCGGCTGTAGCGCTCGAAGGCTTGCGTCTGGAACTGCCCTTCGCGATCTCGGGGAACCTTCACATCCTCAAGTTTTCCTGTTGAGGTGATCAAGTCACGAGTGTAGGAGCCGTTGCGGTAGCCTTTGCGCTTGGGCGTGCACTCTCCCCAAGCGGCTCCAATGACCGCTTCAAGCTCTTCACACATCACGGTTTCTATCACCGCTCGAACGGCACTTTGAGCTAGGATGCGCAGATGCTGATGAAATTCTTGTTGATCGGGTAACGATGGAGATGAGGACTCCGAAGTGGAAACGACCTTCTCTGGTGTGATACGCTTTTTCTTAGGTACAGGCATACTTTCCTCCTTCTTAGGATTTGAGCTAAAGGATCGACCTCTTCTTCAGAAAGAGGTCATGCCTGTAGTATCTCTTCTTTCGTTGCTTTTTTTCTACCCTCTCCACACACAATTCGTTATGGCATTGCAGGTATAGCAAAAACATTAATGGAGAAGATGATACATAATAACAATAGCAAGAATAATCAAGAAAATGACAGCAAACTGGATAAGCACATACGCAGTTCTGGACAGTCGTTTGCTTTGAGCAGTATCAGAGGTATTCTCTAAAGACAGATTGCGCTCTCTTATTCGTTCCTGCTCTTTGATTTTAATTTCAGACATTGCCGAAAGTTGTATAGGATTTGGCTCTGGAATGTACGGCATCTTTTTTTCCTTTGCTCCCTACAAAACGTTTCTTGTTATAGGGATTTTCTATCTCTGCTTTTGCTACGCTACTATAGATTTTTTACGTATCCTCCTGGTAAGATAAACGTAGATCTTTTTACGTTATAAAATCCCTATTTACCTATCCAATCTCTCATTGCAAGATGCTAAAGAAGGAAGAGCATAGTTAGAGAGTTCGTCTATTCCCATAAAATCTGCTTTATTATGACAAGGAGACTTTACGATGACAGCAGATACCCCCACGCCAGAAGAAAACATGACACAGCTTCGCACGCTTGCCCTACGTCTTCTCGCACGGCCTTTTAATATTCAGGAGGAGCCACAGCCACAGCTCCTGGCCGGAAAACTTCCTGATCCACTCCCATTCAATCTCCCTCTGCCTGATGGGGTTCACATTGTAGGCAGCCTGATAAATAGTCCTGAAGAGATACAGATTCTGCTCGATGTGGATCAATCACCAACTGAAATCATCGCTTTCTACACAGAGCAAATGCAGGCAGCAGGCTGGTCCGAGCCTGATTTTCAACGCCGACAAAGACAGAGTGAGGGCGGCTTTGTCCATACCTTTCCCCGCCCTACTTTCTACACGACATTCTGTAAAGGCCTTCACGGTCCAGCATTGGGAATTTCTGTTATCGGCGGAGAAAACAAAAATGAAAAAATCGATGTAAGGTTGCACATTGATACGAGGAGCCGCAACTCTCCCCTGCCGACAGTCATCCGAAATTTTTATGGGGGTGAGTGAGCTTATTCCACTTCTAATAGGACCCGCTGACGGACATCAGCAGGGCGGCAGCGGTGGTAGCAACTCAGAAAGTGCAAGCACATCCGCAACACTAGAGATGAAGCACGATATTGCCCTTTCTGTTTTGGCGGATCATTATGCGCATCAACTTGAGCAGGCAGGATGGCAACGCACAGGAGGTGAAAGTAATAAGCAAATGGCATGGCATACCTGGGAATTTCTTGACAAGCATAATGAACACTGGGGAGGAATCTTTTACGCTGCTTCAACTTCCTGGAATGGAGAGAAGCTATTACTTACAAGTCCTTGTGAATTGGCTTGAAGACCCATCTTTATGACTATTCACATGAGTTCCATTTCGCCACACTATATTGATAACTACTAATCTATCAAGCGGCGATAAAGGCCACTTCTTCCAATCCAAATCATTTTATGAGGGTCTGACGGGGAATAAAACGGCGGTCTAAGCACTTATTACGTAGGGGAAGAAAGGCTCTTTTTTTCCCTACTTTGTTTTTGCTGTCATAACTCTATTCGGAGGTTCAATGGTTTCTTCTGCGCCAGAGAGACGCCGTAAAGGATTGGCCCTGGCCCTTTTATGCGTTGCCCAATTTATGGTTGTGCTTGATTTCTCTATCGTAAATATTGCTCTGCCTTCTATGCAAAAAGATTTGGGCTTATCTACACAGAATCTGCAATGGATTATCAGCGCTTATTCGCTTACTGTTGGAGGCTTTTTGCTGCTTGGTGGCCGCATGGGCGATCTTTATGGCAGAAGAAAGCTTTTTATGGCTGGACTCTTCCTCTTCTCGCTAGCTTCGCTGGCAGGTGGGTTGGCACTATCGGGTGTCTGGTTAATTATTTCCCGTGGCGTCCAGGGGCTGGGTGCGGCCCTGATTGCACCTACGACGCTTTCTTTGATTACGACGACCTTTGCTGAAGGTCCAGAGAGAAATAAAGCCTTTGGCATGATTGGAACAATGGCATCTTTCGGCTTTGCCGCTGGTGCCATTCTCGGTGGAATCCTTACCGCTGGCCCCGGCTGGCGTTGGGTGATGTTTGTCAATGTACCGATTGGCTTTCTAGCTCTGGCCCTGACTCCTCTACTCATAAGAGAGTGGCGCGTGAAGTCTGAACATCGCCAGATCGACGTTCTGGGCGCGGTCCTGGTAACGGCGGGACTGGTTGTCCTGGTCTACACGCTGGCAGAGGGCAATACGCTCGGCTGGACTTCCTATACAACTCTCGGTCTGCTGGGGATTGCCCTGGTCTTGCTGGCTGCATTTCTGTTCGTTGAGCTGCGTTCACAAGAACCACTGGTGCGCTTGAGCATCTTCAAACAGCGTACAATCACGGGGGCCAACCTTATTAGCTTTCTAGCGCCCGGAGCTTTCGGTTCACTCATTTTTGTCCTGACACTCTACATGCAAAAAGTGCTGGGCTATTCAGCAATTGAAACTGGACTGGCCTTTTTACCGCTAGCATTTGTTATTCTGATCTTTTCCAATGTCGCTTCCCGCCTGGTAGCAAACATTGGCGTGAAGCCTATGCTGATTACAGGGCTGAGCATAACAGTGGTTGGTATGTTGCTTTTCCTGGGTCTTTCGGCACATGGCAGCTATCTGCTCACGCTCATGCCAGGTCTGCTGGTGGTTGGACTGGGAATGGGTCTGACGTTTTCAACTGTAGTGATTGCAGCAACAGATGGAGTAAGCGACGAGGAGCAAGGGCTGGCTTCCGGTCTGTTTAATACAACGCAACAGGTAGGTTCGGGACTGGTGCTGGCGACGATCACCGCAATTTCAGCCGCACAGACCACCCTTCTTCTTCAAGCTCGGCAGTCGATGTTGGACGCGCTAAGCGGCGGCTTTGCTCATGCCTTGATTGTCTGTGCAGTCCTCGATGCGCTGGCGGTAGTAGTGACGATCTTTGTTATTCGCGTAAACAAGCAGCATGCAATAGTCGAACCTGAGCTAATTGTGGATAGAGAAAAACGTGAGACAACAGGGCCACTTGCCCGCTAAAAAAGATGAACTCAGGCTCGCTGAGTTCATCTTTCACATCGCCTCTTACTTACTACAACAGGAAACCGACCAGATACCATTGCATATCCTGGCCCCGGCCCAGCGCAGTACCAGCCTGTTTATCTTCGGCATAGGTATAGAGAGCATGGCCATCATAGAAGACCTGAGCGCCATTCGCTGTCTGATGCACCGACAACATTTTGGGTAAGGTGACAGAGCTTGAAACCGTCATCATCCCCTGAGGAGCCAGGAGCGGAGGCCAGTCTTTTGCACAGTCACCGGTGCAGGTGGCTTTGAATGCCGTGTCAGCTCTGTAGTAGTAGAGCGCAAAGTTATTCTGCGTCATCAGCACACTCACCTGGTGAGTATTAATTGCCGCAACACCCGTATGAATGAATGTGCCCATCATAGTACCAGCCATACCAGGCACAATCGTAACCCCTTGCATCGGATTGTTTGCAGGGGTTGTCATATTACTCTGCATATAGTTGACCAGATACCATTGCATATCCTGGCCATGACCTAGCGCACTATTAGCCTGCTTATCTGCGGCATAGGTGTAGAGAGCATGCCCATCATAGAAGACCTGAGCACCATTCGCCGTCTGATGCACCGACAACAATTTAGGCAAGGTCATAGAACTTGAAACCGTCATCATCCCCTGTGAAGCCAGAACAGGAGGCCAGTCTTGTGCACAGGCCGCGACACAGGTGGCTTTGAATGCTGTATCAGGAGTATAGTAATAGATCGCAAAGCCTTTCTGCGTCATCAGTACATTTATTGCCGTACCATTAATCTTGGCTATTCCCGTATGAATTAGCGCCGCCATAGTGCCACCCATATCAGGAGTAATAGCAATCCCTTGCATCTGGTTCATACCATCCATGCTACCAGTCATTGTAGCGGTAGCATTAGCAGCGGGCATCGTATTAGTGGCCGGAGTTCCGGCGTTCGTATTCTGTTTGGTCGTAGTATATCCGTTGTTTGTTGACTTTGCACCTTGATTAGTTGTGGCTGCCGGAGACTGAGTGGTTGTACCACCACAGGCTACCAATAAAATAGTCAGTAGGACCATACTAGTGTATGCCCCTAAATGCCGCAGTGTTCGCATACGATCTTATCCTCCTGAAATACTACTATAAGAAGTCTCTTCTTTAGTATCTGCCGTCTCTATAAAATATGACCGTTACTCAATGATCATATTTTAGCTATGCCTGGTCATCATGTAGGTCCATTGATACGCTTTTGTTCCTACCCATAGACACGCTTATTTTCCAGGAGATTTGCAAAACAGTACTTTTCTCTTATACAGTTTATTTCAAGTTGTTTGATCATAAAAAACCGAACCAATAAAGACTCTGTTGGCGAATGACATCGGGAGTGGAAAGTCCTCAAACTAAGGTCGTTTTTGTGGCTTTTTGCATGCCATGCAGGGCATTTTTGGATCACAAATAGGCCCATTTCCATCCATTGTGTCATTCGCCAACAGAGTCAATAAAGGCAGTCACAGCACTATACAAAATTCTCCCCAAAGCAGAAAGAACTTAGATTTATACTCTATTCAATTTTTTCGTCATGTAGAGAAAATCAGGCAGTCTGTGATGCGTTAAGAGCGGCAAAATCTACACCTGTGAGTTGGGTAGAGATCTCCCATAAACGCGCGGCGACTTCATGGTCATACTCTTTTTGTATCTCCTGAATCACCTTTGGCAGACCGCGCATCTGTGAGAATCCGCTCGGACCAACTACTTCGCCTCCCTGGATGCCTGGCGAGGTGGCAGCATACAATTGTGGCAAGGCACCCATAGAGGAACTCTGTGCTAAAACTGCTCCCATGACGTTCATGCCGAAACGATAGAGGGCCGGATCAGAGGCGGCACTAGTCGCCTGCAAGTTTGTACTGGCATAACCAGGATGAGCGGCGACGCTGATCGTGCTGGCCCCAGCTTGCGCGAGACGATGCTGAAGCTCAAACGCAAAGAGGAGGTCAGCGGTCTTGCTCTGCCCATACGCACCCCAACGCTTATAGTGCTGCTCGCCCTGAAGATCGTCAAAGTTCACTTTACCTGAGCGAGCAATGCTGGTAAGTGTGATAACGCGGCTCTTTAGCGTCGTTAGCAGCAATGGGAGAAGCTGGCCAGTAAGCGCGAAATGTCCGAGGTAGTTGACGGCAAACTGCATTTCAAAGCCATCTACGCTATCTCTCCTGGGAATAGCCATGACACCTGCATTATTGAAAAGCAGATCAAGTCGCTGGTAACGCTGCTGCACCTGGGCGGCGACGGACCGCACAGAGGCCAGCGAGGCCAGATCGAGCTGGATACTATCGATCAGGGCCTCTGGCGTGACGGCCTTGATACTGGTCTGGGCTTCGCTGGCTTTACCGAGATCGCGGCAGGCCATAATTACACGAGCACCCTTAGCAACCAGAACGCGAGCAGTTTCAAGGCCGAGCCCACTATTTGCGCCGGTAATCAGGGCGATGCGGCCTTCTAAGTTGGGAATAGCGTCAGTTGTCCACTGGCTCATAAACGATTCCTTCCAATAAGACCAATAAGCAATTTTTGGTAAAATTCGATTCTGGTCAAGCAAAATATGGCAATTGTTTGAGCCAGGCAAGGTGCTGTGGCAAGGCAATTTCTGCGTCTTCTATCTCTGGATGCCAATGCTTCTCCCATTCAACGGAGACATACCCCTTGTAGCCAAGCTGCGCTAAAGCGGCGAGCTGTTCTTTGACGGGTACTTCCCCTTCTCCCACAAGGACAAGCTGCCAATCATTGCTATCCGCTCCCTTGCGGCGTGCATCTTTCACATGCACATGAGCAATACGCGCTCCCAGAGCTGCGACGACTTCCTGGGCACTCTCACCAACGCGGTAAGGATGGTGGCTATCCCAGAGGGCTGCAATGTACGCTGAATCGACAGCATCCAGGACGCGAGCAACGCGGCGTGCTGAAGAGAAAGCATCATGCGTCTCCAGCGCTACAGTAATTTTTGCCTGCTCAGCATGGGGCGCGACACGCTTCAATGCCTCGATAACCCAGGCATTCTCTTCCTCTTCTGTGGAGTGTGTATCAGCCGGGACAGGACCACCAAACACGCGGAGAATGGGGACCTGGACCTCTTCCGCGAGGCGTATCCAATCTCCTAGATCGGCTTCCTGACGCTCTCTTTCCAGCGCATCGGGAATATTGAAACGGCAGGAGGTATCCAGGGCGCAAACATCCAGGCCGCGTGCCCTGCTCTCACGCACAACTTCCGCAACGCGCGCAGCATCCCGCACAGGATCAATAATCTGCCCATCCAACAAGCGCAACTCCAGACCGTCATAGCCCATATGTACTGCGTGCTCTATAACCTGCTCGGCTGACCACTTAGGGCAACCAAGTGTACTAAATGCTACTTTCATAGTGCCTCTTTCCGATGGTTTAAAACCAATCAATCAAGCATCACAATCAGGCGAGGACAAGCTCTACTCTATCACGATTGATAGTTCAAAACGTGTACATACATTTATTATGTCACATCCTTACCGCTTACTTCCGTGAAGATAGTATGGCTATCTTCTCTCTATGCAACGCTTTTCTATCCAGGCACGTGTTATATTGTAGAGGTATTTTTAATCCATCGAGAAACATTTCGATGAGGAATAGTACTTTCGCATAGAGGCGGTAAAAGAGGACAGGTTTATGGGAATAGAGTATATACATCTCTTTAGTGATACAACTAATTCTACATTTACATTTGGTGCTGGTTTTCATAATGTTGGACATGGGGTGTTACGGGCTTCGGACGAGATAACGATAGAAAAAATTGAAGCCCATTATGGTGAACGCTGTGGACATATTCCACTCAATGCAGAGCAGGCGTTTCTCCTGGTGGAGTCGCCTTCGCCCGCCGTTGAAGAGCAGGTGGCTTATTTAGCCCGGCTTTTTCAACGGGATCTACATGCCATCAGTTTTGCTGAATTGGCACAATTACAAGATGGACAACCGGGACAGAAGACGCTGGTCGTTCCTTATATTCGCGTCCCTGAAACTGAGCAGGCAATTCAGGCAGCCTTGAAAGATACAGAGGTCTGGGGATTGCCTCCGGACATGGTTGATCTTCTGAAGAACAAAGCTCGCTTTTACGAGTTCGCCGCCGAGCTGCAACTCCCTGGATTCCTGCTTCCTGAATATGTTATTGTCTCTGTTCATCATCTCTTACCAGCGACACTTTCGCTGCTTCAGCAGATCGAAGCGCTCTATCAACAGGCCGGACTGGCGGCTGATTATCCACTAGGGGTAATGCTGCGGGGCGCAGAGTCCGATGGGAACTATGGTTGTAGTCTGCTGACAATGGAGGGCGCACAGATTACGATTGTGCAGGATGGAGATTCGCTCCATCCGATTACGGCAACAGACTGGGAAAGTGCGCTGACGATAGCCCAGAGTCATCTCCTTTCAACGATGAATACGGCCAAAGAAGAGCGCATCGTCGTCAGTCGTTTTCTGGATCTGGAAGATTCACCGGGAATGTCGCTGGTCCTGCTCAATGGGCAGGTGGCTTCACTTGGCTGGAATGGTCAGTTACAGCTTGAGGGGAGCAAGGCGTGCGTGGGAACAAGTAGCTACCTCCCGAAAAATGCGTACCTGAGTCGTCTCCAGGAGAACGGCGAGGACGAGACCGAACGTTTCTTTACGAAGTTTTTGCAAGCGGCAGCGACCAGGTGCCAGGTTGATTTCAATGAGATTCGCGGCATTGCCAATCTGGATATTATGCTGCCGGGGCCATTAGAGCGCCGTCTTCAACAGCAACTTCAGCGTCCTCAGCTCCCTTATCTTGCAGAATGTAACCCGCGTTGGACGAATTATACCGATGCGATTCTCACGGTTCTGTACGCCAGCCAGCGTGTACCAACCGTTGCCGCAATGCGCGATGTTATTCGCGAGGGCATCTTCACAATTGATAAGCATCTGCTGCCCACACATCTCGATCCGGCCCTGGTCCGCACAGGCCTGAGCGAGCAAGATGAGGCGTTAAGTCAGTCAGGCATTAGAATCATTAGCCGCATGACGCACAATCCGATGGGGCTTATCTTAATCGGCGAGAGCGCACAGGCCCGTCAAGAACTTGATAGGATTGTCAATGAGCTGGCTAACCAGACGGTAGAGTAGGCAAGACAGCCACTCTACCCGTCAACAAAATCATACCTGGCAGAAGTCTGGTTGTTGCGTCAGCGGGGCGTTACTGGCGTCCGGAGCGGGAAAGGGCTTTTTCAGAGAAAATGCGTGGGCCGATTCGCCATGCACACGCAGATGCTCCAGGCGCTCTTTGGCCTCCTTAACCGCAGGAATATGCCCCTGCGGCACCCACCAGAGCGTCGTATAGGGACCATCGAAACGTTGGAACCAGCGCCGCCGCTGTTTCAAAAACTCACGATGCAAACCCTCGCTTGCATAGACATACGAGGAATACGCGTCCAAAGAGGCCCAGACTGACATATTGAAAAGTATCAATTCATCTTCATAGGGCTGAAGAGAAGTAGCATCGCCCGCTGATGTTTGCAGACGCCAGATAAAGCCAGGACTCGCATCTGCCAGAGCGTTCACGGGAGCAAGTCCGGCGACGAAATCCGCCATCAGTGGGTCATGGAGGGGTGCTACCATACGGGCGATATTTACTTGCGCGAGATAGTACATGCTTTTTCCCTTCTGATTGTTCTAATGTGAGATGCTTAGACACCACTAAACGCTGAAAATCCGCCATCGACAGGAATCACTGTTCCAGTCACAAAGGTTGAAGCGGGACTTACCAGCCATAAGAGCGTGCCAACCAGGTCATCTGGTACGCCGAAGCGGCTCATCGGTGTATGATTCAAAATAGCCTGTCCTCGTGCAGTTAGAGCACCTGTCTCAGCTTCTGTCAGCAAGAAACGATTCTGCTCTGTGAGGAAAAATCCGGGGGCAATGGCGTTTACGCGGATGTGAGAGCTATATTCCTGGGCCATATGCACAGCCAGCCATTGGGTAAAATTGGCAATCGCGGCTTTTGCGGCACTATAAGCAGGGATGCGTGTCAAAGGGCGTACAGCATTCATCGAGGCAATATTCACAATACAGCCCGATCCCTTCTTCGTCATACCCTGTCCAAATACTTGCGAGGAGAGAAACGTCCCGGTGAAATTCAGTCTGAAAACCCTGTCTACCGCTTGCTCATCCAGGTCAAAGAAGGATCGCTCCGCATTCGTCGATGCAAGCGGCTGGTTGCCACCAGCACCATTGATCAAAATATCTACCGGACCGAAACTGCTCAAGATCTTTTCATGGGCCTGCTCAAGCGCGGCGCGATCCATTACATCACAACCAATCCCGATAGCATCACCGCCCGCCGCCCGTATCGCCTCAACCACCTTAGCCGCAGAAGTATCATGCAGACTCATCACAGCAACCCGCGCCCCCGCATCCGCCAGCGCCAGCGCCAGCGCGCTCCCCAGCACCCCGCCTCCCCCGGTGATAACGGCAGTCTGCCCTCGTATAGTAAAAAGTGAGTCATGATTTGGCATAAGCTAATACTCTCATTTCTTCAGTCGCTCAAGTAGTTATTGCTATTATGTCACCAATTCGCGTAGTTCCTCACTATATTGGGGTTGTACTCCACTTAAAAGCATAGTATCTTATTACAGGACAAAGTTCAACTGTGAACGACCACTGAGCTAAAGACTCAGTGGCTTCGTGAGAAGCCTACGTTCACCAGACTCAGCCGCAGAAATGCGCGCTCCGTTAGATTGGTCATGATACCCTCGGTTGACGCATCAGACCGTCGCTCTATCGTTTGGAGTTAAGTAGGCTTGAGGAAAGGGCCGGTGCTCCAAGCGCAAAAGCCTTTCTAACGTTGTCGAGATGAAGTCGGATTCTCTTCGTGGTCACAGTGAAGAGATACGCATCACCTGCGCAAGCAGAGTTTCTTGAGTCAATGGATCTGCTCTTGCTCGAAAGAACAAGAGTGGGTCCGGCGATTCATTGACGAAGCTGAAGACGCGCGTGGTTTTCTCGCCAAACATGGATAAATGCCGCAGCAGATTTATGTCTATACGAAATTTATAGGTAACTGACTGCTTAGCTGACAGCACGAGCACCATGAGCCAGGCAATCCGGAAAGTTGGTTGGACGCGCAAAAAGAAGACCTTAGGGCGGCGGAACGAGGCGAAGAAGCGCAAGCCGAATGGCGTGAGCAATGGACACGCCTTGATGCTACCAAACTGGTCGTTATCGATGAATGTGGCAATCCATTGCTCAAGCATTACAGACGGTGAGAGCACAGAATGCACAAGGCTGGTTTCGACATTGCGGGTATTTCTCCGCCGCAGAGAAGCTGGCTGGGAGGGATTGATGGGTCAAATGAGGAGCAACTGCTTATGAGCATCTACTCTACCTATGTGCCACGAGCGCCTCTCGCCGATTTTGTCGAGAGCCTCTGGTTGTATGAAAGCACGACTCCGCTTCTGCACGCCAGAGAACGTCGCTTGCCAAATGGCTCGGTTGAGCTAGTCATCAACTTGCGTGAAGATGTGGTAAGCGTTTATGACCGACAGGATGCCAACAAGCTCCACAGCTTTCGCGCGGGTGTGATCAGCGGACCGTATTCCACCTTCTTCGTCATTGATACGAGTTGCCTGTCCTCAATGATCGGTGTGGCTTTTAAGCCGGGGGGAGCTGCCCCGTTTCTCCCTGTACCTACAGATGAACTGCAGAACAAGCATGTTTCTTTGGAAACGCTGTGGGGATTACCAGCTCTTGAGCTGCGAGATCGCTTGACTTCCGTTGATGCCCCGCAGACACGTTTCTCCATCCTTGAGCAATGGCTCCTGACGCGAGCAAAACGACCGCTACTCTGGCGGCCCGCACTGACCTTCGCGCTCGGCTCCCTTCAGACCACACAGACCATTTCCGAGGTTGTTGAGCAGACGGGCCTCAGTTCGCGGCATTTTATCCAGATCTTTCATGAAGCTGTTGGGCTGACGCCGAAACAATTCGCTCGTGTCAACCGTTTTCAAGAGGTGCTGCGTCTGGTCGAAAAGGGGGAGCAGATCGTTTGGGCAGAGATTGCTTTGAGCTGTGGATACTATGATCAGGCGCATTTTATCCATGATTTTCAAGCGTTTTGCGGACTGACACCGCGCACCTATCTTGCACAACGGGGCGAGTTTCGCAGTCATGTTCCGCTTCTCGACTGAGGTCATATTTTTACAAGACAGATCACTGCCTGTTGACTTACCATAGATTGGCGGAGAGAGAAACAAGCCAGAACACTCCACTGAGCTTCTGGTTACATGGAAGGATATCTCTGCACGTTCTGTGAGAGAAGGAGAATATCATGGCAATGAAAACCCCACCGGAAGGCTATCACACCATTACGCCCTACCTGACACTTCGAGAGGTAGAAGCGCTGGTTGCATTTGTCAAAGGCGTGTTTGGAGCCAAAGAGCGCTCCCATGGGCCTGGGGACGCAGGTGGCTTGCATGTAGAGCTCATACTTGGTGATTCCATGCTCATGATCGGCGGTGGTCCCACCCTCGAAGAACCGATGACCGCCATGCTCCATGTCTACGTGGAGGATGTCGACGCGGTCTATCAGCGCGCCATCGAGGCCGGGGCATCTGTGCTAATGCAGCCAACAGTGCGTTCACATGGAGATCGTATGGCAGGTGTGAAAGACCCATTTGGCAATGAATGGTATATTGCGACGCCTATTGCGAACGTATCATAGACCTGGCGGCGAATGGCAAAGCCGGGTGGCGAAATTTCAAACTTTGCCACCCGGCTTTTTGCATGGGCCGTCTCTGCTCCTTTTATTTCACCGGTGTTCCCCGACATCTCCTACTGGATGAGACAGCTCCAAACGACACAATAGCTCAAGCTTTTTACCAGATGCTGTAGGGTTCACAACTCTTCTGCTCTGAACACATTTCATATTCGCCTTACAGGCTTACTGCTTCTCCAACCATTGCCGAATTAGTCCACCGTGCTCTTTATAATGTTCCGAAGTGTTGCCCAGGGTATAGGCTCCCGCAGTCACGTCATTGTTGTACCAGGGGAAGGGAGCATTGAGGGCCCCCCAACTGAGAGACTCTGTAGCCGCCATAACACGTTGATAGGATGTGCGAAACCTTGCGAGCACCTCTGGCAGAGGTTGGTCTTTGAATTGTTGATAGTAATATTCGTTTTGGGCATCTTCATCTTCAAGGCCTGGTGTAGGATCGGGTGGCTCTACTCCATTGAGTACTCCCTGGAGTCGGGTTGTCTGGTAATCTTGCCAGACAGTGAGATGAGCTAGATTATCCTTGACAGACCAGATTCCATTCACTCCTGGGATTGTCATCTGTTCTTCTTTTAAAGAAGCCAGTAGAGCCTCGAAGCGTTCATACTCAGCCTGGATGTGGCTCAATAATTCAGCTTTATTGGCGGGTTGAAATGGTTCTGACATGATCAATCTCCTCTGTTGCTGGTAACTATTTTTCCTCATTATCTAACCAAAAGAGGTAAGGAACCGTCCTGATTTGTAAATTACTCGTAAATATGCAAAATATCATGATACATCATAGTATAAAGAGCCATATTCTCATTATTTGCCAGCAATGAGGTTGGATAAAAACCAGGAAAAGTGCGAGTGAGCCTGAATAAGAAAGATCCAGAACGCAAAAAAAGGTCCTTTTCCCTGGCGTCAATCTTGACAAAGCTTTTCTTGCCATGCTAATATCTGACTAGCCAACTAGGATATTAGCATTACCTAACCTCTCCTGCGCAGGCACAACTAATATCCCTTCTGATTTTATGTTAATGATTGATGCTCGTGTGGATGAAGACGCCGAGGTCAGGTGCTTCTCTCTCCAGGAAAAAATCTTTGGAGGAGCAGTGAAAGGATCTATTTACCGTGGCTACTGGAACGCTTTTCTTGTTAGGAGCTTTCGCGGGCCTGACAATTTATCTCGGCCTGCCATTCGCTTTCCTAAAACGTCTCCCCCAGGCAACGAAACTTTTCTTGAATATGCTGGCAACTGGCATTCTGATTTTTCTCTTCTATGATGTCATTGGCAAAGCAACCGAACCAATCAACAACTTAATAGGAGAGCTGAGCACACACCGCCAGGGCGCACCCGAACTCTTCTTTGATGTCCTGCTCGTTATTGTCGGCCTGATTCTTGGTCTGATTGGTCTGGTAACTTTCCAGAAATGGTTTTTGCGCCGTATCCGCAACCGGACCATCACAGAAGTTGTAGCGGAAGAGGTACGACAAAGCAGTTCAACCCGTGTGGAACGCGGCAACGTCGAGCGCAATGGTTCTGGCTCAGGCGCGTCCGCCGTCGCGATAGCCGAGGCGGTGGTTGCCACACCCGTTTCCCAGGAGCCACCCGCCCATATGCTGGCCTTTCTGATTGCCGTCGGCATCGGACTTCATAATCTTTCAGAAGGACTGGCTATCGGCCAATCGGCGGCGGCAGGAGCATTGCAGCTTGCGACAGTTCTGCTCATCGGCTTTGGACTCCACAATATGACCGAAGGCTTCGGCATCGCAGGTCCCTTGACCGGACAAAAAGTGACCTGGAAATTTATTCTGCTCCTGGGTCTTATCGGTGGTGGTCCGACTTTCATAGGCACCGTTATAGGCACCGTTTTCCATTCAACAGAGCTCTTTATCTTCTGCCTGGCCCTCGCGGCGGGCGCGATTCTGTATGTGGTTATCGAGTTGATTGGCGGGGCACGGCGCTATAAAGATATGCAGCAGTTGATGATGTGGGGCCTGCTCGCAGGCTTTCTGCTTGGCTACCTCTCTGATCTACTTGTCACTTATGCAGGTGCATAAACGTGTTCTTTTGAGGAGGGACTATAGATGACAAAACTATCCTCAAAAGAACGCGATGCTTTGCCGGAAAGTAATTTTGCTTTTCCTCGTGAGCGCAAAGAGCCACTGCTTGATGCACGGCACGTGCAAGAAGCCATAGCACGTTTCGACCAGGTGGAAGGTGTCTCCAATAAAGAGCGCGACGAGGCTTGGCAGCGTATTCAACAGGCGGCAAAAAAATTTAATGTTGAGATGGAAGAACAGCACTGGCGCGATCTGTTCAAACACAACGGGCGAACGCTACCAAAAGAGTAGAGAGCTACATTCTTAGACGCTCTCCACTTTTTTTGATTCTCTGCTTCACCTTAGTGACTATGTGCATGAGAATGCTCGTGATTATGAGCAGGTTCATGCCTGTTCTGCTGTATCGTCCCAGAAAGGTAGGCGTGACCCAGAAAGGCGCGTACGCAATTGGGCCATGTCAGGCGTTTTGTACCAAAGCCATAGCCAATCTTCTCTATGACAATTGCGGGCATCTCAAAGCGGGCAAGCGTGGCCAGAATAGCCGCCCCGGTTGGCGTGACCAGCTCTATCTCCAGAGGGCAGGGGAGCCACGGGGCCTGGACTTTGCTCAGAATCTCCAGAGTCGCAGGTGCGGGTAAGGGCATCACGCCATGTGCCATCTGCATATGCCCACGGGTTAAAGGGAGCGGCGAGGCATAGAGCTGGCTGATGCCGAGGGCTTCAACGGCAATAGCGGCCCCGGTAATATCGATAATGGCATCTATCGCTCCTACTTCGTGAAAGTGTACCTCGTCCAGAGTAACACCATGAATCCGAGATTCCGCTTCTCCCAACACACGAAAGATCTCGATGGTATTCTCGCGTACCTGTGGCGAGAGGGTCGAGAGCCGTAAAAGATCGACAATCTCGCGAAAACCGCGTACAGGTTGCGTCTGATCGGTAACAATCACATCGAAATGTGTTCCGGTAATGCCATGATCCAGAAACGGTTCATATTTTAAAGTATAGCCATCAAGAGGCAATGCCTGAAGCGTCTCCTGGAGCGTAGCAAAGGGTAGGCCTGCATCCAGCATCGCCCCCAAAAACATATTTCCGCTTATCCCTGAATGGCAATCTAAATACGCAATCGTCTGAGACACTGCCAATTTCCTCTTTTCTTGGATAGCTACAATTAATGTAGGATACGTGAATCTGGTGCAGTCAGTAATTTTCGCAGAATCTGCGAGGGTTGCGCAGAATAGCCAAAACCATGATAAAAGTGAGGATCTTTCTGCTGTAATGCCTCTGACCAGAGATAGATAGCCGAACACGCACGCTCCCGCGCCCATTGCTCAATGGCCTGCAACAGGGCCTGCTCCGCACCAACAGAGTGCATCTCACGATCAACCACCAGCTCTCTCACATATACAACCGGATCAATATAAAGAGCCATACCAACGGAGGCATGTATCCAGCCTGCAAGCTCACCGTCAGGAAGTTCAGCCAGATAGAGGGCGTGCTCCTCTTTGGCTGGAGACAAGATATTCAGGCGGCCATGAAGCTGCTCGATTGTAACAGAATACCCAAGCTGTCTGTATAAAGCGCCGAGCCGCTCCGCATCTTCTTTTTCGATGCGCCGGATATTGAGTTGGACTACTTCTCTGTGCTGTCTGCGCTGCATTGTATCACTCCCTGATACGTATTCCGTCGCTTTCAATAGTGTATACAGAAAACGACGAGTAGTAAAAAAAGTAAGTGTGAATGTAGCTTACTAGCAGCCACTCACACTCTCATAATAAAAGAATTCAATTCCGCTTGCAAATAGTCTAGCAGAGGTTGAGACTATTGTCTATTCACTCAATTCCCACACCATTGACCAGGCACACTACTTAAATGCAGGCATCACGGGCTCCAGGATGCTTGCCGAATCGGACTCCTCCTTCGTTGTGGGAACAGAGATCGCAATCGATGGTGGAAGTACAGCCAATATCAGGCCCTTACCACTACAGAGCCAGTAATTTCGGCCCCGTCTGAACGGGGCCGATTTTGTCCTCATTTAGTGCTACAATCTCTTTATGCAAAGAAAAGGAGAAAGAGACACATGAATATTCAACCATTCAAAATAGCCATCCCTCAGTCCACCCTTAACGATTTGCGTGAGCGCTTAGCTCGCACGCGCTGGCCCGATGAGGTCGAAGGAGCAGGCTGGAGCTATGGCACGAATCTGGACTATCTCAAGAGTCTGGTGGCCTACTGGCAGCACGAATACGATTGGCGCAAGCAAGAGGCGACACTCAACAGGTACACGCAGTTTCGCACAGAGCTCGATGGCTTGAGCATTCATTTTATCCATGAGCGGGGCAAAGGACCGAATCCACTGCCAATCATCCTCACTCATGGCTGGCCCGATTCGTTCTACCGCATGCATAAGATCATTCCCATGCTCACCGACCCGGAAAGCTTCGGAGGCAATGCGGCTGACTCTTTTGATGTGATTGTTCCCTCCCTTCCTGGTTTTGGTTTCTCTGATCCAGTGCGAAAGCCAGGCGGAACGGTGAGGCAGACGGCGGAGTTGTGGGCCAGTTTGATGCAAGACGTGCTCGGCTACCAGCGCTATGCTGCGGCTGGTGGGGATTGGGGCAGCCCCATCTCCCAACTCCTGGCGCTTAATAATCCCGCGTCGGTCATCGGCATCCATCTGACCGACATTGGCTTTCAGGCCACCATGAACCTTGACCCAGCGAGCCTGACACCCGTCGAGCAAGAGTACCTGAGAGTGAAACAGCAGATATTCTTTCAAGAGGGTGGATATGTCATGATCCAGTCAACCAAGCCACAAACGTTGGGCTATGGCCTCTCCGATTCGCCTGTCGGGCTTGCTGCCTGGATCATCGAAAAATTTTATGGGTGGAGCGACATCGATGGTGCTCTTGAGCGTAAGTATACGAAAGATGAACTGCTTACCAACATCATGATCTATTGGGTGACTCAAACGATCAATTCCTCGCTTCGCTTCTACTATGAGGAAAGCCACGCGCCATCCCTCAAAACGGGGCAGCGCGTTGAGGTTCCAGTAGCAGTAGCTCTCTTCCCCAAAGATACTCCTGCTCCGCGTGCCCTTGCGGAGCGTACCCTGCGTATCGAGCGTTGGACAGAGATGCCACGAGGTGGGCATTTCCCTGCTCTAGAGGAACCAGAACTGCTGGTAGAAGACCTGCGGGCTTTCTACCGTTCTTTGCGGTAGTCAGGTCAGATGGCAATCAATGGATATGCACAGGGAGAGAGAAAGGGCCTTTCTCCCTCCCTGTGCGCACCTGTTTTAGAGCTGGTATCCCCGTGCACGCGCTTGGCTTGCCGAATCTTTTCTGGGAATAGGAGCTGACTGTGGGTGAGGGAGAGCAGGATTCGAGAAGTTTTGTCCCACCTCCTATGCTACACTACTCCTTGTCGAACACCGACGCGCTCCGCCTTGAACAAGCGGAGAGGTGCATGACTCGATAAAGAAAGAAGAGGAGGAAACCATGATTCACAAAATTGAAGCGATTGTCTTGTTCGTCCACGACCTGGCCACATGTACGGCATTTTATCGGGATACGTTCAACCTTGCGTATCAAGGGAGCGATGCTCAATCTGCCAGTTTTCTTCTGCAAGAGGGACTGTACTTGATCTTGCTCTCACCGGAAGGAGCCGCAGACCTGATAGGGACGCCGAGAAATTCGCTCAAGATCGAGGGAGGGCCACGCGGGCTTCTGGCTGCTGGTGTGGCAGATGTTGATGCCGCTTACGAGGAACTCAAAGGGAAGGGCGTCACGTTTGTCAGACCCCCAACCAACCAGCGTTGGGGATTACGCACGGCGCACTTTGTCGATCCCGAAGGCAACCTCTGGGAGATCAATCAGTCTCGTGGATTGAAATCAGAAGGATAGGCGAAGCCATCCGGCAGTGTTCTACCGGGCAGCTATGAAGAGCGTATCTCTGAAAGAACGAATATTCTTCATCAAAATCTCGGAAGACTCAGTATGTTACGGCGAGGTGTCTCGGGGTTCATGATGAAGGGAAAGAAAACCAGTCAATGTGAGGTCCGAAACGGGCAGAGAACCTCAAGCAGGGAAGGAACCGATTTATCATAATGATAATGCTTGTCGATACTTGATCACGAGGGGGGTACGTATTTGGGCACTCGTTGATTGCGGCAAAATCGTCCGTCTGAACGAGTAAGAACATCAAGTTAGGCTGGTATACTTTCTCGCAGATATCCTACGACACGCGTAGGTGACAGATCGAAAGAGAGGAAGAATATCATGCTCATCGTGAACGACGAACACCGGCTCGCGGCAAGGATTAAGAGTCTCTCAAAACGATGTCCATACTATCGGAAACCGCTTCGAGCCTATCCCCTCATTCTCTCAGATGATGCCGGGTTTGTGGTCTTTCATGCCGCCTGCGCCGCCACGCTCGCTATTGAGATTCAAGTCGACCTCTACACGTTTTTCCGCCCGCCTGCTCCGTACCATCAGTTCTTTGTGCTCACCACACAAAAGGCCGAGTGCAACGACGAACAAGGAGGGACAGATGCGATCAACGGATCTTGAAGAGATCAAGACCGCGCTGTGGGAGCAGGCGTACCATCCGTGTACACGGGTCAAATGGGGAGTGGCGCAAGTGATGGCGGCTCGACAAAGCCGTGGACAATTGCTGGTCCAGCTTCGAGGGCTTCCGCGCTGGCATCCGGTGGACGCCGTGACCATTGAACGACCGAAGCTGTGCCCAACTGGTGCGTGTGACCTCGAAGACGCACCTCCCAGACCAAGCCTCTCGGATGCTTGACACATATTGAAAGCATCCCTTGCAAAAAATGGTAGATGGGAAAGACCAAAAACTTTCCTCAGATACGTCCATCAGTACTACACGCCATCAATTCTGTAGCGGTTCGTTCCACGCGTTCCAATCGGTCCAAGCAGTGGTGCTCAATCATCATCACGTCATTGTGACGTTGCACCTCGTCAAATGGCTCACGAAGAAGATTGTGTAGCCATTGCGCCAGGTTTCTCAATTGGAGACGATAGGCATAGTAGGCCAGCCAGGCTACATGCCACTGCATCGGCTTTTTGTGGATCATCCGGTAGCCAGCATCGAATGCAGTGAAGTCTGGCCCAATAAAGCCCATGTAGAGAAAGGCATCCCGCTCTGGAGGGGCTATCACTGCCGACTCCCAATCAAGGAGGGTCAGTTGACCTGACGGAGAGAGAATCATATTGCCTCCCCAGGCATCCCCGTGACAGGCGACTGACGCCACAGGGGTCTGAGACGCCTTCGTTGCATACTCGGAGCAATGGGCCAGAAATGCTCGGATCTGCTCTCGTCGCGGCCAGATCACTTCACGAAGTCGTTGCAGAAACCGAGGGCTCCCAGAGGAGAGGTTTTCGAGGGCTGCCAAATCGGTGAGTAAATCTGCATCGAATGGAGCAGTGAGACTATCCTTGGGGACTCGCTGCCGGAGGACTTCGGGAAGCTTGACGGCGTGCAAGGCTGCCAATGTCCGGCTGATTTGCCTGACCAACATCGAAGACATGGGATAGGCGGAAGCCAGCGTCTCGCCGTGGATGAAGGTGTAGAGAGCAATGAGGAATGGCTCAGAGATGGCATACAGTGCTCCTGTGATGGTCTGCTGGGGAAGCGGTGCGTTCATCTCTGCAAGATGCAGATTGGAGACAAAATGCTGGAGCGGGAGCGAAAACTCCATATGAGTTGCTGTTCTCCGTCCAGTAGCCATCCGTTGGTCAACGACCTTGAGGTAATAGCTGCTACCTGACCCCACCTCCACCCGGTAGGAGTAGGCGGAGTTGCCAATGGGGATGAAATGGACGCCTGTCACTTCGAGGTGCCACTGCTCCAGGACTATCGTGCGAATGAACGCCTCGCCATCACGCAATGGTGTTATCATGAACGTGTTTCCTCCATAGTGCTCAAACTTGCTCAACTCATAGACAAAAACGGGAAGCTGGTGCGCGGATCAGAAAAACGCGAAATCCTCTCTACCCTGAATATTACTCAGTTTTGTTAGCTGGAACAAGCTTTCTTTGCAAAGCTACAAATATGGGTCAAGCATCCTTCGGCTTGGTATCTCCGATGGACATGGGAGTCGATTACTCTTCTTTCTTTGGCACGCTCGGCTGCCGTCTCCCCGAAAAGTACGAGTGGGCGTATCCGCTCATATTGCTCTTGTTCCGGCCAGAGCGTCTGTTGCTTGATCTCTTGCCAATCGTGGGTGCGGGATCTTCGCTTCCGTTTGCGCACAGGCATGACGACCGCCTTTTTGTAGTGTGTTTCCCTCCCTTAATTTCTATGTCGGTTTGTCCTGACAAGAGTAACATCGCTCTCTTTGGAGTTGAAGAACTAGCCAGTTTGGGCCACTGGCCGCTTACGCCTTTCTGCCTCTCTTCAACGTCCATTCCAGTTTTACCCGCAAGAGGCGAGTGCAAAAATACGTACCCCCTTGATGATCAAGTATCCTGTATTGGCGTCTTGAAAGACTGGCTCGTGCGCGCGCTGGCTACAAGTCTCGCTACTGGACAGAGTGAACTGCTCCTGGAATGTATCCAGGAATGTGCGCTTCCGATTGCCCAATGCGAGAGTATGGCACTAGAAGCGGCGGCAGGGGAGCAAGAATTGCATTACACAGCAAGTCGCCAACAACATTTGTGGGCGCTTTTGGGGATGAAGATGGACCAGGAGGTGATCCGCGAGCCTGTTCAAACCCTGCCAGGAGAAGACGTGCAAACCCTGCCAGGAGAAGCGACTCCTCATCAGCAGAAGTCTCGTGTTGGCGAACAACAGCCTGTCCGTCTTGAAGTGGGAGAACCCCAAGACAAAGGGAGTACGGAGAACTGTCCTTTGTCTGGGACCGTCGTAGAGCTTCAGCCAGCACGATCCGAGCGACAGGAGTGGAGAAACTCCAGTGTCCGGCGTGCGGAGCAGCCAGAAAGGCGACGATTCGGGGCGAACTCGTTCTCTATCCCCCTCATACGCCACTGCGCATTGCACGTGCGAACAAAGGCCCGCTGTGGATCAGGCAAGGAACAACTTGGACCAAACGGTAGCGAGGAGCGCAGTGTGCACGCACCGCTCGCCCTTTGTTCTCCCTCGTGCTTACGCACACGTGTTTTCAGGAATCAAAATACGAGCCAAAGGGGACGAACATACCTGCGCAGTTCTTTCAGGCAACACATAAGTGTCCATCAGAAACCTTTCCCACCATCCGCCAGTCTGGCCTAAAATGTTCGTAACAAAATGAGCCACTTCAGCGGAGTCTCGCTTTGGTGGTCACAGTGGCAAATGCAGGTGATGCGCTGCTCACTCCAATGGCTTGTCGTAGAGGGCACGTCGTCGGATCGGGCGAAACCCGATCTTTTCATACAGGCGGAGCGCACCGTGCGCATTTTGCGTATCAACCATGAGAATCGCTTCGGTCATTCCCTGCTCTCTGAGCGCCGTGAGCGCTTGGACGAGCAACGCCGTTGCCAGACCGCATCCTCTCCAAGCAGGAAGCACACAAACATGTTCGACCCGTCCAGGTTGCCGTTCAGTGCGCGTGTTCTCTTGCTTGAGAGAGCAGAGCACCATCCCCGCAACCAGGTCCCCCTGCCAGGCGACCTGGCAGAGTTTCAGGAAATTGCAAACCAGGACGTTTGATCCAGCGCTGATAGTCCTCTTCCGAGGGAGGTGTGCTATCAAACGCATCAGCAAACGCCTCTTTGTAGGCTACATAGAGGGCATGATAGTGATCTGGCTCAATGGGGCGGAGCTGGAAAGCAACCGGCAACGGTGCAGGCGGAAGTTCTGAAAGCTCGGCACGCATCATATCAAAGACGTAGCGGATCGGCTGGTAGCCTTCGCGCTCCAGCAAGGCAATCGTTGCTGCCTCAGAGTCTTGCACAAAGTCCGACCAGGCCAGCCGGTGCAACTGCACTGTCACTCCGACCCGCTGGCGTTGTTCGGCCAGTGCTCGTAGGCAGTGCTCGTTGTAGTGCAGCAAGGCTTGTTCCAGACCTTGACCCCGATACTCTGGCAAAACGGCGTGCGTGTGCAGGTACAGTTGCGTGCCATCACGTAACTCCATCCACCAATGCCGGGCCAGCGCAATGATCTTGCCATCACGTTCCGCCAGCAGCAGTTGCCTGCTTGGCTCAAAGGTGGGCCGGGGCGCGTACAGATGGGCTATCTCCTCCACGGTGGTGGTGGACTCCACCTGATCTGCCTGCCAGACAGCATTCATGAGGAGTGCAATGGAGACATAGTCTTCGGCTGTCTGAAAGAAACGAAAGCGCACCCCCGGCAGGAGCGGGACCTCGGGGAGGGTGACAAACGTCGTGTTGTTCTCTTCCATTGGATGCTCCTTTGAACGTTGTACTGCGGAGGGACTCCTCTTGAAGAGCATACCAGATGAGGCGAATACAAAGCAAACCAAGAGGAACGTGTTTATCCTCTGCGAAGCAGATGTTATCGCAACTCCTGCTCAAGTGGTAAAGATTTCCGCTCACATTTGAAAGGGGGTGGCAGTAAGTATGAGCGTAAAAAACAACATTGTCAGGCAGATGCTATGGTGTCAATGTCGATCAGTGATTGAGGAAAAGGCAGTCTTCTCTCAGTCTGGACCACTTATGAAATTGACCCATATCGTGGAACTCCGTCAAGTTTGGTGAATAGCTCTTCAATAAGATGACGGCCAGCTTTGTGGTCGTGTCGGGAGTTTTCTCGATAAGCTCATCCTTCATCAAAGTTGACGGAGTTCCATATCGTGTCCAATTCTTTTTGAACCATATTGTGTCCGAGGTGGCTAAAACGTTTGTCAAATCACACATTTGTCCCATTTCTCCAGGGTTTCAAGGATGTGTTGTTTAGTAGATGCAAAACAGCTTTGCCAGTGAATTGTCTTTGCAGCAAGCGTTGCGCGACCTCACCAATGTCGTGCCAGGAAGCCTCCACCTCGATTGGCGTCCGCAATTGCTGCTCGGCTACCAGTTGCGCGAGCCAGGCCAGATCTTCAGAGGCTGCACGACGCTGTAATTCTACATATATCCTCAGCCCGTAGAGGGTAACTCCCCCAAAATTGCTGAGATCAAAGGTGACCGATGGCGATACCGACCAGCCCAGCGTGACGCAGGTTCCCCCTGGTGCCAGCAGCGAGAGTGCGCTCGTCAGTGCTTTCCCACCGAGCGATTCGATAATCAGGTGGTATGGGCCATAGGCACGTGCAGGCTCAAGATCATCCCCCACGATCACCTCATCGGCTCCCGCTTCACGTACTAACGCCTCGTTGCGAGCAGAACGAACCAAGCCAACGACAGAGGCACCGCTGAGCCGAGCAAGCTGATGCGCGAAGAGTCCCACCCCACCAGTGGAACCGGTAATCAACACGCGCCTATTCAGGAGCAGCCCTCCTTTCTCAAGCGCACGGAGCGCGGTGAGTCCAGCAACCGGTAAGGTTGCAGCTTGAGCAAACGTCACGCTGTCAGGAATCCCGGCCAGCAGGTTTGTCGGAACCGCTACTTGCTCGGCCCATGCGCCTGCCGGCATAGACATGCCTACAACCCGGCTCCCGGCCTGTGGTCCTGTCCCATTGGCAGCTTGCTTGATAACGGTTCCAGCCAGGTCCCAGCCTGGCCGCCAGCCAGCTTCGGCTGTCATGGCACGCATCACTTCTCCGCAATTCAAAGAAATGGCCTCAACTTGAACAAGTGCCTCCGATGGATCAGGCCGGGGTGCTTCGACCTCCTTGATGATAAACCGTCCTGGAACCTCAGGCTCAACAACGATCGCACGTATGGAACTCATTTCTCTCTTTCCTTTCTTTTTCAGAGTAATTTCTCCTTGTGCACTGGACTCTACCCTTTTTCCGTTCATACTTGCGAAATAGTGCGCGGACTCAGGCCGAAAAGAATCAGGGACCAGACGGCCTCGAACGCGGCTTCGATATCAGGATCAGACCAGACGGCGGCGTGGGCCGGGTCGTGGAAGAGGGTGGTTGCCGTGTACACCGCACGAGCGGAAACGAAGGGATCATCGGTGGCAAACTCGCCCTGAGCAACCCCCTCGCGAATGATCAGGGCGAGTTGCTCAACGAGGTGATCGATGTGTGTCCTGACGACATCCCTTGCCGAACCCGCAAGCTCCTTGTGTGTCGCGAATAATTCCGGGTCGTCCAGCACATTTTTTCGTGCCGTGGAGCACAAAAGAGTGAGCCAACGCCGCAGACGCTCCGTTGCAGGCCCATCCTCGTTCGCTATGGTGGTCAGCGGCAGCAACTTTCTCGTCAGCCAGCGATCAGCAATTGCATCCTGGAGCGCCGCTTTGCTCGGAAAGTGCCGGTAGATGCTGCCGTGGCTCACCCCCAGGGCACGGGCAACATCGACCACCGTCGTTTTGGCAAGCCCGAAGCGGCGCAGAACCTCCTCCGCCACTTCGAGAATACGTTCGGGTGTGAGTGTTTCGTCAGTCATCGGTTCTGCTCTCGACCTTGTTCACTATCGAGCAGAGCCATCAGTGGCACGGGATACCGTTCGCCTGCGACTGTGCCCTTCGGGATGGCCTGCTCAATCTGGGCCACGTCATCGGCTGAAAGGCGCAGGTCGAGGGCCTTTAAAGATTCATCGAGGCTCTCGCGCCGACGTGTTCCAACCAGCGGCACAATATCCTCTCCACGGGACAACACCCATGCAATAGCCATCTGTGAAACGGTTGCCCCCTTTTCCTCTGCAAGCGAGCGCAAGGCCTCGACAAGTGCGAGGTTGTGAGCGAGGTTGGCTCCGTTGAAGCGTGGGCTAAAACTGGCGAAACTGCCAGGCTCATGTGGACGCTCTTTTGACCACTGTCCGCTGAGAAGGCCGTGTGACAGAACGCCATACGCAGTAACCCCGATGCCTAGCTCGCGACAGGTAGGGAGAATATCGGCCTCGATGCCGCGCGAGAATAGCGAGTATTCGAGCTGGACGTCGGCAATGGGATGCACCGCCTGGGCCCGCCGGATCGTTTCGGACCCAACCTCGGAGAGGCCAATAAAACGAACGTATCCGGCCTTAACCATGTCTGCGATAGCACCGATAGTTTCTTCAATAGGCACAGTAGGATCAAGACGGGCCGGACGATAGATGTCAATGTAATCAGTGCCAAGCCGACGCAAGGTGTAAGCCAGAAAGTTCTTGACCGAGGCAGGACGGCCATCGATGCCAACAAAGCGGCCCTCGGGATCACGCAATCCCCCGAACTTATCGCTAATCACAACCTGCTCGCGCCTCCGTCCCCGCAGAGCCTCGCGCAGCAGCATCTCGTTGTGTCCCATCCCATAGAAATCGGCTGTGTCAAGCAGCGTGACACCACTCTCGATGGCAGCGTGGATCGTCGCAATACTGATCTCTTCATCTGCTGGCCCGTATGCGTCAGACATGCCAGCGCAGCCCAGACCAATAGCCGAGACGCGAGGGCCATACGTTCCAAGCGAACGTGTCATCATGTTCTCAACTCCTCATATATAAATACGTTTTGAACGTTTCCGAGAAAAAGGATGTTCATCCTGAGTAGATGAGAGGAGTATACTCTATAAAATGACAAAAATCAATATCTGTCACTAGAAATTTGTTATTTATCTGGCAGGAAGCCTGGCAAGACAGCATCACGGCGCTTTCTTCTCAAATAATCTCATCTATTGCCGACTCCATCTGACCTCTGCCATATTGCAAATGCGCCAGGAACATGCTACTATAGCAGCACAAAATAAATAGTCTGGTGAGTGGAAGAAAAGTGTAGCCTATGAACCCCCAAAGCTATTTTAAGATTCCCCAATCACGACGCAGCATCTTACAGCAACTTGCTGCACTCGCAATTGGCACAAGTACGTTGAGTGCATGTGGCAAGACTACACCTGTTTCCCCAACAGCGCCAGGCGGCAGCACTGACCAGAATCCCATCCAGCATGTATTAATCGCTTGCCAGGAAAACCGCACCTTCGATACCTATTTTGGCTTCTATCCTAAAGCTGGCAACTTTGGTATGCCGGCGAACATTTCGTTGCTCGACAAAAACGGGAAAACAGTCAAGCCCTATCATTTCATAAAGCATGATACAAGCGATATCGCCCACGACTGGACGATTATTCATCGCGAATACAATAACGGGAAAATGGATGGGTTTGCCGTGGCCGATGGACCCGAAACATTGGGATATTATAACGGAGCCGATATCCCCTTCTACTATGCGCTCGCCGATGCCTTTACTCTGTGTGGACACTATTTTTCTTATCAACTCGGCCCAACATTACCCAATCGTATCGCTCTCTGGGCAGGGACTACCGGCGGCATCACCAAAAATCACCGCGTCCCCTCTGGTAGCCTGGATTGGCCGATCATTGTCGATCTCCTGGAAGAGCATCACATCAGTTGGAAGTGTTACAATCTCGGTACCGGACTCGGCAGTGTTCCCGAAGTAGAATTTTTTAACGCGATCCCTTTCTTTAAACGCTGGTATAAAGATCCCCGCCTGCATTTCAGAGAAAAGGACTATTACAACGATCTGAAAACGGACTCACTCCCGCAAGTCACCTTCTTAATCTCGGATGCCTTCACCAGTGAGCATCCCCCCTTGAGCATTCGCCAGGGCGAGCTTGAGATGGCAAAAGTAGTCAATGCCCTCATCCAATCCAATTCATGGCAGAAGTCCGCTCTCTTCCTGACGTATGATGAGGGCGGTGGATACTTCGATCATGTTCCGCCACCACAATTGGACGCCTATGGCCTGGGAATGCGCGTACCCGCGCTTGTCATCTCGCCCTGGGCTAAACGTGGCTATGTTTCAGGACAGTTATACGAACATAACTCACTCTTGAAATTCATTGAGCGCCGCTTTAGCCTGCCTTCCCTGGCAAGCGTGAATCACCTCTTCGACGCCTCAACACCCAGCCTGAACAATGATGCTGCCCAGGGAAAGTCTTTCGGTCCGCCTGCTCCCCCACGCGACGGGCTGAAACAGTTAGGTGATTTTTATGAAACCTTCGATTTCACGCAAAATCCGAGTTATTATCCTGCACTTCCACAAAAGTTGTGAGCCCTAGTCCCCTGACCACTCTCATCACTAAGTGCGTAGGGCAGATCGGCTTGCCCGTCTCCTGCTCACCGCCCACCCTCTCACCGCATATCACTCTCCTTCAAAGCAGGCGGCCACAATATAAGCACGCTCACGCCGATGGTCAGAAAAATAGCGTAATTACAAGATATGCGCTGGATTGACAATTAACTATCAATCCAGCGCATAACCAATCGGCTAAGGGACTGCACAAAAATGGCTGTCTTACGCTGCCTATACGTAACTCGGAGAACTACACTGTTCTTAACCAGAGCTCATTTTGCTTTGTGCTATACTACTGTTTCCTCGCCGGAGATGCTTTTTTCTCGATAAGATATCTCCTTCCACTGAAAGAAGTTGCTCTCTCAACCTGCATTTCTCAAAGATGCTTCCCAGACTGTCTAGATTGCGCTACAACGAACTCTCATCTTGATGATTGCCCCAATGCTGCCTTGCATTTCTAGAGGGATCAGGCGTCGTTGTGTTACGCATTTGGATCTGGTGTATCTTTCATGGAAGAAATGCTCAGATCTTTATCCAGAAACTTCCTCCTTATCTTGATCTTTTGCCTTACTGGCTCTGCTTCCGTGGAAAGTCTGTTTCCCTCATCCACAGTTATAATTTACAATCTGGATATCTCTACTCCATCACATAACAAGCTGTTTTATCACGTTTTTATCACACTCGTTCAACACTTTTTGTATCCCACTTAAAATATAGGAGGAGGACTTAGAAAGATTTGTACCATTATGTGGCAAGTAAGGAGGTTCATACCAATGAACAAAGGGAAGATCAAATATGTCCTGCTTCTAAGTAGCTTTGCACTACTTATGACACTGGCAGGCACAACAGGGGTAAGTGCAAAAAATATCGAGCAGCATCCAGAGACGCATAAGCAATTTAGTCCGATTATGCCAGTTATCACCCCTGGCAGCGAAAACAATACGAGGGCACTTGATAGCAATGACTGTTTTGAGGTCGCCATTCATGGCAGCCTTTTCACGCCTTCACATTATGATGACAACCAGTATGCCGATCTCTATGCTACCGATCTTACCAACAATTCGCTCGAAATCCATCCCTGGTACACACGCATTGCTGAGGATGGAGCATTTACAAGAACATTCTCTGTCTGTGGAGTCAGCTCGTCTCTCAACCTGGTAACCTTTATTGCAGTCGATGACAATACCGGCGTGAGCTCGAATCCTCTCCCAGTAGCCATCACGCCATTCTCCCTTTAGAATATAACCAAACAGAGGAGCACTGCTAGCGCCTCATAGTCTATTACAGGCTGTTTACAAAAAATTGTAGACAGCCTGTTTTACGAGCTACCAGAACAAATAGCAGAATGAGCGTTCAGAAATTGTTAGCAGATTAAGCGCCTTAGAGCTTTTCATCTTCAATAGAGGTTACTGGGAGTGGATCAAGCTGTAGGCCCATCGCGTAGACATCAAAGAACTGTTCATGCAGATAAATTCTACGCGTGATACGGCCCTCGTGTACAAAACCATATTTCTCATAGAGATGAATAGCAGGCAGATTATCGACACGCACATGGAGATTGATCTTACGAATCATGCCAGTCTGCCTGGCCCAATCTATAAGATACGAGAGCAGGTACTTCCCAATCCCAAAATTCCAGTATTTGCGCAGAACAGAAATGCCAAAATCGCCACTATGGCGGAGACGAGGACGTTTACCACCCTCGAAGGAGAGAGTTCCAACAATTTCGCCAGCAATCTCAGCAACAATATAGAGGCAGTTCGCTGTTTCTGCATACTGCTGAAGCGTTCTGCGCTCCTCTTCCACACTCAGACCAAACTCTCCTGGGCCAAAGGTAGTATTCTCGCTCTCACCTGCCATCTGTTCGATGAAAGTCAGAATAGCTTCAGCATCATCTGGTCCCGCGTGACGGATAGTAAGCTGGAGATTGTTTTTTATCAGCACATGTTGTGTCACATCTCTCTCCTTGAAACTCTGTTAGAAGTCACTGATAGGATGTTACTCCCAATTGAAACTCTGGCCTCATTTGCCAAATCAGTATCTCATACATTATCAAATCCTTCAATGTATAGAGACATCATTACAATGAAATAAGATAAGTAGTTCCACAGAATTTTTCTTTTTCTGAAAATAAGCCATTAGGAGCCGTCAAATGACACGAAGCAAAAAGTTTACCTCTAGTATGCTCTCTCTCTTGTTGTGTCTGCTGACATTGCTCATAACAACAACATGCAGTGGCTCAGGTGCAGCTCCTAAAGGCACGCTAAACCCTCAACCAGCCGCAATCTCAGCCGACCAACAGACTCTGACGTATCCACTTTCGGGTGATATTGCAACGTTCGATCCCGCCCTGGTCCAGGATCAGGATTCAATAAATGCTATTATGCTGGTCTATACAGGATTAGTCACACTCGATACTACTCTGAAGGTCGTCGATCAGATGGCCCAATCCCAAAGTCTCGCCAACGACAAAACGACCTGGACCTTTCTATTAAAACCTCATCTGAAATTTAGCGATGGCTCGCCTTTGACATCCGCGGATGTGGTCTGGAGCCTCAACCGCGCTATCGATCCAGCTACAAAATCTGCGGTCTCTCACTATCTTTCGCTGATCCAGGATTTCGATAAATTTCAGACTGGACAGCTTACAACGCTCATCGGTGATAGTCTCCTGGCTCCCGATCCAAATACGGTCATTATCAAAACCAGCAAGCCCGCCGCCTATTTCTTACAGACACTTGCTTATCCAGACGCATTCGTCGTGGAGAAAAAACTGGTTGACAAATACGGCACCTCGTTCACGCAACATCTCAATGAGGGCGGCGGCTCCGGCCCATTCAAAGTCCTGAGCTATTCTCATACCAGTGGCATTACGTTTGTCCCCGATCCTGATTATTATGGGGCAAAACCTAGATTGCAGGAGATCGTCATGTCCTACTTCACTACCACTGAGGCAAGCTATCAAGCATACCAGAGGGGACAGGTCGATCTGACCATCGTGCCACCTGAAGACTTCAGCCAGGTTATCCACAAAAAAGGTTTTCTCAACGTACCACAACTGTCAATTATCTACCTGGCAATGAACTATCTGAGCAAGCCATTCGACGACATCAAAATTCGCCAGGCGCTGGCACTGGCAATAAACAAGACGCAGCTGGCTCACAAGCTCTATAAAGATATTTATATCGCAACGAACCATATCATTCCTGAAGGTATGCCCGGTTACAATCCAGATCTACGTGGACCAGGCGGAGTAAAGAGTACCACAGGCGATCCTGCCCTTGCCAGAAAACTCTTTCAAGAAGGATTAAATGAGAGCGGCTATCAGAGTATAACTGCGCTGCCGAAATTGCAGGTCTCCTATTATCCCCATTCCCAGATTACCCGACAGTTTATAACGGCCATCGTTCAGATGTGGCAGAGTACTCTGGGTATTCACGTCCAGCAACAGGCGCTAGATTTCTACAAACTTCAGGATCTTCAGGATAACACAAGAAACAATCCGCACGGCCTGCAAATCTGGCGTACCGCCTGGGGCGCGGACTATCCCGATCCCCAGGATTGGCTCTCGCTCTTCTTCCAGCGGGGCCAGGGCTACAACGAGCAAAACTATGGGCAGAATACCTCTTCAGGTGCGGCAGAGCAACAGCAAGTACAACTACAAATGAACAATGCGGACGTCACCCCTGACACTATGGCACGTATCAAAGCCTATAATAAGCTTGAACAGGCCATTGTAAATGATGTGGGCTGGATTCCTATCTTCCAGGTTGCTACACAATATCTGGTCAATCAAAAAATAATTGGTCTAAAACTAAACGCCCAACTCGTGTTCCCACCTGATAGCTGGAGCAATGTTTATATTGCCCAATAGTAGCGTGGGGCCAGGGTCATTTATGCAAGTATCGTTCGCTAATTTAATTGTATAATCCGTCTATCTAATTTAATTAGGCACGTTATAACCATACTATGCTACGAACTGACCCTCCGTAAAGAAAAGAGCCGATTATTCAAAAGGAGAAGTACGTCTATGCCTCGACCTTTTCGCTTTGGCCTTGTCGCGACTTATGCTCCCTCGCGCTCAATCTGGGTGAGCATTGGCCGTCGTGCTGAAGAGCTTGGCTATGCAACGTTGTTAATTCCGGACCGCACAAGCAGCGGGATACTAGCACCCATTCCGGCGTTAGCTGTTATAGCCTCAGTAACCACCTCGTTGCGTATTGGCAGCTATGTGTTCTGTAATGGCTATCGCCATCCCATCCTCCTCGCGAGAGAAGCGGCAACACTCGATCTCCTCTCTGATGGTCGATTTGAACTTGGCCTGGGTGCTGGTGTCTCCTCAACTGAGTTTGAACAGATGGGGATACCATTTGCCAGCGCTGGCACACGCGTCGGCCAACTCGAAGAAACTATTCAGGTGATGAAACAGCTTTTCGCAGAAGAGACGGTCAATTTCCGTGGGAAGTACTACACCATTACAGAGCTGAAGGGAAACATCAGATCGATCCAGCAACCCCATATGCCTATTCTCGTGGCGGGCGCGGGAGAGAGGATGCTCAAACTGGCGGCCAGAGAAGCTGATAGTATTGCCATCGGATCAAAAATCGGCAAACGTGGGGTGGACCCAACAGATGCCACATTGGAGCAAAAGATCGCCTGGATCAAAGAAGCCGCTGGTGAGCGTTTCCCAGACCTGGAACTAGGCCAGACGATCTACGATCTGGAAATTACTGATAGCGCAGTCCCTCTCTCCTCCCAGGCAGGCGGCTGGTTTATTCCAAAAGACCACTCAGTACCGAGCAAGCAGTCGCCCATCTTCTTGAGCAGCGGGACCGCTACGGATTATCCTATCTTCAGGTCTCTGCACAACAGATGGAGAACTTTGCCCCGGTGCTTACGCAACTACATGGGAAATAAAATCTCAGTTGCGCAGGTTGCATTCTCCCTGCGCAACCTGCAAGCGCTTCACGCCGATATGAACACAATGCATCGGGAAGATGGTAGTAAGGAATATTACCCATCCCCATCGACATAAAATTAATGGCCGTTCCAGCAGACAATGGTCTCGCCGGTGAGATAATCCGCTTGTGAGCTGGCAAGAAAGAGCATAATACTCGCCATATCTTCCGGCTGCGCAATCCGCTGGAGACGCGAACGGTTTTCCTCTGAGGGAACTTTGCGCGTGGCCATGAAGCGTCCGGTATACGTAGGAGCAGGCGCGATACAATTGACGTTGACATCATAAGGACGCAGCTCTTCCGCCAGGCAGCGCGTGTAGTGCGCAATAGCAATCTTGGCAGCCGCATAGATAATACCGCTGTCAACAGGGATATGGCCTGCTATCGAGCCAACGTTAATGATCTTTCCGCTATGACGTTCGCGCATATGCCGTCCAAAAAATTTACAGGCCAGAAGCGTCGTGAGTAGATTTCGATCAATAACGGAATGAATATCTGCAACTGAGATATCTAGCGCGTCATTCGGTTCGGGACGTGGCGACTGAGCACCAATATCCCCTCCGGCATTATTGACAAGAATATCAACCTGTCCAAATTGGGCCAATGCCTGTTGCAGTAGTGCCTCCACCTGCGCGCTCATCCGTCAAGTCGGCGCTCAAAAAACTGGAGCGGCGACCAAGCTGGCGAATCTCGTCAGCGACGGCGGGACCAGAAGGGGCCTCGCCAAACTCTGCTGCAACATGGGCATTAATATCATGAATAATGACATCGGCTCCCGCTCTGGCAAGCAGCAAGGCATAGTGTCTGCCAAGCCCCCGACTGGAGCCCGTGACCAGGGCGACTTTGCCCTGCAAATCCGCGATTATCATGCTGTTGTGTCCTTAGTTTTTCCTGGTTGATCAGTGGCTGGCAAGCATCTGAAGATAGGCCACGCTACTGAGAAGTTGACGTTGCTCATACGCACTAATTGTTTCAGCATCAGCACCAAGCTCAAAGGGTGTACGCCATTCACCCACTGTTCGCGCATTCGCAAACACGAAACGCAGCAGTTTGGCAAACTGAGCAGCACTACGAGGAGGATAATCCGACCAGTAATCATCAGCAAAGACGCGCACATGCCGGGCCTCTAACGCCCCTATCTCTATCGCCATTGTGATATCAGGAGACTGCGCGGCAAGAATAGCAAAGATAGCCGGAAAATCAATCACTCCCTGCCCAATCGCACAACGCACCAGACGGTACCCTTCCTCTGTAAGAGAGAGCGTATAATCTTTGACATGCACATTCTTCACATAACGAGCTACTTTCGTTGTAAACTCTATTGGCTCTTCCGCCGTTGCCAGGATGCTCCCCGTATCAAGCGTAATCCCGAAACGTGGCGAGGCAATACTTTCACAGAGCCAGAGCAGCTCTTCAGAGGCCAGATCCTGATGATTTTCCAGCGCCAGATCAACACCGACCTGCTCCGCCACACGCGCCGCCTCCTGCAAACCCGCGAGGACCGACTGTAAAAACGGCTGCCACTGACCACCAGCAAGCGGACGCCGGTCACCACCCAGACGCGCTCCACCAACAAGAGTGCGCACCGATTCCGCACCCAACCTGGCAGCCAGCTCTAATACAGGGCCAAGCCGCTCAGCGGCAAAACCATCAAAGGCTAACGAGAGAAAGAGCTTGCGCTCGCGAGCGGCCTCGGCAATAGCCGAAACTTCCTCCTGTCGCACCATACGCACAGGCAGCTCGATACCAGTCAAACCTAGCTCTTGAGCGTAATCCAATAACTGAAAAGGGGTAATAAGTGAACGAGTAGAGGCGGGATGAAGGCCCATACTAAATACCGTTCCATAGACGGCCAGGCCCAGGCGCATAAGACAAACTCCTTTGAGGATAGCAAAGATAGCAAGCAGAAAAAGAGCAGAACGCTACTCAGCAGTCCAGCCACCATCGACGACCATAGCCGAACCGGTCATAAAGCTGGATGCCTGAGAGGCAAGAAAAACAATCACACCGCCGATTTCTTCCGGCTGGGCCCAATGTCCCAGAGGGATATGGCTCAGAAAAAATTGATTGGCTTCGGGATTATTCAAAACAGGAGTATTGATCTCCGTCAAAAAAGGGCCAGGGCAGAGCGCATTTACGGTAATATTATGTTTCGCCCACTCCAGAGCCAGCACTCGGCTCAGCTGAATTACTCCTCCCTTGCTCGTACAATAGGCAATACGCTCTGGTAGCGCGACCACCCCCAGCATAGAGGAAATATTAATAATCCGCCCATACTGCTGCTCTTTCATAATCGGCGCAACGGCGCGAGCACAGAGAAACGGAGCTTTCAAATTGATATCTTGCACGGCATCCCAGCTTGCTTCATCAAAGTCCTCAGCAGCCTTACGGATATTAATACCAGCATTATTCACCAGAATATCTAAGCGGCCAAATTCAGCGCGCACACGCTGAACCATCCCAGCCACCTGCGCCGCATCCGTTACATCCACTGCCAGACCCAACGTGCGCTGGCCTGTGGCTATGGCAATCTTCTGAGCAGCAGTAATAGCTCGCTCTTCATCCCGACTGGTCAATACGACGTCCGCACCGGCCTCCGCAAGCGCCTGCGCCATAGCAAAGCCCAGGCCACGATTGCCGCCCGTCACCAGGGCCACGCGGCCTTTGAGTTGAAACATTTCCAGAACCATCCAACGCCTCCTTCATTTCTCAATACTTCGAGTGCATTGAGAAAACTGTCAAAAAGGGATAGCTGTTTTGCCTATATGTGTTGTACCACATTTAAGGATAGACATGTCCTGTACAATGCTGCTATAACGAGGAAATTATGGTAGACGATGGTAACAATCTCTCTCCAAAGAGCAAAAAATAGAAGAGTCGAACGTATACTTTCTATCAAAGGAATACAAACACCTATCCACTGAGCTCTCTCACTTGTAGCAACACGTAGCCATTTTGTGGTACAAACAACATCGGCAATCCTCTACGAAGACAAAGGCAACAAAAAAGAGACGAAAGAAGATAGGGTTATGGTACTGACAGCACAGCAACGAGAACAACTTCTCATTTGTAGCAAGAACCAGGCACGTATTGAGCAGATCGTTGAGCTGGGTCAGCGCATCTGCTCAGTTGCTGCACCGACGGGAGAGGAACAGGAACGAGCAGAATTCGTCGCAAGTTTACTCCGTGAGCGTGGCTATCAACCGGAGATCGATGCAGTTGGCAATGTCTATACCCGGCGTGGTCAGCGTGGCAATGGTCCACTGCTCCTCATTCTTACACACATTGATACGGTATTTCCTCGTGCAACTCCACTCAACATTATACGCGAGGGCGATATCATACGCGGCCCCGGCATCGGCGATAATAGCATGAGCGTGGCCGCGGCCATCAGCGCCTTTGATCTGCTTGATGAATTGGGCTGGGAGACAGAGAAGGATATAGTTGCCGTTGCTAACGTCGGCGAAGAGGGTCTTGGAAATTTGCGCGGTGCGAGAGCGGCAGTTGAGCGCTATCAAAACCAGATCGGCGCGGTTATTGCCCTGGATGGCCGCCTGGGCAGTATCGTCAATGAAGGTGTTGGCTCAAAGCGCTGGCGTATTAGCGTAACAGGACCCGGCGGCCACTCGTATGCTACGTTTGGTACTCCCAGCGCAATTCATGGCCTGGCACGCATTATTAGCGCTATCGCAGAGATCAACGTTCCCAGCAACCCCAAAACCACTTACAACGTCGGACAGATTGAGGGCGGCACATCCATTAATACTATCGCTGCATCTGCATCCGCCCTGCTTGATATGCGCTCAACTGATCCACAAGCTCTGCACAAACTGGCTGAACAGGTACAGCATCTGATAAAAGAGCGTGTCGGAAATGGCTTACAGGCCAGCATAGAAGTTTTGGGAGAGCGCCCAGCCGGCAAGATCAGCCAGGAGGTCCCACTTATTCAACTGGCCGCTGAAACATTGCGCTGGCTAGGCTTCAAGCCGCACTATCATGCTGCCAGTACTGATATCAACATTCCCCTCAGCCTCAATATCCCTGCCGTATGTATAGGGCTTACGCAGGGAGATCACGAACATACCTTGCAAGAATACCTCAAAATTTCCCCCATCGGCAATGGTTTTGCCCAATTTGTGCGCATGTGTCTGGAAGCATAATAGCAGCAGAAAAGGGCAAAAAGTTTTTCAGTATAAGAAAGTTCCTCACGAAACAGATGTTTTGCAAAGACAAAGGTTTAGCAACTTCTTATTGCAATTAGAAAATTGCCTTTTGCAAACGTCAATGTAATAAAGGGACCAATTCCATAGACAAAAACAGCACAAAATATCGTTATTTCCTTGCAAGTTGTTGGCAGAAATAGTACTTCAGGACTAACAGATTGCAGAATGTTGAGGATCGAAAAAAATGACCATAAAGTCCTTACTAGACACAGGGAGAGGGAGGAGAACGGGCGCAAGAACCGGGGAAGGTTAGTAGCTAGCGCGCAGCTATCGACTTTCTCGCGTCCGCTACTCAATCACATGACACGGCACCAGGTGATGCTACATCCCTCTCCCGCCCACAAGGCATACGCAGAGATCGTCGTCGCTGCAAACCTGCATTGACAGGACAGCGCCAGCAAAAACAAAAGGAAAACGAAGATGCGACTACGTACCGGAAGCACAGATATGAGCGTAGAACAGATTAAATACCAGACGTGCCCGTATGACGACGAAGAAGGGGTTCTGCTGGTGGACGCAGAAACTGAGACAACTCCCTCCACAAATGCAAGTGGAGACCTACAATACTACTGCCTCAATGGGCAGCATACCTTCGCCTATCGGGAAGACGACGATAGCCATCGCCGCCGTCGTTAGACTATTTCAAAAACAAGCAGCTTTTTTCTTACTGATAAGCTCATTTGAGATACATGCTAGCAAGATCAAGAGACGAGGTTTTCTATTACCCATCTTACCACTCTCATCACTAGAGGCAGGGAAGTCTTACAGCTTCCTGCCTCTTTTCTGCTTTTTCTTCAAATATCCCCCACATTTATGATGCTATCCCTCTGTTCCTACAAACAATCTATCCTATAACTATTGAAAAAACTCCACATCTCGCTAACTTTGTAGTACTTACCTGGGCAACAAGGGGATTTTCACGTACACACGCAACAAATTCAAGAAATTGTTTCCTAACTCCGTTTACATAGGATACATGGTTACGTATCATTCAGAACAAAGCTAGCAATCCCTTCTCTATAGAAGAGAATACTGTTTCAGTTGCAAAAAGAGTGTAACCTTTAGTACTAAAATTAACTTTTTTCATGTTTCTCTCATGTTAGAGAACTACGATCAAAACAAGCTTACTGGTATAAATACATAGGAACAAGAGAAATTGCTACTAATAAGGATGAGCTAAAGATAGTATGTAGCATATAAAGCTATTCAAGATTCTTCATTTCTATGTATTTTATACGCTCATTATTTATTTTTAGAGGTGTACATGCGACAACCAGAGCGGCCCTTTTACACAGACCATCAGGCACCGCATGACAAAGCGCGTCGACAGTTTAAACATCCTTTTCGCTCTCTGGCAACTGACATGCTGCCCGATAAGGAGGATCAGAGGACGTTCTTTGAACCTTCAGCTCAGCCATTTCAAAAGACAGGTTTGCCACCATATCTTCTCTGCGATTCACACAGCTATGAAGAGCTTGACAAAAATCTACCATCCAACCTCTTTGATGTTACCTCTATGAGTAACATGCGGCTGATGCAAATAAGTGGAGCAATGCGGGCAATTCGTCTAGTGCCCTACGCGCCTGAAGAGCCAATCAGCGTATCACCTTCAACAGATGAATGGCCTCTTGCTGAAGAATCGCACTATACGTTACCCGCAGCATTCAGTCCCTCTGCATCACAGATAGAGCCCATTAGTGATAGTTTACCGCCCCTCTCACTATCACAGATTAGCATCACAACAGCTCAGACCGCTCCTATGCAGGAGGTACCAGAAACAAAAAAGCAGTTGTACTGGCAGAGTCAAACGCTTAAAATTGTTCTTATGCTCTTATTAGGAATAGGGATGCTGGCGCTTGTGGTAAGATTTGTCAATATGCCTCTCACCTTCAAAATTCTTCAGCGCAACCTGGAGACTCCTCGTGGCATCTTCTTTGCCTGCCTCTCCGGGCTTGCTCTCGCCAGTTCTTACTGTATTCGGGGAGCACGCTGGCGACTTTTCTTAAAGCCTATCGGCAAAGTTAGTCTGCTACAAGCGATTCAACTCTTCTGGATCGCTGTTTTTATCAATTTCATCTTGCCGGTTCAGGGCGGTGAACTGGCGAAGAGCCTGATGCTTAAACGCATCAGCAATATTCCTGTCAGCCAATCGTTGCCGACTGTCGCTATGGATAAAGCCCTCGATCTGCTGCCAGCCCTCTTTATTATGGCCCTGGTTCCCTTTATCCCTGGTATCCACATGAGCCCTACCCTATGGATCATTTTGAGCTTTGTGGGAAGTATCTTGATTGGACTCATCTTTGCCGTTTTTCTCATGGCTTTGAGCCGCAAGTGGGCCACTTCTCTCATCTGCTCTACCCTCGGTTTTTTACCAAAGGGTCTGGCTGAAAAAATTGAAAGTTTCGCCTTTGGCTTTATTGATTCGCTGCTCGCTGGCGCAAGTAGACCAAAGATTTTTCTGCCCGCTGTCCTCCTGACGCTAATCGCCGTAGGCTGCGATGGCCTGTTCGCACTCTTCTCTTTCTGGGCGGTTGGTGTAAGTACTATGACCTTCTGGATTGCTATCTTCGGCTATGCCGTCTATTCGATGTTTTATATCCTCCCCACTCCACCCGGTCATATCGGCAGCAACGAGTTTGCGGGCTTTATCGTTTTCAGTGAGCTTCTTGGCTATAAGCAAAGTGACGTTACTGCGATGTTTATCTTTTCACATCCACTCGGCGCTGTCATTATGGGCCTTGCCTGCATCCTCTGTTTAAGCGGATTGAACCTTTCTTTCTCAAATGCGATTTCGCTCAAGCAGACACAGAGGTGACATGAATAGACAGCAACAGCACCTCACATGCAGGTAGACTATAATTTCCAGACCTCTACACCGTTTATGATCGCTTCTTCTCCGTTACTGTTGCTCTCAACATAGAGGCCAACCAGACCTTTTGTGTAGGTGCTATCCTGGATAACGTCGACGAACTGGTTATTTACATACATGCTGATGAGGCTACCTCTGGCCAGGATGGCAACGAGGTTCGTCTGCTTTACGCCACGTTTGATGGCGGTATTTGTCCCCTCGCGTAAGAGGGTATATTGCTTGTTCACATCAGGATTTTTATAGTTGAATGCGTACAAATGGTAGTCCTGCTGTTCACCTAGCAGAAAGAGGTAACCAGTAGTGTTTGTTGCATCGTAACGGAACATAATACCCATAGACGAGATCGCCTGTATTCAAGGTCATTTTTGCCTGGTAGGCGAGATCGCTAAAAACAAGACCCTGGCCCGTCGCCATACAGGATTGTCCCCCGGTCATGGTTCTGCTTATATGATAGATACCACCGGAAAAGGCGCAGATCGAAACGTCATTTTTGTTATTGCCCACGAAGCCATTTATTTCATCCCATGCATAACCTTTACTGTTATCGCTCATGGGATCATTGATTACCGGTGTTCCTGTCCTGGGGAAATAAGGATTTTGCGCTGCGCTGAGCGTCGGTGTGGCTTTGCCTATGCTCCACAGACGCGCATTGCTTGCAGCGACATCATAAGCTGTCTTCAAACCAGCCGCATAGAGACCAACCTGTCCATTGCTGAAAGTCGCATCTTGTACGCTGGTAACAAGCGTATCATTTACGTAGCTGTCAATGGTATCTCCATTAGCAACTACGGCTACGAGGTTTGTCTGTTTCAACCCTTGCTTGATCGCAGCATTTTTTCCACTGCGCAAAGTTTTATTGTTTGCCGTAACAGCAGAATCTGTCGTCTCTAATGTATAGTTGCCCTGACTATCTATAAAAAAGATATATCCTGAAAGTTTGGATTGATCTTCCCGGATGACCACTCCAGCATCGTCTCCTTGCGTAATCGTGACTTTTACTTCAAACGCACTATCGCGCAGGAAGATGGCAGGCGACTCAGGATTACAGACCAAACCACCTTTCTGTGTCTCGCTGAGATGATAAACTCCACCTGTAAAGGCACACGCAGAGGTATCATTGGCATTATTGGTTGGGCTGGAGCTGCTCTCATCCCACTGATAGCCCCTGGTATTGTCCTGTAAGGGATCATTGAGCACTAATGTCCCCGTTTTAGGAGCATAGGGATTAGCGGAAGGATCTACTACGACTGAAGGAACAGATGATCTCAGCACAAAGAAAAGACTGCCACCAATGACAACCAGGATCAGTAATGCTATGCCAAGAATCAAACCAACGCCTGGACCTTTTTTACGTACGGGTGACACGAGAGGCGGTGGTGTGTGAGGAGGGTAAGAAGCTGCTGGAAGCGGAGACATGCTATAAGGGCCTGCACTCTGCTGATAAGGCGGTGGTGGCGGCACACGATAAGGATCAACTCCATAAGAGGTCGAGACGGGCGGAGATGGCGGCACCTGAGGACTATTATTGTAGGGCGGATTTTGGGAAAAGAGATATGGCGATGATGATGGCACTGTGGCATCGTTTGCAATCCCAGCATTCTCTGTAGTATGGCTCACAACCTGAGTACCACATCGCGGACATTGTAATGCTTCTTTAGAAATTTGAAAACCGCAGGTGCTACAGTACATAATTCGTATCTCCCCTACACATATATCGCTGCATAAGAAGTATAAACGAAATGTTTCTGGGAGGCAAGTACCTGCTGAGCCTATTTCATTCTTCTCCTGACTCCTATCAGAAGCGACAAAAAAGCGCCGGGACGCTCGTTATTATACCTCTATCCCCTTGAGAACGATAATAGTTTGATCATCGCTCTGCTCCTGCCCCTCAGAAAATTGCAGGATGCGATGAAACATCTCGCTTGCAATCTCTTCTGCACTCAGTGAGGCAATCTGCTCCAACAGGTGTAGTAAACGTTCATAACCGAACATCTCTCCGCTCGCATTGCTGGCCTCGCTAAAACCATCTGTCGCCACTACCAGCACATCTCCAAGCAGAAAATCCATACGAACGTTCTCACAGAGATTAAGAGGAAGTACACCGATAGCAGGACCATCCGCCTCTAATAGCGTCGCTGGGCCACCTACGGGACAATGCAAAACCGGAGAATGACCTGCGTTGGCATAAGTCGAGCTGCCGTCCTTCAGGATCATAGCAACCAACAAAGGTCGTGGCAAACATGCCTAATTCGGTAAAATCGTCGTAGAGATCCTCATTGATACGGCTCAAAAGCACTTTTGGATTCACTACGGGCATAAAACGGGCCGCTCCATGCAGCACAATACGTGTCATGGCCATCAGCATCGCAGCTGGTAAGCCCTTGCCACTGACATCACCTGCGGCAAAGACCAGCGATCCTTGCTTGTGAATATTGAAATTGTAGAAATCTCCGCCTATCTGTAAAGCCGGTACACTGCGTGCATAAAGATCCAGACCCTGGACACGCGGAATCTTTTGTTGCAGCAGTTGGAGCTGAATATTGGCTGCCACTGCCATATCGCTCTTCAAACGTTGCTGAGATTGTAATTCGGTACGTAGCGCATCGATATCTGTTTTGAGCGAAAGTAACAGCGAAAGTAACAGCGTATCAGCCTCCAGGCGCTGCTGAAATACTTTGCGATGCAGACCGAGGATACCGATCTTGCCCACCTTACGTCCCTCCACGCGCAGAGCTGACCAGAGCGTAATAGAATGCGCGGACAGCTCTACATCAGGTCGAGCAGAATCAGGCCAACAAAATAGCACCTGCTCATCCATAATTACAAATGCGCGAGCACCAGCGGCTAACCACGCCTCTCCCAGGGCTGTCAGGGCATTGCGTTGCGCCTGAAGCGAACCGAGAAGGGCAATATTGACGGTTTTGCGAAAGGCATTCATTTCATGACTAATCATGCCACGCAAAATCGCGAGAGACGTATCGTTGGATGGTCCGGTAGTTGCGAGCAGATGATCGACAGTATCACGCAAATTGTTGAGATTGAGTGCCATGATGCCACCTTTCTGGGAATCTTTCTGAGGTTTCTAGTATTTTTTCTCTTTCTTTTAAGATACTCCTTCTACATAACTTGCCCTCAGCAGGCTATGCAGAAGGAGCGAAAGATGAATATATGAAGTTCGGGCAGGAGATATGCATGAAACATCTTCATCAGAAAAAACGTGTCTATGTTACTTCTGACAATCCCATTCGTACTTTAAAAAGTACTAAGTTGCCCACCATCTCTGGCTTCTATGAGAAGAGGATATTTCACAGGATAATAACAGCATAAGCAACCATTCCCTTTTTATAAAGCATCGCTATTTAGGAGAATTTGCTCAATGGACACAAATCAGCCGGTGGATATCGTAGAGGAAGAGCACGTTTCATCTCCTCCCCGTAAACAGCCACGGCAACGTTGGGGAAGACGTCTGGCTACTCTATTGAGCGACTCTACTTTTGCCTCACGCTTTCTCCATCCCTCACTCAGGCGTCCGCTTATCGGCTATCTTGTCGCTATCTTTTTACAAACAGCCGCTGCTATCGGCATTATGCTCCTGCTTACCACTTTCCCAACGTTCCGCTTTCCAGAGGCTCCCCTTATTCTGGTAATCTTGCTGGTTGCTCTCGGTTGGGGTACCGGACCTGGTATCCTGGCAACGCTACTTGGGGCCATCCTCTTCATGTTTCTCATTATACCGCCAACCTTCTCTTTCGAGATTTTGTATATAGAAGATGCTATTGGCCTCTTTCTCTATATCCTCGCTGGTCTTGCAATTAGCACCCTTACCGGGCAAACTCAGGCTGCAATGCACCAGGCAGAACGAGACGCATCTGCCCGTGCAATACAATTTGAGCGCCTGGAGAATGAGGCTAAAACGCGTGCGCGTGAACTAGAAGCGCTTTTTAATGCTATCACCGATGGCATTATGGTCTACGATGCCACCGGGCATATTCGGCAGATAAACACGACGGCCCGTGAACAGTTGAGCCGCTATCTCCACCCCGATACATTCAATATTTCTGCCTACGAACGCGCTGAAATGGTGAAACCACGCTCAGGAGAAGGGGACCTTTTCCCCGTTCAGAAGATTCCGGTTCTGCGTATGCTACAAGGCGAAATAATCACAGGAGCTGATGCACAAGACGTCCATATCCAAACGTTCAAAGGTGAGGATCTTTGGCTGAATATGAGTGGTACTCCTTTGTTCGACGAAGATGGGCAGGTTACCGGAGCGATCTCTATTGCCCGTGATGTGACCGAACGTCGCCGATTAGAAGAGCGCACCCACACGGCCCTGGAAGCACTTCTCGAAATGGCCCAGGTGATTGTCCAGGGAGCTGAGCAAGAAGAGGCAAATCCGCTGGATATGGAAACGTATTTCTTGCAATTGATGCAGCGTCTGGCCAGGCTGACGCAAGAGGTACTGGGCTGCCACCGCCTGGGATTCACACAGGTTATGCCAGAGACTGAGCTCCTCCAGCCGCTGGCAGTTGTGGGCTTACCACCAGAGCAGGAAGCTCAATGGTGGCGCGAGCAAAAAGCACGGGAGGTCCACCTCTCCGAGGGAGCCGATCCTGAACTTCTGAGGCGTCTGCGGGCCAATGAAATTCTCCTCATGGATCTCACACAGCCGCCTTATAACGCACAACCCAATCCCTATAGCGTTCGCCAGATGCTCGCAGCCCCGATGATGCTAGGTACACACCTGCTTGGTTTCCTCACCCTCGATTACGGTGGTCTCGATCACACCTATACCCCTGAAGAGCTGGCTCTGACAAAAGCAGTGACTAAGTTGGCCGCCCTGGCAATGGAACGAGATCGCTTACAAGCAGAAGCTACGCTGGCACGCGCTAATGAACTCGCGGCAAAAGAGGCAAATCGCCTCAAAGACGAGTTTATTGGCATCGCCAGCCATGAACTGCGTACACCTATGACGACGATGAAGGCAAACCTCCAGCTTGCCGAACGCCAGCTACGACGCTACCAGACCCGCTACGAGGGAGAGATCAATCAGGCATTTGGACAAATACTGGGCTTTGTGGAACGCACGGAGCGCCAACTAGAACGACAAAACCGCTTAATTCGCGATCTGCTCGATGTCTCGCGTATTGAAAGTGGCCATCTCGAACTGCAACTTGAGACATGCGATCTTCTCACTCTGCTCCAGGAAGCGGTTGAAGATCAGCGAGAAATCACTCCCTCTCGCACTATTCAACTGGATCTACTAGCAGAGGAGACGGTCCTGGTCACCGCTGACCGGGACCGCGTGGCACAGGTGATCAGCAATTATCTCTCCAACGCCCTCAAATATTCGGAAGCTGATCAGCCTGTCCTGGTCCAGCTCAAAATACGAGGCATTGAAGCCTGTGTCTCGGTTCAGGATCATGGACCAGGACTTTTACTCGCTGAACAGCAACATATCTGGAACCGCTTTTATCGTGTACCAGGCGTTGTGGTGAAAAGTGGCTCTGGCGTGGGTCTAGGCCTCGGCCTGCATATTAGCCGGACAATCATTGAACGACAGGGAGGCCACGTAGGAGTGGAGAGCGAACCTGACCACGGTTCAACCTTCTGGTTCACGCTGCCACTTGTCACAAACTAAATTAGTTTGCTCTCCTTGCAAATTCTTTTCCTATCTGTTACTATTAGACAGACAGGTCTGTCTACATTTACGAGAGGGGAGAGAAAGACAGGAATGCGAACAAGTACCAACACAGTACGCCAGCGCATACTCGATACAACCAGAGAGCTCTTTTACCAGGAAGGGATTCATGCTGTTGGCATAGATACTATTATCGAGCGCTCTGGTGTTGCCAAAGCTACCCTCTACCACCATTTTCCCTCAAAAGAGGCACTGATCGAGGCGTATCTTCAGGAACGCGACCACTTTTTCTGGACCTGGTTTGAACAGGCAATCAGCGCAGAGCAGGAGGCAAAAGGCAAACTACTCGCCTTTTTCGATGCTGTGCTTATCAAGGTGACCGCTCCAGGCTATCGCGGCTGTAGCTTCTTAAACTGCGCGGCTGAATTTCCTCATGCAACTTCAGCGGGTCATTATCTGCCACGTGCCACTAAGCACGAACTACGTCAACGCCTGCTCCATCTCTGCCAGCAGCTTCCGGCTACGCAACCTGCTATGCTTGCCGATCAGCTTTTCTTGCTTGCCGAGGGGAGCTTTGCATCAACGCCGCTATTTGATACACCCACCCCGGCGCTTTATGTCAAAGAAGCCGCCTCTCTCTTGATTGAGGCCCATCGCAAGATGTTACCCACTACTACCATTTCGTAATGTTACCCGCTACTACCATTTCGTAGGGCAGATCGGCTTGCCCGTCTCCTGCTCGCTAACACGAACCTCAATGGATTCATTATCCTGCAAATAAAGAACAAGGAGCAAACGATGCTTGCATCCAAGAAGAGTCCCAGACTACATTACGGTTGGATTATCGCGGCAGCGACGTTTCTTACTATGTTGTCTGCCGCTGGGATACGTGCCACCCCCGGCGTCTTGATCGTTCCCCTGGAACACACCTTCGGCTGGAGTACCGCGACGATCTCTCTCGCCGTCTCTATCAATCTCGTGCTTTTCGGCCTGAGTGGTCCCTTTGCGGCGGCTTTGATGCAACGTATCGGCATTAAACAAGTGATGGTTGCGGCTCTCCTTCTGGCAGGATGTGCCACGGCTCTCACTCCTCTCATGAAAGCCCCGTGGCAACTCTATCTCCTCTGGGGTGTCCTGGTCGGGCTGGCCTCTGGCTCTCTCACCAACGTTCTTGCTGCGGTGGTTACGAATCGCTGGTTCGTGAAAAATCGTGGCCTGGTCCTCGGTCTGCTTACCGCCAGTAGCGCAACCGGGCAGCTTGTCTTTCTCCCTCTACTCGCCTCACTCGCCGTCAAGCCCGGCTGGCAGACTGCGGCCCTGGTCAGCGCAGGTGCCCCTCTCTTTGTTGCGCTACTCGTTGCTATCTTTATGCGCGAACGGCCTCAGGATCTTGGCCTGCTTCCGTATGGAGCCGAGATCGAGGAAAGCAGTGCGGAGAGCAAAGAGAATCCGATTACAGTAGCCATACAGGGCCTGACACGAGGTGCACGCTCAACGGATTTCTGGTTACTGGCCGGTAGCTTTTTTATCTGCGGTGCCACCACAAATGGTCTGATCGGCACGCATCTGATCCCCGCTTCTATGGATCATGGCATTCCCGAAGTCACCGCCGCCAGCTTGCTCGCTCTGATTGGTGTCTTTGACTTGATTGGCACGACTGCTTCTGGCTGGCTCTCGGATAGGATAGATAACCGCTGGCTGCTCTGCTGGTACTACGGCTTACGCGGGATCTCTTTACTCTTCCTCCCCTACGCTCTCGGCAGCAACTATCTCAGCCTGGGACTCTTTATTATCTTTTATGGCCTCGATTGGGTCGCGACGGTCCCACCAACTACTCGCCTTGCCGCAGACATCTTCGGCAAACAGCAGGTCGGCATTATCTTCGGCTGGATCTTTGCCGCGCACCAGCTCGGCGCTGCAACTGCCGCTTTTGGCGCTGGCGTCCTGCGTACCTGGCTAGGCAATTACCAGATCGCCTTTCAGTCCGCCGGCCTTCTTTGCCTCGTCGCTGCCGGCATGGTGATTCGCATTGGCCACAAGAAACGTGTCGAACAGGCAAACAACGAGGTAGAGATAGCGGTAGCACTGGATTAAATTAATGCTAAAACGCAGTGTGGTTCGTAAAATAGCAAGCAGCCTTTTTGCCATTATGAGCATCAGTCTGCTCAGCCTTTTATGGACCGCTCCTGCCGAGGCACAGGCGCTCCACGCGATTCTCCTGCGCTCGCAGCCAGCCGAAGAAAGCACGCTTACAACCCCACCTCAGAGCATTTGTCTCTGGTTTTCTGAAAGCGCTCAACCCGTCGGCGATACTATTAGCGTTCTCGCTCCGGATGGCAGCCATACGCGCACGGGACCACTGCATGTACGCGGAACTCAATTCTGCGTTCCAATCTCTCTCCACACAAAGGGCAGTTACCTGGTCTCCTGGCAGGTGATCTCTCTGGATACTGATCCGACGAGCGGCAGCTTTATCTTCAATCTTCAACACAGCGGCGGTCTCTGGGCGACAACTACGACGTCAGGAACTTCTCTACAAGGCCTGATTCTGCAAGTTCTTGCCCGTCTCCTCCATTTTTTGGGCTATGCCCTCAGCTTTGGTATCCTCAGCTTTCGCTGGTTTGTTCTCCAACCCCTCAGCCTGATTCTGCCAGGACGCATGCAACGCCGCCAGGAACGGCTCATCCAGATCGGCATCGCCACTCTTCTGCTAGCTGAACCAATGGCGCTCGTTGCCCAGGTGGCCAGCCTGGGAGCAGGTGATACGGGCAATCTTATCGGCGCAATCCTGGCCTCCAGCTTTGGCCGCGTCCTGGCCCAACGCCTGGGTATAGCTTTGCTGCTCTGGGTGATCCTGGGCATGATCCGTGAACAGAAAAAAGACTATCAGGAATCACGCGTCTTCAAAATAAGTATCCTCGGTCTGGGCCTTCTTTTAGCGCTGGTAGATGGTGAGGCCAGTCATGCCGTCACGAAAGAGCCAGTCTGGTTAGGCCTATTAGCAAACATGGTTCACATCGCCGCAATGGGTCTATGGATCGGTGGCCTGCTCGCATTACTTGCCCTCTGGAAAGAAAAAGCCCTGACTGACCGACGTACAGAGATTGCCCTCCGCTTCGGCCAACTGGCAACTATTGCCGTCAGCGAATTGATTATCAGTGGTCTCCTCATGGCCTGGCTTCGTCTGAACCAGCCCCTCAATTTAATCACAACGCTCTACGGACGCGTCCTACTCGCAAAAATCTGCCTCCTCCCACTCCTCCTCCTGCTAGCCTGGATTGGCAGGCGTGCGAGACAGGAACAACAAGCAAGCTGGTGGCAAATAGAAGGATCAGGTCTCTTAGCCTTGCTGGTGCTTGCTGGCCTCCTGGTGTCTTTACCCCCGCCTCTTTAAAAAAGTAGATTTACAAGAAATAATATCACTATTAAATTATAAAGGATATGATGACTGCTGATACAAGTAGCTGCGGACACAAGCCCGCAACTACTTGTATGAATTAATCTTCCACGCGATCCAGGCCGCGGGATTTACTCAGGGCTACCTCAAATTTCCGTTTGACGGGTGGTAGATGGTTGACAACGCGCATCATGCTGCTTTGTCCAGCCAGGATAACCCGGCCAATCACTGGTTTGTGAATGAGGGCTTTACTATTCATTTGAGCCAGCAATTCCTTGACAGCTTCGGTCCCATATTTCCGCATTTTTTCCTCGTAATCGTGTATTGCTGTTAAAAGATCTGTTTGTCCATCGCGCACAGCTACGAGTTGCTTGCACAATAAACGCGCATCACGCAGGGCCGTGTTTGCACCCGCACCGCGACCAGGAGTCATGGTGTGAATCGCGTCTCCCAGCAAGGTGACATTGCTGGTTGTCCAGGCAGCAACAGGCTGGGACGTGCGAATATTAATGGCTGCGAAGGTTGTTGGATCGCTCAGTTGGACCAATCTGCGCATATTCGGATGCCAATCGGGGATCATCTCAAGCATCAAAGCAATCAATTCCTCGCCGTGCAAATTCATGGGATCACGCGGGAAATAGCGCCTGGCGGCCCAGAAACCCCAGCCGATATAGTCCCGCTCGTTGTCATATCGCATGCCCGGCCATTTGGCGAGCAGGGCCGCATCATTGACACCTATACCCTCTTTTACGGTCCCATCGTGCTGCCATTTAAATTCCACTATATGGAGAATGGCACCAAACCCTTTGGGGGCCATAATAATGCTGAGACCGTTAAAGACTTTGTCCGAGACCAATTGCCTGGTTTCTGGCGTCATAGGAGCTTTGGCTCCAAACGAGAGCAGACCCGTTTCGACCAGTTGTGCATGGGGCAGGTATTGTTTGCGCACACGCGAATTGGCCCCATCAGCCGCAACCAGTACGGTGCCAGTCGCACTGGAACCATCCGCGAAAAAGGCTGTCACGCTGCCATCTTCTTGCTGCTCGTAATGGGTGAAGACTTTGTCGAAATGTACCTCGTCTTCCAGGCCCGTCAAGAGTACCTGACGCATAGTCATGCGACTAACAGTGTGATCTCGTTTGAGCGGATCAGGGTTCCCAGTCAGCGCCGAACCACCTATCGACACCAGTTCAGTCATTTGCTCGTTGAGCATGTTGAAGTATTTCGGCGGCCTGGCACAGGTTGTGATAAAGGTGTCAAACAGATCCGGCGGCAAATTTGCTTTTAAGCCTCGGATACCATCGGGATCAATACCCACACGATAACCCTGTAAACCGCCCAGGCGCGTGCGGTCACGTTCATAAACCGCGACACTAATATTCGCCTGCTTCAATCCTTGCGCCAGACACAGGCCGCCTGTGCCTGCTCCAATAATCAGCACATGCAACGGGAGAGTAGACATGCTTCGCTCCTTCTGGTAAAATTACTTCAGTGATTAGCTATCACAGAAATATAATAAGCCAGTAACTAAAAATCACAGTATCTAAGATATATTACGCAAAGGCTTGAAAAATGTTGCACGAAAAAGTGCCATCGGCAAAATTTGGTCCAGACCATACCGCCCAAAGTTCAGCAGGGACAGAAACACCGGGGGCAACTGAAGCCTCTACCCACGTCCGCGCGGATCAGATCACGCAGTTGGTGAGAGAGATGCAGCGCAGTAGTGACATCTCGACCTTTTTTATTCATGCGGTGGCTGCGAAAGTCGGGATTAATCCCACCGACCTTAAAGTGCTCAGCATCCTCTCCCGCCAGAGTCCGCTCAGCGCCGGACGTATGGCTGAACTCACTGGCCTGACAACCGGGGCCATTACCTTCATGCTTGACCGTTTAGAGAAAGCTGGCTATGCACGTAGGGTGCGCCATCCCATTGATCGCCGCATTGTGCTGATTGAGCTTATCCCTGAACCGCTGCAACGCACTATCGGCAATTATTTTGCCGATATGGTTCAGGCAACTACCGACACGGTGAAGAATTACACTGATGAGCAACTTGAGCTGATTCTAGATTTTCTTGGGAAGGTAAATACTGCGGCGGAAGAAGTAGTGAATGGTATGAGCGAGTAGAGGAGGTCCCACGTGGAATTTCGTCAATTATCTTACTTTTTAGCAGCCGCCTCCACACAAAATTTTCGCCAGGCCGCCGAGCTGTCCCTGGTAACACAGCCCGCTTTAAGCCGCCAGATTGCCGCTCTGGAGAAAGAACTCGGCACGCCCCTCTTCAAACGCATCAAACAACACGTAGAACTGACACCCGCCGGACATGCATTTGCCGCATACGCAAAGGAAACTCTGGAGATATTGCAACAGGGCGAACAGGAAATGGCCCATTGGCAACAGGGCCTAGTGGTACTGTCCTCATCGGCTGTAATCACTCTCTGGCAACCGCTTTTCTGCCACCGCTCCTGGCCGCATTCGCAAACAATCTCCCAATATTCGTCTCAAGGTTCAGATCCAGCATAGCGATGAGATAATAGCGCAGGTTGAACGGGGCAATGTAGATCTGGGCTTATCTACGATCCGGCCATTCGCTCAGGCATGGTCGTTATCAAAGAGCTCTTTCGTCAACCACTTCAGCTCCTGGTTCCCACTCAACACCCCCTGGTGCTTATAGAGGCACAAGACCGAACGTTGCAACGTATTCTTGCCGAGCCGCTTTTGTTCCTTGGAGAGGGCGCTCGGTTGCGCAAAGTGCTGGACCGTATCTTCCTGCAACGTGGCCTTTCCGTACAACCAACCATCGAAATCGAATCCGTCGAAGGCCTCAAAGAGCTGGTCAGACAGGGCTGTGGCGTCACACTTATCCCCCCCACTCTCCTCAAACTCCCACAGGATGATCTCGCAATTCTGCCAATCGCCGACGTTACCGAAATCTTTATCTTTGCCCTCGTCTACCGCCGTGTTGGCACAATATCCCTACCAGCACGCCAATTCATGAACACCGTTATCGAAACATTGTTGCCAGATCCTGATCCCCTGCCAGATCCCACGCACCTCCGCAGATCCAGGTAGGGACACCATGCAGCGTGCAGACAGCGTTCGCTTGCAGAAGCAACGTCGCACGCACGCGAAAGCGTGTCCTCTTTCCCAGCCACCTTTTTGCTCGGCGAGAGGATCGCTCGGCGAGCAGGACACGCTTTCGCGTGCATTGTGCTGTGAGACGGTGGGAAGCAAACTGCACTCTGCATGGTGTCCCTACCCAGACCCGTTCGCGGCTCTTTCGCTCGGCGAGAGGGGCAATTCCATGCCGGTTTGATTTGCTTGGAGGAGGTGCTGTTCACCGTGCCTCACCAATACTATGTTCAGAACAATAATTTAGGGCTCTAAGAATTTTTATTCGATAGCGCTTATTGCTCCACTACCTCCGCTTTTTCCTTCTCTTCTCGCTGTCTCGCAAACGCTTCCCCTCTCTCTCTGGTCCGACGTGAATACCATATTGTCCACAAAATTATCCCTCCGATAAACCCATACAACACGAAAGGAGAGACAAGTAGGAATTGGGAAACGCTGAGGACAAAAACCAGATAGGTACGTATCGCTGCTTCAAGCAGAAAGCCCACTCCCCACACTACGGTTGAGACGCGCATGGAATGACGAAAGGTTGGATATTGCCACAGCGAATTAAACCATTCTAACTTCTCAGGCACATTCCCGGTTGCAAAAGTACGCGCAAAGTAAAATCCCAGCGGCTTCGGAAAAAGCAGCGAGATCAGGTACGCTACTGCCAGCGTTACCGTGAAAAAGGATTCGCGTATCAGATACAAGCGCGGACTACCACCAAGCATCACGAGGATAATACTTAGAACAATACTAACCAACACCATACCAGCAATCAGGTCTACGCGCCCTTTCCGCACCACTCCTATAATGGTATCGATGATAGGCGGAACTCCTGAAAGGAAAAGAGCCAGAATTTCAGGAACCTGGGTATAGTTTTTCAAGAGCGTATAGATTATGTAGGGAAGGACCGCGTTAATGACAATGCTATAAAGAATGCCGCGCATCGTCGCACCTGGTTTTATCTGTCTGTCGGCATCTGTACTGGGTGCTGAAGCGTTTATCATCGATACTTTTCCTTTTTTCTGCTGACTTCTCTTCTAAGCGATTACGACACTATAATGTTCAGGTAAGCGCTTTTATCTTATCAAACAATGTCAATACACTTGTGGAGTAGCGCCGTTACATATTTTTTAGCCTCCAGCGTCCCAAATATGTTCTCTGAGTATTCAATAACAAAATCTCTTCCCTCCTAATTCACATAGTACTATCTACAAATATCTGCAATACATTTTCTTTTCATATTTCTTGTGTAATATAATACTATACACGGAAGTAGCAAAGAATGTTCAAATCATCAGGAGGAAACAACATGACGAAAGAAAAACAGGAATACCCCAGTACCTATTTTGTCGAAGATCGCTCTAATGAAGCGGAACTTGCTAGATTGCGTATCCAGGATCAGATGATTACCAGAAGCATGGGTGGCGTCCTCCCAGAGCAACCTGACCCTCAGAGCTTCGAGCGCATCCTGGATGTTGCTTGTGGCACTGGAAGCTGGCTCATCGAAACGGCAGAGACCTATCCAGACATCTCTCTGCTGATAGGCGTTGATGTCAGTGCGCATATCCTGGGAGCTGCTCGCTCTCAAGCAGAGCAACAAGGCCTGGCTGATCGTGTCGAGTTTCACGTTATGGATGCCTTGCGCATGTTAGAGTTTCCCCAGGGATATTTCGACCTGATTAATCTCCGATTAGGGAGCAGTTTTCTGCGCACCTGGGACTGGCGCAATCTTCTGGCCGAGTTCCAACGCGTAAGCCAACCGGGTGGCACTATCCGCATCACAGATACAGAACGCATACAAAATTCCACCAGCTCAGCATTTAATGCGCTCTGGGACCAATTCCAGTGCGCCATGTATCGCTCTGGACATCTCTTTGATCCCACACCCAGCGGAATAGTGGTCATCTAGAAGAACTGCTGCATCAATCTGGCCTGTTAGAAATTCAGAAACAATCGTATCTCCTCCACTACCGCTCAGGCACGCCAGAAACGTTGGCTTTTATAAAAGATATGCAGTATACATTTCGGACACTGAAACCTTTCATCAGCAAATGGGGAAGTGCTAGCTCCGACTACGATGAGCTCTATCAGCAAGCCCTTATCGAGATGCAACAGCCAGATTTTATGGTCACCTGGCCTTTTTTAACAGTATGGGGACGAAATAAACGCAAATGTACAACAATAATAATCAATAGAGCGTGTAGAGTGGGAATAGGCCCCTTTTTATCCATGTTATCCTTGACAGAGATACAAATGTGAATTACAATTCATTTAGTGAGTAGAGATTCATTTTAAAAATATGTTTCTCACGCTACTTCACTCAATACACAAAAAAGCATCTCTGAAATAAGGAATGATTATGAACATAGAATCTATCAAACTCAACTGGAGCCTATTCCTCAGCCACCAACAAAATTTATGCTAGGCAACCTGCTTGAGCTACTTGGAGATACCCATACCCAGGATATTATGAAAATTGCCCGCGAATATGGGCCGATTTTTCAACTCGAACTACCAGGAAGGACCCTCGTTGTCGTCTCCGGCCACGATCTAGTTGACGAACTCTGCGACGAGAGCCGCTTCGACAAAAAGGTCTGGTCGCCTCTACAGAAGGTACGTCCATTTGCTGGAGATGGACTCTTTACTTCCTGGACCCAGGAACCAAACTGGCACAAGGCCCACTCTATTCTGATGCCCAATTTTAGTATGAAGGCGATGCAGGGCTATCATCCGATGATGGTAGATATCGCTGAACAACTTCTTGCTAAATGGGCACGCACGAATGCCGACGACGAGATCGATATCCCTGGGGATATGACCCGCCTGACTCTCGATACGATCGGCCTCTGCGGTTTCGATTATCGCTTCAATTCGTTTTATCGCGAAAATATGCATCCCTTCGTGCAAAGTATGGTTCGCGCTTTAGCAGAAGCAATGGACAGTAAAACCGCCTTCCGCTTCAGGATAAACTTCTCATCCACAAGCATCGCCAGAATCAGGCCGATATCAACTTTATGAACGAGACGGTTGATCGCATTATTAAAGAGCGCAAAGAGCTGGGCGTTGAGAATAGCCCCAAGCAAGACCTGCTCTATCATATGCTCGTCGGAAAAGATAAACAGAGCGGTGAGCAGCTCGACGATCTGAATATCCGCTATCAGATCATTACATTCCTGATCGCCGGACACGAGACGACCAGTGGTCTGCTTTCGTTTGCTACCTACTTCCTGCTGCAACATCCTGAGGTCCTGGCAAAAGCCTATGACGAGGTTGACCGCGTGCTCGGCAACGATATTACCACCCCGCCAGCCTTTACCCAGGTGAACCGTCTGCGCTATATCTCGCAGATTTCAAAGAGTCACTGCGTCTGTGGCCGACTGCCCCCATGTTCGCAGTCTACCCTTATGCAGATGAAACCGTCATCGGCGGCAAATACAAAATCACAAAAGATATGGATGTCGCCGTCCTTATCCCTATGCTACACCGGGACAAGAGTGTCTGGGGCGAGAATGCGGAAGAGTTTGATCCCAACCATTTCGCCCCTGAAATCGAGCGGAATCTGCCACCCAACGCCTTTAAAGCCTTTGGCAACGGCCAGCGTGCCTGCATTGGACGCCAATTCGCTCTGCAAGAGGCTACGCTGGTTCTCGGCATGATTCTGCAACGCTTTAAACTGATCGACTTTATGCACTACCAGCTCAAAGTCAAAGAGACGCTGACACTCAAACCGAATAACTTCAAAATGCGTGTCAAACCGCGTACGGATGCTGATCGCAGCGTCGTTATCACGTCTGCACGTCAGGAACCTGAGCAGCCAGTCAAAGCGCCAACACCAATTACCACCAGCAACGTATTACACCACCACACGCCCTTGCTCGTCCTTTTCGGCTCCAATCTAGGTACCTCTGAGGATATCGCGCACCGTATCGGTGAAGATGGCGCGGCCCTCGGCTTCGATACCACCATCGCTTCTCTGAACGACTACACAGCGAAGCTCCCCAGCAAAGGGGCTCTGATCGTTGTGACCGCTTCCTACAACGGCACACCCCCGGATAATGCCGGACAGTTTGTCGGCTGGCTCAAAGGGCATGAGTTCGACACAGACGCATTGAAGGACGTCAACTATACCGTCTTTGGCTGCGGCAACCACGAATGGGCTTCCACGTTCCAGGCCATCCCTCGCTTGATCGATAGCCAGCTAGAAGCACATGGAGCACAGCGCATCTACCAGCGTGGTGAGGGAGACGCCAGCGACGACTTCGATGGTCAATTTCAGCCGGTACAATAACTTCTGGCCGAGCATTGCTTATGCCCTCAATGTCAACCTCGGCGAAAGCAGCAGCACCGCGAAGGGCCAGATGTACACCATCGATGTGCTGAGCGATGAAGAGCCAGTCAATCCTTTCATCGGCTCTTTTAGCGCACAACCAATGAAGATTTTCTGCGAACCGCGAACTCCAGCAGCACGACGGAGCCACGCCATCTGAACGTTCAACCCGCCATATCGAGCTTGCTCTTCCGGCGAATATGTTCTACCGTGCTGGCGATCACCTGGGTATCCTCGCTCGCAACAGCACTGAGCAGATCCGCCGCGTCACCCAACGCTTCGGCTTTGATCCCGCCGCCAAGATCCGTATCCGCAAGAGCGATACGCGCAAGACTCACTTACCCGTCGATGAGCCAATCTGGATTCTCGATCTACTGGCAAATTATGTCGAACTGCAAGATGTCGCTACGCGTAGCCAGATCAAGATTATGGCCGAGCATACACAATGTCCGCCGGATAAGAGAAAGCTGCAAGCTTTTTCGGGAGATGATGAGCAGAGCAACGCCCGTTATCGCGAAGAGGTTCTGGCAAAGCGTAAATCGCTGATCGATCTCATGGTAGAATTTCCGGCCTGCGAACTCCCCTTCAACGTCTACCTGGAATCTGCTCTCGCCGATCCGACCTCGCTACTACTTGATTTCGTCTTCGCCACTGGTGAAACATGATCAGGCCAGCATTACCGTAGGAGTTGTACAGGGACCAGCGAAATCTGGACGTGGTACCTTTACAGGGATGTGCTCAGGCTATCTGGCACGGGAGCAGAAAGGCAACACCATCTACGCCTTTGTGCAAGATACCAAATCCCGCTTCCGCTTGCCCGATGACCGTCGCTACCGCTCATCATGGTCGGCCCTGGCACGGGCCTGGCCCCCTTCCGTGGCTTTCTACAGGAGCGAGCAGCCTTGCAAGATGAAGGCAAAGAGGTTGGCAAGTCGCTTCTCTTCTTCGGCTGCCGCCATCCTCAGCAAGACTTCATCTACGAAGACGAGCTGAAGGGATACGTGGAAAAAGGCACCACCGAACTATTCGTTGCCTTTCCTAAGAAAACCCGGACAAAAAAGTCTACGTCCAGGACAAAATTCGCGAGCACAAAGATCGCGTCTGGGAGCTGCTCTGAACAGGGAGCAGTCATCGACACTGCGGGAACGCCAGCCAGATGGCCCCGACGTTCAACAGGTCTTCAAAGCAATCTACCAGGAAAAGACTGGCAAGAGTGAACAGGAGGCTGAGCAGTGGCTCAATGAACTCACCAGCCAGGACCGCTACCTGGTCGATGTCTGGGGCAACTAGCAATAGTAAAATGTAAAAAACCGGAGACATCGAAAGCATGTCTCCGGTTTCTCTCTGCGAAAGAGGTAGTATTTTGTGTAAAAAAGATACTTATAATCAAAACTTCTCCTCACCTACAATTTCCATCGTTCTCTGATATAGGCCATTGCATCTTTCACCGGGTACTTCCGTTTTCTTGCCCCCTTACGCACATAAAAATCACCATTTTTCAGATAGATGGGTCCGCTGGCAGGTGCTATAGTCAGCATACATATCTCTTTTCCCTGGCAATTCCCAAAAGTTACCTGGCTAAATAAGTTCCAATTTTCGCTTAAGTTATTTGCGAGATCTTCTAGCAATGCCAATTCGTAGCCATCTCGGTTGCGTTTTTGCGGATTCGCCGCCAGATAATCATCAGCAAGCCCAACCACATTTCCCTTATCATCCACGCCAATTAAAACCGTACCACCTGTTTTACTATTAAGAAAGGCGGCCACTGCTTGCACAATCTTCTCTTTCATCGTCTCATCTTTTTTGCGTGTATAAGCATTCCAGTATGCAGCGACTTTAAACTCAACAGACGCTGTCTCCCCTTTACCTATCATTTCAGTCAGTGCCAATTCATCTGGTTTCCCAGCAAGTATTCGATAAGCCGTAACGCTGCATCTTTGATAGCTTGCTTTACTAATGGAAACGTGCTCAAAACATGAGTAAATTCTGCTTCTGTCAGATCATAGAGATGCGCTACCAGGCCGTCAATCTCTGCTCGTAGTTTATCCCGTTCGGTTTGATCGATAACAGCGTTCTCCGGTAACCAGGAAGAGCCAGGAAATACAGACTCCCACAATGGCTGAAATTCCTGAGTTGTACAGATCAGTTGGGCAGCTCGTTCTACAAGCATTCTGAAAACCAGATCTTGTTCTGTGAGACGTGGAATAGGAAGCTGATAGATGTAAAACATTGTCAAGTTAGCAGTAACACGCTGCCTTAGAGAAAAATCCACCGTAAAACTATTAAAGCATTGAAAATAACGAAAGAGCAGTTCTTGATCTGCTTAAAAGTTTTGTTACAAGTTGCATTTTATGGAAGTGATAAAAAAAAAAGGTAAGAGTGGGCAGTAAGAAGTTGCAATCATTGTCCGCTCGTCAGTATTTCTTGCAATCGCCCTATGCCCTAATCTATAAGTTCTTGATAATTGAGCTGTTCTCCTGTATCCGTTTTTCGACCTAGTACCGCTGCACGTCCTTCTTTCTCATCAACCCAGTAGCGGGGCTGGCTCCATTGATGAGTGAACTGATGCATCACCTTTCCCTCATACAAAGGGAGGCGTCCAGGCCCGGTCATTTCTAAAGAGCTTATGGTCGTTAGTCATATGAAACTCATTACCCAGTGTAACATTCCAGGTAGTTTCAAGCTTTTCCCCTAAAAGAGGAAAGCACGACATTTTTTGCGCAATCTGCACATCCATCTCGGACTTGAATTCCATAATTGAAAGCGAGTCGGGCGAGAGGCGGCGAATAAGCTCAACTGAGGTTTCGAGTGCTCCATATTTGGGGGAAGCGCTCCAACTCATCGTGACATCATGGCGCATAAAAGCCGAGGGGAAGGCTTTGTGTCATCTCCGCCCTTCTCAAAGGTGAGCACAACAAATTTAAAACGATTATCTACGCTATCGAATATCCCATTATTTTTTCAAAACAGAAGAGGCCCGTCACCTGGGATCTGAACTAAAAGAGCATTCTCACGTAGCTGTTTAGCCCCAAGATCGGTATAGATACCACTGGGGATGACGATGCCACACTTGCCGTCCTGGACGTAGCAAATTATAGCATTGCTCGGTAAAAAGCTTGTATAGATTGATATCCGTGCCCAGATTTCTTCCCATTAACTAACGAGATCTGGTTGCGATATTGTGGGGCTGTGCGGAAATAGGCGCTTTGATAGGGAAAACTATTCTGGTACGCCAGCCACTCCTGGCGCGTGTCTGGGGCATCTAGCAATAGCCTGATCTGTCTCCTTCTCAAAGTCTTCGATGCGCATTTTGTTTTTGCTAATCAATTCGGAATGCGTGGCTGAAAAACTCTTTGGCTTGCGGTTTGAGGATTTCCCACGGCGGATTAGTGATAATAAGATCAAAACCGCCACGCTCTGACATCAGATCTGGTCAAACTCATAGCCCCAATGCAAAAGGCTGGAGCTTCTCAATATCTTGAATATGGAGCATACGCTTTCTTCTATGTATGTCCATCTGCATTGTTTTACTCTCATCCCAGGTGGCTTCCTCGTACTTTGACACCTAGACGCCCTTGAATTCATCGATCATAAACTCATTCAGAATATAACGCGAGCATTTCTCCGTTGCTTCCTGAATATTATCGCGCAAGGCTTGCAGATTTTCAGCTATAGTCCGAGGCTGATCACGATAGGCCTTGATAAGGCAGTTCTTCTCTGCTACTAATTCATGATAAGGTGTGTAAAAGAGGCTCTGCTGTTTCAGACCTCGTCTGTTGTTTATCAAATGCCTCTTCATTGACAGCTAACAACACCAATCAGCGAATTGCCAGGAAGAATGTTAAAATCGATATTGGGGAGTGGCTCCAACTGCTCGACGGTCTGCACTGAGGCCACCAGGGCCAGGAAGAGGCGCAATTTCGCAATCTCTGTCGCCCTCATCCATAATATCGACACCAAAGAGGTTCTCAGTGATAATCTTTTTCTTGATATAGTAGTTGAAGGGTGCATGTTTTGAAGCGTGTCTTCTTGCAACCATTCTATTGAGATAGTCATCGTGCAGATACTCAATTTTCCCAAGTAATAGCTCCGTATAGCTCTGGTAAGAGTATTCATAGCGGAAACTAGAAATGCGCCGGAACCACAGGCGGGATCGAGTAATGAAATGGTGGGGGAGGATGCTGAGCAAGCTGGCGGCACAAGTGACACATCCAGATTTATCAACAGGCTCTTCTACAGTATCGAAATTATAGCCCTTTGTTTTGCCGGGGATGGGGAGCGGCGTTTATCTTTTCCAGTATCAGTTTATGAATAGAACGGTTACACAGATATTCGGTAATTTGGGGACGCGTATAATACGCTCCAAAAGATTTCTGATTAATATATTTTTCAAAGATGTAACCAAGAACATGGGGGACTAATCTCATCGTCTTTACCACCAGGAGTATCGTCAAGACTCCAGGTATAAGCCTCAAATAGCTCAAAGAGGTTTTTAAAGGCCTCATCGGGAATGGTACATTTTTCATAATACTCTTGTTCGATCACGGTGTAGCAAAAAGAGACCGCCATTGAGATAGCTTGTTATCTGGCCCAGTCTTTTTTTTGCTTCGTCGCTACGTTCTTCCTCTGGTTTGGCAAAACCTTCAAAGAAGAGCTGTTTGAGAAATACGTTATAGTATTGGTCAGCTTGTTCATCACGGCTCTCTTGAAATTTTGCCTGAAGATAGTCAATCTGCCCATTATTCACAAAGCGCTTAGATTGCAGGAAATAAATAAACATGAGCCTATTTAACAGAATAGAAGCATACCACCGCTTATCCCGCTCATGGTCAATTCCCACAATCTTCTTGCTGAACTCATCGTGCTTTACTTTATAATCATCGAAAAAGCGTTTGGTGACGCGCTCCACATCCAATGCATTTTGTAAGCTCTGTGCGACAGTCAGGACGGAGATGGCTCCCTCTTTTTCAAAGGTACTCATATCAAAAGCCATCGCCTCTAGCTTGTTTAGAGAGAGATCACCTGGTCGCCCTTGCATATAGAGATGTTCGCGTGGCTCTTTCTTGCCGTTTTCGCGCTTCATCCAATACCAGAGGCTCTGGGTACGTGCGCCATCCAAAAATATTAGGAGATTTTCATAATAGCCAGGAGCCAGATCCTGGGAAATAGCCCTGCGCAGCCTGGCATCTGGATCTTGCCACTGCCATTTTGTACCTGTATCTCTAAAATGGAGACGCTAAAAGTTGGGCAATTTCACGTCTTGTATACTGTATCTCTTGCACTGTAGCAGTAACAGGCTGAGGATTGTTTGGCCGACTCCAGCCCAGCAAATTAAAAAGCGCCTTAAAATCTAGCGCCTGCAATTTATCACGAATAGCTTGAATGTTTAGTTCACTTAGTGGCAACGCACAACTCCTTCTATCTTGTAGACAATCCAAGCGAGCAGAGAATGAGTGGTTCCTGCGCTTGCGCCTCTTCATTGATGATACACAAACGATTTACATCTCGTAATGCGAGCACCAACTCTACCAGTCGCTCGTCGCTAATAGTTGTCTTAAGTTGGCGATTTAACATGTCCGTCGTGGACTGGCGCAAGGGATAGCGATAGATTTCATCAATGGCCTTGCGTAGTTCGTCAGTTGCAAAAAGTGGCATAGCGGAAGCATATTGCTTTAAACGTTCGTAGGTGCGAAAGCGTGCCCCGGATGGCCTACCAAGTTGTCCACCTATTGCCTTCTCTCTTTGATTACCAACTCCACTCCCTGTTTTACCAATTCATGGTGTGTTTCGTGTTTTGGTAGCATTGGGGTGTCAGGAGTGCAAGCAGCCGCATTAAGAATTGCCAATTGAGACTGGTAACGCTGTGTTTGTCTCGATCCATCCAGACCAGAGCATCATTTCCCTGGGGAGTACGCAGATAGACCAGCACTCCATTGGGCTCTTGTTGGCTTGCCACATGGGGAAGCGTTGAGTAGACCACAGGAGGCAGATCTGGTATGATTTTTTGTAAAGTGGGATCAGCAGTAATGGCATTTTTCCAGATCTGATAAGCATGAGATATCAGGTCTACCTCACCATCAGCATCCCCATCCAGCAGATTTGCCTTTTCATTATACAGGTCAAGAAGCATCTGTTCGCTACTGTCGTCATCAAAAAATTGCTCATCGGTCCCAATCACTTCCGCATTTCGGCGCAAGCGTGTCCGCAAGCGTTCACGTAAGCGAATAATACGCTCGACCCCTTCGGCTGGAAGAAAGGTATAGCAATGGATCTGCTCAGCTTGCTGACCAATACGATCCACACGACCAGCTCTCTGAATCAGGCGGATAATAGCCCAGGGCAGATCATAATTGACGACAATCGAACAATCCTGGAGATTTTGTCCTTCACTTAAAATATCGGTTGCAATCAAAATGCGTAGCTCATTTTCTACTGCAATATTCTTGCGTTTGTGATTGCTTACGGGACTAAGGCGCCAGACCAGGCTCGTTGGGTCAGAAGATTGGCCCGTCACACCCTCGACACACTTTATCCCTCGTGCTTTTAGTTGGGTCTCCAGATGATACCAATATCGGCGAATTGTGTGAAAATAAGCACCTTTTCCTGAGGATGCTTCTCTGTGAGAAGTTCCACCAAAGCCGTAAGCTTCGCATCTTGCTCCATATTCCATGTTCCACAATTTTGCACAATCGCCAGCAGAGCTTGAGCATCAGCCGCCAGATCTCTCGTCAGGCTTTTAACAAACAAGTGTGGACGTACCCACTTAAAACGTCGCTTATAAGCGTTGGCATAGGTATGATAGGCAAGTGCTGCACTGCGTTTGAATTCAGTCACGCTATAGGCAACATCTTCGTCTTCTTGTGGAGCATCTTCGGAGAGTTCCTTTTCGCTTCCAGTAGAAGAAAATTTGCACTCAGGGCCTCGCTATCTTCATCATTGAAATCGGGACTAAGCAGTCCTGCGTCTTGTGTTCCAATAGGAATAGGTAAGTTGTGTTCAATTGCATGTAAAACGATGTAATTACGTAAAATATGCCTTTCCAATGATTGAAGAAAGACTGCGCCATTGCTCTCAAGACGTTTAAACAGGTTCGTGCGACAGAAACCCATCAAGCGTTTGCCTGAGCGCGAGAGATCTTCTAACACTTTAGCCTCAGCGGCAGTGGGTGGCTCTTTAGGTTTGCTATGGACATAGTTGCCTAAACCATAGCGTGGGAGATTAAAGCGAATTGATTACGTCAACTACGCTAGCGGCATACAACTGTCCATACTGGTCACCTTTTTGCGCATCTGTCGTACGAAAATGCACGGTTTTAGGAACCCTTGTGGGAAAATAAGAACGGCCACCATCTTCCAGGCTGAGGTACCGCCTCCGAATTTAATTCATCAATTTCAGCATAATTATCAAGAATAAATGTGCGTGTACGACGTACCATATACAGGCGCATCAGTTCGCGCCAGTCATCGGCGTAACTACTCTTCTCAAATGCTGCCAGAGAATGGACCGAACTCTGATGTTGGCGAATAAATTGCGTTTCACCAATCTCCCTCAAAAGATGTTCTGGGCGTATTCCCAGATTCTGCATCTTCTGGAATAAATAGGCGCAACTGATTTGAGAGATCACTAAAATCTTTATTATAAGGGGTGGCTGAGAGCAGAATTAACTTTACTCTCATTTTTCTCAATATAATCACGAATAGCTTTATAGCGTTTACCATCACGATTGCGCAGATTATGGCTTTCATCAATCAATACAAGGCGATAACGGCGCATATCCGGCAGCTCTTGTATCACCTGGCTCACTGAAAGGATTTTTGCATGTAATCGATAGCGGGCTGCATAATCTTCCCACATCTTCACAAATTTTTTGGATAAATAATCAGCGTTTCCAAAAAATAATCATCCTCAAAAATTCGCGCAAGAGTAGTCGCCATCAATGTTTTACCCAACCCAACTACATCTCCAATGAGTACACCGCCGCGCTTATTCAAGTGGTGGGCTGCAATCTTAACCGCTGCCTTTTGAAAATCGAAAAGTGTATTGCCGAAGTCGCGAGGAATACTGAATTCAGCCAATCCTGCCCGTGCCTCTTGCGAAAGATGATAGGCCATCTTAATGTAAATAAGATAAGGAGAAATTGGCGTTTCACGTGCCCAACTTTCTTCTATAACGCTTACCAGTTCTTTTGAGATATCCAGGCTCCAGCGATCTTGCCAGCGTTCCTCAAACCACTTCGCTAACTTCAGGCATGCGTCATTGTCCAACACATCAATATTTAATTCCCCCTGATAGGAAAGACCATGCAATGTTAAGTTACTGCTTCCCAGATAGCCAATAATGGGATTGATACGGTCTAAACGATGGAGTAAATACAGTTTAGCGTGCAGCAGATGGCTCAAATACAACTTCACAACGACTTTCCCAGCCCTGATCTGAGCCGCCAGATCGACGCAAACCAGCTTCATCTGCATTACTTGGCAAACCTACTATAAGCTGATTGCGAAAATCTTCGGCAAGACGCTTCTTAAGCCGTAGCGCGGTCTGGTGATCTAATCCCTCATCAACATCAAAGACGCTCAAAGATGAACGTAATTCATCCTCAGGCAATTTCTGCATTCCTACAAGAATGCGACAACATCTGCTCATTGGTACCAGACCACTGCTCTATTGAGGAATCAATTAGTCGCCAACCACGTAAATTAAAGTAGCCAATACAAAAATCGGCCCGCTTTGATACAGTAAGAGCATCATTAAGAGCAGGCAGCAATTTCTGTTCAATATTGTCAAATATGCGTGGCATAAGGCGGGACCTTCCAGGAAAATAAATGCTGGTGGATTTTATCTCATGTACGGTCATTGTAGCAAAGGCGTCAAGCCAAAATCTTGCGCACCTCAGAATAGATGCGCCTTCACACAGGATGGTAGAATAATTCGCGACTATGCAACGGCAGCGGAAAGAGGCCTCGCTTTCCCTCACCAATGGTCAGAAGGCTCCCTCCCACACACCGTGCTATGAGTAGCATGATGGAACAACGTCGCTAGCAATGGCTCACAGGAGCGGAACAGTAATTTTGAATGGTTGAATGCTCATATTTTCACTTCTTGTATGCTTGGACTTTCTTCTTTATATCTGCGTGCGTGGTCCTCGATCGCGCGATCCATCGCGTCCACCGGGTGGGTGAGGACGCGACCATGACCTACGGCCATGCGTTCTGGTTTAAGAGCACGCAGCTTGCGGGCGCTGAAGAGGGCCAGTCCTTTGTGCCAGGTAGCATAATACACCAGGGGGAAAAGCGGCTTGAAGGTGCCAGAGACAGCGACACCGCCCTGCGTCTGGAAGGCGTCACCCGCAATAAGCGTGCGGTTGCGCGTATCGAGAAATGAGCAATGCCCCGGCGTGTGCCCTGGAGTCTCGATGACTTCGAGCGAGCCCACACGATCCCCCTCGTGCAAGAGGCGAGCGGGAGGCGTCTTGCGCAGCACCCAACCGCCGCGCAGCTTGTCCTGTGGCTCGTTCGCGTCCAGACTCATATCACCGGACAGAAAACGCGCGTCCCGTGCAGGCATGACAAACTCCGCATCGGGGACCAGAGCGTGGACCGCGTCGAGTCCGCCGCTATGATCGGTGTGGGCATGGGTCAGAAGAATACGCACAATCGGCTGCCCAAGCTGACTTGCGACCTGCACAATTGATTTAGCACAGCCTTCCATTGCTGTGTCAATTAAGGTAAAGCCGTCATCTTCGCGAAGTAGATAGACATTTACGAAGCCATAGTAGGTCAATTGAATCAGATTGTCACCATGATCCTGTACTTTCATGCGCTGGTTCTCCTTTTTTCTTTCAGATCAGACTGCCGTTAGCGTCGTTCTCCTGGTTCCTCCTGTGGAAAAGCCTCGCTCGTCTCAAGCGAGAGCAAGGCCAGGTCAAGGGCACGCAGCTTCGCCAGGATGCCGTGGAGAGCCGCCTGGTCCTGAAGAGGACCCACAAATAACGTGGTACCTTCTTTCTCCTGCACCATCTCTAAGCCCCCGAACCATTCCCGCCAGCATGGGTCAAGATGCCCTTTAATGCGGATGTGACATCTCATCGGCTTTCACACTCCCTTCTCGTTCCTGCTGCTTGTCTGGGAAAAGGATACTACATCATCGTGCTCATGTGCAGTAGACTAAAGTATACTCAGGGGTCGTATTTTGCAGAGGGAAGAGGTCAGTAGCTGGGAACAAAAAAGAAGTGTTCCCAATAGTATCAAGCAAGCAATGCAATCGATTTCAATAACAACCTACACTTGGCATTCTTTCCGCGGACTGAGAGAATGCGAGAAGCTAAATTGACGAATGAGAATCCTCCATTTCTACTTAAAACCGATTGACAATGGAGAATACTTCGATTATGATCTCACTGCAATGAGTTTTATTGCAATGAGATCATAATCGGAGAAGATTCATGAAGCTACAACGTTCTCGTATATTTCGTATCATGCTTATCGTTGCGCTATTTGGAATATCAGCTGTTGCACTCTACGTCACCCCTGGATTTATAAAACCATCCAGCGCCCACGCTGCAACGACATTTGCGGGGGTAAATTGGGCAGATGCGCGAGACAATTACAACAGTGGTTGGGTCATCCCGGATGGATTAACTGCCTCGGATAGTTATGCAACTGTTCAGACAAAAGCAAACAACATTCTTGCTGGGTTTCAGAATAATTTAGGTGCCAACACGGTACGCTTACCAATCAATCCACCAAGCGTTGCACAATCCTGGTGGGGCTCCTACACAGCCGCGATTGATACCGCTTCGAGCAGAGGCATGAAAGTTATCCTCGGCTATTGGACGGCTTCGACCAGTCAGGGCACCGTGAGCAATCTGTCGGCTTTCTGGACGATGTGGCAAACCGTCACCAACAAATACGGCGGCAATGGCAATATCTATTTTGAGATTATGAACGAACCTTATGGGTATAGTGCTACCGATTGGACAAATTTGGCGGCACAATGGTTGAGCACATTTCCGAGCGTGCCCCAGTACCGAGTGATCGTGAGCGGGACAGGATACAATGATAACCTGAGTGCGGTGGGGAGTGATAGCCGATTTAGCGGGTGCCTCTTATCCCTGCATATTTACCCTGACTGGAATAAGAGTTACACCACCGAGAACCAATGGAAGCAGGACTTAATCAACCGTCTTGCAGGTTATTCAAGCCGCGCTATTGTAGACGAGTTTGGTGCTCCAATGACGACAGGCATCAACTATAACGTGGGCGAAAACAATATCAATGGCAACTATTATGTTGCGTTCATGTACGGTATTCCGAATCAAATTCGGGCGTTTGGGATGGGCGCGGTCTCCTGGGCCGGTTTGAAGAGCGGTGATACGTACACCATGGAACACCTGAATGGGAGTGGAACAAACATTTCGCTGTCGAACACAAATGCATCAGGCAGAGTTCAACTAAGATGGGCCTGGGGAGACTAACTACCCCTGATCCTGGTGAAACAGAAAAAGACAAAATCTTCCCGGTCTTTCCCATAACCGACGAGAGGCGCTTGTAACTAACGGTAACAGGCGTCTCTCTTTTCTCTCGATTACTAGAGACTCGTCTCTTCCCTGGATGGCAGGGGAGACAAAGCGACAGAAAATGTTGCCCCGTGTCCTTTGCTGCTTTCTACCCACATCCGACCATGATGTCGCGCAACAATCTCACTTGAGATGTAGAGGCCAATGCCGAGTCCTGGATAGGTCTTTTCCTCCGTGTCTGTGACTTGATAAAAGCGCTCAAAGATTTTCTGGTGATGGCTTTTCTCTATACCCATGCCAAAATCTTGAACACTGACGATAACCTGTTGTAAGTCTTCTTCTCGGCGCAGATGCACGATGATATTCTCTGCGCCTGGAGAATATTTGATGGCATTAGTTAATAGATTGATGAATACCTGCCCCAGACGATCTTTATCACCCAACACCTGTACGCCTGTTCTCCCCTCAATAAGCAGATGATGCGTTGCCGTCGTGGCCTGAACATTTTCCACCGTTTCCTCGATGAGTTCATCCAGGTCAACGGCCTCCTCTCGAAACACCAGCTTGCCCGACTGCATTCGCGAGAGATCCAGCAGTTCGCTAATCAGTCCGGTAAGCTTATTGAGCTGAGCATCCATGCGAGCTAGATAATGTAATCCTTGCTCATCCCCCTGTTTTGTCAGGCGGCGCTGCAAGACATAGGTAAAGCCTTTGAGGCTGGTCACAGGTGTTTTGAGTTCGTGACTTGTCATACTAATAAACTCGTCTTTGCGCCGCTCCACGCTCATTCGCTCTGTAATATCGTGGATGATGGTGATGACCATTGCCACCACCCCATTCTCATCCATCACTGGACGGGACTTGGTCAGCGACCAGCGTTCGTTCTGGTTCGTTCCTTTCTCTCGATAGCCAATAACGGCCTGGGCTTCAGGCTCTCCAGCAAATATGCGCACATGAGTGAGCTGGGAGGCTGGAAAGGGCTCTCCTTGTTCATTCATGATCTCATATTTGCTGAGAATCCCAGGCTGTTGTGTCGCCAGCATCTGCTGGACCGAGGCAAAGCCAGTCGCCAACGCTGCTGCCTCATTGGCATACATGATCTGGCTATCACGAGAGTAGACGATGATGCCGTCTGCGACCCCTTGAAGGATAATCGCTAATTGGTCACGGGACTGTTGGGCTTCACGATAGAGTTGCGCATTGTCAAGCGCGACACCAGTACGCCGCCCAATCTCTTCCGCCAGAACAAGGTCACGCGTGTCGTAGCGTTTGCCGGATTCCGTCGCTACGAAGGAGACCACGCCGAGGCATCTCCCACGAGCTATCAGCGGCACCAGCATTGCGGACGAATACCCCATCTGTCGCGCAATAGCCAATTCCTCTTCGTCTCGGGATCTTGCCACCAGCATGGCATCAGAAATCTCTGTATAGAGTTCGGATTCTCCCGTGCGGGCCACACGAGCCACACCCGTTGAAGCATCGAGGTCAATAGGATTGCGTTCGCGGAGTCTTCGCGCCCAACGCACCTGCTCCGGGTCTTTATGCGCGATCTCGATCAGCTCAAAGTGTCCTTCCTGATCCAGGAGATCAACGGTAAACCAATCGGCAAGCGTTGGAACAATCAACCGGGCAATATTAGCAAGCGTTTCCTGATAGTCAAGGGTGGAGGACAACTCTTTACTGACCTCTATGAGAAACTGCTCTTGTGCTTCAAGACGTTTGCGTTCAGTAATGTCGTGTGCAATATCGGAGGCACCGATGATTCGACCATCGCTATTATAAATAGGAGAGACGATAACGGAGACAGGCAGAACCGTTCCATCCTTTTTTCGCCGTGCAGTTTCATAGAGATCAACCTGTTCTCCACGGGTGATGCGCTCCATGATTCGGACAAATTCATTCTGTCGATCGTCAGGAAAGAGGATGGTAATAGGCTGACCAATGGCCTCCTGGGCACTATATCCATAGAGCAGCTCTGCCGCTCTATTCCAACTGGTGATAAAGCCATCGTACGTTTTCCCGATAATGGAAATAGCGGCAGATTCGACGAGAGCAGCAAGTTGCCGATACTGTTCCTGCAAATCAGTTTGCAGTTGCATGTGGTGTTCCTGGCTGTCCTGGGTGCTCTGGTGGCGCTGCGTTGTCTCGTAAAAAGAGAGCGTCGTTCCTGCTTCAGAAGGAGAGATACACAGAGCAAACCATTGGCCAGTGGGAGGATAGATAGTTTCAACATCCATGACGGTTTGGGTATCGGTTGCCTGGTAGCAGGTCTTCCAAAACAGCGTGCCAACCATTTCAGGGAAGACCTCCCAGATATTCTTTCCCAGGAGCTCTTCCCGTTGCTTGTGGAGGATGCTTTCGCCTGCACGATTTACATACGTACAGCACCACTGGGGATTCACAATCATGAATCCACTGCCGATACGTTCAATGATGGCCAGAGGCTGTTGGTCCAATGCGAACTTCGCCTCATCAGGAAAAGGAGAAAATGTACTCATAGGTTCCCTTATGCTCTCCTTTTGAGAGATGATTGCAGACAGAGGCAAACACGAAGAGAGCCATGAAACCTCCCCCTAGAAAGCGAGTATTGCGCTCTGGAAATCTATAGAAATAGTATAGCAGCTCTTCTCAGCCTTAGCAAACGTACTCCTCTAAGAAAGCTTTGACACAAGTCCCTTCTCTCTCGCAGCAGGCAAAAGCTAGCCACAACATGCTCAAAAATCCGTAGTGAGAACGCGGAACATCTCGTGTAATTCAGGAGAATTTTTATGGCTTTTTGATTTGACCAACGTCCAGCTTCCATTTATACTGAGTTTCTATACAGTAGAGGTAGTCTCTTCAATACACTTGAATACGAGAAAAAGAAGCGCGAGAGTAAAGAACATATGAGTATTTTTGATTGGTTGACAGGAAAAAATAAGGCGCAGAAGAAAGCAAAAGAGGAACAGCAGGTATTTCTTGCTCAGTTGCCGGTGATTGAACAGCGATTTGAGACTGTCGAAGGGAGACGCTTGCTGGCGGAGGCAGCCTATGTGCTGCCAAAGGACGAGCGGGAGATGAATCGCCTGGATTTTCAACATTACATTTTGAAGGCAGTTCTGCGCGAAAACTATTTTGCTCCTATAAAAGAGCCAATTTCTATTCTCGATGTGGGGTGTGGGACGGCCCGCTGGTGCTATGAGATGGCACGGGCGTTTCCACAGGCGCGTATTCTAGGTTGTGATCTGGTAGAGCAGGATAGCTATACGGAGTCACAGCCGCCAAATTATCAGTTTATCATTGGGGATGTGTTGAAAGGGTTGCCGTTTTCTTCAGCAAGCTTTGATTTTGTGCATCAACGCTTGCTGACGGGAGGGATGCCAACGAGGAATTGGGGGCAGGATATCCAGGAACTCTTTCGTGTGACCAGTCCGGGGGGATGGGTGGAACTTGTAGAGATTACTTCAACCACGATCAAGGGCGGGGAAATAAGTGAGCTGATTGCGTCAGGGGTGAATGCAGCCTGCCGGAAGCGGGGAATTGATCCCGCACACCTTCCCAATCTGCCGAAGTATATGGAACAGGCGGGTTTTACTTCGATCAAGACGCGTGTTGTGGCAATTCCTCTAGGGAATTGGGGAGGGCGCATTGGAGGCATGATGGTAAAAAACTGGATCACATTACTGCAAACACTGAAACCGGGTGTGCTCCTAGAACTGGAGATAGAAAGTGAGCAGTTTGATGAGATGCTCAAGCAAGCTCAGATAGATTGGGAGCGATTCCATGCAAGCATCCCATGTTATATTATCTATGGACAGAAGGCAAGGAAGATGGGGTAGTCTCTGATTTTCGGCAAGCCAAGAAAAGAGACTCCAGCCTGAGCAGGCTCGGCTGGAGCTTTCGGCTAATCAGCTAATCAGCGATTACCCTTTGGTCGGAAACACAACACTTATAGCTCACCAAAATCCTGACACATTGACGCTATCCTGACCTGCTCTTTTAGAGCATATAGCCGATAGAGAAAACTGTGGAGGATAATTCCCTTCCTTATAAAGCTCTCCTTGTACCAACAAGAAGAACAAATAACGGAAAGTCAAAAGGTGAGATGCTATGAAACAATTCGGTAGATATTTACCTCCTACCTTCTGGTTGAGTGTAAAAGTATCAGTGCTCTTTAGCGGGCTCCTGCTTCTCTGGTTGTTGCTCAAACCAGGTTCTCATGATCTCTTCCTGAAGGGCGATATGCTCGCTCAACCAGTAAGTCTGGTCATTGGGATGATTATCAGCTTTAGCTGCGAATCCTGGAGATTGCCTCTATCCTGGACCGCACTAAAAAGAGCCACATGCACGCCTGAGTTCTGGATACCTGTTGTCTTCCTTCTAGTATGTATCAATCATCTGACGGCACAAATCATTACGGACTATCTGACCTTCACATCGTCTATGGTACCTCCTGGTGCTTCCTGGGCAGATTTCTTTTTTTTGACATCCTATCCCTTAATAATTCTCTTTTTCTTTCTTCTTCCTACCCACTCTCACGCATCTCTAGGCCGTACGCGTATTCTATTGAATACCTTCCTACTTATAATTACTACCATTATTTTTAGCTGGTATTTTATTCTAGGACCAATTCTTCTACAAAACAAAGTAGATCTCCTCACCAGAATCATGACGAGCGCCTACCCTTTATCGGACCTGACCCTGATTTTCTGTCTCTTGCAGCTTGCCTCTCACACCGTTGAGATAAAAATGCGACCGGCGATCTTCCTCTTTGTCCTTGCAACATTCATTCTCATATTCCTGGATAGCACGATTGAGTATAAAACGCTCAACAGTGGTTATAACATAGGAAACCTGGTAGATCTCTGCTTGCCTTTATCCTATCTCTGTTATGGTCTGGCCTTCCATGCTCTACGCGCAGCGCCGAGAGAGCAATCAGACGCATCTTCGATCTTGCAACCAGAAGGCAGAGCCGCAAAACAGGTCTCACTTATTCCCCCGTTCTGGCTCTCATTTCTCCCGTATGTACTTATTCCGGTTGTCCTTGGATTTACTTTTTATGTCTTACTGCAAGGAAAATCAGATGCGCGGTCCTGGGGAGTCTATATCGGGAGTCTTACTTTAATTGTACTCGTGTTGCTTCGTCAGGTGACATTAATTCGCGCTGTTACCGACTCTGCAAGTATGACGACACATCTGAACAAGGAACTGCAAAGTGCAAATACTCGTCTGGAGACACAAGCCACAACTGATCCTTTAACGGGTCTCCCAAATCATCGTGCGCTCCTGGCTATCCTTACAAAGGAACTGGAACGGGCACAGCGCTATCAGCATGCTTGCACCTTACTTTTTCTGGACCTGGATCACTTTAAAGCCCTCAACGATGGTTATGGGCATACGGCAGGTGATGAGGTTCTGCTCGCCTTTGGTCAAAGGCTGCGCCAGAGTGTGCGAGAGAGCGATACGGTAGGGCGCTGGGGAGGTGAGGAGTTCATCGCCATTCTACCAGAGACAACAATGAAAGAGGCGCAAGCAATTACCACACGCATCTGTGAAGCAGTAAGTCAGCAACCCTTCGCAATTGGTGGAGGGATTCAGCTTACCTGCTCTCTCGGCATCGCCAGTTACCCCTGCCATGCCCCTGAACTGAATGCTCTTATCAATGCCGCAGATCAGGCAATGTATGCCGCTAAGCGCCTGGGACGCAATCAGTCTCGTAGCATTGATGATCCTGCCGTCCAGATCATGCTCAGCGAGGAACCTGGCGAAGAAGATCGGGAAGAGACGGCCCTACGCGGCTTTGTGAGTGCCCTCATCACCATGCTAGAACAGCGTGATCCCTCGCAGCAAGACCACGCCTATCAGGTAGGCGACCTCGCCAGGCAGCTCGCCTTACACCTCGGCGTCCCCGCTCCGGAAGCAAGAATGATGCATTTAGCGGGACAACTTCATGATATTGGCAAGATCGGCATCCCCGATGCCCTTTTAGACACGCCTGCTCCCCTGACAACAAAAGAGTGGCAACAGATAAGGAAACATCCTGAAAGAGGCGCGGAGATTCTCACCCACATACCTGCTTTACGTCCGCTCGTCCCAGTAATTCGTGCTCACTATGAGCGCTGGGATGGTACAGGCTATCCTCAGCAGTTGAAAATGGAAAATATTCCCCTTGCCGCCAGAGTCATTGCCGTCGCTGATGCCTATACTACGATGCTTTCTCATGAAACAGGTTCCTCTTGGGAGGCGCTCACAGCACTCCAGAGAGCTGCTGGAACACAATTTGATCCAACAGTAGTTCATGCCCTCTCAAGCATGCTTTCCTCTCAACAGCAGTATCTTCAAGAAGTGACACTCCGCACGCCCTAAAGGGACGGTGGCTTCTTCCACTCCTCCATAGTCGATTCTCTGAGTATTTGTCTCGTAGAGACTACTCGTTGAAGAACCGTAGTTGGGGAAGAATAGAGCCGGGGTGCGCCACCATCTCTGCGCGCTCCTCGTGGGCGGTGCCATGCCCGTTGCTCGTTCCATGCCTTCGTGCGCGTTGCTGAGATGGGTCGTTCGCGCTGTTGGCGTCCTGGGAACGGGCAACACCTGATGATTTCTCATCCCTCTCGGCTGCACGCAGTCGAGGAGTGGGAGGCTTTCCCTTTGGTGGTTTCTGAGACCGAGCAAGTAAACGCTGACCGATGACGATACTGGCGTTTCTATCAGCATTTCCGCGCATTCCACACTGCGGACAACAGGCCAGAGGCGTGCCAGGCGTGTAGCCTGTTGGCTCCTGCCTGGCGTCGTAGCGTGCGATGAGACCATGACACCGAGCGCATTCTTTGCTCGTATTGCGAGGACTCACTCGACTGGTGATGATCCCTTCCTGCCAGGTCTTGTACTTTGCGTACTTGAAGATGCGCCCTTTCATCCAATAGGCCCGTTTCGCGTTGCTCCTCCGGCTATATCTGCCCTTCTGTGGTTTCAGGTTGCCGAGATGCTCAAAGACCAGGAGACTCGCCCCGTGTTGCATGGCAAATTGCACGATGCGCCGACTGACCAGGTGAGCCACCTGCTCATCTACGTGTCGGATCTTTGCCCACAGCGCAGCGTTATCCTGTTCTCCCTCGGCGAGAATGCCGGTCTTGCGTCGGTTGCGTGCGATGCGTCCAAGCTGCAACTTCCTAAAGCCGTGTACCTCTTTGCCAGCACCGATGAATGTAGTGGCAAGGGTCGAACCTTCAGCATTTTGGATGGTACACACCGCGAGATGCTTGTCCAGGTTGAGATCGATGGCGCACAAGCGCGTCTCTGTGCGCGTAAGTTGCTCCACCACCTTTGCAGGGCTGGTGAAGGTCTTTTCAATGGGGGTATGCAAGCGCCAGGTAGAGCCATGCCGAACCAGGGATGGGCTGCCGATTTCGTAGCCATCGGGGATCTCTCTGCTCAAGAGATGCACCTTCACCCAGCTCCAGCATCGGCCCGTCCAGAGCTTGAGCAAGATGTGCGTCTCGGTTCGCTCCTTCCACTGGCCCGCGTACAACGTCGCCGAGCGATTCCAGGTGCGCGGGGGAACGGGTGGCCGTTGGGTGAAGCGTTTCTTCTTCGCCTCGGCCTGCGCTTTGCGTTCACGCCACTTTTTCAGGGTGGTGAAAAACGAGCGAGCCGACCCCAGGGCTGCATGGATGGCAGCTCTGCGAAACAGTGCGGGCAGATTGGGAGCAATGGCGTCGAGCGGCATGACTGGATGGGCGTTCTGTTCAGTGGCATGGGTGAGCGTCTCCAGTGCGTTCAAGGCTTTTTGAGAGGAGAGCGAGAGCACCTTTTCGTGTGCCTGGATGACCTCAAAGTAGAAGGCAGCCACCTGGTTAAAAAGGGTCTGAGTGGCCGAGAACCAGGCCGCATATGGCTGCGGATACTGCATGGTTTGCTTGATCGTCCGGCTGGCCTTTGCCATGATGGATGCCTCCTTTCTTCTTCTGTGCATATTTTACATAATATACTTGTTTTCCTCTCTATTGCATGATATCATGAGCATCACTCGTTGTCAAGAGGTCTCTTTTGACTTGAGCAAGAGCAGCCGTGTACCCGTAGGGTGGGGCTAAAGCCCAGGAGAAACCCGCCTCTCCGTCTGGGTTCAAACCGCAACGGCTTGCGGCGGGTTACGCCATTGTCAAAGAAGGGGAAAAAGAGCGAGAAGAGTGGGTACAGTAAAAAGCCCTCTCCCAGGGCTTGTCTCCCCGCCATGAATGCGCGGGGTTTTACGCCCGATCCCGATAAAACAATACAGTATGAAACCGAACAACGTTTTGTCTGGAGTCGGTGCTGAAGTAGAGATATATGCTGCTCCAGCACCTCTTCTCTCGTAGAAAGAGTCCTTCTAGAAAGAGTCCTTCGCGAAGAACATCTCTCTTCTCCATGCTTCTCCTACGAGATACAGACCGGGAATCATGTTATGGATGGGTCCATGTATAGGTTCCAGTATCATACTGGAGTCCATTCATCTGATAGGTAAACGAGTAAGTAACAGTATTGCCTGAACTTATGCCGCTGGCAGTATACTCCCAGCGCGAGGTACTGCTGTTATACGTCATATTGACGTTTTGTTGGGAGGCACCCGTAGCAGTATAGTGAACAATCACATAGCCTGCTGTCCAGCCGCTGGGTTGAAAGGCGAAGAGCGCCTGATTCGATCCTGTACTACTGACGCTTTGACTAAACCCATTCGTTGGACTAGATCCAAAGGTATAGCTATAAGAACCAGTATCATACTGAAGTCCCGCTTCCTGATAGGTAAAGGAGTAGTTGATAACATTACCTGAACTCAGGCCTCCGATGGTATACTCCCAGCGCGAGGTACCGCTATTATACGTCATATTGACATTTTGTTGCCCACCTCCTGCCACTGTATAGTGAACAATCACATAGCCTGCTGTCCAGCCATTGGGTTGGAAGCTGAGCTGAGCTTGATTCGCACTCACACTGCTTGCACTCTGAGTAAAACCGCTGCCTGTAATCGGCGTAGGCGTTGGAGGAACTGGCGTGGGCGTTGGGCTAGTAGTAGAGCCACCGGAAGTAGATACCTGTACATTATCGACAAGCATAGATGCGCCAGACTGGGTCGCAGAGGTCGGGCCGCCTCCGAATGCGTTCGGGAAGCCGCCGCCCATCGCCAGATCAAAAATGATGTAGAAGCCGTGATCAACAGCGTTCGCCCACGTTGTTGCATCAACCTGATTAGCATTGACGGTAAAGTAGTTAGCGCCGTCCAGGTACCAGCGAATCTGTTCGGGCGAAACGCTTCTATCAACGATCATCGAGTAGGTATGAAAGGCAGTCTGACAACCAGGGCAGGCATGCTGTCCACTGCCGATACCCGTTGTCTCATTACAAGGACCGCCAGGATCAACTCCACAATGGAGCGTACCGAAAACGGAGCTTAGTCCATTGACATCTTCCATAATATCAATTTCGCCATCGTTGGGCCAGTTTCCATCGACACGATATTGTGCACCAAGCATCCAGAAAGCAGGCCAATAGCCAGCAGCGGCAGCTCCAGAGACATTGGGTTGCTGAACTGAGGCGCTTACCTGTAACATGCCACCAACGGGTGCGGCAAAGTCTGCACGTTGTGACTCGATACGCCCGGAGGTCCAGTTTCCATTTGCGTCGCGGATAGCAGTAATCTTCAGATGACTGCTTCCATCCAATTGCACATTCGCGGTGCTATTCGACATGGTTTCGATCTCTCCGGTGCCCCAACCTGTTCCGGTATCATAGCGCCAGTTGCTGGTATTAACACCAGTGCCGGAGGCTCCATCAAAATTATCGCTCCAGACAGGTGTCCACGTAGTGGCTGCATAGGCAGTGTGTGCACCATAAGAGGAGATAGCACTGATGCCTGCAAACACCAATACAATTATCGCCAGTAGCAGCGTCGCAGCTCGAATAGCCTGCGGTGGACGATGTTGCTGGGGCAGGGTTGCCTTGTCCCTTTGAGGAAACATGCGCATGAATTGCTCCTTCCCAATACTTATCAAGACATTGCGAAGTAAGGATATCCTCACCTCTTCCTCGACAAACAAAGATATGAAATGCGGAAGCTGAAAGTCAGTCTCCACAGAAAGAGAGTCAATAGTATGGCAACGGGACAACAGGACGACAACACTCCCGGCCTCTGCTAAAAACAGAAGAAATAGACGGTGAATACCTATTTCTTGTACAAAAAGGAAAAAAGGGTTCTACAAACCAATCGAGAGAGGCCGAGGAGCACCACTCGATGCTCGCACGATTAAACGCGTTGGCAACTGGATATGCAGAGAAGCACTTTCTTGAATATGGTTATTAAAGGAAGGCTCTGCACCTTGCTGCTTAGAGCGTTTTTGCGGCCCTTTCTCCAGGCTCTGATGCTGGTTGATCCTCGATATGAGGAGTTCAAAGCCTTTACGTCCCATCTCGGAAAATGGCTGCCGAATGGTGGTAAGAGAGGGCCGTATATGGGCAGAGAGAGTATTATCATCGAAACCCACAACCGCGATATCTTCTGGTACCTGGATACCCTGTTGCTCAGCAACTTCTAAGACCCCATAGGCCATTTGATCATTGGCAACAAAGAGTGCGGTGGGCCAATCACGTCTATCACGTGAGAAGAGCATTGTAGCAGACTGTCGTCCACTGGCGGGTTCAAACGTTCCTTGCAGAAGGAGCGTTGGATCAAGAGAAATGCCCGCATCTTGCAGGGCTTGACAATATCCCTGATACCGTTCAGCAGCGCAGTAGTAGTTTTGTGGTCCCATAATATGGGCAATACGTCGATGCCCCAGATCGAGGAGATGGCGCGTGGCCTCATAAGCACTGGCAACATTATCGACACCGATCCAGGGGAGAAGCGCAGGTTCTGTCTGATCGTCAATCGTGACTAAGGGGTAGCCTTGCTGATAGCGATGGGTGAGATTGTGCGAAAGCTCACCAGGAAAAATTGCTAGCAGACCGGCAACCATCCTCATACTGAGAATACGATCAAGCACATCAGAATGATTGCGTTCAAAACCAATGCTATATAACACAATTTCGTAGTTGGTGCTCTCAGCATATTCAGCAATGCCATGCATAATTTCGGGAACAGAGGGCCAGGTCAATGGAGGAGCGAGTACGCCAATCAAACGCGTATGCCCACCGGCCAGGCCAGTGGCAGTCACATTAGGAACAAAGTCGTATTCCTGGATAACCCGTTGCACACGTTCACGCAGAAGAGGATCGACGGATGAATTATTATTGAGCACCCGCGAGACCGTCGCCTTCGAGACCCCTGCAAGCTGTGCAATATCCTGAATCGTCATCTTATTGTGCATGCCGTCTCCTTGCCCCTTCGCGTTAAGCAGCAGGAAAACTATCTTGTGCATCATCGCACTCTAGATGTATAAAACATCCTGATAATAAAACTGTAAACCAGAAACCGGTTTCTGTCAAGGCCGCTAGCTAAAATGACCCAGAATACCTACATATTCAAAATAGCACAAAGGCTGATTTTGTTACATAACAGCGCCTCCTTGACACTGTAGTATCTACGATAGTATCATTTGGGCAAGAAATACCACCGTAAATACTACGTATTCGCAAGAAAAAATGAAGAGAGAAAGAAACGGTTTTTATGCCATCCAGTAAGGATCGTCAGCGCATCGAAGTCCCAATCCACTTCTATGAGCAACTGGCACAGATCGCCGAGACGGAGGATCGCACGATCACCAGTGTTCTCAACCAACTGTTGTTTCAAGCTTTGATGAGCTATCAGCCAACATGGATACCCAGTAAACATCTCAGCCGCTTCAATGAGCATGCGCAGCATGTCCTCTCTCTCGCCCGTGAGGAAGCGCTCTCCTTTAACCACAACTTTATCGGGACCGAGCACCTCTTATTGGGCTTGTTACGTGAGCAAGGGAGCCTCGCCGCTCTGGCGCTGGAAAAATTGGGTATCACACTTGATCCTGTCCGTACTGCTGTTGAAGAGAAAATTGGGCGTCGAGACGGACCTATCCAGGAGGAAATCGACTACGTGCCCAGAGTTTCGCAAGGTCCTCTCACTGGCGCTGGACGAAGCAGAGCGGCAGGGAAGCGCCTACGTTCGCACCGAGCATATCTTGTTGGGAATTGTGCGCGATGGCGGCGGGGTTGCTGCGAATATTCTTGATACATTTGGGGTTCTAGGAAAGGTACGCGAACAGGTTTTCGCGCTTCTTGGCTAGCTCTTCACTTACTTAAAAAAGGTGGGATTGAAGAGAAGGCGCGAACGATAGTTTCCTGGATAACAGACTACCCAGCCCTCATAGCTCGATCCTGACTGATAGATTTCTGCTCAATCATCTGCGAGAACATTCTTTGTATTCCCTCTCTACTTCTTCTCCACTATATGTTATTCTTAGCAAAAGTGCATTTAAATGTGGAGGAATGAAGATAGTGCTCGAAGGACGGCAGATAGATCGGTATCGAATGCTGCAACTGATTGGCAGCGGAGCTATGGGAGATGTCTACCTGGCAGAAGACCCGCGCATCGGACAGCAGGTCGCGATCAAAGTGATCCGCATCGAGCCGGACCTCTATCCGGCTCTGCTTAACGCTGAAGATGCAGCCCGCCTCTTTCAACGCGAGGTTCAGGCTATTGTGAAGCTAGACTCACCACATATCCTACCTTTATTTGATTATGGTGAGGAGCTTGTTGGAGAGACGAATATACTCTATCTGGTGATGCCATATCGTCACGAGGGGTCACTGGCGAAATGGTTGAGTCAGCACATTACTACAGAGCCTCTCTCTCCCCAGGATGTGGCGCATCTCATCAGTCAGGTGGCAGAAGCGCTCCAACACGCTCATAACCGCCAGATTATTCACCGGGATGTCAAGCCTTCCAACCTTCTCCTGCGTCTGCACGAGGAGACGCCGAGTAGTCCCGACTTGCTATTAGCAGATTTTGGCATTGCGCAACTTATGACAACAACGTCGAATATGAGTCAGGCCGTTCGTGGGACCCCTACCTATATGGCCCCCGAACAGTGGGCTGGTGAGGCTGTGCCTGCCAGTGATCAGTATGCCCTGGCAATCATGACGTACGAATTGCTCACTGGTCGTCCCCCATTTCGTGGCGGGGCTTTGCAGGTCATGTATCAGCATATCCATACGCAGCCCCAGGCACCAGGCACACACAACCCGGCCATCTCGAAGGAGATAGACGGAGTTCTTTTACGTGCGCTGGCGAAAAAAGCCGATGAGCGTTTCGCCTCTGTCAGTGCCTTTGCTCACGCCTTTCAGGAGGCAGTGGAGACGTTCTCAGATGCAGAACAGGCCCTTTCCACCATTTTAATAAACCACTCACCAGAAGAACAGCGAGTGGTCCTGGCGATTAGCGAGGCTGAAGCACAGACCGGAACAGTACGCAAGATCACGCTTCCTGGCGGACGCGAAGTGACGGTAAACTTGCCTGCTGGTATCCAGAATGGCGCTCTCATTCATCTTGGGGAAAAGAACACCGATGCCAGGGATATTACAGAGACGCTCGTGCTCTCTCTCATGGTCCAGCAAGTCACTGAAGTGCCTCCTTCTTCCACCTCCCCAAACACAGACACAGACAAGGAGGCATTGACAGCTTCTACAGCCATCTTACTGGATCAAGTAGTACCTCTCACAATCAGCCAGCAAGTAACTGAGATCCCATCCGAACCCGATCAAGAGAAACTTCTGACTCTCTCGTCAGAGAGAGAACGCACGACAGCTTGCTCATCAGGTCCTGCCAGCGTCTTTTCCTGTGATATCTAACCCGGCTGGAAGCAGAGCACATCTTATTGGCGGGTCTGGGCGCTGGCTATTTCTTGCCATCGGACTGGTTACTCTCATCCTCTTGCTTATTGGGGGTAGCATCTTCATTCTACCAGGTTTTCACTCATCCACTATCCACGGTTCTTCCTCTGTCCACGGCTCATCAACTATTCACGGTTCTACTCCTGTGCTCAGTTCATCACCTGTTCACAGTGCTGCCCCTGTGCTCAGTTCAACATTGACGGCAATAGTGACCATTACTCCTGCGAAGAAAGTACTCCAACATACCTACTCGATCCTGGCCGTTCCCAGTACGCCAGATAGTGCCAAACAGGAGGTCACCGCACGCCAACTCAGCGCAGCAAGCGCGGCCCAATCACAAACAGTGCAGGCAACCGGGACATCTACCACTCCGGCGACACATGCCAGCGGGACTTTGACACTCTACAACTATAGCACCTCTTCTTCTCTTACACTGAGCGCCGGGATGAATATTCCCAACCAGCAATCTACGTCTGTGGATATGATTCTCGATGCAGCGGTAACAGCACCACCAGGGCAGGACGCAAGTAATCCTGGAACCGCACAGGTTCAAGCGTATGTTGCCCAGACTGGAACAATTGGGAACCTGCCACCTGTCAACAATGGTAGTGCTGGCTTCTATTACTGTATACGCTGTCCCAATGGAAACGTGCAAGGCTACGAGATCGAGAACGATACGGCTTTTAGCGGAGGTAAAGATTCAGCAAACCATTACCACAGTCCAGCAAAGCGACATCGACAACGCAGCAAATAAGCTAGAAGCGGCAAATGCTCCCAACCCACAGCAGATCTTGCAGGGGCAAATTCTTGCAAATGAGCAGTTGATCAATGCAGCACAATGCAATCCACGCGTCTCCTCCAATCATGCGGCAGGAGAACAGGCTCCTAGCGTGACCGTGACCGTTGCGTTCACCTGCACCGGCGAAGTCTACGATCAAAGTGGAGCAGGTGCTCTCGCTCAGCAACTGCTTATGAACCAGGCAAAAAGCGAGTTTGGTCCTCACTATACTAACCAGGGTTCTCTCGCAGCAACAGTGACCTCCGCCATCCTCACAGATGCCGGGCAGGGAACAATCACCTTGACAGTTGAGAGCAGCGGAACATGGGTAGCCCAGTTCGATAACACCTCTCTGCAAGCACTGGCGGCAGCGATAGCAGGCAAAACAAAGCAAGAGGCGCAAGCGATCTTGTCAGCAAACAAGGACATAGCCAGGGCGGAGATCCAGATTTCAGGGAGCAATGGAGACGTACTCCCAACGGATAGCCATCAGATCAGGATGGTAGCAAACCGTTAGGGAAATAAAACAAGCAAAGAAAATCATCAAAATGACTACGATGAAAAACATTCTTCATACATGCGGCCATAAAACTAGCGTTCAGGTTGACTCTAGCACCGCGACCTGGATCAAGGTATACAGTAAGCAATTTTGCTTTACTTGCACTCCTACTATGAGGATAGAGCGCATATGTGGACATGTGGAAGAGATAGCGCGTGGTTTCTTCCCTGTGAGACATGCAGAGACGGCGGCTATGCAAGAGTGCCACAATTGCCGTGCCGGCTACAAATAACGACGTTATTTTCTTCCGAACTTTTCACCGGGGCGGGAAGAGGGAGGGGGTCCAATACGAATATACCCTTAAAGCATACATAGGTAAAATGATCGTTTCCTCATATAATGGTTGAGCTTTCCGCGTGTCTCAGTGCCGACCTCTTTGAGCTGAGACACGCGCATGGCTCCCCAAGCCACTTTAGCCCATTTTGGTCAAAAAAATTCCATTCTCAAGACCCCAAAAATCCCCAAAAAACGAGACACGCGGAAACCCTTGTATAAATCGGCTTCTCAGGCTATACTATGGAGGGGGCAGTCTAAATGCTTGAGGATGCTCGTCTGAGCTTGATACATCTCGGGAACTGAAACCGAAGTCGCTCTCACTAAGAGTCTAAATGCTTGAGGATGCTCGTCTGAGCTTGATACACTTCTAATTGGCGACTTAGTGTGTGAAGTGATGCGCAGTCTAAATGCTTGCTACAAATAACGAGGTTATTTCTTCCAGGCTTTTAACCAAGCCTGGAAGAGAAAGAAGGAACTGTGTGCAAAATCTTTCTAAATTAAACGACTCATCTAACCCGCTGGCTGCCAGTTGAGAATGCTCTGAAAGGCAGGCTCAAGGCCAGCATTATTCACAATGCTCGCAGGTATCTGACCTGAACTGGTAATAACTTGATTGTTTGCGACGGTGACACCCTTTCCTGAGGTATAGCCAGAAGGATTCTCCCAGTAGTTATTCTCAACATCGGTTGCGTCGTAATTGCCGTTGTTTGCAGTATAATCGACGTGCCGGGAGGCCCAGGCATCAGCAGAACCCGTGTTGTAGATCCCATTCCCGGTAATGGTCACATCGGTAGCACCGTTATCGGTGTAGATCACATGTCCCGCACCCATCTGATCGTGGATCACATTCCCGGTAATGTGTTCGCCGTTGGAGAGCGAGCTACCAGTGATTCCATTTGTATAGATACCAGCCCCATCATTAAGCAACTGCATATGGTTAAAAATCAAATTATTTGAAAGTGTGTTGTCGTGCGAAAAATTGGGCTGCGCGGCCATCTTCTCTTTGTCGGGCCAGCCACCCCAACCGATTGAAACGGCGGAGTATGAAGTGTGATCGATCTGGTTATGGGTGAAGGTCGTACTAGCGGCATAGCCAATGTCCACACCTATTCCACCGTGATACTCTACTGGCAGATTGTAGATGTGATTATCCGCGATAGTATTGCTCTGCGTCTCAGAAGAGCCGGTAGTAGTGGGTAGCGTGACATTTCCTAGTTCAATACCGTTGCCGGAGGTATCAGTAAACACGGAGCCCTTCACAAGATCGTTTTGTGAGCCATTGCCGAGAGCGAGACCAGCCGCCCCCAGATGAACGAATGCGTCGTTGGTGAACTGGATATGCTGATCATAGGTAAACGAGACGTTACCAGGGAGTTGGGTCCAGGTCGCATATGGGCAGGTTCCGGGCTGAGGGGGCAAGGTGCAGAGGCCTTGAACCTGCCAACCATTGGTACCTGTGACCCGGTAATTGGCCTGAATCTCAGAGAATCCCTCACCAGTACTGGAGCCTAGCCAGGTGGCATAGGAAAACTGGAGACCGTCAAACACAATATTGTGGATAGGTGAGGAGGCCATACCAGCACCCGTAACGAGACTTTCTAGCACAGGAACCTCTACATCTGCCGTGGCAAGATTTTCACCCGAACGAGGAATGTAGTAGATCTTGCTGCTCCCCTCATCCAGAAACCACTCACCAGGAGTATCAAGCAATTGAAAGGCATTCTCGACGTCAGTCGGAGACTCAGTGATCGACATGCGCCCCACCAGATTGTAGGCCCGCCCATCGGCAAAGCAGCAGAGCCGCATCGTAGAATTGTTCCAACAAGGCTGGGCCATAGTGATCGTTGTACCAGAGAAAGAGCCAACCGGGCAGCGTGGCTCTGTCCAGGCACCCAGGCCACCCCTGTAGATAAACTCAATTTCGGGCGCAGAACCACTCGGATTTTTCCACCCGGCCAGCGTGGCCGCCGAAGCTGTATAGCCTGTGCTGGTCTGCTTCAAAGTGACAGGTAAGACCCCGTGTGCTCGCTGTGCCCGTGTTCCGTTTACATAGAGTTGCCGGGTCTTTAATCCAGCAGGGGCCTGTGCCACCCAGATCTGCTTTGTAGTATCAAATTGGGACCAACCACTGAGCTTGACGGCTCCACTAAGAACCGGGTGTGCCCCAGATGCAGCTTTCCATATCACATTAAAACCGCCGGTCCCCGAATCACTGGCATTGAGCGTCAAAGGTTGTAACATCCGATAGATACCATCTGCCAGAACAACCGTAACATCTCCAGTCATACTTTTGTTCAGCGAGCGCACCAGACTTTGCGCATGCTGCACCGTTTTGATCGGCGCACTCTGCGTGCCCGGATTGCTATCACTGCCACCTGGCGAGACATAAAGCGTGGTTACCGCAGGCGCGGCAAATACCAGCGCAGCGCCCATACCGGCTAGCGCAAGTGCAAAGGCCAATAAACTCATGATCCAGTTCCATCTGTGCATGAGTACGCGTTTCATGTATTTTTCCTCTTTGAACAGTGGGAACAGTCCCACCAGATCTTCAACAAACGCTTGCAAGTTATCAGGAACCATCGGCAACCTCGCCTGATCCCTGGATGGCAAGGGCCTGATTGCCCTCTGCCATCTCTAATCTATGAGATATGAAAAATTGATGTAGCTATACTACACGCAAGAGGAGAGAGCCATGAGAAGCCAATGAATCAGACTGCGCCTCAATATCGCTAGCAGTCATCCAACTTTTACCATAGCCAGAGGCATGCGCACCTGTAAGACTCCAACTACTCCAGCCCAAAAATGGCTGTGGGACCAGGCCATTGCTTGCAGCATAGGTTGTAGTCGTATATGCAGTGTTGAGACCTATTCCTACCAGTACCATCACAATCACTATCGCAAATAACATAGATCGGTACCGATGAAAAACCTCTTTGTTCTGACTCATAATCAGCTCCCTTTGGTTTTAACCTGAGAAAATACATGTTCTGGTCTACTATGAAGAGAATGCATCAATGCTCTCTGCCCTCGCCGGAGAGGATATTTCTAACGTGTATTTTTGTGACGTTTCTTCCTGGTTCAAGCGTGGTCCAGATTGGACCATCCTGGAAGCGCCCGCTGTTTTCTCCTTTCTTCAATAAAAAAGAAAAGCATGTGTTATATAGATGACTTATCTACAAGTCATCTATACCACAAGGAAAAGAAAAATGCTTGAACAGTTGTATCCATGCGCAACCGTATGCAAAAGAAGCGCTGGCACTTGTGTTTCTCCTGTCTAAGTATTTACTTAATCACTGATATAAGTCAGTGTAAAAGGGAAAAAGGCATTTTGTCAATCTATAAGAACAAATTGGCTAGTATCTCCAAAACGAGCAAATATCTTCTGACCTAAATAAGCATTATATAGGTAGAATACATGGAGCAGGGGCAATAAAAGCTGCCCCCATTTGACTGTGCTAGAGGCATGGCCGGTTATTCCATTCATCCTTGACAAAAGTGATATTTCTACCGTACACTCTGTTACGTCAGTCACTAAGTGAATTATAAGGAAGGGATCACGACGATCCATCTTACTCCCTCTATCGATCATGAAGAAGGACTATAATGTCAGGTTTAACCTCCCCTATAGACCGTAAGCTTATGCGTGCTATGAACCAGAATATGCTTTTAAACCTGATTCGCATACATGCTCCTGTCTCACGAACACAGCTCTCAGTCCTTTCTGGACTAAGCTCTGGTACGATTGTCAATATTATTGCAGAATTGCTAGATCAGCAGCTCATTGTGGAACAAGGCATTGCAGAATCAACCATTGGTCGCAAGGCGGGCCTCCTGGATTTAGATCCAGAAGGGGGATATGTTATCGGTCTTAGCCTGGTTGAAGAAGAGATAATCGCAGTAGCATTGCTCAATCTCCTGGGCGAAGTGGTCCTGACTGAGAGTTGGACAGCTCCGTTGCGCTCTCAAGGCTCAACGGCGGTGCAAGCGATTGCCAAAGGGGTAGAAAGCTTTATCGCACGTAGTAACATCCCACGCCCTAAGATTCTCGGTTTAGGCTGTGGATTTTCCGGCTACGTCTCCGCTCAAAGTGGACATGTTATCGATGATTGGATTCATCAGTGGCATAATCTTGATGTGAGCACCACACTTAGCCATGCGCTACAAATGCCAGTCTATCTTGATAACATCGTTAATTGCCTGGGATGCTATGAACATCTCTTTGGACGTGGCAAGCAATACCGTGATTTCCTGGTAGTGACGGTAGGACGCGGCGTTGGACTGGCAATGGTTATCAATGGAGAGGTCTATCGCGGCGCACACGGAGGCGGGGGAGAGTTTGGGCATATTCCTAGCATTCCGGGGGGCAGACTCTGTGAATGTGGCAAACGTGGCTGTCTGGAAGCATACACATCTGATCCGGGTATGCTTGCCTCCTATCACGAGCTCTGTCAGGCACACCCTGACGACCCTCTCGTACCACCGGATTTGACACTCGCGCAAATCCATGCAATAGCCCAACAAGAGGCTTCTCCGCTCCGCCAGATCTTCACACGGACAGGTCACTTGCTTGGATACGGCCTGGTGACGCTGGTAAATTTGCTCAATCCAGAGTGTATCATCGTTACAGGCCCCGATGTCACAAATAAAGCACTGCTTTTTGCCGCTATGCGCGACATACTCCGTCATCAGGCTTTCTCTGAATTGAGTGAGCATTTGCAAATAGTGATCGAATCGGTCTCAGAGACCTGTTGGGCACAGGGCGCAGGCTGCCTGGTCTTACGACATTTCTTCAGTTCACCACTGCGTCTCTAAAAGAGCCGCCCCCAGCCATCATCCTCTCAATTGGCTCCTAAGTGGGCCTCTAGCAAGCGAGAGTGCAAATTGTCGATTCTTGTCAATGGCTTGCTCTCTCGCCTGTCCTATGGTTGGAAAAGATTCCCCTGGTTAGTCTGGCAACGCTATTCTTGGGAAAGCGAGGAGAAAGCGTCCAGGTATTCACTAAGCAAGGAAACTAGATCTCCCTGTGCTTCTTGCTCTACCCACTCTTCAAGAGCCACACGCAACGCAGCCATGTAGATGGCCACCTGGAAACGGATTGTGTTGCGATTCGTGGCAGATTCCAGGTGGGAACACAGCGCATCACAGATGACTGGCTCTGTTGCCACCAGCGCATAGAGATAGAGAGAAGCAATCGATGGGGTCTGTATGACCACCTGATAGCGGAGCAGAAAACTGGCCCGCTGCTGCTGATACAGGCTGGCCATGGAGACAAGGATTACTCGCAGGGCGGCATGCGCTGACTCCGTTGATGCTACGCGTTGCAGAGAGCGGAGACCTTCGCTCCTGGCTGCGTACATTGGCCCAATTAGCACTTCCTCTTTCGACGCAAAGTAGCGAAAAAAGGTGCGTGATGACATTACCACTGCATCAGCAATGTCCTGGATAGAGGTCTGCTCATAACCCTGCCGCTGGAACAGACGCAGGGCGGCCTCTTCAATGGTAGCTTGCGCCAGCCGTTTCTTGCGTTCTCGCAAACTCATTGGTTCTGCGTCTTCGTGTGCTAAATTTTCCATGTCACTCATTTCCTCTTCTTCGCATATTGACTTTTGTCATACAATGACATTATAATTCATACAGACAGACGTGACAACTCCAAACTTTCTCCACGTCATGTTGATTCCCTGAAATAAATATTTTTGAGGGACGGGCCTCTGCGGTTTTCTCGTCCTGAAGTCACATCCATATAAGGAGTAGAACGTATGAGTATTGAACGACAAGTCGCCCTGGTAACTGGTGCCGGCTCTGGCATAGGTCGTGCGCTGGTCCAGCGTTTTGTGTCTGCGGGGATAGCCGTGGTTGCGGTTGACATCGTGGAAGCACCACTGCAAGCATTGGTCAAGGAACTACAAGAACAAGGTGCAGCGATTACCGGATGTACCGCCAATGTCGCGTCAGAGAGTGACGTGGATGCCATGCTGACCACCGCCACATCCGTCTTTGGGCGACTTGATATCCTCTGCAATAATGCGGGGATTATGGATCTCATGACTCCTGCTGCCGAGGTCTCCCTGGATTTATGGGACCGCGTTATGGCCGTCAACCTGTATGGACCCTTTCTGGCCTGCCGGCGTGCAATCCGCTCTTCTTAGAGCAAGGCGGAGGTTGTATCATCAATACCGCTTCGGAAGCGGGATTACGGGGTGGGGCAGCCGGCACTGCCTATACCGTTGCCAAGCACGGGGTAGTGGGACTGACCAGGAGTATTGCCTTCCACTATGGAGAACGTGGTATTCGCTGCAATGCGGTCTGTCCTGGAGCTGTCGCGACCTCCATTGGGATAGGAAATGGCATCCCAAGTGAAGCAGGTCTGAGCAGAGTGATGCCGTTTCTCAAAGGCAGCGCTCCCTCGCGGGTTTCTGGGCCTGAAGAGCTCGCCGCTGCCATTGCCTTTCTTGCCTCCAAAGATGCCAGTTTTATCAATGGGGCGATTCTCCCCGTTGATGGCGGCTGGTTCGCGGCCTGACCTCCCCACTTCTTGAGTACTGAGAAATACGCTCATAGTAAGTGAGCACACAAGCAAAGGAAAGCAGGAGATGAGGAATCTCAACAGGATTGTGATCATCGGAAAGAAATACACGAAAGAAAGATCATTATGAATAATACCCCGAATCAGGCCACACCAGAAAAAGCAGCGATCAATCCATTTAGCGGTGAGAACAGTGAACTTGTTAGGAATCCCTTTAGCTTGTTCGCACAGATGCGGTCCATAGGCGCTGTTATACCTATCCCGTTTCCCATGCCGGGAATAGATGGCCGGGCCTGGGCGATCACGCGTATGGAAGAGGCCGTGCAGGTACTCAAAGATCATGCACACTTTACCGTGGACCCCAGTTTCCTGGGGAGCAAGGGTATTTTTGGGGGCGGCAACGCCGATACCTCCGACACACCAACCTTCTTTACCGCCAAATCAATGCTCAGGGTCGATGAGCCCGATCATCGGCGCTTACGCCTGCTCGTGTCCAAAGCCTTCACGCCCAGGTATATCGCAGGTTTGCGTCCGCGCGTACAGGAGATTGCCGATGAGTTGCTCGACGGCGTGCAAGATCAAGGCCAGATGGAGCTCGTCGGGGACTACGCCTTTCGCCTGCCGATCAACGTCATTTCGGAGATGCTGGGAGTGCCTCACGCAGACCGGGACCAGATCCGCGTCTGGTCGGAGGCGATGGCGAAGCAGGGAATGGGGATGCGAGATGAGAAGGTCTATGCTGCCATGCGCGCCTTCGGGGCATACACTGTACAGTTGGTGGCCGACAAACGCCAGCATCCGGCGGAGGACTTGATCAGCCAGATGATCAAGATCGAAGAGGGAGGGGATCGGCTCAGCGAAACAGAACTGCTCTCGACGATCACGCTGCTGATCTTTGCCGGCCATGAGACGACTTCCAATCTGATCGCCAATGGCACCTTGATGCTGTTCGATTATCCCGATCAGCTGGAGAAACTCAAAGCCGATCTCAGCCTGGTTCCCTCGGCAGTCGAAGAACTGCTGCGCTTCCACGGGCCAGCTTTATCGCGGGACCGCGCTTTGCCACCGAAGATATTGAGCTCGCCGGCCAGCAGATCAAGCGAGGGGATGTGGTTGTACCCTTCCTCAACTCGTCGAATCACGATGAGACCCAGTTCACCCAGCCAGACGAGCTGGATATTGTGCGCACGATCAGCCGCCATCTCGCCTTTGGGCAGGGCATTCATATCTGCCTGGGAGCACCGCTGGCCCGCCTGGAAGCAGACATTGCCTTTACCACCCTGCTGAAACGCATGCCTAACCTGCGGCTGGGCATTCCCCGTGAGAACATCACCTGGCACTTTGCTCTGAGCGCACGGAGTCTGGCCACTCTGCCTGTAGCTTTTTAGCTGAGAAATTAGAGGAAAATTCATATCTGAGACGCATACAAACATGGCTCTCTTAGTGATGGATATGCAGGTAGGAATTGTCACTCGCTATGTCCAGGGAGATGACTTTTTCACATCCGTACATACCGCGCTTGCTGCCGCCCATGCCGCAGCGATCCCGTGATTTATGTGACGGTGGCCTTTCGCCCCGGCTATCCTGAGATCAGTCCGAGGAATCAGATGCTCGCTGCCACCAGGCAACGACAATTTCCTCGTCAGCACCGACGACCGCGATGGAGATTCACCCTGCCCTTGCTCCACAGCCTACGGATATTGTCGTCACGAAACGTCGGGTCAGGCGTTTAGCGGGAGTGATTTAGAAGTAATAGTGAGAGCACAGGACATTTGCATCTGGTGCTCTGTGGCATCGCAACCAGTGGGGTTGTCTTATCTACTCTACGGGAAGTGGCAGATAAAGATTATCAGTTGACAGTCTTAGCCGATTGCTGTGTCGATAATGATGATGAGTCAGCGGTTTGTGTAAAGTTAAAAAGGGGGTCAGGCTGAAGCCTGGGCGACGAAGCTGAAGCAACATGTGATTTGACAGCAAGCAAGCGAGGAAGGAGGCGGCTAATCTTCCTCGCCAGAGCTGAAACAGGCCGTTCATCTCATCTAGAATGCCTTGAAGATGTTTGTAAAAGCATAAGTGCTCTGCGCAATGCTGCTGCATGTATCGTTGTCGTTGGAACTTCCTGGGCAAGAGCCATTATCGCGTGAGACTTCCCAGAGAGAAAGTTCGCCAATCTGCTGCTGTTGGGCAAAGGCCAGAACCTGTTTAGCATCGTTTAGCGTAAAGATTTCTCCGGCAGTGTCGTTCTGACCAATCAGGTTTGTCAAGCCAACCATAGACCACAGTTGAGCAGTCGTCTCCGCAGGATACATACTCTTCAATTGGCTATACAGGGACCTGGCAGCCGCAATAGAGTCTTTCCCCATATGAGTATCAGGGTTGTTGTAATCCATAGTCATAAGGTTCACGATACTGAAATGAACGCCCTGTGCTTTGGCATTTTTGAGCAGGCCAATATCATCGCTGGTAGGACCAGTAGGGTCAGAAGGCAGCGTGAAGTCAATCGTCAAACCTGAATTCGCTTTCTGCAAAGCCGCCAGAGCCGTATTGCGTCGGGTATAAGAAGTCACATCGCCTTCAGTTCCACCTTCAATATCGAAGTCGAGATGGCTCACATTATAGGCATTGATAACACTCTGGTATTGCGCTTGCAAGGAGCTCACGCTTTTACAGGCCAGCGCCAGTTCAGTGCCAGACTGACCACCAAACGAGATCAGTACATCACCGCCATGACTGCGGATATAGCTGAGATCACTCGCCAGCGTTGGTGTGCTGCCGCCCCAGGAATACTTACAGCCACTCCCGCTCGTGATAAAGGCCAGGGTGAAATATTTCTGGCCTGTACTTTTCATGACGGATTGCAGCGCAGGGCTACCTAGCGTCATATCCTGGTAGGGGGCATAGAACGAAGTGGGAAGGGAGGCTGCCTTTGTTGCACTTGGAAACGTGGCATGAGCGGCAACCAGTGAGACAGGGGCAGTAAGCAAGACCAGCGAGACGAGCAAACTACCTATTACACAAGAAACAAAGCGCCAGAGCTTTTTCATCTAGATTCCCTTTCTGATCTGTTCTGTCAGACGTGTAAACGCCATTTACAACGTCTGTGAAGGGCTACCTTTTCGTGTAGGTGGATCGTACAAGCATTGTTTTTGCACATGAGATGGTATCAACAATGAGCGTCGCCATCTTCAGGGTAATAGCATCCTCTTTCTCTAATTGAGCTTTACTTGTGCCTGCTAAAGGGCGCAAAACACTAAGGAAACTGGACATCTCGACCTGCTTTCGTCCTATTGTATAGTCCTGATACAGGAGAAAAGCACAGTGATTGTCAAAGAGCTATGCCAGAGAAGGTACACTTCAGAGAAAAGAGTGCTGGTCGCCAGGATCTACAGCGCTATTTTAGAGCCTCCTTTCGCTTCACACCCTGATAGCAGAAAAAATTTCTGCTATCAGGGTGTGACATGGGTGAATGTTCTCTGAGCGTTGGCACCGCAGGATTCGCGTACAATCAGGATAGCCTGGAGTTGTACCTGAAGGGATGGTTGCAGTACCAGCGTGTTTTTTGTGGCTGAACTGATTGTTGTTTGCTCAGTTTCATCTGTGTCCGATGGCGTTCTAGATCCAGTGAGCAAAGAGCGCAAGAGCGCAACGGCCTGCTGGCCCATAGCAAAATAGGGTTGACGGACCGTTGTGAGTGGTGGGCGCGTATAGGCAGAAGGATGATCGTCGTCAAAGCTAACCAGAGCGATATCTTTGGGAATAGAGAGCCCAACATCTTCGGCGGCGGCCAGAACTCCATAGGCCATTTGATCACTGGCAGCAAAAATGGCAGTGGGACGTTGCTCAGGTGGCAGAGTAAAAAGCTGATGCGCACAGACACGTCCACTGCGAGGCATGAAATCGCCTTCCAGAACCAGGGCTGGATTGGGGAGCAGATCAGCTTCTAGAAGGGCGCGGCAATAACCCTGAAAACGTGCATCAGATGCGAGATATCTGGCAGGACCTTTGATATGAGCAATGCGTCGATGACCAAGTTGGAGGAGATGGCGGGTTGCTAGATAGGCACCTGTCGTATTGTCTACGCTAATCGAAGGGACACCTTGTACTTCTTGATCGTCAATGACCACAACAGGAAAGCCCTGATGTGAAAGCTGGGTAAAGTGCGAAGAGAGACGACCAGGGAAGACTGCGATCAGCCCGGCACTTAGAGGGGTTGCGAGAAAATGTTCGATCATTGCACGCTCATCGTTTTTTTGAGCGTCTTCGTCATTGATACTATAGAGGGAAATGTCGTAACCACCCTCGTTAATCGCATCAATGATCCCACGCGTCAGATCAGGGCTGATAGACCAGATCCATGAGGGAACGAAGACGCTGATAGTCGAGAGGTGTTGATCAGGGAGAACCTCGCAAAGGTCGCTGAGAGTACAATTGAGTGCGTTACAGAGGGCCTGAATCGTCGAGAGACGCAGGGCACCTGGAACATTATTGAGCAAAGAGGCGATGGCTTGCCAGGAGAGCTGAGTTCCGGTCTTCTCCTCAAGCAAGGCCTGAAGTTCGGAAGGCCGATAGATCTGACGATTGATGGCAAGCCATTGTTTCAGCTTCCATTGAATGGGCATCTCTTTACTCCTGACGAAAATAGAAGAAGAACCTGCTAAAATCTAAGTTTATTTTACATGGAACTTCTGCCTCTCGTCAAGAGGCTTTAGCGGAAGAGCGATTTGGTTAGGTTTTCTCTTTCGTTTGCACCTGGGAGAGGAGAAGACAAACATCAGCGACCAGTGACGTTGTACAGGTAGTCGATGATAGGCTCTGGCGTGATCACACCTCCAGTGAGGCCAACATAGCCATCAGGTCGGACCAGGATCAACGCGGGACCACTGATGCCATAGGCGGGTAAGCGTGCCCATCGCGATCAACCAGGGTGTGGTCGGTGTTCGAGACCTGTTATCCGGGGACACGATGGTATACATGTGCAGAATGCTATCGTAGGCAGCGGGTAGCGTGGCATGGGTTGGTCGCTGAAGACAAGCAGCGTGAAATGCGTACCACGAAAGAGGTCGAAGAGCCGGACCTGTTCTTCAGAGCCAGCGCGAATGCAAAGTGCGTCGGGAGCGAGGTCCCCGGCGCGGATACCTGACGTTTGGTCGAGGTCGCGTGCCAACAAACTCCCCCGATAGGTGATGCTTAGCTGGGAGGGATCAGCGAAGGTCTCCTTGCCAGAGACGAGAGTTGTGATAGCCTGGCTAAAATCGTGCTGGAACTCTCGATGGCGTATGGAAGTAGTGGACAGAATGCCATCCGCAATAGGAAGACGTTCGGCCTGATAGGTATCCAACAGGGTATCTGGTGCTCCATTCAGGACCAGAGCCAGCTTCCAGCCGAGGTTATAGGCATCTTGAACACCTGTGTTCATACCCTGGCCGCCGGCAGCAGAATGGACATGCGCAGCGTCACCAGCAAGAAAGATTCTACCAGCACGATAGCGATCAACCATACGAATATTCGGACGCCAGAGAGAGAGCCAGTGAGGGTTGCTCAAACGCACGCCCGGCAGACCAGCACGTTCGCCTGCATCAGTTGTGACTTTCGTTATGCCTGCTAACAGTTCGTGGAGGATACGCTCACAATGACAATGGTTTCATCAAGGACACTTCCTCATGGACCCAGTGGGCTGAAGGCAGTGCCGCAGCTTCAGCCTCATCTTCGCGAACAGTTCAGGGATCTTATCCCAATATCCGTCTTCTGTCGCGCACCAGGTGATGAGTCCATAGTAAGCGAAGAACCGATCCTCTGGAGTGGCGGCTTCCATCTGGAGCACCTGCCTGAAAGCTGAGAGGCTTCTGTCAATGTGTTCTGCTTCCTCCCAGGCTCTCCTTATGGCTTGATGGAGCAAGGATTTGGCCGGAGTTGGCTTTTGGAAGGCAGTATGCCGCTCTTGCACGTGTGTCAGTTCTTGCAAGTCAATGACCGGGCTATGACCGAGATAGAGACCCGCTTCGAGCTGATCCGCATAGGTGGAAAGCAAAAGCTCAAAACCAGAGAAAAGCACAGAGGCAGGTCCATCCTCATGGTCCCATGCAGTCACCTGCCCCCACTTTCCACCAGGAGCCGGGGCCAGATCAAGACACCATTGATACCCGCTTCCATCACCTGCAAAGGTAACCCATTGTGCAGGGCACCAGACGGGCTTCATAGGCAGAGATTGACGAAGAGGATCGGAAACAAATCCCGGCTCTCTTCCTGCCCACCTCGGGTCTTGAAGAAGATCGTGAAAGATCTCTGCAAAAGAATGGACATACTCAAGCGAATAGAAGTCGGGATATCCCATGGAAGATAGCCATGTCCTCCGGCTCCATTATAAATCCGATAGGAAGCTTTGAAGTCAGCAGGCAACGTCAAGCCTAACCCTCTTCAGCTTCTTCTAGCTCCTCTGGAGTCACACCAGGCAACAAGTCTGCTGCTCGTGTCGGAGCGAAGGTCCGCATCCAGGAATCAATCCGTTGCCAGAGTGTGGTAACTGTGTCCATAGTGTCTGCCTTTCTCTCTTCAAACGCTCTGTTCTTCCTTCTTTTTCCTAGTAAGGGCCTGCAAAGCGGCAAGAAAAGTGCTCTCACGTGAAAGAATGATTCGCGACTTGTATGTAACGCACATGGTGAGAGAAAAGGCGATGAAATTCTTAGTCTCGCAGCGCGGGTGGTTTCATGCTTTTCCTGGGCGTCGTTCCCCAGATGGTGAGCAGCGTCTGGCTGGCCTCGAAATCTGGGCGTTGCATCTCACGAAGCGCCTGCTGGTATATCTCTTCATAGGTGTCAGGCAGCTTCGTCCACTTCTTCAAGAAGGGGAGGACGGTGCGATAACCACGAGCCATGTCAGCAACGAACAGATCACCCTGCTCGGTGCCTGCATGGAAGGACAGATTATACGCTCTGGTGTGGATATCCTGAAGACCATGTTGGCTGAACTGGTTAGGCAGTTCGCTTATCACGCTATTACGATCCAGGGTCCAGAGATGTCCTGCCCCATAAAACGCCTGGAGCATGAAGCTATTGAGTTGATTGAGGGCCGGGCTATTGCTGTCTGCCGCGATCTGGCTTTCTGTAAATCTGACCACCCCTCCGTGACGAGTGACACGGATACATTCTCTGAGGAATTTATCCCAATCCCAGGTACGCAGATAACTCACGGCAAAGCGTTCGTTGACGAGATCAAAGAAATGATCTTGAAATTCCAGCAGACGAAGCGCATCCATTGAGGAAAACTGGACCCGCTGGGCAAGTGAAGCATCGTCCTCACTCTGCTGACGTGCGTAATCCACCATGCGGATGCTGATATCTACACCAATGAGCACTTGTATAGTTGGGAAGCTCCTGGCTGTTTCCATAAGCCAATTGCCAGTACCACACCCGACATCAAGTACACGGCGAAATAGTGAGGAATCAGGCTGTTCTGGGAGTGGACCACCCATTGCAGTGGTCATCATCTGATCCTGGAACTTGACGCGGGTCAGTTCTTCTTCGTTGCTGCGATCTTGAACAACATAGGTACTGGGATGCTCTCTCTTTGAGTTTTCTGGTGTAGACATCGATGGCGCTCCTTGCATTGAGGGTTCTTGTTCCTTCTCAAGTATACAAGAGCATGGAAGGGATGTCGAGCAGAGAATACATTAGATGACAGGACGCGCTGAAACCTCGTCATAATAATGCACCCCTTGCTTCACGAAGAGGAAAAACTAGAGTAAGAACTGATCTTCCATAAAGATAAGTCCTGGACCGTTCTTTTGCGTCACAATGGGGCCATCAGCCAAAATATACTTCGGAATACCTTTGACGCCTGTTGATGCGAGAATACCAACAAGCAGAGCTCCCCAATGAATGCGCCCGGCAGGATTGCGCACTGTTGCGGTCATCGAACCATTGATCACGGCCTGAATAGCTGGTGGCATCGCATCGACGCCTGTAATAGGGATTGATCGCCCTGCTTTCTTAAGTACTTGCAGTGCGGCCAGCGCCATATCATCATTATGAAAGAACCCACCTCCAATATTCGTGAATTCACTCAGATAGCTTTCCCACAATCGTTCGGTTTTCTGGATATCCCAATCAGCAGGGTCTTTAGCTAAGTACCTCGATATTAGGATATTTTGCCAGAGCCTGATAAAATCCCCTGGTTCGTCCCTGGGCTCCTGTATGGCTAAGAGGGCCTTGCGTCATAATGACTGTGCCTTTTCCACCCATTTTCTCGAATAAAGCCGTTGAGGAGACCTCTCCCATATAGACATTATCTGCCTCAAAAAATGTTGTAATATTGATGCTGTTTGAAGAATCGATTGCCGTATCCATCTGAATAACAGGGATACCTTTGTTGATCAATTGGGTAACCGGGTCAATCAGCGTATCAACTCCAAGAGCCTGAATAGCGACAAAACTCCATTCTTTGCTGGCAATATCATTGAGTGCCTTAATTTGCTGCTCAACAAATCCTCCCCCGTCATACCAGGTGATATCGACTCCCAACCAGCGACCCCAGGTCTCAGCAACCTGCTTTCCCTGGGAACACCAGGTATTCTTCAGATCGTCGTTAGTAAAAGCTGCCTTTAATCTCTGCGTGTTAGGAGGATTACCAATGCCGCCTGCTACTTGAGATGTGCTATCATTACAGGCTGCAAGTAGGGTTGAGAACGAGATCGCTGCCCCTGACATACCGAGGTTGGTCATAAATGCACGTCGCGACAGACTGCTCAATGGGGTGGCTTTGTTCATTGGATTGAGGGTTTCTGCCTGGGCCATATCATCTCTCATCATCGAATCCTCTCCTTTATATCTACTTCCAGGGATTGTATATTCTCTCTAGTGCATCTCCACTTGACCTTTTCGTTTTTCATGTTGTAGAATCCCTCAGCAGTGGCGATAGGAGGAGTCTTCTTTCCCAGCCCGCTTGAGGGTACTGAAACTAGTGGTTAAAGCGATCTGACACACTATTGATAGTGAATCGGTTTCACACTATTTATTTAAGAAGCGTATGCTCTCTTTTTATTCTATTCAAGCAAAGAAATGCTCCGCCTACTGGGTCTTCAGACTTTTACTAGCATAGCTTCACTTTGTGGTTGTCCTGATCTCTCTTTGACGAGATGGAACAGCGCTTCAACAACGTGTGCGTCAAAATGTGTTCCCACACGTTGTTGTATTTTCTGTAGAGCCATTGCAGAGGTGTATGATTGTTGATCTGGTGCTGACATCTGCATCTTTGCATAAGCATCTGCCACGGCAATAATACGTGCAGCGAGAGGAATCTGCTCTCCAGCAGACTCATCGGGATACCCATTGCCATCCCAGCGCTCGTGATGAGCGCGAATGATTGGTGCCAGGGGGCGCAAAGAAGGAATATGACTGATCACTTCTGAAGCCACAATGGGATGGCTCCTCATATGTATCAGCTCTGCATCTGCTAGATTCTCTGATTTTTGCAGAATAGCATCGGGCATAGTAACTTTTCCGAGGTCATGCAATTTTCCGGCAAGGGTGATAACACGGGCTTCTGCCTCTGTCATCTTCATCGCAAGGGCCATTTCGCCCGCCAACGTAGCCACCTGTTGTGAATGCTGTTCTAGAGAAGGATCACGTTTTCCCTAGCAATGAACTCAAGGCTTCCACGATCCCAAGTAAGGTGATTTCTTCCCTTCCCCCTTCAGCCACTTCTCCTGTGAACAATGCCTGGATCGCCGGGTCATTAATCGTACGAACCTGATTACGGCCCAGGTGCTTAGCCGCATACATCGCCTGATCGGCAGCATTGAGAAGTACTTCCTCATCCTGATCGGGATAACAGGCCAGCCCAATTGAGCAGGTAAGATGGAGTCCGCCGCCGACAGTAAAGGCATACTTACTGACTATCTCTCTGATACGTTCGGCCACTACTATAGCCTCATCTTCTCCTATTTCTGGCAGAATGACCACGAATTCCTCTCCTCCCCAGCGTCCAACATTATCCATTCCGCGAATCCCTGTGCGAATGAGTCTGCCAAATTCACATAAAACAGTATCACCAGCAGAATGACCATAACTATCATTAAGGGCTTTAAAATGATCCAGATCGAGAAAAAGAAGCGAACAGGGCCGATTATAGCACCTGGCACGTTCTAGCTCCTGTGCAAGGATCGTGACGATACTCCCATGATTAGGCAATTCTGTGAGCGGATCAGTGGCTGCAAACGCTTCCAGACGCGCATTTGTCTCCATCTGCAAAGCATTCTTTTCTTCTAAATTTCTATAGAGAGAGCTGATGGAACGCGTAACGATAAGGGCTATTCCGCCCCCTAGCAATACTGCCAAAACTGCCAGGCTGAGATCCAGAGAGCGAGCGATATGGACATCAGTCGCCTCCTGGCTGGTCTGCTGCTCAATCTCATGCTCAACAATATTGACATAAATATCGGTATAAATTTGTATCTGAGGCATAAAAGGGCTGGAGGTGTAATTTTTGTAGGCTTTTTTTTCCTCATCTGCTCGTTTCAAGGCAAACATACTATGAGCATTATCATAATAAGCACCTTTATCAAAAAAGAAGTGTTGAAATTCAAGCATTGCCTGGCGCTGTTCCAGGGTATCAGAAAGCTTTGTTGCCTGGCTCAACACTATCCGTAATTCCTGAACCTGCTGTTCATAGGATTGCAGCGACTCTTCTTCTTGCACCGGATCATGCGAGAGCATATACCAGGCCCCATCATCGTCGATTCCACTTACCAATGTCACAATCATATTAGCATTTATGCGAGCTGGATAGAGATGGTTTACTAAATGGTATGCGATGGCACTTTGTTGAGCACTTACCATCGTATCAATTGCACTTACAGACCCCATGCAAAGAATGATCAAGCTAAAGGCAAGTATGAGTTGGGTTGTAATTTTGAGGCGTCTTAAGAAAAAGAATTGCATAAGTGCTCCTAACTAATAAATACATGCCTATTGTTTGTAGTCCTCACTCAGGAAATTGTTCTTTGACCCTACTCCTTGATTATTTCTATCGGCAAATGTTAGTTCTCCTGAAGTTTCTCTCCAGAGTAGCAAAACATAACCGTAGATGAAGCCAGCAATGAGTTGATTTTCTCACATGAACTGGATCATTTCTTTGTCATCTCGCGCATAATTTTTGCACAAATAAGCACTTTTCTTCAGTGAATCCATAAGAATCGCGAATTATTCTCTTGACAACGTGCATTCCTATAAGGTACATTTAAAGTATTCTCATATTTCTCATATGAAGAACAGCCACGAATTACCTGGATACTCCGCAATCGACTCAGAAGCGCCTGCATGGGGACTTTTTGTCTCTCTAGCTCAACAATGATGTAGCAATTTTAGCAGGCGTAGCTTACAACAAGGAGGTTTGTATTTTCATACCTTACCCACATAGACACTAATCCTGCTCGAATCCCTACCCAGGCGTCCTGCACGCCATCACAATCTTTTGACCTGGTGTCAAAAGGCAGAGATTTTGTGTCTAGATGTCCTACACTCCGTTCGACCTGTTCCCTGTAGAAAAGTAGCCCTTTTTTTCCAGCTCTTGGAAAGGACACAAGGACGTGAAACGATCTCGTTCATATGCTCAATATCTAAGCTCTCACCAATGGAGAATCGTTCTAGCATTCATTGCTGTTTTGTGTATTGTTGCTGGCACGCTTGGCATTTCCGACACGCCGGTCCTGGCCGCCGGATCGCTGCCTTGCGATATTTATGCCGCCGCCGGTACACCCTGTGTCGCCGCACATAGCACGGTGCGAGCGCTTTTCTCCGCCTATAACGGAAATCTGTACCAGGTCAGGCGTGCGTCGAATAACGCAACTTTGAACATCGGCGTCCTGAGCACGGGCGGCTACGCCAATGCTGCCGCGCAAGATTCGTTCTGCTCTGGCACATCCTGCGTCATCACCATTATCTACGACCAGTCCGGGCATGGCAACAATCTCACCCAGGCTCCCGCTGGCGGGGCCGCTGGCGGCCCTGATACTCTCGCGAAGGCGAACGCGCTGCCCTTGACGGTTGGTGGTCACCACGTCTACGGCGTCTATATAGCTGCTGGCACCGGGTACCGCAACAACCACACATCGGGCATCGCAACTGGCAACAATTCCGAGGGCAAGTACGCGATTTTCGACGGCACCCACTTCAACGGCGGATGCTGCTTCGACTACGGAAACGCCGAGACGAGCAACAACGATACCGGCAACGGCCACATGGAAGCCATCTATTTCGGCAATATCAAAGTGTGGGGCTTCGGTTCTGGCAATGGTCCCTGGGTCATGGCGGATCTCGAAAATGGTCTTTTCTCTGGAGTAAACGCTGGTTTCAACAGTGGCGACCAGAGCATCACCTCTCACTACGTTACCGCAATGGTGAAGGGTGGACCCAATCTCTGGGCAATCAAGGCGGGCAATGCGCAATCCGGTGGCCTGACCACGATGTACAGTGGACCGCGTCCCAACGTCTCAGGGTACAACCCCATGCATAAAGAGGGCGCTATTATCCTGGGTATTGGCGGCGACAATAGCAAGGGTTCAGCCGGTTCCTTCTTCGAGGGGGTCATGACGTCCGGCTATCCAACGAATGCGGCTGATAATGCGGTCCAGGCTAACATTGTCTCAATTGGATATTAGATAAACTGTGGGACTGACAACGGAGCCGTGATCGATCTATAGACATCATCCGACAACACCTGTCAGCACTGGCGAAATCCAGTGCTGGCAGCAGCAAATACACTATCCTCTTTTTTTTGCCAAGTTCCCCCACCCGGTAAGAACCTTCCAGGTGATCAGAAATTTACCAATTGCATTTTTCCAATTCCTATGTTATTTTAATATCCCTGCTCCTGGTCACCACCGACGTCTTCTCACCACCATTCTCATCCCTAAAGTTGAGAGTGAAACGCAAAAAAAACGATGACAACTAACCTGAACGAGTGTTTATTTGAAAGAACGTTTTCGCAGAGAACTATGAAAGGATGGAAACATGACGAATCAGGATTTGTCTGGAGAGAGTTCGGAAGTTACCTGGCAATTAGACGAGACCTCCATGTATGGCACGTTGGTCAGGCCAGATGGCCCTGGCCCTTTTGCCGCTGTGGTGATGGTGGCCGGCAGCGGCCCCACGGACCGCGATTGGGATTCGCCACTGTTGCCGGGGCCTAATGGCAGCGCGCGTCTGCTCGCAGAGGCATTAGCGGGAGCCGGGATCGCCTCACTGCGCTACGATAAACGCGTTTCTGGCCCTCATGCTCGCGAGAACGTGCCGCTTTTGATCGGCAAGGTGAGTATGCAAAGCCATGTTGACGAACTCGCTGGAGCTGTACACACTATAGCAAGTCAGGCATATGTACGTTCTGACCGCATCTTCGCGCTCGCCAACAGCGAAGGGACCCTTCATGCCCTGAACTACCAGTTGCACCATCCAGCGATTCCGTTCGCGGGACTCATCCTCATCGGCCCTCCTGGACGGGCCGTTGGTGTGGTGGCGCGATCTCAACTGGCAGAGCAGGCCGCAGCTATACCAAATGGGGATGCGTTACTGGCGCTTTATGATGCAGCTATCGTTCGCTTCCAGGCGGGAGAGCCTGCTGCCCCAGATCCGTCGTTGCCGGAGGGCGTCCAGTTGCTGGTGCAAGCTCTGGAATCTCCAGCTAACCTGCCTTTTGCCCGTGAGCTCTGGAAGGCTGATGCAGCTTCCCTGCTCAGGCAAGTGGACGTTCCGGTGCTGGTCATCATCGGGAAAAAGGATATCCAGGTGGATTGGCAAGCCGATGGGGAGCCGCTACAGTATGCGGCTACGGGACATAAGCAGGTAAGCTTCCTCTTTCCAGAGAACGCTAATCACGTCCTCAAGCAAGAGCTGCGACCTCGATCAGAACTGACGCAAGCTGAAGCGATAAAGAACTACAATAGCCCCGATACCCGTCTGGACCCGGAGGCTGTGACCAGCATTTTGGAGTGGCTGGCATTCCTCATCTGATCGTCCTAGGTTTTATGGAGCGAAGGCGCTAAGATGACTTGTATCATTGTAAAAAACAAGCTCGACATTGTCACCGATCACGGCAAGCTTTGATAAGCTTGCCGGATCTAGATGCAAGCCTCGGCTATTCGGCAAGGACAGATTAAGCAGGTGCCCAACGAGCAAACGTAACGTCGTTCTGTGACTCACTATGAGAATGGTTTGTCCCAGGTGAACAGATACTAGCTCAACAATACAAGGAACAACGCGGGCAAGCACCGCCTGTTGTGTCTCACCTCCCGGCAATTGGACCATCCATGAACCACGGTCCCAGGCGGCCATTGCTTGAGGTGACTCCTGAGCAACTTCGGCTTGCACACAACCTTCCCAGCGACCAAAGTCCATCTCATGCAGGGCTTCTCGTGTTTGTATTTCCAGACCTGTTAGAGCAGCAATAGGTTGTGCCGTCTCTTGCGCTCGCCCCTGCGGACTGGCATAAAGGGCGTCGATATGTTCATGGCGTAACCGCATTGCTAGCTTTTGCGCTTGCTCTCGACCATGTGCAGTAAGTGCGGCCTCAGTCACACCACAGAAAGTATCGCTATGGCTCAGTTCTGTTTGCCCATGTCGCGCCAGCAATAGTCGTGTCGTAGCCATTGGCTCTCGATCCATAAAGTGCTCCTCACCAATTTATCGCAAAACGCTTGTCTAGAAGGCTCATGATTTGTCATTACTGCCGAACGAGGCAAACACAGCCAGTGCCGCCTCATCGTCCGGCAACAATGCCGCAACCGCCGGAGAGGTTTTGCCGCTGATGGCAATCTGCATATACCGTAGACGTATTGGGAGCAGTTCGCTGGTTGTCGCCATACGCGCAAGCACAAGCTTTTTAGGTGCCACCTCCTGTCTGGTGGCAGTTCGCGCCTTTTCCCAGTATTCTTGAAAGCCAGGAAGCTCACACCACTGCTCTACGCTCTGCTTATACCAGGCATCGTACTGCGAGAGCTCGTTCTGCCGTTTGAAGAGCTGGATACCAGAAAGCGCGTGTTGTTGCCACTGTGCGCGTGCCTCTGGATGCATCGTGGAGCGCCTGTAAACATCCGGGTGAAAGAGGAAATGCATCGTGCTACGCAGATGCGGTGGGATAGTATCGAGGGGTGGCAGCTCAAAGAGGCGCAGAAAGAGCTCGTTGGCAGCATGGACCTGGAACGTGCGCGTGACCACGCTGGCTGGATAGGGTAATATTGCCATAATCTGTCGCGCGTACTCCAACGCACGCTGCAAATCAGCTCCTTCCCACTCCGGCTGTTCGGGTATATATTGTGCCGCCAGCAAGAGATCGTTACGCTCACTCAGGCTGCACTCTAGATAGTCGGCAATCTGCATCAGCATTGAACGATCTGGCAGGCGATGGGAGCGTCCAATCAGCCAGTTTTTATAGGTCGGGCATCCTTCGTCATTGAGCTCTTGTTGTGTAAAACGCTTCAACTGCGGATGGCGCTGCTCGCGATACTCCTCCTGACGCCTGATGCGCACCGCCTCAATTGCCTCAAGAAGCTGCTGGAACACATGCACATGCTCTCTTGAGAGCGCATTGTCCTCTTTCAGCACAGGAATGTGTAACGACATCTTTTCCTCATTCCATCTGAGATCGACCCCAGCGATACAAAATAGAGCAAGGTCGAAAGTCAGGTGTAGTTCTACTCTTGGTACAACATCTGCTTGCCTCTATACTATTCCCAGAAGGTGATATTGCGCTAAGAGCGGACTCTGTGCATGGTCTCGCTTGCCAGTGAGGTCGCGCAACGCTTGCTGCAAAGACAATTCACCGGCAAAGCGGTTCTGCATCTGGCATAGATACCCCATCTAGAGACTGGTTTGTTTTCGTTTCTTGATTCGTTTCTTGAAAGGAAAGGGTACAATGAACATACTACAGGGAAAAGTCGCCTTAATTACTGGTGGAAGTAGCGGCATTGGAGAAGCTTCTGCGCGAGAATTTCACGCCCAAGGAGCCAGAGTCGTGATTACAGGACGAGATCGCCAGAGGCTCGAAGCGATTGCTACCCAATTGGGATCTGATGTTCTGGCAGTCCCCACTGACGTTACCAGGCTAAGTGACCTTGACGGCTTGATGGCACGTACACGCGAGACCTTTGGTAACCTGGACATCTTGTTTGTCAATGCAGGCATCGCAGGCTCCAGGACGCTTGCCGAGACGGATGAAGCGTTCTTTGATGAGCAGATGAATACCAACTTTAAAGGAGCCTATTTCACAATTCAGAAGGCGTTGCCCTTGTTGAACGATCAGGCTTCGATTATTCTCACTGGTTCGGTCAGTGCGCTGGTGGGGATGGCTGGCACTTCTGCGTATTCTGCCAGCAAGGCGGCGCTGCACTCCCTGGCGCGTACGCTCTCAGCTGAACTCATTGGGCGTGGCATCCGTGTCAACACGATCACCACCGGGGCAATCGAGACGCCAATTTTGGAGCGGGCGGGTAATGCACCAGAGGTCGTTGAGACGCTGCGCCAGATGTTTGCCAGCCGGGTGCCAATCAAACGTCTGGGTCGCCCAGAGGAAGTGGCAAAGGTTGCCCTCTTCCTCGCTTCCTCGGACTCCTCCCTCGTTGTAGGAACGGAGATCGCTGCCGATGGTGGAAGCACCGCCAATATCAGACCCTTACCACTACAGAACCATTGACATTACTTTCCTCAAAACGCTTGATGTCGATAGGTACAACCTGAGTTCGCTCGCTTTCGCGCATGTGCTGCAAGCGGTAATGCTATCCACCCTCGGTGCTCAAGTTCTTGGATCAGACGCAGGTAAGATTCTTGAAAGCGCCCTGCACGGTCCAGGCGCGGTTCGATCACCTCACGGGTACGAGACATCTCTTTCGTCACCTCAGCCACGCGGCGTCCTCTGGCTGCTGCGAGGATGGCCATACCAAGTGCAGGCTCAGCATTCTCTGGAATACGGACTGGACGCCGAAGCACATCGGCACGGAGTTGGCACCAGTAGTGGCTGCGTGCGCCGCCCCCTGTGAGACTCAGTTCACCGTCGATAGGAGCACCGAGCAGATCAAGGTAATCGAAGCTCAGCCTTTCGACAAAAGCCACCCCTTGTAATCAGAGCAGCATAGAGATCAATCTCGTCACGCGGCTCACCAAGAAAGAAACGCTCAGCTTCTGGTACACTGAAGGGGAAGCGTTCGCCAGAGGAGGCAAGGGGATACGCAACAATGGTGGCTGGCTCCCGCTCCGCTGCTTGAGCACTGAGAGCATCAAGGTCGCGCTCAGGAAAGTAGAGGCTGAGTACGCCCGCACCCGCACCGGAGGCACCGCCAGGTAGCCAGCCACCATCAGGCGAACGGTGCGAGTACATCACTCCAGCCGGATCGTGGAGAAGCTCCTGAGTCACGCCTTTGAACGCTAAGGTGGTGCCGAGCACAGAATTCCAGCTTCCTATGTCCAGAGCACCCGCGCCAATCTGAGCGGCACAGCTATCTGTCATACCAGCGATCACTGCTGTCCCCAGAGGGATACCTGTCTCCCGCATCGCCTGGGCACAAACAGTCCCGATAAGCGTTCCAGATAGAACCACATCAGGCAACATTGCTTCAGGGAGCGCGAGTTGGGCAAAAACTTCTTGCGGCCAGGTGTTGTTGAGCAGATCATAGCCTGTCTTAAGGGCTGAACTTGTATCAGTCGGCACTTCATGCCCAATGAGATGTCGATTGACAAAGTCTGTTTGATGCGAGACCTTGATTCCCGGTTGAAGATCGGTGTGTGGAGAAGCTATTTTAGTCCTATACTCACGCAACAACCAGAGCAACTTCGGTAATGCCCACGATGGCTGCATCTGGTATCCTAGAGTGGCCCATACAGGAGCGCCGACCTTGTTGACCAACCGTGCCTCTTCGATGGCACGATTGTCGTCATGCATCAGTCCGGGCGTAAGTGGCCGACCCAGATGGTCAACAAGGAGGATGGTACCAGAGGTGCTATCAACGGCAACGGCGCGGACGGCCTCAGCAGGCAGATTCGCGAGGGCGGCACGACAAGCAGTACTGATAGCGTGCCACCAGTCCTCCGGATTCTGCTCATGCCGGGGACCATCTCTCTGGCTGACGAAGTCGCTGGGAGTTCGCGCTGAGTATCTCCCCTCTCTCCGATACGGCGATGGCACGGGCGCTTTGTGTACCTATGTCAAGCCCAAGCCAGATGCTATCTGGCCTTGTTTTAGGATGCATAGTTTCGTCCCTCTTCGTTAAGGCATGATCGCAATCTTAATCCCTTCCCCACTGGCAGCTTTGTCCAGAGCCTCATGGACAGAGCGCAACGGGAAGCGATCAGTCACCATTGCTTCCACCTTGACACGCCCAGATTCAATCAGCTGCAGGGCAGTCTGGTAGTCGGCACGCCGGGAATTCGCGCTGCCAGTTACCTCCAACTCTTTATAGTGGATAAGGTTCGCCTCGACTTCCGCCCAGCCTTTCGCTGCCAGGCCTGCGAAGATATTGATACATCCCCCCTGCCGAGCCAGATTGAGAGCCTCATTTACAAGTGTGGGTACCCCGATACAGATAATGACCGAATCAACTCCAAGCCCTTCCGTCGCAGCAGATACCACTGAGGCAAGATCTTCAGATCTAGGATCAACCGTGATATGTGCTCCAAAGCTAGTGGCAGTAGCACGGCGAAAAGCCGATGGCTCGCTCACGATAACGGTACGCGCACCCGCCAGGAGGGACAGTTGGAGATGAAACAGGCCAATGGGTCCCGCTCCCATAATGAGCACGGTAGAGTTCAGACGTATGCGGGAGCGGTGATGTCCATTCACACAGCAAGCGAGCGGTTCGGCCAGGGCCAAAAATTCAGAGGGGAGATCATTCTGCGCAACAAAGAGATTCCCGGCAGCGACGGCAGCGGCGGGAATACGCATATATTCACTCAGGCCCCCTTTCACGCCATAGCCAACTATTTGCTGATTGGGGCAAATATTCTCCATGCCATTTTGACAATAGAAACAGTGATGACAGGCAATGACTGGAGCCATTGCAACTGGCGCTCCGACCTCAAATCCTCTTACATTCCGGCCTACCTCATGCACATGGCCAGCCACCTCATGACCGAGAATAGCAGGCAATGGGATACCTTTTGTCTTCTCTCCCCGGAAAATACGCACATCGGTGCCACATATTGTGTTTGCACCTACCTTCACAAGCACCTCATCCGGCCCGATTTTGGGCGTATCAACCTCCATTACCTCCATTTGACCAGGCTTTTGAAAGACAGCAGCAAGCATTCTTCTTCCTCCTAGACTACTCCGCTTTTGGCTACATGCCGGGAGAGATCATGCATTAACTCTCGCATTTGCGCATAGGTAGCGCTATACTTCTCGACATAGAACTGATATTCTTCGTGTCTCTTTTGATCGGGTTCAATACGATGGCTGGTATGAACCATATGCTGTGCAGCCTCCTGTACCGTTGGATAGACGCCCGCGCCTACCGCTGCCAGAATCGCCGAACCGAGCGCTGCGGCCTCCGGGACTTTGGTGAGAGTAATGGGAAAGTTACTCACGTCTGCATGAATCTGCATCCATAACGAGCTCTTTAGTGGACCACCGCTGGCGACGATCTGCTGTGGCTGAAAGCCATAGGTACGCAGTGTTTGAAAGATCACTTCTGTCCCATAACAGATGCCTTCCACAAGGGCGCGATAGATATGAGCGGTGTCATGCTTGAGGGTCAAGCCCCAGATTATACCGCGTGCTTCTGGATCGGTATGGGGAGTACGATTTCCTTGCCAATGATCGACCACTATGAGTCCATCAGAACCGACAGGCACATTCTCAGCGCGTTTATTCAACAGATCGTAATAGCTCAGTCCCTGTCTACGCGCCTCCTCAAGCAGTCCTCCACAGAAATTATCTCGGAACCATTTGATGATAGAACCAGTTGAAACCTGCCCGCCTTCCACTACATACTGCCCAGGGACCACAGCGTCGGTGAAGGCTCCGAAGATACCCGGACCATAGATGGCCTCTGCGGACGCGCCAAAGATAGCGTGCGAGGAGCCGGTGATAAGAGCGATCTTGCCAGGAGCCAGGACATCCATACCCACCGCACTTACCATAGAATCTGCGCCGCCTTCAGCAACTGGAATACCGGGCGGCAGACCGAGCTCCTCTGCGGCTTTCTTGCTGAGCCCACCAACCACGGTCCCCATATCCAGTACCTTCTGAGGAAACTTCTCTAGCAGATCAGCCAGGCCAATAGCTTGATAGAAGCTAGCTGGAAAACCGCCAGTATTGCGGTCATAGTACCAGCGCAGGCTGGCGATATTGATACTGGCCGTCCATTCACCGGTGAGACGGTGGGTTATCCAATCAGCGTATTCGCAAATATGCGTTGCGGCATGATAAATGTCCGCTTCATTCTCCTTCAACCAGAGGGCCTTGCAAGGCATCCACTCTGCCGAAACATTGCCGAAACCATTGTATTTGAGCGCAGGGTCTCCCGTTCTGGCTATACGACGTGCTTGCTCAGCGGCCCGAACATCCATCCAGAGAATTGCTGGGCGCAAGACGCGATTCTGGGCATCTACTGCCACAACAGTACAGGTTGTAGCATCTAAAGAAATCCCGGCAATAGCTTCACGCGCAATATTGTTCTCGCTTATCACCTCTCTTACCGCTGCCACCAGAGATGACCACCACTCAGCAGGATCTTGCTCTGCCCAACCGGGACGCGGATGCTTCAGCGCATAGGTCCTGTTTGCAAAGCCAACCGGTGTGCCTTCGTGATCGAAGACACCAACGCGCACACTCTCTGTGCCACCATCAATTCCCATAAAGTAAGGACCGCTCTTCATCGTCAGTCTACCTTTCAAAATGCGTCAATGCAGTAAAAAGAGAACGTCCGAAGATCGCGAAAGCACTCCAGAAAGAGCAGAAAAGGTCTCAGCAACAAATATCTTTGAAGAATACCAGTTTCTTTCTCTCTTGAAGTTCCGTAGAATGTGCGAACATGAACAAGAGTAACATTTATTTTGTTCGTTTTCAAGGTTTTTGTGACACTCTTGCTCTTTTAGACAAAAATGTGTTACTATCTTGTTACAAATGCCATGATAACGAGAGTATCTGGCTCATCTCCGCAGGGAGGACTCATTTCCATGAAAAAAAGCGGCCAGAACACCCATGATCGACATGCACAACTGATCGGATTGCTCAAGGAGAGTGGCTATCGCTCAGTCGTAGAGATGAGTCAATTGCTCAATGTATCCGCAATGACTATTCGACGCGATCTACATCTGTTGCAAGAGAAGCAGATGGTCGAGGTGATCTATGGCGGGGCACGCTTACTTCCCTCAAAACGCGTCGAAGCCGACTTTGCTATTCGTACCCAAGAGCATCTGGCTGAAAAGCAAGCGATTGGGAAACGGGCGGCGGAACTCTTTATCGAAGAAGGGGATGTTATAGGTATCGACAGCGGTAGTACAACACTGGAGGTCGCACGCAACCTGCCCAATATTCCTCTCACCGTTGTAACGCATTCGCTGGCCGCCGCCAACATCGTCGCGCAAAATACGCTGCACTCCTTGATCATACTGGGAGGAGTGTTTCAGCATGGAGCGAACTGCTTTTGTGGCCCGCAGGCAATTGCCACACTGCACACGCTATATATCAACAAACTTTTCCTGAGTGCCAGCGGATTGCTTCTTCCCCACAGCCTCTCATGCGATAATCTCCCTGATTCAGAAGTCAAACAGGCCCTGATAAGCTCGTCGCGTCAAATTATTTTATGTATGGATAGTGGCAAGATCGGGAAAGCCTATCTTGCCCGCTTTGCTACCCTCGATGCTCTTAACATACTCGTCACCGATAACAACATTGCGGACGAGAGTCGTACAGCAATAGAACAGCAACACATCCAGATACTTACTGTCTCCACAGCAGCAACGGCTCCTCCTAAATTAGCACTAGTCAGGGATGATATTGCATCTCCTCGCCTTGCTTACTCATAGAAGGCCCGAAAGACATCGCGTTTTGAACCCTGTCTCATACCCACATTTTACAATGCGGGGGTGCTTCACAAAAAAAGGAAATAGGACACATGTCTGAAAAAACCATGACAACAATGCCTCGTCTCTCTGTCTCGACATGGAGCTTGCATCGTACACTTGGTCAACCGGCTCTCTATGGGCCTGAGGATGGAATACGGCTCGCCTCACCTGGAGAGAAAAAAACAGGGACCTTTTCATTGCTCGACCTCCCTGAGCGTTTAAACGCTTTTGGCCTCTCAACCGTAGAGCTGTGCCATTTTCATTTGCCCACGCTGGATCAAGGATACCTCACAGAACTCCGTACCACGCTAGAGCAGGCACACGTTGAGCTCTTCTCCTTGTTGGTCGATGCTGGTGATATTACCCATCCTACACACGGACCTCGTGATCTCGCCTGGATTACTTCCTGGATTGCTATCGCGGGCCAACTTGGTGCAAAATGTGTCCGCGTCATCGCTGGAAAATCTTTGCCAACTGAGGACGGCATTACAAAAAAGTGCTCAAGGCCTTTCTCACCTGGTACACCATGCAGATACGTGGGGAATACGGGTGATGACAGAGAATTGGTTCCCCTTGCTTTCTCAACCTGCAACCGTTCATAGCCTCCTGGATCGCCTGGAGGGACAGGTTGGCTTGTGCCTCGACTTTGGGAATTGGCAGGGACCTACTAAGTACGAGGACCTACGCTCAATTGCACCCTCTGCCGAATCCTGCCATGCAAAAGCACATTTCTCGCCAACTGATGGAATGGAAAAGGATGACTATATACGCTGCCTCGATATCACTCAGGCGGCTGGTTTTACCGGACCCTATACGTTGATTTATGATGGTCCAAACGAAAACGAATGGGCCGGGATAGCTGGTGAACGAGAAATCGTCCTGCCCTATCTTCATAGGTAGAGGGCGAATAAATAGACAAAAAAACAGCAATCTACTTCATTGAGCCATCGAGCTGGTTTGATGTGTTGACTCTTCAAAAGGATGAATGAAGGGAAGCACTTCTGGAGATTCCTCCAAAGTGTTTCCCTTACAAGAAACATTACTTTCTATCTATAAGAGCCCTTAATGAAGCAGATCAAGGGTATTGCCACAATCATCGACAAAGAAGACACCTTTGATGTAAGGAACAATAGTCAGGCCAAAGAGGCAGCCTGCCCCCGTTCCTGAGGTTTTATCTACAGACTTCGCAACAACCTGGGTACCATCAGGAGTCGTTTCAACAATGTCACCATTATTGCCGTTTGCCGTCAGAATATTCCCTCTGGGAGTAATAACAAGTCCTAGTGGATCATTGAGCGATCCGCCAGAGCTCACATTCCTGCCAGCATCGCTAGGAGTGGAGCGGGTCAACGCATCAGGAATAGCCGCAATACGGTTATTCGCACTATCAGCGACGTAGAGAATTCCATGTTTTCCCAATCCTACACCGGTGGGACCCACAACAAGAGCGGCTGGATCTGTCCGTTCAGCGAAGCCGGAGCCAATAATCGTCGTCTTGTCTCTAGTAGGCAAACCTTCTCCCTGCTCTGGAACATTGAGTGAGATACGAATGACGGTTCCCTGGTTGACAACATTGGGACTTGCGGCAACCGTACCATTCAGAACATTCGTGACGAAGAGCACTGCTTTGCTACCCCAATCTACATCTGTCATATCCCAGGGGCCATTAATAGCACCGCCAGAAAAGGTTTTTACTACATCACCTTTACTATCAAGAACGATCAAGCAACCAGCCTGTGCAGTTGCGGAGCTACCATCTGAAGTCGGAAGGCTGCCAACAATGACCCAACCTCTCTGGAGGACGGCCAGGGCAGTGGTCAAGCCAACGCCGCCAGGGCAGGCACCTGGGAGATCATGAGCATCGATCTGAGCAAAGAGACTGGCCTTTCCATCCGGAGAAATTTGCACAATAGTAGTGCCAGTTCCCTGCTGTCCACCATTACTGCCATTGTTGTTAAAGTTACTTACGAGCATATTCCCTTTAATTAACTGACCAACAGACCTCGGAATCACCACCAGGCCGTAAGGATTTTGATCGCCATTGCCTGGAACCGTAGAAGCAAGCTGGCTCACCGTATTAAATCCATTGATGAAAGAGTTCCCAGAAGCCTGAGCTACCATTGGTACGGCCATCATGATGGCCGACAGAGCGCTAGCCAGGAGTGCAGGGAGAAATAGATGGCTTTTCCAGCGCGTTGTAAGTTTCACAGAATGTCTCCTTTGAAAACTATTCATAAGATTGTACAGATAAAAGATTGTTTTGAAACCTACCTACTATATACGCGACGAGGTTACTTCTTGAGATGGTTGCCTGACAACCCTACAACATACCGTACTCTCTAAATTACGCGCTACAATAGCCCTGGCAAAAACGGGTGGCAATAAAAACGGCAGATTATCCGAAAAACCAATTCTTGGAATGTGTAGTGAGAAAGGTTGACAAGTATAATTTACTTAAGGTAAGATATACTTACGTTACACAAGTTTCACTTGAAAACGCATGAGGAGCACTAAGATGCCTGTTCAGTGGAATCTGAAGCAATGGCTTGCCATTCACCATCAGATCTATCGATCCTCGGAACTGCAACTATTGCTTGAGGAGAAAGCGGGAATCCAGCTTTCATTACAAGCTATCTCTTCGTTGCTTAATAATGTGCCGGGTGCGCTCAGACTCTCGACAATTCAGGCTCTCTGCAATGCACTTGGTTGTACCCTCAGCGACTTTTGTGAAGTCTTACCCGATCAATCTCATATCCAGGCTCAAGAAGCTAGCGCTTCCCCTCTCGATGAAATAGGCGTGTATAAAAAGCAAGGAGCGCAGATCCCAATCAAAGATAGCCAGGTGTCTGTAAAACCTGGTATCGATGCCGCCGTGCGCGAGATAGTACTCCATATTCTTGAGGAGCAAGGACTTATCCCTCGTAAGCAGGAGATAACCCCGCGCAGCACCACCATCAGCGTCCTTATACCCGGCTGGGTCTGGTCGATTAGCCCCGATCTCACACATGGAATTGTTGAGGCAATCACGCAGAGTTCCTACGATATGGCACTTTACAGCATCAGTGATGAGAACGTCACCAGTGACGCAGATGTGTTGCTTGATCGCTTTCTCGCAACGCCCCTGAGTGCCGGTCTGGTTGCAGTATTTAGTCGTCTCTCCTTACCCCTGGCGCAACTGGCCCAAAGGGGATTTCCTATCGTGGCGATTGACGATCAGGAAGCCCAGATGATTCCCTCGATAGGCGTTGATAACACTACAGGGGCATATATAGCAGTGCAACATCTCATCCGGCTCGGTCACAAGCGCATCGCTCACATCAAAGGACCCGCAGAGTACCCGGTATCAGATGCTCGTTATCAAGGATATCGCCAGGCGCTCCTCGAAGCAGGACTACTCCCCGATCCAGCACTTGTTTTAGAAGGTGATTTTCTTCCTCCCAGTGGTCGTGCCTGCGCCAACAAATTTTTTGCGCTTCCCCCTGGAACGCGGCCAACCGCGATCTTTGCCGCCAGTGATCAGATGGCCTATGGCGTGCTGGCAGCAGCTGAAGAGGCAGGACTCTTCGTTCCAGGAGATATTGCGCTAGTCGGTTTTGATGATGATCATCCTTCGGCGTATACGCATCCGCCACTCACCACTATAAGACAGCCCTACTTTGAGATGGGACAGCAAGGGGTGGCCTGTTATTATCTCTGCTCGATAAAGCCCAGGCACATACGCGACCCAACGTTTCCAGGCAAGCAGGTGTGAATTTGCCAGAGGAGGAGGCAAAATCTTCATCTCAGAACCAGATTCCCCATATTCAACTTCAAGCTAGTCTGGTAGTACGTGAATCATGCGGTGCTAACTACCGTTGCACAATAAACGAATCGCCAGAATCGAATCTCTGCTAAAAAACGAAATCTTTTTACTCGTCAAGATGGCATTTTCAACTCCTTGAATTTTGCCAGTCAAATGGACTACTGCATGAAGATATGTCAGTATGTCTGATATATTTGTCTGGCTTTTTTCAAACAGCTAAACTTTGTTGGTCAAACATAGGAAAGGACGAGAGTATGTCAGCCTATCATATACGCTCACCACCTGACGCTTATAAAACACTAGTAGAATCGCGATGCAAAGAACTCTCTCCATTTGCAAAGGGAGACATGGACAAACATTCTCAACGAAGCAGTCAATTTCCTGGGAAAGATGCAGGAGCACAGACAGAGAAGCAGAGTGCTCTCAGCCATTTATCTTCAGGAAGCTTTTAAGAAAGGGAAACAGACGATCATGAGAAGTATCCGCCTTATCTTCAGCCTATTGGCAGCGATTTCTTTAGGAGTGGCCGCGCTATCTTTAGCTCCTATGTCCAGCGTTCATGCGGCTTCTGCTGTTGTCAGTCCTCGCTACGTTTCTAGTGGGGATGGTAAACAGAAGACGATCACGGCCACCATCACCTGGTATGGCTACAATGATAATTCTGGCACTACAGAGAATCAGCATGGTTCGGCTATCATCGCATACCCCAAAAACGCTGGTTATCCAACCCTCCACAATCTGGCAACCGAAGGGAAAGGAACCTACACCGATCCAGTGACCTTCGCAGCCCCAAATAAAGATCTGAAGTCAAGTTTTCCTATTGGCAGTGTCATTTATGTTCCCCTGGTCAAAAAATACTTTATCATGGAAGATCAGTGTGGAGATACTGATCCCCAGGGGTGTCAGAATGGTACCAATCATGCAGATCTCTGGATGGGGCCACAGTCCGCCTCAAACACGACCAAGCTTGATGATTGCGAAGGAAATGCAACGCCAAATTCATCCTCAAAAGTGATTATTAACCCAAGTTCCTCACTCTCAGTTGACACCACCACGATGTTCAAAAACAACAAATGTACCATTCATCTTTATTGAGAACCGCGTAAAAATGTTCGTATGCTCTCTGCTTTAAGGAATGCTCAGATAATGAATTGTTCCTCGCAGAAGGCAGGGCATAGAAGATAGCCGCAAATCATTTTTCAGGAAGGGCCATGCGAGAGGTGGGTTTCCACCATTTGCATGGCCCGCCTTTTGCAGGCATATTTACGCTTATCTATCTCGCGTTGATGCGAAAAAAAGTTGACAAGCCACAAGAGAATGTGACTTACTAGGAGGTGAGAAGACATGACAGCCGTTTCTCCTCTTGCATTTGTATTGCTTTCTTGTTCTTCGTTCTTTCATCCGAATATCATCCCTCGGAATCATGGCCGATTGGGGTCATGAGCTAAAGATAGCGTCGTTGTCATCCAAAAAGTAGTGCTGACATGCCCGGTGAGATACAGGCTTTTCACGGTTATTGCAGACTGTTAGCTAAAAAGAGAGCGGACTTATTATCTGCCTCAACAGGAGTCGTACACTATGGTCTACTCGCGTCACAATAAAGTTGAGGAGCAACAAGAGGCACGCCAGAAAGCTCAACAAATCACTACTGCTTGTGAACAGCTTTCTATCACGCTTGATCCTATTAACTGGTCAGAAGATGGAATGCAGGCAGTAGTGAAGGTCAATGCAATTGAGATTGGTTCGCTTACGGAGCTCTGTCAGCGTGAGCGTGACGATCTGCTCCGCCAGATCCAGATCAAGTTGTTTGAAGATGCAGCATTAAAAGCCATTCATGCGCAACCAAACCTGAAGGCTGTGATGTGGAGTCCTGTTGATATCCTCCAACCACAAAAGTTTTTGAACCTCTGGATTGTTACCCTTGAAACAGGTGAGCGTATTCCTATCCTTGAGCTGATCAAGCAGGGGCAGCGCGTTTACGAACATTTTACACTCAATAAAAACGATAAAGACCAGTTGAGCCAGCTTTTCGGACCTGGCGGTGAAGGGGCTTATCGTATTGGGGAGAGCATAACTATTAAAGAGCGTGATCGGCAATATACTGGAGAGGTGCTCTACGTCTTACCACCGGGCAAAGCGTTTCCTGGCCGTAAAACTGCGTCGAGGGGCTATCATACTATTGCGGGAACAACCTATACAAACGATGTAGCGGCAAGATATATTGTCGATTGTAACGATGGCTTCCCCCATATTGTCCACCAGTCGCAAGTCGTAAATTTATAAATTAAAAAAAAGTAAATGGCCACTGTCGAGCAAGGTCTCCAGGTATCCCATATCTACCACATGCGAGAAAAAACATCGGCGTGTGAGATAGGGAGCGGCGGAGAGATCATCTGTTGCCTGGTGACCTGCTCAAGCGGTGGAAGGGCTATACGGTAAAGGACAGCACCATGTTACAGTTTATTCTTTTTGTAATTATCCTCCTCATATTTATTGCTGCCTTTGGGTATATGGTCTACCAGAATCGACAAAGATTGGCAAAGCAAAAGAGACGGCAGCAATATCGTGACAGAGTCTAGCCTATCTTCCTCACGAGCTCATCACACAGCTACTTTGAGCGTGACATTAGACGCGAACCCAGGATAATCCCGACACCCAGGAGTATCCAGATCCCTACAACGGCAGGAATAGCGCTCAAGGGGGCAGGTCCAGGAGAGATCATTGCCGCCAGAAAAATAGCAGCAATGATCAGCGTGCTCAGAACTGGAAATATGCCATGACGTACCAGGCGAAATTGCGCACGGCGTTTGCGCCAGAAAAAACGCAGGCAGGCGATATTCACCATAGCGTAGATGAGAACGACAAAGATAGCATCAAGTGTGCCAAAGAAGGCAAAGGCGTTAATTGGCTGTAAGAGAAAACCGAGAAGCAAACCAATGACCAGGCCAAACAGGCACAGCAACAGCACAGCATTAATCGGAGTATGGCGGACAGGATGAGTCTTCGCCAACCAGCGCAACGCATGTTCATCGCGACCTATCGCATAGAGAATGCGTGCGCCACCATTCACAATCGCCAGCGCTGCACTGAAGAAAGAGAGAATACCAACCACATCGATACAAGCGGCCAGAGGAGCACCGCCCCAATGGCGGCTAATCGTATCGAAAGGTGCAGGATCATTCGCATACCCGCTCACCATATGCTCAGGGCCATAGCCAAGCGTTGCCACATAGGCCATAAGAATATAAAAAATACCGACCACAACCATCGATCCATAGACGGCGCGAGGGATATTGCGATGGGGTTGTTTTGTCTCCTCACCCAGAGTCGCGGCAGTTTCAAAACCAATAAAGCTGAGTACAGCCAGGACAATGCCGGTTGTCAGGTCTCCATGAGGTGGAACCGCGGCCAGACTAAAGGGCAGAGCGGTTAATTTTCCCTGGCTTCCGATGCTAAAAAGGACAATGACTGCCAGCAAGAGGCAGATGCCAATCTCAAAGATCAGAAGCGTCAAATCAACGCTCAAAGACTGGCGTATACCGATGGAGCAGAGGGCAAAAACAATACCAATTGCCAGAACAAACCAGAAGCTCCAGTGCAGATTGAAACCTAACCAGCGCTGAAAGATGGTTTGCAGATTCGCACTCATGAGAATAAACGAATACGGGACGCCGAGTGCTATCGCGATAAAACCAATCCAGCCAGTCATCAGACCCCAGACGGTTCCCAATCCCTCCGTAACAAACGTATAAGCTGAGCCGCTGGAAGGCAGCTCACGAGACATCTCGCTGTACTGATTTGCCGTGAGGAGAGCAACAACAAAGCCCACCACATAACACAGAGGAATGGCGGCTCCCACCAGGCCAGCTTGAGGAATTGTATTGAAAAATATCGATGCTGCTGGCGACATAACAGCAACAGAGATAACAATGGCATGGCGCAGGCCGAGGGTGCCGTGTTTCAAGACTGAAGTAGACAAAAGTGCTTCTGAAGGGCCTTCGACAGAAGCGGGTGATGATGTATCATCCATGAAGAGTCTCCTTTGTTTTCCGTGATGAGGCTATAAGGGTGATGAGAGGTCGGCTATTTCAACTGAGAAGAGCTGACGAAGATAGGCATTTAAAAAGAGGCCCTTCGGGTCCAGGCGGGCGCGAACACGTTGAAAGTCTTGCCAATGAGGATAGAGAGTGGCCAGTTGCTCGGCGGTGAGCGTATGCATCTTACCCCAGTGAGGACGGCCCTGGTAGCGTTGAAAGATCGCCTCAATCTGTGCAAAATAGTTTTGATAGGGCATACCCTTATACATATGTACAGCTAAATAGGCCGAGGGGCGCTCGTATGCTGGACTGAGCCAGATATCATCGGCGTGAACAAAGCGGCATTCTATCGGAAAGTGAACGGCGAAGCGTTCTCGGCTAATACATTCGCGTATTTCTGCAAAGACCGTAGAGAAGTGTTCAGCAGGAATATTGTATTCCATCTCATTGAAGCGCACCCAGCGCGGCGTTGCATAGATATGATGACTATAATCAACCTCATCAACAGAAGCTATCGCCTGGGCGGAAATATTACTCACCGTCTGACAGAGGCGAGGGAAGAGGCGACAGGCTTCCGAAAGCAGCCAAAAGACGCCATTCTCCAACACCACACGATTAAAAGCCGCCCACAAGCCTCCTGCATTCACAGGTTTCTCGGTCTCATTGATACATTTCGCCTGGACATATTCAGTATAGGGCAGCCAGAAAAACTCAAAATGGGTATTTTTTTGTTTGTAATCCTCAAGTTGGGGCAGGCACTGCTTCAGAGATTCTCGGCGTACCTGGTAGTGAAGTCGTTTGGACGGAACGACACGCAACGTCACACGGACGATAATCCCTAACGTTCCGAGGGAGATCTGGGCCGCCTTAAAGATCTCAGGATCTTCTTCAAGAGAGCATTCTAGCAATTCACCGTTCGCTGTGACCAGCGTCAGACGTTCCACCTGGGTAGAGATATTGCCGAAAGCGATGCCTGTCCCATGCGTCCCTGTGCTGATAGCCCCGGCGATACTTTGTACATCGATATCCCCCAGATTTTCCTGGGCGAGCCCTAGCTTTAAGAGGGTATCACCGAGCAATTTCAATTTTGTGCCACCCAGCACCGTCACCGTCCCACGCTCACGATCTATCTGTTCAATGCCTTCTAAGTGATCCAGTGAGACAAGGACATCATCTGTTTGCACCAGAGGTGTAAACGAATGGCCAGATCCCACCACCCGAATCGTCTGACCTGTCTGTCCATATTTTTTTACCAGTTGGATTACATCCTCGATACTTTCGGGCTGGGCTATGATCTGGGGAGAGCTGCTAACCGAACTTGACCAATTATGCCACGGCTGGCGACCTACCATACATTTCCTCCTTATACAGTAATATAAAAGCTAAGTCTTCTTTCCTGTTTTTTGTCTTCTATAAGAAGCGCTGACCATCCCCGCGATAGGTTGTTACTTCATCTACTATTGCTCCCTGGGAGACCAGAAACAGGTGTGTGAAGTGTTCGCAGAGCTCACCCGCTTTGGCATGGCGCAGAAAAATAGGATCACCGTGATTCAAGTAAAGCGGTCCCTCGTAACGAATCGGAGTTTGTACCTCGCCAGCGCCTTCCAGAGGCAGAAGATGAGCGCCTTGTGGGAGATACGGCAGGGGAAGTTTCTCCGGACCAACGGCCCCTGAAGCAATATAGCCGCCGCCGAGACAGGTATAGAGCGCGCGTGCAGGCCGCCGTACAATCTCGATGGCAAACCCTGCGGCAGGCGCATAGCGGAACGCGGCATAGTTGTCAAACAGGCCTGGAGAATAGAAACCTGAGCCGACAGTAATCTCAGTTACCGCCGATTCTGCGCGAGTGGAAGCCATGCTACCCGTCCCGCCGCCATTAACAAAACGCAGTGGTCCATAACTACTGGCAAAGGCGACCAGTTCGGCGCGACGCCTGGCAATTTCAGGAATTGAGCGGCGTTTTAAGGCTTGCACCACAGTATTCTTGGCTTTTTGACCGTGAAAGTGATCTCCTACGCCGGCAATCTGTGCTTCATAGCCCATAATACCTACAAGCTGCACAAACTCGCTCTGCTGAATCTGTTCAAGTACGGGCTGTAGCTGCTGCGTCGTTCTCAAAGGGGAGCGCCAGACGCCGAAGCGAAATCCGGGCAGATTAAAAGACATATCAATTTCCAGGCAGACAGAAAGGAGTATTTTGTTGCGCTCGGCGATGGTGGCGATCTGAATAATATGGGCAATACTATCGACCATAAACGTAATATCCGCTCCCGCTGCGACTGCATGTGCCACCAGTTCAATATCCTGCTCATTCCAGGTCGGATAGCCGATTAACAGATCGGAAAAACCGAGCGTGTGCAAGTAGACAGCTTCTCGCGCCGTAAAACACATAATCCCTTGAAAGCAGGGGTTAGCCGCTAAGATATGGCGGAGAACAGCGACGCTGCGCAACGACTTTGAAGCAAGACGGACCCGTTTCCCGCCTGTATTCGCCACCACCTGGCGGATATTCTGGTCAAGCAGATCCAGATCGAGATAGGCAAATGGCATACTCTTGCCCTGAAAAATTTCTTTGTAATACGTATAACTGTACTTCTCCTGCTGCTGTTCTGACGGTACTGAAGCAATGGTTTCAGTGTCAGGTAACGGTGTCGAGGAAAGTACAGGATTGCGCCGGGCTTTTTGTGGTGATTCGCTCACGTATAAATAAGTCCTTTCTCTATAAACCGGGCATGAGGGCAAGAAATATCCTCAAAAGCCCTGGTGATCTGGTGCAAAGAAGTATTCGTAGGAGTGTTCTCTATGCATAACAAGATTGTACATTATTTTTATCTCTGCGAGGAAGGTATGTTCCACTTTACAGCCTCCTGGGTAAGAGCTATCTTACGAGAAAGATTGACAAAAACACAACCTTTGCCAGTGTTGATATCAGCAATCGTCTCCTCCGCTTTCTCTCCTGGACAAAAGCAAAGAATTTTTCTGCCCGAACCCGACACAGGCGACACAAGCGGCCTGGGGCCTGGATGCAACCCGACACGCAACCCGACACCGAGGTAGACACCAGTGAGCACGAAGGCTACAGCGTGTAGGGTTGAATGGCAAGGGAAAAGATCCGTGCCAGGTGTTCCCGTTTTTTCTGGATACGCTGGTTTGGCGAAGGGAAGAAAGAGCCTCTAAAAGAGGTTATCGGCAGATGGGGAGAATTCTTGAGGGGGATTGACGTTTCTCAGAATACTGTGTAAATATGAAAATTATGTTTTTTGCTAGTCCTTTTGATTCCTACCTCTTAATTAAAGAGTATTGTGCCAGAGGCCCGAAATGCCATTGGTCGGCATATGAACGAGCAATCAGGTGATATTCCTTCACCGTTACGTGGGCTGACTTTATCGCCTCTGGTGGAATGTGGATGGATGAGTTACGATGGCTGACCAGACATCAACTTCCCCTTCCACTAAAGATAGACGGAATTGAGAGGCCGTAAAAGCCCCAGCTACTTGAGATGGCCGATCAATTGCATGAGTTGTGACAATTCACGTTCGCTATCGTGTACAGCTACAGGCAACACGAGTAGCTCATCCAGGCCGGAGGCGAGGATGTCTGAGAAGCGATCCGCTATCGCTGCATCACTGCCCGAAATGACCAGGCTGCTCACGAGTTCGTCTGACATTGAACCGTCGGCAGGTATGGGGAAACCGGCTCCGGCGAACATGTTGGCGTAAAAAGGCAGTTGTCCATGATGTTGAATCTGTGCGCGCGTGGCATCTAACACCGCCTGTCGATCTTCACTGACAGCCACCAGGACGTGCGCCACCACCGGCGGAGGTGTCCGTCCATGGCTGGTCGCAGATTCGCGCAGAGCAGGTAACCCGGTTTTCAGCAGATATGGGACCGGACAGAGCCAGGGGAGAGCTCCATCAGCGATCTCGCCGGCCAACCGAAAAGCTCCCTCGCCCAGTGTCGAGATCAGGATCGGAACCTGGGCAGTCCTGAGCAGGCTCGCTTTCACATGAAAGAAGAGTCCTTGATGATCGACATTCCCCTCCCATAGGGCCGCATGCACAATGTCAACGTACTCGCGGAGATGCTCCAATGGCTTCCCCATCGGTAAACCGTAGGTTCCCTCAATGCTAGGACGAGAGCTTGGACCAATGCCGAGCCGCAGCCGTCCAGGCGCAAGATCATGAATTGCAAGTGCCTGCAACGCCATTGTCAGTGGATGACGTGGGTACGTCGGCACAATAGCCGTGCCCAGACGAATACTCTTTGTTTGCAGAGCAGCCGCCGCAAAAGTTGTCAAAGAATCAGCAGACGTTGGACGCTGGGTTGTCCAGATTTGACGAACACCAGCCTCCTCCGCAACCACAATTCTTCGCACCACCGTCGCAGCATCTGAACCATTCGTCACCAATCCGACTTGCTCACGCATGGACTGAGATGATGCTCTTGTTTCACGCTCCAAAGGATCAATTGACATGGATCTTTTTTCCTTCTATAAGAAACAAATTATGTTCTACCTAGTCTACTTATAGAAGTCGCAAGACATAACTATTATTCCCACTCTACGCTCGACTTTGTACATTTTTAGGAAAGCGAGCTCAAAGGAAAGCAAGAGTTCCCATATGTCCATGCTCATATGGGCAATTTTGTACAAAGTCGAGCTGAGAGGGGTCGTTTTCTGACACATATGGTTCAGCTTTCTTAGAGCCACAGCGCGTCACTTCCGCAAGCGTGGCATTGCTTCCTGGCTGTCTCAAAAAATGTGTCAAAATCGAAATCTCAGGTTTTTCTCTGGAAGAAGAGTAAGTGGCACATAAGAAAGAGTTTTGGTACGAAGATCGGATATATTCGTGTCTCAAAGCAAGAACAAAATGAGGCATTACAAACTACCTTTTATACGTAGTGGAGAGGAGGTTCCCCATACTGTGAGGTAGCGCCAGACTGCTTTGAAGTCTGGTTGCTGCATCTCAGCAAGAGCTTGTTGGTAGATGGCATCGTAGTCTTCTGGGAGGCGCAGCCATTTCTGGAAAAATGGTCGAAACGTGTGAAAGCCCCGTTTCATATCTTCGGCAAAAAGTTGTCCTTCAGGGGTACCCCCATGATATTCGAGCGTGTGAAGTCGCGTTTGCACATTGTGAAACCCTTGTCGTGTCAGCAAGGGAACAAGTTCGCTGGTCAGACCATCATTCTCTTGCCTGAAGAAAAAGCCCGCATTGAAGACTGCCTGAAGAAAGATTTGCTGGTATAAATAGGTGAGGGCAGGACTGCTACTCTCTACAATGTCACACTCCGTAATGCGAATAACGCCAGCTCGACGGCTAACTCGCTGAAACTGAGCGAGGAGGATTGGCCAGTCCCAGGTGCGCAGAAAGCTATTCCCAAGACGGATATTGACGAGATCAAAGGATGCTTTGGAAAATTCAAGCAGACGCAAGGCGTCCATGACGCGAAATTCCACGCGATCAGCGACCCCGTGCGCTACTGCCTGCGCGCGTGCATACTCGATCATGCGATTACTGATATCCACCCCCACCACTTTCATGCTCGGATATCTCTGGGCCGCTTCAATTACCCAGCCACCAGCAGCACATCCCACATCAAGTATCCGCTGAAAATGAGCTGGATCAGCTTGCTCTGGGAGAACTCCGCCCATTGATGAGGTAAGCATCTGGTTCTGTATGATCAAGCGGGTGAGTTCTTCCTCGCTTTGTCGATCTTGCACAACATAGGTACTATTCAGCTCATTTGAGCGAGGTGGGATGGAGGACATATTCACTCCTCTTGCTCTTTCTATTGCTTCTAAAAGCGCTGCATGAAAGGCCTGCAATAACCTTTATTCTATCTGCTTTTACTCATCTTTTCAAGAGGTTTTGCGACGCTTCCTTGACTAGTTTGAGCTACGTTCTCCAGATTGCGTTGTTTCCCTTATTGACGGACTAGTATAATGTTCCCATGTATTAATCTGCATGGAGGACAAGCATAATGAGCGAATATCAACGTTACGAATTTATGACCATTGATCGGCCTCTGACAAAGACGCAACTTGATGCGGTGAACAAACTTTCCAGCCATATCGAGGCATCTTCCACCCACGCCCTTATCGAGTATAACTGGGGCGACTTCAAGCACGATCCTATCGAAGTGCTCTACAAATTCTTTGATGGTTTTTTGTATTGGGCTAACTGGGGAAATCCGCAATTGGCGTTGCGCTTCCCGCATGGGATCATACCAGCGAATCTTATCACTGACTATAATTTCGATGAATTTGTCACATTTACAAAACATTCGGAGCCTGGGTTCAAATGTATCTTCGTCGTCCTGCCCTCATCAAACGCTTGCAAAAGCGGAAGTTCCCCATACCAGAAGCATAGGTCTGACGGTGAAAGAGAGAAATACCAGCTCAAAGAATTTTCTCTAAGCTGGTAATTTGTACTAAAAGCTCTTCTTGAGTGCTACTTACCTGTATAGTAGCGATGGAGTACATGTGAAACCACTAGAGGATGAGCCTGCGCCAGCGTAGTGATGACATTCGCCTGTTGCTGATTAATCGCGCCAGCCTGAGTCTCAGAGGCTGTAACCTGCTGGATGGCACTAACGAGGATAGCCTTGATGTGGCCGAGATCAACTCCATGATCTTTAGCAATATCAACAACATGTTGACCGGATTGTAAGTCTTCAGTCAACTGTGCGCTAGACAGTGAGAGTTGCGGGGCAATGACGGCAACGATCTGGCTGTTATAGTCCCTGGTAAACCTTCTCAGGGGATGGCGCTCCGGGTGTTTGTCCTTTGTCTGAGTTGCCACTGGTTTTGCGGTACTGTGTGCTGATGCAGTCAGTGGGCCAGAGAACAGGGAACCAAAGAGGAGTGCCAGCATGAGAAGAAGACTACTCTCCGCCGATATAAATGAGCTTTTTCATAGTTTTTTCGATCCTTCCTTATTCCATAACTTTTGCAAAATTTTGTATTGCTTTGTCCTTCCCAGAAAGGGAAAGTTTCTTAGTACCCTTTCTGGTAACATTGATATCGTAGCATGGAGCTGTTATGAAACTATCGGGGAATCCTCATGATTTGCTCAATATACGAAATCGAGTACAGCATGCTCTGTTTGTACGCGATCACCAGACCTCTCTGGCATAGTCTCTCTCCATAATGTTGCTGGTGCGTCTGATAACGTATCGCCAATGAAACGCTCGACAGGCTTGCCGAGCGTTTCGATGTAATCAGCCACTTCCTCAGTATTGGGTATTGTTGTTTTGCGTCTGTCGTGTGTCAGGTTGATTGCCATTACCGACGGGAGGTTTCCCCAGGTTTGGGAAAGAGGAAGACCGTGAACGAGAGGGCTACACTCACAAGCACAATCACCAACAGAGAGGTGACAAAGGCAGAGGTCTGACTCGCATGATGTGCCAGAATGGCAGCGAAAATTGTACCGATCAACGCAACGCCGATTGCACTTGCAACCTGATGTATTGTTGAATATACTCCAGAAGCAGCGCCAGCCATAGATCTATCGATCCCTTGCAACGCTTTATTTATCATCGGAGCGGTGAGGGTTCCATTTCCACTTGATGTGATAAAAAGTCCAACGAGCAATGGAGCAATCCCATAGCGAGGCACAAATAGCAGGGCTGCCAGAAGCGTCGAGAGATATCCCAATGTTACCAGCGCTGCTCCAAGCTGGAGTGCTCGCCCCTTAAGCCAAACTCCCATTTTTGACGAAAGACTTGATGACAGCACAAAAGCAAGTCCCATTACCATCACAACCAGCCCGGATTGTAAGGGAGAGTAATGGAGTCCCTCTTGCAAGTAAAAGGGCAACAGAAGCAGGATGGAGGCAAAGAGTAGCTGAACCAAGAAGTTAGAGAGAACGCCAGCCACAAATGAACGTGACTGGAAGAGGGCGAGAGGTACCACGGGTGCCCCCCCACGCTGAGTCAGCCAGCGCTCATAGGAGACAAAGACCACGAGCAAGGCCAACGCCAGCGCCAGACTGAGAAAGCTCCAGAATGACCAGCCTGCACTGCTCCCCTCTGCTAACGGATAAATGAGCAGAAATAGCGAAATTGAAAGGAGCGCGACGCCGCCCAGATCGAGCTGACGTGCGGATGAAACACGGGATTCATGCACCAGGAGCCACGCTGCCACCAATGTTGCAATGCCGATGGGGATATTGATCAGAAAGATGCTTCGCCAGCCCAGTTCCAGGACATTAGCACCGATAAGCAGTCCTCCTATGACCTGTCCCGTGATTGCTGCGAGTCCCATAGCGGTAACATAGCTGCTAAAAGCCCTCCCTCGCTCTTCAGGCAAAAAGCTGATAGTAAGAAGGGAGATGACTTGAGGCAGCATAAGCGCCGCCATGCTACCCTGAAACACTCGAAAGATGATCAACCACGTCACTGAAGGCGCGAGACCGCAGAAAGTGGAGAAAAGCGTAAAGCCAGCGACGCCAAAGAGGAAGAGTCGTTTGCGTCCGTAGAGATCGCCAAGACGACCGCCAGTGGCAAGCACCACGCCAAATGCCAGCGTATATCCAGCAATCACCAGTTGGATTTCTGCAAAGCTGGCGTGGAAGTTTGTTTCAATTGAAGGGACAGCAACATTAACAATAAACGTATCAAGCGTCCCCATAAACGCTGCCAGGAGAAGCACCGGCAGCATCAGCCAGCGACGTGGATCGGCATGTGATGACATCTCTTTCTTTGAATCAATTTCCGCTGATAATGCATTAGCCATAAAAATAGAACTCCTTTTCTGGATGCTTCTACTCTCTTCAGGAGAGCTGACAGAGAGTAGATAAAGCCTCTTCATGAAGAGACTTTATTGGTAATAAAAGGTGAAAAAATAGTGATGCTAGATGAACACCTTGAGAAGATGCCAAAACGCGAAGAGGCACGCCCCGACAGGCCGTGCCTAATGGTTGTGACTGTGTGACAACAGGTTTTACCGATAATTTTACTGTCTTCGCTGCCTTGTACGACGAAGATGAGCTTTAGAAGTAACGCTTCGGATCTTCTCGCCTATTGTTACTCTTGCAGCATGGAATACTTGTAAATGCGATCATTAGATGAGGGCAGAGATTACCTTTCTGGCGCTCTCGTTGGACTCATCAACGGCATCCTTGTTGCAGTTATACGTATTGCCGAGCTTTATCGTGAACTGGCCGCTTCAATCGCCTATGAAGGCCTCTTGCTCTTTCTCCAGTTTGGCCAGAGCAGCCTGGTGATTACCGATAAAGGCATCATCTCACTTGCGGGTAGCGCAAATAGTTATCTGCCGGCCTCACCTGGCATCGCCCTTCCAACCAGCGCCGTTTTAGTTTATATTATAAGTACAATCTACAATCAATTTCAGCGCAAACAGGCAGGCTTACGTCCTAAACCAACCTGGCAACTCAGCCTCCAGATTGTACTTGCACTAATCATCACACTTGGACCTGTCGTATTGTTTGAAAACTATCTGGGAGTGCCAAATACGACGATTATCCTGATCGGCCTGATGCTGATTTTATGGTTGGTACTGACACAGACGCGTTTCGGACGCCATATCTATGCCGTTGGCGGAAACAGCGAGGCCGCGCGCCGCGCTGGTATTAACGTCATTATGTTACGGATCATGGTATTTATGCTCTGTTCCGTTATCGCCGTCGCTGGCGGTATTTTAAGATCCTCGCGTGAGACAGCGGTTGCCAGTCTTATCGATCCAACCCTGTTGCTCGAAGCCATCGCCGCTGCTGTCATCGGTGGCATTAGCCTCTATGGTGGACGTGGCTCAGTCTGGTCTATCCTGTTGGGCATCCTGGTGATTGGGAGTCTGGCAAACGGCCTAGCGCTTATGAACCAGACACAAGCTGTTGAAGAGATGATTCAAGGAGTGGTGCTGGCTATAGCAGTAGGTACCGATGCGCTGATTCGGCGCTCACAGACACGCACGACGCGCTGACGATGATTGCTTCCTGGGCCCAGTCAGCAAACCCGATTGCTGTTCACTGATGATGATCTATGAAGGAGTAGAGAGATGAAATTCACTGATGGCAACTGGTTCAGACGCCAGGGTGTGCATATGCTTCATCCAGTAGAGGCCCAGGAGCAGGTTATTACGGATACTGACCTCTCGCTCTTTGCTGCTACTGCGCCGGTTGTGAACCGTGCCAGTGGCCTCAATAGTTCGTTACTAGAGATCCGTCTCTCTGCTCCTTGTGCGGATATTATTCGAGTGCAGATTGCTCATTATAAAGGTGTACAAGATCGTGGCCCACACTTCCAACTTTATCACGATCTTCATCCCACAGTGCTTATTGATGAGCAGGAAGATGAGCTCTCTTTTGGTAGTGGGAAGCTGAAGGCGAATGTTCACAAGGACCAACCCTGGAGCATTGATTTTAGCTACGATGGCCGTCCCCTGACACGGAGTAGTAACCGCAATACCGCTTATATCACCACTGAGACTAGTGAGGGGAAAAAGGTCTATACGCGTGAGCAGCTCGATCTTAGCGTAGGCGAATGCGTCTATGGCTTTGGTGAGCGCTTCACTTCTTTTGTGAAGAATGGGCAAGTGGTGGAGACCTGGAACGAGGACGGGGGTACAGGCTCAGAGCAGGCGTACAAAAGCATTCCTTTCTACATCACAAATAAGGGCTATGGCGTCTTCGTCAATCATCCTGAACTGGTCTCTTTTGAAGTCGCTTCCGAACACGTGAAGAAAGTGCAATTCAGTGTCCCAGGCGAAGAGCTTGACTATTTTATCATTGGTGGTCAAAGCCTGAAACAGGTGCTGAAGAACTATACACAATTGACTGGAAAGCCCGCCCTGCCGCCCGCCTGGAGTTTTGGTCTCTGGCTCTCCACCTCGTTTACAACCGACTACGACGAAAAGACGGTTATGCATTTCGTAGATGGTATGGCTGAGCGTGATCTCCCATTGAGCGTCTTCCACTTCGACTGTTTCTGGATGAAAGGTCTACATTGGTGTGATTTTGAATGGGATGCCGATGTCTTTCCTGATCCGGAAGGGATGTTACAACGTCTGAAGCAGAGGGGATTAAAGATCTGCCTCTGGATCAATCCTTATATTGGGCAACGTTCCCTGCTTTTTGCAGAGGGCAAACGCAACGGCTATTTTCTAAAGCGGGCGAATGGGGATGTCTGGCAGCGAGACGAGTGGCAGCCCGCGATGGCAATTGTTGATTTCACCAATCCCGCAGCCTGCGCATGGTATAGTGGGAAGCTCAAAAGGCTGCTGGCAATGGGGGTGGATTGCTTCAAGACCGATTTCGGTGAGCGCATCCCAACTGATGTAGTCTATTTTGATGGCTCCGATCCGCTAAAGATGCATAACTATTATGCCTTTCTTTACAACAAGCTTGTCTTTGAGCTGCTGGAAGAGCAGAAGGGACATGGTCAGGCGGTTCTCTTCGCACGCTCCGCAACCGCTGGAAGCCAGCAATTTCCGGTGCATTGGGGAGGTGATAGCTACGCCACCTATGAATTAATGGCTGAAAGCTTACGAGGTGGCCTCTCATTTGGCTTGTCTGGCTTCGGTTTCTGGAGCCATGATATTGGCGGATTTGAGAATACTTCGACAGCCGATGTCTATAAACGCTGGCTTGCCTTTGGTCTGCTCTCCAGCCATAGCCGTCTTCATGGCTCTCATTCGTATCGGGTACCCTGGTCCTACGACGAGGAGGCAGCCGATGTTTTGCGCTTCTTCACCGGATTAAAAGCACGTCTGATGCCTTACCTCTATTCCATAGCCAGCCAGGCAGCAAGCAATGGACTACCGATGATGCGAGCAATGGTGCTAGAGTTTGAAGGAGATCCTGCCTGCGAATATCTAGATCGCCAATATATGCTCGGCGAAGCGCTCCTGGTCGCGCCCGTCTTCAGTGAGCAGGGTCGAGTCTCCTTTTATCTGCCACGCGGCACCTGGACCAATTTTCTGACTGGAGAGCGGGTCGAAGGCAATACCTGGCGTCAAGAGCAGCATAGCTATCTCAGTATCCCCCTGTATGTACGTCCCAATGCCATTGTAGCGATAGGACCGAACGAAAATCAGCATGATTACGACTATACGAATGATGTAGAATTCCATATTTTTGAGATACAAGAAGAGCAGCAAGCCTCAACAAGCGTCTACAATCAGCAGGGCCAATTCGAGCTTCAGATTACGGTCAATCGTCAGGGGAAAAAACTGGCGATTCGGACTGAAGGTATGAGCAAGCCCTGTACGCTGCTGCTACGGGGCATCACTACTATTACCTCTGCTGAAGGGGCAGAGTATACCGCCGATCCATTGGGTATTCGTATTTTGCTGGATGCGGGAAAAGACTATGTGCAGATTGTGCTGTAACACACATAGTCTGCTATCATTTCACCCATAAATCCGCTAAACCGAGGGGATATGCGTCAGAGGATGAAAATGGCAAGATAGGGGTCAAATTTTTGTCCTGATGGTCTAGTGGGGCATCGTGCTGCGCTCCTCCAAGTGCTACTGGTCCCGCTCAGGAATTAGGAAGCACGCCCAGCCGGCGAAGAAAGCCCAACTGATCAAATTCGGTCCATTGTTCGGCAATCTTGCCATCTGTCATGCGATAGATAAGAAATCGCTGTATAGGCGACCTGCTTTCCCGTCGGGGGCATCCCCTGAAAGGCACCCAGGTGGGTGCCCTGAAAGCGGTAGCGCACCACGACTTTGTCTCCCTCGGCGATCTGATCCTCCACCGTAAAGTGGACATCGGGAAACGCCGCGCGGAAACTGCTGATAAACTGTCGGTCCTGCTCAGTTCCATACATCTCTCTTCCCCCAGGATCATGCCTCACGAAATCGGGAGTGAACAGGTCGTCGATCCTGTTCAACAGACCCTGGTGCCAGACCTCTTCCCACACCCGGTCAGCTAACAGCTTGTTGTTTTCTGATGACATACAGCTCTTGTCCTTTCAGTTCTAGACTCTGCTCAAGGAATGTTCTCCTGGTTAAGAATCGCTATTCATAGGAGCTCCATCTGGTTCTGGCAAGTTTCCCGGCAAACCGGCTTGACTGTTTTGAGCAACGGCAATACTGCGCCAGGCCACTTTGTGCGCGTTCAACCAGATCTTGCCGACCTTGCGGGATCTGGTTGAGCATCTCGTGAAAGATCGTGGCTGCAACTTCAAACCGTTGTTGCTTCAAATGCAGCATCCCCACATGGAAGAGAATCATGCAGAGATTCTGGGGCTTTTTATGTTGACGGACCAGGAGCAGCGCCTCCTGGTAATATGCACCCGCCTCAGTGAATGCCTCTCGCTTTTCTGCCAGCCATCCCAGACTGGTGAGCAGAAGATAGGTCAATTCGTGAAAACCCATCTGGCGAGTTAAGAACAGCGCCTGGCGTGTGTAAATTTCCGCCTGAGCATAGTTCTTCAACTTGCCCGCTAGCCATCCTTGCCCGGCAAGCAGTAAGCTGCCAATAAGTCTCTGCTGAAGTGTATGTGCGATAGCCAGTCCTTCCTGGTAGTAAGCCTCCGCTTGAGCAAGATCTCCCATCACTGTTGCTATCCCTCCTGAATCCTGCAAGGAGGCGGCTGATATATTCCTGGTAGTTGATCTGACGCGCAAGATGAAGTCCTTCCTGAGTGATAGCCTCTGCACGCGCGTAATCTCGTTGCTCATAAACCACCCAACCCAGGACGGTGAGATGAACCACCGTCTGTTCATCTCTGCCTAGCTGGCGTGAGATAGCTAACCCTTCCCGACAGTAGGCTTCCGCTTTGACAAAATCGCCCTGCCACGCTGCCCGCTCGCTGAGGCCTGCGAGGAGACGACATATCTGTGTTTGCTGCCCCAACTGCCGCGCCAGGGCCAGGCCTTCTTGCAAATAATCTTCCGCCTGTATGCTCGCTCCCAATACTTGCGTGATCTCCCCCAGAAGGCAAGCAATGGTAATGATATCATCGGAGCTCTTTAGAGATTTGGCAACAGTGTATGCTTGTAGGAGCCGCTCTGTAATCAGACTATGCAGGCCACGAATTTGCAAAAAGCGGACAAACGCGTAGATACCCTGGAGTAGCTCCGTGTAGCGTCCAATCTGGTATGCGGCATCAAAAGCGGCTAAAATATTCCTCATTTCTGGGTCAAGCAGCCTATAATCGGTCTGATGGGCCTGCACATAAGCTACACAATATTTGACAAAGCGATCAGTGGCCGTGGACTCTTCACTCTGTAGCTTTGCATAATCTGAGATAGTCTGATGTAATGTGTAACGATTCGGCCCTCTACTCTCTAGTAATCCAGCATCACTCAGTTCATCCAGCACTTCCACGGCCACCTCTGCAACAGCGAGTGCCATCTCTTCAGAGAAGCTATTGGGTTTGGCTGGCAAGATCGACAGAGCTGCCAAAGCTCTATGAGCTTCCTTACTCATCTGCTGGTCACTCACCGCAATAGCGGCATGTAACGATAAAGGGGTATCGGCTGGCAAGCCGGGAGAACGGGCGGTAATGGGGGTTGGTATACTCAAACGCAAGCGTTGCTCTGCGTCATGTAACTGCGTTATTGCTGTGTGTAGCCGCCGGGTCTGTTTCGTGAAAGCCTGAGCCGCCAGATATTTACTCATCAGCGTTAACGCCAGGGGGAGCGCCCCCACTGAGCGTACAAGAGTGCGAGCATTCTCAGCTTCCAATGCCACGATCTCTGGAACAAAGCGAGCCATAAGAGCCAGCCCATCAGCATCATTGAGTTGAGAAACTTCAATAACTCTTTCTCTAGCAAATGCAAATGCAACCTGCGGTATACGCGAGGTTAAGAGATAGGCGCAATTTGGGCCACCGACCTGAAAAGCCAGAGCATCCTCTATTTTCCAGGCATCGTCGATAATCAGCAACATGCGTCGTGTGCCAAACGCTTCATGCAGAACTTTTCCCCAGACTTCCCAACTGCTAATATCTTCGCTGCTTCGTGCTGGTACACCTAATAACATTCCCCAATGCGCCAGCAAACTCACCACATTCGGTTGAGTTCCTAATCCCGCCCATAGAATGCCATCACCAAAATATGCTTGCACCTCAGGATCTGTAGCTAAAGCTACTGCCAGGGCGGTCTTACCTACCCCTGGTAAGCCATTAATTGCGATCAATGCACAGTTGTCAGGTGCACAAAGAAGCTCTTTGAGCTGCGCCAGCAGAGCATCACGGCCAACTAAACCCCTATCCCCCAACGCCACTGGTATTGCGGAGTCGTAAATATACGCTATTTGTGCATCGGGAAACGGCGCTGAAGAGGGAGAAGCACGCGTCTCTTCAGGCGACTCCTGTTCGTTCTCTGCGACCAGACCTAACTCCACGGCGTTTTTTCCAAACAGGGCACAGAGCTGCTCGCGAAAATAAGGGTATGGTAGAGCAAGACCATGCTCCCAGCGGCTCACAGTTCTCACGGTTGTCCCTATCTCTTCAGCAACCTTTGCCTGTGACCAGCCACGCAGTTCTCGCTCATATTTTAATGGATGAACCACCATACGATCTCTCCCCCTTCACGCATGAGCGTAATGACCGTATATTCTCTCTTGTACATAGAGTAGTTAAGCTAGTAGCGGTATGAGAAAAAGAAGGCCTCGCCAAGAAAAAACAAAGTTGTCTCCTACTTGTCCTATCCCTGGCATTGAGCAATGGAAACTTGTTTGGCATACTAGAGAAAGAGAATGTTCTGACCACTCTCCTTACTTGAGCAATCCGTGTTTCAGTGGTGATTATACCATACTAACAACGAAGAAAAAATAAGGTAGGAGGAGATTTTAGAGGATTTTTATGGCTTCTAGAGTTATAGAAGTAAGCTTATATCTTCCTGATGAAATCATGTATATACGTTATATCACAAATAAGTGCAAATAATCCTGCAAAGCAAGTATTGCACGCATATTCACAGGAATTTGTTTGATGGAGAAATCGTCATGGTGGATAGAGTAACAACAACTGTAGATTCACTAGCCAAGATCATCCAAACACTCGCGAATGGCAGTATGTCAGGACATTTAGTTGCCAGAAGAGACAACAAGAGAATTTTAGAAGAAGGCGAGATCTTCTTCGTTTATGGGAAAATAGTAGCGGCAAAGACTGTTGATCGGGTGGGAGTAGATGCGCTCAACTGGATGAAAGGCTGGAAAGATTGCACCTTCTCTTTCAGTCCATCAAAGGAGTCAAAGCATATCCCTATACTCGCTCCAGGACGACTCAATAATCCGACAAACGCAGTACCAATGACAAGTAGAACCGACACCAGCAAAATTCCCAGTGTGAGGAAAGTAGTAAACGAGAGTAGAAAAGCGGCAGAGAACCCAATTTTTCAGCTTGCACTACCTGAATCCTTGTCTCCTCAGGCCGTTCCCTATCGCACAGAAACCGACGCCAGGGCTTTGCAGATCCTGAAAGCAACAGAGTATTCGCGTCTTCACCGTCACCTTTTCCTCCTAATAGATGGGCACCGTACTATTGCTGAATTAATGCGTCTCACAGGGCGTAACATAGATGAGGTTACCAAGTACCTGCGAGATCTTGAAAAGCTCCCTATTATCAATATTCCACAGCGGCTTCAACCTTATGGTAGCTTAGTAGTAAGGACCTTTCCAAGAGCAAGCATAATAGACAAAAGATCGCTCACGACAGAATAGTTTTAATAGCGTCCCAGGCACTCAATAGTCTCATACAACAATTGTGGCAATACGCCAAAAGTGTAAGACATCAGTGTACCCTCGTCGCGCTTATGAGCACCACGTCCAAAGGGTCCCCAGTTAATAGCAGGAAGGGCAAGTTGCTGAATAGCCTCCAATGGCAACGTATAAGAACCGGGTAGCGCGGAGAGGGTAGACGCAGACCAGACGGGCATATTGGTAGTGAGAGCCGTCAGGTCTACCCCTGGATCAAGCTGCAAGTAGCTCATATCAGAGAGATACGGAAAGTAAGGCCGTTGTTTCAGCAGCAACGTGGGATGCATATTGACGACCTCTGTCACCGCATCTTGCAACACACCCGCGCCAGGAGCAACCGAAGGATAATACGGCGGAGAGTAATAGATAATAACAGCAGGTCCCTGCCTGCCGCTCAGCGTCCAGAGACGGCGCACGATATGCAGGCAGCGTTCGCGTTTATCCAGTGTAGCAGGCCAGCGTTCCCACTCGGCGCTTATCTCAGCAAGCACACGCACCTCGCCAAATTGCTGTACCATTTCGCGATAGAGCTCAGCATAGCTGAAGACCAGGCCTGAGCGAGGTTGGAAGCGTTCCTGCCAATTCTGTTCGCCGCTGGCCTCTCGCCAACGTCGTTCTCCTGCATCAATACGCTGCAATAGTTGTGTTAATACAGCTTCAGTACGATGGCGTAACCGTTGCAATAATGCATCCGGCGTAGTAGTAAGAGTCAACACATTGAGATAGAAAGAGGCTGCAAATGGCAGTTGTACGTCGTAGTGGGTTTTCAGATCGGTTGCATGGAGTGTGACCGGCGGAGCAGTAATCTGCCCTGGCACACTATCGCACAGAGCATCGTTCATGCTGAGATCACGGATCAATTCAGCGGCGAGCAAATTCGCGTCCAGGCCAATAAACGGGAGGCCGACATGCGATTCTCGGCCAAGACAGAGAAAGCTCGGCAAGAGTTTGCCAACGGAGCCAGCGTAGATGTAACGATGCAGATCACCGGGATAAAGTGCGGTAACATAGTCGATATTGAGCGCACCAAGATAGGTAAGAGCATTTTGTGCACGCAGATCGAGCAGGAAACGCACAGCCTGTAAGACGCCAGCGGATTCGTTCTCCTCGTCGGGCGTTGCCAACATAATAACGGAGATTGGGAGTTGTCCCAGGCGCGCATCCTTAGCCAGTCGGCGCATAAGCGCAATAGCAATGGCCACGCCACTTTTCATATCGCCAATCCCGCGCCCAAACATCCAATCGCTTAGCTCAGCCGCATCTTCTGCCTCCTCGCCACCCAGCAATGCATCCCGTCTATCAGCCAATGCAGTCGGATCAAGCGCCCACGGCTCCAATGGTCCATAATCCTGGGTATCAACGGTATCGATATGTCCTAGCAGCACAAGCGTAGCGCGGCTTTGACCACGGAGAAACGCGTAGGCATTCAGGCGGCCATAAGGGTCGCCCTCAAGCGGATCAAGTCCACTACTCGTATAGCTATCGTCCAGGCCATCGGCGTGTAACAGACGAAGGACTTCGTGCGCGACCTCAATCTCTCCCGGTCCCGGACTCACACTGCGAATACGAACAAGTCTCTCAGTATACTCTTGAACTATAGCAAACCAATCATGCTGTATCATACTCAGAATACTACCATACTTCTCAAAAAATTCACAACGCTGTAAAGATCCCTGGAAGGCTTTTTCGTTTTCTTGTAGAAGCTGTTCTGCTGTCATGCAAGTGTGGGGCCCTGATATATGCATGGGTCAGTGCATTTATTCGTGAGAAATTTAAAAATGGAGAGGGATCAACCAGAGATAAACCCTCTCCCTGCCTCTTTTTTCGGGGGAGAGGTGCGCTCGGCGAGGTGGAGACGGCCAAGCCGATCTGCCCTACGTCGGTTTCTTCGAGGGCGAGGTGGAGACGCCAAGCCGATCTGCCCTACGTCGGTTTCTTCGAGGGCGAGAAGGCTCTTCCCGGGACACTTTTTGCCGCCGCAAACAGAAGCAGGAGGCGTTGCCTTTCCCATCTTCCGCCCTCCCCTTCACGCCCTTACAATTATCTCTTTCCTCTCTCTCGAAAAGACTGGTAGGGAGAGGCGTTTATCTCGGTTTTATCCCTCTCCATGTCACCGAGTGAGAGAGGGAGCTACTTTTATTTTCCCCTGACGTTATTACTTCCATCGTCTTGAATACGCGCAGGCCAGAGTCCGAAACCAAGCAATCTGGCTGGTAGGGTGTTAAATCCAGGAATGCTGGACAGGAGACGAATTGCTGGTGGAAGAGGAAGTGCTTTGTTGGATTGGAGCACACGCGCCAGCACCTGATCCTGCATAAACGACTGCACACTTTGAATAAGACGAGTAGGAATCTCACGCTGGCGCTGAATTTTTGCCAGATCACGATCAGAGACGATACCAAACTGCAAATGCGCCGCCAATACATTTGCCGCAGCAATGGCATCCTGAATCGCATAATTAATGCCAACACCACCTACCGGAGACATGACATGGGCAGCATCACCGATCAGCAACAGACCAGGACGATGCCAACACTTCACATAACTGGCCTCAACGGAGAGGACTGAGATCTGTTTCCATTCCTGAATCTCAGCAATGCGATCAGCGAACTCAGGGACCGTCTCCGCAAAGACGCGGCGTAAATGTTCTAAACCCTGAGCGCGTATCTCCTGATACCCACCCTTTGGAATCACATAGCCCATCTGCCAGTAGTCGAAACGGTCAATGACGATCCCGATGACCCCTTTACCGATATGCCCCGCCAGACCAATCGCAGGATCACCAGGTTGATGAGAGAGGCGGAACCAGAGTACATCCATTGGGACAGAGGCCTGAACCAGTTTCATACCAGCCAGTTTGCGGATACGGGAGAAACGGCCATCCGCCCCCACCGTCAAAACCGCATGTACCTCGTACCAGCCATCCTGTCCGCGATAGCGCACACCACGCACTTTCCCCTGCTCTTCAATCAGTCCATCCACTTGCGCACCCATTACCAGTTGGAAGTTGGGAAAGCGTCTGGCCTCCTCAGTGAGAAATTCGAGGAAGCGGGACTGTGCGATAACCGTCACAAAGGGAAACTTTGTTTTGACCTGTTGAAAAGCGGCTAGCTTGACCTGACCTTTTCGCCCTTGCAAGGCAAATGTTTGCAATTGAGAATGGCGCATCTGTAATAAAGGTTCGGCCAGGCCAAGATAGTCTAAATTCTCCATCACAATAGGATGAAGAGTATCACCGCGAAACTCACGATCAAAATCCATATGAGCCTCAAGAAGCGTCACACGCACCCCTTTGCGTGCCAGAAGAAGCGCGAGCATCACGCCCGCAGGTCCACCGCCGACAATACAACAGGTCGTTTCCAATACCTGTTTGATCTCATGGTCCAAAGATTTCTTTTCCGAAATGAGCATCACTTGTGCTCAAAGGCAGTTTCTCGGTCATAGTATTCCGTCCTTTTCTCTTGTATGTTCTCTATAAAATGAGTAATTATCTGATTAATTAATTTTCCTAAAAAAGTCATCTCTACAAAACAGGCTAAAAAGAGGTGGGGCGACTACGTACGCGGCTGTAAACCAAGCAGCAAGGTATCCACAATTGAATCGGCAATCTCTTGTTGGCTAAGTGCTAACAAAGATTCATCTTGCAGGAATTGCCGACGCACAACAAAGCTCATCACACTACCAATAAGCATCTGGCCAGCAATTTCCGGATTTCCTGAACGCAGCTCTCCATGCACCATCTTCCGCGAGAAAAAATCACGCAGAAATGTCAGTACCTGCTGTTGCAGCAGAGTACGAAACATGGCGAAAAGAGCGGGATTGAGCAGCATCTCAGGTGCAATGGTGCGTATAAATAAGAGAAAATTCTCACCCTCCACAAGCTGCAATATGTGTAAGACCAACGAGCGCAGAAAGATATCTGTCGGCAGCTCAAACATTTCAAGCGGGATCGCCTTAACAATGGAGATGGGAGAACGGCGCTCAAGCATCTCCAGGAACAGCGCTTCTTTGCTCTCGAAATAGTGATAAATCAAGCCAGGCGTAATTCCGGCCTCCCTGGCAATATCTTTATTGGTGGTCCTGGTAAAACCCTTCTGAGCAAATGTCCGTAAGGCAGCATCAATGATCTGTTCGCGGCGGTCCTCAACAACTTTCGGAGTTCTGGCCATCTCTCTTGCCATTTCTACTCTCTAAAAAACAATAATTATTGATTGACTAATTAATTAAATTATAAAGCAGAAAGCAAGAAAATGCAAGGGATTCAGGCACTAAAATTCGGAGCCTCTTCCCTTCTTTCTCTTTCATCCATCTGGAAGATTTGCAGTATCAGACAATCATTTGCGACAATTATTCTACCATTTTGTACTCCAGGAGGCCTATACTACATTCAGGCAGAAAACATGCTACTACTCCGTCAAAGTTTCGTGGTAGGGGAGATCCATTCCAGCAAGAAGAGCGTTGGCGAGTTGGAGACGGGCAAGCCGATCTGCCCTACGACGGGGTTACGCTCCTACGAGGAGATACATTCCAGCAAGAAGAGCATTGGCGAGTTGGAGACGGGCAAGCCGATCTGCCCTACGAGGAAAGATTGACTGAGTAGCACTCTGTTTTTAGAACTAAGCTGGACTTTTCTCCAAGAAGGGATAAACCAAAATATGGACATCAAAAGAAATGGCTCACAACCTTCCGGCAAAGGACCATCCGAGTATTTTACCGGCACGGTCCGCATCGATCCCCTGTTCGATGCTCCTGAACCGGCTCGCGTGGCCGGTGCCAGTGTTACGTTTGAACCCGGCGCACGGACTGCATGGCACACTCATCCACTGGGCCAAACCCTGGTTGTGACGGCTGGCTGTGGGCGGGCGCAACGCCTGGGTGGTCCAATTGAAGAGATTCGACCAGGGGACGTGATCTGGTTCGCGCCGGGTGAGAAACATTGGCATGGTGCCGCCCCAAATACAGCGATGACCCATATCGCTATTCAGGAAAAGCTCGCAGGCAAGGCTGTCGACTGGATGGAAAAAGTCAGCGACGAACAATATCAGGCATGAATCGAACAATGATGTTGGAATAATCTTACCTGCTGATCTGGTATACTGATGAAGTTATACTAAATTGTACTCAGGAGTACTTTACTATGATTCGTGGTCCCTGCTAATTTGCTTGCCTCTGCATAGCAAAGCAGGCTAAATCTTATCAACCCTTTCCAATTAAGCCAGCGGCATGGGCTGGTCTCTTTTGGCGTGTGCGCGGACCTCCCCAGACTCTCTGAACATTTTCGCTTTCTTTTGTGGTCTCAACGTTCAGAGAGGATTTTCTATGTTTTTGCGTTTTTCCCGCTATCGCACACGTTCTGACAGATGGTCGCGGCCAATTTTGTTGTCTATGGGGCTGCTGGATGAATTGATTACAGGTATTCCCGTGGTAGCCCTACCCCTGTTGCGGGATCGTCTGCATCTCGGCTATGCCCAGGTTGGTCTCCTGTTTACTGTCGCGGCACTCTCCAGTATGCTCATTGATCCCTGTATCAATGTGTTGAGTGATGGCCGGGCCAAAAAGCCCTGGATTCTCTGGGGGCTCCTGCTCCTGGCTACAGCATTTGGCTTTATCGGTAATCTGACAAACTATCCCCTGCTGATGCTGGCCTTTGCTATTAGCTATCCATCTGGAGAAGCCGCCGTTGATCTCTCGCAAGCAGTCGTAATCGATGCCGCACCAGACTGAGAGTCCACGCACAATGACACGCTGGACACTCCTGAGCAGTATCGGTGATTTTCTCGCCCCCCTTGTCGTAAGCATCTTTGCGGCATTCCATCTGGGTTGGACGCAACTCTGCTGGCTGGCATCCGCTCTCTGGCTGGTTACCGCTCTGCTGCTAGCCCCGCTGCGTTTCCCTAAAGCCCATACAGAGCAGGAGGTCGCGGAGGATTCCGCAGAGACAGGCATATGGGCAAGCCTGCGCGAAGCGGTGCGCGATCCCCTGCTTTTACGCTGGTCGCTGCTCTCTGTTATCCCGTCTATGCTCGATGAAGTATTTCTCAGCTTTGTCGTGCTCTACTTGCATGATACCTTGCGGGTAAACGAATCGGTGATTGCGCTGATTGTCGCCTTACAGATGTTTGCCTCTATTGCAGGGCTGTTTCTGCTCGAACTTCTGCTTAAACAGCGACAACTTTTACCTACACGCTTGCTCATGTGGCTCTCTCTCACTACCCTGATCGGTGTGCTTGGCCTCCTGTTCATACATACACTCTGGATGGTGATCATTGCGTTGATTATCATCAGCGCGAGTTGTGCTGGCTGGTATCCACTCGCCAAAGCCGAAGCTTATGCCAGACAACCGGCCCATTCTGGGATAGTGCGTATTGTGATAGGCCTGGGTGATCCCTTAGAGATGGCTTTACCAGGGGCCATTGGCCTGATCTGTGCCAGTTTCGGCATTCTCAGCGGTCTGGCAGTTCTCGGTCTGGCACCTGTACTGATGCTGCTCTTGCTCCCATACAGGCATAGACGAAAACAGGCTGAGACGGAATAGGATGAAATACGCTCTCCAAACAGCAGAAAAATGGGTCAACTCGTAGGAAATTTCAGCTCTGCTTCTGAGATTACTGCTTTCCGCTGGATCATTCGTTGTGTCTTCTCCATCTGTATGATGGTAGTGTTGTTCTTATTACGTGATGATGGACAAGGGCCAGTTGAGCCGCGGATGATCAGTGGACTCTCCAGCAGAGTATAACCGCTTGCCGATGAAAATCGTTTGTCGAGCATCTGATAAATCATCTGCGTGGCAAGTTGTCCCATGCGATACTTTGGTTGGTCGATAGTTGTCAGAGGTGGGTTGGAGTGCGCAGCAACGGTGATACCATCACAACCCACAACTGAGATGTCATCTGGAACATGCATATGCTGACTACGAATGGCATGGAGTGCTCCCAATGCCATAAGGTCATTATAGGCGATGATCCCTGTAGGACGTTCTGCGGCAGGGAACGCCAGCAGCGTAGTCATAGCCTGAAAACCTCCTTCCAGGCTAGGGAAAATACTGGGGCACCATTCTTCCGGTAAGCTTAATCCAAACTCTTCCAGCGCGCGTTGGATACCATGACGACGCGCCTGCGAAGATTCCGAATGTCCATGCCCGGCCAGATAGGCGATCCGTGTATGTTGCAAACTGAGCAGATGCATCGTTGAACGATATGCCGCATCCTCCAGATCTACAAAGATGCTCGGTATCTCTGGATGATTAATATGCCTGTTGAGGACAACCATCGGAGTGCTACTCTGTTCGTGAAGGGCTATCAAATCCTCATTCGGAATGCGTGAAGCACACACGATAATACCATCGATATGGCGTTGCATCAGCTTTTGAAGAGTCTTTTTCTCATGCAATGGATCTTCAGCAGTATTGTAGAGCAGAGGCGCTAACCCATGAACTTCCCCTTCATCTGCAACGCCACGCACAATCTCCGGGAAAAAAGGGTTGAGAATATCTGTAATCAGTAAAGCGATGATGCCGCTCGTGTTTCCATCAAACCGGCTATCCCCATGTTTGTATCCCAACTCTTCTATGGCAGCAAAGACGCGATCCCTGGTATCCTCGCTGACACGCACGCTGCTATTGAGGACTCGTGAGACGGTTGCAGGTGAAACTCCTGCCTTTTTTGCAACATCTATCACGGTAGGATTCTGTGCTTTCATATTTTCGTCTTTCTCAAAAGTAGTGAAATGCTTATGAAATACCTATGAAATATATAACCATATTTTTATAACTTTATCAATGATAAAACGGCTTCCATACCTCCTTTTTCTAGCTTTCTCTTCCCTGAGCAATCTCATAATTGCTATCACTCAACACTATTTCATCTCTATAGAGCTCGCTAAAATCATACACTGTTTTTTTTATGCTGACAATCACATCCTTGACATTTCCAAAAAGCTATGTTATCTTTCTGAAAAGAAATGAAAAAGCAAACAAGTATTTTTCATTTCTAGCCGTGAATGACCACAGAAGAAGACTATGAATGCTTGTTTGGCAGAGCAGTTTTTGGCTCGTTTCTATCCCACATTGATTGCATGAATCGGCTAGAAGATAGAGATCAACAACAGGGTATACTCTATACATGGATAGTATGGGTGTTAGCCAGGAGGACTTTGATGTCTCAGAGAATTTCTTTGCTTTCGCTACTACAATTGAACGAAGCACAATTGCAGTATTTACGAGATGTCTCTCCATTGCTAGAAGTTCGGCAACTCCCTCTTTCCGATCCAGACACTCTTTCCACTGTCCTTACCCCTGATGTCGAGATTCTCTATACACACTTCGGCACTTTTGACTTACACCTGGCTCCCGGCCTGCGTTGGGTTCAACTTGATAGTGCAGGCGTCAATCAATTGCAGACAACCCCTCTCTGGCAGAGCGATATTACGATCACGACTGCCAATGGCGTCCATACTATTCAAATCGCTGAATATGTATTTTCCGTCATGCTCGCTCATGCTCATCATCTCCCTCTGGCCCAACATCTGCAACAAAGTTCACAATGGGCAAGCGGAACACTTCTCAATGAGTTTGTTCCGCGCGAATTATGGGGGGCAACACTTGGTATCATAGGGTATGGCGCAATTGGCCGCCAGGTTGCACGATTGGCTCACACATTTGGGATGCGTGTCCTGGCAACCAAACGTGCTGATCGCTCACCTGCCTTCGACGGCTGGAGCCAGGCAGGGACTGGCGATGCTGATGGCAGTATTCCTGAACACTATTACACAATGGCCGAGCTGCCTATGCTATTGCCTGAGTGCGATATCCTGGTTTTAGCCCTCCCCTTAACGGAGCAGACTCACCATCTCATTGGCGCAAAAGAACTCGCGCTCTTGCGTTCTCATACCCTCCTAATCAATGTTGGTCGTGGCCCACTCATCGATCAATCGGCCCTGATCGCTGCTCTTGAAGAACGGCGTCTTGGAGGAGCGGCCCTGGACGTGACCGATCCTGAGCCCCTGCCAACTGATAGCCCTCTGTGGCAGCTTGAGAATGTGATTCTTACACCCCACGTTGCTGGTTTAAGTCAGCATTATAATGACCGCATCGTGGCCTTATTTGCGGATAATCTCCATCGCTACCTGCATGGTGAACCGCTGTTAAATATTGTACAACGCTCGCTTGGTTATTGAGAAGAAGAGAGGAGCAGCAGAATGAAAGAACCCTCTGTAAGAGGTCAAGTCGCGATTGTGACCGGCGCGGGTCAAGGGATCGGACGTTCAATTGCTTTACGGCTGGCTCAGGATGGGATGCATGTCACGGTGGCCGATATTCGCGGCGACCAGGCTGAAAAGGTTGCAGATGAAATTCGCGATCTTGGACAACGAGCCCTCCCTTTAAAGATTGATGTGACGAAAGCAGACGAGCGAGAACTTTTATTTGAGGCAACGCTGGCTGAGTTCAAACGTTTTGATGCGCTAGTCAATAACGCCGCGATTCAACGCATCGCCCATCCTCTGGATGTGACAGAAGAGCACTGGGATATGATGATGAACGTGAACGCCAAATCCGTCTATTTCAGTTGTCAGATGGCTGTGCGCTTTCTACTTTCTCAGAAGAGCGGACGGATTGTCAATATCGCTTCGATTGCGGGGAAGATGGCGAGCACAGTCCATCATCCCGTCTACAATGTAAGTAAAGCGGCAGTCATTGCTATCACTAAAACCTTTGCGGCGACCTATGCAACGCAAGGCATACGGGTGAATGCGATCTGCCCCGGCGTGATCGATACGCCAATGCAAGAAATGATCGACCTTGAGATCTCACGTGTTACTGGACAATCGCCTGCCGAGGTGCGTGAAGAGCGCTCTAAACGGGTACCGATGGGCCGTCTTGGGGATAGCGAAGACGTTGCATCCGTTATCTCTTTCCTGGTCGGGCCAGACTCAAGTTATATGACGGGCCAGTCGATCAATGTTAGCGGTGGTATGATTACCTATTAGCTCACACTCGTCTTTAAGAAGAAAGCATGTAGTAGCACAATACCACTCATTATTTTTCATAGGAGAACTCTTCTTTTCTCCTAACTTCCTCTATGGAAGGAGGTCTTTATGAAGTCTTCACGTCCTGTTGTCAAGCCTGGTTCTCTCAATGTGTATGGAGCGCTTCCTATTCCGCATTTCAGTCCTGAGTTACTGCAACTGGTACGCACGGGAACAGTCTACAGTCTGGCTGTTATGCACTCCGAAGGTATGCTTGTACCTGGTGGCATGGTTCCCTATACGCTCTCCTCACGCATTCGACATGGGGATCTGGAAGAGATCCGACCCGCTTCCGCTACGGCAGAGGTGATTACGATGGCTATCCATACCGCAACCCATATTGATGCCCTTTGTCATGTTGGTGAACATCAGAACGCGGAGGGATTGCCCGATTCAGACGGTGAGGTGCGTATCTTTGCTGGCGAAGGACAGACGCTCCGTGCGGCAGATTATGGCAATAATACCGGTCAATTGCATATGAGCGTTGCCGAAATGCCTCCCATCCTCACTCGCGCCGTCTTGCTCGATGTTGCTGGCTATAAAGACGTTCCTATTCTCCCTGTCAATTATGCTATTACGGCTGAAGATATCGCAGGCACGTTGCAAAAGCAGGAGACGGAGATTACTCCGGGTACTGCCGTTCTGATACGTACTGGCTATTATCAGTATCTTCAGGCCAATGACCCTGTTTATCGCGATTCTATTGCTGGCCTGGGCTTAGAGGCAGCCCAATATCTTTTCCAGCAGGGCATGATTCTGGCAGGGGCCGATAATATGTCCGTTGAAGCCCTACCCCCTATGGATCATCCTGTACATCGCTTCCTGATCACCCATCATGGCGTCCCTCACCTGGAAAATCTTTATCTAGAAGAACTGGCTGAGCAGCGCGTCTACACGTTCCTACTGATTGTTACTCCCTTACGCCTGGTCGGTGCTACCGGTTCATGGGTGCATCCTATCGCAATTGCATAGTATACTCTGACCATCTTCAGTTGAAAGAGAGAAACTATCCGGCGAGAGCGTAGTAGGCGAAGAGGAGACGGGCAAGCCGATCTGCCCTATACAGATGAGCGTGGTCAGAACAGTGAACTTTATCCATTCTCGATTGAAGGACGAGAGGTTCTCCCTCCTACAGATGAGCGTGGTCAGGACAGTGAACTTTATCCATTCTCAGTTGAAAGAGAGAAACCATCCGGCAAGAGCGTAGTAGGCGAAGAGGAGACGGGCAAGCCGATCTGCCCTACAGATGAGCGTGGTCAACTTTGTCCATTCTCGATTGAAGGATGTAGAAGTTCAGATGGTATATTTGCCTTAGGATACAAGATTGGAGAGACTGTATGCAAGCTGCTGCAACGCCGTTGTTGCGTTATCAAAACGTGGTTAAGCAACTTGGAGGCACCCTGGCGGTTGATCATATCGATCTGGATATAGAGGCGGGTGAGATCCACGCGTTGCTGGGCGCAAATGGAGCAGGGAAGTCAACGTTGGTGAAGCTCCTTGCCGGTATCCATCAACCGGATCAGGGGGAGATTCTTTTCAAAGGTCAGTCGATCAGTCATGCGGATCGTGATAAGTTACCGATTGCTTTTATTCACCAGGATCTGGGCCTCTTTGATTGGATGACGGTTGCCGAAAATATTGCTCTGGAACGGGGCTATGCGCGCAAACGCGGCCTTATCGATTGGAAGCAAATTGAACGCGATGGTACGACGGCCCTGGATATTGTTGGCAGCGATATTCGTCCAGATACGCTGGTATCGAAGTTGACGCGCACTGAAAAATCTATTGTCGCTCTTGCGCGCGCCCTCGCCCGGAATGTAGATCTGCTAGTCCTGGATGAGCCAACTTCTAGCCTGCCAGAGGCCGATGTTGCGAAACTTTTTGCAGTCCTTAGCCGCTTAAGAGCACGAGGCGTGGGCATGATCTATGTCACCCATCGTCTGGATGAGGTGTTTCGCATGGCTAATCGTGTCACTGTCTTACGCGATGGCCGCAAAGTTGGTAGCGCACCGATTGAGGAGATGACTCCCGAACAATTGGTCCTTCTTATTGTTGGGCAGGTTCCAGCGAAGCTCTTTGTCCAACCTTCTTCCCCCGGTGCAGACCTGCTCATAGAAGCGAACGATCTCTGTGTTGGTCCAGCCGGTCCAGTCTCTTTTCACGTTCGCTCAGGCGAAATTCTCGGCCTCTGTGGTCTGCGCGGTGCAGGTCAGGATCTCATTGGGCGGGCGATTTGTGGTATCGAAGATATCGAATCTGGAACGTTGCACTTGCATGGTTCACCACTCTCTTTGCATGGATCTCAGAGCGCTATTGAGCAGGGCATCGCTTTTGTCTCCAGTAAACGCGAGGAGGAGAGCCTGGGTATGACCCTCTCGGTAAAAGAGAATCTGTTTCTCAATCCTGCCACGCGAGGTCGCAAACTCTTCAAATTGCTCTCCCGCAAAGAAGAGCGGAAACGAGGGAAACGCCTCGTCGATAAATTTACGATCCGCCCTGGCGATCCTGATAGTCTTGTGAGTACGTTAAGTGGTGGTAATCAGCAAAAGGTAGTGCTGGCTCGCTGGCTAGATAGCGAGGTTCAGTTGTTGGTAATGGAGGAACCAACGCTGGGCGTGGATGTTGGTGCCAAAGCTGATATCTATACTATGTTGCACCAATCGCTCGCGCAGGGTCATGCCGTGGTCCTTGTTTCATCTGATCTGGAGGAGGTTGCAGGGGTCTGCAATCGAGCCCTAATTTTCAATCGCGGCCATCTTGTCGGTGAATTGCAGCGTGAAGATCTCTCAATTGCCAATTTGACCACGCTTGTCACAGGAGCGACCAGTCAACTCTAACGCTTTTGCTATTGCATTTAAAGAGGGCATACTATGAAACCAGAAACGGTATTGCGGTCATCTGTAAAGAGCGGTGATGCAGTGACTGAACAGGGCCGATCCACCTGGGGCAGTCGCTTACGCATTGGGACGTTGTTGGGCAACCACGGACTGCTGATTCTTACGATCCTGTTAATTCTGCTTTTTTCGATCATCCAACCAGATACCTTTCCGACACGTTTAACCGCAGTTGCTATTTTGAGTACAGCGGCCATCACAGCTCTGGCTTCACTCGCACAAATGGTTGTTGGCTCGGTTGGTCAGTTTGACCTCTCCGTTGGCTATACTATTGGTATTACTTCTATTATGGCAATTGCCTTCCAGACACGTATGCATATGCCCTGGGGTCTGGCTGTACTGCTTGCACTGCTCATCGGTGTGGCAGTTGGCGTTGCCAATGGACTGCTGATTTATCGTGCAAAGATCGATTCTTTTATCGCAACACTTGGCATGGGTACGATCATCTATGGTCTCTCTAACTGGTATACCAATGGGCAACAGATCGTTGGGACATTGCCACAAGGATTTCTGAATATTGGGGAAGCCTACTTTCTCGGTATACCGATTCCTGCATTTTATGTGCTGATTATTGCTGTGATCCTGTGGATCGCCTTTGAATTTTTGCCTATCGGGCGCTATATGTATGCCCTCGGATCGAACGCACGTGCGGCAGAACTCAATGGCATTCCACGGGGACGCTACGTCATTGGAGCATTTATGGTGGGCGGCTTTCTCGTCGCTATTGCCGGAGTGGTGCTAGCTTCTCAGCTTCAGGTCGGACAGAGCAACGTTGGTCCCGACTACCTGCTGCCATCTTTTGTTGGCGCTTTGTTGGGGGCAACGACTGTTCGCCCTGGTCTGTGTGAATGTCTGGGGGACGATGATTGCGGTCCTGTTGTTGGCAATCGGTGTCTCAGGCATCGAACAATTGGGTGCTGCCTTCTTTGTCAATCCCCTTTTCAATGGTGGTACATTGATTATTGCAGTTGGTCTGGCTGGTTATGCGGTGCGTCGTCGCCAGCGCGTCAGCAAACTTGCTGGAGACTAAGATAGCTCTTAATCATGCTCTTGCTGTCCCTTTCGTGCGTCCACTTATTTCTTCCAGTCTCAACACGCTCTTGAGTGCTTTGATATTGGACGGCTATCGTCAAATAATTCCCTTTTTTGAACAGGAGAAAACGATGGTTCATCGCAATGTTGCGCTTACCTGGCACCCACGGTCCTTTTTACTGATCCTGCTCACTGTATTTTCTAGTCTGCTTCTTCTCCTTTCTGCCTGTGGTAGTGCTAGCAACACTGTCAGTGGAGGTTCTTCGACAACTGCTGCTGCTGCCAGTGATCCTTTTACTTTGCAAGCTAAGGCGTCAATTGCAAAAGCCACCACAGCTGCTACTCAGTGGGATGGCCCAACGAGCGGTCCTACCCATCAAGCAGGGAAAACCATTGTCTATGTCTCTTCTGATGAAACAAATGGTGGTTCATCAGGTGTCGGCAAGGCCGTTAGCACAGCTGCAAGTGCAATAGGTTGGACCTTCAAACTGATCGATGGACGCGGCTCCGTAACTGGTCAGACGGAGGCAATGAATCAGGCCATTGCTTTAAAACCTGCCGGTATTATTCTAGGTGGTTTTGATGCGAATTCGCAGAAGACACTCATCGAGAAAGCCGGCTCTTTAGGTATCAAGGTTGTAGGTTGGCATGCATCATCCGCCCCTGGAGCGATCTCTGATCCCCCCGTGTTTACCAATGTGGAGACCGATCCTATTCAGACCGCAAAATTGGCCGCCGATTATGCGATAGCTCAATCAAATGGAACTGCGCAGGTTGTTATTTTAACGGACTCCGAGTATTCGATTGCCGTCGCAAAATCTGAGGCTATGCGCGCTGAGATTCTGAAGTGCAAATACTGCAAAGTTCTGGCCTACGAAGATACCCCTCTGGGCGATGTTGCCTCTCGTATGCCCCCTTTGATGACCTCGCTTGTTCAGCACTATGGTAGCAATCTGACCTGGATGCTGGGTATCAACGATCTCTACTTCGATTATGCAGTCCCAGCCCTGCGCAATCTGAACATAGATCCCAAAGGGCCTCCCAACTTTGTCTCGGCAGGTGACGGCAGCGTCTCGGCCTACCAACGTATCCGCTCCGGGCAGTTCCAGGTTGGTACTATTCCTGAGCCTCTCAGCCTACAAGGCTGGGTAGCCGTCGATGAACTCAACAGAGCTTTCTCAGGACAGCAACCGAGTGGCTATATAACGGCTGTACACCTTGTTACAGGCAACAATATCAGCGCCGATGGTGGCCCACAGAACCTTTTCGATCCAGCCAATAACTATCAAAGTCAATACAAAAAAATCTGGGGTGTTTGAGGCTATAAGGCCACAGCAACAATGGTATCATGGAAATGTGCCATTGACTCCAAAGAATGAAGAGTGTTGAAGGCGGATCGTATGAGCCGGGACATGGGATCAGTCCATGCTCCGGCTCACGGCTCACGAGGAGGAATATTTTATGCAGGCAAACAGGCAATTGTTGTTTCCTGCCTCAAACTTACAAGCAGGCTATAACCACATCTGCGATCCAACAAATAGTCTCCTGCGCTGGCTCCATCTGGGAAGACTCTGGCTTCCAACTGGTAGTCAGCAATGGATGCATAGCACAGGGGAATTTGAGGAGACACTGGTAGTTTTGCATGGTAGTGGGCACGTCATGGTTCATGAGAATGAGCAGGACTATGACCTGGGTACACGCCATAGTCCTTTCTCTGATCCCCCGACAATGCTTTATATTCCACCCGATTGTACCTATACAGTTATCCCAGATCCAACAGGGATAGATCTTTTGCTTACAGCCGCCCCTGCACAGGCGAGTAATTCAACGCACACGCCTCTGCTATTTCCCGCAGAACAAGTAGCCCAAACGTATCATGGCACAGGCCGCTGGAAGCGCAAAATTTATCTGGGCACTGTTGGAGACTATCCTATCGAGCGCTTGATGGTCGGCGAAACATTGAATGTCCCTGGTGGGTGGACGAGTTTCCCACCCCATAAGCATGATACGCGTGCGGCACCACAAGAGATGCCCTATGAGGAGATTTACTTTTTCCTGCTTCAACCCGATACTGGCTTTGCCATTCAACGCGTCTATGATGCGCCAGAACATCCACAACCTTTGCATGAGACGTTACTGGTTCATACGGGGGATACAGTAGTAATCCCGCATGGCTACCATCCCGTTGTGGGTGGACCGGGCTATCAGATGTACTATGTCTGGGTGATGTGCGGTGAACTGGGAGAAGCTCGTATATACGGACAAAATACACTTGATCCTGACCATGCCTGGCTCCAGAATGGAGAAGTAGCATCCGCTGAGCAGTGATTCATCTCATAGGGTAGGGAGATAAAAATATATGATCCTTGAGCAATTTCGTCTGGATGGACAGGTTGCCGTGGTTACTGGCGGCAATCGAGGCCTGGGATTAGGCATCGCTGTCGCCCTGTGTGAGGCGGGGGCCGATATTGTTTCTGTGCAGCGGACTTCTGAGACGGCAGAATTGGCTGAACGTGTGGCACACACGCAACGGCGACTACTCTCTCTGCCTCTTGATCTTGCAAGCGAGAAGGCTGCTGATGAGGTGCTTGCTCAAACGCTTGCGCATTTTGGCCGCGTTGATATTCTCGTCAATAATGCTGGTATACAGCGACGAGCGCCTGCTGCTCTCTTTTCCCTGAATGACTGGAATGAGGTTATCGATGTTAATCTCAATGCCGTTTTTACCTTCTGCCAGATTTTTGGGCGCGAGATGATTTGCCAGGGGCATGGTAAAATTATCAATATCGCCTCGCTCCTTTCTTTTCAGGGTGGCTATACGGTTCCTGCCTACACTGTCAGTAAGCATGGTGTTGCCGGGTTAACCAAAGCGCTTTGTAACGAATGGGCCAGCCTGGGGGTGAATGTCAATGCCATTGCTCCTGGGTATATGGATACCGAGATGAATAGCGCCTTGCGTGCCGATACGAGACGAGATCAGGAGATCAGCGCCCGTATTCCGGCCAAACGTTGGGGTACGCCCGAAGATATGGGGGGGCTCGCTGTCTTTCTGGCATCCTCTGCCTCCGATTATATTCATGGTCAGGTACTGGCTGTAGATGGTGGCTGGATGGCGCGTTAGCAGAAAGAGGAATCAAGTGTATGGGAGAACGTATCGGTTTTATTGGTCTGGGTCTGATGGGGCTGCCGATGGCGCGTCATCTCTTGACCGCAGACTATACTCTGACGGTTTTTAATCGGAGCCGCCCTGCCATCGAGACTCTGCTTGCCGAAGGGGCGCTTGAAGCCGCTTCTCCACGCCAGGTGGCCGAACAAAGCGATATTGTCATTACCATGTTGCCTGATACTCCAGACGTAGAGAGCGTGGTATCAGGGCAAAACGGCATTATTGCAGGTGCCCATGCAGGTCTGTTACTCATCGATATGAGCACCATCTCGCCTCTTGCCACACAAGATATGGCGAAAGAATTACAGTTGCACGCGGTACATATGCTCGATGCGCCTGTAAGTGGCGGTGACATTGGGGCCATCAATGCCACTTTATCTATTATGGTTGGAGGGGCAGATGAAGATGTTGCCCGTGCCCGGCCAATTCTCTCTGTGCTTGGCAAAACGATCACACATTGTGGTCCCTGCGGCTCCGGTCAGATTGTCAAAGCGTGTAATCAGGTGGTGGTGGCTTTAATCATTGCCGCCATCTCCGAGGGACTGGTGCTTGGCTCCAAGTCGGGTGTCGATCCCGAAGTGATCTTACAAGTGCTTGGTGGAGGCCTGGCGCAAAATCGTGTTATGGATCTACGCGGACCCACGATGATACATCATCAATTTAAACCTGGCGGAAAAGCTCAGTTTCACCGCAAAGATCTCGCCATTGCCTTACAATTAGCCCATGCCTCGAATGTCTCTTTACCTCTCACCGCCATTGTCGACCAGCTTTTTACCACCCTCGTCGCCCGCGATCAAGGCGGCCTGGATCATTCAGCTTTGCTCACCGTCCTCGAAACATTGTCCAATCACGATCTTACACTCACAAGCCAGTAGAAGTGTGTCTTCCGCTGGTTTGGTGAATCCGCCTGCTTGCTGAAAAACGGAGTTGTCACTTTACTATTTGTCTACACTGAACGAATGCATTTGACCTGTCTTTTCTTAACCAAATATCTCCTGTAAGGGATAACACAATTTGTTGGGTTGATATGCAAGGTATCGCATGCCCTTCTCTATGTGTTTTGATGTTCGTTTCTGCGAGATAATTTTCCTGCTAGACACGAGGAGATCAATGCTCTAGAATAGGGGAAAACACAAGAAAAAAGGTGCGAAGGAGCAACGATGGCAAGCGATCAAGAGTTGGTGAAACAGCTTCAACGACATCTGAGGAATTGGAACCCTGATGGAGAGTGCAGATCTCACGAGCCACTGGGTCTCTGTACAGCATATGACGAACAAGGGCTACTGATTGAGCTGCATCTCTGTGAATTAGGGTTAACCCATATTCCCTGGGAAGTATGGCAAATTTCCTCTCTGCGAGGGTTTTACCTATCAGGCAACCAGCTCAGTTCCCTGCCAACCGCAATCGGCAACCTCTCCTCTCTCCAAGTGCTTTATCTGCCTTACAATCAACTCAGTTCCCTACCAGCCGAAATCGGCAATCTCACTTCTCTGCAACGGCTTAACATAGAGACCAATCGACTCAGTTCCCTACCAGCCGAAATCGGCAATCTCACTTCTCTCCAAGAGCTTTACCTGCCTAACAATCAACTCAGTTCCCTACCAGCCGAAATCGGCAACCTCTCCTCTCTCCAACATCTTATCGTGGATAATAACCAACTCAGTTCCCTACCAGCCGAAATCGGCAACCTCTCCTCTCTCCAGGGGCTTGACCTGATCACCAACCAACTCAGTTCCCTACCAGCCGAAATCGGCAACCTCTCCATGCTCCAACATCTTTACCTGGCAGACAACCAGCTCAGTTCCCTGCCAGCCGAAATCGGCAATCTCACTTCTCTGCAATACCTTGAGCTAGAAACCAACCAGCTCAGTTCCCTGCCAACCGCAATCGGCAACCTCTCCTCTCTCCAGGGGCTTTCCCTGTCCAACAACCAGCTCAGCTCCCTGCCAGCCGAAATTGGCAACCTCACTTTTCTTGAGGGGCTTGAGCTAAACAACAACCAGTTCAGCTCCTTACCAGCCGAAATTGGCAACCTCTCCATGCTGCGATGGCTTGGGCTAAATGCTAATCATCTCAGTTCCCTACCAGCCGAAATCGGCAACCTCTCTATGCTGATAAAGCTTGACCTGAGAAATAATCCCTTGCAAATACCTCCGCCAGAAATTGTTGCGCAGGGTATTCGAGCCATTCTTACCTATTTGCAGGCGCTGTAATAGGTGGGAGATGGAACGGTTTGATGCGAAGGTGATTACGTCTTCCTTCCACATATAGGAAAATGTTCCTGACGAGCTACGATCACCTCATTGCGCATCCCGTGGGCTTTTCAATCAGATAACTTCTTTGCGAACCATAATGGTGCTTATGCTGTCCGCAAACGTGCAGAACGAATACGGTCAAGCAGGACAGCAATAATGATGACTGCACCTTTAATAATAAGCTGGTAGAAGAAGGGTACATCCATCAAAACCAGTCCATTATTCAGGACACCAATAATCAGTGCACCAATAGCTGTCCCCAAAATGGAACCAATGCCGCCAGTAAAGCTCGTTCCGCCCAGAATGACAGCCGCAATCGCATCCAGTTCGTAGCCATCGCCACCTGTTGGCTGAGCACTAAGCAGGCGCGCAGAGAAAATGATGCCTGCAATACCAGCACAAACGCCGCTCAAGGTGTAGACCCAGATCAACGCACGATCCACATTAATGCCGCTCAGACGGGCTGCTTGCTCATTGCCACCAATAGCATAGACGCGGCGGCCAAATACGGTGCGTTTGAGGACAATGTACCCTACTATAAACACTGCTAGGGCAACAATGACCGGCCAGGGCAGAAAACCAATTGAGCCCTCGCCGAGAAAGGCAAAACCAAGATCGCTTTTAATCAGCGGATATGCACCAGTCGTAACATATGCCACGCCGCGCAGATAGGTAAGCGCCCCCAGCGTCACAATAAAGGGGGATAGTTTGAATCTGGAGATCAATACGCCATTCAACATTCCACACAGACCACCAGTAGCCACGCCTGCCAGCACAGCTACAATATCTGGCACGCCTTTGGTCGTCAACCAGACCGAAATTACGCCTGCAACCGCCAACGCTGAACCAACACTCAGATCAATACCACCAGTCAGAATCACAAAAGTCATTCCAGCTGCGAGAATAGCATTAATGGAGACCTGACGAGCGACGTTGATACCATTGCGGAAAGTGAAAAAGTGCGGGGCGAAGATTGCCATAATGATGCAAAGAATAATCAGGACCACAGCCATTCCCAGACTTTGCCATAGCTGGTACAAACGACTTTGAGCCTCAACATTTTTTGAGGCCGCGGACCGCTCTTCATTAGGAGCGATTCCAACATCAGAGACATCTTTTATCTTATCTGCGCTCATCTGTCATTTCCTTCTCTTAGAAGCTGATAGAAGCTGACTTAGCTAGCTTAAAACGTGCTGCTCTTACGCATGGATCACCAGATCGGTAGCATGGAGCATAATCTCTTCTTGCGTGGTTGTATGACCTGGCAACTCTGCGGTAATCTGACCCTCGCGCATCACAAGGATGCGGTCACTCATACCTACTATCTCTGGCAACTCGGAGGAAATCATCAGGATAGCAACACCCTCATGAGCTAAGCGGCTCATAATGCGATAGATCTCCGCTTTCGCTCCAACATCAACGCCACGTGTAGGCTCATCTAATATCAGCACAATAGGACTGAGCGTGAGCCAACGGGCCAGCACGACTTTCTGCTGATTGCCACCGCTCAGATTAATAACAGCCTGATCGAGTGAGGCGAGGCGAATGTTCAGGTCAACAACTTGCTTCTGGGCAGCGCGACGTAAGCTCGATCTATTCAGAAAACCGCCGATTGAAAAATGTGGTAGTGCATTCATAGTAATATTCTCTTGAATCGCCATCTGCAAGAACAGCCCCTGTTCTTTGCGACTCTCCGGTACCAGACCCATACCAGCGCGGATGGCGTCGATGGGACGCTTGATCTTGACGAGCCGATTCTGAATACGTATCTCACCACCGCTGATACGATCCGCGCCAAAGAGCAGACGGGCCAGTTCTGTACGACCTGCACCAATCAAACCAGCCAGTCCCACGATTTCACCACGCCGCAGTGTCAGGTTTGCTGGACCAATACCATGCCCATTGCTCAGGTGTTTTGCCTCCAGCACAATCTCGCCTGCATCAACGACCTCATGTCTATAGAGATCAGTAAGGGAACGGCCTACCATACGGCGGATTAATTCATCGGCATTTATTTCCTCGCCCTCAAGCGTGCCAACATACTGCCCATCGCGCAAAATCGTGACACGATCCGCCAGTTCGTATACCTCGGACATCCGATGAGAGATATAGATGATCGCAATACCCTCACGACGTAGAGCGCGAATTTGCGCAAAGAGTTTCTGGGTTTCACGCTCGGACAACGAGGCTGTCGGCTCATCCATAACCAGAATACGAGCGTGCTCTGCTAATGCTTTGGCGATCTCTACCAGTTGCTGTTGCGCGATCCCTAACGTGCTAACAATCGTTGTGGGAGAAAAGGTTGCGCCAACCTGCGTGAGCACATGTTGCGCATCACGATTTAGCGTACGCAGATCCAGCCAACCGGCAGTACGCGGTTCCCTGCCGAGAGAAATGTTTTCTGCAACCGAGAGATTAGGAGCGAGATTGAGCTCCTGGTGGATAATACTGATGCCTAAAGCCCTGGCCTTCTTGGGAGTCTCAACGCTGACAGATTGACCATCCAGCTCAATCGTCCCACTATCGGGATGAGAGACACCAGCGAGAATTTTCATCAAGGTAGATTTGCCCGCCCCATTTTCTCCCATCAAGGCATGAATTTCGCCGCGCCTTACTTCAAGTTGTACATCTCGCAGCGCCTGCACGCCGGGGAAACTCTTCGAGATATGGCGCATCGCTAATATGACAGTTTCCTCCTGCCCGCTCTGACTCATCTTTAGTTTCCTTTGCTCTTCATCGTTACCTTTTCTAGACAGAACAGAGCGCAAGGCAAGCTGAGCTTGCCCTGCGCTACTAGAGATTTACTGCCAGCCGCTATAACTGTTCACGGAATCTTGCGTGACGAGAGAGACCGGAACTTTGATGTTGGTCACAGACAGTTTTTGCCCGGCAACGATCTTCTCACCAATCTGCACTCCAGTACGGGCAATATCGTAAGGAGACTGGGCCGAGGTGGCCGCGAAGAGGCCTTTCTGTTTTAAAGCAGTTACAGCATCAGGAGAACCATCAACTGCGACAATAAAGAAGTCGCTCCGCTTTGCCTGCTGTGCGGCCAGCTCCACTCCCAGGGCAGTAGGATCATTAATAGCAAAGACTGCGTCAAGATGCGGATTCGCGGTCAAGATACTGGTTCCTAGCTCAAGTCCTTTGTCACGATCACCCGTTCCCACCTGTGTCGCCACAACCTTTAAACCCGGATGTTGGGCCAGTACCTCTTTGCAGCCTGCAACGCGATCAATCACAGCAGTCACCGGTGGGCCATCAACGATAGCAATATTCCCCTGCCCCTTGAGACGGTCAGACATATACTGGCAGGCAAGCTTGCCAGCGGCAACATTATCAGATGCCACAGTTGCCGCAACACCGCCATTTGCACCAACATCAACGGCAATAACAGGGATACCAGCATCGACAGCACGCTTAACCGCAGGGGCAATACCGGCAGAGTCAACGGCGTTGAGCAAGATCAGATCCACTTGCTTCTGAATAAAATCATCAATTTCATCGCTCTGCTTCCCAATATCATGATTAGCATCCTCTAGCAGAACCGTTGCGCCAATTTTTTTTGCTTCCGCCTCTGCCCCATGCTGAATAGCGACGAAGAAGGGATTGCTGATCGCTTGCACTGTCAAACCAATCGTCTTAATATGCTTAGGGCCACTACTACTCGTTGCTGCACCGCTGTCGCAAGCGGAAAGGAATACACTACCTAACAAAGCAACCATGCCTAATAGAAATAAGTATTTTCTCACGATGATTCTCTCCTCCGAGTCTGAAGTCCGCATAAGCGGATGACGCTATAACCTGATGTCCTTTTAACACTTAAAGCTCTTGTCCTACTGAAACCTCCTTTTCTTGCCTCTGCATTTCTTCTTCTAAAGAGTCCCGCCTTAACTTGCTATCGATGAGTACCATCGCCTCATCACCCAGAAGGTTATATAACACGGCATGGAGCGCTCCTATCCGTTCCATACGCCTGTTAATAAATTGATGCTGACTGGTTCCCTGAGCCAGACCAGAAAGACCCTGCTGCGCAGCTTCATACTCATGACTAATCTGAGTGAGCAGATGAGCAACTTCCGAACTTTGTTGAGAGAGATTGGGCATTATTATTGCCTTTCTTTGCATTTTAGAGCATAAGGGTTCCAGCACAAGCATTCTCTGCTGCTTTTATGACAATGAGAGGGAGCAAAGGCAGAGAAAGCTCTAGCAATGATGAGTATTTAAAATATTCTCTTTATCTTTTTCTATTTTTTAGCGACAGAAGAGAGTGCTGCATTATGTTTAAGACTCTGCTGTCTTCAAGAGAACGAAACCACGCATAAGCGAGATAAAGGCAATTCCAGCCGCAAAAAACATAAGCAGTAAAGTGGGGAGGGTGAGTATAGAAAGACCGTCATTCCCAGGCGAGAACGGATAGAGAAGCGATCGCCAGATAAGAGGCAACATCATTAAGGTCATAGCTAGCTTCACCAGCATAGCTACAGAGAGGATACAGCCAGGGAAAAAGGCCATCTGCCACATACGTTTGCTTCCTTCGTTGTTGGCAAGTGCTAAAATCAGCGTTGCCAGACCCGCGAAAGGGGGGAAATATGTCAGTATCGTACCCAGCACAACAGAAGGAAATGGGACATAGGCGGAAGGTATCTGCACACTATTGTTGAGCCAGAGCATACGACCAAGTGGCAAGACCAGGTAGAATAACATCGCCAGAAACAGCCAATGTTTCCGAGATGCGCCCATTACATCCTTTAGACTAACTATCACAATAAAGAGACTACTCATCAACAAAGGTAAAAGAGGACAGAGAAGGCGGAAACTCCAGACATAAAGCTCTCTGATTTGACTGAGTGGACGTATCTCTACAGATAATATTGTACCTGAAGGGTTGGTGAGAGCAAACGTTGAAGTAGAAATACCCAGCACTGGAATCAGTGGAAGTGCTATCAGCAGCACAAGACAGAGGATGGCGGGTCCCACAAAGCGTTTTAGTCTTGCTCCCTTTGCCTGTTTAATGAGAAGACCAATAAAGAAGAGATTGCTGAGCAGCAAGGTTGTTTGCAACAAAAAATCGCTTCCCGCAAGAAGAGCGTCACTGCTCAAGCTGGGCGAGAGGCTGAGAGGAAAGATTCTCGTCGGTGTAGAGAGCATGTCCATATCCAGGTAGAACGGGGTAAGACTGAGCGATAAGGGAATATAATGGTGCCAGTTGTACATCGCGAAGAGGAAAATAGCATAAGAGCAGAGAAATGTCGTAGCAATCGAGCGTTTATCTTTAAACAGCAAGAGTGCTTTTTCGGCCCTATACATTGGGTCCAATCGCGCATCCAGAGCACCTAGCAAGAGATCAAAAATAGTTGCTAGAGTAACAGTATGCTGCTCTAGCAGGGCCAGCATCTCCTCCTCATAGCGTTGTCGCCAGCCATGTGGATATAAACAGAGAATCCAGGTACCAGGTTTCATAAACCTCTCCTTATGCGGTAAATGGGCATTATTCCGCGATGCTTTTCGCGCGGCATTGCGCGAAGTCTCTGTAAGATATAAGTTCCTGCTATCTGTCACTAGAGGGCAGGAAGTCGCTGTAAACCAGTTGAAATTACACGATTTCAGGCATTAAGTTGTTCACGCAAAGCGGTGACTCCGACGGCCGTAATATGATAAGGACGACGCCTATCTTCACTTGGGAGGGCTTCGATCCAGCCGCGCTGCTCCAGGCGAGCGATAGCCCCATAGAGTGTGCCAGGTTCTAAACGTGTAGCGCTATATTCAAAAATGTCTTCCATCATGGCATAGCCATGTTTGGGTCGGGTGACCAGACTGGAAAGAATCAGTAACGAAGGATCAGAAAAACGACCGAGATCATCTATATTTTTACGCATACAAAGACTCCCATGAAGAATTAAGTATGACTTTATACAGTTTGAATTACTAAGTGATACTTAGTATAACAGGGTGATAGGGAAAAATCAAGTCTCTGCTGAAATGCCGAAGTTGGTTTTGCGTGGGATTCAGAAAATCGGCTGCTCTCTCTCTTGAAAAACAGATCACCACCATATCAATTCAGTATCAATACAATGGTGATCTGCAATTAGAAAGAATATATGAAAACTGCCTTAAGCGCTGAAACCATCAAGCGCTACGGTTGGCTCCATTGTTGTGGAATCCCATGCTCCCAGAGTATAACTGGTGAATGGTGCATCACCTTCGGGTTCCCAGTAGAACAGCCCTAGAGCGCCAAAACCCTTGAGACCCGTAATATATGATTTCAGATCATTCTCGGTTCTAGTGGGATTATTCACTGGCCCGCCAAATTCGACCTGCATGACTGGCTTGCCATAACGGGACCCGGCAGTTGACATATTGCTGATAATCCCCGGTATCTCACTCCCACTGCCGTAGGACAAGAATCCTGTAATGTCCCACTTCCCCCCATAGGATTTGTAGGTATCAAAAAAGTTCTCTACTACGGTGAGTTTTTGCGGTTGCGCCAGATGGATAATCACAGGTACCGATGGAAAAACAGCCTTTACCTCATTGTAGGCAGTATTGAGCAGACCGCTGATCTGATCAGGATGGTGAGCCAGGCTTCCCGTGGGAGAGCAGATGCCCGAATTGATCTCATTGCCAATCTGCACCCACCCTGGCGTTACATTGTTGGACTTCAAGACGTTCATGCTATGATAGACATAGCTGGACATGGCGCTCAGCATCTGGCTATACGTCATACTTGCCCAGGCGGCTGGCGGCTTCTGTGTCCCCAATGAGTTCCACGTGTCGCCAAAATGGAAGTCGATATCTACTGGCAATCCGGCATTCTTACAACGTACCGCCATAGCCGCCGTCTCAGTTATACTACAATGACCATTCGCAGGATCACTAGAAGGATTGACCCATGTACGCAATCGGATAGCATTAATCCCATATCCTTTGAGAATTGTCAGTAGATCCTGTTGTACACCACTGGAATCTTGAAGATATAGCCGTTCGCTTCCATCTGGGGGAGCCAGCTAATATCGGCTCCTTTGATAAACGTCGAAGCCGCCTCGGCAGGGAGAGCCGCGAGCGCCTGCGCCATCGCAATTGTCCCCAGGCCTACCCCGGCAAGCTTGAGCAGTGCCCTTCTGCTAAGACCTTGCTTCGGTGAAGTGGTTTCGCCATCTACGAAGGGAGTAGTAGCATTGAACTCCATGGCCATATCGAATCCTTGCTTATCTTTCTTGTCATACACATTGATGACTCGAAGAGCGGGAACATACCCACCCGCGAGATAACCTTATATCCTACATTGGATAGTGTCTCGCCATGATAGAGACTGCCACGCTAGCGCCATTTCTTCTCGAGATGAGCATAAACGAAGACCTTCCCTGCACTCATTCACGCATTCTACTCTTGAAAAGCTGGAAGTTCGCCCTTGTATAAGCACGTCAATCCCGCTCTTTGCTCCTTTGACTGAAACACACAATCTCTCTCAACAAAGATTCATACCTATGTCCAGAGTTACGGATAACTGGTCAAACGTTTCTCCGTAAGCCATAGGGGTGCCTGAAGATCCATTGGCACATCTTCGTTTTGAAAAATTATTTATCCTAGTGGATCGTCCTACCAGACGCAAACGGAAAGAGGTATCCTTGAGTACCGCTGTCGATTTTCGTGCTATCGACACCTGTTTAATCATGCACAAAAGCATAAAACCCTCTATGCTTTCTATGCTATTCAAGAAGTGGTTTTGGTGGCTTGCGGGGCTAACGGAGGTTATGGGCCGGCTACCGTTGTCGGGAAAAACCAAAAATAATCCGAAACAACACTATCGCCCAATCTATAAACTAAATATCTCGACCTGTTACTATAAACTCCTTTCCTACGGCTCAAGCTTTTTTTCAGATAGGTTTACCATTCCATCTGTAGTAGTAACTTTACCTAGTTTAGCGCTAAATGTCAAGTGTTTCCTGCATTGTATCAAGCCATGCCTACAATCTACTTTCTACAAAAAAGCTAGGCCGCTACGATCAGCACGCTAAATGCTCTGGTTACGCAGATAGCTCACACTCTAGATAGAGCAAGCAAAAGAAGTAACCGGAGCAGAGATGAAGAACACTTCGACAAGACGCTCTTGTTAGTCTAGTGCGGTCACTTCCACTTTCGGCGGGAGAGGTTCCGTGAGATAGTGCTGCAAGCGCTCCTCTCCACGAGGATTGACCAGGAAGGTCACGATATCACCAGGAAGAATACTGGTGCTCCCTCTTGGGAAGAGTAGCTCATCATCGCGACGAATGGAGACAACAAGACACTCAGCCGGGAGTTGCGCCTCGCGCAAAGGGACATTTGCCAGGTGCATCCCCGGCTTGATGGTAGCTTCTATCATAACAGTCCCTTCGACCAGTCCACGCATACGCCGGGAGTCTTTAGCCAATGTCTGGCGATAGAGACGAACAATGCTCGCAGCAGAGAGGGTTCCAATGACCTGCTGCCCGCTTAAGCTCGCCTCAGCGTCAACTACTGGTGCCCAGCTCACCCTTTGACTGGTTAAGGCTTCGAGGGCTTCATCCAGAGTATCATCAGGCGAGACAACCAGCGGATCTCGATGCAAGCTATCTTTGATCCGACGTGCCTCTCGCTCAGTTGGCGGGACACGCTGAATATCGGCAAGCGTTAAGACACCCTGTAAGTCTCCTCGCTCGTCGACCACTGGAGCACCGCTTTCAATATGATTTGCTAGCTGCTGCTCGGCCTCCGCAAGAGTCTGGTCACAATTCAAGCGTAGTGTCAAAGCCACCATTGCCTGGCGTACCATAAGCGTAGAAAGCAAAGGGAATGAGAGCTGGAGACGGTGCGCAGGGGAGTCGGCTCGTGTATCAACCTGGCTCGTATAGATGGTCGTTTTCTCGACAAGAATTGAAGCAATGCCAACCGCGATCATGGCAGGGGCAAGCATCGAAAGGTTGCCCGTCATCTCAGCAACCATTAACATTACCGCTAATGGTGCGTGAGCAATACTCCCAAAGAGCGCCATCATTCCAACAATCACAAAAGGGGCGGGCGTAACAGGCAGACCTGGCAAGACATGATAGCAGAGACGCCAGACCGTTGCTCCAAGCATTCCGCCGATAACCATACCAGGTCCAAAGATGCCACCCGAACCACCCGAACCGATGGATAAACCAGTCGTCAGGATCTTGACAAATGGCAACACCAGAATGACCCAGATCGGCAATCCTAAAAGCCCCTGGCCCATGCTTACCTGGACCCAGCCATACCCCATACCCAGAGCCTGAGGCAGAACCAGGCCAATCAAACCCACAAGCAGACCACCAATACCAGGTTTCAGCCATTTCGGTAGAGGTATCCGCTCAAAGACGTGGGTAATACCGTAGAATCCTCGTGCATACAATAGCCCTACGGCACCACAGAGCACGCCAAGAAGGACATAATAGAGCAATTGAGGCGGAGAGGTGAAGGCCAGATTACTGTTCGTGGCGAAGATAGGATTCCAGCCCGACCATGCGCCAAAGACGCTATATCCTACAATTGAAGCGATTAAAGCGGGGATAATGGCCTCTATCTCCAGATCGTTCTTATACAGAATCTCTGCCGCCAGAATAGCACCACCCAATGGAGCACGGAAGATCGCTCCAATACCTGCCCCAATACCAGTTGCCAGGGCAATACGCCGATCCTGCACATCCAGGCGCAAGATATTCGCTAAAATCGAGCCGAATCCTGCACTAATCTGAGCGGCTGGTCCCTCACGACCAGCAGAGCCACCAGTGCCAATCGTAATTGCAGAGGCAACCAGTTTCACCAGAGGAATACGAGCACGTATTGATTTGCCTTGATGAAAAGCACCGATAGCGGCATCTGTGCCATGCCCTTCCGCTTCCGGTGCCAGGCTAAAAACGATAATGCCAGCGACCAGGCCACCCGCACCAGTAATCAGGGGAAGTAACCAGGGATGGGCCGCCGACCAGAATGCTTGCACACTACTGCTCCCACCTTCACCCGCCGGTTCAGGAGGAAGATAACCAACTAGCCGTCCAAGAAAAATATCTGTCGAGAAATGGATCGCCGCAAAAAATGCTATCGCACCCACACCTGCCACTAGTCCAATTAATGTGCTGATAAGCAACCACTTAAGGAGATAGCGCGGACTCTCAAAGCTGCGTTTTATGCGCCGAATATGAAACAATCTTCGTAGAAAAGTAATCAAAATACCTGTGCTCATCGGAATGTACTCCTTGCGTCTTAAGATTATGAGGCAAATAAATGGGTGGGTAGCCAGCCAATAAAGAAATATAAAAAGAGGAATCTCTCTGTTCCATTAGGGAAAGGCAATGCCCTGTAAAATCAAGCGTGCTACCTTGCTCGCATCCTGCACAATTGCCTGCTCTGAACGGCCCAATACGCGAGCAGAAAGCACATAAGATTCCGTGAGAGATAGGACCATCAAGGCCGTTGTCTCACTATCACTGTTCGCGATCTCTCCTCGTACCTGGCTCTCCTCTAACATTAAAGCGATTACCGCAATATAATTGCGTAATAGTTTCGTTGCCTCATCTTGAAATGCTCGATTTACCCCATAGAGCGCACTCATATAGACGTTGAAGCTATCACTCTCCTGCTCAGCAAGATGGGCAAACGCACAAAAAAGACGCTCCAGGCGCTGCTGCAATGTTCCTTCAGGAGCCAACGCAGCGCGGATAGAAGTCATCTGCGCCTGGGCAATATAGCGCAACATCGCCAGAAAGAGTTCACGTTTATTTTCAAAGTAGAGATAGATCGTGCCCTTGCCAATTCCCGCTAACTCGGCAATCGTATTAATATTCGCTTGATCGAAGCCAAGTCGAGCAAATTCGCCTGCCGCCTCGTGAATGATGCGGCGACGAGTTGCCTCTCTCATCTGCTCGTCAACCACTTTAGGCATAAAATACTTCCTCAATTCATAGCTATCCGCTAATTTTTAAGTGGGCAATTGGTCACTTTAATAAATAGATTATAGCCGTCTGGCGAATACTTTGTCAAGCTCTTATCCAGCCAACACTCTTATTCGCCGGTTGAAGAAGCTTTTACGCTGCTCTCTTCCTTCGGCCAACGAGGCAACAACACACGAAGTCCAATTCCCTGTCCAAGCAAGGTAATTAATACCACACCATAGACAATACTTGTTAAAAGGTCCCGCCCAGGAAAGGCCAGAGGCAAGCTGAGCACTAATGCCACAGAGAGCGCTCCACGCAATCCACATAAAATAAGGAGTGGTCGCCAGGAGAGAGGGAGAGGGCGTGGTGCAGGGAAAAGCGTTGGTGACCGATCTGCACGCAGAGGAAAACGGCGAGCGAACATATCCTGTAATGAGACTAAGAGATATACCATTAAGATACGCCCAATCACAACGCCGATGATCGCCCATGCAATGCCAGACATTGCATGTAAAAGATTTGTTTCACCAATTTGGATACCAAGCAAAAGAAAAATTAAGGAGTTAGCTAAATATGCAATAAACTCCCAAACGTTGTGTGCAACCTCTCGTGTTCGCGCTGACATCCCTGTTTGCCGCCCGTAACTCCCCATAACCAGTCCTGCTCCCACCACGGCTAATAATCCAGAGGTATGGAAGAAAACTCCAACCAGGTACATCCCATACGCCACACTAAAAGTCACAGTGATCTCAATAAGGTAATCATCAACCAGACGTAAGAGCCTGGCCACTCCCCAGCCTACGATCAGACCGAGTAGAAGTCCTCCACACATGAGCCAGAGCCCATCCAGAATAATCATAATAAAAGACGGCTCCGCTGATGCTGTCAGCCCTAGCGTCGACAGGAGCAAGGCTAATACGATCTCGAAGACCGCAGCCCCTACTCCATCGTTGAAAAGACTTTCACCTTCCACTATAGTTCTCAAGCGATCAGACATGCCAAGTTGGCGTAGCAATGAAATGACGGCAACAGGATCTGTCGGAGAAACCATCGCCCCCAATAGAATCGCGACTAACCATTCAAGTCCAATACCAAAGTGCAGAACGACAGCAACAAGCGCCAGCGATAACCCCAATCCTACCACCGCAAATAAGATGATAGGCAGCCAGTCTGCTCTTAACCGCTCAATCTCAACATTCCAGGCCCCTTCAAAGAGCAGAATTGGCAGAAAAAGAAAAAGGACGCTATCAGGGTCAAGATGAACGTCTGAAAGAATTGGTAAGAAGCCTATAAGAAGTCCCACACATACCAGCAAGAGCGTATATGGCAGGCGTAAGCGCCGCGAGATGAGCGCCACTATTAACGTCACGACTAACAAAATAACAAATACTTGAACCTGGTTAGCTGTGGTGCCATTACTAAAAATACTACTTATACTACTGCTTATCACTACTTGCCTCTTCCTTTTTCTGTTTGTTTTCCCTGCCCTATTCTACTCCATACACGGCACTTCACCATATCCTACTATAAAGCGAGCATAGAAGCCTTTTATCAAGGCAATAATCCCATACCATTAAAAATATATGTCCATATTTTTGAATTTGACGGCTATACTGAAGAGAGAAGCGTCTCGATATGAGACGCTTCTTTTCTATCTCACTACAGGAAAATGCTCGTAAAGGAGAGGGTCAGTATGCTTGAGCAATTCGTACATAGCTACAAAAAAGGCTTCCGCTTGCTTGCTACACTCAGCTTGCTCGTAACTATCACAACTGCCTGTGGCAGTTCTCTCAGCACAACGGGAGGTGAAGGGCAACAGACACAGCCGATAAAGATCGGGGCCTCGCTTTCTTTTACTGGGGATTTCGCCCCTGATGGCAAAGCAATTGACCAGGGCTATCAACTCTGGGCCGATACTATTAATGCTAAAGGTGGTCTGCTTGGACGAAAGGTGACGCTAGATATCGCTCCCGATGATAGCACCCCTGAACAGGTTCTGACGAACTACCAAAAGTTGATAACAGTAGATAAAGTGGACCTCGTATTCGGGCCATTCTCTACGGCTCTGACGAAGCCTGCGTCTCTCGTTGCTAACCAATATGGCGATGCAATGGTAGAGGGTTCAGGTGGTGGCCCTTCTGTCTTTAATAGAAACTTACACAACATTTTTGATGTCTCGCTCCCTGTCACCAACAATCTCATAAGTTTTACACAATTTCTTCTGTCTCTGCCTACAAAACTTCGGCCCACAACAGTTGCATATGCCACAGACGATGATCCATTCACCCAACCCCAGATAGATCTGGCAAAACTCCTCCTGGAACAAAGCGGAATAAAGACGGTCTCTTACCAGGTCTTTCCTTCACAAACTACCAATTATACTCCCATAGCAGATGCGGTGATTGCCTCTGGTGCGCAAGTGGCGGTGCTGGGCACGCTGCCAATTGCAAATAATGCAATCCTCAATCGTTTCAAGCAATTGCACTATAACCCGCGTTTAGTAATCGCGACAGCCGGACCTGACCAGGGGGAAACATTTCTCAATGCTATTGGCGGCTCTGCCTCTGCCGAAGGCATTTTTGTGCCTAACGGCTGGTATCCGCAAGAGAATATTCCTGGCAATAGTGAGATGGTCAAAGCCTATATCGCTAAGTATGGGGGGACAGCTAACGATATTGCCGCCGATACCGCAGAAGCTTATTCAGTAGGACAGGTTGTAGCGCAGGCAGTTACAAACATAAAGAGCTTTAATAATACAAAACTCATTGCTGAATTACACTCAAACACAACCTTCCATTGTGTTCAGGGGCCGGTAAAATTCGATGCCACCGGGCAGAATATTCTTGCACAAGCTTATCTCTCTCAGTGGCAGAAGGGCGTACTTATCCCAGTCTACCCTATCTCATCCTCATCCGCCAGACCAGAATTTCCCAAACCAGCTTTTCCGTGAAGATCTATCAAGCAAAAATTTCAAAGTAGCATCGACTACTGGTATTGAATGGTCTGCCGATAGAGAAGTAAAGAGATGCATCACTTCTGTTTTGGAGAGACAGATCTTCAGCAGAGATTTCTGTCTCTTTGCAGTCGCCTGAGTAACCTGGTACGGCAAGGCGGCCACACTCGCATCTTAAGTTGAGTATAGGTATGCGAAAGTGAGGTCAATGCGCATGCGTTTATCGAAGAAGAGGCTATCCTTCTCTAGCCAGACTCTATTTTCTGGGAATTCACAATCAGAGCAACGTTCGCATCAGAAATCACTTACTAGACAGGTAAGACAAAGATTTTCCTGGGGGAAGTATCCGATTGTGAATCCTCTATTAAATATTCCTATTGGCAGAAGATTAACGCTGGGATTTCTCATACCTGCCCTTATCGCTGCGATCATTCTGGGAAGTGTAGGGACCGAGAATCAGCAACGCCTGACACAAGAGGCTAACTTCTGCCGCAGCCTTCTCAATGCATATACCTCACTCTCCAAAGAAACAATCTCGATGCAACAGATGCAGACCGATCTTGCACGGGCTGCTACTTATGCAGCTCAACCACAACCGAAAATGAGTATCCTTAAAGACGATCAGGCGACAATACAAGCGCTCTCAGTTGAGGTAAATACAACGTTCGTTACCTATTATAAACAGGATCTGATTAAAGACTCTCCTGAACTGGTGGCTCTTTTTAAAGAAGCAGGGCATGGCTCACAGATCGAAGATCAGCTGATCTATTCGGAAGGTATCCTCCAATCCTGGCAGACCTACCGCTCTATCCAGGAACAAGCGCTTAATCTGATCATGACAGAGCAATCCCAGGCTCCGACACTTGTTGCTGGTCGTCTCACTCCAGCTCAATTGCTTATTCTAACGCAAGCAACAACTGCTTTTACCGATGTAACGAGGGATCTTCAGGTGCTCACTAACTTCAATGGTAATCTGGGAAACTCTCTCCAGGATGCTGCTACTGTTGAGACAAATAGGTTGCTGAACAGTACGCTTCTCGCCATGCTCGGTGTATTGCTGGGAATTGGCCTCGTCGGCTGGCTTATCTCCAACACGCTGGTACAACGCTTACAAAAACTCCGCACGGTTGTCCAGGCTATTGCCAATGGCGAGGTTGACGCTCGCCTGGATGAACGCGGGCGTGACGAGATCACCGACGTTTCGGTTGCGACCAATACGATGCTCGATACTCTGGTGGGACTCCTTGAGGAGACACAACGCCAACGCGATGAGTTAAGCAATGCACAAGAACTTCAGCGCTTACATGAGCGACTTCAACAAGAACATGAAGCTTTGAATCTAGCGAACACACGCCTGGCCGCATTAGCAACTACTGATCCACTTACCGGCTTGCCCAACCATCGCACGATTATGAGCCATATCGAGGATTCACTGGCCCGTTGCCGAGATATACAGACGATCTGCGCTATCCTGTTTCTCGACATCGATCACTTCAAACGCATTAATGATACCTGGGGACACCGGGCTGGGGATGCTATTCTGCGTGAAGTTGGACATCGGCTAGAAGAGAATTTGCGAGACGAAGACTTCGTTGGCCGCTATGGCGGTGAAGAATTTGCGATGGTCTTGACCGATACCAATGAGGACGAGGCCAGGCAGATAGCCGAACGTCTGCGGTTTGCCCTTACAGAAGAACCTTGTAGTTGGGAGGGAGAGGAAGCTGGACAGCCCGCTACAAAATCCCTCTCTGTCACTGCCAGTATCGGCGTTGCGATGTATCAAAAGCATGGCACAACACGCGAAGTCTTGATCGAAGCCGCTGATGCAGCTATGTATCATGCAAAACATGCCGGGCGCAATCGCGTCTACCTGGCTGGCGATGAGAACCTACAAGAGATTAGCCACAAATTGGCCTCTTGACTTCTTCCACAACATAGAGGAGTTTCTTCCCTGGAAGACCGAATATTACGAATTGATATTTCTTGCAACCAGGCTCACAAACGCCTACAATGATCTAAAGATACATAACGACTTTTTTCGATGAAAGGATTTTCGATGAAAATACTCTATACAGCCGAGGCGACAGCGACAGGGGGTAGAGAAGGTCAGGTTCGATCTTCCGATGGTGCTTTTGAAGCCAATTTAAGTGTTCCTAAAGAGATGGGCGGAGCTGGTGGAGTGGGTACAAATCCTGAGCAGCTTTTTGCTGCGGGCTACGCGGCCTGCTTTCAATCCGCGCTTATGATCGCCGCTCGCCGTCAGCACGTTGATGCGAGTCAGTCGACGGTGACGGGCAAGGTCAGCATAGGCCCCACAGCAGGCGGTTCATTTGGTCTCGAAGTCGAGCTCCATATCCACATCCCTGAAGTGGATAGCGCGGTTGGTGAGAAACTTGTAAAGATGGCTCATGCGGTCTGCCCCTATTCTAACGCCACACGCGGCAATATCCCCGTGACCCTCTTCCTGAATGAAGACGCCATTCCAGGCGATTAACGATACACCCCACCATGTTCGCTTTTGAGATGAGGCGATGGGGATTACTTCTCATCGCCTGCTAAGACGATAACAGGATAAAAACAATACGTATCATTGGACAATAAGAGTCAGATTTATTCCCGCAAAGAACGCTTCTCAGCAAATGCTTTAAAAACAGCCTCTCTTTTTACCTTCTTCTTAAAGCAAACAAACTCTGTAATATTCATAATACTACCTCTTGACTTAGAGCGTACTCTAAATTGTAATACCGAACGTCATTTGCTTTCGATATGACCCAGTTCTTTGAGATCTGCAAATGCAGCACATGCCTCAGACCACGCGGGATCTCCAGCGTAAAGCGTGCTCCGGAGATAGGCGAGAGTCAACCGCTGGATCGTCGCCACTCGTTCAGGGTTCTCGTCAGTAGTCTCAGCCGCATCGTATCCCGTTATTCCGCCGAGCATATGCTCTCCACCAAACAGAGTCAGCAAGCTCTTTGGTCCTGGGCTTAAAAAATAGGGATCGGCATGATAACTGGCACCCCGAGAAGTGAGTTGTGGCTCGTTGTCTTTGTCGCCCACCACGACGAGCGTTGGCGTGGTCATCTCAGCGAAGCGAGCGGTGCGAAGGCAGGCATAGTGAGCGACAGCCGGACCGAGATGATCGCCACCAGCACCAGTCGTGGCGAGCAATACCCCTGCTTTGATCCGGGTATCGGGGAGATACACGACAGTTCCATCATCATCGGTAAACTGTGCTCCCAGCAACATGCTTGCTGTCTGGCCACCGAATGAGTGTCCAACGACTGCCACGCGACTTCGATCAAGCCGTCCCTTGATTTGAGGAACAGCCTCTTCAATGACATCAAGGTGATCGAGAATGTGGTTCATATCTTCAATGCGAGATCGCCAGAATAAAGGTGCCCCAGGAGTTGTTGGATCAAAGCCCAGGCTTTTAGAAGTGAGATGAGTGGGTTGGATGACGGCAAAGCCATGCGCAGCCCAAAAATCGACGACAGGACTGAAGCCGTGGAGCGAAGAGAGATTATTCGATGTTCCTCCGCCGTGCGAGAGCAGGATCAGAGGAAGGTTGTGCCCGATGGTCGGTGCGGACACTTTTATCTGTAAATCCACGAGGCGAGCCGGAACTGAGAGCACGACTGGGCTGACGGTAACGACTGGAGTCGCTACAGGAACCGGAATGTTCGCAGCTCTGCCTATGCGCACATGATCCCTTCCCCGTTGTATTCCTGTTTCTTTCTTTGGGTCAGGGGTTAAAGCGACGTTTATGCTCTGCATAACGTATTCCTCCGTTATCTATGCTAACATAAAAATGATATCTTTGCTAACATGGAAATGTTATCATACTGTTATCAGCGTTGTCAATATCCGTTATCAATGATATCATGCTGAGAAGAGTGGCGGGAAGACGGCTTGCAGCATTTCCACGAGAGAGTGGAAGGCTTGTCTCACAGAGAGAGACATCTTTGTAGCTGCATTGTCATAGGATGACTGACAAGGTATTTCGTCGAAGCGAAACGGCTGATAGCGTTTGATAACAAAAATACGTGAGAATGGAAGAGATGAAAAAGATAAAGCAGGTCTCTCAAGAGGATGTTCACGCCTCCCAGGAAGATGTACGAACCCGAAGCATTGAGGTTGCATTGCAGCTTTTGAAAGAAGGCGGACGCGACGCTTTGACGACGCGGGCGGTAGCAGATGCTGCGGGAATACAGGCTCCCACGCTGTATCGACTTTTTGGCGACAAACGAGGGTTGTTAGATGCGGTGGTTGAGTACAGCTATGTCTCGGCTTTCAAGACAAAGAAAGCGCAGAAATATGGCCCAGATCCACTTGGAAATTTGAGAAAAGCCTGGGAGCACCATACCATATACGGACTTGAGAATCCCATCCTGTATGCTTTAATGGTCGGTGATCCGCGACCCGGCTTCCCTTCTCCAGTGACTCAAAAGGTCCAGCAGCGTCTCGGGGAGACGATCCATCAGATAGCGCTTGCAGGCCGATTGAGAGTCACTGAAAAACAAGCCGTCGAGTTAGTGTATGCAGCGAGCACCGGGGCCGTTCTCGCTCTCCTGGCGATGCCTGAAGAACAGCGAGATCTTCGACTCGCGCAAGATGCATGCGAAGCGGTCATAGCCGCGATTACCAACGATTTACCTACATCAAACAAGCCAGGAGCTGAAACGGCAGCGATTACGCTCAAAGCTGCGCTCCCGGAAGTGAAGTCACTGACAGACGGAGAGCGGCTTTTCCTGACAGAGTTACTGGACAGGATCGCTACTCGCGGAGGATCATGATATTCATCGAATTTGAAAGAACAGAGAAAATTTGTTCTAAACCCCTCGAATCTACTACGCTCCCTGACTCTCTTTGCCCGATAAATTAGACCTCCACAGAGAGCGGCTTCTGGCCCCAGACAGTGAGGTAATACCAATGAGCACAAAAATCATCCTCCAGCAACTCTTGCTCCACCTGTTGATAGAGCCGCTCGCCCTCCTCCTGAGTGAGCAGGTTGTTTGCAACCAGATGCGGGATCATGAGTTGCAGAAAGATCGTGCGATCCTTTGCGATTGGGCGATAGGCAGGTGTATCAACGGACCAATCTATGACGAACGGACGCATCTGCACATGCTGACAGCCCACTTTGCGAAGTGTATGCGCTAGAACTAATGTGGTTCCGGTACTACGTCCATCCGCCGAAAAGCCGATCCCTTGCTGCTTGATGGATTGCATGAGCAGTCCGGTGAGACGCTCAAAAGCAGGACTCGTGGTAAGACCATTGTTCTCCGCTTCCGTTAAGCGAATCCAGCCGCCAGGCCTGGTAATCCGCATGACTTCTCTCAGAGCAGCCATCCAGGTCTTTTTGGGAACAACTGAAAAGTAGCGTGCATTGACCAGGTCAAAATAGTTGTCAGGATAGTCTAAGGGGCCTGAGGCATCCATTACCTCAAAACGGGCATTGGAGAGGAGACCACTCCTGGCAAGCGTGTTGGCGTATGCAATCATTGGCTCATCAATATCAAAGCCGACTACTTCCAGATGTGGAGCCGTTTGAGCAAGATGCATCGCCCATCCACCTGTACCACACGCCATATCTAGCACGCTCTCCATTGGCGCGAGAAAAGCGGTAGGATCTGCCTGCTCAGGGAGGATTCCCCCTAACAACTGAGTAAGCAGCCGGTCCTGTTCATACAAACGGATAGGTTCCGTTGGGCTATCTTGAATAAAGTAGGTGTTGCCACTGGGAGAAAGATATTCTTCTGACATAGGAAACCGCCTCCGTTCTGCTCTCTGAAATATGGGCCGCTCCTGAAAAATGAATCAGCCGCATGGCACATATGGGCACTGCTGAGAAACAGGTATAAAAGGTTATATTTGGTAATTTACATTTTTTAGTGTATCACGAATGGCGCAACTCGTCCAGTACCTGTACGTCTATAATGCTACTACTTCTAAGTTGAAAGCTGCTCGTAAGGCTGAAGCAATTTCAGCGAAGGCCCGTTTTCCCGGTTCCTCAAAGAGGTCTGGAAAATCGTGAATCATGCCATCGTAGCGGGAAGCTTTGACCGGCACTCCGGCCTCTTTCAAGCGGGCGGCATACGCCTCGGTCTCATCGCGCAAAATATCATACTCTGCATAGATGATTAATGCAGGAGGCAGACCGGAAAGGTCCGAGGCCAGCAGTGGCGAGGCCAGAGGATTGGTTCTATCCGCGACATTGGGCAGATAATTATTCGCGATCCAGAGCATTTGTGCTTTAGTTAAACTATAGCCCTCGGCAAATTCCTCCATAGAGGCACTGCTCAATCTGAAATCTGTTGCCGGACAAATCATCAGTTGAAAAAGCAAGCTGGGACCTTTTCGGTCTCGCGCCATCTGTGCAACAACCGTGGCCATGTTTGCGCCCGCACTATCGCCACTAACGGCAATACGGGCAGGGTCGCCATGAAACTCAGCGGCATGGGCCGCTGCCCATTGGGTCGCGGCATAACTATCTTCTATTGCCGCCGGGAAGGGGAATTCGGGGGCCAGGCGATAATCCACTGAGAGAACGATACATCTTACCAAGTTTGTCAGACGCCGACACATTGGGTCCTGGATATCAAGATTGCCAACCTGCCAACCACCTGTATGGAAAAATACCAGTATGGGGAAAGGGCCACTTCCTTGCGGTGTATAGATCCTGATGGTAATTTCGCTCTCTGGACCGGGGATAATGCGGTCTTCAACATTGGCAACTGGTTCTGGCTCACCACGGGACGCCTGCATCATTTTTACCAATTCACGAGCTTTGGTGACGGTCATGTCCGGGGTGTAGACAAAACCCAGCGCTGTCATCTGCTCTATTAACTGTTGGGCTTGAGGATCGAGAGGCATTGTTTATTCTCCTTTGTGAAACACTCATCAATGAGAGATCGTGCGACCCCCACACATTCAGGGGAGACGCTTAACTACTGCTTTGACTCTCTGTATGTACTGCTACTGCTTTCTGGCAACGACGCCAGCGCAATCACTCATCCCATCAACCAAGTTTGAAGGGATCACGAGTCTGGCCGGAGAGCTCGACCCAGACGGATTTGGTGTGCATGTATTCGTGGATGCTGGCGAGACCGTTCTCGGACCCTATTCCGCTCAATTTGTACCCACCAAATGGCACATTAAAGGAAAGTGTCCGGTACGAATTGATCCAGATGGTCCCCGCGCGCAGGGCATGGGCAACACGGTGAGCACGACGGATATCTCGTGTCCAGATGCCAGCGGCCAGACCATAGCGCGTATCATTAGCCAGACGGATAGCTTCTTCTTCAGTATGAAATGGGATCACAGAGAGCACAGGACCGAAAATCTCTTCCTGAGCCACGCGCATACTGTTTTCTACATGAGTGAAGATGGTTGGCTCAACGAAAAATCCATTCACCAGATCTGGATCGGTGGGAATATGGCCGCCGCAGACCAGCTGCGCCCCCTCTTCCTGGGCAATGTCGATATAACTTTTGATCTTTTCTTGCTGACCCTTGAAGGCGGCTGGCCCCATCTCTGTCTCCATCTTTAATGGATTGCCCAGTTTGATGGCCCGCGCTCGTTCGCCAAGCTGACTGACAACTTCATCATGGATACTTGCGTCGATGAGAAGACGCGAGCCTGCAATACAGGTCTGACCACTGGCAGCGAAGATACCCGAAATAATGCCGTTTACGGTCCCCTCGTCGGCGTCGGCAAAGACGATGTTGGGCGACTTCCCACCCAGTTCCAGGCTGACACGTGCAAGATGGTCGGCGGCATTTTTCATTACGCGAATGCCGGTTGCTGTCGAACCTGTGAATGCGACCTTATCTACCCCAGGATGGCTCACAAGTGGACTCCCTGTGCCTGCACCATAGCCTGTAATGACATTGAAGACTCCAGGAGGAAAACCAGCTTCAGCAAAAAGACGCGCAAATTCAAGCGTTGATATCGAGGTATGCTCTGACGGCTTGACGACAAACGTACAACCTGCGGCCAGAGCTGCGGCTAGCTTGAAGCTGAGCAGCAACAGGGGCGAGTTCCAGGGAGTAATGGCTGCGACGACTCCAATTGGTTCGCGCCGCGTGTAGACAAAAAAGTTCGCTTTATCGCCAGGAATTGTCTCTCCCTCAAGTTTATCTGCCGCACCCGCGAAGTAGTAATACCATTCAGCTAAGGATTTGAGCTGTCCCGCCATCTCGCGAATGAGTTTGCCGTTATCTGTACTCTCTACAATAGCGAGATGCTCGGCGTTCTCTGCCAGGACGGTGGCAAATTGGCGCATCAATCTGGCCCGTTCGGTACCGGTCATACGTCCCCACGGCCCCTCATCGAAGGCGGCGCGAGCTGCCCGCACAGCGGCATCAACGTCTGCTACGTCTGCCTCTGGTACGGTTGCCCAGGCCTTGCCTGTATAGGGATTGATACTCTCAAAGGTTCGGCCCGATCGGGCATTTACCCACTCCCCCCCGATAAGCATCTGATAGTGGCGCACTTCTCCGGCCACTGGTGTCTGGACTACCTGCATATGCATCTCCTTTTCTATTGACTGCTATAGATATATTTTATACAAGACGCCGATGCCACAAATGCTATCTGCGTGAATCGGCAAACGTGACTCCTGCTAACGAGTGCAGAGTATTTGCGGTCCCTGCTCTAGCAACATGGGAGGATAGCTCGTGACCGATAAGTGGACGTAGCTTCTTTCCTTCCGCTAATAACAAAGCAAGATCGATGCCGGTTTCTATCCCCATCTCATGCAACATATGTACGAGATCTTCAGTTGAGATATTCCCCGTCGCCCCTGGCGCGAAAGGACAACCACCAATGCCGCCAAGTGAAGCATCGAACTGGGTAATCCCGGCTTGCAGGCCGACCAGAGCATTCGCTAAACCCATATCCCGTGTGTTGTGCAGATGAAGACTCCATGTAATCTCTGAAAATCGTTCTTTGACTGCTTCGATGGTCTGCCAGACCTGAAGCGGGTTTGCGGCTCCATCGGTGTCCGCAAGGCTGATCCGACGTATCCCCATGCTGATTAGTTCCTCAACTATCCAGAAGACCCGCGCTAGAGAGGTACGACCTTCAAATGGACAGTGGAAAGCTGTCGCGATGGTAGCTACCAGGTCGATCTGGGGATTTTCACTGTAGACATAAGAACAGAGCTCTGCCAGTTGCACGAGTGATTCCTGGACACTGCGATTCAGGTTGGCGCGATTATGGCTTTCGCTGGCCGAAACGACGAGATGGAGTTCAGTCACTCCAGCCGCCAGGGCACGTTGGGCTCCCTTTTTGTTAGGGATGAGCGCACTATAGATCACTCCTGGATACCGTGGTAGCTGAGCCAGGAGCTCTGCGGCGTCGGCCAGTTGGGGAACTACCCTGGGATGCACAAAAGAGGTCACTTCAATAGAGACCACACCTGCTCGCACAAGTCCTTTGATCACCTCTATCTTGTCCTGAGTCCCGATAATACGATCTTCGTTCTGAAAACCATCACGAGCAACGACATCGGTCACTATTACCTGCCTGGGTAGTTGCATTGTCGCACCGCTATTCATATGAACCCCTTTTATCGAGACGCGCTAGATCACACCATCCTGCCTGAGTTGCGCCAACCGCTCAGGCGTGAAATGAAGGAACTGACCATAGACCTCCTCGTTGTGTGCGCCCAGGGCGGGGCCAAGCCATTGTGTTTCACCTGGTGTTTCGCTGAGCCGGGGGATAATACCTGGAAAGCGCACCCTTTGAGCTTCTTCTTCTGGCTCGATACTGATCTCGTGATCTTCAATCATGGCGCGCGCCCTGAAGTGAGGATCATTGGCAATATCTGCCGCATCATAGATAGGGCCAGCAGGTACGCCGGCCTCGATCATGGTCGCCATTACCTCGTCGAGCGTATAGCGGGCTGTCCAGTCGGAGATCACGCCATCGAGAAACTCCCGTTGCTCTGTTCTGCCAACATTGTCAGCAAAACGCGGCTCTTCTGCAAGGTCGGGTCGCCCAATCGCCCGCATCAGTCGTTTGAAAACGCCATCTGCATTGCCTCCAATCACTACCCATTTCTCTTGCTTGCAGGCATAAATATTAGAAGGTGTCAGCCCCGGCAGGATGTTTCCTGTACGCTGGCGAATCACACCATAGCCATCATATTCGGGGAGAAGCGATTCGGCAACGGCAAAAACAGCTTCATATAATGCCACATCAACGACCTGTCCATATCCTGCTGGGATTGCTACTGCTGGTTCCTGCCCGACTGAAGAAGTTGTCTCAGCGCCGTTATGTTCTTGCTGGCGCTGACGTTCGCGGTGCAGCAGCGCCATTAAAGCGCCAATGACGCCAAACATGCCTGCCAGCGAATCCCCAGACTGATTCCCAGCCGCGTCGGCGGGCGATCTGGATAGCCCGTCAGGTTGCGTAGTCCTCCCATCGCCTCAGCTATCCCGCCGAAACCGGTCCGGTCCCGGTATGGACCTGTCTGTCCATAGCCAGAGATGCGCACTAAAATAATATCCGGGTTAACCGCTTTCATGACCTCATGGCTAAGATTCCATTTCTCTAGCGTGCCCGGACGGAAGTTTTCAATCACGACATCTATGTGAGGTAGCAACTGAAGGATAATGTCTTGTCCTTCTGATGTATGCAGGTCTAAGGTAATTGATTTTTTATTTCGTGCTTGTAAGGACCAGAAGAGAGAGGTTTTGCCACGCGCAAGACGCCACTGGCGCAGCTCATCACCCGTTCTTGGCCGCTCAACCTTGATGACTTCGGCTCCAAACTTGGCGAAGAGTCGCCCGGCATAGGGCGCGGCAATCAGGTTGCCGAGTTTTAATACCCGAAAATCACTGAGCGGTCCCATTTGTCTATTCACGTATCTACTCCCGTCCTATACTTCTGTATCGGTATGAGCTGAGGCGGAACTCGATGGCTAATGAGTATTTATCTCGTTACTGAGGTTGTAACATGAAAGATTTTATGCTGTCAATCTTGATTTAAAAAATCAACCCTTTATAGGATATAGGAGCAACAATATCTGCTTAAAAACATCAATGTTGATGATTAAATCAATGTATAGTATCCTACTACGAAAACCCGGAAGGACATGGGAAAAGATTTCCCTCTATAAATAAAAAGTGAAGGCCATGAGAGAAAATCAGTATCTGACCGCTCAGGAAGCTGCCGATGAATTAGGAATTAGCCTGGAAACACTTTATGCCTATGTAAGTCGAGGATTAATCCGCTCACAAGCAGGTGATGGAAAGAAACGCAACCGCTGGTATCCTCTGGAAGATGTACAACGTCTCAAAAAACGCAAGGGCGAACTTCATCACCCAGATAAAGTCGCTTCCGGCGCAATGCAGGCTGGAACACCAGTGATGGAATCCGCTATTACGATGATTACAGATGACTGTTTCTACTATCGAGGTTACAATGCCCTCACACTGGCTACAACTCACTCTATTGAGCAGGTCGCTTCCCTCATCTGGACAGGGGATTTCTCAAAAGAGCATTCCCTTTTCTTACGCGTGCTACCAGAGAGGATGCTTGCTCGCTATCAAAAAATACGCTCTCATCTCAATGGGCTGACTCCGCTGGAGGCGTTTCAGATCTGTCTCCCCCTGGTTGCCTTCGATGACATTGCTGCCTATGATCTGCGTCCAGAGGCCGTCGCGCAGACAGGTGCTCGTATCCTACAACTCTTGACCACCGTGACCGTTGATCAACAATATACGATGCAAGGACAAAGCATTGCCCAGACACTCCAACAGGGCTGGGTACCTCACGACGAGCAGGCCGCGGCTTTATTGACGGCGGCCCTTATTCTCTGTGCTGATCAGGAGCTCAATGTTACATCCTTTACCGCCCGCTGCGTCGCTTCAGCTGGTTCAACACCCTATGCCGTTATCTCTTCCGGGTTATCGGCTCTCCAGGGAATCAAGCACGCCGGACAGACAGAACGCATTGAAGCGTTTTTGCGGGAAACGGACTCCTCTGCCAATGTTCGCTCGTCAATGATCAGTCTGCTAAAACGAGGAGAAGCTATCCCTGGATCGGAGAAGTGGTTCCTGGGTTTGGCTCTGTTTTCTATCCGACAGGCGATCCACGCGGAAAATTGCTGCTTGAACTGACCGCTCAAACCTATCCCCAAGCCTTGACTGTCCTTCTGGCGCAACGTATCACAGAGGAGACATACAACTTGCTCGGCGAACGACCTACGATATTTTTTGGCCTTGTCACCCTGGCCCACACGCTGAATCTCCCTCCCGGCGGCGCGATTGCGCTCTTTGCCTTAGGACGCTCTATCGGTTGGATCGGTCATAGTATTGAACAGTATCAGGCGGATCAGGTGATTTGCCCTCGTGCCCGTTACGTTGGCCCTCCTCCACGTCTACAAGAATGAGCTTCTTTTGATCTCATTCAAAGCTCAGGTAGTCTCATGAGAGAGATCCCTCAAATAGGCCTCCAGTCGGTATCTGTCACATCCACAGGTGCATCCCCTCAACTCCCCTCTGGCTCTATACTTGAAGCATCAACACAAATACAAAACAGTTTTACATACCTACCAGGAGGTCTAAAAATTATGGATAAAACAATCTCTTACACATTTCACTTTTCTCGCCGCCCGCTGACGATCTTTAGCCAGCTTGTGACGACTGTCTTACTACTGTTGACTATCTTTCTGACTCTGCTTGCCGTTTTTGTTGCCAAAAGTACGGTTTTGCTTATCGTTAGCATCTTGATGTTTCTTATTGCTGGCCTGGTTGCTAGTGGGATTCGCTGGGCTCCGCTGCTTGGTAGCCTGATCTGTAGCTTCTGCATGTATGCCTTTGTAGCCCAATCAGCGTTTCCTCTCTATCATCTGGCCCACCCGAAGGATGCCTATAATCCCTGGCAACTCTCCTACATCATCTTTATTGTGATCGTTATTCTCTTCTGGGGTATGCTGCTTACCTTCGCTTCAGGCATTGTTGCAACCATCTTAAATTACCGTCAGCAGGTGCCGCATACGCCGCGCTGGTTTTCTCATGCGCTCTCATTAGCTATTGGGCTTTTATTAGGGGCAATTCTGATTGGTAGCTTTGGTCCTACGCTAAGTACTGCCAGTGCCGCGACCAGCAGCAATGGTGTGCCTACAGTTCACATGGGGATTACCAGCTTTCTCCAATCCTCGTAACGGTTCCTAAAGGCTCAAAACTTACGCTCGTAGATGACGGCAACTTTGAACATATTCTGTCAAATGGTGAGTGGGCCAATGGCCAGCCACAAACAGAGCAGCAGGCAGGCGCACCCAAAGTGAATCAACAGACGATTAATGGTCAGAGTCTAGAGATAGGCCCCTTTACAACCGCTGGTACTTATCATCTCTATTGCTCAATTCATACGGGCATGACTCTGACAATCATTGTTCAGTGATTATAGTGATAATTATGCATTGTGACTTTGAATAGTTTCTACTTCCCTCTTAAGACTATAAGAAAATCGACTTGAAAGAAAAAAAGGAGCAGATATATGACAATAGATATAAAGCAGCATCAACCAAAAAAGATCTCTTTTCTTTCGGTCTTGTTTGTCCTCACCGCTCTCGTTCTTATACTGGCCAGTGGCTTTACCCTCTTCAGGTCCACCACCCAGCCGGCAACCAATCCCCGTTCTCGGGGGTATCTCGTCACGCAGCTAGCTACGCCGCCAATTCCGAGCAGCCCAGAGATTCCTGTGGCTTTAAATATGGGTATGTCTGGAGCACCTACAGTCCATTTTACAAATCTAGCAAGCGCCATCGACGGCCAGATCTGAGAAACATTTTACACTGGTCGCCGAGCCTGCCCAGATCTCGATTGGCTCAGCGGAGAAAATCGCCGCCTGGACATTTAACGGTACAGCCCCCGGTCCTACGCTCCGTGTGCAGCAAGGAGACCTGGTTGTGGTGACGCTGGTCAATCATCTTTCGTTTGGTGTGACCATTCACTGGCACGGCATAGATGTCCCCAATTCGGCAGATGGTGTGGCTGGCGTTACACAGGATGCAGTTCAGCCTGGGCAGTCCTACATCTATCGTTTTCTGGCAAAAGATCCCGGCACCTACTGGTATCATTCCCACCAGTTCAGCTATGCCGAGACCACCGGTGGTCTCTACGGCACTATCATTGTTGTATCCCACTCCCCCCGCTATTCATGCCGATCTGGACATGGCGGTCTCTCTCCATGACTGGGTTAGCAATAACGGGCAGACATTCGTTATTGATAATACAGCAGGTACCCTCAACAAATCGGCACAGTCAGGGCAATGGGTGCGCCTACGCATTGTCAATACGTCTAGCAATCAGCATCTAGTGACCTTGCTGGGGACGCCTTTCCAGGTCGTGTCTCTCAATAAACATTGGATATCAACAAACCTCAACAACTGAATGAGATCCCACTCCCTATCGGTGCGGCTCAGCGCTACGATCTGCTTTTTCAGATGCCCGCACATGGCAATGTCGCCCTGGTCACCTCTGCCGACAATCAGTACTACCAACAAACCCCAGCCGTAACCTTCGGCGAGAGTAAACTATCAGCGGCTTTACCAGCCGTCAACGCACACTGGTTTAATCTCACCAGTTATGGTCAACCTGCACCAGATCCTATTACGGTACAAAGCCACTTTGAAGCAACTTACCCTATTGTTCTGGGAACCGCAATGGGCAATTCTATGGGCCGTACTGGCACGATTTTATACATTTAATAAGAAAGTGTTTCCTCATACCGATATGATTATGGTCCACTATGGGGAACTGGTCCGCTTGCAACTGGACAACCAGAGCGATCTCGTTCATCCCATCGCATCTGCATGGCCATACCTTCACCGTCCTGACGCACAACGGAAAAGCCTCTAACGGGTAGTCCAATTCACCTGGACACGATCAATATTCACCCGCATGATAGCTATGAGATCGCCTTCATAGCCAACAATCCCGGCATCTGGATGCTCCACTGCCATAATCTACTACACGCTAATTGGGGGATGGATATGATGATTATGTACAATATGTCTACTCCCTATACCATAGGCAGTAGCTCAGGAAATTTTCCTGACTGAGAACACGCCTATTAGCTCTTTTGAAGTGGAACCTACCCGCAAACAAGATTTGCGTTGTTTGCGAGTCGGTTCCTCTTTGCCATTGGTATTGGAGCGATTCCACTTCTACAAGTCTTGATAATACCAGTTACTGGTAAAGCAGTATACCCGGCTTTTTCATAGGTTCTTCTAGCGGATGCATGACCAGGATCTCCACCTGTCGCCACAATGGCGAGTTTCATACCGCTTTCTTTCATCTTTTCGAGCGCGAAATGGTTCAATTCCGTCCCTATGCCCTGGTTTTGATAATCAGGATGCACAGCAAGCAATTCAACTTCTCCCGTGTTATCCTGGCCGTTTTCCTGGCTATTTAAGGTATAGCGATAAACCCCGTAATGATTCCATCTCTTCTGAACCCACACAAGCGTTTTCTCCTGCTCACTACAAATCGTTTCAACGGTTGCTCTCTGGGTCATTTTCCAATCTGGAAAAAGCAGTGAATAGATTTTGGTGCCCAGCACTTGCTCGAATGAGTGATAAACGGGCATCCATGCTAACAGGGATAATTGAACCACTTCTTCCATATCATCAGGAGAGAAACGTCGAATAGGCAAATTCATCATGCTCCTCTTTTTTAGTGAAGGATCTCTCGGAACCGCTCTGAGATTGAAGTTTGGTCAAGGCTTAGCGCAGATGCCAGCGCCAACGAGAGCGGCTCTTCACCAATACAATACCATCGCGCGTTACCTGTTGTAAGCGCATAAACTCCTGGTCCACACGCGGCGCTAGTTCCAGCCAGGTCTGAATTTCTAGCCGCTCACCTAAACGAGCGCTCTCTAGATATTCAATATCGTAGTCAAGCGCATTCATCTCCGCACTCTCCGGGGCGAAGCCAGCTTTTGTATAGGCTTCCCACCCGGCGTTGTCCAGAATCTCGATATAGGTTGCATTGTTGAGATGTTTCATCACATCGGTATCTGAAAAACGGATTATATGCTCCAGCCGCTCAGGTTCGCTTTGGGAAATGCTGGCCAGGACATCTCAGAGATCTGCGCTTCAGGACCATCCGGTAACCAGATCTCCGCCGTCTTTTCAGGTAAACGCGCTGGACGACCTCGCTTATCCAGATAGACCCAGAGCGTTCGCGCGGATGCCACTGGCTTCCCCTCTTCCTGGCCCACAAGATAGCCATCATACGCCCGTTGCGCCGTGATACGCGTGAAACCAATCCCATAGGTTTTTACGCTCAAGGGCGTATGTACCGGTATCGGCGCGGCAAAGGAGATGACCGACCTCTTAACAATCCAGTTCCCCTCTCCTTCAAGCTGCACATCCTCAGCATCTAAAGCAGCAATATCCTGCATATAACGGACAAACGCGGCTGGTTTCATCAGCCCATAGCAATCGCCTTCATCATAGCGAACCGTATACTGAGTATAAAATTGGCGTTTCATACATTCCCCTGATACAGAATCAATTGACAAAGAAAAAAGCAGAGTTTATATTCTCATGGTTATCTTTTCCATGAGAATAGAGTGAATAATGTAGTATAGCTCATAAAAGACTAGCACTTATACACTAGCAGAATAGTTATTTACGACGAAAAAAGGGGCAAAAGACATTTCTCCCGCAACTACCTCTCCAAAATTTGCATATTGCTCTCATACCTGATACAATAGTGTTGTAAATACACTAACATCACTGGCGATGGCCTATAAAAAAGAAGTGAGGGAGTCCCGCTCGTTCGACAATGCAGACGATCACGAAATCTCTTGTCCGTAGATCTTTTTTAGTGAACAAGACTGAACGTCTGAAAGGAAGTTTTTCATGGAAAAGCTGATAACTGTTGTTGGAAAGAACGGTGTTGAGTATACGGTCCCGCTGACTGGTGAGCAAACAGACTACTACCTGCGTCTTGCCCAGACGCGTGCAGCAACTTCCGGTGATGTAATGAAGGAATTCAGTACTTTAATCATCGAAAAGTGCCAGCAACACAATAAGGCTCAATACAACTAACCAGCAAGCAAAAAGTAAAATCCGGGCTGATCTTAATAAGATCAGCCCTATGCATTTGTCGTTACCCTTTTGAATAAGGGACTTTTCTTATTGCAAACGGACTAGTACGTTACATTAGGCTCGACAGGTACCTCATGAAAAGTCTTACTATACTGAGAATAGTGAGAATACTCACGCAGATCAGGCGATGATTACGAGAAAGAACAGCAGACCATTGACGTAAGGCAGGATAGGGAAAAACACCAGTATGGCGGTGAGAATACCGATCGTGAGCAAGACAACGCGTCCGCGTTCAGCTTGAAGTGTTATATGGGGTATTGGTTACAGAAGGTGTAGAGGCGGAGCACGCTTGCGGATAGTTGCCGGTCTCGTTCATGACACCCCACTGGGAACCAGCAGGTTGAATTGCGTGGCTTTCTTTGACAGGGAATCCCAGACAAAGAGAGCAACGGTTTGGTAAAAGCATTCTGGTAGAAACGCACTAAGAAGGAACAAGCCATCAATCACCGCCGGCTTAAGATCAGCAAAGGACCGTCATTGTAGGCAGCGTTACCAGGGTCGGCTCATTGGCATAACACATGGCCAGCGATACCTATGCTTTCCCGATGCTTCATATAACTATCTTAGACGGCTTGTTGCTATCAGTAATGCATGATTGAATTTCTGTAAACAGGCGCCAGTGCGGATCGGTCTGCGTGGAGACATTCGAGCAGATCGATAGAACATAGACGTGCGCCACATAGATGGGAATTTCATGAAAGCCCTTTGCTGGAACGAGATTGGACCAAGCGACTGGACAGAACCGGTTCTCTGTTGTAAGGCGGCTCATATTGGGCAATGATACTGGTGCGCTGAGCTCCTTCAAACAGGTGGTGACAAAACTGAGCGGATTCTGACATGGGCATACTGCTAAATCGTCAGCGGTGGCTCATCTGGGTGATGGATAGAGAATCAGCAAGTATGATTGAGATGGGCGAAGATGACTACCAGGGGGATTATCCCTGGTGGATGAGATCATAGAGCATCATTAGTAACCTCGATAATAGGTGACCTGGTCGTAAGGATGTGGACGCAATGACGTAGAAGTAACCGATTTTACGCGGCCACCTCACCGGAGCGATGCTCGGCGACTCTCTTCTCAACTGTAGCGCATAGGGATGTAAATATCCGATGCGAACCAGTACCAGGTATACCAGCCCGAGCGATAAGCACAATCTTCAAAATTACTATATGAAATCCATACATCTGCCAAAGCTCAATAGATTGAAGAAGGCACCCACTCCGATGGAATTAAGCGCAACTTTGCCTGAGCAGCAATCCATTGCGCACTAAAGTTGGTCATGGAGGGGTAATCCGTAAACGCGGAGCCGATGCCTGCCAGAAAGATAATCACCCCCGATACTCACGACAACCTACGATCATGCCGTAATGCCCCTTAAAAACGTTGTCCACAGGTGGAGGCCATCGAAAAGAAAAACGCCTCGGCACAACAGAGATGCAGCTGTACACAAAATGGCTGACAGCATTGACGTGCCATCACGGCATTCGAGAAGGCGGCCAGGATGATACCGGAGAGAATTAAGAGCACAAGACTGTGAGAGAGATCACGCCGAAGAAGTAGGCAGGTGAGCGCACAAATGCTGGCATATGGTCAGGAAGTAAATGTTCCAGAGACGCCCAGCTGCGCACTCGTGGACAGATCGCCGTGGTTAAGTTAATGAGAGTACCACCTTCTTTGGTATCTTCCCATCATCGGCTCCACCAGGATGCTGTATGGCTTCGAGCGTGGAGAGGTGCTGCTTTTCTGGCAACCTCAACATCACAGCCAGCGCGAAGATATAAGAAGCAGGAGAATGATCACTATCAAGTTGGCAAGTGAGATCAGGATAAATCCGAAATGTAGGTATTGGCGGGACCATTCATGCAATGATCTCCTTTCTTCAGGCAGGCCATGGATCTTTACCTGAACAGGTGTGTGACATTCTGGCTTTTGTAGCCTGATCTGGTTTACGTAATCACTACATTGAGATGTAGTACACATGATCGCATATCAATCCAAGCGTGGAATATTGCGGTAAAAACAGAATTAATATGGAAATTTTCTTTTAGAAGGAAATACTCTACAATAGAGACAACGAAAGATTCTTATGCAGAAAGAGAGGATGAAACATGTCTCTGCGATCAAATTCACAGAAAGAACAGCCAAGCACCTCTTTCGTCCAGGATCGCACCAGTACCGACGAACGCGTCCGCGTCCAGATAAGCTACGATCAGATCTACCAGCAGGCTCTTCATGAGATCCAACAACCTGGCAGTATATCTACTGGACGCATGGTCACGGCCTGGGGTACCAATAAGTAGAATTAGCGTTGTTTCATTGCTGTGCAGCCAGAGCCGCCAGGTGGTTGAGGGCCGAACTCTCCATCACCTGCTGGCAGGTATCTTGTGCATACATAAGTAGCGCGGTATAAGCCCTCCGCGCCTTCTCCCACGCGGTATTTAGTTCATATGCTCTGCCCAGATGAAGGTAGAGATGCTCAATTTCAGACGCGGCCATCGTGGTCTCCAAATTCAATCCTGGCAAACGCTCTGTCAGCAAATGCTGAGCTTGCTCGTAGAGGACGATGGCATCTCTCACGGCCACCACCCGCATTGCCTCATCGCCCGCCGCCAGACTCCAGTGAAACGCTGGTTCCGCAAGTCTGGCTGCCAACGCATGATATGCCAGTTCCGCCGCAGGCGCTGCCACTTTTTGTAGCGCCTCCAATGCTCGGCGATGAAAGATGGATCGCCGCGCCTCTCCCGCCTCAGCATAAACTACTGCACGTATCTTTGCGTGCGCAAATGAGTAATACCCGGTAGCAACTAACCCTCCCCGGCGCTCCGACTCAAGGAGCAGACCGCTATGCAATACCCCGTCCAATGCAGGCAGCCCATCACGTTCTGTGAAATCTGCTACCTGGCATAGCAATTCAAAGGTAATTCTCTGATCCAGGACCGCTCCTGCTACCAGCAAGGCAAAAGCATTCGGAGGCAGCCGATCCAACCGGGCCACAATGACTTCGCGCACGCTGGGCGGGAAAAATCCTCGCACCACCATCTCATGCTCCATCGCTGTCGTAAAGTCAATGGTCCAGCCACCATCTTCCTTCGGACTGATGGCAAAAACGTCACGTTCAAGTAAGACTTTGAGCGTCTCCATCATATAAAACGGTTGCCCCTCCGTCTCTGCAAAGAGCCACTGACCAAATCTCTCCAACTCCATCGCTCGCCCCTTGTCTTTGCCCGCAAAGGCTTGAAGTAGGTGCAGGATGTCTTCGCTGCTGAGAGGACCAAGCTGCAAGCGGGTCAGCGGCACGGCCCGTTCCATACCGGTGCGCCATTCAGCCAGCGCCGGCCTCATCTCTCTCTCCCCCATACGCAACGTCAGGAGCAGGAGCACAGGGGTCTTACTCTCTGCAAAACGCCGAGCGAGGTAATGCAACACGTCAAGCGAAGCTGCATCTGCCCACTGCACATCATCAATGAACAAAACAAGTGGGGCCCGCGCCGCTAAAGCCTGCCCCAGCCGCACCACCGCTTCAAACAACCTGATCCGCGCTACTACCTTGTCTCCTAAAGGTACCGATAGATCCGGATAGCGATCATACAGTTCGGGGAGCAGACGTGCGAGCTCCGCCAGCCAGAGATCTGAAATTAGATCATCTGGGGCATTCTCCCGCTCAATGCGCGGACGCAGCGCCTCGATCACAGGACGATAAGGCAGCTGACCCCCGGTCTCAAAAGCTCTCCCATGTAACACCTCTGCCCCTTCGACCTCTGCCCACGCCATAAACTCTGTCGCCAGTCGCGTCTTCCCAATACCAACCCCCCCTTCTAGCAGTACTACCTGCGTCTGACTACGTTGCACGTAATGATAGACCCTGATTAACGTACTCAGTTCCGCATCCCTTCCCAACAAAGGGCCATCGAGGAGCATCGCCAGCGAAAACGCTGTCGGCGATACGGGCATCACCTTGCGCGGTGGTGGCGCGACAGCACGCATGCGGCTGGCCAGCGCTACTGTCTCTGGTGTCGGCTCGGTCTGCATCTCTGTTGCAAACCTTGCCCGGCAGGTGTCATAGGCACGCAATGCAGCAGACCGATCCCCAGCAGCGAAATACAGGCGCATCAGCCGCTGATAGGCGTCCTCATGCAAAGGAGCAAGGACGAGCCAGCGATTGACCGTTTCAATTGCTGATACCAACTCTCCCGCTTCAAATTGAAGGTAGGAGAGCCGATCAAAGATCTCGCTGATGCGCAGATGCCAGTATTCTCGTTGGCTGCGCACCCAGTCATCAAAAGCCGGAACATCACGCAACGAGAAGCCTTCCAAAAACTCACCGCGAGGAAGACTGGCTGCACGCTGAAGATGAACAAGCAAACTACGATGTTCGCTCTCTGACATGGTAAGCGCGGTACGCGTCGACGCACGCGCCATACTCCAGGCTTCATCGATGATGTACAGGTCCAGCTCGATAGCGGTAGTGAGGTTAAGACCGAGGGTATCGTGTTTAATGAGCAGGTGAGATACAGGCAAAGCATCAGTACTCTCACCTAGCATGTGACGCAGATGGAGCAGGGTAGTACGAAGGGCTGCCCGACTATGCATCGTATCCCCTTCTGGCCAGAACTGCTCAGAAAGCTTCTTGCGCTGATGCGTCTGACCCTCCACCGCCAGATAGATGAAAAGTGCAAGCTCCTTACGTGTAGAAAACATCAGCACCTGATCAGCATGGCATACTTCTGGCGGACCCAGTAATGCCAGATATAAGTCACCCATTTAACGTTCCTTATAACGCTCTGCGGCTATCATTTGAGAAGGGAAGAGCAGATATTCGCACTCACCCAATAAAGGAACAAAAATATGAGAGCGCGTTTCAAGCCAGATACTGCATCTAACCCATGCATTATCGCACGCGGCACCGCATGAGTGAAAGGAACGCTTCTATGACCAGGGAAAAAAGTACCCTGCCAGAAGAACAGCAAACCAGACTACTTGAGCTGTTGAATCGCAGTTTAGCCGACGCCATTGATCTGCAATTGCAAAGCAGGCAGGCCTATTGGAACATCAAAGGACCTCATTTCAGAACCCTACGCGAGTTGTTCAACGAGATTTCTCAGGGAGTAGAAGAGTATACAAGCTTGATTGCTGAGCATATTGTGCAACTTGGTAGCCAGGCAGAAGGTACTGTCCATGCAGTAGCCAGGCGTTCTTCGCTCGACGAGTATCCGCTAACCACTACTGAAGGGGAAAATACTCATATCTCTGCTCTTACGACAACGCTCGCGGCTTTTGGCAAACAGGTACGCTATGCCAGCGAACAGGCTACCGAACTCAATGATGCCGATACCGCGGCCATTTTCACAGAGATTGCTCGCGGCATCGACAAGTGGCTCTGGTTGGTCGAGACGAGCCAGCAAGCAGAGAGTTAAATAACAGGAAGCTCTGCATATAACACCAATATAACGCCTGTTATAACGCTCTACAGCTACACTTAGGCAGCGTATGGCTCCCCTCCCTGGTCTGATGGACAGAAAAAGAGAACGGAGGGTGGGCACTGTACATCTGTATCAAAGAAAGGGTACAATCATGACAGCTACAACTCTGCTTTGGTGGCTAATTATTGGGCTGATCGCAGGTTTTCTCGCGAGCCGCGTGATGCGTGGAGGCGGCTATGGACTGATTGGTGATATTATTGTCGGCATCATCGGTGCTTTCATTGGTGGCTGGCTGGCTGGTCTCCTGGGACTAGGAGCTAATGGCCTGATCGGCAGTATCATTATTGCCTTTATCGGTGCCTGTATTCTTCTTGCTATCTTACATGCCATTCCAAGTACATCACGTAGGCGCAGAAGATAATACCAGCGCTATCTGCCCTATGAGGAGAGGGATGTGATGAGAGGTCAAACCTTTGCTATAGCAGACCGCAAACCACTCAAAACATCCTGGCTCTCCACTATTTTAATGCATATTTCTTACTTTCTGACAGCACTATAAGGAAAAGATGGCATTCGATCTGAAAGAGAAAAATCATGGTTGATGCGAGCAAAAAGCTCGTGGATGCATTGCCATCTGATGTATCTCCATATGGGGATGCATCTTTTCCTATTGTGGGAATTGGAGCATCCGCGGGTGGCCTGGAAGCGTTTACTCAACTGCTAGAACACTTGCCAACTACAACTGGTATGGCCTATATCTTTGTACAACACCTGTTTCACGGCTCGATCTGGTCAGTTGCCGGAATATGCTTATTTACCTGACGCCTTCGGGACAGCTGAGCATGCAGGATAACGTAGTAAATAGCGTGAATGTTCGACGATTTTTGAGGTGAAACCTGGGAAATCGGCGTGAAACCTGGAAATCAGCCAGGAAGACGCCAGAAAAGCCGCTTCCCATCTGGGTTCTTCCATCGCCATTTTGTAAATTGGGGCTACATGTACGCTTGGGGAATTCCCAAATGTACACGAAGTTGACTCATCTTATCGAGATAATGCAGATGCTTCTTCTCTGGATCGGCAGGATCAGGTCGAGCGCGATTGGAGGAGTCCCACGATAAGCAGCTTGACCATGCGCCGAGCATCGTAACGAGGGTCCTTGTCAGCGCCGATGCAGAGGTTGCCGATGCCACGCATCAGTTGGAAGGCATCAATATCGGCGCTAATCTCGCCAGCTTCAGCGGCGGCGGCGAGCAACTGAGCGCAAACGGGTCGAAGGCGGTCAATGAAGTAGGCATGCAACGCGTCGAAGCCGACGGTACCGGGTTGCAGGACCGCGGCAAGTCCATGCTTGGTGACCAGAAAATCAACGAAGAGGTTAACCCATCGACCAAGTGCAACGTACGGCGAACTACCATTGGCCAGCAGAACCGGACCAGCCTCGGCACAGGCCTCGACCTGATGGCGGTACACGGCAACAACGAGATCCGCTCGCGTCGGGAAGTGGCGGTAAATCGTCCCCATCCCAACCCCTGCCGCCGCTGCGATGTCACGCACCGGTGCATCAACACCGGAATTGACGAACACGGCGGCGGCGGCGTCGAGCAACGCCTGCTCGTTACGCTGCGCGTCGGCCCGCTTCTGCCGTGCTGGTTTATGTTGGGTTGGTTGCTCCGCTCCCTCGTCGATGCTGGTCATCGTTTCATTCCCTCCCTCAGACAATGGCTTGACAAACGGAACGTATTCCGTATAATAATTATCGGAACATTGCTCCACTTTATCAGTATACTATGGAGGAATACAATCATGCAATACCGTACCCTGGGCCTCACTGGCATCACGGTCAGCCAGATGTGCCTTGGCGCGATGATGTTCGGTGCCTTCGGCAACCCCGACCACAATGAGTCGATCCAGATCATCCACAAGGCGCTCGATGCCGGGATCAACTTTATCGACACCGCTGCCTACTCCGCTGGCGAGTCAGAAGAGATCGTGGGCAAGGCGCTGGCGGGCGGACGGCGCGCAAACGTGGTGCTCGCCGTCAAGTTCGGCCCTCCTGCCGACCAGGACCCCAACCATCGCGGAGCGTCACGGCGATGGATCATGGAGGTCGTCGAGCGCTCGCTGCGTCGGCTCCAGACCGACTGGATTGACCTCTACCAGGTGGGTGTTCCCGATCCCAACACCGATATCGACGAGACCCTCGGTGCCCTGTCTGATCTCGTTCACGCGGGCAAGATCCGCTCCTTCGGTGCGTCAAAGGTTCCCGCCTCTCAGATCGTCGAGGCCCAGTGGACTGCCGACCGCCGCGGCCACGGACGGTTTCGGACCGAGCAGCCTCCCTATTCTCTCCTGACCCGCGCCATCGAGTACGACGTGTTACCGACCTGCCTGCGCCACGGAATGGGTGTGTTGACCTACAGCCCGCTGGCTGGGGGCTGGCTGTCGGGCAAATACCGCAAGGGCCTGGAGGTCAGCGGTCCGGGTTCCGCCGCTCGCGCCCGGCACTCCTGGGACTTTGACGCCACCAACCCGGCCAATGCCGCCAAGCTCGACGCCGCCGACGCCTTCGGCGCTCTCGCCGACGAGGCGGGGATGACCCTCGTCCAGATGGCAGTCGCATTCGTTACCCGTCATCCCGCGGTCACCTCCGCGATCATTGGCCCGCGCACCATGGAACACCTGGACACTTACCTCGCTGCCGATGGGATCGACCTGTCGAGCGAGGTGCTGGACCGCATCGACCAGATAGTTCCCCCCGGAGTCACGATCAACATCGCCGACAACATGTGGGACATCGGCACATCGGCGCTCAGCGCGGCATTCCGCCGCCGGTAGACCAGCCCCGGTCCGACCAGTACCACATCATGAGTGAATCGACTCAGAGCTTGCGCCAAATGGGTCAGAGACTGAGGCGGTCGGGCTCGGATGACTCGTTTGGAATGCAGGCACGGATGTCCGCATTACCTGGATGTTCTAGCGTCCCAGTTATAAATTCCACAATGAAACTGGTGGCAGCAGTACAATTATCCTGACCAATGTAGCCACGCTCTTTGAGGAAGAAAGATAGCTTGTTTAGTCTCTCAAGCGAGAAGAGCAGAAAAGAAAGAAAGCTCCAAGCAATCAGAATAATGATACTCCTTCACCAGTTTTATTGTGGAATTTATTATTCTAGGATTGCCTGTCTCATATCCCGAAAACGTCGCAAATGGGCCACCAACAAGCTTATCAACAAGTCGGCCTGGGTCCCGGATGAGCGGTGTTTCTGAGCGGGTGAGAGTGCCACGATAGCAGTCATCGAGAGGCGCTTCGCTGGGAGAAGAAACAGCCGACGAATGCATTCCTGGAAAGCCTGGTCTTGAGCAGGCCAACCAGGACAGGATACCAGGCGTAGGGCTGGGACTCTATATTGCGGCACAGATCATTACCCATCAAGGAGGCCGCATCTGGGTGGAAAGTACCCTTGGTCAGGGCACTACCTTTTTTTTCACCCTTCTGTTCCCCCCAAAACCCTAGTGGTCTGATAAAGAGCAAAGAGGATCAAGCAATATCGGTCATCCCCGGAAAAGCTCCGCTTGCTCCATTGGACAATCCACTCTCTCGCTCACAAGCGCATAGTGCCGTTTCCTCGAAACTGACCACCAGCTCCGCCCTAGCGTTGTTAGTTTCGCCGGAAGGGGCACGCTGGCACGCTGCGTAAAAACATCGTAATTGTTTCGCTGAATACGCTGAAGAATACCCTGATAGAGCATACTGCTGAAATAGATGCTCAGGTGGCAATCTTCATTCAACAAGGCTATACCTGCACGCGCCTGCTGATAATAGCTATTCGCTCGCTCTATCTGAAATTGCATTAACCTGGCAAAAGCTGGATTGATCACTCCTGCCAGCAGCTCCTGCTCTCTATACCCAAAACGCTCCATCTCCTCCAACGGCAGATAAATACGACCTCTCTGCGCATCTTCACCCACATCCCGCAGAATATTGGTGAGCTGCATCGCTACTCCCAGTTCACTTGCATAGTGAAGGGCCAGCGGGTCCTGATACCCCAAAATGGATGTGGTAAGTATTCCGACTGTCCCTGCCACACAGTAGCAATAGCGATAGAGCGCCTCAAAACTCGTATAGCGTTTCTGGCACAGATCCATCTCCATCCCCTCCATGAGCTCCAGTACAGGCTCTATCGGCGCAGAATAGCGCGTCAAGAGATCTGACCACGCAACCAGCACGGGTTGATTATCGTGCGCACCATCAGTATAAAGCCGTGTTAGAGCCTTCCGCCAATAAGCTAAAGCGCTTCTGGGATCAGACGTACCCGCAAGATGGCCTCTTCTGGTCCCTGCAAATTGGACGTCCTGTTCATCAACCAGATCATCTATCACGCGAAAAAGGGCATAGACTGCCCAGACCGCCCGTCGCTTCGGCGCAGGAAATAAAAGCGAGCCCCAATAAAAGGTCTTTGATGCACACTTAATCACCTGGTGGCAATACTCATACGCCTCCTCGACTTGCTGCTGGCTCATCTCTTCTCTCCCTTTATAGCCTATCAGAAGCTATAAAAACTCTTTACTTATGCTACCCGGTAATAACCCGGCCACAGAAAATACCTCGCTCTTTGAGGCCCATCCTCTTACTATCTTCACCTCTTCTCTTCAAAAGAGACGCATCATACATGCGAGAATGGGTAGTCAGGTTCTTAGCTGAAAGATAGCCAAATTATGATGAGATCTAACCAGGATAGGAACAAATACTCACCAAAAATATATATTGCCGATCAGGCTATTAGCTTGATCGGCAACAGGAAAACAAACGGTAACGCAGAACTTAGCGGCCCTTCTGAGCCAGCGCCGGCTCGGCTTCCAATGAATGAGCGAGCTCAGCCATTGGCGCACTTTCGGCGCGGTAAGCCGCCACCTCTCCACGTCGCCGGGGTCGCCAGACACGAATATATTGCGCGAGAAAGTAGGAGCCGACAACAAAGACAGCCGCAAAAACCTGGGCAACCAGGGTCTCAACAGTTGGAAAGACCGCAAACCAGACGCCCATCCAATCGGGAATCGGCAGGTTGAGCGTCGTTGTCGAAATCCAATTAGCCTGCTGCAACTCTTGCGCGCTCTCGCCTACCATCACAACCAGGACCATGCCAAGTAGCACACCAGTGAGTACCAGCATTTTCTTGTAGGGCATCCGTCGATGAGCGACAAAGGTTAATGCAGCAACGATAGCGGTGAAGAAGAGTCCAATCGCGACCCCTTGTAAGACAACAAGAGAGCCAGCCTGCAAACGCAAATTCTGGAGAAAGAGGACGACTTCAAAACCTTCCCGGTACATCGCGCTAAAACCTAAGAGACCCAGACCGAACAAGGTCCGCGAACCATGCCCATCGGCGTTTTTCAGTAGAATTCTTCCGTCGTTTGTTGTGCAGCGAGATCCAACCAGTCCAATAAATCTTATGGAAGAACCAGTTCATAATCACGAGGAGGACCAGAATTGCCAGCAGACCCGTTCCCGCCTGAATATCCAGTGCCGGAGCACTCACCGCACTAATCAGGGCAATCGCAATAAACCAGGTCGCCACCGTCGCTAAAAATCCCGCACCTGTCCCTAATGCTATTGGACGCCGATAGGCTTGATTTGAACCTACCATGCTGGCCGTAATCGCCGCCAGGACGAGGATGGCCTCCAATCCTTCTCGAAAAACAAGTAAGCCAGTATTCAAAATAACCGCATTATGGTCAAGATGAGGAAGCGTTGGATCTGGATTACCGGATGCGACGATACCCTGCCAGACAAGGGCGCTTAATACTATCAGCGCGGCAACGGCAAGAAGAGCACGGAAGATAAGACGTATGGGTTTTGCATAGGTCTGCAAGCAATTCTTGCTCTGCATGACTCAACCTTTCTAAGCGACGACAGATCGGGAGTTGGTACTCTCTCAGAAATATCTCATATACTGACTGTCTTTTTTTACAGCCATAGAACCTTTTTCTTCGTGATATTAGGGTTGCCTAATATCATAGTACTGCACTAGGATATTAGCATCGCCGAAGAAATCTGTCAAGAGTAAAACAAGCTTCCAGCGCCAGATTGAGCCAGCAGATAGCAATTTTTTCCTTAATCTTGATAGGGGAAATACTGACCGTGCAGGCCTAGAGGAATATGATGTGGTACCTCCGCCCGGCCAATTTCTTCAAAGGTATGAGCATCGAGGACCAGCAAAAATGAATTGCCTTTTCGCGCATTTAATACAACAGAAAGTACAACACCGTCATCTTCAGTATTCCCCTCCGGTTTTTGGGCAAAGATTGGCTCGCCCGGATAGCATCCATCTTCGCTCCAGATTGTTGTGCGGCTTTTGCGCAGATCAACGCGTAGCAGTTGATGCGCCAGCATCTCCCCACCTGCATGGGCAGTACTGATGCCATAAGCGACACTATAATCATGACCATTCACGCGCGTATAGTTGATGGTCGGCAATTCGATCTCCTGATCTGCCACGCGCTCATAGCTAGCAATGGACGACGAAAGGCTAAGCGGTAGACGATAGCGGCGAAATTCGCTTTGCCCATATCGCTTTTTCCTTGTCTGAGATTAGATAGATTGGTTGCTTCAAGAATCGACTGCATCCGCATAGGCAGAGAGATCGACAATAATCTCTCCCGCTCGCTCAAAAGCATTAATATGATGAAAGGAGAAGAACGCCTCGCTCTCGTATCTGCCGATAATACGGCCATCCTCTTTGTCCATTACAACAAAGAGCGCTGGCTCCTGAGGTCTCCAGGTGAAATACTGAATGAATGCCTTCTGCCCACTCAGCATCTCTAGCGGCAAAACACGATGGGGGTATTCAGCCAGCACAATACAATGCTCGGTAATGCTAAAAGAATGAATATAGGAAGGCTCCAGCGTAGGATACTCACCAATAAGCATACGACGATGTTCACCGTCTTTAATACCAAGAACCTTTACAGTACTTTGCCTCCCATATTCGGTCAGATAACTGATCGCCATCCTGTTAGCCGCGTCATAATGTGGATGAGCCGAGCCATGATGACCGCTAATCTGGTCATCGTAGTGAACAACGCCAAGTGTCTCCAAAGTATGTGGCTCAAAAGCAATCGGCAAAGGTGTCTCTGTCATCGCCAGAAAGTCGCCCGCAACCTGCTTGATGCTCACGTTCGGATTCATCAGATCGCTCATACTATGGCGAAAAAGGACTTTACAGGGGTCGGCGGCAAACATTGGGAAGGTCAGGCGATTCTCTTCCAGCGCCGTCTTATATGCATTGCTCCGAAGAAACCTGTTCGCATAGCTCACCTTGCCCTGCTGAAACGAGAAACGATGGAGCATCGCCAGGCCATCGAACCAGTGCCAGACCTGCTCTGAGCCAACTTCAAATTTCGCTGGACCATTGCGCAACAAAGACCCTGAAAGCCAGGTGGGGATCGTGCCCTTGATAGGCAGGTTTTCTCTAGATATCTCTTCATCTAGAGAGGTATAGCCCAGAATAAATGGATTATTCATTGCAGATCTTCCTCTCTTTTCTTGTTTCTTATCTTACTCTGGCTTGCAGATCTCCGTCACTTGCTTCCTGGATCTCTCGATGCCGCCTGGCCTCTTCGCCTCGTTTACGCAGGCGAGCACCAGCGCGAAGGGTCCATATGATTAACGCAATGGTGATGCCATAGATGAGAATTGGAGAGATGATCAAGAATTGCGAGATAGACAAACTGTAGATTAGAACGAGGCGAATAATGAACTCAACAACATAAGCGCTACCCCAGACAATCGTCAAGGTACGAATATAGGCGCGAAATGGGGCCAGATTCCAGGCTGCGTCGAACGCAACTTGCTGCTGTGGATTGTTCCCTGCGGTAAAATACCGCACAACGTAAAACCAGAGTGGTTTAGGAAAGAAGAGCGAGATGAGGCAAACAATACCAAAAAGCATCGTCAGAAACAATTCACGAATCTGTAAAAGCTTTACATCACCGCCAACAAAAGTAAGGATGACGGAGACGGCAATGCTAATCAAAGCCACCGCGCCAATGATATCGACCTGTCTCTGTCTCACCAGACCAATGATCGTGCCAATCATCGCAGGGACAGCCGATATACATAATGCAATCAGATCAGAGGCAGAGGTGAAATGTTTGATAAGTTCATAAAGCACAAAAACCAGCACGCCATTTACGAAGATACTGGGTAAAAGCCCAATCAGTATCGTACGCAGCGAAGGCGGCTTTAGTTGCGCCGCAAATTCAGAAAATTGTGTCTGTGACATTGTTTTCTTCTTTCTTGTAAAAGGGGCAAGCCCTTGATGTTGTTTCTTTTTGTTAGCAAGAGTGTAACAGGAGCCGGGTTGGGCTAACACCCATCAAAAGGTGGGAAAGGGGGTGGGACTTAAAAGGATGGGCATTGTGCAATCCATAGTTCAGAATAGTTTCAGCACCCTCGCCTGTGCAATCGCTTTGGCACGGCTCCCAACCTGGAGCTTGCCATAAATGATGTTCACATACCATTTTACAGTGCTCAGGGCCAGTACAAGCTGATCCGCGATCTCTTGATTGGAATAGCCAGCAACGATCAGCCGCAACACTTCGCGCTCGCGCTCACTTAGCGGTTCAGCAAGAGGTAAAACAGCACAGGAGGAAGAAGTGGGAGACGATTGGATTGATGGAGCTGAGAGCAGAAAGCGAGGATCAGCAAAAGCAGCGAGCAGAGTTTCAATATAATGCAAAGAAAGGTGAGCTTGATTTTGACCTCTACTATGAGTAGAGGACGGAAGGCTCATGGTCGCAGCAATCTTCATGAGCAGCAGTGCCAGTGGAGGCCCTTCATCCACAAAAAGCCTGATATACCCTTCCGGCTCGGCAAGAACCAGAGCTTTGCGCAGGAGAGCTTGCGCGCTATCTTCCTCGCCCTGAGCTTGCTGAATAAGAGCCTGAAGAGTAAAAATCTCGATAGCATTTCTCATACGCCCGCGCGTTTCGACCAGGTAGGCAAGTCGGTTCAAGCAGGTAAGAGCATCAGCAAATCTGGCCTGAGCACTCCAGACCCGCGCCAGAATGAGATACTCGTTGATAAGCTGAGAATTAATTTCATCGTTCATACCCAGTCCACATTCCCGTTCCCAGCGAAACGCCACCGCTTGCTTGCCCTGTATAAGAGCAATTCGTGCCTGAAATGCGGCGGAAAAACGCGCCTTAGCAGGTGGAATATTCGGATTGTGCGCCAACTCATTTATCTTCTGAAAGAGTGCCTGCACACCCTCCTGATCGCCCTGGGCCTGCTTCAACTGAAGCAACGTAAAATACCCTGCCAGGGCCGTCCTGCCGTTCTCCATGTAGAGACATTGCTCAATACCTTCACGTAAGGATTGCTCCGCCAGATCAAGAGTATTCCATTGATACTGTAAATTGCCGATGCCAACATTTACAGGGCCAAGCGCTGGCGTTGACCCACCCAGGAGATTGGCCCGTTGAAATGCTTGCTGATAGGTACGCTCTGCCTTATGCAGATATCCCTGTGTCGCTTGCAACATCGCCAGGTCATAGGTCATCATGAATGCTATATACATATCATCATCGGCCATACTATAAGCAAGCGCCTTATTCATCGCTTCTGCCGCCGCTTCTACATCGTCATCTAGCCAGTACGCAAGCCCTAGATACCAGGTCATCAATCTTCTGGACCTGCTCTTTTCTGGCAGATACAGCAGGGCCTGGCGTACAAATGCAAGCGCGCTGGCACCATTTTCCTGGATAATAGCGATTGATGCCCGTATTGAGCAGATCTCTCCTATAATAGAGACAAGATCCTGCATCTCCGCAGGAAAAGGGGTTGATTCTTGTAGGAGATACATACTAGCGTTGATACTATAACGTCGCTCTATCTCTTGCAGCAGATGCTCAGCGGCGGCATACTGACCGGTGAGAAAGAGAAGCCAGCCTTGCAACAACATTAGCTCAGGGCGGGACTGCATCAGTTCGGTAGGCAGTTCTTTCAACCAGGTTTGTAATGTAAAAAGTTCGCCGTGGTTTGTCAGTGCCAGGCTCACATCTTCAATGAGTTCGGCAGCCTGCTGATAATCTGTAGCGGCCAGTGAATGTCTAATAGCTTCAGGGAAGAAGTGACGCTGCTTATACCAGATGCTAGCCTGGCGATGGAGCAAGGGTATAAGCTCAGGCTGCGTTTGTTGCAGACGATAGCGCAACCATTCAGCAAACAGAGGATGATAGCGATACCAGCGCCGTTCATCATCAAGAGGCTGAAGAAACAAATTGGCTCGTTCTACCTGCTCAAGCATAGCTTGTCCACCGGATTGTCCAGTGATCGCTTCACAGAGAGGTCCACACAGGCGCTCAAGAAGCGAGGTCTGGAGTAAAAAAAGTTGCACATCTTCTGCCAGACGAGCAAAGACTTCCTGCGCCAGGTAATCGACGATATAGCGGTGACTGCCAGTAAAGGCCTTGATGAAATCAGATGTGTCTACACGATCTTGTATTGAGAGCGCCGCCAATTTCAGGCCAGCAACCCAGCCTTCGGCCCGCATATCTAGCGCCCGTATATCTTCTTCAGAGAGATGAAGACCAGCTGACTGCTGAAAAAAGGTGGCCGTCTCTTCAAGAGTAAAACGCAGGTCAGTTGAACGCAGTTCTGTCAGCAACCCGCGAGTACGCCAGCGAGCGAGGGGCAATAACGGATCAATACGTGTGGCGATGACAACATGCAAGCGAGGCGGCAAGTGTTCCAAAAGAAAGCAAGTGAGCTATGAATAGAGGAAGAAGTAATCGTATAATAATCATCCAGAACCAGGATACTATCCTGCTCAAGTAATACGAGGCGATTGAGCAGCATCGTCAGGATCGTTTCGATAGCTGGCTGCCTGAATCCCTGAAGCAAGGTTCTCGCACCCTTACTTATATTCGGCTGAAGATTTTCCAGGGCAGCAAATATATAGGACCAGAAACGTGTGAGATCATCATCGTTACTCTCCAGAGAGAGCCATACTGCGGGCCATTGATAATGCTGAAGAACAGTGCAGAGCAGTGTCGTCTTACCAAAACCAGCAGAAGCCGTAAGCAGCGTCAGAGGACCTTGTAGAGCTACCTGCACCTTATGAGCCAGGCGTGGGCGCAAGACCACATTGGAGCGCACAGGGGGAAAAGCCAGCTTGGTTGCCAGGAGAAATTGATCGTGCGTTTCTGTCTCTTCCAGCATACGCCCCTTTCCTTATCTGAGATCGTCTTGTCCTATAAAGTATAGCTTTTTCACTTAAGAGTTGTCAAAAAGCTGTGATTGATCAATAGCCTATATGAGAGTTTCGATCTTCGCAGAGGCAACAATTTTCAAGAATCGAAGAGTATAAGGCAGGAAAATCTGCTTTATACTCTATGACTTCAAACACTTATCACGGTTATCATCCCAAAGTCTTGACAAAAAAGTTTGTAATCATCTGTATCAGGGTATCAGGACTGGGCTGCTCGATCTTTCCCGGAGGGGGTACGGCCAGACCATGCTCATCGTTCTGGACCATCACTAGAGTTACTGGGACGCCCGCTGCCCGCAATGCCTTTGTCATATCCTGGGAATGATGAGGAGCAATAAACCAATCTTCCTCGCCGTGAATAATCAGGAAAGGAGGGTCACCATGCGCTACAAGACCAAGTGGACTACGAGCACGCAAGCTTGCAGCCGAGCTTTTATGTCCGCCAGCAAGACCCTGATTGAGACTGGAGACCCAGCTCGGTGAACCACTGAAGTTCGATAAATCCATTGGTCCCCACATATCAACCACCGCCTGCACGCTACTCGACTGGTTCAAGTACTGGCCTACATCGTAGCCCAACCGGGGTCCAGTAGTAGCAAGCATAGCACTGAGATAGCCTCCCTGGCTGGGACCATAGACGCCGATACGCTGCGGGTCAAGCCCTAAATCGTTGGCATGGGCACGTAAGAAGCGAACTGCGCATTTAGCATCCTTGACCCCATCCGAGACGCTGTAGAGGGTCGCAAGACCATAGTCGATTGAACCAACGGCAAAACCACGGCTGACCAGTTCATCACGAAGTTTTGCGAAGTACATCCCATCCAGGCTACCATCTTCCAGTACACGAGAGCCTTGAAGCGCTTCACCGCCATGAATGTAGAAAACCACAGGTACAGGACGAGCAACCGCAGCAGCAGGTTCAGAGAGATCCATTGCAAGCGGACTCCCTCCACCAGGGCGACAATACTCCAGAGTCGTCGTCTGACCGGCGGGAGCATGGACCGCAACCGACGCCGGAAACCATGCCGTTGTAGCAGCACTGATACCACCAATCCAGGTCATAATATTGAGTACCAGGAGCGCCGGGAGCAAAACGAGCACCGTCTGCCAGGAGTGAGGAGTCCTCTCTCGAAGGCGTGGAATAAACAGGCGCAACAGCAAAAAGACAAAGAGCAGAATAATAACAGGAAGAAAGAAGATCTGAAGACTCGCTGGGATTCCCAAATCCAGGAAGAAGACCACGAGTATTACCTCTGCAACTGCTAAGTGCGTCACGGCCCAGAGCAAAAGGGTAAGAACCAACAAAGAAGGAAGCACAACAAGAGTGATATGCCATACCCTGGACGTGGTATTCCAGGTACGCCCGAAAAGGTAGAGAAAGCAGAGAGCCGAGACAAGCTCCATTGCAGGCAGGTAGAGGTCCGGCAAATTCAGCGTCTCCGGACGCCAGACGTTGAAGCCATCGGGGATTCCCACAAAGTGGGCAATGAACCAGAACAGCAGCCCAACGCCTTCAACAATCGTCGCAGCAAGGAGCAGACGGCGCACCGGAAATGCCACAACTGCCAGAGCAATAGCGACCTGAACAAGAGCAATAATAAGCAAGATGGCGACAATTAAACCAGAATTCGGTGCTTGTTTCAGAATGCCAATAAAGTGAACAATCGCAGCACTTATAGTAAGAAGAGCCGCCCAATAGAGTCCAGCCCCACGCTTATTAAGACGATTAACGCCGAGCCAGGTCGGTATTTTACCGGCTTGATGAAAAGATGGAGGTATCTGAGGTAGATCTATACTCATTGTTGCTTCCTTTTCTAAGATCCTTGTCTCTCAAAATGAAAATGTCTTTGCATCAGGGATAAGAACGTTGTCATTCATCTTGAGGCAAAGTATAAGGCACCGGGCGTTACTCAAACGTTCCCTTCAAGGCGTTCTTTAAGCAATAGGGCAACCTTAATAGTTTACATAAATTATTGAGAACAGTTATTAAGCGCCGGAATTATAGACAAAATACACACGCCCGACAGTGGGCAGAGAGTAGTCACTGTGCTATACTGAAAACTACTGTATTTTATCCATGTTTCAAGGAGGCGCGATGCGTTCAGATCAGATTAAGCTAGGCTTCGAGCGTGCGCCTCACCGAGGTTTGCTGCGAGCAACCGGTGTGGTGGGCGAACAAGATTTTAAGAAGCCGTTTATTGCCGTCTGCAATTCATATGTCGATATTGTTCCCGGCCATGTGCACTTGCAGGCCTTCGGCAAGCTTGTCAAAGAGGCCATTCGGGCCGCAGGCGGTGTGCCATTCGAGTTTAATACTATTGGCGTTGATGATGGCATCGCGATGGGGCATATCGGCATGAAATACTCATTGCCCAGCCGCAAGTTAATCGCCGACTGCGTTGAGACGATGATCGAGGCGCATCGCTTCGATGGCATGGTCTGCATTCCGAACTGTGATAAGATCGTTCCCGGTATGCTCCTGGGCGCAATGCGCGTTGACATTCCAACAATCTTCGTTAGCGGCGGTCCGATGCAAGCCGGAAAACTGGCCGATGGGCGGAGCATTGATCTGATCAGCATCTTTGAAGGCGTTGGCGCGTATCAAGCGGGCAAGATCACAGAAGAGGCTCTGCTCGAACTGGAACAGAACGCCTGCCCCACCTGTGGCTCCTGCTCAGGTATGTTCACGGCGAACTCGATGAACTGTCTGATGGAGGCGCTTGGGCTGGCACTCCCAGGTAACGGCTCACGGCTGGCAACCTCCCAGGCCCGCAAAGATCTGGCCCAGGCGGCAGGTCACCAGATTATGAAGCTCGTTGAAGCCAACCTGACACCCCGGCAGATCGTGAACGAAGATAGCATTGATAACGCCTTTGCGCTGGATATGGCGATGGGCGGCTCGACCAATACCGTCCTGCACACGCTGGCCCTGGCAAAAGAGGGCGGCATGGACTACTCCCTTGAACGCATCAACCAGGTAGCCGAGCGCACGCCACACCTCTGTAAAGTCAGCCCATCCGGGAAATGGCATATGGAAGATGTAGATCGCGCCGGCGGCATCAGCGCGATTCTGAAAGAGCTCTCGCGCAAACCCGGTACGCTGACCCTGGATCGGCCAACGGTCACTCTGCGCACACTTGGCGAGAATATCGCTGAGGCGGAGATACAAGATCAAGAAGTCATCCATCCGCTGGAGCAGCCATACAGCGAGCGAGGCGGACTGGCAATTCTCTTTGGCAATCTGGCCCCCGATGGTGCCGTCGTGAAAGTTGCGGCAGTGGCACCAGAGATGCAAAAGCATACCGGTCCAGCCCGTATCTACAACTCGCAAGAAGAGGCCAGCGCCGGTATTCTCAACAAGCAAGTAAAAGAAGGCGATGTCGTCGTTATTCGCTACGAGGGACCACGGGGCGGACCAGGTATGCAAGAGATGCTTGCGCCAACGGCCAATATCATGGGCATGGGTCTGGGCGAAAAAGTGGCTCTGATTACCGATGGACGATTCTCTGGTGGCACGCGCGGAGCCTGCATCGGGCATGTCTCGCCGGAAGCGGCGGCTGGCGGTCCGATTGCCGCACTGGTGAATGGTGACATGATTCATATCGACCTCGCCGAGCGCCGCCTGGAGGTACAGTTGACCCCGGAACAGATCGAGCAGCGTCTGAGCGAGGTAAAACACGTGAAGCTCCGAGTAAAGAGCGCCTGGTTGCGCCGCTACGCCGCCCAGGTCACCTCTGCGAATACCGGAGCAGTGCTGGCAGATCCGGGAGACATTTAAGAGATTAAAAACAAGACCTTCGATTAAGAAACAGTCAGGGAGAGGGAATGCTGCGTAGTAGCATTCCCTCTTGCTCTAAAGAGGAATATTGTAGCGTTCTCCCCATCGACTTACCCTCCGTGAATATCCTAAAGACGACTTTTCAGCGGTTTACAATTCCTTTCTGTCATTTATATATTGGTGCCAGAGAGTTTGCATTTCTGGCGAATGAGTTAACAAGTATTCCAGGGAGCCCTGAGCCTCGATCTGGCCGTTGTTGAGAACAACAATCTGGTCAGCACGACGAAGCACTTCGGGACGATGAGAGATAACCAGGCAAGTTTGCGCCTCTCCACTTTCAAAGATACGCTGCCAGAGCAAGGATTTGGTCTTGCCATCAAGGGCGCTAGAGAGATCATCGAAGACCAATAAGTCTGGTTTGCGGATGAGCATCCTTGCGGCAGCGGTCCGTTGTAGCTGACCTCCAGAGAGGCGCATACCACGCGTACCGATCTCTGCCTGCACACCTTGAGGGAAACCTGCGACATCACGCTCTAGAACGGCCTGATAGATTGCCTCCTCGACAGCTCCCGAATCTTGAGAGAGACCCAGGAGGATGTTTTCTTTCAGAGAGGCACTAAAAAGATGGGGAACCTGCGGGGTATAGGCCGAGTATGGGGGCACAAAGAATTGGCCTGGATCATTTACAAGCTTGCCATTCCAGAAAATTTCACCAGCTTCTTTCGGTAAAAGGCCCAGAAGCACACGAACAAGTGTGGTCTTACCAGAACCAATGCGGCCTGTGATCACTGTGAGAGTCCCCTTGTACAAATCCAGATTGATATTTTCAATGCCGGCACCACTCTCAGGATAGTGGTAGGTCAGCTTCTTCACCTGGAGATGCTCTAGATGCTCTAGATGCTCTTGAGAGTTTATCGGTTGGATGGTTTGCTGTATTTTCTCAGATGAGAGGGAATGATGAGTAACAAGCTGCTCAACTTTTGCATTTTGCATGAGCATGGAGAGACGCGAGAATGAGACGCGCACCTGGGCAAAAGTTCCAAAGAAGCTACCAAAGCCGAGCATAAAGTTGGCAATATAATCCAGATAGGCAAGAAAGAGCGCCAGTTGTCCGAGGTTGAGTGACGAATTGTGCGCGTTTAGGGCAACGAACAACAGGATCAGGCCGGTGCCGATACTCACGCTATCCTGGAGAAATGCATTGATGATACCGTTCTGCAAGCTCTCAGATAGGACAGCTTCTAAACGCTGATTGTTTAATCGCTGAAAATAGGCTACGACATGCGCTTCAGCACCTGCTACTTGAATGGCTTGAGCCGAGCTCACAATTTCACCGATAGCACCTGTAACCTTACCGCTTGCTTCACGGCTGGTAGTACGATAGCGCTCAATACGTTTCATTGAGAGACGAGCAATCGCGATCACTACGACCAGGGGAAGAAAGACGCAGAATGTAATCAGGGCATTGGCGCGGAAAAGAATAATCAGGGCCACAATTGCAAAAATCATAGGTGGAATCTGGTTCAGGCCGGGAGAGTCGGCAATGGTTTTTGGGTCGTCACGCAGAATATTCAGAGCCTCGCCTGGAGAGCAGGGCAGTGCTCTGACTGCGGGGAGCTGAAAGATGCGCTCCAGAACATTGCGCATGAGCAGACCGCGCACAGGATAATGATGGCCGATGGTGTTATGAATGCCGACAAAGTGTGCAACCATCTGAGCCAGGGCTGGAACCAGCATGAGACAGATAAGCCAGAAAAGTGACATATCGAAATGTGGTTGATGCGAGAGGGTATCATAGAGCCGTTGCATGAGCAAGCCAAAGAGTAGCACACCTATATTTGCTACCATAGAACAGACAACCGAACTAATGGCATACCACTGGCGATAGCGCACCAGGTTCCAGAGTAGAGGTGAAATCTTCATGCCAGCACCTTTTCTCTATCATATCTGAGTAATTGAGCGAAATGAGATTCGGGATCGGCGGCTAATTCGGTACGTGGGCCATATTCGAGCAGATGTCCTTTTTCGATCAGCATAATGTCGCTAACCCATTGCATCGTCGAGAGACGGTGCGCAATGATAATACCAGTGCGATTCGCAAACAGCTTTGCCATTGCCTGTTGCAGAATCTGTTCAGTAGCAGGATCAAGGCGAGAAGAGGCTTCATCCAGGAGAACAATATCCGGGTTACTCAGGAAGACACGGGCGAAAGCGAGCAACTGAGCTTCACCAGCGGAGAGACCTGCACCCCCTGAACTTAACAGTGTATCCAGGCCATCAGCCAGAGTGTCGTACCAGGGTCCTAAGCCAATATCGTTTAACGCAGTCAAAATCTGCTCATCGGCAATGGCGGGGTTAAAAAATGTCAGATTATCGCGCACTGAAGCTTGAAAGAGCTGAACATCCTGGGTAATCATACCAATCTTTTTTCGCAGAGCCTGAAGGCGTATCTGTCCAAGAGGAATATCATTTATACTAATCGTGCCAGATTGAGGACTGCACAGACGGAAAAGCAGACGTAGTAATGTCGTCTTGCCAGCACCTGTATGGCCAAGCAAACCAAGCACATGATGAGCGGGAAGAACGAAGGTAAGATCATGAAGAACAAGCTCATTTTCTTTGTAGGCGAAATTCACATTTGAGAAGGTGAGCGCAGGAGCGTCCTGCAAGACAAGATCTTGTGTACCATCCTGAACCTGAGAAACGGTATGTAAAAGGTCCTCAACGCGCCGAATACAGGCCTCCGCCTGTTGCAGATCTTGAAATTGCCAGAGAATCTGTTCGAGCGGTTGGGTTAATAGATTACGATAGGCAAAAATCAGGTAGACCGTTCCTGGGCTTGCCAGGCCAATACTCCACAAATACGCACCTAATAGCAAGCCAAGAATACCACCAAAGGCGTAGAGAGTCTGTGAGATAATCCAGGGCGTTGAACCAGTTAAACCAGCCTTGCGAATTGTGGTGAACCAGTAGCGATAAAGCAGCAAAAAGCGCTGTAAGACATACTCCCAGGCTCCGTTAGCACGAATATCTTCGATAGCGGTAAGGTGTTCACCAAGAAAACCAAAGAAGAGCGCATCAGCCTCACGCCACTTGAGATTCTGTTCTGGCACCGGACGGCGTAGCCAGATTAATAGGACAATAACAGCAACCGTATAGAGTCCCAGACCCAGACCCAGAATCGAGTTCACAAAAGTTAGCGCAATCAGCATTGCAACCAGGAGAACTATATAAAACAGCATATGGACAATAAATTTTGAGAAGAAGTTCGTGAGCTCATCCACGTCACCATCAATACGCTCAATCAGTTCTCCAGGAGTATGGGAGCCATGAAACGCCAGATCTAGCGTCAGAACATGTGTAAGTAGATCAGTACGCAACTGGTTGGTCGCAGTCCAGGCCACTTTCTTGCTCAAGTAATCTGCAACCACAGCAACCGCCTTATCAAGGAGAGAGATCTCCCAGGTAGAGAAGCGCAGCCAGGGCGAGCAGGCTGGATATTCCCTGGTGAAACGTAGTATCGATAAAGTAGCGGAGAATTTGGGGATTCAGCAATTGTAGGCCGATACTGGACAGCAACAACACTACCATAAGCAGTGTACATCGCCATTGAGGTCGCAAATAGCGAGCAAGCAGGCGGAGATAATATGCAAAAGGTCGTATATGCATAGATCAAATCCCTCAAAATTTGGTAAGTGTGGCAAAAGTAGGGAGAAATCACCCTTTGTCAGAAGGTCTACTATTTCTCTCTTTTTGAGGACAACACTGCGGTTCCTGATAGAGTGAAAGGGAGAAACATGCAAGAGGGGAAGTCTGTTTGCAGCTCAGTTGTGCCCTATAGACCACGAGAGATGAGTAATCAGCACGCCAAAATCTAGTCAGGGGAGACAATACCAACCTATTTTTTGGGGTAAGAGCAGAAAACCCATCGCCGATCTGCCTCTTTTACCATGCGCCATAATCAAGATTCCTCTGTTACGCCCAATAAACGCTTTATGAAAAGCGAGCACAATTGAGACAAAAAGAGATGAATATGATCTGTTTCACTAGCCTCAGGAAACGGCACATGATTAACGGCAGTCCGGCATAAAGTTTACTCCTTATTTTTGTTGTGCTTAAATTATACACAATAAATTCTTTTTTTTCAAGATATAGATCCAACTAACTTTACCTTTAAACAATCTGGTAACTCATGTAGTTTCTAATCACGAGCGCCCTTTGAAAGATAGTAATGGAAGGTACAACACTCACGAAAGCCGAGGCGTCTATAGATGTTGATGCCCATAGGGGATGCGGTGAGCACGCCGATGCGATAGCCCTGGCGGAGTGCTTCTTGCGCGACCTTGAGCACTAAAGCAGCGCCTATGCCCTGACGACGGGCGTGCGCAACGGTGACGACACGTTCAATGGCGGCCACACCTGCGGCCAGGAAGAGTGCTGCGGTGGCAACAGGTTCGCCATTCTGAAAAGCGAGATAAAGACGGAATGGACTCTCCGGACCAAGATCCAGGCCCGAATAGAGGGTAAAACATTGCCGCGCAAGCTCCTCATAGCCAGTACCCCAAACACGCGTCCATTGCCATAAAAGCTCGTTATTGGTGACAGGAAGAATGGTAAGCCCAGAAGCTTGCGGAAGAGAGGTATTGAGGGTATGTAAATCTACAGCCATTCCTGGTTCATCTTCATCATAGACGAGGCCATACGCTTCCAGAATGCTCCTGCTATCAGTGGGACGAGAGGATGGCCCTACCGTCCAATAAAAAGGGAGAGCACGCTGCTGAAAATGCATGTTCACCCTTTCAATGGCGGCAGGTAAGTCTTGAGTCTCCAGGCGCGTCTGGACGACACCATTGAAAGGGTCAAAAGGAATACCGGTCTCAAACCAGGATATGCCGGGGTCTTCATGGAATACGCCCTGAGGATAGGTGCTAAGAAAAGTTCCGTGTGCAATTTTATTGGCATCGATAGCCAGTCCTATAGTATCAAGTGAGAGAGTTTGTATAATTTCATTCATAATTAAGTAAAACCTTTCTTAGGTATTCTCTATTTAAGTATAAAAATCTACTCTATAAAAGTCAATGCACAGATTCTAACTAGTATAGTCTACCCTCGACATGCCTCTCCTTCTCAGGTATACTAAGCGAAGATGTGCTACGACTCGCGATACAAAAGCAGGAACCACAGTAACGAAAAGAGCGAAGTACATAGGATATATGGCAACGTCCTAAGAACCATATCGTGAGTCTCCTAACCCTCTATGGTCCAGGTAAGTGTGAGAAAGAAGTAGGGCATATTCTACTTTGTTTTCAACATATAGCATGAGTTTGCGATGGGGTTCATACACGGGACACAGGCATTATAGATAAAAGCGTAAGGAGTGAATACGTATGTCTCATCCTTTAAGCCCGCGTCAAGAGCCCTCTAGCACCTATATCGTACAGGATCGCAGAGCCGATCAGGAATTTCATTCTCAGTATACTTTCGATCAAGTGATGACGGCAGGCATGGGGGGGATATTACCCGAACAGCCTGATCCGACAATTTTCCAGCAGATACTCGATATTGGATGTGGAACTGGACACTGGCTCATTGAAACCGCAAGCACGTATCTGACAGCCTCTCAACTAGTGGGTATCGACACAAACGAACGAATGCTCAACTATGCACGCACCCAGGCGGCAGCCCAGAAAGTGAGCGAGCGCGTGCAATTTCGCGTCATGGATGCCCGTCATGTGCTACAATTTCCGTCCGATTCTTTCAATCTCGTCAATCAACGCCAGGGAACTAGTTATCTTCGCACCTGGGACTGGCCAGACTTCTTAAAAGAACTCCAGCGTATAACTCTCCCAGGGGGTATCATACGCTTTACAGAGACACGGACGAAGGAGAGCAACAGTCCTGCGCTAAACCAGCTCATCGACCTGCTGGTGCAAGCACTTTATCAATCAGGGCATATTTCTTCCCAGAAAGGGAACAAGTTAGTCGCTACATTAATACAGCTCATGAAACAGCTCGATATCCAGAATATACAGACCTGCAACTCCTCTTTTAATTGCCAGGGAGGCACAAGCGCGGGAGAATCTTTCGCTGAAGAGATGAAGCACACATTGCGGCTATTCCAACCTTTCATTTTCAAATGGGTTCGCGTCGACAACTATGAAAAGCTCTATCAACAGGCGCTAAACGAAATGCAACAACCAGACTTCGTCGGAAAATGGAATTTCATTACGATCTGGGGTACTAATCGCAAATAAGGCCAAATTTCTCCCGAAGCCAGACCGGCGCATGCACCTCAATCCATATAAATATAGTATCGGTAAAAAGAGAGATTTCTGAAGGGCAGAAATTGCCAATAACGAACTGCTCTACGCGGATATCCCCACTAAAATGTTTGTTACCTGCTTCCATGCAATTCTTATGGTTGAGGCCGGGCATCTCTGTGCCAACTTGTGAACTATCTGCTACAGGAGCGCTTCTTCTGTACCGGAAGCGCCTGGGAGCAAGAAAACGACATCATAATGGTCTCACTAAAAAGATATTTGCCAAAGAGGTTACAGAGTGTAACTTTGCTGTTCTCTAAATCGTGTCAGGTAAAGAACAAACGATTTAAGACACACTTATAGAAGTGTAAGTAGAAGAACACTCTATTGCATAAAATTAACAGCTAGATTCAAAAATGATGCGGCTGCGCTTTTCTTATGCTACTAGAGCACAGTTCTTTTGAGAAAGGAAAGTTACTCCTATGGCTGACAAATATTCAACACATGAGGCCTCTGTTGTCATTGACGCGCCGGTCCACCAGGTCTATGGGCTGTTTAGCCACTTCAACGATTTTCCGAAGTTTATGTCCTTTATTAAGGAAGTCACCTATCATGATGCGCAAAACAGCCATTGGGTGGCCGATGTCGTTGGCCGTCATGAATGGGATGCAGTCAATGAAGGCTGGGTTGAGGATCGCCAGATTGGCTGGCGCTCGACCAATGGCCTGGAAAACTTTGGGAAGGTCACATTTGAGCCGACTGGCAATAACCAGACCAAAGTAAACGTCTCGATCAACTACAATCCGCCTGCCGGTGTCCTCGGTGATATCGGTGAGAAAGCTGGAGCAGGGAGCCGTTTCCAGACTGCTTTGCAGAACGATCTGAACCATTTCGCCCGCCTGGTGGAACAAGCCCCGGCTGGAGCATTGGACCCCAATTCCTCTAGCTACATCTTCCACGCGGATAGTGCGGCAAGCAAAGGCGAGACAACCTCACGGCAAAATCAGACCATCTAACTGACTAGAGAGAGAGCCAGACGACTCTCTCTCCTCTTTCTGCCCTTCCTACCAGATCGTCCCTGACAAAATTTGTTTGCTGGTTGCAAGCAAATGCTTTCTTCCTCAATCTCAGATCTTGCCCTCGCGGAAACTTCTATTCCTTACTATCTCCATCTACTTTATAATAAGCAACACAGATACAACTTTTCCGCCTATCTACTGACTGATGACCCTTAACATCTACTACGCCTTGAATACAAGATACAACAAGAAGATATAATGAATTTTTAATGCATATCCGCCACAAATATGATATAGTAAGCCAGATAGCCATGAAGAGCGTGTTCAGAGCATCCTCAAATCTTGTGCTGAGTGAGTCACTTGATACACGCTTCCTAAAGCACTCTTTCTGCGCCGGAAACTCGTTGGGACAATAACGAGAAGCAAGGGGGACTGTTTTCAATTGAGACTTCCGAGCACTTATAAGAAAGGAAAAAGCAAGATGCGCGTTGGGATTTTAGACGATAATCGTGCTATTCTTGACTACCTCACAACCGCGTTACAATTATCAGGGCACACAGTCTGTACTTACACCCAAAGCTCTTCCCTCCTCTCGACACTCTTTGCGGACACAAAAGTTCCTTCGTCACCTCCCTATGATGTGCTGGTAGTTGATCTTTTTCTCCCCGAAGAAATTTCGGGAGTCGATGTCATTGATCGCTGTCGCCATACATTTTCTCCTGAACAGCTTCCTATCATTATCCTCTCAGGAGCCAACCAGCAATTTTTGAGGCAAACGTCGGAACAATTTCCCCTGATTCCTATTGTGCAAAAGCCCTGTAAGCTCAAAGAGCTATTGCGGGTGATGAACGATGTTACCAATCACCGCCAGGAAAGCGCCTAGTGTTTCAGTACCCTCAAACGGGTCGCGACAGGACAGAGCTCCTGCTGCCTCTGAAGAGGAATCCTACAACAGGAAATGCGAAAAGGTCAAGTGGAGATCCACTAGATAGCAAAGGCATCTACTAGCAAGCAAAGCAGTAAAGATCAGACCAGGAAACAGCCAAAGTGTTTGACCTCTCTGACAACATGCTCTAATTTTCATAGTTGCGAAGGAGTGGAAGTTTGGCGGCTACCCAGGCAACTATGATTAATGTGCCAATCCCGCCAATCACGACCGAAAGCGGCACACCCACCCATGCTGCAACTGCACCTGCTTCAAACTCTCCTAGTTGCGGTCCCCCCATGAAAAACATCATATTAATCGCTGAGGTGCGACCAAGTAACTCATTTGGTGTCGCGGCCTGGCGAATGATATTACGCAACAAAGAACTAATCCCATCCCCCACTCCCGCCAAGAGTAATGCCAAGCACGAGAGGAAAAACAACTTTGATACTCCAAAGATGATAATGCACATGCCATAAAAGCCAACTGCTGCTAGGAGGATTTTCCCTTGGTGACGAGGAACCTTTTGATGAGAGACAACAGATCCAGCTAACACCTCTCCGATAGAGAAGGCTGAATATAAAATTCCCAAACCTTGTGGGCCTACATGCAAAATGTCTTGCGCGAAAATCGGAAGTAGGGTATTTGCTTCACCAAAAATCGTGCTGAAAAAATCTAAAAGCATTGTGGACCATACAAGCGTACTCCGGCGCACAAAGTGAAATGCCTGTGTAAATGATGCTAACGATACAGCCGTCACTCCTCCATTGCCAGGAATGGTAATTGCCAATAAGATCAGAACAATTGGCACAAACGACAGCGCATTCATCAGGTAAATACTGCCAACGCCGATAAATGCGATCAGGAAACCACCGATTGCTGGGCCAATCATTCCTGCTGTCTGTCGAAGAAAGACATAGAGACTTACTGCATTCGTCACATGTTCTTCTTTCACCAATTGAGGCGTGAACGCGTATCGACTGGGCAAGTCAAAGGTAAAAGTAGCTGTATACAAGAAAACAATCACATATATTGCCACTGGTGTGATGGTATGGATAAATGTAAGCGTGGCTAAAGCCAAAGAGAGTAATGCCAAAAAGACTTGGGCAACAAGATTGACTAACTTCCGATTATAAGCATCGGCGATCACACCTGCTGGCAATCCAAATACAAGGTAGGGCAAAAATTGAAAAAAACCTACTAAACCTAAGGCAAACGCTGAATGCGTTAATGAGTACACGTGCCAGTTGATAGCAACTAACTGCATCATACTGCCCGTGCTGGAGATAAATTGTCCTATCCACCACAAGCGGAAGTCACGCGATTGAAATGCCGGAAAGCGCTGTTGTTTCATGATCTCCAAGTCGTCTTACCATAGAGAACACGTCTTCATTGAGGGCTGCGTAAGCTTTTCAGTCGATCCATCTCATCTTTTGCCAAGAAGCTCTCCCTGCGATCCTGGCAATGGTTCATACCATCCCATATCTTGATTTAAGAATACCATGAAACTCAAAGAAGATGTCGTTCGACTCAGGCAGCGTTTGCAGAAGCTTACAGGAAACAAGACTGACTCGGAGAAACGTCTTTCCTATAAATAAACAGATGATGCGAGAAGCGGGAGATTGTTGGGACGAGCTGGTTTTTCCTGAAGAGATACCACTGCTGATAGACGCGTTTGTAAAAAAGGTTGTTATTGCGCCCCTCTCCCCGAGTGAGTGAGAGATTTGATTTTTTATATTCCATCACGTTTATCCTTATTAAAGAGACAAAAAGAAACAACCTATAGATAGATAAAGAAAAGGAAACACACCATGTTTGGTCTATTGATATTCGGCTTCATCCTGATTGCTGGCCTTTCGCTGATCTCACGCCCGTTTCGCTGGCGCAGACACCGGATGTACCGCTCCGCTGGCTGGTACGACAGAGGCTGGGGCTGGGACAGGCCAATGATCTTCGAGGAGAGAAGAGAATACAGGCATCATCACCATCATCATGGCGGTTGGGGTGGTGAGCATCACCATCACCACCACGGACGGTAAATGTTCGCAAAGAGAAACTCCTTGTTTGTAGAGGGTCCAAATCTCGCCAAATTGGAAGATTTGGGCCCAGGTGTCAGTACTACGTGTGTCGGCCCAGGCTCCAAATGGGTCCATCGCTGTCAGAGTTCCAGGTGGTTCGTCGCAGGCGTAAAAGCAGATAACATGCGTCCAGCCGAGAGCTGGATTGGCATAAGGGTCCTGCCCAGTAGCAATAACAGGATGTCCTTTGCGCAACTGTGTGCGAATTCAAGGCGACCAGGGCAACGGCAGTATCCTGAATACTCTCCAGGACTACCCCTTGCTGATACCAATTCGCGTTCTGTGATAGGATATAAAGTGCTGTATGTGGGGTGATAGCAAGCAATAATGTTTGAGAAACGCCTCTGTTCTTTGACCAGCTTCCCTCATCTCAATGTTGTCCTTTAGTTCGCGAATTGGTATGAGCCATCAGAGTTCATAAATCCACTCATTTCGATTCCTCAATTTTAGTAGTACTCTGTTCAGAGGCCATTTCCGAGAGGGCTAGCGTCCGGCGAGAGAGCGGTTGGCGAGCCGGAGACGGGCAAGCCGCTCTGCCCTACGCGAGGTTCATCGTAGCGTAAAAACGTTCCTGTGCTCTATTACTTATCTTACCGCCCATTTACTCATCAAGAATTCGAACCCTGAAATAAAGTGCTTTACATGAACGTCCTCGAAACGCGCCCGATCAATGCACAAATATGCATAATTTTACGAAATCACAGAGCTAACCGTGCATTGACATTGCGCGAAACGTGCATTATACTTTACTCATCACCCTGAGGAGCAGGAGGAGAGCCACTCTTCTCTCGTGAAGAACAGCTCAGCCATAGGGAGGTATTTTGACAGCGTTCGTCACAATCCCTGGAGCTGCTCTCAAGGGCTTGCATGCCTGTTCTTTAAGCGTTTCTCTCGCATCCTGGCCTATGCAGGCCCATCGCAACCTCGTTCCATCTATCTTCGCACCCTTTCACGGCTCTCGCCTCAGAGAGACTGAGGCTGACAACAATGATGTTTGTACATCCATTCTGGAGATTGGAAAGGACTCAAGGACGTGAAACTATCTACTCTCAACCCTCAATGTCTGTCCTCTCGCAACTGGAGAACCGTCCGGGCACTCATGGCTATTGTGGGTCTCATTGTCGGTGCACTTGGCATTACTGGCACACCGGTCCAGGCGGCTGGCTCACTTCCCTGCGATATTTATGCATCTGGCAATACGCCGTGTGTTGCTGCCCATAGCACGGTGCGCGCCCTGTTCAGTGCCTACAACGGGAATCTGTACCAGGTCAGGCGTGCATCGGATAATGCAACGTCAAACATCGGCGTCCTGAGTGCGGGCGGCTACGCCAACGCCGCCGCGCAAGATTCGTTCTGCTCTGGCACATCCTGCGTCATCACCATTATCTACGACCAGTCCGGGCATGGCAACGATCTCACCCAGGCTCCCGCTGGCGGAGCCGCTGGCGGTCCTGATACCCTCGCGAACGCGAGCGCGCTGCCCTTGACGGTTGGTGGTCACCACGTCTACGGCGTCTACATAGCTGCTGGCACCGGGTACCGCAACGACCACACATCGGGCATCGCAACTGGCGACAATTCCGAGGGCGAGTACGCGATCTTCGACGGCACCCACTTCAACGGCGGATGCTGCTTCGACTATGGAAACGCCGAGACGAGCAACGACGATACCGGCAACGGCCACATGGAAGCCATCTACTTCGGCAATATCAAGGTGTGGGGCTTCGGTTCTGGCAATGGTCCCTGGGTCATGGCAGATCTCGAAAACGGTCTTTTCTCTGGAGTAAACGCTGGTCTCAACAGTGGTGACCAGAGCATCACTTCTCACTACGTTACCGCGATAGTAAAGGGCGCACCAAATCTCTGGGCGATCAAGGCGGGCGATGCGCAATCCGGGAGCCTGACCACGATGTACAGTGGACCGCGTCCCAACGTCTCAGGGTACAACCCCATGCACAAAGAAGGCGCTATTATCCTGGGCATTGGCGGCGACAACAGCAAAGGTTCAGCCGGTTCCTTCTTCGAGGGCGCGATGACTTCCGGCTACCCCTCGGACGCAACCGAAAACGCGCTTCAGGCCAACATCGTCTCAGCTGGTTACAGCAGTGGCGGCAGTGGCGGCACCTCAGGGGTCCTGCGGGGAGTGGGCTCGAATCGCTGCCTGGATGTGCCAGGAGCGGCCACGGCCAACGGCACACTGCTGGATATCTGGGACTGCAACGGCGGCAGCAACCAGCAGTGGACCGCCCTGTCTAACGGTGAGTTACAGGTGTACGGCAACAAGTGCCTCGACGTCCCGAATAATGCGAAGACGGCGGGCACTAAGGTAGAGATCTGGGACTGCAATGACGGTAGCAACCAGCAGTGGACCCTTAACTCCAACGGCACCGTCGTCGGAGTCGGGTCTGGCCTCTGCCTCGATGTGACCGGCGCTGGCACCGCCAACGGTACCGCAGTAGAGATCTGGACCTGCAACGGCGGCAGCAACCAGAATTGGACCCGGCAATAACCCCATCATCCTACAATCGATCAACGAACAATTTCATCTAAAAATAAGATTTTTAGGTGAAATTGTTCCATTATTATTACTATCCATTTACAATCTTTCAATAAACAGGACTATTTCCTCAGGCGACAAATGGCAGAGGTTAAGGTTTCTCAATGTGTTACGGTACTAATTAACCATAGTTTAATGTTTTTATTGCTAAGCTCTTAAATATCTGATATTCTCAAAAAAGAGCGGCAAGCACAAGAAGTGCTCTGCTTGGTGATATATATAGGATATGTCACGAAACGTAAAAAAGGTAGCAAGATTCTCTACCTTTAAAAAAACAAGGAATGTGACTTCTATGATTTCAAGATTATTTCAACCACTGCGCAACATGGGCTACCGAACATCGATTATGCTCCTGGTAATCTTTGCTCTGGCTATCTCCCTCTCTGCTTGTGGTGGTGATGCTGCAACAACATCTACTAGCTCGTCAGGCTCAGCTTCCGGCGGAACAGCAAGCGCGACAAACATCACGATTACAGAGAAGACGGGCAATCAAGATATTTATGCTTTCGATCCTACCACAGTATCAATCAAAGCTGGTGGAGCGATAAAATTCGTGAACAATTCCGACGAAAACCACAAATTGGCTGTAAGCCCAGCAGGTCCTACGGTTGGTACAATTACGAAAAGTGGTTCCAACGATAATACCTTCACGATAACCTTCCCAACAGCCGGCACATATACCATCACCAGCACGCTTGTCCAGCGTGCAGATAAAGACAAAGCAAACGAAGGTGCAGATAGCAAAGCTACCACCACAGTTACTGTCCAATAGGTTTGTAACGGCTTCCCTCTCTTCCCCTTTCTTGTAAAGAGGAAGAGAGGTCCGGTACAGCTAATTTGCGCTCTTTTGACTCAGCCAGGGCCAGCGGCATCTCGGCATACCAGGGAAACGCACCAGTACAGACTTCATACAGAATAACCACGAGAGAATAGATCTCGCTACAAGCATCACTTCGCCTCCCCAGCACCTGCTCCGACTCAACTCTATCTTTTTGTCCGCAGAGAAAAATGATCGGGATTTCCTGCTCACCTCTGAACTTACTTCTTCTAAAGGATGCCAGGATAAAGGCGTGGTTCCTGATCAATACATATATTCTAAAAAAAACTTTGAGGCAAGAAAGGTTAAGATGATACTTCTTAATATAGCCTCTTCCGGCTACAAATCCTAATTTTACCTATGAACGACTAGAAATACTGTTATGCTTGCAATAAATAGAAATAGAAAAGGGTGTTTGTAATAAAAGTATCCTTGTGCCACGATCTTCCAAAGAAGAGAGAATATCTAATGAAAAAAAATATAAATGAGTTTTCAAGGATTGGGGCTAACTCGCAGCAAGCAAGACATCAGGAGCAAGAGAATACCTGGAAAAAAGTCCGTACATGGTGGATTTGTCATCTCACTCCACCCGAACCACCTCTCACAGCAAGTATTATCCAACGAGAAAAAGTACGACGTGCCAGAACTGCCAGTGTTATCGTGGCCCTTTTAATGCTCTTTCTCGCCAGCATCCTACCAACAGCGATGATAAACCACAATGCCATCATCATTGTCGCAGCCCTTTCAGGTCTCTGCATCTGCATATTAGCACTTTTCCTAAATCGCATGGGTGCTATCGAAATAGCAGGTGTCCTGACGCTTGCCCTGATTTATCTCGCACAGATATTCATCATGCTCAGCTATTCAGGTGGCATGACCTTAGGCCGGCTCTCCCTCCTGGATTTTACGATTATCCCCTATGTGGTGGTACTCGCGTTCTTTCCCGTCAATAGCCTGTTTCTTCTTACTGGCCTGAATCTCGTTCTCACCTGGGGTTTCGTCATGCTTACTCCACACAATGCGACAATTGGGACCCTGTTGAAGACTGATCCATTGCAAATATTCGCGCACGTCTATATCCTACAGCTATTGGTTGCAGCCGCCCTGTATCTTTGGGCACGTAGCACAGAACAGGCCATCAGACGAGCTGACCACGCTGAAGAGATCGCCAACCTGGAAAAACGCGAAAAAGAGCGCCAACAACAGGAGCTAGAGCGTATGCATCAGCTCGATAGTGGCATTGAACAGATCTTACAGACGCATATCGCTGTCGCAAATGGAGACTTGAGTGCTCGCGCCCCGTTAAGCCAGGAGCATATGCTCTGGCAGGTTGCACTTGCCCTGAATAACTTAATTGGACGTATTCAACGCCTGACCGATGCCGAAAATAGCGCTAAAACCGATCTTGCTACAAGCAACAAACTTCACGCTGTGACGGCACTCCCTAAACGCGATCTTCCTCTACAACGTCGCCAGACTCAGGCCGTGAGAGCGATGGCTCCCTTAACGCCTCCGCAGAAAGAGAAAGGGCTCTAACCTGGCCCTCTCCCTTTCTATGAAAAAAGGCGCAGAGCCGCGTTTTTATAAGCTCTTCTTCAGGTGCTTCACTTGTAGAAGTTACGATCCCAGCGATGATTTTTGAGGATACGCACCTTGTCAGGTGACAATCCGCGTCCATCACCTACTGCGGTATTTTTCTCGGCATTCTTTATGCTACGCATACCAGGAATCACTGTCGAGACTGCGGGATTACTCAGAATGTAGCGCAACGCTGTCTCTGGCAGTTTATCCTGAGTAATTCCCAGATCAGCCGTTATGCTCGCTACATGGTCCGCGACCTCCTGCTTGCGCTCTCCACGAAAGTAGCCATTGCGGAAGTCTCCCTCGTCGAACTTCGTATCCGGCGTAATTCTTCCGGTCAGCCCGCCTTCGTCAAATGGCACACGCGCAATGACACCAACGTTATACGTCGCACAGGTAGGTAGTAACCGATCTTCCGGCGTCTGATCGAAGATATTGTAGATAACCTGAACGGTATCAACCAGGCCGCTCTCGACCAGGCGTAGCCCATTGTTGGCCTGGTGATCGTTAATAGAGATGCCAAAAAAGCGAATCTTGCCCTGCTCTTTTAACTGCTGAATCGCTTCCAGCCAGTCTCCCTGCCCCACCCAGTCGTCTTGCCAGACATGAAATTGCAATACATCAATGGTCTCCATCCCCAGATTATGGAGACTTCGTTCGGCAGAGCTTAAAATATACTCTTTGGGGAAGACCTCTGAGACCGCTACCCCTTCGGGCGCAGGCCATTGCCCATTTTTCGGTGGCACTTTGGTAGCAACAAAGATTTTTTGGCTATGGCTTCGCACAATCTGACCCACCAGTTGCTCGCTGTGCCCATCTCCATATGCCAGAGCCGTATCAATAAAGTTCACACCAAAATCAATAGCTTTCTGCAAAGCTCGCAAAGATTCCTGGTCGTCGGCACCAAGCCAACCACTATTCCCAATCCCCCACGCACCATACCCAATCTCAGAAACATGGAATCCAGTTCTTCCTAATGTTCTATAATGCATCTTCTATGCTCCCTTCTTTATTTCACAATACTTCATAGGCAATTGCAGTTACATGCTATTCCCTTTTTTCATACTCACTCTTATAGTGGAAAATAGAAATTTCTATTCATAGCACGACTCATTTACTGAAAATGTAACAGGGATCATTAAACTAAACAGCTTCTATTGCAGAAGGGAACCCCTGCCGTTATCCAGATCACTTTCTCACAATTTATCTCTGGATCATCTTGCTAGCGCCCCGGCTTATGCGACATAGAGCTTCTACCAATCCTGAATCGCTAAGGCTGACTTGTCTTTGTTGGCGTTTTTATCGTATACTTGACTAGAATATTATTCTAGTGGCAGGTACCAGAACCACAATTTCCAGTAATAAGACCCTTTAACCTGAACTGAAGGAGATAGCATGGACACGGCTCTACGACAAAATGATAACGAGGCCCAACGACCTCTTTCCCGACGCGAAAAACCCGTTGGACCCCATTATAAATGGATCGCGCTTACCAATACGACGCTTGGCGTGCTTATGGCAAGTATTGATGCGAGCATTGTTTTGATCTCGCTGCCTGCAATCTTCAAAGGCATCAGAATTAATCCACTTGCTCCTGGCGAAACAAATTACTTTCTCTGGATACTCCTGGGCTACATGGTGGTGACGGCTACGCTCCTGGTCACTTTCGGACGGATCTCCGATATGTTCGGACGCGTGCGCTTCTATAATCTCGGCTTCGCCATTTTTACTGTCGGTAGTATCCTGCTCTGGCTCACGCCCGGTATCGGCAATACAGGCGCTTTAGAGCTGATTATCTTCCGCTTTATCCAGGGTATCGGCGCTGGCTTCCTCTTCTCCAATAGTGCCGCAATCCTCACCGACGCCTTCCCAGCCCACCAGCGCGGCCTGGCTCTGGGTATTAACCAGATCGCAGCAGTGCTCGGTTCTGTCATCGGCCTGATCCTGGGCGGTATTCTTTCTTACTTTAGCTGGCGGCTGGTCTTCCTGGTGAGTGTCCCTGTCGGTATTATCGGCACAGCCTGGGCCTATATGATGTTGCGCGAGGTTGCTACGATCCGCCGCAGTCAAAAAATTGACTGGATAGGCAATATTACGTTTGCCTTTGGCGCTACGATTCTACTCCTCGGCATCACCTATGGCATCGAACCCTATGGTGGCTCGGCTACTGGCTGGGGCAATCCGCTGGTGATCGGGGCTCTCATAGTCGGTGTCGCTCTGCTCGCCGTCTTTATCTGGATCGAACTGGATGTCGAAGATCCTATGTTCCGTCTGGACCTTTTTAAGATCCGCATGTTCGCCGCTGGAAACGCCAGCAGCTTCCTGGCCAGTATTGCCCGTGGTGGTCTGCAATTTATGCTCATTATCTGGCTTCAGGGCATCTGGCTCCCGCTCCACGGCTATAACTACGATGTCGCACCTCTCTGGGCTGGCATCTATATGATCCCTCTGATGATCGGCTTCTTGCTGATGGGTCCCTTGAGCGGCTATCTCTCAGACCGCTTCGGCGCACGCCTCTTCTCAACACTAGGCATGGTCCTTCAGGCCCTCGGCTTCTTTTTTCTCACACTCTTGCCAGCAAACTTTTCCTACATCTGGTTCGCGATTATCATCTTTCTGCTTGGATTGGGCCAGGGGATGTTCTCTTCACCCAATACCTCGTCAGTTATGGGTAGTGTCCCTCCGGAGCAGCGTGGTGCTGCTTCCGGGATGCGTGCCACCTTCCAGAACTCCGGCTCAATCGTCAGTATCGGCGTCTTCTTTAGTATTATTACTGCCAGCCTGGCTGCTGCCCTGCCATCCACGCTCTCCGGCGGCCTCGCAGCCGCAGGCGTCCCCGTCGCCACAGCCGATAAAATCGCCCATCTCCCGCCTACGTCGGCCCTGTTCGCAGCGTTCCTGGGCTACAATCCGGTGGCGACGCTTGTCCCTGAAAATGTGCAAAAAGCCCTCTCGCCGGACAAGCTCTCTAACCTGCTCGGCCATCAATTTTTCCCGCATCTTATCTCAGGTCCCTTTATGCTCAGTATCCATAACGTCTTCTACCTCTCCGTAGCCATGTGCCTGGTTGCCGCCCTGGCCTCAGCCCTGCGTGGAAAGCAACCGGATAAATCCGAAAATACGCGCATCAGCGTTCCTGAAGATGTGACCGGACAACAAATTCCGGCCCCCTCTACAGGAGATTAACAGACGTTTCGTTACGAGTACCCTGACCACCCTCCTCTGTAGGATGGTGGTAGGCGTAGGGCAGATCGGCTTGGCCGTCTCCTCTTCGCCTACCACTATTTCGTCGGATGTTACCATCCTTCACAAATTACTACACCGGGAGGGATCTCAAAAAGAACTGTGCAAATACTTATGAAAGAGGTTTTTATGCAAAACATTCCGGATTTTTCTCTTCGGGAAATAGTACCAGGTATCCACGCGGTATTTGGTGGCGTCTGCAATCGTGGCATCATTACCAGTCGTGGCAATGTTCTGCTGGTTGACTCAGGTATTAGTGTTGCCGAAGCAATCCCCTTACGAGCGGCGGCTGATGAAGCGCGAGATCGAGGGTTTCTAGCACTTTTTAATACTCATCCTCATCTCGATCACGTCTTTGGCAACCAGCTTTTCGCCGACGTCCCCATTCTCGCACAGCAGGGAGTACGTGAAACGCTTCTCACTACTGGCGCTCAGATGCTGGCAAATGTGCAGCAAAATCCCCAGATGGCCGCCCATATTGGAGACGTAACCATAACACCGCCCACTGTCACCTTTCAGGATCGCTTAACGCTTTTTGTAGGTGAGATTGAGGTTCAGCTCATCCACTTCGGCGTTGCTCACAGCCCCAGTGATAGCGTCGCCTGGTTACCTCAAATAAGTACGTTGTTTACTGGCGATCTGCTCTTTAACACTCTCGTTCCGGCCATGCCGCCCGGCGGCAATTCCGCCAACTGGATCTCCGCCTTGAAAAGTCTGGAGCAACTGGGAGCCGAGCACGTTATCCCCGGCCACGGCCCCATCGAGTCTCCCGCAGCCCTCGCTATGCTGCGAACCTGGATAGAGACCCTGCGCAATCAGGTCATCGAAGCCGTGGCTCAAGGTCTGGATCGCGAGACCGCCATCAGCAAAGTTGCCACCACAATGCAAACTGCCGCCCCTCGCGCAAGCGAAGAACGCCTGCCCAGAACCATCGGCAGTGTCTACGACGAAGTCGTCCACAAACGCCAATAACAACGCTGAATGGCGGCAAAATCGTATTTTTGCCGCCATTCTCATACCTATCTTTTAGTTGCAACGCTCATTCCTCCTCCCCTCACCGTCTTCCTGAGTAAACTAAATCCTTCCCTTACCTCCTGATCCATCCACAGAGAGCAGATGGTTGACTGAGAGGAAAAGAGAACTTGTAACGCGAGGCTGTTTTATACAATGAATACCTATGACAGGGGGAATACAAAGCAACAATGAGATCGTCCTTCTCAGAAAAAGATGGAGAGCATCACGCTCTTATGGAAGCTCTTTTTCGTGAGCATTATACACAGGTTCATGCTTTTATCTCCAGCAAGGTGAGGCAGCCTGATATCGCTGATGATCTGACCAGTATGGTCTTTCTTAAGGCATTTCGCTGGTTACTCGAAGATCGGGGCATGCGACAAGTTCGTAGCTGGCTCTACGCTACCGCTCGCACTACGCTTGCCGATTATTGGCAAGAGCAACTGAAGCACGCAGCTTTTCCTCTTGAGATGATAGAGGACAGTGCTATTGCCCCTTACGAACAGTCGGAGAATGAGCAAACACAGGAGCATGTACAACGCCTGCTTTCTTTGTTGACAGCTCGTGAGCGCGAGGTCCTGCGCTTACGATACTTACAGGGCTATACTGCGGCAGAGATTGGGCGCAAATTAGGCTTGAGCGCAGGTCATGTGCGAGTGTTACAGTTGCGTGCCTTACGCCAGGCGGCCCTCTTTGAAACAAAGGAAAGGATGCTTTCACAAATGAATGAAAAAGATTTCACCTATACTGATCAAGGTCAACGGGTGCTTGAGCTGGCAAAAGAAGAAGCCCTCTCTTTGAGGCATTATTATATTGGAACCGAGCACCTCTTGCTAGGAATCCTGGCTGAGGGTAGCGCTGCCACGCCCTTGATCGAGCAGGGAACGACACTTGAGCATGTTCGAGCAGGATTGATTTTCCTCATAGGCAGAGATCAAGGCGATCCTGAAAGCAAAATCTCTTTTACCCCACAATCTCAACACGTCCTGGCACAGGCGAATCACGCAGCCGGCGGGATGGCAATCAGCCCACAGCATATTCTCCATGCCTTGCAAAGCGCCGAAGGCGAGTATGGGATAACATATGGGATGCTTCAATCATTAGGAGTCGAACGAAGAGCGGGACCCAGGCAGTCTGTTGACGAGAAAGCAAACGAGAGCGCCTTGAACCTGGAGAAATATCTTATTGAGCTCTATCCTACACTCAGTCCAGAAGAAGAGATGCAACTCGCTCACCTGGTAACATGCAGTGAGCAGGAAAAGAAACGTGCTGAGTACGGACACAAAAGCCTGGATAGCCAGATCGTTGAGGAAGGCAAATTAGCCTATTTTCGGTTGTTTATAGCAAGCCAGCAACTGGTATTCTCCATAGCAACGGAGTATGTCACAACCGGAAAAGACGTAAGAAAACTTCTCGAAGCGGGCAATAAAGGTCTCACGTATGCTATCTATAAGTTCGGAATGAAGAAGCAGGTGCCCTTCCGTTCTTATGCTACTCACTGGATTCACCTGGAGATCATGGAATTGGTAATTGAATGGCAGTAGTATGCATAAACAAAGAAACAGAACAAATGATGCAAATGGTGGGATACGACTAAGCGCATCCCACCATTTGCAGCATTACAGGTTTACCCATGCTGACTAAATTGGACTGGTAGTGCGATCAGGCCGCGCAGGCCGAGGTTTTCACGCCAGGTAATAGGGCCAGGCTCCAGACGAATCTCTGGGAAACGGCGCAACAGTGTTTCAAAAACAATCTGCCCCTCAAGCCTGGCAAGCGGAGCGCCAAAGCAGAAATGACTCGCCCAGGCAAAGGCGACGTGACGATTGTCCTGCCGCGTGATATCTAGACGATCAGGATCAGGGAAGCGTGCGGGATCATGGTTGGCAGCCCCCATCACCGCGATTACCGCCTGGCGCTTGGCAATCTGCTTTCCCCCCAGCTCCATATCTTCTGGAGCCAGACGGGCCGTATGCTGGCTGGGACTCTCAAACCGCAGCAGTTCTTCAAGCGCACCGGGCAACAGCGTCTAGATCGTCGCGCAACTTCTGCATCTGCTCAGGATAGCGTAAAAGCGAGAGCATACCGTTACCAATCAGATTTGTCGTCGTCTCCTGCCCACCAACCATCGTCACGATACTATTTGCGACAATCTCTTCATCGCTCAGATGATCACCGTCTACCTCAGCCGTAATCAGCGCGTTAATCAAGTCATCGCGTGGATGCGCACGATGGTCATCGACAACCTCTTGAAAATACGCGCACATCGCCTCAACGCTGCGTACTACCTGGGGGGCATGTTCAGGGTTATGTTGAAAGTTTCCCAACACCTGCGCAAAATCGGCGGACCACGCCGTCATCTGCCGCCAATCTTTCGTGGGGACGCCGAGCATTTCAGATGTGACAATCGCAGGCAGCGGATAGGCCAGATCGGCGATGATATCCATACGCCCCTGCGCCTCAACCGCGTCCAGCAGCGTATCTGTAATCTCCTGAATATGACTGCGCAAGACCTCCACACGTCGGGGCGTAAAAGCACGCGAGGCCAGACCTCGCACACGGCCATGCGCTGGTGGATCAAGAAAAAGCATCTGATGCACCATCACCTTCGCAAGAGGAGCCAGAGAAGAGAGGCCCAGCGCATCCAATTGCTCAGGGGTTGGGGTGCGATCCGAAGAACACCTCTGAAAGACCGTGATGACATCGGCATAGCTCGTCACGACCCAGGCGTGCAAAAAAGGGTCCCAATGCACCGGATCTTCACTGCGCAGACGATGATAGAGCGGATACGGATTCGCCAGCACCTCTGGATCAAGCAAATGATAAAGGCTAAGTGGGGACTTTGCTCCCCCGGCCCGTGCAACCATATTCTGACCTCCTCATTCTAACAAAAATCGGCACTTTGTATAACTATCACTAGTATGAAAGCAAGCACCAAATTATCTGAATAAGAAGGTTTTTCTTTTTTGTCTCCCTCTCTGACCTCTCTCCCAGAATGCATTTTTGAGGCGGAGAAAAGCTCGGCGGAACCGTATTTCGCATCCGCGCTCTGGGACGAGAGGATCGCAGGGCGAGGCGGTCAGTGATTCTGCCCTGTGAAAAGACCGTAAAAAAGTAGCAGCGCGGCTGCAACCATCACCACAACCGTAATCAGCAAACCGATATTCGTCAACCAACCCAGACGGTAACCACCCATCACTTTCCTGCTATTGCCTACCAGCAACAGGTAAATCACAAGAATCGGTGAAAGCACACCTGAGAGCACATTGGCCCAGAAAAGCAGGGAGATTGGATCAATACGGAGTAAGGCTATACCAATACTGAGCACCATGCAGACAGTCAGAATGAGATAAAAACCTTCGTTCTGCCAGGGCTTTTTTGAGAGTCCAGCAGGCCAACCAAAGGTGCCCGCTACGGCATAAGAAGTGCTCGCCAGCAAAACAGGAATCGCAACAAGACCAGCACCAACCAGACCTACGGCGAAAAGCACTTCGGCATAAGGTCCCAGTATAGGAACCAGCGCCTGGGCAGCATTAGCGGCGGTGGTAATCTGCTTATGATGACTAAAGAGCGTCGTGGCTGTCGAAAGAATAATAAAGTAGGCAATCAAGTTCCCACTAATAACACCTGTACCAATGTCGAGCGCGGCAAAACGCATCTTCTGCCGCGTTCTGCGCCCTGGACGCTGCTCCTCTTTCTCGCCCTGCACCTGCCAGAAGATGTTGTAGGGCGAAATCGTTGCTCCTAGCAAGGCTACCGCACTGCTGATACTGGCAAAACTAAAATCGATATGGGGCACAAATGTATTGAATAAAACGTTTCCCCAATCAGGCTTTGCCAGAACCGCTGTCACAATATAGGCCACAAACACCAGGCTCATAAAAATGAAAATCTTTTTAATTGAGTCAAAATTGCGATAAACTGTCAGATACCATAAAAGAGCGGCCACAGGGAGCACAAACCACGGCCAGGCAATATGCAAAGGACCAGTGAGAAGCTGCAAACCACTCCCAATCGCCACTAGATCAGCAGAGATAAGCGCGAGATTTGCTACAATCAGGATAAGCGAGGCAAATACTGCCACCCACTGTCCGTAATGCTCGCGTAGGATTTCTGCCAGGCCTTTTTTCGTCACCCGCCCAATCCAGGCACAGGCATATTGAGTCGATTGATACAGAGGAGTCGAGAGGAGTAGAAGCCAGAGATGACCAAAGCCATTTTGTGCCCCATCAATTGAGTATGCCCCAACCGCCGAGGCATCGTTGCCGGCCATGCCACCTAGAAAACCTGGCCCCAGTTGACCAAGTAAATTGAGCAGAGAGAAGGGAGACCGATGACCAGATTGCGCATCCTCGTCGTCAGGAACTTGCGTTGCAGCCTGATATTCAGCAACAATACGGGCGCTTTCCTTTTCGCGAACCGATTCAGTCGTGGGAATCGCATCATCCACCTTTTCTAGCATATCAGCTTCTGCCGTTAATTCCTCCATCCCCAAAGCTTTTAACGCCTCCGTCTCAGCCACCTGGGCGTCCACAACCACTTTTCCCGCACCATTTTTTCGCCCCGCCCTGCTTTACTTTCTGAATACGGTCAATAGGGATTTCCAGTTCTTTCTTGAAAAGAACTCCCTTCTGGACTTTGATTTTCTCCACCGAGCCATCTGTAGCGTGCTCAACTTCAGAAACTTTCGGCTTCGTCACATCTTCCTCGCCGAGATCACCCTTCGTGGCCTCCACTTCCATCCCCGGTTTTACCGCCTCTGTCTTCTCTTGCTGCTCTTTCTTCAACAGATACAGCCCTCCCTCAGGTTATGAAAATTTTATAGGGTTAAAAATTTGTTACTAAATGTAACACGAACCCTCTATAAAAAGGTTTCATAAGCACAGCTATCAGGGCATAACGCGCCTATCTGCTGTAGGAACGGCTATTCATCTCTGTCTAGTGTCTATTCAGACGAATAAGACCGATTCGTTCAAGGTCTACCAGGAGCCGATCTACTTCGTTTAAAGAACGACCTGTTAGACGCACAAGGTCATAAATCGTACGCTTCCCATCCAGCAGCAAAAATACATGGCGGTGAAGACGGGTAAGCCTGAAACGTTCGAGTAACGCCAACGCCTCGGAACCGTTTTGCATCCGTTCCGGAGCACGGACATCGGGCAAGGATTGAGGGATCTGGAGAGGATATTCCTCGATACGAAAGCGCCCATTTTCCCGCGACCAGTTCTCTTGCGTCACTGGCGAAAAACGATCAGGTAAAGGATTATAGCCTCCACTATCAGTAGCAGAGACCGGATCTTCTTTTTCAGCACCACTAGTGAAAAAATGAAAAATATTTTGTGCGGCCAGTTCACCAGGAAATTTCAGAGGAGCCGTTATCGGTGCAGATGGCGCTGACGGCGGGGATGTGATAGGAAGAGTAGCACCAGCAGCCGCCCCAGGTGGCGCAACGACTTCATTGGGAAACTTTACCTGAAAATTATACTGACAATTTCCCCAGGTTAATAACCATTCCAGGGCCTCGGCTCCCTGGCGTGAACCTGATGACGCATCGATAACCTGGCCATGCAGGATGATAATATCACCCCCATCACGCACTCCACCCTTACCACGCTCCACATGCAGTATTCCAGTCTGGCGATTGGAAAAAATCGCCTCAAGAATCGCCTCCAGGTGGTCTGTTCTACCTTGTTGCTCAAATTCTGACATACAATGCCCCTTTTCCTTCACCTTCATGGTGCTTGGAGACAATGCGCTTGCTGTTCAATATGCGAGGATTTCGCACAATCATACGGCGAAATTCACTTTTCTGTCAAGTTAATTCTGCATCTTTGCAGACCTTATGTTTCTACTCTATCTTGCTCTCGCCTACTTCGTTTCTGTAACATGACCAGGCTTTTTCCCATAAAACATCAGATAACTCTTCCTATACGCAGCGCACGTCTTCAAACAATCCCCCGTTTAGCTTTGAGGTTTTTAAAAAGAACCACGAGAACCGCAAGAACCGCAAGAACCAGGCGCGACGTTGTCCCCACCTACCCTGACCACTCTCCTCTGTAGAATAGACGTTGTCCCCGCCTACCCTGACCACTCTCCTCTGTAGAATAGACGTTGTTCCCGCCTACCTTGACCACTCTCCTCTGTAGAATAGACGTTGTCCCCGCCTACCCTGACCACTCTCCTCTGTAGAATAAGACGTTGTCCCCGCCTACCCTGACCACTCTCCTCTGTAGAATAAGAGAATCCCGTAGGGCAGATCGGCTTGCCCGTCTCCTCCTCGCCTACCACCCTCTCGCCAGCTGTCACTCTCCTTCAAATGAAGATTGACAAAACAGTTTCATACTCTGACCACCCCAGAAATACCTATATGATATGTATATTCGCATGTTTCTATACAAAAGAGAGAGTGAGATGATTAGCAAGAAATAGCCTGAAAATCGCGGCATCGGTTCCGTGAAAAGTGTCTGGGTTACATATAAGTATATACACAAGGAACGGGATAAAGTAAATAGTTTTTTATCTTTTTTTGCAAAAATGGCATGAAAACAAGCAAATTATTTGTGTATGCGCTAAAAATGGTCTGCTCTCTACGGGTTACATAGCAACAATCGGCCTGAATATGTAAATTGCTTGAAAAAAAGCTTGCGTATAACGTTACGTCATCCTTTATACTCTCCAACAGAAAGGAGAAACACTTGGATCAACGCTTTTACTACACTCAAGAGTTCGCTCATAAAGCGGCGGTTACGGTACGCACGCTACGCTACTATGACGCGGTTGGCCTACTCTCGCCAACTCAGCATTCAGAAACTGGCTACCGCCTCTATACCGACGCAGATCTGGAGATCTTGCAGCAAATTCTGGCACTCAAGTTTCTTGGCCTCTCTCTTGATGAAATCAAAATCTGCTTGCAGCATGGTCCAAAAAGGCTTCAGGTGTCATTAGCGCTACAAAAAACGCTGCTGACAGAGAAGCGGGCACAACTCGATAAAGTTATTCAAGCGATTTCGGAGACCGAAAATCTCCTGCAAGCCAATTGCTGTGATTGGGACGCTATTGTGAATGTGATCCAGGTGCTACATATGGAACAGAACAAAGAATGGGTCAAAAAATACTTTACCCCTGAGCAACAAGAGCAGATGGCACAACTTTCTGCGCAATCCTATTCGGAAGCCGCTCGTCAGAAGATGGCTCAATGGGGCGAATGGACCGAGGAAGATCAACGCAAGGTCGATGAACAATATGCTCAACTGACTACAGAAGTTAAACGCCTCGTCGCCGCAGGGGCCGATCCTGGCAGTCCTGACGCTCAGGCAGCCGCCAAACAACAAATAGATCTGCTACAAGCTTTCACCAAAGGAGACCCCGACATTGCGTCTGGACTCGGCCAATGGTGGCAGAACTTTTCGCAACTGCCCGCAGAGCAACGTCCCATACAGTCGCCCTATAGCAAAGCTGACTGGGATTTTCTCAATCAGGCAATGGAACTCTACAAAGAGCGCCAGCACGAGTAATGGTATAGAGGGGCGGAGACGAACTCTGCCCCTCGCTCACTTACAACAGGCCATAGAACCAAAAGATCATGCTATTGCGTATATGCTACCAGTATCGTCGCATAAGCACTAATACGAACGCTTGCTGCTAGAATGGTGAAAACCGCGAGTTGCGCCTGAAATATGCCTGGAATATTTAGCCCATATCCCAAAACAAGCACAAGAAAACCTATTGAGAGGATAAGGCTAAAACGCGTCGATTTCTTCAGATAGAGATAAGCATAACGGATGAAGGCACAGCTATAAATAACCATACGACCACCATTTAGCGCGAAAGAGATCAGCGGATTCTTGATCGGCGGGTAAAGCGGCGTGAGCAGTATGACGATGATAAAAAGAACGATCGCAAATACCTGCCACCACTTGAGCCGCTGCATCTGCTCATGCGATTTCATGAATGAACTCAAAAATATAAAGAGCGCACCACAACAACCACCATACGCCCTGGGCCAGTCGGTATTTAACTTGTTCCCGCCTAGATGCAATTCTCCTATCAGGCCTACTACTGTTCCAACACAAAGAATGGCCATCGCCAATCCAAGCACAAATATCATATCATTGCGCGCGAGGTTATAGATATAAAAAGCTCGCAACGAGATATAGAGGCAGATGCCAGCAATCGGCACTGACATAAGAGTAGCAATCAAACTGATCATAGGCTGTTTCCTTCCCTGAGTATTCGTCTTCTTTGGCTCTTTTCTCAAATTCATGTGAGAACATAGAATAGGCCTTCGGCTAGACACTGCTGGTCTTTTCGCCGGTAGCTCCATTACTATAACATGAGACACTCCCATACACAAGAGTGTAGCTGTATTGCTAGATCGCTCTCTTAAATCTTTTTTGTGATATAGAAAGTATTTTAGCTAGACTAGCGTCGTATCTTTTATACTGCTACTTGATATATTTGTGCCCAAAGAGTCATATTTATACTTATATATATCCTCTTCCACAGTACAGTGCCGGTAATGCCATAAGTATGCTAGACGTATCTATCAAGGCAATTGCTCCTCTTACTTCTATCAACTCACGCTGAGCGCTACGCCCGTATTACGCTCGATCAGCACCATTGTACGCCACATCATCGGAGCCCGTGGCCGCTGGTTTCACGGCAGGATGGGGGTGGGAGATCAGGAGTTTGCGCAACTGGGTCAATGGGACTGCCAGCTCCCGATCTCTAAAAGAATCCTCTTGGTGAGGGCGGAAGATGGAAAAGACAAGGCCTCTTCCTTCTTCCGTTTGGTCGGCAAAAAAAGTGTCCGAGAGAGAAGGGTTCGCTTATCGCTGCTGAACACGGGAAGCTACTTCTTCCTGTAGCGGCGTATGATTGTGCTGATCATACTCTCGTCGCGCATCCGCAACTTCCTGCAAATGCCCATAGGCCCAGATCTTGAGCGCTTTCATTGGTTCTATCAGCGTCTGTCCCAATGGCGTGAGAGAATACTCTACGACTGGAGGCACGACTGGATAGACGACACGCTGGACCAGGCCATTGCGTTCCATCGTTCGCAATGTCTGCGTCAGCATCTTTTTCGAGATGCCATCAATTCGCTTGAGCAACTGGCCAAAACGCATTGTATCCTCTTCCAATGCATAGATGACCAGCGGCGTCCAATGATCAGAGATCAATCCCAGTACTTGCCGCGAGAGGCAGCTCGCCTGAAAAATATCAGGGTATGTTTGTTGCTTAGTTACCATATGGTAACTCTATCACTTTTCGGTTCCTTCTTACAAGATATAAGCTTTTCAGGTAAAGTAGCTATGAGTGATAGGTTATTGACCTATAAACGAGAAATGAGAAGAAAGGGTAAATAAATGCCTAAAGCAGTTAGATTTAATCAGTATGGCGGAATCGATGTGTTACAGGTCGTAGATGTCGAACAACCTGTACCAGGTTCTGGGGAAGTCCTTGTCAAGATCAGAGCAGCCGCTATTAATCCCGGTGAGGCATCCATCCGTAAAGGCTTGCTTGCAGCTCGCTGGCCTGCTACATTTCCTTCCGGAGAGGGCAGTGACCTGGCTGGCGTTGTTGCCGCTATCGGTGAGGGAGTGGCAGGTTTTGCCGTGGGCGATGAGGTGATCGGTTTTACGCATAAGAGGGCCAGCCACGCAGAATTTGTCATCGTAGAGGCCAGCGACCTTATCCATCGTCCCCCCAATGTCTCCTGGGAAGCTGCTGGCTCGCTGTTCGTCGCCGGGACAACTGCCTATGCGGCCATTCATGCCGTCTCGCTTCAAAAAGGAGATACGCTTGCAGTCTCAGGTGCCGCAGGTGGCGTCGGCTCAATCGTGGTACAACTGGCGGTAAAAGCAGGCGCAAAGGTGATTGGCCTGGCAAGCCCGGCCCACCATCAATGGTTACTAGATCACGGTGTCATCCCGGTTACCTACGGCGATGGCGTCGAAGAGCATATTCGCGCTGCCTCTGACAATCATCTCGATGCATTTATCGATACATTCGGTGCCGATTATGTTGAGCTTGCCCTGAAGCTTGGCGTCCGCCCTGAGCGTATCGATACGATTATTAACTTTGAAGCTGTGGAGAAATATGGTATCAAGGCTGAGGGCAACGCTCAGGCTGCAAATGCCGCAGTCCTGGCCGAGCTCGCTCAGCTTATCGAGCAGGGAGATTTAGAAATCCCGATAGCTCGCACCTATCCTCTCACGGCTGTCCAAGAGGCATACCAGGAATTGGAGCAGCGTCATACCCACGGCAAGATTGTGCTCGTACCCTGAACGCTCACCTGATTTCTTGTTGTAGGATACCATCTTTGGTCAGAAGCCCAGAGAGCCACAAGCCACTTTTTTGACTGACTTCACATCAGTGCCTGGCGGCTTCCTGGGCTCTCTGCCCAAAAATTCTTGTCTCACTAAAGTTAAGTTTAAGGAGATCCAGAAAGCATATGAGCATACAGCCTCATGGATCTCAATGAGTTCGCCCTCCCTTTACTGTTCCTGTTTTTCTGGCTTGCGTGCTCGGACGAAGGCACTGATAAATCGTCCGTCAATCGTGTGCCGTTCTTCTGGTGAAAGTGCTGCAATAGAAGCACTCGCTCCACTGGAAGCAATCTCCTCAAGGGAGTAGCGGCGTGTCACCTCAATCTCACTCTCGATAAATCCAGCATCGCGTAAGAGCGAGCGATACGTTTCTTCTTCGAGCGCACCAGCCACACACCCGGCCCAAGATTCCATATCTCGACGGAGGATGGGTGGCAGTTCTCCCTGGACGACAATATCCGAGACGGCAAAGCGCCCGCCAGGTGCCAGGACTCGGTACGCTTCACGCAACACCTGACCTTTGTCTGCTGAGAGATTGATGACGCAGTTGGAGATAATCACATCAACGCTGTTGTCTGGCAGCGGGATCGCCTCAATGATGCCTTTCAAAAACCGGACATTCTCAATCCCTGCTTCCAATCTGTTGCGCTCCGCAAGCTCCAGCATAGGATCGGTCATATCGAGGCCATAGGCAAAGCCTGTTGGTCCGACCCGTTTGGCTGAGAGTAGCACATCAATGCCTCCACCGCTGCCCAGGTCAAGCACTCTCTCGCCTGGTCGCAACTCGGCCAGGGCGGTTGGATTGCCACAGCCAAGCGAGGCCAGGGCTGCCGCAACAGGAATCTCGCCTAATTCCATCTGTGTGTACAGATCAGACGTAATGGGGTTGCCCTGGCTGGTATCGGTGGAGCAACAAGAGGATTCACAACAGGAAGATGCTGCTTGCGAGACAGGAGCGGGCTTTGCCTCTGTCGCCTCTGCTGGCCCACAACAATCTGGTCCACAACAAGACGCCCCTTGTTCTTTCGACGCTCCAAGCACCTGCATGGCGGTTCGTGCATATCTGGCGCTCACGCGCTCTCGTAATTGTTCATCGCTCTGGGGAACGGTATTCATGATGGTTTTCCTTTCCATTCGTGACCACGAGAAGAGCACGGTGCCCCTCTCGGTGCTTTGTACTTGAAGAGACGGAGTCACGCGAAAAAGGACGCATCCCCTGGCTCGTTGCCTCGTTTCCCCCATCACAATACGTTGCTTGCTCACAGCAGGTACAACGGGGTTGATAGTCCAAAATATGGCCTCGACGATCCAGTTCAAAATGGCAACAGGCCAAAAGTTCTTGCTTGAGCTTTTCTCTCGCACGTTGAACGCGCGATTTAGCCCCAGAAAAGGAGAGGCCCAGGCGTTCACCAAGTTCTTTCTGGGTTAGCCCCTGATATTCGGTGAGGATCAAGGCTTGCCGATCCTGATCGGGAAGCGCCAGAATCATTGTCCGAACGCAGGGAAGCAATTCACTCACGATGTCATCATCAGGCAAATCCTCTGGCAGATCGAACGCTTCTCCAGCATCCAATGAGATCATCTGTTGACGGTGACTCCGGTAGTGATCGATGATGAGGTTACGCGTAATCTGATACACCCAGCTCTCCAGGCGTCGGGCATCCTTCAGGTTGCTCCCATATTGATGAATTTTGAGAAAGACTTCTTGTAAGAGATCCTCCGCTGTGGCTTCATCTGCCACACGGCGGAGAATGAACTGGTACAAGGGCGAGTGAAACGCTTCCCACGCCTGCTCAGTTGTTGTCCTCATGGCTCTTTTTCTCCTTTTCGCAAGTTCTGAAAGAGAGGACGGGGATGTAGCCAAAAGGACGCATCTCCGTATTTCCGCGTTTAGCAAATCCGCATGTACACAGCAATTTACTTTCGGTATAATAAAACTGCCCCATCAGGGCACGGCAAGCTTTAAAAATAGACAGCTATACAGGGTACTTGTACGAAAATCTATTTTTAGAAGAGAAAGATGAAGGGAAAATAGTAGCTATGCGCTTACAGAAAAATACCAAACTCGTTATGATTGGCGATTCGATCACCGACGCCGGACGTACCCCGGCGGGCGAAGGCTTTAATGCTATCGGCAATGGTTACGTGGCCCAGATAGACGCCCTCCTTAACACCTTATATCCAGATCTATCAATCCACATCATTAATAAGGGGACCAGTGGCAATACTGTCCGCGACCTGAAAGCACGCTGGCAAGCCGATGTTCTGGACCTGAAGCCGGACTGGGTTTCGCTTATGATTGGCATTAACGATGTCTGGCGTCAATTTGATGAGCCTCTTATCCCGGAAACCCATGTCTACCTGGAAGAATACGAAAGCACCCTGCGCGAACTCGTCCAGCAAACGAAACCTCTGGTCAAAGGTCTCGTACTGATGACACCCTATTATATCGAATCAAACACAGCCGACGCGATGCGTGCTCAAATGGACATCTATGGCGCAACAATGAAGACCATCGCCACCGAATATGCGACGCTCTTCGTAGATACCCAGGCCGCCTTCGACAAAATTCTGCAATACCGCTATTCCGGCACATTAGCCCCAGACCGCGTACACCCCGGTCAGGCCGGCCACATGGTTATTGCACGCGCCTTTCTCAACGCCCTTGATTTCTCCTGGACCCGCGACGCATCTGCAAGAGAGTAGTAGGGCAGACGGTTCAACCGTCTCCTGCTCGCCGACGACCACTCTCTCGCCGAGGAAGGAACGGTTGCACGAAATTCACCATCTTACCATCTATTCTACAGAAGCCAGCCCTTGAATTTGATTCACAATTGATATAATATAATACAAGTATCTGAGTATGGATAGAAAATCTACCTGGCGGTAATTCTTTTTGTGTGAGGCATAACTATGCAACCACCACCAACAACCATCTGTCCAAGCTGTAAAACGGCAAATCAGCCGCAAGCGGCTTTCTGTCGCGCCTGTGGCTACGCGTTACACCAAAGCGCCACACCCAGCGCATTTAATACAGGGACGGGACAACTCCTGTCGGGTACGCTTCTCAAACAGCGCTATCATGTGCTCCATCCTATCGGCCAGGGGGGCATGGGGGCCGTCTATGAGGCTGAAGATAACCAGCTTGGCAATCGCAAAGTTGCCCTGAAAGAGATGCGCCAGAGCGGCCTGAATCCTCAGGAAATCACCAACGCCGCCAATGCATTCCGCCAGGAAGCACTCTTGCTGGCAAGCCTGCAAAATCCTCACCTCCCCAACATCTACGACCATTTCAGCGAATTTAACCGCTGGTACCTCGTTATGAGCTTTATTCATGGAGAGACTCTGGAAGAATATCTGCGCAAAGCCAGCGACGGGAAACTATCAGTAGCAGAGACCCTTCAGATCAGTATACAGCTCTGTACCGTCCTGAGCTATCTCCATACCCAGCAGCCACCGATTATCTTTCGCGACCTCAAACCGACAAATATTATGCGCACAGCCGATGGCCACATCTATCTCATAGACTTTGGTATTGCCCGCCTCTTCAAACCCGGTCAGGCCAAAGATACCAGCTCTTATGCCTCAATGGGCTACGCCTCCCCTGAACAGTACGGCAAATCTCAGACCACGCAGCAATCAGACATCTATAGTCTGGGAGTGGTCATCCATCAGCTTCTCACCGGCTATCATCCCTCCCGTACACCATTCCGCTTCCCGCCGCTTCAAACGCCCGGCCAGGCCCTGCCGCCTGAACTGGTCACACTCGTTGAGCAGATGCATCATCTAGACGAAAACATCCGCCCTGCCAGTATGCTCATCGTCAAACAAAAGCTCCAGAGCATCGCCGCTCCCCCCGCACCATCGCAAGTAACCCCTGCTCCGGCTCCATCTCTCCCACCGACCATCCCGGCCAACACGCCTCCTGCCGTCGTTACGCCTACCCCTACTCCTGCCCCCAAACCACCTGTTCCAATCCCACCTGTAAAACCTGTACGCACAATAGGAGTATGGAGCCTCAGCAAACAGCGGCTACTTGCCATGCTCATCGGCATCGCAATCTACGGCACAGCCGATCATTTTCTTCCCCTCCTATCCATCGCATCAATTCCATTATTTACGATAGCTCTTCTTATCCCTTTATTCTTTGCTAGCAAATTTGGCCCCTGGGTTGGTCTTACGACAGCCCTCTTAGGCCTCGCCATAGGCGATATTACCTCTTTAGGCCCCACTATTTTTTCCTTCTCCTGGCCATATTATCTTGGTATTGCCCTGCTCGGCTTGCTTGCTGGGTCTGCAATACCCAGAACACAAGCTGGCTATACTACCTGGAAGGCGCTAAGATTTGCCATGCTCATGAGCTTTATTGGCTTATTGGTTTTTGAACTTTCCTTTCTCATAGATCTTATACGCCTAAGCACAAACCCAGGCGTTGCACTCTTCATTATTCAACCCTGGTACGCACTCATCCCTCTGTTGCTTCTCCTTATTCTGCTTTTTATCACAGACAAAATAGGACATCGAAACGCAAAACCCTGAATGAACACAACGCTTCTTTTGCCGTTCATCAGAGAGAGATGGTTTTATCACAGTCAGATTGCTCAGAAGGTGCTGATCCAGGTCAAGGTCCAGAAGAGAAACGGCTGCCCATATGGCACCACTACAAGAGGGCTAAAACCACATTGCTGATAGATACGATTAAGCGAACTCTTTGCCCTGGTCTTCACGGAGATGCTGGCCTTCTGCTGCTGAAATCGAGAGGTTTCGCAAGGCCCAGATCAAGCAATTCTCAATACCTTGCCCACGATAGAGATTTGCCACACAAAGTCTGGAGAGCAAGGTCTGTGGCGTCCGGCAGAACCGATAAGAAAGAAAACCTACAATACACTTGTCAATCTCCGCCACCAGGATCTGTTCCCGGCTGATATTGTAAGTCAGGGCCAGGCGAAACATAAGCCCTGTCCTATCTGGATCTGTATCGGCGAGAAACTTTATTGCCTCCAGATCACTCATTGTCGCAAAGCGTACCCACATATATTCCTTATAGCCTCATATAAACCACTAGCTATTCTCAGCTTTTTCAGGTATACTTTGTACGTTGAGGTAAGGTCGGGTGGTCAAGTGATGAGTTCTACTTTCTGGTCCACTTTGAAAATATGCATTCTCTAAAATACCCCTTCAAAGCCTTTCGGCCATTCTTGTTCTCATCCACAATTTGTTACACGCGTCTCTACACATTTTTGTAACAAATTCCAAAGAATTCTTTTCACTCCCTTCTACTCTCCAGGGAAAGATATTCTTTTGACAAACCCTCTTCCGTAATTTATCCTGATAAAAAGACTGCTCATAAGATAGCTACACAGAAGATTGTTAGGAGAGTAAAAAGATGACGCACGATTTTTCCAAACCACGCATAGGTTTTGTTGGCGTAATGGGACACGCAGATGCTTTCTAATACACAGATCTCTACCATTGACAAGACCCCGGCGGGCAGAAGAGGAAAAGAACTGTTGCAGTATCTCTCTCGCCAACGCAATGAGCTGCCCTTTCTCCTGGCGCTCATTTTCGTTGCTACCCTGCTACGCCTGCTTCTTATTGCAAACAACTGGCCAACGACAAACAGCGATGAAGCCAATATGGCCCTGCTCGCCCGCCACGTCGCCTATAATGGGGAATGGCCCATCTTCTTCTACGGACTGCCCTATATGGGACCAATTGAAGGGTATATTGCCGCACCCCTGTTCCATCTCTTTGGTCCGTCGACGTTTGTGCTGCGCCTCGGTCTTCTCCCTTTCTTTTTCCTGTTCGTTCTCTGCATGTACTACCTGACAAACCTGCTTTATAGCCGCGGCCTGGCCTGGTTCACCGTCATGCTGCTCTGCTTCGGCTCCGCTGACATCATCAATCGCCAGGTAAGAGCGGTTGGCGAGTATCCTGAGATTGTGTTCTTCGCCGCTATCATCTGTCTGCTTGTTGTCTGGCTGGCGCGCACACTCCCACCTGACCGTAGCTCACAGCCAGCGCCGCGCCGCATCTTCGTCTACGGTCTCCTGGGACTCATGGTAGGGCTGGCACTCTGGGTCGACTTCCTCATTCTGCCATTTATCGGCACAGGCGCACTCTTTCTCCTGCTCTTCTGTCGGCGCGAACTCTGGTCATTGGCCGGTCTCAGCCTGCTCCTCGGTATCATCATAGGCGCATTTCCCTTGCTTCTTTACAATATTACTGCACCTCTGAATCAAAATTCGTTCGCCGTTTTATTAAGTATTCACAGTTCCGGCGGCAAAGTTCACCTGCTCCAACAAATTGTCAATACGCTACTCATCAGCCTGCCCAGCGCCACCGGCTATAATCCGCGCTGCCTTGATACCTCTCTCCCCTATCTCCATCCTGCTGGTAGCCCGGTCAGCATTCCCTGTCTCCTGCTTCAGGGCGGCTGGAGCGCTGGCTACTTGCTCTTACTTACGCTTGCAACACTCTTTGCAGGACGTTTGATCTGGCAGCAGAGAACGAGGTTACTCAAATTGACCGAGGAGCACGAAGAGCGACAACATCTGCTTCGCCAATGTGGGCGGCTCATGCTCCTCATCAGTGCCCTGGGAACGCTTTTTTTGTATGTCATCAGCCCCGTAGCTGCTACGGTTCCCGATCCAACGGCGCGTTATCTCATCGGCTTGATGATCGCCTTCCCGGCAGTCCTGTGGCCTATCTGGAAAAATCTGCCATCTGCATTTAAAAGAGAAAATGGGCAAAAGCAATTTTCAATACCCTTCCCCGCTCTCGTACGCAGAGGCCTTTTGTTCCTCATTCTACTACTGTTTATGATCGGCACCTGCACAACTTTTGCGGATATCTCTGGTGCTCAGGCAGCGTACGCGCAACAAGATGCCCTGGTGCAACAATTGCTCAAACTGGGCGCAACACGTATCTATTCAGAGTATTGGACCTGCAATCGCTTAACCTTTCAGAGCCAGGAAAAAATTATCTGTAGCACCCTCAATGAGCAGCTTCAGCCGGGCTTTGATCGCTACGCACCCTATCGAACAATTGTGAGAAGTGCACCTCATCCTGCCTATATCTTTCCCAACACAGCGCCACAGATTAGAACCCTTGACGATGCAATAAAAAGTGGTAAAATCATTACGCCCTACCGACGTTTAACCTTTCAAAATTATGTTTTTTATCTTCCTGAAAGCTAAAATGTAGAGCACAAATAAACTTTTTTCTTTTACTTTACTTGCACTATGCTAATATACGCCTATATTCAGCAGAAGCTACATTTTCCTAAATGTCCATCGTGTAACTACAGCAATATATCAGCCGTGTAGATGGTAAAAGCTCATTATCTTTCATGATATGTGAAGTGTTCATAACAGGGGAGGGTTGCCATGCCAGGACATGAAATTATTGTTGTAGGAGCCTCTGCCGGAGGAGTAGAAACGCTTCTACAATTGGTACGTAAATTACCAAAGGATTTACCAGCCAGTGTATTCATCGTCCTCCATCTTCCGGCGCAAAGTCCCAGCCTGCTGCCGAGCATACTTAACCGCTCCAGCGTTCTGAAAGCACAGCATCCGGTTGATCAGCAAAAGATAGAAATGGGTAATATCTATATCGCCCCACCCGATCATCACCTGCTCATTGAAAAGGGCTATATGCGCGTTGTACGTGGACCACGAGAAAATCGTCATCGACCCGCAGTAGATCCCCTCTTTCGTTCCGCAGCTGCCACTTACGGTCCACAGGTGGTTGGAATCGTCTTAACAGGCGCGCTCGACGATGGTACCGCCGGTTTACAGGCAATTAAGCAAAGAAATGGAATTGCTATCGTGCAAGATCCAGCAGAGGCAATCTATCCCGATATGCCTCGAAACGCGATGAAACAGGTCTCTGTAGATTATTGTCTGCCAGTAGTTGAGATAGCAACAACAGTAGTACGTCTGGCTCATGAACCAGTGAAACAGGAGAATAGTGAACCGGTATCTAAAGAAATGGAAAAAGAGGTACGAATTGCTGCAATGGAGACAAACCCGCTTAGCGAGAACGAGCAAGTTGGCAATCCATCCGCCTACTCATGCCCTGAATGCGGTGGCGTGCTATGGGAAACACAGGATGGCGCATTAACGCGTTTCCGCTGCCGCACGGGCCACGCCTTTTCGATGGAGGGCGTGCTGGCAGAACAGGCAGAACAGATAGAACAGGCTTTGTGGGTCGCGCTAAAAACTCTGGATGAGAGTGCCAGCCTCTCACGGCGTATGGCAAAGCAAGCACGACAACAGGGACATGATTGGCTGGCTAAACGCTCAGAGGAAAGGGTACAAGAAGCAGAGCAACATGCCATCTTGCTCCGCAAGGTTCTTGCAGGAAAGCCCTCTGGGGATATTACAATAAGCGAACCTGCTTAAAAACGCTCATAAACGCTCTGGAAGCGTGAAGAAGATTTCATTATGCATCGACATTCTCGCTGTCACATATCTTCACTCACAAAAGATAGAACAGCATTCTCTTTGTAGAAAGGATAGAAAACCAGTGAGTATTGTTGAGAAAAACGATAGTCAAGCTGGCGATCTTGTCGTCGTTGGGTCTTCTGCGGGTGGGGTCGAGGCGCTTTCTATCCTGGTCAGCACTCTCCCTGCCAATTTTCCAGCTCCTCTGGTATTGGCGCAACACCTCGATCCAAATCGTCATAGTTCGCTTGATATGATTTTACAAAAACGCACAACTCTGACGGTCGAAGTTGTCCATTCAAGCACAAAGATGCAAGCAGGCAGAATTTATGTGGTCCCCGCAAATCGCCATGTCTCTATTAAGGATCATCACGTTGAGTTACTCGAAGATCGTGCAAAACGACCAAGCCCATCCGTTGATACCCTGCTTTCGACAGCCGCCGCGTCCTACGGTGAGCATCTGATCGCCGTTATTCTCACCGGTTCGGGTTCCGATGGAGCTGTGGGCGCGATTGAAGTAAAAAATGCAGGTGGGACAGTCATTGTGCAAGATCCCCAAACGGCTCGTTACCCTTCTATGCCTATGGCGCTGCCCCCGACTATCATTGATTTTGAACTAAAGCTTGAGCAGATCGGCCCACTCCTTTACGATCTACTCAACGGGGTCAACGTTTCACAAGTGGAAGAACGAGCCGAGGATGTGTTGAGTATCATCCTTGAACAGGTAAGTCATCAGGCCAGTATCGACTTTCGCCCGTACAAAACATCAACTATTCTAAGGCGTATTGGCCGCCGTATGACAGTCACACATAACAAAACTATGCGCGCCTATGCAGAGTATTTAAAGTCGCAACCGGAGGAGATAGGAGAACTTGTTAAAGCGTTTCTTATCAATGTCACACAGTTCTTTCGTGATGTTGATGCATTCGCTTATCTCAAAAATGAGGTTCTGCCTTCTTTGATTGCACGGGCTCGCCAGCGCGATCATATATTACGAATCTGGACGGCAGGTTGCTCAACTGGCGAGGAACCTTATTCACTGGCAATGTTGCTCACTGACTTGCTTGGAACCGAGATCTCTGAATGGAGAATTAAAATCTTTGCCACCGACCTCGATGAGCCAGCCATTAACTTTGCACGACGTGGCATCTACTCAGAAAATCTCCTGAAAGGTGTTCCCCCTGACTATCAGGACCGTTTCTTCGAGCGCGTTGATCATGGCTACCATATCTCTAAAGCACTTCGGCAAATGGTCATCTTCGGCCAACAGGATCTTAGCCGCAGTGCGCCTTTCCCTCGTATGGATCTCGTACTCTGCCGCAATGTTCTTATCTATTTCACACCGGAGTTGCAGGATTATGTGCTGAATCAATTTGCCTTTTCTCTCAATCCTAACGGATACCTGTTCCTGGGCAAGGCCGAAACGGTACACCCTATGCAATCCTTTTACGAGCTAGTGAACAAACACTGGAAAGTCTATCGCTGCATAGGCAATGCGCTCCCCTCAACGCGGAAGCAGAGTCTTGCAGAACTTAGAACACCACAGGGGGAAAGAAATAGCATGTACCTCCCCAATCATCCTCCCAGAAAACAAAATACGGAACAGGAGCAGCAATCGCCCACTGCTGGAGATGAACCAGTTGCGTCGCTTCAATGAACTTTTGCTCCGTTTTCTCCCTATCGGTGTCGTAATTATAGACCGTAACTATCGCATTTTAACCGCCAACGGCGCAGCACGAAGGTTTTTGAATCTCCATGATGCTACCCTCGATCATGACTTTTTACATGCGGTACGCGGCGTTCCATACCATGAAATACGTTCAGCTATCGATAGCGTTTTCCGCGAACGTAACTTCGTTACCCTCCCCGAAGTCGAACTCGAAACGGCTTCTGGTGGAAATGGGCGCTTCATTAGCCTATCTATTACCTTAATGCAACTGGACAATACCTCGCCGGATCTAGCAGCTATCAGTATTACTGACGTTAATGACCAGGTTCAGGTTCGTAGGCAGTTAGAGGCGATCCAGATCGAACAAACAAACTTGATGCAGGAACTGGGAACCGCCAATAAACGCCTGAGCGATATGAACAAAGAACTGATGGATGCCAATGAAGAACTGCAAGTCGCCAACGAAGAGCTGATGCTTACACATGAAGAATTGCAGGCGAGCATCGAGGAGTTTGAGACTACTAACGAAGAGTTGCAGGCCACGAATGAGGAGCTGGAAACGAATAACGAAGAGTTGCAGGCCACGAATGAGGAGCTGGAAACCACTAACGACGAACTACGCGCTCGCACGAACGAATTGCAGGAGATGGCAGCTAATTTGGATAGTGAACGTGGGCGACTCTTAGAGATGGTGGAGTTGGCTCCTTTCTCTATTCTTGTACTCCGTGGACCCGGCCTGATCGTTGAGGCCTACAATCCCCATTACACACACGTTTTTGAGGGACGTGAGGTTCTGGGCTTTGCCCTTGAAGACGTAATTGATATCTTCTGGGAACCCAGAGTAGGGATTGCCTTAACACGCCTGGCACACGAGGTCTATGTAGAAGGAACACCCCAGACTACACCTAGAATACAGACCGTTGCACCAGGCATTCACGAAGAAATGTATCAGGAGCAACAGGAAACATACTTCTCCTATACCGTTGTTCCTTCACATAACGCATACGGGCAGGTGAATGGTATCATTATCTACGCGGCTGATGAGACAAAGCAACATTTACGTGAGATCAAAGAAGAGTTTGAACAACTTAAAGCCATCTTTACTAACATGAAAACTGCCGCTCTAGCGCTCTACGACGCACAAACCCAGGCCTTAATCATGGGCAGTCCGCTCTATCTCACACTGGCCACCCTGTTCCACAATAACACGCTTGCTGATGTCACTAACCTTACCTGGGCCGAGACAACGTTGTTGCCTCCTGAAGAGGCGGCACAAAAATGGCAAGAAATAATAGAAAAGCGTGTCGCCCTGCGCACCTCCGAAATTACTGTGACCTCTCAAGATGCGGAGACGGTCTGGGATTACGATCTCAACCCTATTATGGATCGCGAGAATCCAGATCAGATTATCTATGTCCTTGTCTCTGCTCTGGAGATTACAAAGCAGGCCCAGACCCGTAAAAATCTAGAACAGTTAGATCAGCTCAGAGACGACTTCCTGGCCCAGGTGACACACGAATTGCGCTCACCTCTCACCTCTATCCAGGCAAATATCCAGTTAGTGCAGCGTATCCTGAAAAAACATGTTGCTATGCTCCCGACTACCCAGGTACAAGAGCAAAGACTCGATCAAGGCCTCACACGGCTTGATCGCGTACATCATCAACTCCAACATATGAACCGACTTATTGAAGAGATGCTGGATGTTGCACGCTTGAACGAGGAAATACTTAAAATTACATTGCAAGAAGACGTAAACCTTATAGAATTGATCCAACGGAGTATTGAACAGCAATCGTCTCCAGAACATAGCATTACGCTACAAAATAGCGAGCCAGTTATCCCTGTTACTATTGATGACGGGCGTATTGAACAGGTACTTAATAATCTCTTAAGTAACGCTATAAAATACACACCAGCGGACAGCCCCATCATTGTAACTGTGGAGCGGCAACAAGAGAAACAAGAGGTAATTGTTGCGGTACACGATAATGGAAATGGTATTCGTGAGGAGGACCAGGAGCATCTCTTTGACCGTTTCTATCGTGGACACACAAGCGATACAGAAAACCAACAAGGCCTGGGCCTCGGTCTCTATATTGCTCGTGGCATGATTCTTCAACATGGTGGGCGCATGTGGCTGGAGAGCAGACTGAATGAAGGCAGCACCTTCTTCTTTAGCTTACCTCTGACACAGCACTAGTGTTCTCTTAAACAAACAAGCTATAAGTGTACAATAGTAGCAACCATACACGAAAAAAAGCCTATGGCAAATCACATCTTTTTAGCAGAAAATAAGTGCGTTGCGCAAATACACAAACACCTTGACAGGGCGTTGCCTAAGACGTATACTTCCAATGTAACGTCAACGTCATGTTTTTGAGGCAAACAATGAATGAGCGCATACATATTGATGGACCTGACCGAGCAAGTCGGGGTGACCCAATATCGAATACTTCAGGCACTGGTTTGAAGAAAGGGAATAGTACTAGTTTGTTATTCCAAGCATGACATTAACATCATGCTTAGAATAACAAACTCATTAAAGGGGATCTTTGTATGGAGATTGCAGATAAAGTTGTCTTGATTACTGGAGCTTCGAGCGGGATTGGGCTGGCAACAGCCCGCCTTTTTGCCCAGAAGGGAGCAAAGCTGGCCCTGGCAGCTCGCTCGGCTGAAAAGTTGGAACAACTCGCGAGAGAACTACCGGAAGCTATTGCGGTTCCGACAGATATGCGTGACGAGGCCGCGGTACGGCGTATGGTGGCCCAAACGCAGGAGCATTATAAGCGCATCGACGTTTTGATCAATAATGCCGGGCAGGGGCTGAATGTGCCGATCGAGAAGGTAAATGTAGATACGTATCGCTCCATCTTTGAATTAAATGTCGTCAGCGTCATCGTGGCGATGCAAGAGGTCGTTCCAATTATGCGGGTGCAGGGAGGGGGCGTGATTATCAATATCAGTTCTGGCACTTCGAAGATACCGCCAGAGAGATACAGGACGAACCCCGTCGGCCCCTACGCTTCCACAAAGTATGCGCTCAATGCCATTACGCTTATAGGTCGCCAGGAGCTTGCCGCAGATAACATTTCTCTCGGGCTGGTCTATCCTGGGGTGACTGCAACTGACTTCTACAACAATCTTGCCGAGGGTCGCCAGTCCGCTCCGGCAGGTTCGACTTCCGTTGAGAGCGCCGAGTCCGTCGCCGAAAAGATTCTTGAGGCGGTAGAAACTCAAGCGGCAGAGGTCTACGCAGATAACTTGAAAAAAGCTCTCTCCCTCTCATAAAGAAAGAAGCATGGGTGGAAATTTTGGCATGAAGTTGGTTGCCTTTTTGGCAACTATTTTGACGAGAGTATCACTGCTTCTTTGGCTTCTTGAACCATTTATCGGAATGTCATCAAGGATGATGACACTCTGATCAACAAGATAATTCCCTAAAAACCAACAGCTTTCATGTCAAAATTTACACGATATGCGAGGAAGAATCCTCTGTCGATTACATCTTCTGCCTGAACAACCCTGAACGGCATTGGGGCGGCATCGTTGAGGTCATCGTGCCGCAAGGCAAAATCTGTTCCATTCTCCCACTCGATCCCTCCGCGAAGCTCAACACGCTCTTTTATAAAAGCGCAACTCTCGCCTGGCAAATTTCTAGCATCTTTTGGAAGATTACAGCTTTTCTATTTCTTTCCATTTTCTCTCTCAAAGGGAAGAATAAGTAAGAAGAACATACCGACAAAACAAGGAGGTTCCGATGCCAACCGTTACTATCAAAGACATATCGCTTCAGGGCCCACAGTCGTCCTGGCAGCTTGATATAGATGAAGAGCAGAACACGTTGCACGAAGTCATTCGCAGCCGTATCTATCAGGAAGTCAGTGAATATAACGCCAGAAGACGCAAGCAATTGCTTTGTCTTATCCCCCCAACACCCCATTGCTCAGATCCAGCAGATGCTGTTGCTCCTCTTGATTGGCAGGTCCATTATGAGCAAGCCATCAAGGCATTTGAACAAAAACGCTATATCGTTCTCATCGATGAGCGACAGGTCACTGAGCTTGACCGTCTCATTCAGTTCTCCGCGCACAGTACCGTCACCTTTCTCAAATTGATTCCACTCATTGGGGGATAGAAATGTCAGCAATAGAGCAAAACAATGCTTCTACTCTTGAGTCCCTATTGCGCACTTGCGCCGCAGATGAAAGCCAGTCGTCCAGCGAAGAGCAAGCTAAGGCTATTTTCGATGCCTTTCGACAAGAATACTGGAATATCAGCACTCCCTTAGATCATCCAGTATTCGAGCTGATCAGGCAGCAAACCAGCGTACGCTGCAAAGTACAACTGCTTCTGGCTATATTGAAGTATGCCCCTCAGCAAGACTACACGAATGGGTACCAGAATCAATTGCTCATCGAGACGCTGATGTCAGATCCTCCTCCCTATACAGGCGAGGATATCCGTGAGATTCTGCAAGTAATCAGTGCGCAGAAGCGCCTCCAGGGAGCAGACCTCGCTCGCACCTGTTTTGATCTGATGGACAGCATTTCCCCATTGCTCAGACAGGCCGATATACAGAGCATCTGCCAGAATGAGTTAGCGACATTCTATGCGCAGGTACACACGTGGGAGGGACATACTTACTTCGTCGATAGAGCTTATCACACCCGCTTGCGGCTCGAAGATCTGCTTTTCTCCGGGAACGCTCCTGGGGTGGCTTCCTTGCTCCGTAATCATGCCAGCAGCGTAAACCAGTCTCTAGAAGAACAGGCACGGGCCCTGTTTGCAGCCTACCTTCAGGATGCGAGAGATTCAGATCCACAATGGAAATACATGCAAGTGTATGCTTCTGTCCATCCTGTCATTGAACTGCTGCAACAGCAGGCCAATGAACAGGTAAAAGTGCAACTCATCCGCATAGCCCTTCAGGAACTATACCCGTTTTATTATGCGACTTCAGATTGGGAGAAATTTCCCTTGTGGCAGACTGCCACGCTGATAAAAGTCCTGAGTGCAGAGAACCTTCCCTATACTGCTGAAGACATCCAGAACGCGCTCCAAAGTATCCTGAGGCTTTTCTCACCGGAGGATTATAACTGTCATGAATCTAAGTTAAACGAGGTCATGTTTGACCTCCTGTTCCGCTGGGAGCCACTTCTCAGGCAGGCAGACGTTTTTGCTCATTGTCAGGCAGAAGTAACAGCGCTTTACGCCCTGGCAATACACTGGGGCGATTATTCCCCTATCCAGGAAGCCTATCGCGCGCGCATGGCGCTTGGCAAACTGTTATTTGCCGATAATCCACCCGGACTCGCCTCCCTCCTTCGCGATTACGCTTGTGATTACGCTCAAGATGGCGGCCCATCCAGTGCAGAGCAAGCCCGGACCTGCCTCGCCGTCTATCATCAGGAGTTGGGCAGTTATGATCAATTGAATTATCCCATGTCAGAAGCGATCCATCCCGTGTCAGTGCTGCTGGCTCAGGAGGCTCATCCACGTTTGAAAGTGCAGTTGATCCGGGAAGCCTTTCAGGAAATGTATGCCAGTGTTCAGCCGCACTCCTCCCGCCAGTCTCCTACCTATGTCCAGGCGAAACTCCTGATTGAGATGGTATACTCCCCGGACCTACCCTATAGTCGCGAAGATATCCGTAGTATCCTGGAAAGCATTGGGCACTTTTTCGCCCTCCCTGACGCCTATAGGCAAATCGACACCTTTGCCGGGTCCCTCCTTTACAACGTCTTCAGGGCCGTCGCTCCCCATCTCGCGCAGCCAGAAGCACTGGCCTTTTGCCGGAACGAAATCACCCAACTCTACGGTTATCTTTCACAATGCTCGTGGTGGTGGCGCGACAGTTGGGTAAACAACTTGCGTCTTCAAGTGCGTAGCCTGCTCTTCCCCGAGAGCGCGGGACCATTGCTTGATCTCTTGCGCCGCCACGCCCATTTTGAGAGTGAGAGCGATCTGCAAGCCTTGCTCACCGCCTACCATCAAGATCTGGGCAGTGGTCTGCCTCGTGAACTAGAACCTGAGCTCCTCCAGCTCCTCAAGAAGAAACTCACTCCTCAAGCTACCGTGCGATTCCTCTGTCTCGCAGCCGAAGAAGGGCTCAGACTTCAGGCGAAGAGTGAAGCCCCCGAAAATCGTTCCCTGGGCGAACAGGATCTCCTCTTATTGCGCACCCTCTGCAAAAAAACACTTCCCTTCAGCTCAGAGGATATTCGCGCCATTCTCCATGGCATGACCGCATTCAAGGATTCATTAAATTTCACCGGCCATCTCCTGTTCAATACATTTGCCTCCCGATTAAACGAGCCAGAAGTGCTTGAACGCTGTTACACCGATCTCGAAACCATCCGCCAGATCGCGGAAGAGCGTGACTACCAGCTTGGCTACCCGGCTACCACAGCCAAGAACCGTCAATTTAAGCTCAAATTGCAAGACCTGCTCTCTAAGCGCCAGCAAGAATTCCACTATCCGCTCCTCCCCGATGCCTGGGCCAGTCCCATCCTGGAGGAACTTGCCACCCTTCCCGCCGAGGAACGTGATCCCTGGCTGGCCCTCTTAAACCATTGTGCGCGAGCCACAACCTCGGCTCCCACCGCCAGTTGGCAGGAGCAAGCTCGGAGCCTGGTTGCCGCGCTGGAAAGCAACATCTTTACCGGCACGATCCAGCGCTGGATCAGCTTCTTCAGCGATAAAAAGGGCGGGCGCATGGATGGGAGCAATTCGGATATTCTGCGCGGACTGCTCTGGCTTTGCATCGGGAGTACTGATCGCGCTCTGGCCGCCATTCTGGCCGACGCTGCCATCGAAGGCTATCGCAAACTCTCAGGAGAAGGGCCACGATGCCCGAAAGTCGGGGATGCAGCGGTCATTGGCCTGGAAGGGATGCGCGGGCGGGACGCAATTGGCCAGCTAGAGCGCGTGCGCCGCAACGTCAAACAGCCTTCGTATCAAGCGAAGATTGGACGAGCCCTGGATGCCGTGGCCCAACGAGAACAGATGACACGTATCGATCTGGAAGAATTAATGGTCCCAACCTTTGATCTGCATGACGGTCAATTGCAAGTGCCGATTGGTACCTGGATAGCACAACTCACTGTGGGAGGCAGAGAAGTGCAGCAGCGCTGGATCGCTCCAGGGGGGGACCAGCAGAACAACCTGCCGGCCTCCGTCAAGCGGGAGGCAAAAGAGGAGTTGAAGGCTCTGAAGCTCCTGGTAGCGGATATCGAACACCTGCTCAGCGACCAGCGGAACAGATTAGAGCATATGTATCTGAATGAGCGCCATTGGACCCTTGAGGATTGGCGGGAGCGCTATCTAGACCATCCCCTGCTCAGTGTGCTGGCCCGCCGTCTGATCTGGCAGGTACGCAGTGATTCACAATCCTGGCGCATAATCTGGCACAATGGAGCGCTTGTCGATGTCGAAACGCAGCAGGTTGAACTCCCCGGAGATGCTGAAGTAACGCTCTGGCATCCCCTGATGAGCAACCCTGAGGAGGTACAGCGCTGGTGCATCTGGCTTGAAACACAGCGCGTCACACAACCATTCAAGCAGGCGCACCGGGAAATCTATCCCTTAACAGAGGCCGAGCGGGCCAATGGTCGTATCTCCGAACGTTTTGCCGGGCACTTCATTCGACAACACCAGCTCAATGCTCTGGCCCGCGCACGCGGCTGGCAATTCTCCTTACACAGCGATTTTTCTGGTTCCATCAGCGATGATCCTGTCACGCTGCAACTTCCGCAATTTGGGATACGGGCCGAGTTTGCGGTCAGCCGGCTGCCAGAAGAAGAGGAATCGATCTCTCGCTATCTAACGACTTCGCAAGTGCGCTTTCCGCTGTTGCATCTGACCCCAGGCATATACTACCACATCATGCAACTACAGCCTCTGGAGCAGGTGCCTCCGCTTGTCTTTTCTGAGGTCATGCGCGACATCGATCTGTTTGTCAGCGTGACCAGCGCCGGTGCTGATCCCTTTGAACACGCCTACCAGGGCCCGCTTCAGGAGTACTGGCAAGCGTACAATCAGAAAGAACTCTCTCTCTCAGGCCAGGGGAGGAAACAGATCCTGGAGCGATTGGTGCCGATGCTAGAGATTGGAGAACGTTGTTCTCTGGAAGACCGTTTTCTGCGTGTGCGAGGTGACCTGTGTACCTATCGTATTCATCTCGGCACTGGCAACGTCCTGATGGAGCCAGGGGAGCAGTACCTCTGCATCGTTTTCGACGCGAAGGCCCAGGAGCCTACGGAAGGACAGTTCTTCCTACCCTTTGAGGGTGATCCCCTGCTAGCGCTCATCCTTTCCAAAGCCTTCTTGTTAGCTGCCGATACGCAGATCAAAGACAAATCGATCCTCAGCCAGATTCGCACCGACAAGCTTGCCTGAGATGTAGGGGGACAGATATCTTCTCTGTTTCCCCTGCTATTTCTCTTCGTGGCTTGCCTGCCGCGTCATGCTTCACCATGAGGTATGGCATCCGTTCTGCGCACACGTCAGAGGGCCTCAGGAAAGGGAAAGATGTCTCGCCGTGCTTGTTGAGTAGGATGCGCAATGCTTTTCCCCGAAATGGGAGAAGGAACATCATGCTCACACTGTACGCTGGCGTAAGATTTCTTCGGTTGAGCCGAAGAAGACAGTTGGTTGGACACGAATTGCGGCCCCCGTAGGACAGGCCTGCACACAAGCCTGATCTCCGTAACCGGCGCAAAGATCACATTTAATCGCGATCTTCTTACGCATCTCCTCTACGGGATCTGGCATCTGGCGGCGCTCTAATGGTCCAGAGGCTACATTAGCGCTACCATTGACCATCGGTAAAGCCTTACGCGCACGCTCTTTAAGAGGCGCTTTGTGAAAGAAGTTGCTGAAACGCTGCCAGGATGCCTGACTGGTGGTTCCCAGAGGAATTTCGACGCGCTCTTCCTCAATATTCACAATCGAGATGGCTCCATAGGGACAGCGCTCCGCGCAGATGCCACAGCCGATACAGCTTTCGGTAATATAGACCTCGCCGTTGGGATGCCGCGCAATACCTGCCCGGCTACACAGCATACAGACGGGATCTTGACACTGACGGCATGCGGTAGCAATGCTAATGTTATCAACAATCATACCCTTGCGGTTCATACGCGAATGGCCGTGTCTGCGCTCACACGCCTCCTCGCACTCGTTGCAGTGGATACATTTGTCCAGGTCGATAACCAGGACTTCGGTCCCCTCAACAACGCCATCGCTCACCAGGGAATGCAAACTGCCATGAGCCTGTTGATCGAGCTGGAGCTTCTCTGGCGCTACCAGGGCGCGTGTGGGTGTAGAGACACCAAAGGCACTTTGCACCGTCTCGTTGCTTTCGATGTATTCGCGCAGACGCAAACGGAAACGCTGATCAACCTCTGGATAATGCTGGAAGAGCTCTAGCAGAGCAGGACGCGGCACTTCCGCCACGCGTGTACGATTGATAGCAGTCACAGTAACAGCACGGCCATCGCCCAGCAGATCCAGGCCACCAGCAAAATAGTCACCACCCTGGCGATAGGCAATCACGCGCTCATCCGTGCGGTCCCGCCCTGTCCCCTCAAGGGTCAAACGGGCAACTTTTACGAAACCTTCCAGAAGCAGATGGAGCGTTTCACGAGCTGGCCGTGCTCCCTGACCATTCTCAGCAAAGAGCCTCTCATCTCGTTCATACTGTTTGATCTGTGTCTGTGAGGCAAGCATACGCAAATCCGCATCGGCGATCCCCTGGAATAAGGACATACGGCGGAGAATGTTCTCAATCGAACGGGCATTATTCATGTGCTCAAAATAGTGGCGCGTTTGAGGCACCAGCTCCATCAAGCGCTGCATCACCTGTTCAGGGACCCGCATAATCAGGGCGGACCCCATCGTCCGAACCGTCGTGGGGTACGGCTGGCCAGTAAGCATACTATAATCGCCGATGTATTCACCTCGATTGAGAATGGCGAGTTGGAGCTGTTTGCCATCAGTACCAGTAGTTGAAATCAGGAGTTGACCATCGAGTACAAAGTACAGATCTCGTCCATACTCACCCTCGCGCATGATAGTCTCGTCTGTAGCATAGTGGCGCACTTGCGAGGAGGTCAACAGATGGAGTAAATAGCGTTCCGGCACAAGATCCGTGTTTTCCAGCAGGGCATGTTCTTGCAGACGGCCAAGAATCTGCTCTACACTCCAGCCTGCCGGGAGATTTGCCGCCAACTGCTCTACAGCAACAGGCCTCTCCCACGAAGCGCCCAACCGCTGTTTCAGTGAGAGCATCAGCAGGTCCCGGTGATTATCAACTGGACACACAGGCACACAAGAACCGCACATAATACATTCCTGTGTGAAACGCTCTACATGCGGCTGAATCTGATCGCTAATCGTTGCCTGATTCAGATCGGCAATAAACACCTTCGAGGAACTGGGTAAGGGGCAGGCGTTCATACAGCGGTCACAGCCAATACACATATCGATCTCGATACGCACACGCTCCTGGCTATATGGCTGAATCTTCTCCCGATGGGTGAGATTGACCAGATTTGTCAGTTCTGGAGCAGCGGTAGTGAGCGCCCGCGTCAACGAAAGCTGTTGCTGCGAGGGTGCTTCTGGCATGGTGAGAGCAGCGCGTGAGTCTGCTGAAAAGGCACAGTAAAGCAGCGTATTTCCTATGACAACGCGATCACCATCATGTAATCGCTGCACTTCGTGAATTTTTTCTTTGTTAACAATTACGCCATTACTACTATTCAGATCGTGAATATAGAACTCATTCAGGAGGTAAAGAATTTCGGCATGCTTACGCGAGGTTGCAGTATCATCAAGAACCAGGTGATTATCTGCATCTCGTCCAATACTCAGGCGCTTGCTTTGCTGAGTACCAGAGTCCAGAGGAATCACACGCGTCTCTCTCTGTGAGGAGAGCAGCAGGAGACAGGGCTGATTTTCAGGCAGACGCGAAGCGATTGCAGCAAGCTGTTGCGTTGCCTGCGTAGGGGCTTGAACACTGGCTAACTGGGTGGTCGCGCTTACCACAGCAGTCTTCCTGGTTGCCTGTGCAAGACTCGTATTAGAGAAGAGCGTCCTGGCACTCGGAGCATTTGCTTCATTACGCGGACGAAGCTCAAAGCGGAAGCGAGCGTCACCCAGACGGATCGTATCTCGCCCCTGGAGAACAACAGGTTTCCCAGGAGAGAGTCTCTCGGCATTCAGATACGTTCCATTTGAACTACCCATATCACAGAGATAGTATTGCCCTGTATACCAGGCAATCTCTGCATGTTGACGCGAGATTGAAGTATGATCGATATACAAAGAAGATTCGGGCTGGCGTCCCACAGTATTCAGTTGCGTACCAATCAGCAGCTCCTCCATCGGAATGGAGACCTGAGGGTGGGGAATCGGCACGAGATAAGCATCGTATTCAACATTTGGATCATATTCGCGGTCCTGAGTAGCCTGAGGGGAATACTGAAAATCAAGCCAGGCCATCAAGTCAAAATCAGGTGTAAAGAGGGAGTCAACAATTGGCGTCAGGTCGAGCTTCTGGTCAATAGCACGCTTGAGAGCCAGCCCGTCACGCCGCTCTCCAAGCAAGGCCGCACCAACCGGAATACCATTTTTCAGGAGTACTTTACGATAGTTCCTCGGCTGTGGCTCCGCAATAATCTCGCGGTAGGAAGAATCCGGGAGAGATTCTGGCAACGGCGAGATACCAAGCGAGACAAAGTCCAACCCATGCAGAAAGGTAGCGTTATAAAAGATCTCGTGCTCACGCTGTTCTTTTCGTCCTACCATACTCAAGGCCGCCGTACGAGCCTGCTGAATCGCGGGATACCATTGGCCAATAACGCGCTTGCGTTGAGAATATTGATCCACAACTTCAATCACATCCCCTGCGGCATAAATATCAGGAATATTCGTGTGCATCTCATGATCCACAAGAATCCCTCGCTCGCAGACAATACCACAAGATCGTGCAAAATCAATAATCGGTTCAATACCAATAGCAATCAGGACAAGCTCACAAGGAATACGTGCGCCCTTCGTAGTCATCACTTCAGTGACCTTGCCGTTTTTCCCGACAATCGCTTGAATATTTTCTTCAAGACGGACATCAATACCAGCGCGTCTCTCTTCCTGAAGCACAAGATCGGAGGCAGTCTGATCGAGTACTTCTGACCAGAGTTGCCGATTGCGCAGAAGATGAGTCACCTTAAAACCACTATGGTTTAAGGCCTCAGCGCTCTCCAGAGCCAGAGTACCACTACCACACACAACGACGCGGGAAGCCTTCTCCAGATAGTGTAAAATCTGCTGGTAATCGGCCACAGTACGTAACGTTTTCACTCCCTGGAGTTCCGTTCCAGGACAAGAAAGCTGGCGTGGGATGGCCCCGTGGGCAAGCAATAATTTAGAATAACCGAGCTGTTGTTGAGTATGCAAGGAGATACTATGTTGTCTAGGATTAATACCCTGTACACGACCTGGAACAAAACGGACCCGTTGCTCTTGATAAAAGGTAGTAGGGCGGGCCCAGAGCTTCTCTTCTGGCATATGCCCGGCCAGATAATCCTTGAGCGCAGGACGGTAATAGACAGGAAAGGGATCGTCGGCTACGATAGTAATAGTGCTAGAGGGATCTTCAGCTCGCAGAATCTCGGCGGCAGTTATCCCTGTAATACCATTTCCTACAATCAGATACGATGGCGGATTCACACTATACTCCTTGCGCAACGTTATCATGTTCTTTGGTACTCACAACGAAACAAACAACGCTCGCGACTGATTGACCTGCATTTGTGTAAGACAAAATGAACAGCAATATCTATTTCTCAATACTATTGCTCGTAGATTAAAACTGCCCTACATCCAGGCAGGCAATAGTACTCTTGTACTGCTCTTCATCCTGATTGAGCCGATTCATAAACGATGAAGCGGAGAAAGGAGTAGAAAAAGTAGAAAGTAGAAAATACTATCTCCTTGTTCCGCGCCCAGAACAAGGAGATAGTAAAGGATGAAACACTCTTTGGAAGAAGAAACTGGAAATTATCTGCTTCCCACCTCTGCCGCCTGTAATGGCGATCCAATGAGAGTTTCCAATGTACTACGACGGACCCGATATGCCTGGCGCTCATTGACATGGGGCAGAACAACTGCCTCTAAGACGCCCTGCTTTACCCAACGACGTACAGTGGTGTTGTCGACACGAAGAATGCGTGCTACTTCAGAAACTGTTAATAATTCGCTCATGATGGTTTTCAAACTCCTTTAAGTCATAATATGAAACGCCGAGCATTGCTACACGGCATATAGTTCTAAATGGGCCTCAGGCAAAAGCTCCATAAAAGGATTGCATAGGATGTCCTTGTGTACACATTGTATAACAAGATCCGCTACTTGTAAAGGTATTTGTCAGGACTGAATAGAAACTGTACCGAAACAGCGTTACTACGTTGCGCAAAAGTAGTAACGCTAAGCAGTCTTGCAGGCCATTGTAGTACCATTGTTTGTGCGGTAATACACATAAAACGCCGTTTCAAATCAAAAATTGACATAAATCAAATAGCAAATACATATGAGAGAGATGAAATACAGTGAATTACAACTACTTAAATTCAGTAATAAAGCATGAGATTAAAATACTTTTCTTTTATCCCCCACAAGTCCTATATGTTGACCTCTACTATTGACTTGCATTTCAAGCGCTGTATACACTCAATAGATAAATTGGCATTTGCTGGTATTGCAGCTACCTAACGTGCGGTGTTGTGTTGTAATTTTGAGTAATGTGGGGGATTATGAACATCCAGGCTTTCTCTGCTGAGCAGCTTATAGGAAAAACGTTACAAGGTTATGCGGTTGGTCAATTACTTGAATCCAGTAAATTGAATGCAATATATGTGGTTCAGCAAGAGGCATCTCAACGCCTGGCATTGCTGAGCGCATTTTTCTTACCCGATAACTTTTCTCTCGATGCAACAATACGTTTTCGTTCGCGCTTCACGCAGATTGCAAACAAGTTAGCGAAACTAGAACACCCCCATATTCTACCTATTTATACGTATGGAGAAGATTATAGTTATTCCTATCTTATTACTCCTTCTTTAACAACACATTCGATTGCACATTTATTGCAGCAACAGGGTCCCTTAAAGCCAGAGAGAGCATTAGAGTTCCTACAACAGGTAGCGGCAGCCCTGGATTACGCGCATCTCAACGGTATCATTCACGGCTCATTGAAGTCCGCAAACATTCTGCTTGATAGTGAGGAGAACGTGCAGATTGCTCAATTTGGTCTCATCGATATGCTCTCTTTGCGAGGCATCGAAGTGAGTGAGCAGCCATATGGTTACCTATTAAGCGTGGCAGGAACGTTTCTTGGTGCACCTGAGTATATGGCCCCCGAACTGGTGAAGGGAGCTACACCCAATGAGCGCTCTGATGTGTATGCACTGGGAATGATGCTCTACGAATGGCTAAGCGGCAAGCTACCCTTTACCGATGAAGACCCGTTTGCAGTGGCATTCCAATATATTGAGCAGCCACTTCCGCCTCTCACAACGCTTACACCGACACTTTCAGGGGCGCTGGATCTGATAATACAGCGTGCGCTTGACGCGAATCCTGAGCAGCGCTATCAGACGGCGAGAAAACTGGTGGAGGCCTGTGAGCGAGCATTGGGCATAATAGAGGAGGTGGACGCGCAGCCAGAACAGACCTCTTCTCCACAACCTGCTTTTCTAAATCTTCCCCCTCGAAGTGAGATAAAAGGAGTAAGAGAAGACAGCAGCAAAAGTGGTAGTTACCGACGAGGTTTACTATCTGGTACCACTGGTAACCATAGAGTTTCAGATATGCCAACAATACCATTTATTCCTCCCCATGAAGAACGATCCGACGAGTCTGGTGGGTGGCAGTTGCGTCCACCAATTATTACCAATCAGATGGCCGCAATTCGACCCTCAACAGGTTCTCAGCCGCCAGTTAGTGGGTATCCGCCCCTCTCTGCTCTCCAGACTTCTGGAAGCCTGGAGAGCAGACATGTGCCCCTCTCTAGAATGATTGAACAGAATAATTCAGCAATAGACAGAGTGAACGATGAGATTGCCAATGCCGAGATGATGAACCGGATAAAATCGTTTTCACGTAGATCAGAACCTGGCGATACACTCATCGATCCGTATGCCTTGATGGCTTCTACAAACGCAATGGCAGGTGAGCAACCGGTACTACCGAGTATGCCGAATAGCTATAAGCCAACAGGTCCAGCATCGACTGCACCAGCTCCTTCTCGAAAAGTGAACAAGGGACGGCGTCAGACGCTGGCAATTCTGGCAACAGGCGGAGTAGCGGCACTTGGTCTGCTTGGTCTTGGCGGTGTAGGCCTCACACATCTTATGCAGAAAAAGCAAAGTGCCACTACAGAGTCAATAGCCACGCCTGCAATGCAAAGGCAGCGAAATCAAGCATCTTCAGCGGTTCCTCCTACATCTACCACAAAGCCTCAACCAAAGAAAAGTAATGCGCTAGGCCAGAAGAGCCAGCCTGTCAATAGTGCGATAAACTTTGTAAATCCGGCTGACCAGGAGGCCAGTTTGTTGATTCACCTGCCAGATGGCAACTTTGTGGCCTACGAGCGAGCCTGCACGCATCAACAGGTGCAGGTAAACTATGATCAGCAACAGCACGTTCTGATCTGCCCCAGGCATAATTCGATTTTTGATCCGGCAGCCGGTGCTAAGGTTTTGAGCGGGCCTGCACCTACTCCGCTCAAGCCAGTTGGGCTGCATATTAATGCCGATGGATCGATAACCACTCTTTAGAAAAAGGTTATGAACGAGTGGTCAGCGGTACTTCAGGGCCAACTATCTCAAAGGTGAGATGGTCAAGCCAGATCTGGCCCTGGCCCATTAAACCAATTCCATAGTGGATGCGTGTACCGTGGGCAGGGACATTCAAAACGACTTCGTATTCTTGCCAGTCGCGTGATCCGACAATGCCGAGATCGTGGTTGCGGTCTTGCTGAACATTGCTGTTAAAGATAGTGCCTCCACCTGCACCAGTGACGATTACCCATAGAGCTGCCCAGGCGGCAATCTCCTGAGCTTTGATGAGGCCGGTGATACGTATGCGCTTGCCGCGATAGGATTCAACCGAGATACCTTGCTGAAGGGAGACCTGGCTTTCAGCGAGTGGTAAATACCCTACGAAGTGAATAGATTTAGCCCTCAAGCATGGAAGATTGCCCTTAATCCTGGAAGCTGGGACACACGTTCCTGGACAAACCCGCCCCCGCGAGGCTTTCTTCACTGAAAGTTTTGGTAATTGCCCTCAATCTTCGACGGGAAATGAGCATGGACAACCCATGTGTAAATACGAACGTTAAACGGCTCTCCCGCAGAAATGGTGCTCAACAATGGGCTATAATTGTTGCATGTCTTCTTATCTAATAACTGGCGACTCAGGTTCAGGAAAGACCAGCGTTATCTGGGAACTGGAGAAAAGAGGGTATACTGCATACAACACTGACGACTTACCTGTAACGCGCCTTGAGGATGAATTAGGCCAGCCCGTAGACTGGCCACCTCCCCCTGTGGATTGGTCAAAGTACGGGTGGAACTGGCAAGAGAAGGATCTTAGGGAGTTATTGGATAGTGACGAGACAGTATTTGTCGGAGCACTTGCTTCTAACCAAGATCGGTTTTTTAGCTGGTTTACCAAGATATTTGTCTTGCTGGTCGATACTGAGACGCTGCGTCATCGTATCCTGAGTCGGACAGACCATGACTTTGGCAAAGACCCTCAGGAATTACAAAATACCCTTGAGCGACATGCGCGTCTACAAGAGGAGCTTTTAGCAGCACCTGGAGCTCTAGCTATTGATGCTCAAAGATCGCTCGACAGCGTCGTAGGGGATATCATTAGCGCTATTCAATTAGGCCCATCAGGGGAACCTCAATAAGGCCAACCAGAACCTTCATGACAGCAGGAGCTGTATCACCGGCAAGGGCAAACGCACTCGTACGCAAGTG
>CAVZQK010000033.1:0-4979 GCA_963777355.1 uncultured Chloroflexia bacterium
TTTGCCCTCTGTCTCATCGGAAGCTCGAATTTGCGCCCAGCCGATAAGGGGCTGGTGCTGAAACTGGTTGTGTAAGCGAAGCAGACAGCGTTGTATAGAGGGGATACTACGCGGATCGCTGGTTGCTTCGTAGTATTGCGTCATAGCTTTCAGGATGATGAAGGTTGGCCACGGATCGTGCATGTACCCGTAGGTAGTATCGTCAAGCACCCCTGCATCGAATGCAGGGGCTTGTGAGCCATCCGACTGGCTAGCGGAAAATTCACAGGAGCAATTGCGAGACTAGCTTGCCCAAGCTCAGAGCGAGCATTCATCTCTGGGCGTTTGAAGGAGACTGAATCACCTGGGCGTAGCAGCTCACAGAACGAGTGGGACACCTCCCTCATCCCACTCCTCTTCGGTGGTCAGCAGCGAAGGGAATGTCCTTACCCGAAAGGGGCTTATCGCAGATGTTTGTACCCGTTGTCGATCAGAACCAGCATCCTTTGATGCCAACCACGCCAGCGCGTGCCAAACGCTGGCTGGGGAGTGGCAAAGCAACAGCATTTTGGAAAGGGGGCATCTTTTGTGTCCGGCTGAACGTCGAAGCATCAGCCCGCGCCATCCAACCGATTGCGGTAGGCATTGATCCCGGCAGCAAACGCGAAGGATACAGTGTGCTCTCAGCATCTCATACCTATCTCAATATCCAGGCTGAGGCCAGAGATGGCGTGAAGGATGCGGAAAAAGACAGCACCAGGATGCGCCGGACCCGTCGTCATCGCAAAACCCCCTGTCGTCAGCCACGCCAGAATCGCAAGCACAGCAAGAGGAAACTGCCGCCATCAACCAGGGCCAGATGGCAATGGAAGCTGAGACTGGCGCGATTTCTCTGTCAGCTTTTCCCGGTGAGTGTGTTTGTGGTGGAAGATCTTGCCGCCACGACAAAGAAGGGCAAACGACGGTGGAACCAAACCTTCTCACCTCTCCAGGTGGGCAAGCAGTGGTTTTATGAACAGATGCGAACGCTGGCCCCACTCCACCTCATGCAGGGTTACGAGACCAAAGCCTTGCGGGATCAGTTGGGCCTGAAAAAAACGAGCAAGAAGTTGGCAGAGGTCTGGGGCGCGCATGCTGTTGATGGCTGGGTCCTGGCTCATAGTTGTGTGGGGGGAAGCCCCACGCCTGACAATACGCGACTGGTGTGCATCGCGCCGTTCGTCTGGCACCGTCGCCAATTGCATCGGTTCCAGCCCGAAAAGGGGGGCAAGCGAAAACCCTATGGTGGAACCCTCTCGCAAGGCATCAAACGTGGCACGCTTGTCAAGCATCCGAAGTGGGGCAAGGCGACTGTGGGCGGCACGATGGATGGCAGGCTGAGTCTCCATGATCCTTGTACGAATAAGCGGCTCACGCAAACGGCAAAAGTGAGCGATTGTCAACGGCTCAAGTTGTTACGGTGGAGAACATGGCTGATCCCTCTCCACCCAAGCCCCAAGAAAGGAAGACTTGCTTCCTCCCCGGCTTAAAAAGCGCGGGGTCTCCGCAAGTCGAGTTTGATGAGACTTCACCTCTTCCTACATAGACACCTTTCTCTCTTACAGTTTAAATTACGCTTTAAAAGTTTGCCAGCACAATCTTGCCAATAGTTCTACCACTTTCAAGCTTCGCGTGGGCCGCACGCAGATTAGCTGCGTTAATCGGCTCAAGCAGTTCGGTAAGAGTTGTCTGGATTTTGCCAGCGTCAACCAGACGTGCCAGCGTTTCCAGATGTTTGTGCTGCTCGATCATATCAGCCGTCTGGAACATGGACCGGGTAAACATGAGTTCCCAGGCAAGGGTTACGCTCTTTTGAAAGAGCGGCATAAGATTCGCCGAGGCACCTATCGGCAGAATGGAACAGATTTTGCCTTGTGGTGCAATAGACGCAACTATATCATCCCAATGGTGGTCAGGGTTATTTAAACAGAAAATGTAATCTATGAGAGGAAAGCCAAGCGCTTTTAACTGAGGAACAAATGCTTGCGCGTGACTAATCGTATAGGCGGCCCCATGCTCCCTGGCCCATCGTACCGATTCTGGCCGCGAGGCGGTACCAATGACCGTCAGACCTGTAAGATTGGCAAGCTGGGTTGCGATGGAGCCGACACCTCCTGCTGCACCGATAATCAGAATGCTCTTGCCTTTGTTTATGGCGGAATCGTGCGAGATACCCAGCCGTTCAAAAAGACCTTCCAGAGCGGTCAGCGAGGTCAGAGGAAGCGCGGCAGCCTGCGCGAAATCAAGGCTTTGCGGTTTATGACCTACGATGCGTTCATCCACCAGATGGAACTCGCTATTGCCGCCTGGTCGTATATTACTGCCCGCGTAATACACCTCATCGCCCACCCTGAAGAGAGTACATGCCGGCCCAACCTCAGCTACAATTCCAGCAACATCACGACCCAGGATCTGTGGGATCTCCTCTTTCTGATTTCCATACATACGACTTTTGACATCAGTCGGATTAACAGAGATCGCTTTGACTTGCACCAACAGATCATGTCCATCTGGTGTGGGCTTCTCTATTTCCAGGTCGATCAGGCTCTCATCATTTTCGATGGGAAGAGAACGATAGAAACCAATAGCTTTCATAAACGTACCTTTCTTTCTTGCTTCAAGAGGCTATTTTCTGAAGCTCCCACCAAATTCTTCTAAAGAATTTCATTTATCAGATGATAAACCATAACAACACAGATAAGAAAATGTCAAGAGACGGCGCATAAGTTCGTCAGATGATACAATATTTAGATATCACCACATCAATGAAGCGCTGTTTATGTCGAACACACAAAATCTCAGCAGTGTTGATCCAAAGTAAAAGGCTTTCTCGCACAGATCTTGTAGTAGAGAGATATCCTATTGCATTCACTTTCGCTTTGTATAACGTGATAGAAGAGGGATCACAAAATAGTAAAAAAAGATGCTTAGCAGAGAGAACTGTGACTCAAGGAAAGAAGCGATGGGGGGAGAAGGGGGGGCCGGAAGAGGCCTGGGAGAAAACCAGGGGAGAGAGAGAAAGATGAACCAGGAAGAGATCGAGGCCATGTACAAAGAGGCCGCAGAAATGGATCGAGTGGTGGCTGAGGGCAGTGAAAAAGAGGCCGCAGGAGCAGTCTCAGGAAGCGGCAGGGGCCGTTGCAGGCAATGAACAACAGCGAAGCGAGGGAGAGGCAAAGAAAGTTGAGGGGCGGCGGCAGCGCTTACTTGGTTCAGTAGGGCATGTCCTGGTCATGACAGGGCATAACAAGAAGGACAGTGAATACGAAGCCGCCAGGAGAGAGTAGCGGCAATATCATGAATAGTGTTGAAAAGGAAGCTCTGAGTGATGCAATCGTCAGTGCAAACGATGTTTCTGGCGAGGAAGATCGTGCTACCAAAACCAACGAAATGACCTATAATCTTGCCAAATGGAGACTAAGAAGAGACGTTCCACTGGCAATTCTGGCCTGGATCGGCGTGCTTTACATCGTTCTGATGTCGGCGCAACACATCGGCAGAACACTCCTGGTGGTTGTTATTGCCGCCCTGCTGGCCTATGCATTAACACCAGCCGTAACCATGTTTGAGCGCATAATACGCCCGCTCTTCTTAGCCATCTCAGTCTTTAACCCGATCGTCCTGGGTGGAATTGGCGGACTACTCTACCTGGTGATTCAAACCGCCATAGTACAATTTAATGGTCTCTATAATTTCGTAAACAGGCTCATCACGTCAGGCGGAAACAGTCAACTTAACAGCATTATTCATACACTTGGCATTCAGCCATCATTCATCGAATTATCCGCCAACAAGTTCTGAGCCAGGCATCAGGTGCAGCAGGGAGCCTGCTCCCCTTTGTCACCGGCGTACTTGGCACCATCCTCGATATCATTATTGTGGGTGTATTAAGCATTTACTTTCTGGTAGATGGACGACGTGTCACCAACTGGCTACGGCGTAATACCCCGCGTCATCAGACAAGGCGTGTAGGTTTCGCTCTGGATACACTGCAACGAATTGTGGGAGGCTATATTCGGGGCCAGATCTTACTCTGCACATTAATCAGTGTCCTCGTCGGCGTAGGAATGCAAGTAATCGGTGTGCCGTATGCCTTACTTCTAGGAGTCTTATCCTTTATTCTGTAATGATCCCCATACTTGGCACGCTAGCATCAGGAGCCATCTGTGTATTACTGGCCCTCACAAAAGGATGGGTTGTCGCATTAATCGTACTCATCTACTTTATTGTTATCCACATCATAGAAGGCGACATTGTCGGACCACGGATCGTAGGGAAATCCGTTGGGCTCAATCTGATCGTCTCTATGGCAGCATTAATTGCCGGTGGAGAATTGTTCGGCATATGGGGAGCACTCTTTGCCTCGCCAATTGCCGGCATCTTACAAGCATTTTTAATCACCGTCTGGATAGAATGGCGAGAGCGGCACCCACGCGAATTTCAGCAAGCAAAGCAGAAAGCCGTCAGCAGTGTAACCGATACAGTTGCAGATCAATCAATGGGGCCGGAAGCGGCAGACAAACTGCTTCCTTGATGAGAGAAAAGCTAAGCACAAATAGGGAAGTGGGGAGGAGAATTCAGACAAGTAAAAGCATGCTGGATCTTATCGTCTAGCATGCCTTATCTTTGATTGCACAAATTATTTAGGAACGAGAAAGACGGCTGGCGATAAAACGACACAGCCCTACAAATACTAATCCCTTACTTGCCTCACCCATAACAGCCGCCACAAACCCAATTGCCAGACCCACGCTCAGGCCAATCCTGCCAGCGGGATGACGAACCATTTGTAGAATTGTCTTCATATTTTTTCGCTTTCTTTCAGGGCCTATCCCAAATCAGTGTAGCAACTATTGTGCCCCTCTCAAGTATGCTCTAAAAACAGTCTCACACCAGCGCAATAATCCCAGGATGACTCTCATAAGATACGTTCTAGTAAAGAGCCAGGACTCTCTGAGAGA
>CAVZQK010000034.1:0-99871 GCA_963777355.1 uncultured Chloroflexia bacterium
TCTCTCGCGCCGCAGAAACCCGGTAGGGTCGGCTGTTGATCTCTGACCGCCTCGCCCAGCGATCCTCTCGCTCCGCAGATCAGGTGCGCACTCAACGCTCCTCTCTCCCGGACCCATTGTTGCAGAGGGAGAGAACGGCTCGACGAGCAGGACACCATTGCGCGTGCGTGCAGAGTCTCTTTCGACCACCTTTCTCGCGCCGCAGAAACCCGGTAGGGTCGGCTGTTGATCTCTGACCGCCTCGCCCAGCGAGTCCTCTCGCTCCGCAGATCAGGTGCGCAATGTGCTCTCTGCCAGTGGGTTTCTCCTTCCTAAAAATGTGTCCGGGAGAGAGGTTACACATCGGCTGTAAGAATCTGAGCATAGAGTGTGGGATCAACATTTCCTCCACTGACCACGCAACAGACACGTTTGCCTGCGAAGCGCTCTACATTGCCCAATACTGCGGCCACAGCTAGCGCCCCTGTTGGTTCTACCTTGAGATTGGCGTAACGGAAGAGGTGGCGGAGGGCCGTGCGTGTGAGCAAATTCGGGACCTCGATGATGTCGGCCAGCCCCTGCTGGATGATCTCCCAGTTCAAGGTGCCGAGACTGATCGTTCGTGCTCCGTCTGCGATTGTCGCTGGTTCGCGCTCATTGCGAAGCAAGGTCCCTGCTTTAAACGAGCGAGCAGCGTCGTTGCCAGGGACAGGTTCTGCACCGATAATCTCTGTCGGACGCTGAAGATAGTCGCGGGCAATCGTAATGCCTGAAATAAGGCCACCACCACCAACAGGAGCTACGACTGTATCAAAGCTGCTCTCCGCGAAGATTTCTTTTCCCAACGTAGAATTGCCTGCTACGACACGGTAGTCATCATAGGCCTGAGCTTGAAAAGCCTCTGGATCTGCTTCTAGTAACTGGGCAACGCGTTCTGCCCTGCTTATCTGCCGCACATCAATAAGATCCACCTGACCGCCATACGCTCGGACCGCTGCAATCTTGACTCCTGCCGAGGTAGAGGGCATGACTATGGCGCATCTCTTTCCAGAGTAGGGTGCTGGCGTAAGCTACCGCCTGTCCAAAGTTTCCCGATGAGGCGGCGACGATCTGCTGGTGGGGAAGAGATGAAGCAGATTGTAGGCGGCCCGAAATTTAAAGCTACCGGTATACTGAAATGTTTCGCTGGCGATGGTCAGCTCACAATGATTTTTGATAAGCTCCGGACGGGGCATGGCAGCAAGAGTGTGGTGCGGACAAATTGAGGAAGCGTGCTCCATACCTGTTCCAGATAGTCTTTCGTCAGTTCAGTAGCATTGACATAATTTAGCATACGATGCCTCCACTAGAGTAAAGAGAGAGAAGGGAGGAGTCTCCTTGCGGCGTTGCCTCCCTTGCGTCTGGTCTACCTGATTATTGTCAGCCGCTATTTGGGCATCTCGACCCAGACAGCGCCTTTCTGCGAGCTTTCAACTGCTTTATAGACAAACTGAATACCCCGCAGGCCGTCGTAGACTGTGGGATAGCCGCCCTGAGGCTGTGCGCCGGATTCTACGCGCCGGATGTCGTTGATGGCGGCCTTGTAGATATTGGCAAAGGCCTCAAAGAAGCCTTCGGGATGGCCTGCGGGCAGGCGTGAGGCAGCCTTTAATTCGTCGCTCATATAGCCCTAATTCGTGCGTAAGATCTGTCGAGGCTGACCATACGGCTTGAAAATCAGGGTATTCGGCTCTTGCTGGTGCCACTCTTGACCGGCTTTCTCGCCATAGATGCGAATGCTCAAGCCATTCTCTTCACCGGCGGCAATCTGTGAGCAGGTCAGCATACCCTTGCCGCCGTTCTCCAGACGCAGGAGCATGTTGGCGTCATCATCAAGCTGTCGTCCCGCAACGAAGGTCGTGAGATCTGCGCAAAGAGATGAGATTTTCAGTCCGGTGATATATTCCAGCAAGTTCTCGGCATGGGTACCGATATCGCCGACGCTGCCTGCAATACCGGATTTGCTGGGATCGGTACGCCAGGAAGCTTGTTATTCCCAGTAGTTTCTTGTGGCTCAATAAGCCAGTCCTGGACATACTCGACCAGAACCTTGCGGATAGTGCCTAACTCACCTCGTCGCACCATCTCGCGTGCCTGGCGGATTGTTGGATAGCCAGTGTAGTTATGGGTCCGGGCAAACACCAGTTTACTGCGCTCTACCAGCGCCACCAGTTCCTGGGCTTCTTCCAGCGTAAAGGTCATTGGTTTGTCACAGACAACATGAATGCCATGCTCTAGAAATGCGCGCACAACCGGGTAGTGCATATGATTTGGCACCGTTACCATGACAAAGTCTATCCCGTCGGGGAGTTGTGATTCTTTTATCGCCATCTCGGCATAGCTATCATAGGAACGCTTCAGATACCAGGCTTCAGCAGATGCGCGGGCGCGTCCTGGGTCTGTAGACATCGCTCCTACAACCACTTCGGCCTGGTCATCCAGTTCTGCGGCGATGCGATGCACGGCACCGATAAATAATCCATTTCAGCAGCGACGATCCCAGCCCGTAATTTTCTTTTTGTTACGTCTCGGCTCATACTCTGGCTCCTACCTTTCTTAAAACTCTCTCATGGTTTCAATCCATCTACCATAGATGTGTGGGGCATATGCAGACGCTCTCTTCGCTATTCTGCGTAGTCTTCATCCCAGGTATGCAGTCCAGGGTGCAGAGGCTCAGGTCGTTCACACATGCTGGTCAGATCGATATGTTTTCCCGTCTCTGATGCGTCGTAGAACGATTGCATGATATCCAGGACATGATAGGCGAGGTCGCCATTTGCCCGATGAGGCCGGCCCGTGTTGATCGCGTGGGCCATATCGGGAGGCCAATGTCGCGTGAATTTTCGTATACTCATGCGTCAGAGGCATATCTTCCATTCTCTCTCTGTAGCCCGACTGATAAGAACCGGACCACCGAAGCTATTTCGATCGGGTATGCTCAGGGTCCCTTCGGTGCCGTAGACCTCGATGTAGGGCAGGCGATGGGACCGACATCGAAACTGGTGACCAGGGTGGCGACTGGACCATTCTGAAAATCGAGAATACCTGCTACGTGGGTGGGGGTATTTACGCTGATCTTTGTGCCATCTTTGGGTTTGCTGGTAATGATGCGTTCGGCCTGGGTGATACGAGCTGAGCTTGTGACACGACGGACTGGACCTAGCATCGCAATCAGGGCAGTAATATAATAGGGTCCCATATCAAAAAGTGGACCAGCACCAGGCTGGTAGAAAAAGTCTGGATCGCCATGCCAGCTTTCTGGCCCATGACTGAGCATAAATGCGGTTGCCGCAACTGGCTGACCAATCGCTCCATCATCGATGAGCTTGATGCAGGTCTGAATACCACCACCCAAAGCGTCTCCGGCGCACAGCCGACCCGGAGCTGTTTCTCTCGCGCCAGTTCCAGTACCTGTCTTCCCTCTACGCGATCTATCGCCAGAGGCTTCTCGCTATAGGTCGCTTTTCCCTGTTCCAGGGCGGCCTTATCAAGCTGTGCGTGAGCTCTCAGAAATCGTCAGATTGAGCACAATATCAATCTCTGGATCGGCCAGCAATTCTTCAACACTACAGGCCTTTGGCACATGAAAGCGTGCAGCCTGGCTGCGAGCACGGTCCATATCAATATCTGCGCACGCAATAATGTTGAGAATATCAAATTTACCTGGCGCTTCCAGATAGATAGAGCTAATCTGACCGCATCCGATGATACCAACGGTGGCTTTTTTTCTGGTCTTCAAAAAAATACTCCTCTTTCCAATGGTTGCTTGCCTGGAGATCTGGGCCTTCGGCCTCGGGGCTTTACACAAATCATATCACTTTTTTTGTGCCTGTCTCAAATCTTTGGCGGAAGTGGCGGGGAATTCTGTTAATAACACCAGCTTGTTGCTTTATGTGAAGTGTGACTATATGCTTGCTAGAGTCGTTTCATAAAAAGGAACAGGCCAGGGAACCAGGGGACGTTTTCCTCTAGCAGAGAAAGGATACTATTGACTTCTACATTGCGTGTGACTGTCTGGAATGAATATCGGCATGAGCTTACTGACAAGCAAGTATCAGACATTTATCCTCAGGGTATTCATGGAACCATTGCTGAGGCTCTCTCTAAAGACAGCAACCTACAGGTGCGGACCGCTACCCTGGATGAGCCTGAGCATGGTCTGAGCGAAGAGGTGCTCAACTCAACCGATGTCTTGACCTGGTGGGGGCATATGGCACATCCTGAAGTCAGCGATGAGATTGTTGACCGTGTGCAAAAGCGTGTGCTTGCAGGTATGGGGCTGATCGTCTTGCATTCCGCTCACTACTCAAAGATCTTTCAGCGCCTGATGGGGACAACCTGTAATCTGAAATGGCGCGAAGAGAACGATAAAGAGCGCCTCTGGATCGTTGCCCCTGGCCATCCTATTACTGAGGGTCTGGGCGAGTATATCGAGATTGAGCATGAAGAGATGTACGGCGAGCATTTCGATATTCCCGCGCCGAGATCCTGGTCTTTGTGGGCTGGTTTACTGGTGGCGAAGTCTTTCGTAGCGGTTGCTGCTACACCCGTGGCAAGGGCAAAATCTTCTATTTCCGTCCCGGCCACGAGACCTTGCCCACCTATCACCATCCCGACGTGCAGCGCGTCATTGCCAATGCCGTTCGTTGGGCCGCTCCCACGCCGAGCGCCAGTATCACCTTCGGTAATACTCCTTCACTGGAAAAAACAAAATAAAGATTTTTGCGCCTGCTAAAAACCTCCTATATCCTCAAAAATATAGGAGGTTTTTAAAATGATGTATATAAAAAGGAGTAGGAGAGCCTTTCCAAACCAGGAGCACGAGTCCTGGTCTGGAACTGCTCTGAAAACATACCCCATTAGAGATCGAGTGCTTCTACCTGGTGTGCCCCCAACGTGAAAGAGATCTCGCCGCCATGATGAAGGTCATGTTTGATAATGCCCCAGATGAGCCATTGGCGTGTGTAGCTCAATGTTTGCTCGTCCTCCACTTCCGTGAAAACGTCGTCCAGGTCGGCAGGTGTCCAGCGCATGAGAGCTGTCTGAATCATCTTCCAGGTGGACTCAAGCCCACGTACCAACTCGGCGGCACTTCTCGGGGGGGCACCCGGTACGTCCCATGTTTCCAAGGGAGCCATCTCATCTCCCCCTTCGCCCATGACTATGTGGAAATTGCTCACCCGGCCACTAATAATATGGGCCACATTTTCCCCGATTGAGCGTAGATGGGGAGCGACTCTCAGGCCGAGTTGTGCGGACGAGAGTGGGGCGATCGCTTTGATCAAGAGAGCCTGATAGTCATCCCACCCTTTGTAGAAAAGCAGAAGATTGGTTGGCTGTTCGGTCATTGAAAGGGTCCTTTCTTATGCGCACAAAGATACATTCTCTGCAAAAGGATCTCACGAAAAGCGGTCAAATCTGTTCCGCATTTTGCTGCTCATGGATGAGTACCTTGAAAGGCGCTAGAATCAATCCTCTGGAATCTTTTCTTATCAGCGTATTAAAGAAATAATTTTTCAATTGGCGAAACCAGTATCCCCTGTGAACCCAGGTCTTTTAGCTGCTCGATGATATTCCAGAAATCATTCTCAGGGACCGCAATATGAATCGCTACCCACTCAGGATCAGCCGTAGGCAGCACTGTTGGTGACCTCAGCCCGGTGCAGAGCTCTGCAATTGCGGGGACGTTCTTTGCTGGCGCATTCATCATAACGTACTTAAATGCGCGGGCATTCATGACGCCACGAAAGCGCAGCAGCAGATTGTCAATCAGGCGCGATTTAAAATCGTCCTGAACTGACGCCGGATTGGCAATCAGCATCGATTGCGATTGTAATACTGTCGTTAAAGGTACCAGATCGTTGAGCTTCAGACTACTGCCCGTACTTACAATATCGACGATGGCCGCAGCGACTCCCAGCGCAGGAGCGATCTCAACGCTGCCACTGATCGTGATGATATCGACGTCTATGTTGTGCTCTTCAAAAAACTTTTTCGTGGTTACGGGATAAGATGTTGCAATTTTTCGCCCCGCGAGCTGCTGAATCGAATCAATGTTGCTCTCTCTAGGAACGGCCACGCTCAGCGTACAGTGTCCATAATTCAGTGAAAGCACCTCTTCTACAACCTGTTGTGTCTCCACTACCAGATTTTTCCCAACGATCCCCAGGTCGACGACGCCCTCGCTAACATATTCGGGAATATCGTCATCGCGCACAAACAGGAGCGTCAACGGAAAGTTCCGGCAGGTGCTAAATAGCCGTTGCTTATATGCTTCTATCTGGAGACCGGCTGTGTGCAACAGATCAAGTGTCGATTTTGTCAGGCGGCCCTCTTTCTGAATTGCAAGCTTAATCTGTTCTTTTGGTAGTTCCAACGTCGTGGTTCCTTTCAGTGTTATAAATGCTAAAAATGCATAAAAAAAAGCCTTCGTTCCTCATCTACAGAGGAACGAAGGCGTCTATTTCTGACGAATGCCTCCGTGGTCCCATCCTCATTCCTGCTTTAGCCAAACAGGCTCTCGGTCCGACGGCCATGAAGAGCGCAGAACGAATCATGGATAGCGGTGACTCCAACTGACGGGGGAGTCGGGCCGTCGCGTTTATGCCTCTATTCTTCTACAGGCTTTCTTACGCGCAGCTCTCACGGTGTGTTCAGTCAGGGATTGGTCACCGGTTCTCACCTTTCCCGGCTCTCTGGGTACACGATCCTCTGCTTACTCTTCCGCGATTCAGACGCTTTTCCAAATTTCTATTCAATTTTCTCTTATTATAAAGAGCTTGCTCCGCTCCTGTCAACACAGTAGATGAATGATTCCGCCCATTTTTTATGGATAAAAGAACCACTTGCAAGTTTTACTATCCTGCTGGAGAGTTTTCTTTAGTGACTCTACAGATACTCTTCTACCTTTAAATGAGGGCGTTGGCCTATTTCTCCAGGGAGGCAGCAGTGAAGCGTTGACGTACAAACTGCGGATTTTCGATCTCGTCGAGCAGGGCCACCGCGTAATCTTCGATGGAAATGTAGCTCTCTCCCTGTTCATTGGCTACTAACTGGTCCGTGCCGAGCCGGTATTTGCCTGTTCGTTTGCCTGGCGCAATGATGGCGGATGGGCTAAAGAAGGTCCAATCTGTGTCGGAGCTGCGATAAATCTTCAGTGTCTCGGCCTGCGCACGGGCGAGCGGACGCCAGGCTTCGGGAACTCTGCTGTCTCCACAAGCAGCGTGCCTGGCGCAACCTCTAAACTCCCTGCGCCACCAACGACCAGCAACCGTTTGCCTCCGGCCAGTTTGACGCCCTCGATAATCGAGTTGGTAGAATTGATAAAAAAGTCTCGCAGATCAGCCGCGTGTGAGCCAGTTGCATTGACCACAACATCTGCGTCGGCTATTGCCTGAGCGACACTTGCCGCGTCGAAAATGTCCACGTGTGCCGTCGTCAGGCGAGGATGAGCGATAGGGAATTTTTCTGGGTTCCGCAGCAATGTTTTCACTTCATGTCCGCGCACCAGCGCCTCAAGTGTAATACGTTGACCGATGTTTCCACTGGCACCAAACAATGCAATTTTCATGTTCATTTCCTTCTAAAATCTAGCTTCAGGTCGTCTAGCATAGCTATTAATGCTCATGCCGATCTGTCGCTTATGACAAGAACAGGCTATTCATAACTGCTATGGTTACGAATAGGATTAAAAAAAAGGCGTTTGCTCATGGCACTCTTTGCGATAGATCTTGAGAGGCTGTCTCAAGGATCTGGGCGATGGTTTGCCGGGCTAAGGTCTGCTCAAAAGCCTGTTCGGCCTCGGTGAAATAGTGCGTGAGCGTGCGCTGGATATTTCTTCCAATCAGACAATTGGGATTAGGGGTATTGTGATGCAGCGCAAGCAGATGTCCCTCATCAACGGCACGATAGATATCGGCCAGCGTAATCTCCTCCGGTTTACCAGACAATCGCCAGCCTCCGCCAACGCCCGGTTGTGAAGTGACCAGCCCAGCGCGACCCAGCATACCCAGGATACGCCTGATGAATACCGGATGCGTATTCACGCTTCCCGCTATAATTTCAGACGTGAGTGGCTCCTCACTTTCCCTCGCCTGTGCCAGGAGCGTCAAGATATGGATGGCAATGGCAAACTGCGTATTGGTAGCGATAACGACATCTCCCTTTCTCATTCTGCATCTGTAATCAGTATAGTTGCAAATTAAGAGATTTGTCAAGGCCTATTTCGCAGCTTTTATTCCCATGAGTATCGAGGATCTTGCCGCTCCTGGGCCTTTTACAAATTTATGTATACTGTATGCACCTTGCTAATGTTGGTTTAGAACGTGCTATACTTCTGGTTATGGGGAAATACTTTCTACAAACGGATAGCGTTGCTATGGTCTATGATGTTGCACGCTTTTCCTCTGTGCTCTCTGAGAGTTAGTCATAAGGAGTCCGCAAATTATGGATCTTCCTATCACCTTGCAGGTGAATGGAGCACCTCACGAGCTTACTATCGACACCCGAACAACGCTCCTTGATGCATTGCGTGAGCATCTTGCGCTCACCGGGCCTAAGAAAGGCTGCGATCATGGGCAGTGTGGTGCCTGTACTGTTCTCCTCGATGGTCGGCGTGTGAATAGTTGTCTCGCTCTCGCCGTTGCACATCAAGATGCCGAGATTGTGACGATAGAGGGGCTTGCCGACAGTGAGAATTTGCATCCACTTCAGCAGGCGTTTATCGAGCATGATGCCTTCCAGTGCGGCTATTGTACGCCGGGGCAGATCTGCTCTGCGCTTGGGATGTTGCGCGAGGTTGAGGCGGGCTGGCCCAGTGCGGTGAGCACCGATCTGAATGCCGAGCAGATTGCTCTTAGTGACGATGAGATTCGTGAGCGTATGAGTGGCAATCTTTGTCGCTGCGCTGCATATGCGAATATTGTCCCGGCGATAGCGGAGGTGGGACGATGAATCCCTTTCGCTATGAGCGTGTGTCTGACGCCTCTGCGGCCATTGCGCTGCTTGCTCAGGAGCCGCAAGGGGCCTTCCTCGCTGGTGGAACCAACCTTGTTGATCTGATGAAGCTGGGCGTCGCTCAACCCCAGGTGCTTATTGATATCTCGCACTTGCCACTTGATCGCGTCGAGTCGCTTCCTGATGGTGGTGTGCGCATTGGGGCCGCTGTGCGCAATAGTGACCTGGCTGCTGATCGTACTATTCGTGCGCACTATCCAATGCTTACACAGGCGCTGCTGGCGGGCGCTTCAGGCCAGTTGCGCAATCTAGCGACTACTGGCGGGAATCTGTTGCAGCGGACGCGCTGTGTCTATTTCCAGGATGTCTCGAAGCCTTGCAATAAGCGTGAGCCGGGTAGCGGGTGTCCCGCACGCGAGGGGTATCATCGCAATCTCGCTATTCTAGGTGCATCTGAAGCATGTATTGCCACGCATCCATCGGATATGGCTGTTGCCCTGGTTGCTCTGGATGCCGTTGTGCGTGTGTTAGGGCCAAACGGTGAGCGCGCTATCCCTCTAACTAGCTTCTACCGCTTACCAGGCGACGAGCCACAGCGCGATACCGTACTTGAGCACGGCGAGTTGATTACTGCCGTCGATGTACCACCTCTTTCATTTGCCACTCACGCGCATTATCGCAAGGTGCGAGATCGTGCCTCGTACGCCTTTGCTCTGGTCTCCATTGCCGCCGCGCTGGATGTTGCTGATGATGGGATAGTGCGTGATGTCCGTATCGCCTTTGGGGGCGTTGCACATGCCCCCTGGCGGGCGTGGAAGGCTGAAGCTGTTTTGCGGGGAGCCCCAGCAACCGAAGAAGTTTTTCGTCGAGCTGCCGAGACCGAGCTTGCCGACGCGCAGCCTTTGAGCGAGAATGCCTTTAAAATTCCGCTTGCACGCAATATCCTTGTACGCACGCTGCTTGATCTGACACAGGGGGGAGATCGATGATAAGCACTACCAGACAAGGTGCCGTGGGTCAGGCGCTGAGCCGTGTTGATGGTCCAAAGAAAGTCACTGGTACAGCGGCCTATGCATTTGAGCACTTGCCTGATGAGGTAATGTACGCGTTTCCGGTACAGAGCACTATCGCGAAAGGCCGTATTGTCTCGATTGATGCGAGAGCCGCGCAAGCTCTTCCTGGTGTGAAGATTGTGCTCACATACGAGAATGCGCCTCGTCTCAATCCCGAACTTGAACCGGAGATTGCCGTGCTGCAATCTAATACCGTAGCCTATCGTGGTCAGTTTGTGGCCGTGGCAGTCGCTGAAACACTAGAGGTTGCACGCCAGGCGGCAGACGCCGTTGTGGTGCACTACGAGGAGCAGCCTCACAGTGTTGTGTTGAAGACTGATCTCAGCAGCCTTTACAAACCCGAAAAGGTCAATCCCTTCCATCCAACCGATACAGCAAGCGGGGATGTTGAGGCCGCGCTGGCGTCTGCGCCTGTTTCAATCGATCATACCTATACTACTCCGCCATATCATAACAATCCGCTCGAACCGCACGCCACGGTTGCGATATGGAGCGGTGCTGATAGCGTTACTCTCTACGACTCAAATCAGGGTTCGCATCTGATTCAAGATAAAGTGGCCCAGGCATTCGGTCTGGCGCTTGAGCATGTACGCGTGATTACGCCCTATGTCGGTGGTGGTTTTGGCTCGAAAGGGGCTACTCATCCACACGTGATTCTCACGGTGATGGCGGCGAAGATAGTGGGTCGTCCAGTAAAATTTGCCCTCGCCCGCCAGCATATGTTTGCTATGACCGGCTATCGCACACCGACGATCCAGCGTATTCGCCTGGGCGCAGACAAAGATGGTCATCTGACTGGCATCTCCCATGATGTTTTTGAGCAGACCTCGACCCTGAAAGAATTCGCAGAACAGACCGCCATTGCCACGCGTATGATGTATGCCGCGCCCAATCGCTCTACTACGCATCGCCTGGCGCGACTCGATGTGCCTACGCCTGCATGGATGCGTGCGCCCGGCGAGTGTCCCGGCATGTTTGCGCTAGAATCTGCGATGGATGAGCTGGCTATCGAGTGCGGACTGGATCCCATCGAGCTGCGTATCCGCAACGAACCCGCTGTTGATCCTGAAAACGGGCGTCCTTTCAGTAGCCGGGGACTGGTTGCATGTCTGCGCGAAGGTGCACAACGTTTCGGCTGGCAAGCGCGAGACCCAAGATCAGGCGTCCGCTCTGCTGGTCGCTGGCTGATTGGAACTGGTGTGGCTGCCTCAACCTATCCCGTGCTGCGCAGACCCTCCACGGCCATTGCGCGGGTAGATCACGAGGGACAGTATAGCGTCCTCATCAATGCCACTGATATTGGCACTGGAGCCTGGACGGTGCTCACGCAGATCGCCGCCGATGCCCTCGACGTACCCATAGAACGCGTACATATTGAGATTGGTGATACGTTGCTGCCGAGTGCATCTCTCGCAGGTGGCTCGATGGGAACATCCTCATGGGGAACCGCCATCGTCGAAGCTGCCCAGAAGCTCCGTGCGCGTCTTCAGGAAGTGCATGGCGTTATTCCCGTAGAAGGACTTGAAGTGCTGGGAGAGAGCGGAGCAAATCCCAATGCACAGCGCTTCTCGATGCACTCTTTTGGTGCGCAGTTTGCCGAGGTACGTGTCAACCTTGACAGTGGCGAGGTGCGTGTCCCGCGCCTGCTCGGTGTCTTTGCCGCAGGTCATATTATGAACCCCAAGACCGCCCGTTCGCAGTTTCTCGGCGGCATGACGATGGGCCTCTCAATGGCGCTCCACGAGGCAAGTATTATGGACCCACACTTTGGAGATTACGTCAACCACGACTTCGCAGAATATCATATTGCCACCAACGCCGATGTCGGAACAATTGATGTCTCCTGGATCGATGAAGATGATCCATACGTGAACCCGATGGGCGCGAAGGGGATTGGCGAGCTTGGCATCGTCGGTACCGCAGCCGCCATCGCCAATGCCGTCTATCACGCCACCGGCATCCGTGTCCGCGATCTCCCCATCACCGTCGATAAGCTCCTCTCATAAGACAATTCTGCCTTGCCGCCGCTCTGGATTTTTCCTATTTGTGATCCAGAACGACGGCCAAACAGAAATTGGCCTCCCCCTCCTCCGCAGAGACAGGTAGGGTCGGATGTTTATCGCTGACCGCCTCGGCGACCCAACCTCTTTCTTGCCGCCGACCAAACGCACGTAGGGCAGATCGGCTTGGCCGTCTCCTGCTCGCCGAGCGATTCTCTCGCCCCACCGCGAGGGCGCGAAATGGACTCCCGCCGTGCTCTTTCATCCTTCCTCAAAAAATGTGTCCGGCAAAGAGAACGGATCTGCGCCAACAATTTTGCCCTCTCCCCAAAATGTGTCGGGGAGAGGGCAAAAAGCGGAGAGAGAATTGATACTCGCCTTTCCTGGAAATCTACTAAATTTGTTATTCTTTCTTAGTACTCCCATGTCTCATGCCCTAGTGGCGCTCGATTGAGTTCTTCGCGGTAATGTTGCCACAACGGCATAAAGTTATTCATATAACCCACAAATCGCTCATTGTGATGCCGCTCAAGCAGATGCACTATTTCATGGACGATGATATATTCTAAGCAATGGACGGGCTTCTTGGCAAGCTCAAGATTTAACCAGATTCGACAGGCTTTTGCGTTGCATGTCCCCCACCTGGTCTTCATCTGCTTCACGCCCCACTCGGCCACCTCTACCCCGATAGCCGTCTCCCATTTTGCCAGCAGAGGGACAATCTCTTCTTTAAGCCGCTGCCGATACCACCTCTCCAGAACGCGCTCGCGCTCAGCAACGCTACTGCCAGGACGCACAAAGAGATCCATGATCTTATTGTTGCGCAACCCTACTGCTCCAGACCCTTCGCGGTAAATTACGTTGAGGAGATATCGCCTGCCTTGATAGTAATGGCTCTCACCGGAGACAAACTCTCGTGCGGATTGGCGCTCCTGTCCCGCAAATTTCGCCTGTTGGCGCTTGATCCATGCCAGCTTGGAGATGGTAAAAAGCCGGACCGCTTCATCAGTCATACGCAATGGTGCCGCCACCCGTATCCTCCCCCCTGGCGGATAGACACCAAGATGCAGATTCTTGATGTCCTTCCTCACTACATCTACGACAAAACCATCGACGCTGATCTGATGCATACTATTCAATACTCGCTTTGTTTTTTTACGATGTCGAAAATGGTGTTTGTGATACTATCATCTGGCAGCAGCTTGCGGATCTCGTTCCGCACCTCTTTTTCCTTGATCTTGTTGCCATGCCAGCCATCCTTTTTCGTCCTGCGGATCGCCCTGTCTACCTCATTTGCTAACTGCTCATTATCTGGTATTGTACTATAGCTGGCAAGCGTTTCATAGATCGCTCGCTTGGCGAAGGTATTTAATGACGCTGGATAGTCTGTCCCGCTGCTGGGATTCTGGACTTGCCCGACTAGTTTGACGATCTCTTTCAAGTACTGCTCGTATTCTTGCGCTTGATTCTGCCGTTCTTGTATCAGGGTGTCGAGCAGTTCTGACATCTTATCGTAGTATACAGGGTTGATGGGCCGCTCGTTAACGATGACTTTGCGCAGGTTATTTTCAATGGTTTCGGCCATTGCCTCTTTGTTCTTTCTGATCCCCTCCGGCAATGTATCCAATGCCCCCGCCCCTCGTTCTACAATCAGTTGCAGCAAGGGGACCTTATCGAAGGCTGAGAGGGTTACGCTGTCTTCTGCGCGAATATAGGTGTCGATCAGGTGGCGCATTGCTGGCTCGTACACTTTCATGTCGATGTAGTCGCCACTCGCCAGTTTGACCTCTCTGCGTACTGTTTCGTAGTAGTCCGCCTCTTGCTTGATCTGCGCGATCTCTTGCGCTGAATAGCCCGCCTCTGCCAGTTCATTGGCGATGTTGGCAAAGGCGCGGATCAGCGATGCGGTGAGCTTATAGAGCAGGACGCGTTTGGGCTCGTTCTCTTTGAGGGCATTCTTGTCTGCTGTATCCCTGGCACAGAAGTAGTGGATGTACTCTGTGGTTCCCTTTGGGGGATTGACCGCTTCGCAGAGGGCTTTGATGGCCTCACGCGCATCTTGGAGCCGCTCTCTGGCTTTCTCTTTGCGCTCACTTAGCAGCCCTTCGACATCTTTCTTCTCATAGCCATCCAGGGCCGCCGAGGTGTAGTCCTGAATTGAGCCTTCCAGACTCTTAAAAAGATCCTTATAATCGACGATATAGCCATAGTCTTTGTCTACGCCGTCCAGACGGTTGACGCGGCAGATGGCCTGGAAGAGTCCATGATCGCGCATCTGTTTGTCGATGTAGAGATAGGTTGCCGAGGGCGCGTCGAATCCGGTCAGGAGCTTGTCGACGACGATGAGCAGTCTCATCTGTCCCGGTTCCTCTATGAACTTTTTTTTGACCTCTTGCTCAAATGCTTCGGGCGTTTTTCCGTCGAGCATTTTATTATAGATCTCGTACTGCCTCAGCTTCTCGGTCAGGCCTTCTGCGCCTGTTTTCTCTCCTTTGATGTCTTTTGCGGATGGCTTGTACGAGGTGACGATGGCGCATTTGTCAAATCCCCGCGAGGTGAATAGTTCATAGAATTTGCACGCCTGGTAGATGCTGCCGGAGACGAGCATGGCGTTCCCTCGCCCGCTTTGCAGGCGTGGCTGGATATCCATATCAAACATAATATCTGCTACGATCTTTTCGAGCCGCGATTGTGAGCTGAAGACCTTTTGCAGCGTCCCCCACTTCTGTTTGAGCTGAGCGCGGGCCGTATCATTTAATCCCCTGGTCTTGATCTCAAACAACTGATCTATTTTATTCGGTGAGGTAAGACTCTGCTCGATGTTCCGCGCCTCATAGCGCAGGTCTAGTACGACCTTATCGATAATGGCCTCGTCAAATTTGTAGGTGTGAATATATTTCCCGAAGATCTCGACGCTTTTTTCTTTGTCGTTTTTCAAAAGCGGGGTGCCGGTGAAGCCGATGAACATGGCGTTGGGCAGGATGAGCTTCATGGCTTCGTGTAGTTCACCCGATTGTGTGCGATGACACTCGTCGACAAAGACGTAGATATCGCCTTTGGCCTTGAAGCCGGGTGGGATATTTCTTTTGACTTCTTTGATAAATCCGCTGACATCGCTCTCTTCTTTGCCTGCGAACTTATGGATGAGCGAACAGAGCAGCCAGGGCAGGCTGGCATTGAGCTTTTCCAGCAGATCTTTGCCGCTTTTGGTCCTATAGATCTTTTCGTTGACGCCTTTGAAGACGCGCTCGATCTGCTCGTCCAGTTCAGTGCGATCAGTGATAATCAGGACGCGAGCATCGCGCACGTTCTCGCGAATCCACTTCGCCAGCCAGACCATTGTCAGACTCTTGCCGCTCCCCTGGGTGTGCCAGATGATGCCGCCCTCGCGTCTACGCACCCGTTCCTGGGCCGCACGGACGCCGAAGTACTGGTTGGGCCGAGCGAGCTTCTTGATACCGCCGTCGAAGACGATGAAATTATGGATAAGCTCCAGAAAACGTGTCTTCTCGCAGAGCTGGATGATCTGCCGGTCCAGCGGATTTTCAATCGTGCTCTCTTCTTTCCAGGTCAGATACTGTGTTTCGGGCGTTTCGATGGTCCCATAGCGCAGCCCTTCGCTATCATTGCCCGCCATGACCATCTGCATTGTGGTGAAGAAGGGCAGGATAAACTGTTTGTCCTGGTTGGCAATATTCTGCCGAATCCCCTCGCTAACCGAAACCACCGAGCGTTTTAGCTCCAGCACCCCTAGCGCGATCCCATTTACATAGAGCACGACATCAGGCCGCTTGGTATTCTCGCCCTTCACCGTTACCTCTTCGGCAAGCGCAAAATCGTTCTCCAGAGGATGCTCCCAGTCGATCAGTCGGACTGTCTCCATATTCTCGCCCACGTCCGGCCTGACCTTGACACCGTAGCGCAGCAGGCCATAGACCTCTTTATTGAGGTCATAGAGGCTTCTCGTCTGGTCCCCGGCCACCTTTTCCAGCTCATACAGCGCCTTGCTCATCATGCGCTCATCGTGTCCCTGCTTTTTTAGGAAGCGGCGCAGATAAAACGCTTCAATATTACTGTTATCAGGCCGATCTTTCCAGTTGTCCAGGTAGGTATAGCCCAACTGTTGACAGAATACTTTGACTACACGGTCCTGAGTAGCGCGTTCTAGCTGGCCGACTGTACTCATACTAACCTCGTCTTCCCTGTGAGGAGTTCCTGCATCATGCCTTGCTTCAAAGCGCGAGTCTTCTCGCGCCTCTTCTCTAAAGCGACAATTTCAGCGTCCATGTCTGAAAGAATGGTAGCGATAGCTTGTTGTTCATTTATCGGCGGTAAAGAAATTGTATGATTTTTGATAACATTCCAATCTGTGCGTGGCATATGTGTGCCATATGCAGAACTCGCAGCATCAATAAAACGATTTGTCTGAACAAGTTGAAATAGATATTGACCATTTACAACATCAATATTGGGAACGAATGGCCAAATTTCCGTAGAACAAATCCCATCCCTGTTCGCCAGCCAGTACTTTCTTAGATATGCACGTAGCCTACCAAATAAGATATCTCCACTATTAAATTGTGCTTTAAGGGAGGAATTTTCTAGTCGTAGTTGCGTAGCCAATTAATTGCCCGGAACTTTGGCTTATGTGCTCTAACTCAATACAAAATGAAGATTTGTCAAATCTTTTTGGATTGACTCTCTTTTTGCGAATAGTAGCAATTTGTTCAAATTTATATAGGTTCCACTCAGTCGGAATCATGCCTAATTCGGTTCTTTTATCGCTTGGTTTTAGCTTACTATTAAACCCCGGCAACCGCATCTTACCAGTGAGAAGCTGCTGCATCGTTGCCTGCTTGATATCGCGCTTCTTGGCGATGAGTTTGTCGAGCGATGCAATCAGAGCGTCCACGTCGTGAGAGGACGGTGGCGATGGCTTGTTGTTCGGGAAGAGGAGGGAGAAGAATTTGATAACTATGGACATTGTTCCTATTTAACGTTGGAACACCGGAGCCAGTCCCCAATTGTTCTAATTTAATGCTTACATACAAATAATAAATAAATTTTGGTAAATTGCCTTTAAAATTAGTTACCCATAATGAAGTATTATGTGGCCAATAGTCGTCTTCAATGTAGTTAACCTTACCAATAGTACCCGAACGTCCTGTGACGACTCCCGGAGCTTTGGCTTTGAAGCTAGAATGGTAATTTATCACTCCATTAGAATAAACAACAGAGATAGCTACCTATCTTCAAGTGTGATGTAGGCAAATCAAAACCTCTTTGTAATGGTGCTATCTCTATTAATTTTTTTACTTCCCAACCTGATGGTATTATCTTAATCTCAGTTTTCTTGTACTCTGATTTTTGATTCGTATTTTGTTCTGCTATTGCCATACAAGCCCCATCTTCCTCAAATGCTCATCAACTCTCTCACTCAAAACCCCAACCTCTTCCTCCAACCTGGGTAATGGCGTATCATACCGCTCTGCAAGCTCTTTGATGCGTCCGGTCAAAGTCTGAGAGATACGATTAAGTTCAGCTTTTATGTCATCAACAAGCCGCGCCAGCCATTTATCATCGACGACCAGCGTCTTCACCTCGGCCTCGCTCAGTTCCTTGTATTTGGCCGTGACTTTGGCGTCCAGGGCTTTTTGGGCCTCTTTTATCCGCTTTCTTGCCTCCATCTCCTGTTCGAGCAGGTCAAGGCACTCGTTCAGCAGCTTTTGCTCTTCCTCTATCTCGTCTTCGCCAAAGAGGTCTTTCAGGCGCACCTTGATGCTGGCCTTTGTAATCTTCCCCTTCTCATTCTTTGCCTCCTCCAACAGACCGCCCTCGCCGCCGTGTTCTTCATCCAGCTCTTCCAGTTTGCGTGTCAGCTCTTCCGCCGCCGCTTCCAGCGTCTCAATATGCTGCTGTTCCGCCCTAAAATAGCGGCGAATGACCAGTTCCTGGGGAACGAGATCGCTATTGGCCTGCCAGTCATCCAGGGCAATCATATATGCATCATCCTGCATCACCTCTCCCCAGTAGCTCATTAGATGCTGATAGATCGCATATTTGTCAATCAGCCGGACCGCCGCAAAGACTTGCAGGATGTTCTCAGAGAGGAAATCGATCAGGTGTTTCGGCTGACTGCCTGCTCCCAGATCCAGTAGGGAATCCCTACAACGTCTGTGCCATTCTTCAAACAGCTCGGTCACGGTCCGCATATACGCTTGAAACTCAAGATGTGAAAAAATAACGGGCCTGATCTCCTCGCTGCCTACGCACAACTGACTGTACCCTGGCCGCAGTCCCGCCTCAAAAAGATGGGTTTTCAATGTCGGGAAAACCTGCCAGTAGTTGTCCAGCCCCTCAATGTCGCGATTGGGAATGCCGCCTAGCAGATGCGCCTCGATATCGTGAAGATCTTCCTCTTCAGTGCTATCGATGTAGCGCGGAATATTCAGATTGTACTCATTCTCCTCAATCTCGCCCACGCCCACCATGCGCGAATACTTGGGAATCTCAATCTGGCGGTTGAAAACATCGACGATCTTATGAATATCCTGCTGGCGCAGGCGGTTCTTATTGCCATCCTTCACAAAGCCCTTGCTGGCATCGAGCATAAAAATACCCGTGCGGCTCCCGGCATTCTCCTTATCTAGCACAATAATACAGGCCGGAATGCCCGTACCATAGAATAGATTGGGAGGCAGGCCGATAATCCCTTTAATATACCCCCTGCGAATAATCTTCTCACGAATCGCCGCCTCAGCATTTCCGCGAAAGAGGACTCCATGCGGCAGAATCACTGCCCCTTTTCCGCTGCTTTTGAGCGAACGAATAATATGCAGGAGAAAGGCGTAATCTCCATTCTTCTGCGGTGGCACCCCATCTTCAAAGCGGCCATACAGATCTTTATAAGGATCAAAGCCATTGCTCCAGGCCTTGCTCGAAAACGGCGGATTTGCGACCACAAAATCAAAGGTCTTGAGATCGGTGCTTTCCGGCCTGTTGCCTTCGCCTTGTTTATAGTAGGGAGTCGAGAGCGAATTGTCGCGCCAGATCGTTGCCGTAGGTTGATTATGCAGAAACATATTCATCTTCGCCAGCGCGGCGGTGGCGTTATCCATCTCCTGCCCATAAATAGTAATTCCCACGCGGGATTCGTCGGCAGCTTTCAGCAAGAGCGAGCCGGACCCGCAGGTTGGATCATAAATACTCTGGTCCTGGCTCCTGGCGTTATTGATGCCAATGACCTTCGCCATAATGCGCGAGACCTCGGCAGGTGTGTAAAATTGTCCCTTACTCTTGCCCGACTCGGTAGCGAAGTGGCGCATCAAATACTCGTAGGCATCCCCTAACAGATCATCGCCCTCTGCGCGATTCTTGCGGAAATTGAGCGCAGGCGAATCAAAAATAGCCACCAGATTCGAGAGCCGATCCTGCATCTCCTTCCCCTTGCCCAGCTTATCGGCATCATTGAAGTCTGCAACATCGATCACGCCCTTAAGATCGTTCTCCTCTGCCAGCCTCGCGATAATCTTATTCATCTTATCGCCAATATCCTTATTCCCCTTGAGAGCCACCATATCGGCAAAGCTCCCCCCTTCAGGAATCTCAATCAGTGGATTCGGCTGACCCGCGTATTTATCGGAGACATATTTCACAAACAGGAGGACCAGCACATAATCTTTATACTGCGAAGCATCCATCCCCCCGCGCAGCTCATCGCAGCTTTTCCACAGCGAGCTATACAGCTCACTCTTCTTAATTGCCATAAAAGACGTTCTCCATCAACTTTCTACATTCTTTTTCTTGGTGAGTCCATTCCCCACATCTCTCTTCTACCCTCCAAAAAATCTTTTCTTGCTTCTTCTTTCCATGAGATAAAATTCTGGTAGTGAAATGCTGATTTGCAGAGACATAATATCATAATTTTGCCCGAAATTATCTCTTTTGTTTGGGGAGTAAAGCCTTTCTGATCACATCAATCAGCGAGGAGGACAAATATATGGAGTCAAGGATATATGAGGATTTCCTCTTTTTACCTGTTAGTAGATTTCGCTTTCAGACTCTTTGCAAACGTTCGCAAACTCAATCATCGGCCCATCCAGCGTAGGTATTTTCCAGTAGTGCAAACGCCAGCCAGCGCCACTTTGTTGTAATTTCAATCGCCACGCCTGTCCCTTATCACTTGCCCGCTCCCTTTGTGGGCTGTCCGCTGTCTCATCGGCGCGAAGCTTATGTAAACTATACCCTTTCATATCTTTCGCCCTATCCAGAATCACATTGACCAGCGCATGGATGATATTTCGCAAAACAGTCTCGTTCGTATCCAGCTCTCGCTCATTCACAGACCCAATAAAGCGTGGCCCAAGACGAAATGTGAACGGCTTGAGAGAAGTGGCACCTGCATCTTTTTTCAGTTGTTGTCGAATTGCATAAACGATGCTCTTCTCTCCCTGGCTCCAGACCTCAATAACATCATTAAGAGGTGGCAGATCATCAGGAGTAATGAGCGGGGAATCGTCTGGATAATTTTATTATCAAGTGGACGAGCAAAGTTGGGGAGAGCATCTAATACAACAACTGAAATGGTTATCTCTCGTGCGCCATCTTTTAAGGCTACTGTTGCAAGATACAATCCTTGACCAAAAGGATGTGTAATATGTTTACAAGCACAACAATCAGCTAGCAGAAGATACAAACCAGCATGTAAATATTCAGGCAGCCGATCAATAAACTGTGCTGGCTCAACAATAATAGAGTTTTCTGCTGGCTCTATCGCGTAGTCCAGACGTTTTAAATAATCTTCGACATCTAGAACATTATCGCGAAAAAACTCATTGACCTTTCTGGCAATCTGACTAGGGTTGATATCCAGCCGGTGCTTTTGTTGGAGCTGCTTTAATTGCCCGAAATTGGGAAACTGTCCATACTCTTCTAAAAGTTGCGATGCCTGCCAGCAATGGAACCAGCTCAGCGGCGTTGTAAGAGCTTCTTGCAGCCAGATTGTCAACATTCCCAACCATTGCTCGACCTCTTCCCGGCTTGCCTCATCGGGCGGAATCTGGACGATTATTGGATCAACAAGAATACTAGCCATTCTGTGCGTTTTTCACTCTCTTCTTCAAACCCGCCGCTGTAATCCTATCTTCTTGCAGCATCGTCTCATCGAAAAAGCCATCCGGCCAATTAAGAATATTCCCCTTTGCCGAGATCTCAATAGGATTAAATCTGGTTGCTCCCTGCTCATCCTGATCCACAAAATAGATTAAGCAGTCACTATTTTCTTGTCCCTCGGCTAACACAATATGATGGCGGAGCTGACTGACAAGATTTTCGCTATGTGTCTCAATCAAACATTGTTTATCACACTTCGCCAGACCCATAAAGAAATCACCCAGGCGTGCCTGTACACTGGGATGCAGATGTAGTTCTGGCTGCTCAACCAGCAAAAGCGTATCGCTTGGAGCCAATAGCCCCATCACCAGGATAGGCAAAATCTGGCTAACCCCCACTCCAACCGCAGTAAGAGGCCGCGCCTTCTGTCCCTTCACTGGTACCACATGCCAACTTACCCCGCTTTGCCCTGCCACCTGAATCTTCACCTCATCTGCTACACCTAAATAGCTGACCCAGGTATCTAATGCCTCTTTTAATTCGCTACTTTTAATTATCCCGGAAAATGGATGATACCAGCGTATAGTAGCATTATGGTTAGCATCATAAACAGCCGCCGCATATTCTCCTTTTGCGCCAACATCATCTAATTCGCTACTCGGCGCAAATTTTTGTACCGCTTGTGGGTCAGCACGTAACGGCCCCAGATAGCGTATCTTACTGGTAAAAAACTGAATTATTCCTTCTACCGCACCTTCAAGGCTTTCTACATAAATATTATTGGTGATAGCCTCCAGGGCTTTCGTACCCTTCTCTAAGTATGCTAATTGTTCTGAAATTCCTTGTACAACAATCTCTATTAGCTTATTTGTAACGCTTCTATTCTCTTCATTTATCTCTAGTAATTGGTACCAGGAAATCAAATCACCAAGAGTTTGACCAGAAAATTCTTTTGAAATTTCTTCTTCTTCTTTACAGAAGTCAGATAGAGTCTTTTTTAAGGTGTCTTGTAAGACGCTATTTATATCAAGAGTAAATACGTTAGAAGCGCTTATTCTTAGCAAATATGGAACACTTTTTCCCAATAACCTATTATCGACATCTCTAAGAAGTATATCTACTACCCGCATTAGTTGTGTTTTTTGCCGCTCCTCAATGCTATATTTTCCAATAAGGCGTGCTGGAAGAAAGTGAGAGAGTGCGATCAGAGATGCGTTGGGAACTCGAATATTGGCTGATCTGTCTTTGAATGTAAACCTTCCCAGGTAGTTTGACTCGTTAATACTGTAAGGCACAAGTCTTAGATACTCAGGTGATACTTCCTTGAGGAATTCATCAATCTCTGTGGCAGATAAGAGCTTAATATCTAGCCCGAAATCAGACTCTACTTTAGTAGCATCTTCTGAAAATAGTGCTAGTTGTTCATAATGTGCTTCCATAGGAGAAAGTTTCATTGCCAATGAAATACTTTCAATAATAACTTTTGCTGCTTCAATAGCAGAGGTACTGACACCATTACTACTAGCGCTACGGAAACGAGAGGCGAGCTTAACCGACTTAACCTCTCGATGCAATCCAGCAATGTTAATTCTGTCTACTCGTCGGGTTCTGAAATCAACAGACGATCCTGGTTTCTCCTTTTCCATCTCCAACTCAAATCCGACCACCAGTGTTCGCAAGTCTGTTTGATCACTCAATATATCTTCAAATGTCCCTAGCTGGACTATCGGCCCATTCGGCAGCAAAGGTCGATCTAGTATTCGGTTGCTTAGAGTCTGTGCAATCATCAAAATCGATTAAATCAGACTACTCTTGCCAGAGCTATTCCGACCAGCAAGCACCGTCACAGGCGCTAACCGTAGATCTCCTGAATCAAGGATGGGCTTAAAGTTTTGTATAAGCCAGCTTTTTAGCATCGTCTACCCCTTATCCATTGCTTTCAGTACCGCCAGGATTTGCGTTGATAGCAATTTTCTTTGTCATTATAAGCCTTATCAATATTCATTTCAACGATGTAACATCTAGCTTTCTTTACAGCGGCAACAAGGACGAAAGGTTTTCCTCTCGCTGGCAGAAAGGGAGCATCGCGGGCTTTGGTAGGGACACCATGCAGCGTGCAGCCAGCGTCCCGGCGCAGTAAATCCTCGCCCGCACGCGTAATCGTGTCCCCCTCGCCAGGCAATTCCTCTTACCCTCGAACCCGCGCAGGAAAATCCTCGCCCGCACGCGTAATCGTGTCCCCCTCGCCAAGTGATTCCTCTCGCCTTCCAAAAAGATGCCTGGGAGAGAGAGTAGGATGACTGCCCTGGTACATCCCAACTTTGACCTTTTCGCTTTTCCTGTTGTAGGATTCCTCTTCAGAGGCGGCAGGAGCTCTGTCCTTTCTCGACCCGTTTGGGGGTACTGAAACTAGTACCGGTTGCGGCCTCCTGTCAGATCGTTCATAATGGCAAAACAGCGTGGTGCTATTTGTATAGTAAGGGCTATGAGCATTTGTGACTATAGTGTGACACTTTTTGCAAAATAGTGAGAGGAATGAACGTGAATAAGGGTAGTATTGAAAATACCAGTAAAACAGCTCACGCCAAGTAACGATAAGTGGCTCATATTTTATCATACGGCGTAATGCTGAATCTCTCAGCTCGGAGAAGGAAGATCATGGTTACACCGCGCATAAGCGCTATCGTCTTTGTGCTTTTACTTATTGGTGTCCTTGCAAGTGCAGGGGTAGCTCTAGCCGCCTGGTTGGGACCAATGAGCGCTCACGGTACGAACGTATTGCACGTAGGAGGAAATGTTGTCCAGGTGGGGCCGGGTAGGGATTTTGTCTTAAAGACAGATACTGACGAGGAGATGAATTTCGTCTGTACGGTTGATTGTCGAGCGTCTCTCAGGCATATTGTGCGCCATGAGAAAGAAGATGCTCATACAGATGTCTACTATGTTCAGGGATCGAACCACGAGTGGCTCGTCATAGATGTTGATTAATGAGAGGAAATTGGAGTTCATGGATTATTCTAGCAAAGGTGAAAAGAGCTACCGGCCTTTTTTCAGGCCCTCACCAATGGCGTCTCTGTCTGTTGGTCTCGGTCCTTATTCTCACGGCCTTTTTTATCTTCTTCATGTGGTGTACGCGCGTAAGCAATGATATGGGGGGCGATAGCTTTGCGGGCCTTTTCTTTGCAGTTTCCAGTACCACCTTTATGTTTCTGGCGGCACTCTCGTTTAGTCTGCGCAGACGTTCACGCGAACGCTCTGTTGGTGGTCTCAATGCTGTCTTAAACTGGCATATCTGCTTTGGGGCAATCTCGTTGATATTGGTCTTTTTCCACTCTTTCGGGAACTATAATCCGCGCACAGGCACCTATGCCCTCTATGGCATGATCGCCCTGGTTATCAGCGGCATCATCGGACGTACCCTGGATCGTGTCGCACCTCGTATTATGGCTCAAAGGGTGCAAGCGTCGCTGACCTACCAGGGCGAAGATCGCGTAGATCATATCTTACATGAGATGAGTGGGAGAAAGTCTATCTCTCTCATTGGTTTTGATGCTTTCTATATGCACAACGAGCGCTATATGAGCACTCTGGAACAAGTTCAGCATGCTCAGGATCAAGAATTATTTTTTCGCTATGTTATCCGCTACTGGCGTATTTTTCATATCATATTAGCGGTGGTAACAGTAAGCTTAACTCTCTGGCATATTGAGTATGCCTTCGCCTTGATCATTCCGGCGATCCAGAAATTTGGTATTGGCTACCTCTTACCCTGGCCGTAAAGAAAGATAGCATAAATGAGCCTGGGTCTGGCAGAAAAAAGTTGTCTGACTGGAGAGGGTCGAGACCTTCTCTGGTCAGAAAAGGAGACATCGGATGTACGGGTATCCATACTACCCGGCATGAAGATCCATTTTTAGAGGAGAGATGAGTGAAACAACCAACGCGAACGAGAATTTTTATAGGCTATCTTTTGCTTTTCGCTGTAGTTCTGAGCACCGCTTATCTGCAAAGCGTTTTGCATTTTAATACCTATCTTGCTCTGGCTATCTGTTTTGCTGATACCGTCTTGTCAGCAACATTTCTTTTCCAGTGATAGGGAGAAGATTTCTAACAGCATATTCTTCCTGAAAAACCGCATTGTACAGGAGATTGTATCCTCTTTCTACAATGCGGTTTGCCGTTTTAAAAAAATCCTTGAGGAAGAAAGATTAGCCAAATTTGTTATTTTTCCAGAGAGACCGCCTTCTTTGCGAATGTCCCATTTTCTTAGAGTGAATGATCCCCCTTGACACATTCTCTTTTCTTCTCTATACTTACACTGTAGGCTTACAGTGTAAGTATAGAACAGGCGAGGAAGATGGCGAAACCTGATGGAACACTCACCCGTCAACGGGTGCTGGAAGAAGCTTTGCATTTGATTGATCAAGAGGGGCTGGAAAGCTTTAGTATGCGCAAGCTCGGAGCGAGGCTTGGCGTCGAGGCCATGTCGCTGTACAATCATGTGGAAAGTAAGCGAGCCTTGTTTGATGGAGTCATCGAACTGCTTATTGTCCAGACTCCGTACCCTGAGCAACCTGAAGCCACACCACGCGAGGAATTGTGGGTCGTTGCTCACGCCTTTCGAGGCGTTCTCCTCGCTCATCCACGTGTGCTGCCGCTCATTGCAACCAGTCCGCTGCGAACCAAAGCCTCTCTCGCGATGTTAGATCATCTTCTGGAAATACTCCATCGGGCACAGATCAGCGGCGTCCAGTCCATCTATGCGCTCCAGTGCATTGTCGGTTTTGTTGTTGGGCATACCTTGCTGGGCACTGGAACGCAAGCTGTCGCGGGTCTGGAGCCAGGGCCAAACGGCCCAACGGTCTGGCAACACTTTCCGGCAGACCAATACCCCAGGCTCCACACTCTGTTGCCAGAGATCGCACAGTGGAATGCTGACCAGGAGTTTGACTTTGGATTGCAGGCGCTCTTTCAGAGCCTCTTTGGGGAATAGAAAGGTATATGCGTCTATGAGAAGGACAAACGTGAAACGCAGTAAGGTCGCAAATGGAAACGTGACGCTTTCGGTCAGCGAATCGGGTCAGGGACCAACGCTTCTGTTCTTGAACGGCGCGGGGGTAACGCAAGTGGCCTGGAAGCAAACCATCCGCGAACTCCGTGGACAGTATCGGCTCGTGACCTTCGATTTTCGCAATCATGGCACCAGCAACGCGCTCGCCTGACCTCTCTTTCGAGTGTTTCTTGAGCGATGTTGAGACCATAATGGATAAGGTTGTTGGTCCTCGGCCTCTTGTGGTTGGGTGGTCCCTGGGAGCGGACCTGGCTGTCTGGTATGCTGCTGCTCATCCGGGAAGGGTGGGAGGGCTGTTTCTCATTGACGGTGCTGTGCCGGTCAACCTTGTGACTGATCCTGATGATGTAAGGCGTCGGCTCAATATACCCTGTAATGTGGATCTCGCCGTGGCTCATGTATCTGGTTGGCATGGGGTATCGACTCACTCCTTCCGAAATGGCAACCTTGACCATTGAGGTGAATATGCGCCGTGAACAGCTTCTTTCGGCGTACAACCAGCTTGATTGTCCAGTCGAACTGGTTCTGGCAACGAAAATGGCTCGCGAAAAAGGGGCAAGTGCCGAGCGAAAAAATGCGCTGTGGCGGGCTGGTGGTGAACAGCTCACACGCCTGTACCCAGCGCTTTCTCTCCATTGGTTGGATAACACCCACCTCCTTCCGTTCAAAGAGCCAACCAGGCTCGCGCAATTGCTTGACGAGTTTGTCCGAAGGATTCAGGCCGACTCTCCTTCTGACCGCTCTGTGTGCTAAGATGTTTGAAACGGAACAGAAAGGAGCCATATCCTGATGGCTGAAAATAACTTCACGCTCACGACATTTTACACTTCCTGGAAAGCGTACCAGGATCATATCAAAAGAGCCCTCACACCGCTCACCACCTCGCAGCTTGAGCTGCGTGCTGCACCGCACCTTCGTTCCATCGGAGAAATTGCTCTGCACATTGTCGGTTGCCGTATCGGCTGGTTCACCTTCACCCTGGGAGAAGATGTTGGCGAGGAGTTGGGCGTGTACCTGAAGCGAAACGAGATGGCGCTGCGCCAGGAGACACTCATCCCAACTGCCGCTGAACTGGTTCTAGGACTCGACCTCACCTGGCAACTCATGGCGGATTGTCTGGCCCGCTGGAGTTCCGACGAGATGCAACAAACTTTCCCCGATGTGCAAGACGACGGCACACAAGTTGATGTGTCGCGCGCCTGGGTGGTCTGGCATGTGCTGGAGCATGATTTGCATCATGGCGGTGAGCTCTCGCTCACTCTGGGCCTGTCTGGACTCTCAGCGGATTTCCCTGGCTAGCGTCTGTCAAAGGGCAAGATCGCAAGTTCAGTGCTCAGACGTGGCTTGGAAATGTGTTTGAGTGACAATTTCATGTTTCTCTTTTTCATCACTATTATTCGTCGCAGTTCCGTAGTTGTTATTAACATACTGCTGAAAGATATAGGCGTGGGCAATCTCTGAGGCGGTGGCGATTGAGCCGAGCAGTACACCATCCTCTCCTAGCTTTGAAACGACGATATGCGGTCTCAGGGGGGTGAGCTGTTGGAGTCTACGCTCTAGCGGCGGGAGCAACAACGCACCCCGTTGACCGATGCCGCCACCAAGCACGATCAGTTCTGGATCTAAGATGGCGGCGATGGCGGCGATAGCCTGCGCCAGGCGATAGCCTTCTTGCTCGACCAGGGCGAGCGCGTTCTTATCGCCCTGCTCTGCGGCATCAAAGACTTGCTTCACGGAAAAAGAGGCAGGTAGCCCGCGCTCCTGGGCCTGGTGCACAATTGCCGCCGCCGCTGTTGCCTCCTCAAACATCCCTAAATAGGTATTACTGATCTCCTTAGATTCCTCTGTATCGCTGCCTGAAACTTCATCTGAGCCGAAGGGTAAGAAGCCGATCTCGCCTGCTGCCCCGTGTGCCCCTCGGTAGAGTACTCCGTTGATGATAATGCCCATTCCTATGCCTGTCCCTACGGCGATATACACAAATGTATTGGCACTGGAGCCCCAGCCAAACGAGCGCTCACCCAGTGCCGCAAGGTTCGCATCGTTTTCTACTGAAAGACTCAGGCCAAACGCGTCTTGCAGCTCTTTTACCAGACCGTGTCTTCCCCAATCGGGCAAATTCGATGCGAAAAGCACACGCTCACTCTGCTCATCAAAGACTCCCGGCGTGCCGATGACTGCGTGTACTATCTGTGACCAGGACAAACCTGCTTCTGCAATAAGATTACGCACCAGTTGGCTCAGCAGATTGACAAGCTCGGATGCGCTCTGGGCCTCGTTTGGTCTATTTCTACGGATAAGAATTTTGCCTGCCAGGTTCGCCACTGCGGCCCGTACCCAGCCTCGGCCAATATCGACACCCACCACATAACCAGCATCGGGATTTTGCTCATACAGGATTGCTATGCGTCCCCCCTTGCTCGATATCGACTCCCCGACAGCGCGAACAAGACCGGCATCCTCAAGACTGGCAAGCGCCTGGGAGACGGTTGGCTTGGAAAGACTGATTGCACGCGCAAGTTGGGCGCGCGACGTCGGTTTATGGCTGCGTAAGTACTCCAACAGCATTCGCTCGTTGATGGCTCGCAACAACGACGGCGTTCCCGGCTGATTGCTTTCAGTCGTTGACATACAAATAAACTCCTTCACCTTAACGAAAAGAATCTTCTCTATTGTAAATGATGTTTACTAACTTGTAAAACGGGAATTATAAATCGTGGAGAAAGGAAAAAGAGGGATAAAAATATCCTTGACAGAGCAAAGTTAGGAAACTATACTAACTGTAAGGAAACGTGTTCACACGCTTCTGATGATCTGCCTGTCTTCTCTAAACGAGCGGCAAAAGGAGATATGCCATGAGTTCTTCAAGCTTAAACGAGGATGCAAACGAAGGTTCCAGGGGAACGGCCCAACAGGCTAGAACTGTGGAACAAACAAACAATGGCTTTGTACGGAGTGTTAGATTACCAACCGCGATAGCGATTAATATGACGCAGATGTGCGGTATTGGACCGTTCATTACTATCCCTTTGATGGTGGCTGCTTTTGGTGGACCACAGGCGATTCTAGGCTGGATTGCTGGAGCCTTGCTGGCTCTGGCTGATGGCTTGATCTGGGCCGAGCTTGGTGCGGCTATGCCCGGAGCGGGGGGAACGTATATCTATCTCCGCGAGGCTTTCCAGTATCGCACTGGCCGCTTGATGCCTTTCATTTTTACCTGGACGGCGGTTCTTTTTATTCCTCTTATTATGTCTACTGGCATTAATGGCCTGGTTTTATATCTGGGGTATCTCTGGCCCAATATGACCTGGTGGCAGATCGATCTCGTCTCGTTCGCGCTGGTTGGCCTTGTGCTCTTCGCTCTCTATCGCCGCATCGAGTCAATCGGTATCCTTACTAACGTCCTATTTGCGGTGATGCTCCTCTCCATCGGCATCGTGATTGTCGCGGCTCTCACCCATTTTCATCCTGCCCTGGCTTTCGCCTATCCAGCGGGTGCCTTCACGCTAGACGGTCACTTTTTTGCTGGCCTGGGTGCTGGCTTAATCATTGGCATCTATGACTATCTGGGCTACAACACGACGGCGTACATGGGGGCCGAGGTGCGCCGTCCTGGCCGCACTATCCCCTGGTCTATTATTATCTCTATCCTGGGGATGATGCTCCTCTATCTGGCGCTGAATATTGGCGTTATGGGTGTTGTTCCCTGGCAAGTTGTTGCGAAGTCAACCTCCATTGCTTCTCTCGTTCTAGAGACGGTCTGGGGAAGAGGCGTTTCGAGCGTGGTGACGGTCCTGATTCTGATTACGGCCTTTGCTTCGGTCTTTACTGGACTCCTCGGCGGTTCGCGTGTCCCCTATAATGCCGCTCGCGATGGCGTCTTCCTGCGGCAGTTTGGCAAGCTACATCCGCGCTATCACTTTCCTCATGTCGCCTTAATTGTCATGTGCGTCATTACTGCTCTCGCTTCCATTCTCCCTCTCGGAACGATTATCTCGATGCTTACGGCTGTGATTGTGATTGTCCAGTCCCTGGGACAGGTGGCGGCGCTGACGGTCTTACGTCGCAGACAGCCGGAGTCTGAATCGCCCCTATCGCATGTGGCTCTACCCCCTCTTCAGCATCATCGCGCTAATCGGCTGGATCTACGTCTTTGTGGCGTCGGGTCTGAGTGGGACCCAATTTATTCTGCCGATCTGGACGAATCCAATGATTCTTGCCATTACGTGGACGGTGCTTGGTATTATCGCTTATCTCCTCTGGGCGCGTTTCGTTGAACATACCTGGCCTTTTGGTCCCAAAGAGATTAAAGAGGAGTATCTGGAGCGGCCTGTTGAGGCGTCAGCCTGATCGTAGCAGGAAAAGAAGAGAAGAGAGGATGAATCCGTTGATGAATGATGGCTCACCTGATGCAGGCGCTCATGACTTTGTAGTTGCCATTGATTTTGGTGGTACAAAGGTTGCTGTCGCAACCGCTGATATGATGGGTCGCATACTGAAGCAGATGCGGCTCGATACACATGCCTCTCTTGGCGCTCAACAGCTCCTTGAGAGGACGATTACCGCTACGTGCATCCTGATTGAACAGACTGTGGTAGACGTGGGTGGGCGATGTGTGGCTGCCGGAGTGGTAACTCCGGGCGTCGTTCACGAAGATGGCATCCTCTTGTCTCCCAATATTCCCGACTGGGACCGGGTCTCCTTGCATGAGACAATGCGTGCCGGTCTGAGCATTCCCACGGTGGCTGTCGCGAACGATGTCAAGGCCGCCGCGATGGCCGAGCTCCTTTGGGGTGCACTTCAGGGCAGCGATCCGGCGGTCTTTCTCAGTCTTGGTACGGGTATTGCTGCGGCTATTGTGGTTGGCGGACGCGTCCTCACCGGAGCGCATGGGGCCTCTGGTGAAATTGGTTATAATTTACGGAGTGTGTTAGATACCAGCGGGGCCGCTCAAGGACGGGCTCCGCTGGAGGAGGCTATTGGCGGGCGCTTCATAGGGGAACATGCCAGCCTCCTTCTGGGAGAGGACCTGAGCGCTGCTGCTGTCTTTGCGCATTCGGACATCCGCGCTCGTTTCCTTGTAGATGAAATGCTCGCCGAACTGGCAACTCACGTCGCCAATCTCGCTATCTTGATTGACCCGGCACGCATTGCTGTGGGTGGAGGATTGATGAGTTCAGGTGAGGTAATTCTCCAGGCACTTGCCTTTCGCCTGGGCTTCGCCGTTCCCTTTCCGCCTGAGATTGTCCCTGCCCGCTTCTTGAATGATGCCTCGCTTTATGGTGCTATTGCTCTGGCATTGACGGCCTCTGGAAATGCTCGTTGACATTCAGAAAGAATGATTTACCCACCGTGTGCCAGTGGTAATTCAACTTCAACGCTTGTTCCCTGCTCTTCGCCGGAGCGTAGCGTAAGATGGCCGCCGATGGCTTCTATGCGTTCGAGCATGCCACGCAGCCCATAGTGACCACTGGGGCTGTTGTCTACAAGGCTCCTCTCTTTCTGGGGCTGGCACAATGCCAGAGGTAAGCCGATGCCGTCATCGTGGATGTGCAGAAGGAGTTTCTCATCCTGCCGACTGATACGCACTTGCACATGGCTTGCATGAGCATGTTTCTCGATATTGGTAAATGCTTCCTGGCTCACTTTCCAGAGCGTTTCTTCGATGGCTTCGGGGAGAGGGTCGATATCTGCCTGGAAGGTGTAGGTAACATGCAGGTTGCTACGCCGGGCAAACTCCTGGGTTGCGCGGCTCAGCGCGAGATTGATACGTTCGCGCTCCAATGCCGGTGAGCGCAAGTCGGCGATGGAGGCACGCAAGGCGGTCATCGTTTCGCGCGCAATCTGCTTGGTGGACTCTATCTCGTGGTCACAGCGTTCAGGATCACGTTCACGGAGCCGCTGGGCTGCTTCAAGCTTGACGGAGATAAGAACGAGAGCATGGCCGATGCTATCGTGCATCTCGCGTGCCAGCCGGGTGCGCTCACGCAAGACGGCAAGCTCCTGTTCCTGGACTACAGATTGCGCGAGTTGGCGATGGGCTTCCTCTAGCTCGTCATTGGCTTGAGTCAGTTGCTGAAAAAGTCTATTGCGTTCAAATCGCTCTTCTATCAGATTCTGGAACAGGATGTTAAAACCGGTGATGCTGAAGATCGTCAAGACTTGACTGGCGATGCCCACAAGCGCATTGCCAGTTGGTGGCCAGATCAGCAAGCCCTGAAAAGCAAAGAGCGTAAGAGCCATACTACTCACGGCAAGTAACAGACGAACTCCCCCAAAGAGGCCAAAGCTGATCGCATAAACAACATAGAAGTCCCAGACAAAGGCGGTATTGATGAGTGTAAGAAGCAGCACGACTAGATACAGACTGACCCATAGGCCCACAGCGTAATGCAATGGCGGAGGCCAGTCCATTTTCAGGCTCATGCGGAATTGGACACCATAAATCAGGAGCGCAAGAGCGGTAAGCACAATACAGGTTACACCGCGCCAATCATGCATAGAGGAGGGGTTGTTTATCAAAATAGAATAAGTCGATGCGGTGAGATAGAGACAGAGAAGGACAGCAAACATGGTAATCACACGTCTGGAGAGGCGAAAGAAGTGTGCAGTATCTTTCTCTACATCGAAATAGGTTGACATGGTTTCTCCCTTCTTTAGAGCAGCCTGCGCTCACGTGCCAGGGAGACTGCCTGAGTGCGGTTCTCCGTATGCAGCTTGCTCAGGATATTCGATACATGGTTTTTGACGGTCCCCTCAGCGAGAACGAGTTTCTCGGCAATCTTGCGATTACTTGCCCCTTGCGCGAGCAGCTTGAGGATCTCGATCTCCCGTGGACTCAACTCCTCTTGCTGTGGAGAATGGAAGGTTCCAGATGGAGAATGACCTTTCCGTCCAAATTCGACGAGGAGCTTGCTGGCAATCTTGGGCTGGATAGCGGGTTCACCTGCATACACCTGGCGAATAGTTGCCATCAGTTCATGAGCGGGTACATCTTTGAGGAGATATCCCATAGCACCAGCCTTGATGGCATCAAACACATACTCTTCGTAGTCGAAGGTGGTGAGGATAATAACACGTGCGGCAGCGTCGCTGGTGGTGAGTACCGCCGTCGCTTGTACACCGCTCATACGCGGCATTTGAATATCCATGAGCACAATATCAGGGCCGTTGCCCAGCTTGCGGAGTGTGTTATACTGGCTCACCGCCTCTTCGCCATCAGCGGCCTCGCCTACGACTTGAAACCCCGGCTCAAGTTCAAGGATGGTGTGCAGTCCCTGACGCATGAGCGTCTGGTCCTCACAGAGCAAGATACGGATTGAGTTGGTCATAGCTATTCCTCTCTCCAGGATAGAGTGTGCTCACTTGTTTCATGATGAGCGAAGCCCGTCAACGACTCTTGTTCAAAGCTCCCCACAACTCATCCCGCGTAGCCCTCTCGCTGCGCGGGATAGGTTCATCATACTCTTTTTTGTCATCTTACCATGCCTGGCTTCTGGCTGTACCTGTTACTCGCGTGTCAGTGTAGTAAACAGACTAACGACGATGATGGCGGAAACGAGATGCATCACGATCATGGTCCAGAAAATGGAGAGGGTCATTCCAGGAGCAGGGAAGAGACCGACCAGAGCCATAATGGGACTGAGAAACGAGATGCACAAGACAACGAACGCCAGTAGACGATAGAACCGGATCGGGCGTCGTGCAAAGCGATTGACCAGCACAAAGGCGAGCAGGGCCACGAGCAAAAAAACGATGGTACTGCCGATGATAGAGGGAGCCTGCAAGTATTGAAATGTCTCAGGAACCCCAAAGACCAGGACTGCGATAGTGCGTATTATGAGATTGGCGATGGCTGTGGAAACAATAGTCAGCGGTCCAACCCATATGAGCTTGCGTAGGGCCACATGTTCATGAAGTAGTGTAGATGCCATAAATGTTCTCCTTCTTTCTATCAGGAAAGATTTCTCTCTCAGGTTTATTCGTCTCGCAGTGCCAGTAACTGTTCCAGAATCCCTCTATGAAAAGCTTCTGTATTCAAGACTAAAATACAGTATAGAAGGAGGAGGCAGGAAAGAGGGAGTATGGAAAGACACAACTAGTGCTGTGTCGAAAGTAATGGTGATGTTGCGACTCTGTTATTCAGGGCAATTCTGGGTTTGGGCATGGAGGAGCAGATATAAGGGAAGAGAGGCCTCTTGTGCCAGCTTTCTCCTCGCACAAGGGGCCTTGATCACCTTACATCTTTTCTGCGCCGAATCTTTTTAGCGTTCTTATACGTGCCCGTTCGGCTTCGATCTCGCGATCACGTGGCTCAGCATTGGTGGTCAGCGAGTCCAGCAAATTTCGAGTAATGATACTTACCTCCTCGATAGCCTGATTGAATGCCGCTTCGTTTGCCTGTGAGGGCTTATTACTGAAGCCCGTGAGTTTTCTCACGAACTGGCGTGAGGCTTCCCGAATCTCCTCATCGGTAGCCGGGGGGTCGAGATTAAAGAGCGGCTTGATATTTCGACACATAGCTTGCTCCTGCTCAAAGTAAAACGACTCTTTGAATGATCTATTCTAACAAACCTGCACAATTGAAGTAAATACAGGATGGCATCACTCCTCTGAGAAGAACACGCTTTTCACTTCTGTATAGAGCTGCGCCGCATTCATACCCATCTCACGACCAAATCCGCTTTGTTTGTAGCCACCAAAAGGAGCCTCGGTATGCACGCTCTGGCTGGAATTGACCGAGAGGACTCCTGCACGTATGCCTCTGGCTACGCGGAGGGCACGGCCCAGATTCTGGGTCCAGACTGAGCCGGACAGCCCATAAGGAGTATCATTCGCCAGTCGCAGGGCCTCCTCTTCACTTTTGAAGGGGATAATACAGGCTACCGGCCCAAATATCTCCTCCCGCGCCACATGCATCTTATTGTCAACGTCGGCCAGCACAGCGGGTTGCATGAAATACCCCTCTTCTTTGCCGATACTACCACCGCTCACCAATTTTGCGCCCTCTTCCTGGCCCAATGCGATATAGTCAAGCGAACGCTGGCGCTGTCCAGCAGAGATGAGTGGGCCAATCTCGCTGGCCTCGTCCAATGGCTCTCCCACAACCAGAGCTGCGGTACGACGATTGAAACGGGCGATAAACTCCTCGTAAATGGAGTCCTGCACCAGGATGCGGGAGCGTGCGCAGCAGTCCTGTCCACAGTTGCCGAAGACGGAGAAGACGGAAGATTCGACACAGCGGTCCAGGTCGGCGTCGGCGAAGACCAGGTTGGCCGCTTTGCCACCGAGTTCCAGCGAGACGCGTGTGATGTTGTCGGCGCACAGGCGCATGATCTGGGACCCTACCTCGGTTGAGCCGGTAAAAGAAACTTTGGAGACCAGGGGATGAGTCGCCAGGGCATTGCCGACCAGTGCGCCGGGCCCTGGTATCACAGAGATGACGTTGGGTGGTAGACCCGCCTCCATCAGAATATCGGCGAGTTTCAGGACGGAGAGTGGCGTGAGCAGTGCTGGTTTGACTACGACGGTATTGCCACAGGCCAGGGCCGGGGCAATCTTCCAGGAGGCGATCACAAGTGGAAAGTTCCAGGGCGTAATCAAGGCGCATACTCCAACCGGTTCGCGTAGCGTTACCTCCAGCCCGGCAGCCTGCACCGGGATAGTCTCGCCGAAAATCTTATTTGCCGCCCCGCCCCAGTACTCGAAGACATTAGCAACCAGTCCGATCTCGCCCCGCGCATCTCGAATAGGCTTTCCTGCGTTGCGTGCTTCGATGATTGCCAGTTCTTCCAGGCGCTCTCGCACCAGCGTAGCTGTACGTAGCAACACACGTCCGCGCTCTGTGGCGCTCAGACGCGGCCATCTCCCCTCCTCGAATGCGCGATGCGCCAGTTGCATGGCCCGTTCAGCGTCTTCCGCTCCGGCCAGGGCAACCTCACGAAACGGTTTCCCCGTTGCCGGTTCGATCACCGCAAATGTTGCCCCATCTGTGGCGGCTGTACGCACTCCTCCCAGCACTAATTGCTCGATAGACATGGCTAGCTCCCTCCTCGTTGAATACTTGTTTGTCCTCATCTTAAACGATGAAGGCGAGCGGCGCAATGCATCACTTGTCGCTCGCGCGTTCTCTACCCCCCCACGTAGGGCAGATCGGCTTGGCCGTCTCCTGCTCGCCGACGGCTCTCGTGCGCGTTCTCTACCCCCCCCACGTAGGGCAGATCGGCTTGGCCGTCTCCTGCTCGCCGACGACGCTCTCGCCGGATTTTGCCCATCCTACAAAGAAAGGCGGTCACGGCACTAGTGAGGAGGTATACATGCCTGCAAGATGAGTAAGCAGGCCATGCCGATAAAGATTGTGAGCAGAACGTTTTTTGTACGCCAGGCTACGAGTATCGCAAGCATTCCTGCAATGAGCCGTGCATTGCTCAACGAGATATTCAGGAAGCCGTTGGGGAAGAAGAGCGCCGGTGAGATAAGCGCTGACAATACTGCCACTGGCACAAAGCGGAGTGCTTGCCGCACTATGGGCGAGACCCATAGCTTGTCCGTGAATACTATAAAGGATAGGCGAATACCCAGGGTCAGCAGTCCGACAACGATGATGGTGACCCAAAGTAATTCCTGTGACATACCCGGCTCCTTGCTATCTCGATCTTGTTTTCTTCAACTCTAACGTGAGGCCAACAGCAATGCCAATCAGCGCAGCGAGCGCTATCCCTAGTTTCAGTGGTAGGGCAATGACGAGCAGCGCGGTCAACGCAGAGACCAGTGCCGCTGTGGTACTCAGACGGTCCTTGAGTGCGGGCACGACGAGAGCGATAAATGTGAGCGTAGACGTAAAGTCCAGTGACCAACTCGTAGGTATGTGGCCGCCCAGGAAAATGCCCGCGGCTGTACTCAGTTGCCAGGTTGTCCATAACGCCAGTCCGGCTCCCAGAAAATACCAGTGCTTCTGCCTGCCGTCTTCGGATTTTTGGTAGTGTAAGATCGTCACTGCATAAGCCTCGTCGGTCAATAGATAGGCCAGTATCCATTTCCAGAGAGGATGGAGCTTGCGTGTATAGGAAGATACCGATGCACTATAGAGTAAGTGACGGATATTCACGATAAAGGCAGTCAGGATGACGATGAGCGAAGGGGTGCCGGATGCAATAAGCTGAGCCATCACAAATTGTGCTGACCCCGCGAAAACTATGCATGACATGGCCTGCGCGATACTCGCCGGAATGCCTGCACTGATCGCTGCTACCCCATAGATCATCCCAAAAGGAAGTACACCTAATAGGATTGGAAGTTCATCCCTGATACCATGCAAAAATTCAGAATGTAGAGTTGTCATAGTGCCATTATAGAAGGCTCTAAGGAGGCTGTCTTGTCTGATATTGCTATTTTTTACGCGCTCCGCCGTACAATCCGGGTGGCACGCCGACAATGCGCTTAAAGTGTTTGGTGAAGTGGCTCTGATCCGCAAAGCCCACAGCCATTGCTACTTCGATACCTGGCAGTCCCATACGTAGCATCTGTTTTGCATGCATAATTCGTAGTTGCGTCTGATACGCATGCGGCGGCAAGCCTACCTGATCTCTAAACGAGCGGAGTAGGTGAAACGGGCTGAGGCGAGCAATCGCTGCCAATTGTGCGAGGGAGATATTCTCGGCGTAGTTTTCTTCGAGATAGGAGCGGACGCGCTGGGTCCCCATGTGCTCTTTCGAGAACGGACGTGGACGTGGATGATCATCGGCATAGCGCAAAATTAAGCGGGAGAGTGTCCATAAGAGCCGCGATTCCCGTTCGAGCGCTGATGCTTGTTCTTCCAGAGCGCGATGCGTGAGGGAGATTTCCGTCATCATTTCAGGATCGTACACTACCGCTTCGGCAAAGAAAGGGATATCGCGAGTTCTCCCTGTGAGATCAGAGACGGCACGTTGTAATAGCTCGATAGATGGATAGAGCGTTCTATAGGTCCAACCATGTTCGGCTGCGGACGAGCCGGTATGCATTTCTCCCGGATTGATAAAGACGATGCTTCCGGCTGGGGCTACGTGCTGGCGTCTTCGATAGGCGAACTGCTCCGCGCCCTGCTCAATCACTCCTATCACATAACCATCATGTGTATGGGGCGCAAAGGTATGCGTAACATACGTTGCATGGAGCAGTTCAAGATGACTCAGCGTGTCGTCGTGCCAGAACTTGATGTGCTCACGGGCCTTCTGATTCACGCGTTTCTCTTTCAGTCTTATGGAGATGGGGGCAACGATGTCCCATTGGCCTGTCTCTGTGCTGCTAACGTACGTGCCTGGTCGGTGTAAGTGTACGGGTTATCTCTCAACTCGATCTTAGCCCTCTCTGGGTTCATGGCCTCGTTCCATGCTTGTTCGCCCATTTTCGTCCGCGCATACTCCACCGTATTTGCAACGGCCTGCCTGGCTTTGGCGAGATTAACACCGAGGAGACGATGTTCATGCTTCACGATTTTGCCATTGACCATCACCGTGTGCACATCTCCTCGCCCTGCCTGAAACACGACATGCCCGTAGGGATTGAGTAGCGGAAACATTACTGGAGATTGATCATTCTTAATCAGGACGAGATCGGCCTGCTTACCAGGGGTGATGCTGCCGATGAAGCTGTCCATACCTAACGCTTGAGCACCACCGAGCGTCGCCCAGGTTACGACCTGCTCAGCACGCAGATGACTGAGTGTGACGGTTTCGTTGCGTTTATGTGCTTCCATGTGCTCACGGGATCGGTCCGCATTGAGCGTTGCACGCATCGCAGAGAACAGGTCTGCACTCCACCACACGCTTGTATCCATTGACAGAGAAACGGGGATGTTATAGCGTCGGAGCTGCCATGTGGGCGGGTAGCCTTGACCAGCGTTTTGTTCGCTCTCGGTGGAGACCGACGTGTGTCCACCTGTGGCGGCTATGCGATGATAGGAATCCTCGGATAGCGTTGCGGCATGAACATAGATAGTGGAAGGGGTCATGAAGCCATGTTCGTGCATCAAACGGATACCATTATCGTTGGTCGCACCCCACACTCCCGCATGGGTTGTCACTGCCAGATTGAGATCGCGCGCCACCTCGAATGCTGCCTTTTCGGGAAATGCCGGGTCGCCGGTGACATCGAAAGCAAGCTGCATACGCAACTTATCTCCTCGTCCATCTATACGCCGCCGAATGAAATCGGTGAACTCAGGAGCCTTTGTCCATTGCCAGGGAGCGCCAAGCAGATTGCCGTAGGCGAGGACAAATCGGCCCGGAGCCTCTTCAAGCGCGTCCACTGCCGCATCCGCATATTCAACTGTCTGTAAGCCGTGAGACCAGTCGACTGTTGTTGTAATACCAGCGTCGATGCCTTCGATGGCACCCAGAAGATTTCCGGCATAGATGTCTTCAGGACGGAAAATCTTGCCCCAGTTTAAATAATAGAATTGGAAATAGTTTGTGAGCGTCCAGTCTGCGCCGAACCCACGCAGGGCTGTCTGCCACATGTGCCGGTGGGTGTCAACCATCCCTGGCATAAGGATGCCGTCGCTTGCGTCGATCTCCACTGTGCCATCCGGCACGACGAGCTGTCGCCCCACTGCCGCAATGCTATTGGCGACGACGAGGACATCGCCCCCCTCGATCATTCCAAGCGATGGATCAATGGTTAATACTGTGGCGTTGCGGAATACCACGGGGCGGTCCGGTGGAAAACTATGACTCTCTGTTGCTGGGATCTGGCTCATTGTACGCACCTCATTGTGTCTGGCCGTCGGACGCCTCTACCAGCGTCCTGGTAGCCGTATTTCGATATCTCCCTTAAAATATCACCTTACAAAGGGCTGGCGTTTAGCGATCATTTCTTTGTCCGTATAACGGACAATCGTCCATTTATTATATTACCTAATGGACAAGCTCATGTCAAGGAAGACATGGAAATCGAGACCTCCCTTTTTTATGAGCAAGCTGTGCAGGAAAAGGAGTGTCCAGATTAGTGGACGCCTCCGCCGATCTGAGTTTGCAGCGCTTTGGAACTGAGAGCGTGCTGGACAGCCGGAACCGTTTCTGCTACGATGAGCGCAGAGAAAACACCGTCGTGTTCACCTGCTTGTGCGTAGGTGGGCGGCGTTCACGTGCTAAAAGGGAAAAATATGCGCGGCGAAACAGGACCGGACTTTATCGAAGCACTGGCACGTGGCCTGGATGTCATTCGGGCGTTTGGACCCAACCGGCCAACTATGACTCTGAGCGAGGTAGCGGCCACTACCGGTCTGGCTCGACCAACCGCGCGTCGGATGTTACTCACCCTTGAGCATCTGGGGTATATCCGTGCCGCACAAGGACGGTTTGCTCTTACCCCACGTGTTTTGGAACTTGGCATGGCCTATATCGGCTCGACCAGCATCTGGGATATCGCTCGTCCGCACATGGAACAACTTGTAGAGCGCACAAATGAGTCATCATCCATTGCACAGCTCGATGGTTCCGATATTGTGTATGTCGCACGTGTGGCGGTGCCAAAAATTATTACTATTGCGGTAACCATTGGCACACGCTTCCCTGCCCTCCAGACTTCGCTAGGTAAAGTCTTGCTGGCTGAACTACCACCCGCTGAACTGGAACAAGTGCTCACCCAGGCCAGCCGCTCTGGCATCGCGCCGCTCTGGCGACCAACAGCGGAAGAGCGCGACCTTGTTCTCTGTGAGGTACGAACGAGAGGGTGGGCGCTCGCTGATGAACACCTGGCGTATGGTATTCGCTCCATTGCTGCACCTCTGCGCGATGGAACAAACCGCGTGATCGCAGCCCTCAATGTGAGCGTTCATGCGGCGGAAACAAGCATAGAAATATTGACTGAGAAATATCTTCCCTATCTTTTGCAGACTGCTGACGCCATTAGCGCAGACTGGGCGCGCTGGCAGGATCGTCCACAGGTGATCGTTGGCGCTAATTCCTCACAGATACTTCTCTAAAAATCCTTGAGATAAGACTCTACCGCTTCACAGGTTGTGTCCCTTGACACGCTCTCTCGCTATCATTTATACTGATTTTATCGGACATAGGTCCGTTATGCGGACAGACAGTGGCGTGAGTTGGGATTGCTTATCATGAAGTGTGTAGCGCACAGTCGGTCTGGCGCTGATCACTTGTATCACTCGCTATTATTTTACCAGAAGGTATGAACTCATGCAGGAGCAGAATAAAGAGCAGAACGCTCAAGAAGGCGATCTCCGACCTGGCCCGCTCGATGGTCTGCTGATCGCCGACTTTTCACGCGTGCTTGCTGGACCATATTGCACTATGCTGCTTGGTGATCTTGGGGCAACGGTCATTAAGGTCGAGAGTCCTGCGGGAGATGATACGCGCTCCTGGATGCCGCCAGAGCGCGAGGGCGTGGCAACCTATTATCTCGCTATCAATCGCAATAAGCGCTCGCTCGTTCTCGATTTCAATGATCCTGCTGATCTGCTGCTGGCCCACGAGCTGGCTGACCGCGCCGATATCTTTATCGAAAATTTCAAACCCGGCGGTCTCAAGCGCTTTGGACTGGACTATGATACGGTTCAGCAGCGTAATGCAGGAATCATCTATGCCTCTATCAGCGGTTTCGGGACGGCGCAGGGGGCATCTCTTCCCGGCTATGACCTCATTGTACAAGCCGTGTCCGGCTTAATGAGCCTTACGGGCGATCCTGCTGGCCCGGCCTATCGGTCTGGCATCTCTGTCTTTGATGTGATCTCCGGGCTGCACACTGCTATTGGTATCCTGGCGGCTCTCAACCACCGCAGTCGTACAGGTGAAGGCCAGCATGTGGAAGTAAGCCTGCTCGCCTCGGCTCTTTCAGGGCTGGTCAATCACACGTCTGCTTACGTAGCTGGTGGCGTTATTCCAACGCGTATGGGGAATGCCCATCCCAGTCTGTACCCCTACGAAGCTCTGCCAACCGCCGATCAGGATCTTATTATTGCTGCCGGGAACGACGGGCAGTTCAGCAAGCTCTGCGAGATCCTCGAACTTCCTGCATTGTCACATGATCCCAGGTTTGCGAAAACCAGGGATCGTAATCTCAACCGCGAGGCTCTGCGCCCGCTGCTCGTTGAGCGGCTGCGTACCAGAACCGCTAACGAGTGGTTCCACAGATTGAGCGCTGTTGGTGTGCCATGTGGCCCTATTAACACTATCGAGGGGGGCGTCACGTTAGCCCGCGATCTCGGACTTGAACCTGTCGTCCAGGTTGGCGTTGGGGATGATGCTATTCCGATGATTCGTCACCCAATCTCGTTTTCTCTGACTCCTCCACGTCACACTCTACCTCCTCCGGTGCCTGGCAAGGATAACGAGCAGATTCGCGCCTGGCTCAATCAGAGTCCACGCATTGCTCTTGAGGAGTTTAAGAAATCAGGACCCCTATAAGGCAGGAGCGACGATTGGCTCAGCTAGAGCATCCTGGCACCAGCCTGTGTTGAAAAAGCTAAGAACCATTTTATCGCAGAAGGAGGACGCGTGGAATATCCTACCGGAATCGGTACGTCTGATGCCACCAGTATTCGCCTGCTTGGTCATGATCTTGCTGGTGAACTGCTTGGAAATATCTCATTTGGTGAGCTGGCTCTCTGGCTTGCCACACAGCAGCGACCGACAGCGCAGCAGGTGCGTGTGTTCGAGGCGGTCCTTGTTTCGCTGGCCGATCACGGCTTTACTCCGACTGCGATAGCAGCTCGTCTAACTCTGTACAGCGCTCCGGATGCGCTTCAGGGGGCGATGGCAGCAGGATTGCTGGGTGGGGGTTCGCGCTTCCTCGGTGTGACCGAAGATACAGGCCGCTTTCTTGCTGGCGTGCTGGCAACTGTCGCGGGTTCTCTGCCAGAAACCTCGGAGCAATGGGATACGCTGGCCCGCCAGGCCGTCGTAGCGCAGCGCAGCGCAGGCCGTTTTGTTCCCGGATTGGGTCATCCAGTGCATAAAACCGTTGATCCGCGTACTGCTGTGATTATTGAAATTGCTGACCGGGAAGGTTTGCGGGGACCGCATCTGCGCCTATTCGAGGCTATTGGTCGGGTTCACGCCGGAGTGCTAGGCCGCACGTTGCCGCTCAATGGTGCCGGTGTGGCTGGTGCCGCGCTGGCTGATCTTGGATTGCCGCCGGAGTTGCTGCGCGGCGTAGCTCTGCTTGCACGTGCTGCGGGACTGCTTGGGCATATTGCTGAAGAGCTACGTAATCCCATCGCACCCGCCATCTACTCTTCTATTGACCGGAACGCGGTCTATCAGCCAATTGTCAACGATGACATTCCAGAATAACGTTAGCTCAACTCTCTCAACATCTGTCGTATAGTCAGGTTGCTCGCCAAGAACTGTAAGGATGCTTATTAAAAGTGTGTTCTTTGTATCCCTGGGAGGAATATCCTTCCAGGGATACAAAAGGCAGATTAAATTCGACCATATATTTTTTATCGAGGCGGAAAGTACTGCTGCTGGTTCATAGCCATGCTTGCTTTTCGGCGCGCGTGTTCAACCAGTTGTAAGAATACCTCTAAATTGGGCACAGCAGAACAACTAGTTCTGCTTGCTGCCAGCAAGCTGCCCTGCCTGGATATAATTAACCACCCTCTCTTGAAATTCACTGGCCCAATCTGGTTCCAGGGCACGAGCACCCCATTTTTACTAATGCCTTGCATACTGACGCTCAGGGGCCCAAAATTTGCAGGACTGCCGCTCTCGTAAGTTGCAATGGCTTTAGGGAGTTGACGGCGCGTGACCTCTTGCTGGATAGTTATTCCTAACTGCTTTGTGTTTTTTAACGCGCTACCGAACTTAAACTGCGTGCCATCACTTCGACGCACCGTGTATTTATACGCCGTATAGAGGGTGATGAGGCCACGATACCGGTATCTGACAATTTTTTCCCACACCGCTTCGACATTTTCCCAGCGCATAACATCCATCTTGCTTCTCTGGGCTCGTATGAGTCCTTCGGTGAAGATATAGACTTTCAAGGAGGAGTTTGTTACAAAATACCATATGGTAAATATGGTTGTTGCAATCAGAATAAGCAGCACCAGGATGCTGGACTGCTCGACTATCACCGCAGCAATATAGAGAATGGTTAATACTAACATACCGATAACAAAGCTAACGAGCTTGATGAGACTTGCCTGATAGAGTTGTGTAAACGTGCCCAGTTGATAGGCGGCGGCTTGTTGAGCGATTTCTGGAGGCATAGGTAGGGCAGATCCAGACATTTGAGGTGGTGGATTGCCTCCTGGTATCTGCTGCTGGGGTGGCGGATAGCTTCCCGGCAAAGACGGAACTGGGTATCCACCCGGCTGAGATTGCGGTGGATACGGAGCCGGGTATCCGGCTGATGAAGCTTGTTGTGGATATGGCGGAGCCGGGTATCCACTCGGTGGAGATTGCGGTGGATACGGCGAAACTGGGTATCCACCCGGTGGAGATTGCGGTGGATATGGTGGTGGATATCCGCCTGATGAAGATTGTGGTGGATATGGTGGTGGATATTGAGCCACGGTGTTCTCCCTTCACGCTATACTTTTTCGTAGTCATTTATGTAAAATTATAATTTAGCTTACCTATGGTAGTACATCGTGGTAGGATTCTCAATAAATAGGTACAAATATACTATGGGACATCTTATGGCTACTGTTGCTTCTTTGATTTGTGGCTAACGTACCGTCATCTTCCAGGTCATTTCCTCCACTGAGAATTCCAATGTAGTCATGGAATAGAGTAAGCATATGATATACTAACCAGTAACTGTTCCTCTCCCTGATATTTGTAAGAAAAAAATATGAGAAGGAGCTACCCGCTATCCAGGACTACAGCATCACCTTACGGAACGGACATATACGTCGTGATCCACTGCTTGCATATACTTTGACGGCTCCGCTTACACCACTCATCGGTCGCAAGCGCGAGGTGATGGCCGTGTGTCAGCTTCTGCAACGTCCAGAGGTACGTTTCGTAACACTTACTGGTCTGGGTGGCGTTGGCAAAACGCGTTTAGGCTGGGCGGTCGCCGGCGAGTTGCGTGATTACTTTGCTCACGGCGTCTGCTTCGTTTCCCTGGCCCCAGTCAGTAATCCCAATCTGGTCATTGCGACCATCGCTCAGACGTTAGGACTCTGGGAAGCGGGTGATCGCCCTCTACTCTGAACAATTGCAGGTGTATTTGCGTGACCAGCACTTGTTGTTATTCCTCGATAATTTCGAGCAGGTGGTAGTGGCAGGTCCACACCTGGCGAACCTGTTAGCATCTTGTCCTCATCTGCACATGCTTGTGACCAGCCGAGCCGCTTTACGTATTCAGAGCGAGCACGAATTTCATGGTATCGCCGCTGGCCGTGCCTGACCTCCAGCAGCTTCCCACGAACGAGGATTTAGTGCAGATAGCTACAGTGCGTCTTTTCTTACAGCGGGCACAGGCTATTCAATCCGATTTCCAGTTGACTCCTACAAATGCCAGCACCATTGCAGCCATCTGTACTCGTCTGGAGGGCTTGCCCCTGGCTGTCGAACTGGCCGCTGCTCGCATTAAGTTGCTTCCTCCCCAGGCGTTGCTCAATCGGCTCAAGTCGCGGCTTCAGGTGTTGACTGGTGGGAGGCAAGACCTACCAGCGCGCCAGCAGACGTTGCGCAATACATTGCAATGGAGTTACGATCTGCTCACTCCCCAGGAACAACGTCTCTTCCGTCTGCTCTCAATCTTTGTCGGCGGCTGTAGTTTGCAGGCAGTAGAAGCCGTCGCGCAAACTGTTGGCTTCGCAGTTCCAGCTAAAGCTACAACCAATAATCAGGAGTTGGGGGTGCTGGATGGAGTGGTATCGCTGCTCGATAAGAGCCTGTTGCAGCAAACGGAGGTGGAGGCCGAGGAGCCTCGCCTACAGATGCTTGAGACGATCCGTGAGTACGGCCTGGCATGCCTGCAAGAGCAGGGGGAAATTGAGGGTATGAGGCAGGCGCACGCCGCCTATTATCTGTGGTTAGCGGAAGAGGCAGCTCTGTATCAATTCAGTACCTCGGCAAGCAGTTGGTTCGAGATACTGGAGCGGGAACAGGAGAATCTGAGGGCTACCCTCCAATGGGTGCTAGCCCGCCAGCGCGGGGAGGTGAAAAACGGCGTCGAGATGGCGGTGCGTTTGGGGTGGGCGCTGTGGAGGTTCTGGAGTGTGCGCGGACGTTTTCAAGAGGGGCGTACCTTCTTGGAGCAAGTCCTGGAGGCCTCGGAGAAGAGGAATGCATCTGTGCAAGCAAAAGCACTCTCTGCTACGGCTCTCCTCGCTTCGTATCAGGGCGATTATGTACGAGCCGAGCAACTCTGCGGCGAAGCTCTCACTCTGTTCCAGCAATGCGCAGATCAGAAAGGGATCGTTCATGTCCTCGCTGTACAGATAGGTGTTGCCTTGCATCATCGCCAATCAGCACGTATCCTCGCCCTGGCAGAGGAAGCACGCGCCTTTCTTAGAAGGGATGTAGACCCCTGGTGGACCGCGTATTTTCTTGTTGTCCAGGCGCGTGCGGCCTCTTTCCAGAAGGAGTATGTGAGGGCCTCTCATCTCTTTGAGGAGAGTTTATCGCTTCTGAGAACGCTGGATTATCCAGGGGATGTCGCCTGGCCCTTGCTCTATATGGCACATGACCTGATTATCCAGGAAGACTATACACGAGCGCGTCCTCTGTTAGAGGAGGGGCTGGCTCTGTGTCGGAAGGCGGATAGCAAGAGTGGTCTGGCCTATGCACTCAGCCTGCTCGGACAGGTGGCTCTCGAACAAGGTGACGTGATTGGTGCCGACGAGTACTTTACCGAGAGTCTGCGCCTCAACCAGGAGGGGGGGCATCGGCAAAGCGTTTCTCGCTCATTTTTCTTTCTGGCTAATGTGATAGTATTGCAGGAGGAATATGTCCAGGCCCGTGCCCTTTACGAAGAGGGACTGACCATTGCCCTCAGGTTGGAGCATCACGGCTTGATTGGCTCATGTCTGGAAGGGTTAGCCATTGTAGCCACCGCACAGGGGAATCCTGCCTGGGCTGCACGTCTGTGGGGAGCAGCACAGACTATGTACCGTGGTCGTACCACATCCTTGCCCCAGGCGATGCATATTCGTGATGAGAAGGCTCAAATCGCAGCGCGCACCAGTCTTGGAGAAGATGCATTTGTTACCGCGTGGGAGGAAGGACGAACACTTTCCCCACAACAGGCCCTGGCCGCTCAGGAACCCATGCCTATAACGAAGCAGAGGATCACAGAAACAGCAGTTACTTCTGTAAAGATGCGCATCCCTAAGCAATTGACGCGCCGCGAGGCAGACGTGTTGCGCTTGGTTGCAGAGGGCTTGACCGATGCTCAGGTGGCACAAAAGCTGATTCTCAGCCCCGGCACCGTTAGTTGGTATATGAGGTCTATTTGCGGCAAACTGGGCGTCTCTTCACGGACCGCCGCCACCCGTGTTGCTATCGAGCAACACCTTCTCTAACTCCTGGCTTTTCTTCTCCCTACAACTCCTCTGACACACTTTCCATGCTTCGGTATAGTTATGAGTCGCTCTGCCCCTGTAATTCTATAGGGTGGTTCGTAAACCGAACTTGTTGTAGTATGCACGGAAAATCCTCTATTTCTGTAGATGTATTCCTACCTGTTGGAGGGTAGACTATGAGCAAGGGTTCTGGATGTTGAAGTATCGCACACATGGAGGAGAAAACTCATGAGCGAAAAGCAGAGTGTACAGAGCAAATTTAGCGACCAGCATGCCGTGGTGATCGGCGCAAGCATGGCAGGATTGCTGGCAAGCCGTGTCCTTGCTGACCATTTCGGACAGGTAACCATTATTGAACGCGATCAGCTTCCACACGAGACACAGCCCCGTAAGGGCGTACCCCAGGGACGCCATGTTCACATATTGCTGCATCGGGGCGTCTCTATAATGAAGGATCTCTTTCCAGACCTCTTTCCAATCCTTATCCAGGATGGAAGTATCGCCATTGATTCAGTTGCCGACTTTCATTGGTATAACTTTGGCGCGTGGAAACCTAATTTTACGAGTGATATTACATTCTACAGTCAGAGTCGCCCTTTGCTGGAAGGACATGTACGTGATCAGGTAGCCGCGAGAAGCAATGTACGCTTTCTTTCTGCCTGTGATGTGGTCAAGCTCTGTGCCAATGATAATGCCACACAGATTACTGGCGTTCAGATACGTCTTCGCCAGGATGAGCCGCATGAAGAGATTCTTTCTGCTGATCTCGTTGTGGATGCAAGTGGGCGGGGCTCACAAACGCCCCGCTGGTTAGCGGCTCTTGGCTACAGCACGGTTGAGGAAACTACGATCAAGGTCGATGTTGGTTATGCGACACGCATCTACCGTCGCCCTGATCATAGCCACATTAATCGCGATGTTCTGGCTATCTACTCGACCCCTCCAGCAGAGAAACGAGCCGGTGTGCTTGCGCCTATCGAAGATAACCGCTGGATCGTGACTCTCATCGGTTGGGTGAGAGATTATCCTGCCGATGATGAGGCGGGTTTTCTGGCCTTTGCCCGTAGCCTGCCGCAACCAGATCTTTATGAGGCGATTAAAGATGCCGAGCCGTTAACACCTATCGTTATCCATAGGTTTCCTGCCAATCGTCGGCGTCACTACGAGCGACTTCGCCGTTACCCCGAAGGATTTATCGCCCTCGGCGACGCTGTATGTAGCTTCAACCCGGTCTATGGGCAGGGTATGACGGTAGCAGCGCTGGAAGCAGTGGAACTCGATACTCTTCTTTGTGAACAACAACGAAAATATCCCGGTGGGGACATCAGGGGCTTCTCTCGTCGTTTCCAGAAGAAGATTACACGTATTGTAGATACGTTCTGGCTGCTGGCCTCCAGCGAAGATTTCCGTTATCCTGAGACACAAGGGAAAAGGCCGGCTGGTGTCAAGCTCCTGAATCGCTATGCACGCCGCGTCCACGAACTCTCAACGTTCGATCCACAGGTGACGTTGCTTCTCTATCAAGTTTTGCAAGCGATCATCTCTCCGCTGGCACTATTCAGCCCGCAGATACTGGCGAAAGTGCTCTTCAAGCGAGCACCTCGGCAGAGCCATCGAGAAGAAACATCTGCTTCACGAGATGTATCAGAAGATGATAACGCTTCCTCTCGACAGAAGCAGGAAGGAAAGCCGCAAATGGCACCCTCTGTATCAGAAAAAACCTGCTTGTTGTGAGCATAAGGATTACTTAGTTTTCCGTATGTAGAGAGCACATACCCTCTCAGAAAAGTCTATATACTAGGAGGATATACGTGGGAATAGTTAACGAGGGCCTGTCCTACTGGCAGGCCGAAAGCGAAGAGATAGAACTCCTTGAGATCACCATCGCTGATCTCTTAGATCGTCAAGCCGAGGCATTTTCCGACAGAGAAGCTCTTGTTTACTCGTGCTATCCTGAATTCGGTACTGCCCTCGACGTTCGCTGGACGTACCAGGACTATCGCGAACGGGCCAACGCCGTAGCTAGAGGATTACTGGCGTTGGGCCTGAATAAAGGCGATCATATCGCCGTCTGGGCTGCCAACCTACCGCAGTGGCCGCTGTTGCAATTGGCTGCGGCCAAAGCTGGCCTGGTCCTCGTTACAATCAATCCCATCTTGCGTGCTTCCGAGGTCGAGTACATCCTTAAGCAAGGGGATATCCGTGTTCTCTTCTTTATGGCCCGTATCCGGGATCATGATTGCCTGGCTACTATTCGCTCGCTCATTACATCTGGCAATCGACAAGGCGAAGTGACGAGCGCGTCTCTCCCTCAGCTACGCTCTGTGTGCTTATTAGGTTCCCCTCCCATTGGTAGACTGCAACACGAGGACTGGTATCCGCTGCTTTTTGATGAGATGCTCAGGCGAGGAAAACAGATCAGCGATGTGGCGTTAAGCGCACGACAAATGTCCGTCACGCCTTTCGATCCAGCCATGATCATCTATACGTCCGGCACGACAGGCTTTCCGAAAGGGACACTGCTAACACATTATAGCTTGATCAACAACGCGCGTCTCCTGGCAAAGCGGTGGGGGGTCAATCAAAATACCGCTATGGCGCTCCTGGTACCATTCTTTCATGCTATGGGAAGCGTGGCGGGAACACTTGCCACTCTCTGTCTTGGCTGCTCTCTTCATCCCCTCCTGGCCTTTGATCCTGTGAAAGCGTTACACATCATCAGTCATGAACGCTGCACATTTGTGTCAGGAACTCCCACCATGATTACCTCCATTATGCAGCACTCCGATGCCAGTACGTATGATCTTTCTTCGCTGCAACTGGTAGGCACAGGCGGGGCCCCTGTTGCTGTTGCCCTCATGGAGCAGGTGAAAAAGCGTACGGGAGCAGATGTTTTTATTGGCTTTGGTCAGACCGAGGCCACGTGTGGCATTACCGCAACGCTATCAGGCGATACATTTGAAAGGAAGGCCGCGACGGTGGGAAGACCGCTCCCTCATACCGAGGTCAAAATTATCCATGCGGAAACGGGAAATATTCTTCCTGTTGGAGAGCATGGAGAACTCTGCTGTCGTGGCTACCTTGTGATGGCTGGTTACTACAAGATGCCAGAGAAGACATCTGAGGTGATTGATGCTGAAGGCTGGTTACATACAGGCGATCTGGCAACGATGGATGAACATGGTTATGTGAATATTGTGGGTCGGCTCAAGGACATGGTCATTCGTGGTGGTGAGAATCTTTTTCCACGAGAGATTGAGGAGTTCCTCATTCGTCATCCCAAAGTGGCTGATGTACAGGTTGTAGGCGTGCCCGATGCCTTCTTTGGTGAAGAGTTGCTGGCGGTTGTCATTCCAAAACAAGGAGAACAACTCAGCGAACGAGAGTTACGCATCTACTGCAAGGGCCAGATCAGCCACCAGAAGATTCCGCGCTACTTCCAATTCGTCACAGCCTATCCTTTGACTGGCAGCGGGAAGGTACAGAAGTTTGTGTTGCGAGAAAATGCCATTAAAGCCTGGGATCTCGAAGTTCTTTAGTATGATTCGATATGTCATTATACGATTTGGGATTTTAGGTGGTCAAAGGAGTAAATACATCCCCTTTGACCACTTTCCTAAGATTTAATGAGTAAAAGCTCTAATAAGAGTGAGCCATCTGCTCAGACACATAGACCTTTTGAATAATTGAGCGGGCCACCGCGAGCATAGTTGGGAAGAGGGATGGTGATAAATGAGGAATGAGGGCAACCAGAACTTCTGAACAATTGGTGAAGAAGAAGATATTCCACCTTTGCACTTCCGCAATCAACTCTGCTTGTAGCTCTTCTGACAGGCGAGGAGCAAGGGCAACTAGGGCTTTCGTACGATACAAGCCATCATACGGCATTCTATCTCCAATTGTTCGCGCAATTGCAAAAGTTTCTGGAAGGAGCTCTTCTGGTAAATATGGTGCAAGTCTAATATATGATGGCGTTGCCGTATGAGATGTTGGTACTCGATGAGGCTCTAGATGTTTTACTATTCCTTCTATTACCTCAATAAGAGCCTCTCAAGGAGGTGTCAGAGGATCAGTAAAGTCAAAATGGGGAAGCATTGTGAGGCGTGGATGTAGCTCTGTTTCCTGTCGTACTATTGTGACAACTGATATTCCAGTTCCTAGAGAGCTGGTCAAGAAATAATGAGAGCCAGGGCCAACTGTGCTGGCGGAATGGGAGGGTGTCCACGCAGACTTGGGGCATACAGGGCCGCCAGTTCTTCTTGAAAGGCGTCATCAAAGAGGGTGTGTCGGTGATCGCGGAGGAAAACAAACAATTTCGCACGCTTGATGCGCGTGATGATGGTTTGCTCCGTGGGCGACAATTCAATGGGAGGATGCCAGAATGAAGGGCGCATGCACTACTCCTTTGCTCTTGCTCTGTAGTCCTGATGATACCCTTTGCTTAGGATTGGAGGAAAAGTCGCATCCTGGCCTGAATCTCATGGTCATGCGCGCTAAACCAGATCAGGTGGCTCTCTGCCTCAGAGACAAAAAGTTGCGTCTGGTGAATATGGCTCTGTACATACGTAGCGTGCGATGCATCAACCAGACCATCATATTTGCTGGTGATGACGAGAACAGGAGCAGTCACCCGGCTGAGATCTCCACAGTGGTGATGGATATCATGGAGAAATCCTGACCCTGAACGTGAAGCCTGTAAAAAGGCCAGGGCTGCTTGTTGCCGATCAGGACCCATTGTCGCCATCACCTGATCGATAGACAAGCTGGTGAGACCTCCCATCATACTTTTGAGTGCAGCCTGTGGCGCAACTCGTCCAAATCCTCGAAAAGCTGCCCAAATTACTCTTTCCAGCAGCGGATGAAAGAGCACATAGGTTCCCAAGCGTATCATTCCGCTGGCATACCTCCCATCGGTTGCTGCATTCTGTAAGATGACTTTGCTCACGCGTTCGGGATAACGACCTGCCAGTTGCAAAGCGGTTGGTCCTGCGGCAGAGATCCCTACGACGATCACCTGATCCAGTTGAAGGAAATCAAGCAAACTTACCAGTGCATCGGCGAAGGCTTCTGCCGTTTTCCCAGTCGATGAGGGCGTCCTGCCATAACCAGGCCTTGAAGGGACAATCAATTGGTAGCCCTGCTCTCGAAAAAAGGTCTCATGCCCCAGTGGCGAATGGCAGTTCGTATGTCCACCGTTCAAGACCAGCATCGCGGAACCTTGCCCCACACTTCGATATTCAATCAATCCCAGCTTCGTTCGTGCAAGATGGCTCACCTGCTCTGCTTTTTTCCTCCCCATCGCCCAGACCCCTTGATAGCGGTAGGTCTGGATCATCCAGAAGGCAAAACCAAGCTCAATGAAGCCAACTCCTCCTCGCAACAAGCTGTACCAGACAGGATAGGGATTGGGAAGCTCGCCCAGGAGCTGCAAGCCTTCAACTGGGATCTGAATGACTGAGGCAGTAAAAGCCATGAGAAGCAGCCAGAAGAGCCAGCGAAATTTTCGCACGACCCCAAAGATGAGCAGAGTGATCAGCACGAGAACGCCGACCAGGAACAGCGTCACAGGAACAGGATAGCGATCAACCGGAGAGGATGTGAGCGAGAGTGATTGGGTATAAATCAACGGATCAGTGAGATACACCACCAGCAAGCTCGTGGCAGCGAGGACGAAAAAAGCGATCATGCCCATTTCCAGGCTTACCCTACTGGAAGAATGCAGATGTGTCTTCATTCGTGGGTGGTCTCCTTTCCTGGTTGCAAGCCGTCAAACAGCAGCGAGGTCAGAACTTCTGGAAGTTCTTCCCAACGCTGGGCAATGACTTCATCGCCGAGCAATTGGAGCGTCAGAAGGCCCAGAAGCAGCCCCGCAATGGCGCGAACGGTGAGGGGTACATCGATGCTGTGGACTTGTCCTGTTCCACGCTGCTCCTGGAAAGCATGCTCGGCGACAGTGAAGGTGGGCACCAGAACCTGCTGGTAGTACAACTCGCGCAATTCCGCATTGACCAGCATCTCCGGCAGGACCGCCTGGAAGACCTCCGCGTTCGGCCACAACAGGGCCATGCGCTGGCGTAAGTACGAGGCGAAAAAGGAGCGCGGATCTTGCTCGCTCTCCGGCGTGAGGTGCTGTTCACGTTCCGTTGACTCATTGAGGCGATGGAGAATCCCTAACAACACCTCCGTTTTGCTGGCAAAGTAGGTGTAGATCGTCCCATCGGCGATCCCAGCCACACGGGCGATGTCCTTGATCGTAGCGCGATGAAAGCCTTTCTCGGCAAACACCTGCGTGGCAGCATCCAGGATCTGCTTGCGCCGGGCCGCTGTCACCAGTTCTTGAATGGGATCAGGCGTCTTGGCCATAGGCTGCATGCTCCTTTTGTCCCTCGCAGGAAGACGACGCATGTTGTTCAATCGTTCTTTTCATAGCCTCAAGCGTGTTTTGTGCGTCTCTCGCAATCTTTCTTTTTACGATGACATTGAAGAATTTTGTCTTGAGAGACTTCGTTGAGTAATAATGGTTCAATTCCACTTTTGTCTCATGCGAAGCCACAGGAGTAAGTCTCGCTTCAACAAGATAATCTGGCAGCAATTTGGTCAGGCCCATAGTATCTTCAGGTAAAGCCGTGACGACCCTTTCCATGGGAACCACTTCGAGATCTTTTTCCACACAGGTATGTTTCCCATCTTTGAGGTGGCATCGATAGGCAACCCCCTCTCCTCTCTCACGTTTCCCTGAAATGAGCTCGACCCGCTCGACCCTGGGATGGTAGGCAGCAATGTTCGTCAAGTCTTGATTAAATTCCCAGACGGCTTGGAGAGGTGCATGAATCACAACCTCTTGCCTTGATTGAAAAGGAGGAAATTCCATGTGCTGTTCCTTTCTCGCGAAAGATGCGACGAATACGTGCGCTGATGGCAGAATTCTTCAGCGGCTCTCTTGTCTTGCTCTGGCGCGCTTGAATGAGTTAATCATCTATTTGAATACTTATTCACCATAATGATAGGACATTCAAGCAGCTTTGTCAAGTCTGGGAAGTGAGAAGAGGTTTCACCACTTTGTCCACATAGTATGCCGTACCCCGGACCGAGGATTTGAGCAAGATCGAAGAAGTTTTTGCGCAGGTTTGACGGTAGAATGTCTTGTATGCAATGAGCGAGCGCAAGACTGGCCGGCCCGGCGTTCGCTTTCTACTGACGCGCATCTCATGGACCCGATAGCTAGCAAGCATACTATGATCGGGGCCACATCAATTCAGGCTTTGCCACTCTCCTTTGTAAAGCCCATCGGGGCCAATTCTTGCACATGAATAGGAAGAGGCGATCAGCGTCGGCCCGCTCTATGAACGGGCCAAGGTGAGCTGTGAGATGGTGTGAGCAGAAAGCGAACGCCGGGCCGATACGAACGCCAACACGGTTGATATAATAGAAGATATGTTTCAATTTCGAGGAGAAGATTATGAGCCAGAATGCCATGAAGCGTCTTTATCTGATGCAGGTTGGGTCCATGCCGCAATACCAAATTCCGATTGTGTGCTATCTGGCGCAAACGGGTGACGGCAAGAATATTCTGATTGACAGTGGTCTACCGGAGAGTATGCCTGAAGGAGAATCGGATTTCGAGAATGGGCAGGACGTTCTTGAGCAGTTGGCGAGCATTGGCTTAAAACCGGACGATATTGATACCGTCATTTCGACGCATTATGATATCGACCATGCCGGAAGACACGCGGCATTCACGAAGGCGCACTATGTTGTTCAGCGTGTGCATCATTTGGATGCGGCGAGCAATCCACGTTTTGCTGCCAATCGACCTCAATGGGATCAGCCAATGGAGCGCATTCGGCTGGTGGACGGGGACACGGAACTGCTGCCGGGGCTGGAGCTGATTGAGACGAGCGGGCATGTGCCGGGACATCAATCGGTGCTGGTGCGGCTACCCAAAACGGGGGCGATTTTATTGCCGATTGACGCTGTACCCTTCGGCAAGGGCTTTACCCGTGACGAGCAGGACGATGGGAGCAACCCGGACGCCGAAGCGATCCGCGCCAGTACGATGAAACTGCTTGATCTGGTCGAACGGGAACATATCGGGCTTGTGATTTTCGGTCATGACAAGGAGCAGTGGGAAGGGTTGAAAAAGCTGCCGGAGTATTACGAGTGAGGATGCAAGCACCCTTTTCCCGATCGGTAAATCCATGAGAATGTTCGCTTCACCACCCATCTTCTTGGCAGTGGAACAAAACCCGTAGGAAACCGCGCCTCCAATCGGGTTCCTCTCCCATGATGTATTTTTCAGAGAAGGGCGACTCTCAGTTTGATGCAATATACCACGACACCATCCCGTGTTGTGGCTTTTCCGCCTCATCCTCGACAGCCCACAAGCATCCCTGGCGACGTTGCGCGTGAAAGACGATAGTGTTGGTTCCCTCAGCACCACTGGCGGTTTTGGACTGCTTGGAGCACGCGAGCGCGTGCAGGCGCTGAGCGGCCAACTGCGCACGGAAAGTCAGCCCGGACAGGGCTTTTTCTTAGAAGTGGAGCTTCCTCGTAACTATGGCATGCCCGTAGTAATCTTCGCCGGTATTTCTTTCGTTCTCACATTGCGCAATAGTATCACCGCTGTGTAAATGTGATCACTGTTTTTTCAGAAAGGTGGGAAATAAAAGGAGATACGCAGCCTTATTTTGTGCTTTGCGCTTCCGATTGAGCATTGAGCATATAACCGATACCTACCTTCGTGAGGATATAGCGAGGATGCGTTGGATCAGGTTCAAGTTTGCGGCGCAGGCGATTGACATTGACCTGGAGCATATGCCCTTCTCCTCTATAGTCGGTGCCCCAGACATGTTCAAGTAAAAGATCTTGAGTGATGACCCTCCCAACATTTTGGGCTAAATATGCCAGCAACCGATATTCAGTGGGCGTCAACGTTATTTCCCGCCCGGCCATCGTCGCGAGATGCTGTGCATAGTCAATGGAGAGGTCACCGATGCTGGTTGTTGCTCCTCCCAGATTCGCTTGCTCATGGGCTGAGAACTGCGCTCGTCGTAACACTGCCCGCACACGTGCGAGCAATTCGTCCACGCTAAAGGGTTTGGTCAGGTAATCGTCTGCTCCCAGATCTAACCCACGCACCTTGTCTTGATCCTGTCCACGTGCAGTGACCAGGATGATGGGAACCATCGAAAACTCTGCGTACACGCTGGCACACCTGAAAACCATCCATCTGGGGCATCATTACATCGAGTAATATGGCATCAGGTGCATACGCTTCAATCCGCTCAAGTGCTTGCTTGCCATTGCTGGCAGTGAGCACATTGTAGTCTTCAAATTCGAGATTTCGCACGACGAGACGGAGCAGTTGCGGATCATCATCAGCCGTTAAAATCGTTGTCTTTTTTGCTGGCATCTGTTTCTCTCCCTGTTCTTCTTTGTGGCTCTGTCTTACTTTGTCATCTCCTGGCCTTCCTCATCGAGCGGCAGACAGACAAAGAAGGTACTTCCCTTCCCCAGGTGGCTTTCTGCCCAGATGATGCCATTGTGTAATTCGATAATCCGCCGACAGATGGCGAGCCCTACTCCCAGGCCATTGACTTCTCGTGTGAGGCGGGTATCGACACGATAGAAGGGGTCGAAGATGCGTTCAAGCACTTCTTCTGGTATTCCCTTGCCACTATCCTGAATACCTATGACTATCATACGTGGATAGCGCAGCCTGGCCTGAGCAAGTCTTGTCCCTCCATCTCGCGAAAAGGCAATGAGCTCTTTCATTTCCTCGGCAGCGTGGAGGATGCGCGCAAGGAGACGAATCGTTCCCCCTCTGGGCATGTGCTGAATCGCATTTTCGAGGAGATGATCCACTACTTTACGAAGACGGTTTCGATCCGCCTGGATGATCAGTTTCTGGCTTGTGAGAGGTTCAATGAGCATCTCGAAGGTGAACCGCTTCTGGGGAGATGATGATACACCGGACGATACTGCTTCTTCTGAGGTCCTTTTTACGGTTCTTTCCGCTCCGGCGAGAGCCTCCTGGATTACCGAGGTAAGATCGACTAGGCGCACGCTTGATCTCACTCCTGCCGGTTTCCAGTTCGGACATTTCCAGGAACGAATCAATGATGCCCGCGAGACGATCACTTGCGTCATTGATTGCGAGAAGAAACTCGTGCCGCTCTTCACGCGAGATGCGCTGCTCATGGCGCAGTAATGTTGCCACATATCCCTTAATAGAGGTCAAAGGACTCCGTAATTCGTGACTGACACTTGCCAGCAGCTCGGCCTTGAGGAGTTCCCTCTCTCGTGGTGCCTTGCGATCCGCATGTGTTTCCAACTCATGGATGTCCTCATGAGCATGTGCTTGCGCGAAGATGTTTCCTCCCCCAGCAGTTCTCGCTGCACCTCTTTTGTCTGCTCATTTTGTGCATCCATATCGTCCCTCACTTCTCTCTTCCTGGGCATGCATCCAAAAACTTGCCTTTCTCGATACCTCTCTTCTATTCTATAAGAGAAGGGTTCACAGAGAGGGCACAATTCCTGTGTTTCTCTCACAATCCAATCACAAATCCTGTGATCCTCTCTCTCTCTCTCTCTCTGGTGCGGCTCGTGTCCTAGACTTCTTCAGAGAAAGGGAGGAGATGCCGTCACAGGCAAAAGGAGAGAGAAGATGGAAGATGGCGCAGTTGAGAAGCCGCTTTCGAGAGAAGAACGTGTTGCTGCGTTGAGCCGGGTGAGTATATCACTGATGAGCGAGCTGGATGAAAAACGCTTGCTCCAGCTGATCGCTGAAACCGCCTGCCGTCTGACAGGAGCACAATTTGCCGCCTTTAGCCTGCGTCCCACCGATGAAGCGGGACAGCCGCTCGTCCCTGCAGAGGGCCATCTCTTTCATCTGGCCGCCGTGAGCGGTGTGACGAAAGAGCAGGAAGCCTTGTTTCGTCGCACTCCATTAGGGGGAGAGGGTCTCGCTGGCCCCTATCTTTCGTCATGGGGTCGCAGTCCGTGTTTCAGATGTGCTCGCTCATATTCACCATTCCTACTCATCCTGCCACGTCCAATGAACTGAGCACCGCCAGAATTGCGGCTTCTGCCTATGCGCATGGCGAGCTTGAGGCAAAGGATCTCCGCTCAATGGGCGTTCCAGCTGGACACCCGCTGGTGCGTAGTTTCCTGGGAGTCCCTTTACTTGATCGCGATCAGCAGGTGCGTGGTGGGCTGCTGCTGGGTCATACGGAGCCGAACCGCTTTACAGAAGATGATGAGACGCTGCTGGTTGGTCTGGCAGCGCAGGCGTCTGTGGCGCTGGAAAATGCGCGTCTCTACCGTACGATGCAGATGCGCGTGCAAGAACTCAACACGATTTTTGAAAGCATTGCCGATGGAGTAACGCTGGTGGATGGGCAAGCACGGATTCTTCGTGAAAACAAGGCGGCCCATCTTTTGCGTGAGCGGGTGCAGGGACTTCCTGATGGTGAGCAGATGATGGATGCATTCCTTTATCATCCCGCCTGCGCGACGCTCAACAGTGAAAGAGTACAGAATACGACGGTCACCCTTCCCCATCCTCAGCATGAGGGAAGAGCGTATCTTGTGACGGCCTCACCCCTCCATCTGCCATCACCTTCTTCCCCTTTGTTACCTCCCACCGGTGAGCATGAAGCTCCAGAACGTGCTACGTCTGGTGCCGTGGTTGTCTGGCATGATGTGACCGAGAGGCGTATTCGCGAGGCGGAACAGGCAGCGAGAGAACGTGCTGGTCAGCTTGAGGCAATCATCGAGTCAATGACTGACGGTATCTTTGTCTATGATCAGGATGGGCAGATTACCCAGACTAACGCTGTTGCGCGTACACTCCTCACGCAGCTCTTTCCGTCGGATCAAACCCTTCACGCCTTTCAGGAACAAGCTGTGCATTTGTTTGTGGCCGACGATCAGGAGCAGCCCTTTGCAGAGGAGCAGTTGCCTCTCACGCGCGCCCTTGCCGGCGAGGTTCTGACGCCAGAGCGTGCCATCGCTATTTCGCTCAAAACGCTTGCTGGACAAACCCTTTTCGCAAGCATTACCGGTGGACCGTTGCATGAGAGAGATGGGCATCTCCTGGGAGCTATCCTTATTTTCCGAGATACCACCGAACGCCGTCGCCTGGAGCAGGTTGAACGTCGCATGCACCTGGAGACAGAAGCCAATCGAGCCCTGCTTCAGTTACTTCTCGATGAGCTTCCCAGTAGTGTCTATCTCGTGCATGGACCAGATGCACGCCTGGTTTTAGCAAATCGGGCAGCAACTGCTGTCTGGGGAGCCTGCTGGCCTGTGGGACAACCCTTCACGACATTTCTTGAGGAACGAGGCATCCAGGTGATCGGCATCGATGGGCGTCCTCTCCAACCCTCCCAGCTTGCAACACTGCGTGCGGTTCAATCTGGTGAGGATGTGTATCAGCATCAAGAACGTATTCGTCATCCCGATGGCAGCACGCTCCCGGTCCAGGTCAACGCCGTCGTCATCGATCCCTCTTATCTTCGGCAACAAGCATCGTCGGAGGCATTCGGTGATGCAGCCTCTGGCTGAGCGTGCAGCGATCGTCGTGCACCAGGACGTGACCGCCTTGAAAGAGGCTGAACGCCTCAAAGATGAATTTATCGCCCTTGCCGCTCATGAACTACGCACCCCGGTAGCAATTTTGAAAGGCTTTTCACAAACCTTGCTGGTGCAAACGGCACGCGGGAAAGGGCCTGTGCTTGCTGATTGGCAAACGGAGGCGCTGCAAGAAATTGACCAGGCGACCATTCGTCTGGTAGCGTTGACGGAAGATCTCCTGGATGTCACGCGTCTGCAGGCGGGACGGTTGCAATTACAGTTGGAGCCGATGAATATTATTCCTCTCATCCAACGGTTAGTGGAACGTATCCAGATGACCACGGAGCGACACCGGATCGCTCTTGAGACAACGCTTCCATATCTCGTGGTCTCCATTGATCCACGACGTATTGAGCAGATTTTGAGCAATCTCCTGGGCAACGCTATCAAGTACAGCCCCGGTGGTGGCACTATCGAGGTACAGATCTCTGAGAATGAACAGAGAGAGTTGGCTTGTCTGAGGATCAAGGATCATGGCATCGGTATTCCAGCCCAGCAGCAGAGCCGCATCTTTCATCGTTTTACGCGTGCGGAGAACGCAGAAGCTTCCGGTATTGGTGGAACTGGTCTGGGTCTCTACCTGTGTCGAGAGTTGATCGAGCGGCACGGCGGGCACATCTGGTTCGAGTCCATTGAAGGCCAGGGTTCGACCTTCTTCGTTGAACTTCCCTTGCACCTGGAACAAACTGAACAGATGGAAGAACAGCGGTAGTCTAAGGACGGAAGCCCAGACCTTGTACGATGCCTTGCACCACAACACCTATGTACCCTTTGCATATGGTGCTTTAGAGACGCTACCTCTCTTCATGCAGGGCTCCTTAAAAATTTGCGCATCGCACTCGCTCTGATAAAAGATGACTTCACCAAAACGCTCCTGGTCCCGAAGTACCAGGAGCGTTTCTTGTTCCACCGGGAGGATATGAGAGGTGGCTAGGTGCAGATTGGAGACACTGACCTCTGGGGCATGGAACCAGGTTCCCGGTTTCCAGGGCATTCCAAGCATTGGCAGTAACCAGCGATCGATCCCAATCAAGCCACATACTCTCCATGAGAAGCAGAGGAAGAGTGCGAACATACCCAGAACTGGATTAATGCTCACCGTTCCCGCAAGCACATAATTCAAGTTCATGAGGAGACCGAACCCGGCTGCAATACCTGTCAGAAGTCCGAGCAGGATACCTAGACCTACGGCAACTTCGCCCCAGGTGACCAGGAAGGAGAAGAAGCTTGCATGAGGAAGGACAAAATTCTGTAAAAACGCTGCATACCATCCCTGTACTGCTGGATTAGCCCCCGACGTTTTGGCTACTGCTCCTGCAACAAAGCCCGTCAGGGCCTTGCCACTTGTTCCCCATGCCGGAGAGCTCGCTTTCTCCCATCCTGCCAGGAGCCAGAGAGCGCCAACATTCATCCTCAAGACAAACCAGAGCGCAGACGCTCCTTTCGATCCCAGGAAAAAGCGCGCGATAGCCGGTTCTGGAAATTCCTCCTGCGCCGTACTGGCCTGCAATGCATGGCGCTCCTGAGCGAAGTTTACGAATGCTACAATGAGTGCGAGGGCAAACAGGATGAGCAATCCCAGTCCCCAATAATCATCGGCTGTTGCACCGGCGATATTCCAGATGATATGAAAAAGTGTCCATGCTCCCGCGACAACGACAAGAAGCAGATCGATCCAGAAGGTCGCATTCCGTTGGTGAAACATCAGTATTGTTCTCCTATCATGAATTCTATGAGCGAGGAATACATTTCTTACTGATCTTAGAATAGTGGATCATTATCACGTTTCCATCACGGAGAGAGAAAATAACGTTACAGATAGATCACTGTACCGATCTGCTACGAACAGCCGCTCATTGCCTTACGGGAGCGATTTGCGAATCATCCCCATAACCTGCTTCGCTATGGATGGCTTACTTGATGGCTTGCGGATTGGTTGGCGCGCCAACCGCTCCTGTAAAGGGCAGGGGAGCTGCTAGCAGCAGGAACTCGTAGATGCCATCGCGAGCGCAATCGTCAGCAAGTGCGTCAAGGACAAACATCTCACCAAGCGTGAGGCCGATGTTGGGCAGCGCTATCTGGTGAAACGGTTGAAAGGCATCGGCAAACTCGTTGGGACGTACCTCTACACCCCAGGTATCGCTGGCAAGGGCGGCAATCTGTGTGCGATAGAGCCAATCGAGCGTCCAGAACGAGAGACCAGGTGCGTGGCCTCCTGCATAGCTGCCCCAGCCATGTGCCCTGGCTCGACCCAGTTGCCCGGTGCGCAGCAAGAGGATGTCGCCGGTTCCCAGATGGGAGGTCTTTCCCTGAGCTTCGATACAGCCCACAAGGTCGCTTTCACTGATGGCATAGCCATCCTCAAGCGAGGCAACGCCCTTGAAACGGGCAATATCGAGCAGGACGCCACGCGAGATCAGTTTGTCTGTTGTTTGCTCAATGCCATTGAGGGCCGCACCGGCAGAGGTGACGTTCTCTGCACTATAGCCATTCCACATGCTGCCGTGATCGAAGATATGAGAGAGGGCATCCCAGTGGGTGGCACATTGGAGCGGCATGGTAATCAGATCATCGGCTCCCCCAATGCCATTGGCGAAAGGACGAGCGCCAGCCGCCCAGTCTCCGCCATCTTGGAGCATGGTATGCACTGGATTAAAGCGTCTGAGAGAGCCGTTCTGAGGGCCGTGCTGATCCAATGGGAGAGCCAGCGAGAAGACGTTTCCTTGTCTGGCAAGCCTGCTGGCCTCAGCAATTTTCTTGGCGGTGATGTAGTTGAGGGTGCCGAGTTGATCCTGGGCTCCCCACTTGCCCCAGTTGCGGTACTTCTTTGCTGTTTCAATGAGGATTGCTTCTGTCTCTGTCATGGTTTCCTGCACTTTCTATTTATTAGTGGTGGGGCTCAAAGGCCTCTTCGAGGGAGGCTCACGACGGGCTGCACTGCCAGGCGAGAGAAGCGTTGGGGGAGGCGGACACGATTTCGCGTGCGTGGGAGGTTGCTTCTGCAAGCCAACGTTTCTGCACGCTGCATGGTGTCCCTACGAAGACCCGTTCTCCTACGAAGACCTGTTTCCTTCTTCTGAGCCAGGGGCGAGAGAAGCGTTGGGGGAGGCGGACACGATTACGCGTGCGTGGGAGGTTGCTTCTGCAAGCCAACGTTCTGCACGCTGCATGGTGTCCCTACGAAGACCCGTTCTCCTACGAAGACCTGTTTTCCTAGCGAAGACCCGTTCTCCTAGCAAGACCCGTTTTCCTCTCTTTTTCTGGGCGAAGGAGGGTCATTGCAGGCAGGACTCTTGGGATGCGCTTCACTTTGGTGGTGATGAGGAGGGGGGACGTGGCTCTGGTTCCCAACCAGGGGGCTCCGGCTGACTAAGACGATTGCGCAAGGTGCCTATGCCCTGGACTTCTAGTTCAACGAGATCGCCTGGTTGCAGCTTTCTTCCCTGCTCGGCTCCACTCCCAAAGCCAACGGTACCGGAGCCGAGCAGTTCGCCGGGCTGAAGGGTCTCTCCTCTGGAGGCATAGGCGATCAGTTCCTCTATTTTCCAGGTCATGGTTGCACTGGAGCCGTGCGACCACTCTTCGCTATTGACCCGCGCGACCATGTCGAGATGGGTGAGGTCCAGTTCGTCACGAGTGGTAATCCAGGGTCCGAGCGCGCTGGCGAAGTCTTTGCTTTTTGCCGGACCAAAGCCGCTGCTCATCTCGCGTCCCTGAATATCGCGGGCGCTGAAGTCGTTGAAGATCGTCACGCCGAAGAGATGCGTCAACGCTTCCTGGGGGGCCAGATTGCGAGCAGTTTTGCCAATGACGAAGCCCAGCTCCAGTTCATAATCCATGTGCTGGGTGTAATTGGGCCAGGGGACGTCTTGCTCGTGTGCGATGAGCGTGGTAGCGTTTCCTTTATAATAGAGTGGCATTTCATAGAACTGCTTGAGGACGGGTTGGCCTAAGCGATGAGCCATATTCTGCATATGCTGCTCGAAGGCCGTAAAATCGCGGATCAGGGGCGGATCAAGGGGAGGAAGCAGGTGGATAGCGGAAAGGGGGCTGATAGCTTCCTCGGCGACGTGCTCTATTGCCTGCTTTGCGGCCAGAAGGAAGGCATCACCCAGGGCAAGAGCGGCGGTCATGCTGGATGGGAAAAGCGCGGTTGCCAGACGGATTGCTGCATCATGGGTTGCTCCTTGCTGTTGAAGGCGCAGGCGCTCGGCGCTGAGCAGGTCGATGACACGCTGTTGCTCTGGTTGAACGACCACCAGTCTGGCAATGGGGCCATCGAGGCCTGCAACGGCTATTCTGGCGAGTTTCATGCGTGCTCTCCTCCTTCTTCTTCTTCTTTTTCTTCTTCTTCTGCCGCAATGATGACGTTGCGCTGGCGGCCTAATCCTTCCATCTCCAGCTCGACGACATCACCGACCTTGAGATACTCACCGCTGGCAAAACCAGCTCCGGGAGGGGACCCGGTCGAGATGACATCCCCTGGTTCGAGGGTGACGATGGAGGAGACAAAGGCGATGAGCTCGTCTGGCTTGAAGATCATGCCCTCCGTCGAAGCATCTTGCTTGAGCACGCCGTTGACCATGAGCCGCCTGCCAAGATGCAGGTAGTTGGGCAGAAAGGCTTTGGGGACGAGGTAGGGACCCAGGCAGGCTGCCGTGTCGAAGTTCTTGCCTCCAAACCAGTCTGAACGCAGTCCCGGCCAGTCCGCACGCATATTCAGAGAGCGCAGGGAATAATCATTGGCAATCGTGAAACCCGCCACGTAGTCCATAGCGCGCTCGACCGGAATATGTTTACCACGCTTCCCGATGATCAGGGCCAGCTCGCCCTCCCAATCGAGTTGTTGATAGGGATGGGGATAGATGAGCGGATCGTAGGGATTGAGAAGGCAATAAGGCAGTTTGACGAAGACGTAGGGTCTGGTGGTGGCCTTCTCGATGGAAAAGTTTTTCAGATCCGGAGCGCCCGCCACGGCCTCTTTCCAGTTCTCAACCTCTCTGACGTGCCGTTCATAGTTGGCACCCGCAAAGAGCATCTTCGTTGGACGGAGCACCGGAGCCAGGACGAACACCTCTTGCAGCGAGCGCTGTTTTCCGCGCCAGGATGCATGCTCAATCCCCTGTTGCAGCACGAAGTCGGCCAGCTCGGAGAGCAGTGCGAGGCTCTGTTCCCAGTTCGTCAGCAACCCTTGCACTCCCGGCGTCAGCTCTGAGTACCTGCTGGCTTCGAGCAGTTTCTGCGCGGCTGGATGGAATGGGGCGAGCGTTTCCAGAGAGAGAATGCGCTCATCGAATGCCAGCCCCACCTGGATAGGTTCCCCGGTAGTGCGTTGGTGTCGATAGTTCAGCAGCCGGAAGGCAGCAGGTGTCGTCGTGCTCATGCTTCTCATCTTTCTTTCTTCTTTTGTTGGTGCTGGAAAAGCCAGCCATTCCGCTGTTGGGCTTAGACTGGTTCTGCTAACTTCATAGTGGTCTTCCCAATTAACTCGTCGAAACGTGCATCCGGGGCAAGGGATTCTTTCTCCCAGGCGACCAGTTGGAGCGAGTTCTTCACCACCATCTGGCAACGGTCATAGCGTCGGCTCATAAACTCCTGCAGGATCTGCTCCACGGGTGCAGCGGAGGAGGAGGAGGCCAGCAGGTCAGAGAGCACGATCGCGTCTTCAACGGCCATCGCCGCGCCATTGGCGAGATGGGGCGTGGTGGCATGTGCTGCATCGCCGATGAGCAGGACCCGGCCCTGATACCAGGGCGAAGGGAGCAGGATGCTTTCAATGGGGCGATGATTGATCTGCTCAGGAGCAGTGATGCGCTCGCGAACCTGCGCGACCAGCCCCTGATAGTCCGCCAGTTGCTCGTGGAGCACTGCCAGGAGTTGCTGCTGTTCCAGGTGCGGTGGAGTGGGAACGTTCTGTGTGAGGAAGAGGTACATTCCTTGCTGCGAGAGCGGGGAGAGACCCGCCTTATTACGGGGACCGTACCACATGCTGATGCTGGTTACCTCTGGGAGACGTTCCATGTTCGCGCGCCAGACGACCTGTCCCACATACAGTGGCTTGCTACTCTTGCCGAAGATCATCTCCCGTACCTGGGAATGGATGCCATCTGCACCGACGACGAGATCATAGCGGCCTCGCGTCCCATCGGTGAACGCAACTTCGACTGCGTTTGCATCTTGTAGGAAAGAAGTCACTGAGAGACCGAGGCGAATGCGCACGCCAGCTGCTTGTGAAGCTTCTGCAAGAATGGTATGAAGGACCGAACGCAAAATGCCGATGGTCGCTGGATACTCCGGTCCAGCAATTGGTGGCTGAGGAAAACGTGCAAACAGGTGACCTTGTGCGCCGCCGACCAGCAGTTCACTGCTGCCAAATCCCTCTTGAATGCATCTATCGAGAACACCGACTTGCTTGAATGCGCGCAGGGCTGGACCCTGGAGAATGATGCCAACCCCCTGCACGGTCCAGTCGGTTTTGCGTTCGACGATCTCGGCCCGGATTCCTTGTTGTTGGAGACGAATTGCCAGGCTCATCCCTGCAATGCCGCCGCCCACGATGAGGACAGTTTGTATCTTTGTCGTCATAGTCGTATCTTCTCCTCAACCCTGACCTTGCGTGCGAAAGAAGTTCGCGCTGTTTGCTGGCTCTTTGCCTGCCGTGGCCGCTGGCTCCGGGAAAGAGCGTCCCGCTGCTGGTGGGAACGATTCTGTCATCGAATTGGGCATGGTGGAATTGCGATACATCGAATTTGATCCCTGAGAAGGCAGCCACTTGACCGGCTCCCAATCGGGTATGTAGTTGCGATAGCCACCGGAGTTCAGTTCGATGCGCAGGCCGCCGGGCTCGCGGAAGTAGAGGTAGTGCTGCTCCCCCATGCCATGCTGACCAGGGCCATATTCGATGGCAGTCCCGGCCTCCAACAAGAGATCGGCAGCGCGCAGAAGATCTTTGATTTCAGGGACAAAGAAGGCGAGGTGGTTGAGACGTCCAGGGAGACCAGAGAAGTCGGCAATAAAGCCCAGGTCATGTGATTTCTCGTTGGTAGTCGTTTGCGTGAAGACGATGAGGTCAGGGACTTCGTCGGGGACGGTGTACTCCATAAAACGGAAGCCGAGCGTTTCGCAGTACCAGTTGGTATCCTTCATCACATCCAGCGACGAGACGGTGACATGATCGATCTGCCTGGGGGCCACGCCACGGCCCGTAAAGCGCTGGGGGCGAGCGGGATAGGTCGAGCGCTGTGCGGCTGGGGCAACGTAGCGCTCGACTTCCCAGAAGAGTTCATGGGCGTGGCCGCCTGGTCCCCGGAAACGATAGGCGCGACCATGACCAGGGGTATGTTCAATCCACGCACCGAGATGGCCGCTGGCCTCGATCTGCTGGACCGCGCGCTCAAGCTCCTCGGGTCCATGCGTGCGCCAGCCGGCATGATCCAGGGCTGGTTGGGGACCTGCTGTCAAGACGAGGCTATGATGGTAATGCTCGCCCCAGCAGCGCAGATAGACCGACTGGCCCTCACGAGCAGACTCCTCCATGCCCATCACCTCTTTGAAGAAGGTTGTTGACTCCTCCAACTTCGGGGTGATGATCTCGGCATGCGCCAGGTGAGAAATAAAGTGTTTTCTTGCCATGAGACGTTTCTCCTTTGATGACGTTCGTTCGTTCGTTCTCTCTCTGGATCATTGATCGATACGCTCCTCTGCCTCTCTCAGGCAAAAGGCTCCATGAAAAGGCTAGATTGACGACGATCAATGCCTGTGTTACCATTCCGTCAGCGTTGTTGTCGTCTCATTGAAGTGTACTGAAAAAGCAGAGAGAGAGCACTCGTACTCACTTCGGCTTTTTGATGCGGGTTGATGCGGGTCGCCTTCTTCTTCGTGCCTTGTGAAAAAGGTTTCCATTGGGAGTGCAGAGAGAGGTTGTTATGAGTTATCATCGCCGATATAAGCTCAAAGATGACCGTTTTGGTCTCCTGGCACTGACAGTGCGTGAGAAGGCCGGCCTGACCCAGGTGCAAGTAGCGAGCGCGGTGGGCGTATCGGAACGCGCTATCCAGCAATGGGAGGCAGGAAGCGCTTATCCCGCCGTTGCGAACTTGAAGCGGTTCATCGAGGTCTGCCTGGAGCATGGAGCTTTTTTCAGGGGGCAGGAACGAGAGGAAGTGAAGGCGCTCTGGGAACAGGCTGGGGAGAGCTCAGCGCGGCGCAGGGCGATCTTTGATGAGAGGTGGCTGGATGCGTTGCTCAAGAAGCCGCAGCAGGCTCAAGGGCGGGGGAGACAAGAGAAGCTCGAAGCAGAAGATGGGTTGCAGCAGGATGCTTCTTCCCTTCTTCTGCAGCAAGAACGTGCCGATTGGGGAGAGGCTATCGATGTTGCAGCGTGCTATGGTCGTGAGCGAGAGCTGCTGACCCTCAAGCAGTGGGTAGAGCACGAGGGCTGCCGGGTGGTGATGGTGTTGGGCAGAGGAGGGATTGGCAAGACGACGCTCTCGATCCGCTTTGCCCAGGAGATGAGCGCAGACGTTGGCTTCGTCTTCTGGCGCTCCCTGCGCAATGCACCACCATTGGAGGAACTGCTCAGCGACTGCATTCAGGCGCTCTCAGAGCTGCAATCCCTCTCCCCCCTTTCCCTCACAATCTGGAAAAAAATAGCCTGCTGCTGATCGAGCTGTTGCGCAAGAGGCGCTGCCTGCTGGTGCTGGATAATGTGGAGACGTTGCTCCAGGCAGAGCGTCTTGAGGGCAGGTATCGGCAGGGATACGAAGGCTATGGCAGGTTCTTTGAGCGTGTGGCCCAGACGACACATCAAAGCTGCCTGCTGCTGACCAGTCGCGAGATGATAGACGAACTTGAGCCACTAGAGGGGACGCGCTCGGTGGTACGCGTCCTCAAACTCGCCGGACTGGGACTGGTTGCCAGTCAGGAACTGCTAGCAGAGAAAGATCTTTTGGGAGCGCAGAGGATTGGCAAGAGCTCGTCCAGTCCTACTCAGGCAATCCGCTGGTGCTCAAGATAGTGGCGGCAACGGTGCGTGATCTCTTTGGTGGCGATATTGCTGCATTTCTCCGTGAAGGTCCGGGAACGCTCTCTACGTTGCGGCAGTTGCTGGAGCAGCAGTTTGCGCGACTCGTGCCCCTGGAACAGGAGATCATGTACTGGCTGAGCATTGAGAGCGAGCTGGTTGCTCTGGAGACCCTGCGCGCAGATCTTCCCCAGGCGCTCTCCAGCAAAGAAGTGCTCTCCGCTTTACACGCGCTGCGGCGGCGCTGTCTGATCGAACGAGGAGAGCGAGGAGCCATGTTTACGCTGCAAGCAGAAGTGATGGAGTACGTGGGTGAGCGACTGGTAGAGCAGGTGTGTGAGGAGATCAGCAAGGCAAGCCCTGAGCTGTTGCTGAGCCATGCACTGATGAAGGCAGAGAGTAACGACGCTGTGCGCGAGAGCCAGGCACGCATGCTCATCCAGCCGGTGCTCAGCCGACTCCTGCTGTATTTAGGGAGTGAGCAAGAGGTAGAGCAGCAGTTGCAGCGGCTGGTGCGTCTTCTCCAGGAGAGACCGGTGACGACGCAGGGATATGGTGGCGGGAACCTGGTGAACCTGCTGGCAAGTCTGAAAGGCCATCTCAAGCAGCTTGATTTCTCTGGGCTTGCCATTCGCCAGGCCTCTCTGCAGGGGAGAGAGGCCCAGGATGCCAATTTTAGCGGCGCATCTTTCCGCGAGACCGTGTTTATGGAACCGATTGAAAGTATTGCTTCGATGGCGCTGAGCCCTGATGGCCGCTATCTGGCGGTGGGCAGCTTCAGTGGACAGATCCGTGTCTGGTGTCTCGCTGAGAGAAAAGCGCTCTTGAGCTGGCAGGGACATAGCCGTATGGTCTGGGCGCTGGCCTTTAGTCCCGCTACTCCTCCTCTGCTTGCCAGTGGTGGCTATGATTGTGAGGTGAAACTGTGGGAACTGCCGGGGGAGGATGCGCCAGGTGCAGAGTGCCTGGGCGTTCTCTCAGGTCACGAACGATGGGTGCGTGCGCTGGCTTTCAGCCCTGATGGCACGCTGCTGGCGAGTGCGGGCGATGATGAGACGATCCGGCTCTGGGCGATGCGTGAGGGAAGGTGTCAGCAGAGGATCTTACGTGGACATCGTGGGATGATCTGGTCCATTGCTTTTAGCCCCGATAGCACGCTCCTGATTTCTGGGGCACTTGACGAGACCGTGCGTGTCTGGGACGCGGGCAACGGAAGGTGTCTGGATGTTCTGCATGGACATAGCAAATTGGTGATGGGATTGGCCTTCCGTCCATCTGGAGACGTCTTTGCGAGCGGTGACGAGAACGGCCAGCTCAAGCTCTGGGAGACAGCCAGCAGGCGTTGCCTGACCAGCTTTCAACTCCGTACAACGAAAGCCGCTTCCCTTGCCTTCAATGCAGAGGGAACCCTGCTGGCCGTTGGGAGCCAGGAGGGAGAGGTGGAAGTATGGAGACTGGCCGACAAAAGCAGCCCTGCGCGCTTCAGGACCCTTCCCGGTCATCCTCTCTGGGTCAGTACCGTCGCCTTTGGTCCCAACAACTTCTTAGCCAGCATCTCCTATGGAGGAAAAGTGAACTTGTGGGATGGAGAGAGTGGAAAACGCCTGGGAACGCTGCAAGGGTATAGCCACGTGATCTGCGCTGTGCGCTTCAGTCTGGATGGGAAGGTGCTGGTGCATGGAGACGACCACGGAATGATCCACGTGTGGGATGCGCACAGCGGCGAGCGTCTCAAGGTCTTTCAGGGGCATGCGGGCCGTATCTGGTCGCTGGCCTTTAGCCCTGATGGCAAGACGCTTGCCAGTGGTGGAGACGACCAGATCATCAGGCTATGGAAGGTGGATCATCGTGGTGGTGGTGGTGGAGAGGAAGAAGAGCACGGCCACTGTCTGAGAGCCTTGCATGGAGCTACTACCATGCTCTGGTCTGTCTGCTTCAGTCCTGATGGGAGTATGCTTGCCAGCAGTGGCTTTGAACACACGGTGAGGTTGTGGAAGATCGGCAAGAAAGAGGAATGGGAAGCTGATGATCTCACCCATCTGGAAGGACATGGCACCTTTGTCTGGTCTCTCGCCTTCAGTGCTGATGGAAGGCTCCTTGCCGGCGGTGACGATGATGGCGTGATCAAGCTATGGGAGGTCGAAACTGGAGACTGCCTGATGACCTTGCAGAGTAGCAGCAGCCGCCGCAGCCACAGTCCTATAGGGGCTCTTGCCTTCAGGTGTGAGGGAACGATGCTTCTGAGCGGGAGCGCTGATGAAACGACGACGTTGTGGGAGGTCGAGCGAGGAGGAAGTGGGCGCGAGCTCGTAGGGAGCCAGGGTCATGGAAGCTGGACGAAAGCACTGGCCTTCAATGCTGAGGGAACGATGTTCGCCTGTGGCAGCGACGAGCAGAGCATCAGACTATGGGACCTGGGGGGGGGAGGGGGAGCAAAGGAAGAGCAGCTCTCCTCTGAGAACCTTCTCTCGACGCGGGGGGCAGGTCTGGGCGGCGGCCTTCAGCCCGGACAACCGCCTGCTCGCCAGTGGCGACGATAATGGAACGCTGGTACTCTGGGATGTGGAGACGGGGGCGTGTCGTCAGATATTGCGTAGCGATAGGCCCTATGAGCGCATGAATATTCGTGGTGTGAAGGGCATCACGCCAGCACAACGCAGCTCCCTGAAAACATTGGGAGCCGTCGAAGATGATCTTCCCCCGATTTAGTGGATCTTTCGCAGCTTTCGCGCTCAGCAATTCAAACGCGGGCTCAATGCTTTCAAAATAGGACGTATTGGCGACGAGGCGATCTGTTCAGCATGTCTGCGCGGGTACCGCGCTACTCTCGTTTTGTATCGAGAGCCAGGTGAGCTATGCCCTCCATGACGATCAGCAAAACATCATCGGCCACCTGTTCCGCCGAGAACTTGGCCCTCCTGGTACTTGGCGGTAGCGAATGTACCCGTGACATTGAGCAGCGTCTGGAGATGTCCTCGATCATTCTTCTACTTGTCAGTCCTGACTTTCTCGCCTCCGACTATTGCTACGTGTAAATACGATCATGAGATGGTAGGAAAATACGATCATTCTGTGAGGGAAAGTGAAGGATCATGGATCGCCTCAATGTCGTTCTGTTCGCCTATAGAGCGCATCGCGTGATCCAAGAGCACCCCTGTGTACCTCAGATACTTGTCGTATTTTCCTACCATCTCATGATCGTATTTACATTTAACCCTCAAAGCTTGGCACTGCCAGATCATAGATAGCTTTATATCTTTAGCAGCGTCTTTTCCCTCTGTCGTGAGCGTTGAGATATCTTAACAAAATGTAGAGGATATAATAAGAAATTTATCTTATAGGTATCTGCATATATAAAAATATATTGAAGTAAAAGTAACGGAAAAATATTTTAATAAAAAACTTACTAAAGATATATGAAATAATAAAGATTATATATAAAAAATACTAAAAAAATAGGAATATACTAAAACCCCTCTCTTTTAGCTCCTTTTATGCCAAACTTGTGCTTCCTAGAGCCCTCTCAGTTGTTCATTTTAGCTTCTTTAGAACATATTGCTGCAAAGAAGTATGAGAATTTCATTAATGTACTTATGTCTATAGATAGAGAAATACGCATTCTCCTTATTTAGAACAGAGGTACCTCTCTAGTTTTTGTTTATACCTAACAAAATTTGTAGGCATTTTCGGAGATATATGCTAAGAAAGTTAAGATATCTTAACAAGAGGATAAAAACGGTTAAGAATTTAGCGTTGACATATGCATGGATATCGATGTAGGCTCTCTGTGGAAGGTTGAGGGAATTCCTTTATGAAGCGAATTTGGATGCACGCATATTTTTTTCTAGCTTCTCATGAATTCTTCTATGGTGGTGATTCCACAAAATATTTTGATGAGAGAGATGAGCAATCCAGATTGAGTTCAGTGCTTCCCTACAAAAAGGAAAGAGGTGGTAGACGTAGTAAGAGGTCTTTATTTAAGAAATGCTATGGTATAAACATTTCTGATCAAAGAGAGATGTTCCTATAATATAGATTTTATTTTATGGGTATTCGATTTCTTGAGATTTTTAGGCGTTTGCATCGAAATATAGTTTGTGGACTGTGGTAGGTTTTTATGGAAGAAAGCCAGCACTATCCTAGTATTAGCGTTGTCATTCCAGCAAGGAATGAGGCAAGAAATCTTCCTCATGTTTTACCGCTTCTTCCTGTCGTGGTGAGTGAGGTAATTCTCGTTGATGGTCACTCGCACGATGACACGATAGCCGTTGCCCAACGGCTCTATCCCGCTATTCGTATCATTAACCAGGAAAAAAAGGGCAAGGGAGACGCGCTGCGGCTCGGTTTTGAAGCCTGTACTGGCGATATTATCGTTATGTTGGATGCTGATGGCTCGGCAGATCCAGGGGAGATCAGGCGCTTTGTGGAGGCATTGCAGCAAGGGTACGATTTTGCAAAAGGCTCACGTTTCCTCAAAGATGGAGGAAGCCACGATATAACTCTTTTAAGACGTCTGGGCAACCACGCATTAAGCGGACTGGTCAACCTCCTCTTCGGTACACGCTTTAGTGATCTGTGCTACGGTTACAACGCCTTCTGGCGACATTGCCTCAATCATATAGAAGTGGACTGCGACGGTTTCGAGATTGAGACACTTCTGAATCTGCGTGTCCATAAAGCGAATCTCAGAATTATTGAAGTGCCGAGCTGCGAATATATCCGTGTTTATGGAGAAAGTAATCTCAACGTTTTCCGCGATGGGTTGCGCATCTTACAAACGATTGTAAGAGAGCGCAGAAGTGGCGCACTTCCTGTGATGCAAAAGAAGGTGAACCTGGTAGCATATAGCCCTGTGAGAAGAGGATAGAGCAGCGATGAGTGTCTCCAACTACGCTATATCTGTTATTATTTGTGCTTATACCGAAAAGCGATGGAACGAAGTAGTCGCTTCTGTCGCTTCTGTCCAACGCCAGACTCTGGCGGCGAAGGATATTATTGTTGTTATCGACCATAATCCTGCATTATTGCAACGTGTCCAGGAACATCTCTCGAATGTTGTGGTGATCGAGAATAGTGGCGAGAAAGGACTCTCTGGCGCACGGAATAGCGGCTGGAAAATTGCCCAGGGAGAGATTATCGCGTTCCTCGACGATGATGCTATTGCCGAAGAGGATTGGCTGGAGCATCTCGTTGCCTGTTATACAGATCGAGAGATTGCTGGTGTTGGGGGGAGGATTCTCCCTCTCTGGAAAGCGTGCCGTCCCAAGTGGTTCCCTCATGAGTTTCATTGGGTGATAGGTTGTAGCTATCGGGGCTTGCCTACCGAGGGGAGTATGCGCATTCGCAATGTTATTGGCGCTAATATGTCTATGCGCAGGAGCATCCTGGAGACAATGGGGGGCTTTCGCAAATCATTTGGCTGTGACAAAAGCACAGAGACGGCTCAGGGCATTTTGAAGTGGTTCAAGCATTATGCAGGCGACGAAGAGACGGAGTTCTGTATCCGGGTCTCTCAGCAAATGCCTGACAGTGCCTGGCTCTATGCCACCTCTGCGATCGTTCAGCATCAGGTTTCTCCAGATCGAACACGTTGGGGCTATTTTGTCTGGCGTTGCTATGATGAAGGTCTGGGAAAAGCCAGCCTCGTCAAATTACACAACTCCTCAACGGCGCTCTCTTCTGAAAGAGCCTATACCTTGAAACGTTCTACCGAGCGGTGTTGTGCGTGGGGTAGCCGATACTTTCTTCCGCCTGGAGCCCGGCGGTCTCTTGCGTGCCGGAGCTATTATCGCTGGACTCACGATAACGACTCTTGGTTATCTGGTAGGGAGTATTTCGTTGCTCGTAACAAGTGTGCAATGTGTTATGCGCCCAAAAGTTTCTTAGAGAGGGGAGGAGAACATGACTCTGCTGACAGCGCCAAGAGAGCCGTCGTCTGCTGTTGTAGATCGAGCCGCAGCACTCACGGCCATTCTTGTACAAGAAATAGCCTTAGAGCGGCCATTCCCCGTTTTGTCAGCTTGGAGTGAAGAGACAGGGCGTCGTTATCAACGTGCTCACTGCCTGATTCGCTTTCATGACGCTCCTTTAGGAATGGTAGAATTTCCGTTGGAGGGCGAGCAGCTCTCGGCTCAGGAGTATCTGCCGTTGGTCTGGGATGCTTTGCAGGAAGAGATTAGCGAGCATCTTCGGCGGGACGGCCTGCCGCTCGTTTCGCGGCTTGAGCCTGGTGGCATAAGAAGCTCGCTGCCCGCCGCCTGCATCGAGGAGCGCGAGGCCTTTCTTGCCAACGCTCCCTTTGTCAGCGTGATTGTTTCAACGCATGATCGGCCAGCATCCTTCGCTCGCTGTCTACCCTGCACTCCTGGCACTCGCGTATCCGCGCTATGAAGTGATCATTGTGGATAATGCCCCTGGCACTGAGGCTACTGCCGATCTTCTCAAGCAGGCCTATGGCAACGTTCCACACCTGCGCTACGTTCGCGAAGAGCGTGCCGGGCTCTCTAGAGGCTTAAATCGGGGAATACGAGAGGCGAGAGGGGAGATTCTCGCTTTTACCGATGATGATGTCATCGTCGATGCGTACTGGCTCCTTCAACTCGTCAGGGCCTTCAGTCTCGCCGATGATGTGGCCTGTGTGACGGGGATGGTGTTGCCCCAGGAGCTAGAAACGCCAGCCCAGATCTGGTTCGAGGAGTACGGCGGTTTTAGTAAAGGATTTCAGCGACGTCTCTATGATCTGGCCGATCATGCTGTGCGGGAGCCATTATATCCTTACAGCGCTGGGCGTTTCGGTACTGGAGCCAGCATGGCCTTTCGTCCGGCGTTTCTCCGGCGTGTTGGCGGCTTCGACCCGGCCTTGCAGGCGGGTATGGATATCGCAGGCTTCTTCCAGGTGATCAGGCAGGGGCATACCCTGATCTACGAGCCTACGGCGCTGGCTCGTCATATTCATCGTCGTGAATATAGTGAGCTGCGAAAGCAGATTTACAGTTATGGCCTGGCTTTAGCGGCGTATCTGACAAAGAATATCCTCGATCATCCGTGGCTTCTGTTCGAGTTTCTGAGCAAGATACCCTATGGTTTCTTTTTTGCCTTAAGTGTACGCTCTCCCAAAAATAAAAAGAAATCCCGCAGTTATCCAGGCGATTTGACGATGCTAGAAGTAAAGGGGCTGTTCTCTGGAGCATTTGGGTACATACGTAGGAGACGGGCGCTTTCTTCCACCGATCGTGGATTTCGTGCTCTTGAGGAAAACGCGGCGCGATGAAAAAGAGACTTTGGCAGTGGCTTCAAGGGAATAAGGCGTTATTTATCAATGCAGGATCGTTGATTGGGACGTGGGGAGTGACCTCCGGGTTGGGCTTTGTCTATTGGTGGTTGGCTGCTCGTGGCTTTGCGCCGCAAGATGTGGGCATTGGTTCGGCATCCATTTCCGCGATGACGCTTATCGGTACGTTTTGTTTGATGGGGTTGGGTACGCTCCTCATCACAGAGCTGCCTCGCCAGCCAGAGCGGGCAGGCTCACTCATCAGTACTGCTCTGATCGTTGTTTGTGCAATAGGTGGGTGCGTGGGCTTCCTCTTCGTTTTAGTGGCTCCTGCCATCTCCGCCAACTTCTCTCCACTGCGGGCAAATCTCGGGACGATGGTCCTTTTTGCTCTTGGCGTTAGCCTCACCTCCGTTACTCTGGTACTCGATCAGGGCCTTGATTGGACTCTTGATGGGCGGAGTACAGCTGTGGCGGAATGGTCTTTTTGCTCTGGGAAAGCTGGTTATCCTTTTTCTGGTCAGCCGTATGTTTGCGGGGACTGGTGGCATGGGCATTTATGCGACGTGGTCTGTGGGAAATGTGATCTCGCTCGTGCCTCTCGTATGGCTTGTTCTTGGGAAGAAGAAGAGGCGCATCGCTAGCTATTTCCCGCAATGGTCCTTGCTGCGCAAATTGGGCGTTGCGGCATTGCAGCATCATCTGCTCAATCTCGTCCTCGCTGCTCCTACTTTGATCCTGCCCATTCTGGTGACGATCATGCTCTCGGCGCAGGCCAATGCCTGGTTTTATGTAGCCTGGATGCTGGCAAATTTCGTCTTTGTGGTCCCTGGTGCCTTGACAATGGTCCTGCACGCAGTGAACTCGGCTCAGCAAGCGACGCTGAAAAATAGGGCGCGGGCAACCCTGAGTCTGGCGTTTACGATAAGTATTCTCTCTATCGGGCTTCTCCTCTTTGGCGCGAAGCAGATGCTCGGCTTTTTCGGTAGCTCTTATGCCACGGAGGCAACCTGGGCTTTGCAGATTCTCGCTATGGGGGCCTTCCCGCTCATTATTAAGAATCACTATATATCAATTTGCCGTATTCAAGATCGCATCACGCCAGCTCTTCTGGCGATGGCACCTGGTGGCCTGCTTGAACTGGCGGGGGCGGCCTATGGCTCGCACGTTGCTAGTTTAGTTGGTTTAAGTCTGGGTTGGGTGGGGGCAATGGCGATCGAGTCGGTGTTTATGCTCCCTACGCTCTATCGGGTGGTTTTCTCAAAGCAGTCGGACACACAAACAGTGGAAGAGGCGGAACCACTCTGGCTCATAGACACCGCCCTCTTGCCCGCAGTTGGAAGCGGCTACTCTGGGTCTGAATCGCTCTGGCTCATGAATGTGGCGCTTCAACCCTCTCTGGACCAGAAACATCTCGATGCGAAACCTGCCTGGCTTCTAGAAACGGTCCGCCTGCCTGCCGTCAAGCCCTCTGCTCAACAGAGACCGAAATTGATAAAGAAAGCCAGAATGAAGAAAGCCAGGCTAGAGTCTTTTGAGTCTCTTTCTGTGCAATCTCATGCTGAGCGTAGTACGCCGATAACTGATTCCCAGCTAGAACAGCGTTTTGTCCAAAGGAGACATGATACTAGTACTATTTTTGAAGACGAAGTGTTATGAAGGTGCTAGATAGTCTATCCTGGTAGAGGTATCTCCTGTATCGGTCAAAAAAAGAGCATGAACAGAGAATACTGAAACTATGAATTATGCATTTATGCTCTTTCCTATGAGACTATGCCAGCGATACATTTAGCTCTCTCTGGTGCCTATGAAAGAAGAAGAGGTCTCCATGCTAACGATACACTCAACCCATCAAGCTCAGACGAAATTACGTACGAGGATGAAAAAAGAGCGGGAGCAGCGAACTCCTGAGCAGTTGCAAGAACATTACGAAATTGAGAAGGAGCTTGCTAGCACGTTACGAGCTTCTTCTCGTGAGCAAAGAAAAGAGCTCTATGCTGCTATCTATAATGAATTTAACCTGCGTGTTCCTTTCTATGCAGAACTGTCCCGGCAACATGCCCAGCAAGCAACCGCAGTCACGGCCTCTCCTCAGTGGCGTTTTCTGCGCCGCTTTTTGCGCAAAGACACGGTCTTTTTAGAGGTGGGTGCTGGCACCTGTGTCACCTCACTTGCCGCCGCCCAATACGTCAAGCAGGTCTATGCTCAAGAAGTTTCTGAGGAGGTAATCAAAAGCGTCAAGGGACCAGACAATTTTCAAGCGCTCTTATTCGACGGTTTTAGCATTTCCTCTCTGTCCGAACCGGCAACCGTTGCCTATAGCGACCAGGTGATGGAGCACATTCACCCTGAAGATGCTCTAGAGCAACTGAAAAGCATCTATGAGGAGTTAAAGCCGGGAGGGATGTATATTTGTATTACGCCAAACGGGCTGAATGGGCCCCATGATGTATCGAGATATTTTGATGTAAAGGCCAGCGGATTCCATTTAAAGGAATATACTTATACCGAGCTGTGTAGACTTTTCCAGCGGGCTGGTTTCTCGAAGGTGTGGGTCTATATCGGGGCTGTGGGCTATTATTTCAGATGGCCGCTTTTCTGCATACAATTGCAGGAAGGGCTATTGAGCTATCTTCCTCTTTCTGTGAGGAGAGCGTTGGCCCGTGTATCGCTTCCCACATGCGTGCGCCTGGTTGGGGTAAAAGCGTAGAACACACTTTTTGAGGATACGAGCGTCAAAGGGACGAAATCGACGATGTGCGCTATCAGCCAGGAGAGAGCCATGCGTATTTTAATGCTTAGCCAGTTCTTCTATCCGCCGACAGTTGGCGGAGAAGAGCGTCTTGTGACCGATCTTAGCCATGAGCTGGCGGCCAGGGGCCATACCATTTCGGTGGTGACGCTCTGGCAGAAAGGCTTCCCAGTATTTGAAGTGTCTCAGGGGGTGCGTATTTACCGTGTGCGAGCTAGCATGCAACAGATGAGCCTGCTCTTTAGCGAGGGTGAGCGCACCTACTCTCCGCCCTTTCCCGATCCCGCTGTGCTGCGTGAATTGCGGCGTATTCTCCGAGAGGAGCGTCCTGAGATCGTGCATGCTCACAATTGGATCGTCCATTCTTTTACGCCCTTGAAAGCGTGGAGTAACGCTAAATTTGTCGTATCTCTCCACGATTACAGCCATGTCTGCGTACAAAAACGCCTTATCCGCCAGGAAACACGCTGCACAGGCCCTCATGTAACAAAATGTTTGGAGTGTGGTACCCAATTTTATGGCCTCAGCAAAGGGCCGCTTACGGTCCTTAGCAATTTTTTCTGGGCGGAGAGAGCGCGGCAGGCCGCCGATATGTTTCTGCCGGTAAGTCAGGCTGTAGCCGAAGGAAACCAACTGGACAAACATGGGGTTCCTTACCAGATCATCCCAAATTTCGTCCCAGATCATATAGAGACGCTGGACGATGATGAGGACCCTCTCCTCGCACAGTTGCCAAAGGGCGATTTCCTGCTCTTTGTGGGCGATGTGACGCAAGATAAAGGGGCAGAAGTGTTACTCAGGGCTTATGCTGAGATGGAGACACAGATTCCCCTGGTGCTTATAGGGCGGCCATTGCTCACAAATCTGGATGAGCGGCTTCTGCGGAATGTGCATTTCATGGGAAGTTGGCCGCACGATGCCGTGATGGGGGCATGGAAACGCTGCTTGATCGGTCTGGTGCCTTCAACCTGGGCGGAACCCTTTGGCATCGTTGCCCTGGAAGCTATGTCTATGGGGAAGCCTCTTGTGGCTGCGCGAAGCGGTGGCCTGATCGATATTGTTGCCGAGGGCGAGACCGGCCTGCTGGTTCCTCCTGGCGATCCTCAAGAGCTTCGAGCCGCTATCCAGTTCTTGCTCGATCATCCCGAACGCAGGGAACAGATGGGAAAGCTGGCAAAAGAGAGGGTTCTCCAGTTCCAGGCACAAGCGGTGCTATCACGCTTCGAGCAGGTGTATAGGGAGCTAGTGGGAACAGCTACAACCAGTGTACATACTCTGACAGAGAGTGGAAGCAGATAAGATCATGACAACAGAAGGTCCATCAGGGATGCCTCAGCACCAGCAAGAGAGCGAGAACGCTGCCGTGCCATCTCGTCATCTCCCTATTGCTGACCAGGATACCACCTCGCATCCCGCTGCTCCCGCCCCTGTACGTTTGTCCTCATGGGACCATCCTCCTACTCATAACCAGAGTATCCATCTGTCACTGTTTGGCTTGCCTCTGCACAAGCCACTCTTGAAGCAAGACGCCCTTTCTGCCGCTGCTCCGCCCGATGAGCTGCTGTCTGGCTCGCTTTCTCTTAGCGAGCAGAACACCCTCCCTGTCCCTGCTGTATCTCGCCCTGTTCCCGGTGTTCCTGATCTTTCTTTTCCTCAGCAAACTCTGCCTGAACCTCTACCCAATCAATCGCCTCAAATCGATCAACTACTTTCGCAAGCAATGGCATTTCCTCCTGCACCATTGGAAAGAACAACCGATAAGCAAGCCGGAATTGTGGGGAGAGTGCTTCGCGCGGGCCTGGTTCGCTTGCAAGAGCCTCAACCGGAGGGGCTGCTTACGCGGGGTATGCAAGCTGTCAGAGCCAAAACGGGACTGGGGGCAGTCCCACTTCTCGCGCTTGCTGATGCTTTTGGCCTTCTTCTTATCTCTGGCTCCTATTATGTCTCTATTTGGGGATATGACTACACACTTGTTGAGCTCTGTTTTCTTATCGGCCTGCTCGTCATGTTTGTGCCTAACCTCGTGCACGTCCTATCCCGCACGCCCACCCGCCTGGAACGAATCTGCCTGCTTACTATCCTGGCTGGCTCCTCCTATTTTATTCAGTTTATGAATAGCCCCTTGCACTTTTCAGGATTTGACGAGTTTTTGCATAGCCGAACTGCTGACGATATTCTCCGAACCAGCCATCTTTTTAGCGAAAATTCTATGCTGCCCGTAAGTCCATATTATCCCGGCTTAGAAATCGTGACAAATGCGATCAGCACTACGACTGGGCTGAGCACCTTTTATGCAGGCAATATCGTCATCGCCGCAGCGCGCCTGTTGATGGTCGTAGGCCTGTTCTTGTTTTACGAGCATATAACCAATTCAAGCCGTATGGCAAGTATCTCAATGATTATCTATATGGTCAATCCACATTTTCTTTTTTTTGATACCCTCTATAATTACGAGACCCTCTCTCTGCCGCTTGCCATCCTGATGATGTATGTGTTGGTACGGTATGGAAATGCCGATAAAAATCATCGCTGGGTCTTTCTTTGTGCCTGGCTCATTCTTCTTGCTGTGACGATTACCCATCATATGACCAGCTACTTCTTTGATGGTCTCTTTCTTTTATGGACGGTGGTCAGTTTCTTTAAGCGAGATGCTCGCGATATGCGCATGCAGCTTCTAGCGATAACCGTGGCTGGCCTCGTTCTCTCGCTCGCCTATGCCTTTCTGCTTCCCCATAATCCCGTTTGGAGCTATCTCTCCCAGTACTTTGGGGGCTCGTTCGAGCAACTCCAAAAGATTATTACCGGGAATCTCGTTGCTCGTCCCCTCTTTACCAGCTCTGCTCAGGTTGCGCCTCTTTGGGACAGAGTGTTTATGACGAGTGCCGTCGTTCTTGTAACCTTTAGCCTTCCCTTTGGCCTGCTGGTCCTGCAGCGGTTGCACAATGAGGATGCGGCGGCCATCACGTTTGGTATAGCCTCGCTCTCCTATCCTCTGACGCAGGCCTTTCGTTTCACCAGTTTTGGGACAGAGATTACCGACCGGGCAGCGGCCTTCCTTTTTTTGCCCATCGCCTATGTGCTCACCATGCTCATCACCCATTTTTGGCCTACCCGCAGGCTCACCTGGCGTGCTATAACCCTCGTCACGGGGGCGATCACGCTGATCTTTCTCGGCGGAATTACCGTGGGGTCTGGTCCAAACTTGAGCGCGATTCCTGGTCCCTATCTGGTGGTTGCCGATGCACGTTCCGTCGAGCCGGAGGGGATTGAGGCTGCAACCTGGAGCCTTGCCCATCTTGGTCCCAATAATCGGATCGCCGCTGATCGTATTAATCAGATGCTCCTGAGTACCTTTGGTGATCAGCGGATGGTGACTCGTCTCGGTGACAATGTCGATGCTTCGCCAATTTTTTTTACGCCCACCTTTGATGCATCGTATGTTGCGCTGCTGCAATACGGCGCTATCCATTACCTGGTGGTTGATACGCGTATCAGTACAGCTCTGCCCTTAGAAGGATTGTATTTTGAAAATGACCATCCGACTGGCATTATCAAGAGGCAAGCCCTCACCAAATTCAGTACGATGACAGGTGTGAACAGGCTGTTTGATAGTGGTGATATTGTGCTCTATGATACAGGACCATTGCTCAATGGAGCAAGCCCGTAACTATTCTGAGCAGCTTCCGGTTCTGGTTCTTTAAAGACTCTGGCCGTCTTTTTCAACGAAAAATGCTTCTTTGCTGCCTGCTGGTCAAAAACAACAGGCGGTGTGTCTATTCTGTCGAGCTTACGCTCATTGATGGGGGGGACGCTTATGCGTTTCAAAAATCTTGATCTTGTGATCGTGATGGTTCTTGTTGGGATAAATATCGTACTGGTGCAATTTCCCAATCGTCCCTTACTCATTGGTATTGTCTGCGCTCTCCCGCTGACGCTCTTTTTACCAGGGTATGCCTTGACGCAGACCCTCTTCCGCAGGCGTGTGCCAGAACAAACGCCAGAAGCCTCCAATCGTCTCATTCGGCGACCCAATCTTATACTGGGCCGTTCTATCTCGAATGTCGATAAGATCTTGCTCAGCTTTGGTTTAAGTCTGGCGCTTGATGTGTTGATTGGGTTCGGCCTCAATCTTTTCTCGATAGGATTAGTGGGATTCTCGTGGGTGATCTCGTTAGGCCTCATAACAGTGGTGTTTGTTGCGCTGACGATCTTTTTTCGCAGCCAGGATCTTCCCCAAAATCCGGCCCGTGCCGTGGCTTCACGCGTCCATATTACGCCACAAGATTCCTTCCTGTTTGGAATGGCGGTCCTCATCGTGGCTCTGGCCGTCTGGCTCTCCCTTGTGAGACCGCTCTCCCCAACGCCTAGCTTTACGCAACTCTGGCTGCTTCAGGATAAGCAGGCGAACAAGGCTTGCACCGTCTCTATTGGGGTGCAGAGCTTTGAAACGACTGCTGAGACCTATCAGGTCGTGATGCTGGTGAATAAAGCATCGACGCACGTCTGGTCCTCGATCTCCCTGCAACCGCAGCAGAAGTGGACTCAGATCGTGCCTGTAACGCCTGGCGCTGCCGGAAGCCTTTTTATCGAAGCCCTATTGTACCGTGCCGACAAGCCTGGTACAGAGTATCGCACCACTCATGTCACGTTCCATGCTTTGTCAGGACAGTCCGATGGATCTGCACCGTATCACTGTTCGCTTACTGCATGATACAGCCGTGATGCAGATTTCATCTATTTTCGTGAAAGATGTAGTAGAAGCCATGAGGAAAATGTATGAGAGAGAGACTCGTGATAGTCAGGATGAGCTACCTTCTTACCAGGCAACCCACTGGTGGGCGCTCTATAAACGAGATATCACGCGCTATAAAAGCCATAGGATGAATGCCTCTTTCGTGAGGCTTCTCCTTACCGAGCAAGGCTTGTGGGCTCTTTTGCAGTATCGTATCGCATCTGCGATCTATCGTTCTCATCTTCCAGTGCAGATGAAAACGCCTCTCTTGCTCCTGATAATTATCTGGTTAAAAGTCATCGAAGTGACAACGGGCATCTCGATCTCCTATCAAGCAAGAATTGGGCCTGGCCTCTACATTGGTCATTTCGGCAATATCTTTGTGGGCGAGGATGCGGTCATCGGACATACCTGCAATATCTCGCAAGGCGTGAGTGTTGGAGTATCGGGACGGGGAGAGAAGCGCGGTATGCCCAGGATTGGCGATCGTGTCTATATTGCTGCCAATGCGGTCGTCGTGGGAAAAATAACTGTCGGTGATGATGCGGTAATTGCCGCTAATTCGCTGGTGCGTAGCGATGTGGCAGCACACACGACAGTGATAGGGGTGCCCGCCAAATTGAAAAGCAGCTATGGTTCAGAAGAATACCTTGATCCCCTATCTTAGGAAGAAGGTTGGATGAGTCGTTTCGTCCGATAGTTTTCTCTTTATGCAATGCTTACCTATTCATAACGCAAGCATTGCATATTTTCTGCTCAATTTGTATAGAGCCTTATGTAAGAGATAGAGAGCTTCTGAGGAAAAACAGTACTTGCATTAGGTGAGCCGGGCCAGGTACCTCCAACCGCAATATTCAAAAGAATATAGAAAGGATGGTCATAGATCCAATCGCCCTGATTTTTGAGCGTTGCTTTGTCAAGAATATAGTAGGTCATGCCATCCAGCAGAAAATAGAGATGTTCGGTATCCCAGAGCATGGCATACACATGAAAATCATCAGATAACGTACCAGAAGAGAGGTGATAAGGGCCTGTATAGAGCTGCGGCCCGTGTAACGTTGCATGAGCAATACGTGGCTCATTGCCGATGTTCTCCATAACATCAACCTCGCCACAAGTAGGCCAGCCAACGGTATCGCAATTGTTCCCAAGCATCCAGAATGCCGTCCAGAGGCCCTGGCCGTAGGGAATCTTCATTCTCGCTTCGAGGAATCCATAGGTAAAGCTAAAATGACCTTTTGTGCTGATCTGAGCGGAAGTATAGTGACAAGTGCCGTACCAGCAGGATACTCCGGGGGGATTCTCCTTGCGGGCCTCTATCACCAGATTCCCCTGTCCGTCCTGATAGACGTTCTGGTTGTTCGTATCATAATCTAATTGTTTATTTCCCCATCCCTCGCCCCCGATGCGAGGGGACCATTTCTTGGGGTCTGGCGGGGCTCCGCGAGGTCCGTCAAATTCGTCGCTCCAGACCAGCTTTCTCGTGGAAGTTTGGGGTTGGGACGGTACTACCTTGTTTGTCGCTGTTGGCGTAGGTATGACTGCTTCGTGTAGAGCATTGGAACAGCCTAGAAGAGGATAAAAAACGATCAAGCCCAGCAAAATCGCCATCATCCTTGTGTATTGTCCTGACGCTTGCCGATGCAACCGTACTGTGAATCGCCTGACTTTCTCCTTTTGCAGAGTGACAGGATCATTCTTTTGCATGACAAAACCTCACCATTTCTGTGAGTACTACCAATAGACCACGGTGGAAGAGAGTGAGTAGAAGGAAGTGTCTTTTAACTCAGCCTCTAGTGTAGCATGAGTGATGAGGTACTTACCAGAGAGGGGACCAATAGAGCCGCTCATTGGAGGGTATTACGCAGGCAGAGATGCAGGATCGTGGACCTTATAGCCCAGGCCCATCATATCCACACATCCCTACACGCGGTGAATTGATAATTGGTAACAGCATCTCCTCACCACATGCATGCTCTTTGCCACAGCTCTCACAAAGCCAACCGCTTTCCTCATAGATACACTGTGAGCATGTCTGGGTTGCCGCCTTGCCACAGCCATCACACGGAATCTCAGGAAGGAGATTGTGGGCGAGCAATTCGATAGACTTCTTTTTCACCGTGTCTTCTCGTTCTGCTAGCACTTTCAAGCGAAGCTCCGTGGTCGTGCCAAAGTCATACTCATGTACAAACTGATCTCCGACTTCCAAAATCTTCCCCACCTGCACCTGCATACTTTTATCCCCAAACTCAGGATCGACATAGGAGGAGTAAGAGGTTCCATGAATCTCAAAGCGACTCAGATGGCCACAACATTCCAGCCAACTTTTTCGGAGAAAGCTGTCGAGCGTTTGCAGGGAAGCATCTGCCGGCATTTCTAGATGCATCCAATAGGCTGGAGCATGGAGTCCCTCTGCACGTAGATGCAGCAATCGTGCTGGTTTCGCTGAAGGTTTTCCAGCAGCAAAAGATGCGACCCTCTGAGGGCATAGTCCGAGATGGCGGGTCATAGCTGTTTTGCCAAAAACCTGGTGGCAGAAATGGCAGGTGCCTTTTGTTGTTGTTCTCGCCATTGTTTCAGGCCTCCTTCTCTCACATAAAAAACATCTCTGACAGCCAAGAGAACTTTTTTGCAGTATTGCACAATTTCATATAGTTATTTCTTTTTCAAATGTGGTTCAATTATACACCCGTTGACAACAAACTGAGGTTCACAATGAGAGTATGCTCTTGAGATCGTCAGTTAATTGTGTTGGGGTAAAGTTCACTGGTAGCATCCAATGCTCTCGTCCCTTTTTATCAAGGAGGTAGAGGATGCCCATATGTGAAATAGCCTGCCCCTGTGCAGTTGAACCATTCTCAGCATCTGTATAAATATTGTAACTTTTCCATACTGGAAGTAATTGCTGATTCGAGCCCAGTAAAAAGTGCCAGTTAGCAAACTGATCAAGCTGGTGAACAGTCGAGAATTGTTGCGCACTTGCCTGTGTATCGTGTGCAGGATCGACGCTTACCGCGACAACTGCAACCTGTTTGGCTTGAGCACCCAGGTTGACAAGCGTCTGATGGAACTTTTCTGCCGCCAGTGGACACATATCAGGACAATGCGTGTACAAGAACGAGATCACGACGGCCTGACCTTTGAACTGAGAGAGATGGATCATTTTGCCGTTCTGGTCAGAAAGCTGAAAATCAGGGCTGGGAGTATTCCCTAAGTCTGCCTGTGCCGGAGTAGATGAAGAGTCACTTGCTGAAGGTGTCTCTGTGATTGTCCCTGTATTTGTGCTTCCACAGGCAGCGAGAAGCATCAACCCAAAAAATAACACGGCAGCTACTGCCGTTTTGACGACGTTTTGTGTGGAAACAAAGTAAAATGGGACCATACCTATCCTCTTTTGTGTGCAACATATTTTCTTAAACGACTTCACAACCGTTATGTTAGCAAAGAAGCTTCTCATTGTCATTGGGAGAAGTCAGTATTTTTTTCAAAAATGTTCAGAGACCAAGTAGGCATTTCTTCGTAAGGTATTGAGATACCAGGTAGTGAAATACCCCTTTTCGTGCTCCTGATAGAAAAATAATTCCTGGTCTTTTTCTCAGCAGAGAAAGAGTTATTGTGCCATAAACAGGAAGGTAAAAAGGAGAAACTTCTGGCTGTTTGGTGGCAACATCTTGATTACCACCTTCCAGTGTCCCTCCATTGTGAGCACATCCTGCCCACCAAAGGCGTTCCCCTCAGATCCCGAAAGAGGTTGGACCTGGAAGGCATCAGTTCCCATGTCCATGTCTAACATCTCTGTGATCACCAGGACCGCCGCTCCCTTCACCGGCTGTCCCTGTTGAGTTGTGACATGAATGGTAAAGGTGTTGGGACCAAAGCGATCTGGTGTGACTTGCAGCGTTACTGAGTAGCCGTTCACTGTCTGTGTTTGCAGAAATCCTTGAGGTGCTGAGGTCGAGCGTGCAGCGATTGGGGGAGGAGGCTGCAACGTTCCCGCAAATGTCGCCAGGAGTGCTACACAGAGCAGAATTAACACGCTTATTCCAGCCTCATAACGTAACCAGGTCATAATATTGTTCGTGAGCATGTGCATGTGGTGTTCTTCAGCAAACGTGCTCCTCTCATCTCTTTGGGTGATTGTTGTCTGTTGAGAACCTTCTTCTCTCTCCTCCTCTCTCTTCTGTCTGGAGAGGATCTGTACCTGTTCTTCTGGCAGAATGCTGGTTAATTCTGGCAGAATGCTGGTTAATTCTGGCCGTAAAAAGAAGGCGTGATAGCCGCTCATACTGATCATCAGCAGGAAAAGGCCAATTTTCACGAGTAAAATTTCGCCATAGAGGGTCGTCCAGAACTGATTGAGTGCAGTTAAATGGAACGTTGTATTGAAGGTACCGGTGATCGCCAGAATGGCGACGCTGAGTATTGCCAGGACACTGAAGGCTGGAATGCCCTGCGAGATGACTTGTGCGCGTTTGAGGAGAGGCTGTTGTCTCTGTGACGGCAGGAGAAAGAGTGCGATGTAGAGCAGGCCACCTACCCAGATGGCGCTACAGAGCAGATGGAAAAAATCACTGCTCATAGTATACCAGAGCAGTGATGCTGGAACGGCAGCGGCATGGCCTGAGAGCACGAAGATACTGAGGAGAAGGAGTGCAAGCCCTAGTTCACATCTTCTTTGCCAGGAGCTTGCTAGCCAGCCAGAACGAAGACGAGAAGGTACGTGGGGAAACTGGCGCACTACTTCAGAAAGGGCGGTCTGCCATTGTCGTGATGCGTGCTTTTCTGTCAATTGGTGATGCGTAGCTTCTGAGTTGCGTTCACTGCTTGCAGGCAGATGCGTGCGTTGTAGCAGCAAAAAGACAAGTACCGCAAGCAGAAGACCCTGACGTATCCACCAGAGAAGGCCGAAATGGCTCCCAAAAAGCACTGCATGCAGCAGAGGGAGAGAAAACATGCCGGACCAATTTCCCGCTAGTTGAGCTGCCAGGCTCAGCACTACTCCCAGATCGGCAAGGAGGAGACCGAAGAGGATGAGTGGCTCCCAGTGGAGAAAGCGTTGTTGCGCCGCGCCTGCTGCGGCTTTTACTGCCGGATCAGTCTGTTCTCGTGGTGGTAAGATCCATGTTTCCCACAAGAGACTTCCTATCCAGAACACAAGCAGCAGTTCAGCCAACCAGTTCATCAGTGTTTGCAGAAGCGTTGGACCATCCAGGGTTGTCCCTCCTCCCACGCCACTTCCTGCGGCTCCTGGAAAATGTCCCGTTGGCAGGACTGCGGGAATGGGTGGGATCGTGCCATCGGGTCGCGCGATGCGAAAAAGAAATGAGCCTCCGGCGATGTGTCCATCCTCTGCGGATTGTGAACGCCAGACCACAACATAAGTGCCTGCGGGAAGCAATGGCAGGCCCAGTTGTATCTGACGGGAATTGGTGCTACTAACCTGAGCATCTCCACTATCGACCTGCCGATTGGTCGTATCGACCACCACGGCACGGGAGGTAGAAGGATTGAGGTCTTCACTGAACCAGAGGAGAACTTGCTGTGGGGGAGCTTGAAGAACGGCATTGGCCTCTGGTGAGGATTGCAGGAGGTACGCATGGGCCGCAGCAGAAGGAATCATATTTTTCAGCGGCCCAAAGGGAAGAAAGGTGAGCGAAAAGAGGAAGCTGCTGAGTAGGAAGGCAAAAAGAAGACGAGAGCTGAAGGTCAACGGAAGCCGAATCTTCTTTCCTTGAGTGGTACTATTCTGCTGATTCATAACGGTATCGCCTTCACTCAACAAAAACGAGAGAAGAGCACATATCTTTGTACTCTTCTCTTCCTAAACGTCACCTGCACGGTATTCTTTCGGCAGAAGATTTGCTGGCTAGACACGCGTCTGTGTTTTTTTGTCAGGAAGGGCTGTTCGGCTGTTCGGCCTCTGAAGGGCTGGACGCGCAAAGAGAAAGGTTGCGCCTCCACCTACCAACAAGCCGAGAAGCGCCGCGACGAGAATGGACCAGAGTGGGAAACCCGCTGCGTTTGCCGATGTTGAAGCCATCGATCCCTGTGAACCATTCGCTGGCATTCCTGACATCTTTCCATTGAGCATACCTTGTAGCATCGGACTGATATTGACGAAAAAGCGGAAACTGCCACTATCATGATGTCCCTCAACCGCCGAAACCGTGTGCCAGTTGACGACATAGACTTCAGAGTTGTCTGCTTTCAAACCCACTGTCATAGTTGTGAGATTGGCATGATCCACCTGAGCCGGACCGTTGCTGCTCATTTTCCCATCTACATCAAAAATCTGGATATCACTTCCCGCAGGATCAACATTTTCGGAAAAATGAATGGTGATGGTAGAAGGTGCCTTTTGCAACATGGCATTTGCCCCAGGATCGGAACTGACATATTCGGCATGGGCAGAAGCCGTGATTGGAAGAAAGAGGAGCATAAGCAGAGCAGCAAATAAGGCGAGACTTCCACTCCAAAGTGTGCGAGACTTCCTATCTCGTAGTAGATGAGCACTGTTTGTCAAAGAAGCCACCATGCTTTGAGAATTTCTCATCATTGGCAATACTCCCATTTGATAAATCCGTAGAATTTTTTATGATATCAGGGAAAGATAGCAAGAGTAGTTCTTTCCTTGTCCCTATCTCTTCTCTAGCGTACGGTATCGGAAGAACGCTGTCTATTAGGAGAAGTACCTATTCCCGCCCCTAAGAGATTCTTTTTCCTCTCTCGTATGTTCCACACTGGTAAAAATCTCTTCTGGATACTTCTGTCTCACGCTCTCTTTCGGTCTTCTCTGAGATACAGAGAAACCGCGCAAGTATTCAGGATGGGAGTGTTGTAAATAGGCAACACCCAGACCTGTGAGCGCCGCTTCTACAAATCCAGCTCCAAAAAGATGAGAGAGTAACATAACAGGAATAGTCTGGTTCAAATGATAGGGGATATAAAGTGCCGCACGGCTATCATGAAAGAGGAGGGGCTGTATGCCAAGCTCTATCCCGGTCATAAGAGCAGCGAACGCGAGACCACTATAAGCGGCAATACCAGCAGCCCATACGCGCCATTTCGCCTGTAAGGTGGTGTTTCTCGTCAGAATGGAATAGATACTATATCCGACCAGGGGTAAGAGCATACTGAGATTGAAAGCATTGGTAAAAAGAGCAAGAATACCACCATCCCCGAAAAATAGGGCTTGCAAAATCAAAGCCGTGGAGATTGCTAAGATTGCCGCCCAGGGTCCCACGACAAGAGCAATGAAGGTCCCACCAACGGCATGGGCTGTTGTACCTCCTGGAATGGGGAGGTGAAAAAGCATGATCACAAACGAGAGAGCAGAAAAAAACGAGATCAAAGGAAGGGTTTTCTGAGAAAGTTCCTTTTGAACACGACGTATGGCAAATGCCCAGCCAGGAACCGTGATTGCACTCATACTGATGGCAAAATAGGGACTTAAATAGCCATCGGGAATATGCATAGCAAACTCCTTAGAGAAGAGCTGATAAGCAAGAACCACACGTAAAAGTGACTATGAAAAGCTCTATATTCTGTTATTTCATGCTAGAGAGCCTGTTTTTACAGAATTGGCATAAGTACTTCTTTAAGTATGTAATGCAGACGACACCCTGTCTATTGGTATATCTACCTATTTTTATATACAGAAAATATAATGCCTTTTTCTCAATAATTGGAAGTGTGGCAGAGAGGGACATAGTCATTAGTTATGTTCATACTACTTGCACATAGAGTATTCTCTTCTGTGGCTCAAAGTCAATTGCCCTGGTGCTAATCGTAATTTTCCCTGGACCGGTCATAGAGAAGGGAACGTTCACACTATATAGTATACTCTGATCCTGGCACGATGCTTCAATAGTATCAAAAAGTAAAAGGATGTGAAAATCTCTCACATCCTTTTATATACTGCATGTCAGGTTACGCAGTTCGTGGAGAACCCTCTCTCTGCTGTGAGCTCGGAGTTGGTTGTGTCTTTGTGGCGTACACAGGGGAGGCTTTTGGCCAGCAAGCGAGTGCCATAATCACAAGGAGGAGCCCCGAATTGAAGTCGGTTGCCATTCCAGTGAAGATCATGCCTAATGCTTCTGCTCCCACCCAGATCACGATGCTGAATACAATTGAGGCGATCAAGACGGGACGTATCTGCTCTTCTTTTACGGCAAGGAGGGCAATACCCAACCCTAGACAGATGATGATAATCGCAATATTCAGAGGAATCTCGCTGTGTGCGGTGCTGCTGGAGAGTGCTTTTAGCAGAGGATCTACCAAAAATGTGTTGAGTCCCCCCTGGCCCACCATAGCATCTATTCCTTGAGAAATCTGACCCTGCTGCCACCAGTAGGGTTGGAGTTGGAGCAATGCAACAAAAAACCAGAAGCCTGCGAGAATCCAACGAAAAGCCTTGCGTGTAATCAGACCATTTTCGTCCTCTCCCGCTCTTGGATAGACCAGGAATGCAAGCAGGGGATAGAGGAGCACAGCCCCCGGCGCACCTGTTAGAAGACTTCCCTGACCAGTAAAGAGCATGCTCATGCCCTCACCTCCGAACCAGACGATGAGTGACCAGACGAGAGACGCGATAATTGTTCCTCGTACCCAGCGCCCGGAGAGGAGGAGAATACCCAGTATAATTTGTACAAAAGCAATGATGAGATTCACGAGCACAAGATGTTCTGTTGTAATAGAGATGATTTGATGGAGGAGAGCAGCAACAGGGGCAGGCTGATTCTGAAGTGTTGGAACCATCACTCCATTGACCATATTCATGGTAAACATTTGTGGTTGTAACTGAAGCAGTCCATCAATGAGCCACAAAACTCCAATAATTTGGCGTAAGCGTTTCCGTGAGAGTAGCATAAGCGATCTCATCCTTTCAAGGGTTGCACAATATATATGAGTAGCTAAATGGTCTGTAAGATAGCATAGCTTGGATAGACCAATGAAGATGCTTTGTACTCCTCTCTTCTTTCCTAGAAATGATAGTGTTTGATATTACCCATCCATATCAGTTCTGGTAAGTATCCTCTCTGGGTAAATCATTGCAACCTGATCAAGAGGTAGTATCCATTTATAGTATAGAGCTAAGTAGCACGCCTTTCTATTAGGAGATGTACCTAGTTTTATACTGTAAGGTCCAGACTCAAAAGGACTCCTACAAGGACCCTGTAGGGGAGGTGAGATCAGGGGTAGCAACATACCAGGCGTTGACTCCATTGCCGGTAACCTGACCTGGACCACTATCGCTCGCATAGGTATAAAGAAGATGGTGGTTGTATTCTACCTGCTCGCCATTTGCAGTCGATTGTACTGTGAGCTTTCCTGGAAGAGAGACCTGTCCTTATCTTTGTGAGAAGAGACTTGTTTCTACTTTATGCCTTGCACGTTCCAAAATCTATTAGGAGATCTGTGGTATTTGCATGATCGCAGTTGTTCTCTTCCTCAGGTATTTTCCTGACGGAAAAACTTATCTGACAGCGTCTCTTGTCGGGAGTGGAGTAGAATGAGGGCTAGTAGTTTCTTGCTGCCAGCAGCTATCACAATAACCAATGGACATTACATCCATTTTTACCTGATGAAAGTGATGTTCTGTTTGAATGGCACTCAGCAAGTCCTCTTGAAGAGGATGAGTGAGATGGATGGTCGCCTGGCAGCGCTGACAAATCAGGTGATGATGTGTCTCCTCTGAAAATAGTTCGTATTTGATTTGCTCACCAGGAAAGAGCGTTTCTCGTACAAATTTGAGCTCTTTGAGCAGATCCAGGGTCCGATAAATCGTGGAGAGACTGACATTGGGATACCGTTGTTTCACCTGGTGAAAAAGCTGCTCAATACTTAGGTGATTGTTCGATTCTTGAAGAAGCTGAAGGACGAGATGACGTTGTGGAGTCAGACGATATCCTCGATGATGAAGAGCCTCGTTCTTCTCTTCAAGTGATCTGGCTATCTTATTGCTGCTCTCCTGTTGTAACATCTCTTGATCCTCTAACTCACTGGTCGATCTATTGTAGAAACCGATTGGATTTGCTTTTGATACATACCCTGTTCATGAAGCTGAGGATGAATCAAGTTTGCCCGAATGAGCAACTCACGATCCGTGAGAATCTGCTCTGGAGTTCCATCAGCAAGGATACGACGATCCTCGCCAATAACGATCACGCGCTGAGCGATAATCGGGACAATCTCCAACTCATGTGTTGCCGTAATCACGGTTTTCCCTGCCTCACCCAGGGCATGGATAAGCGTGACTAAGACCCACTTTGTGCGTGGGTCCAACGACGCAGTTGGTTCATCAAGGAGAATAACTTGTGGATAGAGCGAAAGAACAGAGGCTATCGCAGCTCGTTTTTTCTCACCACCAGATAACTCAAAGGGAGCTCGTCGAGCCAGGTGTGTTATTTCCATCTGGGCCATAGCCTCGTCACATCGTGCTTTCACCTCTTGTTGAGAAAGACCGAGTTGTAATGGGCCAAAGGCGACATCATCAAAGACCGTTGCGCTGAACAATTGTATATCCGGGTCCTGGAAGACCAGCCCAACCTCACGGTGAAAATGAAAAGCGTCTTCGCCAGTAGTTATGGCTTGAATATCACGACCAAGAACACGCATCACCCCTTCAGAGGGAGTATAAATGCCGTCAAGTAATTTCAACAGAGTAGATTTCCCGCACCCGTTCGCGCCAAGTAAGACCACTTGCTCTCCGCTTGTAATATCTAGATCGATACCATCCAGGGCGAGTTGGCGACCATTATAAAGATAGCGCACGCCTTTTAGATGAAACACCAGATTTTCTGAGCTATGTGTGTTGACCCTATTCATAGTATATTGAACCTTCCCAGGAGGAATAGTGCACAAGCAAGACAGACAGCGCCAAGCAATGCATACCAATCAGTCGTTTCCATATGAAATGCACTGTACGTACGTATCTCCCCCTGGAAACCACGGGCCGCCATTGCTGCATAGACATCATTACTCATTTTGAAAGAGCGATTCATTAAGCTGGTCATGGAACTGCTTATCCAGCCACGCTGCTCCTGTCCACTGCTACAACCTACTGTGCGACTCTTGCGTGCCTCAAACATGCCGTTTGCCGTGTGCAGAAAGAGAAAGATATAGCGATAGGTCATTGTCAGCAATAAAATAAACATCTGGGGAACGTGTAATGACTGTAAACTTTTCATAACATCGGCCCAGGGCGTCGTCAAGATCAAGAGAATGGCGAGAGAAACGGAGACTCCCACACGAATGACAAAAACGGCTGCTCTGAGAAGACTCATAAGTGAGGGACCAAAATGAATCATTCCGAATGAGAGATCGAACAGACGTGGACCTTCTGTAAAAAAGAGAGAGGGCAGAATAACGATCCCTGCGAAAAAGGGAATGCCCATCCAGACGCGCTGCACAAAAAAAGTAAAAGGGACTTTGCTCATGTACGCTACGAAGAGCAGGACCAGATAGAACGCTAGTAAAACCAGGAGTGACTGTGAGAGGCTGGCGGCAATGACCGTGACCAGGAACATGCCTAACTTTGCACGTGGATCACGCCGTTGGAGCCACCCGTTTTTACGGGTGTGCTCCTCAGTAAAGACTGCCTGCTCGATTGCCCCGGAGATGCCAGAGATCGTCTGTTCTATCCAGCCAAACTGCCTCTTTCGCTCTTTCTCGTTGAGTGGATGCTTGGTACTCATGCGGTTGTCTCCACTGGCTCCTCTCTCTGTTTGGGATTCATACGTTTCAGTACCGTTCCGATACCGAGGGCAACGGCCCCAATGATCAGAATACCAACAATGCCGCTAATCTCATAGCCTAGAGCCATATGCCAGAGAGGTGCGTTTGGATCATTAAAGAAAGAGTTTTTCACGTTGTAGCCATCAAAGGGTGCGCTGAAAAAGCCTGAAAGTTGCTGGAGCCCCTGCGGAATATAGCCAAATGCTTTTTTGACGTCATCAGGCCCGCCTTCACCAAAGGCAAATCCTGGTGCAATAAGGCCCAGGGGTGCAATCACCGCAATGGTCACAAATGCGGTTGCGATCTTACGAATGGACTTTGGTATGAGAAACCAGGTCAGAGGAATCAGAATGACGGCGATGACTGCAACAATGCCAAGCATAATCGCGACATCAGGCCAATTTACCTGGGACCAATCAGCTCCAAAGAGATGTCCGATATTTCCGCCACCAGTGATGAATCCCGCAATAAACAAGAGGACGATAGCACATACCACACCTATCGCGAAGATCTGCCAGAGTGGTCTGCTTTCTGCCTGTCCTTCAGCAATGTCGGAGCCCGCAACGATGTTACGTAGCGAGGTAAGATACTGAGGGTGGTTTTTCTGGATATAGGCGACTCCAAGTGCCGTGACGACTGCTTCAACGAGAGATGCACCAAGCATATGTGAGAGTAACATCGCAGGGATAGCAATACCAAAGGTGTAAGGACTATAGAGGGCATGACCGTTCTGACTAAAGAGCAAGGGTTGTAGCCCAAGTTCGATTCCAACGGCAAGGGCGGCCATGCTAATGCCAATGTAAGAACCAATGCCTGCGGCCCAGACCCGGCGGACTGAGAGCAATGGCGACTTGCCTGCAATCAATTTGTAGGTGAAGTAGCCTGCGAAGGGAAGAATAATGCCCATGTTTAGACAATTGGTAAAGATAGCCAGCACCCCACCATCCCCAAAGAAGAGCGCCTGAATAATTAAAGCCGTACTGACGCCAAGTACAGCGGCCCAGGGACCTAAAACAATCGCAATCAAGGTTCCCCCAACCGCGTGGGCCGTTGTACCCCCTGGAACGGGGACATTGAACATCATAATCGTAAAAGAGAATGCGGCAAAAATAGCTAACAAGGGAATGGTTCGATTGTTGAGCACTTTTCGCACACGATTTGCGGCAACTGCCCAGGTAGGAACCGTAATAATCCCGCTTCCAAGAGAAAAGATCGGGCTAAGATAGCCATCAGGAATATGCATGTTGTAGATCCTCCACAACTTTTTTCAGGACGTTCTCTATATAGCAAAGAGGACAGAAGAAGAAAAGATACACATGTCTACGATGGTCACCCTACAAAAGAACACGTCTCTCACTTTCATTGAGAATAGATAGTTCTTGCAAATATTTCCTATTAAGAGTATAGGAAAAAATTCAAAAGGTTGTCTATTGGTATAAATACCTACTTTCTACCTTAGGGAGTCCTCACTCGATAGTATCACGCTGCGTTTCATGCCAGCAGAAAAAAGACTTTTGGGCGACTTGACAGAGGGTCGTTTTCTCTGGTAGTATTTGTTCAACGTCCGTTGAATGAACATCCGCGATGGAAATGAGCGGTGGGTAGTATGCCTGAAGAAAAGGATAGAGTGACCAGTCGCGATATCAAAGCCCAGGAGAGGCGACTGCAAATCCTTGTGGTCGCAAAGAAGTTGTTTGCCGAGGATGGCTATCATGCCACCTCTATGCGAACGCTGAATAAAGCGCTGGGTGTAGCTGAGGCATTGACCTATCACTATTTTCCAGGAGGAAAATTGGAAATTTTGCAGACCATCATACGAGAGGGACGGGCGGCAAGAGTTGCCGAAATCGAAGCTCTGGCTCCCCTGTTTCGTGATGACCTTTCATTGCGGGAGGCCCTCTTGCTTGCTGCTCGTGTCGGCACCACAATCTTTACTGCGGATAAAGAGTGGTTTCAGATCATCATGCGGGAGAGAAATTGGCTACGACGGGAGGAGTGGATAATTGCCCTGGCTGTAGGTGATACTCCAATGCAATTTTTGTATGATTTTTTCGCTCGTCGTATGGCACAAGGCGAGATACGTGAAATAGATCTGCGTTTTGCCTTCATGCAGTTCTTTGCGGGTATTACCGTCCATTCTCTCTTTGTAGAGGATGATGGTACCGATGACAAGCAGTATATCGAACGATTAGTGGATTTCACCACCCGTGTATGGTCTCGGTGAGGCCGAAAAATTTTTGCCTGCAAATTTCAACGAACGATCAATGAATAGAAGGAAAGAAGATCATGGAGAAAAAATCGAGCACTGACGTATTGATTATCGGGGCTGGGCCGGTTGGTTTGACCCTGGCGAATTGCCTTGCCCGCTGCGGCGTTGCCGTACGTATTGTCGAACGAGGCGTCGCTATGCAACGCGAAGTGCGTGCGAAAGGGCTGAAGCCGCGTACGGAGGAAATCTTCGAGGACCTGGGTGTACTCGATCAGATTCATGTACGCGGTCAGCGTAACCCGCTGATGCATTTCTATACGCGAGAGCAATGTGTGCGTGAGGTTGATCAAGCATCCGAGGCGGTCAACCAACCAACCATTGACAGGCCTTATCGTGGGAGCTTCTGGATCGGGCAAAACAATACACAGGCCGTTTTACAAGAGAATTTGGCCCAGAAGAACATCCAGGTGGAGTTCGATAGCCATCTGTCAACGGTGACACAGCAGTCCGGCTGCGTACTGGCGCAGGTGATCCACGCCGGTGAGATGGAAACGATCCAGGCCCGTTATCTGGTGGGCTGCGATGGGGGACACAGTACTGTGCGTCACCTCGGTAGGTTCTCGTTTCTGGGCGAGACGTTAGAAGGGGAGTGGTATCTCAACGCCGGTGTCGAGGTAGAGGGATTGGACCCTCACTATGGACACTATTGGATGGATGCACCTGAAGGATTGGTAGGTTTGTCGCACATGCGCTACGACCATCTATGGGTGTTTCAGGCTCGTTTGTCTTCGGATGCATACGATCTCTCAGTGGAAACCTGTCAACGCATCTTTGACGAACGCGCAGGACTACCGAGCGTACAGATAAAGGAACTGCACTGGGCCTCTCTCTGGCGACCGAATATTCGTATGGTTGAGCAGTATCGCCATGACCGTATCTTTCTTGCTGGAGATGCAGCCCATGTCCACTCTGGTGCAGGCGGACAAGGTATGAACACCGGTATTGGTGATGCCTACAACCTGGGCTGGAAACTGGCTGCTGTGCTACATGGTGCTCCTGAGGACGTACTGGAGAGCTATCATGCTGAACGCTTTCCTGTGGCCCAGGGCGTTCTGGCTTCTACGACGATTTATCACGAGAAATTGGCTCGCCCCAATTCTGGAAATGCACAAAATTATATCAATGTCTCCTCGGGCAGAGATGCTGATCTCTCACAACTTGGCATTAGCTATCGAGGTGGTCCCCTGGCTTGCGATCTTGATGATACGACGGGCATTCGTGCGGGAGATCGTGCGCCTGATTCGCCCTTCATTTTTTCCTCTACTGGGCAGCGAGGCCGACTCTTCGAGCTGTTTCGTGGGACGCATTTCACGTTGCTGACGTTTGCCGATGGGCCTGTGTTGCAACTACCGGATTGCTACAAAGAGATCGTGCATACGTATACCATCACGCGTGGAGGCAATATCCTGGTTCCCTCTGATCACGCGTTGCTTGACATCGATGGCTACGCCTACCATTTCTATGGCATCCGGCGAGATGCTGTGATTCTGGTGCGTCCTGATGGGTACATCGGTCTGACCAGCGGCGGCTTTGATGTGCAACCGATCAACGAGTATCTGCACAGGGTAACCGGTCGATAAGAGCAGATGGCCTTGACCATCTTCACCTGTCTGAGAAGCAACTTTCTGAAACCTCTTCATAGCGCAGCAGCAGAGGAAACGGTGTCTTAACACGGCTTGGCGGCCCCGGATCTCTAAGAAGAAAAGGTGATTGACAAAGAAAACGGATCTGGATTACAACGC
>CAVZQK010000035.1:0-6560 GCA_963777355.1 uncultured Chloroflexia bacterium
TCTTTGTTAGGATAAAGAGGTGAGAAGCACCTGCTTATCCTAAATCACCTTCTATTATTTGGTACTGGATGAAGGAAGCATTTTGAAGCTGATGAAAGATTGCAAAAGGTTCCTAACACCTGCTCTTGAGATATTGTAGACCGTGAAGAAAATGAGTACAATTAAGAACGTAGTTTCTACAAAATAAGGAGAATTGTGCTCATGGGTGTTGACTCTCTCTTGCCGATCTTTGATGGACATAATGATACACTGACGCATCTAGATGGAGTGGAGGGCGGGAAGAGGCGGAGCTTTTTTGTGGAGAGCGAGGAAGGGCATTTAGATTTGCCGCGTGCCAGGCGTGGGGGATTGGCTGGGGGCTTTTTCGCTATCTTTGCTTGTGACTCTTCACTGGGAGCAGACGTATGAGGGAGAATTTGGTAATTACCCGGAGACTGGATATGAGGTACGTCCTTTGCCTGCTCTTGATCCCGTCTTTGCGCAAAAATATACGCTTGCTATGGTTGCGCGTCTTTTTCGGCTGGAAAGGGAGTCGCAGGGGCAGGTGAAAGTTGTGCGTACTGCTGACGAATTGGAAGATTGTCTTCAGAAGGGCATTCTGGCAATTGTCCTGCATTTTGAGGGGGCAGAGGCGCTTGATCGGGCGCTTGACGCTCTGGAAGTATTTTATCAGGCGGGGTTGCGCTCTCTTGGTCTGGTATGGAGTCGGCCCAACGATTTTGGGTATGGGGTGCCTTTCCGGTTTCCACATACGCCTGATATAGGGCCAGGGTTGACTGAGGCGGGGAAGAGATTGGTGCAGGAATGTAATCGTCTGGGGATTTTGCTGGATCTGGCGCATTTGAATGAGCGGGGTTTTTGGGATGTTGCCCGGCTTTCGGATGCGCCTCTTGTTGTGACGCATTCGGCTGCTTATGCACTCTGCCCCTCTACGCGCAATCTCACCGATCGCCAGTTAGAGACGATTAAAGCTTCAGGCGGGATTGTTGGGTTGAACTTTGACGTCGCCGACCTGCGTGAGGATGCAACCAGGACCCGAATACACCTCTGGAAGTGATGATTTGGCATATTGAGTATCTGGTGGAGCGTCTTGGCATTGATGGTGTTGGTTTTGGTTTTCGGATTTTGATGGGGGGATTACGCCGGCCCAGGAATTGGGGGATGTGACAGGATTGCCGAAGTTGATGGCGGCGTTGCAGGCACATGGCTATGACGAGAAGTCTTTGCGTAAGATCGCGTATGGGAATTGGGTTCGCGTTCTGCGGCGGACGTGGCGTGCTTAAAGCTGTTGCCGTGCGGTGATCGTCTTGATTTGCGAGGCTCTAAAAAGGGAAAATGGGTGGTGGGCGAGGCGGACGGGGACAAGCCACCAACTCCAACGAATTCATTTTATGGGGCGAGAGAATTGCTCGGCGAGGCGGACAGAGATCAAGACTGTCTTTTACCCACAAAATTAATCGTTCTCGTGGATCAGCTTCCCAGGCAGGTCGGCACGGATGAGCTATACTGCTTTCTCTCGCCTCTTCGGACCGACAAAACTGTTCGTTTGGATAAATTAATTTAAAGGTTAATGCGATGGAGCAAAGGCATCGCATTAACCCACTTTTCTGATCGCACTATTATGCCAATATCAAGGTCCCGCTTGTGCTCTCTCGCTCCCCTGTCCCTTTGTCCGTGGCGGTGATCGTGATGGAGTAGGTGCCTGTCTGGCTGTAGGCATGATTGTCTTTCACCAGCAGGGTTCCTTTGGGGCCTCCCGGTTGTACCTTGCTATTTGTTCCATCCCCCCACTTGATAACTATCCTGAGCCCCAGGGTTATTGTAATGGTTCCCATGATCGTTGCCACGGTACCATAAAACAGGGGGCCGGTTTGCAAGTGATCTTGCCAGAACTGATAGTGAAGGCGGGAGGGAACATTGCGACCCCGGTCCCTGCGATGGGTCCAACGAGAATACTTGAGAGAGAGACCGTGATCGTCCAGATAGCTGTCTGGCTGTAGGTATGCGTTGCGTTCACCTGATAGGCTCCGTTTGCAGAGGAGGTGACTTGCACGCTGGTCGGAGTTGTATTATCCCCCCAATTGATTGTGCCTGTCAAAGGATCGTTCGGGAATGGATCAGTACCCACTGCGATGACCCCACTAAAGGGTTGTCCAACTTTGTACTTGATGTTCTTGACGTTGATCACGTATGGTGGAACGGCGTTAATAATGCCAGTTCCCGATACGCTTTGTTGAAACGCGGTAATCGCAGCGGTCACGGTAATGGTATACTTGCCTACCTGGTTATAGGCGTGTGCTCCTGCTATCTGGAAGGTTCTTCCATCGACGAAGGTATAGCTCGTTGGCGCTGTCTTATCTCCCCAATTGATGGTGGCGGTGATAGGGTCTCCGGGACCCAGGCCATCATTGCCTGTCGCGACCACTTGACTCATGGCTTGTCCAACTTCGTAGACGGTAAACGGGTGCTGATAGGGTTGTACATTGAGGGTGAGTACAGATGGAGAACGCAGCCTGAGTATGCACCTGCTGGATATTGGCAAGTGCATCACTGGGCGTGGTTTTTGATGCCGAGACGGTTGTGCTACTACATGCAGAGAGCAGAAACAGCAGCAACGCAGCAGCAGAGAAAAGCACTCTTGCTTTTTGAGAGAAGTGAAACATTTTCTAGCTCCTTTTGATAGACGATATTTAGTATTTTTACTTATATTTTTATCTGCTCTTCTCTCCAATCCAAGAATGGGAAGAGAGCGCAAGTATCCTATAGACAAATGAGACATTTCTTGATAACTTCTATCAGGATGATAGATACCAATCTCCATGAGTGGTGACACTAGAGAGTCTTCATAGGCGTGATTTTGTTACACATGAAATCCTTTTAATATTGATGGGATTGGTTTTGGTTCGGATTTTTGTTGTTGCAAGGTGGTGGTGTATCGGTCATTAGTCTTGTATCGTGTTAGAGGCATGGTATAGGTGAAAGGAGAACAAGGATTATGGCAATAACAGAAAGCTCGGTTGCGGTGGGAGTTTTTGCGGATCTAGAGCAGGCAAAACAGGCGCTGGCAGCTCTCAGGCAAGCAGGATTTGGGGAGAATGAGACGGGCTTTTTGAGCCGTGCGATGACGGCGACGACAACTGAGGATGTGGTCTCTGATGCGGCTTCGGGAGCGGTACGCGGAGGCGTTGTTGGTGGTGTGTTGGGCGCAGCGGCTGCACTGTTGATTCCTGGTTTTGGTCCGGCTGTGGCTGGCGGGATTCTGGTGGCAACTTTGGGCGGGGCGGCAATTGGTGCGGCGGCGGGTGGGCTGGTAAATTCCTTGATGAGTATGGGTGTAGTCGAGAGCGATGCCCGTGCCTATCAGCGAGAGTTGGAGGCGGGACGTACTATTGTCACCGTCAAAACCTCGACGGGTCTGGAAGATGCGGCGCAGGTTATGCGCACACATGGAGCAACACACGTTAAAATACACGAGAGCATTTATACTACCAGCACGACGCATCGTTCTTTGAGCAATCCGGATGATACGCCGGATGATACTGGTGCCAGTGCCGAACTGCGCTAGTTTCAATCCTCTACAGGTTCTAGGAAATTGTGACCAAGCCCATTCATCTCTGAATAGCTTAGCGTCAGGATACAGCACACTGTATTGTAATGCAACACACGACTTATTCCAAGTAGGTTGTGTGTTTATGCACTAGGAAGAAGAAAGAGTAATGAGCAGTATTCTCCTCATTTACTCTTTCTTCTTTTTGTCTATAAAGAAAAAGTTACCAGGCGTATGCTTCTGGAGCGGCCCCACCAGGACCAGGGAAAATATTATCCAATCTGTCTTTGATTTCCTGGGTAATGTTAATATCAAGGACGTGGAGCATGCTATCGAGCTGCTCATTGGTGCGCGGTCCGATAATTGGGGCTGTGACCACTGGATTTGAGAGCAACCAGGCAAGGGCGATGTTCGCGGGTTCTTCGCCCAGCTCTTTACAGTAGTTTTCGTAAGCCTCTAACTGACCTCGCTTCTCCTCAATCATCTTTTGCACCTGGGGCTGTGTGCGCCGTCCCTGTTCAGATTTTTTAAGGACGCCACCGAGCAGGCCGCCACCGAGAGGACTCCAGGGGATAATTCCCATGCCATAGGCTTCACAGGCGGGGATGACTTCAAGCTCGATGGTACGGGCATTCAGATTGTAGAGGCTCTGCTCAGAGACCAGGCCAAGGAAGTGACGGTTGTGGGCAAGCTCGTTTGCACGGGCGATGGCCCAGCCAGCAAAGTTGCTGCTGCCGACGTAGATAATCTTGCCCTCTTGTACCAGTTGTTCCATAGCCTGCCAGATCTCCTCCCAGGGCGTATTGCGGTCCAGGTGGTGCATCTGATAAAGATCGATATGGTCTGTCTGTAAGCGGCGCAAGCTCGCCTCGCAGGCAGATTTGATATTACGGGCAGAGAGGCGGGACTGATTGGGCCAATCGCCCATATCGCCATAGACCTTTGTGGCGAGGACAACCTTTTCTCGTCTGTCGCCGCCCTGGGCAAGCCAGCGACCAATGATCTGTTCGGTCACGCCCTCGCCTTTTTTCCAGCCGTAGACATTGGCGGTATCAAAGAAATTGATGCCCTGCTCCAGGGCGCGGTCCATGATCTGGAAGCTATCGGGCTCGGAGGTGAGAGGGCCGAAGTTCATTGTACCGAGGCAGAGACGGCTTACCAGGAGGCCGGTGCGGCCAAGATGTGTGTATTGCATAGAGCAGGTATCCATCACTTTCTTTTTGCAAGGCGAGAGAATCGCTCGACGAGGTGGCCAGGAACAAGCCGGTCCCTACCTGTAGTATTTCGCGGCGAGCCAAGGGAGTTCTAATCAAGATATTGTCGTCGTTTTTGCCTCACTCTTCAAATCGTGTCTGGTAAGACAACCATTTCATTCCAGATGTCTTTCTTTTAGTTGTAAGGTATCATGTTAAAAGTTTCAGTAGTATTTATTCTGTCAAAGCGTAATGGTAGGGTAGAGCCATCCGGCAAGAACACCGTTGGCGAGCAGGAGACGGGCAGAGCCGAGTACTGCCCTACGAGAGGTTCGTAAATGATTGACAGAGTAGTACACGATTGATTGGTTGTTTTTGTTACATGGCGTCGATGCTTTGAGGCTGAAGCTCTTCTTCGCTGAGCAGGTGGGTTTTCGGTGGTGTCGAGTGGGCGGAGGTGGCGCATTTCTGGCCAGAGAAAGGCGACTGCGAGGACAACCAGAATTGTGCCGATGCCTCCACCTACGACTGAGATGATAGGACCAAAAAGCTGGGCGGTCAGACCGGATTCAAAGCCGCCGAGCTGGTTGGACATAGCGACAAAGAGATTATTGACCGACGAGGCCCGTCCGCGCATCTCGTCAGGTGTTTTCGTAAGCATTAATGTGCTGCGAATAACGACGCTGATATTGTCGAAGCCTCCCAACAGGAAGAGCATTGCCAGCGAGAGCCAGAATGAGCGAGAGAGGCCAAAGACAATGGTCGCAATGCCGAAGCCGATAACGGCCAGCAAAAGTGTGTGCCCGGCCTTTTTGAATGGTGGCAGGTGTGCAATCGAGAGAGCGACGCAGACCGCGCCGATGGATGGTGCTGCGCGTAGCCAGCCGAGGCCCTCTGGTCCCACATGCAGAATATCTTTGGCAAAGATCGGGAGGAGTGTTGTGGCTCCGCCGAGAAGGACAGCAAAGAGGTCCAGAGTGATGGCCGCCAGAAGGATTTTTGCCTGACGAATAAAATTGAAGCCGTCAGCAAGGGAACGCAGGGTAATATGCTCTTTTGGGCCGACGTGGTGCTGTTTGGCGCGAATTTGTAGAAGGAGCAGGGCGAAGATCAGGGCGGCTGCGGCATTAAAGGCGTAGACAAAAGTTGCGCTATGAAGAACGCCGATCATTAAGCCGCCAAGAGCGGGGCCAACGACGGATGCGAGTTGCCAGGAACTGCTGCTCCAGGTGGCCGCGTTGACAAATGCTTCCTCAGGAACAATCTGGGCCACCAGCGTTGAACTGGCTGGAGCATTAAATGCTTCGGCGGTACCGATAATCAGAAGGCAAGCATAAATAAGGAGAAGCGGTCCGTGCAGAAATGAGAGCAGCGTCAGGCCGAGGGTGCCGATGGCCAGGACGAGGAGACTGATGATAACGATGCGTTTGCGGTTGTACTGGTCGGCGACCTGTCCGGCAAGCAGCGAGAAGAGAATTACTGGCAAGACCAGCATCAAGCCAACGATGCCCAGAACCAGGGCAGAGCCGGTGCGGTCATAGAGGTCCCAGCCCAGGGCCACGCTGACCATCTGCTCACCAAGCACGGCGACAAATGTGCCTGCTAGCAGGAGACGGTAGTCACGGTAGCGCAATGCTTGATAGGGATCGTGGGGACGCGATGTGTTCATCAAAACGAGTAAACCTTTTTTGTGATGGAGAGGCAACTTCGAGGCCTCTATTATGAGATAACACATTTTATTGGGAAAATATTTAGGGGTGAGGAAGATTCTGAAGATATGTGAGGTTAAGAGTACTCTGATTATGGTTGTAAGAAGCTGG
>CAVZQK010000036.1:0-9782 GCA_963777355.1 uncultured Chloroflexia bacterium
TATCTTCAGGATAAAGAGCTTAGAAGCACCTGCCTGGCATAAATCACCCTCTATCGTTTGGTGGTGGATGAATAAGGAAGGTAGAGTGCAAATTATTTTTGAAAAACGCTACACAGTATACACAAGCGGCCTGTGGCCTGATATCAACGCTACATTAATGGTCAGATTTAGAGTTAATAGAACTATACATGTGCTTCTTCTTTTTTGAGAAAGCGTACAGGTATTGCTAATGAATATCCCAATTTTGAAGCTGATGAAAGATTGTAAAAGATCCTATTTCTGTCTATCGGCAGAATTGGAGAATTTTTAGGGCATTTGCACCGCGCGCCCGAACACATTTGGAGGAGAATGAACCAGAGAGAAGCGACTCCCCCTCTCTGTTCATTCGAGCAAGAGAGGAAAGAGTGCGACAGTCCCGTATTTCGAGACCTCGTGGTGGGGCGAGGCCTTTTATCCCCTTTCCAAAAAGTGTCCGGGAGAGAGGATATCTGCACTGGCGGAAGGAGCGAAAGATGTTAGCGTACTTTCGTCCCCGCCACCCAGACAGCACGAATTGCCCGTGTGGTGGCAATATCCTGAGTTGGATCTCCCTCAATGAGCAGAAGATCGGCCCGACGACCAGCCTCAATGATCCCTCGATCCGTGAAGCCAAAGAATGTAGCGGGTAATACTGTGGCGGAACGCAGTGCTTCCACGGGTGTCAGTCCAGCCTCAACAAGGAGACGCAATTCATCATGGAAGGCTTCCCCGTAGTGAATTTGTGCAGGTGAAGCTGATGCAGTGTTCGCGTCAGTCCCTGCCAGGATTGTTATGCCTGCGCGGCGGAATGCTGACACCGTTGATCGGGCATGGCATATGCCAGAGTATTTCCATGCGGCAGGTGTTCAGCCTTCCCAGCGATGGCATACATCATGGTGAGCGTTGGCACCGACGCGATGCCTCGTTTCGCCAGAGAAGATGCCAGATCTTCATCGACTGCAGCGTCCAGGGGAGCATGAGTGATGATATCTATGCCTGTATCAGCAACATATATGAGTGCGGATAAGCTGGATATATGAGCGATTACTTTCAGTCTCACCTTATGGGCGGCCTCGACCAGTGCAATGATGGTTTTCACATCAAGTGTAGTGGTACCCGTCCTGCCAGGGTCCTCAATAATCACTTTGATATAGTCAGCACCTTCCGAAACGCGATCTGCAACGAAGCGATTGGCATCAGCTGGATCTGTCACAGCACTAGAAGCAGGAAATCCCATTCTGGTCGCTTGCTAGCCTCCCGGAGCGCTGGCCGGATTTCCTGCGCCTCGGATATCAGCCAAACCTTTGCGATGGCGCAGTGTGTTGGTCAATGCCATCGTTGGAGAACCCATATCGAGCATAGTCGTGCAACCCCATTGTGTCCCTTGCTCAAGATCAGCCACACTTATAAGATGGACGTGAGAATTAATAAAACCAGGGAGAAGAGTGCCGTGTTGACCATCAACAATCCTGTCAGCATCAGGCGCATCAGAAATAATCCCATTGTCAATGACCACCGTGCGTTCATCGGTTAAAGCGTTGCCGTCAAATACTTTGACATTTGTGATTGCGATTGTTTCAGGCATAGTTAAAATTCCTTTCATTCTTAATCTTGTCAAAATAGAAATGCAAACAGGACCAATTACTTTGACCAGACGTAGCTGAAATTTAGGAGGCTGCTTGATACTATTGAATACTATTCAATAATATCAAGGATAGCACTCCATTGAATAAAAGTCAATTAAGTGCTATCCTGATTTGTAGGATAACTGGAGTACTGGAAGGGGCGTTTATTATGCGTTTATCTCCCGTTGCTATAACCAAATAGCTAGCTTTAGATTTTCGATAGCGAGATTTTTCATTGATGACGAGAGAAAAAGACCCTCAAAGGAGTATCTAGCATGCGTTCATCTCCTTCTACCGTGACAAAGAAGCGAGAAGTACTCTCGCGTGAGGCGCGGATACAATCTATTCTCGAAGCCAGTCAGCGAGTGTTTGCGAGTCGTCCTTATGACGAGATCTCTATTGATGAGATTGCGGTTGAGGCTTCTATGTCCAAAGGGTTACTCTATCATTATTTCGCTAGTAAGCGTGCGCTCTATCTGGAAACCTTACGTAGTGTGTTAACAATGATAAGCCAGAACACCGAAGAGTGTTCTGAGCCACATGCCTGTTTGAATGCACTCTTGTCTCATTTTGAGCAAGCGCCAGCCCTGGCAAGAATGGTCTTCCGAGGAGGGATCGGTTCGGATACAGAGGTGGAAGCTCTGCTTACGGCCCATCGTCAGCACCAATTCACATTATTTTTCCAGAGCGTGGCAACCGTGACGCAAATCCTCTGGTACACCTCGGTCTTCTCGGCTGGATCAGCTTTTTTCAGGAGGTCTGTCTCCAATGGCTTGAGCAGCAAGATATCCCACGTGAACAGGTTCTGGCCCTTCTTGAACGAAGCTTGCGAGCGATTCTCTCTACTACAGAGTAGCGAAGATATCCAACTAGGGGAGCGCCTGGACGAGTACAATCTAAGAACGTAGCTTTCTACAAAACAGGGAGAATTGTGTTATGAGCACCGAATACCTATTTCCGATCTTTGATGGACATAATGATACACTGACGCATCTAGATGGAGTGGGAGGTGGAAAGGCACGAAGCTTTTTTGTGGAGAGCGAGGAAGGGCATTTAGATCTGCCACGTGCCAGACGGGGGGGATTGGCTGGAGGCTTTTTCGCTATTTTTGCTTCTGACTCTTCACTGGGGCAGAGTATGAGGGAGAATCTGGTCATTACGGAGACTGGATATGAAGTGCGTCCCTTGCCAGCTTTGATCCCGTCTTTGCGCAAAAATATACGCTTGCTATGGTTGCGCGTCTTTTTCGGCTGGAAAGGGAGTCGCAGGGGCAGGTGAAAGTTGTGCGTACTGCTGACGAATTGGAAGAATGTCTTCAGAAGGGCGTTCTGGCAATTGTCCTGCATTTTGAGGGGGCAGAGGCGCTTGATCGGGTGCTTGACGCTCTGGAAGTATTTTATCAGGCAGGGTTGCGCTCTCTTGGTCTGGTCTGGAGTCGGCCCAACGATTTTGGGTATGGGGTGCCTTTCCGGTTTCCGCATACGCCTGATATAGGGCCAGGGTTGACTGAGGCGGGGAAGAGATTGGTGCAGGAATGTAATCGTCTGGGGATTTTGCTGGATCTGGTGCATTTGAATGAGCGGGTTTTGGGATGTTGCCCGGCTTTCGGATGCGCCTCTTGTTGTGACGCATTCGGCTGCTTATGCACTATGCCCCTCTACGCGCAATCTCACTGATCGCCAGTTAGAGACGATTAAAGTTTCAGATGGAATTGTTGGACTAAACTTTGATGTCGCTGATCTGCGCGAGGATGCGTACCAGGACCCGAAAACACCTCTCACTGTCATGCTTCGGCATATTGATTATCTGGTTGAGCATCTTGGTATTGATGGTGTTGGCTTTGGCTCGGATTTTGATGGGGGGATTACGCTGGCCCAGGAATTGGGGGATGTGACAGGATTGCCGAAGTTGATGGCGGCGTTGCAGGCACATGGCTATGACGAGAAGTCTTTGCGTAAGATCGCGTATGGGAATTGGGTTCGCGTTCTGCGGCGGACGTGGCGTGCTTAAAGCTGTTGCCGTGCGGTGATCGTCTTGATTTGCGAGGCTCTAAAGAGGGAAAATGGGTGGTGGGCGAGGCGGACGGGGACAAGCCACCAACTCCAACAATTCATTTTATGGGGCGAGAAGAATTGCTCGGCGAGGCGGACATAGATAGACTGTCTTTTACCCACAAAATTAATCGTTCTCGTGGATCAGCTTCCCAGGCAGGTCGGCACGGATGAGCTATACTGCTTTCTCTCGCCTCTTCGGACCGACAAAAATGTTCGTTTGGATAAATTAATTTAAAGGTTAATGCGATGGAGCAAAGGCATCGCATTAACCCACTTTTCTGATCGCACTATTATGCCAATATCAAGGTCCCGCTTGTGCTCTCTCGCTCCCCTGTCCCTTTGTCCGTGGCGGTGATCGTGATGGAGTAGGTGCCTGTCCGGCTGTAGGCATGATTGTCTTTCACCAGCAGGGTTCCTTTTCCGCCTCCCGGTTGTACCTTGCTATTTGTTCCATCCCCCCACTCGATAACTATCCTGAGCCCCTGGGTTGAAATGGTTCCCATGATCGTTGCCACGGTACCATAAAACAGGGGGCCGGTTTTGGAAGTGATCTTGCCAGAACTGATAGTGAAGGCGGGAGGGAACATTGCGACCCCGGTCCCTGCGATGGGTCCAACGAGAATACTTGAGAGAGAGACCGTGATCGTCCAGATAGCTGTCTGGCTGTAGGTATGCGTTGCGTTCACCTGATAGGCTCCGTTTGCAGAGGAGGTGACTTGCACGCTGGTCGGAGTTGTATTATCCCCCCAATTGATTGTGCCTGTCAAAGGATCGTTCGGGAATGGATCAGTACCCACTGCGATGACCCCACTAAAGGGTTGTCCAACTTTGTACTTGATGTTCTTGACGTTGATCACGTATGGTGGAACGGCGTTAATAATGCCAGTTCCCGATACGCTTTGTTGAAACGCGGTAATCGCAGCGGTCACGGTAATGGTATACTTGCCTACCTGGTTATAGGCGTGTGCTCCTGCTATCTGGAAGGTTCTTCCATCGACGAAGGTATAGCTCGTTGGCGCTGTCTTATCTCCCCAATTGATGGTGGCGGTGATAGGGTCTCCGGGACCCAGGCCATCATTGCCTGTCGCGACCACTTGACTCATGGCTTGTCCAACTTCGTAGACGGTAAACGGGTGCTGATAGGGTTGTACATTGAGGGTGAGTACAGATGGAGAACCAGCCTGAGTATGCACCTGCTGGATATTGGCAAGTGCATCACTGGGCGTGGTTTTTGATGCCGAGACGGTTGTGCTACTACATGCAGAGAGCAGAAACAGCAGCAACGCAGCAGCAGAGAAAAGCACTCTTGCTTTTTGAGAGAAGTGAAACATTTTCTAGCTCCTTTTGATAGACGATATTTAGTATTTTTACTTATATTTTTATCTGCTCTTCTCTCCAATCCAAGAATGGGAAGAGAGCGCAAGTATCCTATAGACAAATGAGACATTTCTTGATAACTTCTATCAGGATGATAGATACCAATCTCCATGAGTGGTGACACTAGAGAGTCTTCATAGGCGTGATTTTGTTACACATGAAATCCTTTTAATATTGATGGGATTGGTTTTGGTTCGGATTTTTGTTGTTGCAAGATGGGGTGTATCGGTCATTAGTCTTGTATCGTGTTAGAGGCATGGTATAGGTGAAAGGAGAACAAGATTATGGCAATAACAGAAAGCTCGGTTGCGGTGGGAGTTTTTGCGGATCTAGAGCAGGCAAAACAGGCGCTGGCAGCTCTCAGGCAAGCAGGGTTTGGGGAGAATGAGACGGGCTTTTTGAGCCGTGCGATGACGGCGACAACAACTGAGGATGTGGTCTCTGATGCGGCTTCGGGAGCGGTACGCGGAGGCGTTGTTGGTGGAGTGTTGGGCGCAGCGGCTGCACTGTTGATTCCTGGTTTTGGTCCGGCTGTGGCTGGCGGGATTCTGGTGGCAACTTTGGGCGGGGCGGCAATTGGTGCGGCGGCGGGTGGGCTGGTAAATTCCTTGATGAGTATGGGTGTAGTCGAGAGCGATGCCCGTGCCTATCAGCGAGAGCTGGAGGCGGGACGTACTATTGTCACGGTCAAGACCTCGACGGGTCTGGAAGATGCGGCGCAGGTTATGCGCACACATGGAGCAACACACGTTAAAATACACGAGAGCATTTATACTACCAGCACGACGCATCGTTCTTTGAGCAATCCGGATGATACGCCGGATGATACTGGTGCCAGTGCCGAACTGCGCTAGTTTCAATCCTCTACAGGTTCTAGGAAATTGTGACCAAGCCCATTCATCTCTGAATAGCTTAGCGTCAGGATATAGCACACTGTATTGTAATGCAACACACGACTTATTCCAAGTGGTCGTGTGTTTATGCACTAGGAAGAAGAAAGAGTAATGAGCAGTATTCTCCTCTTTACTCTTTCTTCTTTTTGTCTATAGAAAAAGTTACCAGGCGTATGCTTCTGGAGCGGCCCCACCAGGACCAGGGAAAATATTATCCAATCTGTCTTTGATTTCCTGGGTAATGTTAATATCAAGGACGTGGAGCATGCTATCGAGTTGCTCATTGGTGCGCGGTCCGATGATGGGGGCTGTGACCACTGGATTTGAGAGCAACCAGGCAAGGGCGATGTTCGCGGGTTCTTCGCCCAGCTCTTTACAGTAGTTTTCGTAAGCCTCTAACTGACCTCGCTTCTCCTCAATCATCTTTTGCACCTGAGGCTGTGTGCGCCGTCCCTGTTCAGATTTTTTAAGGACGCCACCGAGCAGGCCGCCACCGAGAGGACTCCAGGGGATAATTCCCATGCCATAGGCTTCACAGGCGGGGATGACTTCAAGCTCGACGGTACGGGCATTTAGATTGTAGAGGCTCTGCTCAGAGACCAGGCCAAGGAAGTGACGGTTGTGGGCAAGCTCGTTTGCACGGGCGATGGCCCAGCCAGCAAAGTTGCTGCTGCCGACGTAGATAATCTTGCCCTCTTGTACCAGTTGTTCCATAGCCTGCCAGATCTCCTCCCAGGGTGTATTGCGGTCCAGGTGGTGCATCTGATAAAGATCGATATGATCTGTCTGTAAGCGGCGCAAGCTGGCCTCACAGGCAGATTTGATATTACGGGCAGAGAGGCGGGACTGATTGGGCCAATCGCCCATATCGCCATAGACTTTTGTTGCGAGGACGACCTTTTCCCGCCTGTCGCCGCCCTGGGCGAGCCAGCGACCAATGATCTGTTCGGTCACGCCCTCGCCTTTTTTCCAGCCGTAGACATTGGCGGTATCAAAGAAATTGATGCCCTGCTCCAGGGCGCGGTCCATGATCTGGAAACTATCCGGCTCGGAGGTGAGAGGGCCGAAGTTCATTGTGCCGAGGCAGAGGCGGCTTACTAGCAGGCCGGTGCGGCCAAGATGTGTGTATTGCATAGTGCAGTATCCTCAAAACGGACCCCAGAAAGCTCAGCCTGCCAGTATCCTCCAGTTATAGGAAGTATACCACGGAAAGCCAAAGAGGTCTAATGAATTGGCATAGGTTAAGTCATTTCGCACTTTCTGGTAAACAAAATAGAGTTTTTGTCCTTTAGGTGCTATTGTAACGTAAGGGTAGTTTGTTGGTATTTAATTGTAAATAGGCGACCTCCGGTGAGAGTGTGATAGGCGAGGAGGAGACGGCCTGCCCTACGAGAGGGGTGAGGGCCGAGATCCTCCGAATAAGGTGCTTATGAGTGCTTTGTGGTACACGATTGATTGGCGGTTTTTGTTACACGGCGTCAACGCTTTGGGGCTGAAGCTCTTCCTCGGTGAGCAGAGGGTTTTCGGTGGAGTCGAGAGGGCCGAGGCGGCGCATTTCGGGCCAGAGAAGGGCGACTGCTAGGACGACCAGAATTGTGCCGATGCCTCCGCCTACTACTGAGATGATAGGGCCAAAAAGCTGGGCAGTCAAGCCCAATTCAAAGCCGCCGAGCTGGTTGGACATGGCAACAAAGAGACTGTTGAATGCCGAGGCCCGTCCGCGCATCTCGTCAGGTGTTTTCGTGAGCAGCAAGGTACTGCGAATAACCACACTGATATTGTCGAAGCCGCCGAGCAGGAAGAGCATTGCCAGCGAGAGCCAGAATGAATGGGAGAGGCCAAAGACAATAGTGGCGATGCCGAAGCCGATGACGGCCAGCAGGAGTGTGTATCCTGCTTTTTTGAATGGAGGCAGGTGGGCAATTGAGAGGGCGACACAGACCGCGCCGATGGATGGGGCGGCGCGTAGCCAGCCGAGGCCCTCTGGTCCCACATGCAGGATATCTTTGGCGAAGACGGGGAGGAGCGTTGTGGCCCCGCCGAGAAGGACGGCAAAGAGATCTAGTGTAATGGCCGCCAGCAGGATTTTTGCCTGACGAATGAAATTGAAGCCGTCAGCAAGGGAACGTAGCGTAATATGCTCTTTTGTGCCGACATGGTGCTGTTTAGAGCGAATCTGTAGAATGAGCAGGGCGAATATCAGAGCGGCGGCGGCGTTAAAGGCGTAGACAATGGTTGCGCTGTGAAAAACGCCGATCAGTAGGCCTCCCAGAGCGGGACCGACGACAGAGGCGAGTTGCCAGGAACTGCTGCTCCAGGTGGCCGCGTTGACAAATGCTTCCTCTGGAACAATCTGAGCCACCAGCGTTGAACTGGCTGGAGCATTAAATGCTTCGGCGGTACCGATAATCAGAAGGCAAGCATAAATAAGGAGAAGTGGTCCGTGCAGAAATGAGAGCAGCGTCAGGCCGAGGGTGCCGATGGCCAGGACGAGGAGACTGATGATAACGATGCGTTTGCGGTTGTACTGGTCGGCGACCTGTCCGGCAAGCAGCGAGAAGAGAATTACTGGCAAGACCAGCATCAAGCCAACGATGCCCAGAACCAGGGCAGAACCGGTGCGGTCATAGAGGTCCCAGCCCAGGGCGACGCTGACCATCTGCTCACCAAGCACGGCGACAAATGTGCCTGCTAGCAGGAGACGGTAGTCACGGTAGCGCAATGCTTGATAGGGATCGTGGGGACGCGATGTGTTCATCAAAACGAGTAAACCTTTTTTGTGATGGAGAGGCAACTTCGAGGCCTCTATTATGAGATAACACATTTTATTGGGAAAATATTTAGGGGTGAGGAAGATTTTGGGATATCTGAGGTTGCAAGTCTTTTTATTGCGGTTTCAGGAAGCTGGTTACGACGCGAGTAAATTCCGCCGGGTTTTCGCGTTGGGGCCAGTGTTTGCACTTTTGCATAATGTAGAGCTGGGAGTTTTCTATGAGTGCATGCGCTCGTTGGGCGTAGGAGAGGGGAACGGCGGTGTCTTCTGCGCCATGAAGGATGAGAGTGGGGATGGTGATCTCGGCAAGGTGAGCGCGGAAATCGCTGCTGAGGCTGTTCCAGCGGATATCGTTTCTCTGAAGAGAGATAAATGCTTTTCCGGCTGCTGGTTGGCGGGCGGCCTGGTAGACTTGCTCGACGAGTGCAGGGGAGAGGTTGGCGGGATTGTAGATGAGGCCAGCGAGCAGGCTCCAGCGGATGAGGGCGCGATTTCTACCTATGAGCCAGTAGCTGAACTCATCCAGGAAGGGAAGATGGACGTAGAGGTAGGAGAGTTTGTGCGCGGCTGCCTGGTCTTGGATGCCGTAGGTGTCAACGAGGACGAGTTTCTCGATGCGTTTGGGGGAATGGAGTGTGAGGGCGAGGGCGATTGCTCCGCCCATTGAGAGGCCAAGCAATGTGACTTTTTCGAGATGCAGGGCATCGAGCAGGTGCTTGACAAAGGTGACGTAGAAATCGATGGTGTAACTGATATCTGGGCGAGAGCTTTTCCCATAGCCAGGGAGGTCGGGGGCGAAGACGCGGTGATGGGTGGCTAGCGGGCCGATGACTTCGTTCCACGAGAGGGTGGCGGAATCCAGGCCTGCGCCGTGAAGGAGGAGAAGCGGGGAGCCGCTTGTGCCAGCTTTGAGATAATGGATGCGCATACCGTCGATGTCGAGCCAGTCAGATTGAGGATCTGTATATTGCATTGATGTCAGGCCCCTTTGAAGTTATTTGTGGTTTGAGAGAGTTTTGTGGTGTCTTTGTTTTTAGTATAG
>CAVZQK010000037.1:0-4206 GCA_963777355.1 uncultured Chloroflexia bacterium
ATTCTATTCATAAAGAGAGAAGGAACATATGGCGAAAACATATCAAGCCCCACGGTTTGTCCGTGTCACAAATATTCTAACTTTGACCCTGCTACGTGCAGGCGTCAGGCTGATAGGACCCGGAAACTATCCCATGTATCTCCTCACAGTACGTGGACGCAAAAGCGGACAGCCACGTACAATTCCCATAGTCACCATTGAGCGCAACGGAAAACGCTATGTAGGTTCCGTCTATGGCATCGTAGATTGGGTGCGCAACCTGCGAGCAGCGCGAGAGGCCATCCTTACACGTGGACGTCGCTCTGAAACTGTCAATGTCATAGAACTGCCCAAAGAGGAGGCCGCCCTCGTGCTGCAACAAGACATCAAGGCTGGCAACCCCTTCGCTCGCTTCTATGGCGTTAGCGCAAACTCTTCGCTAGAGGATTTTGAGCGTGCAGTACTCACCCATCCGGTGTTTTTGTTTGAAAGTAAATAGTGCGTTCTTAGTGGTGGCTTAAGCAGGAGAGAACAGTATGGAATCCTCTGAAACCTATCGTAGCTACCTCTTTGCCATTGCCTACCGTATGCTTGGTAGCGCGATGGACGCTGAGGATATCGTGCAGGAAACCTATCTGCGTTACCAGGCTACGCCGCCGCAGACCATTCACTCGCTCAAGGCCTATCTCACCACTATCCTCACGCGCTTATGCATGGATCAACTCCATCTGGCACGCCGGAAGCGAGAGCAATACGTAGGTCCCTGGTTACCAGAACCGATCCTCACCGAAGAGACTCCAGACACCGCTAATCCCGAAAAGCATGTCGAGATAGAGGAGTCGATCTCGCTGGCGTTCCTGGTCCTGCTGGAGCAACTCCAACCCTTCGAGCGAGCAGTCTTCCTGTTGCGCGAAGTCTTCGAGTACTCTTTTCCTGAGATTGCCGTTATGCTTGAAAAGAGTGAAGCCGCCTGTCGCCGCTCCTTCAGCCGGGCGAAGCAACACCTCGTTGATCGAAGACCTCGCTTCCCACCAGCTCCCGAAACACACAGGCAACTGCTCACGAGCTTCTATGCCGCAGTACAAAGCGGAGAAATGCATCTCCTGACGGATCTGCTCTCCGAAAATGTGACCCTGTGGGCCGATGCCGGTGGAAAGATCAAGCAGGCCGCCTTGCGTCCGATTTATGGGTCTGATGCTGTGGCACGCTTTAGCCTGGGAACGAAGCGCTTCTGGCCAGAGAATTTTCATGTCGAGATAGAAGAAGTCAACGGTCAAGCTGCGCTTATCATCCGTGCCGCCGATCAAGTATTCTCCGTTCTGACTATTGACGTGGAGCAAGGGCGTATTCAGACGATTCGCGTCATTGCCAACCCGGAAAAACTCGCGCGGCTCTGAAGAGGGAAATCAGCGACAACTCTTCTTAGAATGTGCCATACTTACCATCATAAGTATTTCTGAGAAGAGTTCCAACCGCGCTGTTATGCAGAAAGGATACGTCGAATGCCTGCTTTCCCTCTCATTGATGCCCACGTCCATCTCTGGGACCCTGCCCACTTTCGTATGCCCTGGCTGGACGAGGATGAATTGTTAAATCAGCGTTATGCCCTGTCCGAATACTATCAGCACACACAGGGCCTGACCATCGAAGCAATGGTTTATGTTCAAGTCGATGTCACTCCCGCCTATGGCCTGCTCGAAGCTCGTTGGGCCGCAGAGCGAGCCGAAGATGATCCTCGCCTGCAAGGAATTGTCGCCTGGGCACCTCTTGAGGATGGCAATCAGGTCCGCTCTTACCTGGACGCCCTGCTGAAAATTGATCCTCGCATCAAAGGCGTGCGCCGTCTGGTGCAAAGCGAGCCAGATAACGCCTTCTGTCTTCGTCCCGCCTTCGTCCACGCCACTCAACTCCTGCCTGACTATGGCCTCTCCTGTGATATTTGCATCAACTATCGCCAACTTGACAGTACCATCAAGCTTGTCCAGCAATGCCCAGACACCGCCTTTATGCTCGATCACATAGCTAAACCAGACATCAAAGCCCACATGAACGAACCCTGGCGTCAACAAATGCAGGAACTCGCCTCCTACCCCAACGTCTCCTGCAAGCTTAGTGGCCTGGTCACCGAGGCCGATCACCAGCACTGGCAGCCCGCTACCCTCGCCCCCTACGTCGAACACGTCCTCACCGTTTTCGGCGAAGACCGCGTCGCCTTCGGTGGTGATTGGCCCGTTGTCCTGCACGCCTCCAGCTATCAGCGCTGGGTCGAAACCCTCGACCAGCTCACCTCCCATCTTTCAGACACCGCTAAACAAAAACTCTGGGCCGAAAATGCTCGCCGCTTCTACAGACTCAGAAAATACTAATCTCGTCAGCCCCGCTTCACGAAGACGTTCGCTGATCAAGAGATATGATATGTATAAACGCGGCAACGGCAATATCTAACAAAGAGAAAATTAGTTTATAACGTCAGGTGATAAAGAAAGGGATCATCTATGCCACTTGTTCCACAAACCATGTTCCAGGGACCTGCTCTAGAATTCGATTTTCCTGCCATACAAGTTGGGGTTGCTGAATATGCTGAAGGACCAACGGGGTGCACAATTTTTCTCTTCTCAGAGCGTGTTGCCACCAGCATTGATCGTCGGGGTGGTGGCGCTGGGACAGTTGGAGATTATGAACGCAATCATGCCATTTGCTTTGCGGGAGGCTCTCTGGCTGGGTTAGAGGTAGTAAGTGGAGTCACTGCTGCTCTATGGGAACAACGTGGGACGCCCGATTGGTCAGTATGCTGTTGGTTGTGGGGCAATTATCAACGACTTTCGACGGCGTGAGAATAGTATCTATCCTGATTATGCGCTTGGACGTGCCGCTGTTCAGGCTGCTCAAACTGGATATTTCCCACTAGGGGCACGAGGCGCAGGGCGATTAGCGAACTGTGGTGGTCTTTTAGGGATTGAACGGAGTGAGCCATCTGGACAAGGAGCTGCTTTTCGACAGGTGGGGCCCACGAAAATTGCAGTTTTCACTGTTGTGAATGCCTTCGGCGTAATTCTCGATCGTAACGGGCAAGTTGTGAGCGGCAACCTCGATCCTCGGACCGGGCTGCGGCGTCATCCCTTAGAAGAAATGGAAGAACGATTAGAGCGAGCAGAGCCGATCACCTCTCCCTTTGGTAACACAACGCTCACTTTGGTCGTAACGAATCAGCAGCTTTCTCCGTTTGCACTCCGTCATCTTGGTCGTCAGGTCCATACAGCAATGGGACGTGCCATCTATCCGTTTCACACGGCGCAAGATGGAGATGTCCTTTATGCTGTAACTACTAATGAAGTCGAGAATAGCGCTTTGGGCGGTATTGCTTTAGGCATCCTCGCCTCTGAACTTGCCTGGGACGCAGCATTGGCAAGCGCCCCTGCGACCGAGCGAAGAGACAAATAGCGTTATACAACTTTGAGCACCCGAAACCTGAGCAAGTTAAGCCCTAGAACTTACTCAAGAAACATACCTTCCCCTGTACCAAACTGCCAACGTAGTACGCAGAAGCAAAAAGAAATACTAGTTACAATCCGCTAAAGAAATCCCGCTCTCTGCCGATAGTGAAGAGTCAGAAACTCTTTTGCCATCTTGCCAGCACTCAAAACACATCCTCTTTCAGCTTTCTTCTTGGTGCAATCTGGAAGTGAGCATCTCGTTCCATTTCTTCTATACGCGTTTCTGCATAGAGCTGATAAAGCTGTAACGTTTCTGTATAGAGATGGCAAAACACAATGTAGCGTTTATGCAGGCTTAAATCTAGTTCACAGGCGCGCCCGTGTAGCGTTTGCATAGTTGTAGGGAAGATTTCTGTTGACAAGTCCTGTGTTTTTCTCTTTCATAAACGCCACAACGGCATTAATCTTTTGCGAGAGAGAGACGTTTGCAGAACGCTTTTGTATCATATTCAGCAGAAAGATGTAGGGTTTGCTGACAAGAACGTGTAGGGTTAAACTGGCTTGCCAGGCTCGCTGTGCGCATACTTTGTAGGCTATGTAGGGTTAAACTGGCTTGCTTCATTTTTACTTTGCAAGACTAACTCTTGGGAATTCAATGTAATTTGGAGGGAGATAATGCTTATCACTACCCGCTTGTTCATTGGCGCTGTTTCCACAATAAGCGCAGAATTACTCGAGCAACGCGGACAAAGTGCAAGTAAAAAGATTGTAACAAAAAGGAGAAGCAGACCAT
>CAVZQK010000038.1:0-9735 GCA_963777355.1 uncultured Chloroflexia bacterium
CTATAAGCAAGGCCGCACTTGTAAATTTTGAGATTAATTGAGCTGCTCTTCCGCGACTTTGGTGATAAGGTCTGCAATAACAAAATCAGGAAAAGATCTAGACGGCTCCAGGAGCAGATTACAAAAAAGGGCAACCTCCTGATAAGCTCATCTCTTGCGTCAAGATGGCTCAGCAAAAGGATTCTTGTGACCTACATCATATGCTGAATGAGTGAACTATACTATATTTACCTTGACTGACTATCTCGAAACCCAGGACATGGAAGTGTATTTGTGAGAAGGAGTTCATTATGGCTAACCCGGTCCACTTGGCCTTACTCAAACAGGGAGCAGCAGTCTGGAACCAGTGGCGCGATGAACATCCTGCCATTTATCCAGATCTGCAAGAGGGCGATCTACGCAAACTCAGCCTGTCCAACGCGAATCTGTTCGGTGCCGACTTGTCCGGTGCTGATCTGAGAGATGCCGATCTGCGGACGAGTTGATTTGCGCCATGCTTTGCTGGCTCACGCCCGCTTCCACAATGTTTGTCTGTATGGTGCCAATTTGAGCGGCGTCAATCTGCACAACCTTGATCTTGCCGAGTGCGATCTGAGCGGCACGAATTTGCGCGATGCCGACTTGCGAGAAGCGCATCTGGTCGCGAGCAATCTGGAGGGGGCTGACCTGAGCGGCGCTGAGCTTGGCGGGGCGAACTTGAGCGAGGCCTACCTCTGTGATGCTAATCTCTCTGGTGCCAATCTCTCGGAGAACAAGCATTTGAGATTCGCTCGCTTGCGGGGCTGTAACTTCTCCCGTGCAAACCTCTCTGGAGTCGATCTCAGTGGGCGCACCTTGCAACACATCAATTTCTCCGAAGCTAACCTACACAAAGCCAATCTCAAGAGTGCCGATCTTTGTCAGGTCGATCTGAGCCAGGCAGATCTGAGAGAGGTGAAGCTTTCAGGTGCTCACCTTGACAGCGCCAATCTCAGCGGTGCCAACCTGAGTAGTGCTGCCCTCTGGAGTGCCAGGTTACAGCGTGCAGTCCTGCGCCAGGCCAATCTCAGCACTGCTGACCTGCGTGGAGCCGATCTAAGCCAGGCGGATCTGAGGGAAGCGAAACTTTCAGATGCTCGCCTTAACAAAGCCAATCTGAGTGGTGCAGATCTAAGCCGGGCAGCGTTACAACGTGCCGTCTTGAGTAAGGCCAACCTGGAACGGACCAGATTTGTAGAGGCCAATCTGGAAGAAGCCGATTTGCGTGGGTTGTCCCAGGAGGTGGTTGCGGAGCTCGGCAGACAGCCAGGCGTCAGGCTTGCTGGCAGCAAATGGGAAGTTGAGAAACCGGTGACTTCCTTCAGCCTCTCATACCACCGTTTCCTCCCTCCTGAAGTCTGTCAGATGGTACATCTGGAAAAGCTCGATCTGACAAAAGATAGCCTCTATAGTAAGATAGCCCTGGAAGCCTTGCCGCCTGAAATCGGACAATTGACCCGTTTACAATCTCTGCGCGTTGGCTGGAACCGGTTGCGCTCGTTGCCACGCGAAATAGGACAACTGAGCCAGTTACGCCTTCTTGACCTGAGCATAAATCAATTGGAGGAACTCCCAGGAGAAATAGGCCAGTTGAGTCAATTGAGCGAACTGTACCTGCAAGCCAATACCTCGCTGGCACGCTTACCACCAGAAATAAGTCAGCTTCACGAGTTGGAGTGCCTCGATCTGAGGTGGACGGTCTTGCGAGAAGTGCCAGAGGAGATCTGGTCCTTGGCTCACCTGAAAACGTTGCGCCTTGGAGGCTGGGATGTGAACGACTCATCCCCCGCAATTGGACAGTTACCCCAGTTAGAGGCGCTCGATGTGAGCGCGACGACGCTGACATCGTTTCCAGCAGTGCTGTCCGATCTTTCCAACTTGCGAAGGTTGGATATCAACGAAGCTCAGGCTGAGGCCCTGGTACCGTCCAGTGTCAATCACCTGATCTTAGGAGAATGGCTCAATGAAGTGTTGCACCTCTCGAAGCGGGTCCACATTGCTATCTGGAAGAAAGATTCCTGGAGTGATATGATCCATTTCACCTATGTTGAACGAGATTAGTGTGCCTTTGTAGAGGGAGAGGAGCCGCCGGGACTCTTCTCCAATAGCTCCACATTCCATTGATGAAGTGAGAGCAATGATGGAGAAACACTAGGATGGAATAGGATCTTTTGACGAGGAAATGCTGTAGCGGAGATGAGAAAAGTCAATCTCTATTTTCTCATCCCAATTCCTTAGCGTTGTTTTTTTCGTGCCATTATAATACTCAAGGGCCAAGACCATAAAGCATATGATTGATGGAATCATCTATTGATATTATCAAGAGTTGTTGATATAAATAAAAGCATACACCGCTTTCTCGCAAAGTGCGGAAATCGATAGAGCGCTTGGAGGCAAAGCAAAGAATGGATGCCCTTGAGGATACCCTCTTTCAACAATTGGCATACGCCTGTTCTGAAACCAGACAAGCCTTTGATCAACATATCGGCATGAGTCAGGCACCGACGGCAATTGCTGGCATTGGTGTCACGGGAAGGAGAGATCAGTCATGCCGCATTGCAGCAGCAATTAGCCGCTCGATGGAGCCACGATTACCCGTCTGGTCAAGCAGTTTGAGGCTGAAGGGGCGCTCAACCGCCGCCTCGATCCTCAGGATAATCGCTACACACTCGTCTCTTTGACAGTTTCAGGCCAGCAAATCGTTGCTGGCCTGAGCGAGGCCCACAGCCTGTTTCAGGCACGACTGCTCGATGGTATTGCTCAGAGAAGAACAGGAGATGGTGCTGCGCGTTCTCGAACGGTTACGCGCCAACATATGCGCTCTCTAAAACGAAAGCCCGCAGCAAACATGAGTGTACGCTTAACACACGGGCAATCGATCTATCAGGAAGAAATTATTTACAGGAGATTTTGCATGACAGCCACAGACAACAAGGATCTGGCTTCTGGCGTTTACGAAGCCATTAACACGCAGGATATAGAGACATTGGACGAACTCTTTGATCCACACATTCTCAGGCATGCTATGGGAGAAGTTGGCATCGAGAGTGCGAATATCGGCTTTGACAAACGCCTTTGCCACTTTCCCTCAGACACGCTTCGTCATCGAAGATCCGATTGCTGAAGGCGACAAAGTCGCTCTACGTGTCACTGTTCACGGCGTTCCAACGCCTCCAGGAATACCCTTCCCCTCTCATCATGGAGATTTTTCGGATCGAAAACGGACGCGTTGCCGAAATCTGGGGCGCTGGAACCTTGCGCCGGCCCGATGCATAATGCATTCATCAAGAAATATGAGCCTGCATTTCAACAAGTGAAATCACACCTCTCTCGTGAAACACGGACTCATACATCCCATCCCTCTAGATCTGCATTTGGGCAAGCGACACTCAGGCGATTTTTATCACCCCAAATCTAAGGAGCACATTCCAGCGTAGAAAGCCATTATGCGCATCAAAGGCATAGAGCACACTCTCGTCGCCATTCAGTTTACTAAGGCCAGACACGCCATTAAGTAGAGTGAGCCTAGAAAAGTTGTTCAGGCGGGAAAAGTTTTGTTGCCAGAGTTTTGGACTATCTTTCGCCCTGAGAGCAAGGAAAGCGTGGTTTCCAGTACCAGGAATGTTATAACTGAGATACAGCACATCAGAGGCCGCTAGCAGACCTGAGGGGTCAAACGATTGTTGCCACACTAACTTGCCGTTGTGGGCATTGATGGCAGAGATTTTGCCGCCATACGAGGCCGCATAGATCATCGTATCCGCGATTGCCAACCAACGTTTTCATGTCTTGCGCTATCTGAGGGGATCGCCAGAGCATTGATACTATGCCGATTGTTGGTTCTCCGTCATCTTCCGTGCAAGCAGAGAGACTTTTTGACAGTGGCGTATTTAGGAAGACCTTGTTGGAGCCAATCAACGTAAACCACTTCTTACCTAAGTATGAGCTTAGCACGGAAGATGACGGAGAGCCAGTTATTCATGGCGAGGTCTCTAGCTGATCTTGCGAGGAGAAGTCATCGCTACGTAGGGACGATTCTCGGCAAGCCCAACTGGTCGCCGAGAAACTCCTCCCAGGTCCGCCTACCGTCGGCGTGATGGGGAGTCAGGTTGGCACCAGCCCGATGGGCGCGAGCAGCCTGACCCGGCAGCCAGACTGGCATGATCAGCCGATGCTGGTGATTGGCGTGTAGGTAGGAGCGCAGCAGATCGGCGAAGGTGTACACCTGCGGTCCACCGAGCTCCGACACCAGGCCAGTTGGCTCGCTCAGAGTCAGCTGCACAAGCCGGGCTGCCACCTCATCTGCATCAACAGGTTGGAACCGGAAGCCCGCAAAAGTTGGCACAACGGGCATGCTTCACCATAGCCCGTGCGACCGTAAGGATCGCGTCGTGGAACTGGGTGGCCCGCAGGATTGTCCAGGGTAGGCCGAGAATTGGTCACAATGCGCTCGGCGGCCCACTTGGACGCGAAGTAGCCGAACATGGCGCGGTCGATGGAGCTTTTGACTGGAACCCGGTCGGCACCGACGACCGAGATGTAGTCCAGATGCCGCACACCGGTCCCCTATGCTGCCTGAACCAGGTTCAGGGTCTTCTCCTCGTCGCCCTTGCTGCTGCCTGCGCAATGCATGATGAATCTCGTACTCTTCCACAGCAGCTTTAACCCCTTCGCCTGTGGCTAGATCACCGATCATGTACTCGATTCCCTCTCCATCCGTATGGTCGCTCCTACTCAGTACCCGTACCTTGTAGCTGGTATTGTGTAATTGGGAGATGACATGGCGACCGAGCGTACCCGTGCCGCCTGTTACGAGAATATGTTGCATAGCCTCTTTCCTCTTTCCTTTGTATTTTGAATACCTCTCTCAAAGGCTCATGCAGGAGACGAGATAGCATTGGCAAAATGTGACACTCCTTCATTTGTTTTGTTATTTCTTCTAGGAGAAGCCTATAATACGAAGGGAGAAGGAGAATGTGAGAGATGGACGAAGCCATGAGCCAGGAAGAAGCGTTCGAGCTCTACCGCGTGCTGCTCTTTTCCATTGCCTATCGAATGACTGGGGAGCGTTCTGGATGCGGAAGATCTTGTGCAGGAGACCTATTTGCGCTATCAAGTGAGTACCCGCCAGCAGATCGTTTCCTTGAAGGCATATCTCAGCACCATTATTACCCCGTCTGGCTCTGGATTATCTGAAATCAGCTCGTGTTGCCCGCGAAGAATATGTTGGAGTCTGGCTGCCAGAACCGATCCTTACATCGGAGGACAACGGGTTCCCTCTTGCCGACGTTGAGCGACAAGAAGCACTTTCGCTGGCCTTTTTATGCTTGCTTGAGACACTCAGCCCGCCAGAGCGTGCCGTCTTTCTCTTGCATGAGGTCTTTGATTACCCTTTTCGCGAAATCGGGGGGATGCTCTCGAAAAGCCCGGCTGCTTGTCGCCAAGATCTTTCATAGGGCGAGGCAAGCTTTGCAGGAACAGCGTTCGGTGTTTTCCAACCGGAGCCGCAGCACCAGCGTCAGCTTGTGCTCAGTTTTCTTTCTGCCAGTCAGGGTGGGAACATGGAGGCTTTGACCAGCCTTCTGGCTCAAGATACTGTCTCTTGGTCAGATGGTGGCGGCAGAGTGCAGACAAGCCTCAAACCAATTCATGGAAAGCTGGCCGTGGCCCGTTTCTGGAGTTTCTGGCTGAGTGGGACGTACAAAAATCAGCGGCCTCTGACCTTTACACTGGCCGAGATCAATGGCAGTCCGGCCATCCTGTGTTGGGAAGAGGGCAGCCTGGTTGTAGTCATTAGCATGACCCTGAGCACCGAAGGCATTGAGGAGATTTATGCTCAACTGAATCCGGAGAAATTGATCTATCTGCAAAAACAGTACTCTCAGCGCCAGAAGAGGTGTAGAGCTTTGAGTTTGGAAAAGATCAGGTGAAATGTCCGGTTTTGCCCTCACACTCCTGTTCGCATTTCTGGCATACTACTTGCAGAGAAAGGACTTCACATCGGCTCACCTGCCAGAAAGGAACAAAACACGTGATTGATTGGTTGCACTGGCTCATTGCACTTCATGCCCTGATCGTTGCGAGCCTTGTGCTTCTCCTCTGGCTCCGGCACTCTCTCTCCGACCACATCCGCCGCATCCGCTACGAACAAGGCTGGACCCAGGCCCAATTCGGCGAACGCCTCGTGTGGACGAACGCACCATCCGCCGCTGGGAACAAGGGCAGAACCCCAGTGCGGCCAGATTTACCTACCGCATATCGCCAAACTTGATGAACTTTGTCAGTCATTACGGGGATTAAAAGACAGCATCTGTTGACTGTAGAGAAACAAACGAAAGGAACAGCCTATGTCTTCTCACGCTTCTGGTCCCTCTACACCCGACCGTGGGCGCTTACCTCATCATCTTGAGGTCCCTTTTCAGACTCCCGATCCCTCGACTCCTGCTGGGGAGAAGATCCTTCGTCGCCTGCGCGAAGAACTAGTTCTTTGGCTCATCACCGTTGATGCGACCGGGACGCCGCACACCCTCCCGCTCGGGTTTCTGTGGGATGAGGCGCAATCCCGTTTCTGATCTACGGTGCATCGAGAAGAGGAGGATCGTGATGATCGGCTGATGCGGGACATCGAGCGGAATCCAAAGGTGGGCCTACATTTTAATCTCGACCTGAGTGGCGCGAGACTCCTTTATCCTGACCGGCGAGGCAAAGGTCAGTTTGAAAGAAACACCATCCGATCAGGTTCCTGCCTGGGTAGCAAAATACCGACGTTTTTCTCACAGATAGGGGGATTAACTATCCAGCAAGCGGCAGTCGTTGTCCCAAGTTGCTTTGCGCGTCCGTCCTCTAACTATGATTGCAGAACCAGATAGGCCCCAGGTGGAGCAATCATCCTTGCGTTCCCTGCCTCATGCAAGCCGTGAGGGAGGTGAGATGGCTTGGTAGGGCATGCACCATGCCCATTCTACTATTTGCCTGGCGCATGCATCCATCATGTGAGCCCCAGGCTCATGTAGCCATAGAACCGGCCAATGACCTCAACTGAAAAGCCCGCACAATAAACAGAATACCAAACACAATCGCATAGACCCCCACCAGCCACAAAATCGTCAACAACCCTGCACCCGGACGAATGAAAAGAAGAATGCCAAACACGACAGAGATCAGGCCAGCCAACCCCAGCGCCCATTCCTGTGTTGCAGGCCCTGGAATAGTGAAGGCCGCGACAATTTCTGTGATCCCCGTCAGAATGGCCCACGCCGCCACAACATAGAGCAACACCAATGCAGTGAGACCAGGGAAGACAATCGCGACAATGCCAGCTACAACGCTGAGGATACCCTCGACGAGCACCCAGACCCAGCGACCCATAGAACCGCGTTCCCCAATAGAGACAATCACCGCCACAATCCCATCGATGATCGCATATGCTGCAAAAATGTAAAGGAACGCCAGAAACGCAATACCAGGAAAAAAGAGTGCAATGAGGCCGAAGATGATCGCAAGCACTCCTCTGAGTGCCAGCATCCACCAATTTCGCAAGATGACTTGAGCTCCCATATTTTGAAGCATCATAATCCTCCTTCTTTTTAACCCTTAAAATCAACAGGAGAACGCTCACGAAGTGAAACACAAGATAGTATAGCACGCAAGTTTTAAGAAACTGTAAACATGGCACCTTAATTCTGTCAGAAGATGTCAGGAAAGAGAGTGTAATCTTCAAGAAGAGAGTAAATAATTCAGAGGAGATATCACTATATGCAGATAGCCGTGAACCTCGGACCTACAGCCAACTGGAGCTCCGTATTAGCTGCCGCCAAAAAGCTGACGACTACGGCTTTGATTCAGTAGGCTTTCTGAGACCACTACCATGCAGAAAAACCAGAGTGGGGCTACCTCAGTGGCTGGTCCCTCTACGGAGCACTTGCGCTAGCCACGAAGCGCATCAAACTGACCCCAATGGTCATCTGTCGCCTGAACTACCTGCCCGGCGTGCTGGCAAAAGAGACTGCAATGCTTGCTCTGCTCACCGAAGGAAGATTCCGTTAGGAATCGGTGCAGGCGACTACTTTCAGGAGATGCACGCCTGGGGCATCCCTGTACCGGATGCTACTGCTCGCATCGAAGCCTTAAAAGAGACTATCCAGCTTCTCCAAATGATCTGGAAAGGAGAAAATGTCACATTTCAGGGCAAACATATCCAGGTGCAAAATGCCCTCTGCTCACCTCCCCCGCCGCACCCACCACACATAATTATCGGCGTCGGCAAGCTCGCGCAAACTCCTGCATAGCGCCCTTACCTATGCCGAAGAAATAAATGTCTATGCCGATGAAGCACTCATCCGCGAGGCCCGCCAGAAGATCGACTCCTCTGGACGACAGATAGCTCTCTCAACCTACGTCTGGGAATGGCAAGACGACATCGAAGAGAAGCTCAAAGCATGGGAACAACTAGGCGTCACCCGCGCATTCGTAACTTTCTGGGAGCCCTTCGACAAACTGGAGCCAGCCGCACACTGGCTAAAATAAGCCTGAAGACCCCGAAGAACTTATTCCAACAAATCTTTTTACCGGTTCTGTCAAGAGTTTTGTGTAAATAGCAGAACAAAATTCTCTATCTGATTTTTATTTGGCAGAGATGACTGGTTGGGCATCGGGAATGTAGTGGTGATGCACAAAGCGCTTCCATCCCGTTTTTGTCTGCGACTCGACGGCCCAGTGAAACCCCTGAGTCTCATCGGGCCAGTAGACTTGACGAAGCTATGCCAGCAGGCATCTGAGCAATAAACCCAATCGCTTCAGGATGAATATCTGTAGCATCTGTCATCTCACCGCTCGACTGTTTTCCATCAGAGGTAAATGACCAGAAGCGCATTTTTCCCGCAGTATCGTAGCCAAAGAAAGCTCGTTCTTCATAGCTAGAAGTGCCCAGATCCCACATTGCTGCGAGTTCAATATAGGAGTTATTGAGCGCCCTCTTAAAACTTCGTTCACAATGGACTGTTCCGGGGCGTCCATCAGGAGTATCGGCATCCGTATGCCATGTCCCAAGCAATGGCGTCAGGATGCCTAATTTCCCTCGCCCCTTTTTCCATATCGGTTTCGTACTCATGTTGGCTCCAAACTGTCATCTACCCCATACAATCATGAATTCTGTTGTCACGTCTTGCGACTGGGGCCATTTACACAAACTATTATACAGTCTCCTTTTACTACCTGGTTTTCACTCTCTACACCCCTAAAGATCTCTCCTTCTGCCGATAGAATCTTTAGGGCCAGCTTTGCCATCTTGCAAAAAGACCTCACCTCTTTGTCTTACATAATAATATTGAAAGGAACATACACCCATTTACCAGCCATCTCTCTCAACAGCCAGCCGGGACAATCGTGTAGGGTGCAACTCTAGACAATGTAGCATATATGCTGCATCCATGTAGCCCTTCAATGTATACTTGCATCCAGGCCACAAGCCATCCGTGTAGCATATATCGTAATCCTTCTGATAAAATCTACTCTTTTCATCTCTCGTGAATGCGAAGAAAGCCGTTTCTTTCGTCATCAGAAAAATGTAGCGTTTGCTTTTTGGAAAAGGAGACAAAAAGAGGGTAAGGTCTCGCTGAGAGGTCCCCTCCCACTCTTCATAACAGGGGAGGGACCTGCTTGTCCCCGTCCGCCTCGCCGAGCGATCCTCTCGCCCTGCAAATTGTGTCCGGGACAGAG
>CAVZQK010000039.1:0-22225 GCA_963777355.1 uncultured Chloroflexia bacterium
TTGTCAGAAAGTAAGGCGAAATGTTCCAGCATTGAAAGGAGGTTATTGCGCTTTATTTCTAACAAACGGGTCAACGTTGAAAAAACGTGGGAACTCTTTCTCAAACAGGTATTACCATATTGGAAAGGGAAAAAAGTCTATCTCATTCTTGATCTCACTCCTTTTGATGAACATGCAGAAGTGATCTATGTGGGACTTTTACAAGAAAAACGGGTTTTACCCTTAGCATGGGAAGTGATGCCAGGGCAAGAAAAGTGGGAAGAAAGGCTGTGGAACATCGTAGAAAAGCTGTTTGAAAGCATAGGGAGGTATTTAGAGAGCAGTGACTGCACAGTGCTAGCGGATCGGGGATTGAGCTGTTTGAATCTTATAAAACTGTGTCAGAAGCAAAAGTGGCACTATCTTCTTCGCATCAAAAAGGGGGAATTTGTGCGGATGCGTTATTGAGGGTGCTACAAGCCCTGGAAACAACTTGCAGAGATCGTAGGAAAAGTCGGGCAAAAATGGTCAGGAACGGTAGAGCTGTGGCAAGAGCATGAGTGGGAAACGCAGCTCACAGCGGTATGGGAGGAAGGAAACAAAGAAGCGTGGTTTTTGATTTCCGATCAGCAAGCTGCAAAAAAGAGGATCGGCGAGTATCGATGGAGAATGCGGGTAGAAGTAACATTTCAAGATATGAAAAGCAGAGGGTGGCAGTGGGAAAGCACGCTGGTGCGAGAACGAGACCGCCTGGAGCGCATGTTGATGGTGCTCTTTTTATGCTTCTGGTGGCCCATGCATCTTGCAGCACATGTATCCATAATGGGAGAAGAGACGCGTTATGATCGTCATGATCGACGGGAGAAGAGCACATTGCGCCTGGGACGTCTCTATATACAGGAAAGAACGAAAAGCCTCTCCTCCTCATCTTTTAAGAGAATGCTTGTTATTCCGCAAAAGAGACGGTGAATTGCTTTTTTCTCTGCGCTTTTAAAAAGTGTCGGGGAGAGAGGCTGCGGACTGAGATCAACAGCCGTCCCTACCTGTCTGTCTGCCCTCTCGCTGCGGACTGAGATCAACAGCCGTCCCTACCTGTCTGTCTGCCCTCTCGCTGCGGACTGAGATCAACAGCCGTCCCTACCTGTCTGTCTGCCCTCTCGCTGCGGACTGAGATCAACAGCCGTCCGTACCCACTGTTACCTTATTCATGTCTACCCGTCACAGGTCTCGCTGCGGACTGAGAATCAACAGCCGTCCCTACCTGTCTGTCTGCCCTCTCGCTGCGGAACTGAGATCAACAGCCGTCCCTACCTGTCTGTCTGCCCTCTCGCTGCGGACTGAGATCAACAGCCGTCCCTATCGATTATGGGGCGAGATTTTCTTTGGCGAGGATGGTTGGGGGTGAAGGGGCGCTTTGAAAAAGGGTCTGGGAGAGGGTAATAAAGCTGGTCAGAGCTTTCTTCTTTACGCGATAAGCATTTTTCAGCAGAAGAATGAAGGCATCGATGGTCAGGAGATAGGTAAACCATCTCTGGGAGGAGCGGCAGAGACGACAAGGCTATAGTATTCTTCGAGCAAAAAAGCGATCAGGATGGTAGGAATGATCCAGGCAGGTTGTTTCTACGATAGGACTATTTCTGGTTTGCCGAGCTTTCTTAAAAGGGCATTGTAGTCTTCTAAAACAGCGTGAGTGCTGGAGCTAGCTGAGCCAAAAGTATCAATGTAGCCATTGAGGGCTTGCTGGAAGAGTGGTTCAGCAAGGCTGTCGTTGTCCTGTTCAGCGTAGATTCGGGCGAGGTTGTAGCGGCTGGCGGAGGTGTTGATGTGGGTTTCGCCGGAAACTTTTAGCCAGATGTCGATGGCCTCGGTGAGGAGTTGTTCGGCCTGGGGATACTTTTTGAGACGCCAGTAGAGGAAGGCGAGGTTGTTGAGGAGAGTGGCGACTTCGGGATGGAATGTGCCGAGGGTTTGCCGGGCTATGGGCAATACTTGCAGGAAGAGGGCCTCGGATTGGGCGTATTTTTTTGGACGCGGTAGAAGCGGGCAAGATTGGTCAGGATATGGATGGTTTTAGGATGCTGCGGCTCCAGCGCTTGCTCACAGAGGGTTCGCGCTCTCTCGTAGTAGTCTTCGGCCAGAGGATAGTTTTCTTGCTCGTCGTAGATGCCTGCCAGATTGCCGAGGCTGCCGATGAAATCAGGATGTCCAGGTTTTAGAAGAACGTTCGCGGATAGCGAAGGCGCGTTCGTAGAAGGTCTGGGCAAGGGTGTAGTTGTTCTGAGTCTGGGCAAGGACGCCGAGGTTATTGAGGGTCTGGGCCGTGTCGGGATGTTCCGGGCCTGAGATGCGCTCACGGATGGCGAGGGCACGCGTGAAGAGGGCTTCGGCTTCGGGATAGTTGCTGTCTTTGCGGGCGAGTTCGCCCAGATAGTTGAGCGTGAGAGCGATGGCAGGGAGTTCGGATTCTCCTAGAGGCTCATAGATTGCCAGGGCCTGTGTGTGCAGCAATTGCGCGGTGGGGTATTGGGCACGCTCGTACAGATAGGCTCCGGTCTTATTCAGGAGATGGGCGGATTCTGGAAAGGTGAAGTGCCATTGGGCGATCAGGTCTCTGGAGACAAGTGCGTGCGGGAGGTAGAGTTGGCACTGTTCCCATCGCTCAAAATCGGCTTCAGGAAAGAGGCTATTGATAGTACGAACAGCGCGTTCGGCCCACTGGCGCTGCTCGGTCTCTGGCATTTCAGCTTTGAGCGCTTGCTGAAGAAGGCGAGACATTGTCAGGGTGGGGGTTTCGTTGTTGCGCTGGATGAGAGAGAACTTGAGCAGGTCTTGCACGGCGGCATCCAGTTCGGCGGTATCAGAGGCACTGGGCGGGGGGATGACAGGGAGTTCAGGCAGAAAATGCTGGATAAGGATTTTTTGGGAATGGCGTCTGGATGCAGAAAAGCGCAGAGACGCAAGAGGTTGGCGGCGAAAGGATGGGCATCTGCGACCTTTTGGAAGGAGAGCAGGAAGGTGACGGCAATGGAGAGTGGTGACTCTTTAGAGGGAATCGCACGCTGTTGTAAGAGCAAGGCATGGCGTTCACGGTAGAGACGAAGGTATTGAGCGAGGGTAGTTTTTGTTTCCGCTATATAAGCGCCTGCTTGATTGAGGGCGAGAGGATGGCCATCGAGCAATTCGCTGAGCTGCCGGGCATGGGTTATGTTTGTTTTACTGGCTTTTTGTAAAGGGGCATCTGCGGCAAGTTTTTTTGAGCAGCGTAAAAGAAAGAGCGCTCCATCATCTGGAGACATTTTATTGATTTGAATAGATGTAGCTAGTGTATTGGCGATATGGTTGCGCGTGGTAATCAAGATAGAGCCATTACCGGAGGGCGGTAGAAAATCTTGCAGGAGAGCGAAGTCCGCGACATTATCGAAGATTAAGAGCCAGTTAGGATTGTCGGTAAACCAACGTTTGACTGCGGCGGTAGCAATATCCTGTGCGCCCATGTTTTCATGGAGGGCAAGCAGGTTGGCAAGGTTGAGAAAACTTGTTTCGAGATTTTCGCGGGAGTCGGCCTGGAGCCAGAAAACGGCCTGGTAGTCATTTTTGTGGCGGTAGGCATATTCGAGGGCGAGCTGAGTTTTGCCGAGGCCGGATGAGCCGGTAAGGGTCTGGATAACAGGGGCGGTTGGGTGGTTAGAAGTAAAGTGATTGTGCAGGCGGGTGAGGATGTCGTCGGACGAGGTAAAGTAAGGATTGCGGGGATAGGGGATATTCTGGAGAGAGGGCTGTTTTTCAGGCTGAGAAAGGGTGATGGCGGCAGGGGAAGAGGCGGGGGAAGGGGCAATTACAGCGCCAACGACTTCATATACATCTTTCATCACCTCGATAAAGGCCTCGTCTCTGCTGCGCCAGAGAGTGACAGGTTTGACACCTTCTTTCTCACTTCTGGGCAGGACCTGGAGCTTTGTCAGGGACGGGAAAAGGTGCCAGAGGGAAGGGCGTAAGAGAATAGGCAGGACAACAGCTTTGCCAGCTTCATATTGGGCCAGGGCATTGCGTCATCTCAATATCACGACAATATTCTGAAGCGAGGAAATCTGGACTGAGCAAGAGTAAGATGATATCGGAGCGGTTTAGCTGGTCAGTAATATCTTTTTGCCAGTCGCTCCCGGCACTGATATTGCGATGATGCCAGTGGGCAATTAAGCCTCGCACTTGCAAGACGCTTAGATGTTTCGCCAGCATAGTTAGTAAGCGGTTATCTTCCTGGGCGAAAGAAGAGAAGATGTAGGCGACTTTGCCGTGATTTGTTGGTTCAGAGAACATATACATAAAATCTTTTCCTGTATAAAAAACGCCTTCCCTACGTCAATAAGTATATGCTATTCCCATTTGTCTTTCAATCACCTGCTTCTTGTACAAATACATATCCTTGATGGAATGAAACAAGAGGGCGAAGACAAGCTCCGCCCTGACGCGATCAGGTCAGCTACTACATGGGCAGCATGAATAAAAGATGCCAAAGAAGAACTACGAGATTTTATGTTTGGCGGTGAGGCCTTTGAGCCAGTTGGCTTGCTTTTCGGTTGGGACAAAGTTGTTTTTTTGCAAGCGTTTTGCCATGTCGTCCACGAATTTGCGTTCTTGAGGGGCGACACGGGGACTGTCAACGGCTATACTGTCGAAGAGGGTTTTCAGGCGTTGCACGCGGACGCGAAGGGCTACCAGATCACCAGATGCGGCAGGTGAAGGAGTTGAACGGGGACGATTATGGGCTTCTGGAGCTTGTGAAGCCTGCCATTTTTCATAGGCTACCTGATCTTTGTTGAAGGCTCCCCAACCAGCCAGTTCGTCGGCGCGTTCGTTGTGGAGATGTCCGGCATGGCCGCGTACCCATTCAAAGGCGGGGGGCTGACGACGATAGCTGAGCAGCTTGCGGTAGATAGTCCACAGGTCAGGATTGGCTTTCATCTGGTATTCGCCGAGCGCGACTTTGATGGTATATTCACTATCACTATAAATCTTCAGAGGGAGGCTGGGCGGGGCGATAGATAAAACGGCGAGAACGGCGGAGATCTCGGCGCGATTATTTGTGGTGGTGGTTGCGCGGGGAATATGGCCGTAGCATTCGAGGCTAGCAGCGCCTTCGCCTATTTTGCCATCCACCTGATCGACGGCGGCCCAGAAGAGAGCACTCCAACCGGCAGGGCCGCCAGGATTTTTTAAACAGGCACCATCAGTATAAGCAACCACGCCCTGCTGATCTAACTTTGGCAGAGAGGCACGGATATCAACATTGAGAACGGCGTCCAGAACTGAACGCCATTCCAGGGATTCCTGCACATCAGGATTTGATTTTTTTGTATCTTCTGTATTTTCCATCACGCTCTTCCTTGCTCCTTGTGGCTTTTCACACTACCAGCATCTTCAACTTCAAGGCAAGGAGAGGGAGAGGACGGCTACACAACCATACGCGCCGCCTGGATTACTCCACGCTTACTCTTCTTGCCTTCCACAATAATCAGCATGCCCTGATGCATCTCTTGCACAGAGGAGAGGAGAAGACGCTCTCCCTCACGGCTAAAGATGGCTGTCTCAGCATTCACAACTACCGCGACAGGCTTTACTTCGCCAGTACTTTCTTTTGTCGAGCCGCCAGCGATAATATAGGTTTCTTTACGGGCAGGATCAGGGACCTTGCCCACTACGGTCACTTTCCGGCCACTTTGCAGCAGCTTCTCTATCAATTCATGATCCTGAGGAGTTGGGGGATGTTTTTCTTGTGCGCTCTCCTCGACATGAGTTGCCTGCGTCTCCTGCTCTTTTGTGCTACCCTCTGCCTCTTCAGTACGCTGCTGAGAAGGTGTTTCTTCCTCCTCGGCTTTACGATGGTGATGGCGATGCGTGTGAAGATTGACCTTAGCACTGGGGACATGCTCCTGGGCGGCAAGCTCAGGCTTCTCGTGTCCCGGATTATGCTCGAACAACTCGTCACTATAGGTACGTGGGATCTCCACCGTCAAGGCTTTGGGCAGGGCATCAAAGCAGTAGGTAATCTGCGTCTTCTCCTCCATGCCAGACCCTTGCAGTGTACCATATTCAGCTTTACTGAGATAGTCCTTTAATTTCACAGCGCTCCCATCAAGCTGCATGGGAACAGAAGCGGGGACGCGAATCTTCAGATGGGCCCCATGAAAGTACTCAGCAGTCAGATTATCGGGCTTGCGGCGTAGCAAGAGAGAAGTGATCTGTTGAAGAGTGGAGAGGGGATCGCCGCCAGTGATCACACAGACATCAAGGATACCATCATCGATATAAGCATCGGGCGTCATCTCTGCCACATCAGCGTAGCGGCGCGTATTGCCAATGACCACCTGGATCGCCTCGCCCTTCCATAAAACACTCTCCTCGCCAGCAGCGCCGGAAGTCGAGATTTCGATAGGGAAGGCATGCTGCGTAGGGAGTTCTTTAGCAGCAGAGAGGCCAACGGCAAGCGGACCAATGCGGTATTTTAAGGGTTTTGAGACATTCCCCATGATCGCCGCATCGATGCCCAGACCTGCCATCAAAAGAAAATGGTGGCGGGTCAGACTTTTCTCTCTGGCAGCCTTTTGCTTTTTTTTACTCTTTTTTTCATCATCCAGAGTGACATCAGAAGGAAAATCAAGTCCTTCTATAGTCACGCGTCCCACATCCACCTTGCGCTCACTACTATTGACTAGCGAGAGCGCGGCCAGGACAGGTTCAGTGGGAATACCAACCTCGCCCGCCCAGACATTGGCCGTGCCGCCGGGAATCACCCCTATGGTACTGCGATGTGTCTTACCACTCTCCATAACTCCATTTACCACCTGATTCAGCGTACCATCGCCGCCATAAGCAACCACCAGATTATCCGGACCACTGGAAAATGCCTGGGCAAGTTCCATAGAATGTCCACCATATTCTTTAATCGCCAGCTCAGTTTTCCAGCCAGCCGCCGATAAGACAGCTAAGATATCGGTAATCTTCGCCAGATTTTGGCCCGTGCGGGGATTGATAACAAGAGAAGCCTGCTTACGCATACAATTCACCTTTTCTAATTCAACTGCCAGTGCACCTACTGAAAAAGATCAGTCTACAAACCAACAAATTAGAGGATGATCTTTTTTCAATACTGCCCGCGCATAGGTTTTTGATTTTATATATAGTTTGTGCTGCCAGGAAGGGAGCGTATTTAGTTGTTGACATTAACACGTAACGACAGGAATAGTAGTTGCAAAAATCAGGAAAAGCGGAACGGAGATGCATAAAAGACCTTTAAGAAAAGTGATCTCTCAAAGGTCTTTCAGCTCCGAAACCAGGGATGAGAAAAGGGCTTTACAGCAGAGCTTTTACCGCTTGAACGATATGGTGGGCGCTGATACCGGCTTCCTCAATCAATTCAGCGGGAGTGCCTGAACCGGGCATAGACTCGACAGCAAGTTTGACGACACGCGGCAGAGTACCATCATACTCGGTGAAGACCTCCAGAACGGCATCGCCGAGGCCACCTTCGGGCCAGTGGTCCTCAACCGTAATAATCTTGCCACCAGCCTCCTGGGCAGCGGTGATCAAAGTCTCGGCATCAATAGGTTTGACCGAGTAGGCATCGATCACACGAATAGTGATACCTTCTTGCTGCAACTGCTCATAGGCACTCAAAGCCTCGTGGAGGGTAATACCGGCGGCGACAACAGTCACCTTGTCGTTTTCAGATTGACGAAGAACCTTACTGCCACCAACAGCGAACTGCTCAGTAGCGGAATAGAGAGTAGGCAGTTTCTCGCGCGTCGTACGCATATAGACAATACCATCGTGATTAGCCATCTCAGCCGTCAATTGAGCCGTCTGGTTCGGATCAGAGGGATAGAGGACAGTACTACCAAAGACCGCACGCATCATAGCCAGATCTTCCAGAGCCATCTGAGAAGGGCCATCCTCACCGATAGAGACACCGGCATGAGAACCGACCAGGCGGATATTCGCACGAGAGATCGCAGCCATACGAATAAAATCATAGGCGCGAGAGAAGAAGGCGGCGAAGGTCGAGGCAAAGGGAATTTATGGCGCACGCTCATGCCAACTGCGGTAGAGACCAACTGCTGCTCTTTAATGAATTGCTCAAAGTAGCGATCGGGATAGGCTTTGGCGAACTCTATAGCGAAAGTCGAATTGCTGACTTCGCCATCCATCACAACAACTTCAGAATTTGCAGCGCCGAGAGCTTGCAGAGCATCACCATAGGCTTTACGGGTCGCGGCACCATTATTGGCATCGTAAGTAGGAAGTTCAAGCGCTTTTTTCTGAGGCTGCGGCAGAGTCTGGGTTGACTCTCAGGCTTTTGCACAGTATAAGTCATACTGCGAGCTTGCATATTTAATTCTTGCAGGGCCTGAGCTTCCTGATCTTTGTTTAAGGCCTTGCCGTGCCAGTTATCCGCATTTTCGAGGAACGAGACGCCCTTGCCTTTAATAGTTTTGGCAACGATTAAGACTGGCTGGTCGGTGACTTGAATCGCCTCAGAGTAGGCGGAATTGATTTCATCATAGTTGTGACCATCGATCACAATAGGATGCCAACCAAAGGCTTTTGCCCGCTCGGCGTAAGCGGCAGTATTCCAGCCAAGATCGGTCTGGCCGCGCTGGCCGAGACGATTGCAGTCGAGAATGCCAACCAGGTGATCAAGTTTATAGTAGGAGGCAAGGTCAAAAGCTTCCCAGATCGAGCCTTCAGCCATCTCACTATCACCCAGAAGCGTCCAGATTCTATAGGGCAACTTATCCAGATATTTGCGAGCGAGAGCGATACCAACAGAGATAGGTAAGCCCTGACCAAGCGAGCCAGTAGCAACATCAACCCAGGGGAGGACCGGTGTGGGATGGCCTTCCAGGCGGCTACCAAATTTACGCAAGGTTAAAAGTTCCTCATCGCTCACCGCACCGGCAGCCTTATAGACAGAATAGAGGAGCGGAGAGGCGTGGCCCTTAGAAAAAATGAGGTGATCGTTATTCGGATTCTGCGGCTTATCGAAATCATAGTGCAAATAGCTGAGCATAAGCACAGAGAGCAGATCTGCGGCAGACATCGACGATGTAGGATGTCCAGAGCCAGCAGCAGTCGTACAGCGGATGCTATCAACGCGCAACTGCTGGGCAAGATTCGTCCATTGTTGCACCTGTGGTTGTGTTTGAGTTGTAGTCATTTTGAGCTTACTCCTTACCTGAGCGTCTATTAGCTTCTCCCTGGGACACGCACGTATTGTATGCAGCCCATAGTAAGAACAGCAAGCTGAAGCATTGCTGTGCAGAGAACTCAGTCGCTGCTCTTTACATCTAGAGAAAGTATAGTTTATTACCGACAATTTCTTTTAGGGGCCGGGTCCCCTTCTGTAGGTAATACGTATGCCAGGGCAGAGCAGGATACCGTGATAAAAAAGCGGAGAAATAAGAAGTGCGGAGTGATCCGCGCTATTGAACCAGACGATCTGCATCCGAGGAAGAGTGAGGGCGACTCCAGAAATCCTTCCAGAGACGCTCCTCGCGCTGTTGCTGCAAATGCTCAGCACGAAACAGGCCATGAGAATAAAAGAAGAGATTCGCAATAAGTCCACAAAAGATCAAAAAAGAGACGCCGACCAGAACCCCCACCGTCAACAACATAGACATAGTAACACCCGACTTTCAGCCGTAGGATTGGAATACGTGAGAAAGAACCTACCTCCAAAAACATTTCTTCATAAGAATATACGTACAAACAGAGAAGAAGTTGAAGAGCTTTTCGAGGAAAACCTGAGGGAAACAAGTAGAGTAATACTGTCACTAAGAGGAGATCGGAATCTGGTCCATTCTTAGAGAAAGAGCAGATATAAGTGGAGAAGGTAAAAGTGAAAAAGAGAGAGTAGTAGTAATTATGGTTAAAAATGGCCTATTGTTGTACATGAAATTTCTTCTGTAGTATAGTAATAAGCTGTAACGTATCTCTTCTCTCTGCATTTATCTCTGTAAGGACACTTGCATTCATTTCTCTATACTAGCATTTAAAGGGCTGAATAATGCATGACGAAACACCACCACCAAACAATGCGGTAAAGCAAGTCCTGGGGCGTTATGAACTACTCAAACGAATAGGGCGAGGTGGCATGGGGGATGTCTGGTTAGCGGATGACCCTCGGCTGCATCGCCAGGTTGCGATAAAAACATTACCTATTTATAACCAGGATAACCATGAATTTTCGCAGCGATTCGAGCGAGAAGCGCAGGCGGCAGCGGCCTTGAATCATCCCCACATCTTGCCAGTACATGATTTTGGTGAGCAGGCTCTGCCGAATGGGCGTGTGATGACTTATATTGTCATGCCCTATATTTCTGGTGGTTCGCTGGCTGAAAAGATTGATAGCTATCAACGAAACAGACAATTGATGCCAGTACAGGAAGCAGTCTCTTATCTGACGCAGGCGGCAGAGGCCATCGATTTTGCGCATAGCAAGGGGATTGTGCACAGAGATATCAAGCCGGGCAATATGTTGTTACGCAATGATGGCTGGTTGTTATTAACTGATTTTGGCATTGCACGCATTCTCTCTGGCTATGAGCAATTGACGCAGCGCGGAGTAGGATTTGGCACACCCGAATATATGGCACCAGAGCAGGCACAGGGGCAGGCCGAGCCAGCCAGTGATAATTATAGTCTCGCTGTTCTGGCGTACCAACTTTTCACGGGGCGCGTACCATTTAGTACCGAGTCGAGTTATGCAACGACGATGCAACATCTGATGATGCCGCCACCCGCACCCCGGTCTTTCAATCCAAATATTCCGCTGGCGCTTGAACAAGCATTGCTGCATGGACTGGCAAAGCAACCAACACAGCGTCCAATTACGGCGCGAGCCCTTCTGGGAGAGATACAACAGGCTACAGTCAATGCACCATTTGAAGGAACATATATGCCGAGTGGTGCGCTCCCTACAATGCCGCAGCAAAACTATCCAGCAACAACACCGAGTGCAGGAACTTTTATAGTCCCGCCACCGCCACCACCAGCCACAGAGAAAAAGCTGCTCTCACGACGTCAGATCGTTATTGGCGGAAGCAGCGCCGCAGTTGTGCTCGTAGGTGCAGGTGGGCTTGGTCTCTGGACAATAGAGCGAGGGAAAACGCAGATGGGGGGGCAGGTAGCGAAACAAACAACGTCAGGCAGGGCAGGGGCAGCAGCGTCTCCTGCTTCAACAACGACGACTACAACGACAGCGCTAAGTGTTGGCACCCCCATTGTTATTCAAGGCAAACATAACAAGCCAATCGCGACGCTGGCATGGTCGCCAAAGCAGAACCAGTTAGTCTCTGTGGGAGATACAGACGATAAAAATATCTATCTCTGGGATATGGCAACGCTAGCTCAACAGAGCAAGATGCCGAAAGAGAAAGCCTCGCTGCAATTTGATAATGCTTCAGACATGCTGGCAGTCTGGTCGCCCGCAGGAGATATCGTGGCGATTGCCAATGCTGAGCCTGCTGCACTGATTGGTGCAGCACAGATTGTAGTCTATAAGAGTGATTTTAGCGATTACGCGCCGGGATTTTCGAGCAATTTTGCCATGAACAATTCTGCCAGCTTTGATGGCCTGGCCTGGGGAAACAATTATTTTTATACAGTGCATCACCCCTTCTCACTCAGTAACATAGATTTGAACGCCAAAGATCAGATTCTGGTATGGGACCCGAAGAATCCGCAAAAGCCGGTCTCAGCAATTCCCATCGATAATCTCTTTATGAGCCCAAGCGATAACCTCAGCAAGGTCAATGAGAATACTTTTTTCGATATTGTTACCAACCCGATACTCCTCAGGACGCAACCGAATGGCGCAGTACGAATCACACTGGGAACGCATGATGGTATTCTGATGGGAGATGTCACAATGGTCGGTAGGCAGGCCCAATGGCAGAAAGTCGGACTGATGAAATTTGATGAGAGCGACCAGTACGCTCCCGCCGATGTAGGGGCAATCAGTTGGGCAAACTTTGGGCAGCATCTGGCGGCAATTCAACAATGTTTAAGCCAGCCGAAAACTGTTAAAGTATTTGATTTCGCCAGTAAAACCTATCAGACGCTGAGCCAGCATGAGAACGCGACAGGGGGCATATCCACGATTGCCTGGAATCCCACAGCGGGGAGCCAGATTTTAGCGGGAGGGAACGAAGACGGCAAGATAGATATCTGGGATTATAGCCGCTCCAAACTACCCACCCAGACAATCACGCCTCCCTCAAGCGTCACTGGAATTGTGAAATCACTTGCCTGGTCGGCGGATGGGGTCTGGTTGGCAGCAGCATACACCGATACCAATGCAAGTCTTGTAATCTGGAAAATGGGAGGCAACTGAGGATGCAAACGCCATCCATTGACTGGCAAGGGAAAATGCTGGGGCGCTATCGCCTGCGGAATCTGCTAGGGAGAGGCGGCATGGGCGAGGTCTGGCTCGCGGACGATACACAATTGCGCCGGCAGGTTGCGCTCAAAATGTTGCCAGCCGTGTATACCGAGGATCATGATTACCTGCGAGCATTTATGCAGGAGGCTCGGACGGCTGCTTCACTGGAACATCCGCATATTCTCCCGGTCCACGACTTCGGCGAGGAGAAAATTGAGAATGATGAGATTATCACCTACCTGGTGATGCCCCATGTTGCGGGTGGGTCGCTGCGTGAGCATCTGCAAAGTCGGCAGGGACCTTTGCCTATGGCCGAGGGCTTGCGCTATCTGCGGCAGGCAGCTCAGGCAATTGACTATGCTCATAGTAAGCAGGTACTTCATCGAGACATTAAGCCAGCCAATATGCTCTTGCAGCAAGATTGGTTGCTGCTTGCGGACTTTGGCATTGCAAAGATTCTCAATGAAACAAAACGCAGCCGTACCAATGCAGGAGCTGGGACACCGGAATATATGGCACCGGAACAGGCGCAGGGTCACGCGGTAGCAGCAAGCGATCTATATAGCATGGCAATCATCGCCTATCAGATGCTGACCGGGAGCGTACCATTCAGAGGGAAGACACCCTATGATACCTTAATGATGCAGATTAGCATGCCACCTGACCGGCTGCGAAATCGGCAGCCCTCTATCTCAGCGGATGTCGAAATGGTTGTACTAAGAGGACTGGCTAAACAGCCTGCTCAGCGTCAACTATCATGCACCATCTTTGTGAATGAATTAGAGCAGGCGCTTCAGCTCAATCAGAATAGCGTGTCAAATCCAGGAGTGGGCGCGCCAGATCAACCAGTAGCTGATGCGGATGCAACGATGCTCGCGCCCTGGAGCAAGCGCTCACATGCTCCTGGACCGATCCATTTACAACCAGATACTTCCATGTCGCCACCATTCCCACCAACGATTCAAGCAGCCCCATCGGCAGGCCTGGCACAAACACAACCCTCATCGCCACAAGCATTTACATGGACAGGTGGAGCCTCTCAACCTATCTCAGAAGCGCCCTATCCTCAAGCCTTCAACGGACCTGCCACAAATCCATCGGTACCGGGTTGGCCTGCTTATCCTCCTCCACCTACCAATAATGCGAACTATGCAGCGCCCTCATCCTATCCTGGTGCGCCAGTCTACCCGCCATTTCCGAATAGCGCAAACTATCCAGGCTATCCTCCTCCCCAGAGCAGTGGAGCGTACTCTCCAGCGCCGACCTATCCTCCGACGCAAAACAGTCAAGCAGGATTCGCGTCGACAGCTCCTGCTCCAGGCACACTTACCTATATATCGGAGGCAACGCCAGCGAAAAAGAAGACCATTAGTCGCCGTCAGCTTCTTATTGGGGGAGTGACAGCCGGAGTAATCGTGGTCGGAGGAGGAGTGACGCTGGCAAGCGTGCTCCACAAAAATCCAATTATAGGGATTGGTCATCCAGGGCAGCAAACGCCGCAAGGCATCTCCACACCAGTAGCAGGACCGCAACAGCTTATCAAAGGTATTCCATTGCTTGTGCTCAGTGCTCATAACGCCGGTGTCAACATAGCACTCTGGCATCCTAAAGGGCGCTACCTCGCCAGTGCAGGGAGCGATGGAAATGTCATGCTCTGGGATATCAACAGCTATCTGAAGCAGAGCAACACCCTACAAACAATCAGTACGCCGCTGAACAAATGGAAATTCAGCGATGTGATTAATAGAGATTGCATAAGCTGGTCAAATGATGGCAAGATGCTCGCAGTCGCGGTAGCAGGAGAGAATAATAAAATTAATATTGTTGCGCCATTGACCAATAAGTTACTTCAGGCATATACCAGACCAACCACCAACATGTTTTCAGACGACACATTCAGCGGAGTAGCATGGTCGCCTGCTAAAAACATCCTTGCAAGCACAATTTTCTTCCAGGGAGAGATCACGCTTTTTGATGCCAATCATAGCAGCAATCCACTTAAGACCTTGAAAAGCAACGATCTCAATCCAAAGACCAGCCAGGCATATGAGACCAATATCCCGGTATGGTCTCTAGATGGGCGCTATCTCGCCGGTCAGGCGAACAATTTTAAAGCGCTCATATGGGATGTAAGCAGCGGAAACATTCTTCAGACCTTGATATTTCCCTCACGCAGCAGCAAAAACTTTGTCATTTCTGAGAGCATACAGCAATGGTCGCCAAAAAGTGTTAGTCAGCTTGCCGTGGTGAATCTCGACGCTGTGCAGATCTGGGACGCGCTGAAAAACAAGCTGCAACTGACATTTGGCACCAATGATTCCGGTCCACTTACGATACCGCCAAACGCACCTGATGGCTGGGTACCACATCTGCTTGGGCTATCCTGGTCACCTAATGGACGCTATCTTGCAGGGAGCTATGCACGCAGCAATCTCGTCTATATCTGGGATACCCAGAATCCTGTTCCCAGTACGAGCAAGGATAACTTGCATGTGCAAAACCTCTATTTTGGGAGTAACGGACACTCTCAGGCAATAGATAATCTGGCCTGGTCGCCGGATGGACGCTATATTGCCACAACCTCTACAGACAAAACAGTCATCATCTGGCAAGTAGATGGAAAATAAGCAGGCGGCAAGCAACTCACAACGACGATAAAGCGAACCAGAAGTCAAATATTTGTTTCCCCGCTTAGAGTAGCGATATAATCGAAAGCAACGTGAGATAGGCTTTTCTGAACGGAAGGGAACGAAGTCATGAAGCGGGTGGTCTCTTTATTAGCAAGTGCGACTGAGATGATTGCGGCGCTGGGGTGCCTTGAGCAGATGGTAGGGCGTTCACATGAATGCGATTATCCAGCAGAGGTAATAAAATTGCCTCTCGTGAGTACAGTGCAGATTGATACCGAGGGGAGCAGTGCGGAGATCGATGCTCAGATTAAACAGATAGCGCATAGCCAGGAGACGCTCAATCCGGGGGCACTCAAAGCCCTGAGCATCTATGCGATTAATACCGAGCTCTTGCGTAAACTCCAGCCAGATAGTATTTTTACGCAGACGCAATGTGAGGTATGCGCCGTCAGCGAGCGGGATGTGCATAGCGCATTGCAGCAGCTTACTGGATTTGAAACAAATATCGTCTCCCTCGCCCCCTATCGTCTGGGAGATGTCTGGGAAGACCTTCTCCTTGTGGGCAAAGAACTGGACAAGATACCAGAGGCCGAGGCGCTCATTGAAGCGTATCAGCGGCGTCTGTTGGACTTGCAGGCTATAACTTCACGGCTACAAGAAAGACAGGGAGAAGTACGAGTCGCAGTTATTGAATGGCTTGATCCTTTGATGGGGGCGGGCAACTGGGTACCAGAGCTACTCAGCTACGCAGGAGCGGGTGCCTGTTTTGGTGAGAGCGGAGAACATTCACCGTGGCTGAGCTGGGAAGGGCTCCAGGCGGCGGACCCGGATGTTATCATCCTCGCGCCCTGTGGCTTTACGTTAGCACGTACAGAGAAAGAGCTGCCTGTATTGCAAGAGCATCCAGCCTGGAAAGGGCTACGAGCCGTACAACAGGAGCGCGTTTATGCAATTGATGGGAATTATTATATGAATAGATCAGGGCCACGCCTGGTTGACTCGGCGGAGATTCTGGCACGGGTAATCTGGGGAGAGGAGATTGAGAGGGCCGGGATCAGGAGTGATAAGCAAGGGTGGAAGCAAATAAGATAAGCAATACCGCAAAAAGGTTACGGCCTGTGCTGTTATATTTACAGCGCTATATATACCAGACAGGCCGATTCCCTGCCGTCTGAATGCAGTTCAGGAAGAGAAGCTAGCTATTCCCGATTTGAGCGGGGGCTCATCGCGTAGAACAACAAAGCAACCAGAACGAAGAAGACAACAAGCATAAACGACATAATAGGATTCACCAGACTGGTAATCGACCATTGAAAGAAGGCAGAAGCTGCCAGGAACAACAGCCAGACAAGGCCCAGAGTGGGAATAATATATAGCCAGTTAAAGCGGGAACGAGGATTCTGAGATTGTTGCGCGACATAATCAAAATCCGTCTCAAGTGGCTCCATAAAATACCTTCCCATGATAAGAGCGTTACCCGCGCAGCTACTCAGAAGAGCCAGGGCCCACAAGGTAGGGCGGGATTATAATCTAATCAACAAGTAAGAGATGCAGGCCAGAAAGCCAGCATTCCTCGGTCCCTATTATAGTCCTTCCGTTCACCCAGCGCAACCGCCGCCGCAGAAGAAAAAAAGGCCCAAACAGGCCTCAAGCGACAGAAATGGACCAATCCTGAGAATCAGAGTGAGGAGGAGGGTCCTGGGCGGTGTCAGCAGAGATGGTGGGAAGAGAACGAAATTTATTGAGGTAACGGCGTAGATCGAAAGCGTTAATGTGGTACATACTGCCATCATCAGTTGCGGATACCTGGCCCTCGGCGATAGCACTGCACAGGTCAGCAAAAGTTGGGATACGGTCAGACATAAAGCACCCCCTACGCACTAGTAGTGATAAATCTAGCAAGACACTCAACGAGTAGCATCTCACATAAGATTGTTTCATCTTCTTCACCGATAACACGAAACAGGCAAATTGCTCGTTTCAATAGCTTCCATAAAAAGGAAGAAGCACCTAAGACAACCAGTCTACTTTTTCTATCGGCACAAAAAGAGAATTACGTTACCTCCTCGTCAGATACTTCAGGAGAATCGATGACAGCATCATCATCGAGCAATCCTCCCATAGGTTCAATATACATCACGCGACGGATGAGATCAACCTGTTTAATGACCTCTTTGATCGCGGGGATTAAAATCTGGCGACCATCGGCCCCTTTAATGACATAGACATCATTACTCCCAGTCTCGATAATATCCACAATTGGGCCTAGCTCTTGCTCAGAAAGCAGAAGCACACGCATACCAAGAATATCGTGCTGGTAGTAAGAGTCGTCAGGAAGTTGAGCAAGCTGATCGAGGGGGATACAGAGATCACGACTGCGCAGAGTCTCGGCAGTGGTAGCGTCGTCAACACCACGCAACTTCAGCAGATACATATCCCCTTTATAGGGGCGTACCGCCTCAATGACAGCTCGTGTATAATCCGGGCTGATATAGAGAGCTTTCAGTTGAGCAAAACGATTGGGGACATCGCTCAACGAGAAAGCTTTTAGTTCTCCACGAACGCCAAATGGAGCCACTATTTTGCCAATAGTAGCCCATTCCGCAGGTTTTTGCCCTGGCATGGTGCTTCTATCGCCTATTTCTTTCCTTGCGCCGGCAGTATCACCAGCACATCATCACAAGAGAGCGAACCAGTAGAAACCTTAGCGGCACTGTCCAAACAAGTTCTAAGAAGATGCCTGGCAGAAAGCAGCAGAAAAAAGTGCTAGCTTGTTGCAGACATATTCTAAGATTAAGATTTTTACCAGATCGCTATAAAATTTTCCGCTTAGAGAATTGCTATAAAATCTCTAAAGATGTATGGCGGCCTTCGCGTGTGCCACCAGCACGCAGGAGAGTGCGCATAGCCTTAGCCACGCGGCCCTGGCGGCCAATGACCTTGCCAAAGTCATCTGGCGCAACATGTAATTCAAGGACCAGGGCGTTGCGATCATTGCGTACTTCGCGCACCTGTACAGCCGCAGGCTCATCCACCAGTGACTGAGCGATATACTCAACCAATTTACGCATCTCGTGACCTTTACGTTACTCTTCTCTCGATTAGAACGTATCTGAAACCAGGGCTATACAGAGCAAAATTGTGCTCATCATGCCACAAACTAGGCCTGGGCAGGAGTTTCAGAAACCTGTGGAGTCTTTGAAGCCTCGAAACGAGCCAGGATACCGGTACGTTTGAGGAGACTGGCGACAGAATCGGTTGGTTGAGCGCCATTTTTCAGCCAGCTCAGAGCTTTTTCTTCGTCAATATGAATTTCGGAAGGCTCAGTACGAGGATTGTACCAACCGATACGTTCGATAATGCGGCCATCGCGAGGGGAACGCGCATCGGCAACCACGACGCGATAGCTTGGGGCCTTTTTCATGCCCGTACGTTTTAAACGAATTTTGACAGCCATGCTTTGTTAAATCTCACCTCTCCCCCACAACTGGGGTCTGTATTTTTTCTGTAGCACCAGTGAAGAGACACAAGCGGTGCGTACAGTGAAAATGCACCTGACGTGCCCCTGGATTTCGGCCTGATTAGGATAGCATGAAGTGGTGAATTTGTCAATTCAAGCTGCGGCGAGATCGGGGAGATTGGGTTTTCCAAAAGCCATGAAATCTCTATCCAACAGGGACGTGTTGCTCAAATCTGAGCGGTGCAAGCTACAACGCCAGCTATGATAGCTGGGGTAATATGACCAGCCGAACCACTGGAGGAACAACGGCCACACTTTCCTACAGCGTATTGGATGAGCTAGTCGCGTGGAATGCTGGGAGTAGCAGTCAGGAGTGGTACGCCTATGATTTTGCGGGTAACCGCGTCGTGCGCCGTAGCACGACAGGGAAAGGAAAGTCTGATGGATATCAATTAGAATCAACAGCATCACGTAAATTTTCAGGAAGGGGGCTTGTAATCTGGCTTGCTAACCAAGCAGAACATCAAATTCTGTCATTTGCACATAAATAATCAAGAGGAAGCCGAGGAATAATGATATGACTGATTGGAAAAAGGTCACTCATCCGGCAATTTTGAGGATCGAACGAGTAGCATCTCTCTTTGAGATATGGCCGAGCGGAGTAAATATGGGTACAGTAAAAATCAAAATTTTGGAAGTACCTGAAGGTGGGTATCATGGAACAGTTGATACAGCCATCGTTAACAAACAAACGCAAGAACTTCTTTGGGCTTATGGCAACGGTACAACTGTTGTTGAAGCGTTGGAAAAAACACTTGAGCAACTTTTCGACTTTATTCAGACACACCGAAATGGTGATGAGATTGATATCGTGTGGGCTAACGAAAGACAATTTTAAGAACATGATTGCAGAACTCTATCTACAGAATATATCAAAAAAGAGAGGGTTTTATGTGGGAGATTCCTTATAGTGATGAGATGCAACAGCGTAATATCGAAACGCTCGTGGATCTGTTTGAGATCCAATCTACGGTGTTCCCTGGCGAAAAAATCAAAATTAAAATCGTGAAAACGGGGGCTAGTGGAAAGATATATACAGGATTTACCAATATCATTCCTCTGGATCAATCGGGCATGTTCCTCGGAACATCTGGAATGGGAGAGGATGTTGTCTCTGCCTTAGCCAACACATTAAACAATCTTATGGAAGAGATACAAGCACATAATTGTAAAGATTTTGCCTGGTCAAAACGCTTCTAGTGTTATTCCTAAACAACTTATTTTAAGGTGAAAACAATGAAACATCTACATGCACTAAGCGGATGCCTGATTCTTCTTTGTCTGCTCTGCTCGTGCCAGGCATTCCCGATGTCAACTGGGACCACAAGCCAGGCGACGGCAAAAGTCAAGCCGACGCCGATACTACCAGAATTCATGCAAAATTCTCTGAAGGCGATGAGTAACCTGAAATCATTTCATGTAAGTGACGGCTCAGGTATTAAGCTTATTGTAAATCAGAATCCAGGCCCTACCCCTACTGCTCTGAAATCAGATAGAACTTACTCCTTTTGATACTGGCATCGAGGATTTGGTCATTGTTAGACCTGATGGAACTTTTGAAAGTTTATATCCTGGAGCAAATACTCCCGTAGTATTAAAAGGTACAACGATCAGGTAATAAGATAACTACTATTGTATTGCTATATGCGCATGTACATATAGCAATACACTGTTTAAACTATTCGCAAAGGAGAAAAAAATGGGAGAAAATATCGAATTGGATATTTTTTTGAAAAGGACAAAAATATTTTTAAAGGATATCTTTTCTATTTTGATGAAGGAAAATTTACAAATAAGTATTAAGAGTGCAAGTGTCTTTAATGGTTGGGAATACACAAAGGAGAAAAAAGTCGATGTGAGCTATATTGACAAGGATATGAGTAATATTTTGTGGGAAAAATTTGTGCGAATATTTTTTGTTGTAGACGACAGATGGAAGTGTACATTATTGACCTCTTTCCTTGATGCTTCAGTAATAAATCTATCATTTGGCCTGGATATCGGATGTTTAGTATCAGCAGAGAATGAATACAATAATGAGCAGAGAGAGATATTTCTTTCACCCTTCTTTGATAAGGTTATTTCGATAATTGATTATTACATTAATAAGGAGACATTTAAAGAAAGTTTTATTGCAGCATCTATAGGCATAGAATATTCAGTCCAATTTCATGATGATCTAATGGCAATGCTTACCGATAACAATGGTGCGATAAAATGGATACTTCCTAGAATTTCTGGCGAGCAGATAGTTTTGAAAAATTTTTTGAAGGAAGAAAAATCAAATAGTTTCGTTTTCACCTTTTTTGAGGAAATTTTTGTCGATGTTATTGATGAATGAATTAAGTTCTCCTGGCAACTATACAACCATCTGATAAAAGGAGAGACAATACTAGCGAGATTATGAAATATTTAACCACTTTTCAGCTCAATACCTTAAACACTGGTCACGAGTTGGCAGCAGAGATAGCGTCCTCTTCGCCTGAAAGAAGTGCATTTGTTGTTATTGGATCTTATATTAAGGCTGGGTTGAAAATTCTTAAGCCTTCAAAGTTTCTTAACAGTGACCAAAGCGATCTGTACTTTTGGATAAGAAAGTATGAAGTAAATAAAGCTGATTTAGATAAATATATTACTTATGAAGATTTGTTTGACTCTACCTATCAGAAAGACATTGAAAGAATTGAGGAATTAGAGCACGAGTTAGCAAACTATATTCAAGATTTTTCCCTTCTGGAACCAGCTTGGAAAACAGATAATCCATTACCTTGAGGGGATCTATATAAGTCTACCCACGTTACTCGCCAGTTTTGCAATTTAGAATCATTATTTTGAACCATGCCCTATAAAGGTTTTTCGATGGTACCCTTGTTAGATATAATGGGCTTACAAATGAGTTTGGGATGAGACCGGCATCAGGAGAGTTAAGAACCTATTTCAAGCCAATAGATGGAGTAATGGAATGGGTGAGAACTTTTAGATAGATAATTAGAAGAATTAGAGCGCAACAGATATCTATAATTCTTCTTTTATACCTCAGTTTGCTTGGATGGTTAAGATCATGAAAGAGGTTTACGATGCCACAGTTAGAAGGAGATTTACATTATTTATATACATTTACCATATTTGCAGATTATTACCAGGTCTATTTTCGTGATGAACAAGCAGAAGAAATTCCTGAGGACTGGGAAGATGAACTAATCACAAATATGATAGCAGTAGGTCCAGGGATCGTTGGAATTGGTACTATACGCAATACTCATGTTCCTATCTATATAGACGTACTTAGTCTTCCTCCACAAGATAATTTTGCTTTCTGGGATCATATTACAGAAGCTAGTTTAGAGGTAATTTCGGGGCAAATAGTGGTCATGGGACCAACGGACTATTTTCCTGATGCAAAACGCTTTTCTGTGAAGCCTGGAGTTTATCGAATTCGGGTCTATTACAAGGGACTAGAGAGTATCAGCATAGATGGACTAAAAGGCCAAGATTACTATTACGTTATACTATGGCCTCAAGAATATAGTGAGTCAAAAATAGTAAAAAAGTGATTAAGAACTTCCCTAAGTTTTGTAGTTGAGTTAGACCAGGATAGGATCTATCCTGGCTCAGAGTATATATGGAAGTAAGCATGTTAAGAAGAATAAAATATAG
>CAVZQK010000040.1:0-59642 GCA_963777355.1 uncultured Chloroflexia bacterium
GTAAATTTTCAGGAAGGGGGCTTGTAATCTGGCTTGCTAACCAAGCAGAACGTCAAATTCTGTCATTTGCACATAAATAATCAAGAGGAAGCCGAGGAATAATGATATGACTGATTGGAAAAAGGTCACTCATCCGGCAATTTTGAGGATCGAACGAGTAGCATCTCTCTTTGAGATATGGCCGAGCGGAGTAAATATGGGTACAGTAAAAATCAAAATTTTGGAAGTACCTGAAGGTGGGTATCATGGAACAGTTGATACGGCCATCGTTAACAAACAAACGCAAGAACTTCTTTGGGCTTATGGCAACGGTACAACTGTTGTTGAAGCGTTGGAAAAAACACTTGAGCAACTTTTCGACTTTATTCAGACACACCGAAATGGTGATGAGATTGATATCGTGTGGGCTAACGAAAGACAATTTTAAGAACATGATTGCAGAATTCTATCTACAGAATATATCAAAAAAGAGAGGGTTTTATGTGGGAATTCCTTATAGTGATGAGATGCAACAGCGTAATATCGAAACGCTCGTGGGATTTGTTTGAGATCCAATCTACGGTGTTCCCTGGCGAAAAAATTAAAATTAAAATCGTGAAAACGGGGGCTAGTGGAAAGATATATACAGGATTTACCAATATCATTCCTCTGGATCAATCGGGCATGTTCCTCGGAACATCTGGAATGGGAGAGGATGTTTTCTCTGCCTTAGCCAACACATTAAACAATCTTATGGAAGAGATACAAGCACATAATTGTAAAGATTTTGCCTGGTCAAAACGCTTCTAGTGTTATTCCTAAACAACTTATTTTTAAGGTGAAAACAATGAAACATTTACATGCACTGAGCGGATGCCTGGCTCTTCTTTGTCTGCTCTGCTCGTGCCAGGCATTCCCGATGTCAACTGGGACCACAAGCCAGGCGACGGCAAAAGTCAAGCCGACGCCGATACTACCAGAACTCATGCAAAATTCTCTGAAGGCGATGAGTAACCTGAAATCATTTCATGTAAGTGACGGCTCAGGTATTAAGCTTATTGTAAATAGATCCAGGCCCTACCCCTACTGCTCTGAATCAGATAGAAGTTACCCCTTTTGGTACTGGCATCGAGGATTTGGTCATTGTTAGACCTGATGGAACTTTTGAAAGTTTATATCCTGGAGCAAATACTCCCGTAGTATTAAAAGGTACAACGATCAGATAATAAGATAACTACTATTGTATTGCTATATGCGCATGTACATATAGCAATACACTGTTTAAACTATTCGCAAAGGAGAAAAAAATGGGAGAAAATATCGAATTGGATATTTATTTAAAAAGAACAAAAATATTTTTAAAGGATATCTTTTCTATTTTAATGAAGGAAAATTTACAAATAAGTATTAAGAGTGCAAGTATCTTTAATGATTGGGAATACACAAATGAGAAAAAGGTCGATGTGAGCTATATTGACAAGGATATGAGTAATATTTTGTGGGGAAAAATTTGTGCGAATATTTTTTGTTGTAGACAACAGATGGAAGTGTACATTATTGACCTCTTTCCTTGATGCTTCAGTAATAAATCTATCATTCGGCCTGGATATCGGATGTTTAGTATCAGCAGAGAATGAATACAATAATGAGCAGAGAGAGATATTTCTTTCACCCTTCTTTGATAAGGTTATTTCGATAATTGATTATTACATTAATAAGGAGACATTTAAAGAAAGTTTTATTGCAGCATCTATAGGCATAGAATATTCAGTCCAATTTCATGATGATCTAATGGCAATGCTTACCGATAACAATGGTGCGATAAAATGGATACTTCCTAGAATTTCTGGCGAGCAGATAGTTTTGAAAAATTTTTTGAAGGAAGAAAAATCAAATAGTTTCGTTTTCACCTTTTTTGAGGAAATTTTTGTCGATGTTATTGATGAATGAATTAAGTTCTCCTGGCAACTATACAACCATCTGATAAAAGGAGAGACAATACTAGCGAGATTATGAAATATTTAACCACTTTTCAGCTCAATACCTTAAACACTGGTCACGAGTTGGCAGCAGAGATAGCGTCCTCTTCGCCTGAAAGAAGTGCATTTGTTGTTATTGGATCTTATATTAAGGCTGGGTTGAAAATTCTTAAGCCTTCAAAGTTTCTTAACAGTGACCAAAGCGATCTGTACTTTTGGATAAGAAAGTATGAAGTAAATAAAGCTGATTTAGATAAATATATTACTTATGAAGATTTGTTTGACTCTACCTATCAGAAAGACATTGAAAGAATTGAGGAATTAGAGCACGAGCTAGCAAAATATATTCAAGATTTTTCCCTTCTGGAACCAGCTTGGAAAACAGATAATCCATTACCTTGAGGGGATCTATATAAGTCTACCCACGTTACTTGCCAGTTTTGCAATTATATTGTTTTGAACATCTATAAAGGTTTTTCGATGGTACCCTTGTTAGATATAATGGGCTTACAAATGAGTTTGGGATGAGAGCGGCATCAGGAGAGTTAAGAACCTATTTCAAGCCAATAGATGGAGTAATGGAATGGGTGAGAACTTTTAGATAGATAATTAGAAGAATTAGAGCGCAACAGATATCTATAATTCTTCTTTTATACCTCAGTTTGCTTGGATGGTTAAGATCATGAAAGGGGTTTACGATGCCACAGTTAGAAGGAGATTTACATTATTTATATACATTTACCATATTTGCAGATTATTACCAGGTCTATTTTCGTGATGAACAAGCAGAAGAAATTCCTGAGGACTGGGAAGATGAACTAATCACAAATATGATAGCAGTAGGTCCAGGGATCGTTGGAATTGGTACTATACGCAATACTCATGTTCCTATCTATATAGACGTACTTAGTCTTCCTCCACAAGATAATTTTGCTTTCTGGGATCACATTACAGAAGCAAGTTTAGAGGTAATTTCGGGGCAAATAGTGGTCATGGGACCAACGGACTATTTTCCTGATGCAAAACACTTTTCTGTGAAGCCTGGAGTTTATCGGATTGGGTCTATTACAAGGGACTAGAGAGTATCAGCATAGATGGACTAAAAGGCCAAGATTACTATTACGTTATACTATGGCCTCAAGAATATAGTGAGTCAAAAATAGTAAAAAAGTGATTAAGAACTTCCCTAAGTTTTGTAGTTGAGTTAGACCAGGATAGGATCTATCCTGGCTCAGAGTATATATGGAAGTAAGCATGTTAAGAAGAATAAAATATAGGAAACAATTACTTCGAGCCATCGAAGGATTTTTGGAAGAGACCCGGCTGCTCGTGCTCAAGCGCACAAGATTATTCAACGTTGTTATAAAGCAATACATCATCAGAAGGAGACAATGTCTCTTAACCAGATTATCTGGGGCTCTTTTGTGGCCCAATTGACTGATTCAGTCTATTATGAGAATGAGGGAATTCTTGCGAGATGCTCGGAAAAGATTATCAGGTCAGGCTTCACAAAGCAGCATGAAAGTAGTCTTCCATGATAACTACCAATCATACTTCACGGCTGATGAAGCAAAATGGTATGCTCAATTGTTGGAGATGGTAAAATTTCTTGTGGATTTGCCATTTATGGAAATCCACAAGGCTGCACAACAAGCTCTACAAACTAATGTATCGTGGAAGTCGATGCGTACAACTATTTTAGAAGTGATACAGGCAGACCAAATGGAGGCTGAATACCAGCGAAAAAAATCTTTTATTGAGATGTACAAAGACAAAAATCAAGCACAGGAAAACGTAGGTGATCAAAAAATATATTGCCTAGTATTGCGGGAAGTGACAGATGTGCTTACAAACATCCAGGTTGGCAAAGCGGCGACCTACCTGGGTTATCCAACATTCCAGGCTCCATACAGCCTCTATGGGCAATTATCTTCCCATCAACTAGACGTAACAGAAGAGCTAGCATGGGCACAAAGGTCGCTAGAGGCCCTTGCAGGAAAGCAACCATTCTTCATTTCATGGAATTTGAGAAAAGCACCAACATTTGATACAGATGTACTACTTATTTCTTTCCATTAAGGTTTCGATTTAGAAATAAAGGAGAGATTATGACTGATGAGGCATTCTCCGGCTACCGTAATCATCTACCATCTTGATCTAGAGTGAATGTCATCTTCTAGACTGATACAATGGACTCAGAAACTTGTCCATTTGTACTTTTTGTGCTCAGATCTATCCCTATTTCTCAAATTGTTTTGTGGCAATACAAAGCACTCTTGTGTTTTTCTTAAACAACTTATTTTTAAGGTGAAAACAATGAAACATTTACATGCACTGAGCGGATGCCTGGCTCTTCTTTGTCTGCTCTGCTCGTGCCAGGCATTCCCGCTTTCAACTGCGACCACAAGTCAGACAACGGCAAAAGCAAAGCCAGCACCGACGCTTGCGGAGCTCATGCAAAATTCTCTGAAGGCGATGAATAATCTGAAATCATTTCATGTAAATGACGGCTCAGGTATTAAGCTTATTGTCAATCAGAATCAGGGCCCTACACCTACTCCCTGAATCAGCTAGAACTTACACCTTTCAATGATACTGGCATTAGTCAGGATGGAGATACTATTCTTCCAGATCAATCATCATTTCATATTATTCAAACGGATGACTAATGTAGATGAAGATATACATAACTTTTCTCAGGTCCATCTTGCTGATAAAGTGTATATGCAGAAAAATACGGAGCCTACATGGTATCAACTTACAACACAATCTGCCGTAGATCCAACACTTCCAGGTCAGACGAATCCATTCGATCTCACAAAGCAGTTATTGACATTTAATTCGGGGGTGCAGTTTCAAGATCTGGGAGAGGCTCCTGGCGATAATGGAGGCACATGGCATCGTATTGCGGTAACGCTCAATAAAGCGCAGGTGCTCAAACTTCTCTCCTCTCAAGCGATTGCCCCTGGGGCAATCCAACAGCTCGTCCAACAACTTCTAAGTCAGCCAGCATCTACGGTTGATGGAAGCATGGATATTAACTTTGATACGAAAACTTTTTATGTAGAGAATGAGAGATCTCAGTATAAATGTAACCGTCGTACCAAAGAATATTCAAGAGTATTCAACTGGACTCTCTTTCACGCACACGATTGATTTCACACGCTTCAACAATCCCTCAATCACGATTTCCGCGACCTCTGGCGCAATACCAGCTACGAATATCTCTTCTGTTTTAGGGGCCAACAGCGCGTCATAAAAAGGCGTCATTTCTTGAGTTTTAGTACCGTGACCGTCCTTATTTGAAAGGTGGAATTTCCAGCGAGGGCGTGATCGGCGAGATGGAGACGGCCTAGCCGATCTTCCCTACGGGATTTTCTCCTTCCTACATAGACCGTCCTTATTTGAAAGGTGGAATTTCCAGCGAGGGCGTGATCGGCGAGATGGAGACGGCCTAGCCGATCTTCCCTACGGGATTTTCTCCTTCCTAGATGTGAGGGCGGTCACGGTATTAAAGCCCTGAAGGGTGAAAAAGAGTAAGACGCTCTATTGCTCGTCTCCACCTACGCGATGAAGCTTGACAAAGTTTGTGCGGGCCTGGCTGGCGATTGGGAGACCACCCATAATCACTACATATTCGCCTTTCTGAAAGAGAGCGTCTTTTTGGATTTGCAGATCGACCAGGGTAATTAATCATTCGGTTGCCCCTTGCATTAAGATACAGTGCGGCCAGACGCCCCACCAGAGAGCAAGTTGGCGATAGACGGTAGTAGAGGGCGTATAGGCTAAAATAGGTGTGCGCGGGCGATCTTTCGAGATCAGGTGGGCAGAGAGGCCGGATCTAGTAAAGACAACGATAGCCTTGACACTGGTCTCCTCTGCCAGTTCACGGGCGGCGTGGCTGACGGCTTGCACCTTTGAGAGTTGACCACGCTGAGGTGGATGAGCAGTACAATTCCCCAATTCAGTCTCCAGGGCAATGCGAACCATTGTCTGGACGGTCTCAATAGGATACAAGCCCACGGATGTCTCGGCACTCAGCATGACCGCGTCGGTCTGATCGATGACCGCATTGGCAACATCATTGACTTCTGCTCTCGTCGGACGAGGGTTTGTGACCATCAATTCAAGCATCTGGGTAGCGGTAATGACTGGAATGCCGCAGTGCGTTACATTCGGCAATAATGTGCTTTTGAATGAGAGGCACCTTCTCCAGTGGCATCTCAACGCCTAGATCGCCGCGTGCAACCATAATGCCGTCCACCACCGCAAGAATCTCGTGATAGATTAGTCACCGCTTCCGGCTTCTCGATCTTTGCAATGAAAGGAACTGAGAGTTGATTGTGCGGATCGTTCGACTCGGCCTGCAACGTCTTCAGATATTCTCTAGCATCAAGGACATCCTGCGCCGTGCGTATAAAGCTCAGCGCGACATAATCTACGTTATGGAGGATGCCAAAGCGCAGATCATCGCGATCTTTGTCGGTAAGCGAGGGAGAACTGACCGTTACACCTGGCAGATTAATGCCTTTGTGTTCTTTCAACAAACCGCCGTGTACCACGATACATTGTACATCCGTCTCATTAAAACCAGTTACCCGCAGCTCCAGTAAGCCATCATCAAGCAGAATACGATCACCGACTTTAACATCCTGCGGAAGAGACTTGTAGGTAGTAGGAATCAGTTGGGCGGTCCCAACTACCTCGCGTGCGGTAATCGTAAGAGTCGAGCCGTCTACCAGAGTAACTGGCTGCTGGAGAGAGCCAACGCGAATCTTGGGACCTTGCAGATCTTGCAAGATGGCGATGGGGATATCCAGTTGTTCAGAAAGCATACGGATACGCTCGATAACCGCGCCATGTTCCTCATGAGTCCCATGCGAGAAGTTCAGACGAGCAACATTCATGCCAGCAAGCATAAGTTGCTTCAGGTGCTCCTCGCTCTCTGAAGCGGGTCCAATAGTACAAACAATTTTTGTGCGCCGCATAGTAATGCCCCTCTTATTAAAAATACACTTAGGAAAGAACCGTTATACAAAGAGGGCATAAATCGGCTCCATCCAGACATCTTCAAAAGCAGTGTACACGTTACAGAAACTGGTCGCAAGCCTGAAAAGAACAGAGCAATAGACTTTTTATAGGTATTTTATCTATCTTGCAGACGACAGGACAGTCGCATTTTTATGGGCATTTTATCTACATTCTTGAGAGGTTGCGCGCCTCAGTTTTTCTAGGCGGCATCAGACGATTGTGCTATACTTTGAGAAGAGAGTTCACAAAGCACGCGGCGGGTAAGATCGGCACCTACCCGCCGCACATCGTTGCAAAGGGGCAGAAAGCGAACACGACAACGTCTCGTCGCGGTTCAGGGCGTTTTAGAGTAAGATGGAGCAGATAAAGCATGACAATTCACGAACGAGAAACGATTCCCGTACCACAGGTTGAAGCACGAATCCCAGTTCCCCCCAGAATCTGCGTGTGCCAGGGCCCACACCCATTCCTCAGGAAGTAATGGATGCCCAGGCAGCGCAGATGATTAATCACCGTGGCCCTGAGTTTTCCGCCATCATGAAACGCGTTACCTTGCGCTTACAATATTTCTACCAGACCACCGCTCCGGTAATGACCTTTCCCGCTTCAGGAACAGGCGGTCAAGAATGTGCCATCGTCAATCTCTTCTCACCGGGAGATCATGTCGTCGCCGTGAGCATCGGCAGCTTCGGCAATCGATTGGCAAAAATCGCCGAAATCTATGGGTTGCAAGTGAGCCGCATAGATTTTCCCTGGGGAGAAGCGGCTGATCCAGCCACGGTTGAAAGTCGTCTGAAAGAGCTAGCGCCTTATAAAGGTGTGCTGGTAACACATAACGAGACCTCTACAGGTGTCACCAATGATCTTCAGACGCTGAGTGCCCTATTTCGTCGCCTGGCACCAGAGGCGCTGATCGTCGTCGATGCCGTCAGTTCTCTGGGTTGTGTGCCACTGGATATGGATCAATGGGACCTGGACGTCGTCTTTACAGGCTCACAAAAAGGCTGGATGACGCCTCCGGGCCTGGTGATGATTGCCGCGGGTCCACGTGCATTAGAGGCCAACAAGAGTGCGAAGCTACCTCGCTTCTACTTTGACTGGGGTCTATCGCTGAAAAGAATGAAAGTCTGGCAACATCCCACAACGCCGCCGGTCTCGATCTTTTATGCGCTGGACCAGGGGTTAGAGATGATGCTGGCAGAGGGGCGACAAAATATCTTTGCGCGTCACCAGCGAGCCGGAGAGTATGTACGCCAGAGAGCAAAGGCGATGGGCCTGGAACTGCTGGCCGACCACGCATATGCTTCAAATACCGTCACCGCCGTCAAACTGCCAGAGTCTATAGACGGCAAGGGGCTGGTCAAAAAGATTCGTGAAACTGATGGAGTGGTCTTTGCCGGCGGACAGGAGCACCTGGAAGGGAAGATCTTCCGCGTCGGTCATCTCGGCTTCTTCACAGAAAATGATCTCAAAGAGGCAATGGATGCGATGGAGAAGCGCCTGCCAGAATTTGGATTCAAGCGCTAAGAGCGTCGCAGGAAGGAGTGTCAAGATGGCAGAGGTACAGGATGCTAACCCGGAGGCAGTAAAGATACTGATTACGGACCGTGTAGCGCGCGAGGGTATTACCCTTTTGCGCGAACAGCTCCCTGATGCACAGATCGATGAGCGGCCAGGAATTAAGCCGGAGCAGCTCAAAGCTATTATTGGTGACTATAGCGCCCTGATTGTCCGCAGTGAGACGCAAGTCACAGCCGACATTCTAGAGGCGGCAAGCAAGATGAAAATCGTGGGGCGAGCCGGCGTAGGTGTGGACAATATCGACACAGACGCCGCCACGCGCCAGGGTATTATCGTCGTCAATTCGCCCACCGGCAACATTATCGCAGCCGCCGAGCATACCATTGCGATGCTCATGGCGATGGCCCGGCATATTCCCAGCGCAAACGCGAGCATGAAAGCGGGGAAGTGGGAGAAGAGCAAATTTGTGGGGGTTGAGGTACGCAACAAGACACTGGGCGTGATTGGTCTGGGCAAAGTCGGCATGGCAGTGGCGAGGCGGGCACAAGGGCTGGAGATGCAGATTGTCGCCTATGATCCCTTCGTCTCACCAGAGCAGGCGCGTAAAGCGGATGTCAGCATGATGACGATGGATGAAGTACTTAAACATGCAGACTTTCTCACCTTACACACCTCATTAACCAGCGGACCAAGCGGCACGCGCGGTCTTATCGGTGAGCGAGAGCTGAGTCTAATGAAGCCCGGCGCACGCATCATCAACTGCGCACGCGGCGGTTTGATTCAGGAAGATGCGCTACTCAAAGCCTTAAACGCAGGACACCTGGCAGGGGCCGCACTTGACGTATTTAGTCAAGAGCCAATTCGCGATGATGCCACACTGAAACAGCTAGTAGCACACGAGCGGATCATCGTCACCCCCCATCTTGGTGCATCTACAGAAGAGGCCCAGGTAGGAGTAGTGACAGATGTTGCAGACCAGATCGTCTCCGTCATGCGAGGAGGCTTTCCACGGGCAGCAGTGAATGCGCCCCTCATATTGCCAGAAACATTGAAGGTACTTCAACCCTATATGAATTTGGTGGAACGCATGGGACGGCTCTACACGCAGCTCCAGCCAGGTCCATTGCAAAAAATCGAGCTTGTTTACAACGGAGAAATCGCCAGCTATGATCTGCGGCCCCTGCAAGCAGCCCTGATTAAAGGCATGTTAGAGTCAGTCTCTGACGCACATGTCAACATGATTAATGCGCAGGTACTGGCAAAAGCCTGGGGCCTGGAGATCATCGAGCAGAAATCCACTACCCCGGCGCAATTCGCCAATCTAGTCACCCTGCGCGTACTCGACGCAAACGGCTACCCCTCCTCGCTTGCAGGACAGCCCGGTTCAGGGGATGAGCGAATCGATGTCTTAAGTGGAACAGTCATTCAGGATGAGCCACGCATCGTACGGGTGGGACGCTACTGGACCGAATTTGTACCTGAAGGGCATATTCTTTTCTGCCGCAACATCGATCAGCCGGGAATGATCGGGCGAGTAGGAATGGTTCTGGGCAAAGCGGGAGTCAACATACGCTCAATGGACGTTGGACCGAGCGTGCGTCGTCCGCAGCGCAATATCGTGCAGGGGGACAAGAAAGACAATGCCTTAATGGTTGTTTCCGTAGACGAAGTTATTCCTGAGTGGGCGCTGGATGAGATCAGCAAAGCAGGTGATATCTTTGGCGTCACCGTAGTTAATCTCTAACAAGAAAAGAAAAAGAGGTGGATCTGTATTTCCACCTCTTTTTCTTTTACCAGAAGCTCACTCTAGACATCTTTTAGCGAGGATTAGTGACCTCCATGAACCATGAAATCGTGCTCATGCAAAGGGCGGGTCACACGCGGACCTTTTGTAGGTGGGACAAGGCGCTTCACAAGAGTCTTTTTGACCCGATAGAAGATCAGAAAATACACAATCAATAATAAAACAAACACACAAATTGTTGGCACAGTATATGCACGAATGACGGTCAGAGCTACCCCCCAACGTTTGCCAAGACTCCACCCAATAGCCAGAATTGCCGAACACCAGACAATAGAGCCGAGAGAGGCACTCACAAAAAAGCGCCAAAAAGGCGTATGGGTAATACCGGAAGGGAAGCAAGCAAAAGGGCGAATATAGGGTACGATACGAGAAGCAAAAATCATCCATATTCCTGAACGTTGAAACCAGCGTTCAGCCACCTCGACCTGTTCCGGATGAATGCGAAACCATCGAGTAATGTGTAGCAACACAGGGCGTCCGCCATGAGCACCGATCAGATAGGCCATCGTGGCCCCAAAGATGCTTGCACAGATCGAAACTATCCCCAGCACCCAGATATTAGCGTGACCCATAAATGCCAGAGCGCCGGTCAACAATAGGAGAGAGCTGTTGGCAATTGGGACTCCGCAACTTTCCAATGCAAGGATCAGCGCAACAATACTATAAATCAACAGAGGGCTTGCATGGGTCAAAAAGTGCGTCACAGCATGCAGCACAATCTCTTCCTCCATCAACACTTCTCGCGTGGAAGTGCCTATTTACTATTTCAGCTAATCTTTTCTTTATCCACTCTATTCAGACGAATAACCTTACCCTATAGTTACTTGTAACCAATGAATAAACCGATCCGTTTTAAGCAGTAGCAAAAATACGACTTTTCTTTGTCTCTATACGTAGATGTATCGGCACAAAAAGCATGGGGTTTAGTCATAAAACCACGTTTAAGAAAACGAGTATAACAAATACATAGAAACATTCTGTGACCATCGGTAGATATATGAAAGGCAAAAGGATCTTCTTCATGACCACATTTACGCCTTCCCCTTCACAAAACAAGCATACGATGAAGCCAGATAGCAAGCAGGCGCTTTCGGCATTCATCGTACTACTCTTAATTAATATTCTCAATTATGCAGATCGAGCGGTACTGCCTGCGGTACTCCCCAAATTGCAGACTGATCTGGGAATCAACGACTTTCAAGCAGGTCTGCTTGGCTCCTCGTTTCTCTTCATCTATGCAATTGCCACGCTTCCCCTGGGAGCGCTGGCGGACAAAAGGACGCGTAAAAATATTGTAGCGGCCTGCGTTGGTGTCTGGAGTGTGGCAACTGCACTGGCAGGAATGGCACAAAATTTCACACAGATCTTCCTCTTACGCTCGGTACTTGGTATTGGGGAAGCGGGCTATGCGCCCGCCTCGCTCTCAATGATCGGAGACTATTTCCCGAAAGAACAGCGAGGACGTGTCCTTTCGCTCTGGTCTATAGGAAATCTGATCGGAACCGCGCTTGGTATGATTCTAGGCGGGCTGGTAGCAGTACACTTTGGTTGGCGCTGGGCCTTTTACCTGGTAGGAGTGCCAGGGCTCATCACCGCCTTCCTGATCTGGCGAGCGCACGAGCCGAGGCGTGGAGCGTTTGAGGATGGAGAAGAGGAAGAAGAAGAGAGCATCGAAGTCATTCACGGAAGTATAGGAAGCGACTTCTGGGGCTCATTAAAGAAAATCTGCCAAAATTCCCACCTACTGGGTACTCACAATAGCCTTTATATTCAGCTTCTTTACTATTGGCAGCGCCCAATTCTGGATCACGACGTACTGTGTGAAAGCATTCCGCCTCCAATTGCAACAGGCAACCACGATTTCGGGTGTCGTATTACTCATTGGCAGCCTGGTAGGTACGCTGCTGGGCGGATATGCAGCGGACTATCTGCAAAAGCGCATGCCACAGGGGCGTTTGCTCGTGGCAACATTTGCCTTTCTAGTAGGATCGCCGCTCACATTTATCGCGCTCAGTATGCACACACTTGTCCCATTTATTGTCTTCTTTTCACTCGCCATCATCTGCCTGAGCCTGTGTCTTGGGCCATTAAACGCCGTTATTCAAGATATTATTCCCCCTGCCATGCGAGCAACCGCACTTGGGATAACACTCTTGCTTGCGCATCTGCTAGGGGATGCCGCTTCCCCACTCATCGTAGGGGCACTGGCGGACGCCTACACACTCGGTACGGCCTTGCTTATAACCGCACCCACCTGTCTGTTGATTTCGGGGCTCATCTGTTTATGGGGATTGCGCTCGGTTGCAGCGGATATGCAGGCAATGCAGGCGCAAATTCATACCAGGAAAGAATGAAAGAAAAAGAAAAGGCCACCTATTCTCATAGGTGGTCTTACTTAATAGGAGCGGGTTACGGGATTCGAACCCGTGGTCTCAACTTTGGGAAAGTTACATGTTACCACTACACCAAACCCGCCTATATGGGTAACAGAGACAATTATAGTTGGTGCTTGCCGAAAAGTCAAGCACTTTTTTTACGCACCGGCAACATCCTCCGCTGGCAGTAGTGGGTGTATGATATGATACAAAAGCAGAACACAACATATTCTTTCCCAAAACGTATAGTAGTCGAGCACGTTTCAAATATAGAAAAAAGGTACGAGCCAGGGGCATCATGCTCGTCGATGAGGAGATTTTTTATGGGCCTATTTTCTCGTCTCTCAACATTTTTGCGCATCCGCGCACACTCAACACTCAATAAGCTGGAAGACCCTGGACAGGTGATGGACTACTCGTATAGCAAACAGCTTGAGCAGCTTGAGCAGTTGAAACGGTCTATCGTGGATGTTGTTACCAACGAAAAACGCCTGGAAATACAGCAGCAGGAACTGGTGGCAAAAGTCAACAAACTTTCTTCTCAGGCGGCAGTAGCTCTCCAGGCAAATCGTGAAGACCTGGCTCGCTTAGCATTACAAAAAAAGGAGGCGCTCTTACTCCAGCTCTCCAGCTATGAGCCACAGATTGCCCAACTCCATGCACAACAAGAGAAGCTGATCACAATGGAACGTACAGTTTCGGCGCGTATAGAAGCGTTTCGGACCCAAAAAGAGATGGTCAAAGCGCAATACTCAGCAGCCCAGGCCCAGGTAAAAATAAACGAGACGCTCACCGGAATCTCGCAGGAGATGTCGGAGATGAATCAGGCAATGCAGCGCAGCCAGGACAAAGTTTTGACGATGCAGGCGCGTGCTAACGCAATGGAGACGCTCATTGAAGAGGGCACGCTAAACGAGACCTTGCTCCCAGGGACAAGATCAGGCGACACATTGGACCGCGAGTTGCAGCAGATCACCGCACAGCAAAACGTCGAAAGTCAACTACAAGCCATGAAGCAACAACTACAACTCGACGGAGCTCATCTGCAACAAAAACAAATTGAAGGGCCAGCCATTGAATAATTTATTAGCTAGCCCTTCTTTTTCGCCTTTTCCTTCTGTTGTTTATAATACGATTTCGGCTTAGGATGACGTTCAGTATCTATATACGCCGCCGGAGCGGCATCTTCACGCGCTGAAACTTCCGTCTCGTCGCGTTCACTGACCAGCTCTTGCAGATCATTATAGATATTATAGTTATCACTGGCTTCACGCATTCGTAGCATGTGACGCAGTACCTGAACCTGAGTAATCGATGTCTTATCAGATCGGGCCGGTTCGGCCTTCTTCAATAACATCTCTACCAGATCCATACTATCATCATGCGCCCCAATACCTTCAAGACGTTCTCGCACAACCAGCAACTGCTCGTATAAGTTCATCTGTTCTCTCCTCTAGCAGGCATTGAAAACTGCTAGAGCTATGGTAACATAGCAAGTTCGTAGCGTCAATTGATAAACCAAAGTACGAAGCGCTACTATTGTTCAGCAGCAGCATTCTATCTTCTTAGATCAAGATAGAGCAAAGCATATCAAGCTTCTGCGGACTCTAACTGGACCAGATTAGTATAAAAGGTACTTCCGCCGTTGAAATCCGCGAGACGATCAGAGGTCGTCCAATTGACATTGCGCTGATCCGGGCTCAACTGCGGCCACCAGACCGTCGTAGTTGCCAGGACGCCGGGACGCACATCCTCGCTCACATCGGCGACTAAGCGGCACCAGCCGCGCTCATTGCTAATGCGCACAAGTTGTCCGCTGCGGATATGACGGGCATCTGCATCTACGGGATTGATACGTAATGTTGGAGCACCCTCTTTTTTCACCAGATGCGGTTGATTGCCAAAAGTCGAACTCACAAAATGATGCGCAGCCGGACAGAGGAGAGGCAAGCGTTCTGTCGTCACGTCAGAGGAGGATTTTTGTAGCTTGAAGCGAGATTCGGCCTCTGGCTCCCAGGCCGGGAGAGGATCATAACCGCGTGCGGCAGCTTGCTCAGAGTACATTTCGATCTTTCCAGAAGGTGTGTGAAACAGGCCATTTGCAAAGGGGATACGCTCTTCTTCAGAGAGAGCAATTGGCAGAGTGCCTTCAGTCTGGAGTCGCTCGAAGGTAATACCGGAAAGACGGGATGAATCCGTCGCGGCCAGCACTTCGCGAATAATGCTTTCTGCATCGGTTTGCAACCAGTCATCCTGAAAGCCCATACCTGCGGCAAGTGCCCGCATAACATCCCAGTTACTACGAGCTTCTCCTAGAGGGGCAATAGCCGGTGTATTATACTGAACGGAAAGATGGCCATAGGCCTTGTGCAGATCCACATGCTCAAGCTGGCTCGTGGCCGGTAAAATAATGTCAGCGTAGCGAGCAGTATCAGTCAGAAAAAGCTCGTGCACCACAGTAAACAGGTCCTCACGCTGAAGACCTTCAGCAATTTTTCCGGCATTGGGTGAAGAGGCCGCAGGATTCGCATTATAGACATACAGCGAACGAACTGGTGGATCGGCTTCACCTGTCAATAAGGCACCCAGGCGATTCATATTAAGAGTTCTGGGAGCGGGTGGACAGGTGGTCTCATGTTCCCGTCCAGCCACCTCGGTATTCCAGTGGAGCCAATCGCTTGTGCTGTACATCAAGCCGCCCCCCAACTTGCCATAGTGTCCTGCCACTGCTGGCAGACAGGCAAGTGTACGAATGGTCTGACCACCATTGGTATGGCGATTAATGCCATCGGTGAGGCGCAGCATGGCGGGTGACGTTGTAGCATAGCTACGAGCAAGGTCACGAATAAGATCAGGAGCCAGGCCAGTAATCTCTGCGGCGCGTTCAGGGGGATAGAGCAAGACGCGTTCACGCAGCAAGTCCCAGCCCAGAGCATGATCGCGTAGCCATTGCTCTTTATGTAAACCTTCAGTCACCATCACATACATCAGAGCCAGAGCCAGAGCGGCATCGGTCCCCGGATAGGGCTGAATATGCTGATTGGCTGAACGTGCGGTAAGGGTGCGAATAGGATCAATGACAATAACCTTTGCCCCATTGCGCTGCGCCTCGCGCAGAAACGGCATCACATGGGGAGCAGTGCTGGCAGGATTGCTGCCCCAGATCAAAATAAGTTTACTCTGGACAAGCATCTCAGGCGAGGGAGCCAGGCGTCCGCCCACAGTCAACAGAATAGCCTCTTCCGCGGCATGACCACAAATAGCCCGCTCCAGGCGGCAAGCGCCGAGGCGATTCCAGAAGCGGCTATCAGTGACCTTTCCCTGGACCAGTCCGAGCGTTCCAGCATAGCTATAGGGCAAAATACACTCAGCTCCATAATGAGCAATAATTTCCTGCCAGCGGCCAGTAATCTCTGCAATAGCTTCATCCCAGGAGATGCGTGCAAAATGGGCGCTACCTTTGGGTCCCACCCGGCGCAAGGGATAGAGCAGGCGTTCAGGATGATAGACACGCTCAAGGTAGCGATTCACCTTTGCACAGAGCCAGCCACGCGTGACAGGATGAGTGGCACGTCCCCGCACCTGGACTGCTCTACCCTGGTGATCAACGTGCGTTTCTAAAGCACAACAATCAGGGCAATCATGGGGGCACGCACCATAGACGACGCGCAGACGATGGGCGTCTTCAGATTCTGAAAGAGAGAGAGACATAGAAGCACTATCCTTTCTTCAAGCGAGGAAGCCAGCAAAAAGCTCTCTAGAACAATGCTTTCTGGCAATTTTCGCGTTATTCAGCAGAGTGAGAGATGCCTATTTTTTCAGTATACGCGCTGATTTCTCTGAAGAGTACAACTTCATCTCCTCTTCCAGAGCAAGGGGAGGGAGAGCGATAAGCTGTTCTTCAAGTTGCCGCCAGACGCGCCGCTCCGCCTCAGCCAGGCTAATCGACTGTCCCTCCATCATTTGTAGAGTCAGGACACGCGCGACCTGCTGTCTAAAGCTTGAAAGATAGCCCTCCTGAATGAGATAGTGGGGCATGGCGGCCAATTGAATACGCTCTATATCATAGTATTCAGATGGATCGAAAATCAATGCAAGAAGTTCTGCATAATCCTGAAGCAATTTGCGACGAAAAGGCAGAAAATAATTTGGTTCCGTACAAGAAGCAAGTAAGCAACCTGCGACACAACCAGTACGCAAAATGGGGACAGCGGCGGCGCTCTGCTCCCATTCAACCCAGTGGGCAGGCAGAAGGCCATTATATTCATCATGATTTTGAATAGTGCGAGGTTGGCAAGAGCCTACGGCATAGCCAGCGAGCGATTCAGCGCCGAGAAAAATCACATAAGGTTCAAGATTTCATATGCCAGGGTAGTGTACCATAGCCAGTACGTTCCCGCAGACTATGAACCATGCCATCTTCAGATGGTGGCATACATTGCACCACCGTCACAGCCATACCAACGTGTTCCGGATCGAGCTGTCCCAACGCTTGCTGCAAAATCAATTTAGCTACCGACCAGGAACGCTGCATTTTGGGAGTAGTCGTATAAGTATTTAAAACACGTGCATAAAAGGCAGATGGTATAACACCTGGTTTCTCATCATGCATCTGCTCACCAGGAGCGGGCGTAAAATCTGGAAATTCTTGCAGAATAGACTCAAGCAAAGAACGGCGATGTTGTGGTAAAGCAGTAAGCAGGCGGCGAAGATTCTGTGTGCGGGGATCGGAGACTTTATTCACCCAGCGGGACAACGTAACTGGACTTACATCTAGCTCGCCAGCAATACGTTGCCGCTCTTGAATATCTGAAATAATTTTTCCTAGCAGATAACGCCAGGAGGACAACGACTCCACGGTTATGGCCTTGCTACTGAAATGGCACAGTATACTAAATTCTTTCTTTCATGATAGCAGCTTGAGGAAAAAGCGTCAATTGTTTCTGCCTAAAAAAGATCTTTTTGAGGAAAAAAACAAAAGCTATAGCTAGTATTTGCGACAAAGCTATAACGGCCAGGCAGATAGTATTCAGGTGAGGGATGTGTATCTACAGACGAAAGCACATCCCTCGTCTACTCATCTGAGTTATTCTCTCGCATCGGCACATCCCCAATACGTTCAATACGTGCTTCTTCATGCCTGATTGGTTCAACCAGATGGCGTACTTCCTCGATCATTTGCTTCTGCACAATAATTTCTTCCACGACGACGGGCTGTTTTTGAATTGTTACCTGCTCTGCACGCACACGAATGCGGAGTACACCACCATCTCTCAGCACCTCATCCTCAGAAGACAGAGTGGAAAGATGCAACGGAGGATACTGTCCGCCAACAGGTGAATTTGATAATAAAGCGGGCCGATTCGTTTGTGACTGCATCTGATTAGCGGGAGAATCTGGCGGGAAAATAGAGGGATTTACTTGCGGCTGATTCTGGCCAGCAGGGTTATCAGGCGGGAGAATAGATGGATTCGCTTGTGACTGATTCTGCTGCGGTTGCGCTTGTGGTACAAGCGGAAGGCGTTCTATAGTAACTTCTTCACGTGTGACAGGAACAGTAAATATTTTTTCCTCGGTGATGATGCGCTTATGAATACGAATTTCGCCGACATCAACCACATATTTCTGGACGTGGGGTACCTCCTGGCGAAGATGAACCGTCTGCTCCTCACCCAGGCGAAATGGCGTAAACACCTGATAGGCACCATACCGATTAAGGAGATCACGCGTCTCCAGCAGATGGCCTTGAGGATGCACAAGAACGATAAAAGAGCCATGCTCCAATTCACGCTCGTACAATTCGCGCTGCTCAGCGGGGAGATCTAATTGAGAGAACTCATCAGAAGTCTGTTCCTGAGTAGATTCTCTTGGAGCCAGCGCATTCCTGAGTGTATTAAGAACGCCACCAGAGCTTTTCCCTAGAATGCGGCTATCACTGGCCAACCATCTCTGCTGTTTCAGGTTGTCAACAGCCTGCTCAGCAAGAGCTCGATCTCGAAAAACACCTAGCACTACTGGCGATGGAGTGACGGTCATGATGTTTCTCTCCTTTTAGAGCTTGTTTATCAGTTCAATACAGAGATATTCGCTATGAGCACGATTGAAAACAGAGAAATGTAACAAGCTACTATTTGCTTTACTGATTTTGCGTTAGTTATAGAAGAAACAAAAATTCATCACTATCTCTCTTTTAGCACATCTATTTATGAATCTTCCTGACATTTATTTCTCCTTGAGCTAAAAAGCAATGTAACTTTTTCCCAGGGACATTCGTGTATCACGAGTGACAAAAATTACACAGATTACTGATAGTTCTGGCAATCTTATTAGTCGATCATTAGTAGTAAATCAGTATTGAACAAGATTTGATGGTTGACAGATGCAATTGCACTACAAGGAGGTTTTACAATGGCGATGAATACCTATCCAATCATAAGTGCGTTTAGTGATCGGACGATGGCTGAGAATGCGATTGAGGCATTAAACAATGCTGGTTTTACCAATGACCAGATCAGCTACTCTGGCCATGCCACGGGGAGAAGTGGCTTTATGGCTGGCCTGAAAAGTCTGTTCACAGGTGAAGATGAGACTCGAACGAATGTTGTGAATGATTTGACCAATCTTGGTGTACCGCAGGACCAGGCAGGCTATTATGCAGATGAGCATGCAGCCGGCCATCCTGTTGTTGCGGTACGTGCCAATGGCCGTGAGCAGGAAGCGCTCAGCATTTTGCGTAGTGCTGGTGGTTACAACTACAATACAACAGGGACGGGAATGAGCGGAGCTAATACAAACACAGCTTATGCTCAGAACGCCGACTATACCGACCAGAACACTGCTTCTCCACAAAACGCCGGGTATACTGATCAGAACACTGCTTCTCCACAAAATGCCGGGTATACCGATCAGAACACTGCTTATCCACAGAACGCCGGGTATACCGACCAAAATGCAACTGACTATGCGAACCGGAGCGCCTCCACCGATCAGACAAACTATAACAATACCGACACACCTGAAACTCGTTCTGTACGTACACGTGAAGAACAGCTTCAGGCAGACAAACAGACAGTCCAGTCCGGCGAAGTACGCTTGCATAAGGATATCAAGGAAGAGCAGAAGAGCATTAACGTGCCGGTGACCCATGAAGAGGTCTATATTGAGCGGCATCCAGTGGACAATCGTGTTTCTGACACGCCGATTGAAGAGGAAGAGACGATTCGTGTACCTGTATCAGCGGAGCAAGTAAACGTCACCAAGACGCCAGTTGAGACAGGGGAGGTCACAATAGGGAAGCGTGCTGTCACGGAGAATCAGCAATATACGGATACCGTCAGACGTGAAGAGCCTCGTCTTGAAAAAGATAATGACGTGCCGATGCAAGATCGTCTCACCAATCAGGATAACCCACGTCAGTAAAAGCCTCTCAATAAGAGGAGACGAGAGAATGGGCGGCAGGAATAGAAAGCTTCCTGCCGCCCATTTCTTACAGAGAACGTACATCAGACCACAACGGTAAAAGTTCGGCCTGGGGATTCTCAAGCACCTGCGAGGTTTCATTAAAAATCATCGTGGATCGTTGCGCTGTAGTATACGCGGGCCAGTCTGGCAACAAGTCATTATTGGGATTGCCAGTACGAATAAAGGCCGCCCAGGTAGTATGGATCTGATCGATAAGAGGTTGTACGCTTGCACCTGCATTCCCTAATAAAAATTGCGCGAAAGGAGCAGATTGTCTATTCCAGACAAACGGTATCTCCAGAGCGTGGCAAGCCCCAAGTTGTCCATCAAACGCAGGAGACGGCCAGTCAAAGCGATACATCCAGACGGGGACATTATATTGAAGCTGGGCATCAGCCTGACGAATAGCGGGGATGCGGAAAGAACGGTCACCTTGCATATCCACCCAGGCCAGATCCGCAGACTTATCGCTGCGTGCCTGCGTGTAAGCCTCGTGAACGCGCTGCGTATTTTCTCCAAACACACGCTGTAAGCCAGCTTTTAAGCCATCTATGCTTGCCCCCATCATCAGCGTAAAAAGACGCCACTCATCACGATTTGCGCCCAGCAAGAGAGGAACAGGCGAGCCCTGCCCTTCAACAATCAATTGTAGCGGAGGCTTAGGGATAGTTACGCCATCAACGACAGGCGCAAAGGCGGTCATTCCGCCCCTTTCTTTGGCAATTTCGTTCTGAATCTCAAGCAGCAGGCTACTCGGAACATCTCTCAAAGCCAGAGCCTGTGCGGGTGCGAGACTGAGCTTAGTTAAAACAGTCTGCGCGATTTTAGTAGCCTGTTCGCGTGAGAGCAAAAGGCCGACGCAAGCGCCGCTTTCAAGGATAGCGCGATGGAAAAGACCTTTAGCAGCAGGCATAGCAACAAGCTCGCCGACAGACATCGCTCCGGCAGATTCGCCCATAATCGTCACATTGTCGGGATCGCCACCAAAAGCGGCAATATTCTCCCGCACCCATTGGAGAGCGGCGATCTGATCGAGCAGAGCAACATTCCCCTGGGCATATGCCTCACCTGCGATATCTCCCAGGTAGAGAAATCCAAGCAGGCCCAGACGATAGTTACAGGTAACGACAACGATATCATGTTTCTCGGCAAAAGAGGTGCCATCATAGAGGGGTTCAGAGCCAGAACCAGTGATAAAGGCACCGCCATGAATATAGACCATCACAGGTCGCTTCTTCTCATCGGCGGCTGGGGACCAGATATTGAGCGTAAGACAATCTTCAGAGAGATTTTGAGTAGTGGGTGCGTCACCAATCGCAGCGGTTGATTGGATAGAGATAGGTCCAAACTGTGTCGCGTCCAATGGATCGGACCAGGGTTGAGGTGGGAGAGGTGAAAGAAAGCGGTGGTCTCCCGCTGGCGATGCCGCGAAAGGGATACCCTTCCAGACAGAGATTGCCCCCTGTTCCGTCCCCTGCACCTGTCCATAAGTCGTTTTTACCAGTGTTGTCATACGTTTCTGCTCCATTCTTTTTGCCAGAATCAGATTTCTTGCTACTCAGTCTTTTATCCGTTGCGCTCTATTTTTACCCATATTTACTATACTACACTACGTTACGTTTAGAGAGTCAAGGGGCTAGGCTTTTTATTTTGAAATAATCGTAGAAAGAAGAGTAAGTATCCATTTTCCCACAATAGAAAAAAGAACAAAGCAGCATAAATTGCATTTTTCACTAATTTTATAATAGAAGTAATGAATGAAATAACCAAATTATCCGTTAATTTGAATATTGGCTTATATTAGAGTTCATAAGTGGGAGGGATAATGGGACCGATTGGAAAAGGTAAGCGTGATACAAATAACATTGGGGAGATTAGTGAGGCTGCTATTATCACCAGATTTCTACAACTTGGTTACGTAGTACTTACCCCTTATGGTGGAAATCAACGGTACGATCTGATTATTGAAGATACAGATAGACAGTTATGGCGTGTGCAGTGTAAAACAGCATGGATCGACGAGAATGATACAGTACTCAAATTTGATACGGCCAACCATAATGTGACAGGCAAAAAAAGGGACTGGCGACACTATCGAGAACAATGTAATTATTTTGCTGTATTCTGCGAGAAGCTAGGTAAGATCTATCTTATCCCAGTCGATGCGGTTGGCACCACCAGAGCGAAGTCTTCGGCTCATGCCAACAAAAAACGGTCAGGAGAAGCATGTGCGGTGGGCGAAGGATTATGAGATATGAAGTGGGCCCAGCTGGGATCGAACCAGCGACCAATCCGTTATGAGCCGGACTGCTCTAACCGCTGAGCTATGGGCCCTCGCGAGAACTATTCTACCATATCCCTTTGCAAATGAAAAGAGGTTTCAGAGCTGCTTTTCTCTTCTTCATATTCTTTTTCTCTAGAAAGAAGAGAGAATGTGGCTAAGAGGGACGCGATTTTTGCTAAGTGCAGCCTAGTTATAGAGAGATCTTTGGAGAAAAGAAGGGATTTGTCTTCTACAGAAAGAGGCAAAAGGGGGATTTTTAAGAGGGGAAAAACAGGCCATATCCAGCATTCTTTCTTCTTCGCCCGATAAAGTGTGGTATAATAACTTCAGTTACGTGGCTTGTCTGTACAAGGTGTTTTTTTGAGGCCACAAGACAGAAGTGAGGAGGCACAAGGGCAGACAAGAGATTCTGGCGGGAAGAGAGCGGGCTTCCCCGAAGAGTGTTTTGTTGCCTGCCGCGTGGTAGATGAATAATTGATCTGCTAAACAACTCTCGAAGAAGCGTTTTTTTGAAGAGATGCAACGCAGGTGCAGACTTGTGTCATAACCCAGGGAGAAAAAAATCCCGCAGAAAATACCGCGTGATGCACGATGTATCGCGCGGTCTAACAGTTTTAAGGGAGCCATTCAATGGTGAATGAAGTCACTATACGCATAGGAGGGGAGTCTGGCGAAGGAACTATCTCCGGAGGAGATATCCTGGCCCTGGCTTCGGCGCGTTGGGGGTATCATGTCTATACCTTCCGCACGTTTCCTGCTGAGATTCTCGGCGGACCTTGTATGTTTCAGGTTCGCATCAGTGACCAACAAGTGAAGTCTATGGGCGATTATGCCGATGTTCTTATCTGCTTAAATAAAGAAGCATATGATCGCAATGTGCCAGACCTACGTCATGGCGGTGTCCTCATCTATGATCCCTCCGACTTCACACCCGAGGCCAGTGATTATATTACGTATGCCATCCCCTTTAATGAAATCGCCCGCAAAGAGGTCCAGCTCTTCCAGACAAAAAACATGGTGATGCTGGGCGCAATCTCCGGGCTATTTGGACCTCCTCTGGAGGCAATCGTTCAAGTAGTGCAATCAAAGCTCTCCAAGACCCGCAAATCTAGCTCCACGTTGATGGAGAAGAATATGCTAGCGCTGGAGATTGCAAACAAATATGCCACGGAAAAGCTCCAGAAAAAAGATGCCTACCGTCTCGGCGCAGTTGAAAAGGCTGATCGCGTCGTACTGAATGGCAATCAGGCTGTCGTCGCTGGAGCCCTGGCCGCCAACTGTCGTTTCTTTGCCGGGTATCCAATTACTCCTGCGAGCGATATCATGGAGGCTCTGGCCAAAGAGCTGCCCCAGGTTGGCGGAACTTTCCTGCAAGCAGAGGATGAGATGGCTGCATTGGCCGCCGTCCTGGGAGCGTCATTCGGCGGCGTCCGCGCAATGACCGCCACATCTGGTCCAGGCTTCTCACTCATGACAGAACTGATCGGCCTTTCCTCTATGGCGGAGCTGCCCGCAGTCATCGTTGATGCGCAGCGCTCCGGTCCAAGCACAGGAATGCCGACAAAAATGGAGCAATCCGATCTCAACTTCGCGCTCAACGGTGGACATGGAGATACCCCGCGTATGGTTGTGGCCCCGGCGAGTGTCGCGGACTGCTATGAGATGATGGTGCTAGCCTTTAATATGGCGGAGCGATATCAGATGCCTGTGCTCTTCTTGAGCGACCAATCGCTGACGGCACGCGTCGAAAGCGTTGATCGCGCCATCTTCAGGCCATTGCCTTTAGAGCAGCGTGTCGAAGTACCGACAAACGCGGGCAGAGCAATTGGAGCGGGCGAGAAAGAACTGGTAGGAGCAGGCTTTTTGCGCTATGCCGACACCGCCAGCGGCATCTCACCAATGACCGCCCCTGGTCCAGGAGCGCAGGCATATGTAGCAACCGGCCTGGAACACGACGAGCATGGGCACCCCGATTATGAGCCAGAAGACCATGTGCAGATGATGGAGAAGCGCTTCCGCAAGCTGACAACAGCCGCAGAAGAGTTGCCAAAACCTGTGCGCTATGGTGATCCAGACGCGACAATTGGTCTGATCAGCTGGGGTTCAACAGAAGGCACAGTGCAAGAAGCGGTAGATCGCGCACGAGCCAATGGTCAGAAGGTTGCGGCTTTGCACCTGCGCATTCTTTCGCCACTTGCAGACAGCACCATTCAAGACTTCATTCATTCTGTGCAAAAAGTCATTATACCCGAATGCAACTACTCCGGCCAGCTTGCAAATCTGCTGGGAGCCAAATATGGTCTGCGCTCTATTCGTGTAAATAAGTATGGTGGTATTCCTTTCACTGCTGGCGAGATTCTGCGGACAATCGAGGAGGTTCATTAATCATGGCACAGGCACTTATCAATCCAACGCCAAAGGACTATAAAAGCGAAGTCAAACCAACCTGGTGTCCTGGCTGCGGTGATTTCGGCGTGCTCAATTCAACCTTGCGAAGTCTGGCAAGTCTGAAGTTGCCACCAGACCAGTCAGTGATCGTCTCAGGCATTGGCTGCTCAAGCCGCTTCCCGCATTTTATGAAGACCTTCGGTTTTCATACCGTGCACGGACGCGCCCTACCAGTCGCCCAGGGACTGAAAATGGCTCGTCCGGATCTGACCGTAGTGGCGGTTGGCGGAGATGGTGATTTCTTTAGCATTGGCGCAGGGCATCTGCTCCATGCGGCGCTACGCAATATCGATATTACCGTAGTCGTCATGGATAACGAGATCTATGGTCTCACAAAAGGCCAGACCTCGCCGACCTCGCCTCACGGGCACGTAACCAAGTCTACACCGTATGGACTGCTGGCCTCGCAATTCAATCCAATTGCAACCGTCCTCTCCCTCAACGTAGGCTTTGTCGCACGTGGCTATTCAGCCAAACCGAAGGAACTGGCGGCCTTGATCGAACAGGGTATTCAACACAAGGGCTTCTCATTTATTCATGCCCTCAGTCCCTGCCCGACCTTCTACCACACCTTCGACGCCTGGGACGCAGCGGTCACGCCCGTGCCGGCAGACCATAATAAACATGATCGTGGTCAGGCAGTTAACCTGGCAGTGGAGACAGAGAGACCGTATATTGGTCTGCTCTACGAAGATCCCGAAGAGCGTCCAACGATGGACCAGGCAGCCCATCAACTCGTTCAACAGTCAAAAACCTTTGAGGTTGAGCAGTATATGCGCCGCTACGCATAAGCACAAGAAAGCGGCAGGGCAGGAGACAGTTCATAGTATCTCCTGCCCTGCCGCTTTTATTCTAGCGAATTCTGATCTGAGCAGGCGTAACAGGGACAGTACTAAGCGAATTCACAACAGCCTGAGCAAATTGCTCTCCACAGGAAAGACAGAAGAGACCGCCTTCATTGTGATAACTGCCACCAATCGCCGTGAGCTGGCGCTCAGCAGGCTGGCCACACCATTCACAATGACTCCCTCGCGGAGCAAAGTCAACGGAAAAAGGTCGGCGAAATTCATTGATTGGCATAGGTGGTATTCTCCTCTTGATAGATACTAAAAAGGTGGGAAGATTTCTCCAGGTAGAACGACAGATTAAAGAGAGCCGGGGGATTTTCGTATCAAAGAGGTTGAAGAGCGACAAGAAAATGTCTAAGCGGAGCCGAAAATACTTCTACAAGCTCTTTGAGACACCTTCTGAGCTAACCCACGACGATACGTCATCCATAAGATACGCATCATCGCTCTTGAGCAGCGCTGCTCTTCTTAACCATATGGCCTATACTGGGAACAGGTTTTTCTTATGTACCAGACACTATAGCATATTTTATGCCAGGATGGTAGCTTTTCATGAATATATTTTCATCTTACGGCTGAGTATGAGAAATTTCTGAAGAATGTAGCCGCTCAGTCTCTTCTAGAGGTGGATTTTTTGCTGTCATGCGGTCTCCAATCACCCAACCAACGGCTCCAAGACCAAGCGTCAGGGCAAGCCAGAGCAAGACAACAATAGTATAGGAAATATTTGCATAGTAGGCCAGAAGACCGGCCAGAGCGATGCCAAATGTCAGGCCAACCGTAATACCAATTAAACAACCGGGATGCTTAAGATTGCGCCCCTGTAACCGCTTCATCATATTTTATCAGACCCTATCTTGATTTTCGAGTTTTCCATGTAGGAGGATAATAGCGCGTACAGATAAGATCGTCAAGTTCTTTTCAACAAGCCAGAGCGAGAGTTATCTTCACGGCGACCTATCTAGATTCTCCCTTTCTAGACAATCAGAAATCGAAAGTCTATACTGAAAAACAGAAGATGCCTTATTTCTTGTTGATGCCTGATTACGTCAGAAAGATGAATATATGAAAGCGGCAGTATTTACAGAACAGAGTGAGAGTTCTGTCCTGCACGTGCAGGATCTCCCCCAACCTGAAGCGGGTCTCAATGAAGTTATTGTCAGGGTGCGAGCATGTGGGGTGAATCGCCTGGATATTTACTCACGCACAGGCCGCACAAAAATAGCCCCCCTACCCCATATCTCCGGCTCAGAGGTTGCAGGTGAGATCACGGCTCTGGGCGAGGCAGTTACCGGACTCCAGATCAATCAGGAGGTGGCTGTTGCCCCTTACCTCTTCTGTGGACAGTGCGAGTTTTGCCGGGCGGGCGAGGAAGTACTCTGTCTGAAAGGGGATATTGTCGGACTGGGAAGTCAGGGCGGCTTTGCTGAATATGTTCGTGTTCCGGCCTCCAGCATTGTAGCCCTGCCTAAAGGAGTTGACTTCGTCTCGGCGGCGGCTGTCGGACTGGCAGCGATTACTGCCTGGCATATGCTTACCGTTCGCGCCCCGCTGACACCTGGACAAGATGTCCTGGTCCATGCCGCTGGGAGTGGAGTAGGGAGTGCCGCCATTCAGATTGCGAAACTTGCAGGGACACGCGTCATTGCAACGGCAGGCTCAGCTGCCAAGCTTGAACAGGCGCGTCGTCTGGGAGCCGATGAGGTTATCAATTATCAGGAACAAGACTTCTTCCAAGAGGTTCGTCGTCTGACCAATAAGCGCGGCGTTGATGTCGTCGTTGAGCATATCGGCGAGCAGACCTGGGAAAAAAGTGTTGCCAGCCTGGCGAGGCGAGGGCGACTTGTCACCTGTGGGACAACGACTGGCAACGAAGGAAAAGTCAATCTCTGGAATCTTTTCGCCAAAGAGCAGTCTCTGATTGGCTCTTACGGCGGAACGCGCCATGATCTGGCATCCATCCTTAAGCTCGTAGCTTCGGGTCACTTTCACCCCGTTGTGGCAGGAACCTTCTCCCTTGAGCAGGTTCAGGAAGCGCAGCGGCAGATGGAAAAGAGAGAGCAGTTCGGCAAATTGATTGTGACCCCCTAGCTATACTAAGAGTAGCAAAGTCTCTTCTGAGATTGTCAGTAGCGGGCTGTCAGTCTTCAGCAGAAAGGGGAGAGCATATGACGAGCATGGTAAAAACTGCTGTTCTAGAGCAGGTTGACGAAAAAGTTGATCTTTGTGCATTACCTGACGCAGATATCACAGAGGGAGAAGAGCCAGACTACCGGATTGTTGTTCCCAGGACCCTGCTTCTGTTGCTGGGAGCATTTCTCATTCTGCACTCTTTTGTAAAGCACTTCGTACAGTAACGCTCGTTTCGTGAAGGAGATCAATCAGGGCAGATACGAAAATATTCTCATAAGAATACTGTTATTTGCCTTGATACTTTGTTTGTGTTATATACTTGTATCCAGAGTGTTTTATAAGATTATAAGAAAAGCATTTGGTATATAAATTGTTTAACATGCGACGAGGTACACCTTTATTAGTGGTTCTCTTACTCCTTCTGCTACTTTCACTGGTGGCAATGGGCGAGCTCTCAACATTTCAGCAGGCAGCAGGCCAGAATATAATCACCATTGACTACGCAGCCCCACTTCGTAGGATCGATCCCCAGGCAGTCGGCATGGATATCAGCGGCTATTTTTATCCCAACGTTTTTGCAAATGACACAGTAGAACAACAAAAAATCAAAACGTTGGGCATAAAATATATGCGTATGCATTTAATCTATAGCACCAGTGGCGATCCCAATAGCAAGATTATCTGTGGGGGAGATGGCTGCGATCAACGCTGGAGCGGGGATGAATGGATTAGCGCCATCAAAAAGATCGGCGCTGAACCAGTCGTGACGGTTGGCATTGATTCGCCAACCGATGCCGCAAACATGGTTCAGCATTTCAACAGGCAGACAAATAATCCCGTGAAGTACTGGATCATCGGCAACGAACCAAATGCAAATGGTTATTCTATTCAAAGATACGGAGAGAGCTTTAACCAGGATTACGACGCAATGAAAGCAGTAGATCCTACAATTAAGATTGGCGGGGGAGCTACTGCCTGGTACGATGGCTACTGGCTACAACAGTTTCTCCAGATCTCCGGAGACCGTGTAGACTTCGTGGACTTTCATGGATATGCACAACAGGGAGATAAACCGGGAGATTACCAGAAATTACTGCAACTGGCCGATGGCTATGGCAAAAGCGTTGAAGAACTGCGCAAGATTATTCAAGCCACAGTTCCAAAGCGAGCAACGCAGATAGGCATCGAGGTAGGAGAATGGGAACTGGATTGGGGAGGATCAGCGCAGGATAATACCAATTTTCATGCAATATGGACGGCTACAGCGCTGGGTAATATACTCAAAGCGGGCGGATGGTCGATGTTTTATGCTGATAAAGGGAATCTTCTCTATGGGAATACCCATACCTTTCCCGATTCAAGACGGACATAACGTTACCGTTTCACCAGATGACACCAACCCGGCCTATCATGGTATCGGCATGTTTACGGGAGAAGGGCTCTTTCGGCATTTCGGCACAACATTAGTAAACGCTACCACCCAATTGCCAAACATTGAAGTATTTGCATCCGATCAGCAAAAAAACATTGTCGTCATCAATAAAGATCCCTCAGTTCCCCAGACAGCAAACATTCAGCTTAAAGGGATGCCCTTTGCCAGAGTAGAGGTCTGGAGAAAAGATAATTCCGTACCCTTTCCAGATCGTCCCAAAGAGTTAGAGACCATCAATGTCCTTACTGGCAACTTTACCTATACCTTCCCACCATTTTCCATCACGACCTTCATTTTGTAGCTCATCCTGCTGAAAAATAGCTCTTTTCCAGAAACAAGCTTTCGGCATATTTGTTCCCACAAAACAGATATGGTAAAGTACCATTATGACAAGAAGAGAGTGCGTTAGCAGAGAACATGGGGGTTCTGATGGGTACTGCAACCTTTCAATTTTCGGGTGAAACAGTTTTAATCACGGGCGGATCACGCGGTCTAGGATTTGAGATTGCCGAGGCATTCGGCGCGGCTGGCGCAACGGTGGTAATCACAGCAAGACGTGAGCAATGGCTGAGTGAGGCAGAACACGCCCTCAAGGAAAAGGGCATCTCTGTTCACGCTTTTGTGTGTGATATTGCCAACCTTGTCTCCGTTGAGCAAGTGGTACAACAAACAATAGAGATCTGTGGAAAGATTGATATCCTGGTGAACAATGCGGGTCTGACCTGGGGAACTCCGGCTGAGTCGATGCCACTGGAGAAATGGCACCAGGTAATTGAGGCCAATATCACCGGCACCTTCCTCATGGCCCAGGCTGTCGGTCGCCATATGCTTGCCCGCAAAAAGGGGGCTATTGTGAACATTGCTTCAATTGCTGGTCTGAGCGGCGGACAGCTCCATACGATTGGCTATAATACGAGCAAAGCGGCGGTGATTAATCTGACACGCTCTCTAGCAATCGAATGGGCAACAAGCAATATTCGCGTGAATTGTATCGCCCCAGGGATGTTTCGCACCCGCATGACCGATGCAATCCTCAACCGCAGTGAAGCACTTGTTGCGGATACCATTCCGGTAAAACGGATCGGCCAACCTGGCGAACTGGCTCCTGCCGTGCTCTTCCTTGCCTCTAATGCTGCTAGCTATATCACTGGACAGGTTCTGGCGGTAGACGGTGGGAAAACGGCTGGATAAAACGGGGAAAAGACGTGTTCCTTTTATATACCGCTACGCAGAACGAGGATGAGCGATGACGATAAGAAAAGCCACGATACAATTTCATGTCGGTACTGAAGACCAGCAACGCCTGCAAGATCTGCCCTGGCACGCTCCTCTTGAGGATTGGGCCAAAGAAGGGGTGATATTGCTGCTTGTGCGGCGGGGGGAATCGCGTCATCCAGTGGTCTTTGTGGAGCGGCAGGGGCAGCGCTATGCGATCAAAGAGACGACTCCTCGTATGGCTGAACGCGAGATTCGCAATTTACATGAGATTGAACATCGCGGTATTCCAACCTTGAGCGCAGTGGGACATGTAGTCGTGCCAGCTCCACCTATCGCCCTCGATGTACCAATTGTTGGGGGGAGTCGCCAGTATATTAGTGGGGACCGTGGTTATACGGTTACGCGTCTGGCACCACGCGTCGTTCCTCATGCGCTGCTCTACCGCATCCCCTTTACCCGGCGCACAAAACAACGGCTCCTCTCAGCAGTGGCCGTACTGATGATCGAACTGCATGAACATGGTATTTACTGGGGCGATCCCTCTCTGGCAAATGTATTGATACGCATTGATGGACGAAGTATTCTCGGCATTATGGCCGATGCGGAGACAACAGAGCTTTTCCCAGGACCGGTCAGTGACGGTCTGCGCGAACAGGATCTGGCTTCTTTTGGTGAATCGCTGGCCTGGCAGGCTGAAGACTTGCGCCAGGCACGTGATCTGCCTGAAGATACACAGGTACTTAATGACGCAGACTACCGCTACTTTTTGAAGCGCTACCGCTTTCTCCGCCGCGAACATCGGCGTGTGGTGGAAGCTGGCAAGGCAAACTTCAGCACTATCTATCAAGCGCAGCAATTTCTGCGCCAGATCAATCGCTGGGGCTATTCTCTGCTAGGTACAACAGGACACGCAATAAAACAGGTTACGACAGTGCTTCCGGGCTGGTACCAGCGGCGCATCTATGAATTGCTTCATATTACCGTGCCACGCATCTATGCTAATCATTTCTATAATATGATTCTGGGTCATCAGACTATTATGAGCCAGCAAGAAGGGCACGACGTGAGTATTGAAGAGGCAGCACACGATTGGTATACGCGATACCATCTTCCAGCAGTACTTCTTTTACGACGAAATTTGACGAATGACCAGGATATTATGCAAGCCTACTTTCAGGTAATGGATCATAAATGGGAGATGAGCAAGGAAGTGGGCTATGAAGTGCCAATAGAAGAAGCTATGCTTGACTGGTCAATGGAGCAAGCGCGAACAGGAGAGCTGGGAGAAATCGATCCAGCCCAAAGAGTAAAATGGTGGCGTGAGCTTGAGCCTGCCGCGCAGGTTTTGGAGCCAGCCCTGGTTGAGAGCGAGAGCCTGGAGCCGCTTCTCTCCACAGGAGAGAAACCACTTGTGCATCTGGATCATCCCACGCTTGAGGAGAAGCTTCCTGAAATTTTAGAGCGCAGCCAGGCGAAAGAGGATGCCTAGAGATACCTGCAATGACAAAAAGAGAGAGGCCAGGAAATGGTATCCTGGCTTCCCGCTCTTCTTGTAAAAGGCTTATATTTCTGGTTCGTCGAGGCCTTCAACCTCAACCACATCTTCCTCCTCCTCCACTACGCCTTCGGTCTCACCACTTTTAAAGACCACCATATTATCGCGAATTTGTCTTTCAACCGCACCAGCCACATCGCTGTTCTGGCGCAGAAACTCTTTAGCATTCTCGCGACCCTGACCAAGACGAATATCGCCTATCGTAAACCAGGCCCCACTCTTCTTCACCAGACCCATCTCCAGGCCCAGATCAATCAAGCCACCTTCGCGCGAAATACCTTCGCTATACATAATATCAAATTCAGCGGTCTTAAAGGGGGGTGCCACTTTGTTTTTTACGACACGCACACGAGTCCGGCTCCCCATAGCATCCTGGCCCTGCTTGATCGTATCCGTACGCCGAATATCCAGACGGACCGAGGCATAGAACTTGAGGGCTTTACCACCGGCAGTCACTTCTGGATTGCCGAACATCACACCAATCTTCTCACGAAGCTGGTTGGTAAAGACAATCGAACAATTCGAGGTGCTAATTACACCGGTCAGCTTACGCAGAGCCTGACTCATCAGGCGGGCCTGCAAGCCAACATGGGACTCACCCATCTCGCCTTCGATTTCCGCACGTGGGACCAGAGCAGCAACCGAGTCAATCACAATTACGTCAATTGCATTACTGCGCACCAGTGAGTCAACAATCTCTAATGCCTGCTCACCGGTATCCGGCTGAGAGATAAGTAGATTGTTGATATCAACGCCACAGCGAGCAGCATAGATAGGATCGAGGGCATGCTCAGCATCAACAAAAGCGGCATAGCCACCAGCCCGCTGAGCATTGGCAATAATATGTTGGCAGAGCGTCGTTTTACCAGAAGACTCTGGACCGTAGATCTCGGTAATACGGCCACGGGGAATACCACCAACCCCTAGCGCCAGGTCTAGCGCGATAGAACCGGTAGGAATCACTTCCACCTGCACCTTCGCCGCCTCACCCAACTTCATAATCGCTCCCTTGCCAAAGCGGCGCTCGATCTGAGAAAGAGCCAGATCGATAGCCTTCTCACGCTCAGTCATACCCGCAGTAGCAGCAGAGGTTCCATTGCGGTCTACTGTAGCTTTTTCCTTCTTAGCCATCAAAAATCCTTTCTGGAGACACTTCTATCTTCAGACTATGGGAGGAAAGAAAGTTGCCCAATAAGAAGGGCGTTCTTCATTCAATTACAGATAGTTACAAAAATCTAGACAGGCACAGAGCATTCCCATTTGCTTATTTTTTCAAGAGGGTTTGTCGTATGCACCTCCCATTATTTGCTTCTCTACTTCTCTATTCTCAGACAAGGGTAAAAAACCGGAAATAAGGACGTGCAGCAGGACTTTTTTCTCTCCTCTATCTTCAGAAGTAGAACAATCGTACCATACTCATCCTTCTGTGTCAAGCAAAGAACAGATGTATTTGATACTTTTACTAGAGAAAAGCGAGGAAAGGAGGTAGAATAAAAAGATGCGCTAAGAGGTACAAAGGGCGCAGATTTGGAGGAGCAGGGAGCCAGCCAGCAATTTATATGCCGAACTGGCTATCCTCAGCAATTCAGATAGAAAGACGCGATTATAGATCACGGCGGCCTTCAATAGCGCGACCAAGTGTCCCCTCATCTGCATATTCAAGGTCACTCCCCAGCGGCAGGCCACGAGCCAGCGAGGTCACACGGACATTTGGCAACTTCAGTACATCTTTAATCTCGCCGCGAATAAAGCCAGCGGTAAAGTCGCCCTCGAATCCCGGATTTGTAGCAAGAATGACCTCGCGAATAGTCTCACCATCCAGACGCTTGAGCAATTCATCGATGCGAAGATCTTTGCGACCAATCCCATTCATCGGCGAAAGCGCTCCATGCAGGACATGATAAAGACCTTTATAGACGCCCGTCTTTTCTAGAGCCAGCACATCAAGAGGCTCCTCTACCACACAAACCAGCGTCTGATCGCGGCCAGGATTGCTACAAATGGAACAGGGGTCAACCTCGGTAATATTAAAACAGCGCGAACAATAGATGATGCTCTCTTTCACACGGATAATCGCCTCAGAGAGGCGGCGAGCCTGATCTGAAGGACTGCGCAAGACGAAGAAAGCCAGGCGCTGTGCTGTTTTGACGCCGACACCTGGGAGCTTAGAAAACTCTTCGATCAACGCCGCTATTGGTGGTGCAATATCACTCATTATTAAAACAGTCCAGGAATCCTCATACCGCCAGTGGCATTGTTGACCAGCTTCTGCTGAGCATCGGTAACCTTTTCAAAGGCATCCTTTGCAGCCGCCTTCACCATAACCTCTAGCTCAACAATATCATCAGCCAAAAACGCATCAGGGTCAATTTTGACGGCGGTAACTTCATACTTGCCACTCATAGTAATAGCAACAGCGCCGCCACCAGCAGTACCAGTGAACTGAGCTGTCTCCAGCTCTTCTTGCATCTTGGCGAGTTTTTGCTGCATTTTCTGAATATCACGCATGTTCATAGAGGTATTTTCTCCTTACTTTGGGCGAATCTCTTTAATCTCCGCTTTAAAGAGGCGTAGTACTTCCTGTACAACAGGATCACTTTTTGCCTGCTGCTCAACCTGGGCCTGACGATTGAAAGTGCTCTCTTCAGGACGCATCTTTCTCTCAGTACTATTCTCTCTCACTCCTTGCATTCTGGCAAGAGGGGAGATTTGCACAGGCGACTCAGGAGGGATAGAAGTTGGAGCTGAAACAAAGGTCTGCATATCCTGAGATGGTGCGAGCGAAACCGAAGCACGAACAGAAGCCTTGCTCTCAGATGGAGGAGAGGGCTTCGGGGCAGGAACTTTCTCAGCAGATGGTCGCTCCTGAAAGGCCGAACTACGAGGCAGAGAGCGAGCTGAAGAATACAGAGCACTGCCACCACTACCATCAGAAGGCGCTGGCGGCGGGGGGATAGCCATAGAAGAGCCCAGGTGACCGGGTGGAACCAGTTTCACTCGACACTCCAACCCCAATTCCACTTTTAGCGCCCACTCGATTACTTTACGACGCTCCTCATTATTTTGTAGCTGCTTAAAATGAAAATCTGCGCCAGCCTGTAATACCACCACAGGCAAAGTATGGGTACCTTCAATAGCGATAACCGTATACTGATTAAGCAGAGCCTGAATCATCGGGCCGCCTTTTGTAGATTGCGAGCGTACCCGGCGCTTAATATATTCCCATTTCTCTTTAACATCTTGCACCGTTAAAATGGGCGGAAGCTCAGAAGAGCTCTGAGACACAATATGCTCAGCAACAGGCGGAATCACAGGGACAAACGAAGGCGTTACGGGAAGAGAGGGCGCTGGCGGAGCGACAATCCTGGGCTGAGGCTCTGGAGTTGTGGCAGGTACTGAAACGTCTGGCTCCTCATCTGGCTCTTCTTCTTCAGCATAGGAAATAGTATCCCATTCTGGCAACGTATCCTCATCCATAGACACATCGCTATCGTTATCATCATCATCTGCCACGTCTGAAGTTGGCAAAATGGTAGCCGGCGAGGGAGTTTGTGCCTCAGGGCGCGGCGGTGGAACGACTGGCGGAGCTTGATGCACTGGTGCAGGTGGAATTGGTGCAGCGGGTAGCTGTACAGGTGGTTGCAATGCTGGGGGCTCTCGATGTGCAGATGGTGATGGTGTAGCTTGCTGACGAGGTGCAGGCTCAAACCTTTGCACATTCTGAGACTGAGTTGTGGCTGGCGAGGCAGCACGATTCACGCTTTCTGTACCCCCATGCCGTCTGTGCAATTCCACAGAGTTCAACAAGGCCAGCTCCAATCCAAGCTGAGGAGTCGCCACATTTTTCTGCATGAGCTCATTCTGCGCAAAAATACGTGCGCACTCAGTCAATTCTTCCAGCGCATATGCCTGAGATGCCCGCTGAATTTCATTGATCTCATCAGCCGTACTATCGAGGATTTCAGCGATATCTGCACCAGCTCGTGCCAACATCATAGCGCGAAAGTATTCAGCAAGCTGCGTATTTAGCTGGCGCAGATCTGCGCCAGCTTCGGATAACTCATGGATTAAATGCAAACCTTCCGGACTCTCAAGTCGTGCAATATGCATCACGAGTTTTTCAATCGCGTGCGGATCAGCAACACCTAACATCGTCTGAACCTGGGCAAGAGAGATCGTCCGACCTGCATAGGAGATGGCTTGATCTAACAGACTGAGGGCATCGCGCATGCCACCAGAGGCCGCCCGTCCTAACAGCTCAGCCGCGCCGCGCTCTAGCTCCACCTGTTCTTGAGTTGCAACATAGTTTAAATGATCAATCAGCTGATGGAGCGTAAAGCGTTTAAAACTGAAACACTGGCAGCGTGAGATCACCGTTGGTAACATCTTATGCACATCAGTTGTCGCCATGACAAAGATTGCATGAGGAGGAGGCTCCTCCAGCGTCTTCAAGAGAGCGTTAAATGCCTCGGTGGTTAGCATATGGGCCTCGTCCAGAATGTACACCTTGTACTTTCCAGTGGCAGGCGGCATCATCACCTTATCGCGCAACTCGCGAATACTATCGATACCGCGATTAGAGGCTGCATCGATCTCAATAACATTAAAAGAGGAACCATTCGTGATTTCACGACACTGATCACAGCTATTACAAGGCTCACTATCTTTAGGATGCAGGCAATTAATTGTTTTGGCCAGTAGACGGGCCATACTCGTTTTTCCAGTACCACGAGGACCAGTAAAAAGATAGGCGTGAGCAAGGGTACCACTGCTGAGTCCATTTTTCAGCGTGCGAATGACCGCCTCCTGACCAACGACATCGGAGAACGTTTGCGAGCGCCATTTGCGGTAGAGAGATTGTGAGGCCATAATTTTGTTACTCCCGCCTATAGATATGTATGACGGGCCAGGCTGCCCCTCCTGAACACAAGAAGAGTATGCTCCATCAGAAGATAAATTTTGTCAGTATTTCATATTCAGCAGACAAATCGCAGAAAGATACAAAAAACTGCGGTAGCTGACCGGGAGAGATCTGGTCCCGTGTAAGAGCCGAGGACTTTTACACAGAAAACCGATTTTCGCCCGGTCCTGCCGTTCAGCGTAATCAGGCGACCCTGCGGCACCCAGAGAGGTCCACTTACCGTTGCTTCCTCACGGACCTAGCGGGGTTCACGAACATCTGCCGCGCAGGACCCAATTACGCCGAACGACAGGACCAGAAGAAAATCGGTCTGTCTTGCGTAGGTATATATCCACGAGACGGATGTATTGTACGCTTCTACTGGTGATTTGTCAAGGGCTTCTCGGCTAAATATTTGCCGATCAGCAGGTCATAGCGTTGGCGTGCCTCGGCTGGAATCAAGGCCTGATCAGTCATAATCGAAGTTGCCAGGGCGTTTGCACAGCCGCAGGTTAGAGCCGCACGAGAAGCAGGGATACGCTGGGCCACCTGTTGCAGAATGCGCTGAGCATTGCTAATATTGGCACTGAGATTGCCGATCACCATCTCAACCGTCACAGATTCCTCAGACTCGTGCCAGCAATCATAGTCAGTTGCGCAAGCAATGGTGGCATAGCAGAGCTCAGCCTCCCGCGCAAGTTTGGCCTCTGGCAGCGCGGTCATACCAATAATGTCCATCCCCCACCTGCGATAGGCGTTCGATTCGGCTTTTGTTGAAAAGAGCGGTCCCTCCATACAGACATAGGTGCCTCCTGCATGGACCTTTACATCGTTTAGCTCACGAGCAGCATCCAATAACATCTGCCTGAGATGCGGACAGAAAGGTTCTGCAAAGGTACAATGGACGACGATGCCATCTTCAAAAAAGCTATTGACGCGGCTTTTTGTGCGATCAAAAAGCTGATCGGGAATAACTAGATCACGAGGAGCAATATCTTCGCGCAGGCTCCCAACGGCACTAACCGAGATGATATGCTCGACGCCCAGGCTTTTGAGGGCCCAGATATTGGCGCGTACTGGAATCTCTGTAGGACTGAGCCGATGCCCTCGACCATGACGCGGGAGAAAGGCCATAGAGATTCCATTGACCTTGCCAATCGTGATAGTATCACTCGGATCACCAAAGGGTGTTTCAACTTTCACGTCTTCGGTCTCAGTCATTTCCGCCATGCGATAAAGACCACTCCCACCAATTACCCCGATAGTTGCCTGTGACATACACGAGCCCTCCCTGCAAAAAGAGATGGAAAGTACGAAACAAATCTAACACATTTAGCCTTTAAGGCGGATATAACGCAGTTTTCCCACTTTTATAATCGCGCCATCCTCGATAGGCACGACAAACTCTGGATCGCTTATCGGCAATGCGTGAGAAGGATCGCCCTCCGGCAGAAAGCTCACTGCATTCTGTTTTATAAGCTGACGAGCTTTATTACGGCTTTCCGCCAGGTGGGCATTCAGCATCACATCCACAATGGAGGTCGGCTCGGTGAGCATGAAATCAGGGATATCACTCGGCAGTTGGCGATTGGTAAATTGGCGAATAAAGTGCTCTTCCGCCTCCTGAGCGGCCTCCGGCGAATGGAACTCGGAGACGATTTCACGGGCCATACGACGTTTGACATCGCGAGGATTTAGCGTACCGGCACTTATTTTACGCTCAAACTCGTCCAGATCAGCCTCATCGACTTCCGTCAGAGCCTCAAAGTACGTGCGCATGGTCTGGTCGGGGAGAGACATTAATTTACCGTACATATCATCAGGGGGCGTCGTAATCGCAATATAGTTATTTAACGACTTACCCATCTTCTTTACGCCATCCAGACCAACAATGAGATTGACGGTCAGAATCTGCTGCGATGGCTGATCAAACTGCGGCTGAAGCTCACGGCCCACCAGAAGATTGAAGGTCTGATCGGTGCCACCAATCTCAACATCTGCCCGCAGAGCAACCGAATCATAGCCCTGCAAAAGCGGGTACATAAACTCAGACAGGTAGATCTCTATACCGCTCTTGTAGCGTTTTGAGAAATCGTCCCGCTCTAGCATCTGCGCAACCGTCTTATGTCCAAGCAGTTTAATGGCATCGCCGAGAGAAAATTTGTCAAACCACTCGCTCTGATAGCGTACCTCTGTCTGCTGCGAATCTACGATCCTATAAAACTGCTCCAGATACGTGGCGGCGTTGGATTTTACCTGTTCGGCAGTTAAAGGCTTGCGCGCCTCTTCCCGTCCGCTCGGATCGCCCAGGCGTGCCGTCCAATCGCCGATCACGACCACGGCTTTATGGCCCAACTGCTGAAACTGGCGCAGTTTGCGGAACACGACGGCATGGCCAATCGTCAAATCATAATGGGTTGGGTCTACCCCTAGCTTTACACGCAGCGGCTCGCCCTTATTGCCTTCTACAAGCAGACGACGAAGATCTGCTTCTTTCTCAACCTGCGCGACGCCACGCGTCAGCAAGTGATTGATCTCTTTCGCTGTAGGCTGTTGTCTTACAGTCACCGCAACCTCCCGATGGAATAATTGTGACATAGTAGCAGCATTGTAGCAGAACGACGGCAGTCCGTCGAGAGGAGAAAGTTTGACAGCAGAGCTATCAAGATTTCTAACATATTTCTTACACATCGCTTATACGAATCTAACACATTCTGAGATATAGTATGACCAGAGAAAGAAATAAGTGAGTTGAAAGACAGAACGAGGTCGCTAGAGCAGCTCGCAACCTGTCAAAAAAAAGTTCTGTACAAGAAAAAAGGAGATACAACAATGGCTAACATTTCACGTTACAATCCATTTAACGAAGCAGTTTCTCTGCGTGACGCCATGGATCGTCTCTTTGAAGATAGCTTTATCAACCCCCGCACCAGCAATGGTCTGACGGGCCGGGCCATGACTGCTAACCTGTATGAGAATGCTGATGGCTTTACGCTTCAGATTCCTATGCCAGGTGTGAAACCCGACGAGGTTGAGATCACCGCACAGCAGGATACACTCAGCCTGAAATGGCAAAGCCATGTGGAGATTCCAGAAAATGCGACAGTACACTGGCATGGTTTTCAGGATGGGCAATATCAGCAGACCTTCACATTGCCGGCTCCGATTAACGCGGACGGTGCTGAGGCCCGCTACGCTGATGGCATTCTGACCCTCACCTTGCCAAAGGCAGAACATGCGAAAGCCCGCACAGTAAAAGTCAATGCTGTGAAATAACAGCAATGCAGGGGACGGCCCGCGCTAAAATACTACCGTCCCCTAGCATCTTCTTCGATCTCTTTCCGTTTAAAAGCTTATCCACAGGTATTCAGAGCCAACCATGCTCAACCGCTTGCGCCACAACAGAGGCATAAATTGCGCCTTGAATGCCTGTCCGGCGATATTTATCCATACAGCCGGAGAGGACAAGCAGGCCAATATCGTGCATATTCTGACGTTTACTGTAGACGGCCATGCGTAAGAGACATTCTGCGGCAAGAGCATTTTCCGTCAAGGGTTGTTCTCGTATCGAGAGGCGGCCAACGGCATAAGGATCTTCGACATAATCATAGAAAAGACCATTCTGTCTATCTAACAACTCTTGTGAGGCAAAATGCATCAGGGCAATGGCGGTCTCTAGATAAGATTTACGACCATGCAGCTCATAGGCATCCAGCAAGGCACGAGTCATCCAGACCTGGTCTGCAAGTTGACCGGATAAGCCGCGCATCTCCTCAAGTGCATAATGATACATACAACCATCATGGTGAACCATATGCTCGCAAAGGACATCGAGTGCATGCAGGGCCATTGTCTCTAAAGAAGGATGATTGAGCACACGAGAAGCATAAAGATAGGCAGAGATCATACGCGCGTTACTGGCAGTATATAAAGTAGTATCAACCTGGGGGGCCTGGCGAGAGGCTCGCGAATAGGGCCCAGGCTCATAGTAATCTTCATCGGCACTCTGGCTTCCACTAAAGATACCATGTTCAGGCTGCCAGAGTCGGGCATTACAATAGAGCACCAGTGAACGAGCCAGATCCCGCCATTCCTGTTGTCCGGTTATCTCTAACAGACCGAGCACCACACGCAATAGCGAGGCATTCTCATCCAACATTTTTTCCGTGTGGGGCATACTCCAATCTGCTGCGGCTGAATAGCGGAAAAAGCCACCCTCCTCTCGGTCCCACAAGCCTCCATCGCGCATCTGCTCCAACGAATAGCGCACCATCTCCAGAGCCTCAGGCTGCGTCTGCTTCGACAGATGAAGTAAAAGTTCTAGAGCTTCGGGATGAGGAAATTTGAGGTGAGGGTGAATCAAAAAACCCCCAAAATCAGCATCATAAAGATCACTCAAGACCTGCCCGGCCTGTCCAGGCAGATCACTGAGCGCAATACGCTCTTCCTCTAACAGAGGACGCACACCGGCACGAGGCAGGGCCTGCGTCAGCTTACGGGTAAAACGCTGCTCCTGAAGATCGCGCACCTGCTCAATCAATTCGCGGCGATGGGCGCTATAGTAGCCGCGAATATGACCAAGATAATAGAGCATCTGCTTCGGTGGCACATAGACACCACCCCAGAGAATTTCACCTTCAGAAGAGAGCAAAACGACGCTCGGCCAACCATTCTGATTATAACGTTGATTCACGTCCGGGCGGAGATCGCTATCGACACGAATAGGAATATAGTCATTGTTCACAATTGCAATAATACTGGGTTCAGAGAGCGTGGTTTCATCCATAATATGGCACCACTGACACCAGGACGAAGTAATAAGTAAAAACACCGGCTTATCCAGACGGATAGCTTCTTCAAACGCAGCATAACTCCAGGATCGCCAATGGATGCTATCAGCCCGATTAGGACGTGGAGAGAAACGAAAGATATCAGGAAGAGGGGCAGACGGCCAGGAATCACTGGCGACCACATTGCCACTCATGAGGAGCCTCCTTCACGCCAGACCTTTCATCTTCAGAAGAACGTATCAGAGAGTTTTTGTTGGGAAATTACTGTTTACATTGGTCGCATAAAAAAGTATACCATAAAAACTGTCCATTATGGAGGGGCTTGAAGAGCACTTGTGTTTATTTCTATTTATCGATATACTGGCAGTGATACACAGCAGTATCACGGGATGAAAAGAGCATTCATCTTTCGTACCCGCAAAAAATCATCAGCAGAGAAGTTTAGCAATCTTCTTTCTTTAACCTGGTATAAGCCTTTCGTTTCTTTCTCGAAGATACACGCTACAATGGAGTGCGAAGACGAACAAGGAGCAGGTGTATGTCGTGGGAAATTGATCCATTTTACAGCTTAGTTGAGTTTTCAGTCTGGCACCTCATGATTAATATCGTGAAAGGACGCTTCAAAGAGGTTCGCGGAACAATCCGTCTAAATTCTAAAAACCCAGAAGAATCCTCAGTGCGGGCACAAGTCAATGCCGCAAGTATTGACACAGGAGTAGCCCCAAGAGACGGGCATCTGCGTTCGGCTGACTTTTTTGAGGTCGCGAAGTATCCAACGATCATCTTTGAGAGCAGTAGTGTTCAACAGGTAGGGACAAAAAGTGCTCTAGTCACAGGAAATTTGACGCTGCATGGAGTGACGCAACCCGTACAATTTCAAGCCGAACTGACAGGATATACACAAGATCCAGAAACAGCCGCCAGGCGCATCGGATTATCAGCAGTAACGACAATAGATCGCAGAATGTTCAACATGCAATTTCAGCAGCATAATGCCAAGAATATTTTAGTGATAGGGAACGAGATACGTATTACCCTTCACCTTGAAGCTGTCCAGGTTTAGCACCAATAAAATGAAATACATTTCAGCAATCTTTTGTTTTCTTTATTGAGAGATTTACTACCTACTCCAGGCAAACACAATACATATTTGGAGCTGCATTTTATCACCCAGATAAGCAAGCGGCATATCCCTCTTTCATTGTTGTCGCTGCCTTTTCTTCTGAGGAAGAGGCTGAGAAAGGTGGGGCTTTATGTATGATCCGTGCTCCTAGTGAGAGGGGAAACAAGGAGGGGAGAAGCGATGAGAACGATTCGCATCGGATCGGGTGCAGGGTATGGTGGAGATCGTATCGAACCTGCGGTGGCAGTGATGGACAAGGGAGCTATACAGTACATAATCTTTGAATGTCTGGCGGAACGCACCATCGCTCTTGCTCAACAGCACAAAGCCAGGTATCCGGAGCAGGGATATAACCAATGGCTGTCCTATCGCATGCGTCGCGTCCTGCCACTGTGTGCAGAAAAAAAGATCAAGGTCATTACCAATATGGGAGCGGCTCATCCCGTGGCTGCTATGCAGGTGGTCAAACACCTCGCGCTTTCTTTAGGGATCACATCCTTAAAACTGGCGGCAGTGCTGGGGGATGACATTTTTCCTCAAATTGAGCGATATCTTGCCTTCCCCATCATGGAGACCGGACAAAAGCTGGAGACGCTACAACCGTTTCTCATTTCAGCCAATGCCTACCTGGGCGCGCAAGGCATCGTCCAGGCTCTGCAAGAGGGAGCCGATGTGGTAATTACGGGACGTGTGGCTGATCCGTCGCTGGTTCTTGGTCCACTGCTTTTTGAGTTTGGTTGGAACTGGCAGGACGCTGATTTGCTTGGGAAAGGGACACTTGCCGGTCACTTGCTCGAATGCGGAGCGCAGATCACCGGGGGCTATTTTGCTGATCCTGGCTATAAGGACGTCCCGGATCTGGCCAACCTGGGCTTCCCAATCGCCGAAGTTGCCGAAAATGGGGATGTGACCATTACCAAACTGACGGAGGCAGGTGGGATGGTCACTGCTGAGACGGTGAAAGAGCAGATCCTCTACGAAATTCATGACCCGTGCAACTATTTGACACCGGATGTGATTGCCGATTTTTCCCAGGTCATGATCAAAGAAGTCGCCCCCAACATTGTGCAAGTCACAGGCGCAAGTGGAAAAGCCAGGAGCGGACTCTATAAAACCTCTATCGGCTACCGGGACGGCTTTCGCGTCGAGGGAGAAATCAGCTATGGTGGATCGGGAGCCTATCAACGGGCGCAACTGGCCGGCGAGATTGTCGAGATGCGGCTCGCCATGCTGCCGATACCTGTCCAGGAACTGCGCGTCGATTATATCGGGGTCAACTCGCTGTATAAAGATGCGCTTTCTCAGACCATTAATGCCAACTTCCAGAAGAGTGCGGAGGTTCGTCTTCGCGTTGCCGCGCGCACGACCACGCGTGCGGAGGCGGAGCGCGTCGGCAATGAGGTAGAAGCCCTCTACACCAACGGGCCAGCCGGAGGCGGAGGCGTGAGGGTACAGATCACCGAGGAGCTTGCCATTGCTTCCATTCTGATCCCAGCCAGTGATGCCCAGCTAGAGGTGCTTTACGAGGAGGTATAACGTGACGAAATTGCGAGAAATTGCCCATTCGCGCACGGGCGATAAGGGAAACATCTCGAACATTTCCCTGATTGCCTACCGTATGGAGATGTATCCGCTCCTCAAGGAGCAAGTGACAGCCGAACGGGTCAAAGCCTGGTTTCAGGAGATTGTCCAGGGAGATGTGCTGCGCTATGAACTCCCGAAGATAGGGGCATTGAATTTTGTCCTCTTCGATGCTCTCGGAGGTGGCGTAACGCGTTCATTGGCCCTGGACCGGCACGGAAAAAGTCTGAGTTCGGTCTTGCTTGAGATGGAGATTGAAGATCGCTTCATCCGAGGAACAGACGAACCAAGAATCTGACAGCAGATTTGACAGCAACGACACTGAACAGGTCGAAGCAGAACAAAACAACTTGTAACACAAGAATGTGGGAATGAGCTGGACGAAAACAAGAAATGGTTCTACTTGCAAACGAGCGAAGCGCGTAGTATACTTGAACAGTTCACAAAGGGCCGCGAGCAATAAGATACCATCTTTAGCAAGCAGCCTGAGTAAGGTGTAAGGCAGTAGGAATTTGCAGCGTTTTTATAATAAAAAAGAAGGACATATTAGTCTAAGAGGAGGTTCGGCCTATTAACAGGGACTTTCGGGGGAACAATGACCGTTCACGTGAGACACGGGTGAATGAGCGCATTCGGGCACGTGAGGTACGCTTAATCGACGAGAATGGCGAGATGATCGGAGTGATGCCCCCTTTACGTGCACTTGACATTGCCCGCGAGCGCAATCTCGACATGGTTGAGATTTCCCCAAACGCTTTACCGCCAGTCTGTAAGTTAATGGACTATGGTCGCTTCAAGTACGATCAAGCGAAAAAAGAGAACGAAGCACGCAAAAACCAGAAGACGATCACGCTAAAAGAGATTCGTATGCGTCCGCGTACTGACGACCACGATGTAGAAGTCAAGACGCGAAAGATTCAAGAGTTTCTGGCCGATGGCGACAAAGTACGAGTGAGCGTGCAATTCCGCGGAGCGGAGATGCGCCATCCAGATATTGGTCGTAAGCTACTAGACGAGATTGCAGAAGTATTAAAAGGTACGGCAACCATTGAGCGTTCACCAATGATGGAAGGCCGTATGATGTCAATGATAGTATCGCGTGCACCAGGATGGGAGCCCCCTAAGAAACAAGCTCCTGGCAATAAACCAAAAGAGAAGCAAGCTGAATCTGCTAGCCCAGAGCCAGAGGAAAGCACTCCTGATAGCCAGGCAGATCTCCTGGAAAGTACGCCAACCGCCACAGAGATATCACAAGCGTAACCTACATCAGCATCTCCACACCTGGTTTGAACAACAGAGAGAAAAGCCCGGAGCAAAGGTATTCAGTACCGAGCCTGGGCTTTTCTTTCTCCTATCTCTCCCACCCTGACAGAATCTATTTGACTTTTCATCGACAGACTACTAAGATAAGAAGGCTACCTACACAAAGAGACAGCACAACCACTGAAGCGCACTACGCTGACAGCGGTGCACATGGAGGATTCTGGTGAGTAGATATGATGATCCCCGTTGGTATGATGAGCAAGATGCCAACTCGTCGTCTTCCCGGCCACAAGCCTACGATGATTTGAGCAACAACCAGGCCGACCCCTGGAGTGGCGCGCCATCTCCGCGGGGAAATAATCCGGGGCAGCAAACACGAGCACAACAACCCGGCCACCGCTGGAGAACCTTTTTCCTTTCAGCGTTTCTCGTTGCCGCAGCATTTTGCGCTGGCTGGTTCGGCCATCAACAATTTGGGAACACTCTCTCTTTGCAAGGTGACTCCAGCAAATATGTTCAACTCATTCAACAGGCGTGGAGCACGGTAGATCAGAACTATGTTGTGCGCAAACAGGTCAATTACCAGCAGATGGCCTACGCTGCAATCACCGCTATGGTCAATGCCCTCAATGATAAAGGACATACCCGATTCTTAACGCCGCAGGAGCTTCAGTCAGAGAATCAGAGCCTGAGTGGCAAATTCATTGGCATTGGTGTCAGCCTGAACCAGGATGCTACCAGTAAAGAGTGGTCCATCGCCTCTACTGTAGCAGGCTCACCAGCGGAAAAAGCTGGCCTCAAGCGTAGTGATGTGCTTCTTTCAGTAAATGGTACCACAATCACCGGAAAAACCTATGATGTTATCAGCAAAATGATTCAAGGGCCAGCAGGGACCACCGTGACGCTGGTCATCAGACGTGCAGGCAGCAAACAAGAGCTCACATTTAAGATTGTACGGGCAGAGATTGATGTACAGAATGTGACGATGCACTATATAAAGGAAAGCCATATTGCGCATATTCAGATTGCCCAATTCGCTCAGGGCATCTCTGACCAGTTAAAGACGCAGGTAACCGCAGCAAAAAAAATGGGCGCAACCAAAATTATTCTTGATCTGCGCAACAATACAGGTGGATTCTTGAATGAAGCCATCGATACCACCAGCACATTTGTCCAGAAAGGAAATGTGCTTCTTGAACAAGACAGCAGCGGAAAGCGTACACCCATTCCGGTCACCGGCAGCACCCTGGATACTACCAGCCCGATGGTCGTCTTAATCAACGGAGACACGGCGAGCGCCTCAGAGATCGTTTCAGGCTCCCTGAAAGATAACAAGCGAGCAATATTGATTGGAGAAAAAACCTTCGGCACCGGAACCGTCTTGCAGCAGTTTAATCTCGCCGATGGTTCTGCCATTCTTATTGGTACCCAGGAATGGCTAACACCGAAGGGGAACTTTATTCGCGATCTGGGCATTTCCCCTGACATTCAAGTAGGGCTGGGTACAAAAGGCGTTATGTTGACTCCCAATGATGAAAACAATGAGAACTTGAGCGAATCACAACTACTGAAAAGCAATGATCCCCAATTAATTCAGGCTATTACCTACCTGAATACCCATTAGTTTTCTGATACGATAAGAGAATCCCATAGGGCAGGAGATAGCGCAAGAATCGGATAGTTTCTATAAACGCAAGGCCTTATAGTAAGGATATCAAGAGGCGAGGGAAAATAGATCCTCACTTTCTCATATACTCACTATCGTTCCTTGATTAGCAGGAGGAGCTATCCAAATTGATTACCTATAAAATTGTTGCCATTCCCCAGACGGTCACTCAGCATGTACACAACACGCTAACCGATCCTATCTATCGCCACCCTGTCCAGATCACCGTTGCCGGCGTGGGAGATTATGGCCCATGCCGGGTCTGCCTGAATACCTTTAGTATTGGCGAACGGCGCATCCTCTTTCTCTATAATCCCTTTTCAGCTCAGCAAGAGGCCGATTTTGCCGGACCAATCTATATACACGCAGACCATTGTCAACCTTATGCCACCCCACAAAACTTTCCAGAGCCAATCCGTAGCCTGCCAATTACGCTGCGCGGCTACGACGCACACAACCACTTTATAGTTGAGGAGCACCCACACAGTCTGGATGTTGAAACCGCTATTGAGACCCTACTCCGCCAACCAGAAATTGCCTTTCTGCATATACGCAATGCAGAGGCGAAATGCTTTATTCTGCGTATAGAACGTGCTTAATGATTATAACGACTGCACAAGTGGACGTACTGGATAAATCCCAGGAAAGAAAATAAAACAAAAATTTTCCCGTCACAGACAGGACTTCAAGCTAGATTTTCTCTGGATATCTAGACGGAGATTTTGTCCTTTGCTAAACTGGATCTAGGTAAGATCTATCAAAAAGACGTAGAGAGGAATTACAATGGATATTCAGGATTTTCAAGCGTATCAGCAAGAGTCCCGAAAGACGTGGGGGAAAATTTCAATGGACAGCCCCATTGTGTATCCAACACTGGGGCTTACAAACGAGGCTGGCGAAGTTGCCGGCAAGATCAAAAAGATTTTTCGCGATAAGGGCGGCAAGATCTCCTCTGAGGATCGTGAAGCCCTGAAATATGAATTAGGTGATGTATTGTGGTATCTCACTCAAATCTGTACGGAATTGGATCTCACCTTACAAGAAGTTGCGGCAGCGAATATCGAAAAGCTCTTCTCTCGGATGGAGCGTGGTCAGATTCATGGAGAGGGCGATAATAGATAATAGTATCTTTTTGCCATTCAGCCTGTTCGCAGAGACGCGTTTGTGCCTATCTCAATGGAGAAGTGTAGCATTGCCAACATCCATTTTCGCGTCTATTCGTTCTTGAGCAGGAACCGATAGTAGTCGTAGCTGCGAGTTTCTTTAAATCACAAGATTGGTAGAGAGGAGAAGACATATTATTCCTTTTTTTGATTACGCGACCTATGCTCTAAACAGTAGATGCACAGACCGCTTGATAGTATTTGCTCGTGGGTAGATGGCTGAGATAAGGCGCGAGAAAGCTGGTGGCGGCTACGACTTTTGCCAGGTCGATGCCGGTTGAGATGCCCAGACCGTGGAGCATGTAGAGCAGGTCTTCTGTCGCAAGATTTCCTGCCGCTCCCGGTGCGTAGGGGCAACCACCCAGACCACCTGCTGATGAATCTACAATGCTGACACCTAGTTGTAAGGCTGTTAATACGTTGGCGAGGGCAGTACCACGAGTATCATGAAAATGAACGGCCAGTTGCTCAATGGGAATACCACCGGTATTGGTAAGCAGGTCAAGCACTTCAACAACCTGTCCAGGTGTTGCAACACCGATGGTATCACCGAGAGAGAGTTCGCTGATACCCATCGCTAGCAGGGCTTGAGCAACCCTCAAAACCTGCTGCGGGTCAACACGCCCTTCATAGGGACAGCAAAAGACGGTGGAGATATAGCCGCGTACGGGAATTTCTGCCTGTTGGGCCAGTTCAACAACGGGCCGAAAATTGGCGAGACTCTCGGCAATAGTGGCGTTGATATTATGGCGCGTAAAACTTTCGCTGGCGGCGGTAAAGACGGCCACAGAGCGCACTCCTGACGCCAACGCTCGCTCCATACCTTTGAGATTTGGCACCAGGACGGAATAGGACGTTTGCGAAGAAGCGTGTTGCGGCAACGCCTGCATCACTTCGCTGGCATCGCTTAATTGCGGAATAGCACGCGGACTCACAAATGAGGTAGCCTCTATAACCGGGAAACCAGCCTCTGTCAGAAGTTGAATAAAGCGGATCTTCTGGGCTGTGGGAATCTGCACTTTTTCATTTTGCAGGCCATCACGCGGGCCAACCTCGACTACACGCACCGCCTTTGGTAGCGTGGCAAGAGAAAAAGATGACATTATGCACCTCGATATTCAAATTGAGACGGCTGCTCTGGTGGCTGCTCCTCGGATGAAAGATTGCCGCTTACGCGATTCTTTGGCGAGGGGAGTAACAATACTTCAGCGTTTTTCTCTTCCTCCTCAGCAGGAACCCGCTCAACGCGGATCTTGAGAATCCGGCGTCCACGCGTGGCAAGAACGGTAAAGGTTAAACCCTCGGCAGTAATTGTATCACCAGCGGCGGGAATTTTATCAAGTTCTGCGTACACAAAACCGCCTAGAGTTTCATAATCACTGTCGTCGAAATGCTTCTCCATAATCTGATTGAAATCATAGAGGCTTACTTTAGCATCAAAGATGTACTCATTCTCGCTTATCTGTTCGTGCAAGGTCTCTTCATGGTCATACTCATCTTGAATATCACCAACGATCTCTTCCACCAGATCTTCAATCGTGACCAGGCCAGCGACAGAGCCATACTCATCTATGACAATGACCATATGCACACGCTTCTGGCGAATCTCACGCAGTAGATCATCAAGCTTCTTGGTCTCCGGAACAAAGTAGGCAGGGCGTACCAGGTTCCGGATCGGCAAGGTATGATGTTCCTCTCGCAACTGCCTGAGCATATCTTTGGTATAGAGGACGCCAATAATCTCATCTCCCCCTGCCTCGGCCTCATACACGGGAATGCGCGAGAAGCCTCCCTGCAAAGCCAGATCAACGGCTTCAGTGACCGTTGCATCACTGGAGAGCGTAATCATGTCAATGCGCGGCACCATTACTTCACGCACGGTGGTATCAGCGAACTCGAAGATACTATGAATCATCTCTGTCTCTTCTTCTTCGAGTACCCCCTCTTCCTCTCCCACCGTTACCAGCAGACGCAACTCTTCCTCCGTCACAAAAGGTCCGACCTTCACCTGACCACCCATCATACGCACAAAGCCCGCAGTAATTTTTGTCAAAAACCAGACAAGAGGAGAGAGAAGCCAGGCAGCGATCCTCACCACGCCAATTAAAACACGGGCCCAGCGTAAGGGATTCTGGACAGCAGCAGTCTTTGGAGTAATTTCACAGAAGATCAGTACGATCAGAGAAGTAACAACCGAAGAGAGCAGTCCACCAAAATTTGTGGAAAAGCGTAAGGCCAGGACGGTTGCCATACTGGAAGCAACGACCACAGCCACGCTATTGACTATAAGAATTGTAATCAGAAACTTATTTGGTTCGGCGAGCAAAAACTCAATATTCTGTGCCCGCGTATCTCCCTCTTCAACCAGATTTTTCAGTTTTATGCGGCTGATAGAGGTCAAAGCTGTTTCGGCAGCGGAGGCAATACCACAGAGCAATAAAGCTATCAGCAAGATGATAAGCTGTAACCAGGCTTCCGCATCAAATTGTGGAAGATGAAGTTCCATGACGGCGGCTATGCTTAATAAGCCAGGGCCATCCATGTCAAAGCTGCTCCTTTGTGCTATCTATTGTGCTATCTACTCCTGGCTGCGGCTCCTCTGGGCGCAACGAACGCAAAGGGCGTGCGGGCACACCGACAACGAGGGTATAGGGTGGAACATCTTTCGTCACCACCGAACCGGCCCCTGTATAGGCATGGTCGCCAACAGTCACCGGCGCAATCAGGATTGTATCACTCCCTATAGACGCGCCAGCGCCAATTGTGGTACGGTGTTTCTGCTTACCATCAAAATTTGAGGTAATCGAGCCAGCGCCAATATTAACATGCTCACCCACCATCGCATCACCCAGATAGCTAAAATGGTGCATATCCGATTCTGCACCCAGATACGAGTTTTTGACTTCCGCAAAATTTCCCATACCGCACGCCCCGCGCCAGATGAGCGCCAGGACGACAATGGCTAAAGGGACCCATACTGACCCCTTCCTCCAGGTGCGCCTCTTCGATGACCGAATTGCGGATCACACAGCGGTCCTCAATCTGCGATTGATGAATCGTTGTTGCCGGACCGATGCGGCATTCAGAGCCAATTGTTGTTTCACCCGTGAGATGCGTACCAGGAAGAATTACTGTATCCATGCCGATCTGCACAGAATCCTCTATATAGGTGGTAGCTGGATCAACCACTGTGACCCCGGCATACATATGGCGTTGCAGAATGCGCTGACGCAGCAAATGTTCAGCAGTGGCAAGCTGGACGCGATCATTCACCCCGATTGCCTCGTCCATCGTTCCCTGGACAGTAGCGACTTTGAGTTCCTGGGCGGCGGCAATGCCAACAAGATCGGTCAGGTAGTATTCACCGGCGGCATTCCTCGGTAAAGCTTGTAAGACAGGCCAGAGCCAGGCACGAGCAAAGCAATAGACACCAGAATTGACCTCGTCGATACGTAACTGCTCAGGAGTCGCCCGCTTTACCTCGACAATCTCACGCACACGGCCTTGAGAATCGCGAACGATGCGCCCGAAATCACTGGGAAGAACAGCATGGGCCGTCAAAAAAGTGACCGTTGCCTGTTGTGTCAGATGTTCAATCAGGACCTGGGCCAGAATCTCACTGCGCACCAGGGGGGTATCACCATAACAGACAAGCACCGTCTCCGGCAAAGGATCAAGCGCATCCACGACTGATTGAGCCGCCAGCACTGCACTACCCGTGCCTGACAGTTCATGTTGAGTAGCATAGAGACACTGAGAGCCGAAAGCAGCAGTAATCTGTTCAGAGGCATGACCAAGCACCACAATAGGAGCATGGGCGTGAATATCCAGGTGAGCAGACACAAAAGAAGAGGTAGAGGGGATAGAGTTGACGGCATTCAAAACATGCCCAAGCAGAGGCCTCCCTGCCAGAGGATGCAGCAACTTTGACAATTTAGAACGCATCCGCGTGCCTTTGCCAGCAGCAAGCACAACGGTAGCATATATATCCATAAGCCTGTTTTGTAAAAACCCTTTTCTGTATTCTTTCAACATCTGAGGGAAAAGACATGTGGGAGGGGAGCCACTCACCCATTACCCACATTTTCCATATCGAAGATACGAGGCTCGGGTGCCAGGATTCGAACCTGGGAATATCGGATCCAAAGACCGACGCCTTACCGCTTGGCCACACCCGAACAATGCAAGAGGCATAAGGAAATGCTCTGCAACGCTGACCAGTCCTGTACAGGAAAACGCCTCTACAAAACCAGTAACGCGTGTATAATACATGAATCTCAAGGCATTGTCAATATATTTTTCGCTTTTTTTCATAGGTGATCTGCACCTTGACAACTCTTAGTGGCTGTCCTACACTCGTCATAGCAGCGGTAAAGAGGTTTCAACGAAAGAAAAGGACAATTCTCTATGGCGTACGGACCCAACGGGCTCTCACCGGAGATAGGAAAAGACCCAGCTTCTTCACATGGGGAGACAGATTTTGAACAACTACCACAATTGCCACCAGGTATATTTATTCCTGCCCCAGGTGCGGCCCCACGCCGCAAGACGCTCTGGCCGGACGCAATAGATGTTATTTTTGAAAAAGATCCTGCCTGTCGCACCATCTTTGAGGCCTTGCTCTATCAAGGTCTCTGGGCAATCATCTTTCATCGCATGTCTCATAAACTCTACAAAGCTCATATTCCCTTTTTGCCTCGCCTGATCTCCCAGTTTGCACGCTGGCTGACGGCGGGGATCGAAATTCATCCTGGAGCCCAGATCGGCAAGCGCTTTTTTATCGATCATGGAGCCGGTGTCGTCATAGGCGAGACGGCAGTCATCGGCGATAATGTCATGCTCTACCACCAGGTCACGCTGGGGGCAACCGGCTGGTGGCGTCCCGGCCCTGGTCGCAAACAGAAACGGCATCCCACTATTGAAGATGATGTAACTATCGGGGTTGGCGCAGCTATTCTTGGACCCATCACCATCGGACGAGGCAGCAAAATCGGTGGTATGACGCTCGTCCTCGAATCGGTACCCCCCAACTCAGTTGTCGCCTCAAAACCCGCCGAACTCCTGGTGAAAGAGGGAGAGACCTTAAAGAAGCATCAGGAGCTGACACAGGGCTGGAATGGAGAGATGGACTATCAGATCTAATCTCACCCTTCATTTCACTGGAATCTCAATACGAAGACAAAGATACCGGAGCACTTATATACGCTATAATAAGTGTAGGTCATTTTTTGTTATTGGGGGTGCTCATTGGTAGCAATACGTGGGAACTTAATCATAGGGCAATCAGGGGGCGCTACGGCGGTCATCAATGCAAGCCTGGTCGGGGCGGTTGAGGCCGCGCTGGCGGATGCACGCATCGATGGTATCTACGGTATGCGCAATGGCATTGAGGGACTGCTCAAAGAAGATATTATCGATCTACGCCTGCAACCAGCTTCTCTCTGGTCGCAGCTCAAATACACACCTTCAGCGGCGCTGGGAAGCTGCCGCTATAAACTGCAAGAGCATGATCTAGAACACACGATAGAGATTCTCCAGCGCCACGCCATTCGCTATGTCCTCTACATCGGCGGCAACGATTCCGCCGACACCGCACACCGGCTGGCAGAGACCGCAGAGCAGCAGGGATATGAGCTACAAACAATCAGCGTGCCAAAGACCATCGATAATGATCTGCCCATCACCGATCATTGTCCCGGATACGGCAGCGCGGCTCGCTTTATTGCTCTGGCAACGATGGATTCAACCTTGAATACCATCTCGATCCCCTGGCATTATCCAGTGAAGGTTATTGAAGTCATGGGCAGAGATGCAGGCTGGCTCGCGGCTTCTTCGGCGCTGGGAAAACGTGATACGGATGATGCGCCACATATTATTTTGTTTCCCGAACAAGCATTTCAGGCTGAACGATATTTGCAGCAGGTAGAAGCAGTCTATCAGCCGTGTTGGCTACGTAATCGTCGTAGCCGCAGAAACGATTCGTGACACTCAGGGCCAGGCATTAGGGGCGGCGGGACAGAGCAGGTACGGATGCATTTCAGCATCCCTTACTGAGTGGAGCTTCTCAATACCTGGTCGATCTGGTGAAAAAAGAGCTGAAACTGCGAGCACGCTTTGAGAAGCCAGGAGATCTACAGCGCATGGCCTCAAATGCCGTCTCATCTGTAGATAGGGCTGAGGCCTATCAGGTAGGCTATAGCGGAACGAAGGCCCTGCTTGCAGGTGAGACAGACAAGATGGTAACATTGGTACGTCATAACGAAACAGGCTATCATTGTGAAACCGCACTGGCTGAACTGGCGCAGGTGGCAAACGTCCAGCGCCTCTTGCCAGCAGACTATCTTGATGAGAGCAAGACAATGGTCAATCAGGCATTTATCGACTATGCCTTGCCCCTGATTGGTGAAGCACTCCCACAGCATGCTCACCTCATAACAAAGGGATAAAGAAGGATGCCACAGCTTCAACGCGCAATAGTGGTTGTTCTGGACGGTGTAGGGGCAGGCGAAAATCCTGATTCCGCCGCCTATGGTGATAGCGGAGCCAGTTCGCTAGAACATTGTGCTCAGGCGATAGGTGGCCTGGCGCTGCCACATCTCGGTGAGATCGGGCTGGGAAATATCACGCCCATTCCGGGAACACCAGCCAGTAGCCAGGCCAGAGGGGCGTATGGCCGTATCGCCTCCCAGGCGGCGGGAAAAGATAGCATTACGGGACACTGGGAGATGATGGGGGTTATCCTGAAAAAGGCGCTGCCGACTTATCCTAATGGCTTTCCCGCAGAATCGTCGCAGAGTTTGAAAAGGCATCGGGCGTAAAGTCATCGGCAACGTGGTCGCCTCAGGCACAGAGATCATCACAGAGCTTGGTGAGGAGCATGTACGCACAGGATCACCTATTCTCTATACATCAGCCGACAGCGTCTTCCAGATCGCTGCACACCAGGATATCATTCCGCTCGCTGAGTTGTATCATATCTGTGAGATTGCGCGTGCTATGCTTACAGGTGATCATGCGGTCGGACGGGTGATCGCCCGCCCGTTTATCGGCCGGCCGGAGCATTCAAACGCACAGAACATCGACGCGACTTCTCACTGGCCCCACGGGCATTACCCTACTAGACCGCTTAAGCAGAGGGGCAAAGATGTAATTGGGCTGGGCAAGATCGAGGATCTCTTCGCTGGACGCGCATCACCCAACGAGATCATACCGAGACCAATCGTGAAGGCATGGCCTCAACACTCAAGCCTGGAACAAGATTTCTCTGGCCTTCTCTTTGTTAATCTGGTAGAATTTGATATGCTGTGGGGACATCGCCGTGATAGTCAAGGATATGCCCAGGCTTTACGCGAGGTGGACCAGTGGCTTCCTCTGGTGCAAGAGCGTATGCGTCCAGGCGATGCCTTGTTCTTTACCGCTGATCATGGAGTTGATCCCACATATCGCGGGACAGATCACACACGCGAATGTGTGCCCCTACTGGCCTATGGTGAGCCAGTGCGGTCAGGGATAGAGCTAGGTGTGCGTCCTACTTTCGCGGATCTTGGACAGACACTGGCAGAGGCATTTGGGGTCGAAGCCTTGGCTGCAGGGACGAGTTTTGCACATGAGCTGGGTGTTGTTATGACAGAGCTACAAAGCGATAAAAACAAGCGGGTCAGGCTAAGATCAACGCTTGCAGGGGGAGCGCATTCGCTTGCGCCGCCCCGACAATGAAGGATGCGAACACAGTCTTTCATTGGGAGCGCGATGATGAGGTCTGGCGCTACGATATGCACCGCCCCTATTCAAGCTCGATGATTGAGTTCCTGCCGACTTTTGAACGGAACTATGTACGTGGCAATGGACGCCAATTCTGGTTTATCATTGAAGACGAACACGTACACCCATCGGCACGATCACCTACTTCAATGTCGATAATCGGCTGGGACAGGTTGAAGTTGGTCTGGGCCTGGGCAATAAAGACAAATGGGGCCAGGGATATGGACCAGAGGCAATTCGGACAATCGTGCGTTATCTCTTCACCTTGCCAAGCATACGGCGCGTATACGCGGAGACTGCGCTGGCAAATCATCCATCGCGCAGGGCCTTCCAAAAGGTAGGCTTCAGTGAGGTGGGACAAATATATGATCCCCGCAGCACAGGCGAACCGTGGGTGCTGCTTGAAATATGGAGAATAAAAACACATTACTATGTGAGGAGAGCCAGCTCAGAGCCAATGGACGGCTCGCTTCTACTAAATTTAATACCGGTAAAGACGAAAAAGTGAGATAAGAAAGGACTCATCAAATTGTGTCTCACATATACTGGCAAAATTACACACATAACTATGAATACTTCTCATACCGCCGTTGATCCATCCATCTTCAAAGCATATGACGTGCGTGGTGTCTACGGAGAAACCTTGAATGAAGAGACCGCTTATCTCGTTGGACGCGCTGCCGCTCAGTATCTCAATGTACCTGAGATTGCAGTTGGTCGCGACATGCGTGTCTCTTCTCCCAGATTGCAGCCGCCCTTGATCAAGGGTATCAGCGACCAGGGTGTCAATGTGATTGAACTCGGTCAGATCACTACAGACGGCCTTTATTTCGCAGTTGGCAAATTCTCCTATCCCGCAGGCGTCATGATAACCGCTTCGCACAATCCAGGTAAATATAACGGCATTAAATTCTGCCGCGCAGAAGCCGTCCAATCAGTCTGGACACCGGTCTGGGAGACATCCGTGATCTGGCAGTCAGCGGAAACTTTACCGAGCCTGCCCAAAAAGGAACCGTGACCCAGCGTGATGTGATCGACGATTATGTCCAACATGCCCTGTCATTCATCGATGTCAAAAAGATTAAACCCTTGAAGGTTGTGGTGGATGCAGGAAATGGCATGGCCGGTCTGATTATGCCTCGCGTCTTTAAACATCTCCCCTGTGAACTGATACCACTGTACTTTGAGCTGGATGGTACCTTTCCACATCATCCCGCCAGTCCAATCGAACCTGAAAATATGGTCGATGTACAGAAGAAAGTACGCGAGAGGGGCGGATCTGGGCGCTGCCTTTGATGGCGATGCCGATCGCATGTTCCCTGTCGATGAGCACGGCGATCTGGTAGATGGCTCAATGGTAACAGCAATGGTCGCCAATAGTCTACTCCGTAAACAGCCAGGCTCGACCATTCTCTATAATCTGATCGTTTCCAAGAGCGTGCCAGAATTGATCGAGGAATTAGGTGGCACAGGGGTGCGCACCCGCGTCGGTCACTCCTTCATCAAAGCCGATATGCGCAAAGCGAACGGTATCTTCGGCGGCGAGCATTCCGGTCACTTCTATTTCCGTGACAACTGGTTCGCCGACTCTGGCTTGATCACCCTGCTGATCTTGCTGGAACTGGTTTCGATTGAAGACAAACCTCTCTCCGAGATTATCAAACCACTCGACCACTGGGTACGCAGCGGCGAGATAAATAGCACTGTCAGCGATGCCCAGAGCATCGAGCGGCGATACCTAAACAGCCGAGGCTCTGCGTATGTGCTGAGTTTGTAGTAGCGACGCCGCTCTTCGATCGGCCGCTTGCGTCATGCAGCACATTGACTCGGCCCGACTCATAGTCGGCTACCTCCTGGCGGGTCAGGCGGAAGTAGTACCACTGCAGATGAATGGCTGATTCATCCCACGACGCGCTCGGCGATGAACTGCGGAGGCGGCACGTGGTAGAACTCGTCGCCGTCTCAACCGCCCTACCCAATCGCCACTGTCGAATCGATCACGAACTTGATCAAAAGACGAAACTTCGCAGGTTGTCGTTGAACAAATCGGGCCGGCTCATCACCGGGACGACTCGCGACTCGCGGCGGCCGTAATCCTGCACGATCTCCCAGGTTGAGTCGGTGCTGCCCATGTCCAGCACGTAGAGGCCATCGAGCCAGCTCAGCAGATGATCAATGGTCTGGGGCAGGATGTCGGCTTCGTCGCGGACCAGCATGAGCCCATGGAATCGCATGCAGTTCAGCATGCCAGCGGTTGGATGCTGCGGCAACACGCCATCTGCGGGTTTCAAACTCATCCGCTTCGCAAGTACCATATTGCAATGACCTTGAACGAACGGTGCGAAGAAGGACAGCATTTGCTGATCGGCACCCGGTATCTTGAAGCCATCGACGTGCTGCTGGAAGCTGAAGCGTTAGCGCTCGCCGCCGAAGATTTCGACGCGTCAGCCGGCTGTACATGCCGCTGCAGGAACGCGTCGCCAAGTTCGGCAGCGTGCGGCGAAGGTATCGTCCGCCTGGACATCCTGCCGATCGACGGGGTCGACCCTGAACCGGTCGAATTGTTGAGCTTGTATCCGAACGGGCAATTGCTGATCGCCGGCTGGGGAACCTGCGGCCCTGCCGTACGTTTTCGAGCGATGGCCGCTGAGGCGAAGTGTACGTTGAGACTTTTCTCGCGGCGGCATTTCCCGTTGTTGGCGGTGCGATCGCGGTGGCGGTGGTTCCCACCGCAGACATCGCGTTACCATCGCCGCTGCCGCGTTCGATCGACGCCCTGCTCGCCGCCCTTCCGGCCCACTCGCGTGTATTCGCACCGGCGTCTTGCCGTCAGGCGAGGTGCGGGGAACATCAAGCACGTTCGACAAGATCAGCGAAATCTGGGAGTCGCTGCATCGGCCATTCCTTGCTGCTGCCGATCAAGAGCGTGACCTTCGTCGGAAGATCGAGGCATACCGCCAAACGATCGAAGTCGACGCAGGCTGCGAATTGCGCATCAGCGGTTGTCGGCCACGGCGCGGGAGATTTCTCGTGCGGCTCTGACCGCTTCTGAAATTTAGTTCTGCTTTACACGGTGGATTATGGGCCTCTTCGGCAACGACAACTACGGCGGCGGCTTCCGGCTTGACCTACGCGTGCTCATCGGCCTGGCGATCGCGCTGTTCGGCATCATCAGCTACTTCGCGCACACCAGCGTCAACCCGGTGACCGGCGAAAAGCAGCACGTAAACATGTCGCCGCAGCAGGAGATCGCGCTAGGCGTGCAGTCGGCCCCGCAGATGACATCGGAGATGGGCGGTGAGATGCCGCGGGATGATGTCGAATCGC
>CAVZQK010000041.1:0-38086 GCA_963777355.1 uncultured Chloroflexia bacterium
CTTGTACGTTGTCCCTCAAGTGGACGCGTATCAGGCTAAAGCCGCACAAATAAAATACGGCCACCACCTGTCACCCGTTACCATTACGGGCGACAGGGTCTTCCACCTGTGGAACGTCTCCTATCTTGCTCCATGTTTTTTCACTATTGCTGATCTTGAAAGTGGCGAGGTGGTTATTTGGATCTACCGCCAGGGCAACACCAGTTTGGGGCGAGAAAAGCTGGATCATGAAATTTTGATAGGTGTTTGGTAGCCGTGTCATAATCCATGTATTCTTCTGCAATGTTAAGAGAGAGTAATAAGCAACGGATTGATTGTCAGAAGAGGAGGTGTATCCGTTTTCTACCACATGAGTGCTATCTAACCGCTCTAAGGTACCATACTCCCCATTAATCGCAGTTGGTAGGACGGGGCCGTTTAACTGCCATGACGTGCTCTGTGCATCTAGCACATACTGATAGATCTTTGTAATATCGAGATCTTGGCCATCGCGAAATGTGACGAAGAGATTGCCGTCTTGCGCGGTGGAAAACGTTGGTTCTATGGTCGCGGGTTGATTGATCTCCTGCGCTGGTAGCGTCAAGGATTGCTGAAGCCAGGTATGACCACCATCATGCGTCACAAAGAGTGTGGAGGGATAATCATGGAGATCGGGAAAGGGATGTTTGGGATCATCGATTTCAGCAGCCAACCAGCCAGTGTGGGCATCGGTAAAACTGAGGCCATTGATATCATATTTGAAGGGCAGTTGAGTCACTTTCTGCCAGTGCTGACCGCCATCGATGGTGTGAAAGAGTACCTCGTAGGCAACCGGTTGCATCGGTACTGGGCGTCCGCCGCCACAGCCTCCGACCATATTGGGGGAAGCCGTCACCCATCCCTGGTTATGGTCGAGAAACGTCCATTTGAAGGTCGCTGAAGTATCTTTTATGACGGGAGTGGTCGGCAAGGCAAGGCGCTGCCAGGAGGCACCACCATCAATTGTCCTGAAGAAGTACAAAAGAGGGTGAGGATAGCCAGCGGGATTCATCGGGACGAGAAAAGCCATTGTTTCGTCGAAGCTATAGACATTGTAGTATCGTGATGCGAGGTCCGCTGGGAGAGGCAAATGCTTCCAGCTTTTCCCACCATCTGTTGTACGATAGATGGCACTGCCTGCTCCCTGGGATTGCCATCCCCAACCTACCTGTGTTGTAATCATGTGCAGGGCAAAGGAAGTATTCCCGCCTGGAGTAGAAAGTTGATAGACATTGAGGAGTGTGCCAGAGCCAAGAATCCTGGGTAGTGGAGCTATTGTTTTGGTCTGTGTTTTGCCGTTTGCATTTCCCAGGAAATTACAGCCAGTCAACAGGAAAACAGCGAGCAGCATGCCCATGCTCACGATGCATGAATACATAGAAGTAGTCATGTGCGAAGGCTTTTTATACATCATTTTCACCTTCTGAATAGTAGAAAAGATATATTTTATGTTATCAGATCAAGACAGAAGAATGACAGCGTTTCAGATGTGATGCTTTACTACAAGATTATCAATGCTATTTAAGAAATGAACAGTGATCTCGAAGATACACTTTATTCAAATGATGGTTCCAGAATACCAGCCTGATAGTATTGTACAGTGCAATTGGACGCTAACGATGTGAAATACATCACAATTTAGATTGGCTTATTAAGCCTTCTACAAACACATTGTCGAGTACACGTCTGTATCAATCTTGCTGACTAATGCTGCAATAGGGAAACGTCTTACGATGTGCGTAAATTACGTTGCGGCCTATGACAGTCTCGCTCATTTTGTCCCTTCAAGATGTTGTTTCTTTTCCTGCAAAAAGGTCTGTCAAGACATATTCTTTGGAACGAGCAATGTGGGCAGCAAGCAGTTCTGCGGCTTTCTCAACGTCCTTGTCCAGAAGCGCCAGCAGGATCTGCTCATGGTCATCAAGCGTAGGTCCCATACGCAGAGGATTGCGTGTATCCTTGACCTGGAACATACTGAACTGGCTACGCAAGTTGGAAAGATAATGGATCAAGCGGCTGTTGCCCGATGTGCGTATGAAGAGGGTATGGAGGCGAAAATCGCATTGTAGAAAAAGAGAGACAGGATTCTGATCAAGTTGGGCACGCACCTGGTAGAGAAGAGTGAGTTGTGATTTGAGATCTTCTGGATCAAGATGGGGAGCGGCCAGATGCAAAGCCAGCACTTCCAGGGCACCGCGTAGATCATAGATTTCATGGATGTCCTGAGCGGTAAATGCACGTACCCAGAAACCACGTCGTGGGTCCAGGCGCACCAGACCATCTTGTACCAGTCGATCTAATGCCTGCCGGACTGGCGTACGACTTACTCCTAGCTTCTCAGCAAGAACAACATCTGAGAGCCGTTGCTCCTTTTGTTCTTGAGCAAATACCAGTTGTTTCCAGATCTGCTCGTAGGCATAGTCTACTGCGGTAGGAAGAGCATTGCGATCATTACCCCAAAGTGTTTCAAATACCTCATCACTCAAAGCATCGTCAACCTTCTGAGTATCTGAACTTTCGTTCGGCTCTCCTGACTCAACCGGTGATTGTGCCATTAAAACCACTCCCCATCTATTGACTTTTACCAATAGATAATGTATTCTGAATTTTGTATACAGTATATTATTTCCACTCCATTCTGTCAAGACGAAAAGAAAAAGTTCCATCGTTGGAAGCTGACAACAAGGAGAAGCAATCATGAAATCGTGGTTCCCAGGTCGCCTGCACATGCTTGGCGTGCTCGGCATCGTTGCCGCAATTATCCTGTCCGCGTGTGGAGGTAGTAGTGGAAGTGCGCCAGGAGGCAGTACTTCATCCTCATCAGGAGGCAAACTGGCACCAGGCGCAAACTTCAAGTTGGGCGTTTCACTGAGTTTCAACAATACAGACTTCTGGACGAACTACATCTCCTATGAGACCAAGTTCGCCTCTCAGTACAATGCCACGTTGGTCGGTCCCCTGGTCGCCGCCGGTGATCCGGCCAAACAGATCACCGATATCCACACCCTGATCCAGGAAGGTGCTCAGGCGCTTATCGTGAATCCAGTCGATAGCGCAGCAATTGCACCAGCGCTCGATTACGCTGCCAGCAAGAATATTCCTGTGGTCAGTGTAGACGTCGCACCAAGTACTGGTAAGGTTTTCATGATTGTGCGTGCCGACAACGTACTTTACGGTCAGACCTCTTGTAAGTACATCGGCCAACACGCATCTAGTGCTACCGGTCATATCGCAATTATGGAGGGAGATCTCGCATCTCTGAACGGTAAGGACCGCACGGACGGTTGCACCCAGGTCATTCAGGCCAATTATCCTAATCTTAAAGTTGTCGAATATGCCACGAAATGGGATACCCCGACTGCCGTAAGTGATGCCAAAACAGCCTTGAGTGCATACTCAGATCTAAGAGGGATCTATAGTGAGTGGGGCGCACCTGAAGATGGTATTCTCGCAGCAGAAAAAGCGGCTGGCAAATTTACTCCTGTAGGTAGCCCATCTCATATTGTCCTGGTCGGTAATGACGGTGTGCCTCATGAACATGCTCTTATCCGCGCCAATCAGCTTGATGGGACTATTTCACAGCCCGCGAACTTGTATGCGCAGTACGCAGTCTTCTATTCTCAGCAGGCGCTTGAGGGAAAGACATACTCCGCAGGGGAGAGTACTGATCACAATAGTACAATTGTCAACCTTCAAGGCAATCTAGAGGATGCAATCAAAGCACCTCTTGTGGATAAGACGAATGTTGACGATCCTAACCTCTGGGGCAATGCGAAGTCCAATGGCTAAGACCATTACGATCGAGATTGTGACACTGCCTGGAATGGAGAGTTGAAATCGTGTTGGAACCTGTAAATGGAGGGTTGGAATCTGTAAATGGAGAGCCGGACACTGTCCGGCTCCCCGTTGCCGTTGCGCAAGGTGTCTGGAAAGGATTTGGTCAAACCCAGGCGCTTAGTGACGTCTCACTCGATGTCATTGCCGGTGAATGCCATGCCCTGGTTGGGCGCAACGGTGCTGGAAAATCAACCCTGGTGGCAGTCCTTACTGGTCTGGTTCGTCCAGATCGCGGCACTGTCAGACTTGGAGATGAAGCTGCACCGAGTCTGGCTGATCGTGCTGCCTGGCAACGCCAGGTCGCTTGCGTTTATCAGAAGTCAATGGTGGTACCCACCCTTACCGTCGCCGAGAATATCTTCCTCAATCGTGCAACAGGGAATAATCCTAGTATTGTAAACTGGCGTGCCATGCGTGCTCGCGCCCGTCAGGTTATGCAGGATTGGGGCTTCGACCTGGATGTGAATAGTCTCGCTCAGAAACTTACTGTTGAGCAGCGCCAGGTGGTCGAGATTGCCCGTGCCCTCTCAGTTGGCGCACGCTTCTTGATCCTGGATGAGCCTACTGCCTCCCTGGAAAAGGCCGCCATCGAACGTCTTTTTGCAAGTATTCGCCGCCTCAAAGCGAATGGTATTGGTATCCTCTATATTTCCCATCACCTGGAGGAGATTTACGAGGTATGCGAGCGCGTTACTGTGCTGCGCGATGGACAGCATGTATTGACCACATCTGTTAGCGAGATCAAGCAGGAACGCTTAATCGAGGCTATGGTCGGGGTCATTCCCCAGCGGACAGATGAGATTGCCACTTCGGTCAAAATAAGCACGTCGGCTCAGCCCCGCCTCGAAATTTCTCATTTGCATGTCGCGGCCAGATCAGGTCCAGTGCATGATGTAAACGTTACGGTGAAACCGGGTGAGTGCGTTGGTCTGGTCGGATTGCAGGGTTCCGGTACCTCGACTGTTGCAGATACAGTGGTTGGTTTGCTAAAGCCAACATCGGGCGAGATCAAGCTGGACGGCAAGCCGGTTCATGCAGGTGAGGTAGACACAACGCTGCAACAAGGCATTGCTTATGTACCGGAGGATCGCCATGCCCGCGGCTTTGTTCCTTATCTCGGTGTGGGCGAGAATCTGACGTTGTGCGTTCTTGACCGGCTATCACGCTGGGGCATCGTTTCATTCTCGCGCCGTGATGAGGTGGCAACTGAGCTAATGGAACAATTGAGTATCGTCACCAGTGGTCTTAACCAGCAAGTTGGACAACTCAGCGGTGGAAACCAGCAGAAGGTTGTAGTTGGGAGAGCGCTGGCACGGAATCCTGCCGTGTTGGTTGTGGTTACGCCAACTGTCGGTGTAGATGTGGCCTCTAAAGAGACGCTGCTCAATGTGATTGCAGCAGCGCGTGATAGTGGTACGGCGATACTGCTGATCTCTGATGATCTGGATGATTTGCGTATCTGTACACGGCTATTTGTTATGGTCAAGGGTAGAATAGTCAAAGAGTATCTTGAGTCTCCCTGGGATCGGCATGATTTGATCGCAGCAGTTGAGGGCCTTGAGCCGACTTCCGCGCAAGGGAATCGAAATGAGTAAGAGGGAATCGAAATGAGTAAGTCGACAGCAGAACGCCCAATCGCTCGTTCAGGACAGACGATTGCAGGGACGCTGCGGCACCGTGGTCGCAATATTATGTCCACCTGGATACGGGAATTTGCCCTGGTTCCGGTGATCATTCTTCTGCTAATCATTGGTGCCTTTATCAATCCATCCTTTCTGACAGCGAATAATCTCATCAACGTCGCGCAAGAATCCGCTGCGTTAGGTGCCGTTGTGGTGGCTGAAAGCCTGATTCTGCTCACTGGCAAGTTTGATCTATCTCTTCAATCGACCTATGGTCTCGCACCGATGGTAGGAGCCTGGTTGATTGTCTCAAAGACAGGCCAGGGCCTGGGTACCATGTGGAATCCGTATGTCGGGATTGCGATTGTCATCCTGGTCGGACTGGTGATTGGAACCATTAATGGCTTCCTGGTCGTCAAGTTGGGCTTCAATGCCTTCATCTTCACTCTCGCTATGTTAATCCTCCTGGCTGGTATTCAGATAGGAATTGTCAGTGGGCGTACTGTCTATAGCTTGCCTCCTGAATTTATCTATTTGGGTTCTCAGTATCTGTTTGGCATTCCTGTCTCCGTGATAGTAACGGGTTTAATCTTTTTGATCTCGGCGTTGTTCCTGAGATATCACCGGATAGGACGCGCCATATATGCTATCGGGGGCAACACGGAAGCGGCGCGAGCTGCGGGCATCCAGGTAGACCGTATCCGCATCGGTGTTTTCATTGTTGCCAGCGTCCTGGCAGCGATTGCTGGCCTGATGACGGCAGGGCAAGTGGTCGCGGTCACTTCCAACCAGGGAAATAACCTCATCTTCTCAGTCTATGCAGCGGCGGTCATTGGCGGAATCTCCCTTGATGGTGGGCGTGGACGGATGGTCGGTGCCCTCACTGGCGTTATCTTGCTGGCGTTAGTCACCAATATTCTGATCCTTTCACAGATTCAGACATTCTGGATCGACGCTGCTACTGGACTTATTATCCTGATCGCTCTGGGCTTGGCGCGTGTAATCGGCACCGAAGGAGCCTGAGAGACACGTTTTTGCCTGGATGAGTTATGTTTACGAGATTTGGGTAGATCGCTTCTTGAGCATCGTGGTGAGTGCAATTCTTGCTTCCAGGTGGGCCAGGGGCGTACCCAGAAAGCAGGCAAGCTGCGAGAAATCTTCCTCAAAATCCCCTTCCTCCTATATAGGAGGAAGGGGATCAGTGATAATTGTGATTTTGTAGCATATTATGGAACTCCGTCACTTTCGGTGATGTCTACTTGTTTTTAGACAAGCTATGAGTTTCCATTTTGTGGTATCAGTTGAAACATGGAAAGAAATTCATATTCACTTCCATTGGTGTGCTGCATAAATGTCTCTCCCGGGATGAAGCCTGCTTGCAGATAGACACGAATGGCTCGCTGGTTAAATGTCACAACACTCAAACGCACCTGGGCTGCAGAAAAGTGCGTTTGAGCAAATGCGACCCCCGAACGCACAAATGTACCCCCAAGTCTTTTCCCTGTGAGATCAGGACGCAAACCTAACCCCATCGTAACCGTCTCATTCTCCACTCGTCGATAGCTGAAAAAACCAATCAGTTCATCCTGTTGAGAGTGAACAGAAAAGTAGGTTTCCTTCCAACTTTGGGGATCAAGGAATTCAGCGAGATCTTCTGGATCCTGATCCATAGTATAAAAGTTGTACGGAGCTTCATATTGCCAAGAAGCAACCCGATAAGCATCCTCTTCAGTCATAGGAAGAACATGGAATTGCATGAAAAGAGTTTCCTCTCTCAAGTGTTGATTAAGCACAATGTAACACGCGGCTTTCTCGACGTGTCTGTTGCACCCGTTGGGTGAAAGGCGCTCGATAGGGCTGTCCAGAAGCAATGGGGATGGGTGATGAAGATCTTTCTGAGACCTCCTCATCCTGATGGTGCTTCACCGGCTCTCCTATTGAATTCAATCACAGCGCTGTGATTTCACTCCCTATTGTATCACTTTCATCAGGTTAACAGGCATCACCGAAAGTGACGGAGTTCCGCTCTTTGCCACTTGAGGAAGCAAGCCAATCAAGCCGCTTCCGTAGGTGCTCCGCTTCTCGATAGCGCATCTGCCAACGTCGTTTCGTTCGCGTTGGAATAGTTTCTGCACGAGTGTGGACTTGCGCTTGCTCATCATCATGGTAGTGGTCGGGATTGATGACACGGTTCCGAAAGATGGCTACCATCATATCCACTTCCCGCGCTTGGTCAAGCAACTCCTGTCCTTCTGGAGTAAAGCTGGAAGGGTTTTCATCTGCGTTTGAACGGGTAACTGTCGCCTCCTTCGCCTGTAGCTTTACGCAAGCTCGCGCCTGACGTTGGGCGCGGAAAACGGGTGTAACGTCATGGCTCTGACAGTCGACAGGCTGCCAGAGCCACGTAAAGATCATGTCTGGCGATAGCAATATTGATGAGTTTCAGCGGGAATTCCAGATGCTATCTGAAGCTCAGAGAGAAATATTCCAGGATGCTCTTCAACCAGCCGAACAAGGATCGCTCGTGTCTGATCATTCACGGTAAGGCGATCAAGATCCTGGTAGTAATCCTCTAGAAACAGGGCATTCTCTTGAGCTGCCCAGTTAATCTGATCAGAAGACCAGACCTGGTAAGTGAGTCCGTATTTCGTTGCAAATGCCTCACCATGAGGGTAACGCCAAACACCTTGCTCGTCGAGCTTGTAACGATGAGGCTGCTTTTCAGCAATCCGGTGAAGTTCTTGCGCCGGTTTGCATTCAATCCATCCACAGGCTTGATACCGGAAGACAAAGTAGTCGGCTGTGTGCATTGGTTGCTGGAGGCGACCACGTTTGTCAAGATACTCCAAGGGGGATCGACGGCGGCTGATCCCACATCTCCAGAACATCATTGTCATGTTCAGCCTGGAGCAAAAAGGGAAACTCAACTTTCGTACTCTCTGCCTTGATGATGCATTGCATCTTTTTGGAGAGATACCAGACCGGCATATTGCCTCGACGAGCGCCTGGAGTGCGGCTGGGAGGCGACGAGCGAACGTGATTGAGCAGATCCTGGGTTTCTCGTGAAAAACCCAGGCGGCGAAAGTAGGTGTACAGTGTGGTACCATCAAGAGCTTTTACCATGGCAGTCTTCTCCCTTGAACACTCAGCTTCTCATGCTCCTTCTTCGTTTCTATTGAGCAAGCTAAAAAGATCCTGGTGAAATCTTCTGTCCGTCGTGCTGGTCCCATCAGGGAGGAGATAGGTTTTGTCGTAACCTGCGGAGTTTCTGATAACCAGGCATTCAACGGGTGTATGTACTTCTACGACCTGATGGTAGGTTCCCCGTGGAAAGCCACAAAAACTCGCGTGGTCCAACGGTCACGCGCTCCCCTTCAACATCAAGAACAATCGTCCCTTCAAACACCAGAAAACACTCGTCGCTTTCTCGATGAGCATGAGGTTGGAGGTCAGCCCAGGCTTCCGCCGTATTGAAATAGCTGATCTGCAAACGATCTGAGAGAAAAGCAAAATTACTTGGGGGCGTAGGGCCTGCCAGCAGTGCAGAAGAAAGAGGTAATTGGCGGTGATGGAACTTTCCCATGCTTTTTATTCCTTGCGGCATTTTTGATATTCTCTTGGAGAAACTCCTCTTGTATCAAGACTAACACACACTTTTGTACGAGATGAAACAATTGGTACTTGTGGCCAACCTTTCCGGTAATCGGCATGCTTCACAGCACCATGGTGCCCAATTGCCCTGCATCGGCCTGGGAGCGTGAAATGGTGCCAGGATATGCTTCACAAATACTGCCTAGATGGGGGTAAAATCACAGTAATGCATGTCATACTCTTTTTCTCCTACTTAGATAGGCTGTGATCAACCGGTTTGCTTGCAGTCGTTTCACCTTTGAGAAGCAAAACCTCAATGCGGGCGTAATTTGGCCGCTTTTTCTGGTAGACTGGAAATTGGTAAGAAGATGCTCATTTTGTTGTTATATTTGCACAACAACCCGGATGAGATGAAAGGAATGCAAGAATGGGAACGACTTTTAGCAAAGCCCAACTCGCGAACGAATTGAAGCAGGAAAATGCTGACTGGCAAGCATTACTGGATGCTATTGGCGAGGCCAATATGACGCAGCCAGAGGTTGCTGGCGGGTGGTCTATCAAAGATATCATCGCGCACATGACTGAATGGCGACGCCGGACGGTAAAACGATTCCAGATGATAGGGAACCCCAAAGTAGACCTTACGCCACACTGGCCAAAAGAGTTGCAGGACGATAATGATGTCGATAAAATCAATGCCTGGTTTTACGAAGCCAACCGAGATCGTCCACTAGCAGATATCCTTGCCGATTCGCGTGAGGTTATTTAGCAATTGATCGCTGCGGTTGATGCCCTCTCTGACGATGATTTCCAAGATCCGCGAATTGTAGCATGGCTGGATGGGGAGCAGCTCACTGGTGCGTCTCTCTTTGGCCACTTTCACGAAGAGCATGAGGCAGATATGCGGGCCTGGCTAGAGAGAGTGAAGAGGGAAAGCTAGCTATAAGATCGTTCACAGAACGCCTTTCCTTCCTGAGGCCTGCTGTTTTTGCTGATTGTGGCAACCAGCAAAAACAGCAGAAACTTGTAGAGAGCGGGTTAGCCGACGCTCGGCTCCATAGCACCTCTGGTAGCATCTTCCGTAGCGTGCACCTCTTTACGCGCCCTGGCTATGCTCCAATAGCCGGTAGCGGTAAAGATAGTGGGAATGAAGATGACCATACCGGCAATGCAGATCCACCACCAGGTTGACCAGCCCTGGCCCTTGCCGACCACGAGAGGCAAGCCAAGTGTTGAAACGACGACGAAGATGCGTAGAATAGCGCCTTCTATTGCCAGTCCCGTTGCCACGAGGGCAGGATTGATCCCTTCGGCAGTCTCTGTAAAAGAGGCCATCCAGGTGACATAGGCAGTCGCGATAGTAATACCGAAGAGGCTAAGGAAGACGGCCATGAGTGTAGCGCTGGTTGGTTGCCCGATGCGGCTCATAAAGAGCAAGGTGACAATAATCGTTGCGATAGCGCCCCCAAGCATATAAGGCTTACGCACAATCGTACGATCAGAGATTACACCCACAAGGATGGCGGCAACTACATTGACCAACCAGAATATACCAACCAGGCCATTTGCCTGGGCCAGCGAGAATTGAAAAATGGTGCTCAGGTACAGGGGAAAGAAACCAACGGCGGCGAAGTAGATGAGCAAGAAGACGCTGATACCAAGCGAGCTGATAACGATGCGCGGAGTAAACATCTGTCTCCACGGGTGCGCGGTAGCGGCGGCAATATCAATGTTATGGGCACGTGCTTCAAGCGCTTCGCGTTCGCGCAACGAGGTCATCACCTGATCACGCAGGCCAGCCGAAAGTTCGCGCAGACTAAAGAAGCAGAGAACGAAGACCGCAATTCCCACGATTCCGGCGATTAAGTATTGCGATTGCCAGTTACCGCTGTTCACCGAGAGCGTCAGACTGGCGACAAACGTTGCCAGGACACTACCGCCAACCGGTCCAACGGTCCAGAAACCCATTGCAGCAGCTCTGCCCAGGCGAGGAGAAAAGTCGCGAACAAGGGCAGGAGTAGCCACCAGGATAATACCTTCGACAAAGCCCAGCAGCGCATACAGAATAAAGAACGTGAGCAAGTTTGTGGCAAAGGACATTGCGAGCGTGACAAGGCCAGTAACCAGCAAGCCATAGACAATGAGATTGCTGCGTCCTATGCGGTCCGAAAGGCTGCCGAAAATTGCTGTTACTGCGCCAAGCAAGTTTGCCAGAACCAGCATATAGACATAATTTGTCAGCGAGAGATGGAAAACGGCCTGAATGAGAGGCACTACAGAGGAAAGGACATACAATTCATAGTACAGAGTGATAGTTGCAATGACGGCAAGCGCCAGATACCAGACGCGAGAGCCACCGGTTGGATACTGTTTAAGGCTGCGTTGCCAGATGCTGCGTTGCGGAGTACTCATGAAACCCTCCAGACTTGCATACAAAAGTGACGGCAGACAGGGTCGCGTAAGGGAAAAGCTTTTGTACAATGAACAACGTACGAGAGACAAAAAGAGAAGATACCTCCTTTCCGTTCCTTATAATGTGCATTATGCTCTACACATTATAAGGAAGGCGATAGAAAAAACAGAGAGATTATGCCTGCTGTTTCGGCAAGGCTGCTACAAATGTGCCGCTGACCTTGACTTCGCCATTCTGGTCAACTGCTTGTACCTTGCCAGCAATACATGCCTCTCTATCGGTTTCGTATTTTTCGGTGATGGTGCCAGTACAGGTGATTACATCTCCAAGATGAGTCATACCTTTGAAGCGCACACCAAATTTGCGGAGTGCGACAGGTCCAACATAATCGCTCAACATCTGGCCCACAAAGCCCATAATGAGCATGCCATGAGCAATGATGCCGCCAGTGCCGATCATTTCGCCGATCTTGGGATCAGTATGTAATGGATTGAAATCACCGGAGGCACCGGCATAGCGGACCAGTTGGAGATGGGTAACAGGTTTTTTGATTAACTCAGGGACGGCATCTCCAATGTTGACGTCATCGAAATACAGCATTTTTCTGGTCTGAGTGGTCATAAACTGTTACTCCTCTTCTCTATCCGCGTATAACGATGGTTGAGCGTGTATTGAGAACTGCTTGCTGGCGCTGGTTATGATAGCGCGTTTCTGTAGTGATGATATCCATCGAGGAACCATCTTTACCCTGGCGAGTTTTTCCATCGGTAACTGTCGAGATTCCCGTCAGGACATCGCCGGGATAGATTGGGGCCTGGTAATCATATTCTTCCTCGCCGTGGAGAATGCGCCGGACATCGATTCCCAGACTCTCCATATTCCCTGCACGTTGCCCGGCGCTCCAGAAGGTGAACAGAGTAGGAGAGGTTGGCGAGAGAGGAACATCAGGTAAGCCTGCTTCCTGGGCTGCCTCGCGGCTATGATAGACAGGATTATTGTCTCCGATGGCAGTGGTTAGCTCATCAATCTTATTGCGTGCGACTTCAATAGTGAAAGGAGGAAAACTCTGACCGATCTTACTTGTATCAAACATTGTCACATTCTCCTTAACGAGGGCCACCAGCTACATAGATAATCTGACCGCTGACATAGCTGGACTCCTCGGAAGCGAGGAAGCAGATCACATTGGCGACATCGCGGGGTACGCCGACGCGTCTGACGGGAATGACCTTAGAAGCAGCTTCAATGCGCTCTTGAGGATCGAAGCCCATTCTTCTAGCGGTTGCACGCGTCATCTCGGTATCGATAAATCCTGGGGCAACAGCATTCGCTGTGATGCCGAAGGGTCCAAGTTCGATTGCGAGCGTACGCGTCAGGCCCTGAAGACCGGCTTTCGCGGTTGAATAGTTGCTCTGACCGCGGTTGCCTAATGCGGATGTGGAAGAGAGCGAGATGATGCGCCCGTATTTCTGTTTGACCATGTGAACCTGGGCGGCGCGACTGCACAGAAATGCGCCGCGCAGATGCACATTCATCACGGTCTCCCAATCGTCATCGGTCATCTTAAAAAGCAGATTGTCGCGAAGCACGCCTGCGTTATTGACAAGGATATCCAGGCGACCAAAGCGATCTACCGTTTGTTGGACGGCGGCTTCAACCATATTTTTATCGGTAACATTACAGGGGACAACAAGCCCCTTTGCATGGATCTTTTCCAGTTCAGCGGCAACGTGTTCGCATCCTTCGCTGTCAACATCGGCAAGGGCAACACTTGCCCCTTCCTCTGCCAGGCGGAGAGCGGTTGCGGCACCGATGCCTCTTCCGGCTCCGGTGATAAAGGCGACTTGTCCATCGAGTTTTCCCATGATCTTTCCCTTCCTTATAATAGAACAAAATAAGCGTGAATAAGTGACTATTTCACGTTGTAATATGGCTCCTATTGCCAGTGTACCAGAACATCGAGCGCCTCAATACGTGGTCCATCTATCCAGAGCGGATTGATCTCAAGTGCGGCGAGTTGGGGACCAAGAGAACGGGCGAGCGTGCTGATACGAAAGATGATAGCGCTGACGGCATGCAGATCGACGGGGGCGTGTCCCCGATCTCCGCGCAGGACAGCGGCTCCGCGTAACTCAGTAAGCATAGTAACAACCTCGTCCTGTTGAACTGGCAAGAGACGGACAGAGGTATCGTTCAGTGCCTCCGTCCAGATGCCGCCGAGACCAAGCGTCAAGACAGGTCCCCAGAGCGGATCGCGGATGACGCTCACGAGGAGTTCTATACCAGATGAGCGCATCGGACTGACGAGAATACCGTCGATCTTTGCATCCGGGCGGGCAGCTTGTACCTGTGCCAGCATTGTATGGAAGTGCTGGCGCACAGCTTCCTCGCTGGTCAGGTGAAGTGCAACACCACCAATATCGCTTTTATGGACAATTTCCTGAGACTGGATCTTAAGCGCGACAGGAAAGCCAAAGCTCTGAGCAGCCTCTGTTGCCGCCTCTGCTGAAGTGGCAAGCAGGCCAGGGACAACCGGGATACCGGCGGCTTGCAAGAGTGAGCGGGCATGAATCTCAGACCAGGTTCCCTCACGCGGCAGTGAAAAAGCTGGCGCAGGTAGTAGGAGCTCCTGGGTAGTTGGTGGGGCTGGTGCGAGCGTCTGTTCCGACCACCAGAGCAAGCGGGCAAGTGCGTGTATGCCGTGTTCCATACCAGCGACAAAATGGAGTCCAGTACGCTCTATGATCAGGCGGCTCGTAGCAGGCAGATCCAGGCAGGTATTAGTAACGAGTACAACCGGGTGGTGTGCTGCACGGATACTTGCGGCAAACTGGTCATATAATCCAAGCGTAAATTCAAGTTGGGCAGGGGTAGGCGGAAGTGCCCCCTCAATCGTGGCCATATTCAAGATAAAATCGATGTTTGGATCATTGCCAACTATTTCCAGAGCGCGTCGTTGCAGCGTTGCATCCACTACAACATAGCCAGTCACATCGAGCGGATTATGAGGCGTTGAGAAGGGTGGAAGCACAGTGCGTAACTGCTCTAGTGTCTCGGCTGCAAATTCCGGGAGCTCAATCCCTTCATCATGCGTCAGATCAGAGAGGATATCGCACGCACCGCCAGAAGGGGTTACGATACCCACGCGGCGACCAGGCAAGCGTCCAACATATCCCGCGAGGCCAGCCGTGATCAGCAAGTCTTCAAGCGAGTTGACGCGAATAATGCCGAGCTGGCGAAAAGCCGCGTCGTTTACCGCATCATTGCCTACAAGAGCGCCAGTGTGGGCCAATGCGGTGCGGGCGCTGGCTTCGCTGCGGCCAATTTTGAAAGCAACAATGGGCTTTCCCCGCTCACGGGCCTTATTGGCCACCCGGCGCAGCTCTTCCGGTTGACGAATACTCTCCAGGAAGAGGGCAACTACACGTGTAGCCTTATCTTCCAGAAGATAATCCACGACATCGGTAACTGAGAGCATACTTTCATTGCCCATTGAGACAAGCAGGCTCAGACCGATAGCGTGGGCGTGGGCAAAAGACATCACCGAACTTGCCAGAGCACCACTTTGGAGGACCACTCCAACAGGACCAGCAACAATCGTTGGCAAGAGAGGCAGGCCATAGGGTGTAATGCGGTCTGTGACATTGATAAAGCCATTGCCATTTGGGCCGAGAATCAAAAGATCGTGCGCTTGTGCGAAGGTGAGCAGTTCATGCTCAAGTTGTGCACCTTCGGCCCCCACCTCGCTAAAGCCAGCCGTGAGCACAACAAATTGCTTTGTACCCAGCTCGCTAGCTTCCTGAATGACGGAAAGTACGCGGTGCGTTGGTACCATAATAAAAGCCAGGTCAACCGGTTCTGGCAGATCACGCAGGGACTTGATCGCAGGCTGACCATGCACGATCTCACGGGAAGGGTGAACGAGATAAATCGGACCGGGAAACTCGAAGCGCTGCAAATTTTCAAAGGTATAAAGCGACCAGCGAGAGTTATCTGTCGCCCCAATCAGAGCGATACTTTTGGGGCGCAAAAACGTATGCAGGCGCTCCGGCGTTATACGTTGCATTTCAGACATGCTCTCAGACCTCCATAAAACCAGGGTTACTCATCTACTTGGAAATAGGGGAGGGTGAGATTCTCATCCACCGTTTCAAATGTAACGTGTACTGGAGCCCCAACAGTGATCCGTTCACGAGGAGTTCCAACAATCCGGGTCATCATCCGCACACCCTCCGCCAACTCGACGAGGGCGATAGTAAAGGGGATGCCATCGGCAAAGGGTCCATAGGCCTGGTGAACGACAGTGTACGAATAGATGGTGCCTTTGCCGGTTGCTGTTACCCAAGAAAGTTGAGCAGAGAAACAGTACGGACAGAGTGATCTAGGATAAAAGACATGGCGGGAGCAGGCTGTACAGCGTTGAATACGGATTTCATGCTGTGCCAGGCCTTCCCAATACGGGCGTGAGTCGCTATCTGGCAGCGGTTGCGGAATCTGTGCAGGCATAGGCTATCACTCCTTTCCAAGCAGAACGGTTGCTGCCGATGAGAGCACTCCGCCCGTACCATGTGCGAGCGCAATGTGGGCATCTGGCACCTGTCTGGAACCGCATTCACCGCGCAACTGGCGTGTAGCCTCGATGAGCAGGAAGATGCCATACATACCAGGGTGTGTGTAGGAGAGCCCACCGCCATTTGTGTTCATCGGAAATGTGCCGCCCGGAGCGGTTCTTTGTCCACTGACAAAAGCTCCCCCTTCACCGCGTCCACAAAAGCCGAGAGCTTCCAGGGTGAGGAGCACCGTAATCGTGAACGAGTCGTAGATCTCGGCTACGTCGATCTCGGCAGGGGTCAGACCAGCCATAGCGAATGCCGCCTGTCCAGAGGCAACCGCCGCCTGATGGACTGCAAGATTGGGCATACTCATAATCGTATTATGGGTATGGGCCTCGCCATGTCCCAATATCCATATCGGCGTCTTGCGTGTCTGCCTGGCGCGGGCGGCGGAGGTCACAATAACCGCTCCACCACCATCAGTAACCAGGCAGCAATCCAGAAGATGGAGAGGTTCGGCGATCCAGCGGGAGTTCAGTACATCTTCAATCGTAATTGGTTCCCGCATCATCGCCTTCTCATTAAGTGTGGCCCACTTTCTGGTAGCGACGGCGACTTCAGCCAGTTGCTCTTGAGTTGTGCCATATTCGGCCATATGGCGCATAGCGGACAGGGCATAGGCACCAACAGGGGTAGGCAGGCCAAATGGACCTTCAAACTGTTCGGTGAGTCGGAAGAAAGGAGCTCCACGGCCACGAGCTCGATCAGAGCGTTGCGTACTTCCGTAAGTGATAAGGGCAACCTCAAAGAGACCAGCTTCAATACCGGCGACAGCGTGCTCGATGTGGACTTCAAAAGAGGAGCCGCCGATGTTTGTTAAATCTGTATATTTGGGCTGAAGACCCAGATATTCCGCAAGCATCAGATTGGGCGACCAGGTCCAATTTCCGGCACAAAAGAGTGCATCCACGTCAGCAAAGCCTAAACCAGCATCCTCAAGGGCGGCCCTGGCAGCCTGGGCCTGAAGCTGAAGAACAGTCTTATCGGGGGTGCGGCCAAGATCGGACTCGGCCACCCCCACAATAGCCGCTTTGGGCGAACCTCCCATTAAAGGCCCTCCCCCACTTTTACATAGCCACGTAAGAGATCACGAGCAATAATAAAATGCTGGATCTCATCGGTCCCTTCAAAGATGCGGAAGAGGCGCAATTCGCGATACCAGCGCTCGATAGGCAGCTCTTTGGTATAGCCCATGCCGCCGTGGATCTGTAAGACGCGATCCACCACACGATTTGCCATCGTTGCGCCATAGAGTTTAGCGATAGAGGAGGCGTGGCGGGTATCCTCACCCTGTTCAGCTAGCCAGGCGGCGTGCAGAGCGAGCCAGCGGGTAGCCTCAATTTCGACATGGGAATCGGCGAGCATCCACTGAATAGCCTGGCGTTCGGAGATAGGTTTGCCAAAGGTAACACGCTGCTTGGAGAAGTCGATGCCCATTTGTAGCAGGCGCTCAGCAGCCCCGATAGCGCGACAGGCAATAGCCCATCTACCAGCGCCAATCCATTGCATACCGAGATTAAAACCCTGATGAAGTTCGCCAAGAATATTTTTCTCTGGGACGCGCACATTCTCGAAATAGAGCGAGGCGGGTCCCCATTCGCCCATCGTCGGGATATAGCTAGAGCGCCAGCCCATTTCGCGGTCAACCAGGAAACAGGTCACGCCGCCATGAGCGCCTTTCTCGCGGTCAGTCACGGCAAAAACCATCGCAAAATCGGCCTCATTGCCATTTGTAATAAAGATCTTTTCGCCGTTGAGGACCCAGTGATCGCCATCTTTCACCGCAGGCATCTGAATATTGGCGGCATCAGAACCTGCACCGGGTTCTGTCAAGGCGAAGCAAGAGCGTCGTTCGCCATTGATTGTGGGAATCAGATAGCGCTGTTTCTGTTCCTCATTGCAGCGATAGAGAATGTTATCGGCTGATCCACCAAACATAAAGGGGACAAAAGTACGAGCCAGCTCAATGCCAATAATTGCAGACATCACCGGTCCAAGATTGGCACCGCCGTATTCTTCGGGAGTATTAATGCCCCAGAAACCCATCTCTTTCGCCTTATGCTGCAAATCGCGCAACTGTGAGCGCTCAATACCAGGGCGACCCTCACGTTCATTGCGCAATACCTCACCTTCTAAAGGGAGAAGTTCTCGCTGAACAAAAGAGCGCACCGTCTCTTTGACCATCTGCTGTTCGTCACTTAAGCGAAAATCCATGAATGGTTTCCTCCTGCTAGCTGCTAGCGCCTGAGAATGGCGGATATGGCAGAGAAAAATAGGATGTCCTCTATACCGGAGATGCTATTTTCCGGTATGAGAAAACTAGACGTAACCATAAACCATGACCGGCTGAAATGGCCGGAAAAGAGAAAAACAGCTTTCAATTCTGACAGCTTCAACAGAGACAAAACAAAGATCAGGAAGGTTTCTCCCTGAGCAATTGAGCGTGGAAGTAAGCGAGTTGGGCAGTTATATAATCTTCCAGGCCGATCTGGGGTGCAAAATGCCAGGTCTTTTGCAAGGCCCACATATGTCCCAGACCCAATACATTGGCGGCAAGTACCCGTAGCTCTGGAATATCTGAGACAAAAACGCCCGCCTGTTGGCCTTCTTGAATAAGGGCGATAAACTGGTTATCAAGATTTTTAATCATCGAAAGGATACGCTGGCGTGTTTCGCGTTGCAGGGTAGAAATATCTTTGTAGACGATCATAAGCGCTTTTGACTCACGATCCAGGGTTGTATAGAGTTCGTGTACAACCGCGTCAAAGCGTGCCAGCGGATCGCGAATGCTTTGTGTACGCTCAAAAATATCAAGGTGAATACGAGCAGTATCCTCACAACAAGCGAGCAGGATATCTTCTTTGCTGGGGAAAATGTAGTAGATGAGGCCGGTACTGATGCCTGCCGCGTGAGCAATATCGGGTATTGTTGTACCGTGATACCCCTTCTGGCTAAAAAGATCACGAGAGGCCGCGATGATTGCAGTTCGGCGTAGATCACGAGTAGCGGTGTTATTCATGAGCTCCTACATTCCAGCAGTGAATGTCAGACATTGCTACAATGAAACATCTTGCACAACAAAGATACCATTCTTCAATTGAATAGTCAATAGAAATTGTAGGAAAAGAGAAAAACGAACACCACCTTTCTGCTCTATCTTCGCCAGGTATGCAGATTGGTGGTGTTCTTCTTTTCTCTGAAGTAAACAGTGAAGAGATGGCAGATTGACGAATGCTCTGGTCCATATAGGTGGAGTATACACGGACTTTCTTGACATATCTATGGTCTTTCTGGTACAGTAGATACGTGCAAAATACACGCATATAGTGGAAGCATGGATGATGCATTGAACAGAGGAATATCATGAAGCTGCTCTCGTCTTGAAAGCAGGTCAAGCGCCTGTGTACGGCGACGTTGTCGAGCCAGGTCCCTCCGAGGAAGAACACCATATTGCTGTGACTGCTGCCTCGCTTAGTCATGGGCGGTGTTACAGGAAAGTACAAAGTTTCAAACGGGCGAAACGGTCCTGGTCAACTGTACGACCAGGATATCCGGTCGTCTGGCCCTATGCCTATAGGCTGTTAGTATCCATCAAAAGATTTGGATTTGTAGTATTGTTCACCTCCATAAGGAGGAAATTATGAAACACGTTCGTAAAGAGGAAGAAGCTATGAAACAAACAGAGAAGACAGTGACGGGGATGATGCGTGCAGTTGAATACGATCAGTATGGGCCACCCTCTGTGTTGCAAACAAGGATGGTAGCACGTCCCCAAGCTGGTCATGGTGAGGCACTTGTGCAAATATATGCATCGAGTGTCAATCCAATCGACACAGTGATTCGCTCTGGTCAATTGCGCTTCCGCACAGGAAGGAAATTTCCTAAACGCATCGGGATCGACTTCGTGGGAGAGGTGGTTGAGACGGAAGCATCGGACTTCCAGGTGGGTGATCGCGTCTGGGGGGTGACGCTCTCGACGGAAAGCGGAGTTGGTCAAGGTACCGCCGCAGATTTTGTGACGATCTCGACCAACTACCTTGCATCGAGTCCGAAAAATCTCAACAATCTTGAGGCCGCTTCGATCTCCAGCGTTGGTGCGGTTGCCATCATCGCCTTACGAGACAAAGCCAGGTTGCGTCCTGGCGAACGTCTCCTTGTGCGCGGAGCGGCAGGTGGCGTAGGGTGTATGGCGGTTCAGCTGGGAAAAGCGCTGGGTGCGCACGTCACTGCCCTCGCCTCGGCCAAAGATCTTGATTTTGTGAAGGAACTGGGGGCCGATGAAGCGCTCGACTATCGAACAACCACGCCATCCTCTCTGAAGCCGTTTGATGTCGTGCTCGATCTGGTAGGGACGGACCTGAGCCGCTATCGCAAATTGTTGAGCCATCACGGCAGGATGTTCTGCCTGGCCTTGAGTGCGAAGTCTCTTCCTTATATCCTGGCCTCAAATATCTTCGGACCCAGGCGCGTTCAGTTCTTTAGCGCTGCGCCAATGCGAGACACCATGACTGATCTTACTGCGTATGTTGACGCTAAATCTATCCGTCCAGTCGTCCATAGCATCTATGACCTGGACAACATCGCCGAGGCGTACATCTCGCTTGAAGCAGGAGGTGGCCGAGGAAAGCGGGTTGTCAAACATACAGAAGGCTGAAATCATGCATCGCCTGGATAACGACCACAACTAGCTCGAAACTGTGCTAAGATCCGTCTCGCATCAGCTTGTGAAAAAGAGAACGTCCCTTCTAAAATTGACTTCGCCACCCGTATCAAGAGCGCCCAGGAGCAGTTGTTCTAGCGAAAATTCAACAATTACCCTGGCGAGCAGGTTGTTTAAGATAGCTTGCCCACCAGGATAATCCTTATGTTATGCGAGTTCCTCGATATCGGCGATCTGATAGACCTGCTCAAGGGTTTGTTCGCGGGCACGTCCAATCCGTTTCAGGCGTTTCTGGAATTGCTGTCTGGAGTAGTCAGCGATCTCTTCGCCCTCTTTGGTAACATTTTCAGTTGGCCTTCGGCTCTCGATGCGGTCAAAGAGTTCGTTCATGCGTCCTTCCGCAATGGGCCAGAGAGATTTATCCTGGGCGACCAGGCGAGAGATGAGAAAGACGCCATAGGCGATGTGGCGAGACTCGTCGCGTTTAATCAGAGAGATGCCTTTTTGTAGTCCAGGCATGATATTGTTATGGTTGAGCATTTTGGCGAAGCTATAATAGCCGGTTTCCGCGAGGACGCCTTCGATAATCATATTATAGACAACCGAGGCTCTGACCTGATTGGCAGGCGAAGGATCGGTGAGAAGCATATTCATATCGTTTGCCAGATCGTCATCAAAGAGATCGCGTTCGCTCCCACTACGGCTGAAATAGTGTGGATTGAGATCGTTGCCACGAGCCTCCATAGCTTCATCCAGGACGCGACGGAAAAACTCGGTATGTTTGGCCTCTTCCCAAAGAAACGTGGTCAGGAACATCTCCTCTTCCAGGCGACCTTCGCGGGCAATCGTCATAATCAGAGGGAGCAGATCAATGGTGACAGCTTCTTCTCCTGCCTGGAAGGCCATAACCAGGCCACGGATCTGATCCTGCTTTTCGGTGGTGAGCGCCAGCCAATCCTGACGATCCTGAGTGAGATCGATGTCGCGAGGGTCCCAGATACCGAGTTTTTTCGCTTTATGGTAGAGACGCATGGGGGGAATATCGTGACGGAGGCCGCGGCTACTCAGGGTCGTATAGGTGCGAGGTTGCGTTGTCGTCATGAGAAGGTGCTCCTTGTTATTTTTTGTTGGAATGATCTTCGGCGGGTTGGAGACGGGCAAGCCGCTCTGCCCTACGGGACGGTCGTCGGCGAACAGGAGACGGTTGAACCGTCTGCCCTACGGGATACAAAAGAACTACCATACAATAACGTTACGGAGAGCGAGGCCTTTTTCCATTGTCTCTATCGCTTCGTTGATCTCTGCCAGGGGGTAGCGTGCGGTAATCAATTCATCGAGCTTCAGGCGTCCCTGTTGATAGAGATCGATGAGCCAGGGGATATCGATGCTAAAGCGAGAGGAGCCCATGAAGCTACCCAGGATGCGCAGGCCTGCGCTGGCGACATTTACTACTGGTAGGGGGACGGTGGCTCCTGCCTGGGGCATACCGACGATGACCAGGGTGCCAGCGCGACGAAGAAGGGTGAGACCTTGCTGGACGGCTGAAGTATTGCCAACGGTGACGAAGACATAATCGGCTCCACGGCCTTCTGTGAGATCGCGGATCGTCTGGCGGACGGTGTCCTGTTGCGCATTGATGGCATGGGTGGCCCCGAAGGTTTTCGCGGCTGCCAGCTTGAGATCCACTACATCGAGGGCGATAATGCGTGCGGCACCAGCGATATGTGCACCCTGGATAGCATTCAGGCCAACGCCACCGCTGCCAATGACAACAACTGAACTGCCTGGTTTCACCTGAGCGGTATTGACGACGGCACCAACACCTGTCATCACGCCACAGGCCAGGAGAGCGGCTCTATCCAGAGAAATTTCTGCGGGGACGGGAACGACCTGGGATTGATCCACGATGGCATAGTCGGCAAATGCGCCAACTTTCACGCCCTGGAAGACGGTTTCGCCGCGCTGATTATGCAGACGGCTCTCGGTATCCAGAGCAAACGTACCGGAGCAGTGATTCTGGAGGCCCGAAGTGCAGAAGTAGCAACGTCCACAAGCCCGCAAAAGCGAGACAATTACGCGTTCACCAGGTTTCGTCAGCGTCACATTCTCGCCGACCTCTTCCACAATACCGGCGGCCTCGTGACCGACGATCACGGGAAAGTTTGTGTTCCATTCGCCACGGAGATAGTGAACATCGCTATGGCAGACAGCGGTAGCAGCGAGACGAATTTTCACCTCGTCGCGCTGAGGTGGATCGATACTGACCTCTTCAACAAGTAGCGGACTTCCGGGTTTGTAGCAGACAGCGGCCTTCATTGTTTCCTCCTTCAGCATTGAAATCTGTTTCTCTGCTATTCCACAGAAAGTGTACCTACATCTCGCTACAAAAGCAATATACTTATCCTTTTACTTGTAACTGTTGCTGGATGTAAACGATTTTGTCGGGATTGAGTATATCATGCATCGTATAGATCTGGTTCTCTCTGACCTCAAAGGTGGTGACTCCTACCAGCGTTTCCCCATGCCAGATCAGCATTCCTGCTGTTCCATTGATTTCAGCAACTGAAAGACGAAGATGTGAGTAATAAAGGCGTATCAGCCCACGCAAGAGCTGTAACACTTTCTCGCGACCATACAGAGGACGCCGAGCAGCACTCACCTTGCCACCGCCATCCGCCCACTTTGTAACCTCCTGGGCCAGTAGATCAACCAGGCCATCTACATTCCCCACCTGGCAAGCATCGACAAAACGCTCTACCAGACGTCGCTGTACTTCTGGTGATGGAGCAAAACGTGCCTGACGTTCGTGCAGATGCTCTTTCGCCTGGCGCAGCAAGAGACGACAATGCGCGGGACTTTTCCCAATGATTTCAGCAATCTCCTCATGCCGATAGGCGAAAACATCATGCAACAGGAGCACAGCGCGTTCATAGGGAGTCAGGCGCTCCAAAAGATGAAGAAAGGCCAGCCCAAGCGATTCTCGTTGCTCCAGCGTCTGGAGCGCCATTGCTTCGGGATCTGCTGTCAGAATCGGCTCAGGTAACCAGGGGCCAATATACTGCTCACGCTGTATACGTGCCGATTTTAGATAATCGAGACAGAGGCGCGTCACAATTGTTGTCAGATAAGATTTCATCGAACGAATCTCTTGTGGAGCCGCCTGCATCGAGCGTATATAACTCTCTTGAAGAATGTCTTCAGCTTCACTCGCGCTTCCCAGCATACGATAAGTAATAGCAAAGAGCAGCGAATGATAGCGTTGAAAAGATTCTGCCAACGCATCTTTCACATCTGTTTTCTGATTTACATTCTCTCTATTCATAAAGAGTCGCTTTCCCCTGCATCAAGAAAAATACTTCTTTTAAATTATAGGGCCGTCAGACAAGCGAGAGAAACATCGGCATTTCCCCTGTGGCTGCCTCCATTCATTCTGCCAAATAAACCACTCACATTTCCTCTCGCTCACTCGTCTCCTATATGAAGTCCTGAAGGATCGGGCTTCAAATTTGCAAAAAGCAGGACTATAGAAGAGTAACAGAAAGGTTTACAACATGACAAATTTGACTTCAGAGCGTATTAGTATCAGCAAAGCCCTATCTTCAGATGCCTACAAAGCGTTGTATACGCTGGAGAATTATGTACAAAAATCGTCTGTGGAACATTCTCTTCTGCATCTGGTAAAAACGCGTGCCTCCATACTCAATGGCTGTGCGTACTGTATTGATATGCATACGAAGGATGCAAGGGCCGATGGAGAAAGCGAGCAGCGCCTCTACGGGCTGGTAGCCTGGAAAGAAACTCCTTATTATAGTGAGCGAGAACGCGCCGCTCTGCTCTGGACCGATGCCGTCACTCTCGTTGCAGAGACGCATGTACCTGACGAGATTTATGAACAGGTACGTAAACACTTCAGCGAGCAAGAGTTGATTGATCTGACGCTAGCGGTCATTGCTATCAATAGTTGGAATCGTCTGGCGATCAGTACACGTGCGCTCCCAGGAAGCTATCAACCAGCTCGAAGAGGTGCATCCGAACAAGGAAAGTAGAGCAGGAAGATATTATATCGTTCACTTGCTTATATGTTGTGGGTTAAGTGCGTGCATTCAGCGCAAGTGGCTATCGAAAAACTGTACCACGTGCTGCATGTTTGATGGCGATGGAAAGATTGGATCGGCATGCCGCGCTTCTGGCATGTAGATCAGTTCTACGTTTTCGGCTTTGATCAGCGGGACCAGGGCATCGTAGAGTTGCTGGGCCTGTCGAGCGGGGATCAAACTATCAGCGGTTCCATGCTCGATCAAGAAAGGTGGTATATCACGATGCATATAGGTGATCGGATTGGTTGTGAGTACAAGCTCAGGGATCGTCTGAATTGGTGCGCCAAGCAGCTCTGATTCGGGCGAGTTGGGCAGATTGTGGGTTGCTGCAACAGAGCCGAAGCGTTCATCCTCCAGAAACTGAGCGTCCATATGTAAGAAATCGATCGGGGCATACCAGGATACAACGGCCTGCACCTGACTGGATTGCTCCGCATGGCCCAGCTCCGCTCCCTCCAACTCTGCCGCGTTGCCTGACGTTCCCAGTAGGCTGACCAGGTGTCCGCCTGCCGAGGCACCCCATGCTCCGATATGCGCCGGATCGATGTGGCAACTGGCTGCGTTGGCGCGTAGCCAACGCACAGCGGTCTTGACGTCCCAGATCTGAGCCGGGAATCTAGCCTCGCCGCTCAGTCGGTAGTTGATGCTGGCGAGCGCGTAGCCCGCGGCAAGGAGAAAGGGAAAGGCCCCAGTTGCCTCATTGTCACCTTTATCGCCCCATTTGAAAGCCCCTCCGTGTACATAGATTACGAGCGGAAAGGGTCCCTGAGTTTCGGGAAGATAGAGGTCTAGCTTCTGCGCCGACGAGACCTGCGCATAGGTAAGGTCGCGGGCAAGCCGCGCAGATATTTCCCCTATCTTCACCGGAGTAAAGTGAGATTCATGTCGCAACTCAGAGTTCATGACGGTTCCTCCCTATTGCTCGTGCTGTACAGGTAGCCGGCCAGTGTTCATGACTTCAAGTATAGTATGTGCATTAAGAATGGGCGGTTCAAGCGTCGCGCAGAGAGAACCGTTGTAAAAGACGTGCACGTGGTTACAGACGGTGGCCAGTTCTATGGGATCGGTGGAGGACAGTAGTTGGACTGCTCCGCCCCTGGCTAGCTCGTACATAAGCGCATAGATGTCGGCCCTGGCACCAACATCTATGCCCCTGGTGGGATCATCCAACAGCAGTACGGTTGGTTTGGCCTCTAGCCACTTAGCGAAGACCACCTTTTGCTGATTGCCACCTGAAAGCCGTCCCACTTCCTGATCGACCGAGGAGGTCTTGATACCGAGTTGAGTGATGTACGTCCGTGCACGGACACGCATGCGCTCGGCACTCAGGAGCACGCCGTCTCGCGCTAGTGCGAAGGCGCGTACTTGCGCGATATTCTCCCAGACGGACTTATCAATCATCAAGCCGAGACGTCGTCGATCACCTGGGATGAGCGCGACACCCTGTTGCACTGCGCCGCGTTGATGGGGGCGTACTCTTTCCCCGTTAGGCAGACGCACCTCACCGCGCTGCGGAGCGATGATGCCCGCCGCCAGTTCCAGTACCGTCTGGTGTCCCGAATTGGCCAGACCCGCCACACCAACGATACTTCCTGCTGGTACTTCCATCGTGAGATTCTCAAGTCGTCCAGGTACCTGCACCTGTTGAAAACTGAGCGAGTGCTGTTGGTGAATCGTGCCTGGGATGGCGGTATCGACCTCGCGGTGAGTTATCAGTTCCTGTGCTTTCTCACCGAGCATGACACTGACGATCTCATCGATGTGTAAGCGGGCGGTCGGCGCGGCATCCAGCACACGTTTGCCGTCGCGCAGAATAGTAACCTCGTCACACAGGCTTAGCACATCCTCAAGAATGTGTGATACATAGATCACCGCTACATTCCGCTGGCGCAGCGTACGCAATACTTTGAAGAGCTGCTCGGTCTCGCGCGCGTGCAGAGCCGATGTCGGCTCGTCGAGGATCAGGACACGCGGCTGTATCAAGAGGGCACGGGCGATTTCAAGCAACTGGCGTTGGGCAAGAGTGAGCGTGTCGACTGGGTTGTGTATGTTTATGTGTAGGCCCAACTCAGCGAGCACAGGCTCGGCCTGCCTCACCATCTCCTTGCGCGTAATGAAGGGGCCGCGACAGCGCTCACGCATCACAAACAGGTTCATTAATGCATCCAGATGAGGAAAGAGGTTCAATTCTTGTGAGACAACCGCGATGCCCTGTCGGGTGGCCTCGGCGGTACTGGCGAAGCGCACGCTCCGTCCATCGAGCTGGAGCGTGCCCATATCCGGTCGGGTAGCGCCCACAAGCACCTTGATTAAGGTCGACTTGCCCGCGCCATTCTCTCCCAACAGCGCATGCACCGTGCCAGCTCGTACGCCAAAATCGACGCCTTTGAGGGCTACAACGCCTCCATACGATTTGCGAATGTCCTTCGCGTTCAGAACAGCACTCAAATCAGTCATAGTTTACTCCTTTGTGGAATGACTGCACCTTCGGCTGGGAGAAAGGCAGCGTCACGGGCTTTTGTAGCCTTGCTAAGCAAGTCCTCTCGCCCTCCAAAAGGTGTTCGGGAGAGAGGGGTGGACAGGGAGGGATAAACCTATTGAATCCAACAAATTACAAAGGGAAGAAGTAGCGCTTCGAGAGAATCTCTGGGGAGAGGACACGATTGCGCGTGCCTCTCTCTGTTGGATAGTGGTAGTGCTCCCTTTTTGATAGTGTCACTTAGCTGCACTTAATGGTTGGATATATTTTGATGGATCAGCAAACTCCGCGTCAGCGATTGGCTGAAAAAATGTGCCCCTCGCGCTCAGGCTTTCCTGCCGTTTTAACACCTGCCCGACGTTCCCTTGATTGACAATCAACGAGCCAGGGTTCCACCAGCCCTCCGGAATAGCCTTATTATTCAGTGCATGCTCGATCAAAAGTTTCATAGCAATATAGCCCTTCAGGAAGTGTTCAGGGTCGAGCAGCGCGAAATTGACACCACTGACGATCGCTTGCAGTGAAGATGTTTCAAGATCGAATCCACCAGTGAGGTAGTTGCCGGAATTCGATTCTTTTATCTTGGCCAATGAAACCGCATCGTTATTCCCGGTCCCAAAGTAGGCGAGAGCGCCAGGGTGAGCTTTGACGATATTATTCCACTCATTGAAGTTCACCGTCTGCACCCCGTCAGTATTAAAAGGGCCCAGCACCTGGATATTGGGTCGTTTGGCCTTGAACTCCGCAACGACTCCCTGTCCACGTTGGACCAGGGGCGGAGTACCCAGGCCGGGAATGCCCATGACGATATTGCCGCTTGCATTTGCCGGTAGCTTGCTTATCAGCTCATCAGCGAAGAGTTTACCAGCGGCGACATTATCATTCCCAATAAACGTCTTGATGCCTGAGCCGGGCAGTCCGATTACGTCCACTGCAATGACAGGAATATTCTTCGCGATGGCATCGGCCTCGGGTCGAATGAAGAGATCGGGTGCTAACGTGAAGACAGCGATGCCATCGGTCGCCGTGCGTTCGACATTCTGGAAGAGTTGGACCTCGCCCGGATTATCGACAACTGGTGGTGCTACGATCTGAGGAGTAACATGGTATTGGCTGGCCGCGTAGCGTGCTCCGTTCGCCTCCTCAACCGCAAAATCCTGTGAGCTAGTCGGAGCAACAAAAGCGACGTGAATAGAGGACGGATCTTTTTTGCCTGCCGATGATGAAGATGCATTGCTATTTGAACAGGCGGCAAACAGCATAAGGATGCATAGGCAAGGGAACAAGAACTTTGCACGCATAGGTTTCTCCTTGTACGTATATGGTACTTGTGTGTCAACGGCGATACAGATTACCAGAATACGATTGACGGTACGCTACTAGAGACTGGCTTTATGTCGCTGGCTGCTCCTACGCAGTAGGCTATCGAGCGAAACGGCCAACAAGATGACCGCCCCAGTTGCGAACGCGTCCCATGCGAGAGGAACGCTAAAGTAAGCCAGGCCACTACTCACCACGCTGAGCAAGATAGCGCCCAACATAGCGCCTACTATCGAGGCCTTCCCACCACTGAGTGCCGTGCCACCGATAACCGCTGCGGCAACCGCAAGCAGTTCATAGCCTGTCCCATAGGATGGATCGGCACTGCCGAAGTAGCCGAGGGCCAGCATGCCAGCTAGCGCCCCCATGAGGCCAGACAGCATAAAACCAAGGATGCGAAGCCGGTTGATGGGAAGCCCACTAAAGAGAGCCGCGTCACGATTTGAGCCGATAGAGCGAACGCGAAAGCCAAAAGGAGTGAAGTTGAGCAGCACTGAGAGTAAAATGACGATAATAATCGAGATCCAGGCATTCGTTGCAAGACCCAGAAGATGGGCCCCCATAAAACGCGAGAATGGATCACTGATGGTCGGGCCGGGAATTTGCGTGCCGTTACTCAGTGCATAGCCGAGCCCGCGAAAAATCGAAGCAGTCGCCAGTGTTGCGACGAAGGCGGGCAGGCGAACGATTTGGATGATCAGTGCATTACATAATCCGAGGACGACACCGAGCGCAAGCCCGCTGGTCACGCCTAGCCAGGTGGGCAGGCCACTATGGATCAAGATAGCCGAGCAGATAGCGGTCACGCCAAAGATACCACCAATAGAGAGGTCCAGTTCTCCCATAGCTAAAAGAAACGTCATCCCACAGGCTAAGAGCGCCACATAAGTAGCCTGCGAGAGCGTATCTGCCAGTTGGGCGAATTGCAGAAAGTCCGGGTGGGCGATGCCGATAATCGCTACCAGTACAATAATAGCGAAGAGCACGCCACTATAGTCTTGCCCGATCAGAGCATACAGGCGTTGGCGCAGCATTGACAATGGTACTGTGCGCGTCTCTGCGGATGTTGTCTCAGGCTGCACGTCCTGCCCATTGCCCCCTATCGGGGTTGCTTACCGGTTGTTCTAGTGCATCCTGGCTCACCTGTGCTTCATCGATAGGCGACGACGACTGATCCGGTTTGAAGGAGTTCACATCCATAACTGCTTGCGTGCTCCCCTGAAAAAGGGAGAGCCGCTTCTCCTTTCGTAGTAAGGCTTAGCTTATCCCTGACTTGATACTGGTTGAAAGAGAGATTGGCCCAGCCAGGAGAACGAATATTGCTGAATGTCGGTGGAGGTCACAGCACTGTAGTTACTGGCATCATTGATGCTCCCAAATCCAGTGTACCTGGGAACTTGTGGATAAGGGAAGATCGGTAACGTGCGCACGATACTACCGTTTGACTGCTTGGCGGGTCCGCCGGGTCCTCCTTGAGATGGTGTATCATCGCTACTGTAGCGTGTAGCGATGATTTTCGTGGGCGCGATCCCGTGCTCGACCCAATTGGTGATAGCAGTGACCAGATCAAAGTGGCTGGGACCGTATCCATCACCACAATGGTAGACGCCGGGGAACAGGAACATACGAGCGAACTGCTGGGTAGTGCTCAATCCGCCCATTTGTTTGACGAGGGCTTGATAGTAAGCAGGCGTCCCGTAGGTGGGAATTGACGAGTCGGCCATACCATGCCAGAGAATCAGCTTCCCACCGTGAGCGCGGAAGGCGCTCAGGTCTGCATTGGTTGCATCATATTGTGCGGCGGCTTTCAGTAAGCTCTTGAACTCAGCACTGGTATATTTCAGGTTGAGCGCATTTGTACTGCTCTTCGTCGTTGAGCCAGGCTGTGACAGGTATTCTAAGACGCTATCAGCAATGCCTTGCCCCATCGTTCCGGCACCAGCCCATCCCAGTTCTGAGCCATACGAGTATCCGCCGCCAGGATACAGGTGTTCTCCATTCTCGTCGACCGGGCCTGTGTAGATCTTTTTAGCAATCGCAGCCTGTTGCATCGTCAGGCAGTTCGTCGTTTTCGTTGCAGTACACTCGATCGTGGCTGGATCAAACGTACAGGCAAATGGATCACCGATCAGACCGTCAGTCACGCCGTCAAGCTTATCGCATGCTGCCATTACCGCATTGTGCAGCACCGTCAGGGCACTCGACGTCAGGATTTCCTTTCCACTGCTGTCCAGATCATTCAACGTTATCCATGCATGTTCAAAGCTGTTGAGAAAACTAAAGTACATAGCCGGAGCGCCAGCTATAATGCCATCGAATTCGGTAGGATAGCGCTGGGCCTCCATTAAAGCTTCACGGCCACCATCGGAGCAGCCAGAAAAGTACGAATACGACGTGCTGCGTCCGTAATAGGTCTTGATAAGTGATTTGGCGAACACAGCCACATAGTGATTGGCAAGGTAGGCAAAATCCTGGCGTTGCGTTTCGTTGAGCGCCCAGCTCATATCGCTGTTGCTACCCATCGCACTCTCATGCCCCATGTCGTTGTAGCCGACGGCATCGCCAGTGATGAACGCGCTCTGGCAATCCGCTGACTCGGAGAGCATGCCACATAAGCCACCACAACCCCCTTCAAAATAATTGCCATTCCATTGTTTGGTAGGCAACTGGATCTCAAATTTGATCTGCGGCGAGATGACCCCATCGATCTTACAGGATTCCGGAGTTGACCCGCTGGCTGGCACAACTGTCGCCGACGTAATCTTTACCGTGGCATCAGAAAGTACGGTCGAAAAATCCTTTTGCGTCAGTGAGCTACAGGCAACGACTCCCACGAAATGGCCAGTCGAGGCCTGGGTCGCAGTTGACGTGGCACTGGTGGTTGGTTGCGCTGGTGAGGCGATTGATGTATTACAGGCTGTGAGCAAAGAAAGACTCATGCTCACCAGGAGGAACCACATATACCGTCGCGGTCTACTGGCCGCCCTCTTTTGCAGTTGTTTTCGTCTTATTGGAAACTGGAGTATCATTGATTGCATACAAAACTCCCGTGATGCCTAAAACAGGCATCTCCATTGGTGAGGGAGGAAGCACTCCCTCGTCTGTAGAAAAATGAGTATCTGCCTCTCTGTAATGAGCAACACCAGGAGCAACTGCGCTCCTACCGTAACTTCTTCTTCTCTTCAAGTAGCTCTCTCAATCCGTGGAGATCATAAGAAAGCGCTCCCGCTTGTAGTTTTTCGCGCAGCGTCGTCTCGCGCTGCTGGCGAGCAACGGCTGCGGCCAGAACGTGGCTCTGCCTGTTGAGAAGCGACGGAGACCGCGCCGTCAGCATCGAGCACGACGATATCACCAGCCGTAATGGTTGTGTCACCGATAGTGACCGGTTCGTTTATGGTGCCCACCAGGTCTTTTGTGGCACCGCGCACGCGTATCCAGCGTGTCCAGATTGGCAGTCCAAGCATTTGAAGCTCGGTAATATCGCGTACAGAGGCATCGACGAGCAGGGCCGCCGCCTGGTGCACACGTGCCTGTGTTGCCAGGAGTTCGCCGACCAGGGCAATGGGTTGTGGATCGGGCATAGTTAGCACCAGGATTTCACCGGGTTGTACCTGTTCCAAGACTGCGTGAACCATTAAGTTATCTCCCTGTCCGCAGCGAACAGTGCGAGCAGGACCGGCAACCCTGCTACCGGGAATGATTTGTGTCAGGGGAATATCGATGAGTCCACGGCGGCCTGCCGCCTCATAGATTGTTGCGACCCCAAGCTCGGCAAATTGTTGCATCATATCTGAGTTCATAGGCTTGTCACCACCTGTGGCAAAACACGCTGAAACGCTTCAGCATAGCGAATATCCTTCTGACCTGAGACGCGTCGCGCATGATTGGCGCGATGTTCCGCCTGTTCTGTGTAGTACTGGCGCAAGTAGCTCTGAGCGGCCATAGCCTCCATCGCGCGCAACTTCTGCGGGAAGACGGCGGTGATATCGACGAAAGTCGTAGGGACAAAACCACACTGTTCTGTTTGATGAGGCTCGAAGAGAAAGAGGTCGGGTGGACGAATCGTAGCGAAGCCACTGGCTACCCCCGCACCACTGGCAAGGAGCCTGGCCCGTTGTACCGACAGGGAGGTGACCGGATGATCGGGATTGAAGGGATCACGATCTGTATGGGTCACGATCACGTCTGGTGCAGTCTCGCGGATCAGATCCGCCAGGCGTGTCAGAGCTGTCTCGTCGATAATGAGAGGATAATCGCCCAGATCAAAGCACTGGAAGGTCGCCCCCAGCGCGTCTGCTGCCTGTACCGCCTCTGCATGGCGGATACGTTTTACGTTCTCGACGGTTTGACCCGGCTCTTTCCATAACTCGCCCGACTCGCCGCGTTCTCCATAAGAGAGCGCGACAACGGTTGCGTTCCCGCCGGTAGCTGTCACCACTGCGAGCGCTCCCGCTGCTCGCCACACAAAATCGGCTGAGTGTGCTCCAACGACGAGCAGATTGCGTCTCTGCTCCGGTGTAGATGCTATGCTCATTCTGCTGTCCTTCCCGTTGCCAATTGTACCGTATTTGTGACTGCCATCAGCCGGATCTCGGACTCTGAAAAGCCGGCTGCGAGCAGGTGATCCACCATCAATGCCAGGCCATCCTCGATTGGAGGGTTATCAGGCTGGCCTAGATCTGTCGAAAGAAAGGAATGCTCAGGTCCTGTGGCGCGGATATTCGAGCACATTTGCTCCCACGAGATTTTCCCCGTGTAGGGTGTGGTGAAGCAGCGCTCCAGAAAGGCACCGCGCTGAGCAAGAGCAATCTGGTCCTCAACACAGAGATTCTGCGCTGGATACTCGGGATGAGTGACAATAATCGAGCGCACGTCCTCCTCCAAAGCGGCATCAACCACCGCAAATATCTCATTCCTATTAAGATGTCCTGTCGCAAGGACGAGATGATGAGCTGAGATGGAGCGCAGCACGCGTCGCGTAGCTGGTAGTACGCACTGCTCCTCATCCAGAACGCGCACCGGCTCGCTTTCGATGCCTTGCTCGCGCAGTTCTTGCTGCAAGCGAGCCCATTGAGGGCGTTTGCTACCATGAGGGAGATCGACATGGCCGCCGATTTCGTCGACGGTATCGACTGTTGGCATCCAGACGATGCGTGCGCCCTCACGAGCTGCGATCTCAACGGCTACTACATTCATGCCGCCAATAGCGGTATTAAGAACGATAGATCCTATAGCATGGATATCCGGTACCAGCGTGCGCACAAGCGCGGCTCGTGCGGAAGTAGGAACGTAATGAGACTTAATAACGAAGCCTGCGAGTCCCACATGCTGGCAGCGATAGGCAAGCTCAAGATCTGATGCGCTGCGCGGTAGGAGATCCGGGCCCGTATGGACGTGTAGATCATAGGCACCGCGCACCAGTTCACGCGCCTTTGAAGAGGGAAGAGGATGGTTTGGCTTAGCAAAGTTTTTCATCGAGAATACTCTCTTTCATCGGTTGGGCGAGTCCTTTTTGTTGCTTTAAGCGCGTCAGCCACATGAGCGAGGTGATAGCGCATTGCCTCATGCGCACGATCAGGATCGTGGGCGGCCACAGCCTCAACAATAGCGACATGTTCTTGATAAGACTGTTGAGGCCGACCGGGAACAAGAATAGTACGGAACCGGAAACGTACGTTTTGTGATTTAAGCATGTCAAGCAAGCGCGAAACAGTCGCGTGATTGGCGATCTGCAACAGTTTCTGATGGAGACGCCCGTTCACATCGGAATAGCCTAACAGGTCACCTTCCTCCAGACGTTGCGCTAACTCGTCCAGTAGCGCGCGTAAGATCGCAATATCGTCCATAGTGGCATTGAGTGCCGCGTGACGCATCGCCAGGCTTTCCAGTACAGCTCGTGCTTCGAGGATCTCAAGCGCCTCTGTTTCAGAGACCAGGCGCACCCGTGCACCTCTATGGCGTTCTCGCTGGACGAGTCCCTCCTGTTCTAATCGAGCCAGGGCAGTACGGATAGCGGCACGACCAGCACTGAGAGACTGAGCCAGATCCATTTCAATCAGCCGCTCATTGGGCTGAAACTCTCCGCGCAGAATAGCCTCCCGCAATTGCATATAGCATTCATCATCTGTCACTGCCATGCTGTTTTTTTCCTTCTTTACGCGCCTTTTTTCTCTGAATAGAGCTTTTTTTAAAGAACAGCCTGCTCTTATGGAGAGAGCACCATCTATCTCGTTTCAACGACAGGCGTACCATAGGTGTGGAAGCTTGCGATAGTCGGCGTGCCCCATGCCTGCCCTTTCTGGCGGTCCGTCTGGCTCCAGATGATCGGTTCCCAGTCGGGGTCAAAGATCAGATAGCCACCTGAGGCCACCTCGATCCGGTTGCCACCGGGCTCGTAGGCGTAGAGAAAGAAGCCCTGTGCGATTGCGTGCTTGCCAGGGGCCGCCTCAATGAAAATCCCGTTCTCCAGATAGATATCGGCTGCCCGCAGCACATCTTCGCGGTTATCGACCCAGTAGGCGAGATGATGGAAGCGACCAGTCGTACCGGTGGCATCTTTGGTATACACCACATCGTAGGTCTTATTCGTGAAGGTAAGCCAGCTACCAGCTTCTGTGCCATCGTCGAGAATAATCTGCTCCGTCAGCTTTGCACCGAGACATTCCTGCAAAAAGGCACGATTGAGGGTAGGATTGCGCCCAAGAAAGTTAATGTGATCGAGGCGACGGACGCAGACGCCGCGATCCGGGTAGCGCTGCGGCTGATTTTTGAGGGCCGGACGCAGAGCTACAGGGGCTTGATACTTCTCTGTCTCATAATAGAGTTCCAGCAGATGTCCATCAGGATCGAGAAACTGGTAGGCTTTGCCATGTCCTATATCGCCATCGATCCAGCCTCGTCCCTGTCCGCTTGTCTCTAGAGTCTGCACCCGCCGGTCAAGTGCCTGTGGACTCAGCGTGCGAAAAGCGGTATGAGCCACACCCGCCTGCTTTGCTTCAGTGAGCTTGAGGGAGTAGCGCTCATACTCACCCCAGCCGCGCAAATACACAGATTGGCCTTCGCGTGCCGCTTCCTCCATGCCAAGAATATCATGGAAAAACCAGAAGCTTTCAGCCAGTTTCGGGGTCAGCAGCTCAATATGTCCAAGATGGGCAATGTCATGGATAGGCTCACGAACTTCATTCATACAGGAGCCTCCTCTGGCTACTCTCTATGCTTTATGACTACTGCAATGTAGACAGAGTTGTTGACAATCCTGTCTACAAAAGAGAGTATAGTGAAAAAAGGGCTCGAAGTCAAGGGTGTGAGAGGCATACACGAGAAAAACTACTTACACTTTTTAAAAAGATGTAAGTAGTTTTCCTCGAACATTCGCCAGAGGGAAACTCCAGTATCAATGTACCAGGGAGTTACTCCGCCGTAGCGACCTCGGCCCCATCCACAATAATTGTTTCACCAACACTCTTCTCGATTTCACTCAGCTCATGCGCTGTCCCTTGTACACGAGGACCTTTAAACCAGTGTCGAACACTCACAGACCACCAGATGACCAGGATGATTAAGGTGCCCAGAACCACAACAGGAGTGTAGTTGAACGTCACGCCGTAATAGGAATGAGCGGTTGGTAACATAAACAGCACTGAGATGAAGAGAACCCACAGGACTGCGATAGATGCCGATCGGCCTGCTCCAACTGCCCAGGTGCCAGGGTCCACGCTGAAAATCTTCGTGCGAACAGGCGTAGCAAGATGGGCAAGACGTAAGAGATGTAGAGGCCAATGACCGCAATCGATGTAATGGCAACGTAGGCCGCAAAATTAAAGACGGTAGGAATCGCCAGGATGAAAGCGCAACAGCCGCCAGGATGATCGCGTTGCGAGGGGTACGGCCCTGATCAAGGCGATGCCACAGATTGGAGAATGGGATGGCACCATCGCGCGAGAAGGCATAGATCATACGCGAATTGGTGGTAATCGAAGACATGCCACAGAAAAACTGTGCCCCCACAGCAACAGCGAAGAACAGCGTTCCCAGAAGAAAGCCCAGGCGACTTTCAAGAATATAGAGGACGGGATTAATATAGCCAGCGGCCTTAACCAGATCAGGGGCTGCGGAAAGCAGTCCCATCAGGACAACATAGCCAGCAAAGGCTGAGACGACAACGGACATAACAATGCCCCAGGGCGCTCTTGTCGCAGCACCAACGGTCTCTTCCGTCATGTGTGCCGAGGCATCGTAGCCCGTATAGGTATACTGGGCCAACAGCAGACCCAGCAAGAAAGCATACCAGATCGGAAAGCCGGTTGCATTATATTTGGGATCAGCATTGAAAAGGGTGCCAGCAGAATTAAGTGGTGCAGCGGCTACATGGGTCGTAAAAGTTGCGCCGCCAAATTGTTGCCAGCGAGAGCGCGCAATAACAACCCCTCCACCAATCAGGATCACACCAACGATATGCCACCAGACGCTAACATCATTGAGAAGAGCGACGATACGCACGCCGAAGATATTGAGGCCAGCGTGCAGGATCAGGACAACGGCATAGATTGCCAGCGTGGCCCATTGTGTCGCAGGATCAATCGCGGCAACAGAGCCAAGCTTAGCTGGGAAGTTGGGGAACCAGGCATTGAGCAAGACATCGATGGAAACGGCCAGACCATAATCGATTCCAGCCGTAACAGCGACCTGTCCAATCAGATTAAACCAGCCAGTGAACCAGCCCCAGGCGGGTCCACCCAGTTGAGAGGCCCAGTAGTACAGACCACCAGCCGTTGGATAGGCAGAGGCTAATTCGGCCATGCCTAGAGCCACGATAACGACAAAAATAGTGACCAGCGGCCAACCAATCGCGCCTGCGGCAAAGCCAGAAGTCGTAATACCGGTGTAGAAAAGGGTGAGACACCCACTGAGGACGGAGATAATGGTGAAGGAGATGGCGAAGTTGGAAAAACCGCCCATGGTGCGAAAAAGCTCTTGCGCATAGCCCATGCCGTGGAGACGTTTGATGTCTTGCGCAATAAGTTCTTCTTTTGTGCTGCGGTCAGATGAAGCCAAGAGACACCTCCGGTGTACACTAGACAATAGATGAGACCTGTGTTGGAATAAGTGCCATTCCTGCAAAAGAAACATGGCGACTTATAATCGGTATATTTTCTCTGCAACCTCCTTCTCACTGGCTACCTGGACTTTGAATCCACTTTACAAAGAGTGCCGTTTGTAGAAGACTCTACTTAATTGTTACTGATACTGAACCATTCGTCAAGTCTTTTAGCGGTTAAAATACTAACTCTTCAGGGGCCTATGCAGAATGGGGCATTTTTGTAATTCGTGATAGTGAATAATGGAGGAATTTCTCATGAGAGTTTTCGTTTCTTAATAGGGAGGGATAATTGCAACATGTATTAGTTGCAATTATCCCTCCCTGTTTGGATATGGC
>CAVZQK010000042.1:0-204197 GCA_963777355.1 uncultured Chloroflexia bacterium
TCGGCTGTTGATCTCTGACCGTCTCGCCGAGCGAATTCTCTCGCCCGAAAGAGCAGGTAAGGAAAGAAACCTATACAAAATATCTATATTCTCTTACAAACATTCCCTGTAGTTATATGAATCATCCATAATTGTTATGAATTAGCCAATTTCTATTGACAAACAAAAGTCACATCAGTACTATTGTTAATATTATTGATAAACTAAGTCAATAATATTTCTGAAGAAATGAAAGGAGAAAAATATGACCTTGAAGCTCCTCGCTATTAACGGCAGCCTCACCCCACCGCCATCGCGCACGCGTAGCGTTCTGGACCTTGCTCTTACCGCTGCCAGCGTCTTCGATCCTGCGGTAGAGACAGCCGTTCTGGAACTGCGCGATTTCGCTATAGAGTTTTGTGATGGCCGCGCCCCTGAAAGCTATAACAGCGATACGCGCCGCGCCCTCGCTCTTGTAGACGAGGCCGACGCCTATCTGGTTGCCACACCTATCTATCGGGGGTCATACACTGGAGCACTCAAAAACTTTTTTGATCTTGTCCCCAATGATCCTAAGGGGCATGATCCACTGCGTGGCAAAGCTATCGCTCTGCTTGCTACCGGTGGTAGTGATCACCATTATCTCACTCTAGAACACGAGCTGCGTCCTCTCTTTGCTTTCTTCGGAGCTCATACCTTGCCCAGAGCCATCTACGCCTCTGCCAGAGACTTCAATTCCCAAAAGCAGCCCCAGGGCAAACTCGTAACAGATCTTAGCTCGTTAGGCCAGGAAATCATCATCCTTGCCCGTTTTCTAGCCCAAAATCCAGCCCTTTCTCAGCCCGAACCCTTGCGTTCCCGGCTCTAGAAGTTTCCTTTATCTCCATGAATAAAAGAGAGGAATTATTAGTATGACGATAGAACAGACCGAATTCCGCCAGGCTTTAGGACATTTTGCTTCCGGCGTAACTGTCATCACCACCCAGCATCAGGGCCAACTTCACGGTACAACCGTAAGCTCTTTCTGCTCATTATCTCTGCGTCCCCCACTGATCCTTGTCGGCATCGACCTTCAAGCCACTATTCACGATCTGATCGTCGAAAGCGGAATATTTGCCGTTAATATCCTTGCCGAACACGCCGAGACCACCTCTCGCCACTTTGCTCGTCGCATTCCAGATAAATTCGCCTCCATCCCTTATACTCTCAGCCAGCTTGGCATTCCCCTGCTCGATGATGCCTTAACGAGCCTGGAGTGCCGCCTTGTTAATCGCTACCCTGGTGGAGACCACTCTATCTTCATTGGCGAGGTTGTCTCCATCACTACCCAACCGCACAGCCAGCCTCTTCTCTATTTCCGTAGCAAATATAACCATATACACAACAATACTAGCGTACCTGTTGCCAACGGGACAGCCGCTGGAATTGCATAGAGGAGATGATATTACTCACCTGCTTCTGGTCTCCTAAATTATTGGAAGGGAAAATAAACAATGGCTCAACAGGATATCGAATCAATGGTTCAGCTTTCACACGTCTATCTGGACTATCACAATGGGCGTGGCCAGGGAGCGACCATCGTTGAGGATATCAATCTCTCTATTCGGCGTGGTGAGAAATTTGTCATTATTGGCCCGTCAGGTTGTGGGAAAACCACGCTTCTCAAAGCGATAGGCGGCTTCCTGAAACCCCGTCAGGGTTCAGTTCTGGTCAATGGCACCTCCGTTAAAAAGCCCGGTCCAGACCGAGCCTTTGTCTTTCAGGATTTTGAACAACTTTTTGCCTGGCGCACCGTCCTGGGCAATATTGTCTACGCCCTCCAGATGACTAAACACATCTCTCAGCATGACGCTATCGAGAAAGCCCGTTTTTATCTCAATCTGGTAGATGTTGCCGGGGCGGCGGACAAATATCCTCATATGCTTTCAGGTGGCATGAAGCAGCGTGCAGCCCTGGCTCGTGCTCTTGCTCTGGAGCCTGACATCTTGCTTATGGATGAACCCTTCGGCGCTCTCGATGCCATCACCCGCAATCAATTGCAGCTGGAACTCAACGATATCTGGCAGCGTACAGGCGTTACTATTATCCTTGTGACACACTCAATTCAAGAGGCTGTTTTTCTTGGACATCGTGTCATGGTGATGTCATCCTCTCCCGCTCAGATTCTTGAGATCGTCGATACCAGCTTTGCTGAAGATCTTGCCAGCGCCGCTTTTACCGATATCTCTACACATCTACAATCCCTGCTCGTGCGTCGAGAAGCTAGCCGCCAGCTTGTCAGGCAACTAAGCACCGTTGAATAAGTGCATAAAAGAAAGAAGTCCGATAATGCGTATCAGTCTCTCTCAACCTGCTACAAAGCCGCCACGTACCCTGCCTGATTGGCTGCGTTATCTTTTGATTGGTGTTGCTTTAATCTTCATCTGGCAATTGTATGTCTCATTCAGTGGCGTCAGCCCCTTGCTTGTCTCATCACCTATAGCGACGGTGCAAGCTCTTATTACCGATATCAAGAACGGCCAACTTCCCAGTGCGACCCTGGTCTCCTTGCAAAATCTCGTTATCGGGATGTTTATCGGCATCGTTATTGGCCTGCTTCTGGCCTCATTATCAACGTTTTCGCGCTTCGGACGCTACCTGCTTACCGTACTGACCGCCGTCTTCAGCCCTCTGCCCGGTATTGCCATCCTACCCCTGACCATGCTCTGGTTCGGCCTGAACTCTTCCGCTATTATCTTTATCGTCGTCTTCGGCTCCGTCTGGCCAATCTCGGCTAATACCGATACTGGCTTTCGCACTATTGGAGCTACTACGCGCATGGTCGCTCTCAACCTCGGCCTGACCCGGACCCAGACTGTACGCGATGTCTTCCTGCCCGCTGCCCTCCCGCACATCCTGGCAGGACTCCGCCTGGCCTGGGCCTTTGGCTGGCGCTCAGTCGTTGGTGCTGAGATCGTCTTTGGGGTCGCTGGCTCCAATGGTGGACTTGGCTGGTATATCAATAACGCCCGCTACTTCCTCAATCCGCCCGCTATCTTTGCGGGTCTGATTGTCATCTCGCTGCTTGGTGTCTTGCTAGATACTCTCTTCCAATTTATTGAGCAGCAGACTATCGTGAAATGGGGCATGAGACAATCTTATTAACTGTCAAGCATCGTATGCCGTCCCCGAATCGCGTAGGGCCGGCTGTTGCTCTCTGACTGCGCTCGCCAATTTCCCCGCTTGCTTGAAAGGAACATTATTATGCACAAACGCCAGAGACCGCTAGCTCTCTTGCTCATACTCCTGGTCTTATTTATCAGTGCCTGTGGCAATACTGCAAGCTCAGGATCAAACGCACCCTCATCCTTTACCCTGGTCTATCAGCCAGGTCTGGGTGCTGTTATCTTCGTCATCTTAAAAGAGCAGAAGATCCTGGATAAGCAATTTCCCAATACGCAATTCCAATGGAAGATCGTCAATAGCGGCTCGGCTGTCCGTGAGGCTATTATTGCTAATCAGGGACAACTTGGAATACTTGGCCTCCCACCATTCCTCGTAGGTTGGGATAGAGGCATGGATTGGAAGGTCTTGCTTGCCACTAGCCGTGCGGATAGCTGGCTGGTAGCAAAAAATCCTAGATTCAAGACTCTGAAAGATTTCGGTCCAAACGATAAAATCGGTGTTGTTGCCCCTGATGCTCAACAAGCGATCGTCTTACGGAAAGCCGCCCTACAACAACTGGGGAATGCCCACGCTCTGGATCGCAATCTGGTCGCGATTGGCTCTGCTGATGGCGAGCAGGCTCTACAGACCGGGCAGATCGCCGCACAGCTCTCCGGCTCTCCCTTTCCAGGAACGCGAAATTGCTGCTGGAGACCATATTCTCCTCCATACGAGCGATGTCTTTGGCCCTGTCGGTGCCGGTTTAATCGCCGTTCCACAAAGCTTCTACAACCAGTATCCGGCCTTTGGCAAAGCTATCTATCAGGACTTCGTAAACGTGATATCCTACGTCGTTGCGCACCACGCTGAGTCCGCTCAGTATCTCGCTCAGGACAAAGCCAGCGGCGGGGGCGGCAGTGCGGCCCAATATAAAGCCCTGCTCGATGAAACAAGTCTCGCCTTTGAGACTACCCCAACTGGCCTGCTTGCTTACGCCAATTTTATGAAATCCATCGGTCTCATCTCAAAGGCCCCTGGCTCCGTCGATGATCTGGAACTGCCCACTGTGGTTGGTACCGGAAACTAGTAGTTAGTTTTCTTACTCTAAAGGAGATCCTCATGAGCGCAAAAAAAGGTCAAATTAGATTGGGAGCTTTCCTGCTCAATACTGGTCATCACGTGGCGGCCTGGCGACACCCTGAAGCCTGGGCTGAGAATGGCCTGGAATTTTCCCACTATCGCCAGCTTGCCCAGACCGCTGAACGTGCAAAGTTCGACATGGTTTTTCTCGCAGATGGTGTCGCTGTTCGGCGCGATCAGAGCATCGAGGCCCTGAGCCGCTCCGGCCAGATCGTTCACTTTGAGCCGCTCACACTCCTCTCGGCCCTCTCTGCCGTGACTGAGCATGTCGGCCTTGTGGCAACTGCCTCGACTACCTATAACGAGCCGTATCATATCGCCCGTAAGTTTGCCTCTCTGGACTATCTCAGTGGTGGTCGCGCCGGTTGGAACGTCGTTACTTCCGCTTCAGAGGCTGAAGCGCACAATTTCAACCGCGAGAAGCACATGGATCATGCCTTGCGTTATGAACGTGCTCGTGAATTCTTGCAAGTTGTGACCGGCCTGTGGGATAGCTGGGATGACGATGCCTTTCTTCGCGATAAAGAAGCTGGCATCTATGTAGATCCCGATAAGATCCACGTCCTTAACCACAAAGGCAAGCATTTCTCTGTGCGTGGTCCCCTCAATGTTGCCCGGCCAATTCAAGGCTATCCCGTCATTGTGCAAGCGGGCGCTTCCGAGGATGGCCGTGATTTCGCTGCCTCAACCGCCGAAGTTATCTTCACGGCTCAGCAAACGCTGGCAGAGGCCCAGGCCTTTTATGCCAGTATTAAGGACAATCTGGCAAAATATGGCCGTACCCCGGACCAGGTCAAGATTATGCCCGGTGTCTTTCCCGTCATCGGTAAGACTGAAACCGAGGCCAAAGAGAAGTATGACCGGTTGCAGGGTTTAATTCATCCGAAGGTTGGCCTGGCCCTCCTCTCTGGTCTCGTCGGTGGCGTCGATCTCTCTTCCTACCCATTAGATGGCCCTCTTCCGGACCTTCCCGAAACAAATCTCCAGAAGAGCCGCCTGCAACTTGTTACCGACCTTGCCAGAAGAGAGAATCTGACTATCCGTCAACTCTACGAAGCTATCGCTGGTGCTCGTGGACATCGTACTATCTGGGGCACCCCTGAATATATTGCCGACCAGCTAGAGGAATGGTTCCTCAATGATGCCGCCGATGGCTTTAATATCATGCCGCCCTACCTGCCTGATGGTTTAAATGACTTTGTAGAACTGGTCGTCCCTATCTTACAGCAGCGCGGTCTTTTCCGTACTGAATACGAAGGTCGCACTCTACGTGAAAATCTGGGTCTGCACCGTCCCTTTAATCAATTTGCTCACGCTCGCGAACAGCTAGAGGTCTCGGCTGGCCCCAATCCGTCTGCCCTCTCTTCTGTCACTGCCTGATCCAAAAACCCTTCTCTTCTCTCCCTGCCCGGCAGCATCGTCGCCGCCGGGCTGTACGCTTCCTTTGTCTGGTCCAATATTCCCAGCACTTCCAAAATTGATCCTGACTTCCCTAAAGAAATATCTCATCCTGCCGATTAAGCATAGTAGAACCATGAGAAAGGGATAGCGCCTTGCAAAAGATTACGTTATACTTAGCGAAGATGCATGAAAAATCTCTCTCTTTCTAGAATATTAAAGCAAAGGAGCGATGTATGGAGAAAAAGATTCGCTCGGTTCTTCCATATAGCTGTATTGTTGGCCAGGGGAATCTCAAACTCGCTCTCGAACTTGCCTATATCTCCCCTCGCATTGGTGGCGTTCTCATCACTGGCAAGCGCGGCACCGCGAAATCTACTACTGCCCGTGCCTTTGCCACTATGATGTACAGGACTTTGCCTGTTACGATCCCTATCAACGCTACCGAAGACCGCGTCGTTGGTGGCTGGGATATTCCTAAACTACTTGTCGGCGATCCTGATGAGCAATATGGTCTCCTCAAACAGGCTAATGGTAATCTACTCTATATCGACGAAGTAAACTTGCTCGATGACCACATTGTCAACATCATTCTCGATGTTACCTCAACTGGTAAACTTGTCGTCCAGCGTGAGGGACTTGATAAACAGTACGATGTGCAGTTTACCCTCGTGGGTACTATGAATCCTGAAGAGGGCAGTCTGCGTCCACAATTGCTGGACCGCTTCGGCCTCGTCGCCACTGTAGAAGCTCTCATCAATCGTGAACAGCGCCTCCAGATTCTGGACCATGTCCTGAAATTTGATCAGGCTCTCCAGGAGGAACAGGCAGATGGTACCTCTGCCTGGCTGGATCAATGCTGGGAAGAGACTTACAATCTCGCTGCCGAGATTGTAGATGCCAAAAAACGCTTTCCCAAAGTTGCACTTCAGACTAGAGCCAGAGAGGCCTGTGTGGATCTAGCTATCGCTTTTGATGTCGAGGGCCATCGCGGTGACCACCTCCTTGCTCTGACTGCCTGTGCCTACGCGGCCCGCCTGGGAGACGATATTGCTACTACTGAACACCTTGCCGCTATCTCAGAACTCGTCTTGCGTCATCGCTATACCCAGGGCGAGCAGGGCGAGCATGCCGCCTGGGGCGAGAAACAGCAGGCCCAGGTACAAGAGTTATTATATTGATGATGCCTGATCGAGAAATAAACAATACTCTGTTTACAACTCTGGCCTGTGTGGCCCTGAATCCAGCACTACGTAGTGTTCTGATCTTCGACGCACCCGCCTATGAACTCCAGCAACTTGCTCTTCTGCTAGAGCAGTTACTGCGTTGTGTCTCCGTTCTGCCTGTACATAGCTACACTCTGGCTGCCTATCTCAACGATGAGGATATGTGGGGTTCGCTCCAACTTCCCCTAAAAACACACTCTGGACAGTGGCCATCGCATGCTCGTCTCTTTTCTCCAGAACGCAACGCCTGCGAGCTTCAACTGCTGACCATTCCTAACCTCTCTAATCTCAATCTAACTACTACTCGTACCTGTATTCTCCTGATAGGTGCCGATGTTGCCCATCTGGAACGCAACGGCGAGAATAAACACTGGCAACCTCAGCAATGTTGGCTTGCCGCCTGCCCTTCCGAATCTATCGGCATCGTCTCCCCACATCTCTTAGATCGTTTTGCTCTGCGTCTCTCCTGGAAGCTCTTGCAAGACCTGTTCGATCCCACTCACCGCTCTACCCATCTCCAGACGCGCCTCTCCCAAAACGGTACCAGTAATCAGCCCATACCTCCTCCAGCACTTGTCGCCCAACTCAAGCAAGCGGTCCACCAGCACGTCAATATAACTCCGGAGGCTCTAGCTCGCGTCATGGACTATCTGCCTGCCGATCAGGAAGCCTATTACCCTCGCAGAGAACTTGCCCTGGCTCGTTTTGCCTTTACACTTGCCCAACTCTTAGCTGATCCCTCTCTCTCTCCATCTCATGTAGACAGCGCCGCCCAGATTCTGGGTTTTCCTCTCCTCTTCGCAAGTACGCAAGATGTACACAATAGCAGTCAGCCACTAGTGCCTGTTGAAGCTCCTATGCCAGATCCAGAACTTGAAGTAATTTCGCCTTCGCCTCCGTCCTTACTGCCCATCTCTGAATCGCAACCTCCTTCTGAGCTGGTGCATCTTGCCTATATTCCTGCTACCAGTACCAGCTCGCTCCTGCCTGTCGAACTCTTATGTAATGTGCCTTATCCTGAAGATGAAGCCCCCATTGAGCGCGAAGCCGCATCGCTAAAATTCCCCACTACACGCTTTGCTCCCCGCCGTGCCCTGCATGGGCCCATCATCGGTACTGAGAAGAGCGAATCTTTCTATGATCTTGCCCTGGTCAGTACCCTGCTCACCGCTACAAAATTTCAGACTCTGCGCAAACGTCAGCCGGACGAACCATTGCGCCTTGAAGCAAGCGATCTGCGCCGTTATCGGCGCGGCTTCCTGCCAGAACATCTGCTCATGCTCATCCTCGACTATACCTGCGTGCGCGATAATCCTAACTGGCGCGATTCTCTCGCTCCTTACTTGACTGAAGCTTATGTCAATCGAGCCAGTATCTGCATCGTCAAAATCGGTGCAAATGATGCCCTCTCACCCTGGCAGGCTCGGCTGGTAAGCGGCAAAAGCCTTCTTGTGCCGCGTATCTACACTGCCTTTCTTGCAGAACGTGGCGCAGGCCTTCCTACACCTCTCGCACACGGACTAGAACTCGCTGTGGGCCACCTGCGCATGATCACACAACATGGCCGAGGCAGCATCACCCAGATAACTCTCATCGTCCTCAGCGACGGACGCGGCAATGTCCCTTTAGAGGTTAGCCATGCCAATCAACTCTCCGATGCTATCGTCTCCCGCGAAGGCCTCGAAGATGCTCTCACCCAGGCCTACCGCTTTCGCTCATTGAGACGCTGCGAAACCATCGTCTTCAACCCCCAATCTCGCTACTACCCCAAACTCCCCAAACTCTTAGCCGAGGCCCTCGACGCTACCCTCCTCGCAATCCCTCTCCCCAGCGAAATGGAGGAGATCGCGCTATGAACAAATCCCTGAAAGATCCCACTTTCCAGCGTGCTCTCCGATCTTCTTCCTCGCGGAAACAAGCTAGAATAGCTACTGCACCAGAAAAGGCTATATAGAGGCAACATGGCGTTATTTTAGTCTCGGTATTTATAAAAAGACGCTGTACACGCAAAACGTCAGCGTGTAGAAATGCTTGAAGCAAAACAGAGCTATAAAATTGTTATTCAATGTGATGAGAATACTTCGCAGCCTCATCAGCAACATATCAAAATTAGTCGTGGCTTTACCCTCTCGCTTACTTACAAAACAAGGACAGGTACAGGCATTCTCCCTTCGCTTTTCCTCTGGAGGAGATGCAACTTCGCTTCCCAGAACCATTTGCATTACCCGCAGTACGCGATTTTACTCTCCCAGAAGAGTGCCCTTCGTGCGATCTTACTATCAGCGTCTCTTATATCGAGGATGGACAAAGAGAATCATACTACGGTATTACTGAGATAACCCTCCCTCTACAAGGTACTTACACGCCTGAAGATCCTGCCTGGTTGGAAACCTATTTCCTTGATACTGGCCTACCACCAACTATACTGTCGCTCTCATCGCTGAGCGCGAAGGAGACACCAGGCGCTGTCTGGTGACTGCATATAACTATCATCCTGGCTACCTACCTGTACAAATGCTAGATACTACACACTTGCGCCCTGTAGGCGATGCGCTCGAGGAGGGCCAGTCTGCCAAAGATATCGAAGAAATGTTTAACCATCTCTTCTTCTTTTCCCAAGATAATACCGGGAAGTTGATGTCCTGGCTGAAAGCTCTTTATAAGCGTTGCGGCACACAATTTAGTGTTATCATCTTTGATACCACTGACTGAGAGATTCCCTGGGAGTTATTGACAATGAAAGGATGCCATACCTGGGTGCTGTTGCCCGTGTTAGCCGCTGGCTCCCACTGGAACCATTTGGCGAAAAGAATGCCTCAGAAGATCATGGATGTTGCTTATCAGGGCTCGGTTGTCTCTTACCTGGACCCACAACTTCCCGGTGTCGAGCTGGAGAGGGAACATTTCCGCCCGTTTGTCTGTGCGAATCAATATGAGACTTTCCATGCCCTGACAGTCACAGCTTGCGCCACAGAAGGCTCGTTGCTTGATGTTGGCCTGGTCTATATCGGTAGCCACGGCAAACGCGGAACGCGCTTATATTCTACGATAATTTTTTACATGGTGCCGCTGATCTAGACGATCTGACTGCACTAAGTCTGCGTGCATTCCTGAACATCCTGAGCCCCGTCCTCTCTTTTTCGTTAATGCCTGCGAATCAGCTCGTATCTTATATAAAGATGAGCAGCAAAAAACTATCTATAATCTCGTCAAGAATATCTTGCTTCCTTGTGGTAGTAGCTATATTGGTACAATCGCGAATATTGATAGTGGGCATGCGGCTGCTATTGCGTCTCGCATTGTAGTGCTGGCGCAAAAAGCTGACGGTGTACAGATTACCGAGCTTTTGCGCCAGCTCCGCAGTGGATTTTTGCAAGAGTGGAAAGCGTTTACCGGAAAGAGGCTTCGCCTCAAGAATATCAAGCACAGAGAAAGAAACTTCTCAGTAGTTTCCTCTACGTCTATTATGGCAATCCGTTGGCACGCTTGCATCTGCTTACAAAGCCAGCTACCGAGGAGGAGGATGATAATGACTGATCCACAAGCTTCTCATGATGCATTGTCGCTCCGCCTCAAACCAATCATCAGCTATCCCCGCGAGGCCCAGATCGGCCAGCGCTATGTCATGACCATCGATGTGCAACTTGCCATCCCTGATCTCCCCTGGCAATATGCCGAAGAAGAATATCCCATTACCTTTCTGCTCAATTCCTATCCCTACTTCAAAGCTCAACCCCTATCATCCAAAAATCCGACTCTTGTCCTCCATCGTCTTGGTGGCACTTATGGTCCCGTAGAATACCTCCTCACCGCCGCCGACCACGAGATCCCGTCGGGCAAAATTTCGCTTACCTTCCTCAACGCCTCCGGTATCCCTATCACTAAAATAGAGCTTACCTGCTGCATAAAAGACGAAATTCAGCAGCAGATGAGACAACGCGAGATCCGTTTCCTGGCCGATCGAGCGGCAACCCTAGCCGCCACAAAAAACATTTCCTCTTCCAACCTGACTGCGCTACACCAACTCTTCGTGATAATCTTTTTCGTTCATGCCTCCAAACAATGCCTCCTCTACAAAAAGAGGGCTTATTTCCCCATCAGGTCGAAACTATTCAAGAAGTTAGAGCATTCCCTGATTGCGAATAATCCCCGTACGCTCCTACAAATGAATGCTGGACAAGGACAGACTTTTACTATTATGACTAGTCTCTACCGCTTATTAGAATATGCCAACGCTAGTAAGATTTTGTTCCTGTTCGATAACCTCACTAACCTGAACTATATGCTGGAATCTCTGAATACTTATTTTCTGCCTGAGCACCTCTGCTATTTTTCAGATCGTTATCTCGTCTGGCATCTAGACAACGATCAGTTTCCCTCGGATGGCGTTGTTTATCTTTTGGCTACACAGGATCTTGATCTTTTGCTTCCTCCTCCTTTAGTAGATGAGAAGTACTGTGCCCTGTTCCTCCGCATGCCCTCTATCGTAGCGATCTACCTTGCGAGTATTTTGATGCCATCTTTCTTCGCAATCAGAATAATGATACTTATCAGCTCTTGAGCAACTTGCTAGAATATTTCGACGCCTTCCTCATAGGGATAGAGAAGCAGACCTCAAGATGGCAACGTTCATTTTTTATGAACATAACTTCGTTTTTAAACAGGAGAGCACGAAAGCTATCTCCGTCTCTATGATTGCTCTTCAAAGCTTCAAGCACTATTATTCTATGTTTCTTGAGGATGAGCTTTCCTATCTTGATTATATCGAGCAACTTAGCCTACTCCTTTTTATGAAGACTGCTAGTGAACAGGACAACCTTTTTGGGGATGTCATTACTGAGAACTTCTGGCAAACTTTATTATCGTCTCCTGACTCTACCTTGGTCGCCGATTGCCAGACTCTTCTGAGCAGATTTAGCAAACAAACCGCATTGCCCACGAGAAGCCCCCTCAGCTCGCCTTGTAAAATTCTCGATCCAAGAAAGCTGCGTATCATCATCGGATTTATCGATTATCTTGCCCGACTTTTTCTGCATGGTCGAGATCTTACCCATACCTCCAATAAACTGTTGACAGAGATAGCCTCCATCTACGATGAAGTGCTGACGGCGATAGCTGCCTCGGCAAACAGCGTTTTAAGTCAGCATCATACTTCGCGCATCCTGACTCAAACCATTGTCAAGGTTATGCAGCCAGAGCCCAGTATAGGTATCTGCGATCCTGCCTGCGGCACTGGTGGCTTCCTCATTTCAGCGCAAGAATATATTACCAAAACATTCAGTATCCAGCTAAAAGACATGCGTGTAGTCAGGCGAGCAGAAATTACGGGTTGGGAGATCAACGAAAGTGTCGCTCGCATCTCTGCTATCAACCTCTGGTTTCACGGACTGAGCAATGCCGAGCAAAGTCCCATCCTACTTGGAAACAGCCTCTCCCAAACAATCTCTGCCCATTTCGACCAGGTCTTCTGCAATCCCCTTTTTGCCCCGGACACTATCGACCTTATCCGTAGTACCGACTTCTCGCATATAAGCACTGATGATCCTCTTCTCAACATGCTACAGCACAGTATCGCATTGCTAAAGCCACGTGGAAAAGCCGCAATTATTCTCCCTGATAGTCTCCTTTCTGCCGAGGGAGCCGCCGCCCTTGTTCGTGAACAACTTCTCCGCGTCTGTGACTTGCATACCCTTTTGCGCCTCCCTTCCGGCGTCCTCCCTGCTGATATCGCAGGCAACGTCCTCTTCTTCTCGATAAGCCCATAGCCGACGCTCGCCCACGCACCGCCGCCCTCTGGATTTACGACTATCGCACAAACCAGAGCTTCAACCCGACCATCAGACCCATCACCCTCGCTCATCTGGAAGATTTCGTGCGCTGTTACTGCCCCGAAAACCGCGTCCTCCGCCAGGAAACCGAGCGCTTCCGCCGCTTCCCCTATGCCCAACTCCAAAAGCGCAATTTCAACCTTGATATCACCTGATGACATTGAATTTCGTTCAACCCATTTGGGAAGGATATTTGACTGTGCTTCTATTACGGCGAATAATTCCCTTTTACTCCCTGTTGGATAGGACTTGTGATTGAGAGGCGCGTATGTTCAATAGCATCATCTGTATTAAGAATGCGATCATAGTACCCTTTTTGCCAGAGTGTTCGGATGTTTTCTTTACTATTCTTGCGCAACCCATCAATACAATAGTGATAAACCAGAGACTTATAAACTCTTATCACCTCCCACAATTTCGGTTGAGCTGTCTCTGTTGGCTCCAGCCAGATAATGCCATGAATACGATCCGGCAGAATAGCAAAAACATCAAGACGGATAGAAGGAAAACGTTCAGGTAGATTCCTCCAAATCTGTTCCACAGTCTCTTTGCAGGCCACATCCTGAAAATAAGGAATTCGTTGATCCGTACAGATCGTCACAAAATACGCCCCTCGCGACGCATAATCATAATTTCGGAACCGCATATTCTTGCGCATAGGATAAACATCGTCCATCTTCAACACCTTCATCTCCCTAATTGTTTAGAAATTTCGCTCCTACAATAATATATACCTGGCTTATTTGCAAAAGCGGAAGTTTTATCCCCCAATTTAAAAATTCATATTTTTCTTTCCCTTTGCCCGAAAGAACAGGAGGGGACCGGCTTGTCATCGTCATCCTTGCAGAGCGATCCTCTCCCTCCATTCTTATGACCCGCTGCTCTCCACCGTTTCCTGTTGTACACTCACCTTTTTTCTCATTCCAGGATACAGCGTCACTACTAGATCACCAGTCGTAATAATCGTAATCACCAGTACCGCTACTGCTACATAGGCAAGACTGATAATCTGCGAACCTTGAAGATAGGGCGCATAGCTCAGCAGCGAACACGCTTGCATAATCACCGCCACAAAAAAGTAGCGCGGAAAGTAAAAGGCATAGAGAATGGAGAGCACATCTGCCAGGTAAAAGTAGCGCTCATGCATCTCCGGTAACAAGAATGGAATTGCCAGCGCAAAGACCAGTGCAATCTTCAGTAGAATTTCTGAAGTCATCACTCTTTTACTCCCCAGCACCAATCCGCCAATCGCAAGCACAAAGAGACCCGCCAGGAAAATTCCCACCCATTTCCAATACCCCGGCGCACTTGCCGGTAGCCATTGATAGAAAGAAGGCGCATTCAATGTTAGCGACGAGGATGAGCCGCCTTGATTCCCACCTCCACGAAATCCTCCCGCTCCGCCATTCCCGCCAATTCTTCCCGCCTGCCCACCCGGAAACTGGCCCGTGCCTCTACCAGGAAAACTTCCTGTCCCCCTTTTGGAAACTGGCCCTGTGTCCCGCCTGGAAACTGACCGGCTCTCCCTCCGCTAAATTGACCACTCCCATTGCCTGCCCCACCCGTAGAGGCCTGGCTCACATAAACCGTCAGTAAGCTTCCTGCATCTCGGCCAGCTATCAAGGCCGGAGCTAGCATAAGTAGGAAGACTATCGGTATAATGACCAGGTATTTCAACAGCTCTTTTCTTTTCAAACAGAACACAAGCAGAACTGGCAAGAAGAAAACTGCTTGCAACTTAAACGCAAACGCCAGACCAAAGAACACACATGCCCACACAAATCTCTCCTTCAAGAGGAAGTAGAGACTTCCCAGGCAAAATGCTGCGTAAATTGCATCGCATTGTCCCCATGCAGAACTATTAATGAAGATGGTCGGTGAGAATAAGAGGACTAATGACCCTATAATTGCTGCATAAGAGCGTCTATACTTTAAACTCAGAAGCAGGTAAGTGAAGATGCTGAGTACAACATCAAATACTACCGATATCGTTTTGATTGCTATAAGTTTCGGAACTGGTAGATACGTAGTTATTGCTAGAAGGTAGAGGTAAGGAGGATTGTAATTGGAAAAGTTATCTTTGAGGGCCGCAAATCCACCATGATTTTTAATGTAGTCATACCACTGACTTACAAAAACCGTATAATCACTGGTCTCTATATGATAAAAAGACGCTCGTAATACCAGCGCCAATAAAAATAGTACCCCTAGTCCGCTGTAAATTGCTATTTGGCGGACGGAAATTGGCTTCCTCAAACTCATATCCCTACTCTCATTGATATTTTTACACATATGAATATAGCTGTTGATCTTTCTCTAGTGTAGAGCACGGTTTTTAAAAATGCATGGAATTTCTGTAAAGAAAGAAGCAAATCTTCTGATATGTAACGAAATCAATGTACAGACGACTTCTACAATGGATGGGGTACAGGAGGCAGCAAGAAAGATAGAAAAAGCAACCTGCGTAATCTGGTTGCCCGTGATTGACGCTCAATTTGCCAACTGCTTTCTTCCCCTCTTACCTGCCATACATCACTAAATGAGGTTGAGACTATGTGATGCAACAACAACGGATGCATTCCATCCTTGATGGTTCACCACTTGCCCTACTTTATGAGCGAGATGCTCTAACGGTCTTTTCGTACATTTTTCGTCGTGTCTCTGTACGTGAAGATGCGGAGGATATTTTGCTGGAGGTCTTTTTAGCCGCTCTCGAAAGTGAGACGCTGGCGACTTTGAGTGCTGAGAAACAGCGTGCCTGGCTACTACGCGTTTCGCACAATAAGATTATCGATCATCTCCGCTATCATCAGCGCCGTAGCTATGTGCCTCTGGAAGAGGTCTCCGAGACCCTCTACTCTAACGATGAAAGCGGACCGGACGCTCTGCTGTTGGAGCAGGAGGAATATGAGCAGCTCCGTACTCACGTTGAGCAGCTTCCCGCCTTGCAGCAGAAAGTTATTCATCTGCGTTTCTCGGTTGGCTTGCATTATAATGAAATAGCTCGCTTACTCAATAAACGCGAGGGCGCGGTGCGTGTTCTACTCTCGCGCTCGCTCGGCCTTTTGCGTACCATTTATCAACGTTCCAGGGAGGACAAAAATGTATGAGTGATCAGGATATGCAGTTTTTTCCCAAATCAAACCCTGAATCGGGTATGCCTATGCCCAGAGACTGGTCACCACAATCTCACTCTGTCTCTCCCGATCCGTTATCTCGACAGTATGAGCCAGATGAAAAGGCTGATAAACAATCTTTAGATGTTGTCTGGGGCCGCCTCGAAGAACATGTCTCTCGCAACCGCGAATACTATCGGCATAATCCTAATGTGCCTGCTCTGCATATGCAGGCTTCTTCCGTGTACCAGCCTCACCCATCTTTTCGTCAACAACCTGCTTTTTTCCTGCGTACTCTTTCCTTGCGCCGTGTTGATACTTTAGCTGCTCTTCTCTTCCTTACACTGCTTATGGGCAGTCTGCTCACCGTCGTTTATCAGGTGGGCCAGCGTGCTCAATTCGGTTCTTCGCCTGAAAAAGATTTGTTTCTTGATTTCAACTGTATGTAAAAGTGTGATGATCGAAAATCCAAGTGTCACAATTATCAAGGGACAGAATGGTATTGAAGTCTCTCCTCGCAGGGTTGTTCTACAGCAGGGAGCGCAACTAACCTGGGTGAATGAAACTTCTGATGCTCAGGTAGTTATTAATACGGCTACCAAAGATACGACTATAAAAATAGGGATGCGTAGCAAAAGTCTTCAATTTGTGAAAAGTGCAGCACTTTCTACCTATATCATTCAGCCTATCTCGTCTCTGTCTCCTTCTGGCATAGCGGCTGATGCGACAAATGCAAGGTTCGTCCTTGAGGTGATAAATAGTGTTATGATTGTACCTGATAAAAATGGCAAAGGCGCAATCTTTAGCCCGCCTGCCTTGAAAATTGCTCAGAACTCCGATCTGGTCTGGTTTAATCGCACGCAGGATAAGCAAGAAGTTGTCAGTACGAACAGTATTCCCAATCAGAAAGAAGCTTTTCCGAAGCGCGAGCAATCCTTAGCTTTTGTGCCAGGTTCTTGCCATGTCCAGCACGCTATCCAACCAGGCTCCTATACCTATGCTCTCAGCAGCAGTAGCGCTCAATTCTCTCTCTATGCAGGTTAATATTCCCCTCTTGAACCTCCCTTCCTTCGTGTATATTATTAGCAAGCTAATTTAGCTTGCTAACAATATTGAAAGGCGAATTATCGTAATGGATCTTTCCAATGATCCTGGCATCTTAATTGTCAAGTTGGCTCATGCTATGAGCCACGAATTGGATATCAAGTTACGGGTATGAAATCACCTTCTCACAATGGACCTTGCTCAGACATGTCTGGGAGCAAGAGGGAAGATCCCAGGTGGAACTGCAAGCCCTCCTCAACCTGGAGGCTGCGACAGTCACCGGCTTGCTCCAGCGCATGACGAATCAGGGATGGGTGTCTCGCCGACCCGATCCTGCAAACCAACGTGTGCAGCGCGTATATCTGACCGAACGTGGTCGAGTACTCTAACAGGTGACCGCGCCTCTTATGGAGGTGGACGAGCAGGCCTTCCAGGGTTTCAGCGCCGATGAACGGGACTTTTTCCTGCGCTTGCTCGCACGCGCTCTGGGCAATTTTGAGAAACGATGAATGGTGCTCTCTTTTTTTGCCTGTCTCATTATTAGCATGCAAACTAAAAATCTGGAAATGGCTCTTTCCTGATGACAGGAGTTTTTCAATCAGAAAGGACAAATACATGACCACGCTCATTGACCGAACTATCGAGCTTTCACATCTGACGTTTCATTATCGTGAGGCAGCAATGCCGATGCGCCACCAATCATTCTGCTCCATGCGCTCACCTACGATGCACGGGATTGGGATGAGATTGCACTTTTCCTTGCTGAACGTTATCATGTCTTCGCGCTCGATCAACGCGGTCACGGTCAAAGCGCCAGGCCCGGCACCTACTCCTTTGAATTGATGTGTGACGATCTCAAAGCGTTCACTCAGGCCCTTGCTCTCTCCCGCTTTACCTTGATCGGCCACTTAATGGGGGGAGGGATCGCGACCCTCTTCGCGACGAAATGGTCTGAATTCTTGAGCGATGGTGCTCGAAGATAGTGCTCCTGTCTATCCTAAGAGGCGGTAAATTTCCGAGCCCCCAAGAAGCGCCAGGAGAAGTTCCTTTTGATTGGCAGATGTTCGTCTCGGTCATGGCCAATTCGCATCCCCCGATCCTGCCTGGTGGTACGATCTGCCGAAGATCACCTCCCAACGCTCATCATCGGCGGCGGCTCAACCAGCCAGATTCCTCAAGAGAGGCTGGCTAAGGCGGCTCGTTTAATACCCGATTGTCGGTTGGTGACGTTTGAGGGAGCAGGACATTATGTTCACGAGAATCGCCCGGAAGAATACAAGGATGTTCTGCGGAAGTTTCTCTTTGAGCAGGAGGGGTAAGCATCCAGGAGGGGCCATACCACTTTTCCCGCCCGGTTTTTAGACTCAAGCGAGAGGAGCAAAATGGTCTGGTGAAGCAGCATGACTTTATGCTTGCATAAAGTGGCGCAAAGCTGAAAAGAGATGTGCGTGATCGGTGCCCTTGCCACCAATACCAATCAGCGAAGACCTTCTTCTCCACTCTCGCCTTTTTGCGCTCATCGACGCGGTTACCGCCCTCTTCCCCAAATTTGCTGATCATTTGCGATGAGTTTGGAATTAATTGCGTGTCCTAGAGGTGAAAGGGGATTGACCCTTCTCGCGCATTTCTCTTGAAGAGGAAAGGACACCATCTTTGTGCACCATTCTCGAATATACTCTCGTCTCGTTAGACGGCGGCTCCGCCGGAGCAGCCGTCTCAGGATTTGCTGAATACCGCGACGAGGCGTTTCTAGGTCATATCAAGATGACGCTGGAAGGACGGACGACGCTCGAAAGCGAGCGATAACGAAAGGATTGCATCATGAACGAGTTGCAGGGAAAAGTTGCATTGGTAACCGGTGGCGGACGTGGTATTGGGCGTGCCATCGCGCTTGCGTTGGCGCAAACGGGCTGTAATGTTGCCGTGCTAGCGCGTACTCAGGGAGAGATCGAGCAGGTTGCCGCTGAAATACAAGCAACAGGGCAGCGGAGCTTTGCAATCAGTAGTGACCTCTCGGATGGCAAAGCGATAGCTCATGCATTCGCTGCCATCACGAAAGAGCTTGGTCCGATTGCTATTCTAGTCAATAATGCAGGGGTTGTCGAGCCAATTGGCTCCATTCAAACGGTTGATCCTGATGCATGGGCGCAAGCTATCGATATCAATCTCATCGCAGCGTTTCGTTGGATGCGTGCCTGTCTCCCGATGATGTGTGAACGCGGTTGGGGACGTATCGTCAACATTTCGACAGGGGCAGCGGTTGGAACGGGGATGGAGAACAGCGGTGCGTACTCGACAAGCAAAGCAGGGCTTGAGATGCTCACTCGCAATAGTGCGGCTGAACTACAAGGGACAGGCGTGAATGTGAATGCCGTTCGCCCAGGTGCCGTTGATACGGCGATACAGGTGCATATTCGTGGCCTACCGATAGAACAGGCCGGGCAGCAAATCCATGACCGCTTCAAGGGCTTTTATGAGCAAGGCACATTGCTTGAGCCATCTCAACCTGCGCGTCTCGTTGTCAATCTCCTCCGGGGAGAGAGTACCGGTGAGATTGTCAGTATCTATGATCAACGAGGGCAAGAACTGCTCAAGCAGTAAGTACTAAAGAACGTTTGCTCTCTGCAAGATACTTTCTCAGGGTTTTCGTTTACCTTATCATAAAGCCCTGAGAAAGCATCGTTTTTCTCCATGCTTTACTCATGGCGCACTGCCCCATAAGAAAGTGTACCCAAGAGAGAAACTCCGGCTTCTTATTCCAGCAAAGGAGTGAACACGCGTCCCATGAGTTCGCCCATTTCCCTATCAGCCCGCTTGAGTACCTGGGTATAGAGACTCGTTTATCGCCAAAGTACTGAAAGAGCAGGCTTTTGTTGTAGCCCGAAGTCTGTATGTCGTACTACGCCATGACCAACCTGCGCAGGAGCAGGCAAAGGCACTTTGCCTGAATGATCTTTGCTCGTCCCCAGATACAGCTACCTCGGGAGAAGACAGGAAAAGCCAGTTCGATTAAGTGCTGACTATCTCGCATTCCACCATCAATCACCAGGCCAGCAAGCCTCCTTGTGATGGCGGCTTGTCTCCCCAATAGCCTACTTCAGCGAAGCTCCCTCCTGGACCTTTTTGAAAATGCTCACATCCAGTATTGACGTGTTGGAACAACAAAGATCAAAGAGTGCAGCGCTCAAGGATAAGCAAGTTAGTTCCCTCTTCCTTTCCTATAACCTGTGGAACCATAGTTGAGACACTCACACGTGTGCAATAGTCCAGGTCAGCGCCCATGCCAGCATTACGGACTGAGCGAGCGGAACGGCAAAAATCGAGCAATTTTGGGGGCGCATAGATCTCATAGAGAGTAGTTGCAGCAGAAACGCTCTCATGCACTTGCAGATCTGGCTGCTGGTGTAACAGTTGGGTGGCAAGATAACCGGCACAGGTGGCATCGTCCAGGGCAAAATAGCCAAGCTCAGCAGCGCAGACGATGTGGAGAGAGCCCTGGCGCTCGTGGGCTATGCGTAGGGCCTGGGTGGCAACGGCATGAGCATTGTAAAAGCAGCCTGCCAGGCGGATACTTTTGGATGGGCAGGCAAAGAAGGCGCGGGTGCCATTTGTCGTTGTCATAACCAGATCGCGATCTGTAAAATCCTGCTGGGCGAATTGAGTGGAGAATTCCCGAAATCGAAGCCGAGGAGAGGTTTGGCATGGCGCTCCCCACAGAGTAAGCGATCAGGGAAGAGGCGTTTCGCTAGTTGGGCCTGTTCAAGGTGATTGGCCGCATAGACGCGGTGGGCACCACGCTCGAAGAGCAGCGTCATAGAGGTGGTTGCGCGAATAACATCGATGATAATACAGACATCAGCAGGCGAGACAGAAACAGCGGCTACGTCGGCGGGGGAGAAATGTACGATCAGTTGCACTACACTATCCTTTCTTTCACTACACTTTGTACAAGTATACATCTATGTATGGATAAGGAAGGATGCCGTCAAAGATGATCAGCAACACCTAAAGGAGAGATACAAGATCGACGAAGTTGAATTCATCTCGCCTGAAAGAGCAAGTAGGGAAGGCCGTTCATCGTTTTGTCGGTCTCTCCCCATTACCACTAACCATCTTTTCCTTGTTGAGTGGTGCGTCAAGGGAATGGTAGTTAAATTAATAGATAAAACTGTTAAATAAACTTGAATGATTGCAGCATAGGCTGGAAGGCCTCGGTATTGTCCTTCGCAAAATCATTGCTTGCGGCTGTATAGACGATTGCTATAAGTTTATTCACATTGTTGGGGAATTTGGCTGCCAGGATATAAACTGTAGCTTTTGCTCCTGACGTGGGATCTTCAGCCGTTGCGGCTCCCTGTTCCCATTGAGCGTTGCTCAAAGTGATAGGAGACGCTACTGTCTCTGGCTGAAAATTCTTGGATGCGCCTTTTACCCCGGCTAGCGCTCCCTGAATGCTTCCTGTCGGTGAGACGCCTGCTGGACTTTCAACTGTCTCGATAACCATAGATGCATTATTGCCTTGTGTAATTTGTACTGCGGTCCCTGCCTTTTTCGTTGTCCATCCCGCAGGATAGCCAATAGTATATCCATCACCGCTAAAAGTAGTTAGGTTTACGCTGGATGTGAGAGTAGGTACAATTTTTGGTGCTGTCATCTTTGCCGTAGCAACTGGACTACTACTCGCAGTCCTTTCACCGCAAGCACTTAAAAGAAGGCAAACAGTGAGTACACTGAGGGCTACTAATGTAGAACGTGTTATAGAATAGTACATCTATTAATTTCCTAAATCTTTCACGGCTAAAAATGCATGGGTTACAATAAAACACACTAAGATGGTAATAACAAAAAAAGCCCTATATGTTTGTTTTCCGTCATATAGAGTTTTTATAATAATAACTAAAGATGAGTACAACATTAAAAAAATAGGAAAGAGGTAAGAGAGGAGGAAATCTGCATTACTCTAAAGAAAAGAAATTATTAGGCAAATTTGAATGATTGCAGCATGGGCTGGAAAGCCTCTGTATTATCCTTGTCAAATTCGCTGGTTCCTGCTCCATAGATGATCGCTATGAGCTTGTTTGCATTGCCAGGGAACTTTGCTGTGATGACGTAGACTGTGCTATTTGCTCCTGTTGTGGGATTATCTGCCGTTGCGGCTCCCTGTTCCCATTGTGTATTGGCCAGCGTGATAGGCGATGCTACAGGCTTAAGCTGAAAATTTTTGGAGTTTCCCTTGAGTGCGCCTAATGCTCCTTGTACTCCACCTTGCGGAGAGACACCAGCGGGGCTTTCAACTGTTTCGATAAGCATAGATACGTTGTCGTTTCGTACTATTTGTATAACGGTTCCTTCTTTTTTCATGGTCCATCCATCAGGGTAACCTATGCTATATCCATCACTGCTAAAATAGGTTAAATTTATGCCTGGTGTGGAATAAGCTATCGCTGGGGTTGCTGTAGCTGTGGCTACTTTCGGTACCATTGTAGCTGTAGGCCGCGTGATCAGGTTTTTAGAAGGAGGGGATACTCTTTGTGCTAGCAGATCATGCACGCCGAAACTGCTCAAAATAAGTAAGGGAATGAGGATCACAAGCGTAGTAATACCAATGATAATGCCCCGCTTTCGTCGTGGATGGAATGTTGGCGGCGGTGGCGGCGGCGGGGGAGGCATACTGTAAGGATTATGTGGTACATAGATACTCTTCTCCGAGATCTCCTGTGGCACGGTGCTATAATCTATCTCTCTTTTTTCGCGCACAATCCCAGGATGTGTTAGTATCACCTGTGAGTCTGCCGCTTCTCCCCCTTGTAGATAGTAAAAAGGGGTAGGTGTACCACAATTTGGGCAAAATTGTGTTGTTTCGGTAAATATACTGTCGCAATTATTACAGTAAATGTTCATATCTCTGCTAGTTTTCTCTTTGAAGATGGACCGTCTCTTAACTTTTTTCTCTGCTCTTACTGTACTCAAGTTCAATGTGCAATGCAATGTTTTAGCCCTTTTGTGTAGCTGCTTAAGATCCTATCTTCAATCATCTCGCCCGATTTCCTCATCTCTCTGCCAGGACCCATGCCAGAGCTGCTGCATCTCTTCGCAACTTGCCAGCAAATCCGTCAGTGTCCCTTCAGCTTCTATGTGACCCTGTTTGAGGATGAGAATGTGATCGGCTCGTTGTAAGACGGCTTTGCGGTGCGAGACGACGAGATAGGTATAGCTTCCCTGTGCAAAGAGCCGTTCCCACATTGTCTGTTCGGTCTCGACATCGAGGGCGCTGGAGAGATCGTCAAAGACGAGCAGTTCTGGTTGGCGCACCAGCATTCGGGCGGCGGCAGTGCGTTGCGCCTGCCCACCAGATAATTTGACGCCGCGTGGTCCAATCACGGTCTCCAGCCCTTTTTCGAGCAAGGCGACATCGTGTTCCATAACGGTAGTGTGAATGGCCTGCTGGATATCGACCTCTTCTTCGGGCAATCCCAATAGAATGTTCTCTTTGAGGGGATCGCTGAAGAGATGTGGCACCTGGGCTGTATATGCGCTCTGTGGTGGCACAAAAAAGCTGGCCGGATCGCTGACTACCTCGCCATTCCAGGAGATCTCGCCTTCATCTTTTGGCAAGAGTCCCAGCAGAACCTGGAGCAGCGTCGTCTTTCCTGAGCCAATCCGCCCGGTGACAACGGTTACGCTTCCTCGCTTCAATCTGAGGCTAATATTGCTGATCCCTCGCCCGGTGTCTGGATAACGATAGCTTAAGTTTTTGGCCTCAATCTCTTTGAGCTGCCTTTCAGGCGTTTTTGCTTGTGGTGCTAGTTCAGGGGGCTCTGTTCCATACGCATAAATGGGCTTATATGCAACCAGGCTTGCTGCCGGGGCTCCTTGCAAAAGCGCTACAAGTCGCTCGAAAGAGACACTTGTCTGCGTATATTGAGCGATCAGGTTGCCGGTAGCTTGCACAAAATTTGAGACCGAGGAAAGGTAGTAGAGAAAAATGGCGAGGTCACCGACTCCCAGCCCATGTGCGCGAATCGAGAGCGCGACCAGGATCAGTACTCCCCCTCGTCCAATACCAACCATATTGCCAAAAGTGGCGCTAAGGACATTGCTTAAGACAGTGTCGCGCAGAATCAGCATACGCCGTTTCTCATTCAAGCCCTGGAAATGCTTAATCACCTCTGGCTCGGCTACCGCTACCTGAATCGCCTGTACCGCCCCGAAGATCTCGCCAATCGCGCTTGTCAGTTCACTGGTGGCTTCTCTACTGGCTTTTCGATAGCTCGTCAGCCGCTTTTTCATACCCTGGACGATTGCAATTACTGCTAGCATTGGCAGAAAGATTGTCAATGTGATGGGTACGCTAATGTGGAGAAGAATAAACATTGCTACGATCATAAAGTAGCTAGTGGTGATCGCATCGGCAATATTCCCTGTCATGGTGGCACTATTTTGTGCGTCATCGCGAAAGCGGTTTAATGCCTCTCCCGCCGAACCTGGTACTGCACGCGCTCCAGGCCTTTGTAACACTCTTTCTAACAGATTTCGTCGCAGTAGTCCCATCTGAAGAAAGTTTATGCCTACTACAATACGCCCATTCCCATAGGAGATGATTCCTCGGAGTAGTGCCACGAGCAGCATCAGGCCGAGCCAGCCCCAGAGAGCCGGACTCAATCTCTGTTGTTGTTGTAATGCATTAAAGAAATGTTGAATGATAAGTCCAAAGAGCAACCGCGCTGTAATGAAAATAAAACCTGTGCCAACGCTGGCAATGTATTGCCAGGTGCGGTAGCGGATGAGACGCCAGAGGAATTGTAGGGTGTTCAAGCAAGTATCTCCACTTCTTCTAATCCCGTCCTTAGCAGGCCTGCGAAGCGCGATCCAGGATCGTTGGTTAGTTGCACCCGTGAACCATATTCGACGATCCGCCCATCCTCAATAAGGAGAATTTCATCAACCCGCTGAATCGTCGCTAAGCGATGGGCGATAACGAGCGCCGTTCTCTGGTGAAAAAGTCTGCCTATCGCTTTATCAACCAGTCCTTCGGTGAGCGGATCGAGCCGCGAGGAGGCCTCGTCGAGAATGACCAGGCCAGGATTGCTAAGTAGGACGCGGCAGAAGGCAAGCAGCTGAGCCTCGCCCGCCGATAAACCTTCTCCATCTGTCCCAAGTACAGTGTCCAGACCATCTTCTAATGATTGAAACCAGGGTAGCAAGCCGACTTCTTCAAGCACCACCAGGACTTTATCATCGCTGATCGTCCGCTTGAAGAAGGTCAAATTATCCCTCAGGGAGGCATTAAAAAGCTGCACATCCTGCGTAACCAACCCGATCTGACTCCGCAGGTCGCGCAAACGCACCTCCTGAATCTTTTGCCCATCTATCCAGATCTCGCCAGATTGTGGATCGTATAGCCGGAAGAGGAGCCGGGCCAGCGTCGTTTTGCCACTGCCGGTACGCCCTACTACTCCCAATACTTTGCCCGGCTGAATGCGAAAGGAGATCCCATGAATGATTGGCTCTTCAGCGATATATCCGAAGGTAACCTGCCTCATCTCTACCTCGAAGGCCCTTGCATCGACGCGCTCAAAGGCCTGGGTACCATCTGGCAGCGCTGGTTTGCGAGCCATCAAATCTTCAACGCGCTGAATGCAGGCCTCTGCCTGTTGCAGATCCTGAAGCTGAGTCTGAATCTGTTGCAGTGGCTGCGAAAGCAGATCGGAATACGAATAGATTACGTAGATTGTCCCAATCGTTAGCATTCCCAATCTCCACAGGTAGACACTGGTCGCCAGGACCAGGACAGTTCCGCAGATGAACAGAAACAGTGCCATAATCCAGCTAAGCTGCCCTAACATCACTGCTCGCTTACGTATAGGAAACCAGTTGCGTATCAGTAGGTAGAAGCGGCGCATGATATAAGCGTTGGCTCCGTTTGCTCGAATATCTTCTGTTCCGCCTAGCCGTTCTCCAAGAAACCCATAGAAGATCGCGTTCTGTTGCCGATCTGCCTTCCAGGCAGGCAAGACACGTCGCCGCACATACATCAGAATGAGCATAACGATAGCAGCGTAGAGCGTCATCACCACGCCTATCAGCCAGTTGATCGTAAAGTAGAGGACAAGGATACCGCAGAGTAGCAGCGCATTAAGCAGCAGACTCAAGACAAATTGCGAAAAGAAGTTGGAGAGGTTATCCACATCTCCATCAATTCGTTCGATCATCTCTCCAGGCGTCCGAGCCTTGTGAAAGGCCATGTCTAGCGAGAGACAGTGGGCCAGTAGGTCTGTGCGCAATAAATTCGTCGCGGTCCAGGCAATATTCGTGCCCAGATACGAAATGGCTAGCGCGATCCCCTGTGCCAGGAGCGCGACGACAATAAAAGCCAGGGCCGCATAGATTAGTGAAGGCGAAGCTCCATGCGCCAGTGCTGTATCGATAAAATAGCGTACTATTTGCGGATTCAGCAATTGCAAACCAATATCGGCCAGCAGTACCAGCCCAAGTAGCACCGTCTGAAACCATTGAGGCTTTAAGTACTCACGTAAAAGTAGCAGGTAGCGTTTAATGGGTATACGCATCAAACCTCCTCAGTCGAGAGCAGCAAAAATAAGAGCTGCCTATTCGATGAAATGCCCTTTAAGCATACCCATCTGCAAGCAGAAAAACATCGGTAATTTGTACGGTGCATAAATAGCGAAGATGGTGTATAATGCCTGTAATAGAAAGAGTGCCTTTCCAAATGGGAAGGCACTTCTTGTTTATCTGATCTTTAAGAGGCCTTTCTACTTTATCGAAAATTAGTCTCAAATTACCCTAAAGAACTCTTCTATTCTGGCGATAAGAAAAGGGAGAACACTCTAGCGTTCTGCACCTGAGAGATTTCAAGAACAAGCAAACGTAATAATGCTAGAACTTCATCGCTTTCTCGAAGATTTCGTACTCAGTAACGGGAAACTGGTTGTTTCACAACAAATTGCACCGAAGCTTTTTTTCCTGATGTTTTCAGAGAACTCTGTTCTCAAACGGTTCACAACAAGAAAATGTTTGAAGAATATCCAAATATTTTCTGTAGCACAAAGGAGAAAATGTGTATGCGGTACTTTCCACAAAAGCCTTTCCAAAAACTTCTTCTGCCGTCCATTCTTAGCCTGTTTGTCCTCTTGATTTCTGCCTGTGGAGGGGGTACACCGTCTACATCACAGCAAGTCACTAAAGCTGCGGCGAATAAACAGATCCTGGTTTTGCCTGTTGAGGGCCGCTCCGATTTGCAGGCCTTTGATCCTGCTCTGGTGACAGATCTTTATTCGATTGACGCCGTCAACCTGGTCTTTACGGGTCTGGTCGAACTTGATAATAATCTCCAGGTACGCGACGAACTGGCCTCTTCGCAATCGGTCGCTCCTGATGGTATAACCTGGACCTTCAAACTCAAACCTGGCTTGAAGTTTAGCGACGGCAAATCCCTTACTTCAACAGATATTGCCTATAGTCTTGATCGTGCCCTCAAACCGAGCTTGAAATCGAGCGTCTCCCCCCTCTATCTTGGCCTCATTAAAGACTCAGAGAAGCGCGTGGCCGGAAGCATTTCAACGTTGATCGGCGATAGTATTCTAACACCTGATCCGCAGACCGTTGTTCTGATCGCAAACCAGAAGGCCGCCTATTTTCTACAAATCTTGACCTATCAGACCTCCTTTGTTGTCGAGAAGAGTCTGGTTGATAAATACGGCGACAATATTGCCGATCATTTGAGCGAAGGTATGGGTGGCGATGGCCCTTTCAAGGTCTCAGAATATACTCGCGGTAAACAGCTCGTTTTTGTGCCAAACGATAATTACTTCGGTCCCAAACCTCAGCTCACAAAGATTGTCATGCCCTTCTTCCAGCAAGAAGATACAAGCTATCGCGCTTATCAGGCAGGTCAGACCTATCAAGCTACTGTGCAATCGGCAGATGTTGCCCAGGCCAAAGCCCTGCCTGGTAACCAGCTTCATCAGCAGCCATTGCTGGAGGTAGATTTCCTCGGCCTTAACGAACTCTCGAAGCCATTTGACAATCTCAAGATTCGCCAGGCTTTTGATCTGGCTGTCGACAAAAACGTGATTGCCCAGAGCGTCTACAAAAATTCAGTCCTACCGACAAATCATATTATTCCACAGGGGATGCCCGGATATAATCCAGCGCTCAAAGGCCCTGATGGTACTACCAGCACTTCAGGGAATCCTACCCAGGCGAAGCAGCTTCTTACTGAAGGGATGCAAGAAGCAGGCTATACTAAAGCCACATTTCCAGGTATCACTCTGACATACTCCTCACAAGGCGGCACCGACCTGCATAACGAGATGGCCGCCTATCAACAGATGTGGCAAAATGTCCTGGGAATTACCGTCAAGTTAAATGATATTAACTTTAACAAACTAATCGATCTGCGTGTGAACTCACTCAATAATCCTAATGGTTTACAGATGTGGGGACTCTACTGGCAGTCCGACTATCCTGATCCGCAGGACTGGTTGACGCTTATCTTTGGTCCGCAGTCGTCCAAGAATGCTATGAACTATGGCCAGAACCACAGTCCACAGAACGCCGAGCAGCAGGCCAATCAGAAGCTCATGAGCGAGGCCGATCTGGAATCCAATCAGGCCAAACGTCTACAGATGTATAATCAGGCGGAACAGCAGGTAGTCAATGATATCGCCTGGATTCCCCGCTACCAGAATAGTTATACCTTTGTGCGTAAGCCCTGCCTGGTCGGTATCCAGGACAACCCGCAGGAGATGTATCCACCAGATAGCTGGGAAAATGTCTATATCTCAACCGCGCAACCCTGCGCAAACGTCCAACCATATGAATAGTACTCTGACCACCTCAGATGAAGGTTGTCCAATCCGCGTAGGGTGGAGGCTTGCCTCCGCCCTCTCGCTGGCCATAATCTGCATAGAGAGGTGGTCAGAACATAGAGGTGATATCGCTCATCTCACTATTCCATTAGCATTCTACAGCGAAAAAAGTGAAATATTCTCTTTTTTTGTTGCCGATGCTATGCTATTCTATCTACTAGCCCTGTGGAATAGTGCTAGCAGTGTTGGACGCATTTCTTAGAAGAGGTTACATGTATGGCTGATTACAGAGGACGACAACTTGGCAACTATCGTCTTATTCGCCTGCTAGGAGAGGGAGCTTTTGCCCAGGTCTACCTCGGCGAACATATCTATCTTAGCACGCAGGCTGCCATTAAGATCCTCACTACTCAGGCATCAGATATGAACTGGTTTTTTACTGAGGCTCGCAATATTGCCCGCCTGGTCCATCCAAACATTGTCCGCGTTTTGGAATTTGGTGTCGAGAGCGATACCCCATTTCTGGTGATGGATTATGCATCTGGCGGTACTCTTCGTCAGCGCCATCCCGCTGGCATACCTGTTCCCCTTCCCACTGTGGTCTCCTACGTGAAACAGATCGCCGATGCTTTACAATATGCACATGATGAAAAGTTGATTCACCGCGATGTAAAGCCTGAAAATACCTTGCTGGGGAGACGTGATGAGGTTCTTCTTAGCGACTTCGGTATTGCGCTAATGGTTCAGACAATGCAGCTTCAACGTGTGCAAGATGTTGCGGGTACTCTGCTCTATATGGCTCCTGAACAGATACAAGGTCAGCCTCGTCCTGCCAGTGATCAGTACTCATTGGGTATTATGGCTTATGAATGGCTAACCGGTAATCGCCCCTTTGGTGGTTCTTCTTTAACGGAGATTATCTCACAACATCTTGCTGTTCCTCCTCCTCTTCTAAGAGCGAGGATGCCTACAGTCTCGCCTGCTGTTGAACAGGTTGTATTGACTGCTCTCGCGAAAAACCCGGAGCAGCGTTTTGCTACTGTACGAGCATTCGCTCTTGCTTTGGAACAGGCCAGCCAATCTCCTCTTCCTAAAGAAACAGATGGTGTTGTGCCTGCTTTAGACCAGACTGTTCTGGCCCCTTCTAGTGTAGCGACTGTGTTGCCGCCTCCTGTTTCTGTTCGCAGAACGGAGACGCCAAGGACTTTCGTGAGTGCCTATCGTGGTCATATGAACGCTGTCTGTTCTCTTGCCTGGTCCCCCAATAGCAGCCGCATTTTTTCAGTTAGTAACGACAAGACTGTCCATGTCTGGGAGGCCTCTACAGGAAAGAATCTTCAGATCTATCAAGATATCTCAGATGCAGTGCGCGCTGTCGCTCTCTCAGCAGACGGCTCACGTGTTGCCACGGTTGGGTCTGATAATCAGATCCGTGTCTGGGATTTTGCTACCAATCGTCTCGTGCTTACTTATCTCGGTCATACGAGTACCACTGTCAAGGTACTTGCCTGGTCACCAACGCAACAAATTCTTGCTTCCTCTGCTAGCGATGGCTCTATTCATGTGTGGGATACCACAACAGGCCAGACTCTTACGATCTATCGAGGTCATGCTGGTAGCGTGAATTCTCTTGCCTGGTCGCCCAATGAACCCGCTTCTGAATCTGGCTCTTTCCTGGTCTCTGGCGCTGATGATGCCACAGTTCAGATCTGGGAGGCCTTCACTGGGAAAAATATTTCCCAATACCAGGGTCAGACTGCAAAGGTTTCAACGGTAGCCTGGTCGCCCAGGACGTATTCTGTATCCTCTTCTGAATCTGCCTCGATCTCACAGACCAATAGTAGCTCGCGTGTTGCTTGCGGAAGAGAAGACGGTCTGATTCAAATGTGGGATACTACCACTAATCGCGAAGTCTTGAGCTATCGCTATTCTGCTCCTATCTCCGTTGTAGCCTGGTCGCCGGATGGACGGCGTTTTGCCTATGCAGGAACCAATACGTCTGTGGATGTCTGGGACGCTATGACCAACCGTAAACTTGTGACCTTCTCCCATCCATCTCCTCCTCTTGTTATGGCCTGGTCTCCTGATGGTAAATATATTGCTTCTGGCGGTAGTGATACCACTATACAGGTCTGGCTGGCTCCTTGAGCTGTTGGAAGACCTCAATGGGATGCTTTTGTCCCAATTGGCACCCGTGGCGGACGCATGGGTAATGCAAAGCTCCAGTCGAGCAAGGCGCTGGCGTCGGTGACACGGTGGATATCATCTTTATCGTGGAGAATCGCTCCAATCAGATGATGTCCACCACTGGTGGCGGCAAATACAAGGCAGTATCCTGCCTCTACTGTAAAGCCTGTTTTTATGCCAGTCGTCCCTGGATAGAAACTTAAGAGATCATCGGTGGTGAGCCAGGTATAAGCGTGATGATTGCCGCTGGCTGGCAGATTAAAACGCTGAAGCTGAACGATCTGCGCAAATAGTGAGTTATGGAGCGCGTACTGTGCGAGATGGACCAGATCGGCGGCACTACTATAGTGATCTGGATCAGGTTTACCATCCGGCAATGTATACGTGAGACCGTCAGGGTTAATGTAATGGGTCTGCGTGAGATGGAGACGTTGTGCATACTGGTTCATGAGAGCCACAAACTGCGCAGTGTTTCCTCCCACTGCATCTGCCAGGGCAATCGCTGCATCATCTCCAGAAGGAAGCATGAGCCCATAAAGAAGATCGATTTCGGGGATCTTATCGCCTGCTACCAGTTGGGCGCTGCTGCCAAAATTCTTTTTTACTTCGTCCACGGCTGCCTGTGGAACCGGCACAAGCTGGTTAAGATTTCCCCTCTCCAGGGTAATAACGGCGGTCATGATCTTGGTTGTACTGGCCATTGGCAGACGTTCGCTGCCATGAATATTTACCAGTGTGTCTCCTGTGTCAGCGTCTAATACATAAGCGGCTGAGGCGCTGATCGCAGGAGGAGTACCTTGTGGTGTCAAGACCGGGCGAGGAGTGGGCGTCGGAGTAGGTATAAAAAGAGAGAGAACCCTGTGCCCAGGTGGTGTAAACATAACTAGTGGCGCTGCAATAATTACTAGCAGCGTCAGCAGTAGCAACATACCAGCGATAAAACTCCTAATCACATTCTCCCCTTTTTAGCCAGATTTTGTTTTACATGATAAATCGTAGTGGCTTCAAAAGCCGCTCACTTACTTTTATATACCATTTGCGGCTATGCCAATCTTTAGCTGTCAACTCGAAGATATCAGAGGTATCACAGCGAAAAAGCGCCTCCATCTGCTGAGCAAATGCAGTACTATAGATCTCGACATTGACTTCATAATTGCCAATTGAACTGAGACGGTCCAGATTGGCCGTTCCGACAGTTGACCACTGGCCATCAATTGTACAGGTTTTGGCATGCAGCATGGTATGTCTATAACCGAAGATGCGGATGCCAGCCTCCAGGCATTCCGAGAAATAACAATGGGATACCCAGTCGGTAAGAATATGGTTTGATACCCAGGGTACAAGAATGTGCACGTCTACTCCGCGCTGAGCAGCCTCTTTGAGCGCTTCTAGCAGGACATGATCCGGCACAAAATAGGCATTGGTAAGCAGGATATAGTGATCTGCCCGATCAATCGCGGAGATATAAAGATCACGAATAGGAAAGGTCAGGCGCAATGCATCGTTGCCGTGTACAGTGATAAGCGGATCAAAATTACGGGTGTGGCGATGTTCAATAACTTTTTTCCCGCTGGAGAAGCGATTCCAGAAGTCGATAAAAGAGTGCGCAAGGTTGGCGGAGGCGGGACCATGAATACGTAAGTGCGTATCGCGCCATTCATAAGCATAGGCGCTACCAATATTATAGCCACCAATAAAGCTGGCCGTGCCATCTACAATTAAAAGTTTGCGATGGTCTAACGAGTAGCGCCGTAGATCCAGCAGGTGCCAGGGACGGCTAATAAATTGATATTCTAAACGATGAATTCTTGGGGGAGAACGATTTATAAAATTCAGGAGGCACTACCAGATTGCCAAACTTATCGAAGATTACGTAGACTGCTACTCCCTCAGCCGCTTTTTTCTCCAGGGCCTCTTTGAATTCTTGCCCAACTGCATCATTTTTCCAGATAAAGGTTTCAAAATAAATGAACTCTTTCGCATCCTCTATTGTCGCTAGCATCACATCAAAGAGTTCTCTCCCATAGGAATAGAGCTGAAGAGAATTTTCTCCAACGCGAACCTCTTTCAGTTCAATATGTGGGAAGCCATGCTCCTGTTTTTTCCGCCGACGTAGAGCCGAGATACAGATTAAGACAGTAACGGTCAGAGATTGAGCAACGAATAAACCCGCCAATACGCGTTTGACAATCTCTATAAGCGTAGGATGAGACGGTCTAAAAAACGCGACAATCCAGGATTGGATACGTTTCTTCCAGGTAAGCTTATGCATCTCACCTTCCTTACTAATGCACATAATAAAAAAATCAATTGCGATACAATGAGAGAAAAGAGTGAATCATGGCATTTTTGTTTGCATGTTAAGCCGAAATAGCTATAAGTGCTTTCATTATAGGATACGGCCTACAAACACGCAAACAGCAGTGCCAAAAAGTCGGGGCCTTTTTTTCATTCATGCTAATTCTCAAGGGTAGTTGAGAGCAAGTTTTTGATTATTGAACGACTGCTTCCGATGCAGTTTGCCTGGTTGCTTGTCGTCGTGCACGCCAGTCGGTGACCCAGCGATAGAGGAAGATGGACAAGAAGAGCCAGACCAGGCCTGAGAGATAGCCGCCCAGAACGTCCGTAATCCAATGTTCGCCCTCGTAGAGACGGGAGAAACCGATAATCAGAATGGCAGAAACGGCAAAGAGCTGCAAAGGCAGTAGCCACCAGTGGTAGCGCCATTCCCTGACAGGTCTTGTGAGGCTGAGGTAGAGCAAGAAGCCATAGAAAACAGTATCATGCTCAGTATGACCGGAAGGGAAACTGTTAAAGGTCAGCTTAGTATGGACATGGATCAGATTTGGAGTTGGGCGTGGTCGGCCAACAAAGTCACCGAGCAGAGCATCGATCCCATTGGCAATCATAACGGTGAGCGCGAAGAAAATGCCCTGTTGCCACCAGCGCATTGCCAGCATAAACACCACCAGGACGACAGTAGCAATAATTGAGGGGGGAATATCATTAAGGGAGCTATAAAACATCACAATTGTAAAAATCCAGGCAGGCATTTGTAGAGCCTGGATTGAGCGCGAGAAATTGACTTCGCCGGGAAACGGTTGTGGATGTTGATGCATAATCAAGCAAGCTGCACCCAGGGCAAACAGGCCAATAAACCAGAGGATGGTTTCGATGATATGGCGTCGTCTGGCATCTCCACGTTTTTCGTTGCCAGCAGTGAGTTCGGCTGTTGGGCTCACCTGTCCAGAGGGATGGGAGTCTGATGTCTGGGTCATACGATTCCTCCGCTTTATGATAAAGATAAGATTATTCCTTATAGAGGTACACGTACTGCACTATTTTTTAGATGTATTTATTGTAACTCCAGAGTAAATCCCAAATTTAAAACTAGCGGAATTTGAACAATGATCCTGGTGCTCAGGTAGACGAAGGGCGGATTGATAAACCGTCTTAGCGGCGAGGAACCACGAAGTTATGTGATGAGATCACCCGGGCTGCTTCGCTGGTGATTTCCACATCAGGATCGCCGCCAACAGATACGGGATGAAGCCGGGAATCGCATCGATGATATGAAACAGATTGCGGATACCAGATTCTTTTCAGTTAATGGGAGAGCCAGCCAGTTTGATCACGCGCAAAGCGAGCGCCATCTTCCCAACAGAGACATTTTTACGAGTTGCTTGTATTCGAGTCCTCAGGAGTAGGGGGATGATAGCTCATAGACTGTATGCCCAGGCGTCCAGGGCCTGTGAAGCGATTGAGGACAAACGATCCACCAGCTAGCATCCCACCAATGGCACCTAACAAACCTCCTCCACGTTGTGAACCAGCAACGGTAGTGACCGCCATTTGTACAGAGGGATCTTTCCATAGCCAGGCACCAGGCTCGACATCCAGGACTTCTCCGGGGGCCAGAGTTTTCTCAAAGACGTTACCATAGCCATGAAGTAGCAGCAGTCCTTCTCCTCCCTGAGCCGTGAATTGATCGATGAATAATCCTGTGCGGCTCAGCAGGATGTTGGATGTTCCTTTGACAAAGGTGAAATTATAATTCACATTGCCTGTGGCCATCAGGAATTGATGCTCACGAACCTCAACCGTTTGTCCAGGTTGCAGGCGCAGAGCGACGATCTGACCAACAGAATCGCGCGACATGGCGATGTTGCCCGGTCCATGTGCCTCAGTAACGAAGACTTGCAAGCCCGCAAAGATGCGTTTTGCAGCTCCCTTGAGCGATTTAAAGCCAATCTGAACATTCGGATGTTTCCAGAGCAGGATATGATGTTCGAAATAGATTGGCATCTGGCTACCAAGCATAATATCAACTACAGGTACCAATTCACCTTCAATGGAGACGGCTAAGTCAGCAATGCGCAGTAGACCTTTGGGATGATGCGAAACTGCTTGCGGAATTGCATTTCCAAAGGGACTAGTGGTGTAGTCTTCGTATTGATTAGAAACCATAAGAGTTCTCCTGTTAATTAAATTTGTATTTCTTGTGCACTTGTCTTTTTTTGCACTCGATTACTTTAGATCTCAGAATGGAGATCAATAGGCGTTTAGCCAGAATATTGAATGGTGCAAAAGTCTTTTGCTACAACTGGCGTTAGTATAAAATAAGCTGTGCACTATAGGATGGTGCATTAGGGTTCAGATGGATGGGGAGAAAGAAAAAAGAAGGAGTCAAAAAAATTTATGGAGGATCTTGCTGATCTTGAAGCATTTGGAGAAATACTGAGAGCCTTCCGCAAGCGGAACGGGTTGACACAACAACAGGTTGCAACTGGGATTGGAGTGCATCGCAACGCTATCAGCCGCTGGGAACAGGGAGACTTTCTTCCTGAGAACAAGAGAACAGTTCTTGAACTGATCAGATTATTGAAACTAAATGCGTTAGAGGCGCGTCAGTTTCTCGAAGCAAGTTTTACCGCACTGGCACCGCCCTGGGGCATTCCCTATCCACGCAATCCATTTTTTACTGGATACCAGGAAGAACTAAAGCAATTGCATCACTATCTCAATGGACAACAGGATGCTGAATATAGCAGGTCGTATGCGCTCTATGGTTTGGGAGGAATTGGCAAAACACAACTTGCTACTGAATATGCCTATCGTTATGCTCTGGAATATACGGCAGTCTTATGGGTTCATGCAGAAAGTATGGAGACGATCATCACGAGCTTTCTTTCCATAGCAGAGCTTTTGCAATTACGAGAGTGCCAGGGAGCGGATCAGCGGGGTATCATTGTGGTAGTACAGCGCTGGCTTACTGCTCATGATGGGTGGCTCCTCATCTGGGATAATCTGGAGGATGGAGAATTACTCCACCAATATCTGCCATCGATACGTCAGGGAGCGGTTCTGATTACGACACGTCGTCTAGCTCAGGGGACACTGGCTTTCGGCATAAAACTCACAACGATGTCACAAGAAGATGGGATATATTTCTTGCTGCGACGAGCAAGGCTTCTTGAGGTATCGGGAGATGAAACGCTCCTACAAGCGTTCTGTCTGCATGCTCCCCAGGAATATGCGGCGGCGCAAGAGTTGGTAACTCTTTTAGGAGGGTTGCCTCTGGCTCTTGATCAGGTGGGTGCTTATATAGAGGAGACTGCGTGCAGTCTGCAAGACTATCTTTCTCTCTATCAGATGAGGCAAGGAGATCTGCTCGCACGGCGTGGGAAGATGGCGACTGATCATCCCCTCTCGGTAGCGACGACTCTCTCGTTGTTGTTACAGCGTGTGGAAAAGGCCAGTGTAGCAGCATCTGACCTGTTACGCCTGTGTGCATTCCTGTATCCCGATGCTATTTCTGAGGAGATTATCGTCAAGGGAGCTCCTGTGCTAGGAGAGTCCCTGAGACTAGTTGCCGGAGAGCCTCTCCAGTGGAACGAAGTTATCAGCACCCTCTCTACCTATTCCCTCATCCATCGCCATGCGCAGGAGCAGACACTTTCCCTCCATCGGTTGGTGCAGGTGGTGATGAAAGAGTCGATGGGGCCCGCCTCCAGAGCGCTATGGGGCATGCGTGCCATTCAGGCTGTCAATGCCGCTTTTCCTGATGTAGAGTTTGCAAACTGGCAGGTATGTGAACGCTCTATTTCCCATGCCCACATTTGCCTGCTCCACATTCTCCAGTATGAGCTTTACATTCCAGAGGCGGGCCGATTGCTCTACCATGCGGGATATTATCTCCTGGAGCGTGGTCGTTATGAAGAAGCCGATCGCTTTCTCAGGCAGGCTCTGGTGATCCGAGAGCACCAGCCCGAGCGCGATCCAGTTGCGGTAGCAAATAATCTGAATGCTCTGGCGACGCTCCTGTGGCGGCAGGGAAAATATAAGGAGGCTGAACGTCCGTTCCAGGATGCTCAGGCTCTCTATGAGTGCCATCTGGGGCTCGATCATCCTCATATAGCCTCTAATCTGAATGACCTGGCATTGCTCTACTACTATCAAGGAAAATATGAGATGGCTGAGGCCATGTATCAGCGCATCTGGAAATCTTGTCCGTGGGAAACGCTCCTTCCCACTATCCTCGACAATATAGCACGTCTCTTTCACAAACAGGGCAAATATGAACAAGCTGAGCTGTGGTATCATCGTGCACTCACGGCCTGGGAGCATAAGCAGGAAGCTATCCACCCCGATATGACCTTTAGCCTCAACAATCTGGCAACCTTTTACGTGGAACAGGGCAAGTATGAGGCCGCTGAGCCCTTGCTCCGACGTTCCTTGAGCATTCGTCAGCAGATGTTGGGACCTGAACATGTGCGAACCGCCACGGGCTTGCACAATCTGGCCAGGCTTTTTCTGAAACAGGGAAAATACGAGCAAGCAGCATCCCTGGCTCAGAGCGCCTTGCATATCTATGAGCAACAGGTAGGAGCAACCCATCCAGACACAGCCAAGTGTAGAAGTACGCTGGCGACTCTCGAAGAGCGACAGGGGGATGATAAGCAAGCAGAACAGGGATATCTGCAAGCATTGGCGGTTCTAGAGCAGTGTCTGGGGTCTGACCATACGGAGACAGCCGCGGTGCTTGACTGCCCTGGCAACCCTCTACAGAAAGCAAGGGAAGAAAGAGCAGGCGGAACAGTTGTATCTACGAGCTCAGCACATCTTTGAAAGCGTCTTCGATTCGCAGCATCCTGATGTTGCCCATCCCCTCAATGGATTGGCAATCATTGCTCAACAGCACGGCCAGTATAAGCAAGCTAAAGCCCTTTATCAACGTGCGCTAACGATTTGCCAGGAACGTCTGGGGCTCTGGCATCCCGATGTTGCTGAAACCCTGTATGATCTCGCATTCCGTCTTTCATCAGCTGCATCAGACTGCTGAGGCGTTAACACTCTATCAGCGAGCTCTCACAATTCGTGAACAAGCGCTTGGGTGTGAGCATCCAGAGACGGAAAAAACTCGCACCATCCTGGAGCGACTATTGCAAGAGATAAGGCAGGCAGAAGCTGTTGCCGCTATAGAGGTAGTGACACCTGAGCCAGAACGCTTCTCCCAATGCGCTTGTGGCTGTGGCCGCGTGATCGATAGAAGCAGGAGTCGTGGGGAAGCGAGACGCTTTTTCTCTCAGGCATGTAGACAACGCTTTTATCGTCACACCCTGGCGCGAAAGCGTCACGCCACTAACAAGTTGTCATGAAAGAAGTCGTAGAGACGGCATGTGAGAATCTTAACTGCTGCTTCAATCGAGACGAAAGACGCGACGAGCGTTTCCACTCAAAAACTTCGTTTGAATCTCTGTTGGTAAGTTCATCGCATGAACCTGTTGGACACACTTCTCCCAAGACAGTTGGGGAAAGTTTGTCCCAAAGAGCACTTTCTCTTGCCCATACGTTTTCAGGTAATGCACGAGTTGTGCAGGATAGTAGCGTGGCGCGTAGGCAGAGGTATCAATAAAGACATTTTCATGCTTCCAGGCAACGCCGATCATTTCGTCCGTCCAGGGATGCCCAATATGTCCCGCAACAATACGTAACTGGGGGAAAATGAGGGCGACCTCATCGAGGTAGGGAACCGGACGTCCGGTTTCGGAAGGCATGAGGGGGCCGGTCTGGCCCACCTGGGTACAAAAAGGAATATCGAGCTCAATACAAGTGACATAGAGGGGAAAGTAGAACTTGTCGTTGGGGGGACAATTCCACAGCCAGGGAACCACCCGCAGGGCTTTAAACCCCAGGTCCTTGACGGCCCGTTTCAACTCGTGGACCGCCTCAATGGGCTTCTCCAGATTGACGGCTGCCACGCCCACAAACCGCTCAGGAAACTGTTGCACAAACGTCGCGATGCGATCATTGCTGATGACCCACTGACCAAGTCGATGCCAGGCACAAAGCATCACCCGCTCTACCCCAGCATTGTCCATCATTTCAACGAGTTGCTCTGCCGAGAGATCTGTGCCCAGTAGATGGGCTGATCCTGATTGTTCAAAAAGCCGTACGACTTCTGGAAGGAAGCCCTCTTTCAGGACCGGTTGTGCCCAGGCATCGATGATCTGTCCAGAAAATATGTTTTTCACCGTGCTCTTTCCTATTAAGGCAATTAAGGCAAATCAGATAGGATTATCAAGCATCGCCTTGCCCCGTCTCTAAGAATAGCAGAAAATCAGGAGAAGAAGGAATGTTGCTAGCTAACAAACGAGAGCGTAGGAAGCATTGACCTATCGTGATAAGGAAGCCTCATTTTATTGCGGTGCATAGAGGACAATGCCTACTCCCACTGTTGGTACCATTACCATGTTCGTCGCTGAATTAGCTGCTACTGAATGCGAACCGCTTTTTGTAGGGATATTCTGTATTACTGTATCTGTCTGGGCATCGACGATACTGAGTACTGGACCGGAGTTGTTACCATCTGCCGCCAGGTAATAGTGCTGGTCGCCACTGTTATACCATACTTCGTCACAGCCGTTTGTCTGGTTAAGCGTTGCTACAACAGTCCAGGCCGTGAGATCCATGATGACTGGATGCCCATCGCAGCCAATCAGCGCCTGACGATTCGGGCCAATGGCAAAACCAGTTGGATTGCATGCGCTTAATGGTACTGTATTGATGACGCTTCCTTTTTGTGGATCGATAATGGCAATTTCACCACCCGGATTTTGTGCTGTCTTTGGAACTGAAATATAAAAGAGATGGCTCTGATCATCCCATGCAGGCTGCTCTAATCCCTCTGCACCTGCAATCTTGATTTTACTTACTATCGTATGGGTCGTTGCAGAGATGAGGGTTACGAAAGGGACACTGTCATCACCATTACTCGCTATAATGAGTTGATCTTGTGGATCGTAGGCAATTTCATCGGTGACCTGGCTACCACCAGTCGGTATAGTCGCAATGATTGTACGCGATGTGAGATTAATCACTTTCATGGTGCTGTCGGCATCGCCTACCCACAGTTGACCCAGGTTATCAGCAACAACACCGTTAGGACCGGCGAAGCCACCAATGGTCGTTATAAATTCTTGCGTATTTAAGTCGAATATATCGATGCCTTTATTATCACGATCAGCCAGATAATACTGATTAGTTTGTGGATCAACCCAGCTAATGTCGAAACTCCAGTGCCCAGAGATTCATGTGAGGCAGCGGCATTGTTCCCACTTGATGATAGCTGGTGCTGGCAGGTGTCGGTGTCGCTGCTGGCAGTGGCGTCGGCGTTGGGGCTAATGTGGCTATGGGTTGAGGTGTTGGAGTCGGAATTGTCTTCCCCGAACTGTCAGGTGTTGGCGTAGGATACGTTCCTCTGCCTGCTTTCACTGTTGGCGTAGCGACGATTGTACCTGAGATAGTGGCGGTTGCCGTGGTTTTAGGTGGCGTCGTCTGTGTAGTTGATGTAGTTCCACCTATTGATGTTGCGGAGGGTGAAGGATTTTCGCCCGACATGTCATCAGGTTGAGCAGTGTTTTGTGATTGTGCCTGTGATCCGCCTGAACTCTGGTTGGATGTACTGGTACATGCGCTGGTACCCACAAATACTATAGCAATAAGTAGAAGCGTGATAATGTGGGTTTGGAGATACGTCTTCAATGTTTTTTATACCCTTTCAATAAAGAAAGTCGTAGAGAAGTAATAAGTCCCTTTTACCTTCTTGAAAATTAAAAATACATTAAATACTGGGGGTAGTCAAGGATGTGGAAGAAAAGGCTATCATCGTCCTTGCAACCCAGCCATTTGTGGAGATGGCAGCGCAGCAGGTGAGGGAAAGTGGCTATCCTGCGGCTCAAGCCTTTGCCGAAGAGAATATACGTAAAGTACTGACAGCCGCAGAAGCAACGGAGATCTGTGGAGTGGTTTGAGCAGATGACGAAGATAGGAAGATTAGCTCGATACAAGCAAGTACGCGATTGTCACTTCAGATACGAGGATCCAGAGAAATCGCTTTTATAAGAAAACTGGTTTAAATCAGGGAGCGTCTTCGATGGGGAAAAACATCTTCCATGTTTTTTGCTTGTCGAGATCAGCTCGTTCGGGATCGGATACTAGAGCTTCTGTGTACAGAACTTTGACCACATACAACTGGTAGGAGTAGCTCGGATGCCAGACCGGTGCCACCAGATGTCGCAAGGAAGCTTCATACGTTGGGATATCAACAAGCATCTTGGCTCATATAGTCTTTTGCTTGTGCGAGCCTCATATCTAGTATGCTGTTGAGATGCGGAAATAAGCTTTCTAAAGCGAATGAGGAATTGTACTTGGAGAGTTTGAAGTAACTGAAGGGACGGTCAGAAGCATATCCCGATCGAACACGTGTGTGAGCAGATTACCGCACTTTATGACACATGTTCACAGAAACGCTTCTTCCGGTACTCTAATGCTGGTGGCGTAGTCTCCTTTTGTGGTCCACCAACTCATCAGAGCGACTTGATCGTTCTTCAATCCGGGGAACCAGTGCAACAGTCACGCATTGCCGCTAACATGAGGTTTTTGCTGCATGTTGAAAACCAGCCCTCTTCTGGATCTGGTGATCCTTGAGCTTTGCTTGAGGTGAGGCTAATCCTCTGCGACCCGACTTTCCGGTTTTTCGACGACGCTTCCAACCGAAATGCACAACATCTGTAACACTTGTGCTTTGAGCCACTTGACTTCTTGATCCGCATCCTCGAGCAAAAATTGGTCAATGGAGATCAACGTCGATCTGATCGAAGGTGTGAGGTTTCCTAGCCTCTTAGTTACTGCTGGATCTGAAGTTGAAAGTCCTAGTACTCCATCAGGATCAACCTCAATAAGAAAAGATTGCTGAGGTTCCCAGATCATAAGGGATGGTGAAAAGAAATCGAATGATCGTCCCAATCAGGCCTGTTTCCTCGTAATAACCAGATTTAATTGTTGTGGGGGGAGATATTGTCTCTGGTCCAATGCCGAGGCAAACGCTGGAACGACTGAGCCAGCTGGGAAACAAGGTACAAGCTCTGCGAGGAAATGGAGATCGTGAGGTTGTGACTGCTTTTGATGATCTGCCATTGGCTTTGAAAGTACCGGAGGCGATCCGTGAGGAGACATGTTGGGTTGCCCAGCAGATAGAACAATTCCAGCGCGATTATCTGGCACATCTCCCTGGACAGATAACGCTCTCTCTTGAAGATTCAGTCAATGTGCTGTTCTGTCATGCCAACCGCGTAGCGATGAGGAGATATTTACTCCTATTACTCCTCCGACGCGGCTGAACACTATTTTTGCTGATATAAAGCAACAGATTGTTGTTTGTGGTCATACGCATATACAGTTTGAGCTGCACCTGGGAGATATACGCGTGCTGAATGCTGGTAGTGTGGGAATGCCTTATGCTGATGCTCCTGGAGCATACTGGCTTCTGCTGGGACCGCAAGGATGCGAGTTTCGCAGGACGATGTACAATGTGGAGATGGCGGCGCAGCAGGTGAGGGAAAGTGGCTATCCTGCGGCTCAAGCCTTTACCGAAGAGAATATACGTAAAGTACCGACAGCCGCAGAAGCAACGGAGATCTTTAGCAGATGACGAAGATATGAGATTAGCTCATATCAATGCCCGATTTCAGTGTAATAATTGGAGGGTCAATACGTTCGATTGCTTCCCAGAGTATCTTGTCCGGCTTAGCCGGTGAGGTCTGGCGTTTTTCAAAGGGATTGAGTACGTGGAGACGGTATAGCCAGCCGCGTGGACCAAAGAAGAAGGCGCAAATGCGATACTCTGGCGCTGGCGTTAGTTGAATATCAGCGACATGACCGATAAGTTTGCCGTTTGCGTCAACGATTTTGCATTCTAGAAGATCGCTAACGTAGAGCGTGTTCTGTGTTTTATTCTGTTGCTGCATCTGAGTAGCCACTTCCTGGTATCCAACGAAGTATATTTTTCGCAATCCAGCGCTCGGAACTCCCCAATGGATACTCTGCCGCTTTTCCTCTCAAGCGAAGCGTCGGGCCGGAGCTCTCGATTTCGTGAAGCGAGATACGATAATCAAAATGGTCTCGAAAGAGTTTACGGACTAAATGGCGCAACGCAGGTGAGAAACGCCCGGCTAATGCCTGAGGTCCCGTAAAGACTGAGGTCAATACAAGCGTACCATCCTCGCGCCATACAGCTTCAAGATCAGCCACGCGGCCAATTTCCACATCGTCGCTGGTCTCTAACTGAGAGTCGATGAGATCTCGAATAGAGAAAAGTTCATCTTCATGATAATCTGGCATGTTTGCTAGCCTCCTCCGGTAATGATTTCCAGTGGCAGTGAGACCAGGGCCACTATGAAAGCGATGAGTAGAATACAAATTATCGCGATATTGCTCATACGGCCATTGATCTTGTCGCCAAGATATTGTGCATCATTCATTAAGATCAGAAAGGGTAGCAGCGAAATTGGCAGAAACAGGGCAATCACCGTCGAAGCAAACAGGGCGAGTTGGAGTGGATCTGTGCCTAATAGGCCAATTACCGTGGCGACGAGTAAGAAAATAAGAATGGTGAGGTTAAAACGTGCGGCCTGGACAGGTTTTTTGCCTTCGCCCCATTCCCAACCAAAGCCCTGGGCGAAGAGATAGGAGACACCCAGGACTACTTCCAGGGCAGCACCGAAGCAGGTGGTGAAAAGGACGATAGCGAAAAGTGTACTGCCGAGCTTCCCAAATGCCTGTGCCATTGGCAAGCCGACCTCGCCAAGCGTACTGGCGTTCAAATGTAATGGTCGAAGCACAATAGTTGCTAAAAAGATAATAGCCAGTGAACCCATACTGCCAAAGCCCATACCTGCGAACGCAGTAACTCGGTTCAGAAGAAGTGAATTTCCTGACCAGTTTTCTTCGCGTGCACCAGAAGAATAGAAATAGAGCATATAGGGACTGATGGTTGAGCCAAGTGTGGCCGCAGCCAGATACAGGTAATCCGCCCCGTTACCATCTGGAATCTGCGGATGCCAGAGCGTAGACCAGGCCTCTGCTGGAGGTCCATGTAATACAAAGACGGCAACGACAAAGGAGATAATCAGGAGCCCTAGCAGTGCTGGACCATTCTCAATCCAGTCGAAAGGTGCTCGCCAGGCCATAGCAAATACTAAAAGAGCGGCAAGCGGAAAGAGGATATGCCAGGAAATACCCGTCAGGAGTGAAAGGGCAATTGCCATGCCACCAAGTTCAGCCGCCAGTAACAAACTTTCAGCGATGATCTCGGCGGTCAGCGGAACCAGGAAAAACTTAAAGCCAAAGTTTTCGCGAATAGCATCCGCATATGTTTTCTGGGAGATAGCAGTGAAGCGACCAATCATCTCAACCAGGAGAATAACGGCAATAGTTGCGAGCAAGACCACCCAGATTAGGCCGAGACCAAACTTTGCGCCTGCCTCGCCAGCGGTAGAGATCGTACCGGCATCCAGGAAACCGCCGGTGGCCGTCACAATACCGAGCGTAAGGGAGAGCCATTTTTTCATGCGTTACTGGCCTCCTGAAACGCCTTGCTTGCTCGATCAATAGCTGCCACCTGTTCGCGCCATTGACAGGAGCTTTCCAGGCAAGGATGTTCTAGTGCTTGCATAGCGGGTTGGTAGAGCACAAGCAATTGTTAAATCTTTTGGCGCTCAGGTGCTCCGGTCTGTGAAGGAAGCTTTTGGTCCAGACCATTCAATTCGCTTGCATAGTTTTCAAAGCTGGAAGTGGTATAAACATAGGTCAATTTGTTTGTGTGGAAATAGGTCAGAGTAGTAGAGGCGGCGGAGAATGCACCGCTGATTGTATCGGTCATTCTCGCAAATGCTGATTGCGTGAAATTGCAACCACTTAGTGCCAGTGCCAATACTATGCAAAGCCAGGCGCTGGCATACGTCCTACGCATATATTCCATCCATTTTTCATTCATATGCTGCAACAGAAAACCTGATTTTGACCAGTTTTTGCATCCACCCTGATGATTACCATCGAAGAGTAGAAACAAAATCATAGTGCTCCGGAAATCGTATTTGTATCTCTTACTAATAGTACGTAAGCATATCACAAAAAGAGATGGTTTCTGGGTATAGACTGTGGATGCGCTTGACGCTTGAAAAAGCTGCGTGCTATGTTCAAGGTGAATAGTGAGTATAAATTTTTTATGGGATTGTAGGAAAGAAACAAAGAAGGAAGAAAAGTATGGCTTTGGATGAAACACGGCCAGTGGGCCAGTCTTTAACCAATCAGAAACCAATTCGTGAGCGTATTGGCCTGGCAGTATCTGGTGCAGATGCAAGTATCGCGGTTGAGACACTTGTGGCTGCTGAAGAGGCTGGTTTACAGCAGATCTGGATGACGCAAGGGACTGCTGATACTCTCACGCTTTTTGCTGCTGCTGCTATCAGAACAAAGAATCTACGCCTGGGTACTTCGATTGTGCCTACCTATCCACGCCATCCTCTTGTCATGGCCCAGCAATCGCTCGCCCTGGATGACCTGGCTCCTGGTCGCTTGCGCCTGGGGATTGGACCAAGCCATCGCCCGATAATCGAGGGCATGTATGGGATTCCCATGAAAACTCCCCTTGAGCATCTGCGCGAGTACATCACTATTTTGCGTGGTCTGCTCTGGGAGGGAAAGATCGATTTTTCCGGGCAATTTTATACGGTGAAAAGTACTCTTCCTCGCACAACTCAGACGCCACTTCTTATCTCTACGTTACGTGAAGGCGCGTATCAACTAGCGGGCGAGATGGCTGATGGAGCGATCTCCTGGGTCAGTCCGGCAGCTTTTCTTTTGCAGAAAGCCTTACCTGCCTTGCGCAGAGGTGCCGCCCATAGTGGCCGTCCCGTACCTCCCTTGATTGCACATATACCCGTTGCCATGAGTGCAGAGCGTCCAGCAGTATTAGCCGCTGCCCGTAAACAGCTTGGCCGCTATGGACAACTTCCCTTCTATGCCAGTATGTTTGCCGATGCCGGTTTTCCGGTTGAAGAAGGTGGCAAGATATCCGCTGCTCTGATCGATAATCTTGTCGTTTCTGGTGATGAAGTAACTATTCAAGCGCGGCTGAATGCTTTGTTAGAGCAGGGCCTGGATGAATTGCTGGTTATGCCAGTTGTTGTAGAGGATGCTAAAAACGAACAAGCTCGCCTGGCCCGCTTGTTAGGAAAAATGTAGGAAAGAATGCTTTGTTGAATAAAGAAAATTTTATTCAACAAAGCGTTCCTATACTTTGTTTCATTACTTGAAATCATTTATTGAGATGCTCTTCTCACCTTATGCTTGAGCTAATGAGAAGAATTCCTACAAATACAAATTTATCTATTGCGAATTTATTGCAAATGGGAAAAACCTATGTTACACTCGTTCCAGGATAAGAAATAGGAGTAACCGCTATGTGACCCACGGTAAGGAATAGATAATCGTAGATAGATTTTTGCGAAGTATTTCACCAGCTTCTTTATGTAGGAGGTTCCATGAGCAGTCAATTTAGCATTTCAGCGCTTTCACATGTGTTTAGTGATGGTTCAACTGATGTTCGACGAAAAATTATCGGTATTTATATTTTATTGATCACCTTTAATCTACTCGTCTGGGTGGCTGCTTTTCTAGGATTTTCCTTGCAATATCCAGCCTTAATGGGGACAGCCCTGCTTGCTTATACTTTTGGCTTGCGTCATTCTGTCGATGCGGATCATATTTCCGCGATTGATAATGTCACACGCAAGCTTATGCAGGAGAATAAACGTCCTATTGCGGTAGGCTTTTTCTTCTCTTTGGGTCATTCAACAGTGGTGTTCTTGCTCTCAATTGCCATCGCCATTGCTGCAACGGTGATTCAGACGGCAATTCCGGCCCTCAAAAGCGCAGGTGGCCTGATTGGTACATCAGTTTCTGCACTCTTTCTGTATCTCATCGCGCTTATCAACCTGTTGGTGCTATTAGAAGTATTTCGTATGTTTCAGAAGGTGAAGCGCGGTGAAGAGTATAGCGAGCAGAGCCTGGATGAATTCTTAAATCAGCGTGGTATTATGGGGCGTTTTTTTCGTCCATTGTTGCGGCTGGTAGACAAAAGCTGGAAAATGTATCTGGTTGGTTTTCTCTTCGGTCTGGGATTTGATACCGCGACAGAGGTAGGTATTCTGGGTATCTCAGCGGTAGAAGTCGGAAAAGGTCTGCCAATTCCCTATATCTTGATCTTTCCATTACTGTTTACGGCTGGAATGTGTTTGTTAGACACTACCGATGGTATTCTGATGCTTGGCGCGTATGGCTGGGCCTTTGTCAAACCGGTCCGCAAACTGTATTATAATCTAAATATTACACTCGTTTCTGTGCTGGTAGCCCTCGTTGTAGGTACGATTGAGGTCGTCTCTGTCTTTGCCAGTCTGCTCCATCTCTCCGGTGGCTTCTGGGATTCTGTCACTAATCTCGATTTTGGTTTCCTGGGTGGTCTGATTATCGGCATTTTCATTCTTAGTTGGGTAGTATCGACGCTTATCTATAAGGTGAGAGGATACGATCATATTCAGGTGAATACAGGTGCAGTAGCGAGCCGAAGTGACGTCTGAAAAACAAGAGGTTGCCGTACTGGTTTCTAGTAATATGCCGAACGAGATCTCATAACATACAGTTCTCATTGCCTTCTCTGGCAGGATTCTGATCATCTTCTCATTTCCTTCTTTTAAGGAGGAAATATTTCCCCTGTTCCAATGGTTACTAATTGTAAGCTGATTATAATTTCATATCGAACTATTCCGTAGGTAGTACCATGACCGTCTTCCATTGGAGGATGAATAACGTCTGGCGAAATGGTGGAAGGGAACCGGAGACGGGCAAGCCGATCTGCCCTACGCGAGTTTTCCATCCTATCAAGAAGAGCGGTCAGGGGAAGTAGGACGGAAGGTATATAGTAAGAGAAAAGGAAACTATCATGGAACAGGTAACTTCGTTGACTCCAACCTCAATTCATCCCGCCACCCATATTGGCATGGTTACGTTGCGCGTCGCTCAGATGGCACGTTCACTCGCGTATTATGTTGATATTCTAGGATTTCAGGTAAAAGAAGAGACTGCGGGGACGGTTGTGCTGGGTGCTGAGAGTGGTCCTGGCTTGTTGCGTTTAATAGAGGTTGCGGGCGCGGCACCTCAGCCGAGAAATGCGACTGGGCTTTATCATGTAGCTATTTTGCTACCAACCCGGACAGATCTCGGACGTTTCTTATTGCGTATTGCCGAAGCTGGTCTGGAGATTGGTCAGGGTGATCACCTTGTTAGTGAGGCACTCTACCTGTCTGATCCAGATGAAAATGGTTTAGAGGTCTACCGTGATCGTCCCCGCTCAGAATGGACATGGAGAAACGGTATGGTCGCTATGGGTACTGATCCAGTGGACATTCGAGGTCTGATGGAAGAGGCCCGGCGTAGTGGCCGTCCCTGGGAGCATATGCCTGCTGGTACTACTGTTGGACATATTCATCTACGTGTAGGGAATATTGCTCAGGCGAGAGACTTTTATCATACAACGCTAGGCTTTGATATCGTACAGCAGATGCCGAGTGCACTCTTTATCAGCGCGGGTGGTTATCACCATCATATTGGTTTGAACATCTGGGAATCGCGAGGGGCCGGGCAGACTCCGAAGAATGCGGCAGGCCTTGAAGTATACGAAATTCTTGTGCCGGATCGTGCTGCATTGGAGCCGGTTCAAGCGCGTCTGACTGCGGGAGGAATAAGGTATCAAGAACAGGATAATGGCCTTAGTGTTCTAGATCCCTGGGGAAATTTGATCCTCATACAACACAGCGTAGTTGAAAAGCGATCAGATGGATAAGCGGGCGGAGCTTATCTCCTCTGTCTCCATACTAGTGGTTGTGGGTTGAGATTAGTTCAAATGAAAGTGGTCTCGACCCAGAGGGAGCTTCACTGATTAAGCGTAGCGGGATAGCGTCTTGACAATGGGCGAAAAATCAGGTACTATATGAGTAGTCACTCAGATAGAGAGAGGCAATGGAACAGCAGATAAAAGTAACGGCGATTGACCCGAAGACAGTGGCGGAGTTGCAAGCATTGGTTCCTACAGATGACACGCTGTCGATTGTGGTCGAAGCCTTTCAATCGCTGGCAGATCCTACGCGTTTCAAGATTCTCTATGCACTGATGACGCATGAAGTGTGTGTGAGGGACCTGGCGATCTTGATTGGCGTTTCGGAATCGGCCATCTCGCATCAGCTCCGTTTTTTGCGTGATAGACATCTGGTGAAGCAACGGCGCGAGGGGAATATTATCTATTATACGTTGAGTGACCATCATTTGCCCACATTGATTCACGAGGCTCAAAGTCATGCGGAGCATGTGCATAATGGCGGCCATGACCATCAGCATCAAAGACAACGGAAGAGTAGTTAAGACAATCATCTTTTTTTGTACATCTATCTGAGTATATGCGCAGATAGGCGTACTTAAAAAGGGGATGGTAGTAGCTATCCTGTTTATAAAAAATGAGGATAATAGCAGGCAGACAGGGAGAAGGCAATGAATGAACGACAGATAACTGATGTTTATCAGCTTGATGAACAGCAAGAAGCTGATAATCATAATCATGACGAGCACGAAGAACATGAGCACGAGCATAGTCATGATGAGGATGGTCATGAGGAACATGGCCATAGCCATGACGGGCATGGACATACGGAACATGATCACGATCATGATGAAGATGGTCATGATGGTCACGAGCATAAGCATGAGGAGCAAGGGCATGAGGAGCATGGACATAGCCATGACGGGCATGGCCATGACCATGCCAGTGGCTTTCTGGGGATTTTGCAAGAGGCGATTCCTTTTTTGCACGGTCATAGTCATGGTGAAGCGCCAGTTGATGCAGCGCTGGAGAGCAGTTCCAGAGGCATCTGGGCGCTGAAGGTCTCGCTGATCGGTCTGGGTGCGACTGCGCTCTTTCAGGTTGTGATTGCCTTGTTGAGTGGGAGCACAAGCCTGCTGGCTGATACTATTCATAATTTTTCTGATGCCTTTACTGCTGTGCCACTCTGGATCGCTTTTGTTTTGGCGAGGCGGGCGGCGAATCGGCGCTATACCTATGGCTATGGCCGCGCCGAAGATCTGGCGGGTGTAGTGATCGTGTTGATGATCTTTGCCAGTGCCTTGCTAGCCGGCTACGAAAGCATTTTGAAAATCTTGCATCCACAGCCGTTACAGCAGATCTGGTGGGTGGCCGTTGCCGCTATTGTTGGTTTTCTTGGTAATGAAGGCGTTGCCATTTTCCGTATTCGGGTTGGTCGCGAGATAGGTTCTGCTGCGCTGGTGGCTGATGGACAACATGCGCGAATTGATGGTCTGACTTCGCTGGCGGTCTTGCTTGGCGTTATTGGCAGTCTGCTGGGCTATCCACTGGTCGATCCAATTGTTGGCTTGCTGATTACTGTCGCGATCCTCTTTATTGTCAAAGATACAGCGGCCACAATGTGGAAACGCTTGATGGATGCTGTTGATCCAGAGGTTGTAGACAGTATTGAGCAGGCGGCGCTCCAGGTAGCGGGTGTCCGTCAGGTGCGCGGAACGCGTGTCCGCTGGCTTGGGCATACATTACAGGCGGAGCTACAAATTGCGGTTGATGAGAATTTGTCTCTACGGCAAAGCTACCAGATTGTTGAAGAGGTGAGACATGCGCTGTTTCATGCGCAGCCGCGTCTTTCCAATGTCACTGTACAGAATGTGCCCTGGAATGAAAATACTTTTGCTTCATCCAGTGTGACAGTTCACCATGAATATGTTCCCAGTCTTGCTGATAGCGGGGCGTAACCTTACTGCTTATTCTTATCCGCCTGCTTGTTTTCCCTGAAGATTCTTTGCTGCCACTATCTGCCTCATAGCAGATATTGGCATTTTTGTTCTGTGATTTTTTTTATTCCTCAGCACACTACTATCTTTTTTATAGAAACACTCCCCTTCCTTTTCTTAGAGCACTGTTCATGCAGGTCAGGCAACATCCTCTAGAGAAGGAAGATCTGCCGTGATTATTTGGATAAAAGTCTCGACTATCTGCGGATCAAATTGGCTTCCGGCGAAGCGGTGTAATTCTTCAAGCGCCTGGCGGGGAGAGCAGGGGTGTTGATAGGCGCGTCCTGTTATCATAACTGCGTAGCTATCCGCAATAGCGATAATTCGTGCTCCCAGGGGAATTTTGTCACCAACCAATCTTTGCGGATAACCCTGCCCGCTCCAGTGTTCGTGATGTGCGCGGATGAGAGGAGCAATAGGGCGCAGAGTGGGAATACAACTGACCGTTTCTGCGCCGATATCCGGATGTCGACGGATGAGGAGATGCTCTTCCTCGGTCAAGGGTCCCGGCTTATGAAGTAAAAGATCAGGGAGGGCCAATTTGCCGATATCATGAAGTTGGCCTGCGAGCTTAATCATCTGCGCTTCTGGTTCTGGTAAGCCGAGAGCAAGCGCGAGCTGTTGAGCCAGATTGCCCACTTGTTGAGCATGTGCAAGGGCTTCTACATCGCGTGCGTTGAGAAGTTTTAACAGACCTTGTGCGATACCATGCATACTATTTTTCCTCCTTCATAAGACGTTTCTTGAATAGAAAAAATCAGTTACTTTACTCTTCTTATTCGGCAAAGGGTTTCACTTATTGAAGAGTGAAGAGAGTATTTGCATTTGTTCATATTGGCTTTATTTCTATTTACCAATCAAGCAGAAATGTTATAGAGAATAGCAAGCGTAAAAAATTCTTCTATACTATATGACGTATTCTTAGAGCATACTTAAAGATTGGTAAAAATATTGTTGCGCAGATTGCTCTTTGACTTGTTTTATCGGCAAAATGGAGAAAACCTTAAGAGGAAATAAACGAGAAAATAAACGAAGTGAATGGCTGAAGAAGATGGTCTATCTGATATTGTATCAATAACTACTACTATTGAGCAAAAAGCTGTGCAGTAGTGTATACTATTTGCATCAGGTAATGTTACATCGAAAATACAAACAGTTTAGCCATAGTCTGTCTGATCCTCACTGTCTGAGTACCTCCTGGGTGTCACCGCCCTGCAATGATGCAAAAGAGCTATTTCTCCATTGTGTTCTTTGTCATGAGTACTTCTTTCCTGTTAGAGAGATTTTGCTTGACAAGCAGGCGGAGAAATGTTTTGCTAGTAAAAATTTATCTCATGCATTCATTGTATCCACAGGGAGGGGAATTTTGAAAAGCATTTATTGCAGTACTATTACACGTAGCGCCCTCAAGCTCATTCGTAGTTTTGATGGAGATGTGGTAGACGGAGAGGCACTCATTTGTAATTTTACGCATGAGGAACCGAGTAAAGATAGAAATGGACGTATGATTGAAGATGCCTTCAAAATCTACTTTCCTAATGGTCAGGCTATCTGTTACGCGTTAAGTGGAGAGATCAGCTTCGTGTTGTAACGCTCTTATCTTGTTTTAAGGCAGGAGAGGCAGTTCTTCCGGCAGGACGAAAATGCTAGATCCTGTCACACGCTCCTCAAGGAGACGGTGTTCACGCACCATCTCCTTGAGGATATTTTATTGTTCGATACTGGCATCCTTATTTCTCTTGTGCCAGATCCTGTACAATCTCTCGCGCCGCGCGCGCGCCCTCTCTAGCTGCGCCTTCCATATAGCCCTGGAACTCGACTGAGCAATGTTCACCTGCAAAGTGAATGGGTCCCTGGGGAACGCCCTCGTAGCCAGCGAAGCCAGTATATTGTCCAACACGCCAGCAGGCGTAGCTGCCGAGAAGGAAAGGGTCGCCGGTTGGATAGCTCAATGCCGCCTTGCCGGTATAGTGAGCGCTGATACCGGGGAAGACAGACTCCAGATGTTGGAGGCAGTTCTGGGCATAGTGCTGAATGTTTGGATCATCCGTTGTAGAGTAGGGAGTTGATGGCGTATACGCGGCCCCCCGGTGGCCGCTTGTATAATCGACGAGCAAGCCATGTGAGCCGACCTGACCAAGAGAAGTATCCCACAAGGTCTGAATCTCCAGATCGGTGATTATAAAGCCATTATCCACGTGAGGCCAGGGGCCATCCTGGTACCAGTAAGGCTGATCGAATTGTAAGAAGAGCTTGGAGATTGTGCCGTAGCCCAGCTCTTCAATGGCTGTCTGCTTTAGGGGATCAAATCCGGCCCGTTGATAGTCAACACGACGTAAGGTACTGAATGGGAGAGCGAGAATTACATAGTCGCAGGGTACTTCCAGAATGCCGTCAGTAGTAGCAAAGGTCAGGGTCAGCGAAGTAGCACTCGTGCGTGCAATAGTCAGGAGTTGGTGGCCCAGGCGGATAGACCCTTGCGGCAGACTGTGGGCAAGAGCCAGGGGTAGTTGGGCGTTGCCGCCCAGGATTTTACGGCTGGCCTGCATTGGTCCGGAAGTGATTGAATCCTCAGTCAGATCTCGCGAGCCAAACATGTAGACCAGATTGAGGGCACTTTGCTCATGGGTATCCAGGCCATAGAAACCTGTGCAGGCAGTGTCTAGCAGGCGGCCCAGCGCTCTCTTGTGTCCACCTCTAACATACTGCTCAATCCACGCATACACACTGAGATGATCGAGCCTCAGCCCTTCCGGGGTAAAATGCGTATGGGTTGTTGGGAAACCCGCTTCCTGGAACTGTTGTTGTAAAAGAGGTGCGAAGGCTTGCATATCCTCGGCCAGGTCTTCCGCATGGTAATAGCGATTGTGGAAATAGAGAATGCTTGATAACGGATTAATTCTTTTCCCTCCCGTACCAATAGTGCGGAGACCGAAACGCTTGATCAACTGGTGAAGAGTTGTATGGTCAGCATCGATAAATTCCCCACACCACTCGCTGGTCATCCCATCGGCCCAGGTCGTGGCATCAGAGTGCATGCGGCCACCGATGCGGTTGGACGCTTCGTAGATAGTACACGAGAGACCGGCGTCCTGCAAAGTGAGAGCCGCGTTCAGTCCCGCAATGCCAGCTCCGACGACAGCGATTTGGGTCATATTTCTTCTCCACTTCAGATTAAAAGAGAGGGATGAATAGTAGACACGAAGACATTCTCATTGGTCTTCCTTCTGTCTGTTCCCTAATTGAGGGCGCTGAACGGTCATATAGGTCACGGCATCCCATGCGTTGTGGATACCGATAAACAGGAACAGAATTGTAGCAGCGCCAACGAAGAACAGCGTGAGCGTGGGAAAACCTGGAAGGGCAATAGCTGAGACAACCAGTGTTGTATAGGAGATGAGTGGAAGGGCCGTGTGCCACAACCAGTCTTCCAGTACCGGTTGGTAGATTGTTTGATGGCGCACGCGCCGGAACACGATAAGGATATATGTGACTCCTGCGAGACCACAGAGGCCAAGCGGAAGGCTAACATTCCAGATAGCTGGCCACGGAGCGCTGAGAGTAGCCGCAACGAGGAGCGCGGCGCAAAAATGAGCCACATTTGGTGTGCCGAAAGCCGCAAACGACTCATCAGTCCTGGGAACCTGCATGCCCACGATCAAGGTTATCACCACAAACATCAAGCCTGTGAGTGTTGCAGCAGCGGAGCCGATGATAACATAAAAGTTTTGCCAGACAGCAAGTGGTGGCAGCAAAGCCCCTTGCATAATACTTTCCCCTTTAGCTCACTCAGGATCACCCAGTCAGGTCCGGCGTTAAAAAGGATGCCCTTAAAGATTGGAAGTCCCTATAGGATAATAAAGAAAAGTGGGCGGAGGCAAGCTCCGCCCCTCCGTGAAAACGTGGGATGGCTGATTGCTTATTTAAGAGCGGTAGAAACGGGTTTCAGGTGTTCGTCGGTGAGCGCATTTACTTCTATTGTGGCTGCTCGCTTCCAGGGCCAGCCGACCTGCATACAGAGGTAGCATTGAACAGAGAAGAGAGCGGAGATAATCGTTGTGTGAATCAGAGCTGCAATGAGTTGACCTCCGGTAAGGACAGTAGAAGCGCCGCTGGCGGCCTGAATGGTGACGAGAAGAAAAGCCCACCAGCTTGCAGAGACAATATCTCGTCTTCCCTTATAGCGTCTGACCACGACAACCAGGAAGAGCAGGATCAGGAGCCAGATCGAGCCAGCAGCCATGCGGTGAAGAATCTGGACGCCCGTTGCGAGAGTGAGGCTGGGGAGAAAATTGGAGCCGCAGAAGGGCCACTGGGTGCCACAGCCGAGAACGGCCCCGGCATGGCGTACAAGGGCACCAGTGTAGACGACAAGATACGTGAGTGCAACCAGGCCCCAGGCGGCGTATTGCAACATTTTAGAGGCAGGTTTCTGCGTAGCTAGCTGGTCAAGGTCCTTACGTCTATTATTGCTGATCTGGTAGAGGTAGAGAGTAAGCAGCATAACGCAGGCGAAAGAGATCAGGGCTAAACCGAAGTGAACCGCCAGGATATAGCGTAGCTCAAAGGTGCCTTCATACATCACCGTAACCGCTCCCAGAGCTCCTTGAATGAGCACAAAAAGAAAGCTCAGGACGCCGAGTAGCTTAACGCGAAAATCATGGCGATAGGCCAGCCAGGCCCAGACCATCAGGATACCAATCAAAAAGCTATCCGCGCCAGCGGCGATACGGTGGCTATATTCGATAGCGCCCTGGATCGAGACTGAATCGGGAAGTAACTGGCCGTGGCAGAGTGGCCATGAGGTACCGCAGCCCTGACCGGAGCCAGTTTCTGTGACGATAGCGCCCATGAGCACCATCACATAAGCTCCAAAGGTCGTGATAGCCGCAAATATATTCAAAAAACTGGATCGTAGCATGGTTTTGTACTTCATGCCAGCAAGCCTCTCTTCTACAACTCATGTTTTGTGCAAATAGATTTGTGCAGATTATAATGAAAGAAGAGGGAAAAGTCAAAAACGTTTTCGGAGAGGACGAGAAGAATAGGTATGGATACGGGTGAAACTATTTTGTATGTAGAGAAAAATATCTCCTGGTTGCCTCAGCCAAATGAGGGGCAGATGGTGCTTTCAATCGTGCCTCCTGCACTTCATGTAATTTCAACGGCCCAGGTGCTGGCATTTTCTGGTGATGCCATGCTTCAGACGTGTTTGAGTATGCGCGGTTGGGATATTCCTGGAGGTCATATTGAGACAGGTGAGACGGCTGAAGAGGCGGCACGGCGCGAGGTGTACGAGGAGACATGCGCTCATATTGGGCCATTGCACATGCTTGGTTTTCAGCGTCTGCTTATGTATGGACCGAAGCCTGAAGGTTATAGCTATCCGTATCCTATCTCTCATCAACTCTTTTATTGGGCCCATGTTACCGCGCTTGATGAATTTGTGCCGACCAGTGAGGCGTTAGAACGACGACTTTTTTCGCCTGCCGAGGCAGTAGAGACGCGCTGGGTGCGAAAAAACATCAAGCTTTATCAGGTAGCTTTACATCTGCAAGTTTGATATATACATTTAAATTTACGAATGAAATTAAAAGATATGGGATTGTATCTTCGTCAACTGCAAGAGACAGATTACCTGCCATATCACTTCTTGATCATAACCGATCAGTTGATCAGCTTGAGGTAGTAGGTGAAAGTGTTGATACCGATATTCCTGTTATTCAGGCCTCTTGTTGCTGGTTATGGCATAAGCCTGCTGGCCGAGTGCTAATCAGCAGCAGGTTTATGGAAGAGCCTCACGTCATGAGGTGGGGAATCTGATAAGTGCCCAGCGATAAAGGAGGAGAAGAATAGTCAAAAGCAGAACACCGGAAAGGCAGCCTGCCATGACGTCAGTGATCCAATGGGAACCAGCCTCGATACGTGCAAAACCGACAAGAAGAATGGTTAAGACCGCAAAAATTTGGAAAGGAAGCAGGAGCCAGTGATAACGCCATTGACGTAGTGGTGGCGTAAAGCTTAGATACAGCAGCATACCATAATAGACAATGCAATGTTCCATGTGACCAGAAGGAAAGCTGTGTGTAGGCTCAGCCATAGTTACATGGACCAGATGCGGACTTGGACGTGTTCGTGCCACAATATTGCCAAGCAATCCATTCAGAGCATCAAGAACAGCGGGTCCAAGACCGATAAAGAGAGCATAGCGGAATTGACGTAAGAGCAATAAGATAACAAACCAGAGCGCTAGTTCTACCGCAGCAGGAATGCCATTATTAAAGACATTAATAAATGTCAGACAGGCGATAACCCATCCCCAGAGATGGAGGCTTTGGATAGAGAGCGTAGTTTCTAAGTCAAAGGGCCAGGGTCCGGGATGAGAATGAACTATTACGCTAGATATCATGAGTATGATGAAGCCAATACTCCACAAGATCACTCCGATGCTCTGTCTGATACGAGCATTCCCCCATTTTTTAGTCCTGGCATGGGTTGGAACAGCAAGCGTCTGTATGCTTTTAGGATTAGTTAAACTCATCAAAATCCTCCGATAAGTAGGAGACAAATTTTTAGAGCACACAAGGATTTACTCTTTACATTACGCCTTATCTTGAGGTTGAGAATACAATAGGGAAAAAATCGCTATTTTATTCTCGCTGAGTTTCAGAATTTGGGCGTTGTGCTGACCATGCAGGTATTGCTAGCCAGGCCAGAGTGAGAAAGAGCAGGGCGGCAGTGATATTTCCATAGAAGAAGGGGATTGCTGGAGCAAGGTCGCAGAGCAGATTTAAGAGCGCGAAAAGGATAAGGAGAATGCCAGGGAGAAGAAGATTGCTGTTTCGGCGCAGCAGCGTCAGGCCGAGGATCACGCTACCAATAGTGAGGGGTGCACCTGAATAGCTAAGATGGCCCCACCATTGTAGTCTGTCGATTGTGGGGAGATGAAGTTGTGCCAGGGCTTGATTTACCAGCGTAATACCGTTGGCGAGAGGAACCTGAGCGGTGGGGATATGGGGAGTAGAGCCAGGAAAGAGTTTGCCGAGAACTGAACTGCCCAGACTATTCAAGCTTGAGATAATTTTATTGAGTGCATCCTGTGTCGCGATGGCTGGTCCGTTGATCGTCGAAGCCAGCGTATTTGCCAGATTGAGTAAGAAAGGTAAAATGATCAGATCAAGGGCAGCCGTAGTAATGATTAAAAGCAAGCCCCCAAGCAGAATCAGAATGCAACCGGCGAAGCCAAAGCCATTAATCTGTTCTGAGACAGAGGCAAAGGGGAGGAGACCGATAAGGAGAATGAATGTACCAATCATAATCAGGCCAAGCGAGAGACGCCAGGAGGAGCTCAAAATATCGCTATTTTGTAGATTAACAATTTCACCTATTGCCGCCAGTAGAGAGCCAATAAGCATAAGTGTAGCGCCAAAGCGCGATTTCCGTTGCAGAGACACTGGCTGATCCTCCTTCGACTAAAGTCGTTTCTATTATAGCAGAGAATTTGTGTGAATCCTCTGTGTGGAAACGAGCGACGGAATATTTTTGTAAAGGTGATTATTTGAGCCATTATAAGAAACAGCGATTTCTTGTGTACATATCATGTATAGTATGATAAAATTAAGTAATACGAGAGATGGAATCTCTAGTACATGGATCTCCAGAAAAGATTGGTCCTTTTTATATGAAAACGTTTTATGTAGAAAAATCGGTTTCACTATAAAGCAGGCGACAGGATATGCCATGTTTTCATTGCCAGTCAATATCTTTTTCTCCTACGCATCCTCGGCAGATAAGGACACATTCCTATTTGATGCTTTGAAAAAACATTTAACCTTATTAAAATCGCTTGGATATGTTAATGTATGGTATGATAGTGCTATTGCTGCTGGTAGTAATTGGCAAAAGATCGTGGATAACTATCTTGATACCGCAGATATCATTGTCTTACTATTTAGCGCAGACTTTTTGGCTTCGGATCATTGTCGCGAGGTGGAGATGAAGCGGGCTCTCGAACGCCGAGAATTAGGGGTGGCGCGTGTAATTTATGTATTGCTCCGTCCAGTTGATTGGAGTGAATTATCTCTAGATAGTGCAGGCTTTTTGCCGCCTGGGGGTAATCCTATCAGTCTATGGCCGGATATGGATTCCGCGCTTATGGAGGTAGTAAAAGGGATTAAAAAGGTTGTAGATGAGCTTACTGACCGTGTCGTAAACACATTAGCGCGAGGGCCCAAAAAATTTTTATCGAATTTGCCCTATAGGCAGAACCTCTTTTTTACGGGGCGCGAGGAGTTACTGACCTCAATACACAGCTATTTTTCTGCATATGCCAGGCATACGCGCATTCAAGCGCTCAATGGTTTAGCTGGAATTGGCAAGACCGAGATTGCTATTGAATATGCCTATCGTTATCCGCAAGAATATCAAGCAATCTTCTGGATCAGAGCCTCCTCATTAGAGTTATTTCATACAGATGTGCAGGCACTTGCTGATTTACTTTTACTCCCCGAAAAAGAGCGTACGAGTGAGAGAAAGCTTTTTGCCGCCATCCAGCGATATTTGCAATCTAGTGAAGGGTGGCTATTATTTTTTGATGATCTGGAAGATTTCCGCCTCATTGATCTGTTGATTCCTTTGCAGTGTAAAGGCCATGTATTGCTCACGAGCCGTATCCAGATCAAACACAGATCAGTCCATGCCCTTTCTGTTGCGCCTATGACGATGGACGAGAGCGCATTATTCCTCCTACGGCGTATAAAGTTGATTCCGGAACAGGCAGGTCTCGATGTAGCTTTACCAGACGATTATCTACACGCTCTGGCAGTGGCGCAAGCACTTGATGGATTTCCCCTGGTTCTTGATCAGGCAGGAGCGTATATTGAGGATACAGAAAGCGATCTTAGCCACTATCTCACGCTTTACCGTACTCACCAGGCATATTTACTCCAACAAAGAGGGCAGAGCTCGGAGAGTCATCCTGAATCGGTCACAGCAACCCTCGATCTGGCATTTGAGCAAGTAAGGAAGGTGAACCCTCTGGCGATGCAACTTCTCTATCTTTTTGCGTTTTTGCATTTTGATGCTATCCCGGATGAGATGCTTATACAAGGAGGTATAGAATTGGATGAGCCGCTTAAGGCGCTTGCCCTTGATCCGTTAGCATTGGATGCCGCTCTTGCCACCTTGCTAGGTTTTTCGCTTGTTCATGGACGGACAGATACAACTCTCTTAAGAATTCACCGAATTGTCCAGGCCGTGCTGCGGGATTCCCTCTCTGCGGATCAACAGAGATATTGGGTCACGATGGCTGTGCGCCTGGTAAACAGAGTCTTCCCAGGTAGTGGTTTTCCTGCGTGGCCGCTTTACCAGCGCTATCTTGCCCAGGCCCAGTGCTGTGTCACATTTATCACAGAGTTTCAGCTTGTAGATCTGGCGGCGGCGCAACTAGCACAGCGTCTGGGTGAATACTGCTCGAAGCGAGCTCTTTATGACGAGGCTCGAAGCTATCTTACCCTTGCAATTGACCTCTACGAACGTATCTCAGGACTGGAGTCTCTGGATATTGCTCGTGCTCTTGTTTCTCAGGGATTCCTTTTTTACAAGTTGGGTGATTATACACAATCTGAAATGCTTTATCTACGTGCGCTTGCGATTTATGGGCAGATGCTTGAGCCAGAAGAACAAAATACAGGCATTTTGTTGAACAATCTTGCACTGCTTTACCGAGAACAGAATCGCTATCAAGAAGCAGAGGTGCTCTATCAACGTGTTTTAGCGTTATACAGACAGATTTTTGGCCCTCAACACTCCGAAGTTGCGACTGTTTTGAATAACCTGGCTTTACTCTATCAGAAACAAAATCGTTATCAGGAGGCTGAGGAATTGTATCTCCAGGCTCTGGTACAGCGAGAAGCGACTCTTCAGGCGGGTAATCCAAATCTAGCGCAGAGTTGGAACAATCTGGCGACATTGTATCAGATGCAGGGCAGGTATCAAGAGGCCAAGCCTCTGTTACAGCGGGCCCTGGCTCTTTACGAGCAAACAATGGGTTTTGAACATCCAGATACAGCAGCCAGCCTGAACAATTTAGCGATCCTCTTCAGTGCTCTTGGAGACTATGAGCAAGCGAGAGATTTGCATCTACGAGAGCTTGCGATTTATGAGCAGACTTTTGGTCTTGAACATTCAGATACAGCCTTCACCCTAAATAATTTGGGAAAAATCTATCGCCTACAAAACAATGATCCTCAGGCAGAAGCCTCTTATTTACAAGCCATAGCCATCTATGAGCGCACCCTCGGTCCCGACCATCCAGATAGAGCCCTTCCCCTCAACAATCTGGGCAAACTTTATCTGCTCCAGCACCGTTATAGCCAGGCTGAATCTTTGCTGCTCCAGGCCGTAGCCATTGCAGAAAGAGGGCTTGGCCCTGAGCACCTGCAAACATTGTGGTATAGCAGCAACTTGGCGGAACTTTACACCTATCAAGGCAAATATGAGGAAGCCGAACTTCTCTATCAACGCGCTCTTGCTGGCTACCAACAAATACTGGGATTAGAGAATCCAGATACGGTCCAGATCGCAGAAAAATTTGCAAAACTGTATGAAGTAACTGCGCGTATAGAAAAAGCAGTTGCTCTTCGGCAAACTATTATGCAAGCGATAAAAGAGCGCGGGAAGAAAGGTTATTAGCACTTGGCGCTCTAGAGGCCTACAAAAATGAGTGTTTTCCTGACTTTTTTAGGGATAAGGATAACTCGAATTTGCTTGCGCCTGTCGAAACTTGCAGCTATCTCTTGCGCCTAATTTGTTTGTATCTCCCTCCGTTTCTTGATCCCCAGTGTTACCATTTGGGTTCGTCTCTTTGTCTTGATTCCCCTTGCCTGTAGTAGTATTGTCATCCTTGTTTGGGAGAGGATCATTTCCTTCAGCTTTAAAGATAGTCTTCAACCAACTGAGAATGGATAGGGCTGCGCGATGGAATCTCTCAGCGGTTGCGTGGTAAAATGAAAGGATGCGCAAGACATGATGACCATATGGGCATTTGTACTGCACAGATGGGCTCCTTTCCACTGAATACAGAAAAAAGAAAAATAAGAACGTCACTCGAAAGAGTTCTTTTATAAGCGCGAGCGGTATAGAAAAGCAGAAAGTCTGCCGAGTGGGTCAACTATCAACCGGAATAGATATATAGAGATATCTCTATATATCTATTCAAGATATTGTATATATTTAAAATGTCTTTACCACTGAATAGATTTTTTTGTTCTGAATGACGAGCAAGGCTCTCTTTTGAGGAGTTACTGATCGTGATTTAAAGACAAACTACACTATTTTGTAATGAATCAATTGTATAACATTTTAAAGGTTTAAATATAGGATAGTAAGGGGTAAAGATGAGCCATACAAGCGTATTTGCATCAATTCCTGGATTTTTCTGCCAGATTGCTTGATTCTAGTAAAAATAGTGCCATACTCTATTTTTGGGATATTATATGCAAAAAAATCAATATATTTTTCTAATCACTCTCTTAAGAGTATATAACGTTTTCATATCAGAGCCGAAAAAGTCATGAGTATTTTTTAGGGCAAAGTAGCCAAAATTGGGCAAATCTGTTAAGCAATGATTTTATCATACCACAAAAATGAGTGATGAGAAAGTGTCTCTTTTATATAAATATTGTACATCTATAATTATATAGAGTTATTTTTCGAGCATAAAATCTAATTTAACATAAAAAATAGATAAATCGCCTTTAGCCGTTAAATGCTTGATAATATCATAGCAATGTTATTGCATATGTCTTACATATGTAATAACGTAGAAGAGGGCATAAAATATCAGAAAATTTCGTAAGATGAACTCCTTCTTTAGCGCTGTCGTTTACTTTTCGGCACTCTATGCCCTTTTCTGCAATGGAAGTTATGTGCTTGCCCACTGATAGATCTTCTTGATGAGAAGGGCCGGCAAAGGCTGGCAAGAATTGTGAGTATCCTCTGCTAGATGGAAAAGAGATTAGGAGGAGTGGGTCCTATAAATTTTTATCGCCAAAGAAGTAGAGAAATTGGATGAAGTGCCGGAAGGTAGAGAGGGATAAGGATTCTAGACAGGCATAATTTAGTAATGGGTCTCCTGAAGATGCTCTTACTATCTGGCACCGAAATGCGAGACCCTTGATAAGACGACGATTCGGGATAGAGAGGGAGCATCTTCAGGATGGAAGGGAGTTTATGGAGCCGCTTTTATTTGAGAAGGTGGAGCTTCCGGGGCGGCCTGATTTTTGCGTGCGCGAGCGCGTAGCTTCATCCAGGGGCGTTCTACGAGCAGATAGGAGGCCGTTGCTACTGGAATAACACAGATCAAGACCCATACCCAGTAAGAGAGGTAGATGGAGCGTGCGCCGCTCAGATTGAGATGAGGCACGATTTTATCATGATAAAAATCGAGCAATGGGAGGTGCCAGATATAGAGGCCGAACGAGATCATGCCAAGCTTGCGCAGAGGCAGGAGGCTGAACAGACCTTTGAGCGTGGGTGATCCGAACAGAATAGCCAGGACCCAGGAGCTATAGCCTGTTGCAATCACCATCTCATTGAGCCAATCGAATTTATATTTCAAAGGATCGAGAAAATTGAATTGTGCAACTGGCATCTGCATCACCTGGAAGTGCCAGATAGCGGTGAACAGAAGGAGAACCAGACCGAAACGGCGCAGCCAGCGGCTATTGCGCAAAAGAGCGGCTTTCAACTGCACGCCAAACTCAGGGTGTTGTGCGTACGTATAGCAGGTGCAGATGAGCATCCCCAGCGCAAAATTTTCCAGATACTTGCCAGTCATGCCATAGAGCAGCATAAGCGCAATTTTGCGTACCAGTGCAGGAAGATGAAAAGTTTGTTCTGGATGGCGCACAGCGTAGATACCGATGTAACGGATCGTCAGGCCATAAAGGATCAGAGTCAGGCAGCAGGCCAGAACGAGAAAGAGGCGTTGCTTTGGTAGGGCCTGGAATCTGCGAACAACGCAGAAGAAGCCGAACATAAGCAGAGGCATCAGCATATAGAATTGCCATTCCACAGCCAGAGTCCAGAAAGGGCCATTAAGCTGGCGAAAGGTCTGGGAAGACGAATCCATAAACATCGTAACGAACAGGAGTAGCTGCTTCCAATAGGCAGGTTGCAGGTAATGGGGTTGGAAAAAAACGATAATCAGCGCGAGCGCCAGATAATACGCAGGCAGAATACGCAAAGCGCGTCGTAAATAGAATTGCCTGGCCGAGGGCCATTTTGCGTCAAAGAGCAGTGCTTTAGCATAGGGCATAAAGAGCAGAAAGCCAGAGAGCACAAAAAAGAGCGTCACGCCGGAGCCGCCAAAGGTAATGAGAGCGCTGGCAAGAGGGTGTTGCCAGGCGACCCAGAGATCTGTATGGTTAATGACATCGATGTGAAAGCCGATAACAAAGAGTGCCGCAATAGCGCGTACACCATCAAGAGCAGCAATAGTAGATTGTCCATCTTGTTTTGGGGGCGTACGATTGCGCTGAACACGAAAAATCAACCAGTGATAGAGGTTTTGAATCGAATATTGCACTATATCTCCCTTCGCTTGCATAAAAAATCTGTTTTCTCATATATATTTTTCTCCATCTTTATATAACGATAGTATGCACTGAAATGTTACTGCCATGCAATTTACTGTACTTCCTGGTCAGTAATTTTGGGGAATAAAGTACTAGTCAGTATTTAGGATGGAAAGGATAAAAGGTAGAAGAAAAAGGGCAACAGTTCTTAAGCTGTTTGCTTATATTGATATGTGTGATTATTGGTTATACTCCTGGGCATACTCCTACTTTAGGATCATGGTGAGTAGTTGTTTGCCTGGAGCTAGTATCCTTCTGGAGAAGAGAACCAGTAAAGACAGCTCCGCCATTGCAGCCAGCGTTAGTCGCGTTCAGCTCACCTCCATGAGCGTGGAGTATACGTTGGGCGATAACCAGGCCTAAACCAGAGCCACCTGTATGCCTACTGCGCGAGGGGTCGCTGCGATAGAGCGGAGTAAAGAGGCGGGGAAGGTCAGCGGGCTGGATGCCTGGTCCTGTATCAGCGATAGTAAAGATCATAAGCTCTTGTTGAGCACGCCAGGTCACGGAGATAGTCCCTTCTGGTGGGGTATAGCGCAAAGCATTATCGAGGAGATTCTCAAAGACGCGTGTGAGCAGGTGGGCATCGGCCTGGACAACACATGGTCCTAGCGGTTTATGAGCAACGAGTTTGAGATGCTTCATTTTTGCCTGAGGCTCAAGGCTTTCTAAAGTATGCTGGATAAGTTCTCCTATTTCGACAGGTTCCTGGCGCGGGACCTGTTCGAGAAATTCCAGCTGCGTATAGGCAAAGAGATCACTAACCAGGCGTTCCAATATCGAGGCTCTACTTTGGCAAACTTCAATATACTTACTCGCTTTTTCAGGAGTAGTAGCCAGACCAGCGGCGAGACCTTCGAGGTGTCCCCGCAGAGAGAAGAGGGGGGTACGTAAATCGTGAGCAATCGCGCTGATAAACAGGCGGCGTTCCTGTTCAACCTCAGCCTGTCTTAAGAGTGAGTTATGCAGGGCTTCGCTCATGAGAGTAAACGATTGAAAAACCTCGGCGATCTCGCGGAAGCGTGAAGTTGGGAAAGCGAAATCCAGATTATTATGAGCGACCTGGTGGGCGGCCTTCGAGAGAGTAGACAAAGGTTTGAGGATAGTCACAGCGATGAAAACGACGAGCCAGGTAAGAGTAAGGAGGAGTATAAAGAGAGCAATGAATGACGCAAGAAGCATAATGAAGGTAAACAGAGTACATTGATAAATAGCAGCTGTACCTAGAATATGCGTATGATTGACAATGAGCACCTTTTCAAAAGGGGGAGAGAAATGAGGGTAAGACGAGTTTTGGTAGATCACCTGTCCTGCTTGATCATAGAGGATGACATCAGTATTCAGGACGAGCAGTCTATGTTGTAGTGTTTGTTGCCAGCTTTTATCTGTCCAATTGGGGGCATGAAGCAGCATCGTTTGAATTTCGTTGCTATTATGTTGCTCAGAGGGGTTGCCAGTGAGCAAGAGAACGGTACCGATATTGAGAAGGATGGAGATAATAATAATCAGCGATAGAGCGATGATAAGAATAAGGCGAATAGAAAGAAGCTTCATTGTGGTATCCCCTCAAAGCGGTAGCCGACGCCCCAGACAGTAACAATATATTTAGGATGTGCTAAATCTTTTTCAATCTTCTCGCGAATGCGAGCGATATGGACAGCGACAGTATGCTGATCGCCTATCTCGCCCCAGCATTGAGTAAAGAGCTGATTGCGCGTAAAGACCTGGCGTGGATGCTCAGCCAGGAGGCGTAGGAGCGAGAACTCCCTGGCGGCGAGAGAGACAACCTGGTCATCCACACGGACTTCGTGGGCACTAATATTAATGACCAGGCGACCAAAATTTAATAAGATTGGTTGAGTCGTAGTGCGAGGACGGGTGCGGCGCAGTACAGCTTTAATACGAGCGATCACCTCGGCGGGTGTAGCAGATTTGACAATATAATCATCGCCACCCACAGCCAGACCACGAATTTTATCGGTATCAGTATGGCGAGCGCTAAGAAAAAGAATCGGGACATCAGAGGTTTCACGAAGTTGACGACAGAGTTCAAAGCCTGAGAGGCCGGGCATCATAACATCGAGCAAGATACAATCCACCTTTATGTGATCCAGGAGACGTAAAACCTCCTGGCTATCATGGGCGGTTGCCACATGGAAAGAAGCCGCCTCTAAATAATCGCGCATCAGATCAAGAATCGTTTCGTCATCGTCGGCCACTAAAACCGTTGTTTTATTTTCTGTCATCTTCTGTTCCAATGTAAATTCAAAGAGACTGAATAGAGTCTTGTGTATGCACATTAGCCTCTTTTGTACCAGTATAGCAAGATAGAGGGCAATCACGCTAGTCCTGGTATTTTTAAGTGTTGATAGTTTGTTGATAAATGTCATGAGAAATGTTGAAGTTTTTCCTTTATGCTAGCAACAATCAGGGTTATGTACCTCTCTTTTGTCAGATAGAAACAGTGTACTAGTGTATCAGTAGTTGTTATATAACTTACTACCTAAATAATATACAGTAATTTTCTGACGATGTTTATACACATAAAATAGTCTCATGAATTTCAGATGTGAGAGCTATGAGAGTTGAAATGAATAAGGGAAGGTAGAGCAGAAGAGCGACTTTCCTTATCTTGTACTCCCTGTTATTCAGTAGTTTTCTTAAAGCTGGAGCAAGGAGACATTCTTTATGGAAAGATCGCCGAAAAGCACCTATTTTATAGATTCCGAGAGCGGTGTAGAAGTTGTACGTCTGATAGAGCAAGACAAAATCTTTACTGATAGCATGGGTTATCTTATTCCTCCGGAGCTGCCTGTAGAGCAGATCAAAGATATTCTTGATATTGGCTGTGGACCGGGTGGGTGGGCGTTACAAGTAGGCACCGTCTATCCGGAAAAACAGATTGTCGGGATTGACCTGAGCAAGGGCTCAATTGATTATGCTGAGATGTGTGCGCAGATGCAATATTTACAGAATACGCGCTTTCTTATAATGGATGCGACAGAAAAGCTAAAATTTCCGGATGCCTCTTTTGATCTGGTGAATGGGCGGCTGTTGAACACATTTCTCTTAAAAGAGCAGTGGCCAGTGTTACTGGCAGAATTAAGACGTATCATAAAAGTTGGTGGCTTTCTTAGTCTGGTAGAGTTCAGTGAAGTTTCGACGAACAGCAGTGCTATGCAAGAGATCTCCCAACTTCATTTTATGGCTTTACAGCGCAATGGTCGTCCTTATATAAGTAATCATGCTGGAAAATTTGCAGATATTGGTGAGTCATTGCCAGCCCTATTAGAAAAAGAAAAATGGAGCTTGTTGGGTGAGCGCACGCACACTATAGACTGGTCGTGGGGAGCGCCTGCCCATGAGCGAATTTATTTTGATTCTCTGGCATTAACACACCTCCTCAGGCCCTTAGTAGTTGAAAGAATGCAGCTAGTAAGTCGGCAGAGATATGATGCTCTCTGCCAACGTATTGCCGTTGAGTTAAACCAGCCAGATTTCCGAGGGACGTGGGTCTATCAGAGTGTCTGGGGAAAAATTATTCTTTAAACTATTAGGATGCGGCCCGCAGAGCTGTTTGTATTTGTGCTGATTTATCTTTCTCAGAAGTGACGACATCTAAGAGCGCCAGGACCACGGCAGGATCAAATTGAGTCCCGGAGCAGCGTTGGAGTTCTACGATAGCTTCCTGTGTAGTACGTCGTATCTGGTAGGGGCGGTCTCGCAGCATCATATCATAGGTTTCTGCGACGCTAATGATGCGTGCAGACAGGGGAATGGTTGCGCCTGCTAACTGATGAGGGTAGCCGCTTCCATTCCAATGTTCATGATGATGACGAATTGCAGGGACCAGATGATCCAGGAAAGGGCTGGCCTCTAGAATCAAAGCACCAAGTTCGGCATGTTCTTTTAGCAGCACACGCTCTTGTTGAGAGAGATGACCGGCCTTCTGCAAGATCATATCGGGGATAGCCACCTGGCCGATATCGTGTACCAGGGCGGCCATGCCGATGTGAGAGACCTCTGTCGCTTCCATCTGCATTGTCTGAGCGATATCTATTGTCAGCTTGCTCACGGCATGGGCGTGGGCGTACAGATTGGGATCACGTCTTTCTAGCAGGGACATCAGGGAGTGAATCATACGTAAGGCATACATTTCTTTCTGTTGAACTGGAGTTACCCCTTCGCGTAGAGCGGCCTCTTGCTGTTCTTCTTTTTGTAAAAGGGCCATAAGTTCAAGGTCTGCCTGGATCTGACGGGCTTCCTCAGCGGTGCGGACCTGATTGCGGCCCAGGCGTTTAGCTACATACATAGCTTCATCGGCCTGTGCTAATAAGACTTGCTCCGTGTCGCCATCATCTGGATAGCTGGTCAGGCCAATACTGATAGTCATAGGGATACCTTCAGGAACCTCAGATGCATTTATAGGTCTGGCGGCAACCGCGCCACGGATGCGTTCAGCAACGATAGAGGCTTCATGAGCATTAGCTTCGGGCAGAAGAATCACAAATTCTTCACCGCCAAAGCGACCAACAGTATCTCCGCCGCGTGAAAAGCTGCGTGCTCGTTCGCCAATCTGGCGTAAGACCGCATCGCCAGCAGCGTGTCCGTGGGTATCGTTGACGCGTTTAAAGTGGTCAGCATCGAAGAAGAGGAGAGAGAAGGGGCAATTATAGCGCCGAGCGCGGTCCAATTCTTTTTCCAACTGATCCATGACAGCACGATGATTAGGCAGGCCAGTCAGTCCATCGGTGAGAGCTTGTTGTTGAATAACAGCGTGTGCAGTTGCCAGTTCATTATGGGCAGCTTCCAGGCCAGTATAAGCATGAGTAAGGGCGTGGTTGGTGTGTTCGATCTCTTCAGCGCGATCCGCCTTAATAATCGCATTTTTCGAGGTTGCCGCAACGAGCGTACAGTATGCACCAACAATAGAGACAACTACGAGGATATTCGTAAGAATAAAGAGCCGATGATCAGGATTTGTAATCGTAAGTGCGATCTGACTTTGACGTCCAATGAGCATAAACCAGCAGATAAAGAGCTCGATTACCACCGTCATCAGAGGGGGTCCCCACACAGGGAGAAAAAGAATAGAGATCACTGGTAGAATGAGTTGTGCAGTCCAGATAATCAGAGAGACAGATGGGATGCTACTGGAGAGGCTAAGCGCTGTCATCACTGAGACAATAAAGCTAATCAAGAGATAACAAAGGCTAGCGCAATGCAAATAGCCACGCTGGTTAAGCCAGAGTGAAAGCGAGAGGCAACAGAAGCATAGTAGCAAAGGCAGTTGCATTGAAATGTTAAAGCTCTTAAATAGAGTTATTATCACCATATATCCTGACAATACTAAGAGTCCGAAGAGGAGCATAATACTGAGAAGACGCCTCTTGCGCATCGTCTCCCGCTCTTTGAGCGTTGTCAATGGACTATAAGCTGGTGTCATGAGAGCATACCACCGGGAGAAAAGCTGGTCAGTGAAATGTTTCATTGTACCCCTTCAAAAAAAGTAAGAGCAACGACGGACGAATGTTTCATTTCTTTTAATCGGCAGATTTTGCAGATGCTGAAGGGTCGGAATGGCACAATTTTGCGCCTTTTCAAAAATGTCGGTAGAGGGGTAATATGAGGGGAGCTTGAGCAATTCTTGAGTTCTTCTAGATAATTTATTAAGTTATTCATTTTATACTAGTGAGAGTAAATGATAACCAGGATAGAAGAATATATGAATATAAGGATGGTCTTTTAAGATGCAAGATAATATACAGCAGCCAGATTGGAATACTTTTCAGCAGCAAAACAATGCTATTGATCCCTACAATGAGCCGACAGTGCAATTTACGCCGACCTCTGATCCAGCAGCCCCGATGTATCCGCCGCCGCCGACGACGCCATTTGCGCAGGTTCCTGATGCGGCCACGTATCCTTATGGGCAGGCAGGTTCTTATCAAGGGGCGGTGCCTCCGGCCATGCAGGGGGGAGGGACGGCGGTTCCGCAGAAAAAGCGGCCTGACATCAACAGAATCCTGCTAGGGGTTGCTGGTGTAGTGATATTATTGGCACTTGTCATTATGGGAATTGTGTTTGCAGTGAACGGCTCGCACAATCAGACGGCATCTGCAACGCCAGCGGCAGCGTCCACATCTGCGCCTGCTACGGGATCAACGCCAGCCGCGGTTGCCCCTGCAAACAAAAATGTGTATACACCGTATCTCACACAATATAGGGCGAGCGTGAGGAATAAGGTGGCCCAGGGTTTGCACCTTTCTGCCGAGCAGCTTGGGGCACAGTTAGCGGCGGGTCAGACACTGAGCAGGATTGCGACGGCCCAGGGAGTCTCTGCTACACAGTTTCAGACGATAGTGACAAATGCTTTTCAGACAGCTTTCCAGCCTGCTATTGACAATAATGGTCTGACGACGGTGCAGGTAAATACCTTGATAAAGCGTATGCTCAAGCAGCCGCAGGTGCTGGATCGTTACCTCGTGTTGCGGGCGAGAAAGGCTGTGGGTAAGACGCCTGTGGGGACTCCAGCTCAATAATAGTAAGCTTTGATCAGAAAATTGTAGAGGGAGAGATATACACAATTATTAGAGGTATTCTTCGTATACATGAGTAAGAGTAGGAATATTCCTGCTTATGCTTACCTGGAGTCGCGTAGACTCCGGCTGTTAGGTGAGCAAAAAAGCGAAGCGTGTGAACGATAAGGATTTTTTCTCATGTACGAAAGACTACGTGCTAAGGAAGTAAAAAAGAAGCAAGCCTCAGTAAAACCGGTACAGAAACAGACGAAGCAGATCTCTCCGCAGAGCCAGGAAACCAGGACATTCCCTATCTGGGGAAATCATGTACCAGCGGAACTGCGTTTAGCGCCTAAAGCCAGTCCTCTCCAGAGACAGACAGAAGAAAAGAATGGAGAGTCGAGGTTACACCGAGAGAATACAACGGGTCTCCCCGATGCCTTAAAATCTGGCATTGAAAGTCTTTCCCAGCTATCAATGGATGATGTGAAAGTACATTATCAATCCTCTCAACCGGCTCAAGTCCAGGCGTTGGCCTACACGCAGGGTCCAGAGATTTATGTGGGACCGGGGCAGGAACGGCATCTTCCTCATGAGGCATGGCATGTTGTCCAGCAGAAACAGGGACGGGTAGAAGCAACGATGCAGCTTCAGGGTATAGCGATCAATGATGATAGCATGCTAGAGCAAGAAGCTACACTCATGGGAGCGAAAGCTTTGCACATGCCGCAATCCGAGGATGCTGGAGCACGAACGGTTCAGGTAGGGAGCGGGTTGGTAGCGCAGAGAGCGATGGGGATGGAGGTAGAAACGAGAAGAGCTATCCAGACTCCCGGTGGAGAGAAGATAAAGCAGGGAGATACAAAGATCCTGGAGCATGAGTATTTTACGCTTGTGACAGATAAATTTAGTGGTTATTCCAATCTAGAGTTTGTTATGAAGCATTTTGATCAACTCAGTGGTACTCAGGCGGAGGCGATTGCTGAACTAAAAAAACGGATTGCTGCGATGCGCAACTTGGCAGGCGAACTGTATGCAAACGAGGGAAAATTGAGTTTACTTGTGACGGGAGGAATTGGAAATACAAGAAGCGATATTTATAAATCTGAGCAGGTTGATTATTCTGTAGACGGTGCGAGAACCAAGTTTAAATCTTCTGACGCGAAAATTGCAAATGCTCCTGAAGATGATAATAAGCTCTATGTACATTACACTGTAGGGTTTGAACCAAAATACCTATTTGAGGTTGTGAAAGATATTCAGAAAGCGACCAGGGATGACACGGATTCAGCTCGTCCCAAGACGCACGCGGAAAATGCAATTGCTATAGCACCAGATATTGTAGCTACGGTAGATGTAAGCACGTTAAGCGACGATGAGAAGGAAGAGTTGCGCGGGCATCTGGCTTTGCTTTATATGCAAATGATCGTTTTCGTGGAAAGAACGGTAGATCTTCAAGCCGATTATCTTGAAGATCAAAAGGAGAGTTATACCACGAGAATCAAAACGATAAATAAAGAAATTAAAGATAAAGGGAAAAGTACAGCAAGCTTACGAAAAAGGTTGAAAAGTTATCAAGACAATTTACGCAGGGTAAAGAAGAAATTAGCTGATATTGCTCCCCAACTGGCATTTAACAAGGGACAGCCAAAAAACAAGATCGCCGCTTTGCCGAGAGCCTCGTTAGCGGATATATTTGGTGCTCTTTCTCCTAATGTGCAGGGAGTGCTAACCAATAATAAAGAAACCATTTTAGATCACTTCTCGGACTATATAGAAAGGGAATTTAAGCTAGATTTTAATGAGGGATTTGTACTTGAAAGTCCAATAGGTGAGGAAGCATCGTTGGGACAATATGTGAGAGCGGGTCTGACAGGGACAAGACAGATTTCACAGCAGGTACTGTTTGGCGGCATGAATGAAGTTGGCATTGATACGTCAATACCAGGAAAAAGCCTCTTGCCTCTAGAATTTCGCAGCATTTTTGAGCAAAGGGTGACATGGGATGAATTAACAGATCATGCCCAGAGGATATTAAAATGGTCGCGCGACCCAAAGCGCAATAACCTCCCCGTTTGAAATCCCCTTACTGTGTTTTGTTCATCGATGGACGGAGGGGGCTGGGGGCCCCTATCTTGCGGTACTCGCGGAGGATGGCGGCTGCGAGGTGGGTAGAGGTGATTGCGGCGTTGTCATTGAGGGCTAAGAGCGAGGCGTGCAGGACGACATTGCGAATCTGGCCGCCGGTGAGGAGACAGCGCTGAGCGACGTTCTGGAGGAAAGCGAGATCGATCTGGTGGGTTGTGGGGAGATGGAGTTGCCAGATCAGCCAGCGTTCAGGGGCGTCGGGCGTTTTGAACTCGATAATAACATCCATGCGGCGCTGGAAAGCCGTATCGATGCGGTCAGCGGCGTTTGTGGTGATGAGCACAATACCTTCATAGCCCTCAAGACGTTGGAGGAGATAGTTTGTTTCGAGATTGGCGTAACGGTCATTAGCGTTTTGCACGTTAGTGCGTTTGGTAAGCAGAGCATCACCCTCATCTATCAATAGGATTACATCAAGTTCCTCTGCATAGGAAAAGACGAGATTTAGATTTTTTTCTGTCTCACCAATGTACTTGTTGACGATAGAGGAGAGATCAAGGCGGTACAGATCCATCTGAAGGGCTGAGGCGAGCAGGCGTGCTACCAGAGTCTTGCCCGTGCCGCTTGGTCCGCTGAAGAGAGCACGGACGCCTGCGTTGAGTTGACCGCTTAAAACGCTGCCAACGACTGTATGCAGGTGCTCGCGATGGCGGCAACGTTGCTCCAGCAGGCCAATCTCTTGTAAGGTCTCGGTATTCACCGCTAGATGTTGCCAGTCACCTACAGATGGGAGATAGGTAGCCAGCGTTTCGAGGGCCTGGCGATTGAGAGAGCGGCTGGCCTGGCGAACGTGGGTACGTGTTATAGCGGGGGCGGCTGCGAAGGTCGCGTAGGTGTGAGCGAGCGTTGCGGTACGACGGATATTGCCGCCAGAGAGACGCAGTTGGCCGCTGATAGCGTCCAATTCAGCTGGCTCGATAGCAAATGCTTGAGTAGCCTGGAGCCAGTGTTGATAGCGTGCTTGAATATCGGGCATTTCCAGCATAAGAACCAGGGCACGTTCGGCGTAAGGTCCGCTCATCCCGCCCTGTTTGCCGAGCACGATTCCTGAGGTCCAGAGTAGCCATTGAGGTGAGGGAGGGCGCATGTTTCTCCTGAAGACAGTTCAAATATAGCTATGGGGAGAGCGTTGAGCGCGACAGCCAGCGGTCCGATAAGACGCCAGCGTTCATCGTCCGTTTTAGTGATGCCATTAATTTCGAGGACACCGCGACCAAGCGTCTTAGCCAGGGAAGCGAGCAGCGTGCGTCTGCCATTATGGCGAGGTCCGCGCACAATCAGAGCCTGGACTTCGCCTGTGAGCAGCAACTGGGGGAGTGTTGGGAGCATCTGCTGAATAGTTTCAGGGAGAATGAGGACGTCGAGATCTGAAAGTTGCGCTGGAGTATGAAAGGAGACGCCTGGGAGGAGAGATTGGTAGGTTGTGCCGCGTACAGCGTCCCAGAGGATAGCAGGTATCTGGAAGGTCCATTCGGTGCGGGGAGCGTCGGGATTATGGACCTGGATAAGACCAAGTTCCTGCAAATTTCGCAGATGGTAGCGTACATTGCCAGAGATAAACAGATCGCTCCACCAGGCACTGAGAATGGCAAGCGTGGGACGATGTTGTTCGCCGTGAAGTTGCATTGATGCAAAGAGCGAGGCAAAGCGTGCATCTTCTTCAATGAAACCGATACTCATAAAAAGAAGGATATCCGCGTATTCCAGATCGAGTTGCTGCTGCAAGGCACGAAGCGGCAAGTGGTCCGGAAGCGTCTCCTCCCAGGTCTGGAGTTCATATTGCCACCAGCCAGCCAGGTCAGATAGTGAGACATCTTCCCCTTTCTGCGAGACAATTTCCGTAAAGTAGCTTTGTAGGAAAGGGAAATGCTCAAAGACCGCTTCATAGGTCTCCAGAGAACTGGCGGCCTGTGTGATAATAGCGAGAATGGCCCCGTAGAAGTAGCGTCTGAAATGAGCGAGCGCGATCTGTGAAAGATCAACGGATGATGCTGTTTGCATGGTATCTGACTCCTGATTATATTGATGAGATTAGCGAAAGTAAAAAGTAATATAGTGTCCGGCAGCAGGGACCCAGCCGGGATTTCTGTCAAGTCCGGCCATACGCAGCTCGATAGGCAGTGCAGCTAGCGAAAGAGAGATATCCAGATGGGTAGTAGTAAGGGCAATGTGGGCATGGTGCATACAGAGAGTAGGGATTGGATCATCGTTTGTGGCCAGCGCACGTTGCAGGCGGCTGTAAAGATAGGGTATTAACCTATCAAGCCAGCGTACAATCTGGGGCGATATATCTGCTGGATTGCTTGTATATAGAGCAGGTAAGATAACATTTTCAAGTGGGCAAAGCGTAATTGGTTGTTGATCCTGATAGGTGAGAAGTTCCTGAGCGAGCTGTTTGAGCAGATCGTCGCCTGTGAGCGGGAGATCGAGCACGAGAAAACCGGCGGGATGGTAGAGTTGTACGCGCTCAGCACTTTTTTGCCAGAGCCAATTATTTTCGCCGGGAAAAGCTTTGAGCCAATGCAGGGGGATACGCCAGTCTGAGAGAGGCTCAAAATCGGTACCGGGGGGAGTAGATTTTTCCCTGCCCGCCAGGAGAGCAAGGAGTTCCCAGACGGGATCAGCCTGAAATCTTGCCGTTTGTAAGGCGATGACCGAGCAGAGCTAAGAAATCCCAGATCGTAAGAGGGAGGCCGGGCTGGGCAGGAGCCGTGAAATCCCCGTATAGTTCCAGGTAGAGAGCGACATTGACGAGATAGAATAAGCCGCCAAAGCGTGTCTCGTAGCTTCCTTCAATTGTCATAGGTAGTGCTGGTATAAAGGGTAGCGTAGATGTGGAACTTAGCTCTTGAGAGAGTGTTGGTGTCGTCTGCAAAGAGCTAAGTTCTGGTAAATGAGCATCTGGAGCTTGTGATAGTGAAGGTGGTATCAACTCATTGTTGTACTCAGAGCGAGCATACTGAGAGGAAAGATTGGTAAGTGTCGCTAAAGAAGGCTGGAGTAGGTCAGACTGTTCTTGCTTGCTTATTCCTATAGTCGAGTGATTTATCGTGGTAGTTCCTATAGTCTCTAAAGTAGAAGATTCAGCCCGGCTAGTTTTTTCTGAGAAAGAAGAGGTTGTGGCGCTGAGAGGGCTGTTTACAGATGGAATAGCTTCTACATTTTTTGATAGTAAAGCGTCATACTCAGGGATTGCCGTACCTGAATTTCTTATAGCGTCTTTCTCTTTATTTATGGCTGTGAGATGGGTAGAGGGGTCATTAGGGTCATTATAGGAAAGAGGTATCTGGGTAGTGGATGAAGAGGTATCTGGATAGATGTAAGATTCCTGGTTTTGCTGGCTGAGAGTAGAGAGAGGCGTGGATTGTGAGGGAATTGGATTTTGGGTTGTAAGAAGAGGGGATGGTGCGCTTGTTTGGGGCGTGGTGGTCTCTTGAGAGGGGTTTGCTGCTGGCATAGCATTGTTGTTAGAAGGGTACGTATTTTTGTGAGAGGTAGGGCTTGATGATTGTGTAGCGTTTGTTGCCTGGATAGGCGAGGCGTTTTGTTGCCATTGTTGGATGGTGTGGGTAAATGCCGGTGTGCGGACGATATGGGGGGCGCGGATAAGCATGAGAGTGATACCTGTGAAGAGTTGCCGATTGCTGTATGGTGCCATTTCGTGACATTCTGGCACCCAGGGCTGCCAGGGGGATTTGCTGGTGGGAGGCGACGAGGGGGGCAGATCAGAGACGGGGAGGGACGAGGGAGAGATGGCCTGGGATAAGTTTTGATCTATTATGAAGGGTAAGGCGGGTTCTTTCTGCGTGCGTGGAGGCGCATTTTTCTCTGCTGGCGTATCCTCTAAAGAGATGGAGTCGGGGTAATAGATAGAGTGTAGGGTATGAAGAGCGAAGTGGCGGATGATGTTTTCTAGCAGGATAGGGATGATTGGTGAGGGGAGGAGGCGAACAAAGTGCGTGGCCTCTCCTCGTATGGCGAGATGGTGCAAGGCGGCAGGGACGTATGCCGGGTCTGTGAGCCATGCCTGTATAGGGAGGTTGGAGTGGTCCTGGTTGGGGAAGAGGCTCTGCCACCACCAGTGCTGGGAGAGTTTGCCGGTGTACCAGTCATGGGCGAGGCAGGCTAGCAGTTCTGCACGATCTGAAAAGAGTATGGCCTGGGCATTGGGCGCTGGCTCTTTTTTGACCGGGCGTTCGGCGTGTTCGTACAGGTGTTGGAGACTGGCAGAGACGTTTTGTTCCCAGGCATAGGAGGATTGCGCGGGCTGCCGTGGGGCGCGGATTTTTTGTACACAGAGAATCGCGCTGGCAGGCAGGCCGGGTGGCTGGAGGTCCAGAGAGGAAAATGTTCGGGCCAGACGGAGTTGTCGGACAAGAGGGTCTGATTGATTGGTGCTTATGTGCAGCCTGCGTATATATGTTTTGCCCGATTCGTTGAACATAGTTTCTCTCGTTTCGTTTTATTGTTTCTTTTCAGATAGATATCCAATTAGTGAGAAAAGAATTTCAGCAGCAAAAAAATTTCCAGAGTATACAGACCATACACAAGGAGCCTGGAAAGCTGGTTTAACCTTATGTGGTCTTTTGACAAATGCTACATTTTTCTTTGTGCATGGCATAAAAGATTTTTGCAAGCCTACACTTCTCTGAGAAATCTTCTCTTCTTTTATGTTCGTTCGTGGAAGAGAAAAATCAGAGCGTTTGCTAGCAGAAAGCCTACATAGTATACAGATGCTACATTCCGACATTGTATCCTGACCACCTTTCTCGCTCCGCAGAAACTACCTGTATCCTCGCATTTTTGATATCGGCAGAATGTGAGATTTCTTGAGTGGTACAGCATAGTTTCATTTGTCGGCTCCTTGAATGCCGTCGAAGAGGGCCTGGACGAAATGGACGGCGCGGTCACCGTGAAAGCGCTTGAAGACTTCGACGACTTTCTCTTCGGTCTGTTTGTTGAGATGCTCGATGGTTTTTACGCCCAGGACGTCGTTGAGGGCGTCTGCAACTTCTTTTGTGACTGAGGCGAGGCGGACAACTTCAAGACCATCCGTGTTGGCGTCTTTTGCTTCATGTTTGAGATCTTCGGCGGCATCCTCTGACATGCCCGTAATCTCTATTAAGGCTTGCTTGTCAGTGTGGGCGAGTGTCTGTACGCTTGCAATATCGGCTTCGGCAAGGCGATTAGCGATTACGGCATCGACGTTTGGTAGAAGGACCATATCTTTGATACGAGCCAGGGCAAAAGAACTGGCGGTAATCTGGGCGAAGGTGTTGGTATGAAGTTCATCAAGCGCCTGCTTGTTGATCCCTAAAGCACGTTCTAGTTGTTGGCGACCTTTGCCTGTTTCGGCTCTCCTCAGCAGGATACCTTTTGAACTAATGTGAAGCTTTTGCAAAGAGAGTACTTGCTGATCTGAGAGTTTGAGACTGGCCAATGACCAGTGTTCTACGGGAACAGCTTGCTGGGCCTGACTAATCAGGCGGAGAGCGAAACCAGTGCTATTGAGTTGTTCGCCTAGCTCGTCGGGGTCCGCATTGGCTAAGGCTACATCGTCGGAGAGGGCCATCTGCTCTAGAATTTCGGCGACCTCGGCGTCGAGTCCTTCATAGTAGCTGCGCGTGGCGTTGATATTCTCTACAGCTTGAATGGCATCACTGATGAGATACTGGCTATAGTCGAGCGATTCTCCAGTTGTTTCAGCAATCAGAGTGGTCCAGGCACCCACGAGTTGATCGATATTGTTGAGGCCAATAGCAGTCAGAGCTTGAATATTTTTTGCCGTGAGGCCGCGAATGTTGGCGCGGGCAAGAGGGACGGGCAACGGATTTACATAATAGGAGATCGTAAGGAGCAACGGTAGCATTGTGTCACCGAAGACCACATAGGCAGAGGGCTGCGACGGGATGCGTCCTTTTTTGGGTGGAGCGTAGTAGTCGTCAATAAAGAGAGCAGGAGTTGCAAGATCGATACCTTGATTGGGGTACTGACCGTTAAGCCAGTCCTGCCAGGAGCTTAACCAGGCGGCGATATTTGCTGGTAAAGGGTCCACTTTAAGCATTTTTGCCGAGAGGGTTGCGCTGGATGTAAGAGGCTGCTGAACAAGGGAGAGGCGTATTTTGCTCAGGACAGGGCGCTCGATTTTTTCTATATCAAGGAAAAGTGGACGGGTCTGGACGAGTGCGTGTTCGGATTGCAGGGGCAAGGACAGCGTACTTTGTTGTCCTAGTGTAAACGAGAGCGTGGTTGAGGAGGTCTGGAAGCCCTGGCCCTCTACATTGATTTTGAGCTGTCCTGTGGTGGGACGGGCGAAGAAGACGTATTCAGGATAAGATGCAAGCTGGAAGACGGAGATCGGAGCTTCATTGCTTGGGGTATTGTCCTCGAAGGGACCTATTTTGATTGGTTCTGCAAAGAGAGCATTGTGGAGAATGAGACGCTGGAGATGCTCATCGATCGTGGCAAGGCGTTGGGGGGCAAGCGTACCAAGAAAGATCTGCCAGTTGAAGCCGTTGTCTCCCACGGGCAAGTAGCCAGCCGGGGGCAGATAGCTGAAGAATTGTGTAGCGCTGATCGCTCCTGAATCTATGCTACTTTGCTGATTGGTGGCCGAAACATTATTCGCGTTGATACTTTGTAAGATACTGGTAGTTTGATTTTGAAATTGTAAGAGCATAGCTTCAGCCTCGCTCAGACGCTGATCGCTGAGCAGGTCGAGCCAGGGCGCTGGATAGGTTTGTTGTGTGATGCGACGACGGACCGACCAGCCATCGATAAAGACAAATTGCTGATTATCGGTCCAGCATAACAGCGCGAGAGGGACATCTTCTGTAAGGGGCGGCTTGAGAGTATCAAGTAAGCGCTGTCTTTGGGATGTTGGAGTATTAAATGAGGGGGTAGTATCGGAGAAGCCGAAGCAGGCATAGGCGAGTTTATTGCGCAAGTGGTTGTCGGTCAGGGGGCCGTCAACAGGGAGAGGAAAGAGGCGGAATTGCAGACCATCCACGAGGTAGCCATTGGCGCTGAAACTGACGCTATTGTGAAAGCCGGCAACGGGAGAGAAACCTTCTTTAGCAATAGTGGGCGCGAGAGTCAGCAGGTAGACGCCAGCAGGCGGAGTTTGATAGAGCTGGATAGGCGCGGTCTGAAGATTGAAATTGCTGAATGTGCCTGTTTGTGGGTTGTTGGGGATGGATGAGGTGCTGCTGAGAGAGAGGGTAACATCTTCTGTCAGCGTGAGTGTTTGTCCAAGAGCGTTAATGGCCATGCCTTGCTGGACGGTAACGGCCAGGCTAGAAGAATTTGAATTGTCTATCTGGGCCAGCACTTCTAGTCCGGCAACAATACCTGTCCCGATAGCGAGGCCGAGCCGTCTGTGGCTTTCGCGGTTGGCATCTTGTTCGCGACTCAAATCCTCGCCTGAGAGCAAGCGGCCATTGAAGAAATTGACCGAGCGGATGCCGCCGGTGAGATAGGGTTGTTGTATATCTATCATGCTCATTTGAGCGTACTCCTTTATGTGTATTCCAGGTGTTCGGCAAGTATTCCTTCGTATGTAGAAGAGTCGATCTCCGGCGAGATGGTGATAGGCAAGCAGGAGACGGGCAAGCCGCTCTGCCCTACGAGATGTTTCACTATCCGAGATGGTGGTCGGCGGGCTTTTAGCGTTTGCGTTTACGGCCTGGTGTGCTTTCTGTGATGGGTGGGGCGATGCTGTATTGCTTGATCTCGACGATGAATTCGAGCTGACGCAATTCGCCGAGTCTGATGACGTCGCCATGTAGATTGACGACATGTAGGAGAATATATTCATCCTCGAAGCGCTCCAAGAAGACGCTATACATGTGGATTTTCGGGCTCCATACCGGAAGTATGTTGAGAATATAGGGTGTTTGTTTGGGACGGGTATAGCCTTTGAAGCGGAGGGCGACCTGACCATCGGCATGGGCGTGGGCTGTGAGTTCATTATAGGTTGGTTGGGTACTGCTGCCATCGCATTTAATGTGTCCAGCGGCAAGGATAGTATAGGCATCCAGTTCGGGGAGATACTCGACGCTATTGGTACTCGCTGGCGGGTCGGCGGGTTGCCATTTCTCACCAGTGAAAGTAAGAATCTGGCCTTCGCCGGGGATATCGGGGGCGACAGGGATGTTTTGTAGGCCCTGGACCGTGATTGCATTTTCACCCGTGACATCACCAGTGAGGGTAGGCGCGTGCCCCTTTGGACCCCATTTTTCTTTGAGCTTCATCTCAATTTTTTCATTGATAAAGACCTCGTTGATCTCATTAACCTCATTAACCTGGATATCGACAGGAGTTGTTTCGCGTTGACCGGCAAGCAGCCATTCTTGCAGAAGCCTCGTATGCAGCATATATGGACGCTCGTCCTCGTGGATGCGCACGGGATGCGCGTTTTCAGGAATGACTACCTCCCAATTGCCGTTCTTTGCCTGCTGGATGTGCATGTGGAGTTTTGCGAGCAGGAGGGGGCTTTCTTCTGACGAATTATGATTGCCATTTTTCTGCCAGAGGGGACGGAGTTCGCTTGTCCAGAGGAAGAAGGCTTTGCGCCAGTACTCGCTTGCTTTTGTCGCAGGGATAAGAAGATTGTCGGCTGGTGCTTGAGAGAGAAATGTAGTGGGAGTATTGGGATCGGCAGAGGCGGCGGCTTTGCGCAGAGCTTCCAGAAAGCTACTCAGCTCACTATAGCGTTTTTCGTCCTGGTTGGTGCTGACGGGAACCTGTCTGAGCCAGGAGACGAAACGGCGCACTGCCTCTTCTTCCGGTTGCTGGGGTGCAGTAAGACGCAGATCGAGGGTGAAATCGTCGCTCAGGCGAGAAGGGATCATCAGCGTTTCAGCATAGCGGCCTACCTCACCTGCGACAGGGACGTTATCGCTGGCGGTTTCGCTGTAGTCGAGGACGACAAAGACGCTGATTGGGCCCGCTGATAATGCTGGTAACTGCTGCTTATTGGCGGCGAACCAGGCGTTGAGATGGGCGCATTGGGGCGAGGGGACACGGATAAGCTGACCATGAGCATTGATAGCTATACCAGGTCTGACGAGGATGCGGGGGCCATTGTCGCTATCTACATCGGTAGAGATTTGCAGGCCGGAAAGGGTGCCATAGCCCAACAATTCGCGGGTGAGCCAGTTAGCATGTTCGCTCAGATAGGTATGTTCCTGGATGAAATCGTCGACGCCTAAGAGCATACCCTGGGTGTAATTGACATATTTATATGGATCGGGCGGGGCAACGATGCGCGTAGTTGCCTTAACGAACGTAGTAGTCATTGTTTTCTCCTATATGAATAGATAGATATCAGGCGAGAGGACGGCGGTACGAGAGGACGGCGGTAAACGCCGCCCCTACGAACGTATTACATTTCGTTGTAAAAGATCTTGCGGCTCTCGGTCCGCGAGATACGTGTTAAAAAGATAGTCTTGTCCCAGGACCAGGGGAGCGATAAGTTGATTGGTACGGCTGCCGAGATCTACAAAGGTATCTATCCCCAGGCGGATTGTGCCGACGCGGAATATGGCCTGGTAGAATTTCACTTCAAAGAGCGTATGAGCTGGTTTTTCTTTTTCGAGAATATGTTTAGCCAGTTCGAGCTGTTGATAATGCTCGGCGGCTGTGCCGTCTTTGGGAAGCGGTAGCAGGACGCTAAACTGGTGCTCGGTACTCTCTTGTCCGAGACTGCTCTCTGCACTGTCTGGATCACCGGCCAGAGCCCCCGACATAGAGCGCAGACGAAAGCGCTCGATAATGCGAATAGTGTTGACGCGAGAGCGAGCAAGCAGATAATCAGCGAGGGTATCCTCCTGTGGACCAGCCGGGCGGGAATCGAAGGCCAGTTGTAAGCTGATTAAGAGACCGTTTATGGTGCCGCGCAGATGAAAGAATGCCATTGCATGTTTGAGAAAGAAGCGCTGTTTGTTGGCGTTCCAGGAAAGATTCAGGGCGAGGCCCAGCCATTCTGCAAGCCAGGGGAGCGCTTCAGATGGAATGCTGCGAGTGTCGAAGAGCATCTGGACCGCCGCGATTTTTCCTTCAAGGGCCGTGTAGGTCCCTTCAAAATTTGCCAGGAAACGATCCAGAAAAGCTGCCGATTGCCTATCTTCACGATAGACAGCAGGCAGGTATTGTTCTAAGTAGGAGAAGCGGGGGTAGTAGATACGCATAGCTCGTAGGCGCGGCGTTAAACGGGCATTGCCGAGGAGCTGAATTTTGAGTTGAAGATAGCGTCCACTGGCAGCTTGTAGTAATACTTCCCAGGTGCCGTTGCCTTCGCCTGTCGGGTTTTCAACGAAGGGGAGCTCTGAACCATCGCTACGCAGGTGGAGAGATGGTTCAGCATTCCAGGGGGCGGTAAGTAGTTCGCTTTCCATATCGGCTGCGCGGCTCCAGATAGAGACAGTGGTTTCAGGAGGGATAGAGGCGTCTAGCAGGAGACGGTGCCAGGTGCAAGCAGGAGTTTTTCCGTCCAGGGCATGGCGCGGTTCGCCGAGAGGCGTGTAGAATGTTGCCGTGGGATTATAGCGGGGACGCTGTTGTTCGACGAGAGGCAGCCAGGTGTTGGCGAAGTCGTAGTAAAGCTGGTGGTAGGAGGCGACTAGTCTGCGGCCACTGAAGAAGCGCAGAGGGAAATAGTTAGGGAGCGGCTGAAGGCTAAGCTGCTCATGGTCTTGTCTCAGACTAAAGGCGTAGACCTGGTTGCTTTCTTGAGGCACGATATAGAGACGGTCAGAGATAAGGTTATCGCTGGCATCGTGATGTTCGGGGACGAAGGCAAAATCGTAGCCGTGTAGATGAAATTGAGCCTGCTTGTCTTTCTCGATTAATGAGCAGACGGACTCCGTTGAGACGGGCGTGCCTAGCTGCTGAGCAAAGTAGTAGCGATAGAGTTTTGAAAATGGTTCGTCCGGGGTATTGACAAGGATCAGGACAGTGCCATCTGGAAGCGCCTCTATAGCGGCTGCATCGCCAGGGGCAATGGCAGATATTGTTTGCAGAGAGATGCCTGTAGGGAAGGTTTGGGTAGTAGTATAGCGAAGCGGTTCGCCTGCTAAAGGCTGAAATGTATTAGCCTGTTCTGCGGCTAACAGGATTGTTTCTTGCTCATGCTGGACGATATTGAAGAAACGATCAATAGCCCAGTAATGGGAATGCTCGCGATCAAGAATCCAGGCCCCGCCTCCGGGCATTGGAGCCATATCATAAGGGGCAAAAGCGACAGTTGAAGGCCAGAGAATGTGTCTGGGGAGTCCGCCGCCGAGAAGATCAAAGATAAGCAGGCCAGCAGGTTGCCGGGTACCGACAAGCAGATATTGATCTTCGGTGATGGTGAGTCCGCTCAATGAGAGATCGTGTATTTTATTTGCGTGTGGTGCTGGTGCGCTGGTGCCTTGCTCGTAAGCAAGACCAGCGCGTGGGGACCAGAAATGGCCCTGTTCACCGGAGCCCGAAATCTGGCATAAGAGCGTTTGCGTAGTATCATCGATCCAGTACCAATTGCCGTGGCGATCCCGGTCTGCGCCGCGCCGCTCATTCAGGCGGCGATACATATGCAGCTCTGCGCCTGTAATGAGAGCGGTATAGGGTTGTAGCGTGAGCTCAGAGGTTGCTGGCTCCCAGAGAATCTCGGCAGGGCTGGCCTGGGATAAGGGTTGTTCCCACTGCTGGCGCAAGGGCTGTTGTCCGTCAGCCGTTGCGCTACAATTGGCCCAATCCTCATAGCCAAGCAGCAATTGAAAGCGTGTTTCATTAACATCCATAGTATTTTACCTGCATTCCTCTGGAACTATCGGCAAGGGAACAAAGGGGTTGCCGGGCTGGCGGCGTTGCGCTCCACCCCCTGGTCTAGCAGGACCGCCAGATCCGTTGGGACCAGCAGAGCCGCCATTGTTTCCGGGTCCATTGGGGCCAGCAGAGCCGCCGGTATTGCCCGGCCCGGCGGGTCCGTTTGGTCCAGCAGCGTTATCGGCTCCGCCCGTGCCATTTTGACCTGCCTGATTGGTGCCATTCGTTGGTACAGCGGCATAGGAGAGATCGCTCTGGCCGCGTACCTGCTCAAGCGTAAGTGGATCGCCGTTGGAGACGACCATGCCAGCCAGACGTGGCAGCTCCAGGCCGTTTATCGGGATCTGATGGACATTGGGGTTAGAGCCTTCTGCGAGCAGGACCGCATTGATAAGCATAACGCCGTCTACGCGGCTGGCTACAGCCAGAAGTTCCAGGGCCACAACTGGTTTTCGCAGAGGCCAGCCATTGTGAGATTGGCGATATTGTACGCTAACCTGGGTAGCCGTCTCTGCACTACTATTGTCTACAGGCGTAGTGGGTAGCGGCGAAAGAAATTGGACAATCGCGGCTTTAACTGCCTCGCGCACCTGGGGGATAGAGGCACCGGGAACGACAGTGATGCCCAGAGAGACCCAGATAGGTTTGTAGACAGGGCCGCGCAGGAAGAGTTGCGTAGTAATCAGGCGACGCGGCTCTAGATAATTGCCGATAGTGTCGAGAAAGAGACGATCAGGATGTGGCGCGTCCGGAGAGTTAGGATCGTTTTGCGGAATCAGCATAAGCGTCACTGCGCCGGGGGCATTATCGGTTGTGCCTATCGGCAGTTCAGGATTGTAGGCAGGCAATACTTCTACACGGCCAATATTGACGCCCGGAGTTTGCTTACTGATAGCCACGAAATCGGCGGTAGTGAGCAGGCGATCCTGGTGGCGCAGATAGTGCGTGATACGCTTTTCCGCGTCTGCCACTGTTTCTGAGGCGGCTCCGCCCCAGGTACGGATGGGATTGGCGACCTGGAAACCGGGTGGTAGGGCAGGGCTACTGTTGACTAAGCCAGCTTCTACATTGCCATCAGGGCCGACGCTATACGCGTAATCGGCGCGGAGTTTTGCCTGGTAGGGTGGGCGGGCACCGTGGATACCATCTCCAAAGTGGATCTCACCAGCTTCAGGATCGACAGTGAATACTTTGGCGGCTACACTTGAGGACATGGATGTACCGAAGCTAGTCCAGGGGCTGGCATTTGGCGCTTCCGAAGTGGCGCTGAGCAGGTCGTCGATCTCGCTCCAGGTCTCGCTCTGATTGCGCGTCGTGACAGTCAGGCGCACAGAGTTATTGACGATGGGAGTTTTTGAGAGAGAGATAACCTGATCGGGTTCGCCTGTGCCGTCTGGCAGTAGCTCGTTGACCATATAGGCCTGTTGCAGTAGAGGGACAGTATTGATACCCAGCCATGCCAGACGGACAGGGGTTGTGGGAGCAGCACTGACACGAAGCCAGGTAATCAGGCGTGCTCCAAGCGTCGTATCTTCCAGCGCAGGCGGGAAGTCGCCCGTGCCTGTCTCGAACGGATCAAGATTACTCCAGAGCGTAAGCTGTTGTACGTTCGTCGGTAACGTAATCTCCACTCTACCCGGTTCAGCCAGAACATTCTTTGGCTCACGGGCGTCGAGCGGGAGATATTGAGGCGTGCGGAATTTATAGTCATCAGGCAAGCGGCCACCGGGCGGAATCTTGGGAATGGCATAGTGCAGATGGGGTGTATGTTCTGTCTGACCGATAGGCATAAGCGCACGCGTAGCGTTGCTCAAGACAGGCACGACACCCAGGCTGAGAGTTTTACCCGCGATGGTCTGGCGTACAGCATCGATTTTCGTGTTATACGGAGTATCAACACTGCGCACTAAAAGGGCGATCCAGAGCGAATTATCCACAGTATCGCGACTTAAATCGATGCCGCCGTTACTGGTGATTTTAGATGTGAAAGGGATCGTTTCATAAAAGAGCGGTTGCGTTGGCGGCGTATAACCATTGTTTTGAAAGGCAAAGAGTTGATTATATTGAGTAAGGGTCTGACCGGAGGGATCGGCTGCTCTGCGCTTATAATAGATGCGAGTCTCAATAGGAAGCACATCGACTCCAGCCTGAGTACGAAAAGGAACCTGGCCTGCTCGTACTTCCAGATCATTATTTAGCGTGATTGTTTGTAAAGGACCACGATCATTAGTAAAGGTAACCAGTCCCTGCGCGGGCGTAGCGGGTTGCAGGGGAATATTTAGTAGTGAGAGAAATTTGCGATGATTGCGCTCTGGTATCTGATTGCAGCGGTAGAGCAGGCTTTCGCTAAGAAAGGCGAAAAGCTCAATCAGGGTCACGCCGGGATCACTTCTATTAAAATTTGTCCATTCGGGCGTATGAATAGGAATGCGAGCCAGCGTCTCATTGAGCAAGTCCTGATAGGTGCGATCATCGAGCTGCGGGACTTTTAACGGCATGGAGCACTCCTTTTCTCAACTAACAAAAGTGATATTTAAACTAACGCGCTCAAGGGTCTGAGTGGCAACCAGGCGATAACTGATAGTAGCAATCGCGGCTTGAGGATCAGAGGGATCGGCCTCCACTTCAACCTTTTGCACACTGATACGTGGCTCCCATTGCTGAAGTGCCCTGGTGATATTCTCCTGCAAGAGATAGCGTGTCGTAACCGTATTTGGCTCGAAGAGAAAGGGGCCAAGATTGCCACCAAAATCAGGGAGGCGCAGGCGCTCATTATATTCGGTCAGCAGAATAATATGAATGGCTTCGCGCACATTCTGTTCTCCCTGCGACCATGCGAGGCGGCCATCGGCTCCAATATGAGGGGGGAAAGCGATCCCCCGCCCGAAAAGTCTACCTGTATCTACCATAATTTAAAGAGTCCATTTCATTCTAAGTGGAAAACAGATGCGGAAGAAAGGTATCCACCAGAAAACAATATTTAATAAGTAAAGAAAGATCAGGAGCACAATCAGCGCACAGATCGTAATAATAGGGATTGAGAACGAGCAGATAGTGCCAAAGTCGAATTGCGCGGCTGCGCTACCGTTGACCTGACCGTTAAGCACATCTTTGAGATTGCCGACGCTCTCCATCTGCTGGCGCAATTTGTTTGAGATCAGGAAAGCCACATTTTTTCTAAATTTGCGCAGACCGGCGATACTCGTATCCGTTGGCATCGTAATGCGGAGCGGGCGGCCCGGCGCGTCAAAATCGAAGAAAGGCGCGAGGGCAAAAGGTTGAGTGGCCTCACTAACGATATCCGGGCAGAGATAGGGACAATTGGGACGCTGATAGACACAACGGAGCACGTAGCGCGTATCGATACCCGCATCCATCTTGGGCAGCGTTGGAACTTCGGTTGGCTGGGGTAGAGGGCGCGGAAATTGTTGGAGCGCAGTCTGGAGCAGCGTCTGGAGCTTACTGACCGGATCTTTTGGCGTACCCAGGGTAGAGATATTGACCTGTTTAAGATTGAAGGGCAGAGCTGGTATCCCTTCTATAATAGCGGGCCGACTGGCCCATGCTAAGAGCAGGGCCTGTTGCCAGGTAGTTGGCTCAGTCGTCAGCATCGGCGTTTTGAGCAGGGTATAGAGACCGCTGGTCAGATCGGGCGGAACAGGCGCGCTGGGATTGGGATTCGTGAGCGCGAGCCAGAGCGTCGGCATCTGCTTCTGAAGAAAGACCGCGAAATCGAGCAAGATAAATTGAGAGGCTTCGATCTCTTGAGCAAGACGTTCTGGAGAAGGGGGCGTACTCTCCTGATAGGAGTGGAGCTGGCGGATTGCATCCAGGACACTTGAAGCGACTTCATCCAGGCGGTTATCTTCAGTCGTAAGAAACGGATTGACGAGAGACGGCTCGGAAGAGAGCGGAGCGGCGCGATAGCTTTCGTGGCTAGAGGTAGGAACCAGGCCGATGAGCAAGCGACGTTTCTGGCAGCGAACAGTGAAATAAAGCGGGAAGAGAGGGAAAAGCTCCTCGTTTGCCGCGATCTTATTGGCATCGGCGAGAGGTTGCCAGATTTTCCCCGGCGTCTTTGTTTGGGTAGGATCATTTACCCAGGCCATCTCTCCGCTTGAACCCAGGCGGCGCAGGACAAAGCTCACTTTCTCATTGTGAGTGGTATCGACGGCGCGATCCGGGAAGCCGGGAGTATGGCAGACAAGCGTAGCGGCTACCAGATAATAGGAACCGTGAATCGGCTGGTACAACTTGAGATGATCGAGAGGTGGTGCTTGCCAGGTTTCACTTTCTCCCGGTGGCGGAGCACGAAAGCTTTCAGGCTTTGCCAGCAGGGCAGCGAACTCTTGTGTCAATTGTTCAGCATCAGTCTGCTTTTGTAACAGAGCAACCAGATCCTGCATAAACGTATCGCTTTGAAAGCGCAAGAGGGCAGGTTGCCATAACTGTTGAGCCTGATCTTGCGTACTCCACAGAGGAGACGCAGTGGTCCATTCGATATGCGTAGGTGCTGCAATAGCCATCATTTCACCAGATATTTCCTGCCCCAGGCGTATAGGACGAACTGACAACACTATTTGTAATCACCGTATCGGCCTGGATAACGCCACTAAATCGTGACATGGCCGCGTTGACCGTAACCATGCTAGCCGTAACCTCTACCATACTGGCATTCACCGTCACTTTTGCCGTAGTCGTAATGGTGATACCAGAGGGGTCCATTTTAATAGAATTACCATTACTATCGACAGCTTCTATCGAGCCCGGTAGGTCTTGCAGAGTAATTTTTTGCCCGGCGGGAGTTTCCAGCAGCAAACTCTCGCGGCCTTCGCTATCATCAAGCGTAATTTTGACGCCGTTGCGTGAGCGCAGGACTTTGAGATTATTCTGACCAGCCTCGTCCATCGTCTGAGGTGGGATATCTTTGCCATTCCAGAGAGCGCCGATGACGTAGGGATGGCGCGGATCGCCGCCCTCGAAGGTCGCGAGGACCTCGTCGCCAGTATCAGGGATAAACCAGCTCCCGCGATTATTGCCGCCCATAAACGTTGCCAGGCGTGCCCAGGCTTCGTAGCGCTGCTCGCCAGTATCGGGCATCCAGGGAAGAATAATTTTGACGCGGCCCTGACCATCCGGGTCCACATTATTGATAACCAGAGCGGGATAGACGCCGTACCAGCGGCCACCCAGGCCAGCAGGGATGCGGGCATCGATAAACATCTCTAAAGGTAACTGTTCTTCCATACTACTTCTGCTCCAGATCGTATTATGCTTCCAGGGAAGGACGTTCAGCCGTGAATTCCGTGCGGATACCCTGGGCGTCGTCAAAGAGGTGTTGGACCTCCGAAAGATAGTAGGTCCCACTGAAAAACGTACCCAGATCAGATAGATTGACAGAATTGCCGACACGCAAGCGTGGATCGGGATTGGCGACGCCGTGGCCTACAATGAAACGGCGGGCCGCTGTCTTAAAGTAAGCATTAGCAATGGCTTCAGCTTCCGAGCTGCTCAGAGGTGTGGCGTGGACCAGAGCTTCTTTGCGGGTGCCAAAAGTGGAATTGAGAATACTAGCTCCCCCTGGCTTCCCTCGTAGTTCAGCGCTGATACTCTCTTCTGTAGCTTGAGATACTAAAGCCGTTTTGGTGCTGCTATCCCAACCGCTGACCGTCACACTAGTGCGTTGATCGGCAAGATCGGCTATGACCGAGAAATGAGCGGAGTCCACGTTGATATTTCATATTGAGAGTACTGCCATTGCGTGATGTGCGTGAACTGGCGTGCAATGTTTTTCCTTCCACCCAGATCTCCGCGTTGATGCTACGGGCACGTTCGCGCAAGAAGGCCAGATCGCTCTGGTTGAGCTGAGCCAGGATTTTATATTCGGGACCGCTGACATTCACCTGAGCCTCAAGGCCATGTTCGCTGGCAATTTGTCTGATCACGGCGGCGTCAGTAACGGTCTGGCCTGTAGGTATGCCTGCTGGAAAAGTGCGCGTGCGGCGTGTCATGCGTAGATCTTGCAGAGTATCTTCTGCCAGGACACTTATTTCCGGAGCGGCGCTTTCTGGAAAATTGGCCTCGATAGCTGTGATGCGGCCCTCAAAAATAGTGTCGATGCCGATGGCAACTTTAAAGGGCACGCCAAAATCGAGGACTGCGCGATCAAAGTAGCGATATCCTACAGTATTGTTGACCTTACCCCAGTTGCCGAATGTTGCCTCACAGCGGTAGAAACCGCTGGTATTTTCTCGGACTTGCAGATTGATGAGGCTTTCGGTCAGCTTCTGGTTTGCCTGGTTATTAATAAGGATATTTGGGCGAGCAACGATTATTGCATTATTTCCTGGCATACGGCATTACTGTGCTCGCACGCGTGCGAGACGCTCCTTCTGTTGGCGTACCGCGTACTCGATGCTGCGGGGATCGACGCACGCCGTTGCTGGCTGGTTGTTCTGGTCCGTCTGTGCTTGCTTGTTCTCTGGACTTTTGTTTGGAGATGGCTCGTCTACCATCTCGAAATCGTTGATGACAACTGGCATGGTTGTTTGTCCTCTTTTCTACTATTCGGTTCGTTGGGGAGCAGGAGACGGTCAAGCCGATCTGCCCTACGAGAGCCGTTATTTGGTTTGTTGGGGAGCAGGAGACGGACAAGCCGATCTGCCCTACGAGATCGTTATTGGTTGTTGGGGGCAGGAGACGGTCAAGCCGATCTGCCCTACGAGAGCCGTGGTTAGCGGATATTGACTCTGAGTGAGAGACCTGGTTTAAGGATGCGCGGGTTCTCGATATTGTTGAGGGACGCGATAGCCTGCCAGCTCTGTCCCGGATTGAGATGGTCTACGATCTGTTGCAGCGATGCGCCCGCCGTAGCCTGGATAAGTGGTATCGTGCCTGCGCCTGGGCCGAGTGGTCCCTGACTGCCAAATGGGACATTCTCCTTATTGGTATCAGTGTAAATCTCCTGCCGTACGAGGCTAAAGGTGAGGCTTGCACGCAGGGGACGTCCTTCGCTGGAGAAAAACTCTAATGATTCCTGAAGATCGGTCATAATGCCATCGAATAAAAAGGTACCCCAGACGAAGCGTACTCCAGGTGGGATATATTCGGGCGTATTATTTGCTGACTCTGTTTGTTTTTTAGGGGTAATAAATTGGATGACCTTTGCTGTCACCACGCGCACGTCCTGAGCATTGTCTTCGGTTTGGGGCGCGTTGACATCGAACCATAAGGTGACGGAGAGGGATGTTGCCCCGGCACCGACATATTGTAGCGCCTGTGGGCCTGTCTGGCAGCCCGAACGATTTGACGTCACGACCTGGTTGGAGTAGTGAACGCTCAAGGTCTCCGGATTAAATTGCACTTTGATCTTGTTTCCTGTTTCGGTTTTAAAATCGTCTTTGAGTTCACGGATTTCTGCTTTTGCCAGGCGCATAGGATCAGGCATGGGTTTCTCCTCATTCGTGCAGTTTATTGTAATTTGAGCGTTTCGTAGGCGAGTTGTAGCTCTTCGATAGCGACCTTGCCATCCTGAGCATTCAGGGATGGTGCTCTTAACTTGACGGGCAGGCAGCGTCTGAGCAAGAAACGGGCGTGCTCGGTAAAGCCATTGGCGGCGAAGATAATAACTTCGGCGTCGGCGCGTGTGGCCGGATTGGTGAGCACGAGATCGAACCAGCGCCAGAGATCAAAGTTCGCGGTCATCCCGCGTTTGAGTGTCAATTGTCCATAGCTCATCGGGCCGCTCAGGCGGATCTGCTGGCCATTGTTGCCGCCCTCGCGGATCGTTTTCGGTTCCATTGTTATCTCCAGACCGTCGCATTCAGAGAAAGAGGCGTTGCAGATCTGGGATGAGATCTCAGGAATAGTGATCTCTACCGCGAAATTGAAAGCGGTAAAAGGATAAAATACAGTCTCGATAGAGAGATTTATCATAATTAACGTGCCTCCGTAACTGCTGTTGTTGTGCCGTCCTGAACCAGGCGAATAGTGAGAAAAGTGAGTGGTAGAGCCGGTGCTACGCGAAGTTCGACGATGAAACGGCCCTGGTCGGCAAGAGAGGTGTCGATAATAACGCGAAACGAACTAGCGGTGGTAGAGCCAGCGAAGGCCCCTCGTACAAACATATCTTCAAGCAGACCCTCGAAGCTGCGGCGCACCAGGCGCTGAAATGCGGCCCCGTCTGGCTCGAAGACAAAGGTTGCGCCCAGGCGCAATGCCAGGCGTCTCACAAGCATCAAAAGACGGCGAACATTAATGGGACGCAGGTCTGCATCGTTTTCGTCGCTGAGCGTATCGGCACTGAGCGCAATAAAGCCGCGTGGCTCTCGATGAATCCCGTTGATCTGCGCATTTTGCAGGCGCTGGCGGTAGGCCTCTTCCAGTTGCGGTATGAGGGCAACAATATTGTAAAATTGCTCGTTGGCTGGTGCGATCCAGGCTCCCCGCGCCAGCGCTCGCCTGGCAATGATCCCGGTAGCCGCCCCGTCAGGGGGAATCGTGCGTAGCTCTTTAATTGTCTGTCCTTCATAGCAGACCAGCCAGGGATGGTAGAGAGCAGAGAAAGAAAACGAGCTCCTCTCCTCGTAACCAAACGGCAAGATAGTATGAATGCTTGCATCATCAGGCTTTGCCGCATCTAGATTTTGTGTAGACGGGTTGAGCTGGATGAACAGACCCATTGGAGCTTTCAACGTCTGGACATGGGCCATTGCCGCATCTTCTCGATAGTGTGCCGGAAGCGAGAGAACGGCGAGCAGATCGCCACGAGCCGCGCACATTCTGGTAAGCGCCCGTTGTACCACAAGTAGATCGTTGGGATCATAGGCGTCTTGAGCGGTGAGCTCCCAACGTTTTGCTGGCTGCGTGCGTACGGCGAAGCCTTTTGACCATTGACTAAAGATGGATGTTTGACGGTCTCGGCGAACTTCGCGGCGTACCCGGTAGTAGTAATCGCCATCGGCACGGCCATACATTACAAATTGATGGTCGGTGCCTGTATAGACAGTAACAGCATCGCTCCAATCGGGATTGAGCGCCTCCTGTAGCGTATAGCTAGTGAGAGGATCGCTTGAGATGGACCAGGCGAGCGTAAATGTGCCATGTGTATCTACCTCCTCTTGTAGAGAGAGGACGGGGGGATCACCCAGGAAAGATGGGCAGGTCAAAAATCTGCCCTGATCATCCATTGCGGCAGCGTTCGTATCTGCTGGCGGTATGATATCGTCGTAGCTGGCCTGGAACCAGCCGCGATGCAGGGCGTCGGGAATGGCTATAATGGATGCCTCGTCAAGATCTAAAGCGGCATAGATACCTTGCAATGGACGGGCTAATTCGCTCTGATAGCGCAAGAAATCGGCCTGTGCCAGGACTTCCTGAGTGGTCATTTCAAGCAGATCCCAATCGAGGAAGAGATTGGCGCTAAAGCTCTCCAGGCCATCGCGGATCAAAGCAAGATCGAACTGGTTGTCTGGCCCTTTATCATGGCCGAGAAAGAAGTCGGGATTCAGGGGCATACCGATAGGGAGATAGATTACGTCGCCCACGTCGTTCCCGGCCAGCGGAAAACGTGGATCGCTTGCTTCTGACCAGAGAGGAGCGTAAAAATTATTCTCCAGAGCTCGTGCAAGCATAGAATGGGCCGTATCGGAAGTTGTTGTCACATCCTGATAGATCTGGGCATCAGTGGGGAGGGCGTTCCAGAAGCGAGGATGTTGCGGAGTGAAGGCGAGATCGGTCAGATAGTGTTTGTCCTCACCATTCTGGCGCGTCCAGGCGGTAAAGGTCAGTTTCTCAACGAATGGATGAGCATTGGGGAGTGCTGGTGCCTGTTGCTGATACCAGAGTCCCTGGCCTTGTAGTTGCACGATTGATTCAGGGATTGACGTAAGCAAGAATGTACCCTGGACCGTCATCCAGAGTGGCTCAGAGGCTCCATCTATGCGAATCAACTGACCGGGCATAGGCGCATTGGCAAAATCAGTTTGCAGATCGAGAGTGATTGTCTGATCCTCGTCTACCGTGAAGTGCTTAATTGGCAGGGGCGGTTTCTCACCTACCTGCGTGAATGCAATGACCTGGAGTGGGCCTGTGGGTGTCCTATTTGTGGAAGGCCACTTGAACCAGAAGGCTTTCCCACAGGTGACGCGGAGTGTACTGCGGTTCTGCACACGTTCTGCCGGAGAGAGCTTTTGTGGTGCGACAGTCTCTACCGCCAGCAGGAGAGTAAAGCCCTCAGCGGAAAAGGTCAGGCGCAGGAGGTCGCCAGCAATAATATCGTTTGCAGAGGTTGCCGCAACATCCAGCACGAATTGTTGCGATTCCTGCTGGATCTGCGCCATGTCTACCTGACGACTGAAGAGAGAGGTACCAATAGTAAAATTGTCAGACCAGCTTCCCTCGCTGCGTGCCTGGGCAAAGGCGGGTTGGATGAGGCTACCATCGGCATTGATGCAAGCGAGAGCCGGCAAAGGGAACGTATTGGAGCGAGCATTGGGGCTGGCAACGCGGATAATCCAGCAGCGTTGCCCACCATTCTGAAAAAAGCTGCGCACCGTAGGTGCGAGATAGGCATAGACCAGTTCGCCGCGTTGCCGATCCCACGCCAGCGGGACATCATTGCCGAAGATAGCGCGAAATTGTGCTATGTCCTCCACCGCGACAGGTTTATGCAAAGGGCCAGAGGCCGCGAAGCCCACGAAGACAGCCACATCCATGCGGGGTAGCGCATTCGTAGGAGGTGGCGGCTGAACCTCAAAGCGAAAGCCGGGCAAGCGGCGAGATGGACGCACAGTCATCTTACTCCATCTCCAGACGTTCGTATGCAAGAGTCAACTCTTCCATTGCAACATCCGTCCCTTTGGCGTTTAAGGGACCGCTGGTATGCTTGATGATGCGTGCGCGGATGAGCCGCCAGGAGATCACCGTCGAAGTATGATCCTCGTTCTGCATATGAATAATCACATTGCGATAGGCAGCCTCGTCGCCATTGCGCACCTGATCGATCCACTGATAGAGATTGAGAGAACCAATGACGCCGCGTTTCAACGTAACATCGCTCGTTTTCGTGAGCCCCGTGAGCTTACGGACACTATTTTCTCTTTCATTACCGTTGCGATACTCGATAACGGCCACATCCATGCCCATACCTGAAACCTCTTGAAAGCCGGCCTGGACACCATCGGTAGTGCCATCGCCCAGGTCTACCAGAAAGTTAAATTGTACATACGGGCGTTCGCGTAAAACTGCCATATTTTTTCTCCTGCTATTAGTTTTTTAGAGTCAGTCTTTTATGACTGGCTTTCGCCTGTCCATTGGCCGATGCGGAAGATGACATACTCAGCCGGGCGCAGTGCGGCAACGCCAACCTGGCAAACGAGGCGGCCATTATCGAGATCGTTTTGTGTCATCGTTGAACGATCACAGCGCACAAAGTAGGCCTGCTCCGGCTTGTCTCCCAGCAACGCCCCGGATTTCCATTCATTAAAAAGGAAGTCCTCAACGGTATGGCGTACATTGGTCCACAGAGCTTCCCCATTGGGTTCAAAGACCGCCCACTGCGTTCCCTTATCAAGCGAGTGTTCGAGGTAGGCGAAGTAGCGGCGCAGATTGACATATTTCCATTCGGGATCAGAGCTCACCGTACGCGCTCCCCAGAGGCGGAAGCCGCGTCCTTCAAAGAAGCGGAAACAGTTGATCCCTTCGGGATTGAGCACATCCTGCTGGCTCTTATTAAGCAGCTTTTCAAAGCCCAGAGCGAGATTAACGACTTCATTGGCGGGAGCTTTATAGACGCCCCGGTTGATATCGTTGCGGGCATAGATGCCTGCCACAAAGCCGCTTGGTGGGAGCAAGAGGTCGCGACGTGTGATAGGATCAAGGATGCGAATCCAGGGATAGTAGAGAGCGGCATAGGTTGAATCGATACGGCCACGCATCCGGCGGATCTGGCCTATACTCTGGCCGTCGCCGCAATCCAGAATCGCGATGCGGTAGTGCATCTGTTCAGCGTGCGCGATAAGCAGATCAGCAATAGTGCTGGCGTCATCGTGATAATCATCCTCATAGCCGTAGCTAGAGCCGGGAGCAGCGATAATAGAGATATCTTCAATATCCTCGAAGGCCTTAAGCCCTGTTTTGATATTACTCTCCTCATCGGCAGTGCCTTCGTATTCGGTTGCGCCTGGACGCTGGCCATCGTTGCCACCTGATAGAATAATATCTATCGAGCGGCTAACCTCCGTCGATTTTTTGCGTATGAGCGGATCGTTAGAAGCGAAATTGTCCAGGGCCGTTGTCAGGCCATCGTTCGCTTTGAGCAGGGCATTGAGAATGTCCAGACCCGTCGCCAGATTTTTCCCTATCGTAATTACCAGAGGAATGCTACTGGCCTGGCTGGGATTACGCGGATGCTCAGCAAAAAGGGCGGTCAACGAATCTGCATTGCCATCACGAGTATGGGCCGGATCGAGAGGCAGGTCACCCCAGATCGTCGGAGCGCTATTAGGCAGATTAGGCGTAACGGTAAGGGTCAGGGTAACGACGCGGACCTCGTCGCTTTTCGTCAGATCGGTATTGGGAGTGAGCTGAGCGAGTTCGAGGCCCGTAGCAGAGGTTCCGCCAGCGGCAGGCAAGGCGAAGCGCCATGTCCAGTCCTGCACACTTGGGTCAGGATTGAAATATTGTTCGGCGAGACGGAAAGAAGTGTCGGTGCCGTGCCTGGCCCAGACAATATCTTCAGGAAGCAGCGAGACAACGCGTGGTTTTGCAGCCTGGCCGGGCGTAAAGCCCAGGACATTCTGGCCGATGCGGACAGTGAGACGGACCTGCATATTGCCGACTGAGCCAGGGAAGCGGGCGCGGATGTGCAGGGCATCATCATCGTTAGCCGTTGCCGGAAGCTTTGCATAGGCGCAGCCATCGGCGGCAAAGCCCGTACCGGGATTGGCTAAGGGGCTAAAGACGCGTGAGACATAGAGCCGTTCGCCGCCCTCTTCAAAAAAAGCACGGACCGCGTGCCAGAGATAATTATCCAGAACAGTATCATTATAAATCAACTGCTGGCCGTCGCCATAGGTTGCTTCAAAGTCGGCCAGACTGGTCAGCAGGTCAGGAATCTGATCGAGAGGACCGTAACGTGCGGGCCCGATCAGACCAGTCGTAGTAGTACTCACACCTTCAATAGACTTAGAGCGGAACGAGACCTCTTCGACATAGACGCCGGGAGCAAGATATTCGGGCATACATTTCTCCTTATTGTCATAATTGCGATAGTTGTTGTAAGGCGATTATTTAGCCGCAGTAATCCAAATGACTGTGGGGAAGCTCGCCTCTCGTCCAAATTTCACGGTAATCTCTGTGCATGGCTGCGTCCCTGCGGCATCGAACCAGAGTGTGGCTGGTGTTTGCGTCAGGGTCGTAGCAAGATTGGGTAGGATAGGTACAGGCGATTGAGGGCTATAGGCCGCTTGTAGTTGCAGGGTCCACTCCTGTTGGGTAAGCGGAACTGCGGGTGTGCCAAAATCGACATTTGCTGGTAGTGGATAGGGAAAGAGGAGGGCGATACGGCCAAGATGGTCAGTAAAGCCCTGCACGACAGGTAGCCCCGTCGACCAGATCGTCAAATTTTGCCCATGCGGCGGGTTGGCGAGTTGTAGTATCCCACAGTTCTGCTCTTATCGTTGCCATAACGCCTGGGTTCAGGCGGGTTGGCGCGGAGAAGAGCGGAATGGGCGAATTGTGATTTGGGTCTATGGAAGTATTCTCTGAACCAGTCTTCCATTGAAAGAGACCTTTTTGAGGGAGGTCTGCCGGGAAGAAGAATGGTTGAAAACGCTGCTCTTTTGTGGTATCCACTACTTCTATAGAAAAGCGTTTTGTGGCTGATAGAGTTGTCCAAATAGTATTATCTCCCGCTGACTGTTCGATGGAACGCAAGCCGGGAAGATGGCGAAAGATGTAGACATTATTGTGATTAGTGAAGGCCTCCACGCGCAGATCCGGGCGAGATGGTGGATAGGCGGTCACACGTAGGCCATCTGCAACGAAGCTGCTGGTGAGGCTGTCCCAGAAGCGCAGGCCGAGCGGAGCGGTAGAGCTGAAAAGAGCCATAGATTGAAAGGATTTTGTGCTATTGGAAAAACTCATCTGGCCCGCTCCTCTCCAAATGTACGTGTCTGGACGAGCTGGGTATCAGGCAGGGGGACGAGCGAATCGATGGAGACCATGCGTGCGACGTAGGCAACTGAGAGTTGTAGATTAGGTTTAAAGGCGTCCCAGATATTGACAATTTCCTGAAGAGCCAGGGGTTCGCAGATAACCTCTACCGCCTCGTAGGGATGAAAGATATCGCCGCCCGTGCCGTAGTGATTGAGAAGTTCGGCGGGGAGAATTGCGGTATCTTCCAATGCGCGCATAGCCCAGCCGAGTAGCCACTGTTGTTTGACAGCGTTTTGGGCCCAGGGAATCAGCATATAGTGTAGATCGAGTGGGAGAGAGGGCCGGAAGCGCTGGCCGTTGGCCTCCACGCGTGCTGGCAGATTGCGGCGGGTAGTATTCACTTCTACTTGATAAAGATAGAGCGAGACTCCTTCTGTAATAGGAGTATTCTGAAAATCGTTGGACTGATAGAGTTTAAATTCCGCGTGGGCAAAGTCGGGCTGAGGAGAGGCGGCTTTGAGTACCCCCAGGATCGCCTCGCCGGTTGCTGCAATCGCATGATATGTAGCCATCACATCTCGCTTTACAATCTATGTTTAATGTAAATATAGTTTGTTTGTACCGTACATCAGCAAAGACGGTATACTGTGGAGTTTTTAGCATAGCAATATCTGGATAGTGAGTAATGAAATACTTCTTTATCTGAGTGGTGAGTAATGAAATACTTCTTTTGTATTTCTTAAGAGGTGGACTTGTGCAACGAGATGAAGAAAAGCAGACAGATGAGAAACATCTTCCAGTCGAGGAGCGGAAGAGGAACGAGGCTCTTGAAGGCCCTTGAGTACTCAAGAGCCTTCAGACGAGAATCAAGGATGCAAATTCTCGTTGTTTGCCAACATATCAACCACTTTTTGGATGCGAGCCACACGGGTTTCCGCCTTCTTCGCCTTTTGAATACTCAACAGGATTGCATAGCGATTAGTTCTATTCAAGGCATTAAAAACCGTTTGAGCCTTCTGGTTCTTCTCTAATTCGTTCTGCAAATCCTCTGGTATACTTGCCGTCCTCTGCCTATCATAAGCCGCTTCCCATCGTCCATCCGCCTGAGCTAACTCGACCTGTCTGACGCCCGCTGCTCGCATTCTGCCAGCGGCCTGCAAGACTGCAACTTTGTCACAATTCACTTGTGACCATGTACTTCTTGGACCACGCGGTGTAAACTTTTGTAGCCAATACTGAGTATCAAATGAAGCTGCCTGACCATCAATCCAGCCATAACAGAGTGCTCCGTCTAAAGCTTCTGCATGGGTCATGGATGGAATACCAGTGGCTTTCTTCGCAAGCTTGAGCCACACTCCTTTGGCCTCGCTCTGGTGCTTTTCAAGCCACATTTCCCAATCTTGCTGCGTTTCAAACGCTATAGTAGGATAGTTCTCAACGTTTTTCATATTATTCACTCCTCAAAAAAATGTCACCTGTTCCCAACCTGCTTCCCTCTTTTCAATGTGGGAAGGTGCCGCGTGACTTGAAGAGTTCAAGAACATATCCATCGGGGGCTGTCAAGAGTGCGATGCGTGCAAACCCTGCCGGATGATCCTGTGGTGTGGCAAGGGAGGGAGCACCGCGCTTAATAAGATCGGCATATGCTACTTCGAGATCCTCGACCTCGAAAACAATGACTCCACGGTAGCCTTCCTGCACGGGAGCGGGTTGGGCAGAGCCGACTGAGGCAGCAAAGTAGGAAGCATCAAGCAGTTCCAGGCGTACAAGGCCCCCTTCCAATTCCGCGTAGATGTTATTCTTGTCTCGAAAGATCACGGGAAGACCCACGATCTCGTGCCAAAAGTGAAAGGATGCCGCGAAATCGTTGACTAGTAGGCGAAAATCATTCAGCTTCAAATTCTTCTCCTTCGTTTCCATATCACAGCGATTGTTCGTTTACCTTCCTGGTAAAGAAAGTATACCCGCAAAGGAGGGCAGAAACTAGCCTTGTCTTCTCTTTAAAGCAAGAAAAGAAGAACCAGAAGCGAGTTCTATATATTTGTTGGGGTCCCAATAGCGTGTGTACGCAGGGCTGGCAGAGAGAGCACAACCGAGCCGATAGCCAGAACGATGATAAAGGTGCCAGCCCAGTAGGGGGTAGCGTGACCGAATTGAGTGTAGAGCAGACCGCCGAAGAGGGGACCGAGAATCAGGGCGAGCGATTCCATTGACTGGCTGGCACCGCCTATCAGCCCCTGCATTTTAGGTCCGGCCAGGGATGAAGTGAGGCCGCGCAACAAGTTTTCCACGAGACCGCCTGAGCCTGCGAAGAGGATGACACCGACTACAAGCAGAATGGGCGAGGCAATCAGCGCGATAGCGCCCAGCAGAATATAGCTGATTGCGACCAGGATCAGCGAGCCGATAGCCAGGCGGATGCTGCCAAAGATCGAGAGAAGTTTTCCTACGAGCAGGCCCTGGACGAAAATATCGACCACGCCGACCACGGAGCCAATGATGCCACCCTGTGTTGCATTCCAGCCCAGGCTATCCTTCAATAAGATAGTCAGATTTGATTGCAGAATGGCGAATGGGAAGGCGTAGAAGAAGCCAGCGAGGAGGAGCCAGCGTAGATGCGTCAGCGTAAACACATGGCCCATCTGTCGCAAAGGGTTGAGATCGCGCAGATGAATTGAGCTAATGCGATGTTCTTTGTTCAGGCTCTCCGGTAAGAAGAAAATGCCCCAGATGATACTGAGCAGGATGACGGCAGTGGCGACGAGAAAAGGGGTAGTATAGTTGATTGCTGCCAGCAGACCGCCGATGCTAGGGCCGAGGATAAAGCCGGCACTAGAGAAACCGCCCACGATACCAAAGTATCTACCGCGATCCTCTGGTTCCGTGATATCGGCGACATAGGCAAAGATCACACTAAAGTTACCACCGGTTAAGCCATCGATGATGCGAGCCAGGAAGAGAATCCAGAGAGAGCCGCCCAGACCGAAGAGGAGATAGCCAATGGCAGATCCTAGCATACAGACAATCAGGATGGGGCGGCGTCCAAAACGATCACTGAGCAGGCCCAGGCTTGGAGAGGCAAGGAGCTGGCAGATGCCATAAATTGAAGTCATCCAGGCTACTGTCAGCGCGAGGCTGGCTGGATTGCTTAGATGCTGAAGCGTCATAAATGGCACGACAGGATTAATGATAGTCAGGCCCATTGTATTTAAGAAGGAGACTATTACGAGGAAGAGGATCGCCTTTCGACTGGGTTTTCCAGCGTTTTTGCTGGTGCGAAGCGGTTCTTCAGCAAGAGGATTTTGTTCTGTTGGGTCGGATGTGTGCATATGTTTTTCCTTGTATGATGAGTATGATGAATAATAAACGCGACAAAGTTTGAGGTAGCTGCCGCTAGTATAAGAGAGGAGTGGATGAGTCAACATCATCTATAAGGATGATAGAGAGTGGATGATTGTGAATATACTGCGGAACTAGAAAAGGGCGTTAAAGCTGAGCAAGCTGATGGGCAATGATGGTCGCTTCAAGGCGGTTCTTGACTTGAAGCTTGCGGTAGATGCTCTGAATTTGCGTACGTACCGTGTTGACGGAAACGATGAGTGCACTGGCGATTTCGGCGTTAGAGTTGCCTGCGGCGAGTAGTTTGAGCACTTTTTGCTCTTGTGCGCTCAAGGGTTCTACCAGAAGATTGGTGAGATCGGCTTTTTCTGGCATCGTTGCCTGGATGGGGAAAAGTGCTCAGGATCTGTTGTGCGCAGGCGAGCAGGGTTTTATCGCGAAGGTAGGGTAGCTGACGGTGCAGAAGCGAAGCCATTTCATCGCCTGCATCGAGAAAGAGGCGTAGATAACCCTCGTTTTTTGCCATCTCTAAGAGCGGGAGGAGGTGAAGCGTGCTTTCTCATGTGCTCCCTGGCGGGTGTAAGCCAGACAGAGCAGAAGCTGGACCTCCAGTCTAAAATAGACATGGCCTGTCTGGCAGGCAGATGCATAGAAGTTTTCTAAGCGTTCGAGCGCGGGGGAAAGATTTCCCTGAAGGATAAGAAGATGGGCGTGTAAGAGTTGCTCACGCTGGCGTTGAAGCAGGGGCAGAGTCTCTTCGCGTTGCTCAAGGCTAGCGAACCAGCGTTCTGCGGCTGCCAGATTGCCGCTGGCAAGTTGAATACGTGCCAGCGTAGCCTCTACTTCGCGGTAGAGTTGATACCTGTATGGTGAGAGAGAAGTCTGGTTGTGTACCAACCAGGCAATGATGCGTTGTTGTGCTGAAACTGTCTCACCGCGTGCTTGTTCAATAAGAGACAAGAAGATTGTTGCGTTACCTAAAAACTCTTCGACATACATCTGTTCGCCGATAGATAGAGCCTCCTGAGTTGCCTGCTCTGCTTCTGCCAGATGGTTCCACTGATAGGCAATGCGTGCCAGGACGAGCTGAGTGTGGGCAACATCGTCGTAGTCTTCCTGTGCTCTGGCTTCGGCCTGCATCTGGCGGGCCTGTATATTTGCCAGGTGGAGCGCTCCTCGTTCAAAACTCACGCCACTGAGCATCCCTCTTGTTGCACGAGCGTAGATGAGGTTACCCTGTTGTTCGCTGAGAGCTAACGCCTCCAAGAAGAAGCGTTGAGCATCGTCGAGATTGCCGTCGAGCAACTCGCCCTCTCCGACAACAGTCAGGCTGAGATTGCGCCAGGTAGCGTCTTCAGGAGGAAGCCAGGTAAGAGATTGTCTTGCCCAGGTGACAGCCTGGAGTAGATATCCTTCCTGACGGGCAAGAAGGGCGCGGAAGGCAAAGACCTCAGCCAGCTTCGTGATCGTGTTTGTGTCGCGCCATTTCTGCTCTGCGATTTGTAACAGAGCGTAGATGCGTTCGCTTTTGTCTACAAGGTGTGGTCCTTCCATCTGGAGAAAGAGCAGGGCCATAGCGTAATGGATGCAAAGCTCCGGGTGGCGCTCCAGTTCTTTGTCTGGTAACTGTTCTAACCAGCGACGCAGGCTATACCATTCTGGTATGGTAGGAGTGGAGCGCTTGTTCGCGATGAATTGCACGATGAGACTGGCAGAGCGCGTGAACAGATCGGCGTTAAGGGCAGTCTCGATGGCTTCAGTGAGCAGACCGTGTGCTTCATACCAGGTACTGGCGCGGGCGATGAGGTGGCAAAGATCTTCTTCTCCCAGTTGTCTAAGTGCTTCTTGTTGCATAGCTTCCGCGAAAAGGGAATGATAGCGTGTCCATTCGCCAGTGGCATCGAGAGGAATCAGAAAGAGATCGTTACTGCGCAGCACTTCGAGCAGGTGTACGCTATCTTCGCGATCTGTGACAGTATCGCACAACGAGGCCGTAATGCGGGGAAGAAAGCAGGTTTGCAACAGAAACTTTTGCTGTTCCTGCGGTAGCGTATGGAGCACCTCGTTGAGAAAGTACTCTTGAACACTCCAGAAATTGCTAACCAGGGACGTGAGCATAGATTCGATATCCTGCTCATTTTTGAAAGGGTGTAGCGGTCTGGCAAGCAGGCGCATACCGGCAGGCCAGCCCTCCAAGCGTGCAGCGATCTGGCGCAAGACCTTTATGGAGAGTGTAAAGGGAAGTTCCTGCTCAAAAAACAGGCGTGTCTCTTCAAACGAAAAGGCCAGATGGGGAGGATAGATGTCCAGTAGCTCGTTTTGCGCACGGAGGCGAGCTAGCGAAAAGGGAGGATCGCCACGCACGAGCAGTACGAGATGCAGAGAGGTTGGCAGGTGTTCAAGGAAAAAAGTGAGTGAGGCTCTCACCTGAGACGAGCTAATTTCGTGAAGATTATCGAGAATCAGAATACCAGGATGCTCAAGCTGGCTCAGGGTATTGAGCAGGGCGGTAAGCATCATCTCCAGAGGCTTAAATGGTGGTAACAAATGGGCCCGTAGAAGTTCTAGCGCTTCTTTGCCAGATTCCGGGTGCAGTTGTTGGCAAGCAGCGATGAGAGAGCGCCAGAAGCGGATAGGGTCGTTATCACTCTGATCAAGGGTAAGGCAGGCAACGCGGGGGAAGTTCTCATGGGTGCTCTGTTCAGTAATCCACTGACTGACCAGGGTGGTTTTACCATAGCCAGCCGGACCAGCGATAAGCGTGATTTTCTTCTCCAGGCCTTTATCGAGCAGTTTCAGGAGATGCAGGCGTGGAAGCAGGGATTGCTGAGGGCGGGGCAACTGAAGTTTTGTCAGCAGCAAAGGCTCGAATTGGAGAGGGGGAGCAGGGACTTTATTTTGTGCATGGGGTGTGCTGGTTGAGGGCTGAATTACGCCTGTTTTTTTCTTGTGGTCAGTCGTGCGGCGAGAAGGGTTACGCCTATCTGTCTTTTGCTGAATCGTCTTTTCATTACGTTGCGGTACTGAAGGAAAAGATTTTGTTGCATCTGGATGAGTGAGAGATGCCGCGATCTCTTCTAGATAATCAAGACGCACCCGTGTGCTAAGGCCGAGGTAGCGTTTGAGCATACGGCCATCGCAGCGGTGGTAGGCGTACCAGTAGGCTATGCCGCTCTTGTTGCGCTGCTCTTTTAGCAGATTGAGCTGTCCATTGCGACCATGAAAAGCAAAGGCGTGGTGCTCCTCCAGCCATGCCAGCCAGGCATCGCTATTTTCTGGTGAGAAATGTTGTGGGCCATTTTCTGCTTCAATAAGAAGATAGTTCTTTTGGTCGGGTGACCAGCTTATGATAAATTGAGCGCTTTTTGGCATAGATCCATTTCCTGAGAAAAAGAGAGAAAAACGCTACAGATATATGCTTTGTGGAAAAGTATGCTCCCCATTTTTAAATATGGATAGACAGAAAAATATGAGTATTTTGTAAAAGCTCTATACAAGCCAGAGTAGTGCTTATTTAGAGACAAATTTGTTACCCATTTCTTTTGTGTCATGGCAGATCTTGAGATTACAGGATGAATTGTATAGTATTGGGGAGCAAAACGCAAGTGTTCCCCAATAGATTTTCGTGCCACATGAAAATCTGTACAATTGGCGTGAGAATAAGACAGACGTTTGATGCAATAAGATATGTTCTCTATGAGTGAGGTGAATATAGGAGATAAATTATATGTATTAGGTTAGTAGGATATTTGGGGTTTGATTGTATCATTCTCGTTTTTCGCTTCGTAGTATACAGGGGAGAATAGAAACTAGCTAAACGGATAGGCGACACACAAAAGTGTCTAGTAGAGAAGGAATGTTTTCATTCTCAAGAAAGCTAGCTAATTTGAAGGGAGTCATTTATAGAAAGTTTTAGCTGTATAGTCAAGTCTGTATTCCAATGTAACTTTATAGACGTAAGCTTATAACGAAAAGGGAGAAATCCAATGAATGACAAACATCTGGGAAGAGCGCTCCGTGTCCTTCCGGTAGTATTGGCCTTCATTACCTGGGGGACTCTCGCAACACCCACAAATGCTCAGACCGTGAGTGGAGGAAGTAGTACTTCTGCAACTGGTAGCACATCGGGCAGTTCTACCACGACAGCATCGAATGGGTGTTCGGCAATTGAGACATATGTAACTGATATCTTACAATTGTTTGGAGCCAGCGCATCCTTCTTAGGTTGCACTGCGACGGGAAGTACTTCTTCGAGTACCAGTACGCCAACCAGTGGTACAACAACAACAGCAGCGAGTACACCAGCTAGTAGCACAACGACAACCGCTTCTAGCACGCCGGCAAGTAGTACGACAAAAACCGCCGCTACACCTGCAAGTAGTACGACAACGACGGGGACTACTAATACCAGTACTACTTCAGGGACGACTATCGCAGGTAGTAATATCAGCACAAGTAGCTCACAGATATGCACAGATCCAATTGAAGAAGCGCTTAAAGACCTCTTAGAGCCTTTCGGGATACAGTCCCAATTCCGGGGTTGCCAATAACGTTTTTTTCTATTCTCCCTATTTATTTCTGATGGTTCATCAATCAGGCGGCGTGCAGGGGGAGAAGGATGGTAAAGATGGTGCCCTGGTTCTCTTCGCTCGTGACCGTAATGGTGCCGCCGTGTTGCGCGATGATCTGCTTTGCGCTGGTGAGGCCGAGGCCGGTACCCTGAAAGTTATGTTCACTGTTGCTAGCACGATGGAAGGGTTCAAAGATGTGTGGCAGGTCCTGGTCAGGAATGCCGATGCCGTGGTCTTGCAGGTGAATAATTGCGCAAGGCTTGCCTTCTGGTGAGGATTGTTGAGCGATAGTGATAGTGATCTCGCCGCCCTGGGGACTATATTTGATGGCGTTAGAGAGCAGATTGGCGAGCATACGTTCGATATGTGGGGCATCGTAGATCATGGGCAAGCAGTCACAGTTCGTCTGGATAGTAAGTTGATGTTTTGTCGTAGCTTGTTGGTATTCGTTGACGACGTGGCGGATCAAATTGAGAAGATCACCCTCTGCATGATTTAGTTCGAGCTTCAGACCCATCTGTAGGCGTGCCAGGTCCAGAAGATCACCAATCATATCTGCCATACGTCGTGTGCTGGCGGTAATAATCTCAATTGTTTGGAGGTATTTTTCCCGTTCTGGCGGCTGATATTTCTCAATGCGGTGCTGAAGCAATTGCGTGCTGCCAATGATCGAAGTAAGTGGTGACTTCAGGTCGTGTATGATGTTGGAGAGAAAGTTTTTGCGCAATTCCAGGGCATGTTCTGCGGCCATCTGCGCATTTTGTGCCAGGGCGAGCAAGTGTTCACGCTCTTGATCGGTGCGTCTATGGGCAAGACCGTTAGCGATAGCATTGGCATCGCTAGCAAGTGCTTGCAATGCTGTGGAGCTGAATGCCTGACAGGAGAAGATGCTCAGTATACCAAACATTTGTTCCTCGCAGACAAGCGGATAGGCGGCAAAGAAAGTAAAGCCTTGCCTGGCAAGAATATCCTCTTCAGTCTGCTCAAGAGTGCTGGTAAGACTAGAGGGTTGTTGTAGTTTACTGACCCTTTCAAGGAGGAGAGCCTTTATGGTCTGGGATGCCTCTTGCTCTTGCAGACAGAGCACGTTGCCCGCATATGCCTGGATCTGAAGGGTAGGAGGGGCTGAGCCTTCAAGGGTCCAGATACAGACCAGGCTGACGTTAAGATGCTGAAGAATGGCGTTGCAACAGTATTGGAGCAATTCTTCCTGGTTCAACTTGCTGAGTAAGGCGTGGTTAATGGTGGCGCTGAGTTCAGCCTGGTGTGTACGTTCAGTCAGGATTTGCTTTTCTTGCTCTAGTTCTGCTATATGTTGTTCAAGTTGAATGCGTAGCAGCTCCTGCGTTTCTATTTCTTGTGTTCGGGCAACCTGCGGGCTAGACCGTTTTTCCTCCTCCTGGCGGGAATGAGCCTGTGCGGATGTATGGTCAGAACTATTTTGCATACAAATCCTCGTTTTTTTGTTTTCGCACTCGCTAAGTCTTTTCTCTAGTTGTAAGAGCCTGTCTTCGTACATACGCAAATTGCAACGCTGCATTCTTTCCTACTATAGCAGACAGAGTGCTGAAAAACAAGAAAATATTGTTAGATTGTATGATAAAGGCTTAGAATAAACAGAATGTATAGTAGCGAGTAACTTTCTCCAAAGATCTTGCTAAAACAGCTAGAGTGGTCCTCTTTTTCCCGAAAAAGGGATAAACTTATGGATTTCTAATCATCCCTTTACAATCATTTAACATTGCACGCTCAGAAAATAGAAAAGAAATACGTGTCATACAAAGGGATAAAAAACAAGAGCATAAATTCATGTGTATTGAAAGGGAATTTGTATGTCTTCATCGCAAGAGGCTCTACGACAGCTAGATGAGAGTCCAATATCTGGTTTTCACTTTAAAACTGTAATTACTGCCGGTATGGGCTTTTTTACAGATGCATATGACCTTTTTATTATCGGTGTAGTATCTACTATTCTTGGAAAAACCTGGCATATTACGCCATTACAAACCTCATTGTTGAGTAGTGTATCGCTGCTTGCTTCTGTAGTGGGTGCAATTGTCTTTGGTCGTATAGCAGATACGATGGGACGTAAATTTATTTACGGCTATGAACTTATTGTATTGGCTGCTGGTGCGCTTGCCTCGGCCTTCTCACCCAATATCATCTGGCTTTTAGTCTTCCGTTTTGTGTTAGGAGTGGGGATTGGTGGCGATTATCCTGTCAGTTCTACGTTGATAAGTGAGTATGCGAATCGGAAAGATCGCGGAAAACTAATCACCTTTGTTTTTTCCACCCAGGCACTCGGCTTAATTATAGGGCCGTTACTGACCTATCTCTTACTGATAAGTAATGTTCCTCTAGATCTGACCTGGCGTATCATTCTAGGTGTGGGAGCGATTCCTGCTTTAGCTACATTCTGGCTACGACGACAAATTGCCGAGACCCCGCGTTTTGCGGCGGCGCGAGGAGATATAACGGGTGTCGAGCGTGCGGTAGCCCTGGCTACAGGTCGGACCTGGAAAGAGCCAGAGAGACAGATTGGAGCGGCGAGTAGCTCAGGAAAAAATACTGCCGATTCTGCCGAGCAATTTATCCGCACAGAAAAAGTATCGTGGAGGCAGCTCTTCACCGTGCGCCACTGGCTGATCTGGCTAGCAGGTGCGGCTGGTACCTGGTTTTTACTGGATTTCGCCTACTATGGGACCACCGTTTCCACTCCACTTGTTATAAAACTTTTTAATCCTCAAAGTACCTTAACGATGAATATGTTGTATACACTACTCATTTTTGTCGTAGCAGCGTTGCCAGGATATATTATAGCCGCATTGACGATAGATCGTTTGGGGCGTAAGCCAATTCAACTGATAGGTTTCGCTGTCATGGCGCTTTCTTATGGATTACTCTTCATCTTTCCTGAGTTCACCAAACTCACCCTCCCGTTCTTGCTTCTCTATGGACTGTCTTACCTCTTTACCGAGTGGGGTCCAAACGTAACAACATTTATGTATCCAGCCGAAATTTTTCCGGTGACCGTGCGCACCACCGCACATGGTATAGCCTCAGGTCTGGGCAAGTTTGGGGCATTTATTGGAGCATTTGTTTTTCCGTTGATGCTTAATAGTGCAAATTTTAAATTACCAGGAGCGATGGGCGTTGCGGCAGTAGTCTGTATAGCTGGCTTTCTGCTCACATTTGTCCTGCCAGAACCGAAACAGAAGTCCCTGGAAACTATTGAGCGTGAGGGTGAGGAGATGGATGCAGAGGCACAAAAGCGTTCAATAGAAGATATAGATGATGAGGAACGCAGTGCGGTTGGCTTGTAATATTGTGGACGCTTTGCAGGTTTTCTGGGTGGACGTCTCTGAAATCTGTAATGGACTGCTCCTAAATTTGAGTAATCCATGTCAGCCTGAGATGATCTTGCTGAAAGGACCAGTGAGGTAACCTTCTTGATGCGGCTTAGAAAGACCGCTTTGTAGCCCGACATTTTTGTATACTTCGCTTAGATGTAGGAGATGGAGTGTATCTCCAGCGAAATCCTTCTAAAAGAGCGAGGTTGGCGTATATGAAAATGACGATAGTGGCTGTGGTAGCCTTTCTGTTTAATACCTTTCTCTTTGCGACCTATTACGCGGTCTCTAAAGAGGCGATGGGGCGCATTGATCCAGTAGTCTTCAACTTTTTTGTCATGGCGTCTCTGGTCCCGGTCGGTGTCATCTTTATCATCTTCTCCTGGCGCGAGATGAGCCGAGAAGTGATTAAGAGCGGGGCGCTGATGGGGAGTTGTCTCTGCCTGGGATTGTGTACGCTGGCGGTAGCGCTCAAATATAATAGTGCGACCAGTACGGCCTTCTTCCCGTCGCTCAATGGCTTTCTGGCTGCGATCTGCGCCTGGCTCTTTGTGCGTCAGCCGATCAATAAAGCGACGTGGTTTGCGGGTGTAGTCTCCGTTGGCGGTGCGCTCCTGTTGATCTTCAACGCGCAGATAGGTGGACCACGTGCGGCCCTGATCGCTTTTATCGGTGGTCTGCTCTGCACCTTCTATGTCTTTGTTGCCGATCATGAGCAGAAAGGCAAGAATGCTCCCTGGGCCCTGTTCGGCGTACAACTGATAACGATGGCGATCTGGGCCAGTATGATCGCGCTCCTCTTTGGCGACTGGCAGGCGGTCCGGCCAGCGTTCCCCAGAGATATCTGGGCTGTCCTCTACATCTCGCTCGGTACCACCTGTCTACCTACTCTCATTACCGTCTGTTTGCAGCGCTTTATCGCGCCACTCACGGTCTCATTTATCTATATTCTGGAGCCGGTATTGGGTGCGCTCTTCTCTTATGTCTATTTGCATGAGAGCCTGCCCTTGAATGGCTATATTGGTGGTGGTTTGATCGTGGCCGGGGCGTTGATTCAGACGTGGGGCACGGCGGGCCAGGTGCTGAGTAGCGAGCAAGCGTTACAAACGCAGTTCTTGCAAGTGAAAAGGCAGATGCAGTTTACCTGGTTTACCGCATTGATCTATCCATTGCTGTGCTGTGGCATAGGTGCATTTGTCCTGGTCAGACTCGGTGGCCTGCCGCCACGTGCCTGGAGTGAGTTGCTGCATATGTTGCCGCAGATAACGCTCCTTGTTCAACACGGCCATGTTTTACTGGTAAGCTTTTTGATTGGACAGGCACTCTCCTGGCTTCTGGCATGGGTGGTGTTGCTCGTGTTGTTCGGGCTGGCGCTTGTGCGTACACGTCTGCTCCTGATGGCTCAACCTGAGCCATTGCCGCTACCGCTACCAGCACGCAGTGTTGAATTAGATGCGCGACTGCTGCGCCAGATCAGCATTAGCGGGGCGAGAACGCGTATTCCGGTGAAAGTGCGCAAGATGGAAGATCCGCGCATCCGTGAGCGGCGGGTGCAGCGTAAAAAACGCCTTGCCGGGGCTGAAGTGCCACCGCGCCGACCCATCCCGGCCAGCTATCCGGGCCTGCAAGTGGTAGATATGGGGGATATGGCCGGAGTCGGTGAGCAGTACGAGCTTTGCGATGATGTAGTTTGGTAACTATGTGTTTTTGTTTGCGGGAAGGTGTTCTTTCTGGGGAGCTGAGCTACCGCAAGAAATGAGGAAGAGATGAAACAGAACGATTTAGGCGATTTCTGTGTGCTGTATGTAGAGGCTGAGGATGATCGTGAAGTATTGGTGCAGACGCTCACAGGACAGAAAAAGCCGGTGGTAATCTTGCTGGCAGACCAGGCTCGGCTCTTTCATAGCCCCGAAGATTTCAATGACTTGAAGCATGTGAAGCGCCGTCTGGATGTGCCGATTCTGTTTGTGATCCCCGAAAGCGAGCATTTGACCTCGCTGGCGGCCCGGCATGGCTTCCCAGTCTATGCTTCAATGGATGCGCTGGCAGATGCATTGATGGTGGGCTCGGCTATCCGCCAGCGGCGACCAACGGCGTCTTTGTCGTCAGCGTCGACTTCAGATCTGGCCGCGCCCTATCGGAAGACGCAGCCATTGCCACCTCATCCTCCTGAACAGGAGCGGCAGCGAAGCCGCACCCTGCCATTGGCTGAGCCTGATTTAGAGCAGCTACCACTTCTGTCAGCGGCGGCGAAACCGCTACAGAAAAAGCCGAAGCGTCAGCACTCGTTAGTTGCGCTGGCAGTATTGATGCTCATTGCCCTGGTAGTTGCGGGACTGGGATCATTTATGGTCTTCTTTCACGTCTCAGTTTTGCAGACTCCGGCGGCTCCCACGCCCCAGATTGTTGGGCATGTCTCATTTCTGAGCAGTGAGCAGGTGAGCGAGAGTACCAGCCAGGGGATTGATGATAAGGTGCTGGTAGACCTCAACAATCTGCCGCCGCCAGCCGCGCACAAGAGCTATTATGGTTGGTTGCTTGGAGACCATGTCCAGAGCGATATGCTTTCAGTAGCGTTGGGAGCGCTGACGTTGAACAAGGGCCATGCTACGTTGCTCTATCCGGGAGACGCAACGCATACTAACCTGCTTTTGATGGCCAGTCGTTTTCTCGTCACAGAAGAAGATGCAGTGATGGCACCGGTAGCGCCATCGCCGGATATAACAACGTGGCGCTATTACGGAGAGTTCTCGCAGACACCGTTGGTCTCGGCGTCGAACGTAAAAAATTACAGTTTCCTGGATCATCTGCGGCATCTGCTGGCGGCAGACCCGACACTGGATCAGATGGAGTTACCAGGGGGATTAAATACCTGGTTTTACAATAATACAAGCAAGTTGCTGGAGTGGACAACCAGCATGCGGGAGCCGTGGGAGGACACGAAGAACATCGATTTTGTGCGGCGTCAATCGATTCGGGTGCTGGATTATCTGGACGGAGTAGCATTTGTATCTCAGGATGTGCCGCCAGGGACGCCGCTGCTCGTGAACGGGCGGTTGGGGAGTGTAGGGCTGCTGCAAGTGGCAGGTCCAGCGCAAGATCCGCCCAGCTACATCTCACATATTGTGCAACATCTGAATGGTCTCTTGCAGGCTGGCAAATTTTCACCGCAGTTGAGTACACAGGCCACAACGATTGTTGTCGGACTGGATAATATTCAAAACTGGCTAGGGCAGGTGCGCAGCGATGCGCGTCAGATCCTGCATATGACCGATGCCCAGTTACGGCAGCCAGCGGCGCTCGCGCTGATCAACGATATGATCGTCAATGTCTCGAATGCCTATGCAGGCGAGCCTGATCCCGTCACCGGGCAGATGCACCAGGGAATCTCCTGGATTCACGAGCATATGCAGGCGCTGGCAACAATAGATATCGCGCCTTATCGAGCAAGTAGTTCTTCAATCCAGATGGTTCAGGATATGCAACATCTAAAAGTGTTTCTTCCGACCCAGGCGGTGCAGTGATGGCTGAATTCCGTGCGTCACAAAGCTTGCCGCAAGCACAGTCCGGTTGTCGTACAATCCTGATCCGTTTACTATTCAGAAACGAAAAAGGGACCGACTATCGTTCCTGGTTAGCACATAGACCCTTGCGGCTGGTAGTAACTTTTACACGCACAAAAAAACAGTCTGAAGAGGAGTTTGTGAGAGGCGATAAAAGGGAATAACTACGTATGAATAAAAAAATGCTTTTGTTAAGTCTCCTCATTTTAGTGGTCCTGACTGGATTAATTGCGGGCATCTTTACCAACTCGATTAAGAGAGCATTGACCCTACCAGCGGAGCAAATGATGAAAAATATGGTAGTGCAAGCTATAATGCCAAAACAGCAAGTACCGCCTGCTGCGCCACAACCGACGGCCACTATAGCAGCGATGGGACAGATGCCCCAGAATATTCTGGCTCAGGATAGCTTCCAACGTACCGATCAGAATTTGTGGGGAACAGCGTCGGATGGTCGGCAGTGGAATGGGGATGCGAATACACAGACGGGCATTTTCTCGATTATGGGGAATCACGGCCAGATCACGAACGGCCAGGGGACCTTTAACGCCCTGCTTGGTGATAGTGGGACAAATATGGAGGCCCTGCTGGATGGTTCACTCAGTCATTTTGATGGCACTGCCAATCTGGGCCTGGTGTTGCGCTATACCGATGCTAACAACTGGTATAAAGCGTTGATTGATGGAAAGCATCTGACCCTTTTAAAGCGAGAGAATGGGCAGAGCACACAACTTGCCGAGATGCCCTTTGTGGCACAGGATAATCAAGGGTATAAGCTACGCTTCCGTGTCGTAGGTGCAATGCTTTTTGCGCGTGTCTGGCCTGATGGGGCCGCCGAACCGGCGAATTGGATGATTACCACTACCGATGCAACCTTTCAGAATGGAATGGCCGGTGTACGCGTCGTGCTTCAGCAAAATTTAAGTATCTCGATTGTGTCATTTGCAGCCACCACTGCCAGTAGCACAGTCTGAGAAAATATTGAGATAAAGCGAGAGTAAAGGATAAGGATGGTGTGTTATGGTTGAATGGTTTGCTGATGCTTACAGCAATAGCCGTTGGTTCAGACCCATAGTCTGTGCCGCTTTATTCCTGAGCGGAGGCGTATTGTTCTGGACTTCCGGTGGCTTTCCACCCTGGGCATGGCGTTTTCTGCTCCAGGTTCTTTCACAGCTACCTGCTTTGTGGAGAGCGCAGGGTCCGGCTATCCTGGTGCCTTTGCTCGGTCTGATATTACTCTCTGTTGCACTCTGTGTGATGTGGTTGGTACTGGGATTTTCCATGTGGAGGCTGGGGTTGAGGTGGTGGCGTGACTATCATGTGGGGCAACATTTTTCTGCTGATCTCCGTGTGGCAGAAGAGATGGCGGAACAGATGGCCTGGCAGGAGGCAGCGCGGCAGACAACGCCTGCTGAATGGGGAGCGATCCAGGCGGAATGGCAGCCGCAAGCAGCGCCGCTTTTTGCCCAGAGCGTGCCGCAGCAGCAGATGCAGCGGCAAGAGGCATCCTATGCCGTTGCCCGTGCCTCGCGTCCGGCGCGTGTGGTAGGAGGTGCCAATCCTATCTCCCCTTACCGCGGCCGGCCGTTCTCCCTTACCGCAGACCCGGCCCGCCTCGACACCGAGGGCTCCCTGGACCGCTTCCGGTGGTCCTACGACAGGGAATCTGTCTGCTCGGCGTGAGCAGTTGCGTCTGGTGCCACGCGAACCTGAACCAATGATTGAGCCAGAGGAGCCAGATTATGAGACCTTGTTTGAGATTGAGCACGCACTGATTGCGACCTCTGAACCACGTGCGTTTGCCGGTACGCATTCTGCACCTTTGAAAGATGTACATACCGATACATTAGGGAATAAAGTACATACAGAGGAGCTGGAGAGCGCGTTAAGATTGGTTGTTGGGATTGGTCTTGATCCAGGGATAGTGCGGAAAGACGCGCCAAATGAAGATAATCTGTTTGCTATTCAGGCAATGCGAACCGGAAAACAAGGGCCACACCCGGTAGGACTCTTCATCGTTGCTGATGGTATGGGAGGACATGCCGATGGGCAGGAGGCCAGTCGGCTTGCTATTCAAGTTATCAGCGATGCAATTGTTCCCGCGCTCTTACGTGTCGAGGCCGACGAGGATAGCTTTGCCAATTTGTTAAGAGAAGGAGTGTATCGGGCCAATCTGGCACTCTATCAGCGAAACCGTGAGCAGGCCGAAATGATGGGGACTACGCTCACCGCGACCTTGATTATTGATAATCATGCCTATGTTGCCAATGTCGGCGATAGCCGCACCTACCTGTATCGTCCTCAAGAAGGGCTAAGCCAGGTCACACGGGACCATTCTCTCGTAGCACGGCTGGTAGAAGATGGCATGATCACGCGGGATGAGATTTATACGCATCCGCGTCGCAACCAGATCTATCGCTGCCTGGGTGAGCGTGCAAGCGTCGAGGTAGACAACTTTGATGTTGAGCTGCAAGCGGAGGACGTGCTCATGTTATGCTCTGATGGTCTCTGGGAGATGGTACGAGATAACACCATTCAGGAGATCATTGCCGCCTCTGCCGCTCATCCCACGCAGATTAGCAGCATGCTTATTCAGAGTGCGCTCAGCCGTGGTGGAGCAGATAATATTAGCACTGTAGTCGTTTGCGTCACCCGGCCAGAGGAACAGGCGTAGCTTTTTTGCCTGCATATAGATTTAAATGTATAGAAATAGAAGCGTGGCAGTATCTCGCAGAAAAAACTTGCTAAAAATCTATAAAGTTTCTTCTAAGGACCCCGATATAGAAAAGTAGAAGACAGGAAGCGATCCTGGTTGAGAGAACTGAGAAAGTGTCTGAGATGGGCTCAAAAAATATGTGAGCCAATTTTAAGACACTTTCGGAGATATCGGAACTTTACCCCTGAAGGAGAGACTCAATGAAAAAGATGCCATTACTCATCGCTGTATTGACCTTATTTTTTTTGCTAGCAAATTTCAAGCAGAGCAGTATGGTTTTTGCCGCAACACATCCCGTAGTTGCTCTGCCCGATAGCACGAACGGAATTCATCTGGCTCTTATTCATGAGTCACATGCGACAATAAGTGATGAAAATGGTGTCATCGATTATGTGTGGGGAGCGCAGCCGCCACTTCCCGGCCATACCAGTCACAAAGATTTCTATCAGAAGTTTGATCGTGCAGGTGGTGATTTTGGCTCGGTGGGCTTTCCGACCTATTATAGTAAAGACTGGTTCTTGAAGAATCATCCTGATTGGCTTGTTTATCAATGCAATCAGACGGCGCTGGCGTATGAATATGGTGATCCAAATGTGCCTCTAGACATCACTAACCCAGCCGTGCGGCAATTTGAAATGGATACCTGGATAAAGCCGGCGCTGAACGAGGGTTATGATGGTATCTCCTTTGATAATGTGAATCTTGATAACAACGCATCAGCAGGTCGTTGCGGTGTCTGGACGACTGACAATAAGGGAAATAAAGAGTGGAAGTACCTGTATGGAGATGCCCAGAGTATTCATGGGCAGGCGTATGCAAGCTCTGTAGTGGGCTGGGCTAAAGCAATGTATACTGCCATTCACGCTTATGAGCCAGATGCAGTAATTACTATGAACTTTTGTCCGATGAATGGCGGTGATATGCATAATACCCTGGCATTCAATGAGCAACTCTTGCCCTATACCGACAATATGCTGGGTGAAGGTGGTTTTACCGATGGAGCTAAGTCTCCTTACACAGTTGATAACTTCTGGCAATTGGAGAACGGTTTTGCTCGTGATATCGCAGCTCAAGGCAAGGCTCAAGTGTTGATCTTTGGTTTCGACTATGCGACCCTGACGACAGATCAGAAGCAGTGGGCACTGGCGAACTATCTACTGGTGAAGGGGAGTCATACCTATATGACGATCTCAAGTGGTGCACAAAACGGCGGCTTGTACGGACACTTCAACATTATCCCAGAATACTTTATGAATATTGGTCATCCAATAAACTTAATGTATCAGTCACAGAAAGTCTATATGCGTGATTTCTCGAATGGTAAAGCTCTGGTAAACCCATCATCCACGAGTTTGTACACGGTAACTATTCCTGCCGGTGTCTACACTGATGTTTATGGTCAACCTTTGGCAGGGAATATCACACTGGGTATACATTCCGGTCTGGTGCTTTTGAACATTGCACACTAAGCCTCTGCTTTAGCCCCATACTTCTGCGCTATCTGCCCTTTCCCTGAAGAGAAAGGGCAGACTTTTTATCTGTGGTTGTGAACTCTTTTTATTTTGAAAAGCCCCCTTTTCTGTTATACTATTTAGGAATAGTGAATAGGGCCGAGGCAGTTTCCCTTTACGAGGCCTGAAGCAGAAATGGGACCGAGACGAGCTTCTTCCTAAGTGAATGAAAGATGGCTGAGCCTTTTCTTTCCAAATTGAGAGAGTATCTATGCAACGACGATGGATTGTTTATTTACTAACAATAGTGATACAAATAGTAATAATAGGTATCACACTTTTGCTCATGCATCTTTTTGTAAATTTCTCCATCTCTGGAATATTGCTCATTCTGGGAATCCTTATCGTTGCGCTCATAGGGGCAGTGATCGTGATTCGCGATATTACCGAACGGCATATGTTAGAACAGCGTACACAAGAAACGCTCGAAGCCTTGCTCTTGCTTGCCGAGAATCTTGTGCAGATTGGAGGCGAGCAGGGCGAAAAAGGATCAGGGGAGCGGGATAGAGTTGCTCAATATCTCGTTGAACTCATTCGCAATGTACTGAATTGTGAGCGGGTGAGTTTGACAATAGTTGATCCTGTTACGGGAGCGGTTCAGTCATTGGCTGTTATCGGGCTTTCTCCTGAACAGGAGCAACTCTGGCGCTCACGTCAACCAGGCTTTAATATAATGGAGCAACTGGATTCTCCTGTTACATATACAAAGCTTCTTGAAGCGGATGAGGTTGTGATACTGAATATGGAGCAGACATCATTACGTGGGCGTCCTAATCCTTTGCAGCTTCGTACCCTCTTGCTTGCGCCGCTGATTGTTGCCGGGCAACTGGTAGGAGTGCTCACTGTGGATCATGGTGGTAAGGAGCATATATTTACTGCTAATGAGCAAGTGTTGGTAAAGGCCGTTGCGAAGCTAGCGGCTCTCGTGGTCGAGCGTGAGCGCTTGTTGCAGGAGCGAGCTGAAGCGCTTGCTAACGAGGTAACTTTGCGAGAAACGAATTGTCTGATGGATGAATTTGTCGGCATTGCTGGTCATGAGTTGCGTACTCCTCTTACCACAATCAAAGCCAGTGTGCAGCTTGCAAAACGGCAGCTTGCAAAAATGCAGAAAGCTGGTCAAATTCCAGAGATCCAGTCACAGCTTGCCTCAATTCAAGGTTTTCTGGAGCGTGCGGAGCGGCAAGTCATGATGCAAAATCGTCTGGTAAACGATCTCCTCGACATTTCTCGCGTACAGGCGAATCGCCTGGAGTTGTCTCCAGTCCTTTTCGATCTGGCGAAGCTCGTACGCGAGACCGTCGAGGATCAAAGACAGAGTCTGCCTGAGCGAGAGATTACCCTTTCTTTACCCGCTGAGAGTGAAATGCTCGTTATGGCGGATAGATGATCGTATACGTCAGGTAATCACGAATTATCTTTCAAATGCATTGAAATATTCCGAATCAACAAAAGCAGTTGTGGTTGCAGTAAATACAGCAGAAGATTTTGTACGAGTCGTCGTACGTGATGAAGGCCCTGGACTTTCACTATTGGAGCAGCAGCGTATCTGGGAGCGTTTCTATAGGGTAGAGGGAATTGAAGTAAAGAGCGGTGATTCGGGGGTGGGTCTTGGACTTGGGCTGCATATATGTCGAACTATTATCGAGAGTCAGGGTGGACAGGTTGGATTAGAAAGCGTGCCAGAGCATGGTTCAGCCTTCTGGTTTATGCTGCCTCTCCCTAAATCCTCATCTCAATAGGAAATGGGGCTTGTCTTGTTAATTGCTTCAGATCTCTATTGACGAAGACTCATTATGTGAGCTATTCTGTATACGAGCATCGTTGCCAGAAATGTTTCCTGGCAGTACTCCAAGTGCACTATGATGTGTGGGTATCAGGATGTCTAGTGTTGGTGGACCATTTCGTGTGCTGTGATTGTTGGCTGTTCTCTCTCACAAACACAGGATACTATGCGTTTTACGCTGGGTTGTATCAGCGCTAAAATAGGTATCTGAACCCTGAGCCGTGTTCTCTCCCTGGTTATACTACGGGTTTCCTCGTTGCAGAGCTTGAGCTGTACTAAAAGGTATAGTGACATCTGGTTGTCATAATATACCTATTGTATGTCTACTGCATTTGATAAAAAGTGTCTGAGACAAGCACGATTGTTTGCATGTTGGTTTCAGAAATTTTTTTAAAAGTGTAGCGAGAGATAAGATGCTGATAACGAGCGTGATGAATGGGCTTCATCGAGCATAGAAAGAGTACCATGTATCGCTATGATTTAACGAGTCCGAGAGATCAAAGATTGCTTTCGTTAGAGGCTGAAGAGCTAGGACGTGAGGCGGCACGTACTTTACCTTTAGCGGAACGGAGTGATGTTATTCGTGCTCGTGCACACTTGCTTTGTGAGCAGGCTTTAACGAGCTTTAGTCAGCTTACCAATGATCCTGCGGCATACGCCGCTACTTTTGTAGATAGTTATACTGATGCGTATTTCAAAGAAGTTGTCTCTTTACTCTATAAAGGTTTAGGCACTCCAGTTCAAAATCAGGCGGAAAGCCAATCTAACCCTCCATAAGCTAGTGCTATCTTGTGTATTCAGACAAAAGAGCGAAGAATCCGTCATAAAATTCTTCGCTCTTTTAGTATCCATTTTTTAGAAAACATCTCCGTCAATTCACCTCAAGCAAAATTTGTGGTTGTCTAGCCAGATACTTTTCTTAACTGCGTAAAGAAGAGAGATTGCTTAAGCAACTAATGCGTAGACGATTTCTTCGACAGCTTTTGTTTGTGTAGGATAGATAGCGAAGACCTGATCAAAGGAGGTGAGCTCCATAATAATTTGTACCGTTTGAGAAAGATTGCAAATATGGAGATAGCCTTGTTGACTTTGTAAGTGGTCAGCGCTTTTCGAGAGGCTCTTGAGTGCTTCGTTATCGATAAAATTGACGTAAGCCATGTCAATCACAACGTGCTTGTCGGCGTGAGTGAGCCATTCTTCGACAAGAGGAGCCGTATAGGCATCATAGCGCCCATTTAATTCGAGTATAGCAATATTGTTTGTCTGTTTTGTTGTAAGTTTCATAAAATTCTCCGTTTCTTTCTTGCCTATTTTTCTACTCAGGAACTATATGTTTTAAGACAGCCTGCTCTGAGCAGTGTTTGAGTTCATTGCAGGTATGCTTTAACAGGTTTTTCTTGTCACTTTTCTATATCGCCATTCGGCATCACTTCTTTAGGCTTTATCCAATCGATTTTAAAATAGGCCAAAATTGACAAAAAACCCTCTTGACAGGAAGGGCAAGGTGTGGCATACTACCCCTCGTTGTCCTAAACAACACCTGCTCAAGCGGCGCGAGGGCGCGATGCAGTCTCCAAACTTCTCACCACGAGTTTTGAAAACTGGAGCGAAAACCCCTTGACAAAGCACAAGCAGTATGCGATACTAACGAAGTCGTCGCGAGAGACTGCGAACCCTTCCCAAAGAAGGGGCTTCGCTCTCCAGAGGCTCAACGCTTCTGGAAGACGCTCCACGATGCTTCCAACAAAAGCAACATCCTTTGTATGATGTTGTGTGCGTTCTTTGACAACTGAAGAGTGGAAAGCAGAACAGCAACTGCATACAACGTTTCAAGCGTTTGCAGTTCCTGTCAATTGAGTTCCGTCCCGCCGCTTACGCAAGTGAGTGCGGACACGGAAAAATCTGCGAACATGCTAAGCTTATGGCTTGGCCTGGATCGCGCCCAATTTGCACTTTGACACTCGCAAGGGTGTTTCATAAAAATTGAATGGCGAGTTTGATCCTGGCTCAGGATAAACGCTGGCGGCGTGCCTAACACATGCAAGTCGAACGCTCTGCGCAAGCAGGGAGTGGCGGACGGGTGAGTAACACGTGGGGCATCTACCCTCAAGTACGGAATACCGGCGAGAAATCGGCGACAAGACCGCATACGCTTCTCTTGCAAAAGAGAAGGAAAGCCCGCAAGGGCGCTTGTGGATGACCCTGCGGCTGATTAGCTAGTTGGTGAGGTAACAGCTCACCAAGGCGACGATCAGTAGCTGGTCTGAGAGGACGATCAGCCACACTGGGATTGAGAACGGCCCAGACTCCTACGGGGGGCAGCAGTGAGGAATTTTCGTCAATGGGGGCAACCCTGAACGAGCAACGCCGCGTGCAGGATGAAGGTCTTCGGATCGTAAACTGCTTTTCCCAGGGAAGAGCAAGGACGGTACCTGGGGAACAAGCCCCGGCTAACTACGTGCCAGCAGCCGCGGTAATACGTAGGGGGCGAGCGTTGTCCGGATTTATTGGGCGTAAAGCGTCCGCAGGCGGTCTACCAAGTCTGGGGTGACAGTTGTCGGCTTCACCGAGAAAGTGCTTCAGAAACTGGTGGACTTGAGGGCTTGAGAGGAAGGCGGAATTCCGGGTGGAGTGGTGAAATGCGTAGATATCCGGAGGAACACCGATGGCGTAGGCAGCCTTCTGGCAAGTACCTGACGCTGATGGACGAAAGCTAGGGGAGCAAACGGGATTAGATACCCCGGTAGTCCTAGCCGTAAACGATGACCACTAGACGTGGGGGGTATCGACCCCTTCTGCGTCGAAGTTAACACATTAAGTGGTCCGCCTGGGGAGTACGGTCGCAAGATTAAAACTCAAAGGAATTGACGGGGACCCGCACAAGCAGCGGAGCGTGTGGTTTAATTCGATGCAACGCGAAGAACCTTACCAGGGTTTGACATGCAATCGCACCACCCGTAATGGGGCGTACCCGCAAGGGACGATTGCACAGGTGCTGCATGGCTGTCGTCAGCTCGTGTCGTGAGATGTTGGGTTCAGTCCCGCAACGAGCGCAACCCCTATCGTTGGTTACCTGTGTCCAGCGAGACTGCTCCTACAAGGGAGAGGAAGGCGGGGATGACGTCAAGTCAGCACGGCCCTTACGTCCTGGGCGACACACACGCTACAATGGTCGGTACAACGGGACGCCAACCCGCGAGGGGGAGCCAATCCCAGCAAAACCGGTCTCAGTTCGGATTGTAGGCTGAAACCCGCCTGCATGAAGGTGGAGTTGCTAGTAACCGTGGGTCAGCACACCACGGTGAATACGTTCCCGGGTCTTGTACACACCGCCCGTCACACCACGAAAGTCGGCAACACCTGAAGCCGCCAGGCTAACTCTTCGGAGGGGCAAGCGTCGAGGGTGGGGTCGGTGATTGGGGTGAAGTCGTAACAAGGTAGCCGTACCGGAAGGTGCGGCTGGATCACCTCCTTTCTAGGGAGCACGATATCTCTCAGAGATATCCACTTCCAGGTCGAACAGGAATCTGTACTGTGAACGAAGAACTGGCTGCACTGCTGCCTGGTTTCCACTCTTGAGGTGCCGGAGACGACACCCGCACATGAACAACCAAATAGGATTGTATCTTTCTTCAATTTTGTCGTAGACCGACGAGGAATTGAAGCAGAGGGAGCGCGTAGGTGCCACGGTTTGCCCCGTGGACACCTGAAGGGACAGGGTTGATCCCTGTCCAGCAAGCGAGAGAAGAAGAGAACAAGCTACACAGAGTACAGGGTGGATGCCCTGGCGCATGAGACCGAAGAAGGACGCGGAGACCGGCGAAACGTTCAAGGGGAGCTGCATACAAGCGTTGAGCCTTGAGATTCCGAATGGGGCAACCCCTCCAGAGTGATGTCTGGAGACCGCCTGCTGAACACATAGGCAGTGACGGGGGGCAGTGGGTGAACTGAAACATCTCAGTAACCCGACGAAGAGAAATCAAAAGAGATTCCCGTAGTAGTGGCGAGCGAACCGGGAGGAGCCCAAACCATCATCTCGTAAGAGGTGGCGGGGTTGTAGGACCGACAACAAGCACCAAACAGACACGCGAACAGCCTGGAACGGCTGACCAGAGCGGGTGAGAGTCCCGTAGCGAGCATCCGTGCGGTGTGGGCTGGGATCCTGAGTACCACGAGACACGTGCAATCTTGTGGGAAGCTGGGGAGACCACTCTCCAAGGCTAAATATCTCATGCGACCGATAGCGAAGCAGTACCGTGAGGGAAAGGTGAAAAGTACCCCGAGAGGGGGATGAAAGAGATCCTGAAACCCTGTACTCACCAGCAGTCAGAGGCCACTGTATCTTTGAGATACCTAGGGCTGATGGCGTGCCTTTTGTAGAATGATCCGGCGAGTGCATCGGCGTTGCGGGGTTAACCAGCGTTAAAGCTGGGGAGCCGTAGGGCAACCGAGTCCGAAGCAGGCGTGTTTGTAGCGCCGATGCGACCCGAAACCACGTGAGCTACCCATGGCCAGAGTGAAGCGACTGTAATAGGTCGTCGAGGCTCGCACCCACCAGTGTTGCAAAACTGGGGGATGAGCTGTGGGTAGGGGAGAAATTCCAACCGAACGTGGAGATAGCTGGTTCTCCCCGAAATGTATTGAGGTACAGCCACGTATCAGCTCTGCTGGAGGTAGAGCGCTGGATAGGCTAGGGGCCAAGTGCTGGTTACCAAACCTACTCAAACTGCGAATGCCAGCAGAGAGCGAACGTGAGTGAGACGGTGGGGGCTAAGCTTCATCGTCGAAAGGGAAACAGCCCAGACCCACAGCTAAGGTCTCCAAATCACGACTCAGTGTCAAAGGGAGTCAGCACGCAATAACAGCCAGGATGTTGGCTTAGAAGCAGCCATCATTGAAAGAGTGCGTAATAGCTCACTGGTCGAGTGTGCGTGGCACCGACAACGTAGCGAGGCTTAAGTCGTGTACCGAAGCTTGGGATTGCTTTCTTCGTAAGAGAGGAATGGTAGGGGAGCGTTCTCCAGCTGAGAAGCCAGACCGTGAGGACTGGTGGAGCGAAGAGAAGTGAGAATGCCGGAATGAGTAGCGCAATCATGGTTAAAACCCATGACACCGAAGGCCTGAGGGTTCCTGGGCAACGTCAATCGTCCCAGGGTGAGTCGGGTCCTAAGCCGAGGACGTCATAGTCGTAGGCGATGGCAAGCAGGTCTGATATTCCTGCACCGGAGACAGTCGTTATGAGTGAGGGGGGGACGCGGTAGGGAAGGTGAGCCCAGCAAATGGACAGGCTGGGTTGGGAAGCGAAAGTGCGTGACCGAGGCAAATCCCGGCCACCTGTGCATGATCCTTCCGACGAGCTTGAGCAATCGAGCGGAAGTCATCGGCCCCCATGCTGCCAAGAAAAGCCTCTAGCCAGACTGTTCTACCGCCCGTACCGCAAACCGACACTGGTGGGCAAGGAGAAATCTCCTCAGGTGAACGAGCGACCCTCTGTTAAGGAACTCGGCAAATTGACCCCGTACCTTTGGTAGAAGGGGGACCCTAGTAGCGTGCTTTCGGGTGCGTGAGGGGGTGGCACAGAATTGGCTCAACCGACTGTTTACCAAAAACACAGGTCTCTGCGAACGCGAAAGCGGAAGTATAGGGGCTGACTCCTGCCCAGTGCCGGAAGGTTACGAGGAGTGGTGAGCGTAGCCACGAATCTAAGCCCCGGTGAACGGCGGCCGTAACTATAACGGTCCTAAGGTAGCGAAATTCCTTGTCGGGTAAGTTCCGACCCGCACGAAAGGAGTAACGAGTTGAGCGCTGTCTCAACAGAGGACTCGGCGAAATTGAAGTACCCGTGAAGATACGGGTTCCCCACGACAGGACAAAAAGACCCCGTGGAGCTTTACTATAGCTTGGCTTGGAGACGAGGCATAACTTGCGTAGGATAGGTGGGAGCCGGAGAGCTCATCCTTTTGGGGGTGAGGGAGGCAAAAGTGAAATACCACTCTTGTGATGGTTTGTTTCTCACAGTGATCCGTAAACCGGAGACTAGACAGAGCCAGGTGGGTAGTTTGACTGGGGCGGTCGCCTCCCAAAGAGTAACGGAGGCGCCCAAAGGTTCCCTCAGGGTGGATGGACATCACCCGCACAGAGTGTAAAGGCAGAAGGGAGCTTGACTGTAAGGCAGACGCGCCGAGCAGGGACGAAAGTCGGGCTTAGTGATCCCACATTTCCGCGTGGAAGGAGTGTGGCTCAACGGATAAAAGCTACCCCGGGGATAACAGGCTTATCTTGCCCAAGAGTTCACATCGACGGCAAGGTTTGGCACCTCGATGTCGGCTCGTCGCATCCTGGGGCTGGAGTAGGTCCCAAGGGTTGGGCTGTTCGCCCATGAAAGCGGCACGCGAGCTGGGTTCAGAACGTCGCGAGACAGTTCGGTCTCTATCCGTCGTGGGCGCAGGAAGATTGAGGGAAGTCATCTTCAGTACGAGAGGACCGAGATGGCTGAACCGCTGGTGAGCCAGTTGGGTTGCCAAACCCATCGCTGGATAGCTACGTTCAGAAGGGATAAGCGCTGAAGGCATCTAAGCGCGAAGCCGCCCCCAAGATGAGTCTTCCCAGTCTCTTTACGGAGAGCTGAAGATCCCAGGAAGAGAACCTGGTAGATAGAGTGCGAGTGGACACCTGGTAACAGGCGAAGCGAAGCACCCCTAATGATCGTACGGCTTGTTTCAAGCATCACGCTTGTGGCGGTCCGTCTGCTTCAAGAGCTCGTGGTCTCGGCAAAATTGAGGAAAGATACAGTCGTTGGTTGGTTGTTCGGTGTATGACATCGCACAAGGAGAGTGTTGGCTCGCAAAATGAGAGCTGGCGCTCTTTTTTTGTTTAATCCATCTCAAAGGGTAGCGTCCGACGAGTTGCTCACCCGCCAGGCGCTACCCTTTATCTGCATAAGTATTAAGCTTTTTTCACAATTGGGATATAGATCTCAACTTTCCACCCCTCGCCATAGAGTTCATAATCCACTTTTCCCTCAGCAAATTCATAGCCGGAGTCAGGGAACCAGGTACCATAAATGTACTTCCATGTCCCTTGAATGGCAGCAGAAAACTCCGGTCCCGGACCCTCCACAGGAGGAACCGTAAACACAGCATACGTTGCTTCGGGTAACTCACTGCGAAACATTCCTGGCGGCACGCCTTCGTAATCGGAGACCTCGGCGGCGATAACATAGGAGAAATCGCCCGTGGTACTGTCAGGTGGAAAGCATACCCCCAACTCATTTTGATGTACATTATGCAGTTTTTTGTGGAGTACAGCAAACTGCTCTTGTGTCATACTTCCCCAGAAGGCCGGGATCTCCTGGAAGTTTTTGCCATCACGGCAGGTTGTTTTGAGTTCATAGCCCGCGATTTTAGCTGCTGGTTTCATGACAATTTTTGGTTCCACGATAACTCCTCCTGTCAAGTTGTATTGCGTCAAAAGTAGCAAGTTGACCTTTTTGGGGATCTGCCCTGAGACATGGATACGGTAATTTTCGGGGGAACAGCCATATACCTTACGAAAAGCTTTCGCAAAGCCGTTGTGAGTATCAAAGCCATAGTCCATTGCAATATCGATGATACGCTTGCCGCCTGTCAGCTCTGAAGCTGCATAAGCCAGGCGTCTACGCCTGATATACTCCATAATTGGTAGACCAACATATGCGTTAAACACACGATAGTAGTGATAGGGGGAGAATCCTGCAATCCTTGCAAGCTCTTCTACAGTCATGCTTTCTTGCAGATGCTCTTCAATATAATCAATACTGTTTTGGATGCATATTCGATAGTCCATGACGTTCCTCCTCAGACTGATAGTAGCATTATAGCAGGCGAAAATCTGTTCTACTGTTCCATTCTTGCGCTACTTCTTTGTGAAGAACATCCCTTCTAGAAGATCTATTTTTGCGGGGGAAATAGTATAAGTTGTCTCTTATTCACTGTAAAGTTCTAGACACATGTTGGGTATTGAGTACAAGAAATTGGAATTGTATAATATTCCTTGAAAGCATGAGCACAGCTTTATGTAAAGGGGGATGCAATGCGAAAAGGCCTGGCTCTACTTCTGATGAATATGCTCGCATCAGAATTTGGCTATACATTTGAAAGACTTATCAGTGACGATGAAACGGATACTGATGCGTTTCGTCTGATAAATATGCAAGAGGATTTTCGTGATTTTAGTGGGCCTGAGAAGTTTGAAGAGGCCGTGGAATGGTTGCGTGAAAAAGCCTGAGTGAAAATGGAGAACGAAATTTTCTTTTTTTGCAAAAAGTCGCGAAGTTGCTGCCTTTTTCTTTCCGCTTTTTCAGCTATGTTTGGAATAGTATAAGTAGACCACACTTTTGGTGATGGACGGCCATTCATTTCCGAGTGTCGTTTTCTGAATAAGAGCTGGTATATATGCTTTTGCAAACATACCAGCTCTTGTATTTTTTTAAAAATACATAAAATCATTTAAACAAGAGAATTCTGCTTCCGACGTTCTGCTGGAGAGCTTAAAAATCTCCCTGGCTGTCTCGGAGTTTACATGGTAGCTCTCGGCGTCGGCTGGAAATGTTCCTGCCTGGACATCTGCGAAAAAGTGCTGTAATGCTTCAGTGGCACTATCTGCCAGATGCGCGTACTGTCTCACAAATTTTGGCAGATGATCATTGTGCAGACCGAGAACGTCGTGGAAAACAAGAACCTGCCCATCGCAATGCGGTCCGGCACCGATTCCTATCGTTGGAATGGCGATCTCTTCTGTCACGATCTGGGCCAGTATATCTGGAATGCCTTCGAGGACCAGGGCGAAGATACCTGTTTCGGCCAGCGCATGGGCATCTTCTAATAGTGCTTTGGCTGCCTCCGTGCGTCTTCCTTGTACCTGGTAACCCCCCATCGTATGAATTGATTGAGGGGTGAGACCTAGATGACCCATGACGGGAATCTCTGCATCTAAAAGTGCCTTGATCATTGGCAGGCGTTTACGTCCACCCTCTAATTTTACCGCTCCCACGTGCGCTTCTCTCAGAAATCTTCCGGCGTTGCGTACTGTCTCTTCTGGCGAGATATGATAGCTGAGCCACGGTAGGTCTCCTACGACCAGGGCATGGGGCTGCGTGCGCGTGACGGCGGCAGCATGGTGAAGCATGTCGTCAACGGTGACAGAGAGTGTATCTTCATAGCCCAGTACGATGGAAGCCAGGGTGTCTCCTACGAGAATGATATCGGCTCCTGCTCGGTCAGCAATGCGGGCAGTTGGCGCGTCGTATGCGGTGACCATGCGTATCTTGTCTTTTCCTTTGCGTGCCTGAATGGCTGGTACTGTGACGGTATCTGGCATGTGCAGGTCCTTTTTCTTTACTTCTTTGTAGCTACTTTTATAGAGGAGGAGATATTTCCGGTCTCCCAACTGCCGTCTGCTCGTAAGAGAAAGTTATCTATCAGCCGGGCTGGCCCAATCTGTGCTGCGATAAGGAGAAGCGCGGGCCCCTGTAAGCTTTTCAGCGTTTGAAAGCTGACCGGATCGCGTAGCTCGATATAGATAATTCTCGCTCGTGGCTCTCTTTCTATTATCGCCTCTATACTTCGGACAACGAATTCTGGATCTTCGCTAAGGTGCCGTGCAAATGTTTCTTTACCCGCTTGTAGTGCCTGATAAAGGATCGTCGCAGCCTCGTGTTCGCTGGGACTGAGATAGCTGTTGCGGCTGCTCATTGCTAGCCCATTCTCTTCACGTATCGTTGGTTGAATATGTAGTTCAACAGGGAGATGAAAATCGCTGACCATGCGCTGAATAACAGCCGCCTGTTGGGCGTCTTTCTGCCCGAAATAAGCTCTTCCAGGCTGTACAAGCTGAAACAGTTTCAGTACAATTGTCGCAACTCCCCGAAAGTGACCCGGACGATGTGCTCCTTCTACCTCTGTTGCCAGCGGCCCTGTGACATCAACGTATGAACTGAAGCCTGCTGGATAGATCTCCTGGGCTTCAGGGAGGAAGACCAGATTGACGCCCGCCTCTTCGAGCATCTGCAAATCGCGCTGAAGGTTTCTTGGATAGCGCTCCAGGTCTTCTTGTGGTCCAAATTGCTTTGGATTGACGAAGATACTGACGATAAGGAGCTCATTTTCGGTCCTTGCCTGCTGGACTAGTGAGATATGCCCTTCGTGTAGATATCCCATTGTCGGGACAAAGCCCACCTGTTTTTTGTGTTGCCAGTGCTGACGCTCCTGAATCATTTCCTGGATGGTGGTTATGATCCTCATTGATTTTGTCTACCTGTTCTCTGCTCAGGAAATTGCGCATTTCTCTATAGATAGATTTATGGACATATCAACGCTCACAAAAATGTGAATTTGTCCCGATATTACTGGTAGGAAATTATTATAGCATGAGGAAAAATGCTGAGCAATGTCTCCTCTCTTTTGGCTCTTTTGAGCTCAGTATTGAGATAAGTAAGCCGATGTGTGAGGATAATTGCGCAAAAGGCGCACAGTTCGCTGATTTGAGAGCGTTGTGCGCCTGGTTCTGGATAGAGCGTTGAGAATGGAAAGCTAGTTTCTGGGTCCGACAAAGATGACGATAGTTGCAGCGGGATCTGCTGCCAGGTGTAAGACAACCCTTTTGCCATCTTCTTTGAAAAACATGACAGTAACCTGGCTGGGGACTATTTTTGACGCTGATCCGTTCTCGGTAATAAGAATCTGGCCCTGATTGGTCTGGTTGATCCAGGCGATACCATTGCCCGCTGGTATCTTTACTTCCTGCGGGCTAAATTGGAAACTGTCCCCGTTCTGCGTAATCGCAACTTTTGCAATAATCTGCCCTCTCTGTGGCTCTGAAATCCATTCCTGCGGTTTTGAAGCCCATCCCTCCGATTTTATTATCATTGTTCTCTTCATCTCGAATGGATTAGCCGCTCTGTCTTTACTTATTACACTACTCGTAACAAATCCGGCGACGAAGGCGGTGGCGCTAAAGGCTCCTATAATGCAGAATGCGGCCAGGGCTAAAGCAATGTAGAAGACCGGGTCACGGCGTTTTTGCGGGAGAAAGATTTTTTGTTGCCTGAATTCTGGGTTTGGACGCTCTTGGAATTCTGGCCCTGGCTGCTCATTTGTCTCTGGGATGGGCTGTTCTCTAAACTCTGGCTCAGGGGTTTCATGCATGGAAAACTTCTCCTTTTATTCTTACTTTTGTTTCCTATTAATGTTTTTAGCTGTTCATTTGAGAAGTCGAATGAGGAATATATTTGTTACATTCTTGCTCTTTTCAGTCTTACTAGAGGGTTAAAAGTCAGAGAAGTACGAAGCTCTTTTTCATTGCTTCTCTGTATCAGGGTTTTATTCTCTGCTTCTGCTATCTAGCTTTAAGGCCACCAGCAGCCAATCTCTAGATTGGCACTGTACGCCTCTATGACGGCATTTTCTCCCCCTATAGCGAGCAGGGCGGGCGCAAGATACGCAATCTCGGCCAGCGCTTCTCGGCGTGTTTGTTGCGTCAAGTGATGAAGCGTATCGTGCAGAAGCGGATAGAGTGATGGAGGAGAAGGCTGGTCTTTGAGAGAAGAGACAAGGCTTAGTACCTGCATTGAAAATTGTGTTTCTCCAGTCTCATATACCTTTGTTCTGATCCAGTCCAACATGGTTCTATAGTCCGTAGGAGAGATTGAGGGCAGAAAAGCTTTCAGGATGCGCGTTTGTAGCATTGGTATGGCGAGAGACCAGGTGGCTTCTAACAGCGTTGGTAGGAGTGCTGAAGGGAGATAAGGGGCCATTTTGCTGAGCAATAATTCTCTCTCTTCCGGCCTTTTCAATTCTGCTAGTATTTGCAAAAGGAGCGATACGATGAGCGATGATTTTTCGCTGGGCAGGCGTGGAGCTAGTTCTGCCAGAAGATAGAGCAGGCTCTTGTTGCTCTGTATTTTTTCTGCTGTAATTGTCTCGGCTGGATCTTCTCCAGGTTGAATTGGGAAGAGCATATCTAGTATTGCTACTGCCATTTCTGGAGTAAGATAGGGGACCAGCACAGCCAGTATCTCTGGTTTTGTCCTGAGTTGTGGTAAGGTAGGGAGTATTTCTAATGTTTCTGTAGGATATGCCTGGATGAGAAGAGGGAGAAGGATTTTGAGCAAGTTCATTAGCTCTAAGGTGCTAATGTTTAGCTCTTGTATACGCTGTAAGGCGAGTAGTGAGAGATGGGGTGGAACGCGGGATGCCAGTTTTTCTAGTAGGTGTAGGCGGGTTGGTCTATGCTGGATAGTTTGCGCTGCATTCCATAGTTGAAAGAAGGAATCTTCTGTGGCATGAGGGATGAGTGCTTCCAATATCTGTATCTGCATCCAGCCTTCAGAAATGGCCTGGACCTCTGCAAGAAATGGAGCTAAGCATGGTTCCGGTACGCGTGCGGCGAGCAGTTCCAGGTTGCGCCAGCGTGCCTCTATCGCAAAGGTCTGTGTGTTTTCCCAGAGTGGCAAGAAGAAACGCTCTGGTACGTGAGGTGCTAGCACAGAGACAAAACTTGCGCGTTTTTCTGGATCTTCGATGGCAAGAGTAGCGGCCAGGGCTTGCGCAAAGAGATTCTCCGACATATGGGGGGTCAGGGTTTTTAAGATCCATGCTTGCCATAAAGCATTAGGAATGGCCAGAATTGTTTCCCAGAGCTGAGGGAAGAAGCTTTCGGGCAGGCGTAAGGCCAGGACGCCCAGGGTGCGCACATAGAGGCCTTCATCGGGAAATGTTTTCATCAAGTCCCACATCTGCGCGAAAAATTCTTGCGGTGCATAGGGTGCCAGGACGGCTAGCATTTCTGCACGCTGCTGGGGAATTTGCATCTCTTGTGCTTCAGCTAGTAGTTCGCGAATGATTTCCTCTGGAGCATAAGAGAGAGAGGCTGTCAGGAGGTGTGTGCGCCAGCGTGGTTCCTGGATTGTGAAGATCTGCTCTAAAAAGTTGGAGAAGAGGTAGGGTGGAATATGCGGTGCCAGGGCTTCTAGTATGGGGGATTGCTCCTCTGCATGTGCAAACTTGAAGTTTTGTGTGATATCGAGAACCTCTTCAAATGCCTGTTCTGGCAGGTGGGGGGCGATTGTGGTGAGGATTTGTGCCTTATGCTTTTCCTGCTGCATCTCGCGTATAGCCTGTAAGACGACATGTACTCTCTCCAGCGAGAGTTTTGAGGTGAGCGCGGAGGCATAGCCGCTGGCGGCCTGTACACGCGCTGCTTCATCTTTGATTACCTGGAGCACCTGCAACATTTCCTGAACTCTTTCGCCTCTTCGTTCTTCTGGCAATGAAGAGACCAGGGCCTCTAATACTTCGGCCCGGCGCTCTCTATCTTTCATTCCTCTTATGATATCTAGCGCTTGTGTTAGCCATTGTCCCTGAATGCGCGGAGCGAGGGCTATCAGGGCCTGGACCTGGAAGATCTCGTTGTTTATCGCTCTTATCGCGATCAGGGTTCTTGCTAACCAACCCTCAGGCAGGCGTGGCCCCAATTTGGTGAGAATATGGGCACGCTCCTCGTCGCTTTGAATGCGCCAGGTAAAGTCAAAGATCTCAGGTAACATAAAATTGAAGATCTTTAGAAGCGCGCTTTCCGATAAGCGCGGCGCAATCGCTAACAGTGTCTGTAAACGGTCCTCTCTCCCTTTCATTCCCTGAAATACAGCGGCAACGTTAAACTGCGCGCCATTGAGTTTTCCTAGCAAGGGGACTTCCAGCTCGGCTAACAGCCAGACACGGTACCCTTGATCTCTGATGCTGGTAATGATTTCTAGTAAACGAGGTAGCAGGGAACTGGGCGCGAATTGCGCGAATTGCGCTAACAGCTCTACACGGCAGCCTTCATCCCAGGTGGTCTGAACGCGCTTCAGAGCTTTATCCATAAGTTCTTCAGAGAGAAATGGAATGAGCGGCGTCAGGACACGGGCGCATTGCTCGTCGCTTTTAAGTGCCAGCACAGACTCTTGAAATTCTGAGAGCTGTGTCTCAGGAAGATGGGGAAGCAGGCTAATCAGGGCGTTTGCGCGGGCGCTTTCATCCCAGAGATGTTGTATCTCGCTCAAGGCCTGGTGGATTGTTTCCTCCGCTAGGAATGAGGCTAACTTTACAAAGACTTCGACACGATATTCGCGGTCTTCAATCTCTCGCAGTAGCTCTAAAGCCTCTTGTAGTGCTTCTCTTTGGGCCGGCTCAGGCAGAGCGATGATTAGCTCTGTAAGTAAGCGTATGCGCGAAAGACCATCTTGCATTGTGTGTGTCATCTGCCAGGCCTCTTGAAGCCGATTTTCCGTTAAGAAAGGGACCAGTGCGGTTAGTATTTGTGCCTGGTAGCGCTCATCAGCGATTGTTTCTAGCTGCTGCCATACTTGCTCTATCTGGGATTCTGTAAAGCTGGCGGCCAGTCCTTCGAGAGCCAGGGCCTGGTACTCTTCGTCCTCCATGTTTTGTACGTACTCAAGCGCCCTGTATACCGTGGGAGGATAGGGGGTAAGGGCAGGAGCCAGTTCTGTCAGGATGCCAGCTCTATCGGCCTCATCCTCAATTGCTGGAATGATTTCCAGAATCTGCCAGAGAAGATCCTGGGGAAGGGCCGGGGCCAGCTCAACCAGGGCATCTAGACGGGTATAGGTATCTTTTATCGTGGCAATGGTATCTAGCGCCTCTTGCAAGATATCTGTACGCAGCGGCTCTTGTACATACGGTGCTAATTCAGCAAGTTCACGCGCACGTGGCGCTAAATCGCCGATGAGCCGGATGCAGGCCAGACCTTGCGCGGGCGTCCATACACCCGTTTTTACTGCCTCTAGCATGAGCCGGGGTGAGATGTTGCTGGTGACGCTATTGATGCTGACCTGACAGAGCAGGCAGCGTATCTCTTCTCCCATGTAAGGAGCAGGCGTACCAGCGTCGATGGTGGTCTGGTTTTCGCGCTCGACGGCTCGCCATGCGCGTTCTACATCGCTGAGAAAGCCTGCGTTGGCCCGGTCTAATTTTTCCCATGCTCGTAACCATCCCTGGGTGACGAGTGTGAGGAGGACGGAGGCTGTGGCTTGTGCTCGCTCCAGGTGTGCGCCATAGTATTGAACGCAGTAGGGCGAGGCCTGTTCTGGTGTGATCTGTTCTGTATTGAGTGCCGCGAGTGTTTGTGCTCCCCACGTCAGGAAACGCTGCTCGACTTCCTCGCGCTCAGTTGCGCTCATGCGTTCTTCAAGGAAGTAATTGCCCAGGCGCGGATGGCTGAAGACGTAGCCTTGATGGATACCATCGCCGGTTACGAAACGCGCCAGGGGAGCTAGATGTTGCCTGAGATTTTCTGCGTTAAAATCTTCTTCGGCTGGGAGCAGGTTCAGGATATCCGCCTGGCTTAAGGGACCCAGCGCCGCAGCCAGCAGATTTAAGACCATTTGTGTCATCGCTTCACGTTGAGGCGCTTCCTGGTTCCATAGGCTACGCTGATCTTGCCACCAGCGCTCGAAATAGCCTGCCAGGCCTGGATGCATGGCACGTAGATCTTCTGGCTGGAGGCGCATTACTGCTTCACCTCTTGCCCATAGATCATCAATGTACAGGCGCACAAGGAGAGGATCGCCTTCGCTAAGACGATAGAGTTCGGAGACAATATTGATTCGTGTGCTCAGCCTGTCCAGGGGAAATCCCATCTGTGTGAGTACGCTGGCGATTCCGCTGCGATCCAGAGGATAAAGTTCCAGGGTGTGTGCCAGGCCGGGCTTTGTCCAGTTGAGCCGTTGCAACCATGCGTCAGCGCTCTGGTCGTTAGCAAGAGAGCGGGCGGAAAGCACGATCCTTAGACCCGCTGGTGGGTCCAGGGGAAAGAGGCCAGAACCAGCCGACCAGTCTGCGGCCTCGTCCACACCATCTATGACTAGCACGAGCGTTCGTCCATCCGCTAAAGGACGATTCATATAGTCCATGAGAAGACCACGCCAGACCTCTTCTTGCATATTAGGATCGGTGGGAACTTTTTCTTCGTGCAATCGAGCCAGCAAAGCAACCAGCGAGGGGAAAACGACGCCAGCCAGGTTTGTCCGGAAACGAATACTGACTGGGAAATAGGCCACAGCTAGATTGCTTCTGGCGAAGAGCCGCTGACACCAGCGCAGAAGTAAAGCCGATTTTCCACGCCCAGCCGGAGCTGCCAGAAGCAGATAAGGATCTGCTTGAGTATCAGCCAGCCATGCATCCAGGCGCGTGAATTCTTTGGCACGACCCCCAAATGGCACCGGGTGGTTACTGCTTCCAAGGTATTCGGCCAGAAAATTTCTGACTCGTGTCACGTAGTCGTTCGGCAGCTCGCGCAAACCTTGTGTAAATGCATTCGCTACCGTCTGAAAATCACTATAGCTTGCGTTCTGATAGTCGTCTCGCACGGAATAGCCCTTTCCTCAAAAAAAGCTTTTCAGGGTCAAAGCAGCAAGATGATTAACCGATACATTTCCATTGTGGATGGAAATATATTTCTTAGAAAGGATCTGCTCATCTGAATTGTAACATGAGCTTGTTTATTTTATGCGAGCACTTTTCAGTTTTTCAATAACTGCCTTTATCTCTCGCGTCACTTCCATCATTGCCTGGTTCTGTCAGCGAAATTCTGTGATAGCACGACGATTTCTAGGGATGGTCTGAATATCGCCAAGTTCGGTAGTTACCCAGGGATCGATGGGTCGCAATAATATGGGGATTACGATTGCCTCATTTGACGTTGTCTTTCCATTGCATGTTCGATATAATCGTTTTCAGCATTGATAAAATCCGGGCTAATAAGAAGAAGAATGATCTGTGCATGGCCGAGATGTTGTTCTATCTCACTTCTGGCATTTTGGCCTGCCATAATTCTGCCCGTATGCCACTCATCTATCATGCCTGCTCGCTTAAGAGGAAGAAGATGTTTTTGTAACAGATTTGCAAAGGCTTCATCTTCAAGTGCATAGGCATAAAAAATCTCGATGGGCTCTGGGGTTGCAGTTTTGGAATTGGTAAGTTGTGAAACAAGGGTAGATTTTTGTGTCTGCTCTGCTAAATAATTCCGCCTGGCTACTGTATTTTGCAAGTAGCTCAAAGGCAAAAGCGCAGGCATAGTCGGCAGCACATTCCTGGACATCTGATGTCGGGGAGCTATTGGTGATAAGATCGGTAATGCCTCGAATGATAAGCGTATTTGTATGGTGATATTCCAATATGGTCTGTAAGATGTTGCTCCCTTCGGGATTTATTGCCAGTGCATCAGTATAATTCTCCTGAATTTTCCGGTAATGATCCCATAATGCTTGTCCATACTGGCGGATTTTCTCGCTGGCTACAATCGGAGCCAGAAAGACGTTTGGCTTTTTTTGTAGGAGAGGCATGGTTATACGCTTAAGCCAGCTCTCTTTCAGTGCTTCTACCTGGGCATGTTGTACCAGAAGATAAGATGAATGTGCTACCTCTGGCCTCGACTGGAAGGATCCGTATCGTCATGAAATCCGTGAATATAAACCTTTGTAGCAACGACGATATCTCCCTGGTGTACATTCTTTAAACCACTTGCTACGCCTAGAAAGAGGATAAGGTCGGGCTTGAAATAACGAATAGCCCTTTCGATTTGCAAGCTTGCACTCGCATTCTCTGTATCGATGATAACCAGGCCAATAGACCATATCTGGTTATTTCCCTTAAAGCAGCCACTTTCATAGATGGTACCTCTGGCGGAAAATTCCTTCATGTCCTGTAAACGAGTTTCGTACTGCCTGGTATTCTACAGGGAGAGTGGTGAGTATAATCACACTAGGCTGTTTTGTGATGTTTTCTACCATGTTATCTCTCAGCTTGCTTATAATCTGTCTTTGCTTCTACCGTCAATGTTGACTCTGCAATTTATCAGTTGTAGTATAACATATATTCTCGATTTTCCTAATAGATGTTGATCTCTATAACATTTTTCCCTTTCATTGTTTGTCTGGATTCCTCTTACGCTTTAGATTTTTACGCTTTAGATTTCTCCAACAACCTGTTGTAGCGCAAAAAAAGTTGTATCGATGATAGCATCTGCTACATATTGCCCACGTGTAATTGGTTCGTAGTACTCCAGGTGTTGCTTTATCTTTTCTTGAATATACTGTTTTTTGCCCTGAACACGTGCCAATGCGTAGGCGGCTACTTCTCTTACTGCCTGGTTCGTATCAAAAAGCATATGCAGCATCTCTTCAATAATTTCTGTTTGTTGTTCCTGCTGGCTGACTGCATAACTTAGCGCAATCAGCGCATCTTGCCGGGTTTCTTCATTGGCATCCAGAAGTGAGTCACGTAAGATGGAGACGACTAATTCTGGATAGTGTCGGTGGGCAGCTAATGAGAAAGCCGCGCTCTGCTTTACGTAGGCATTATTTTGATCTGCTAGCGCATCTAAGAGAGCGTCACAGATTTGTTCTTTTGTCGTGTTGTCGCTGTCAACTTTTCCAAGCGCAAAGGCCGCAGCTCTCTGGACGGTAGCGTCGGGTTTATTAAGGGCGTGAATAAGGGCCTCTATTCGTCCCTGTATGTCTTGTGTGCTGCTGATATTGCCGAGACTTAAGGCGCTGTCTCCACGAACTGAAGCATCTGTGTCCTGTTCTAATGCCTGTATAAGAGCGGTAATCAGGGAACTGTTTCCTCGATCTAGTTGGGCAAGGGCCGGTGCTATGATTTGTCTTACTCTGATCTGCTTATTGGTAAGGTCTTGTAAGAGCAGGTTCTGAATTTTGGGCTGTCCCTCATTGTGCTTAATAAGGGCGGCGACTGCCGCTTTGCGTACAGGCAAAACAGGATCTTTCTGATACGCTTGAATGAGAGCATCAATAACCTGTTGCTGAGAAGGCATTTCTCCTAGTGCCTTAATTGCTGCTTGTCTGACAAGATAACTTTTGTCCTTAGTTGCTTGAGTAAGCTCATCAATAATTGCTCTATCTTGCTGACTTACCTGTGCGAGGGCAGAAACGCTGCTGGTTCTCACTGTTACGTCTAAATCAGTATGGAGAATATGTGATAACGCATGGATAACTTTCGGATTACCTTTTCCCAATTGTGCAAGTGTCTCTATAACAGCCTGTTTACTGGATGGATGAATACGCAGCGTAGTGTTGGTCGGGATATCGTTTACCATAGTTGGAGGGAGAAGTAAGGAGAGAAGCGTTTCTATAACGGAGCTTTCAACATAATTGCTCTTTCCTAATGCCTGGATGATTGCGCGTGTATCTATCGGAATATGTTCTCGAAAGAGATAGAATAGAGTCTCTTTCGTGGTATTGTCTAATATTTCAGTGGTTTGTAAGAGCTGTTCTACCTCGGTAAGACTCTCTTTAAGCAGGCATTCCATAATTTTTATTGCCTGTTTATGAAGCTTACCTAGTTCACTCAGCGCCTTTGCCACTTCCTGGCGTACATCTTTGTCCACATCTGCAAGGAGGTGCAGAAGTCTGTTAAGGATCATTGGTTCCGCTGTTCCCAGATCACTGAGAGTAGTTACTGCCATGCATCTGACCATTGCGTCCGAGCTATTGGTGAGTTGAAGAAGTTCGTCTACTACCTCTGCTGGAGCACTGCTGATATGAGCGAGGAGCTTTAGATTGCGTGCAAGCGCTTCGATATAAATCTGCTGGCTGTAGTTTTCTCCCGCTTGATAGGCTAACTGTTTGACATATCCTTTCTCAGAAAGATCGGTAACAAGATTTTTCATTTTTATGACCACCTGGGGATGCTTTTTGCTGAGCTGTTTCAGGGCCTGGATTATGATTTTTGTGTCGGGATTGACGGCTAGATCGGTTAATGTTGTAAGAAGCGCTTCCAGGCTTGCTTCTGGCTGATTGGTTATTTCACCCATTGCAATAATGGCCGCCTCTCTTACATAGGAGTTGGTATCCTGTCGCACCACGTCAAGCCAGACGCTCAGTTTTTCCTTTTCTGCACCCTCTATGTTCTCTAACGCATAAACATATGCCTCTCTCACATAGGGATCAGGGTCGAAACAGGCCATTGAAAGATCACTCATAAGCTGCGCAGCCTGGTTGTTGTCTATGTGACTTAAGGTAAGAACGGCGTTACAGCGGACCTGCGCTTGTGGGTCCTCAAGCAGTTCCTTAAGTAAGACTGCCCGTTTTACAGGTTGTTTTGGCGTTGTCTGTTCTAGAACCTTAAAGATGGTCCGTCTGATGTAGGGACTGTTTTCGTTGCGGGCGATCTCTTCTAGCAGGTCAAGAAAGGCCTGATCCTGCTCAGCCTGTTTCTGTAGCTCAAGTAGGGCCAGATGTCTTTTTTCTGGATGTGAATGCTGACTTGCGGCAGAAAGTTGCCGATAGATGTTTTTTAGCTGTTCCTCTTCCCATATAGGAAGATATTGGGCATCTTGAAAAATGAAATGGTTTTCTTTATCAGCAGGCTGGTTCTGTTGCCAGCGAGAGCGTGTGTTCCTGGCTGTCTGCCTGACAAGCGGATCAGGGTCCGAACTGGCATAGTTGAGCACATCTATAAACTCATTGAGATCCAATGTATGGCAGTGGTAGGCCAGCGCCTCAAGCGCAATGCATCGTACTTCTGGTTGGGGATCACGCAATGCTTGAGAGAAAATACTACCAAGATCGTTGCGCGGAATATCCAATTGGGCGAACAGGGTTGTTGCAAGTTGTCTGATCTGCCAGCTCGCATTAGCAAGCAAAAGATTTTTATCGATGGCACTCGCTGGAAGCTCGCTATAACCTGAATGTTGTAGCACTACGAGCAGGAGCAGGCGGAATACTTGTTCCAGCGCTTTATTATGCTGTTGAATAATCCGTTGATAAGAGGTGCGCATAGTATACTCGAAAGGCGGAAGCTCTGCTATTCGTGGTAGCTGCTGGCTGTTCGCCTGGTTGCGTGTGACTTGCATACGCAGTAAAGGGATGATCTGCTCCTCGACAGCCTGCCCGATGCGCAAGCCTTTCCAGCGCATCATTATCTGGAGGCACTCTCTCTGTTGTAAAGTATAGGCGCTGGTAAAATAGAGATACAGTATTCTATGCAGAATGGTCCTCTGGCATATCATGCTTGTGCCGATATCGTCTGCCAGACACAAACCAGCGAACAAGAGATCACGGCGTAGCCAGTGCTCATAAGGACTGTTCGCTTTAAGGACGGCATCCTGAACAAGATCGGTGACGCTGTCTTCGTCATTTTGCAATATCCCCATTGTACCAGCCGCGAGCAGAATTACCTCGCGCCAGTGAGGATCGTGTAAATGCTCCTGGATAAATTTTATGCGCTCACGGTCAACTACGAGCTGCCTGGCGGCAAAGTATTCTTCAAATGTCAGGTGCAGAAATCCGTAGAGTTTTTCTCCCCGCTCAACAAGGATGCCTGTTTTACCACGGACGGTATCAAGAAAATTATTGGTAAGCTCTATCTCCTCTTTCTCGTCTGCGGCAATATTGCGCATCCTTAATTGTGCTCGAATTTGTTTTTCCAATGCTGCTTCTGGTACTGCGCCTATGGCCCGATATGGTGTTGTTTCTTTAAGAGCGGACGCTGTGGCCCGATATTCTGTGTGCATCCAGAATGCCAGTGGGCGTAAGATTTTAAAGAGGTTGTTTTTGCTAATGCGGTTCCCTTCAAGATAGCCTTTAGCACGTAGCCAGGTATCAACTAATGTGGTGACACAGAGATCAAATAATTCAACACGATGGGCTGGAAGATCAATCATCTGGCGCTGAATTAAGCACAGGATAGTAAGTAGTAATGGATTTACGGCCAGTCTTTTGACACCGGGATGACGTTGTGTCGCCTGGAAAAGATGCATTGCTCCTTGTTCAGCCTCATCTACTAGTCGCGGTGTATCAAACTTTTGATGGTTTACATACTGCTCATAAACTGGATACCAATGAGAAGTAAACTCTTTAACCTGTTCAATCGTAAAATCTGCAAGGGTGTATGTCTTATAAAGAGGTGATGAAAGTTGGGCTTCGCTATAACCAACGATGCGGCTGGTAACGACAATATAATTACCATTCTGTGTGCTCGCAAAGTAATCGAGCGCTTCAACGATATTTTTTCGTAGTTCCTGATTGCTTACCTCGTCCAGGCCATCCAGGAGAAGCAAGAGATGGCCTCTTGCTAATGCTGTTTGTAAGAGGTCCTTATATGCCTGGAAGTAGTGAGCCTCCAGCCAGTCTGGTAAAAAATCTACAAGTTTTAGCTGATTATTGGCGTAAAGGGCGCTGGCATAGCTGGAGAGTGGAATGTAAAGTGGGAGAAAAGAAGGAGCGATACTACCTCGCAAGGTTGATGATAGTCCCCATTGTTGGCGGCATTGCTGAAGGAGCAGATAACGTAAAAGCGTCGTTTTCCCTGCTCCCGGATCACCAAGCAGCACAAACCTGGGTTGTTCCCTATTACTCAGAACAGCAAGGATTTTTTCACGTTGTATCATTGTCTGTGCTGGCGTGTTGCGTACCTGTACGGCTCTAGTGAAACGCTCTTTCCTGGCATTGTAGTATCTTTCAGCCGTCGGCCATCCTTCTCTCATCTCCTCTGGTTTTTCTTCGGACTGCAAAGTACCGTGTTCATCAGGAGTGAAGAAAACATGAGGAAGGATAAAAACCTCTTCCAGAGGCATACTGATGGGATCATTCATTTTGATATGCATGATGCCACGAAAGTCGAGCATATTCCATTGCTCGCTTACTGCCCGACAGTATGCTTTACCCTGGCTAATAATCTCTTCTTCGTTCTAAGAATCACCTCTTTTTCTGCTTCTTCTCAATTATCTCTCCGTCTGCTATCATTGTAGAGATAGGTAGCGTTTTCTAGTATAGTTAGAGCCAGGTATTTAAAAGATGTGATGGTAGTGGAGGATGATTAAGACGCGTTAAAGCTAATGTCGCAGCGTCACTTACTGGAAGGTAGGCATCGGTAAGTGCGTTTTGTAGGACTGGTATCATGCTCCTGTTTTTTCTTACCTGAGTTTGCATCTCTAAATGTCCTATTGCCAACACTGTAGCCTGTCTAACTGATGAGTCGGCGCTGGCTATAGCCCGCTCAAGCAGCCGTTGTAAGCTTTCATATTGCTCGCTGGAAAGTGGTCGTGTGCAAACAATTTGTGCTATGGCAATGATTACAGTACGCTGGATGATTGGTGAAGCTTCTTCAAAGGCGAGATGTAACTTCTGGAATGTCTCTTCTGGCAATTTTATAGAGAAATTTGTTTCTAAATGCATCTGACCAAATAAAGCGAAGGTGGCCAGGATGGCCTCTTTCTCTTCCTGTGTGCATGAGGTAGCTTCGTCGCTTCCATCTGTATTTAGTCTTTCTAGAAGATTGACAAGAATAGCCGGTTCTTGCAGGGCCAGCGTTGCTAAGGTGTGGGCCGCTGCTGATCGCACCTGCCATTCGGGATCTTGAAGAGTTGTAATAAGCTCTGTAACGATAGCTGGATTCCCTTTGCCAAGTATGCTCAGTGCTGTTGCTGCTACCTGGCGCACTGTTGTACTACTTGAGCAAAGCTCATCAAAGGCTATTTCGCCCCAGCTTTTATCGTATCTACCAAGCAGAGACAAGAGCATGAGTGTACGAAGCCGGTCTCTCCTATTTTCGTCAGTGAGAATAGCAGCTCTGTCATAGACGAGTTGCCAGTAGGGATAGAGAGCTGTTTTGAGGCGTGTATTGGAATTGAAACCGTGATCGTAAAATGAGTCAAGATCATCTATCGAATTGGGAAGCGAAAAGCCCTGGTCAATGTACTCTTTTATGTTCTGTTGCAGTTCATGACCGGCAGGTGTTTTCCCCCAGCGTAGTAAAAAGGGGGTAAAAATTTTTCGCAGCCTCTCTGAGGACGTAGTACTAAGGTAACTTCTAATGAGTTTTAAGCCGACGCGTGCTTCCAGGTCTGGATGACAACCTGGATTATCAATTAAGTATTGTCCCTCTAAAAGCTGATTGTGCGGAGTCTGGCTTGGGAAGATTGCATTGAGACGCATCTCTAGTGTTGTCTCATATTTGCTTTCTATTGCAATGATACCTATTGTATGACGAATAACTTCTCGCCAACATTTGTCCTGCATATGCTGGATAATGAAATCGTTCCGTATATTCTCACCTTCCTGCATCTTTTCTAGAGAGGTGGCTGCCATATATTCTGCTAGTGGTCGAAAGAGAAAATCGTAATGTTCGTTTGGCATCTTTACTAGTATGCTGGTTATGGTATGCATAGCGGTGAGATAGCTCTTTGTGTCTGTGTGCAAGTGGTACTTTTTCAGTAGTTCGCTAAGGTGCCGATCTAAATCATCGGCTAAAAAGAATGTATTGATTGGTTGCTTGAAGAGTTGGAATGCTAGATCGCTCACGATTTCCAGAAATTTTTCAGGTAGTCCGTCCGCGTATTTTTGACTCCAGTGACCCAGTAACAACATGGTGCAATGCTCAAAATAACGACTTCTCTGAAAACCTGGCTCCCCCTCTTTTGACTGGCATAGGGCAAAAATACTGAGGAGCAAGGGATTATGTACTAATCTCTGGAGTCTTTGGTCTCGCTGGATAATGTCAAGTAGCTCATCTACGGCTGGAATCTCTCTTTTCCCCTGTTTATATCCTCCCTTCCAACGCGTCAGGTACTCCTGTATCTGCTCTTCTTCAAAATCTGCGAGTAGACAGGTTTTGAAACTTTTGTACAGGATGTTGCCTGCAAAATGGAACGGACGACTGGTTAATACAAAGCGGTTCTGGCGGTAAAATTGTGAAAATGCATAAATATCTGCTGCAACTACTCCCTGAATAGTTTTATCCATAATCGTGTCTAGCCCCGGCAGAAGAAAAAGGATGTTGCCTTCTTTGTACTGCTCTACAAGAAACTGTGCATACGAATTATAATTGTCCCGCACATATTGAGTGAGAAAACGCTCCCAGCGTGGCTGATCGGGAAGGAGGTTTAGAGCTTGATTGTTTGGACTGATAGCGATAGCATATTTCTTTAGCTCAATCATAAGCGGTAGCTTACCTGCAAGCTGGGGAAGGAGTTCGCGAAAAGCAGCCTGCTCTTGAGCTATTTGTAACAAAAGATAGTGTAGAAGAATATCTTTTCCTGCTCCAACATCTCCGAAGAGCAAGACACGTTCTTGCTGGGCGAGAATATCGATAAGATTGCCTGGCCTGTCATCATGCTGTTGTGTATGCGGATTTGAAGATAATGGTTTTACGCCTTCTCGTACTAACGTATCGCTGTCTGGTTTCCAACCGGGCCATGCCTTTGGCCAGAGAAAGAGGTCGGTCAGCTTTATGGACTCATGAGCATTGAACTGACCTGGATTGATATAGAGACGAAGTAGATCGACCTCATCCGGGGTTTGCTTTATGAGGGTGTGTAGATAACTTTGCCGCGTGTTGTCGGCAATAAGTGCAGTGTTTGTAGGGTCAAGTTTTTTCCAGTGGATCTCTGGAAGCTGAGAAGAGTCGGCGGCCAAAAATTCTTCTTGCTTCATGGTAAGTTCTTTACATAATTTAGCAAGTCCGTAAGCAGCGTATAAAAGCGCCAGTTGACGTTCTGCTACGGGACGTGGGGAAGATTTTTGCGCAAAATTTAATCCCGTAGCAATCGTTGCCAGCCACCAGGTCCTTTTGAGCAATGGAGCAATAACAGCGTCTTGCTTCGCTAATTTAACGAGCAATCTGTCTACCTGTTCACGGATGGGAGCGACGAATTGCAAAGGCCTTTCCAGGTCCCATGAGTTCTCTTCCATATTTGTAGGATCGACGAGATTTGGGCAGATGTCGGACATAAGAATGTCAAGCAGATGGAACCAACGCTTACGATATTGCTCCGACTCTCGCGACTTTGTAATTGGTAACGTGTGCTGAAGAATATCAAACTCTAAATAGGCCAGATCAAAAAAGGGCATACCCTCCTTTGTGAGAACAAAATCAATGACCTTTGGCGAGTGGAGTTCATTTTGCAGGAGACAAAGGATATTGCCTGTATGCAGATCGCCATGAATGCGGCCCTCGAAATAAGGAAGATTCTCTTTCACTTCCTGCCAGTCCTGTTCTTCAATGAATTTGAGTGGATTTATGATTTTGTGATCTTCAAAGCGCAGGTAGGAGGCGTGTTGCGGCCATTCAGACTCAGAGAGACTTGATAGACGTGTACGTATGCCTGTGATCCTATGTTCTCCTATCATCGCTTTCAATAAGTTATAGGGTGTCTCTGTGGGTATTTTGATAGCATCACTAGAGAGGAGATACCAATCCATAAGCAATTGACAGAGGCTTTTAATCTGTTGCTCTAGTGCAGTTGTAGTTAATCCTCCCTGTTGCTCTAGTATAACGGCTATTGATAGCGCATCTCTCAGATTGTGGAAGGCAACCTCATAGGCCGCCGCAACCATATCCTCTATAGGCTGAGAGATATGACGTAGAGGGGCAAAAAGATTTGAAGCGAGCAATGTGTCTTGCTGAGCATAAAATCTCTGTTCATTTTCAATCACGGGCCGCTTTTCAATTTTTACAATATAGGTAGCGGATGTTCTTTCTACTTTTGTGATAAAATTCATGGCAAAGACATCGGCCCCTGAAAAGCCCGTCTCATATTCTTTTAATGGCTTATCTATACTTATTGCTTCAATATCGTTAAAGGCTGACAAAAGCTGGTCACGCAATCTATGCTTCATCACTATACTCTACTTTACCAGATGCAAGGGCGATACCAGCGTACCGCTTTTTGCATATTGCTTGCCTATCGTGTATTCTAGTATAACATGTATTTAGCATATTTTTACAAGAATTTTCTCTTATGTTTGCAGAGAATAAAAATCGTCTCTAGTCTTGTGGAAATCATAAATTGTACTTACAGCTTGTATAATAGGTTATATAGTAATAAAGAGAATTGAAGGAGCTTCTGTGTCTATGATGAACCTCTCTGGTAGGAATAGAAGTATTCTCCTGCTTGCTTGTCTACTCTTTTGCCTCTTTTTCTTCTGTTGTATTGAGTTGATGCTTACAAGCGTTCCTGTTTCTGCCCATTCTTACAATGGAGTTGCTGTGCTAGATACGCCAACCGTGACTGATCCTACGGTGACGGCTTTACAAAAAGAGCAATTGGTTCAGCAAGTCGAACAACTCAAAAATGAGAATGCCTGGTATTGGACCAATGCCTCTACGTTTTTTACTGCGATGACCCTGATTATTGCTGGTATCGCTGGCGGCATTCGCTGGTTTGGGGATCGTCAGGCCGAAAGAGAAAAACGCACAGAAGAACGTTTTCAAACTGTTGTTACAGGCCTCGGTGCCGATACTATGCAGGCCAGGGCTGGCGCTGCAATTATGTTGCATACCTTTCTTCAGGATGGCTATGAGCGTTTTTATTTGCAGGCCTATGAACTAGCTATCGTACACCTGCGCCAGGTAGATCCGCCGGGCAAAGATCCAATCCCTTCAACTCCCTTGCGCGACGCTCTTACAACGATTTTTAAAGAGGCCTATCCGCTGGCGAGAAAAGTGGTAAAACAGGACTCTCGCTATTTCAATGCCTCAAGGGTACAACTGGATTTCGCCTATCTCTCCGGCTCTGATTTACACGGAATCTGGATGCCAAACTCTACTGTGCGTCAAGCTTTTTTGAATCGCATCAATCTTGCAGATGCCATCCTTTCAGATTGCAAATTCGCTCATAGTGAGCTCAAAAATGCAAACCTGGCGAATGCACAGCTACGGAGAGTAGATTTCTCGCATGCAGACCTTTCAGACGCAAATCTTTCTCATACCAAGCTTCGCCGTGCCATGCTCATCGATGCTAACATGAAAAATGCGGACTTTACAGGAGCAGAACTCCCTCAAGCTGATCTGACTGGAGCCGATCTGACAGGCTCAAATATTGAAGCCGCCGCCTCGCTTTCTGGTACTGTCCTGACACATGTGCAGGGGTTGAAACCTGAGCAGCGAGATGCCTGCCTGAAAAAAGGCGCTCAGCTTGATGAGGATAAGCAACCTTTAACCCCTGCCACTCCCTGAAGAGCCATCTTCACTTTCTGTGTCTAAGCTCATCAATAGATAGAGGAAACTACCTGAGAAGCTGATGAAAGAATTTATTGATCAACTTTTTCACCGAAAGTGAACATGACCTCTAAAAATTGTCGAACATTCACGCTATTGACTACTTGCCTCTTGCATCAGTTATGCTATGGGTATGGGATGGGGTCCAAGCAGGTCGGAGAGAGCCTCCGGGAGCGTGGGAAAGCGAAACTGAAATCCGGTGGAGAGAGCCACTTGTGGCACCGTGCGATGGCTATCGAGAAAGAGGTCTGCACGCTCTCCCCACATTAGCTTCATCATTCCCCTGGACATGGGAAAGAGCCTGGGGCGATGAAGGGTATGCGCGAACATTTTGGCGAACTCGCGACTGGTAACAGGATTGGGACTGGCGCTGATCAATGGGCCTGTAATGGTTTCCTGATCTAAGGCGTGTAGGATCAAGCGAACGGCATCATTGATATGAATCCAGGAGAACCATTGTCCCCCAGGACCAAGTGTGCCGCCAAAGCCTCTACGATACATGGGGAGCAGGCCAGCTAACGTTCCTCCTTCTCGCCCCAGCACCAGGCTCTGGCGCAGCAGCACCAGCCGGGTGCCAGTTTCGCGCACGCGCTGCGCTTCGGCTTCCCACACCTGGGCCATTTCTGCAAGGAAGCCTCCAGTCCCAGGGGCCGCCTTCTCATCGACCTGCCGATCTCCAGTATCGCCTGCGTACTCGATGGCACTGGAAGAAATGAAGGTGCATCCTTCTCCGATCTTGCGGATGCCCTCCACGAGCGAGCGAGTCGCAAGCAACCGTGTTTGGGTGAGCTCCTGCTTGCGTGCCGGACTCCAGGGTCTGGCAAAGATGGGATCGCCCACCAGATTGACTACCGCGTCGGCCCCATCAACTGGAGCTACCGGATCACTGGCCTGCCATCTCCGAATTTCTACAGCAGATGGGAAGTGATGTGCCGAAGGCTGGCGCACCAGCGCAATGACCCGATCCCCTGAAGCTTGCAGTGCCTCCACCAGGTGGTGCCCGACCATGCCGTTAGCGCCTGCGATAGCCACCGTGCGGGATTTATTTGCTCCTGGTCTTGTCGTCATCGTCTCTTCCTCTCAAAGTCTCTATGTGCGAAATGCATAATTACTGACATTTTTATTCTTCTAAAAACTAACCAGTGGATATTTACTAACCAATGGTAAATAATGCGCAAAAAAAGTCGTCACTGAAACTTCGCGCGCCAGCCTGCCGAGAAGCGCTCGCTGGTGGAAACAACCAGTTCCGTCGCTCGTTGCTTATCACCAGCCAATCGTCCAGCCATAGAAAGCGAGACGAGACCATGCAGCGCAGCCCAGAACATATCAACTTCACGATTCACATCGATATGCGAAAGATCGGCGGACTGTTCAAGGACGCGTACGACAGCCTCTCGTAGCTGGGCAAATGACTCTCGCGCCTCAGTTGGTGTCTGAGCCGTCCCGAAGGGAACGCCATCCAGGCCATTCATCACTTGGTACAACTCAGGGTGTGCGTGCGCGAAGTTCCAGTATGCCAGTGCGATGCGCTGTAACACATCTTCTGGTGTACCAGGAACACTTTGTGCCCTTCGCAACTCATCTCGCAAAAGCACGAAACCCTCGATCAAAAGCGCAAAAAGCAGAGCTTTTTTATTGTCAAAGTAGGCATAGATAGTTGCGTGGCTGTATTCAATACGCTCTGCTACCTTGCGGACGGTGACAGCTTGCCATCCTTCCTGACTCGCTATCTCGCGTGCCGCGAGCAAAATTTGCTGGCGTAGCTCTGCACGTTCACGTTCACGTCTTGGTTTCGTTCCCATATTTCTACCTTAGTCTATTTACTTACCAATGGTTAGTAACAGTATATAAGATAAAAATACCTCTGTCAAGACTTTTTACCGGGGGCTGTTGCCAGGTCGTTTTAGCTCAAAGGTGAGCCATTTTCTGAAGGTTGAGCCAAACGGGCACACTTTGCTATTTATTTGCCCTGTGATATGATGTGCAGGCCAAAGACCACCAAAAATCATCCGAAGGAAAGTATCAGGACACCTATGGGTAATGAACTACACTTTGAAACGTTTCCTCTGTTAGAAACGGAGCGCCTCATATTGCGCGAATTGAGGCCGGAAGATGCCGAGGCCGTCTTCCGCATTCTGTCCGATGCCGAAGTCGTGCGCTATTACGACCCTCTCATGATTCATTTTGAACAGGCACAGCGGAGTATCGAACGCCATCGCGCTCGCTTTGAAAACAACGATGGCATACGCTGGGGTATCACTATCAAGGGTGAAGACACGATAGTGGGAAATTGTGGCTTCTTCCGCGACAAGGATAATTTTTCTGCTATGTTGAGCTATGTGCTCGCCAAATCCTCTTGGAACAAGGGCTTCATGCCTGAGGCGCTGGAGGCCATCATTGCATTTGGCTTTGAGCACTACCAGCTTCATCGCATCGAAGCCCATGTTGCCCGACCGAATCTCGCCTCGGTACGCGTCCTTCAAAAGCGGGGCTTTCAAGAGGAAGGTCTGTTGCGCGAAAGCCTCTTCGAGAACAACCACTTTCATGATGAGAAAGTCTTTGCACTTCTCAAAAGGGATTTTAGGCAGAAGGGGTCACGAGAATAGACCCGGTAAAAACTCACGTGAAGGCGGTTCTCCGTCCTTTAGGGGGAACCGATGAGCTTGATAGAGCCAATGCCCACCTTTGGAATAAAATGTGAATGTAGATAATGCTTGTACTGCGTGGTTATTATCCAAACACACATTATTCTTCAAACTCGCGTGCCAATATATCCATGTAAATCACATCTATGTACTTTCCGTCTTTGAATACCCACTCGCGCCGTCGTCCTGTTTCCCGTAAACCCGCCTTTTTGAAAGAAGCGATGCCCGCATAATTGTCAGAATGGACGGAAAGCATGATGTTGTTAAGATTTATTGTGTTGAATCCATAGCCAAGTAGTAACCGAATGGCTTCAGTACCATACCCTTTGCCTTGCTCCTCCTCGCCTATAAAAATGCCAATGAAAGCATTACGGTTTAGGTGGTTGATGTCGTGTAGGCTGATGCTACCAATCAATACATCACCGTCAAGGAGCACTATAGCATAACGATGTACCCCATTTGCAGGCTCAAAAAGCCATTTCAAATCATTTTTCGATGATACTACCGATGAATACTGAGCGTATGTTTTGGCTACTGCCTTATCGTTCAGCCATTTTATGTAATTCTCTGCATCATCGGTATTTATAGGTGAGAGATATAAACGATTACCAGTAATTTTTTTATAATATTTCATTTGCTCAACCTCCTCAAAAAATAAATTTTCTACGCTCACCTTGTTGCCCAAAGGCGAACAAAATTATAGCATATTTTATTATGGCTGTTTTTATTCTTACCAAGTCAACGAGTGATAAGCTTTTTTTCTTCCTCCCTTTATCTCATTTCACCCGCAAGGACAGAGACCCGTGAAGGCTTATGCTCGTGACCCCTTCTTCTGCTTTTCAGACTCTTTTTGTTGGGGTAACAAGTGCGGCTGTAGTGTCCATCTCCATGCGAACAAAGATGTTTGTATGGAGATGGAGGTCATTTTCAGGTGCTCACCTGAGTATCAACAGCTTCAGTACTCTCTACGCCAGATGCAGAACCGCTTTGCCGGTGAATTGTCTTTGCCGCAAGCGTTGCGCGACCTCACCAATGTCGTGCCAGGAAGCCTCCACCTCGATTGGCGTCCGCAATTGCTGCTCGGCTACCAGTTGCGCGAGCCGGGCCAGAGTCTTCAGAGCCGCACGACGCTGTAATTCAGACCAGCTTCAGCGCGTAGAGGGTCGTTCCCCCGGTAAGCGATGAAATTTCTGACATCAATCGTTGCTGTTGCCTCTGGAGATGCCGACCAGCCCAGCGTGACGCAGGTTCCCCCTGGTGCCAGCAGCGAGAGTGCGCTCTCCAGTGCTTTCCCACCGAGCGACTCGATAATCAAGTGGTATGGGCCATAGGCACGCGCAGGCTCAAGATCATCCCCCACGATGACCTCATCGGCTCCCGCTTCACGTACTAACGCCTCGTTGCGAGCCTGGCGAGCAGTGCCGACGACATAGGCACCGCTTTGCCTGGCAAGCTGATGCGCGAAGAGTCCCACCCCACCTGTGGAACCGGTAATCAACACGCGCTTGTTCAGGAGCAGTCCTCCTTTCTCAAGTGCACGCAGCGCGGTGAGTCCAGCAGTCGGTAAGGTGGCCGCCTGAGCAGACGTCACGCCGTCAGGAAGTTCGGCCAGCCTGTTGGTAGGAATCGCTACCTGCTCAGCCCATGAACCTGCATCAACCATGCCCACCACCCGGCTCCCGACCTTCGGCCCTGCCCCATTGGCAGCCGGCTTGATGACGGTTCCGGCCAGATCCCGACCAGGTCGCCAGCCCGCTTGGGCCTCCATGGCAAACATCGCTTCTCCTCGATTTAAAGAAATGGCCTCAACCTGAACAAGCGCTTCCGACGGGCCAGGCTGGGGCGCTTCGACCTCTTTGATGACAAACCGTCCTGGAACATCAGGATCAACGACTATCGCACGTATGGAACTCATTTCTTTCTTTCCTTTCGTTTTCGAGCCATTTCGCCTTGTTTCATACATGGCTTGTGCAAAAATGGACTCTGGCACAAACCTATGCCGGCATAATAATAAGAGAAAAAAAGCTGCTATGGGGGTTCATCTGGCAGAGAAAACGAGCTGCGCGAGAAATTGGCTGCCGCCTGGACGAGCAAGCGACGAAAGAGGAGCTGTTCTGCTTGACTCATCCCCTGCACGAGGCAAGTATCGAGATCTTTCCAGATGTGCAAAGCTGGCTCGCCAAGACGCCGTCCTTTTTCCGTCAGATACACCCGCGAGATCCGAGCATCCAGAGCATCCTGACGACGGATCAGCAGCCCCTCTTTTTCCATGCGCTGGACCGTTTTGGCGACCGTGCCAATCTCGACGCCAAGCCGAGCTGCGAGCTGAGACTGCGAGAGGCCATCCTCCTCCACTAAGCGGAAAATGACCAGATCTTGACCCGTGTGAAGGCCGATGTTCCTGACACCAGACTTCCCCCTGTTGGCGAAAAGCTTTACAGAGCCGTACAAGGGACAAACTAGTACTCTCTTCCAGATACGTTGTGATTGGTTCTTGCATAGACCTCACCTGTTATTATTATGCCGACTAAATAATAACAGATATGATGGGTGATGTCAACTCCCCTCGCCTCTCGAAAGTCTGGCCGGGTTCTCTCTCCTCGTTACGCATCCCGTGGGCTTGTGGATGAAGGGCAATACTTGCTGATCTGCGAGGCCTCGCAAGAGAAGCTCAGATATGCTCGCCGATTTCTGTTCACTTTTCCTTGAGTATGGCCCACACTCCGGGCAGCGCCAGTTGCTGGAAGATGTTCTCCATCTGTTGTGGGGGGTAGGGCATAGAAGCCTCGACCCACCATTTGAGCAAGGTGAGAAAGGCCCCGGCCAGGTACTGGGAGACCACTGGCAGAGGGATCGGGGGAGAATGTTTTTCTGCACAGAGGGTGCAGAGGGCTGGTTCAATCGCCTGGCAGAGTGCCGTCTGCAAGGCTTCCCACAAGGGCTCGCCCGCACGGCTTCGCATTAGCGCCAGAAACTGCTGATTCTGAGAGTGGTACACATGCTCAAACATCTCCAGACTGGGCACGACCCGTTGTCTTGCAGTTGCATAGGCGATCTGGTGCGTCAATATCTCCAGTTGCTCTGCTACAATACTGTTGAGGACATCCTCTTTATCGAAATAATGCGCATAAAAGGTGGTACGGCCAATATCTGCCCGATCCAGAATATCCTGCACCAGAATTTCCTCGTAGGGTTTTTCTCCCATGAGTTCTGCAAAGGCAGAACTCACCAGGCGATACGTGTGTCCACCTCTTGAGCACACATTGATGAGGTAGGACCAGGATCTCAGCTAAAGGTACTCAGCGTGGCAACGTGAGCATAACCAGAATTCGGCGACTGTAGGCATCTGTCAGGAACGAGAGCCAGGGCCGTGCCAACGGCTTTCCCGTAATGGAAGAGACTAGCACAATATCAAGTGGGGTATGATCCAAGTGCGCAAGGGCAAAAGGGCGATCTCCATTGCTTCAGGAGAAATGGCATTGAATTGACACCAGACGTGGAACTCTTCATTTGTGAGTATTGGATACCTTTACCTTCTTGCTCGTACACCTGCCGCAGTTAGTTGTAGATGGTGTAGGCATCGAATAATCGTAGCTCGTGCTCATCAGGGCGCTGAAATATTTGCCAATAACGCTCAAACTGCTGCCTGGTAATTGGCGCTGCACCGTAAGCCAGGTTGTCATTTCTATACTCCAGCCTGCTCCAAATTTCGTCAAAAGATAAGTCGAAAAAGTGCATTTCCGTTCGGGCGTTGGATCTTTTTGCGTCTGCTCGCTTTTGGCTGCGTTCAGATTTTTGCCAGAGGCCATCTTCTAGGATGACGTCCTGGCCGCTGCGGAGTAGCGTAAGCGCAAGTTCATAGAGTCGAGCCTGAAGTTTTTCGTGGAACTCCTCATTGCTATGATCAATTCCTAAATACTCTTGCCAATCGTCAGTACAGATGCGAATGCCCTTACCTGTTTGCTCAAGCCTTTTTGCGAGTGTTGTTTTACCAGACCCAGGCAGGCCACAGAACAGGGTGAGCGTTGGTTGATTATGCAATTTCATGGGTTCATCTCTCAACTACTATGCAGGCCAGGGCTGGCGTCTGCTCGACTTCATGAATGGGTTTTTTGCACCTGATTTACTGCCAAGATGATACTGGTGGCAAAGTAGATTTTCACGCTTGACCTTCGACGATTTTAAGCTCTAACTGAGCATGAATTTTGACTCCGCCACCAGTATCCAAGATATGGCTAATCGAAGCTTTGGTGATTGAAACTACCGATAAGTAGCGGATAGGAGCCAGTCAAGGAGAAGAGGAGCAGTTCATGTAGCGATCATGATGATCCTTGATGGAGAGCCAAACTGTTCTGAACAGCCATACGTGCTTGCGCAACCTCCTCGGATGGTGGAAGCAATGCAAGCGTCTCTCTCATCAACTCAAAACACATGTTCACCCGCCTTTCTGGTTCTAGCACAGTCACGATGTTTGTCATTCGTTCGAGCAAATGGAGAGGCTGAATAGGAAGAAGAGAAGTCAGAGAGAGGGAAGCCACTTCCATTCTGGCTCCCATTGACGATTGAGAGCGAACAGCACACGGAGAACCTCATGAAGAATGCCGCAGGAGCAGTTCGGCCAAGCGAAGATAATCCTCTCGTTGCAGGAGTGCGAAGCGGGCTGCAAGCAGATGGGGAAACCTCCAGACTTCTATGGCATCAGCGATCAGTCGAGCAGCGAGGGGTTCGGGATAGAGAGAAAGCCATTGCTGCCATTGCTCGAGCATGCCTTGTGTGCGTACTGAGACCGCCTGGGTCGTGACCTCTGCCAGGATTAATTGGGCATGGTCAAGAACGTTACCATCCGAAATGAGTTGGAGCAAGGCTTAATGATGAGCAAACGTCTGCCAGCCTGCTTCAATCCACACATCCTGAAAGCGAAATGTTGACCAGATGGAACCATCGGTAATCGGAGCCTCATCGTGCACAATCTCACAGGCTCCTATCTGATGCAACCAAGCATCACGTTCTGGCTGGAATGGGAGATTTTCGACAAAGAAGACTTGCTCGATATCCGATTGTTCGTCAGCCAGTCCCTTTGAGACCGATCCTGTCAGAACGATTTCTTGTCCAAGATGCAATGGGCAAAGAGTAGCTAATTGCTGAGCAGTGTGATAGAGATGGTGGCTTGTTGCTGTCGCTTGAGAGGGAAGACTCATTCGTTCTCCTTATGGTTGTCGATGGTTTTACTGTTTTTTGTTTGCTGATTTTTGCACAAAGAGAGCGTCTCGCTAGGAAAGATGACTAGGCCACTTGAAGGACACGTTGCCGGAGCAGGTCAAGCCCTGCTCGACCATACATAGATCGCTTGATCAGTTTCAGTTTGGTTATCTGTCCTTCCACTTGGCCTTGACTGTAAGGCAAAGTCAATCCTGTCATCACGGCAGCTTTGTCACGCTCGATCCCTGTTGCAAAACTCTGTAATTGCACAATTTGACTGCGGGCAACAGCTTCTAGCCAGCTCTCAAGTTGGTTTCCTGGACTTGGAGCGCCTGGAGTGCGGCTAGGAGGCGACGAGCGAACGTGATTGAGCAGATCCTGGGTTTCTCGTGAAAAACCAGGCGGCGAAAGTAGGTGTACAGTGTGGTACCATCAAGAGCTTTTACCATGACCGTCTTCTCCCTTGAACACTCAGCTTCTCATGCTCTTTCTTCGTTTCTATTGAGCAGGCTAAAAAGATCCTGGTGAAATCTTCTGTCTGTCGTGCTGGTCCCATCAGGGAGGAGATATGTTTTGTCGTAACCTGCGGAGTTTCTGATAACCAGGCATTCAACGGGTGTATGTACTTCTACGACCTGATGGTAGGTTCCCCGTGGAAAGCCACAAACTCGCGTGGTCCAACGGTCACGTGCTCTCCTTCAACATCAAGAACAATGGTCCCTTCAAACACCAGAAAACACTCGTCGCTTTCTCGATGAGCATGAGGTTGGAGGTCAGCCCAGGCTTCCACCGTATTGAAATAGCTGATCTGCAAACGATCTGAAAGAAAAGCAAAATTATTTGGGGGCGTAGGGCCTGCCAGCAGTACAGAAGAAAGAGGTAATTGGCGGTGATGGAACTTTCCCATGCTTTTTATTCCTTGCGGCATTTTTGATATTCTCTTGGAGAAACTCCTCTTGTATCAAGACTAGCACACACTTTTGTACGAGATGAAACAATTGGTACTTGTGGCCAACCTTTTGGTAGGAAATGACCCAACCTTTCCGGAATGGCAACAATGCTGCCATGCAAGCAGATCATCGAATCACCACCGCCCATCGATAGGATCTGGGAAACCCCGTCGTCATAGTCAGCATCCGCACCGAGCCCTCCAAGTCTTCCCATCCCCTTGCGCATGGATTTGAAAAGTGGATGGGTGGGGTGATCAGTCTCCATTGACACTGATGCGGCCTCCATGCTATCATCTGGCTGATGAATAAAAGATATCTATTCCCCTCAGGCGGTGTGAAACCGCTTTTGACCGCATAAGCCCGGCACAGATCGCGCTTACGTGGCTGTTTGTGAATAACGCTCCCTCACGCGCAGCGCTGGTCGCGTTGGTGCTAGGGTATGCGTTGCCGCGCATCCTGAGATGTATCTCAGCCCCGTATTGATTGAACCCCTCCTGTGTTGCCGGGCTCCTTTTCCTTCCTTTCTTGCAGAAATACATCGAACGAAAGGATGTTTCATGACTAACACAGAAGTCATTCCACCACCGCCCGTTTCCCTTTGGCGCAATCGTGACTATCTTTTGCTTTGGCTCGGCAACGCCGTCTCCGACCTCGGCACTTCATGCACACAGTTCGCGTTTCCACTGCTCATTGTGGGACTGACGCATTCGATCGCTGCTGCTGGGCTGGCGTATAGCCTGGGACAGCTTCCCTACGTCCTGCTGAGCCTCCCCGCCGGGTCGCTGGTGGATCGCTGGCCGCGCAAACGCGTGATGCTGCTCTCTACTTTCTGCTTGATGGTGTGCGTGGCGAGCATTCCCCTGGCGCTGGGCGTATCCTTCGGGCCACTGCGGCTGCTTCTCCTCTATGCCATCGCCTTTGGCCTGGGTGCCATTTCGCTTTTCTATGAGCTGGCCCAATTTGCAGCGCTGACATGGATCGTGCCAAAGAGCCAGCTTACCACCGCAGTCGCACAGAACGAGGTGATTGTTGGCTCCAGCGCGCTTGTCGGACCCGCCCTGGGGAGCTGGCTCTTTAGCCTCAGCAGGCTGCTCCCGTTCGTCACCGACGCGCTTTCCTCTCTGATCTTGCTCGGCTCACTCTTCTCCATACGCTCGCCTATGCAAGACGAACGGAGGACGCAGCGTCACCACCTGCTGGCAGATGTGCGCGAGGGACTCACCTGGCTGTGGGAGCATCAGGTCATACGCTCGATCTTCCTAATTTCCAGCTATATCAACGTAACTAGAACAGCCAGCCTGCTTCTCGTCCTGGACATTGTGCAACAGCAGCATATCCCGCCGGTGCTCTACGGCCTGATCGTCGCAGTTGGCGGCGTCGGGAACCTGCTTGGCGCTGCGCTCTGCCCGCCGTTGCAGCGGCGCATACGCTTTGGCAGGGCCTTGGGCTATGCCCTGATCGTGTTCGTGTTGCTCTGGCCTCTCTATGGCTTCATCACGACGCCACTGCTGTTGGGAGCCGTCTTCGCGGGCATCGCTCTCTCCGACTCGATCCGTGCTATCTTCATGGACAGTTATCGCTTCGCGGTCGTCCCAGATGCCTTGCAAGGCCGCGTCAGTAGCGTCTATCGCGTGATCTTGTTCAGCGTCCTCACCATTGGCTCCTTTGCACTTGGGCTGAGCCTGGAGCATCTGGGCGTGTTGCCGACTGTGGGCATCGTGTGGAGTGGCTTGCTTCTGATCACCGGATGGCTGCTTCTCTCTCGGCACCTGCGGCAAGCGACATTCCCACAAGGGTAAATCCCACCATGCTGCTGCTGACGCTCAGATGTGAAGCGACATGAAGGCGGTGACACCTCGCCACATAACGAGGTGTCATACGCCTTCATATCGCTTCAAAAAGACACTACGCGCCTTGCTCTGCCTCTTGCTCTTTATAACTATTTTTGCCTTCTTGCTCTCTCCCGTGGCTCTTTAAGAGATATTCAATATCTACAACGCTCTTTTCCCAGAAATCCTTCGTTTAGAAGCCCTGCGCTTGCTAAAGTATGTCCCCCTCTTGCAGAGAATATCGGCCCCACCTCCTCAAGTAATCACAATTTCTGCCGATAGATAATCATAGCAGGATCTATACCCTACTCTTACCCTGACCACCCTCATCTGTAGGAAGGTGAAAGTCGCGTAGGGAAGATCGGCTTGGCCGTCTCCGGCTCGCCCAGCGATTCTCTCGCCCCTGGTGATTTTAGTTGGAGCAGATGCTGTTTATCTCTGACCATGTTCGCCAATAATCTTGCTTCCTTCTTTTAAGAAATCACCAAATGACGGGTCTCGATGTAGAGATGTATAGTTTCTATCATTGCCTGGAAGAGGGGATTGCCGCCCTGAACCCAGAGATTCTCTTGATGGTTGGTATTGCCTTTGGCTGTAAACCACAAGAGCAGGCTTTAGGGGATGTCTTGATTTCTCAGCAGATTGCGGGGTATGATTTGGTTTGCGCAATGAATTGCTGCGCTTTGCTCCTGATGCTATCGGCGGTGAAATGGAAGGTGTTGTTTTGGAGAAGGTTGCTACCCGCAAGCGGAAAGAGTGGATGCTGGTAAAAGGCATCTGCGATTGGGCTGCTGGGAGTAAAGATGATAAGTATCAGCAGATAGTCGCAGAAAATGCAGCACATTTTGTGTTCCAGGTGATGCTGCAAGATGAATTTGTTCTGAGGGGATAACCAAGAGGTATGCAGAGATTTCAGCGACAGCAGACAGTTTTTCCTGTACCGAGAAAGAAGCACAGGCGTTGGCGAAACTGGCTTGTGGGCACTGCTATCTTCTTTGCCGTTGCCGCAATTATTGTGGGTGCTATTCTCATCATCCAGCAACAGGGCGCGGGTACGGGCGTGACTACGTTGACTATTTTGTCCATTATTGTTGGAATGATTGTTAGTATTCTCACACTGGCTGTGAATTTTTTCCAGTGGCGCTCCTCAACCCAGGAGAAGTATACTGTCCCTGCTCTCCCTCGTCCTTTGCCTTCACAACCTCCTATTTCTCCCTCGACTATTCAGAGCGACCCCGCTCTAATCGTTTCTCCCGCTATCCCTGCCTCCCAACAAGCCGCCTCTCGCTTTGATTGGGGCGAGGCTCCCGCGCCTGCGCAATTCTATGGGCGCGTGCAGGAGCGTACTCTCTTGAAGCACTGGATTCTCCAGGATGGCTGTCGTCTCATTGGCTTGCAAGGTCTGGGTGGCGTTGGGAAGACTGCCCTATCGACGCTTCTGGTGCGAGAAGTAAGCTCGGAATTTGACGCTGTCTTCTGGCGCTCTTTACAGAATGCTCCGCCGCTCGAACTTATTCTTGAGCAGTGCTTGCGTCTCTTCCCCTCGTCGTCTCCTGCCTCTTTCCCTACCCATATTGATGCTCAGATCCTTTTGTGGCTTGACTATTTGCGCCGTTATCGCTGCCTCGTCGTTCTCGATAATTTTGAGACGGTGCTTCAGGAAGGTAATAAGGCCGGTTCGTATCGCGCTGGCTATGAGGGCTTTGGGCGTTTACTGGAATTGGTAGGAAGTACGGAGCATCGAAGCTGTCTACTGCTGACGACACGCGAAAAGCCTCGTGAGCTGGCCCGTCTGGAGGGCAAGACCGCTCCTGTACGCTCGTTGCTTCTGCACGGTGTGGAAGAGAGTGAGGCTCGTCAGATCTTGCAACATGAGGATCTTGTCGGTGATGATGAGACCTGGCAGCGTTTTATTGCGCTCTATTCGGGTAATCCTCTGGCTTTAAAACTGGCCGCTGAATCGATTCGAGAGCTCTTTGCTGGCAATATTCAGGTCTTTCTGGCACAGGGTGAGACGATTATTGGCGATATGCAGGAGCTTCTTGAGCAGCAATTTTTGCGCCTGTCGTCGCTCGAACAAGAACTACTCTACTGGCTGGCGCTGGCCCGTGAGAAGACAGCACTGGATACGTTGCGCGACGACATTGTGCACGTTGTCCCCAAAGGAGAGTTGCTGGAGGCGCTAAAGTCGTTGCGGCGGCGTTCTCTTGTAGAAAGCAGTGATACGGCTCTCTTTTCGTTGCAGGCAGTCATTATGGAGTACGTAACAGATCGCTTTATTACCCAGATTATTCAGGAACTGCATACCGGTCAGATTCAACTTCTCAGCAGTCATGCACTTTTAAAAGCGCAGGTAAGAGATTCTGCCAGGGACAGCCAGCTCCGTTTTGTGGTTGCCCCTCTGATCAATGCACTTCTGGCTGATGGGCAGATGCAGGTAGGAGGAGTACAAAGCCTGAAGGATCTTTTATCATCCTGGCAATCGGTTCCAGCGCAATCAACCGGATATGGACCGGGTAATATCCTCAATCTTTTCGTGCAGATGCATCTGCCGTTGGTGGGTTATGATTTTTCGCATCTTCTGATTCGGCAAGCCTATCTGCGTGGGGCAAACTTGATCGATGCAAATTTTGCCTATGCGCACTTTGAGGGCTGTGTCTTCACCGAAATCTTTGGAAATATTCTGGCGCTGGCACTGGAGCCACGCGCGGGACTCCTGGCCGCCGCTACTAGTAACGGCAAAATCAAACTCTGGCAGATCCCTTCTGGTACGCCGTTGCTTACGCTGTCTGGACACCAGGACTGGATACGCTCGTTGGCTTTTAGTCCCGATGGCAAAACGCTTGTCAGTGGTAGCGACGATGAGACTCTCCGCCTCTGGGATGTGAGCAGCGGAGAATGTCTGGCCTGTCTGCACGAGCATCGTGGCCGAATTTATTCTGTAGCTTTTCACCCGAACGGCAGGACGATTGCGAGCGCTGGCGATGATCAGCAGAATTCTTCTCTGGGATAAAGATACGCATGTGTGTAGAAGGCTATCTGGACATCATAGCCGCGTTCGCGCTCTGGCCTTCAGTCCGGATGGCGAGATGCTGGTGAGTGGTGGTGCAGACGCTCAACTCCTTCTCTGGTCCCTGAATGCTCCGCAACAGCCTCCTTATGTGTTTGCTGGACAGACTGATCGTATCTGCTCGGTTGTCTTCAGCTCGGATGGTAGGACGATTGCGAGCGGGGGAGATGACCAACTGGTCCATTTGTGGGATGTGGATAGGAAGATCTCTCTGGCCTCTGGCAGCGGTCATCATGGGCGCATCTACTCGCTGGCTTTTAGTCCCGATGGCAAAACGCTTGTCAGTGGTGGAAATGACCAGACGGTGCGTTTTTGGGACGCGAGCACTGCTCAATGTCTCAATGTTTTGCAAGAGCATCGCAACCGGGTACGTGCCGTAGTCGTAAGCGCTGATGGAACGATAGTGGCGAGTGGGGGAGATGACCAGGCTGTACGCTTGTGGGAAATGCCTGGCGGTGAGTGCCTGAAGACGTTGCAGGGATATAGTAACTGGATTTACGCCGCCTGCTTTAGTCCCGATGGTCGTCTGATTGCCAGCGACGGTGAAGGTTTTTCTTTGCACCTCTGGGATGCTGAAAGTGGGCAGAAGCTGCAAGCATTGCGAGGCCATACAAGTTGGGTCTACTCCCTGGCCTTTAGTCCCGATGGCAGATTATTGGCGAGTGGAAGTGACGATCAGAGTATTCGTCTCTGGGATGTAGAGAGCGGAGAATGCTTGAAAGTGCTTCGAGAAAAGAACGGACGCATCCGTTCTATTGCTTTTAGTCCAAATGGCAGATTGCTGGTGAGCGGAAGCGATGATCAATATGTGCGTTTGTGGGATGTCGAGCGTGGTCAGGTCTTGCAACATATGAGTGAGCATACAGATCGTATTCGCTCGGTGGTGTTCTGGGATAATATCACTGTTCTGAGTGGAGGCGAAGATCAAGGTGTCTGCGTGTGGCACGCCGCAAACGTGCTCACGGGTGAGGACCAGATCCATATACTGCATGGGCATGTGGGACGTGTCTGGTCTCTGGCTTGTAATCCTCGCTATAATCTTATCGCAAGTGGAGGGGATGACCAGATACTGCGCCTGTGGAATTTTGAGAGCGCAGAATGTGTTGCTTCGTTAAGCGGTCATACAGGCAAAATCTACTCTATTGCTTTCAGCCCAGATGGCCAATTTGCCGCAAGTGGAAGCGAGGATGGCACCGTACGTATCTGGCATGGAGAGACACAAAAATGTGTCTCCTTGCTAAAAGGCCACACAGAACGAATCCGCAGTGTCTCCTATAGTCTTGATGGAAAATGGGTAGTGAGTGCTAGCCATGATAATACTGTAAAAATATGGGATTGCCAGACAGGGCAATGTCTCAGAACATTGCGCTCAGACCGACCATATGAGCGCATGAAAATACGCGGCCTAAGTGGAATAACCGCTGCCCAGAAAGATACGCTTCTCCTATTAGGGGCCCAGGCAGAATAGCTCTTACTTATCGCCCACTTTAGGAGGAATCTGACCAATTCCCAAACACTCGCGAATTGTTCTCTTATCTCGTGTATGATCCAAGAGGGGAAAAATTCCATGAGTAATTCGAGACTATTGCATTTCGATCGATTTTTTCTTTTTCATTGTCGCCGCCGCATCACTATCTCAAATCGTAGCTCCAATTGCAGAGGCAATCAGGGCGAGAACGGCACCTGCCAGGAATGCGCCGTGGTAGGCTGCGACGTTTGGTTGTCCTGTCTTTGTCGTCAATCCTACAGTTGCGATAACGGTAGTTAATATTGCTACGCCGAGAGCGGCCCCCAGTTGCCTCTGGACATTATAAAGCGCCGAGGCCTGGCCGGTGTCAGCGGATGAAATTGTGGCGAACGCGGCTGTCTGTAATGGCAGGAACGAGGAGGCGACTCCGGCCCCAATGAGAAACATGAGCAAGCGTACAAGCCAGAGATTCGTGTCAAGTCCGATCAAAAAGAGGAGCGCAATGAAAAGCGCCATGAAGATGACCCCGATACTTACCAGGCGGCGAGGTCCAATATCTTTATAGAAATGGGCAATAATCTGTGTTGAAACTACGACACCAATAGCCTCCGGAAAGGTAGTGAGACCGGAGACCAGGGCTGAGGCTCCTCGCGCTATCTGAAGAAAGAGGGGCAGCGCGTAGAGTACCCCTGCGAAGGCGGCCATAGTGAAGAGGAGGGCCACACTGCATGAGAGAAAAAGTCGATTGGTGAGCAGATGTAGATTGAGCATGGGTTGCGCTGTGCGCAGCTCAATGAAAACAAAGGCCACCAGGACGATCAAGCCAACAATGAGACTACCGAGAATACCAGGGGTGGTCCAGCCAATAGTTGCTCCCTCGCTCAAGGCATAAAGAACGAGCGCCAGACCCGCGCCTGCCAGCACGAAGCCTGGCAGATCAAAATGCCCTGTACCGGGTTCACGATGCTCTTGTAGAAAGAGAAGACCAAATACGAAAGCCGCCAGGCCAATTGGTACATTCACGTAAAAGACCCAGCGCCAGGAAAGCTGATCGACCAGAATACCGCCAATAATGGGGCCTGTGGCTGGTGCAAGGATAGTGGGAATGTTGAGAATGCTGGAAACCCTTACGCGTTCCGCGGGTGGAAAGGTGCGATATAACATTGCTGTGCCGACAGGGGTGAGTGCCCCACCTGCCGCACCCTGCAATACTCGAAACAGCACAAGCAGTACAAGATTACTGGCCAGACCACAGAGGGCCGAAGCAATACAGAAAAGTGCCAGCGCGGCCAGAAAGACGCGTTTTGTGCCCAGGTGATCTCCCAACCAACCAGAAGAAGGAATGATCACTGCCAGACTCACCAGGTAGGAGACCACTACTGCATCAGTTGCCGTACTGGTTACATTGAGCTGGCGCGCAATTGAGGGGAGAGCCACATTGACAATAGTGGTATCCATAATACTCATAAATAGGGCCGAAACAAAAACGATACTTACGCTGATCTTCTGATCGAGGCGATGGCTAAGCATTGAGGTTACTCCAGTGCATTCTTGATTATCATCGTCTGTTGGTGATGCAAGTTTCTCGCTGACAACCCCGTCCTCTCGCAAACCGGGGCAAAGAGCTTGATCTCCTTCAACAGGGTACCCCATAGAAATTTTCAGGTCAAACCCTTCAAGCAAAAGGAGTAGATAGTGGATGGAATTTGAGGCAAGAAAGAAGAAGCAGGGGAATATTAAAAAAGAGGATAACCGAGCGCTTCTGCTGGTAATGCAAAGACATCACAAAGCCGCTTCAGCGAATTCAGGCGTGGAGTAATATTTCCCTGTTCCCAGCGGCTATAGGTTCGTACATCGACCCCGACACGTTCGGATGCTTCCGCTATCGTCCAACGCTGGGCTTTTCGAGCCTGGCGTAACTTCCAATTTCTCTCTATTCTGTGCTCCTCCATGTACTCCTCCTTCTTGAAACAGAGTATTTCGATCAGCCTACATATCATCAGGAGTATAGAGATAAAATCCTAGTTCTTCAGGTTTTTTCTCAAAAAGGTCACAAAGCTTTTTAATTGATGTTAAACGGGGGTATTGATTTTCTCTCTCCCAGCGCCTATAGGTTCGCTCGTTAATGCATAGCTGTTTCGCAACATCCCTTTGTAACCAGTTTCTGGCTTCACGCTCTCTACGAAGCGCATCATTTCCTTGCATAGTATAGACATCTCCTGGTGAGACGACACCAAAAACTTTTAGCTATAGCACAATGTGCTTATGTAAGAAACCCTCGTTGAAGAAATAGATTTTCCACTATTCTTTAGTCATGGTTTGCTGCTAAATGCTACTCTCATGAATAAAATCTATTTCAGGGATGTGTATAGTAAAGACGTATTTCTCTAGTTTTTCTAAAAAAGTAGGTTTAGGAAGGAAGATATCAGGAGAGAAGATCTGGAAGAAAAACAAGAAGGAGCAAGGGGGTGGACCTGCTCCTTATCCGTGTTAGCTGCTGATTTAGAAGCAGAGGTCTTCAAAGCCTAGCTCTTCAGGCTTTTTTTCAAAGGCCTTGCAGAGCAATTTGAGGGTAGTAAGATGAGGTTTCTGCAAGCCTTTCTCCCACCGGGAATACGTTTGATGGGTAACTCCCACTTTCTCAGCAGCCTGTTCGATGGTTAAGAGGAGCTGCAAGCGCGTGCGTTTCAGTTTCACATTGGTTTTGGGTGAAATGTTTGTCAATGTTGCCCTCCTGACTGCGTGCGTTGAAGTGATACGAAATGCTCCAGGGTGGCCTTACTAAAGTATGCTATGACATTATAGCAAGCATTCAGTAATGGAGCATAGCGATCTCTTTAGGCAATGGATAATTTCCTCATACCCCCAGGGCATATGGCGGCAATCTCCTGGCAAGATAGAAACAGGTCTCGTATAAGAAGAGAAGCCACCTGAGAACCATTTTATGGTACTACAGCGTAAGATGGCTGAATATGTCTGTCACACAAGAGTACTACTAGTTTTCGAGCTCAAATTGCTGCAAGTAATAGTAGAAAAAGCAAATCATGGAGAAATCATGAGGAAGTCATTAGCTTATGCCCTGTATGTAGTAGCTGGAAACCTTACACTAAGAGAGAGCGATGAAGTGCTATTACGGGGTTAAAGAAGGAGTAGGAGTTTCCTATTAGATGAGGCGACGAAAAATACTATTCTAAAGAACGAGGAGATACATGGATTACTATAGTTTAAAAGAACTTGCAGATCAACTAGAAAACGATGTACATTTACAGGGAACGATGACTGTCGAGGTCACTATTTCACTGGAAAGGCAACATCTCTATAGTAAGGATGGGCAAGGAAAACCCAGGCTTGTCCTGGGTCCAGGATACCTTGTCTCTCTGAGTCTTCCTGCCCGGAGTGCTTCTTCTATGTTCTCTGATGGAGAACATCAGATGATAGGTGACCTCCGCTACCTGGGTGATGAGGAGAGCACAGTTGTTCTTGAAGATGTGATGAAAGCTTTTGATATTGATGCTGATGCGAAGATATGGAAAATTGAACCGCCACGCTAAGGAGGCGAGTTCGAGCGCTTCAGTCTGATTTTACTGCCATGAGCCATCAAGTTAGCCTCTGAGAGTTGGGTATTTCTTTCTCCTCCTTTGCTTTATTGAGGAAGAACGATCTGTGCTTTGACAGATGATGGTGGAAGCTCACTGGCGTAGTCAAAAGCTTTGATGCTGTCCTGAAAAGCAAAGGTGTCGGTAATCAAGGGTTTTACATCAATTTTTCCGCTCGCCATGAGCGCGAGGGCACGCGGATAGACATTCGCATAACGGAAAATTGTCTCGATATGAGCTTCTTTGACCTGAGCGGCAACGATATCCAGGAGTACCGGCCCGCCCGGCATACCAATGAAGACGACAGTGCCACCAGGGCAGAGAGGCTCGAAAGCACTGGCGATTGATCTGGCATTGCCGCTTGCTTCAAAAACGATATCCGCTCCCCAACCATCGGTGAGTCGTTGCACGACCTCGGTCACGCTCTGTTGTGCAACATTCACGGGGATAATTGATCCAAGTGTGGCGGCAAGTTCGAGTTTGGGCTGCATAATATCTGTAATGACAACCTGGCTACAGCCGCCTGCGAGGGCTGCGAGGGCGGTAACCATGCCAATTGGACCGGCCCCCAGGACAACTGCGAGGTCTCCAGGCTTGATGCGGGCCTTTACGGCTGCGTGCATTCCTACCGCTAAAGGCTCAACCATCGCTCCTTCGGCGAAACTGATGCTGTCAGGAAGTTTGAAGGTGTAGGCCGCCGGGTGAACGATAAAAGGTGTCAGACAGCCATGCACCGGAGGAGTGGCCCAGAAACGAACGGCAGGATCAAGGTTATAAATACCGAGCCGGCTGGCTTTGCTGTCTGGATCGGGGATGCCTGGCTCCATACACACACGATCCCCTACATGGAGATGCTGAACTGCGCTTCCTACCTCGACAATTGTTCCCGCCGCCTCGTGGCCGAGCACCATTGGTTGACGTACAACAAATTGTCCAATTGCTCCGTGTTGATAATAGTGGATATCGCTGCCACAAATACCTACCGTGTGGATCGCGATACGTACATCGTTTGCTCCCAGATCCTGGGGAAGATCGATGTCACGCAGAGATAATTGATGAACTTTTTCGAGAACAACTGCAACCATATGGATTTCTCCTCTCTTATGGCAATCATACCACATATCTCCAGGAACATTTGGTTGATTGAAAAGCCGCTCCTCACCTTGCATCCTGGAATGATGCCGAACTGCAATGTGCGAGGAGGGGAAGGAGGGTGACATGTCGTCTGTCTCACGTCCGCGAGAGCAAGGAACAGCATGGTTTCCGAAGCTCAAAAACGAGCCTGTTTGTTCTCAATTTTATTATATCACCTCCTGTCTACCTAGCACACTGCCTTTTTGGACGATTTTTTTTGGCGTTCCTTCCCCTATACTCAGGCGGAAGCAATGCTACTCAGGATGTCAGCAAAATTATCAAAGAAGGAATTGCCAAAGGAGGTAAAAATATGAGTGCATATGTGCTTGGTTTTCAGGACATTGACAAAACAAAACTCATGGTTGTTGGAGGGAAAGGCGCGAACCTGGGGGAACTATCCAGGATTGAAGGAATACGCGTACCAGATGGCTTTTGTATTTCTACTGAAGCCTTTAAAAGAATCATTGGGGAAACGTCGTCGATGAACGAATTACTTGATCAGTTATCGCTTCTCAAGGTGGAAGACCGGGATAAAATCGGTGAACTGAGCGGTGAGATTCGCAGGGTCATCGAAGGGATAGCTATCCCTCAAGACATTCATGAAGAGATCGCCCGCTTCCTCTCCAGGCTTGATGAAAAAAATGCCTATGCAGTACGATCCAGCGCAACTGCAGAGGATTTACCGACGGCCTCTTTTGCAGGCCAGCAGGATACGTATTTGAACATTATCGGAAAAGAGGCAATCCTCAAGCATATCAGCAAGTGCTGGGCATCGCTATTTACCGAGAGGGCAGTAATTTACCGCCTTCAAAACGGCTTCGACCATCGTAAAGTCCATCTGTCTGTGGTTGTTCAGAAGATGGTCTTCCCGCAGGCGGCAGGAATTTTGTTTACTGCCGATCCCGTCACTTCTAATAGGAAAGTGTTATCCATTGATGCCAGCTTCGGACTTGGTGAGGCTCTGGTCTCCGGCCTGGTGAATGCTGATAGCTATAAAGTGCGTAACGGCAAGGTTATCGATAAGAAGATATCCACCAAGAAGCTGGCTATTTATGCCTTAAAAGATGGCGGTACGAAAGAACAGGAGATTGAGCCTGAGAGGCAGAATAGGCAAGCGCTGACGGATGAGCAGATTTTGCAGCTTGAGCGCATGGGCAGAAAGATCGAAGAACATTTCGGCTTGCCCCCAGGACATCGAATGGTGTCTGGTTGATGATACATTTTCTATTGTCCAGAGCCGGCCAATCACTACTTTATATCCCATTCCCGAAGCCAATGACCAGGAAAATCACGTGTATATATCTGTCGGTCATCAACAAATGATGACTGACGCCATGAAACCATTGGGAATCTCTTTCTGGCAGCTAACGGCTGGACGCCCCATGTTTACAGCTGGGGGAAGGTTGTTTGTTGATGTCACACAGGATCTGGCTTCACCAGCCAGAAGAGCAATTATAGTAGATGTCATGGGAAACAGATCCGCTTATAAAAGACGCACTCATGACTATCATAGAGCGGGGAGATTTTATCAAATCGTCTACCGGATGATAAGCAAAGAACAGATTCCCGGTAAAAGCAATCAAGGTTCGTCGCTTGCGGATTATAAAACACTAAACGAATACGATCCGGCAATCGTTTCTGATTTGATCAAGCGTAGTGAAACATCGATAGAGGAACTAAAACAAAACATCCAAACGAAATCAGGATCGGATCTGCTTGATTTTATTTTGGAAGACATTCAGCAATTAAAGAAGAATCTTATCTGATCCGCAAGGGTTTGGTGTGTTTATGACTGCTATGAATGCTTCATCATGGATCAATGAAAAAATGAAGGAGTGGTTAGGTGAAAAAAACGTGGCAGACACGCTTTCTCAATCTGTACCCAACAATATCACTTCGGAAATGGGTTTGGCGCTGTTGGATGTTGCAGATGTGATTCGCCCTTATCCAGAAGTAATTGAGTACTTGCAGCATGCAAAAGATGACAACTTTCTGGATGAACTGGTTCAGTTTGAAGGTGGACAGGAAAGCCGGGACGCTATCCAGGCTTATCTCAACAAATACGGAATGCGATGTGCCGGGGAAATCGATATAACGAGAACTCGTTGGAGCGAAAAACCGACGACACTTATCCCCATGATTCTTGGGAATATCAAAAACTTTGAGCCTCATGCCAGCAATCGGAAATTTGAGCAAGGGCGACAGGAAGCCTTGAAAAAAGAACAGGAGCTATTAGATCGATTGAAGCAATTACCGGATGGTGAACAAAAAGCCCAGGAAACAAAACGAATGATCAGCCTGATCCGGAATTTCATCGGGTATCGTGAATATCCAAAATACGGCATGATTAATCGCTACTTCGTTTATAAGCAGGCTTTACTGAAAGAAGCCGAACAACTCGTACAAGCCAACGTTCTTTCATGAAAAAGAAGATATCTACTATCTCACTTTTCAAGAACTTCGCGAAGTCGTACGCACAAAGAAACTGGATGACCAGATCATCAGCAAACGAAAAGATGAGTACAAATTCTATGAAAAACTCACTCCCCCACGTGTTCTCACGTCTGATGGTGAAATCATTGCAGGTGAGTACAAACGAGAACATCTCCCAGCCGAAGCTCTTGTAGGTCTAGCTGTTTCTTCCGGAGTGATAGAGGGACGAGCACGTGTCATCTTAAACATGGAAGATGCTGCTATAGAAGAGGGAGATATATTAGTCACCCCATTTACTGATCCTAGCTGGACACCATTGTTTGTATCCATAAAAGGCCTGGTCACTGAAGTTGGTGGACTGATGACTCATGGAGCAGTTATCGCACGTGAATATGGCTTACCAGCGGTTGTCGGAGTGGAAAGTGCTACCAAACTGATAAAAGATGGGGAACGAATTCGCGTGAATGGAACAGAAGGCTATGTAGAAATCTTATAATGGGGAAGACCTGCTCAAGATTAGCAGGGGTCAGGCGGGCAAGCGTCTTCTGGTTTCTCTGTTAGAGAAAAGGCTTTGGGAAAATTCTTGACAGGACGAGGAGACAAGTCTATACTCAAAATATGACGTCAACGTTATGTTTTGAGGAGGGGGAAAATGGATTATCGTATGCGCATTGGTGATCTGACGGAACGAGCAGGGGTGACCCAACGAACTGTTCGCTATTATGAAAGCATCGGGCTACTCCCACCTGGAGAGCGCGAGAGTCACGGTCACCATTATTATACCGAGGAGACGCTTGCTCGCTTGCGGAAGATCGACCAGCTTAAGAAGCTCGGATTAAGCCTGGAGGAGATTGGTGAGGTTATTGACCTCTATTTTGTCGATCCCAGCGGCGTTCAGCCAAAACAGAAGGTGCTTGCTATGCTCTACAAACATCTAGCTGAGACTGAAAGAAAGATTGGTGATTTGCAGCAATTTCGTAGCGAGCTGCAAGCCAATATTGCACGCTTTGAGCGCTTTCTTGAGGATGCACAAAACTAGTCTTGAGGAAGGGGAGAACTGCGTCTTTAGACGGATGCTTTATGATGTTTTTCCATCTATACTTGCGTCATCATACAAGTTGAATGAAGGAAAGGAAATTCTAGTATGCTATCGAAAGATTGTCAGACGCAAAACTATTCACTGGTAACCAGACTGCTTATAGCGTGTGGGGCGATTGGTCCAATTCTTTTTATTCTGGTGTTCCTGTTCGAGGATGCGATTCGTCCCGGTTATAGCTCATGGCACAATTTTGTCAGCGATCTCAGCTTGAGCGATCAAGGTTGGATGCAGATCACAAGTTTCCTCATCTGTGGGATACTTGTACTCTGTTTTGCTATCGGACTTCGCCAGGTGCTTGGATCGGGCAGAGGTGCGATCTGGGGACCTCTTCTACTTGGTCTCTTCGGGCTGTCCCTCCTCATAGCTGGCTTTTTTGTTACCGATCCGAGTTTAGGCTATTACCCGGCGGGTACTTCCAGTAGCACCCATACTCTGCATGGAATGATTCATGGTATGAATGCTCCTCTCGCTTTCGGTTCTCTAACCGTTGCCATGTTTGTACTGGCGCGGCGCTTCGCCTCCGATCCAACCTGGAGAGGCAAGGCTCTTTATTCGCTGATTGCAGGAATTCTTTTCCTCGCATCTTTTATCGCTTGCCTTGTTGTAGCAATCCTCGATCAAAAGGGCATCCTCCCAAACTCACCAACTGGTCTGCTCGAACGCATCTCTATTATCATCGGCTGGAGTTGGATCGCGCTCCTGGCTATCTGGTTCCTTCGTCAGATGTATGCATCGGTCTCTCCTGGGCGTGCGGCTGTGGAAGGCGAAATTGTAGGGTAGAGCTGTATAAAAGAAATGCAAGGGGAGTACCATTTTTACGTTTCTCTCCCCTACTTGACAAATTGCACACTCAGAGATATAATCAAAACGTTATGATTTGATTGTTTGCATGGTCTGGAACAGGTGGCTCATATATCCTGTTTCCTGATAAAGACGCTAAAGAGCTCTGAGCAATCCTCTGTAGACTACTCTCTTCCTGCACACAACTTCGTATCTGATATCAGCTAGCAGCATTGCTCCCGTATCCTCTACGGCCTGCTCCTGGTACTTCCCCTCTATTCAGTACTCTTAGATGCTGTTTGGTAGGGAATTATAGTACGCCCATTAAGGGCGCATTGGCCGAAAGGATTTTTCATGCCATCTTTTTCCGACTTTTCCCTCCAACCTGCGACTCGTACGGTGCTGGCTACGATGGGAATTACCGAGCCCACTGCTATTCAATCTGAGGCAATTCCAGCACTGCTTGCTGGTCGTGATCTGGTAGGACAATCAGCTACCGGTTCAGGCAAAACGCTTGCCTATGGTATTCCTCTGATTGAACGTTTAACCAGGGACAGGCGCGTCGTTCAGGCCCTGGTACTTGTGCCGACACGCGAACTCGCCGTTCAGGTCAATACTGTCCTGAGCAAATTCGCTGTCAGCCGCCGACTTACGACGGCCCTTTTAGTAGGGGGACGTCCTTATGGTAGCCAGCTCTCTGCGTTACGTTACGGTGCCCAGATTGTCGTTGGGACGCCTGGACGCGTGCAGGACCATATTGAGCGTGGCACACTTCAACTGCATCAGCTTCGCATCTGCGTGCTGGATGAGGCAGACCAGATGCTGGATAGCGGCTTCGCACCAGCAATTGAAGAGATTTTAACAAATACACCGGATACACGACAAATGGCGCTCTTTTCCGCCACTATGCCGGATTGGGTTGTGACTCTCCAGAAGAAATTTCTTAAAGATCCTGTGACGGTAAATATTACTGCCGCGATGGGTGAGCAAAGCACTATTGAACAGATTGCTTACCAGGTGCCGCATGACCAGAAGATGGCCGCGCTGTGTACTCTCTTGCAATCTTCCGAGGGCGAAAGTAGCCTCATCTTTGGTAAAACGAAATTTGGGGTTGAGAAGTTAGGCAAACAGCTTACTAAACTTGGTTTTGCTGTGGGAACCTTACACGGCGATAAGAGCCAGCGTGCCCGCGAAGATGTGCTGACTGCATTTCGTCGTGGACAGGTGCATACGCTGCTTGCTACCAATGTTGCTGCTCGTGGATTGGACATTGAAGGGATCTATCAGGTTATTAACTATGAGCTCCCAGAATCAAGCGAGCTGTTTACTCACCGCATTGGTCGTACGGGCAGAATGGGACGACAGGGGAAGGCGATTACTCTGCTGGTGCCGTCCGATGTTCCTAAGTGGCGGCGCATGGCCCGCACTTTAGGTCAGGCTGTTGCTTTACAAAAACTTACGATTGATGAGAAGGCTATGACCGCTGCCGCTGCTCCTCTTACGAACTTAGAGGCTGTGGAGGTGCCTACCTATGCACAGGTCGAAGAACAGAGGCCGCTACGTGGTAGAAGACAGTTTTCTGATGACCGGGAACGTGGTAGATATCCACAGGCAGGCGGTGACCGAGAGCGCAATAGATATTCACAATCTGGCAGTGATCGGGAACGCGGCAGGTATGCGCAGCCGAGAAATGATCGTCCGCTATCGTCTCCTGTGAAAAGGCAGCCCAGAGAACGTGCCATTGAGGTAATTCCAGAATGGCAAGCAGAGGAATTCTTTTCGCCAGCACATCCAGAGCAAGATGATAGGCACGGGATAGGAAAACAGTCCCCCTTCCGGAGAGCTTCCGGACGGAGCAAGACTTCTGCTTTTGTTACCAGAGAGCCACAGAATCGGAACAGGAGAAAACCCGTCTCGGCAACACCCGCGCGGCGAACTCCAAGCTCAAACCGTTTTGCTAGCCGCTAATACCATCTTTTCTGGGGGAGAGGACGTAATTGTTCCTCTCTCCCTCGTTATTAAGAATTGCCTTCTCCACTTTCAGGCTCCAGAAGGGCAATGGCGACTTTTTCCCAATTGACGGCATAGATGAGGGCATGAAAAACAATCTGCGCGTTTGCATCATTGAAACCGAAGTTGTCCCGATACTCAGGATGTTCTAGCCAGATCTGAAACGTAATAAGCGCTCCGTTGCAGAGCAATTGTCCTCCCTCCTCAAAAGTAGTTGCTTCTCCTGTAAAGATTTTTCCAGCCCTTTTTTAGCGTGGTACGATAAATTGCTCTGGTTATATCATTGCAATGCGCTGGTAGAGGCGTACTCGTCTCCAATGCGGTGTACATTTCCGTCCATTCAACCAGCGTATAAGCTCCATACTGAGCCCAATCAGTCAGAATTGCTTTGATAACGTCCGCGTGAGGTCCCTCATTGTTCGTAAGCGTCTGAAGCATTTCTGCGAGAAAATGTTTTCTCAGGCTATCGGTTCGCTCTACTATCGACCAGAAGCGCCCCACAAATTGTCTGAAGTCCTTTTTTGCCTCTTCTTGTGCAAATAAATGCTCGATTACTACCTGGGTGGGGTAATCTGGTTTTTTGTCTTTGTACAAAGAAAATAAAGCCGTACTCGACACGCATTACTCCTTGCGAATAAACTAGGTCGGCATGGGAGAATATTGCTATAGCTCGTTTGCTCAAGCCAGCTTTTCTAGGATGAAATCTGCGAATGCGCGAATATGGCTCTCAACGGGGACATACACTCCGCCGTCTCGATAGGCTCTTGAAGTCATGCCCATCTGTGTAAGTTCGCATACTTCCCAGTCTTGCTGATTTACCAGATCAAAAAGCTCTACTGCATCCGTTGGATCGAAGTCTTGGCGCTCTACCTCTTGCTTATCGAAGAGCCAGTCACACGTTACACGCGTCGAATCAGGTCCGAGAGGGGTGAGGGTGTGAATAACTATATGGTCGTCGAGTAGATTTAAGAGGAGGTTGGGGTTGATAATAATGCCGTAATAACGGCGGAAATCTTCTGGTAACAAGCCCGGCAGATGAGGGCGGCTAGCCTTTCCTGTGGTCGAAAATGCTTCCATCGTTGGAGCTAGTGTTGCGGCATCGTTGTCAATATAGGCAACGCCCGATTTATACTGGGGAAAGTACTGGCAAAACTCAGGATGCATCGGCCCGCAGTGATAACATTCCTGAAAGTTCTCTAGCAGAATTTTCCAATTGGCTTTTACGTCGTAAGAGATTGTCTTGCCCAGTTTCAGGTGTTCGAGATCATAGCGGGCGAATGGTTCATAGTGACCAACAAAGCGCTCAAGAATTGGCCCGTGGACCTGCGTTTCCAGTGGCTCAGGAGTCTCGGAAAGATTCAGCCAGATGAGCCCTTCCCAGGTCTGTAGCGCTACAGGCATTAAACTGAAGTCCAGCGCCTGAAATTCTTCCTCGTTGAGAATGTTAGGTGCACCTATTAGTCGCCCATTCAAAGCATACGTCCAGGCGTGATAGCGACATTGAATAGAACCTTTGAGCACACCTGCTGTCTCCGGACAGAGGCGAGCCCCACGGTGCCGGCAGACATTGAGGAAGGCGCGTAAGATCAGATCTTTGTCGCGTACTACGATAATATTTTCCTGCCCTAGCGTGATTGTTTGATAAGAACCTGCTTGCGAAAACGCTTCGGCACGTCCAACACATACCCACATCTGCGAAAAAATACGTTCTTGTTCCTGTGCATAAATAGCCGGATCGTAATAATAGCGGCCAGGGAGTGTTGAAGCAAAAGAAGATCTTGAACGCGCCGTTGTTGTCATATAATGCACCTCTTGTTGGTTTGCTTATAGAGTAAAGGACTGGTTGGAAGGAAAATATGCTGTTACGTTGCCTGTTATTCACCTGCACTACCTTTGAAACAGATGTGCAATAAATAACTTCTCTTTCAGGATAGCCTAAATCTTGTATAAATACAAGGGCTAAACTTGATCAAGCAGGACGTATTTTCTATTTTCCTCACCCAATAAAAAGTTGTAGCAATCAAACCATCAGATAAGTGCGATACTGCCAAAGCGCGTCGTAGATCTGGTTCAGCATACGGTATACCCTGCGCATCAGCTACATGGTAGCTCGTTGAAAAGCGCGGGTGACCCAGATCAGGGCCAGCAGGGCGAGCACACCGACAATTACAAAGCCCTCAATGACCGTCGCGTTCGCTATATTGCCGAGGAAGAGCGCGCGCGCTGCGTTGACGGCATAGGCGATGGGATTAAAGTTCCCCAACGTGCGCAATACAGGCGGAGCGAGCGTCAAGGGCAACGTAATCCCTGAGAGGAGAAAAATGGGTAGTGTAAGCGTTTGGAGCGTTGAAGAGAGGGCGTTCACATCTTTCAATGCCAGGGCCAGCGCGTAAGAGCAGGCAGAGAGACACATCCCTAACAGGATGAGCAAGCCTAGCACCAGTAACAGACCCGCCACGTTGATATGCAAGCCTAGCGGCAAAGCCACAAGGACGATCAGCAGCGATTGGATCAACAGCAGCACAACGTCGCGCAGGATGGGCCCCAGAGGCAATGATAGGCGACTGAGGGGAGTGATACACAGTCGTTCGATGAAGCCAGATTGCACTTCAGCAATCAATCCAAAGCCAGCAAAAGCGGTGCCGAAGACGCTCATCATCACCATGACGCCCGGAGTAAAAACGGTCTGTGCTCCTCCAGGCGGAAAGCCGGGCACATTACTAAGTGGTTGCAGTAGCGGACCAAAGAGAAACAGGTAGCAGAGTGGCTGAAAAAGGCCAATGATAGCCCAGACAGGGTTGCGCAACGTTGCGTTGATGCTCCAGGTGAAAAGCAGCCATGTATCGCGAAACACTTTCATAACATATCCTTCCTTGTTGTATGGTTGTAAACGGATATTAGTGAACAGCGTGAAGGGATTGGGCCGGACTACTTGCGGGTTCTCTGAGCGAACGTCCTGTCTGGCGCAAGAACACATCGTCAAGCGACGGGCGAGCGAGGGAGATGGTTTGTACACTGATGCCTGCGCCTTCGAGCAGGCGCAGGATGGTCACCAGCGCTTCTTCGCCATGTTCAACGTAGACCTGCAATTTCTGGCCATCTTCCTGAATGTCGCGCACATCTGTTTGCACCCGGAGAAGTTCTCGCGCTTGCACAAATGTGTCATGAGGATTGCTTAAACTCAGGGTAACAGCGTCGCCGGCAATCTGCTGTTTGAGTTGCTCAGGTGTGCCCTCTGTGACAATTTTGCCGCCGTCGATGATTGCCAGGCGATTGCACAGATGGTCAGCCTCTTCAAGGTAGTGGGTTGTGAGGAAGATCGTGGTTCCGCTAGCATGCAGTTTGCGCACTTCGTCCCAGAGGCGGGCGCGACTCTCCGGGTCCAGGCCGATACTTGGTTCGTCCAGAAACAGCAGCTTTGGCCGATGAACAATGCCCAGCGCCAGGTCGAGCCGGCGGCGCTGACCCCCTGAGTAGGTGCGTATCGCGCGGGCGACAAACCCAGCCAGTTCAAACTGCTCAATCAGCTCTTGCGCGCGCTGTTGTGCATCCTTTTTTGCCATCCCATAGGCACGAGCCTGAAGCACTATAGCTGCTCTACCGCTTGCCGATATGTCAGTACCTCCGTTCTGCCCAACGTAGCCAATGCTCTCGCGCACACGTCCTGGCTGGCGTGCCAGATCAAATCCGGCTATCCTGACCTCGCCTCTGTCAGGTGGAAGCAGCGTCGCCAGGATGCGTAACATGGTTGTTTTGCCCGCCCCATTGGGACCAAGAAAACCGAACATCTCGCCTTCTTCGATGTGCAGATCAATCCCGCGTAGGGCCTCAACCGCTTTGCCGCGTACACGAAAGCTTTTCCACAAATCCTTGACCTCGATGACTTTCATGGCTTGTTTCCTTTCCAGTTCAAGATAGATACATACCGAATGTATGTATCGTGGATAAAAAAAGAGGCACATTGACTATGTTTGAGCAATGCCCCGTAAAAAGAGATCAACCGTTTCTTCAGCTGAGCCTTTCAGTGAAAAAGCAGCCGGGTCCATCAGCCAGAGCATTGTGACGCCGTTGACCAGGCCAAGAGCTGCAATCGCAGTCACCTCCGGGTTTATTTCTCGGCGAATCTCGCCTGCTGCTATGCCACGACGAATTACATCGGTAAAAAACGAGATTGAAAGCCGATTTCCCTGGACTTTCTCCTGCATCCCTCCAGCTAATTCAGGCGAGACTTCTGTTTTTAACATGACCAGTTCCAGCATGGCGCGGAAGTCGGCATCCTCTTCCGTATAGCTGAGCCATTTGATCAGCATCTGGCGAAGGATTCCCAAAGAAGTTCCTTCTGTTTCAAAGGTTTGCCATAGATGTGTTGCAGCTTTTTGATAGCGCTCACGGATTAGTGTATTAAACAGGTCCGCCTTGCTGCCAAAGTGCCACTGGATTGCGCCTCGCGTAATCTCGGCCTGGCGCGCAATGTCATCGAGCGTCGTTGCGGAATACCCTTTGGCATGAAAGCTTGCCAGTGCAGCATCCAACAGTCGCTCGCGCGTAATAGTAGCCTCTTCTTTTGTCCTGCGCATGATTCTGTCCTCTGATATATACATACCATATGTATGTATATATTGTCAAGGGATTGGTACGCAATGACAAATTACAATTTTGCCGTTATAGCAGCAGACCAGTTGACTAGTTGAGGCGCGTTAGCCGTGCTCTACCAGAATTTTACATTGCATGAAATCAGCAATAAGCGCTATGACTTCTGCTTCCTTGCCACTAAACACGTGATTGCTCTTTTCAATTTGATACACCTCTGCTCGGCTGTTCTCTGTTTTGAGCAACTCAATCGCATCTTTGATTGGTATGACAGTGTACTCACTCTCGTCTTGATCACCGATTACACCCAGAATGGGAACGTGAATGTTTTGAAAATAGGTGAGATTGCTCCCTTGTCGAAGTGGCAGAGCGATAGCATTAGCTGAGTGATCAGTAAAGCAGTGCAGGTAGGTCTGGGCGCTAATAGGCAACTCCCCACAAAGACCAAAGAGATCACTGAGGAGCCGTTCATTCTCACCTTTGTTTGTCAGCTCTTGAGCTTCTTGCAGATAGTCTTTCCCTATTGACTGCTCGTACTTCATTTGCGCGCCCACGTTATCCGAGAAACCGAGGAGGATAATCCCTTTGACACGATCCTTGTGTCTGCCTTCATTCATGTAGTAGACAATTTTTTCAGTGCCGTAGCTGTGGCCTTCAAGCACGATGGTTTCGTATCCTTTATCGAGTGCAAATTCAATCCATGCGTCGATATCCAACAAACAATCGGTGAACTTTTCTAATGAAACACCGTGGCTGGTGCTCCCTTTTTCAAGTTCGTAGACTCCCGCTCCACGGTTGTTTGTGGAAAGGTATGCAATGCCTAAATCGACAAGTCGATGTGTTAATCCTTCAAAATAGCTATTGCCGTAGAAGTTGCCACCTGCTCCATGAATATGTATGTCAATGGTTTTAGCAGGTTTCACTGGCTCGCTAAGAAGTCCATGCAGTAGTAAACCATCACTTGTTTTGACGTTGACAATAGGATAAGACATGTTAGTTATTATACACTATGAGCTATCTTCCTTGAATGAAGTAGTCGTTGGTCAAGTGAACTGATACCAATAGGGAAGAAAAGTACAAACCTCTTGACAAAGGGAGTGCTTTCGGTTTAATATGTGTACATGCACTCTTTGGAAAGGAAGTGATGAATGGCTAGATCGAACTTTCTTGACGTAAGCCAGTGCGTGTGTGCGGCCCTTCGGCGCGCTGATCGCACGATCACCCAGATCTATGATGCGATCCTTGCTCCTAGCGGTCTGCGTATCACGCAGTTTACGCTGCTGGCGACCATTGCCCAGGCGGCTCCCATCTCGATCAACCGCCTGGCGGATCTGATGGTGATGGATCGAACGACCCTGACGCGCAATCTGTGCCCGTTAAGCAAGCAGGGATGGGCGCGGATTGAGGAGGGCGAGGATCACCGGCTGCGGGTGGTGACGCTCACCGAGGAGGGCCAACGGGTTCTTGCGCAGGCTCTGCCCCTCTGGCAACAGGCGCAGAGCCAGATGCTTGACCGGCTCGGCCCACAGCATGTCGAGGCGCTACTTACTGAGCTCTTGATGACAACTACGCCGGATCATTAACTCTTTTTTTTGTATCATTACGTGTAAATACACCTATTAAGGAGAACGTATATGAACTTTGCACTTCTTGCATTTTTGGTCAGTGTGGTGGTTAGTCTGCTTTCCTTCGCACTGATTGCTTCCTGGTATGTGGTTCCCCGTTTGTCGAAGCAACCGTATGTGCAGGCATTACTTCCATTGGTCCTGCTAAATGTGTTTCGGACAGAGGGTTTTGTGTTTCTGCTCCCACAGGTGATGGGAGGGACCCTTCCGTCTTACTTCGCCGTCTCCACGGCTTATGGCGATGTCTTCACTGCTATCTTAGCTTTGCTGACTGCCCTCGTGCTACGGCTTCGGCCAGGGTTGGCCCTCCCGTTTGTTTGGCTGCTCAACATTGTGGGGTCCGCCGATCTGTTGTTCGCCATATACAAAGGCGTGGTGATCGGCTTTCCATCCTACCACGTTGGGGTTGCCTGGTTTATCCTAACTCTGTATGTACCGCTCTTACTGGTGAACCATGTCGTTGTCTTCTGGTTCCTGCTGCGGGTTGTGCCATCCCCCCGGACAGAGCGAGCAAGCGCAGCTTTTTCGTATAAGAGATAATCCTGTTGCATCAAGGGCGAGGTGATCCTGTCTCATCCTCGTCCGAAGAAGGAGAATAAAGCATGGAAACGATTACCACTCTGACAATTGAGCATATTGTGATTGCATCGAACCAGCCCTATGCAAAGGTCCTTGAGGCGCTCAAGATACGTATGGGTTCCATTGAAGATTGGAAAGAAATGACCCGGAAGCTCGGCTCCATAGATCCAACCAGTACATCCTGGGAACAGATCGTTCAGATCATTGAAATGCATCTTGGTACGAGTGGTTTTACCATCTTCAATACTGTTGAGCATACTCCTTTAATTGCTTTGTCAGGAAAAAACAGTCGGGTCACTCAATATTCAGCCGGAAATCCGCTCCTCGCCGTTCAAATGAGTCGTCTCTTGCCAGAAGCCGCCTTGTATGCGCCTCTGCGCTTTGCCGTTTACCAGGACGAAAGCGGTCAAACTTTTGTTGCCTACGATAACTTCCTCTCACAGCTTGCGCAGTATCAACGAGAGGAGATCACCCAGATAGCGCAGGTTGTACAAGACAACCTGAGAACACTGTTGGCGGAAGCCACACAGTGAAGTGATTTTCATCTGATGAAAGTGTAAATCCCAGCATGAACCGGGTCTGGCTCAATTTGGTGAAGGAGGAGTTTATATGACAACTCCTCTCTTTTTTCTGAGCATGGAAAGAAGGACAAATCGCTGCTACTGCTGTGTTTTCATCAAGAGTGGACCAGACTCATTTAATTTTTAAAATGGACACATGGAGAGAAATACAACTGAATGCTTCTGCTTTTATAAAGGATATTTCCTGTGATAAGATAGACAGGAGGGAAATATTGCACAAATTATTAACTCATTATAGTAAATAGCGTGAATGTTCGACGATTTTTGAGGTGAAACCTGGGAAATCAGCGTGAAACCTAGGAATCTTCTCTCCTGAGCCTGGAGAAACCGCTTCTCATCTGGTATACTCTTCTTGAAGTTGGAAATTCGCTTCATTTCTCACTCGTGCAGGAGGCATACCAATGGTCACGCCGGCTGTCCGATGGCATTGATCTCTTTAAAATTGCAGGTCGCTCGATTTCGGGATGGATTCCCAGCTTCAAAGCAGGCACCGCTTCTCCCACCCGACAGCCATTTTGCAGTCAACTCGAAGAGCGGCTTCTTCTCTGGCTTGAATACAACCCCCAGGTGGTAAGCTACGCTCGTGGTGATATTGGCCCTTCGTTTGCCGCGACCTATCGCTTGCCGCTTCCCAAAGATGCACCTTTTGCTATTGGCTATACCTTTGAAGGAAAACCCCATGACTACCTTCCTGATGTGGTAGGGAAGCTCTCTAATGGGAAACTGTTCATCGCCGAGGCTGGCATGGAAGATGACAAGCGAGGGGATCGCAATCTTGCCAAAGCAGAGGCAGCTGGTCGCTTGGCGCGTCTCCAACGAGGGAGGTATTGGATCGGGACGGAAAAGCTTCTCACGCGACAGCGGCACTACAATCTGGTCTTCTTACACGCGAGGCGTCAGTCCTTCCCGAATTTTGCTGACATCGCATTGGCGATCCAACGCGTCTGGCCCTGGGGAGAGGTTGCGAGCGTGGAGGAAGTTGAAAGCCGTCTCGTAGGGCAATGGCCTGTGTCTCAAGTCGAAGCAACTCTCTGGAAAATGGTGGCAGACGCTGCGGCACGCGGGCATCTGTTGCTTGATTTAGAGCAGATCACCCTTGATCGCAAGCGCCCCCTGGCCTTGCTTCCCCCGAACGCCCCGGAACTTCCACCATCCGCCCTTCCTGATACGCTTGTACTGGAAGCACCAGAGGTTCAAGAACCCGTCTCCTTGCCGGAACGCTCCTCTCCGCCGGAGAAAAGTACGACCGTTGATGCCTCTGCTTTACCAGAGACGCTGCGGGAGCAGTTTCATCGCAATCTCCGCGCCGTTGAGTTGGTTCTCGCCGGAGCATCTCAAACCAGCGTGGCCAAAGAGTCAGGTATCTCGCGTTCAACGCTCTCTCGGCTGGTCCGACGAACGCGGCAAATGGGTCAGGTCGCCTGTATTCCTCATGGGAGCTACACGCGACAGGCAGCGCTGCACCCGGCTTTCCAGGAATGCATTCGTCGGCTGTTTCTTCTCCCCACACGCCTCTCGATGACTGCTATCCACGAACATACCGAGATGCGACAGGTAGCGGCACGGCTGACAGATGCAGCCGTGGAGTTGATCAAACTCCCCTCCTACGATCAGGTGCGCCGAGAAGTGCATCGTCTCAAAGAGGACCCGGAGCTGGTGGCAGTGCGTGAAGGGGCTAAATCGCTTCCTCGCTTGCGGGAATCTCCCCAATCGTTTGCGCTCTCCATTCCCTCTCCGGCCCTGCTGACCCAGGTCGATGAACATTCGCTCGAATTGTATGTCGTGACCCCTGATGGGATTGCGGTGACGCAACGAGTCCATGCGGCAGTGCTCATCTGTGTCAAAACCGCAGCAATTCTTGGCGCAGTGCTCGCTCTTGGCCCTCTGAAGGAAGAGGACTACATGCGCTTGGTCAAGCAAGCGTTAGAGCCGAAAGATCGTCTAGTTGGCATCACTGGATGCGAACATCCCTGGCCCTGTTACGGCAAACCGGCCATCATCTTCCATGATCGGGGAAAGATTTTCACCTCCGAACGCGCCCGCCAGGTGCTGGTGGATCGACTTGGCATCATTACTGAGCAAGCACCTCCCTATGCGCCATCAGCGAAGGGGATCGTGGAGTCACTGTCCCTCGACATTGATAATGACCGCAAAATCGCCCTTTTGACGTAAATCTTGCCCTATCTTTTGCAGGTAGTACTTGTTTGATAGGGAAATACACGACACATAAAACGCCTCAAAGTGCAGACCTATTTGCTCACGAGCCATGGGCAAGTAAAAGGCATTTTGCAAATTGGACATGAATTTGGCGCTTTCGGGACGTGAGTTTGGCGTAAGAAGTACTACTCAAAGTTTTGGCAACACAGCCGAACCTTTTGCATTTCCAAAAGTCAGTAGTTCGGTACCTACTGGCTTTTTCCTTTACAAGAAGAGAGTAAGGAGAGTATTATCATTCTGTATATTGATGTACGTGTATCTCATAGAGTGGCATGTTTCTCAGTTAAGAAAGATAAAGGGGATTCATTCGTGCTACATGATCTGATTGATCAGATGGTAGGACACTATCGGATTATCCAGCCAATTGAGCAAGGTGGAATGGCTATCGTTTGTCTGGCTAGAGACATTCATCTCCATCGTGAAGTTGCCATCAAAGTTTTCCAGCTGCAGAAAGATCAAGAATACACCAACGAATTTTTCCGCCGTTTCACCCACGAGGCACAGGTTGTTGCTCGTCTGGACCATCGCAATATCTTGCTCGTGTATGATTATGGTGAGCAAGATAATCTGGCTTATTTAGTCATGCCCTATCTTGCCAGGGGATCGTTAAAGCATCTGCTGAAAGAACGCGGTCGTTTGCCTATTCCAGAGGCACTTCATCTCATTTTCCAGTTACTTGATGCGCTTCAATACGCCCATGATCGCCAACTTATTCATCGCGATATCAAGCCTGGCAATATCCTTTTTAAAGATAGCCAGACCCCTGTGTTAGCAGATTTTGGCCTGGTCAAAGAGATGGCCACCAGCGTTACGGGTGAGATGACTGCTATCAAGCCATCGTCCGATCACCAGTTACCTCTCACAAATGGGCGGATCATGGGGACACCTTATTATATGGCTCCTGAACAGATCCGAGGTCAGGTGGGGCCCCAGAGCGACATTTACAGTATGGGATTGGTACTCTACGAAATGCTCACAGGCCAACTGCCTTTTACGACCGAGAAGCAGGGTGGCTCCTTCGGCATCTTTTTGCAGCAGATCTATGAACCGCCGCGTCCTATAGAAGAACTCAATCCTGGTATCCCTCCTCAGCTTGCGGCGGCTATCATGCAGGCGCTGGAGAAAGATATAACCCGACGCTACCGACGCCCAGCTGATTTCTCGCGAGCCTTACGCTCTGCACTCAACACCGACCCCCTTCCAGCGCTTGAAGATCCCATCTTGCTCAATCGGTCTACAGACGATGCGGATTTCGAATGATACAATACCTGCTTCATTAGATCTGCAACGTCCTCTTGCGCTTGCCTTCACTGGGGAGCGCCTGGATATCCCTTCGTACACAAACAAATCCTCAACGAACTCATTGGATGGAATAGTGGCGGCTACCACTCATATACTCCCGAGAGCCTCCAGCAAACTACCCAGGCGGCGTCTCCTCCTCTACAGCTGTGTATTGGCTGCGATCATGCTGACTGTTCTGAGTTTCCGCACGTCCATTCCTCCTCTCTTCCAATAACACCAGCCATCGCGCTGTCGCCTCTGCGGAATTTACAGGGAAGACTCAGTCAATGCAATCTCCCTTCACTTTGCCGATGCCAGAAACCCAGATTGCTTGCCCCCAGGCGGGCAAAGCGCGAGCAGCAGTTCTGGGTTCTGCTCCTTATCAGGCTCAAGGTCACAATGCTGTCGTCTATACCATCTCTTCCCAGGATACAACAACAGGCAAAGAGAGTGGCACGTTGATGCGTTACGACGTGGTGACGGGCAAATCCAGCTCTATCATCACCGTTCCCAAGCTTCTCTCCAACGTACAGATATCTGGAGATGGGCAGTGGGTCATCTTCTCAACCTATGGGGATGAGCCTGGGGGGCAGCTGGTTCCTCTGCCATCACAGATTCAGATGGTGCGCATTGACGGGCAAGGTTTGCAAACCCTCTACTGTGCATCCTCCTCCGAAAGCCCTTTTCGCGACATCCTTGCATCTCCCGGTCTAGATCCTGGCAGAAATGGTTGGCAACTGTTTTTCGCCGATAGTGACACGATGGGTATTCTGAGCATCACCACAGGAAAAATTCTGCAGAAGTTTAGTTCCGATCATTCCTACCAACTGCTGCAGTGGCAAAGCGATGATGATATCAATTTGCTTGATCAAGGTACGTCTGGTCAGAGCAAAGCCAGTGCACAGTTCAATCTGGTCTCGCTCAACACTTACGACACGCTGTCATCAGCCAATCCTCGTTTGCCGGTCAATATGAGCATACCCAAATCCTCTGCCTGTTCTGATCTGGACCTCGGTACAGACTTTAGCACTATTTTCATCAGCCAGTGTCAGGGCCGTGGATCCAGTTCCTGTAGTGGTTGTTATCCTAATAAAGGGCCCAGTACCATCGATATCATGAAACAAGATCCAGATACCGGCAATTGGAGCAAAGCGTCTCCGATCTTTACCAGTAGTACGCTGGCCATTGTCCAGGTACGCGCTATCACCTCATCCAGCTTATTGTTTGTGGTGCAGAATGATGATCAGTACAGCAACCAGAACGGTATCTGGAAAATCAATACTGATGGTAGCGGATTGCAGCGCCTCTTTACAGCGAAATCCGACGCTACCTGGCTGAGTGGTTTCTCTCCCTGGTTCAACGCCGCCAGGGATGGTAGCATGTACGCCTTCAAAACGGGTTCGACACAGGCACTGGGGTATGATCAACTTTTCATTGGCTCTTTGAGTGGTGGTTCGCCCACAAGTATCGTTGCAGATGGAGTGGGCAATATCAACAACGCACAATTAGAGATTGCAGGCTGGACCACTATATAACCCATTGTTTATGCACGTGATGTCAGATCTACGAGAGGTCTCTGGAAAACAGGTAGGGGAAATTAGGGAGACCTCATTGCCCATCAATGTGCGGCCTAGAGAGCGGATTCTTACGAGGATATGGGTGGAGTGAGTCCGCTGTCGTTTCTATTGCAGAACAAAGTGTCCACTACATCCAATTGGACCGGCCTGATCTCGTGGTTCAAGTGATTACAAGACTGCTTTCACAAGAAGATGGTGTTTCTTAACATGGTTTTAGAAGGATGTTTGGGAGCGGCAGCCAAATTCTCTTCCATTTGCAGCGTGTTTGCGCCAAACTCACATCCCAAAAGCGCCAAACTCATGTCCAATGTGCACATTTTCTGTTGAGGTACCAAGCCATAATGGACAGGATAAGGTTCACAATCGCTCGATGTCAACGCACAGGCCGATACTTGCCTTTGCATGAGGGTAGAGAATGACAGAACGCTGACCACAATGACGCTTATACTGACCTCCAGTTCGCGATCTGTGAAGAAGGACTCGCGATTACTAAGCGAGAAAGACACTCAAAGAAACTCGTGGTCAGGATATGTGTCTCGCTCAAATGGAGTTAAAAGGAGATCATCAAGGCGAGAAGCCATTTCAGGCGTGTGTGCGGTCACTATATTGGTCAGCGATATGGCCAAGTATTATTTCGAGGTATAGTCACTCTTTCGATGGATGACCCAGCGTTTTGAACGGCGCATGCCCAATACCAGCCATGGGGTGCATGATGCGGAGGCATCAGCAAAAGCCGGAGGTCTGACACTGGAAGAACTGGAGCGGTGCTTTTATCAGGCCATTGTCGATGATTACCAACAAGACTGGGACAAGCTTCGACGGCAGAAACGTTCCGTCTCTTGGGAACACGCGGCTGCGCAGAGCGGCGTACCACAGTATCTGGGATCAGGCGATGATCTCAAATTGTTGCTCATGAAGGCCATCAATCGCAAGACGCCTGGGCATGGGTATCGTGTCTCTGAGGGCAGCAGACTCTCGTTTCAGGGGCGCTGGTATGTCTGTCCTGGCTTACTTTCTCGGCTTGCTGGCCGGGAGTTTGAAGTGTACTTTGACCGGCGTGATATCAGCGTGCTCTATCTCTTTGTTGATGGCATGTATCTAGGGGAAGCCTACTGCACGCAATTGATGGGAGGTCGCGTCAGTGAATGGGAAGCCAGAGCCATGCGCAAATACGACGAGGAGCAGGAAGCGCTGGCGCGGGCGCAAGGGCAGCAGACTCGCGCACGCATCCAGGACGAAGCTGGGCGTCGCGCAAACGCCGAAACGCAGATATTCGTCAAGTGGAACGTGGGCGTCAGTGGGACCGCCAACGAGAGGAGATCCATCCAGCAGAAGTCCTCGAACGTTTAGCCAGTCTTGAGGAGAAGAAACCTGCCCAAACAAAGCTTCCCCCAGCCGTCCGGGATACGGACCCGGATCGTCCAGTTCGTCCCTTACGTATTCGTCTCTTGCGAGAGGAACCGTAGCTCATGACTCACCCCCTCTTTGGAACGGAATTTTTCGTCGAGACCCCTTTTGCCAAGCGTTTCCAGGCGATGCTGCGTTCTTCTCTCCACAAGCGAAGCTGGCATGTGATTGTGGCTGATCCAGGGAGCGGCAAAACGATGAGCCTTCGCGATCTGGTCGAAACAACGGGTGCTCCGGCGATTCTGGCAGTGACGTGCCCTAAAAACAATGATGATGAACAAGCCCTGGGAGACCAGTTATTTACCGCTTTAGGGGTCAAGCTTCCAGGCCATTGGCGTACCCGCAAGCCCAAACTGATGGGGCATCTTCACCAGTATGGGACGAAATTGATCGTCGTAGATGATGCGCATGATCTCTCGCTCCAGCATTTGATGTTCCTCAAGGAAGTCACCGATCAAGGACGATTACAATACAATCACCGCCTTGGCCTGTGCCTGGTCGCTGCGGGGCGTGGAACCACGATCCCACTGAAGGAAATCCTGGATCAGCCTGAGACCATGTGGTTGCAATTCCGCCGTCGCATGGACAAATTAGAGCCGTTCTGTCGGATTACAGGACACACCTCGGAAGAAGTGCGCGAGATCCTGGCTACCCTGGAAATCGCGTATCGGGAACTTTTTCCCCAACTGAACTTGCACCAATGGTCAGGAATCATCTATACTTGGCTCACGCAATCGCTTCTTGATCCGACCAACTCTGGTCGTGTCACGATGGATAACCTGATGAAATTGGTGGCAACTGCCCTGGAATGGACCTACGAGGCTGGCCTGACCGATGTGAAAGCAGAAACGCTCGAACAAGCGGCTGCCCTGCTCATGCTTCGTCGCGATACGTTTCGGATTATCGATGGGGCCGGTCCAGACGTATCCAGGATCGAAAATTCGGACGTACGAGACAAAAGATCATGTGAATGGGAACGAGCCAGAGCGGCAAACCGTCCAAGAAAACGAGCGTACCTCCCCGACGGAAACGGCGAAGGAACCAGAGCAACCTGCCGCACAGCCGAAATGCACCTTCCATGGGGAAGTTCCCATTGATTTCGAGCAATTTCTGGAGAGTGGTGTTTCCCTGGTGGAATGCCCCGATTGTACCAGCACCAGCGCACTTGCTCCGCACAAGGAAATCCTCCACTTTAAACCGCACAAGCGGCGCAAAACGCGCTCGACTTCAACAGAACCACGATGGGCCAAACGCGAAATGAGCTGGGCTGTGGTAAGCAAGTAACGCATGTGTCTGCCCAAATGGACAGCCAGAGGAAGCGGTCCAGTTGTTCGTAGATTGCCTCCCGCGATCTCGGCGTGTGGCACGCTCACCCGCTCAGAAACACCGCTCATCCGGGACCCAGGCCGACTTGTTGATAAGCTCGTTGGTGGCCCATTGTGCGACGTTTTCGGGATATGAGGCGGGCAATCCTAGAATGTAAATCCCACAATAAAACTGATGAAGGAGTATCATTATTCTGATCGCTTGGGGCTTTCTTTCTTTTCTGCTCTTCTCGCTTGAGAGACTAAACAAGCTATCTTTCTTCCTCAAAGAGCGTGGCTACATTGGTCAGGATAATTGTACTGCTGCCACCAGTTTCATTGTGGAATTTATAACTGGGACACTAGAACATCCAGGTAATGCGGACACCCGTGCCTGCATTCCAAACAAGTCATCCGAGCCCGACCGACTCAGTCTCTGACCCATTTGGCGCAAGCTCTGAGTCGATTCACTCATATTATGGTCGGGCCGGGGCTGGTCTACCGGCGGCGGAATGCCGCGCTGAGCGCCGATGTGCCGATGTTCCACATGTTGTCGGCGATGTTGATCGTGACTCCGGGGGGAACTATCTGGTCGATGCGGTCCAGCACCTCGCTCGACAGGTCGATCCCATCGGCAGCAAGGTAAGTGTCCAGGTGTTCCATGGTGCGCGGGCCAATGATCGCGGAGGTGACCGCGGGATGACGGGTAACGAATGCGACTGCCATCTGGACGAGGGTCATCCCCGCCTCGTCGGCGAGAGCGCCGAAGGCGTCGGCGGCGTGGAGCTTGGCGGCATTGGCCGGGTTGGTGGCGTCAAAGTCCCAGGAGTGCCGGGCGCGAGCGGCGGAACCCGGACCGCTGACCTCCAGGCCCTTGCGGTATTTGCCCGACAGCCAGCCCTCAGCCAGCGGGCTGTAGGTCAACACACCCATTCCGTGGCGCAGGCAGGTCGGTAACACGTCGTACTCGATGGCGCGGGTCAGGAGAGAATAGGGAGGCTGCTCGGTCCGAAACCGTCCGTGGCCGCGGCGGTCGGCAGTCCACTGGGCCTCGACGATCTGAGAGGCGGGAACCTTTGATGCACCGAAGGAGCGGATCTTGCCCGCGTGAACGAGATCAGACAGGGCACCGAGGGTCTCGTCGATATCAGTGTTGGGATCGGGAACACCCACCTGGTAGAGGTCAATCCAGTCGGTCTGGAGCCGACGCAGCGAGCGCTCGACGATCTCCATGATCCATCGCCGTGACCCTCCGCGATGGTTGGGGTCCTGGTCGGCAGGAGGGCCGAACTTGACGGCGAGCACCACGTTTGCGCGCCGTCCGCCCGCCAGCGCCTTGCCCACGATCTCTTCTGACTCGCCAGCGGAGTAGGCAGCGGTGTCGATAAAGTTGATCCCGGCATCGAGCGCCTTGTGGATGATCTGGATCGACTCATTGTGGTCGGGGTTGCCGAAGGCGCCGAACATCATCGCGCCAAGGCACATCTGGCTGACCGTGATGCCAGTGAGGCCCAGGGTACGGTATTGCATGATTGTATTCCTCCATAGTATACTGATAAAGTGGAGCACTGCTCCGATAATTATTATACGGAACGTTGTTCCGTTTGTCAAGCCATTGTTTGAGGGAGGGAATGAAACGATGACCAGCATCGACGAGGGAGCGGAGCAACCAACCCAACATAAACCAGTACGGCAGAAGCGGGCCGACGCGCAGCGCAACGAGCAGGCGTTGCTCGACGCCGCCGCCGCCGTGTTCGTCACGTCCGGTGTCGAGGCACCGGTGCGTGACATCGCAGCGGCGGCTGGCGTTGGGATGGGGACGATTTACCGCCACTTCCCGACGCGAGCGGATCTCGTTGTTGCCGTGTACCGCCATCAGGTCGAGGCCTGTGCCGAGGCTGGTCCGGTTCTGCTGGCTAATGCTGGTTCGCCGTACGTTGCACTAGGTCAATGGGTCAACCTCTTCGTTGATTTTCTGGTCACCAAGCATGGACTCGCCGCGTTCCTGCAACCCGATAGCGTCGGCTTCGACGCGTTGCATGCCTACTTCATTGACCGCCTTCGACCCGTTTGTGCTCAGTTGCTCGCCGCCGCCGCTGAAGCTGGCGAGATTAGCGCCGATATTGATGCCTTCCAACTGATGCGTGGCATCGGCAACCTCTGCATCGGCGCTGACAAGAACCCTAATTACGATGCTCGGCGCATGGTCAAGCTGCTTCTCGTGGGACTCCTCCAATCGCGCTCGACCTGATCCTGCCGATCCAGAGAAGAAGCATCTGCAGTATCTCGATAAGATGAGTCAACTTCGTGTACATTTGGGAATCCCCAAGCGTACATGTAGCCCCAATTTACAAAATGGCGATGGAAGAACCCAGATGGGAAGCGGCTTTTCTGGCGTCTTCCTGGCTGATTCCCAGGTTTCACGCCGATTTCCCAGGTTTCACCTCAAAAATCGTCGAACATTCACGCTATTTACTACATTAGTAGCAATAGAGTAGTAGCGAAGACGAAAGATTTTCTACCTCGCTTTCGGCTTTTCAAGTAGGATGATAATGCTATGATTTTACCTGTACAAGGAAGTAAAAAGACGCGAAATCTTCTTCAGCATTTTCAGATGCATGCTCTCCATTTTGTTGCCCTCTCCTTTCTGTTTCTATTCTCAGGAATAATTATTGCTTGTGGCTCATCTAGTGGTGGGGCTGGTACACCTGCTGGCGGCGGAGGTGGTGGCGGGAGTAGTAGCGGTGGAGGTGGAAGTTCGGCACCTGTGGGTACATCTACACCAAATTCAATTCAGGGCACCTCCGCGCCTGGTCCTGCAACACCTTCTGCTGTTGTGCCAATTGGCACGGTACCGTCACGCATAACCCCTCTGCCAACTACTGGACCAGGGACCGTCCCGCCTATCCCTACCCCCATCCAGCCAACGTCCCCGCCTCAACCAACATTACCGCCAGTTCCCACTGCACCCCCTCCAACGCTTATACCACCGCCAACCCTGGCACCTCAGCCAACATTACCGCCAAATCCGACACCATAAAAAGCAGTCAACCATTTTCAAAAATCCTGGCTTGTATCTGCCATACATGGATGGTATGAGCAAGATCGCTAGAGGCAAGAGAGCGGCTATCGGGAGACCAGGCAAAGGTGAGCACTCTTGACTCGTGATCTCGATAGGTATAAAAGAGAGCACCAGTCTCGATCTCTTGAATTTGTATCGAAGTATGCTCGTAGATAGTCGCAAAATATTTTTCGTCGGGTGAAAGAAGCCCTTTATGAGCAGTAGAAAAAAGTCTCGCTCTAGTTTTGAGGTTCAAGATATTCACGTGATAATTGAGTGAGCCATTTGAGAATGCCAGAAATGGGCCTTCATGTAGCCATTTGAGCCAATTTATAGGGCCAACAGCATGATAGGTTGCAACTTTTTTGCCTAGATTGCTACTCCATAGTGGCAAAGATGGCCGCGATAGGTGTCGGAGTGGCGGGGACGGCTGTGACGATGGTGAGAAAAATCCAGACAGATACACAGCTACGCAAGGCGAAATATTGGAGAAATCGGAAAGATAGAGAGATAAGAAGGTTAAAGAAGGCCTTGCAGAAACAGAAATAGCGAATAGTAGTTTCTCTGTCAACTTTTCTCGCTGAATGTTCGTGTCTCATATAGAGGTAGAACTTCTCCCCTCGCTTGTCGTATAATTTTTCTTCTGATTCTGAATATGCAGATATACAAGTGTGCGAATGGAGGATACATTGGCAGAGAAAACTTTTTCTCCACCTGTGCAGCAGGCGATGCGGCGTGGGAGGAGCTGGGTGCGTGTGCTTTTCGTTGGAATTGCTTTGTTTATTATCACGACGCTCGTGCTGTTTCTTACACTCAATCCGAATCTGTATCCAACGGTGATCCTGATCGGTAATTTTCTTGTGCCCGTCGTCTTTGTGGCTTTTCTTTATGATCATCGGCATTTTAGCTCTTTGACTCCGACGACTGTGGCTGTGAGTTTTACCGTTGGTGGCGTACTGGGTATTTTAGGGGCGTCTATCCTTGAAGCTTTCTTGCTGCCTCCGCAAACTAATCCTAATCAGGGCCTCTCGCTGACAAGTGCGCTGCTCGTCGGCTTGATTGAAGAGGGCTGCAAAATTATCGCGGTGATCTTTCTGGCTCGGCGCATGCCCCATAACTCAGGGATGGATGGTCTCCTATTAGGGGGCGCTGTTGGTATGGGCTTTGCGGCTCTGGAGAGTACTGGGTATGCCTTCACTGTTTTTCTGATGAGTGGTGGTCATATCTCCTCTTCTGTTGTCGAGACCATTATTCGCGGTTTTCTGGCCCCCTTTGGACATGGCCTCTGGACTGCTCTTCTCGGGGCCGTCCTCTTTCGGCAGAGTGGGCCGCGCCACTTCCGCTTTACCTTTCTTGTGCTGCTGACGTATCTTTTCGTCTCGGTGCTCCACGGTTTCTGGGATGGTCTACCTCATTCAATCTACTTTATTGTGCCTCCCGGTATCCCTATCTCGGTGACTACGTTTGTTATCAGCCTGGTCGGTGTAATTTCCCTTATTCTTGCCTATCGGCGCTCGATTGCTCAGCAGAGAAAGCTGCTGGCGGCTGAACCAGTAGAAGGACAACAGCCAGTCTGGTAAAAGATACGTCTCGTGTAATCTCAGCTTTTGAGTCTGGCCGAGGTGGTGGAGACGCTCCGGGTCGGCGACTATCTCTATAAAAGACGCATATAGCAACATCATCGGGCTTGTTCAGCATGAGTAGACAATAGAGGTCAAACTGGATTCAGAATGGCCTCTATTGCATTTTCTACAGCTTTGGTGAAGTATAGCCAATCCAGGTGCTTCTGTTAATCATAGATAGCAGTCAGATCGTAGGTATCTCTTCCTCAAAGCACAGCCTGAGCGGCGGCACGCCCTGCGCTACGTCCAGAGAAGATACAGCCACCTAAAAAGGTTCCTTCTAAAGCTCGATAGCCGTGTACGCCGCCTCCGCCAAAGCCTGAGACTTCACCGGCAGCATAAAGGCCGGGAATGGCTTGACCATCGGTCTGGAGCACTCGCCCTGAAAGATCTGTCTCTACTCCGCCCAGGGTTTTGCGCGTCAGGATCGAGAGCCGCACGGCGATCAATGGGCCTGCGGCGGGATCAAGGAGACGGTGCGGTTTGGCGACCCGAATCAGTTTGTCACCGATATAGGCCCTTGCTCCACGGATAGCTGTAAGCTGAGCATCCTTTGAGTAGGGATTAGCAATCTGGAGATCACGCGCAACAATCACGCGCTCAAGCTCTGCTAGATCAAGCAAATCCTGACCCGCCAGATTATTCATCCCCTGTACGAGCTCCGGCAATGTGCGGCAGACAATAAAGTCTGCGCCATGCTTTTTAAAGGCCTCGACTGGTCCCGGTGCACCAGGCAGCACCCGACTGAGCGTCTTCGCAATACTGCGGCCTGTCAGATCGGGATTTTGCTCGGAGCCCGATAAAGCAAATTCACGCTCGATGATGCGTTGATTGAGGAGAAACCAGGAGTAGTCATAGCCGCTCGTCGTGATATGCTGAAGCGCTCCCAGCGTATCGAAGCCGGGGAAGAGTGGCACGGGAAGTTGCTTGCCTGTGGCATCTAACCATAGGGGAGATGGTCCGCACAAGATTCGGATGGCATGTTTACTCCAGATCGGTGCGAAGTTTTGGATACCTTCCGGATAGTGCCACATTCTGTCAGCGTTGATAAGATGTCCTCCGCTCCTGGCAACCACCTCTAGCATCTGCCCATCAACGTGGTCGGGAACGCCCGATACCAGATGTTGGGGTGGCTCTCCCATGCGCTTCGGCCAGTTGCGGCGCACCAACTCATGGTTCCCACCAATACCGCCCGAAGTCACGATGACTGCCTGCCCCTGCAAGCTGAACTCGCCTACGACATCGCGAGAACTTTTTACACCCCGCTCCACTGTGCTTGCTTCCAGTAGTTCACCATGAACACCTTCTACAATGCCATTGCTTATAGTCAGTTCGGTTACACGGTGGCGAAAGCGTAGTTCTACTAACCCTTTTTCCACGCCTGCACGCACCCGCCGCACAAACGGTTCTAAGACTCCTGGACCAGTTCCCCAGGTAATATGAAAGCGCGGGACCGAGTTGCCAGGCCCATACGCGAAAGAGCCTCCACGCTCTGCCCACTGTACAACAGGGAAGAGGCGCAGACCCTGCGCGTGCAACCAGCTATATTTCTCGCCAGCGGCAAAATCAACATACGCTTCAGCCCAGCGTCGGGGCCACAGATCCTCTTCGCGGTCAAATCCCGCACTCCCCAACCAATCTTGCAGCGCGAGCTCGTGGGAATCCCGAATACCCAGGCGTCTCTGCTCCGGTGTGTTGACCAGGAACAGACCACCAAAGGACCAGAATGCCTGCCCGCCAAAGGATGCCTCCGGCTCCTGATCAAGCACTATTACGCGTCTCCCCGCATCAATCAACTCCGCCGCCGCCACCAGGCCCGCCAGACCCGCGCCAACAATAATCACATCGGCCTCATTGCTCATCGCTTGACCTCCCCCATAGGAAATATAGAGGCATGGCAGAGCGGTAAATTATCTGACGCCAGCAGAGAATTATACACTAGCAGTATCTCCCCCTTGATATATTGGTAACTTTCTCTGCTGAGCATACTCTCCCTTGTAGAGCCATGTCAATTGAGCAATTGGTAAAAAAGCTGGAGGTGGTGCGCTTTTTGTTTGCTTTTGATGTACCATTACTCTTGCTATGATTTTAGGACGCTTAAAGAAGAGGGTCGGGCCCCCTTTTCCAGAGACAGCATACTCCCAGGTAGTCGTTAATTCCCAGCCTTGTTCGCCCAATTCGTTAATGACCTTCTCGATCTGAGGTACAGAATGAACCGTTTCCCCTGCAATCTTTGAAGGGGAAGCTTTCTGTTTATTGCTCATCTTGCCTTTCAAGCAGTTCAATACGATTGCCCCAGGGGTCAGCAATATAAAAGCGGGACCATCCCGGCAATGGCTCGTCTTCGCTTATGGGAACGTGAGCATTTGTCAGGCGCAGCCGCCACGCTGGGAGAGAACGTACCTCGAAGGCCGGATGCCCTTTGTGTCGTGGTTCAAAGTTGTTTGTGACACCTATATGGATCTGCTGAGTGCCACACGCAAACCACACACCACCTCGTCGACGCAGGTTTTCGGGCTTCTCAATCTCTTCCAGTCCGAGTACATCTCTATAAAATGTTCGTGCTGCTTGCTCACATCCCGGAGGAGCTTCTATCTGGACATGATTGATGCCGACAATGATAGGATCGTTTTCAGCCATAAACACCCTCTATTTCTTCTTTCTAAGTCTTGTATTTTTTATACATCCTCAGCTTATTGGCAATTTGCACGCATGCTTTCTCAATTCTTCGATCTCTTGGCTCTAAATAGGGCTTTTAAGTTTTGGTATCTACAAATTTTTTCCAACGTCTAGGTATCATATAGCCAATGAGGATAAACAGAAGCAGATCAAGGATCGCGCCGGCCAGAACAATATCGCCCTTCTAGGGAGTGGGGAAGAAAAGATTGATAATTTGTACAAGAAGGATGCCTGCATAAATAAGAGAGAGCGTGCGTAGCAAGAGGTCTGCTTTTATTAGCCGCCAAGAATTATGCAGCCCGCTGCCCTTTGTGGCAACAAGGATGGTGATAATACAGAGCGAGGAAAAGGCGATAATGATCCAGGTAAGCAAGGGGTTGGGAGAGAATGCTGGCATCGTTTTCTCCTTTTGATTGCACACAATTCCAAGTTGTTCTGTGAATGTACTTAGTACTCAGTTAGACACGCTGTTAATCTCTGTCTGTGCCAACCTACCACCTCTCTCGACGGAGACGGCGGAGGAGAGACGAAAAAACGAGTGTTACCGGCTTCGTAGGGAAACGATGCAGCGTGCAGCCAACGTTCCACCGCAGAGATATCGTCGCACACACGCGTAATCGTGTCCTGCTGGCTTTGTTGGAGGAGATGCGGTGAACAGCAGTTCTGTCAAAGTTCAGGGTCTCTGTTTTTGAGACTCTCTCCCGGCTCTCTTTTTCAGCAAGAGGATCGCTCGGCGAGCAGGACACGATTACGCGTGTGTGCGACGATATCTCTGCGGTGGAACGTTGGCTGCACGCTGCATCGTTTCCCTACAAAAACCGCTATTCTCTCCTATGCCCCTTTTCCTCTCCGGCCTGAAAAAAACAGGTAGGGACCGACTTGTTCCCTTCCTTCTCGCCTTTATGAACCTTGCAATCCCAAACGGGCAAAAAAGATGATTTCCACTTCTACCCTGTAGTATAGCCTCAAAAGCCAGAAAAAACCAGCATTTGCGAGAGGCTCAGCTCAGCGATCTCACAGCCGAGCCCCTCGCAAAGCATCCCTAATACCCTAGCCACATCCACAGCGTACCAGTAGTCAAAAGCAGCATCATCAAAACCGCCAGCACAGGATGCGAACGTGCCTTCATATTTACAGGTACTAACAATCTGAGAATCAGCAATCCACTCACCGCTACCATGCTCACAAGGTAGATTGAGAGCGCCCAGAGCGACTTTGTATCGCTTCCCGTTATAACCGCATGTACCGTTACCAGCGCAAACATAAGTAGCGTGAAAAAGTGTAAACGTCTCCACCATTTATAACCGATTCGCGAACGCATCCAGGTGCTGAGACCAATCGCTAAACCCAGGTAGAGGGTGATAATACCAAATGCCATGCCCGCAGGCCGATAATGACTAACTAGAGGGACAAAAACCTCGGCCCAACCAAAACTTGTAAATGGATCGATCCAGGCGGCTAGTACATGTATGCATGTGAAGATGAGCGCCAGAAGCGTCAGAAAGTTGTGCATCTCATTGTTAATCAGGCGTGGCCATTTGCTCGCAGACTGCCATTGCATCGAGAGCGCCAGACCAACAACGACGGAGAGAGTCAAAAGAATATATGCGGTAAATCCACCGGCCCTTGTCGTATCCCAGGTCACCGCTTCCCAAATGCTCATGCTATCCTCCTCATAAGATCCTCTGGCCAGTATCCCGCCGCCTCCCACTTGCCGTCTTCCTGCACAAACAGGCCCGCTAATTGATTCTTCTGAAGAAACTCTTTTCCTTCTTCAAGTCCCAGAATAAAAGCAACTTTAGCTGCGATCTCTGCCTGGACACAGCGTGCCGCCACCACTGTTACGGACCAGAGTCCATTCTCCACTGGTAGCCCTGTGCGCGGATCGAGCAGATGATGCCGCTTGACTTCTCCCTGCTGCCAGGCACGCCGGGCGATTCCGGATGTTGCCATTGCCCCGCGTTCGAGTGGTAAACTCCACGTGCAATCTTTGCCGGGGACCGCAATATACCAGGTATCGGCTCCCTGAGCGAGTCCCAGCGTTCTCAGATCCCCGCCCGCGTTGACGATGGCCGCCTGGATATTGGCTTTCTGTAACACCTCTAATGCGGCATCAACTGCCATCCCCTTGCCGATACCACCAAAGTCTAGCTGCATATCGGGCGGCATGCGAACACCGTGTACGATAGCATCCAGCTGGATTGCCTGCCATGCCCCGCCTGGCTTTCCCTGATAGCCGCTCTCAGGAATCTGCGCCGGAAGCTCATCAAACGAACGATCATACCCGATCTGGCGCAATTGCGGGAGCAGCGTTGGATCAAAAATGCCCTGTGTCGCGTGTGCCGCCGTCAGTGCCTCTTTGAGCACTTTGAAGAGCAGCTCACTTACAAAAGCCTGCTTGCCTGCCGCCTGATTTAAGCGCGAGAGCTCGCTCTGGGGACGAAAACGACTCAGTGTCTCTTCCCATTCCTCAAAGAGTGCCCGAATCAATACTAGACCCTCTGCCCGTTGTTTCTCAGGTAGGAGCAGCGTTATCGTTGTGCCCATCGCGCGGAATTGCTCTCGGCCCATTCCACCTGGCAGGCTATATTCGGTTTCAGGAAACATGGGTGCTGGTCCCTGGTGTTGTGCTCTGGCTGGTTCCGGATGTTGTGCCCTGGCTCGTCCCGGATGTGCTGGTAGCGCTGGCTGAACTGGAAGTTCCAATGCTATACCCGCCTGTCTGTGATTGATCAAAGAAACTTCCCGAACTTTGCGTTGGCGTCGCTGTAGTGGTTGATATCGCTTTTTGTGTCGTGGATGAAGATTTTGTGAGCGCTGCCTGAATCTGAGGCGCAATCAGTGTACCAAACAGACCAAATGCAACAATGGAAGTAACCAGTGTTGTTCGTTTTATCCTTGTTACCAGCGTCTGGGCCTGGGCTTTTGACATCTTTGGCTGTTGTTTTGGCGTTGTACCTCCTGCTTTTTGAGGCCCTCCAGGCCGTTGTGATAGCGGATTTTGCGCAGAACGATTGTCTGGCTTATTGGAATGAGCAATAGTACCATTCCAGTCTTGTGAACTGGAAACATATTGTTGTGTTTGTCTATCTTCAGGGATAGAAGGGTTTACTGAAGGCATGAGAAATTCCCTTTTATATATTGGCTAATTCTAGCTATTTCTCTTTTACTGTAAATGAGATGCAATATTTACCAGGAACAAGCTGTATCTGCTTGCGAATGTTTTCTACATTTTATAATGTGCGATGCAGTTTGGTGAAACATTGGCAACAAATGTATTTCTTTGTTGTCTAAAGTATATATCGGCAGGTGGAGAAATTGGTGAAGAATGTGTCAGGCTCTTGTAAGCTTTTTGTATAGTTCTTTGTATCTATCTGCACTATTAAAAAGCATGCTGTAAGATACAAAGATGCTTAACCGCAGATATAGCGGCCTCATTTTCGCTCAGGCTCAGCACCTGAGCTGATACTTTTCGCCAGCATCCACTAAAGCGAAATTATAAGAACCGGTATAAGAAGTATAAGATTTTTTCAGAATGTCCTGACAAAAACTTTGCTAGAGATTTGCCAGGGCCTTTTTTTCGTATGTAACCACGTTGTACAGATACCTCCTCTCCATATTCTTATGTATGCTTTTGCTCTTTGCACGTTTCGTTTTCCAGGGAGAAGAAGAGTTTGAGGAGATAGTCGTAAAATTTTTACCTATACTTATGTATAAGAGAAGAGTTTGAAATGGCTCTCTCTAGCAAGGAGATCAGTTGTAGGAGCGTAACCTCATGCTTGCTTTTGAAAGCAGGAAGGGTTCTGTCAGGTGTGTAAGAGCGAAATTGCTCTGCTTCGTCAGCAGATAACAGTAGAACTGATGGCTATGCGCCAGGGGCTACAGGGAATTGCTCTGGGAACCGCCCGTCATACGTTTATTCATACTCGTATGGACCGTGTTGCTGCTTGCCAGGAGACTCTGGCTGGCGAACTGGGAGATGAGACGGCGTCTGAAATAGTCTGTCATTTGTATGTGCAGGCGATGGAGCCGGAGCTGTTGTAGGTTGTTCTACTCCATCCTTATTTGCTGATGCGTGGATTTTGTTGATGTTGCCGAAGTTGTTGTTGAAAATGTTATCTGTCGTTCGCCTGATCTGCGCACTGCCAGGAGGTTATATGTTATCTCAGGATACTATGAGCATGACGAGGCCACGGCTGCGCCTGCCGCAAAAATATATGCAAGAACAGCCCCCGTTTTCTCGTCCAGGCGTCAATGTCGTTGCACGCCGCTCAATTGATGAACTACCGACTCGTCCCCAATATCCGCGTGCAGTTGCCCACAATGGTACAACAAAGCTTATGGATCAAAGGGTGGAGCAGCGTCCAGTGAAGGCGCAGCCGCTAGAGGTTGGTGTTGGTTGGAATGTAGGCATTACGCGCCGCTATAATCCAAATGAGGATAGCGTCGTTGTCCTGCAAGGAACCTGTACCTTTCATGGTCGCCTGGTCCCCTTTGGTCTCTTTGTGGTTGCCGATGGCATGGGTGGACATGATTATGGCCAGGAGGCGAGCCGCATCGCTATTCAAAGTATTTTGCAGATGGTGGTTCAGAATATCGTTATGAACAATCAGCTCGTTGACGAAACGCTGCGCGAGATTCTGGTCCAGGCGGTTGAGTGGGCCAATCAGGCAATTTTTCGGCGTGGCCAGGAGTGGGAGAGATGGGCACGACGCTTACCGCTGCTCTGGTCTTAGAAGAGAAGGCGTATATTGTCAACGTAGGGGATAGCCGGACTTACATATTGCGCGAAGGCCTGGGTTTGACCCAGATTACGCACGATCATTCTCTAGTCGCCCGCCTGGTCAACGAAGGGGTGATTACTCCCGAAGAGGTCTACACGCATCCTGAGCGCAACAAGGTCTACCGCAGCCTGGGTTGTCGTGAGCAAGTTGAGGTAGATTGGTACATGCTCAACCTCTGCCAGCATGATCGGCTTTTGCTCTGCTCAGACGGCCTCTGGGAGATGGTGCGCGACCCTGAGATTGAGCGCCTCTTGCGCTACGAACGCGACACTACGCGCGTCTGCGACCTCCTGGTCCAGGCCGCCCTGCACGGCGGCGGCAAAGACAACGTGAGCGCAATAGTAGTACGCGTCCCCTAACAAGCACCAGACATAAAATGCTAAAATAGGCCTCCTCGGAGGCCCATTTTTATGCCTGCTAGACTATCCTCTCTCGTCCGGAGCCCCTCTTGCCCAGAGAAAGGAAGCGAACGGGCTGGGTAGGGACATGATGAAGCGTGCAGACAGCCTCCCCGCGCTCTGCTCCTCGCCCGCACGCGAAATCGTGTCCTCTCGCCTAGTGCTTTTTTTTTTTTTTTTTTTTTCCTCTCGCCGAGCGCTCCTCTCGCCCTCAATAGATTCTCCGGCAGAGCGCTCCTCTCCCCGCTTGCCATTTGGTTGGAGTCAATGGATCAAGAGCATGGCCCTGCCAGGTCGCGAGAGCCGAGAGCGATCACTTCTGCATCAGGCCAGGGAGAAGCAACCGGTTCTCTCTTGTGTTTGAGCCGGCTTCTAAAAAGGGTGCCATTAAGATTGACAGAGGAGTAGAGTCGGCTGCTGATCCTGTCTTTTCCAAGTGCGCCCTATGAGAAGAAAATATGAAAATGGGCGATCCTTCTTGGCACCGAAGGACCGCCCACGCTTTCTTCTACAGGATGAATTACCAGAAAATTGTCTTACAATCGCCCTCCAGAGCAGGCAGCTCTGCTTGTGTGAGAGCGCTTTCTTCGCTTAATCCTGTTCCCCATCATCGTAGTGGCTCAAGTTCACTCCTCTTGTATTAGGCCAAGAAATCCTGGAGCATCTTACTGCGGCAAGGATCATCCAGCTTGCGTAACGCCCGGAACTCCACCTGGCGAACCGCCTCGTGGCTTAAATTCATTTTACGTCCGGTCTCCGTCAAACTATGCTCGCTTCCACCATTCAAGCCAAATCGGAGCTGCAATACCCTCCTCTCGCGGGGTGTTAAACAGTTTAACAGGTCTTGTATATGTGCCTGAAGCGTCTGCTCGATGACGACCCGTTCGGGTGAGTAGACGGGATCGTCTTCTAAGATTTCGCTCAGCGCTATTTCATCTTCTCCGCTCTTGCGCGGCGTATCCAGGCTGACGGTCTCTTGCCCTGTCGAGAGGAGCGAAATAACTTGTTGGACACTGATCTCCATCTGATGGGCCAGATCTTCAATCGTAGGTTCGCGGCAAGCTTCTCCCTGTTCCAACCTCTTCCGAACACGGCCCAGACGCTTAAGTCCTCTTCCACTTTGTATAGAGGAACACGAATCATATGCGCTTGCTCAGCGAGGGCCCGTGTAATATACTGGCGAATTGACCAGGTCGCGTAGGTGCTGAACCGATAGCCTTTTTTGTAATCAAATTTTTCTACGGCATGTATAAGACCGAGGTTCCCCTCTTGTACAAGGTCCATCAGGTCTACACCAAAGCCTCTGTATTTTCGGGCAATATGCATAACCAGGCCGCAGATTTGCTTCAATAAGCTGGCATTTCGCCTCTCTGGCCTCTTCACTTACAACTATGCGTGTGCTGCTTCTGGCCCGCTTGCTGGCTTTGCCACGCTCGATACGCTGGGCCAGATCGGTCACCTCTTCGCTTGAAAGCAGATCAACCTGACCAATTTCATAGCGATAGAACCGACTTGGATCACTTAAATTCATATTCTCTGGCTCTGCCTGAATGCGCAGGGCTACTTCGATAGTCTCCGCCACTGTTGCTGTCGTCGTATTCATCCGGACTTCCCTCCATATATACTGCTGTCATAAATACTTTTGTGTAGGTCTCTCTGTGGGAAAGTGTACTTCCTGGGGCTTTCGGTCAACTCCTATTGTTCTTCCGCACGAAACATCACCAAAAATAGCGACGTTGTGGTTTTGTACAAGAAATTGCCGTCTTTGTTCTACCTAAAAACCTCACAGAGGGGATGGAGGGGCTTTAAACCTATCTTCTTCTTTTTTGAGGGAATATCTTTTCTGTATCCTGAAAAAATAGGTTCGTTGGTAGCTTCTATTGTCTTATACCTATTTTTCTGTATTCGGGCTTCACTGAAAAACCTTCTGCTCTAAATTTGTCTGATCCTGTAACCTAA
>CAVZQK010000043.1:0-9002 GCA_963777355.1 uncultured Chloroflexia bacterium
TTCAAGAGCTCGTGGTCTCGGCAAAATTGAGGAAAGATACAGTCGTTGGTTGGTTGTTCGGTGTATGACATCGCACAAGAAGAGTGTTGGCTCGCAAAATGAGAGCTGGCGCTCTTTTTTTGTTGGGTAAAAATAGAGCCTGACGCCATTTCTGAATACCTGTTACCGTTTTTTGTATCTTTGCAAAGAATAGAAGATAGGATGCTTCAAAAGTTATATTGTTCTCGTCTATCTGAGAAGGAGAAGAAGAACATGACACGCATTACAACTGACAAAAACATCGTTACCCACATCAACGTCTTCACAGTTTCCCCAGAGAACCAGCAACAGCTCGTCGATGTGCTCGTTGAAGCAGCCCAAAGCACAATAACGAAGTTTCCTGGTTACATTTCAAATAATTATCACAAAAGCCTGGATGGAACGAAAGTAACCACCTACGCCCAGTGGCGTAGTCAAGCAGATTTCGAGGCGATGTTGCAGAGCCCTGAAACAGCTTCTCAGCTCGGAGCCCTCTCACAGCTCGCTACTAGTTCGATCCCCATTTCTATGAGGTAGTCTTTGTTGATGAGGCCATAGCTGAGTAAGGTTTCCTCTTTCGCCTCCCATCTTCACGCTAGGCAGAGAAAGAAGGCTCATTTTTTATGAGAGTGAGCCTCTGAGTATCGAAAATTCAAGCTTATGTTGCCTCAATGGGTTTGCACAGATCCTGGTTTACCCGATATAGGCATCGGCCTCGATTTCGATAAGCCAGTCAGGATCAGCAAAACTTGATACCTGCATCACCGTCGTAACCGGGCGGACCTCACCAAAGAATGTGCCATGTACTTGCCCTACGCTCTCCCAGTCGGCAATGCGTGTGAGAAGAATGCGCGTGCGGATAACGTGTGAAAGATCTGCTCCCAGACCTTCCAGGGCTGTACGAATGATTTCTAAACAGCGCTGTGCTTGAGCCGATGCGTCACCCGGCGTCATTGTTTGACCATCCAGGCCGATAGGCGCAGTGCCTCCAACCGCGATCATTGGCCCAATCCGTACGGCGCGGGCAATGCCCAGGCGCGGCTCGTATGGTGAGCCCGATGAAACATGTTTACGCGAAGAATTGCTCATGCTTATTCCTCAAAGATTTTTCTTATCTTGCGCAAGATACAATAAAGTCAAATAAAAAGTCAAGAGAAGAGAACAGACAGCGTGATCATTTAAATATCACACTGCCTGGTAGATGCACTATATTTAGGTGGAGCTAACCCACTAGTTGAGCGAGATATGAAACTCACGTATCTCGTAGCCTGTCGTGACATCGTTCCATTTCATTGAGGGCCGACCCTCAATGCGTAGCGTCTCAAGTGCCAGCAAGCGTTGCAGAAAGACATCGGTCTCTTGAATAGCAAGAAATGAGCCAGGACAACGGTGGGCACCATCGCCAAAGCCCATAAGCATCGAAGGAACACGGTCACTGTTTATGGAACGTCCGGGGCAGAGAGCCAGAGGGTTCTCTCCAACTACTGATTCACCGCGTTGGCTGAATAGATATGAATATCTATCAAAGCGCCTTCAGGAATTACCTGCTCTTTTCCCTGACTGGCAAGCGTAATATCGCTTGTAGCACGGCGATAGAGATGTCCCACGACTGGCTCCAGGCGTAAGATCTCATGAAGCATCTCAAAACGTTCTTCTTCGGGCGCTTCCAGATAGCGAGCTTTAAGGGCAGGCTGTTCAAGAAGGTGCCAGGCAGCAGTGCTAATAAATTCACGCGTTGTTGCCATACCAGCGGCGGCGTAGGTAATACATTCAGTAAGGATTTCAGGGTTTGAATAGTTTAAGCTAATCAGGTGCGAGATGACATCGTCCTGGGGCTGACGTTTACGCGCCTTGATCGCCGGTTGGACATCAAAGAAGTAGAATGAGAGTGTATGTACCTGATTGAGCAATGCGTGCAGTTTTCTGAGGTGTAACCATTTGGATAGGGCAGATTCAGGCCCTTGAGTCGATGGCTGATGAAAGAAAGCCTCGAGCCTTTTGTCCATACCTGGTATTGTACTACTTGTCAGACCCACCACACGCGCAGCAACTGGTACGGCCAGCGCCAGGCTTAGATTACTTAGATCAACTCTCCGGCGCAGTTTTAATTGTCCAATAAGCTCATCTGCTAACGCTTCAATAAATTGGCGATAGCTGCCAACGGTTTTAGGGGTAAAGAAACGCGCTGTCTGTTTTCGCTGTTGGTGGTGAACTTTCCCTTCCTGATAAAGAATAGGTTTATTCTTCAGCATTTTTACGTTGTCGATCTGTTCAGCACCAAAGCCTGCTTGCTTAGTATCTCCGCTCCGAAGAATACTTCGTGTTTCTTCAAAGCCACGTATATGCCAGACTCCCCCTTCGTCGAGCTCGATGGGAAGACCAACTGGCTCGACAACGGGAGCGGTTTTTTGTTTAGAAAGTGTACTATGATCGACAGGACAGGACCGAGTCGCTTTTTCCTGCTCTCTCGTCGAAGGTTCCTGGGCGTGAGCCATGAGCAACCTGGTTCCTTTCTCGCATTTTATGATAAAGCGATAAGCAATAAGTAAAAGGTTTAATTTACGGTATTATTTGTTACTTATGAAACATCGTATATCATAAATTTTGGAAAGTCAAGGAAATACCCTGTATTTCTTATTACGTTGTAGTAGATACAGACAAAGTTCTGCTACTGCTATTTTGACTGGTTATTTTAACTATGCGTTTGTGGTATGCTAAGAGGAACAAATTTTGTAGAGTTTTCAGTGAGGGAAATACAGGTGCAGACTCAGGACCGCCGAATCAGACGAACGCAACAACTCCTTGCCAGAGCTTTAATTGCTTTGACGTTGGAAAAGGGCTATGAAGCAGTGACGATTTCGGGATATCACTGAGCGTGCTGATGTTGGATACACGACGTTTTTTCGGCACTATCGAGATAAAGACGAACTGCTCAAGGATGTACTGGAAGTTGTGTTGGAAGAACTAACAACACTCCTTTGTTCTCCGTCTGCTTCGACTGATTCCACAACGGTAGGGACACTTCTTTTCTGTTATGTACAGGAGCATAATGAAGTTGTGCGGGTTTTGTTGGGTAGTCATATCTTACGTCAGCGCCTGACTGAAAGGGCGGCAGAGATGACTGCTCAAGCTAGTATCGCGCTTCCTGGAAGTGTCGTACCTTTAGAGATCGCGGCCCAGCATATTGTAGCTTCATCAATTGCGCTTGTTGAATGGTGGCTGACGCACCAGAGGCCTTATCCTCCAGAGAGGATGGGGCTGATCTACGAGGCATTAATTGCTCGTCCCACGAGTGCCGTGGCCTTTTTGCCTCAATAATTTGCTTCTGTATTGTCCTTGTGAATGGTCAAAACTAGATAAAAAGATCCAAGCAATTGTTAAGACTTCCGATGTTCATATGTTATGCATACATTTTGAACAAGCAGGAGGTGTTTTTCAAGTACATACGTGCTGTGTTCTTGACAGAAGATAAATCCTATTTTACAATAAAAGAGTAAAATATTTGTACATTTACAAGCATGCGAGATATTGTTTTTCTCAAGAGACACGGGTGTCACAAAAACATAAAGAGTGGACATTATGAGCTGATTGAGACATTGATGTTTCAAGAAAGATTAAGCTCTAAAAGTTTTGTACTCTTTATAGTTCTTTGGCACAACTTTCTTTTGGGAAAAGCATTCGTATTATAGTGGTGAATAGTAAGAAAGGTCAGAATGCTTGGATGAGAATCTTCCTTGGAAAGTAACCTTCTACAGGGAGGAAAATGGCTTCTGCCCTATTATAGAGTTCTCGGGGCAACTCTCCAAAGACGACCAGATGTATATCAAAGAGTCTATCAGGAAGCTTAGCGTACAAAATATTCAGGCACGCGAGCCTCTGGTCAAACATTTGGAGGAGAAGCTTTGGGAACTTCGGGCATCCAGGTGTACTAATACCTATCGTCTGGTTTACTTTATTAACCTCCAATCGGCAGATTGTTTTTTTGCATGGTTTTCATAAAAAGACTCAGGAAGTTCCTCGTCGTGAACTAATTAGAGCAAAAAAACGATATGAGGCGTACATAGCGAGAGTTTGATTTCATGTGGTGGGGAGAGTAGAGTGCTCTCCCTACTGCAATCTTACCCACTTCTTCAGACGAGATAGAGAAAAATTACGAACCTGCCAAAAAATACGACAATATATTGATGCTTGGAATTTATAGATGAGGAGGAGTATCCTGAACAGCTAATGAGAAAATTTGCAAGGAAATATGCTCGTTATGTGTTACAATGTCAATATGTTGCAGAGTGATGAAACTTTGATAAAGGATGCTGTGATGCAGGAAGTTGTTCATGACCAATTGAGTCAGATCGAAGCAGAGGAACTGTGCTATCAAGAATGGAGTGATGCTCTTTTGTCAACTCCAGAGGCACAGACTCGTTATGCTGAGATAGCTGAAGAACATGACTTATGGTTGCAACTTACTAGAGCACGCTTAGACATTGGATTCACAAGCTGAACTTGCAAAGAAAATGGGCGTTTCAAGAGCGCGAGTAGAGCAAATAGAGCAATGTGGATATAGTAGTTGTACACTTGAAATGTTGCGCCTCTATGTGAATGCGCTTGGAAAAAAGCTTTGTGTTTCTCTTGTTTAGCTCTCAATAAAGCCGTTTTATTAGAAAATGGTAAAACTAGCTTTTAGGATAATCCTTCATATGGTCCCATTCGAGAATGGGACCATATTTTTTGTGCCTGTCAGACAGTAATAGTTCTGCCTGAGGCCTACCCCAAGTTCGATGGAGATTGTTGCACCTGTTAACTGGAAGGAGGCTGTAAATCCCAACATTCTGCGGGAAATTTCTGTATAATTAAGCGGGCGGACCAGAGGGCTTCCATGCCATTTTGGCATCTCGGACATAGCGGTACAATGTCGAGCGGGAGATCTCCAGCGTCGAGCAAATCTCTGAAATGGATTGATTCGGATCAGCAAAGAGCTGACGAGCGAGGGCCACTTTCCCGTTGGTCGTCAATTTCTTCGGCCTTCCTCCGACACGTCCCCTCGCTCGTGCAGCGGCGAGCCCTGCATTCGTGCGCTCACGAATGAGGTCGCGTTCAAACTCAGCCAGGGATCCCATGAGATGGAAGATGAGTTTGCCTCCAGGCGTGGTGGTGTCAATTTTTTCGGTGAGGCTGATAAAATCGACTCCCCGATCTTTGAGAAGGTTGAGTGTCTCGATGAGATCTTTGAGCGAGCGTCCCAGACGGTCGAGTTTCCATACAATCACGGTGTCGCCTGGGCGCACAAACGCCAGCAGATCCTCTAATCCTTTTCGCTCAAACTTCGATCCCGTCATTCTGTCACCGAAGTATTTTTCACATTCTGCTTCTTTCAACGCATCTCTCTGTAATGCTTCGTTTTGTTCCTGCTTGGAGACCCGTGTATAGCCAACCTTCATAGAACCTCTTCCTTGTGTGTCACTTACTCATCTCGCTGAGAAAAAAACTGAGATGTTGATTTTGGCACGTTTTTTGAGACGGGTCAAGAGGCTATACCACGCTCACGGCGGTAATGGATTGGAAGGCAAAAAAGCTGAACCAAATGTGTCAGAAAACGGACGTTTGTGAGACCATTCCAACAGATGAAAAACGGAGAGGAGTAGGGATTTGCCCGTAGTCGGAACCAGTGCAGGCAAATCCCTTTCCCAAAGAGTACGCTCCTGCTCGCCTCAAGGAGGCGAGCAAGATGTTCCTGGTTGAGGTCTGGGTAGGCCGCTCCAAACTAAAGCTCCTTCTTGTCAAACGTTCCGGCTCCGGCTTTGTCTAGGATCTCACTGTCAGAAAGGAGGCTCTGTGACCCTGGCGTGGCAACGTCTCCATACCCCAGCTTCCCTTGGGTGACGATGAGGAGGATGATAGCCAGGACGGGCCAGGCGACCAGGATGAGCGGAGACGCCAGGGCGCTGAGATAGCTGGCGGGAAAGAGTAAGGGTCTTGGGAAAGCGTCAATGGACGCATGGGTGATCATCGCAATGAGGATGCTGCCCTTCGTGTGGTTGAAAACCCAGGTCATGATGATCGACATGGCCATGAGGGCGACCGTAAATTCTGTCCAGGGAATGATGATGCCGAGGAAGCCAGGTCCAGCGCCATCATAGCCCTGGATCGTGAATACGGGTAGGTGCCAGAGTCCCCAGAAGAACCCGAGAATAAGGCTGCCTGTGAGAGGACCATAGCGCTCTTGCAGACGTGGCAGAGCAAAGCCGCGCCAGCCCGGCTCCTCAATCAGACCACTGACGAACATCTCCGCGATAAGCAGTCCCACAAACAGGAGAAGCACGCTAGGCAGCATAGAGGGAATAAAAGCCGACAGAGCGTTGGGCACGGTGGCGAAGATGCCCAGCATGATGAGAATGGGGCAGGCCAGGACCGCAAAGACATACCATTGAAAACCGACCCGCCAGAGAATAAAGCGGCGCAAGAACTGGCGCAGACCGGCCTTGCCGATATTAGTGCGGTGCAGAGAAAGGCCGAGCCGATGGGGCCGAGAAATCCCCCCAATATGCCAAGATTTGCTCCGGGTGGGCCAGGGAAGCGAAAGGGCAGGAGTCCCATCTGAGAAAGAACCAGGGGCACCCAGCCCAGCCAGACCAAGAGAAAGGTGAAAAAAGTAAAAGAATAATGGGTGACGCCTCACGAAGGCGACGAGGCCCCCAGGCTGCGGCGATGTTTGAGGAACATCGGATGGTAACGTGCTCATAGGTCAGAATCCTTTCGTATGCACTTGGTTTGTATGTGATCAAAACGTCCTTGTAGAACTGGATACGAACAACTCATCCTCAATTCTCTCACAACAGTTAAGAGGAAGATTGTTCATGTTTCAGCAAAGGAACGATTTTGAGACACCTCTCGTTGGGTGCTCGATCAACCAGGTCCAATGATGAGATTTTGGCGTGCCGTCTCGACCACTTCTTTGGTGACCACCTTGAGTTGGTTTGCCACCAGACATGCTCTACCTGCATCATGAGACGTTCAATCAAGCGAATATTTCCTTTCGTAATACGAAATCGTGGCAACCGCCTCTTTATCGGTAAAATCATCAGAATAGGGCTTGACACTGATGACTCCAGCGCTTCTCCAGAAAATCCGCATTTCCTCCTGGGATAACGGTCCATCTCATGCGCAAACCCAATACGTGAGTAGAGTTGTGGGGCGCGCGACACGCTTTTCCAGGCCAGGCATCCCCAGCAACACCAGGCCAAACTCTCCACGGTCCGCAAAATCACGGATGAGTTCAATCCAGCGTCTTTGAGCCGATTGGCTTCATCGACGATCAAGAGCTCAATGAAATGCGAAAAGCGGCGTGTGACCAGAAACTCTTCTTTGCCCTGATAGCGTTGGTTGGCCGCCTCGACCAGATAGGAAAAAGCTGCGAACACGGTCAATACCTCTTTTTCGAGGCGTGCGACCGAGGCCGAAACCGGAGGGGTATAGAACACGGTCGACACTCTTGCATAGAGGTGTCCAAGGGAGCGGAAGCCAAGGTAAAGGGCCGATAGGGATACAGGCCATCCGTCGCATTGCGTCCCGTAAAGGTGATCAAGGGTTCTGGTAAGAAGGGTTTGAACAAGCTCCATTGTGCATACTGTTTGGCGGACTTTGGTTTTGCCCGTGCCTGGGGGACCATAGCCCAGGCCAACCACACGAGCACGCCGACAGGCGTCACACATCTCGCCAAAGCGGCGATAGCTTTTCGTCTCCACAAAGCTGGGAGGATTTCCCCGTTTTGATTAGTCATTGATGTACCTCTTGAGTGGTGGCCGCGATTCGACTTGTGCTGGTTCCGCTACTACCGTTTTTGGCTGCGGGTGTCGGCTGGGTGATGGATTTCCATATACTGATCGACCATAGCCTCTCGCACTCCCAGTTCCTCTCGGACCTGTTTGCGGCGAACAGACCTGGCCTTCTCGATCTCCTTCAAGCTCACTGTTCTGTCGCTGAATTCCTGGCAAATCGCACGGCAGAGAAAACGTTCCTGGTGAAAGACCCGAATTTCGGCCAGTCGGCGGGATCGTATCGGATCACGACCTCCTCTTTGACATAGCCTGCCAGGGTTGGATCGATGTAGCGGTATCCTTGAAAACGGATGCCATCCTGCTGCACCCGACGCGTTTTCGCGACGGTTAAAAGCAGCAGGTCGAATTGTTCGAGCGACGTGGGCATTCGAGGCACAAATCCCCCTGCTTCCCACCGCTCCTGGGGTTTACACTCCGTTTCATCGTGAACACCGGTGATGATAGTCCTAAAGCAGCCAGGTCCGAAAGCGCTGTTCAAAGGCTGGTAAGGTCAGGGTCGCCTTCGCTCCGGTCGATCCCTATGGCGCATATCCTGGAATATCTTGCAGAAACAACTGCTCCACACTGCGGAAAAAGCGTTCCACTTTGCCACGACCACGAGGAATACTCATTGGGAGAAGATCAGCTCCATGGCAAATCAGCGGCGACCTGTTCCATGTGTTTGCTGGTGAAATCGGAGCCGTGATCGCTGTAAAAGACGGTCGGAATGCCATAGGCATGCCAGCGAGGATCTTCTTTGCGCCAGATCGCATGTCGAAGTGTGGTGCAGTGGTCAACGCGGTGGATGGTTGAAAGCTGAGCCGATAGCCGACAATCATCCGGCTGTAGTCATCTTCGATGGCGGTGAGCCAGGGCTTGGCAGGTTTGCCTGCTTCATCCAGAAGCAAAAGTCAAAGGGGGTATGATCCGCTTGCCACATCGCATTAGCGTGGGAGGCTTCTCGCGATAGAGGAGATCAAACTCCTCGCGGTAGGCTGCTGCTCCTTGATGGGCCATCGTCACCAGTGCAGGATCAGGGCCCTTGATAATGTGGCGAACTCGCTGATAGCTGGGCGGTTTCCACCCCTGCTGTCTGGCAATCTCAACGACCTGGCGATGGATGGAAGCAGCAGAACGTGGAGGCGTTTGCAAGGCTAATCCTTGCACCAGGGT
>CAVZQK010000044.1:0-179261 GCA_963777355.1 uncultured Chloroflexia bacterium
AGACTGCGTACTTCGCCGCATCAGCGCGTTTCAGTTCAAGCCCCATACCTGGACGCGAGAGATCGGGCCGTAGTGCCCCATTCACAGGAGTTATCACTCCATCGAAAAACAGATGCTCGATCCGCACATGATCGTGAAAGTATTCCATGTGTCGGAAATTGGGCACGGCACAGCAGGGGTGAACGTGGAGTGCTGGCCCGCAATGGGCTGAGAGTTGGAGTGAACGGGCTTCGCACAGTGCCCCGACACGCAGAAAACCCGTAATGCCTGCACAACGTGTGGCATCGGCCTGCAAGACATCTACTGCGTTCGCCTCTAGCATGTGGCGGAAGTACCACAGATCATATCCATATTCTCCAGCCGCAATATCCATCCCGACTGGTGCGCGATCACGGATCATATGTAGCCCTTCTAGATCATCTGAAGAGACCGGTTCCTCGAACCATGTCACACCAGATTCCAGGGCGAATATCTCGGCCATTGCGCTTGCCTCTTTGCGTCCATATGCTCCGTTAGCATCGACAAATAACTCTGTATCTGCGCCAATTGCTTCCCTCGCCTCTGCCACGCGCTCAGGGTCTCTATCAGGATTGCGCCCGATCTTCATTTTGACACGCGGAATACCTTCGGCAACCCAACCGCCTAACTGTTTTTGTAGCTGCTCACGCGAATACGAGGTAAAACCACCGCTCCCGTAGATTGGAGCCGTTTCTCGTATTGCGCCAAGTAGTGTGACCAGTGGCAGATCGAGGAGACGCGCTTTCAGATCCCAGAGTGCCGCGTCAATCGCCGAAATTGCCATCGACGCGATGCCCGGCCTCCCTAAATTGCGGATAGCCTCAACCATCGCAAGCCAGCAACCAGGGACATTCATCGCATTTTGTCCCTGTACTACATGAGCGAGCATGGTCTGTATCAACGTTGCCGTCGAGACGTCTGCATAGGTGTAACCCAGGCCCCGTTTTCCTCCCCCACTTGCCTCCACAATCACTATTGTTGTTTTGTCCCAGACGTAGGTGCCATCCGACTCAGGGGAGTCGGTTGGCACTGTGTAGGCTGAGACCTCAAGCCGCTCGATGGCGACGCCGTTGTCACCAAATTTTGTGCTCGCCATACCTACACCTGCTTCCTTCTATGGCTTAGCCTTTATGCGGCAGAATGCCTTCAACTACACTCTTCACAGATTCTTTGATGATGCTTCCTTCATTTGGATCACCCTTTAACAGGGCCGTACCATAGTTTTTCGCCTGCTCAAAGCTGATATGTGGCGGAATTGTGGTGATGTCTCCGGAGACATAGGCCTCGAAGATGACAGGCCGATCAGCCGAAAGAGCCGCATCCCACGCTGCTCCAACATCCTCTGGCCTATCTACGCGAATACCTTTCAAGCCAATCGAATCGGCATAGCTGGCATAGGGGAAGTCGGGTAGGTCCTGCGTAGACTCTAGCTTCGGATTGCCGGACTCGATACGCATCTCCCACGTCACTTGATTTAGGTCGCGGTTATTAAGTACCAGGAAGATCAGCCGGGGATCACTCCACTGTTTCCAGTATTTGGCTACGGTAATCATTTCATTCAGACCATTCATCTGCATGGCTCCATCCCCCGTCAATGCTATCGGCAGACGGTCTGGATAGGCGAATTTGGCCGCAATGGCATAGGGCACGGCTGGTCCCATTGTCGCCAGGCTGCCTGAAAGTGAACCCATCATGCCCCGCTTCATCTTAATGATGCGTCCATACCAGTTGGTTGCTGTGCCTGCATCACCGCTGAGAATGCAGTTCTCTGTAAGCCGCTCCGAAAGTTCCCAGAAGACGCGTTCGGGGTTGAGTGGGTCCGCCGCCTCCATCGCTCGTGCCTCGACTACTTTCCACCATTCATGGTAGTCCGCCTCGATCTTTTCTCTCCACGAACGATCTGTCTTTCTCTGCAAGTAGGGGATAAGCGCCCGCAAGGTCTCTTTGCTGTCGCCAATTAAGTTCAATTCCATTGGATATCTCAGGCTCAGGTTGCGCCCATCAATATCAATCTGGATGCCCCGCGCCTGCCCCTCTTTTGGCAAAAATTGCCCATAAGGGAATGTTGAGCCGATCATCAAGAACGTATCGCAACCCATCATCATGTCATAGCTTGGTTTTGTACCGAGCAAGCCAATGCAACCCGTTACAAAGGGGAGGTCGTCCGGGAGCACCTGTTTTCCAAGTAACGCTTTTGCCACTCCGCACCCAAGTAGATCTGCTACTTCAATTACCTCGTCGGCGGCATTTTTCGCTCCGATACCAATAAGAATAGCCACCTTTTTACCTGCATTGAGAATCTCTGCCGCACGCATAAGATCACCCTCGGTTGGCACAACGCGTGGCGCAGAGTAATGGAGTCCTGTATGGACCGTGTTCGCGGTATGGGGCGGTGCCTCTACAGCTTCCATCTCTTGCACATCTTTTGGAATAATGATGCAGGTCACGGAACGCTCTGTGGTGGCAATACGCATTGCACGGTCAACAAGCTGCCGTATCTGAACAGGGCTGGAGGCCATATAAACATATTCGCCTGCTACATCTTTAAATAGGGAGACGAGATCAACCTCTTGTTGATAATTGCCTCCTATCGCGGTTGTTGCCGATTGGCCGACGATTGCAACAACGGGCCGATGATCCATTTTTGCATCATACAGGCCGTTTAAAAGGTGAATAGCGCCCGGACCTGATGTGGCTAAGCAGACACCGACCTCGTCTGTAAATTTGGCATGGGCCGTTGCCATAAATGCTGCCATCTCTTCATGCCGTACCTGCACAAACTCGAAGAGGTCTTGGTGACGCCCCAGTGCGCCCAGGATACCATTTATTCCATCGCCGGGGTAGCCAAAGATACGCTTTACCCCCCATGCCGAAAGTCGCTCCAATAGAAAATCACTTACTTGCTTACTCATTTAAATTTCCGCTCCTTTTCCATAAAATTGCACATCTTCTCGATAGCCGCCCTGCCCCTGCCCGATGCTATGGTAATCTGCAACAAACTCAATCGAGTGCAGATACTTCACCATTTTGTATCCGAGCTGTGTTTCACAGCGCAGACGCAAGGGGGCTCCATGTTCAAGTGGCAGCGTCTCCCCGTTCATTTCATAGGCGAGAATGGTCTGGGGATGTTCTGCCAGTTCTCTATCAATGACTTCATAAAAGAGTCGCTCTTTTTCCTCTTGATTTCCCTGTGGGTAAGCCTGAGCTCCACGCTGATAAGAGGTGAAGACGACATACTTTGCTTCAGGCGATGCTCCACTGTATTTCACTATCTCTGTGACTGGTACCCCCGCCCACTCTCCAACTCCCGACCAGCCCTGTATACAGTTGTGCTTGGTGGTCTGAGACTGCTTTGGCAGCTTCCTCAGATCCTCCAGTGAGAGGGAGAGCGGGCTAACAACCATACCGGAAACTTCTAATCGCCAATCCACAAAGTTGTTTGCTGCTAGCCGTTCAAATTCCTCTTCCACTGGTGGACGACCATTTACCCAGAAATAGGGTGAGATGTCGGATTTCTTGTAGTCTTGCTTCGAGGTGATATCATGCAAAAGCAGCTTTCGTGTAGGATCAACGACTCCGCCAAGTGTATGTTGCATCTGGCGCTTATGGCGCAAGGTGTACCAGGATGCCCATACATAGATCGCAGCAACAAATGCAAGTGCAATCAGGGCAATGACAACGGCAAACGTAAAACTGGATTGCGTGGTGCCCAGAACGATATCCCGAATATTGTCCGAGAAATGCACAATCAGAACAAGCGCTGTGTGTACAATGATGAAGGCAATGAAGGCTAGAAGCGATAGAAAATGGAGACTTCGTGCGACCTGCCTTCCTCCAAAGAGTTTGATATACCAGGGGAAACGTCCCTCAATTGCCGGAGACATCGCAGCGCCCGTCAAGATCATAAATGGCCCCAGGAGAAAAACCACGCCTGCATACGCCAGTTGTTGCAGTGGATCATACGGGTGAAAGTCGCTAGCTGGCGGGATATGAAACGTCAGATAGGTGAGTAGTGTATCCCAGGCACGTGGCACAATATCCCAGGATGTTGGGATAAGCCGGACCCATTCACCTGTCGTGAAAAGCAAGATTATATAAATTAAGCCATTAAGCACCCAAAAAATAACGGAAAAGAAGTGCCAATGGCGGCCAAGACCAAGGTTGTCTTTACCGGGTAAGGCGAGCACTGGAGAAACAGGAACTTCATCATCCATCGATGTATATAATTTGTCTTTCGGAATTTTCCGTCTCGTCAGGTTGAGCCATGCGCTTTCTGGCTTACATCCATCATTCCAGTACAACCGGGGATGCGCTCCTAGAATTTGTAGACCACTGCGAATTAATAGACCAATGAAGAGCAGATTAATGAAGTGACTTACACGCAGCCATGCTGGAAAACCGAGCGATGCAACAATGATATGCATGCTCATATCAGTATCCTCTCTGAAAAATATCTCTATCGCACTACGCTTGCATTCTGACTATTCCAATAATATCGTATAACGATATTATTCTGTCTACTTTGACCACGAATTAGCGAGGAAAAACGTTACAGCAATTCGGTGTGGGCGAGCAGATTATTAGTGGGAAGAAAGATCAACAATCTTTCTTGTGCTTTTCTGCGTAGTACTCTGTTAATCTTTGCTTGTAGGATGGTCAGACTCTCGTAGGGCAGAGCGGCTTGCCCGTCTCCCGTTGGCCAACGCTTCTTCTTGCTCGATGGCTCTCCCCTACCCCTATCCTTTGGCAGAAGAGAAGTTTTTTATGGATCTTGTAGATGTTCTTGAAGTATGCCATACTGAATTTATATCGATGTTTCGGGCTTTCTTAAATAGAGCTATGAGAACGAAGCCATGATTATTGATTTCCATACCCATATTTTCCCACCGGATATCTGTCAACATCGTGAGCGCTACTGTCAACGCGATCCCTGGTTTAACGAACTCTATAGCAATCCTCGTGCCTCAATGGCTACTGCTGAAGATCTTATCACCGAAATGGATAGCTCTGGCGTTGCTGCTTCGGTGACGTTCTCGTTTGGTTGGACTGATCCAGGCTTGATCGAAGAGACCAATAGCTATGTCCTTGACGCTATTCGTCGCTATCCAAAGCGCCTCTATGGTATGGCTGTCTTGCAACCTGCTGCCGGTGCCCGCGCTTTATACGAACTTGAGCGCTGTGCTCTGGGTGGCATGATCGGCCTGGGCGAGCTTATGCCGCACGGTCAGGGCTATCGTCTCTCTGATATTCCCTTGTTGACGCCTTTTATGGAGCTTGTCCGCCAGTATCAACTCCTGGTCCTTTCGCATTGCAGTGAACCTGTCGGCCATATCTATCCAGGCAAAGGCAATGTCTCAATTCCCGATATCGTCGCTTTTCTCAATGCTTTTCCCGATGTCCGCTTTATTGCTGCTCACTGGGGGGGCGGCCTGCCTTTTTATTGTCTTATGCCGGAGATTCAGCAGGCGGCGGCTCACGTGTGGTATGATACTGCTGCGTCTTTGTATCTCTACCGGAAGACAATCTTTCCGGTTGCGTCCCAACTTGTGGGAGCTGATCGTATTCTCTTCGCCAGCGACTATGGTTTGTTGCGTCAGAGCCGCGTTATCCAACATATTCGACAATCAGGCCTGGATGCAGATGCTCTAGCCCTGGTACTGGGTGGCAATGCTCAGCGCCTGTTGGGCCTATCGTAACTTAAATAAGCTTTATTCTCTTATTCGCTAAGGGAAATAACAGGTGACATTTCATGCGTGCAATCTCTCTCGCTAGCGGTAGTAGCGGCAATGCATTACTCGTTGAGGCTGGCCCCCAGGGTCGTACTAAACTTCTGATTGATGCCGGTCTCTCTGGCCGTGTACTCTCTACGCGCTTGCGTCAGGTCGGCGTGGAGCTTTCCCAACTTCAGGGTATTCTGATTACGCACGAGCATAGCGATCATGTAATTGGCCTTCCTTTTCTCGCGCGGCGTCTCACTTCCCCGATTATCACCGATCCGCGCACGCTTCAGGCTATCTCTGAAAGTATTACCTCTGGCTCCTGGCGCAATGAATCTGGCTCTTTGACGCCTATTGCTCCTGAACAGGAGGTCTCCCTTTTCCAGCCTTCTTCTACAATACCTGATCTTACTCCGATAACGCCTGGCTCGCTTCTGGGCCGGAACTTTCTTTCTTTGCCCGTTGGCACAAGCTGTATCGTTGGTGATATTGAAATAAGCTCATTCCCTATTTCACATGATGCGGTTGCTCCTTGTGGCTATCTTTTGCGCGCTGGTGGCTGTCGGATCTGTGTGGTTACTGATAGCGGTGAGGTTACTGATTTTATGCTGGCAAAAATTCAGCTCGCCGACCTGCTGGTGTTAGAATCAAATCATGATCGGCAGCGTCTGTTGCGTGGTCCCTATCCTTATACTTTGAAGCAACGTATTCTTAGCTCCTCTGGTCATCTCTCAAACGATCAAGCCGCTGAAGCTGTCCTGCGTACCTGGCGTGCTGACGGTGTGCGCTGGCTCTGGCTCTCGCATCTCAGCCGTACGAACAATACTCCGGAACTGGCTCGTAAGAGTATGTATACGAGCTTACAAAGCGCCGGCGTCAATCTTGCGCATATTCATATCTCTGTCTCTCCTCCAACTATGGGACCAATCTGGGACTCGACGCAACTCTGGCACGCGCCTTCTCTATGGGAGTATTAGACCAGGATGTTGTTTTCACTGCTCAATGCTTTGCGCACCCGCTCTATACTGGGACGCGCTTTGAGCGCTTCAAAAAAACCTAGCGCCCGCTCGAAATGATAGCGTGCCCGGCTCTGGTCTGCGTTTCTTTGAGCCGCTGTCGTGACAATATCATCGCGCCTGGCTCTCTGCTTGTAGAGATCTCCCAGGTAGTAAAGCGTGATGGCTCGCTCCCACGGGATATCCAGTACTTCGCAGTAACGCAGCGCATTGCGTAGATTATCTTCTGCCAGATTCCAGATCTGTCGTCCAAGAAACATCCGTCCTTGTGCTCGTAGAGCTATAACCAGGCTCTTTCTTGCTCCAGAACTTTCTGCCTGGTTGATCGCTCTCTCGCAGATTTTCTCCTGCTCTTCCTCGCTCGCTCTGGTCGCAACTAGCAACTCTGCCAGGGTCGCAAGCACCTCTGGCGAAGGCAATGGCTCACTACTTTGTAGCTTTGCCTGATACTCTCTCAGGGCCTCTGTCCAGTCTTCTCGTGCTAGATAAATAGCGTGCATCTTACTACTCAAGAGGCTCTGTGTGTTCTCTTCTGCTCGCTCTCCTTGCTGATCTATCAGGCGTTTGTATCGTCTGGCGTATTGATCACCCTCCGCCTGCTCACCTGTGCGATAGGCTATGGTGGCAAGTGTTTCCAGTGCCCATAGCTGCCGCTTTTCATCTTGCTGATACTGCTCGATGAAGTTCAATATTTCATGGGCAACCTGCTGAGCGCTCTCCCAGCGATTCCACTGCCGCCAGGCACGCATTCTTCCGACCAGGCAGCCCAGGAGGAGTTGAGGACTCTCCATTGTCTGGGCATTGCTCCAGGCTCGTCCAAACCACATCAGGGCATTGGGAAAGTCGTCAACTCTTTCATGGATATAGCCCAATGAAATGTAGAGATCATAGAGCTCTCCCCTGTCTGTCAGCTCACCTTCCAGCGCCTGCCTTCGATGTTGGAGGCTATGGGCTTCGTTGTAACGATGATACTCAGCGTAAATAAAGCTAAGTCCATCCAGTGTGAGTGAACGCGCTCGCGGATCTTTCAATTCTTCGGCCATTCGCAATGCTTCATGCCCGCTTGCCAGGGCCTGCTCGGCTAGCTCGGCTTTGCGGGCATAGCTTGCGCTTTCAAGATTGCGTGTATACCAGAAGGTTTGATAGGTGAGGAAGGCAACTCTGGTATGACTTAATGGCCCTTCTCCCAGCAATTGTAGCCCGGCATCTATATACGTTCGTGTCTCAACGAGATCTGGCGCATTTCTGAACATGGCCCGCCAACGCGTTCCTAGCTCTGCTAATCGCTCATATAGGTCTAGCTGGTTTATTCCTGCCACCGATTTTTCTTCGTTATTTGCTATACGTAACGCACGCCGGTATTCCTGCCAGGCATCATCGACGTTTCCACGCTGGAAATGTGCATCACCCAGACGCGTATGGATTTGAATGATCTCTAATGGACTGCTCTCGTTGTCAGAGAGTAGATCAAATGCATCGTTATAAGCCTGGAGGGCGCGAATGGTGTAATAGCTGTGCAGGGCCTGGTCTCCTGCTATCATAAGATATTTGATCGCTCGTTGTCGTAGCTCTTCCCGCGTGAGGGGCGCTGAGACGGGGGCGGCTAGCTGCTCAAAATCCGCAACTGTCAGTGAGAATCCTAGTGACCAGTTCAGCAGCGCTTGTTGATAATGATAGGCGAGAAATTCAACATGGGCTTCTTTTTGTTCGCTGTTCTGGCATTCGTACCAGAGTGCGATCCGTGCATGCTCTAGCGAACGACGCATACGCGGGATGTTGTTATAAACGACATCGCGAATTAAGACGTGCTTAAAGCTAAAACTGCCCTCCTGGTCTACTGGACTCCGCATTCTGGTACTTTCAACTATAAAATCCCGGTAGGTGAGGGCTGTGAGTGCGTTAAGAATCGTTTCTCTACTCAGTCCTACCGCCAACTCAATTAAGGCCGCCAGCGGAAAAGTTCGTCCAATAATAGTGGCATACTGCAAAATGAGCTTTTCTGTGGGGTTGAGTAGATCGACGCGGGCGGCCAGTACGCCCTGAAATCGTATCTGGTACATGCTGGAGCGGGAGCAGATAATGCATAGTAATCAGCGTGTCATCCGCTCTCTCTTCCGCGCTTGTCATCTCGTGCAAGATTGTTTCGTTCGCTGCATTGAGCCGCCAATGGGTGTTACTCTGCTCTTGATCTTCTTCACAGACCAGGATGTGCTGGTCAATAAACATGCGTACCAGCTCTTCAACAAAGAAAGGATTGCCCTCGGATCGTGTCAGAATGGTGTAACGTAATACTTCTGGTAGTTCACTGAAATTGAGGAGGGCATCGACCAGCTCGTTGCTCTCTTCTTGCGAAAGAGCCTCTAATTCGATAGTGGTAAAATTGCGTTGTCCACCACCCCAGTCCTTTCTGCGCTCAAAAAAATCTGGCCGCGCCGGGCAGAGAAAGAGTATCGGCACACTGGTAATTCGATCCGTGAGATATTCTAGCAGATCGAGTAATGCTTCATCAGCCCATTGCAGGTCATCGACAATGATAATGAGTGGTTGTTGCTCTGCCAACGCCTCTAGCAGTACCCGCCATGCTCTCAGCAGGGCGACCTGTGCGCCTTGTTTGACTGTGGCATTTGTACTATGGTTGTGGATGCTGACCTGGTAATCACGCTTCGACCAGCTTTTATTCGCGCTAAAGACTTTGCCACTGAGATCGCGCCCGATGCTACGAAGCAATGTTTCGGCGATCTCTTCTGCCAGCTCGTTGCGCCTGGCATTCTTGAGTGTCTCACTTACAAGTTGCACAAAACGCTCTTGTAATGCCTCAATGGTCTCCTCTTCTTGCGCTTGAAGTAGCGAACGCAGAATCTCAATTAAGGGCCAGTAGGTAATGCCCTCTCCATAAGGTGGACAGCGCCCTTTCAAGACTTTTGGGGCATTATTTTTTCCCAGTGAGGATGCGCTTTTCTGCTTCTCCTGTTCCCGTGCAACGAATTCGCGCACTAGCCGCGATTTCCCAATGCCCGGTGGTCCCAGGATGGTAATCAGATGCGGATGCCGCTCTGCAATCACACGGGCGTAGTTGGCGTGTAGCAACGTTAATTCCAGCGTTCGTCCTACCAGCGGGGCTCGCCTGCCTTCAATGCCTCGTGGATGTGGGGCGATTGCTGTGGTGAATCTCTGAAGACCCAACACGACATAGCCATTGATTGGCTCTGGCTTTCCTTTGATATGCAGCGGCGCAAGCGCACGAAAGTCGAAGACCTCTCGTGTTGTCAGATATGTCCGCTCTCCTACCAGGATTGTCTCAGGGGTTGCGCTCTGTTGCAATCTTGCCGCTACGTTGACGGCATCCCCGGTAATCAGAAAATCCTGCCGCGGATACGTGACGTTGTTGGGAATTGCAACCTCACCGGTATTTATCCCTATGCGCATCTGTAAACGCATTGCTGTCTGGCTGTTTTGTAGACGCTGTTCGTTGAACTTGTTCAGTGCCTCCTGCATATCCAGCGCCGCTCTGATCGCCCGGCCCGGATCGTCCTCGTGGGTGATTGGTGAGCCAAAAATTGCCATGACCGCATCACCAATATATTTTTCAACTGTGCCATCATGTTTGCGTATCTGCTCTGTCATTAAATTGAAATAGCCTGTCAGAATTGCACGCATATCCTCTGGATCTAGCCGATCAGCTAGTGGCGTATAACCGGTGATATCTGCGAACATAATTGTGACGATCCGCCGCTCTTCAGGCGGTAGGAGCAGTTCGGCAATTTCCCCTTGAGAGCCACTCCGCTGACCTGGCGCTATGCTCTCTACTACAGGCATTGGCGTAGTCTCTTCTGAACGCATTTTTCCAGGCTGAAGCGCAGTACCACATTCTATACAAAATTTGGCAATGGGCAGATTGATGGTACCACAATGTGGGCAAGGGCTCAGACGGTTACCGCATTCAAGGCAGTATTTTGCCTGGCTCGGATTCTCGGTCTGGCAGTTTGGGCAGCGCATGAATACCTTGTCTCTATAGTCTTACTTTTAATCAATGCAGAGTCTTTCTATTGTACAACATTGAACCAGCTACTTTCTGAGAAAATAAGCACAAAAAGAGCGTAGATACAAGTAGGGAAATAGCTGTATGTAGTACCTGTTTGCTCCTCTTTTTTGCCTCTTATAGAGAATGGAACAGATCAGCGTGTTCTTTGCGTTTTATTACAGGGGGAGAAAAATGATGCAACTCTTAATAATCAATATATTTCTTAAGTGGGATGGTGAAAGATGTTCTACTTCACTTGTACCACACTGTTATGTATGCCCTCTACGATAGAACTAATTGCTTTCTATGCTTGACGGTTATGTCTTGATTACGTACTATGTGGTGACCGAAGGGAGATCTTGTATGCAACAGAATTTTTTGGTGGAGAGCCGCAGTTATGAGAAGCTATGGCGTGGCTCGTGGAGTGCGTATAAACTGGATCGACAGATCCAACTCGGCGATGAGCAGTCATCTCTCAATCGTAATGATCTTGTTCGTCTCTGGCTTCCTGCTGGCACATCGATGCGTTGGGCTACCGGGACCCGCCCTCTACGCAGTAACTGTGTGCAGTTTTTCTGGCCTGAACGCTGGTATATGCTGAGTGCTTTCTATGATGAGCATGTGCTTAAACATACCTATGCCGCAATTATTCAGCCTGCTGTAATTCAACCTGATCGCCTTTCTTATGTCGATCTTGATCTGAGCGTGCTGGTGAAGCCGAATCTTTCATTTGAAGTTCTGACTCAGGCTGAGTTTGATCAGGCCGCCGATCAATTGCACTATAGCGAAGAGACACGTATTAGCGCCCTGATGGCCCTGCGCACGCTGACCAGTGCGATTCAGCGCAGTATCGGCATCTTCTCTGTCGTGCCTTTACAGCTGAATTTGAGCGATCTTCATGTGGTTCGCTGTGGTCATTAAGTTCGTGTCGCTTTTGTACTTCTGGAGATGACACGATTTCTCGACAGAGGAGGCTCTTTGGATGGAAAAACGTATCGATCACGTCGCTATTATTGTCCGCGATCTTGAGCAGGCGCTCTCTTTTTATCGTGATACCCTGGGCATTACTCCCAGTACAATCAAAGATGTTCCCTCTGAGGAGGTCCGTATTGCCTTTCTCCCACTAGGCGGTCCCGGCGGCAGCGAGATTGAATTGATCCAGCCAACAACTCCTGCCTCAAGCCTGGTGCGCTTCTTAGAGAGACGAGGTGAGGGCCTGCATCATATCTGTCTGGAAGTACCGGATATCGATGCGGCCCTACAAGAGATGCAGGCAAAAGGCGCTCCTGTTCTGGATCAGCAGCCTCGTATTGCCGCTGAAGGCCGCGCTATCTTTCTGCATCCCCGTGGCACAAATGGCGTTCTGTTAGAACTGCTAGAAAAGCAACCTGAGTAAGGTGTGGAGAGATGGGGCGGGAGAAATACCGCCCCTGTTCGCTAGAGGGGCATGTTTCCGTGTTTTTTGGGCGGATTGCTATCTCGCTTGTTTTTTAACATCTCCAATGCGTTAATCAATTTCTGCCGCGTCTGCTTTGGCTCAATAACCTCGTCAATGTAACCCCGACTGGCCGCAACGTAAGGGTTGTTAAATTTCTCGGTATATTCGGCGATCAGTTCTCTACGCCTCTGCTCCTGGTCTTCGGCTGCCTCGATCTCATCCTTAAAAAGAATGTTGACTGCCGCCTCCGCTCCCATGACGGCTATTTCTGCCGTTGGCCAGGCATAGTTCATATCTGCTCGTATATGTTTGCTGCTCATAACATCATAAGCTCCCCCATACGCTTTTCGGGTGATAACGGTGAGTTTGGGGACTGTGGCTTCGCAGTAGGCGTAGAGCAGTTTGGCCCCATGACGAATAATACCATTGTGCTCTTGTTCTGTTCCTGGTAAGAAGCCCGGTACATCTACAAAGGTAATGATTGGGATGTTAAAGCAATCGCAGAAACGTACAAAGCGTGCGGCCTTGTCTGATGCGTTGATATCAAGCACTCCTGCTAGCGCACGCGGCTGTTGGGCAACTAGCCCGACTGGGCGGCCATTCATACGTGCAAAGCCAATAAGAATGTTCTGCGCAAAGTGCGCCTGCACCTCAAAGAATGTTCCATCATCAACAATATATTTGATGACGCTTTTCATGTCATAGGCTTTGTTGGGTGTATCTGGAATGATGCTGTTCAGCGCCTCTTCGCTGCGCGTGGGCGCATCGTTTGGCACGATGCGCGGAGGATCTTCTAGATTGTTTGCGGGTAGATAACTCATTAGTTGCCGTAGCTGTAGCAGACAATCAGCTTCACTCGGACAGGCAAAGTGTGCCACTCCGCTGATACTATTATGTACACTGGCCCCGCCCAGATCTTCAAAGGAGACGTCTTCATGCGTGACCGCTTTGACTACATTTGGTCCAGTCACAAACATATAACTTGTGCCTTCAACCATGAAGATAAAATCGGTGATGGCCGGTGAGTAGACCGCTCCGCCCGCACACGGCCCCATAATTGCTGAGATCTGGGGTATGACGCCTGAAGCAAGGGTGTTTTTTAAAAAAATATCGGCGTAAGCTCCCAAACTTACGACGCCATCTTGAATGCGTGCCCCACCGGAGTCATTCAATCCTATGATGGGCGCACCGTTTTTCATTGCCAGATCCATGATTTTGCAGATCTTCTCTGCATGCGTTTCAGAGAGCGAACCGCCAAATACGGTGAAATCCTGGGAGAAAACGTAGACGAGCCGCCCTTCTATCTGCCCGTAGCCGGTGACGACTCCATCACCCAGGTATTTTTCGTCTTCCAGATCAAAGTCTGAGACCCGGTGTGTGACAAACATGTCTAGCTCGTTAAAACTGCCTACATCCAGCAATAGCTCTAGCCGCTCACGGGCCGTAAGCTTCCCCTTTTTATGCTGCGTCTCAATCCGCTTGTTGCCACCACCGAGCATGGCATTTTCTTGTAGTGTGTGCAGTTCGGCGATCTTCTTCTGCGTCCCTTTGAGCTGCGCTGTCTCTTCTGAGCTACGTTTACTTGTTGTCATAACACCTATCTCCATCGATACCACTGCCGGAAGAGCTTCTCTAGTTTCTCCTCCGGCAGTATAGCATGCAGGGAATAATGCTGTCTAATCGCTGGCTTTTCTCTTTGCCTGCATGTGAACGAAAAATACCGGAGCTCTCACGCTGCTATTCGCTATCGCTCATTAGTTATTGAGTGGCAACGATCTCTCTATTTAAATTTATGCCAGGAAGCCCGTCATAGAAGAAGAGATCCCTGTAGAAACTATCAGGTTGCACCTGCTGTTTTTGCTGGCGTAAAAAACTGATCACTTTACCAATGCAATCTGATCCCCTTTGTGCTTATACTTACTGTGCTATCATAGCAATTTCTGGGTTGAACTATCTACTCTAGAGGAGCATGTGTACATAATGAAAGTCCGTGTACTGAGCAGTAATCCCGCTGGCAGAAAAGGTGGTTGGGGAACAGATGACGATACGTTTAGTTTTAAGCAGATTCCAGGCGCTTTTACTAGCCTGCCTCGCGTTCTGCGCCTGGTCTGGTCAACACATGCACCTTTGACCTTTGCAATGGGCCTCTTGAGCCTGGCGCAAGGGTTTACTCCTGTCGCTAGCGTCTGGATTACTAGCCTGGTGATTGATAGTGTGGTCAGAGCCGCTCTGACACATACTATTGGCCTGATCTGGTTGCCGATTCTCCTTCAACTCGCTATTACGCTCCTCTCAAGTCTGCTTAGTACTCTGAGCAATATTACGCAGCAGTTGTTGCAGGAACTGGTCTCGAATTGCATTCAACTTATGATTCTGGAGAAGGCCGATACGCTCGATCTCTCTTTCTTTGAGAATCCAGAGTTTTATGATAAGCTTCGCCAGGCTACCGATCAATCTACCTATCAGCCTGTATCAATGATCTCTCAAACCTTTAGTCTCTGCCAGACAATGGTTACGCTGCTTTCTATGCTGGTGGTGCTGCTCCATCTGGCCTGGTGGCTGGCTTTGATTGCGCTTATCACTCCTATCCCCGCTTTCTTCTCTAGTACGCGCTACGGCTGGCGCGGCTATCAACGCCAGCGCCGCCAATCCCCTGAGCGTCGCCAGATGGCTTACTTTATTAATGTGATGACTGTGGATACTTACAATAAAGAGATCAAACTCTTTAATCTGGGTGGCTACTTCATTAAACAATTTAAATATCTGGCAAATAAGATCTATGAAGAGAATAAAGGTCTCCTGGTCGCTCGCTATCTGACGAACTTTGGCTGGGGTGCCCTGACGGGCGTTGCCAATAGTGGCATCTATCTCTATGTGGCAATCCAGGCCGTGCTTGGCCGAATTACTATCGGTGGCCTGAGCCTCTATACTCAGTCTGCCGTTCAGGTCGGCCAGAACTTTCAGGGCTTTTTGAATGGCATCTCCAGTACGTATGAAAATAATCTCTATATTAGTATGCTCTTTGAATTTTTAGAGTATCAGCCTAGCATTGTCTCTCCTGCTTTATCTCAAAAAGTAAGCTTCCAAACGGAGACAAAGGGTCTGGATATCGAGTTCCGCCATGTCAGTTTTACTTATCCCGATAAAGATCCAGTGACTCAGGCCGCTTTGAGAGATGTTAGCTTTACGATTTAGGCTGGCGAGGCGATTGCTCTGGTGGGACGCAATGGGGCCGGGAAGACGACGATTGTGAAGCTGCTGACACGCCTCTATGATCCCGACTCTGGAGAGATCTTGCTCGGTGGCCGCAATATTAAAGAATATGATCTGGATGAGCTACGTGCTCAGGTTGGGGTGATCTTTCAAGATTATGTGAATTACTATCTGACGGCTCGTGAGAATATCGGTGTGGGCCGGATTGCTGATATTGAGGACCGTGAGCTGGTGAATAGTGCGGCCCGCAAAAGCGGAGCCAATGCGGTGATTGAACGCCTGAATGATGGCTATGATACGATGTTGGGCCGCTGGTTTAAGCAGGGAACTCAGTTGAGCGGCGGCGAGTGGCAGAAGATTGCTCTTGCCAGGGCCTTTATGCGCGATGCTCGCGTGCTGATTCTGGATGAGCCGACGAGCTCTCTGGATGCTCAGGCCGAATATGAGATATTTCAGCACTTCCGCGCTTTAACCGAGGGCAAGACTGCCTTTTTTATCAGTCACCGTTTTAGTACTGTTCGCCTGGCTGATCGCATCTTTGTACTTGAGAATGGTGGTATTCTGGAGAGCGGTTCCCATGAGCAGCTTATGGCGCTGGACGGACGCTATGCTGAACTTTTTAATCTCCAGGCCGAGGCGTATCGTTAATCTCTTTTCTACTTGTAGACGCGCTCTATGCCCAGCCCACTTTTGATTTCGCTGAGATCGTAAACGCCGCCTTTCTGGCTATAGCCACCTATAAAGGGATCTTCAGCAAGGAGCATTGGCGTGTCCAGGTCAATAAAACGAAATCCGCCCAGACCTGCGACCAGGTGGGCCGCCGCACTGATGGCGAGACGCAATTCTATCATCGCTCCTACCATGAGTTGTATGTTGTTCGCTCGACACAATGCTGCGATATCTAGCGCGTCTACAATTCCGGCTTTCATTAGCTTTACGGTTATGACATTGACGCTCTTGCTTTGAATTAATCTGGCAACACTGGCGGAGTTGGTGGCGCTCTCGTCGGCTGCGATGGGCACGGTGGTATGCTGCAAGACATAGCGCAGACCATCGTAGTCGTCTTTGTGCACTGGTTGTTCAAGCAATAAGGGCCGGATATCCCGGTCATCTAGCGCCTCCAGGCAGAGCAGCGCTTCGTTTGCTGTATATCCCTGGTTGGCATCCAGCGTTAAACCAAGATGGGGCGCTCCGCTGCGTACCGCTTCGACCCGCCCTACGTCTTCGCGCAGGTCGCTCCCGACTTTAATTTTAATTGTCGTGATGCCGCGTGCCATGATCTCCTGTGCCAGTATATAGGCTCGCTCTGCTGGCACTATCGGGATGCTTATATCGGTCTCAATCGCGCTACTGGCCCCACCTAAAAAGACATAGAGGGGAATGTTATAGGATCGCGTGAGGGCATCAAGGATCGCTATCTCCATCCCGGCACAGACCGTCGCTTGTGCATAAAAGACATTCCGTATAAGCCGGGCCAGTGTGCGCCATTGGGCTACGTCTCGTCCTTTGATCAGTTCTGCACAACTTAGCGCCGCCGCCAGGGCCGTCTCCTGCGTCTCTCCTGTACTCGGCGGAAAGGGAGCACACTCTCCATAGCCGATGCTTCCATCTTGTAATGTAATGGTAATCAGGACGTTACGTGCCTCGCTGACGCTTCCAGTCGCAATCGTAAATGGCTCCAGGAGTGGTATGGTGAGTGGCTCGATCTTCACCTGGCGAATCGTTGTGTTTGACATCTTGTAATCTCCTCTCCTGTGTCTCGCTTGCTGACTGTTTAGCGATTGGTGCGATTGCGCTGCCGATCATGGTAACGCTCCTGTGCTAGCTCGATTAGCCGATCCAGTAGCTCACTATAACCAATACCGCTTGCTTCCCAAAGTTTAGCATACATGCTGGCCTCGGTAAAGCCTGGCAGCGTGTTTGCCTCATTGATAAAGACCTCTCCGCTCTCTTTGTGCAGAAAGAAATCGATCCGCGCTAGTCCGCTCAGATCGAGGGCCAGAAATGCTTCTACTGCCTGCCTCCGTACTTTTTCTGCAATCTCTTGCGGGATCTCGGCTGGAATAATGATCCGCGATTGGTTATCAACATATTTGGCATCATAGTCATAAAATTCGTTGCTTGCAACTATCTCTCCTACGACTGAGACGATTGGTTCTTCATTCCCCAGGACTGCACACTCCAGTTCACGACAATTAATCCCTTTTTCGATGATGATACGCCGGTCATATTCCGCCGCCTCGCTCATCCCGTGCTCAAGCTCGCTGCGCTTGTGTGCTTTCGTGATGCCAACACTCGAACCCATGTTGACTGGTTTGACAAAGCTAGGATATCCTAGTTTCTCTTCGATCTCGTTAAGTATCCGCTCTCCATCTCTCTCCCATTCGCTTCTCCGGTAGACCAGATCATCAATTACAGATAGCCCAATAGAGCGAAAGACGATTTTTGTCTTCTCTTTATCCATTCCTAGCGCAGATCCTAATACACCGCACCCTACATATGGCACGCTTGCCATCTCTAATAGTCCCTGAAGCGTTCCATCTTCTCCGTAGGGACCATGTAGGACGGGGAAGATAATATCAATTGCTCCGTTGTTTCGTAAGCTCTCCTGCCCGTTCAAAGGAATCAGGCGGCGCACGCTCGGATCTCCTGTTAGCGTTACCATCTGGCTCTGCTCCAGTACGATCTTACTACTGCTGAGTAGTGCCTGCTGCTCGGCGGCTTGAAGCTGTTCCGGTTCAACTCCAAGCAACCAGACACCTTCTCTGGTAATGCCGATAGGCACAACTTCGTAGTTTTCCTGGTTTAGCTTGCTCATAACTGCTTTTGCCGAGGCCAGCGAGACTTCGTGTTCTCCCGAACGCCCTCCATAGACTAGCCCGATACGTAGTTTTTTTCTACTCACGAAACAATCCTTTCTTGATTTTGTATGTATTATTCACTATGCTCTTTTAGGAGCGTGAGTAGCGTCTCCATGTGCATACCTCGCGATCCCTTTACCAGTACCAGATCGCTGCTCTGAACTTCGTGCCTGAGCAGGTCTGCCACAGCTCGCTTGACGACCTCTATCTCCCGGCTGTCGTTCACATTAGCGCTAAAATAATAGGTCTGCTCCTCTGGCATCCCTGCTGCTATGGCCCCTTCGACATAGAAACGCGCCTCTTCACCTACCGCTACCAGACGCTCAATATTCTCTGCCAGGGCGGCCCCAGAGATGCGGTGCTCCTCATGCGCATAACTGCCCATCTCAAAGATGTCTCCCAGAACTGCCCAGCGTTTGCCGCCTCTTGCTAGCTCTGTGTCATGCATCGCTTTGCTGATTGCTATGATTGATTGCCGGTTTGCGTTGTAGCTGTCATCTATCAGTGTGCTTCCATTGGGACCTGCCTTGATCTGCCCTCGTCCAGGTGACGCGCTGATCTGCGTGAGCGCATCCGCGACCTCATCAATGCTCATCTCTGCCGCGAAACCTGCCGCCGCCGCCGCCAGGGCAATCGTTACTCCATACTCTCCCGGCAGACGCAACTGTATCGGACGCTCTTCTCCCTGGTAGCTGAGCTTGAAGCGATAACCTAACAACGGACTCCCTGTAATCTCGCTGCCACATACGTCTGCGCCCTTTTCTTTTCCATAAAAAAGCACACGCGCTCGTGTCTTTGCTGCCATCGCACGCACACGTAGATCATCATAATTCAGGAGCGCAATTCCTTCAGGCTGAAGTACCTGCACCAACTCGGCTTTGGCAATGGCTATGTTTTCTTGTGAACCAAAATATTCTAGATGGGCCGTCCCAACGTTAGTAATGATCGACCAGTCCGGACTGGCAATCCGCTCGCACAGTCCAGCCAGCTCCCCAACCCGCTGCGCACCCATCTCCAAAACAGCATAACGCTGTTCCGGCTCTAGACGTAGCAGCGTGAGTGGATAGCCTAACTCATTATTGTACGAGCCATAGCTCTTGAGCGTCGGCGCTTTCTGCGCAAGTACGGATGCGGTTGCATCTTTCGTGCCGGTCTTGCCATTACTTCCGGTGATACCGATAAAAATAGTCCCTTGCTGCCTCGCCGCCCGCACCCGCGCCGCCCCTTGCAGCGCTTTGACGACATCCGGCACAAGTAGCTCAATAATCCCCTCCGGCAGATTTTCTGTCGGTCTGCTGCAAAGAACTCCGCTCGCTCCCGCTTGAAGCGCCTCTGGAATAAAGCGATGTCCATCTACTGTCGCACCCTTAATTGCTACAAAGAGATCACCTTTGCCGACCTGGCGGCTGTCGTGCTGCGCTGATGGAAAAATATGTTCTCCTTCTGTTGTCCGGTTGCTCTGGATCTGGCCTGGATTGCCTTGCAGTATGTCATTCAATGTAAACATATACCCGCACCCTACCTGTTTTTCTACGGTTTATGCTGATTATAGCATGGCTTGTTGCTCTTTGTTTCTCGCAGAGAACCTCTCTGAAAAAGTACCACTGTCTCTATTTTGTTTTTCTCGCTTGCTGACTAATATTATGTTAGCTACTTGACAAAAAGAAGTTAAAATGGTATGCTAACTTCCGTAGAGAAAGTTATTGCTTGTTTGAAAACGAAAAGCAATGTTTTAAAAAGTTTTGCAGTCTCTCATAGAAGAGGGTTGTAACATTATTTTAGGAGGATATTTTCATGACCTGGCAAATTGACGCCGCTCACTCACAGGTGACATTTTCCGTAAAACATATGATGATTGCAACTGTTAAAGGTAGCTTTAATGTCATTAGCGGTCAGCTTCATATTGATGAGCAGAATCCCGCTAATTCCTGGGTTGACGCCCAGGCTGACGTGGCAAGCGTAAATACCCGCGATGCCGCCCGTGACGGCCATCTGCGCTCCCCTGATTTCTTCGACGCTGAGAAGTATCCAACGATCACTTTCAAAAGCACAAGCGTTACCCACAAGGGCGGAAGTGATTACACGGTAGTTGGTGATCTGAATATTCATGGTGTTAGCAAACAGGTGACCTTTAATGCCGAGTATAACGGTACTGGCAAAGATCCCTGGGGTAACAATCGCGCAGGTCTGAGTGCAACGACAAAGATCAATCGCAAAGACTTTGGCCTGAACTGGAATCAGGTTCTTGAGTCCGGCCAGTTCCTGGTCAGCGAAGATGTCAAAATCGAGATTGACCTGTCTGTGGTTGAGCAGAAAGCAGAAGTTGCCCAGAGCTAATTCTGAACTATCCTGCCGAGCCTGGAAGAGATTTTATTCTCTCCCAGGCTTTTTGTTGTACTTTTACAGAATCCCGTAGGGTCGGCTGTTGCTCTCAGACAGCCTCGCCAATCATCCCATCTCGCCCCCCCGAATCCGTAGGGTCGGCTGTTGATCTCTGACCGCCTCGCCGAGCGATCCCTCTCACGCCGCAGAAACCAGGTAGGGTCGGCTGTTGATCTCCGACCGCCTCGCCTTCGTAGTACAATACAGGGACGTAAATTGTTAAAGATAGATAAAGGAGATGTAGAGAATATGCGTGCTGTGATTATTACTGAGCCCGGCGGACCAGAGGTGCTGGTTATTCAGGATACGGAGACGCCCCAGCCACAAGGTGAACAGGTGCGCGTTCGCGTCCATGCCGCCGGCCTCAATCGCGCCGATTTACTCCAGCGCAGTGGTGGCTATCCCGCTCCCGCTGGCTCCCCGTCTCAGATCCCCGGCCTCGAATTCGCCGGCGTGGTCGACGCTGTTGGACCCCTCGCTCAGCGCTGGCAGCCTGGTCAGCGTGTGATGGGCATCGCTGGTGGTGGTGCTCAGGCTGAATATCTACTCTCTCACGAGGGTCTGCTGGTGGAGATTCCAGAGAATCTCGATTTCGTGCAGGCCGCCTCGATCCCTGAAGCATTTATGACTGCCCATGACGCTCTGTTTACTCAAGCTAACCTGCATATGGGCGAGCGCGTCTTGATTCATGCCGCCGGTAGTGGCGTCGGTACTGCCGCCATTCAGCTTGCCCACGCCGCCGGAGCCACAGTCTACGGGACCGCCCGTTCTCCTGAAAAGCTGGAGCGTGCAAAACCTCTAGGCCTGGAAGTTGGCCTCCCTGCCCACTCTTTCGCGGCTGAGGTGAACCAGCTTACTCACAATGAGGGCGTCCATGTTGTGCTGGACTTCGTTGGCGCACCCTCTATAGAACAGAATTTGCAGGCTCTAGCTAACTGGGGCCGTCTCGTCTTTCTTGCTACGCTGGGCGGCTTCCATGCCCAGATCGATCTACGCTTGCTCATGGCAAAACGCATCCAGATTCGCGGCTGCACACTCCGCACACGCACTCTGGAAGAAAAGCTCTCTGTCACCCGCCTGTTTGCCACTCAGGTAGTACCCCTGTTTGCTAACGGTACGGTGATCCCTGTGATTGAAAAGACCTATTCTTTAGCGCAGATCGCTGAAGCCCACCATGTAATGGCTGCTAATAAGAACTTCGGCAAGCTTGTCCTGGTCGTCGAGTAGCTTAACGTACTTTTTCGACGATCAGCAGTCCTGTGGCCGTTTCTGTACCACTTACCGCAGGCACACAATTGCTGACGTTTTTGTGCAGACAAAAATCCAGGTCATGTGCCTGCCCTACGGCTTTTAAATCACGGGCCGATTGGGCGCATTCGCGTAGCTTATCAGGCGGATAGCTTTCGTAGAGTGTAATCGCTGCCTGTACGTTGTCGGGATGGCCCAGGTCGCTCTTCTGCCGCAGCAGCTCCTGGGCCATATACCCTGCGCAGGTGCTATCCTCTAGTGCAAAATAGCCATATTCGGCGGCACAGATAATCGCAATATTGCCCTCTCGCTTTATGGCCTGCTCCAGCGCGTATCTGGCGACCGCCTGGGCATTGTAAAAACTTCCTACCAGCCGCATACTCCCTTCAGGACAGGCGAAGAGGGCGCGTGTCCCGTTGCTGGTTGTCAAAATGAGCTCTTTTTGGCTTAAATCAAGTTGCGCAAATTGCGCTGGCAAGTTGCCATAATCGAAACCCGCTGGTGTCTTTGTATGTCGTTCCCCACAGAGCATTCGCCCTGGTACTTTCCGCGCCGCCTCTTGCGCTTGCTCCAATGTCTGCGCCGCCAGCACACGCTGTGCTCCCGCCTCAAACATGACTGCCATCGTCGTCGTCGCTCGCATGACGTCAATGACGATATAGACATCACTAGCCGATGTTTCAACCGAGCCAAGCTCGGCTGGATGAAAGAAAATGTTTAGCTGCAATGATTCTTCTCCTACTTATTTGTACAGGTTACTTTGAAATATAAAAAAACGACAGCCTGCTTCTATTCATCAGGTTGTCATCATTGTGCGTGGCTCTTCTTCGAGACACCAGATAGGCCGCTTATTTCCCTGCTCTTTACTGCCGAGGATGCTGTTACTATCTGCTCAAAAGATACTTTTTACCTTTACCTCTTCTATATATTAAAACATAGCTCGACAAGTCTTTCCACTCACGTCGCCGCTTTCTTTCCTCGAACCATAACTATTGTTCTGTCTTTCTCTCTCTGTTATGGTGAGCAACGATAAATTATGGTAAGGCAGAGGTTTCAGAAGGATATTCTCTTCTGAAACCTCTGTTTTGTAAACATCACAAGCTTGCTTATTGCGTGGATATTGCTGCCCTGCCGCCACGCAGTACATATTTCTGAATCTTGCCTGTGGCTGTCTTGGGCAGTTCCTCGACAAATGTGAATGTTTTCGGCACTTTGAAGTGCGCCATGTGCTCACGCACAAAGGCCCGCAATTCTTCTCCTGTCGTGTTCTGCCCTGCCTTGAGGACGACAAATGCATGTGGAGCCTCGCCCCATTGCTCGTCGGGCAGACCCACTACTGCGACTTCCTGGATCGCTGGATAACGCAGCAGCATCCCCTCCACTTCGACTGAAGAGATATTCTCTCCCCCACTGATGATTACATCTTTGAGACGATCTCGGATTTCGATATAGCCATCAGCATGGACCACAGCCGCATCCCCGGTATGAAACCAGCCACCTGCAAATGCACGCGCCGTGGCTTCCGGATCGTTGTAATAGCCCTTCATGACGACATTGCCACGGGTCACGATTTCACCGATTGAGGCTCCGTCGTGGGCTACTTCGTTGTTCTGCTCATCAAAGACTAATAATTCACCGGAGGTAATTAATTCTACCCCTTGCCTCGCTTTGACGGTTGCTCGCTTCTGCGGCGAGAGCTCTGCATCCTCCGGGCGTGGTTCGCAGATGGTGATAAAGGGCGATGTCTCGGTTAATCCATATACATGGGTAATCTCCCATCCTAGCTCTTCCTCGATTCTCTCGATGGTCGCTGCCGCCGGTGGTGCTCCGGCTGTGATGACTCGCACTCTCCGCTGCTCCGCTCTCTCGGCCCCTGGCGCTAGTAAGATGTTCCGCACTTCTTCAGGCGCATTGGCAATCCCGATTAGTACTGTCGGCGCTGCACAGAGCAGCGTTATCCTTTCATCTCGAATGAGTGTGAAGATTGCCTTCGCCTCTACTTTGCGCAGACATACATGCGTCCCACCTACAGCGGTGATGGTCCAGACGAAGGTCCACCCATTTGCATGAAACATTGGCAAGGTCCATAGATAGCGGTCCGCAGGCGACATTGAGATATGTATGAGTGTGCCAACGACATTCATATAGGCATTGCGATGGGTGATCATTACTCCTTTGGGACGCGAGGTCGTGCCACTGGTATAGTTGATGGTTAAGAGATCATCCTCGGCAATCTCTGCCGGGCTGAAGCTCTCTGGCGCACTCTCTAGCATGGTCTCGTAGTCCAGCCAGCCCTTTTCTCGTAGGGCATCGCTCAGACCTTCGAGGGCTATATATTGCTTCACTTCTGGTAGCTCATGGCGAATACGCTCTATATCTGCTAAATAGTCGCTGTGAACGCAGACTACTTTTGCTCCACTATGCTTGATAATATAGGCGAAATCATCTGCAATGAGCCGGTAGTTGATCGGGACGAGGACCGCTCCAATCTGGGGCACGGCGTAAAAAGATTCAAGCTGAGCATGTGTGTTGGGAGCAATATAGGCGACACGCTCTCCCTTTGTAATACCTAGTTGCTGGAGGGCCGCTGACCAACGGTCACACCGCCTGGCAAATTCTGCATACGTCAGGCGTAGCCCTTCATCGACAACTGCCTCGCGCTTCGGGTAGAGACGCCGCGCCCGACGCAAAAACTCAAGTGGGGACAAAGGTGTTTCCATCAAATAACCTCCTGAAATATCTGCATTCTCATTGACGTAAGTCCTCATCGTGATTGTCATAATCAAATACGTCTGCAACTAAACTACTCAATCACTGATTCAATTAACAATCTTTATTGGTAAATATCATCAGTGCCAGAGGTATTCATTAAACAGTAATATAACATATTCAGCTTGAAGATCAGAAGCCAAATGTTCTTGACAATCACTGGAGATCCAAGTATAGTTTAGACTAGCTAGTCTAAACTATAAGTCTCATCATTGCGTAGTATTGCTCCCTTTCGCGAGGGAAAGAAGCTGCCTTCGATCAGTCAATAAGCAGACAACTCCCAAAAAGCGATATTAGCCCGATGAACAGAGACGACCGAGTAGTTCTGTGGAGGAAGCTATGCATCCATTTTCGGCGAAGCCTCCGTTGGCTCAGGGCACCGAAGGCGCACCACTCTTTTTTCAGCAAGCCGGACAGGGGTCTCCGTTGCTGTTGCTTCATGGCTTAGAGGTCAATGGCACAATGTTTGATCCCATCATGCCTGCCTTTACCCCACAACATCAGGTGATTGTTCCAGATTTGCGGGGACACGGGCGCAGCCAGGACCTGCCCGGCCCCTACGATGTTCCCCAACTCGCTGCTGATGTGATCGGTTTGCTCGATGCGCTGGCACTCTCGACTGTTGATGTGCTGGGCTATTCCCACGGAGGGGCGGTCGCGCAATACCTGGCCTACACGTTCCCGCATCGAGTCCGTCGGCTGATTCTCGCTTGTACCTATGCTTCCAATGCACTTTCCTTCCGAGAGAATATCGAGGATCGGCTCCGCCCCTGGTTGATACGACTTTTTGGGTCACGTCGGTTGATCCATCTCGCGATCCGTACGGGAGCATTAGGGCCGTTAGACGCCGAACAAGCTCATCGCCTTGAGGCGATGATCCCCAGTACCGGAAGACAGCAAATGATTGCGAGGACCAAAGGTCTCACGACATTCGATAGCCGCCCCTGGCTCGCACAGATTCAGCAACCAACCTTGATCATTGCCGGGAACAACGACCTTGCTGTTCCGCTCGCTCATGCGCAGATGTTGGTCCACGGAATTCCCGATGCTCGCTTAGAGATCATCGCCAATGCCGGGCATGTGCTTATCTGGACCCATACTGACCAGTTCATTGCTCTCATAAAAGGATTTTTAGAACCGCGTCCATGACCAATCGAGAAGCGAACGGGTTTCCATTTTTCTTCAGAAAGAAGGAGTCACACGACCATGCCTTTTGCACGCTTTGAGAAGTTGGCACCAGAGAAACGAAACTACCTCTTAGATGTCGCCGCGCGTGAGTTTGCCATTCATGGCTTTGCCGATGCTTCGATCAATCGCATTCTCGAACAGGCACAGATGAGCAAGGGAGCCACATACTATTACTTTGAGGATAAGGTCGATCTGTTTTGTACGGTGGTTCGCTACGCCAGCGACTTTTTGCAGTTTTCCCACCTCGAAGTGGATCTTGGGACACTGACTGGAGAGAACTTCTGGCCGACGTTTGCCGAACTCCATCGTCTGCCGCTCCTGCGTGCCGTCGAGCGACCGTGGTTGTTTACCGTGATCGGCGTGGCGGCACAGGTCTCCCCTTCCCTCATGGATCGTGAGCCGCTGACCCGTCTTTCTTACCACATCCGCACCCTGGTCATGCGGCTGATTCAGCGGGGACAGGAACTGGGCGTGATCCGCACTGATCTACCTGATGAATTGCTCTTCGCCTGGCTCCACGCGCTTGACCACGCCAGTGATCGCTGGCTGATGGAGCACTGGGAGCACTTGGAGCATGCCGATATTGTCCGCATCTCAGATCAAACAGTAGCTGCGATGAGCAAGGCGATGGCCCCAGAGGAAGGCAGACCAGGGCGAGAGCCATAAGGTCATCGTTTTGTGTTGGAACAGAAACACCAAATTGTTGATCTCTGACCGTGCTCGCCGAGCGATCCTCTCGAAGATTTCAAGATTTGCTCAAGATTCTTCTAAATACCTCATATGCGCAAGAATCGGATGATTTTTTTTCTCAAGCTGTGCTACTATACTGAAGGAACGTTACTTGTGTGTTGGGAGTCGCATCAATGCCGCGAAAAATTTTGATTATTGAGGATGAAGAGGGGATTGTTCACTTGCTCAATCTCTATCTAAAGGATGCCGGGTATGAGGTGCTTATCGCCCGCGATGGAGCCGATGGCCTCGCTTTACATGCCCGCGCATTGCCAGATCTGATAATTCTGGATCTGATGCTGCCCGCTATCGATGGCTTTGAGGTCTGCCGCCGCATTCGCGCCTGGTCGAAAACTCCCATCTTGATGCTGACCGCCCGTGGTGCAGAAGATGATCGTATCACAGGCCTCGATCTCGGCGCTGATGACTACCTGGTCAAACCTTTCAGCCCCCGCGAACTCGTGAGCCGCGTCAAAGCTATTTTGCGCCGCGTGGCTGAACCCGAACGCGAAACTCCCGCACAGAAAGCTCAGATTGAAGCTGAGACCGCACGCAGTAAGTCTCTGGTCCGCTTCCCCGGCCTGAATATCGATATCTTGGCCCGCCGCGTGGAGGTGAAAGGCGTTGAAGTCGCCCTGACTCCAACTGAGTTCGATATGCTTGCCCTGCTTGCTCAATCTCCTGATCGCGTCTTTACTCGCGAGATGCTGATGAATAAGGTCTGGGGCTACGATTATCTCGGCGATGGCCATACGATTGATGTCCATATTAGTTCATTGCGCAAAAAAATTGAGCTCGCTCCTGAGCTGCGCTATATCAAGACGGTCTGGCGCGTGGGCTATCGCTTTGAATCCCGCCCCCGCCTCACAACCTCTCCCTAGCCATGCATTCCAGGACAAGCCAGGCGCGAGAATCAATCTGGCAGGCAGGCAGGGACGGCTATTGATCGAGAGGCAGATAGGGACGGCTGTTGATCTCTGTCCGCGTTCGCCAATCACGCCCCTCGCGCCGCAGGCAGGGGACGAAAATATATCCAGAGATAAGAAAGGAGGCCAGTATGCGTATTCGTTGGTGGCAAAGTATTCGTTGGCGTCTGTCTATAAGTTCATTGGTGGTGACGCTATTAGCTACTAGCCTGCTGCTTCTGGTCGCCCTGCTCTCTCTTCTTTATTATTATGGCGGCAATCAAAAAGATGCTATTCGTGATCTTGCCCTTGATCGCGCTACTCATATTACTCAGGCTTATGCCGCCCTGAACCCTCCACGTCTTATTGACCGCGCTACCGCCGCCGTTTTTCCCTCTCAGAGTAGCTCCGACTCTCTTTATCTGGTTGTGGTTCAGGATCGTCGGGGCCGCGTACTCTATCCTGCAAAAATTCCAACTGGTACGACTATTGCCCATTTCCTGGCGACGATGGCTGATCCTACTGTTCAGAATCAACAGTATGATACGCTTCATGTACGCGCTGATATTGTGAAGGGCTTTCATGGCGTCTCAACGGTGGATAATATTGGCAAGAGTTTTATTGTTCAGCCTTTCGCTGTACAACCGATTTTCTCTAGCCCTTCTCCCGAAAAAGGACGCCATGTGATTGGGGTGGTCATTGTTACTCCTCTCTCTGTCGCGAATCGCACTATTCCCCCGTTTATCCAGACGGTAGGGGGCGCTGTGTTGTTGGCCTCTCCTCTGGTGGCTTTGATTGTCGCTCTGGTGGCTCTTCTCTTCTCTCGGACTATTACTGGCCCTCTCGCCCGCCTGACTCGCGCTACTCATGTGCTGGCTTCTGGCGACTATGATGCTCGCGTGGAGACGAATGCTAAGGGGGAACTGGGCGAACTTGCCCATAATTTTAATAATATGGCCTCTCAGTTGAAGCTCGATGTTGCTGAACTCCATAAACAGGAACTCTGGCGTCGTGAACTGATTATGAGTATTACTCACGATCTGGCAACTCCCCTCACGGCGATTGCTGGCCTGGGCGAGTCTCTGGTGGATGGCGTGAATCAGGATCGCGATGATTATGAAGCTACTGGACGCATTATTGTCCGTGAGACTCTGCGCTTGCGCCGCCTCGTTCAGGATTTGCATATGATGGGAAAGATGGAGGCCCGCGCATTAGATCCTCAACTGAAACCGGTCCGTCTAGCCGCTCTGGTCGATGAGGTCTTGGCTGTGCTGGCTCCGGAGTTTGAGAAGGGCCACGTCGAACCCTGTAATGCTGTCCCTTATACCTTGCCAACTGTTCAGGCCGATCCCGATATGCTGACACGCGTCTTTTCAAATCTTTGTGATAATGCTTTGCAACATACTCCCCCTAAAGGGACTGTGACTATTGAAGCTCGCCAGATCCATGATATGCTGGCTGTTGCGGTGACTGATACTGGCCCCGGCATCCCCTCTGAGTCTCTGGCACGCGTCTTTGAACGCTTCTTCCGCGCCGATACCTCTCGCCAGTCTACAAAGGGCGGCAGTGGCCTGGGTCTGGCAATTGTGAAAGCTATTGTTGAGGCTCACGGCGGTCAGGTCTGGGCCGAGAATGCGCGCGAGGGCGGCGCTCGTTTCATTTTTACTCTGCCCCTTCAGCCTTCGACTGGCCCTGCTCATTCTGAAGATCAGACTCTACCCCAATTCCAGAGGGAAACTCAGTTTCCTGCTGGGGATATACCACTACACGCTCCTTCTCTCCCTCCTTCTTGATGGATAGCCTATCTGGTTGCTCCCTCGACGCTCTGGACTCTCAATGGTATACTTTTTCTCAGCACTTCATTCTTTTTCCTATCTGCCGAATTACTAAACTGAGATGAGATACTGGCCTCTCTCCTCCTTCGCCGATGGATGATATCAATTGTTGCCAGAAATGAAAGATAGAAGAGGGCTTCAATGACTGCTAACATTTCGTTTATTCAAGATCGACAGATGCTCAATCCCGCTCAAGTTCCTGCGGGCGAGTCTAAAGAATTGGTTGATGTGCTGCAAAAGATTGTCCAGAATGCAGGTGCGCTTCTTGGTGTGTATAATTGCTCGGTTGCCTTGCTCGATGTCTCTGGCACTCTGCTGGTAACGATGGCGGCTTTACATGATAATGGCCAGAAAACACGCCAGACGAAGTTTCAACTCGGTGAAGGCGTTGCCGGTTGGGTCGCTGAACACCGCCAACCTCTGCTGATTGACGATGTGAATACGGATGTTCGCTATAAACGCCTGGGCCGTACTCCCATTGGCTCTATTCTCTGCGTTCCTCTGGTCGATAATGGCAACTTTATCGGCACTATTACGACCAGTAGCCCTGATCTGCATGCCTTTACTTCTCAACATGTGCAGATGCTTTCTATCTTTGCTGATCAGGCTGTCCTGGCTATCACGAATGCTCGCCATGCCGAATTGGCACAACGTCAGGCTAATCAGCTTGAGATGTTGATGCATCTCTCTCGTGGTATTACTACCCGCATGGAGCCTGAAACTCTTTATCGTACTATTTTGTCAAATGTACGCCGCCTCCTTCCTTGTGAACGCGCGACGATTCTCTTGTATGAATCCGATAAACAGGTCCTCTCTGCGGTGGCTGAATGGTCTTTAGAACATGCTTCCCGCTTTGACGATGAACGCGGCGTGACGCTTTTTGATGGCCGTCCTGGTGTGAAACAGAAACAGGAGCGCGTGAGTTTGTACGATACCAAATCCCTTATTGCCTGGGCCGCTGTCCATATGCATCCTATGGTGAGTAGCCCTATTTCCCAGCCCCTCTCCTGAGGAAAATATTGCTGCTCATGTTGCTCTTTATGAACTGACAACTCCTTTTGTCTCAAAAGAGGTGCTTTATGGCGTCCTCTCTTTGAAACGCAGTACCCCTTTTACTAGCGATGAACTCCGTCTTGTGCGCAATCTGGGTTATATGGTTGCTGCCTCTTTAGAAAATGTAGAGCTTTTCTATAAGGTGCGTAGCGATCAGGAGCAGTTACGGGCAATTTTGACTTCTAGCTCGGATGGTATCGCGCTCCTCGGATCTGGCAATTGTTTTGTCGAATCCAATGCTTCGTTTGACCATATCTTCGGCCTTGAGAAGGGCGAGGTGTTTGGTATGGAGTGTATGGAGCTGCTTACCAGTAGCGAGGAGGGCTCTCCAGGCGTTGAGGATCTTCAGAAAATTCAGCAGGCTCTCGATCAAAAACATCCGCTTTCTTATATAGAGCTCGATTTACAGATTAAGGGGACCAGCCGCGCTATTGGTCTGAGCTTTACTCCGGTCTCTACGACGAATGATCCTCTCTATCTGCTGATGGCACGTGATGTAACAACTATTCGTGATGCGACACGGATGAAGGCGAAATTTCTTTCTATGGTTACTCACGAGCTGCGCTCTCCCTTAAATGCTATTAATGGCTATCTCGATCTGACTCTGAATGGGATTGGCGGTGAGATTACTGAACAACAACGCGAGTTTTTGCAACGCGCACGCGCTGGTAGCGAACATCTCTTTTCTCTGGTGGAAGATCTCCTCTTGATTTCTCGCGCCGACTCCGGTCAACTGGTTTTAAATCGCCAGGTGATTCATCTGCGCGATGTTCTCGATAATGCGGTTGAGGAACTGGAGCTTACTGCAATCGATGGCGGTGTCCAGTTGGCCGTTTCTATGCCCCAGGGATTTCCACGCGTCTATGCCGATGCTGGCCGCCTCCAGCAGGTCTTACGCAATCTTTTGAGTAATGCTCTCCGTTTTACTCCTGCTGGCGGCCAGGTGACTCTCTCTGTCGATATTACTGGTGAGCCAATTCCAGGCCGAGAGGTGGATGCTGATGACGATCCACGCGTCTTAAAGCTTCAGGTCTTCGATACCGGCTCTGGCATCGCTCCTGAATTCCTGGATCGCATTTTTGAACGCTTTTATCAGGTCCCCAGTTCGAGCGGTGGCCGTTCTGGTGGCCAGGGCCTGGGCCTGGCGATTGTGAAGATGATTGTAGAGCTACATGGCGGCTCTGTCTCTGTCGAAAGTGTGCCAGATCAAGGGAGTGTCTTTACCTGCCTTCTCCCTTGCCTGCTTTCATAATACATTTTTCCTCTTCTTTTCTTCTGAGTCAGGATTGAGCGCTCTTTTACCAAAAATTTCGCTCGGCCCTGACGTTTTTTCTGGCTTGTGAAACTGAGGAAAATGGCTTTTTCTCCCTTTCTGCTTCTCGTTCTGCCTTCTTTCTTCCTATGACGATTGATTACCCTTGACGCCTTTCAGATTGCGTGCTATGCTCAAGTTATCTCAATTTGTTTCTTGCTGAAGCACAAGCAGGAAGAGGCTTGAAAATGTAGGCTTTATCAGGAGAAGGAGACTAACTGTGGGAATGCTACGAGTGATGTCCCGTCGTGGTGACGATAGGTTGACATGGGATTCACAGAAGGCCGCGCTTAATGATGCCGATGCTTTGTCGGCTGTACGCGAGGCAGAGCGCATTTTTCATGAAGAGCGGGCACGCGGTGCTACTGCTTTTAAGGTTGAGCCGGGGAAGCCAATTGAACGTATTGAAACATTTGATAGAACTGCCGAACAAATTGTGATTGTTCCTCGCGTGGTCGGTGGATGAGGAGTAGATACAGCTATGTTGGAAGCGCTGAGTTTGTTCCTCGGTATCTGGCTGCTGTTCCTTCTACTCGCTATCTATTACCTCTCTCAGTCTCCTGACGGTGGAGTCGGGCGCTTTCGTGAGTCGGTAAGCGAACATCTCTCGGCTGAAAGCCGGGCCAAAGCGTTGATGCGCGAGATGTTATCCGAGTATCAGTATCAGCAGCTTGTGAAGTTTGGCTATCTAGAGGTGATGAGTCCGTCTATCGATAATCGTATCTACCGCATTCCCGGCTCTGGTGGCCTGGTGAAGGTGTATGAGCGGGGATGCGCCGTTATGGAACTGTGTTTGCAGCCGGCAGAACCTCTGCCTGATGGCGATGTTGTGGTTATGCATAAGTTGATGATCGAGGGTAATGAACAGGAGTATTTGCAGAAGGCTAATCATTTTGCCCCTGGCATAATCTCTCTGCGTTGCCAACATCTGTAATGTGCTTTGTGTATTCAGGCCGCTTTTTGCTCAGCTTTACTGAGAATGTGTTTGAAAATTAGCTCGCTTTGAGCCGCTTATTCGCTTATCTCAGATACGTTCTAAGACCTCTTGTGCTATGGGATCGACTACATCTCCTCGATTTGTGGCCGATCCTACTGGTCCCTCTCTCCCATCACTGCAATGATTTTATCCACGATTCCTTCTTCTTTTTTCCTTATCTCTCTGCTGAAATCCCTTTTTAACTTTTCCTATAAGAATGCGTATATATTCATAGAATATATAGATGTAGCTCTCGACTCTTCTCTCAAAACAAAGTATAATCGAGCGGGTAAATTGGTTATTAACTCTGAAAAATAATCCTCAATTTACATTTCAGGAGGCACTTGATTCTTATGGAATGCCCGTACTGCAAAGCAGATAATCGCGATGGCGTACGCTATTGTGGCAGTTGTGGGAAATTACTGAGTGATTCTTCCGGATCGTCGCCCGCTCTCTTTTCCCGCTCTCTTATGGCTGGCGCTCACTTACAGGGCGGACGCTATGTGGTGAAAAAGATTCTCGGCCAGGGCGGTATGGGCGCTGCTCTCCTGGCTACTGATATTCGCCTCGATGGCAAACCTGTGGTTATTAAAGAACTCGTCTCTGAATATTCTGATCCCGAAAAACAACTGGATGAGGTCCGCAATTTTAAACGTGAGGTCGCTCTGCTGGCTCATCTTTCTCATCCCTTGATCCCTAATGTGACCGATCATTTTCAAGAGGATTCGCGCTATTTTATGGTTCAGGAGTATGTCGATGGCGAGAATCTTGAGGAACGCCTGGAACGCTATCATCAGCCTCTGAAAGAACGTGAGGCTCTCATCTGTGCTTCGGAAATTCTTGATGTCCTTGAATATCTCGCTCAGCAAACTCCCCCTATTGTTCATCGCGATATTAAGCCCGCTAATATTATTATTAGTACCCGCGACCATCGCGCTCACCTGGTCGATTTTGGCATCGCTCGTGCGGAGGTGACCCGCAATGTGCAACGCAAGCAAACTACCGCTCTGGGTACTCCCGGCTATGCTCCCCCTGAACAGTATCAGGGCAATGCCGACCCTCGCTCTGATCTCTATGCCCTGGCCGCTACTCTGCACCATGTCTTGACCAATCGCGATCCTCGCAATTATCCGCCTTTTAATTATCCACCTGTTCGCACGCTAAATCCACAGTTGGCCCCTGAAACTGAGCAGGTTCTTCTCTATGCTCTCGTGAATGATCGCGATCAACGCTATCAGACCGCTTCAACGATGAAGCAAGATATCGATGAGATTCTCCGTAATCGCTATGGTCTCTCTGGTACGATGAGCTCGTATCTGCTGGCTGGCTCTGGCCCGATGAGCACACCGGGAACTCTCCCAAATCAACCAACTCTGCCTTCTGGTGCTCCGGTGACGCTCCCTATTAATCAGAATCAACATACTCCTCCCTTCTTTGCACCACCACCTCCTTTTTCTGGCACTCCATCCACTCTGGTGTATCCCCCAGCGCAAAACTATGCTTCTGGCATCTATCCACCTCTACCCACTGGCATTTCCCCCTCTCCGAAACGCTCCCGTGGGCTCCCGTGGATACCTCTCCTGGTTATTCTTCTGTTGCTCGCTGTCATCGGTGGAGGCGCATTTGCCGCTGCGGCTATCTTGCGCAAGCCTTCTGGCACTGCTGCTACTCCTTCCGCAAATACTCTGCCTCTTCTTCTTAAGAAAGGGAATGAGACGATTGGCGTGAGCAATGGGACGTTTTCATTCGATACGACCCGCCCTAGTGGCGCTGCAAAAAAACAGGCCACTGACCATTTGTTGCAGAATCCTGCCGATGTTAGTACGGCCTCTTCTCTTCTGGGCCAGGCGATCTCGCTGGATTCTGGCGATGCTGAGGCCCTGATTTATCAGGAAGATCTGCGCGTTCTTAATTCGGGCCAGCCCTACGTGACGTTTGTGGTTGCGACGATGCTCTCCGGCGATAATTCAACTCTTTCTGTTGGCCGCGATGATCTTCAAGGTGCCTATGTGGGGCAAAAAGAGTTTAATGATGGCTCAAAGCTCCATGGCGGTGTCCAGGTACGCCTGCTGGTTGCCAGCTCTGGCAGTAACCGTCTCTATGCCCCTCTGGTCGCTCAGCAGATTGTTCAGGCGGCAAAACATGATCCTACTATCGTTGGCGTCCTGGGCTGGCCTTTTAGCGGCCATACTCTCGATGTGATCCGCATTTTTAGCGCCGCCCATCTTCCTCTCCTCTCTCAAACGGCTTCGGATGACGGCCTGACTGGTATCTCTCCTTACTTCTTCCGTGTCGCTCCCCCTAATAAGACTCAGGGGGTGGAGGGCGCTCATTATGCTCTTACTGTCTTGAATGCGAAGTCCGTTGCTCTTTTCGTTGATCCTCAAAATCCTTATAGCCAGAGTCTGGCTGATGATTTCTCTGCCGCCTTTCAAAGTGGCGGTGGCACTGTCTTTCGTGAAGAGTATACCGTTGGCAAACCTGCTACTCTACCAGATCGCTTGCAAGATGCTCTTAGTCATAATCCCGATCTTATCTACTTTTCTGGCTATTCAAGCGATGTGAGTACTTTGTTGACAAATATGCCTGCCGGGACTCTCCCCGTTCTGGGCGGTGATGCCCTCTATGAATTGGGCGGCTATGCTAGCAGTGCCCATGCGGCCTTTAATCATTTACGCTTTACCTCTTTTGCTTATCCCGATGAGTGGGATGTTCTGGGCTATACCGCGAAGAAGCCTAACTTCTTTACTGAGTATTCTGCGGATTTCGATCCTAATGGCGTTCATGCCAACCAGCCCGGCAGCAAATATGGCTATGATCGCGCTGATAGTGATACGATTCTTTCTTATGACGGCATGGTTGCTCTGCTCAAGGGGTATAATAATGCATTGAATACAGGAAAGCAGAAGCTGACCTCTGACGACTTGCTGCAAGGCCTGCATCAACTTAATGGCTCTCATGGTTTTCAAGGTGTGAGCGGCTATATTGCCTTTGACGATCAGGGCAATCCTGTGAATAAGACGATTGTGATTCTCTCTATTGATCAGCAAGGTTTCTTTCAAATGAAGCCAACTATTCTTGGTCATTTCTTGCAGTGATATTGCTTGCTTGCTCATGTACTGCACTGAAGTTGAACTCTTTGAAATGGGAAATACAGGTAGACTATGAAATGTCCGAATTGTGGTACTGATAATCCGGCTGGTGAGGATTTTTGTACGAATTGTGGGTTCTATCTGAAGGCGGCTCCTCCTGCCCCGATGTCGAATAGTGGTACCTTTTCCACCGCTACAACTACATCGGGGGGACCAATCAGTGGCACCGGAACCGGTAATTCACGCTCTCTTAACCCCAATACGCGCCTCCAGAATGGTCGCTATGTGGTCGATAAGATTCTCGGCGAGGGTGGTATGGGGACTGCTGTCCTGGCTCGTGATACACGTGTCTCGAATAAGCTTGTCGTTATCAAAGAGTTGGTTTCAGATAATACTGATCCGGTCAAACGTCAGGAAGATGTGAATAACTTTGAGCGTGAGGTGGCAACGCTCGCTACTATCGATCATCCTCTGGTCCCTACGGTGACCGATAGCTTTCAAGAAGGCGCACGCTATTTCATGGTGCAGGAGTATGTCCCTGGCGAAAATCTTGAGCAGCATATGGAGCGTGTCAATCAGCCGATGCCTGAGCGCGAGGCCCTGACCTACATCTCTCAGGTGCTCGATATCCTTGAATACCTCGCGCAACAGACACCCCCGATTGTCCATCGCGATATTAAACCCGCTAATATTATTATCGGCGCTAAGGATAAACGCGCTCGCCTGGTCGATTTTGGTATTGCCCGCGCCGATGTTGCGAAAAATGCTAAGCGCAAACAGACTTCCGCCCTGGGTACTCCCGGCTATGCCCCTCCTGAACAATATCAGGGGAATGCTGATGCTCGCTCTGATCTCTATGCCCTGGCCGCTACTCTGCATCATCTGCTGACGAACCGCGATCCTCGCAATTATCCGCCTTTTAGCTATCCTCCGGTTCGCTCTCTCAATCCGCAGGTCTCGAATGAAACAGAACGCCTGTTAAATAAAGCTTTGCAGATTGATGTGACAAAACGCTATCAAAGCGCTTTTGACATGAAGCGCGAGGTGGATCAAACTCTGGCCGATGAATTTGGCTTTTCTGGCGATACCAGCACGTATGTTCTTGGGAACTCAGGCGCGATGACGGCCCCTCGCCGTACTCCTCAATCTTCCCCTTCCCAACCAACCTCTGGTGCCAATACTACTGTGGGGAGAAATATTGCTGCTCGCAATATTCCGCACCACCGCCACCACCACCTTCTGTGTCGCCTCGCCAACCCGCTAGCTCGCCGTTTCAGGCTGGTATGTATGCCCAGCCCCCTGCCCAGCCACGGCGCAGCAGCAATAATAATGGGCTGGTTCGCAATTTTATCCTTTTGCTCCTGGTGTTTGCTATAATTGGGGTGGTCATCTTTTTCGCTCTGCAAAAATCAAATTCTGGTACGGTCAATACTGGACCTGGCTCCTCTCCTGTAACTCCCACTGCTGCAAGTAGCGGAACCATTCCGGTCTCAAGCGGTGGCGAAGGAACTATCACTGTCGGCGGTCAGTTGATTGGCTTGAGCGCCGGTTCATACGCCTTCGACACTAATCGAGGCCACGGCACTCAGAAACAACAGGCTTCTGATACGCTTCGTGGCGGTGATTATAGTAGTGCCGTTTCCCTCTGGGATAGCTACCTGGTTCAGGATACCAATGATGCTGAATCTCTGATTTATGTGGAAGATCAGCGCGTTATCAATAGTGGCGCAAAATATATCACTCTGGCGGTAGGAACGATGCTGACTGGCGATGCTGGCGATATCCAGGTTGGCCGCGATAGCCTTCAAGGGGCATATATTGCTCAGAAGGACTTTAATGCAAGCGCAGGTCAGCATGGGAATGTCCTCATGCGTCTGCTTATCGCGAACTCTGGTGGCACTGCCCAGCCGCTACTACAGTCGCAAATGCTATCGTCAGTGCACAAAAACAGGATCCCTCGATCATTGGGGTGATGGGCTGGCCCTACAGTGGCCTGGCCGAAAATGCTATTCGTGTCTTAGCCGCCGCCCATATTCCTATGGTCTCGCAGACCGCTTCAAGTACTCAACTCACAAATATCTCTCCCTACTTCTTCCGTGTTGCTCCCTCAGATAAGTCTCAGGGACAGGTCGGCGCTACTTATGCCTTCAGTACTCTGAAAGCGAAAAATGTCGCCGTTTTCAGCGACCCCAGCGATTCTTATAGTAGTAGCCTGGCTGCTGGTTTTAGCCAACCCTTCCAGAACGAAGGCGGCAATGTCGTCCAGGAAACCTATACACGCAGTGATGCTGCCAGTATCCAGAAAGCTGTGCAAGCCGCTTTGAGCAGTACTCCTGCCCCCGACCTCATCTACTTCGCTGGCTATTCGGTGGATGTAAGCAATGTGCTCAACGCCATTCCGGCCAGCTCAAAGATTATGGTTCTGGGTGGTGATGCTCTCTACAATCTCGGTGGCTACTCTGGTCGTACCGGTCTGAGCCGTCTGCGTTTTACCGCCTTTGCCTATCCCGATGAATGGGGCGTTTTAGGCTATGGTTCTCGCCAGCCAGCCTTCTTCAGCGAGTATGGTACTACCTTTTGATCCTAATAATAAGCATTCCAAAGGCACCTATGGTTTTCAACGTCCCTCGTACAACGTCCTGCTCTCCTACGATGCTACGCTTACGATGCTAACAGCCATTAGCAACGCGCTCAATGGCGGCAAGACCACCCTGACCGGCCCTGACCTGCAACAGGCCCTGTCTCAGATTCAGGGTGCAAAAGCCGTCCAGGGCGTAAGCGGCCAGATCTCTTTCTCCAGCAGCGGTGACCCCTCCCAGAAGGCTGTCCTCATTCTCGCAGTGAGCGACCAGGGCTTCTTCCAGATGTTGCCACAACTAGGAGCAGGCAATTTCCTCGTCTCCTAATCCTTTTCTAGCCATCTGTGGGGGCGAGCAGTTCTCTCGCCCCCACAGAATCCCGTAGGGTCGGCTGTTGATCTCTGACCGCCTAGCCGCCCCCCATCTGCCCTCGATCGTAGGGTCGGCTGTTGATCTCTGACCGCCTGCCGAATCCTCTCGCCCCATGCCAATGTTCATCCCATTGCCATGTTCTGTGACCACGCACCAAGCGCAGTACGCGAAATATAGCCGCTATACTCTATTTCTCCTCTCGCTTGAAATAACTAAACTCGAAATTATCACCGCCCCCTTGTAACAATTTCTGTAACCCATTCGTGTTTAAAGTGAACCCGTGAGATTAATTACTAACCAATCGAGATGTCTTGTTTTGCTTTCGCTGTCCATTCGACGAAAGAAATGAAAAAATTGCGCATACTGTTTGCTTTATTGCTTTGAAGCGATAGTAGTCTAGTCTACAAAACGCCAAAGCGCCGAAGCATTGATATTCGCTTTTATATCTTTTTAGAAGGAGGATTGCTTATCATGACGATGACTGAACGTGCTACTGTTGTAGGTGTTTTTAACACCCGTGCTCAAGCAGAGAGCGCAATCAACGATCTTCGTACTCTTGGGTTTACAGATAAACAGATTGGCTATATTGTTCGCGATACCGGCTCTGCTCAGGATACTGCTGCCCCGGCTGGTTCTCATGCCGAAAGTATTGCTACTGGCGCTGTCGGCGGCGGTGTTCTTGGAGGTGTATTAGGCGCAGCCGCCTCGTTGCTAATTCCTGGCTTTGGTCCTGCTATCGCTGGTGGTATTCTTGCCGCTACTCTGGGCGGTGTTGCAATTGGTGCTGCCGCTGGTGGCTTGATTGGTGCCCTTACTGAACTGGGCGTGCCAGAAGAAGATGCCCGTTACTATCAAGGCGAATTTGAGGCGGGACGCGTCCTCGTGACTGTCCAGGCTCCCGGCCACCAGCAGGAGGCTCTGGAAGCTCTTCGCCGTAATGGTGCCTATGATGCTAGCACCCGCAACAATCCAGGGACCACTAGAGATCCCGCATATACTACTGCCGGACCTGTAGCTGGTGCTGTAAATCCGGCAGGAACCAACTACGATCCCACGAATACTACGAACCCGGCGGGAACTACCTACGATCCCACAAATACGAATACTACTAATACTACAAATTCAGCGGGACCGATAGCCAGCACGATAAATCCGGCGGGAACTAGCTACGATCCCACGAATATTAACGCCCCTGCCACGCGTCAGACGACGAACGATGATCCTACCCTTCGTCGTCCATACGACCCTACAGACGTAAGCAGATAATTCCCTACAGATGAAATCAGCTCTACACAAATCTCGTAGGGCTGATCGGTTTATCAGTCTCTTGTAAACATCAAGAACCCCACCTGGATTACTATTCCGTGGTGGGGTTCTTGATGAATCTTTCCCTCACTTCTTCAAACGTCAACCCATCAATTTCAAGCGTTTTTAAGCGGCTCGTGGCACCTCGCACAATGCGAATACTGCGTTTTGGCAATGCCAGCCGCTCCGCCAATAGTGCAACCAGAGCTTCATTCGCCGCTCCATCCACTGGCTGCGCTGTCAGTCGGACGCTAAGCATCTCGTTTTTCCACTCTATGGCATTTCTGCCACTTCGTGGGATGACGCGTACCGCCATCCTCATCGACTGCTACCAGCCACTCGGCAACGCCTGCAAGAGCAACGTCTGCATGGTGATAAGCAGAAAGAAGGTGACGATAAATGAAAGGTCAAAGACCCCTACCGGGCGCACAACCCGCCGCACTGGCTCAATAAAAGGATCTGTAATCCTGGCTAGAAAACGAATAATCGCATAACGCTCATCTATACGGAACCAGGAAGCAACAACCCGAATCAACATCGCAAAGATGATTATTCCTATCCCATACTGAACTATGATATACATAATTCCCATTATTGTCACTCCAATGCAATCTTTTACTGGCTTATTGATCGAATGTGGTGCGCACAGTAATAAAGGTCATACCAAACATCTGGTGCCGACTGATGTCGGTAACACGCGCCCCAGGCACTTCGGGAAGTGTCGTAAAGTGTTTTTGCATATATTCTCCCACAGGCCGGGCCGAACTCCAACCTGCTAGCGAGGCTGCCGCCGCTGTCGCTACGCGTGTACGCGTGTTACTGGTTGCCAGGGCCAGCAAGGTGCCAATTGTTACTATCGAAACCCCTACTGCCAGGTTGGTTCCACAGTTAGGATGAATTGCCAACTCTGCCTCTCCTGCTTGTAGACGCTGAATGGCCTCATCAATGGCACGCCGCAGCAGCCCCAGGTCTACATCCCCAAAAATGATAAAACCATCACTGCTCGAACGGGCACTGGCGCTTAGCTCTGGTACCATTCCGCTCAAGATGGTAAAGGTTGCATGTTCTATCGCATGATTCTGCCGGACGCGCCGTCCGAGGAGAATATCCTCAATTTTCACTTTTTCTCTCCTTCGTTCATTGGTTTTTCTGAACTCTTTCACCAAAGATCGCTCGCCCAACCCGGACGATGCTGGCTCCTTCTTCAATTGCTACTGTATAGTCGTCGGTCATACCCATCGAAAGATGTTCCCAACGACTCTCTGGTACTTCTTCTTGTAGCCACTCACGTAACTCTCGCAAGGCGCGAAAGACTGGGCGTACCTCTTCCGCGTTCTGAACCTGCGGGGCCACGGTCATTAATCCCTGGACTTCCAGTCCTGGCAACGCTACAATCTGACGTGCTACTAGACCTGCCTCGCTCACGGCTACTCCTGTCTTGCTCGCCTCTCCGGCAACATTTACCTCTAGCAAGACCGCTAAGCGTTTTCCTTCTCTGCTCGCCTGCTGACTGAGACTCTGGGCCAGATGCAGACTATCAACACTCTGGACACTCTCAAATAAACTTGCGACTCTGCTCGCTTTGTTCGTTTGAACGTGCCCTATCATGTGCCAGTGGAGTCCCTGAGGATGGAAATCCGCAATCTTTTGTTGCGCCTCCTGGACACGGTTCTCTCCAAAGTTCGTTACCCCTAGAGTATATGCTATTTTTATGAGTTCGAGGGGCTTGGTTTTAGAAACGGCAATAAGTGTGATCTCATCTGCTGAACGCCCCACTCGTTCTGCTGCCTCGGCAATCCGTCCGCGAACAGAGGCAAGATTAGCCGCTAGATCCTTTGCTTGACTAGCTGCATCACTATTCATCAAAGCTTTTCTCTTTTTCTCAGAACCTCTTCTCAAGAACTTACTACTATGTACGTTCGATCCCTATCTCTGGTTGAAGGTCGCTACCTCTTTTTAGCTGAATGACGACTGGAAATCTCCCCGTCTTCCCTTGCTCGCCCCGATGAGAAAAGAAACGCTCTTTATTGCAACTGGTGCATATATTGGCAACTTCAATATGTTCTGGCCGTATACCTGCCATTAGCAACTGGTTGCGATGCGTTGCCTGGAGATCCAGCCGCAGACTCTGCCTATCAGGAAGCTCTTTTGTGCTGAAGACCGCCGATTCGCGCACCCGTTTTCGATACTCTTCCGCAACTGGCCTCTCTTCAAATTCACGCCTCATGCAAAAAAGATCTTGTAACTCCTCCCCAACCTCGTAACAACAGGCTCCAATCGTCGGTCCAATATTCGCCAGAATATTCTCTGCCCGGCTCCCAAATCGCTGCTGCATTGCCTCTACGGTTGCAAGCACGATCCCTCTGGCGGTACCCCGCCATCCTCCATGCGCAATCCCTATTGCCTGCACGATTGGATCATAAAAGACTATCGGCGTGCAGTCGGCAAACGAGAGCGCCAGCGCTATCCCACGCTCTCTCGTAATCAGCGCATCCCCTTTGTGAATCGTCTCCGGTGTCCAGGCCTGTTCCCAATAGGATCGCTTTCCCCAGTCCGTACGCCATTTATTGCCGGCGTCAAGAACACGCACATCTACTCCATGCACTTGCCAGAGCGTAACACACTCTTGTGGCACAATACCCAATGCCTCAAGTACCATCTCCCGATTGCGTGCCACTGTCACATAGTCATCTTTTCCACTCAGTGCCGAGGCGTTCAGCCCCGCATATACCCCTTCGCTATATCCACCCTGCCGTGTAAAAATTCCGTGTATAACCTCTCCATAGGAGCGTAACTGCTCAAATTGCAGATATGCCAGCGCTCCATGCTCTTGTTCGATCAAGATAGCTCCCTCATCTCGTCTGCGTAAATTCAGCCCTATTGTAACATATTCCTCTGACCCCTTTCCCTTCTCCCCCGAAAGAAGAGCTAGGGAGCGCTCTCTCCCGGACCCCTTCGAGAAAAGACAAAAAAACGAGCGCCACGAGACTTCGTAAGGACGGGCTTCTAAGGATGGGCTTCGTAGGGACACCATGCAGCGTGCAGCCAGCGTTCCACGGCAGAGAAGCTCCTCGCCCGCACGCGAAATCGTGTCCTGCTCGCCCTGCGCTCCTCTTGCCCCACAGAGAAGCTCCTCGCGCACGCGAAATCGTGTCCTGCTTGCCAAGCGATCCTCTTGCCCTGCAGACAGGCTACGAAAAGAGATCCGGGAGAGGGCGTCGTCGCATTTATTGCCCCGACCCAACATTACAACTTTGTGTCATATCCCCTAACGCAAAGATCCGATTAACTACGGGCTGAATATTCGTGCACTGGGGAATAATGACGCTCTGATCAGAACCAGCGGCTGCATCAAAAACATTTGCGTAACTGCCATAATTCTGCGCCCCATTCCCCGGCCCAAGCGTCACCTTCTGGATAGATCCACTATTCATTGTCCGCGCAAAATTGGCAAAAGCCAGAATCTCCTGTTCGTTTAGATCGGTATAGACCTGCCCTGAAAGGTCCTTCAGGAGTGCCTGAAAGTTATCAACGACATTTGTTACATTCAATTTCTGCTTCAGTGCCTCTAAAACCTGCTGCTGTCGTTGTGTACGCCCGATATCCCCGATCAAATCTGCATGGCGTGAACGTACATATTGCAGGGCCGCTGTTCCATTCAAATGCTGAGGACCCGGAGCCAGGTAGAGCCTCTGGTAGGCATTTGGATCATTCGTATTGCTCTGCTTGCCCGTATCATTAGGATAGTTATCATCCACCAGCGGATGAATCACATTTACATCCACTCCACCCAACGTATCAATGACTTTCGCAAACCCATTCAGTCCAACCCACCCGTAGCGATCAATCGGAATACCATAATCCTGCTCAATTGTCTGCTCTGCCACCCGTACACCATTCTCAAATGAATTTCCCTGGATTGCTCCATAAAAAAAGGCCTGATCGATCTTATGCATCTGGCTATTCCCTGCCACCTTTACCCATGAATCGCGGGGAATTGAGACCATCTGAATACTATTGTTTGCCGTATCGACATGTACTACCATCATGACCTGCGTCAGGACCACCGGAAATGTATACTTGTTATCATTATCGCTCCCCAACAGCAGAATATTCCATGATCGCCCCGCAATCGTACCAGAAGAGGCCCCATTCAGCCCCTGTCTATTGCCCACAGGCCGGATAAAGCTCGCAAGGGGATCATGCACATTCGTATAGTAGAAATAATAGACAATCCCAAAAACGATGCTCACAACAGCCAGAAAAAGCGCAAAGATCCCCAATGCTATGCGTATAGGACTTCTTCTCCTATACTCTCTCCCCCATCTATTCCCTGCTGGTTTTATCTCTCTTCTCATCAATCATTCTACCTGGCTAGTGCTTTATCAATCTTCGTAAAACGTCGCTCAGTATTCTAGCATAGTAACACTTTTTGCTCTCTGATGAAACAAGAAGATCCTCATAAAACACTATGAACCCTCAAGAAATCACTCACTATGTCTACCAGAATACTAGCTTTACAGGTTTTGGCATGCTAAACTACAGCTGATTTTGTATGCATACTATGTGGAAAATAGTAACTTTTTCTTTCGCAAGATATGAGATGTGAGCGGGCAAAGGTAGTAAGGAAGGTGGCTACTCTGGCTTTCTCTTGCCAGATTTATGTTAATGGTACAATAATTGCGAACTATCTAGATGGGAGAATTTTTTATGGATCTCGCTCTCTTACAGCAAGCTTTGCGCGAAGAGCAACTCTCAGGCTGGCTCTTCTATGATTTTCGCCACTCAAACCCTATCGCCTACCAGGTCTTAGGCCTCCCTGCCGGAGCCATGTACACCCGGCGCTGGTTCTATTTTATCCCTGCCTCTGGCGAGCCTGTCGCAATCGTCAGCGCCGTAGAATCCCATGTCCTCAACTCTCTCCCCGGTACCCGCCTCGTCTTTCATACCTGGCAAGAGATGCAATCGCTTCTGCAATCGCTCCTTCAGCCCGGCTTACGCGTAGCAATGGAATATTCTCCTTTCAATGCCATCCCCTACATCTCTCGCGTGGATGCAGGTACAATTGAACTTGTGTACACCTGCGGCGTCGAAATCGTAACTTCTGCAAATCTGGTCCAGCGCTTCACCGCTCAGTTGAGTGAAACTCAGCTCGCAGGCCATCGCCGCGCCTCTCGCCTCTTAATGACCGCTAAAGACCAACTTTTTGCCGCTCTCTCTACCGACCTGCACCATAATGTCCCCCTTGATGAATATAGCATCCAGCAGCGCTTTCTCCATCTCATCGAACAAAACGGCCTGCTTGCACCAGAGCCGCCCATCGTTGCCGTCAATGCACACGCTAGCAATCCTCACTATCTCCCTACCATAACCAGCTCGCACCCACTCCAGCGCGGCGATCTGGTCCTTTTCGATTTTTGGGCAAAGCTCCCTGATGTGGACGCAGTTTATGTTGATTATACCTGGATGGCCTTTGTCGGCACACGCGACGAGATTCCTCAACGCCAGCGCGAGGTTTTTGCTCTGGTCCGTCAGGCACGTGATACCGCCATCGCCTTTATTCGCGCACGCCTCGCCGCCGGAGAATCTATCGAAGGCCGCCAGGTCGATGATGTGACGCGGGCTGTTATCCGCAAAGCTGGCTATGGCGACTTTTTTGTCCATCGTACAGGCCATAATATCGGCATTATGGAACATGGTGACGGAGCTAATAACGATAATTATGAGACTCAGGATACCCGCCGCCTGCTCCCAAATACTTGTTGCTCAATCGAACCTGGCATCTATCTCCCCGAATTCGGCGTCCGTAGCGAGGTAGATCTCCTGATTCTGGAGCATGATGCCGAGGTGACTGGCGTCCCTGTTCAGGAAGAAATCGTTCCTCTGCTCTAACAGATGAAAAGGGTCGCTTGTTGGATCACTGATGCATCGCCTGCTCGCTGCCCTCATCCGCTAGCGCAGGCTTTCTCTACAACCGTCTCTACTGTTGCACGTATATAGGATAATGAAAGAAACATTCATAGAATATGCTGGATGTGAAGGCATTGTGTATAGATAAGGGAGGCAGTTTCTCATGGGTGATAACTGGGATCAGTATCGTTATGAACCCAATCCTCAAGGCGAGCCAGGTCCAGCCAATAACGCCAATTCAACCAATGGTGCTAATGGCACTACCAATGAAGAGAATGGCTATACTGGCAGCGGCAATCCTGAATTTGACAAACGTATAGAAGATATTAAACGCGTGGTTACCCTCGGTGCAAGTGAGGCTCAGGTGCGCTTTAAGCGCGTCGTGGATAAGGCCGGCGATTACTGGCAGAAGGCCCAGATTATCCCTTCTCCTAAACAGGCAGCCTCTGAAGAAGAGCAGCGCCTGCGTCAACTCGCGAATATGTGGAGTAGTGAGAACTGGCGCGTTGCTCGCGAACTCGGTAATTATATGGACCCTATTGCCTCAACTACCGATGAGATCTGGGAGGTGACTCTGGAGACTCGCTGGGAAACTCGCAATATGGAGATGATTACTGAGCCCTATACTGGCCGCGCTCCTGGTCTCCCTAAACCGGTCTTGCCTGCCTGGGACTACGAGCTTCCCCCCGTTGCTGGCCTGAAAGCTCCCCAGACCCGTACCCGTCTGGATGGTGTGGACGAAATTATCTCCTGCACCGCCTGTAATAGTACCGGCCATGTTCTCTGTGCAACCTGTACTGGTCGTGGCTGGATCGTCTGTCCCGATTGTAAAGGTCGCACCAAGAAACGCTGTAACAATTGCCGTGGCCGTGGCTATATTGCCGATTGGACCCCCGGTGAGAAGAAACCTTTCTTCCAACGTCAGGCTGAAAATGTTGCCAGCTCGGTTGGTGGCAAGGTCTCCGATGTCTTCGACAATATCCGTCAGCAGGGTGTCCCCGTTCCCAATCCCGTGGACTCTGATCCCGCCAGCAAAGGACCAACTATCCCTTGCCCTGAATGTGTCAATGGCGAGGTCGAGTGTACCTGTGGCAACGGCAAACGTGTCTGCCCTTCCTGCCAGGGCGCACGCATGTCTCTCTGCAATAGCTGTACAGGTACAGGCAAACTGGTGCGTCATCGTGAGATCGTGCGCCGCTTTGATCTTCGTACCCAGACTCATATTGTTGGTGATGACTCTATTCCTCTCCAACAGTTGCAACGAGCTAACGGCGATCTTACCTACAGTGCCGAGATCAACGATACCCTGCATCCCGCGGTACCACCCGAAGGTGTCCCTCTGGATGTCTGGCGCGAAACTATTGATCTCGTGCAATCCGAACTCCAGAGTCAGAACAAACCGGGCATTGATCCACAGACCCTTTCTCGTCCCACCCTTCAGGTGATCGAGCTGGTCCGTATCCCCTATACCCGTGTGCAGTATCGTCTCAACAATCAAGAGTACGTCTTTTATGCCTACGATGCCGAGGGCAGAGAAAAGTTCTACGCAGACCGCTTCCCGGCCCGCTGGGACCGTATCGAACGCCTTGTCAAAGCTATCTCAACCGACCTGATGACGCCCGCCCAGAAAGAGTCTTCTGGTCAACCCGGTCAAAACCCTGGTGGTAGCTATCGCGTTCCTATCGAATATCCTCCATACGACATCGCCGAATATGATGAGGATGACCCAAATAATCCGCATAATCCAAACAACGAAAAGCGTAATTTCTAAACTGTATAAGGAGCGGAGCTTGCCTCCGCCCCTTTGCTCATGAGAAAAATCCGTGTCCTCTTCGCACAGCCGTGTAGGGCAGATCGGCTTGACCGTCTCCATCTCGCCGAGCGATTCTCTCGCCCTCGCGAACAGGTAGGAACGGTGGCTCGTTCCTGCCCTCCTCTCTCCCTTTCTCCAATCTTGGGACGGCATCAAATCACATAAACTCCGTCACCGTGACCGAATAAATAGGGGGCAACTTATCCGTAATCATCTCCCAACTCTCTCCACGATCATTGCTCGCAAATAACTCCCCGCTCATCGTGCCAACATAAACCCCACAAGGCTCTTGCTTATCAGCACATAGGGCGTGCCGTAGAACCTTGAAACGCGCCTCTGGCCCCCTCGGTAGCCCCCTTGTCAACGTCTCCCAGTGCTCCCCTGCGTTCTCCGTCCGGTAGACCGCGAACTGCTCGCCAAGACTATATCGCTCTTCGGGATCAAGCACGACAGTGAAAAGCGTCTCTGGATGGTGCATATCTAACGCCAGGGGAAAGCCAAAGAAAGAGGGCAAGTTCCCTAGAATACTTCGCCAACTTTCACCGCCATCCAGACTTTTAAAAATGCCATTGCGACTCTGTTGATACAAGGTATTTGCTTGCGTCGGATGTTGAAGCAGACGATGGGAGTTTCTCCCCACCTCTGGATCATCTCTCCGCTCACTCTTTCCCATCTCATTCAACGTCTGCCAGCTTGCCCCATCATCGTCACTGCGCAATGTCCCCGCACCAGAGATACTTACCCACATTCTTTTCTTGTCTGAATAGTCAGGAATAATACTATGTAAACATGTGCCCGTCAGCCCGGCTCCCCACTCGCTTCGTTCTGGATAGCTCTGCATCGCTTCATTCACTTCCCAGTGCTCCCCCGCATCACCGCTTTTCCAGAGACACGCCGGATCAGTTCCCGCGTAGATCATTCCTGGCTCTTCAACGCGCCCAGGCTCAATATACCAGATCTCTTTTAAGCTGAAACCACTGCTCTGCGCAAACTGAATAGGCGTTTTCGGCTCTTGCCACCTCTGACCAAAGTCATCGCTATAATAGAGATAGGCGTCTTTCTCCCCGTTCTCTGCAACAAAAAGACGATACTTATTGCGCGGATCAAAAACGGCATAATAAATACGTGATGCAGGCCGCACTTCTAGCCGCGTTTTCTCAATCTGCCAGTGTCGCCGATCAGCAGAACTGATTAAGAAAAGTCCCTGCCTCGTTCCAGCCAGAAGCAGGATACTCCCAGTTTTATAGGCGCTTGATAGTATTCCCATAGCTCATGGCTCCCGGTGCGAGCCTTCCGGCTCCTCGATATTCTATTACGTTCTGTCAAATTGTAGCAAAGCTGTCTCCGTAGTAATATATGCTAAGTGTAATAGATGAAATGCGTTATTCATAGCCACGCTTTCACTAGAAAGCCTGATTTAGGAGGATTTTCTATGCTAGAACTGACTGCTCTTCGTGGCGCTCTTCTCAACCTGCTTGGCCCATTTCCCCCACGTATCCCGCCTGAAATGACCTTTGACTCCCTTGTAGAATTGCCGGACTATACTCGTGCCCTCGTCTCTTATCTGGTTGAACCTCATGAGCGCGTGACGGCCTGGCTCCTCTCTCCAAAAGAGAATCCGCCCGCTCAGGGTTGGCCTGCTGTCCTCGCGATTCATCAGCATGCTGGTATATTTGATCTGGGGAAGTCAGAACCCGCTGGCGTCATTGGAGATAGTGCTTATGCATATGGTCTGGAGTTATGCCGGCGTGGCTACGTCGTACTCTGTCCCGATCTGCTCTGTTTCGAGGACCGACGCCCACCTGAAGAAGAACGTCTCTTGCATGCTTCATTGGTCGGTCAGGCCTATGAGCGCTATCAGTTCACCAGTCGCCTTCTTCACGGCACCTGTCTGCAAACCAAATATCTTCACGACCTATCCTGTGCTCTGGATCTACTTTCAGCTCTTCCTACCGTCGATGCCTCGCGCATTGGCGTTATCGGCCACTCTCTCGGCGGTCAGGAGACGCTCTGGCTGACCTGGTTTGACGAACGCGTGAAAGCCGCCGTCTCCTCCTGTGGCTTCGATCTGCTCAAGACGATAGTTGATCAGGCCATCAACCACAATTTTGCCGCCTATATCCCCGGTATGCTAGAAATCTGCGATACCGATGCCCTCCTCGCCTCACTTGCTCCCCGCCCCTTCCTCCTCACGGCAGGCGAGTCCGACCCTATCTTTCCTATAGAAGGAATTTATTCTCTGGTTGCCACCACCCAACAAGCTTACACACAGGCTGGCGCATCTACTCATTTCCAGCCCATAATTTTTCCCGGCAACCACAGCTTCCCTGAGGATGTCAAAGCGCAAGCCTATGCCTTCCTCGATCAACACTTGAAAAACAATCCAGATGGCAAAGACCCCCCCTCTGAATGCTCAGAGGGATGTAGGGCGCGCTCACCAACTACGCCTCTCGCCGCGTAGAGAAAGGACGTAGGGTCGGCTGTTGACCGCACCTCCTCCAACAAAATCAAACAGGTCTGCAATGACCCTCCTTCGCTCAGAAAAAGAGAGGTGAACGGGTCTTGGTAGGGACATGATGCAGCGTGCAGAAAGCGTTGGCTTGCAGAAGAAACGGAACATGCACGCGTAATCGTGTCCTGCTCGCTGTGCAGGTCTCAGACCGTCTCGCCTTCGCCAGTAGCAATATACTTTACCAGATCAGCCCTTCTCACCAGAACCTGCTTGCTTTCGATCTCCATCCCCTCGGCTTGCAGATGCTTGACTGCTATCCGCTCACTTCCCTGTTCGTCCTCGCGAATGATGATGCCATAAGGCGCTCCTGAGGCGTTCGCCTGCTTCATCTGCGCTTTGGCGCTGCGGTCTCCGTAGCTCATCTCTGCTTTGATGCCTGCTTTGCGTAGCTCGGCGGTAACCTCTACCGCCGTATTCTTCAATTCGGCTGTGCGCCCCAGATAGACCACAAAGGCCTGCGTCGGCCTTTCCTCTGGCGGTGTCACTCCCTGGCGCTTTAATTCGAGAATTATTCTTTCAATGCCAGCGCCGAAGCCAATACCCGGTGTGGGCCTTCCTCCAAGAATTTCCGCCAGCCCATCATAACGTCCCCCGCCATTGAGCGCCAGTTTATCACCAGAGGTGAACTCAAAAACGGTCCGTGTGTAATAGTCCAACCCACGTACAATCAACGGATCATGCCTGAATGGTACTTCATAGGCTGCCAGAAAACGCTGTACCGCCTCGAAATGCTCCCGACAAGGACCGCATAGATTGTCCGAGATCCTGGGCGCGTTCGCGATCTTCTCCTGATCCTGTGGCTCTTTGCAGTCCAACAGCCGCAATGGATTTTTATCGAAGCGCACCTTGCAATCGTCACAGCTACTAGCAAGCAATGGCCGATAATATTCGCGTAGCGTCTCAATGTACTGCGGACGACAGTTTCTGTCGCCAATACTATTAATCGCGACCCGAATATTTTTCAGACCGAGCTGTGTATAGACTTGATACAGTAAACCAATCAGCTCGGCATCTATCGCTGGATCGTTCTCACCTAATGCCTCACACCCGAACTGATGATGTTCCCGATAGCGCCCGGCCTGTGGTTTGTCATGGCGAAACATGGGCGCACTCATATAATAGACTTTGACTGGTTGTGGCAGCTTGAACATGCCGTGCTCCAGATAAGCCCGTACCACTCCAGCAGTCCCTTCTGGACGCAGGCTTAGACTCTGGCTCCGGCCTTCTTTATCGGCCCGGTCATTAAAGCTGTACATCTCTTTATCAACAATATCTGTACCCTCGCCGGAGGTACGCTGAAAGACCGCAGTCTCTTCAAGCAAAGGTGTCTCAATGCGGCGATAGCCATAGAGATGTGCCACTTCTGCGGCAGTATTTTCAACAAAACGCCAGTACGCTTGTTCCTCTGGTAAAACGTCTCGAAAGCCTTGCAAGGCTCTAAATTGTTCGGGCATAAATTTTCTCTCCTCCACATTCACGCGATGCCGGTCTATTATAGCAGATTACGGTATACAAGGGGAGCATCCTTGCAAATGCCTGGCACTTAAGCGGTATAAAGAAATCTTTCAATATGCCGATAAACAATAGTAAGAAGCTTTTTTACTTTGTACGCTCCCATTCCAGATTTTTCAATGAAAATTTAATTTTATGTATATAGTCTTCTCGGTGGAATATCGACTTCACCAATGGAGAATTCAAGAGTAGGCCGTACTGAGGTCCCAGACCACTTTTGTATCGTTTGTAAATTTTGTATGGTTTTTTCAAGAGAAAAAAGATTGATCTTTTTTCTCTTTCTTTTGCTACTAGCGGGTACCACCTTTTTTAGTACCTGGTCTTAAAACAATCTGGAGCTGAAATGTATTTCAATCCGTTACATGCCTGACCCAACATTCGTCTATGGAACAGAGGTTGCTTTTGTAGTAGGTGTAAATTTTTATCGTTCTCCTTATAGCAATTCTGCAAGCCTGCTTCTCTCTAATTGATGTTTTTTTGTAGTCTTCTTTGTAGTGCGTTTTTTATAAATTTATGAAAAAGAGAGTTGAGTAATGAGTCAGGCAAGCCGTAGCGATGTAAAGCAAGCTACCGTGCTGGATCAACCAGTTTTCTCAAGACAAATCTTACCTTCTATCTGGCTAGTACGCTTGCTACAAATCTGGCAGCGTCTTCCTCAACGCCTGATCCTGGGAGGTCTGGTATTTTGCGCTGCTTTATTTTTTGACCTTCGCCATCTTGGTAGACCGAGTATCTGGTTTGATGAGGCTTTTTCTGTCGGTCTGGCCAGCCAGCCATTGCCTTTATTGTGGCATATTATTTTCGGCCTGGAACCAAATATGGAGCTCTATTATCTCTTTCTCCATTTCTGGCTGGCCCTGACTGGCCTTTTTATCCATCCTATTGAATTTGTTGTACGTTTCCCTTCTGCTATTTTTGCGGCGTTGAGTACTGTGGTTGTCTTTCTGCTTGGACGCCGTTTTACTACTACTCTGGGTGGTCTCCTCGCCGCTACTCTTTATTTACTGAATTATGTCCAGCTTACCTATGCCCAACAGACTCGCGCTTATAGTCTGCAATTGCTCTTGATCTGTATTGCCTGGTACGCGCTCCTCTCGCTCTGCGCCAGCACTACTCATCCTCGCCGCTGCTGGAGCATCTATATCGCTGCTACTGTGCTCGCCGTCTATAGCCATCTTTTTACGTTTCTTGTTCTTCTTGCTCAATTCATTTTTGTCTGCGCAATTGTGCTTGTTCCCAATGATTGGCAACAGCAAACTCGCCAGCAATTGCTCTCTTTTGCTGGTTCTCTGCTTGCTATTGCCCTGCTCTGTATCCCTATGTTTCTTGTCACTCTGCAAGGCGCAAAAACTGGCTGGCTCCCTACTCCACATAGCGCCGATGTGAAATATATTATTGATCTGATGAGTGGCGATAATCAGCCCTATCTCAAGGCAATGGCTTTTTTCTGCCTGCTCGCTGTGATTCTGGTCGTCGGTAGTATCTTCTTGTTCCGCCTGTCAGAAAAATATGAGAGGATTTTTGCTGGCGTCCAGAGCTGGCTTGAGATCCGTCACTATCTTCCTATCTGCCTGGCGCTTCTTTGCTGGCTCGTTCTGCCGTTTCTGCTTAGCTACGGCGTCTCTTTTACCTCGCTGAGACTTTTCTCTAGCCGCTATCTCGTGGTGATTATTCCCGGACTCTGCTTGCTGGTGGCTCTCGGTGTTACTACTTTACGTTGGCGCTGGGTTCAATGTATCCTGGCGCTGGGCCTGATAGCCCTGGCCCTCTCTTCTGTCCCTTATTATTATCGCAGTGCGCAGGTGGAGGATTGGAATTCAGCTACCCACTGGCTGCTCAATCTCTATCAGCCAGATGACGGTCTGGTCTGTTACGATAACTCTCTGGAACAAGGCTGCCAGGTTTCCGTGGAGTATTATCTTCAGGCTTACCCTAAAAATGGTGCGCATTTTACTGCCGATTCCCCAGGCGCGTTCTCGTGGCAGAAGTACGGTCCCGCTCGTCCCGCAGGTCCTGATGAGGCTGTAGACCCTCGCGCCCTGGCTGCCTACGGCGCGAAACACTCTCGCCTCTTCTTTATTCAAGGCCGTATCCGCGATGATGCTGCCGCTGCGAAAGCAAAAGCAGCTCAGCAATGGCTGGATCAACACGATCAACTTATCTCGTCCATTAAGACACCGACTGTTACGGTTCGTCTCTATAAGACCGGTTCATAATGCTATGATATGATGGAGAGCAAGAATACTGACAATGAACTATTGCTCTGTGTAAAATGCTTTAGGAGACCCCTGGTTATGGCTACTACTTCGTTTGCTGATCTTTATGCTCATCTGAGCAATGATGTGTTTCGCGAGCAGGCTCTTCTGATTCTAGAGCGTGGGGCCGATGTCTACGCCTGCGCGACTACCTATGCGCAGCAGGGTAAGCCTGACTTTGCCCTGGCCTTTTTGCTCCTGCTGGAAGATGCTTCAGATGAGGAGAAGCGTGCTTTGCTTGCTCAGGCCTACGAACAGCGAGCCGCTTTAACCGAAGAGAAGGCGACAAACTTCGATAAGCAGTTCCATCGCCCTTTTCCTTTGATTAAATTAGAGGCGCAGAAGGATCGTATGGCCGCTCAACAGATTCGTCAGGGCCGCCGCGTGCGCCGTGAGTCCAAAGCCTTGCGCGTTCAATAGTCTTCTTAAAAAAAGCCGAGGAACGTAATATTGCCTGTATGCATACGTTCCTCGACTACTAACTCTTGCTATTCGGCCTCTGAAGCTGGATTCGCTGGATCTTCCTCCGCTTCATTCTCTTCCATGATCTCTAGCATCTCTTCTTCTTCTTCTTCTTCTTCATTACCCTGATCGAGCATCACTACCCCCTCTTCCTCTCCGAGAGTGCCCTCATCTGCCAGGTCGCTCCCCTCACCTTCCTCGACTTTCTTCCCGTTTGTGGTCGCGGTAGCTACGACGCTATCTCCACTGCTCATGGTCATCATCTTGCGCCCCTGGATGTTTCTTCCCCCACGAATGATGGTGTTTACATCCATGCGGATGACGACTCCAGCCGCTGAAATGATCATCAGGTCGTTGTCTTTGTCGGTGATGATTCGGGCAGAGGCGATGCTGCCTGTCTTCTCGGTGATACGTAGGGTAATAACTCCGCTGCCACCTCGGCTATGTCGTGGATAATCGTTGATCGGTGTACATTTGCCGTATCCTTTTTCGGTGACAACAAGCAGTTCGCTGTCCTCCGGCGTAAGATTTAACGAGACAAGTGTGTCACCAGATGAGAGCCGAATACCCCGTACGCCACCGCTTGTACGTGAGGCTGAGCGCAATTCAGCAACGGTGAAACGTACCGCCCGCCCATGCGCAGAGATCATTAAGACGTCGTCTTCAGCACTGGCAAGCTTGGCTCCAATCAGTTCGTCGTCCTCTTCCAGGTTCATCGCGATGAGACCTTGCCGCCTCACTACTTCAAACTCTTCCATGATGGTCTTTTTGATTTCGCCCTTCTTGGTGGCGACAATCATGAAGTCCCGATTGCTGTCTTTCGGCACTGCCACAATGACGGTAATGCGTTCTCGCTGCTCGATAGAGATAAGGTTAATCAGGTGCTCACCTTTGGCCGTTCTGCCAGTATCGGGCAGCTCATAGACTCTGAGCTGGAAGACGCGCCCTCGATCTGTGAAGAAGAGCAGGCTATCATGTGTATGCGCAACGACCAGGTGCCGTACGGTATCATCCTCGCGCGTAACCATACCTGTGATGCCCCGCCCTCCCCTTCTCTGAGCTCTATAGGTATTCGATGGTAGCCGCTTGATATAGCCCTTTTCTGTCAGCGTGACAACGACCTCTTCGTTGGCAATCAGATCTTCATCCCGGAAATTGCCGATCTCCGCGTCTTCAATCTCACTCCGTCTCTCATCTCCATACTTGCTTTTGATCTCTTCCAGGTCCTGTTTGATGATTTTACGGATCTCGTTGATATCGCTTAACAGCATATTGTAGTAGTCGATATGCTGGAGAACGTCTTTGAGTTCCTCTTCAATCCTCTGCCTCTGTAACGCCGCCAGACTGGAGAGTCTCATTTCAAGTACTGCACGCGCTTGTTCTACTGAGAAGCCGAATTGCTGCTGCAACTCTTCTGCCAGTCCAGCCGTATCGCGCTGAGATCGACGAATAGTTGCGATGACTTCATCCAGGTGGTCAAGCGCGATCTTTAAGCCTTCCAGGATATGCTTACGGGCCTCCGCTTTTGCTAGCTCGTAACGCGTACGCCGTGTAATGACAATCTCACGATGGCTGATATAGTGCTGTAAGAATTTCTTGAGCGTGAGTGTTTGTGGCTGTCTATCTACCAGGGCCAGCATGTTGGCATTAAATGCACTCTGCATCGCTGTGTATTTGAAAAGAGCGTTGAGGACGCTGGCACCGTTGGCGTCGCGCTTTAGATCAACGACCATACGCATACCATTTCGGTCCGATTCGTCCCTGACTTCTGCGATTCCTTCGATCTTCTTGTCACGGGCCATCTCAGCGATTTTTTTGACCAGCTCGGCTTTGTTTACCTGATAGGGGAGCTCTGTGGTAATGATGCTGATACGCCCACGCTCGGTCTCTTCAAAATGTGTACGCGCTCGTACGACGATACGCCCTCGCCCATTCGCGTAGCAGTTGCGGATTCCCTCTCGCCCCTGGATAATTCCCCCTGTGGGAAAATCAGGCCCACGAATAATACGGGAAAGTTCTTCAGTACTTGCTTCACTGTCGTTGAGTAGATAGATGATCCCATCACAGACTTCATTCAGGTTATGAGGTGGTATATTCGTTGCCATTCCTACTGCAATACCTGTTGAGCCATTGAGTAATAGGTTAGGCAGCCTGGCTGGCATAACAGTTGGCTCGGTGGTCTGGTTGTCGTAGTTGGGCGCGAAATCAACGGTGTCTTTCTCTATATCACGCAGCAACTCATCCGCTATCGCGGCCATCTTTGCCTCGGTGTAGCGCATCGCTGCTGGCGGATCGTCGTCCTGGGAACCAAAGTTACCCTGCCCAAGCACGAGCTGGTAGCGCATAGACCAGGGCTGCGCCATACGTACTAATGAGTCATACACCGCTACATCTCCATGAGGGTGATAACTCTTCAGCACTTCACCAACTGTACCCGCACATTTCCGAAATTGCTTCGTCGATTGCAGACCCATCTGATCCATTGCATATAAGACGCGGCGGTGTACTGGCTTAAGACCATCTCGCACATCTGGCAACGCACGAGAGACGATAACACTCATCGAGTAGTCCAGATACGCAGTGGTCATTTCCTCTACAATATTTACTGGCTTGATATTACCGAGTTCCATAAAAAACATCCTCACCAAAAAAGTCAGACATAGCCAGAAGGCGATATCGTGTTGAAGTGCGTGTATTCAGTGTCGGGGAAGGTCTAGAAAATTTGATCCTACCTGTTCTTATTATATCACATCAGGATTGTAGATACGAGTTTTCTCCATTTGGGTGGATAGCTACTCGCTTTGCCTCTGGAGGCTCTTCAGATTCTATTCGGAATGCCGATTAGGAGAGTATGTTGAAGGAAAAGCTATACAGTTCTTTTTTACTTATAGAAAATAAATTTGCCTGACTTTCACTCTATATTTTAGGGGGTTCCTGTGGTATTATAAAGGCAACAACGGAATTTCAAGAAGTAGTTTTTGATAATGACGTGTTTTGTATCCCTTTCCTGCCACATTTCGCATGGATGCTTTTTGAGGTGACGCAATGGCCGACAGACCAAAGGATCAGACTGCCGTAAATGCCCCCGCCGATCCCTGGCGTTCGGGGCGCGCTCGTTTTGACCTTCGTCAAATCCGTATTGGCCGCAATCGTAAATGGCATTTCTCAGGCCAGCAGCCTGATGAAGAGGTTCGCCTGGTTGTGCGCAAACATTGGTGGTTTCTGGTCCGCCCTGCCTTGCCTTTTATTGGCTCGGTGCTTCTCCTTTTCATTCTTATCTGGGCCTCTGCCTTTGTTTCTATTAATCCTGTTATCTGGTATGTGTTAGATGGGCTGGCTTTCCTTTTAGTTCTTGGCACTGGTATCTGGTTTGCTTACAAAGATCTCGTCGTCTGGTGGTTTGATACTTTTATCATCACGAATAAGCGCATTATTAGCTCCCGCGGCCTGCTTGAACCCACACGCCAGCAGACTCCTATTGAACGCGTGACTCAGGTTGGTATCGGCGTTGAGACGATGCTTGGTTTCTTGCTAAACTTTGGTACGGTGCATGTCTATCTCTCCGGCGGCGACCTGCTGATGCGCGATGTACCCAGTCCTCGCAAGGTTCGCGATGCCCTTCAGGGTATTACTGATATCATTAAGTCAGGTAAAAAGCCTGAAGCTCCTCTGCCGGTGCCGAGAGATTCCGGCGTCGCTGCTGTCCTGGCTGATCTTGCTAAAGGTAGACCTGTTCCTACCTTGCCCGATGCCGATGCAAATCTGCCACCACCCCGCCGCCAGGAACGTTTCCGCGGTCCTCGCCGTACCTTCGGTGGCTTTCTCCGTATTCCCTGCGATGTGCGCTATGTCTCCGGAGAATATACTGTTAAATATATTCAGCGTTCGCAATATGTGCTCTTGCGTAATTTGCTTACGCCTATCTTCTCGCTGATCGTGGTCGTTCCAACTGCTTTGCTCGTGCCTACCCTGGGAAATCTTCGCGGCCCGGTGGTGCAATACTGGTGGTTTATTATGGTTGCGCTGATCCTGGGTCTGGTTATTGCTATGCTTCTTATCTATATCAATTACGCGGATGATGTCTATATCCTGACGAATCGCCGCATTATTGATATCCAGCGTAGCTTTGCCTTTTTCTTTGAGACGCGTATCGAAACCGAATACAAGAATGTTCGCGATATCCGCGTGAAGGTTCCTAGTATTGTCCAGCGTTTCCTGGATATTGGCAATGTCTATGTCGAAACTCCTGGTAGTAGCCCCGATATTATTCTGAATAATGTCGATCATCCTTTCCTCTTGCAGGATGAGATTCTGGGTATTAAGGGCCATAAAGATAAAGAGGATGCCGCTAAGAAGGAGAATGCTGAAAAAGAAAACCTGAAAAAATGGTTTAGTCTGATTATCAATAAATTAGAGGATACGACGAAGAGTCGCGGCGCTCCGAATTTGTATGATAAAGATCTCCTTTCGGCATTAAGTATCGCTCAGGAGATGGGCCTGGACGTTTCTGTTCACGGCGAAGCTGTGGTGAGAGCCAGTCTTCCCCCCGGCTGCGTTGTAGAGCAAAATCCCCCTCCCGGCACACTTATGGAACCCGGCAGCCGCATCGAGGTCGTTCTGAGCAAGAAACCCTCTTTCGTCGAGTAAGTACAAAGAATTTTGAACGCAAATTGGAGGAGGTCTCACCTTCTCCAATTTTAGATCACTTCTTTTCATTAAAAAGCTGTCTGCCAGATTCTCTCCAGAGAATTTGGCAGACAGCTTTTTTGCCGGGTTAGCTAACGACTACCAACACGGGCCAGCAGGGCTACACTTTCAATATGATATGTCTGTGGAAACATATCAATCGGTTGGGCCGCAACTAGCCTGTAACGTCCCCCAGAGCAGAGCGTTGCGATATCACGAGCCAGGGTGCTTGGATCGCACGAGACGTAACAGATGGCGCGTGGACTCATAAGCTGTAAGGCTTGTAGTGCCTTTGGATGACAGCCCGCACGCGGTGGATCAACCAGGGCCAGGTCAACACGCTCTCGACGATGGTTGAGCTGACTGAGTATCCGCTCCAGGGTCCCTTCTAGCGCGGTGATGTTGTTCTGGTTGTTCAGGGCCGCTGTCGCACGCGCATCCATGACGGCGCTGGGCTGCGATTCGATGGCGATGACTCGCGCTGCCCGCGAGGAGAGGAAGGCTGAGAAGAGCCCCACTCCACTATAACCATCAAGGACGGTCTCGTTGCGCTGCGGTTCTAACATTGCCAGCGCTCGCTCGACCAGGACCGCTGTTTGTACTGGATTGACCTGGAAGAATGAGTCGGCAGAAACGCGGAAACGGCGACCCAGTACGACATCTGTCAGAAATTCTTGTCCCGCGAAGACACGCCCATATCGCCCACCTACACGCTCGATGATGACACCAACAATCCCTGGCGCAATAGTCATAAGCTCCTGGGCAAGCTGTTGAGAGCTTTCAAAGAGAGAACCTGGACGCGCCTGAATGGTGAGTAGGGCCGGGACGGCTTTCGCTCCATTGATGCCAATGCTTGTGCTTGCATTGCTGACTGCGCCGATTGCTCCTCGTAGCGTAATGCTCTGAAGCATCTGACCCAACGAGTCTCCAAAATAACTGATGAGCCTGGCCCGTACTGCCTGGTAGACCTGGTCAAGTGCGGGATGGAGCAAGGGGCAATCTACGAGATCCTGGACATCGTGGCTTTCCGCAATCTTCAGGCCCATTGCACCGTCCAGGCCTATAGAAAATAAGTGGATGTTGCGGTAATGCCAGGGTGGAACACCAGCGGGCATGCCAATTGTGGGATGAACGAGGGCATCTGGCTGTTTTCCAATTCGTACGAGCAACTGGCGAACGATATGCGCTTTCCAGGTTAATTGCGCTGGATAGGCGATATGTTGCCACTGGCAACCGCTATCTGTGAGTAGCGGATAGGCCGGTTCGACCCGCTCTGGGGCCGGACGTAAAATCTCTAACAAATTGGCACGAGCGTGCCCTCGGCGCTCTTCTACGATCTCGACACGTACTCGCTCCCCTGGAATCCCTCCAGGTACAAACAGAACGCGTCCCTCATAGCGGCCTACTGCGTCCCCTCCGTAGGCCAGGTCGGTTAGTTCAACGTCAATGCTCATGTTCACCTCGGCGGCCACCTTCCGACATCCAGCGTCGTTAATGCCCGTCCCAACTTTCCAGCTTTTTTGTCTTATCTGTGGTTTCGATTAGTGTCCTGGTTCCCCAGTCCCCAGGAGTTGCGCGGCAGGGAAAATGAAGCTTCAGGCTTCTTGCCGTCAGCTTTTTTCTCTGCTTAAACATCTATGTTACAGTGGTAGTGGCTGTTTGGGCTGAACGTAGAGCCGTGTTCCGAAGCGACTTAAGAAGACGGCACCCAACCCTAACAATCCTACTCCGATACTGATGAACCAGCCTATATAGGGGAGAGACCCTGCCAATGCCAATACTGCTAACCCTACTGCGACCTGAATGGGCCGTGCATTATAATGTGGTGTTACTCTGCTGACGATATATTCACCGATGAGCCAGCCCACGGCAACCGTCCCCAGTGCCCACCCTGCGATCAAGCCTATTGCAATGATGATTGCTAAGGGAATAGAGATAATCAATGCTGCCAGTACTGCTAGAATGGTTGGCGCAAGCAGAATGCTTAAGACTCCTAGTAGCAGGCTTCTCCGCATTTTGCTCTTTGCTGTGGTGCTGACCAGCATGACATGCTCAGGTAGAAAGGAAGTCAGGACCAGCCCTAATGCTACCCAGGTCAAAAGAGACCAGAAGCGAAATTCTGTTCCGCCATTCCCTGCTAAGAGTAATGCGACGCTCTTTGGACAGTCAAAGACTGTTCCATACAACTGCGAGGTGGTATCTTGCACACGCTGACCACCACAGAGATGAAGATCTCCATACACCTGAGCCCCATTTCTCAAGGTGATATTCCCTACATAAGAGTGTATGGTTCCTTCTACCCTGCCATCAACAATGACGTTGCCACCAAATGCTACAACGTTCCCTTTAACCTCACCTTCGATAATGATGTTTCCACCCCACGCGGTCAGGTTACTACAAATCACTTCTCCACTATTGACAATAATAGAACTGCCAAAGGCTGGTTTTGTGTGTGTGGTTGTGCACTCTCCAGGTCGTTCTGGTTCGTTTGGTCCGGCTGCGGACACATTTGGCACTTCCCAGCCCCAGAGTACCTCTCCTACTCCATTTATGAGAAACGCTGCTAACAGGATAAGTCCTGGCAACGTGAGTATATACCAATACCGGCGTGCAGCTTTCCACATTGTACTACTCCCTATCATGGCCTTGCTTGACCATGACCCTCGCTCCTTATGCCTCTTGCGGATAACGCATTAAGCGAAGCCACATCCCCGTCATGACAACGACGCCGAAGGCAACAATCGATAAAAGCCAACTGTTGCGGCTTAACAGGCTCAAACCATTGATCAGGTATTCCGCAAGGACGATCAAGGCATCGATCACTCCGTTGAGGAGTGCCAGGACCTGTATGACGAGATCTGTCTGGATGATGGTGATTGCAAGTACTATCAATGGTAGCGTGCTGAGCGCGAAAAATCCTAGAGCTGCAAAAGCTGTACCAGCAGGTTTAATTCTGGCTATCCTATTCTGCTGTTGCGCGTGAATATCTTCGAGCTGCTGCGAAATTCTGGCCTGGTGCTGTACCGCGAGCATAATGCTATCAGTTGAAATGCTTCTATGGACACGCGGAGTTACTGTTGTGTTCAGCAGATTGTCTACACGTGAGTAACGTTGCTTAAAGGCACGGCAGTCAGTGCATGTGTTGAGATGCCTGTGTAGAGCCGCCGCGTCCGATGGTACGAGATCTCCATCACGCTGAGCGGCTAATTTCTCTTTAGCGTCGCGGCAGCGCATTGATCTGTTCCTCCTGGTTCTGCTCCTGACCCTGGTTGGTTTTGTTTTGCTGCATATATCGTGCAAGCAATTCTCTTGCCCGGTGCAGACGCGCTTTGACGAGCGGCTGCGTTAAGTTCAACGCCTGGGCGATCTCTTCGTAGGAAAAGTCGTACCAGTAACGAAGCACGATAACTGCACGATACTTGCTGGGAAGGCGCTGCAAATAGATTTGAATCTCATCTTGCTGCTCTCCCTGCAAGGCAGATTGTTCTGGCCCGGTTCCAACATCGACGATCCATTCCAGGAATGGCACATCGTCCAACGGCAAGGCCAGGAAACGCCTCCTGCGCAACTGATCTATGGCGAGATGAGAAGCGATGGAAAGCAACCAGGTACTGAATTTATGTACAGGTTTATATGTTGCGAGCTGTGTATAAGCTCGTACAAAGGCCTCCTGTGTCACATCTTCAGCTTCTGTTGTGTTTCCGAGCATACGATAGGCCAGGTTTTGTACTGCATCTTTATAGCGCTCAACGAGGACTGCAAAGACATCTTGATCACCTTGCAAAACCAGTTCGACAAGCCCGGCATCACTCATCGACTCCACAATTGCCCCTGTCTGCGTGCCACCGTTCAGGGCTCCTGTAATCCTTCGTAGCCCCTGACTATCTACTGCGCCTGAAACAGCTCCACTTGCCCTACGGCGTGATTTACGAGCTGGTTGCGCAATTGCTCCCATACCCCCCAGTATATCTGAAGCATTAACAGTTGATTCTAACATTTATCACCGCTCATTGCTTTTCTTACATGTTATTTAACAAGAAAAAATCTTGGATCTTCTACTTCATGTACGAGTAGCGGCTAAAAAAGTTGTAATCTTCTCTTGAAGTTTAACACGACTATGCCTGCATGGCAAGAGGGAAGTACTTCCGTGAGCCATTTTTTTGCACCACAAGATGAAATGCTGTTCATATTTCTAGCCGAACTCATGCATTTTTCTGCCTTTAGTCCTATTACTATGAACAAATATTCATTGTAATACCATCCCTTATTCACAATAGCCGCTGAAGTCATAAAATGACTGCATATTCATGATCGGCTGTCTACCACAAAAGTAGAGGCTGCTAAGCTATTTTGTTGCGTTGATACCTGTCAGGGAGGTTACACACTGCGTGTGAGCAAAGATGGGCTGGAGCGATCAGGGACTCGACGGAGAGACCCTCTCGCTCCACAGAGTAGGTAGGGCCGGCTGTTGATCTCTGGCCGTGCTAGCTAACCACGCCTCTCGCCCTACAGTGGTGGGGGTGCGTCTCCCCCCATTACCTCTCTTCTTTCTTCGCGAATGCTACATCTTTGGTCTGCTTAATCACTACTACGTGTTCATCAGTTCCAAAATCGTCCAGTGTCATATTATGGTGCGCTACGATCTGTTCGGCACTCAGTACCTCATTATCGCTAGTACTATGAGCATCGCTGACCAGCGTAACATCATAGCCGCGACTGATTGCTGCACGACTGGTGGTATCCACACACATCTCGGTTCTACAACCTGTAATAATCAGGTGTTGAATGTGTAGTGCTTCCAATTCTGCCTGTAAATTCGTCTGATAGAACGCATCGGAGGCGCGTTTGCGGATAATCGGTTCGCCGGATTCAGGGGCAATCGTGGGATGAATTTGCCAGCCTGGAGCTCCGGGTTCCATCTGCCCACCTGCATCACCATCATGTTGCACGTAGATCACGGGTGTTCCGGCTACACGCGCACGCGCCAGCAGATCCGCAATATTCGCCAGCACTTCGGGGCCACGATATGCTGGACCAGTGATTAAACCAACTTGAACATCAATAACCAGTAAAGCTGTCTGTGTACTCAAAGCAGGTATACTCCTCTACATGTACGAATACTCATCAGTACATGCCAAAAAATCGTACTATTATTAGTATTCTCTCTTCAATCGTTCTTCTGGTTACGCTGCTCTTAAATATTCAATGGCCCTCTCCTTGTTTAATCTGGCTCAGTATATCCGAACAAACTCAGCTTCGTCAAACGATATTCAGCAAGCTTATCATCTTTGTGGAGGACAGAAAAATACACTATGAATTACATCGATATATATTTGAGTATTGTTTCTGAGAAACGTCTATTATAGTAGAACGTGAGATAACTCACTCTCTGTAAGAGGTCGGCTCACTTACAGAAAGAAAAAGAAAGGCGAGGGAGACGATGATCACTTTTATCACGTTGATCTGTTCCCTGGTTGTCTTGATGATCGTCGGCTTTATTGTCAACCTGTACCTCTACTCCCGTAAAGCAATCCATTTCACCTACCTCGACGTTGAAGAAGAAGACGAAGCAGCAGAGCCGCCGCTAAGTCTGCACGAGACTATTTTCGTATAGACAGTCTCTGCCTGAGAAAGTGAGTGAACGTTCCAGTTCTGGCGAAGAGGATTTGCCAGAACTGTTGTTTGAGGGTAGGCCAATCGCGTCTACCATATTTAACGATACCTACAGGACTAACCCCTCTTCATTGCAAGTTCTAGCAAAGTAAGGGATGCTAGAACTTGCCTTTGACAGCATTTTTGACAGCATATTACTCCTCTAAAGGATTTTAAAAGAGGTTTTGCATTTTCTCTATTGCCTCTTTTTGCATGAACAGTAGCCCAAAAATAAGCTTTGCCGTGTTGCATGGGGAGCGCTCACTTGGGGGTCCTGTATTGGTGAAGATTACGTAAATGATGCGTTATTATACATAGAAGCTCTTCATTGCAAGAGAGGTAATTCCACTTTCTCGTTAGTAGAACCAGGATGGAGGTATGCTATGGTAGGGAACGCGAATCAACAAACACCAATCTCAGCTCAACCAGGACCAATTGCACAACACTTACAAAATGGACATCAACCCGTTTCCCAATACGTGATACAGGCACCATCACCATCGAGGAAGCATTTCCAGTGGACAGGATTTGCTGAGAAGACGTTGTGGGATTGGTTCCAGCTTTTAGGAGCAGTCGCTATTCCCATTGTTGTCGTGTTTGTCTCTGTTGGGTACAGCCATGATCTGCAAATTGCACGAGACCAACAGCAGCAGGCAGTAGCTTCTGCTCGGGATCAACAACGGCAGACGACCTATGATACCTACCTGGATCATATGTCGAATCTCATCATCTCGCAAAAGTTACCAGACTCCAAACCAGGAGATGGAGTACGCACTTTAGCACATGCTTATACCTTAGCCGCGCTTGAAGTCTTAGATCCTATACGGAAGGGACAGCTTCTCCACTTTCTCTATGATGCGCACCTAGTGGACCAGCATGTGGTTGTTGGTTTACAGGGTGCAAACCTGATCGGTGCAAATCTGAGCGGTGTAAACCTGAGCGATGCAAATCTGAGCAGTGCAAACCTGAGCTATGCAAATCTGAGCAGTGCAAACCTGAGCGGTGCAGATCTGAGCTATGCAAAACTGAGTGGTGCAAACTTGAGCGGTGCAAACTTGAACGGTGCAAACCTGAGCTATGCAAATCTGAGCGGTGCAAACCTGCGCGGTGCAGACCTGCGTGGTGCAAAACTGAGCGGTGCAAAACTGAGCAAAACAGACCTGCGTGGTGCAAAACTGAGCGGTGCAAATCTGGGCGGCGCAGACCTGAACTATGCAGACCTGAACTATGCAGACCTGAGCAAAACAGACCTGCGTGGTGCAAACCTGAGCGATGCAGAAGTTACAAATGCGCAATTGCTACTAGTTTCATCCCTACAAAGTGCAACAATGCTGATGGGTTTAATACATCCATAATTCAGAAGGAGGCTGCAAGCAAGGCATGATACCGCTAGCCTCTCATTGTAAAGGTGAGCTTACCCCAGTTTGAAAGAGTCCCAGAAGCTGAGATATACTAAGTCAAGCTTGCGAGAGGAATCAGCATGGGCAAGATTCAAAAAGTCTACACAAAAGAATTTCAAAGAAGAAGCCGGCTGGTGCAAACCTCGGAGAAATCGATTGCACAGATAGTGTGCGAACTGGGGATCTCGGATAGTGCGAATTCATAGCTCGTGGAAGGAATTAGCAGAACATGGAGAAGACGAAAAGAGACGAGGCGCATCCAGTTTTTCTTCCAGTATTTGTCAATATCGATGTTTACTCCCCACTTGCAAAATTGATCTGCCAGTGTCCATTCGGCCAACCAGCAGCCAGGGTGTAGCAGCCAGCGGCATTGAAGTAGATGCTGGTGATCCAGGTATTGTTTCCTAGCGCCCTTGCTTCGCCGTTGTTCTGCTCCGGATTATTTGGATTGAGAAAGATCGTTGAAGGGCTTGGGGTAACGTTATCTGCATCGTGGCCGTTAGCGGCTGAGATTGGACTCTCTTGTTCGGTACCCGGCTCATGTCCAAAGATTGGATCGTTGTGGCTGTTCAGACTGGTAAGGTGCAGCCAGACTGTGGGTGGATTTGGTACATTCATCTGCACAATGAGTTGCGTTCCCCATATCGAGAGATTGCCTCTGGTCGATTTAAACGTTTTGAGCACATGCAGAGATACGTGGGCCTGGGGACCATGAAAGCCAAAAATCTCAAGCGGAGGTTGATTCAAGCTGGATTGTTGACTGCTGATAGCCAGACTGGCTGGACAATTGTTCGGTGCAGGCCCCGGCGGTGTTGCCCTGAACAGGCTCGCCATTAAGTCATTATTGTTGGATTGTACTGAAAACAACTCACCTTGTGATTCTGTCGTCTTCCCCTGGCTTGTGGTGGTATTGCTGAAGTTCCTGAAAAGAAATGAGCCACCAGCGCTATTTAAGAGAAAGAGCGCTAAAAGAATCGTGCTCATCATCAAAATAACGTTGATTTTGCGCCGTTGTTTGTGCCACAGAGTATCTATAGATCTCACTGATCGCTGAATTGAATGAGAGTATCCTTTGAACAGGTTTTGTCGCTCTGGCTGCCTCTTCGCCTCTTTGAGGGGCAGATCAACAAACTTCACTTTATTCCCTGCCTCTTCCACATCTTCTGGTAAATCTACAATCTCTATTTCGGAGAAATCATCTGACTGCATGTTGCATCCTCGCTCATCAAAAAGCCTTTCTGGAGACCCACCAGCCTTGAGGCGGTGGGAGGAAAGAAAGCTGCCCGAAGGCAGAACGTTTTTGGATGGGAACGCTCAAACCCACACCACGCAAGGATTGCTCCCTTTGTGGGTAATGTGTGCCTCGTCAACGTTCTGCAACGGTTTGTGTGCCAGCAACACCGACTTAACCCTTCTACATCTTTTAATCACTGGCCGTAGTGCTACAGGCTGGCAACGCACCTGTAGGTACCTATATATTCGTTGCGAACGGAGTTCGCAGTAGACTGATCCCATCCAGGCTAAATCTACGAACGAAGACTGGTCAGGTAGAACTTGCTAGAGAAGATAGGCAAAAGCCACCCTCTCCCTACAAGCCCATCCCCTTACAGGGGATCGGGTTCCTGACGCGTATCTGGACTATAAGGGACGACTAATACAATTGAGGGGAAAAAAATCCCTGAAGATGAATTGTAGCATATTTTAGGCCGGATTCTCTCTTCTTAGTTCGTTTTACCCATTTACTGAGAACGGTCTGCTCTTGTGAATAACGCCGATAGCCAGGAGAAGTGATGCCTGTTTGTTGTATTTAAGCTATTTGGAGGATATGTTCTAGAATAGAGTAATGCATCTTTATTGTGCGTTGTGAATGAAGAGGAAAAGTAGAGGCTGTTGAAAGAGACCTTATCGCCTGTTCCAGCTTTTTTAGTTTTTGCGAAAGAGTCCCATACAGGCGATAAAAACTCCTAACAGGAGTAGAATTAAGGAAGCAATAATGCCGATTTTTAGAGTAAAAAAGCCAGGCGAGAGGGTTGCAGCTATAGGAGATAGTTCAGCTTCTGGAATAGTAATTCCTGTAAGTACTGCCGCAAGAGTGAATGGAGCGCCAGGAATGCAGAGGATAGCAATAGCGCTTAGACCGATAAATGCCAGAAAGAAACCGAAAGAAATCATTTTTGTGCCTGTCATAGCGAGAGGTCCTTTCTCGTAACGGGGCAATCTGAGAATTTGCATCTTATATTCATCACGTTTATGCAGTGCCTTTAGATGTAGCAGCGATTATATGCTGATCGTTTTGTCCCTAAATTGCAGTTAATACGTCGTAAATTTATAGAGTTACATTCAAAAAGTTATTTTTCTATAAACTTCCTCAATAGGAATTTGAATAGCAAGATCCTCTATTTCAAGTGTGTCATTCAGATCAAAAGTTTCAAGCATCCAACCCTTGCTTACACGGCGATACATCTCTACGCTGACTTTTTGAGAGTCAATCATAATGTACGCCTGTATCGTTGGGTGTTCTCGATAGTAACGAAGTTTCTTTACCCGGTCAATAACTTCAGTACCTGGAGAAAGAATCTCTATAACAATGCAAGGGTAGTGAATAGTATTGCCCCGCTCCAGGTCGCGTTGATCACAACTTACGCTCACATCTGGATAGACATAGCGTGACTTAGAGAGCTGCAATCTAATGTCTGAGTTAAAGACAGCGCAAGGTCTGGTATCAAACTGTCGGTGAAGAATACTGGATACGTTAGTGGCAATAATAGAGTGGTAAATGCTGCCGCCGGCAAGCATTCGCAGTTCACCATCTAAATATTCATACCGAGTGTTGCGCTATTCCATCGAGGAGAAGATAATCTTCGATACTTATCTGAGGGAGATTCTGGTAGCTCCATCGACCTTCCCTATACATGCATTACTATAAATGAATACTGAAGATTAGAGAGGGTGGGGCGAGAGGGAGTCGAACCCTCACGACCTTTCGGTCAGGGGATTTTAAGTCCCCGGCGTCTACCATTCCGCCATCGCCCCGCATATCGCTGCGTTTGACATGATACTACCATGTTCCACTCTTTTCGTCAATCATCCTGGCTATGATTTTCCCTTTTTTCTTTCTGCAACATTTTCTAGAATCCAAAATCCAAATCTAAAAACTTTTCTCTTTCGTTTCTTGCTCTTTTTCGCTGCTACTCTTGACAATTGTTTACCTATTAGGTACCCTTGAAGTTAAGGTAATGTTTTTCCTCTTGCGTTTTCCCACGATGTTTTCTTGCTCAAATATGCTCCTGTGTTGCTTTTCTTCTGTCCCTGTTTCCCTTTTTGGGAAGCATTACCTTGAATGGGAAGATGGGCGGGTTCTGGCGATTCGTTGGATTTTGTAGGATTTGTTACGTAAATGTTTAGCGCTTGCAGCCCTTTCTGCTTGCAAAGTCGCAGCAGATGTTCATGAAAGATAGGAGCTTGCTTCAAAGTTGCTCCTATATAACGCACGAAATGTTGACGTCTCTGCGCTATTAAGGCATAATACGTGACTGAGATGACTGAAATTTCGTTCATACTACCAACAAAGCTCGCAGTAAGAGCTTTCGCGCCTTTATTTCAATAGGAATTGCCAGATGAATAATACCACTGAGAATCATGCTCTTTCTTCAGAGCAGCTTTTGCGGGGCGTCTATGAAGTTATCGTTGTTGGAGCCGGTCATGCTGGCTGCGAGGCGGCTCTGGCTTCGGCACGCATGGGCCGTAAGACGCTGCTGCTAACGATGAATCTGGATAGCGTTGCCCTGATGCCCTGTAATCCTTCGATGGGCGGTCCCGCAAAGGGCCATCTGATAAAAGAGATTGATGCCCTCGGTGGCGAGATTGGCCGCAATACTGATCGTACGTTTATTCAGATTCGCCTGCTCAATACAAGCAAAGGTCCCGCTGTCCAGGCTCTACGCGCTCAGTGTGACAAGCAAGCCTATCGCCTGGCGATGAAGTTTGTCCTGGAGGGTCAGCCAAATCTGGAGATGAAGCAGGCAACGATTACTCGTCTCATTCAACAGCCAGGTGAGGATGGCCGTCCTATTATTACTGGCGTTACTACGAATACTGGTTGGGTGTATGAAGCTGGCTCGGTAGTTCTGACTACAGGGACTTTTATTAATGGTCGCCTTGTTGTTGGAGAGAAGACGCAGCCGGGCGGACGCGCCGGTGAGGCACCCGCTCTTGGTATCTCTGATTCGTTGCGGGCACTTGGTCTGGAAGTCCGTCGCTTTAAAACTGGTACACCACCTCGTATTGACGCTCGTACGATAGATTATAGCAAGACCGAGCTTCAGCCTGGTAGCCGCGTCCCTCTTTATTTTTCTCGCGATCACTCTGCTCGCGAGGATGTACAGCTCCCTGGTGGACGCCCTAATCCAATTTATCCTGTCACCGATGAAGATCTGCACGGCTGGCGTCCACAACTTCCCTGCTATCTGGTCCGCACCTCGGAGCGCACCCATCAGGTGATTCGCCAGAATCTCCATCGCTCTCCTCTTTATACTGGTATCATCGAGGGTATCGGTCCTCGCTATTGTCCTTCAATTGAGGATAAGATCGTACGCTTTGCCGATAAGGTCTCGCATCAGATCTTTCTTGAACCAGAGGGATGGCGTACCGGTGAGGTCTATGTCCAGGGTATGAATACGAGCTTGCCAGAAGATGTGCAGTTGGAGATGTTGCGTAGCATTCCTGCTCTTGAACATGCGGAGATGATGCGCGTTGGCTATGCCGTTGAGTACGATTTTGTTCCTCCCTATCAGTTGAAGCCAACTATGGAGGCAAAATGTATCTCTGGTCTCTTTATGGCTGGCCAGATTAATGGGACTTCAGGTTATGAGGAGGCGGCAGCTCAGGGAATTATGGCTGGTATCAATGCTGCCCTCTCTGCCCGTAAGATGGACGGCTTTGTACTTGGTCGCCATGAAGCCTATATCGGTGTGCTTATCGATGATCTGGTGACTCGTCCACTGAGCGAGCCGTATCGCTTGCATACCTCTCGTGCTGAGCATCGCCTGCTTTTACGGGCTGATAGCGCTGACCTGCGTCTGAGTGACTATGCCTATCATCTGGGCTTGATCGGGGAGGCCCGCTATGCTCAAGTGCTCCTGAAGCGAGAGACTGTTCATCAGACAATAACGCAGCTTGCACAACTCCATTTTTCTTCTTCTCGCCAGATAGAGAACTGCGCTCAGCAACTGGGATTTCAACCGCTGAACCAGAAGCTTTCTGCTCAGGAACTCTTGCGCCGTCCAGAGGTGAACTATCAACAGGTAGCGCAGCTCTCTCAGCATATTTCGGCGTTGCACAATGTGGAGCCTGAGCAGTCTGCATTTCCGGCTGCTTTGCCCACTCTGGACGAGGATGTCGCTTCAGAAGTGGAACTTCAAGTGAAGTATGAGATCTATGTGCGGAAGCAGGAGCAGATGGTGCATCGTACGTTGCGCCTGGAAGAGATGCGTATCCCTGAAACGCTGGATTATCAACAAATAGCTCATTTGCGAACTGAGGCCAGGCAGAAGCTGATCCGCACACAGCCACGAACTGTCGGTCAGGCTTCGCGGGTAGAAGGTGTTACACCAGCAGATGTGGCAATTTTGATGATCTATCTTGAGAGAATACGTGCAACGAAAGCTTCCTCTTGACATTACAGGTATTGAACGTGTACGATATGGTCGTATCGACTTAAAGTCTATCGATAGAAAATTGAAATCGGTACTGGAAGTGTTCCCTCTGTGTACCGAGTTCCGTAAAATGTATACATTTTTGGAGGTAATCGTGTTTTTGAGACAATTTAGAGCTGGCTCTTTACTGCTTATAAACGGTTATCGAGTGGATTGTCTTTTTGTCTATGTAGTGCTTACAGAAGGTGTATAGCAGCTTGAGCAGGTAAAAAGAGGGGAAGACTGTGTACATTCTTGTTGTTGATGATGAGCCTTTTGCAAATACTCTGGTTCATTTTGTGTTGAGCAAACAGGGCTATGAGGTTGATACCGCTGATAATCCTCGTGGGGCAATGGCGATGATTCAAAAACGCCTGCCGGATCTCCTGATTCTGGATGTGACGATGCCTTATTTAGATGGTTTTCAATTTTCCGCCAAATTGCGTGATGAAGGATACGATATTCCTTTGATTTTCATGACTGCTAAGGATGCGCTTGAAGATAAGCTTCAAGGCTTTAAGATTGGAGCTGACGATTATATTTGTAAACCATATGATCCAGCGGAACTGGTGGCTCGCGTCCATGCTGTCATGCGCCGTATTCAAAAGTATGTCAAAGTGGGAAATTCAACGTTGCGCATCGATCAGGTTGAGCTTTTTCCGGCAGAACTGAAGGTTGTTGTCGGCGGACGTACTACCATTACTCTGACTCACACTGAGATGCAGGTTTTGCGCGTTTTGATGAGTAGTCCAAATCAGGTAATTCATAGAGATCAACTTCTCTCCGTAGTCTGGAATTATAATGAGAATAATAGTAATATTGTTGATGTCTATATCCGCCGCCTGCGTGTCAAATTGGGGGTGGATGCGGATCAACCTCATTATATTCACTCTGTACGAGGTGTCGGCTATAGATTTCAAGGAAAATAGGGGGTATGAGTGCGGAAGCGTATTTTAAAACAGGCTCAGGTGGAGAATGATGGGATGGTGGAAGATGGAACTGGCGATATACCTGCGTTGAGTGAACCTCCTGTTGCTCCATCGCCCTCGCACTCTGGGCCGCAACGCTATCTTGAGGCAATGATTGACGCGACTTCAGATGCTATTATTGCCTTGAATCATCACTATGAGGTGCTGGATCTCAATTTAGCTGCTTCTAACATGTTAGGCTTTTCTATGTCAGAGGCTGTAGGTCAGCCTTGCAGCCGGATTTTGCACTGCCAGAATCTGAACCATATGGCTCTGTGTGGCACCTCCAGTTGCCCATTGACACGTGTGTTAGAGGCAGAGCACGCTTTACCTAATGAAGAGTTGATCATGGGTAGTAAGTCTGAACTTAATTGTGAGGTCTCGACCAGTGTAACGCCTGTGACTTTTGTTGGTACTCATGGCGCAGTCTTTATCGCTCGCGATGTTACGGCCCTCCAGGTCGCTAATCGCGTACGGGCGAATTTTGTTTCTATGGTCTCGCATGAGTTACGTACTCCCCTCAATTCGGTACACGGTTTTATCGAACTCCTCTTACAAGGACATATGGGGGCTCTTGCAGAGGAGCAACGGAAGTATCTTGGCTATACTCAAGAGGGCGTCCAACAGTTGATTTCAATTGTGGAAGATATTCTCTTTATGACCCGCTCCGATATTGGCCAGTTTGAGATTAAACCTCAAGAGATACCGTTCCGTGGCCTGGTGCGCCAGGTGATTCGTGGCCTTAAACCTCAAGCGCTTAAAGCTGAGGTGGTTCTTTCGCAAGATGTGGTGCAACATTCGCCGTCGCTTTATATTGATCCACAACGTATCAAACAGGTGTTAAATAATCTGGTGATGAATGCCATTAAGTTCACTCCACCTGGTGGTACGGTGGTAATAAGCGCCCGGCGACACAATGAGGAATTTGAGATGATCTCAGTTACCGATACGGGTTATGGCATTCCTGCTGAGGATGGACAGCATATTTTTGAGCGCTTTTATCAATCAAATCATAGCGAGCAATCAAAATTGGGTGGCTATGGCCTCGGTCTCTCTATCGCAAAATTAATTGTGGAACAGCATGGTGGCACGATTGGTTTTCATACGGTGCTCGATAAAGGGACGACCTTTTATTTCACTCTGCCCATCTATCGGGGCCAGCCGTTAGCCTCTTGAGTCTCTATAGGGCCGAGGAGAAGGGCTGGTCATAAGAAAAGAATGCCCAGCTCTCTCTATGGGCACATTGCAAGTTGGCTAGTGCATAAACACACGATCTGCTTGGAAAAAGTCGCGTGTTGCATTCTATGCGCGGTGTTGTACCCTGGCACTCATCTGCCCACAGATGGATGGGCATTGTCACTCACCTGTTGAGGATTGAAACTCTGGTTCAATCCAGGTATTGTTTTTTGAGAGCTTGTCGGCCTGCCGTGTTGGTTCAGGTAGACGATAGCCTTTGCTGCATGCCAGGACGTATTTGATGCTTGTCTCCAGGCTGATCATATGGCCCAATGAAATAAACATCGGGTTTACTTTTGTCCGTGTGCGGACGACGGCTCCGATGGTCTCTTTTTTGTAGATGAGTGGCACCCAGCTTCCTGCCTCTTCGCTCAGTTTCTCTTTCTCGTAATGACCCGTGAGAATCGATTTGGCACAGCCAATTGTGGGTGTTTCTAGCCAGAGCCCCAGATGTGAGGCGATACCTATCCGCCGTGGATGCGCGATTCCCTGGCCATCAACCATAACCAGGTCGGCTTTCTGGCGTAATTTGCGAAAGGCTCCGATCACGGCTGGCGCTTCTCGAAATGAGAGCAGGCCAGGAATGTATGGCATGCGCATTGGCTCTTCATAGATATGCTGCTCAACTATTGTCATCTCTGGATAACTCAGCAAAACTACTGCTGCCTGGGCGGTGTTGTGCTCTTCGTTGATGGCCATATCAACTCCAGCTACGTGCCGTACTTCTCCCAGACGGTCTTCTCGAATGATTTTTCCCGCCAGTTTGAGTTGTAGCTCGATAGCCTCTGCTTGCGTCAAATTCCATTGATGGAGTGGTGTGGGCTCAGACATCGTTTAATTTTCCTTGTCTACTTTCTTCTGTTTTATCTTTCAATGGCTGCGTATGATCTTGCACGCTCTGTTTATCTTGCTTCCGCAAGACAGATCATACGCGCGGATGTGAGTTGATAGGGGCCAAGTTCATAGTCACCATAGATATCTTTGACCACAAAACCCGCCTGCTCTAAAAGAAGCTCGATCTCACTTCTCTCAAAGAGATAGAGGTATGTTGTGGCCACTGTTCGCTCAACTGGACCACCCTGCTGATGGCGCTCATAAAAGTGCGTCAGTTCGAGCAGATGACGCGTACTGGCAGAGGCAGGGCTAACAAAATGTGTGAGCATTGTGCCATCTTGTTGCCGCCATGTCCCCTGATGTAATACCTGTCCACTCAATTCTTCCATATAGCGAGCGTCGGCGTTGCTGATATCAATGATGAATGTTGCCCCTCGGCTGAGGTGAGCACGCACGGCGGCTAGTGCCTTTTGTTGCTCCTGCCGTTCTACGATATGAGCAAAGGAGCCCAGGGCGATAAATGCCAGGCGGAACTTCTGCTCTAGCTTTAGATCGATGATATTTTGTTGCAGCAGTGTACATCGTTGTGCTACCCCTGCCTCTGTGAGCGTCTGACGGGCGATCTGAAGCATTGCTTCAGAGCTATCAATACCTGTGAGCTCATATCCCGCCTGGGCTAGCGGGAGGAGCACTCTCCCGCTGCCGCAGGCCAGTTCGAGGATGCGGCCACCACACAGCTCGGCATAGTTCTGGTACATATCCAGGTCTTCATGAAAGTGGGCATGTTCGATATCGTAAAAGGGCGCGATAGTATCATATATGTTCATTGCACTCTGCGTTTCTAGCTTGTGGAGGGCAGACCCGTACCATTGTTGACTCCACTAATCTTCCAGGTGTTGCCAACCCGCCGTAAGGTGTAGGTAATTGTACGTATTTGATTGCGCGTCTCGCGTACAGTAATTGTTGCTGTATCGGCCTGCGTCTGAATATTAGTGATTGTAAAGTTTGTGACCGGACCAAATTGTTGATCGACAGCAGCCTCTGCTTTTGCGTAGAGATCGACGGTGACGGTCTGCCCCTGAACGGTCAGAGATTGTGGGTCCAGGTAGGTGTACGCCTGGGCGAAATTCTGGGTTTTCAGATTTTGATAGTAGGATGTGATCGCCAGGGTTGGCCCAGCAACCTGGCTGCCAATTTTAATGACACCTGCAAGAAACAAGCCGCACACCCCACACCCCAGCACGAGAATAGCACCAATAATACCCAGGATGATCCACAGCGTTTTCTTCGATTTTTTCTGTGGAGGTGGCGCTACATAATTTGGCACTTGACCATATTGGGGAATTTCTCCATAAGGCGCTTGACCATACGGCGCTTGCTGAGAAGATGCTCCATAGGGTGGTTGTTGAGGGGGGATTCCATAGGGCGGTTGTCCAGGTGGTTGCTGTTGATTTGGATCATTGTACATGATTGGTGTACTCCTACTCAGAAATCCGTTTCTGGCTTTCTTATCTGATCTTCAAATTTGCGCCATTAGTATAACGCTCTTATGAGCAAGATACAAGTGAAATATGCACATTTCGCGGAAAATTGAGAGGCCTTTGAGTGGAGAGCAAGTAGACGCCGCCCCTGCTTTTCTGCAAGAGGACGGCGTGATGAATCTGTATCGTGTCTCTGAAAAGACTAGCCTTTCAGACCGCTTTGTTTGTAACCTTCAACGATATATCGTTGTAAGATAAAGAAGATGATTACCAGCGGCAAAATAGCAACGGCTGCTCCCATGAAGAGCTCGTGCAGGTTAAGTACCTGGGCATTCAAGAAATTGGAGAGTACTACCTGTACCGTCCATGCAGATTGGTCTTGCCCAACGACGAGGGGCCAGAGGAAGGCGTTCCAGCTCGCGATAAAGGTAATGACGCTCAATGCGGAGATGATGCCGTAGGAATTGGGTACGACAATGCGCCAGAAAACACCCCAATAACCTAGACCATCAACCCGCCCTGCCTCTTCTAGCTCACGGGGGAAGCTGAGGAAGAATTGACGGAACAAGAAGGCTGTAAAGCCGCTAAAAAGACCAGGCACAACTAGACCCTGGAGCGTGCTGATCCAGTTTAGGGCAGATACAACCAGGTAGACTTCTACGAAGATGACCGCGAATGGAATCATCAGGGTGATCAAGATTGCGTAGAATATCTGGTTCGCCCAACGATAGGGTATACGTGCCAGTCCATATCCTGCCAGACCACAGATGAGGATCTGCCCCGCTGTTTGTAATAAGCTAATTAAGGCGGAATTGGTGAGGCCACTCAGAAATGGCACTTCTGGGTCGTTGAAAAGCTCCTGGATGTTTTCAAAATGTAGCTTACTTGGAAAGAAGGTCCAGTTCGGCGAGGTAATTTCCTGATCGGTTGCTAGACCGTTTCTCAAGATGAGATAGAACGGGATCAGGAAGATAAGCGTCAGGATGATCAGTACTACATAACGAAGAACCGTTGCGGTGATCATACCAATAGACGGTCCAGTGTTTTTACTCTGTCGCTGTGGCTGCACCCGCCTTGACTGCATTGATTTAGATGCATATGTTGCCATAACTATTTTCCTTTGTGATCTGAATATCTGTCTATAGCTGGGTTACTGCAAAAAAGGCAAGATCATGCTTGCTTAATCTCTTGTACCAAATCCTAACAAGCGTCCCTGCACCAGACTAAAGATGATAATAATCAGCGTAAGGATAATCCCACCCGCACTTCCTGTGCCATAGTTCTGATCCGTTAAGGCAACATTGTAGAGATAGACCAGCGGCGGACGTGCCAGAATCTGGTTGCCACCTGTCATAATGTTGAAGAACTCATCGAATGCCTGGAAGGCCGCTATAACATTGAGGAGCAGGATTGAGATTGACGCATTGCGCAGAAGCGGAAAGGTAATAGACCAGAAGGTTTGCCAACCATGCTTTGCGCCGTCCACAAACGCTGCTTCATACAACTCACGTGGAATATCCTGTAATCCAGCAATAAAGATGATCATATAGATACCCAGCTGAAGCCAGAGCCGGACCGTTACAAGCACCATCCAGTACCAGGGAGGCGTAGGACTTGGATATCCAGCTGATCGCATTTTGACCAAAAATGTGCAGTACTGTATTCGCCAGACCGTAGTATGTACCATTGAAGATGCTCATTTTCCAGACAATCGAAGCTAATACGTAAGAGCAGGCGGTTGGCAGAAAAAAGACTGAGCGGAAGAAGCCTTGACCAAATTTAACACTATTGACCAGCAAGGCCAGACCGAGTGCACAGGCAAATGTTGCTGGTACAATAAATACAGCAAAAATAGTAAATGTCACAAGCGCATGGATGAAATCCGGATCACTGAGCATGGTAATATAGTTTTGCAACCCAACAAATCTTGCTAGGAGTGACTGTCGCACGGGCATCAGCAAAACTCAACACAAAACCCCAGATGATTGGGATATAGAAGAAAGCGATGAGACCGAGAATCAAGGGTCCAACGAAGATCCAGAAGGTCAAGGCAGTGCTTTGCTTCTTATGCTGTAGTCTCCGTTCGTTTTGTCTCAAATCCCTTGAAGGCCGCATCGCTGCTGCCGGAGGAGTACTGAGGGACTTCATTGGCGTATCCTTCTTCAAAATACATACATGGACATCCTCAACGTACTCTTAACTGGTGTAGAGGATGCCCATGTGTACTGTAGGAACTTCGGCGAATATCTATGATGAGATGGGTACATAGGATGGAAGGAACCTTCATACACGATGGTTCCTTCCTGCATGTCTTGCACACACTGGAGTATGCGAGGAAGCCAATCTGGCTCCTTCTTGACTACACGCCTTTTAACTGAGCTCACTTTGTAATTCGCTATTGCATTTCTCGGCTGCGGCATCCAGAAGCGCTCGCCCATTTTTAGCGCCCTTGACAATGTTACTTACCGCGCCTGTTAGCGCTGTGTCCATTGCTGCGTTCCAGAGCGAGGAGTTCGCATGACCATACTTGTTCAGGATATCCACTGCGTCAGAGGCCGGGCTAACGGTGAGTTTTGCGGTTGTTGCAGAGGTGCTGACACGAGGTGGCACATGGAAACCATAGCCGACGTTCCAGTCTGTCTGGATCTGAGAGTTGGTGACCCAGAGCTACTTCACATAGTCTTTGGCGGCCTGCACGTTTTTGCTCTTGGCATTGACCATTTCTGCCCAACCACCGTTGACTGTGGCTGGCTGGCTCTGAGAATCTAGTGGTGGTAAGGCGAAGATGCCGAAGTCATTGCCAACTGCGCTCTTCTGGATGAGAGGCATGGCCCAGAGACCGCACCACTGCATTGCGACCAATCCCTGCTGGAATGTTGAGGAGTCCCACCAGAATGTTGGGGCATCAGGCAGAACACCACCAGAGGTATTTAATTGATATAACTTCTCATAAGCCGCGGCCATACGGTCTGTATTGAAGACGATTTTGTTGTCCGCTGAGATAAAATCACCACCCGCTGCCCAGCCGGCAATGTAAGAAAGTGCGTTCACACCACCATCCGGTCCAATATAAATACCTTTTCGGTTGCCATTGGACAATTTTTTGGCAATGGTAATCAGATCGTCCATTGTCGCAGGTGGCTGAACACCGGCTGCCTGGAACATGCTCTTACGGTAATAGACAAAGGTCGGATCGTTGATCATCTTGATGCCATATACTTTGCCATTAACGGTAAATGGCGCGAGCGAAGCAGGTTTGAAATCGCTCTTTTACGTCTGCAATGATATCATCTAGCGGCTCAAGCTCTCCAGCTTTGACCTGGTCAAGCGAGAGGGATGAGTTCTCAAATACGTCGGGTGCCGTTAGAACCAAGCAAGGCCGCTCGCACTTTGTCAGGGTATTCATTGCCGGTTCCTGGTACCCAGCTTACCTTTACATTGGCTTTGGTGTAGTTCTTGGCGTATTTGAGTACTGCTTCGTGGGTGCCAGCTTCACCATACTGGTGATACCACTGTTGAGTGTGGGAAGGTTGGTGTTACCACTGGCAGTGCCACCACCGCTGCCTGTGCCTGCACAGGCTGCGAGTAGCGAACTGCCAACTGCTGCTGTACCGCTAATATTGGAGGAAACGACGACGCGAAATAGGGGCATTCATGCTCTGATCCTGAGACATAGTGTCTGTTCTCCTTGTCTTGGAGGGTACATCTCTGTACCAATGCTCACATTTGCAATAGTCTACCACAAATGCTCTGAGAAACAATGTTGATAATCCTACTGTGGATCAAAATTCATCTATGTTGACGCGCGATAGATGAATCAGGACAGAATTGGCCAGGTCGCAAAACAAAATATGTCTACTGAGAGCATAAACACACTTTATGCAACCTCCCACTGGAAAGAGCCTGCGTAACAAAGGTAAATCTCTATCAACAATGTCGCTTCACTTTTTCTCCCATTCTAGGATTATGCTCTAATGTCTACATAACCACGCGGAAGAGAAATATGATAAGTGCGAATGTAGTCTGGGGTCCCCCTTGTGAAACGCCATCGTTTTTGTTCAGTTTACCTCTTGCTAAAAAAAAGCATACCATCTATACTAACTTTTGTCAATGATTGAAGTTAGCTACTTTTGGCTAGATTTTGCGGCTCATCCAAAGTATATTGTGTTTGACTGCAACACAACGGGAGTGTCAATATGCGGCGATTTGCGCAACCAATAGATCGCAATGTGATGCGGAAGATAAATCAGAACACTTTGCTCAATTTGATTCGAGCACATGGGCCTGTTTCTCGTACACAGTTAAAGGATCTCTCTGGGCTGAGCCTCGGTACTATTATGGGTATCACCTCGGCTCTGATTGAGCAGCAATTGATCGTTGAGACCGGGGTGGCGGAGTCTACTGGTGGCCGGAAGGCTGGCTTGCTGGAGATTTATCCTGAGGGCGGATACGCGATTGGCGTGAATCTGATGGAGCATCAGATTGTCGGCGGTATTCTCAATCTGAATGGACAGGTGGTGTATGAGGATATCTGGCCCGCTCAATTGCGCAATAATAGCGCGTATGCTGTGGATATTATCGCTCGCGGCGTGGAGGATTTTATTAATCGTTTCTCTATTCCTCGCTCGAAGATCGTTGGCCTGGGATGCGGCGTTTCAGGACCGGTGAATACTACTACTGGCGTTGCTCTCGATTCCTGGATCTTGAATTGGCATGAAGTGGATCTTGGCGTTCCTCTTGCTCAGCGCCTTCATATGCCTGTTTTTGTCGATAATGCGGTGAATTGCCTGGCTTGCTATGAAAATTTGTATGGCTATGGCCAGCAATATCACGATTTTCTCCTGGTTACTCTGGGTCGCGGTCTTGGCATGGGTACGCTTATTCGTAATGCTCCGTTTCGCGGTGCCCTGGGTATAGGCGCGGAGTTTGGCCATGTCCCTCTTGATGTCTCTGGCCGGCTCTGTGAGTGCGGCAATATAGGTTGTCTTGAGGCCTATATCGCTGATCACGGCATTTTACGTACGTATAATGAGCTTAATCACTCCTTTGAGAAGATTAATCCCTGGGAGGTAAATGATGCCATGATTGATGATCTCTATCTGCGGGCTATGCAAGGGGATGCAAATGCAATGGAGGCGTTTCAAAAAACTGCCACCTATCTAGGGATTGGCCTGGCTGTCCTGGTGAATCTCTTTAATCCTGAATCTATCATTATCTATGGCGGTGAGGGCCATCGGGTAGATTTGATGATTGACTTAATGCGCTCTGTGATGATGCAACATATTTTTTCTCAATTAGGGGATGAGCTTACTTTTATTGTTCAGCCTGATACTACTATGTTTAATTGGTCCCGTGGTGCCGGTAGCCTGGTTCTCCATGATTTTTACGCCTATTCCTCTCATCATATGTAGTACGTGCCCTACTGCTTTTTCTATTTCTGTGCCCTGTCTCGCTTTTTATTTCAATACAGCGGCAGCAAGAGATTTTCTTACTGCCACTGTATTATTGATTTGCTAAGCTTTTAGCGATCCCGCTCGCTATGACTGAGCGCTGCCTGGGCCGCGGCCAGTCTGGCAACTGGCACACGGAATGGTGAGCAACTGACGTAGTCCAGCCCTACCATATGGCAGAACTCGATGCTATCAGGATCTCCACCGTGTTCACCACAGATTCCTAGCTCAATCTCTGGATTCGCCTTGCGCCCTTTCTCTACAGCCATTGCAACGAGCTGGCCGACGCCATCTCGGTCTAAGGTCTGGAAAGGGTTGACGGGCAGAATTTTGATTTTTTCGTTTGAGCCTGGCTCGTCCAGACCTTCAACATAACGGAGCAAGAACTTGCCTTCTGCATCGTCTCGGCTGAAGCCGAAGGTTGTCTGCGTGAGATCGTTGGTGCCGAAGCTGAAGAAGTCTGCCACTGGCGCGATCTGGTCTGCTGTGAGGGCGGCCCGTGGCAGCTCGATCATGGTTCCAAACTTGTAGTCGATTGCTCCGCCCTCTTCGCTGGCGATCTCTCTGGCAACTGCTTCAAGCTGACGACGAACTTCTTTCAGCTCGTTCACATGCCCGACAAGGGGAATCATGATCTTCGGATGCAGCTTCTTGCCCTCTTTTGCTAGCTCTGCCGCTGCTTCAAGAATGGCTCGCGTCTGCATGACGTTGATCTCTGGGAAGAGCAGCCCCAGACGACAACCTCGTAGACCAAGCATGGGGTTCATTTCACGCATGGACCCTACTGCCTCTAACATGTGCCGCTTCTCTGCCAGTTCCTGCTCATGCCCACCTTGTGTCTCCAGACGCGTTACTTCAACAAGCAGCTCTTCATAGGATGGCAGGAATTCGTGTAGTGGCGGATCGATCAGGCGGATGACGACGGGATACCCTTCGCCTGTCTGTGAATCAACCATCGCCTCGAAGATGCCTTTGAAGTCACTGCGCTGGAAGGGGAGTAGTTGGTCAAGGGCCGCCTGGCGCTCGCTGGTGCTGCTGGACAGAATCATTTTCTGGACGATGGGGAGCCGTTCCTGCTCCATGAACATGTGCTCTGTTCGGCAGAGACCAATGCCCTGCGCTCCGAAGGTGATGGCCCGTTGCGCATCACGCGGATAGTCTGCATTGGCCCAGACTCCCAGTTTGCGGAACTTATCTGCCCAGGTGAGCAATTTCTTCAGGTCGATCTCTTTGTCGAAATCAGGATTAACGGTGTTGATGATTCCTGCGAAGACTTCACCGGTTGCTCCATCAATCGAGATATCATCATTCTCTTTGATGACTTTATCGGAGCCGACGACACGGAAGAGCTTCTCGCTTTCGTTGACACGGATTCCCTCACAACCCGCAACACAGGGCAACCCCAGACCACGCGCTACAACTGCGGCATGGCTCGTCGCTCCACCACGGGCCGTGAGAATGCCTTTTGCTACGAGCATTCCGTGGACGTCGTCGGGACTGGTCTCTGGACGGATGAGCACTACTGGCGTACCGGCTTTCCCCTGAATCTCGGCGGTGTCCGCATCGAAGATAGCTTTGCCATATGCAGCACCAGGGGAGGCATTCAGCCCTTTCGCTAGCAGACGACCCTCTCGCTCGGCCTGGCGCTTTCCTGCCTCGTCGAAACGTGGTAGCAAGAGCTGATAGACTTGCGATGGCTCGACACGCTTGACTGCCTCTTCTTCGCTTATCAGACCCTCTTCTACCATGTCAACGGCGACCTTTACTGCTGCCAGGGCGTTGCGCTTGGCCGAGCGCGTCTGTAGCATGTAGAGACGCCCTTTCTCAACGGTAAATTCAAGGTCTTGCATGTCTCGGTAATGCTGCTCTAAGACGCTGGGCGATCTGCTGGAATTGTGCGTATACTTCGGGCAGGTCTTCTTGTAAACGACTGATCTGTGAAGGTGTGCGGATACCAGCTACGACGTCCTCTCCTTGCGCGTTGAGGAGGTATTCTCCATACAACACTTTTTCGCCGGTGCTGGGATTACGCGTGAAGGCGACTCCTGTTCCGCTGTTACTTCCCATGTTGCCAAAGACCATGCTCTGCACATTGACGGCTGTCCCTAGTGTGTGCGGAATCTTGTTGAAATTTCGATAGTCAAAGGCTCGCTTGTTGTTCCAGGAGGAGAAGACGGCTTCAATGGCTTTGTGTAACTGCTCAAATACATCTGTGGGGAAGGGTTCGCCCGATTGGCGCTCGGCTATCTGCTTGAACTCAACGACAAGTTGCTTGAGATCGGCGGCTGGAATTTCTGCGTCGGTCTGCACTTGCGCATGCTCTTTGTAGGTCTCCAGCACATGCTCGAAGTCGCGCGGATCGGTGTCGAGCACGATCTTGCTGAACATCTGGATGAAACGGCGATAGGCATCATACGCAAATCTCTCATCACCTGTCAGCGCAACCAGACCCTGCACTGTCTCATCGTTGATGCCCAGATTCAGGACGGTATCCATCATACCAGGCATAGAGAACTTTGCTCCGGAACGCACGGAGACCAGCAGCGGATTGGTACGCTGACCAAAGCCTTTACCTGTCTGCTGCTCGACAATTTTTAGGGCCGCTTTGGCCTGCTCCCATAGCCCGGTGGGAAATTCTTTGTTGTAGTCATAATAGGCATTACATGCTTCCGTTGTGATGGTGAAACCTGGAGGGACGGGAAGCCCTGCGTTGGTCATTTCGGCTACGCCTGCTCCTTTACCACCAAGCAGCTCGCGCATCTTGGCGTTCCCTTCGCTGAAGAGATAGACCCATTTCCGCGGAGACTGCTTTACTGCTTTGTCCAGTTCCGAATGGGTGATCTGTTGCGTCATAAAAAATAATCCTCCAACTTAACCTTATGTATCGCTACGGCTCATGTGTAAAGGGGATACTTGCCGTGGAGCGTGTCCACCCCGCACACTCTGAGAACTTGCCCCACACTGTCAAAAATTAAGCTCTTTCAGATACATTCTAACAGAGGGTTCATCAGAAAACCTTTCTGGAGACCCACCAGCCTTGAGGCGGTGGGAGGAAAGAAAGCTGCCCGAAGGCAGGCATTTTGAATGGGAATGCCCAAACCCACTCAATAAGGATTGCTCCCTATTGGTAATGTTCGCCTCGACAAAGATAGCGGCCTGCACATCCCCTGAGCACCAGCTTCACCCTTGTACACTTTTTAACCCAGGAGTTCTAGAGCAATGGACTGGCAACGCATCCATTGGTAGGTTCTTTGACACTACCACTATCGTAGCTTGAACTTGCTTGATACCATCCAAGCAAAACGTTCAAGCTGAGTCTGGTCAGGGAGAGCTTGCAGAAAAGACGGGCAGAAGCCACCCCATTCCTACAAGCCCATCCCCTTGAGGGGATCGGGTTCCTGACCATGCCTGCTATGCACTAAGCACAAGATCTCGCGCCCAACGCAGAACCTTTCTCGCACTCTTCATATAGCCGCTTGCCTGGTCCGCGTTGATGATTTCGTCCGCTTCTTCGGGTGGAGTGTCGGCGTAGAAGGTCTCAGGATGAAATGGTGTGAGAATTGCCATCTCTTGCTGAATCGCTTCTGGCGCTCCAACGGCCTGACCAAGAGCCTTCAAGTCATGATTATACGCAGTCCGACGACCAAAACGCAACAAGCTTACTGCTTGTGCTGCTTTTTCTACCGCTTGATTACAGAAGTCGGCACAGGCAAAATGCCTGCCCAGACCTAGCTCTACTCCGGAAGTTGCCATGTCCTGTGCCGCTTCTGCGAAGAGCCCTAGCGCACCTTGAATATCACTGTGAAGGAAGACTTCGTCGTCGTTCTCCTCGTCGTATGCAGATCGCTTAGTCGTGTCTGGCTGCTCTTTATCCTGAAGGGTAACACCATGCAGCAGTAATTGCTCTAAATTGTCTTCCGCGTCTTCATGAGGCGGATTTCCTGTTCCATCATGCGTCTGTGACATGCTGTATGATCCTTATGTAGTGCCGAGATTGTGTCTGAAACTTCTTATTGTGAACAAGCAAATAGCGTACTTACCTTCAAATACGTTTAGAACGGGCTATGCGCTCTTGTGTGACACTGAGCACTATTGACTATCGTGGACATAGTATTCCTTTAAGGTGTGTTGTGTCAATCCTGAGAAATACAACCTTTGCTTTTTTCAAACTATTTGCATAGATTTAAATCTTTTTGTGGGTGTTGTATCTATACCTCTCTGAAAAGAGATGAGGAACAGGGTGCTTCTTAGCAAATCTTGCTGAAGCTTATTGTCTGCTGAAGGAAATGCCTGGCTAAAAGACTGCAAGTCTCTTGTCCAGGCACGAAATCAACTGTTTTTAATGGGGCTACGCCATACGACTATACTGTTGTGTCAGTTGTAGATACTGATTCTGGTAGCTGACACTGGGTTCTATCATCGCACCTTCAAACCATTCGTTAAAGGATGTGATGGTGATCCAGCTCGGATTGCTCGCTATCGCCGCCTGCCAACTGGCGGCATAGGTTGCCCCGTTGTTTCGCGGGACGATGAAGGTACCAGTACGCCCTGGTACAAGGGTGTCGTTGTAGCCAGGCATGACGCCGGCTGCCCAGATTTTTTGCGTCTGATTGACGTTATTGTAAGCATCGATTCTGTCGCGAAACTGCTGGTCAATTACGCCCATATCTCCATCAAGCAGCCCCCAGTAGCCTGCACTGAAGAGGTGAATACCGTCGAAGACGTTGAGCATCTGTAAGTTGACTCCCTCTGCCGACCAGATGGTCTGATGGTTGGGATCAACTTGCTGCCGAATCGTTTCCCACGTGCTTATTGTTCTCCCGTTAATCAATGGCTTCCAGAAAAACAAGACTGGTTTTCCTTGCGAGTGGAAGAAGTATGGGCTGTTCCCATAGGTTTGGATGAGATAACGCAGGTTATTGATGATGGTCTGGGTCCCCTGAAGATGTGGCGAGTCTCCCTCAAAGTAGATGCTTGAGGCGAAATTGTATCCCGTCTGTTGCTCAAATGTGGCGGCATGGTTGAGCAATTTGCTGAAATTACTGTTGGTCTGGTCGTCAGTTCCCCACCAGGAACTGATGAAACCTGTAATTCCAGCGCCTGCTGCCTCTTGTATCTGACGGCTCACTGTTGCGTCGTCAGCAGATTTATAGAGCGAAACTGGAAGATCTGGCATATGGCAGCGACACCAGTCCTGGCTCTTATACCAGGGATAGTAGAAGGCTAAGACGGGACGGCTCGGACGAAGATATCTGGTTGCTTCAGCCTTTTTAGCCTGCATGCTTTTGTTCGCGCTGGTGTCGGTTTGAGTTCCGCTGTCGTTGCTTTTACTATGTGCCTGCGCCTGGACTGGTTCCAGGCCTTGATAAGCCATGTAAATGAGAACAAGAACGAGTAAGAGAATGATGCTGAAATTGGTTGCCCCGGTATGTTGTTCCACCACTTCGTTCTACCACTTTAAATCCTCCTGTAGCCTTTGTAAGCTCTTCCCTTTGTAAGTAGAAAATTCATCTAAAAGAAAGACGATTGGTAGTGCTAATTTTAGCATAAAACCTGACATGTTTATACGTGACTTTGTTACTCTTAGATCACTCTATATTTCTATGTATGTTTTTAGGTCATCATGTTTAACTCTCTACTTTTCTAGATACGAAGCACGTTACACAGGTGCGCTCTCCCTATCTTTTGCTCTCCAATGCTGCAACTTTTTGCCTAGAGTCCACGTGTCACTCTATGTTGAGGTATAAAAACACTGTATATGTAAGGGTGTAAATGCTATCAGCATACAAAATAGTAGAAGTGAGTGCCTTTTGTTGATGAGATGTGTCACTGCTTTGTAGATGAAGTTCGGCATGGCGGGATAGTGTTGAGAAGGAGAAATGATATGACGACAATAGAACGGGCAACTGTGGTGGGTGTTTTTACTGATCGTGCTCAGGCGGAGCAGGCGCTTGCTGATCTGCGTCATGCTGGCTTTAATGATGACGAAATTGGTTTTGCTGTACGCCATACAGAATATACGGAACACATGCATGTGCCGGATCATCCGGATTCTGCAAAAGGCGCTGCGGCTGGCGCTGTCGGTGGTGGTGTCCTGGGTGGGGTGATCGGTGCTGCAATTGCTCTGCTTATCCCTGGCTTTGGTCCAGCGATTGCAGGGGGTGTGCTGGGCGCGGTCTTTGGCGGCGCTGCTCTTGGCGCGGCTACTGGCGGGTTTATGGGCGCAATGACTGCCCTGGGTCTCTCTGAGGAGGAGGCGCATTATTACCAGCGTGAGTTTGAGATTGGTCGCGTGATCGTGACTGTAAAAGCTCCTGGACGCGCACAGGAGGCGCATGATTTACTTCTTCATGCAGGCGCTTATGATTCCTCGACTCAGACGAATGACGGTACTCCAGGCCCCTCAGCAGACTTATATACGCCTTCTGTTTCTACTGAGACGGCTCCTACTTCTTATGTGGCTGGTTCTCCTCTGCTTGAAAATTCCTATAGTCAAGAGGCACCACTTGATCCTCTTGAAGAAGATCCTACGGAAAGGATGTCCGCTCTTTCTCGTTCCGCGTCTTCAGAGAAGCATATGGTTGATAGTGTGGCTCATTATGAAGGAGCCGCAGATCGCGCCAACAGGAATAATATTCCTTCTGGCACGGGAAATTAGCCTCTTAGAAAAAGGGAAAGGTCTCGATGAGAGTTCCCCTCGCGCTCGCATGAACAGGTAGGGACCGGCTTGTCCCCGTCCTGCTGGCCGAGCGCTTCCCTCGCCCCTGCAAATTGTGTCCGGGTGAGAGGGATCGGCTGTTGATCTCTGACCATGTTCACCTACCACCCCTCTCCCACCACAGCGGCGATACGAAACGAGTTCCAGGCGAGAGGACTCATCTGCGGTACTTTAACTCTGCCATTTATGGGCGAACTGAGCAGTAATCACAAGATAGAGATTCCCGTAGTGGATACCTGGTTCTATCATGGCACCTTCAAACCATTCGTTGAATGTGGTAATCGTGATCCAATCTGGCTTACTGCCCAGGGCCGCATTCCAGCTTGTACGATACGTTGCGCCATTGTTTCGCGGAACTATATAGCTACCAACTCTCCCCGGCACACGCGTATCGTTATACCCTGGCAGCACTCCTGCCGCCCAGATTTTCTGTGTATGATGCGCTTTGTTGTACGCATTGATCTCGTTCCGAAAGCTCTGATCAACTTGTTTCATCGTGTTATGTAAGATTCCCCAGTAACCTGCGCTAAATAGGTGAATGCCATCAAAGACGCTCAACAAGTTCATGTCTACTCCTTCGGCTGACCAGATCATTTTGTGCCCCGGATCGACCTGCTGCCGAATCGCTGCCCAGGTGTTTATGCTCCGACCATTCCCCAGCGGATTCCAGAAGAAGAGGACTGGTTTCCCTTGCCAGTGGAAGAAGTGAGCATTGTTTGTGTAATGCGCCTGGATATAGCGCAATCCACTGACCATCTTTTTCGCCGAGTTGAGCGCTGGTGCATCGCTTTCCATATAAAGTGTTGAGGCAAATAGGTAGCCTGTGCTTCTTTGAAGCGTTGCCGCATGAGCCTCAAGCTTGACAAAATTTTTATCTGTCACATCACCTGCACCCCACCAGGAACTGATAAAGCCTGTAATCCCTGCCACCTTTGCCCATTGTATCTGTCGCTCGATAGTTGCATCATTACTCGAATTATACTTCACTGTTGGGAGGTCGGACATATGACAGGTACACCAATCTTTGAGGCTGTACCAGGGATAGTAGAATGCCAGAACCGGACGCTCACGCGTTATCTCTGGCTTTACTATCACTACCCCTCTTGCTGAAGCCAGTGTACTAAAGTTTAGCAGCAGCAACGAGAAGAGCAGAAAAACTGCCAGAATGCAGAGACCAAGCATCATACGACGATGTTGTCGTCGCGGTACAAGGTACAGTTGCCGGTAAGAGAGATCATTCTTGTAATACATTGGCGTCTCCACGTCTGTAGGGAGGCGGTTTAGCCGCCTCCTGTTCCTATCGCGAAGGTTAACCGCCTCCTGTTCCTATCGCGAGGTTAACGACTCCTGTTCCCTTCCCTTATCAGAATACTATTGGGAAAAAATGGCAAAATGGCAGAGAGGACTCTGGGGAGGTTCAGTCTCTATTTGACCCTCTTTGGCCGAAAAGACTACAATACTAGTAACGCGTTTCTGTATTTCCTGGTCGATCTACAATGTTGTAGTTCAAAAAGAGTCTTCAACAGGAGCATATCCGATGACAGAGCATACCCCTGTAATTGTTGGCGCTGTACGAACGCCAACCGGCAAGTTTTTAGGCGGTCTCGCCAGTTTTACGGCTCCCCAGCTAGGAGCTCTGGTGATAAAAGAGGCGGTGAACCGAGCAAGCATTGATCCTGAGAGCATCGATGAAGTGATTATGGGCAATGTGGTCTCGGCTGGCGTGGGCCAGGCTCCCGCACGCCAGGCTGCTTTGCACGCTGGCCTGCCTGTCGATATCCCTGCATTTACCGTCAATAAAGTCTGTGGCTCAGGATTGAAAGCGGTCATGCTGGCTGCTCAGGCTATTCGCGCAGGTGATGCCCAGGCCTTTGTCGCTGGTGGTATGGAAAGTATGAGCAATGCTCCCTATCTCCTGCCAAAAGCACGTACTGGCTATCGTATGGGCGATGGCAAAATCGTCGATAGTGTTGTCCATGACGGTCTCTGGTGCGCTTTTGAGGATATTCATATGGGCAATGAGGCCGAAATTATCGCTGAAAAGTTTGGCGTGACACGCGAAGAGCAGGATAACTTTTCTCTACAAAGCCATCTCCGAGCCTCGGCGGCCACCGCTGCGGGACGCTTTAAAGACGAGATTATCCCTGTTGAGGTAAAACAGAAAAAGGGTAGCCTGTTTGTTTCAGCCGACGAACCCATCCGCGGCGATACCTCAATGGAGGCGCTGACCCGCCTCATGCCTGCTTTCCAGGAGGGTGGCACGGTGACGGCTGGCAATGCCCCCGGTCTGAGCGATGGTGCCTCGGCAACCGTGGTTGTAGACCAGGAATTCGCCCGAACTCGTTCCCTCGCCCCTCTCGCTCGCATCACTGGCTACGCCTCGGCTGCGATTACCCCGCGCTACATCTTTGCCGCACCCACCCGCGCTGTGCGCCGCCTGCTTGAAAAGACGGGTCAAAAGATCAGCGATTTCGACCTGATCGAAGTCAACGAAGCCTTTGCCGCCCAGGCCCTGGCGAACGGCAAAGAGCTGGATTGGGACTGGTCGCGTGTCAATGTCAATGGTGGTGCCATCGCTCTCGGCCATCCCATCGGCTCCAGCGGCTCACGCGTCCTCACCACCCTCATCTACGAACTGCGCCGCCGTGGCGGTGGTCGCGGCCTCGCCACCCTCTGCCTCGGCGGCGGCGGCGCTGTCGCCATGTCTATCGAAGTCTAATTCGCAATGTCCTACGAGAGAAGATGGGCTATTATGTCCATCTTCCCTCCTCACACATTCTCAACTCCCCAAATCGCATAGGACAGATCGGCCAAGTACCACCTCGCCCAAAGAACAAATCGCGTAGGGCAGATCGGCCAAGTTACCACCTCGCCCGAAAGAACGAATCGCGTAGGGCAGATCGGCCAAGTCACCACCTCGCCCGAAAGAACGAATCGCGTAGGGCAGATCGGCTAGGCCGTCTCCACCTCGCCAACCACTCCCTCGCCCGAAATGTCAGGTAGGGAGAGGCGTTTATCTTGTGGTTCATCCCTCTCCATGTTCCCAATCACCCCTCCATCATCTTCAGCGACCATCCTCCTTCTGGCAACGCCTTAACACCCAGACCACCCCCCCAATAATCACGCCCCCAATCGCCAATGCTATTAGCGTCCAACGATAGACAACACTATATGCCACGTGCGACACCCCCAGGCCAAACAGCGGAAAAAGCACGATCATCGCTGCGCTAAAAAGTCCGGTCTGGAACGAGAGGACCGTCGCCCGCTGCTTCTCAGGACTACGCTCATTGATGTACGTGCTAATTGCCGGATAAAGTATTGCAATAGATCCTTGAAAAAGAACAAGGTAACCTATCACACTTATCGCTGCTTGAGGCAGGCTCATAAGCCAGAGACCCAGAATCTGTATGCCAACAAAAATTGGCACAAGTAAGCGCTCTGGTAGCCAGCGCATAAACCAGGGGGCTAGAGCCGTCGCAAGAAAGTTACACCCGTTGCTTGCCGCGATTATCAGGCCGACGCTGCTCAGCGAAAAGCCCACGCCATGCAGATAGAGCTGGTAAAAGAAGTAGATCGTCTGCCAGCAACTTTCGGTCAGACCTGAGATTAGCAGCAGGCCTAGCAGGGCTGGATTGTGCCATACCGCTTGCAGACCACTTTTCAAATGCCGCAAAGAACTTACCCGCTCCTCAGTTTCGTTTGTTGTTGGTATGAGCTGCTCAGGAATTAGCAGAAGAGGAAGAATACCCAGTAGCATCATTCCTACTTTGCAAAGGAAGGGGAGAATCTGGAGGATATGTCCCAGATATCCTCCCGCCGCTGTCCCTATCACCTCTCCAAGCGTTGCAACCATAAGCATGCGACTGACCAGTTTGCTGTAATATGTTTTCTGGTTGTCCGGTGTTGCTCTTCCCGCCAGGGTCCAGAGCAGAGCCTCGTTTGCTCCACCTCGGAAAGCAAACGAGATGCCTGAAAGGAGAAAGCTTAGTGCAATCAAAGGCGTTGTAGGCCAGAGGAAGAGCAAACTCTCTAACGCGCTCAAAACGCAGTACACAATTAAGCTTTTGCGCCTTCCTAGCAGATCGGCAAAAATACCTGTCGGCACCTCGGAGAGGAATTTAGCAACATGAAAAAGTGTCTCAAATAGCCCGATAGCTAACGGACTATAACCCCGTCCTGCTAGATAGATAACCCAGATCGCGCTCGTAAATGCAACATTGGTCGTTGCATTGTAACAATCAAATGCCAGTAGCCAACGCTTCACTGCTGTTTGATCCGGCTGTAATCCTGCTTCTCGTCTCTTCTCGCTCATGCTGCTCCTCAATCAGGGTTTCTGTACCCTGATGGTTTTTGAAATTATGGTACAATACAGCAATATCTGTGAAACAAATGGTATTTAGTATCATCCATCTGACCCACTAATCCACAGAGGAGAAACTATTACATGCTTGAGCAACAATCGACAGAGTCAGCGCGGCCTGTTGTCGAACAAGGCTCCCTATTTGATAAAACCGAGTTAGACCGCTTGACGGTTCAGCACAAAACCTGGGAGGAGACAATCCTTCAACAATCCCTGGCCCGCCTCCCTGAGCGCGACTACCTGCACACAACCTCTGGCGTCCCTATCAATCGCCTCTATCTTCCCACGGATAATGCCAACCTGGACTATACGCGCGACCTCGGTCTCCCCGGCGCATATCCCTATACCCGTGGCGTTCAGCCGACGATGTACCGGGCAAAACTCTGGACTATGCGCATGTTTGCTGGCTTTGGCACCGCTGAAGATACCAATGCTCGCTTCAAATATCTCCTCAAACAAGGTCAGACTGGCCTCTCTACTGCCTTCGATATGGCAACTCTCTACGGCTATGATACCGATCATCCCCAGGCCGCTGGCGAGTTCGGCAAATGTGGTGTCGCGATCTCTTCTCTGGCCGATATGGAGATCCTTTTTGCAGATCTGCCGCTCGATAAGATTACGACTTCGATGACTATCAATAGCCCCGCTTCTGCTATCTGGGCCATGTATATTGTCAATGCCGAGAAACGCGGCTTCTCACGTGCACAACTCGGCGGCACTCTTCAAAACGATATTCTCAAAGAATATATTGCTCAGAAAGAGTATCTCTTTCCCCCTGAGCCCTCTTTGCGTCTGGTGATTGATACTATCGAATTTGGCACACGTTTTATGCCACGCTGGAATACAATTAGTATCAGTGGCTACCATATCCGCGAGGCCGGGGCTACTGCAATTCAGGAACTGGCCTTTACTCTTGCCGATGGTCTCGCCTATGTCGATGCCTCCCTTGCCCGCGGTTTGCAGATCGATGAGTTCGCGCCCCGCCTCTCTTTTTTCTTTGATGTCCACAATGACTTTTTTGAAGAGATTGCGAAGTTCCGCGCGGGACGTCGCATCTGGGCTCGCTTGATGCGCGAACGCTACGGGGCGAAAGATCCCCGCTCCTGGATGTTGCGCTGCCATGCCCAGACTGCCGGGGTCTCCCTCACGGCCCAACAACCCGATAATAACGTAGTACGTACCAGCATCCAGGCTCTGGCCGCTGTACTTGGTGGCACCAATTCTCTGCATACGAACTCTCTGGATGAAGCTCTGGCCCTACCTACCGAACGCGCTGCACTCATTGCCCTGCGCACGCAGCAGATTATTGCTAGTGAGAGCGGTGTCACAAATACTGTTGATCCTCTGGCTGGCTCCTATTTCGTGGAAGCCCTGACCGATGAAACAGAGCAGGCAACTCTGGCCTATCTCCAGCGTATTGATGCTTTGGGGGGTGTGCTGGCCTGCATCCAAAACGGCTTCTTTCAACGCGAGATCGCTGAATCAGCCTATCGCTATCAGCAGGAGATCGATCAGCAGCAGCGGACGATTGTCGGTGTGAATCAGTATGTTACCAATGAATCTGTCAAAATCCCCACTCTCTATGTCGATTATGCAGGCGAACAGGCTCATGTGGCTCGTCTCCGCCGTGTGCGCCAGGAGCGTAGCCCCTCGGCTGTGAGACACGCCCTCGACCATCTCCGCCGCGCTTGTGATAGTACTGAAAATACGATGCCCGCTCTTATCGAGGCTGCAAAAGCCTATGCCACTCTTGGCGAGATGATGGATGTTTTTCGTTCTGCCTTTGGAAATTATACAGAGCCAGCGATATTCTAGCGCCCTGACTCGATTCACGTTCTCTCTCTGGGATGCTTTTCGCCTCTTTTTGCGCTACAATAGAAAGAACTCTTGCCGAGTGTATCCTGTCTGCCAAGCGCGTAAAGAAATTGCTTGTGATTCTCTATTCTCTCATCTATTTTCCTGGAGGCGACGTTGATGACTTCCAATTCTTATACACGTCAGGGCCTGGTGAAAAAACAGACGCTCTCAGCATCTGAGATCTCTGAGATTCGTGCTCTGGCGGCTCTCTGTAACCAGTACGAGCAGCTCCATATGCGTATCTCCTGGACGATGTTATCCACGCGCTCTGGAGATGAATATAACGATTTTCTCTACTATCAAGACGATCAATTAGTTGGCTACTTGCTGCTTGATGGTTGGGGCGGAAGTGAACGTGAACTGGTCGGTATGGTCCATCCTGCCTATCGCCGCAAAGGAATCTTCTCTCTCCTCTTCCACGCCGCTCAGGAGGAATGTGCCCGCCTCGGTATTCCTCAGGTGATCCTGGTCTGTGAGCGCTATTCTCATTCCGGTAGAGCTTTTGTTCAGCATGTCGGTGCCAGACTGGAGTTGTCTGAGCACGAGATGTGGCTGGAAACTTTCCAGGAACGTACCGCGTTCGATGATCGTGTCTCTTTCAATCTGGCCACTCGTGATGACTTGAATGCCCTGGTTACTGTCCAGGCGCAAAGCTTTGGTGTACCTGAGCTTCTCTCTCGCCAATCGCTGCTCCATCGCCTGGAAGATCCTACTTGCCGCATCTTTCTTGCTACCTTCGGCGAGCCTTCGTTAGGCTGCCACGAACCGCTCGGTATTCTGCGCCTTCAAGAAGAAGATGATCTTGTTGGCATCTATGGCTTTGGCATTATTCCTGACTATCGTGGCCGCGGCTACGGACGCCAGATGCTTGAGGAAGCTATTCGCCTGGCTCGTTCTGAAAGTCAAAAACCTATTATGCTGGATGTCGATACGACGAATGATCCCGCTCTGGCACTCTATCTCTCCTGTGGTTTTGTTATCAGAACGACCTATGATTATTCAAATGTGGCCGCATTTTGACGGCTGAGAAAGAAAAATATGCTCTGGTTAGAATTGACTGTTCAGACTCATCCCGATGCTGTTGAATCGGTGAGTGAACTTATTAGCCGCTATACCGACGAAACGGTGGCGATTGAAGAACCGATTGAGCTGATTGATGAAGGTCAGGAGTACCGGGTTTTGCAGGGTAAACCGGTCATTATTCATGGTTATCTCCCTATGGATGGTACTGAAGAGGAGACGCGCCGCAAGATCGAGGAAGGTCTCTGGCATTTTGCTAGTCTGGGCTCCCATTTTGTCGGCGATCTCCAGACGCGGGTGGTTCGCGAGGAGGATTGGGCCAATGCCTGGAAAGAGTTTTTCCATGTTACTCATATCGGCAAACGCCTGGTCATTCGCCCTTCCTGGCGCGACTATACTCCTACGGACGAAGAGGTTGTCCTGACTCTCGATCCTGGTATGGCCTTTGGCACTGGCCTCCATCCCACCACCCGCATGTGCCTGGAGCAGGTTGAGCAGCGCGTTCAGCCTGGTATGCGTGTGCTCGACGTCGGGACTGGCTCTGGCATTCTGGCTATCGCTGCCGCCAAATTGGGCGCGACCTCTGTCTACGGCATCGATAATAGCAGCGTTGCCTCTGAAAGTGCTACTGCGAATGTTGAAATGAACGGCCTGGCAGATCGCGTCAAAATTGCCCTGGGCTTGCTCGATGAGGTTGAAGCTGAGCGTCTGGCCGGCCAGTATGATCTGGTCGTAGCCAATATTATCGCCCACATCATTGGCGGCATGGCTCCTCAGCTTGCCCGCGTCCTTGCCCCTGACGGCCTGCTCGTAGTAAGTGGTATCATTGAAGCCCGCCGCCAGGATGCAGAAGGCCCCCTACGTGCCGCCGGTCTCGAACTGGTCGAGCAAACAATGATCGAGGATTGGCTCGCCCTGGTCTGGCGCAAACACCCATCGAATAGAGAGTTACTTGCTATGCATCGTTTTTTTGTTGACCCCAATCTTCTGACCCGACTTGATCTACCCGTCTACCTGCCTGCTAATCTCGCCCACCAGGTCCGCGATGTCTTACATCTTACCATCAGTGAGCACCTGATTCTCCTTGACGACAGTGGCGATGAGTTTCTCTGCCAGGTCACAAAGAGCGGACGTGACGGCGTTTCGGTCTCCATTCAAGAGAAACGTAGCGGACAACGCGAAAGCAATGTCCGCCTGATCCTCTGCCAGGGCCTGCTCAAATCTGCCCGTTTCGAGTGGATTCTGGAGAAGGGTACAGAGCTAGGTGTCTCTGCGTTTCTTCCCACCCTCTGCCGCCGTTCCCTCTCTGGTCTGGATGATGCAGGCCCCGCAAAACTACAGCGCTGGCAACGTATTATTCAAGAAGCAACCGAACAGTGCGGTAGAGCGCGCCGCCCCCGGTTGCTCCCCATTCGCCCTCTCGCTCAGGCCCTCAAAGAACTTCCTACCAATGCTTTAGCCCTGATACCCTGGGAAGAAGAACAGCATATTACCTTGCGCTCAACACTACAATCCTTCCGCTCCATCCAGGCGTCAGAAACTCCCTCTACTATATTCCTATTTATCGGCCCAGAAGGCGGCCTATCATCCGAAGAGATCGAACAGGCCCGCCAACACGGCGTTCAGCCCGTCTCTCTCGGCCCCCGCATCCTGCGAGCCGAAACCGCCGCCCTAACTGCCATCGCCAATATTATGTATGAACTGGAAAAGGCATAGGAATGCACCAGGCGCATTCCATGTCCCCTGCCCCCCCACGTTTCCCCCTCGCCGCGCGACCACGTTGCCCCGCAGATGGCGTAGGGTCGGCTGTTGATCTCTGACCGCCTCGCCGCGCGACCACGTTGTCCCGCAGATGGCGTAGGGTCGGCTGTTGATCTCTGACCGCCTCGCCGCGCGATTCCCTCACCCCTCTTCGTTATTCGTAAAGTCCTTCACCACTAACCATCGCGTGTACATAATCTTCTACATAGTGCCGCTCATCGACACCATCAATAATCATGCATTCGGCAACAGAGACAACCTGTGGCGCAACCTCATGCAGCACACTTACAATCGCCCGCTCATTCCGACTATCTGCATTTGGATCAGTAATAAACGCATAGAGCTCATCAGTCAGTTTTTCTTCATCAGACAGAAACTTGAAAACATTGTTCATAATTTAGAAACTCTCCGTTTCTCTACTCTTTGCCTTACCTCTTCCATAAGAAAATCCTCGCCTGGAGATCACTCCTCAGCTACCTACAGGATCGATTGTTCCTTCTAGCATACCATATCTTCTCTTGTGTATCAAAATGCGTCACCGAAAAAGTAGGATTAGCTGTTGACCCTGTGGAGGTCTTGTCAGGTTCGTTGCCATGCTAGACGGTTTCCATGCAGTGTGTTACAATGGCCTAACATAAGTCAACTTGCTAAACTCAAAGTATATTGTACAGGCAATCGTAATGGAGAATGTAGTACCCGGCGCTTTACAGCGTCTCAGAGCTGCTGATATCTTTCGCATGGCTGGTCTGACCGCAGCTTCGTTAGGTCAGGAATATAGTCACTCAGGAGCTGTACATAGCACACGCCGTCAAGGCGCTCGTATTACTGGTATTATCGATATTTCCGGTCTAAATCATCGCTCTTCTCTTTCACAATCAACCGACCTGGGTTCAGATCTTCCCTCTCCGCTAGATCAATTTGTGGTTGAGGTCGAGGTGCTTAGCCCTAATTCCTGGACATATACCTGTACCTGTAATTCTCATACTTCTACTCTTTGCCCTCACGCCGCCGCCTTGCTCTATCAATGGCTCGCTCAGCCAATGTCGTTTTTAAACGCTCAGTCCTCTTCTCCCTCTCCTCTCAATCCACCTTCTGCTCTGCCTATCGCCCACTCAATTCCCGAACCTGCAAAGCAAGTTCCTCTCTCCCTGCAAAAGTCTCCGCCCGCTCAACGTAATACGGTCCCCCCTGGCAATCTGACAGAGATTCTTGCCGCTTTGAGCCTGGCTGAGTTGCGCAGTATTGCTCGCGAGTATGATCTTTTGACCAATGGCTTGAATAAGCAGCAGTTGGTTGAAGCGGTAGATACGGTTTTGCAGCAACCAGAGATCGTACGGCGGGTGGCAACAACTCTGGAGAAAAATCAGCGCCAGCTCGTTGCCGCTTTGACTCTGGCTGGCGGGGCCGTCTCCGACGAGGATTTGCGCGGCTTGTTTGAACGCTTCTCTCTTGGGCCCGCAACCCAGCTTCAGAGTATCTTGCTCGTTTTACAGAATAAGGCGCTTTTATTTCGCACTACCTTGAATAGCTCGTCTCAGCAGCGCATTGGCCTGAGTGGGGCTCTGTTGGATGTTGGCTGGTATGTCCCTGTCGAGGTCCGTGCCGCTTTACATGTCTCTGTCCCTGTGACGTCCTTTGCTGTTGACGTTCCCTATGCCGATGAGCCTCCGCCAACGCTCGCATTTGCAACCCCCTATGCTCTCCTGGCAGATATGCTCCTCGTGGCTCGTGCTCTGGATGGCTACGATACGAGCCCCTTTGAGCACTGGCTACAATTCTCTCAGAGTAGCATGGCGGTTTCTCACGCTCAGGAACATTTTCCGGCGGCACGCACTACCGTTCCTCTCTCTTCTGATGGCTCCTGCGCCTTGCCGCCACCGCTTGATCTTCCTCCCGCTCCTCTGATTTCTCTGTTGCAGACTGTGGTGCCTCGCTCTCCAGCTTATCTGCGCTTTGTTGTACGCTTGCTCCGCCTGACTGATATGCTCAAAAAAGATGATCTTCACGCGAATTGCCTGCAAGCTCTGCCTGATCTTGCCTCTTCACTGCTTGGTCCTGCCAGTGTTGGCCTCGTCCGCGACCTGTTTTTTCTCTGGCTGGAGCGCTCTTCGTATGCCGAACTCTTTGAGTTGCAGGAGGAGAATTCTGCTCCTGCGCTGCCGCTCTACCGCTCTCCAGGTCCCTATTATCCGTCCGGGCGAACTGGTCTCTGAGAATAGCGAGGCTCGCCAATCGGTTCTGGCTCTCCTGGCTCAGACTCCTGTGGGGCAGTGGGTGAGCTTCTCTTCGTTTGCTGTCTTTGTGTATCGCTTGCTCCCTCTCTTTTTGCAGAAACGCCAACGCCTCTATTCCTCTCCTCACTGGTGGATTGAGCAGGAGAGTGGCCGTCCCTTGCGCCCTCTGCAACGCAATGAGTGGTTACGTGCTGAGGGCTATTATCTCTCCCATCTCCTCTCCGGACCGCTACATTGGTGGGGCTTATGCGATCTTGCTCGCTCTTCAGATGGACGCCTGCTGGCCTTTCGCCTGACGCCCCTGGCGGCCTCTCTTTTTGAGAAGAGTCTTTCTCTTGTTGATCCGGTCTTGCCTCCCGATTTTGCTGTTCACCCACCTCTAGAGGCCCTTGATACAACTGATCTCCTCGTCTCTTGCTCTTTTTTGCAATGGCCGATTATTGAGGTGTTAGAGCTCTTTACTGAGTCAGTAGGTGTACGTGATGGCCGCTTGCTCTACCGCGTGACTCCCGCTGCCCTGGCCAGAGCTCTGCGGCGCGGCCATTCTCCTGCCTACCTGCTCTCTCTCTTGGGCTCTTTATTCGCTGAGGGCGAGTGCTCGGCTTTGGAGACGATGATCTCTCAGGTTGAGCGTTGGTACGCGAGTTATGGCCGTATTCGCGTTTATACTGGTGTAACGCTTCTAGAGACGGCGGATGCGCTGGTTATGCGCGAACTGACGGCGACTACATCACTTGAAGATCAAGTGGTGCGTTCGATTCAACCCTCACTGCTCGTGCTGAAAAAATCTGGCGCGGAACGGATTGTTGAAGAACTGAAAAGGCGCGGTCAGGCCCCTCTCTTACACGATGAGGATTCCTATGGAACAGAGTGATCTCGATCTGTTGCACCTTGTGCCTCTCTATCATCTTCAGGCTCTGGTGAAGACCCGCCGTATTCCTGTCGCCTTGAAAATCCAGAATGTTGATGGCCCTTCTCCTTCTTCTACTCCCGCTAATCTCTCTGAGGTGGCTCACTTTCTTTTTGATGCTGAGACGCTTCGCACTATTTTAGGCGAATTGAATAAGGTTGAGGCTGCGATTTTGCTGGAACTGGTCTCTTGCGGAGGTCGTGCTAATAGCCGCGATCTGGCCTTTTATCTTTCTCAGGTTGGCCTGTTTGTCTCTCCTCAACGTACCGATCTCTCTCCTGCTCATGAACCTCTGGGGGTGCTGACTGAAACTCCTCTGCGGAATGCTACTCCTTTTATGCCGCCCCAGTATCCCGTCCCTTATCCTCACGGCTCCTTTGAACAGGCGGTTCGCCACTTGTTAAGTCTTGGCCTGCTTTTCTGGGGCCGGCAAACAAATTTTGCTGGCCGTGATTATACTAGTGGCATTCACGATGGCGTGCTGATTGTTCCTCGCTCTCTGTTGACGGCTCTTCTCTCTCTTTGGAATCCCGATGAACACGCTCTCTCGCATACTGCCTCGATCTCTTACGATGTTGGTGATGGCGCTCGCTCTCTGCAACGTCAGCTCTATCTCTACTGGTCTCAGGTCTCTACTCAACGGGAAGGCCTTTCTCTTCTTGGTAATGGCCTGCTTACCCGCTCTAGCCTGCGCTTTCTGCTAGAACGTGGTGTCTTGAAAACTGCAAATGATCAGGTACGTCTCGAAACGGATCTGCCCCATCTGCTGTTTCTTCGCCTGCTGCTTATGCAGTTGGGCCTGCTTCACGAGCGCCGTTCTACTCTCTACGCGACTGAGGCTACGTCCTTTTTCTCTCAGCCGCTTTTAACTCGTGTCCGTCTGTGCTTCCAGCTTTTTGAGGAGCGTCCTTTCTGGAATGAGATGCTTTTTCTCCCTGAAGTGAATGTTCGTCCTGGCCCGGCCCCTCTGGAACCTGCCCATGAGGAGGTGATGCGGGCACGCCAGATTGTGCTTGAACGCCTCCTTCATGAACCTGCCAATGAGTGGGAGGATATCACCCGCTTGATTGCACGCACGAAAATTCACTCTCCCTACTTGCTTTTCCCTCGCCAGTACGGTCCCAGGGCCGAACGCTATTCGAGTAGCAGTAATCCCTACGGTTGGGATTTTCGTCTGCGCCGTGGCTGGTTGACACACCGTGAGGGCTGGCATATGGTTGAGGGTGGCTTTATTCGTGCCCTTCTTGTTGGCCCTCTCTTCTGGTTGGGCCTGGTTGATCTTGATCGCGAGGAGAATGCTACCTCTTTTCGCCTCTCTCCTGCCGCTATGACTATTATGAGCGAGGAGCCTGCTGAAGATGCTGAACAGGCCTGGGGCCGCTTGATTGTTCAACCAAATTTTGAACTTTTGCTTCTTGCTCCTGTCTCTGAACTCTTGCTGGTGAAGCTCGATCATTTCGCCGAGCGCGTTAGCCTCGATGTGATTGCCCAATATCGTCTGACGAAAGCTAGCGTGACCCGTGCCATTCAACAGGGCCTCCACGCCGAGCAGATTCAGCAAGAACTGGAGCAGGCATCAGGTGGCGAGATTCCGCAGAATGTTCGCTATTCCATTGTTGAGTGGGAACGTCAGGCTCGCCGTGTGGAAGTCTGGCAAAGCTCGACTCTTCTAGAAGTTGCTGACCCTGCCCTGCTCGATCAACTTTTTGCCGATGAGGCGCTGCGCCCTTTGCTAGGTCGCCGCCTCGCCCCGCTGCTTGCCGAGGTTGCCCCAGGCCAGCTCGACGCTCTTCAGAATCGCCTCTGGTCCCAGGATTTCCTGCCTGCTCTTACTCTCGCTCAGGATACCTTTTTGCCTCAACAGGACGAGAAAGAGCCATTGCGCGAACCTCAATGGCATCTCCATCCTGATGGTCTCTTAGAACCGATTTATGAAGTACCCAATCTCTATCTCATCTCAGAGATTGAGCGTTTTTGTGAGCACGATCCAGCTTCCGGCTGGCTGCGTATCTCTCGCTCCTCTCTGCTTCATGCCCTGGAGCAACAACTCTCCCTTGAGTACATGCTAGCTTTTCTGGAACGTTTCTGCGCTCAGGGCATCCCCGGCTCCTTAAAAATCCGCTTAAAACTCTGGGGCGACGGCTATGGCCTCCAATCTCAAGTCTATATTGAGCAGGCTCCCCTCCTGCGCCTCTCCGCCCAGATCCTACAGGATGTCCTCACCGATGCCGAAATAACTCCCCTTCTCGGCCCTGAAGTCGAACAAATGGGCCGCCTCGTCCGCGTCCCCCCCGAAAACCTCGCACGCGTCCAGGCCCTCCTCCGCGAACGCGGCTTTTCTCTAGAATAGTTTTCCTGCTGCTGGTTTCTTTATGAGTGACGAGAACTGGCCCAAACCTTGCCGCGAGATGCGTGTACAACTTCCAGTCATGACGCGTCTTTAGAGAGACAGCTTCTTCAAGCCCCAACAGTGCCTGTCTTCACTTCTCCGGCTCGCTCATAATTGGCAAAAATCACTCCATTTGGCGTAACCAAACTGTCTGTTACTGTAAAGGCTGCGGCAATAGTGCCCTCACGAAACAAACGCTTGCCGTTGCCGAGCGTGACGGGGAACGTCTTCAACCACAGCTCATCAACCAGATCATGTTTGAGGAGTGTCTGGATCAGGTTGCCGCTGCCGTGAACTTGGATAGCAGAGCCTTCTGAATTCTTGAGCTTTTTGATGTCATCGACGCTTTGCAGAAAAACGGAGTTTTTCCAATCTGATTTGTCTATGGTATTGCTCATAACATATTTTGTGACATCATTGATACCTGGCCAAATGTCTGCGTGTTCAGGCCAGTAGCAGCAAAAAATTCAAATGTTTTCCTGCCCAAAAGAAGATCTGCAGACTTCATGTATTTCGCTATGAACGAACCCGCCGCTTCGTCAGCTTCGTCAAAATATGGTGCACTCCAACCGCCATATTTGAAACCATCAGAAGTGTCTTCCTCAGGCCCACCAGGTGCTTGCATTACTCCATCTAATGTAATGTCATGATGAGACGATAATTTTTCTCATGAAAAACACTCCTTCTCAATTGTTGGATGATGGGAGAAAGGCGATGCCTAAAGGCTCTCTCCTCGCCGATCTCGTGTTCATGTGTCTGCGACAAAGCGAGGCCCCTTTCTTCTCTGCTTGGCCCCACATGACGAACGTTGCTCGCTTTGGGAGCATAGCATGAGGGCGCGAAAAACACTTCTCCCATCTTGCTCTTTTCTCCCTACAGTTGGGACCCCTTATTCTCGGAAGCATCGATCCCATGTGCTAACAGATCAAGTCCAGCCGTGACCATAGCTGAAAGACCAGCATGAATCTCCTCGGAAAATTTGCCTTTTAATCGCCGCCTCGCGTATTCCGCAAAGATCCTTGAATAAAGGGTCAGGATCAGATGTGCAACCAGACGAGGCACGATATCATCCGAATTCTGTGCCCATATCGCCCGCAAGAGCATGGGCCAGATCCTCTTCAACAGACTCTGTCATTTGCCGGCCACGAGCTTGCAGGGTAGGGCTTTCCCGAATCATGAGACTCCAAAATTCATCATTGAAAACTATTGACAACCCGCCAACGCTATGATATCTTAATAGCGCAAACGGAGAATGCAGAAATGCGGCTCCGAAATCAAAATGGCATTAGCGGGAGTGGCTCAGTGGTAGAGCATCTCCTTGCCAAGGAGAAAGTCGCGGGTTCGATCCCCGTCTCCCGCTCCCCCTGTTCAACAGGTGTCCCTTTATCCTGATCTTTCTCAGTTTTAACGTTGGGCGACGTCGCCAAGTGGTAAGGCACGGCTCTGCAAAAGCTGCACCAGCGGTTCGAGTCCGCTCGTCGCCTCCAAAAGAGATGTGCTTCTATCACATCTCTTTTTTATTGCTTTCTCGCTTTCTCTCTCAGGACTCCACATACTATGCGCCAGGAACGTAGCTATTCTACTGAAGCGATTATTCTCAAACATTCCGATCTCGGTGAGGCAGACCGCATTCTTACCTTTCTGACACCGTACAAAGGTAAGATTCGCGCTATCGCTAAGGGTACTCGCCGCGTCATTAGCAAAAAAGCTGGCCATCTTGAGCTTCTCTATCACAGCCAGTTGCAGATAGCGCATGGCCGCAACCTCGATATTATCACCCAGGCCCAGGGCACGGACAGCTTCCTGCATCTACGCAAAGAACTCTGGCATATGACCTGCGGCTTCTATCTGGCTGAACTGGTTGAGCGCTTCATCGAAGATGACACCCAGCATACCGATGTCTATGCCCTCCTCCTTCTCGCTCTTCATGTCCTGGATGAGGATGCCCATGAACAGTCTCAACTTCGTGCCGCTGGAGGACAGCCAGAAGCTATTCATGATCGTACCCAACTACTGCTACGCTATTTCGAGATCCATCTGTTGACCTACATCGGCTACGAGCCCGTCTTGCGCCATTGTGCCCATTGCTCTAGCGAATTAAAACCCGAAGAGAACGGCTTTACCCCTGCCCTCGGTGGTGCCCTCTGCCCCAATTGCAAACACCTCTGGGGCCAATCCCTCTCAATGAACGCCCTCAAAATTCTCCGCCTCTTACAGCGCACCGACTGGCCCCAGGTCCCCCATTTCCACCTCGACGCCCGCCTCCACGCCGAGATCGAGTCCGCCATGCACGGCCTGCTCCGCTACCATCTTGAGCGCGACCTCAAATCCTGGAGCTTCCTGGAAATGCTCAATACCAAAAACTCCATCTCCTCTAATAGAATGGGTTCGTGAAATTTTTTCATCGGCCTGCAATAGCCTTGCGCAAAACGAGGATATAGCGCTATCTATAAGGTAGGCCCGGCTGTTGATCTCTGGTCCTCGGCGCAGTCACACTATGAGTATTTTACTTACTCAATAAATCTAAAGCATCCTCAAAGCTTATCTCACCCTCAGAAAGTTGCTCAAGGACGTTCGATCTCTGAGAGTCACCATCGTGCTCAGATGAATACTCTAAAGCGGCAACGATTTCGTCGAGGTGATTGCGTGCGGTATTGTACGCGACGTTCAGTTCCGCAGCCAGGCGCTGGATATTGCCGCGATGCTTGACGAGCAGCCCCACGAAGGTGAGTTGCTGTGGGGTCAAACGTCCTATCCAATCAAGGCTAAATCTTCCCTCGATCACAATTCCGCTGCGTGGGCCTTCCAGGCGTGTCACAATCAGTTCGTCACCGTTTACGGGGTCTTGCGTGATTAGTGGATTGAGCAATTTCACATGCTCCCCTTTCAATGTGTGAAAAGCAAAACAGGAATTTTGCGCTAAAACTGCTATAATAACTCATTTTTCATCTTTTTCATTCAGGTACGACGAGGCAAAGAGGGGATCTACCCCATGATTCTTCAAACGGATGATTTGCTTCACGGTCAGATCGCTTAAGCCTGTTTCTAGCAATGATCTGATATATTCCGCGCTTACACCATAGTTTTTCAAGGAGATGATCTGATCTGGTGATAGATCACCTAAACCTGTCTCTAGCAATGATCTCACATAGTTCGCATTTATTCCATAGTTTTTCAAGGAGATGATTTGCTTCACGGTCAGATCGCTCAGACCTGTTTCTAGCATGGCTTTGACGTAATTTGTACCTACTCCATACATCTTCAAAGCGCCAATCTCCTCCGCTGTCAGATTGGGTAGTCCTACGGCCCTCAGCCCCCTGTCCCCATCTCTGCGATATCCTCTTATTCTCCCCATTGCCTCCTGGTTGTATTCGGTCGCTCTCAACTCCTGGTCTGACTGCTTCTCCGCGTCGGTCGCGCTTTTAGCACCAAGTATATCCATCAACTCGCTAGCCTGCTCAACAGAAAGCTTCCCGGCGGCTACCATCTCAAGTATCTTTATGCGTTCCTTGTTTGTCATATATCTTTCTCCTTATTGAGAACTGTCAGGATCATATTGCCATAGTGGTTGTCAAAGAATGATAACTACTATGGTAATCATAACTTCTAATTTGGTCAGATGTCAAGTTATTACTAATTATTGTGGCAAAATTCGCTAGTCAAGTTGTTTTTTATCGCTAAAATACTTGACAACTATCCCTCTGTTCAGTAATATATTGACTATTGGTTGGCAAAAATTACTAAAAGCGATAGCAAGAAAAATATTGGGAGCTGATGTCTCGAAGGTGACTGTCCTCTCATAAGGAAAAGATTATGCAAAACAGTGCAATTCAGGTAAAAGATCTCCGGAAATCATACAAGAATCTCAACGTCTTAAAAGGTGTGAATCTCAGTGTGGAGCGGGGCAGCATTTTTGCCCTGCTCGGCTCTAACGGCGCGGGCAAGACGACGCTGATCAAAATCCTTACCACGCTGCTCAAACAGGACGGTGGAACAGCCATTGTCAACGGCTTTGATGTGGCGTCCAAGCCAGCCCACGTGCGGCAATCCCTCAGTCTGACCGGCCAATCTGCCGCCGTGGATGAAATTTTGACCGGGCGAGAAAATCTGATCATGATCGCCAGGCTCCGACACGTCAAACAGCCGCGCCAGGTGACCGACGAGTTGCTGACCCGCTTCGGTTTATCCGACGCCGCCAACCGCCGTGTGTCGACCTACTCAGGAGGGATGCGCCGCAGGCTGGACCTGGCTATGAGCCTGGTGGGCACACCGCCGATCCTGTTCCTGGATGAGCCAACTACCGGGCTGGACCCTGAGGGACGTATCGAGGTATGGAAAATGGTGAAGGAGCTGGCTGATGGGGGTATCACCGTCTTCTTGACCACGCAGTATCTGGACGAGGCGGAACAGCTGGCTGATCATATTGCTATTCTCCATGAGGGCACGATTCTCGCCAGCGGGACGCTCATAGAGCTCAAAAAGCGGTTTCCTCCTGCTCAAAAGGTGTATGTGGAAAAACAACCGACTCTGGAAGAGATCTTTCTGGCCATCATTGGCAAAAAGGAGGTACAGTAAATGGAAATGATACAGAACCAGGAAACGATACAGAACCACTTTTTCAGCGATATGAGTGTGATGCTCGGTCGTTCCATGCGCCATATCTTTCGCAGTATGGATACCATCATCACGGTCACGATCATGCCTATTGCGTTTATGTTGCTATTCGTGTATGTGTTCGGCGGTGCCATTCAAACCGGGACAGCTAATTATGTCAATTACTTGGTACCTGGGATCTTACTGATTGCTATTGCGAGCGGGATATCCTATACAGCGTATCGTTTGTTCACCGATGTGCAACGGGGGATCATTGAGCGCTTTCGCTCCATGCCGATTGCCCCATCCACTCTGCTATGGGGACACGTCCTGACCTCGCTGGTCTCCAACGCGATTTCGGTGGTGGTCATCATGCTCGTTGCGTTGCTGATGGGTTTTCGTTCGTCGGCGGGTATCCTCTCCTGGTTGGCCGTCGCTGGTATCCTCGCGCTGTTTACGCTGGCGTTAACCTGGGTGGCGGTGATTCCCGGATTGACCGCGAAATCGATAGATGGTGCCTCCGCCTTTGCGTATCCGATTATCTTCCTGCCCTTTATCAGCTCGGCGTTTGTGCCCACCAGGTCGATGCCGCCGGTCGTCCGAGCATTTGCCGAAAACCAGCCAGTGACGGCGATCGTGGACACCATCCGTGCGTTATTGGCTGGACAGCCAGTGTCTCAGGATATATGGGTTGCTCTTGCATGGTGCGTCGGCATTCTGTTGCTGGCCTACATCTTTGCTATGAGGGCATATAAAAAGCGCATGTAGAGAGCAGTATCCGAGGAAAGGAGTTCACGCCATCTCTGTTCGTCATCGATATGTCAAGCATGTACTCATGACAGAGAGCCGATAGGATGTACAGTAGTCCGTTGAGAACGGAAGGTTTTCCATAAGACCTTAGAGAAATAGAAAGAAGAAGGATTATGCAAACAAATCCCAGGAGAGAACAGCTTACTGCCTCATATGACTGGTATCGTCAGATGCGTGAGACGCAGCCTGTGTTCTTCGACCAGAAGATTCAGGCATGGCACATCTTCCGCTACGACGATGTGGTACGTGTGTTGAGTGATCATGCGACATTTTCTTCCGATGAGAGCAGCTTCCTGCCACCGGAGTACCGCAATGCCACTCCGATCAGTTCGAGCTTGCTGCGCATGGACCCGCCGCGTCATCGAAAGTATCGTCAGCTCGTTTCGCAAGCCTTTACGCCGCGTATCGTGGCTCACATGGAGTCGCGCATCAAGGAGATCACCAATGGATTGCTCGATCAGGTGCAGAGTCTGGGTGAGATGGATGTGATCAGGGATCTGGCCTATCCTCTGCCTGTCACGGTTATTGCGGAATTGTTGGGGGTTCCCGCAGAGCGGCGTGAGGATTTCAAGCGGTGGTCTGATGTTTTCGTGTCAGGAGACGCGGATGTGACGGAAGAGGCCACGCAGGCGGTCATGCAGGCCACAGATAGCATGAGTGCCTACTTCACTCAGATCTTTGAGGAGCGGCGTGCCCATCCCCACAACGATCTGGTGAGCGCACTGCTGACGGCGGAAGTGGATGGGGAGCGCCTGAGCACTGAGGAATTGCTGGGGTTCTGTGTGCTGCTCCTGGTCGCAGGCAACGAGACCACGACTAATCTGCTTGGCAATGCCATCCTGTGCCTGGATGAGCATCCTGAAGCAGTGGAACGTCTGCGGGTCAATCGCGACCTGTTGCCGGGCGCTCTTGAAGAGGTACTGCGCTACTACTCGCCGCTCAAACTCACGGTGCGCGGGACCACGACCGAGACGACGATTGGCGATCAGCGCATAGAAGCTGGCAAGTTACTGTTTGCCTGGATTGCTTCGGCGAATCGTGATGAGACCGAGTTCCCCGATGCCAGTCAGTTCACGATCGAGCGTGAGCCAAATCGACACCTGGGCTTCGGGCGCGGCATCCATTTCTGTCTGGGCGCTCCCCTGGCCCGTTTGGAGGCGAAGATTGCGCTAAGCGTGATGCTCGACCGCCTGCCTGGCTTCTGGCACGTGTCCGATACGCCGTTGTCTATGATCAGTAGTATGTCCGTTTTTGGGGTGAAGCAGTTGCCTTTGACATGGGAGGTTTAAACAGAAGGAACAAAACGCATGAACCCCGGCTTGGAAAGCCAGGATTCGCAGATCCCTCTCGCCTCTCTCCCGGACACTTTTTCGCACCTCTTTCAGGTCTCTCTTGAGAAAGAAGGGTATAAGCATATAAATCGTGTAGGGAATGCGCCTGGCGCATTCCACCTCTCGCCGAGCGATCCTCTTGCCCCGCAGGAACGGGCGCAAAAGGCGCTCTTGCTCAGCGCTTCTCCCACTCTTCAAAAATGTGTCCGGGAGAGAGGAGAGATACCCATCTCCCCTTTTGCTGAAATCAATCTGCTTGACCCTTCATCTCCTGGTACCACTTGTCTCACGTATTCAATATCCCATGCCTACCCACTAATCTTCCATCCTGCTCATACAGCTCCGCCTGAATCGGCAGCATCACTTTCTCCTCAGTCACAAACAGCACCAATCCCTCATCAACACTATCCTCCATCACAATCCCATTTCCTGTAGTCAGCCTCACCCTCGCAATCCTATATCCTTGCTCAATTACGTTCCCACCCGCAAAAAAATAGTCCGGCCATCCCCCTCCACCTACATCAACCGAAGGATGATTGTGTACCGGCCCACCCTGCTCTCCCTCTCCGCCAGCAGCCCCACTGAACTTCCATTCTCCCCGCACATTCTGGAGCAGATAGCAGATCATACGCATCTTTCTTCCCGAAGTCGTCTCAAAACTAATCGCTTGTACCATGCGCCTGCCACTCGTGCGCTCTTTCAAAAACCTGAACGTCTCTCTTCTCGCCCCAAAGCCACCCCGGCTTTGTTTTCCGGTTGCCGGAAAAAATCGCTCAATAATTGCCTGCCTGGGATCACTATTCGCCATAGCACTCTCTCTTAAAAATAGTTGGTAGGATGATAGCTCCCTGAATTCGCATTATAACATTGTCCTCCCGCTCCTGTCCCTCTCGCCCGGACATATTTTTTGTTCTTCAATCGAAAGAGAAATATGGTTTTGCCTCGCCCGCTTCGCCATCTCTCGCCCTTTTTAACAGGGAGGGACTGACTTGTTCGTGTCCTGCTCGCCGAGCTATGCATTTGCGGCTAACTATGCTATGGTACCCGCAACGTCTATAGATACGAACACTTTATTCAGGAGCACTCTTTTTTATGGCTACATCCGATAAAGAAACACTTGCTTCCCCCTCTTTTTCTGCCCAATCTCCTCGCCCATCAGTGACTTATACGCGCTATGTCTTCTGGGTGATGTTCGCGGTCAGCTTTCTGAATTATCTGGATCGCTACGTCTTTGTCGGTGCCACAAATAAGATGGCCCTCGAAATGGGCTTTCATCTCGATGGTATCGGCTCTGTCATCTCTGCCTTTCAGGTGGTCTATACCCTGGCGACGGTCCCTTTTGCCATCTGGGCGGATCGGGCAAAACGCAAAGATGTTATTACTGTCTGCCTCGCCATCTGGAGCTTAATGGCCCTCCTTATCGCTTTTGCCGCCAATTTTTATCTTCTGCTTGCCCTCTTGCTCCTTCTAGGTGTTGGCCAGGCTGGCTACTTTCCTGCCGCCTCTGCGCTCATGGGCGACTATTTTAGACGCGAGCAGCGCTCGCGCGTTCTGAGCTGGTGGAGTCTTGCCCAACTCTTTGGTATTCTCGGCGGTTTTGCCCTCGGCGGTATACTCTCTGGCCTTTTTCACGGCGGCTGGCGTCTGGCCTTTATTATCGCTGGCATTCCTGGCCTGCTACTCCTGTTTCTCACCTGGCGTCTGCGCGAGCCACGCCGCAATCAGGCCGATGAACTCGCTGCCACCACTTCCGCTCTCGACGATGCCACCATTCAATCTCTTCCTCTTAGCGGAACCGTGCTCTCCCAGTTCAGACAATTATTGCGCATTAAGACCTTGCTTGTCCTGATTGCGATGCAGATCTTTGCCTTTTTTGTCCTGAGTGTCAGTACCTCCTTCCTGCCAACTTATCTCCAACAGAAAGATACCTTTGCTTTCTCGTCTGGTCAGGCTGGACTCTACTCCGGCGTTGTTCTGGTTTTAGCTGGTATGGTTGGCCTGGTGATCGGAGGCTACCTCGCTGACCGCCTGGGCAAGCGCTTCCCAGGGGCACGTATCCAGGTCTGCGGCCTCGGCTTTCTCTTGAGCGCCCCGACCTTCGCTTTGACGGTGACTGCCCACGCGGTCTTGCCCTTTACTTGTTTCTTTGTCCTGACGGCGGCTCTCCTGGCTATGTATACCGGCCCCAGTATGGCCGCGACTCAAGACGTCGTCCCGCCCGCACTCAGAGCCTCAGCTGTGGCCCTCTCGCTCTTGATTGCGCATCTGCTGGGTGATACCTTCTCTCCGCTCCTGGTCGGTGTTCTGGCAAATTCTTTTGATCCTACACATGGTCAACATTTTGCACATGCCGCCGCAGGCCATGAATTAAGCCTCGCGCTTCTCGTTACCTGCACTCCCGCTCTTGCAATTGCTGGCCTGATCGGTCTCTTCGGCACTCGTTGGATGAGATCCGATATCTCTGCCGCTAGCTAACCTGCTTTAGCCTGGAAGACGGTCTGTCTTCTTTTCGCGTTATTCTGGATCTATGAAATTATGCTATGCTCTTGCTACAGCTTATTTTTCTGGCTCCCCTGTTATCTTATCCTCATTGAGGAGGAGGTTTTTTATGAGTGAGATCTCAGCGCCGGCTGGTACGGCTTCCCGTATCACTACTGCCTATGCACGCTACGTCTTCTTTGTGATGTTCGCTATCAGCTTTTTGAACTACCTGGATCGCTATATCCTCTCTGGCTCTATTAATGTGATCGCAAAAGAGCTGCATTTCTCTATTGAAGATGTTGGCTTTATCTCTTCCGCTTTTCTGGTCGTTTATACGCTCAGTACTCTCCCTTTGGGACTCTGGGCGGACCGGGCAAAACGTAAGGATGTGGTGGCAATCTGTGTGACTGCCTGGAGTCTGATTACTGCTCTCACGGCTCTGGCAACTAGCTTTACGACGCTTTTTCTGACTCGTATGCTCCTGGGCATCGGCGAGGCTGGCTATTTCCCGGCTGGCACGGCTCTGATGAGCGATTATTTTCGCCGCAGTCTCCGCTCTCGCGTTTTGAGCTGGTGGAGTATCGCTCAGGTCTTCGGTATTCTCTTCGGTGCAACTATTGGTGGCCTGCTTGCTGGTCTGTATGTCGGGAGCTGGCGTCTCGGCTTTCTCATTACGGGTATTCCTGGTCTGTTTTTCGCCTGGCTGGCCTGGCGCTTACGCGAACCACGCCGCAATCAGGCCGATGAAGAGGCCGCCTCTGCCTCCGCTTTCGCTCCTGCTCTCTCTCTTGACGAGGTAGAGACGCCTCTTGTGACTTTGAAGATTACCCCCGACGTCTGGGGCCAGATCCGCTCTCTGCTGCGTATTAAAACGCTGCTTGCTCTGACTGCAATGCAGATCTTTGCCTTTTTTGTCCTCTATGTCAGCCTGGTCTTCCTCTCGACCTATCTTCAGCAAACGGATATCTATGGCATGTCCTCTGCTCTGGCGGGTCTCTACTCCGGTGGTGTGATCGCTCTTGCCGGTATGCTCGGCACTATCGCGGGTGGCTACCTCTCCGATCTGCTCAATCGACGCTATGCCGGCGCACGCGTTCTGATCTGTGGCATCGGCTTTCTGCTCGCTGCCCCCTCCTTTGCTATGACGATGCTTACGCATAATCTGTCAGTCTTTACTGTCTTTTTTGTCCTGACTACCATTTTGATGACTCTCTATCAGGGACCCAGTACGGCGGCTCTGACTGATGTGGTCCCCGCCCATCTGCGCGCTACTGCGGTCTGTGTCTCTCTGCTGATTGCGCACCTGTTGGGCGATGCCTTTTCTCCTTCGCTCGTTGGTCTGCTTGCTGGCTCGTTTGATCCGACTCACGGCACGCATTTCGCTCATAATCTCGCCGGTCATGATCTTGCTCAGGCTATCCTGATTACCTGCGTGCCCGCCCTGCTTCTCGCTGGCTTGATTGGTATCTTTGGTTCGCGCTGGATGGGGGAGGATGTCGCTGCCGCTGAGCACCCCTCGGCTTAAGCTCTTCTATGGACAAGCTTTGCCTCCTCGCGTATCATACGTATCTGAGATGGCGTCTGAAATCATTACAAGGAAAAAGTTCTATGATTCATTTTTACAAGTTGGCTCAACTCAATGCTTCTCAGCGCACTCGCCTGCTGCGCAGGGCCGAGGTTGATATCGATGATCTGCTTGAGTATGTCCGTCCAATTGTGCGCGCGGTTCGTGATCGTGGTGATGAGGCTCTGCTTGAGTTTATGACACGCTTCGATCATGTCTCTCTCTCTGCGGACCAGCTCCGTGTCTCTCGTGCGGAGATTGATCATGCGCATGAAGTCTTGGAGAAACCTGTCTATGAAGCAATCAAACACGCTGCCCATAATGTTCGTCTCTTTCACCAGCGCCAGATGCCTCACGAGCAGTGGACGACTGAGATTGCTCCTGGCATGATTGCTGGTGAGAAGATCACTCCTATCACGAGTGTTGGCCTCTATGTTCCACGCGGCAAGGGGGCGTTCCCTTCGGTGATGTATATGCTTGCGACTCCAGCACATATTGCTGGCGTTCCGCGTATCGTTGTCGCGACTCCTCCCGGTCCCAATGGCGAGGTCGATCCGGCCTCTCTGGTCGCAGCAGATATTTGTGGCGTTCATGAGATCTACAGGATTGGCGGCGCTCAGGCGATTGCTGCTCTTGCCTACGGTACTGCCAGTATTCCCCGTGTCCACAAGATTACCGGCCCTGGCAGTCCTTATGTCTCTGCCGCCAAACGCCTGCTCTATGGTACTCTCGATGTCGGCTTGCCTGCTGGCTCAAGCGAGGCGATTCTGCTGGCCGACGCGTCCGCCGATCCTGAACTGGTTGCCCGCGATCTCCTGGTCGAGGCCGAGCACGGTCCCGATTCGTCCGGTATCCTCCTCACGGATAGTCCCAAACTGGCTGAAGCGGTCCTTGCGCTCCTGCCAGAAAAGATAGCTGCTCTCCCTGAACCTCGCCAGTCGTTCTGTCGCACTGGCTTCGAGAGCGAAAAAGGCACTGGCGCGATTATCCTTGCCGATACCATGCGTGAAGCTATTGCCTTCGCCAATGAGTTCGCCCCTGAACATCTTGAAGTCCAGGTGCAAGAGCCTTTTGCAATTCTGCCTGAACTTAAAAATGCTGGCGAGATTCTGCTTGGCCCCTACACTCCTTATCCGATCTGTAATTATAGCCTGGGTACCAATGCGATTCTGCCTACCGGCGGCTTTGCTCACACGTTTTCTTGTACCTCTGTCTATGACTTTTTGAAACGAACTGGTATTAGCTATCTTACTGCGGAAGGCTTCGCTGCTCTCAGTGAGACGACCCGGATTCTGGCTGAGTTTGAAGGCTTTCCTGCCCACGCCGCCGCTGTGACCCAGCGCCCAGTGTCGCCAGTATAAGTGTGGCTGTCATGCCTATCAATGTGAACCAATCGGCCTGCCTGAGCCAGAAGGCGAAGGTCTGCGCCCGATCTCTCTGCTGGATGGTTCCGCTGGTTTGTAGCGGGAGATCGGGACTATCGCTTAGCTCTACTACGGCATTCGCGTCTTCGGTAGCAACGTAGATACGGTGTAGCCCCGGATCGGCCTCAACTCCGTCCGGCGCTGCACCAACCTGCATGGTTCCCAGGAGCTCGTAACTCTGTCCATCCAGGACACTGATTGTCGTCCCTGTATTATGTGTCCCATTGCCGGCCTCGTTATCCCCTTCATCCGCTACGTAGATGCGTCCTGTCGCTGTCTGTATTGCTAGCCCTTCGGGATATGGGCCGACTGCCGTCTCGGCACTGACTTTATTGTGCTCCCCGTCGATGACTTCCAATTCCTGGTCTCCTGATGCAAGTACAAATATTCGTCCACTCTGTTCATCAATACGTATCGGAGGTAAGGGTATTGCACCAATATGAATTGTACTTGTTAGTTGCCCTGTCTTTTCGTCGAATACTCTCAAAACGTTCTCTCGCCTGTCCGCTACATAGAGCCGCCCTAGACGACTGTTCACTGCCAGCGCGTCCGGCTCTGATCCGATCTTCTGTTGGCTTACCTGGATTGTACTTCCTGCCTGCTGCCAATTCCTGGGAAATGTTAGCGTGTGAACTGTTCCGTCATTCTGGCTGGCGACATAGATTTTCTGTTGTTTCGCATCATATGCCAGGGTGTTTTCCCCGGCTCCCGCTACCTGGTGTGATACTGCCTGCCCATTTTCTCCATTCAAAATTCCCAGGTAGCCCCGATTGGTGTGGTAGACGTTATAAACTGCAAATACTGTATGGCTGCTGCTGTCTACTTGCAGATCGGTCACTTCGTCCCCTAGCGCTGTCCGCCAGCAGACCTGTCCACTGTTTGGCTCAAAACAGACGACGGTTCCTGGCGACTCGTAGGCGATGTAGAGCCGATGGCTCTGCTGGTCTATTGCTAACGCTTCAGGATGACCACCCGCATGTAAGACGCCTATGATGGGAAATCCTGCTGCCCGGACTGGAGTTGCGGAAAACCAGAGGCCCCCTCCGAGAAGTACGCAGATCGCGCTCAGGAAAATCATCGGTAACCGTTTGTGTATTCTCCATTTTTTATGCATGGCGTCCTTCTCTTTCTTATCTGCCTCAGGCTAGATTGGCTAAATGGGCTACTTCGTAGCACTCTTCCCTATACAACTGATCTCGCCTGGACTATACTAATGCTGAAATAACAGTATTGCCGTTGACAATACTTACTCAAATTATTATAAATCACTGAACACCGATGTTCTAGGACAAAATTGTTATCTACTCAGCTGTATAAATGTGCAGTCTACTACTGATTCTGTAGGGCAAGATGTGTTATAATGCCCCCAAAGTAAGGTATCATTTTGTGCTCGATAGCGTTTATCATATCGAACTCCACCCGCTAGCGGATATAGCATTTAATTAGCTCTGCAATGGAGTTCTATTCTATAGCTTGGTGTAAAAAAATATGGCAAATCTTTATTCATCTGATCCAAATAATGCGTATCCTCTGGCTCCTCAGAGCGGACCAGGTGGCTCTCTGCCTGAATATCCACCGAGCTCTGCTCCTGCTGGCTCTTCTGGCGGCGTTTTGTCCACTCCCTCTTCGGCCTCTTTACCTTCTACTGCCGAGCAGGGTGCCCGCTCTGGCCAGAAACGTCTTGCTCCCGGTACTGAGCTCTCTGGCTCGCGCTATAGAATTGAACGTGTCGTGGCCTCAGGTGGAATGGGTGCGGTCTATCGCGCTATTGATACTCGTTTTAATCGCCCCTGTGCCGTGAAAGAGATGCTGGATGAGTTTCACCAGGAGGCTGACCGCTCTCAGGCTCTGGAATGGTTCTCTCGTGAAGCTACTCTGCTTCTGGATCTGAATCATCCCTGTATTCCCCGTGTGCGTGACTTTTTTATGGACCAGGGCAAACATTATCTGGTGATGGATTTTATTGAAGGGGCGACTTTAGCCGATGTGTTGGAGAAAGAGGGCAATGTTCTTGGCATCAATGGCGCTCGTGGAATCACGGAGGCGCGCGCACGTAGCTGGGCTCAACAGCTCTGTAGCGTGCTGAGCTATCTGCATCGTCAAGTGCCTCCTGTTATCTTTCGCGATCTTAAACCTGCTAATGTCATGGTGACTGACCGCGATGAGATAAAGCTGATCGATTTTGGTATCGCTCGCACTTTTCAGTCTCAACGCCAATCTACGATTATTTTGACGATTGGCTATGCTCCCCCTGAACAGCTTCATGGTATGCCTGAACCTCGCAGCGATATCTACTCTCTGGGAGCAACGTTGCATCGCCTGCTTACACACCATGATGCCGCCAATAATAAACCTAGCATCTTCTCTTTCCCTGCCGTGCGCACGCTCCGCCCGGATCTCTCTCCTGCCTTTGAACAGGTCCTGATGCGCGCTCTTGAGCCGCTTCTTGACCGCCGCTGGCCCAACGCTCAGGAGATGGAACGCGCTCTTATCACTCTTCCACCAATTACGGTCACTCCGCCAATTGGCTCGATTCAGCAGCAGTACTCTCAAGGTTCCCGCCCTTCAGGTTCAAAGTATCAACTCCCTGGCGATATCTCACCGCCTTCTAGCCCTGATTCTTCATCTCTGCAAACCTTTGGCACAACTGGCCCTGCCGGTCTTCATCTTCTCAACGCTCAGAAAAATATTGCTGCCCATTTGATGGAGGCGGCTTACTCTGATATTCAGAAGGCCTATGTGCTGGAGCCACGCAATTCCCTGGTGCATAAGCTCTTTGGCCAGATCTATGCTCATCGCGTGCCACCTCAACCAGATGTGGCGATTCGTGCCTATAATAAGGCTCTTGAACTGAATGCTGATGACCCGGAGACGCATAAGTTGGTCGGCGATGTCTATCTCTTTCTCTTGCAACAACCACTGACTGGTATTCCCGCTTATGCACGATCTGCTAGCCTGAATGCCAGGGATTATGAAACGCATCAACGCCTGGCTATGTGCTATGAACGTACAAATCAACCCGAATTGGCCTTTCGGGCCTATCAGGAGGCCGCTCGTCTCGTACCAGAAGCCTCCGCTCAACCCGCTCTTTTTTATTCGCTTGGTCAGATTGCTATGCGCTTAAATCAATGGCCCGTGGCCGAGCACGCTTTCGTTCGTGTTTTGATCCTTAACCCTGGCGATCATAATACCCGCTTTCTTCTTAGCCAGGTGTATGAACAAGAAAATAAGTTGGATGAAGCTTTCCGTGAATGTAGTTATGTGGTAGGACCCCTGAATGCGAATCCGGCTGTGTCGCAAATGCACCAGCGTTTACGGACTCTTCTCAGAAAATGATCCGGGAGTCTCTGACGCTGTTTTTCCGGAATTTAAGAAGGGAATGTCACAATGAGTACGCATTGTAAGAATTTAAAGAATAGGAGATTGAGGTGTGTCTCCCTCAAGGTCTGGCCTCTCTCTATGGCCCTTCTATTCGCCGTGCAACTGTTTCTGCTGCCTTTCTCTTCTACTATCCTTGCTGCTCCACGGGTGACTGTTTCTGATCCGCCCGAAGACCTGGCTCGCGCCGGGGTCTCTTTAGTTCGCTTGCTCGTAAGCTATACAAGCACTACGAATCATACGACGAGTAGCTTCGAGTGTACTGGACTGGGTGTGCTGGTGGATAATTGGAGCTCAACGGATACGCAGCCGAATACGTCTATCCTGACGGATGGCAATCTCATAAGCACGCATGGTGGAACTACTTGTATCCCTGGCGATCATCTTACTGCAACAGTGAGCAGCGTGAAGATCTTTTTTAATACTGAATATAATCATTCAGGGATCACTTCTCCTCTCTTGAGCGGGAAAGCTTTGACGACGGTCTGTCAGGATACGACGGTTTGTGCCAATGGCCTGGCCTTGCTCTCTTTCCATTCCTCTGTTCCTCTCCCTTTTGTGGACCTCTCTCAGGAGAAGAATACTCTAAGCGAGTTCGGATTGGCGTTGACGACGCTCTCTAACCAGCCCACGATGCCTGCTCAGCCGACAAGTGCTGCTCAGTCTGCTCAATTGACCGATCAGGTCCCTCTCTTTTTGACGCTCAATCATGTTGTCTTAAATGGAGGAGGGTTTCAAGGTGAGTCGGGTGCTCCTCTGGTGAGCCCTCAAGGCCTCTTGCTTGGCATTCATCTCTCGAAAAATGAGGATATTACCAATCAGGGGATTAAGATTTCTTCCAGCAGGAACAAGTTCATACTCACCCTGAAACGAGCTTACAACAAAATTGGCGCACTGGTATGATAAAATACTATGAAACACCAATAGATCCATCTGCGGCAAAAACGGCGTTTCAAGGAGCCTTTGCCGCAAATCCGGAGTTTCTGGCGGCAAACGATTTTCTCTCTCGTGCGAGTGTGTCTGGAAGTAATACGAATGGGAATGGTGGGAAAACTCCTGTGGGTACTGTTGTTGCTACTGGGGCGAGTAAGCCCGCTACCAATTTGCCGGCCTTTTTACCAGGCTTTCTGTCAGGCCAGGTTAAGTGGGGACCGGTCTCTTTTCCTTTCTGGCTTTTAATCGTGGCTGGTATTCTGATTTTGCTGGCTCTACTTGCGCTGATTTCTTTGCTTCTTACGACTCTGCGCCGCCGCCAGGAATATGCTGCTGCCGAGCGCAAAGCCGCTCTGGATGCTCAGCATATTGCCGCTCAAGAGTCCGCGCCAAAGTCAGGTCAATTACAAAATTGGTTGGAGCAACAACCAACATTGCCAATGCAACAAAGTCCTGTTTTACCAAATTTAGCTCGTGTCCCCACTGGTCAGTTGCCTCGCCCTGATATGCGCTGCCCCCGTTGTGGCGAACAGGTTCCATTTGATGCAAATTATTGTACGAATTGCCGCCAGTTTCTCTCTCCTACAGAATTCTGGTCTGCATCTACGCGTAAAACCTGTTCCTGCTCCTCAACCTATTGTTTTCCCGCCATCGTCTGTGCCTGCATCTCTGTTTCAACCAGGCCTACAATCACAGCCAACCCAAACCTCCCAGCTTGCCGCCCTGCGCCCAAGCTCGATTACCGATCATCCGACTATCGAGATTCCCCCTCCTGAAGTCGTGATGAATGGCGTCAGTGATTTTGAACAGACCTCTCCTGTTCTTCAGATGCAGGGCCATCGTCTTGGCCTGGCTGTCGGTACACATTCTGATCCTGGTATCAAACGTAAGCTGAAACCAAATGAGGATAGTCTTTTTGCTGCTCAAGGCCCTCGCAGCGCCAATAGCAGTGCTGGAGAGGCACCTTTTGGCCTGTTTGTGATCGCTGATGGTATGGGCGGCCACGCCAATGGCCAGGATGCCAGCCGCCGCGCTATTCAAAACTTGATCGATTATATGCTCCCCAGGTTGATGAAGGGCGCTGATTCCTCTCCTGAAGGCTTTCAGACTCTCTTGCAAGAAGGTGTGCAGCAGGCTAATCAGGCTGTGCATAAGCACAATATGGAGCTGCGAGCCGATATGGGAACTACTATTACTGCTACTCTGGTTGTGGATACTACTGCCTATGTCTGCAATGTTGGCGATAGCCGCACCTATCTCTATCGTCAGGGTGAGGGCCTGCGCAAAGTGACCAATGACCATTCTGTGGTGGCAAGTCTGGTTGAAGCTGGCATTATTAAGCCGGATGATATCTATACTCATCCCAAACGCAACCAGATTTATCGCAGCCTGGGCGAAAAATTTAATGTTGAGGTCGATTCGTTCCAGGTCACTCTTCAGCCGGGCGATAAGCTCTTGCTCTGCTCCGATGGCCTCTGGGATATGGTCCGTGATCCAAAGATTGAAGATGTTATCAAAAGCCCTCTGCCCGATCCGAATCAGACCGCTTCTGCTTTGATTAAGGCCGCCCTGGAAGGGGGCGGTGAGGATAACGTGAGCGTTATCGTTATCTCGGTCATCGATACTCCTGAACATGGCCTGGGGACCGATTTCCGACTGATTGCTAAACCTGATACGGTTCAGGTACCTCCTATGTAGACGAAGTGCTTTGCTCCTTCGTGTAATGGGTGGATAGATTGCCGTTGCTGTTCTTTGCCAGGGAGACTTTTCTCTGCTCTCCGGGGGTGAATTGTCGCCCCTTACTCCCTGTGCTATAATCAATGCAGCATCTTCTGGCCTGTATCAGGCGAACAGAGGCTATTTTTTGGGAGGGAAGGCTCTTGTCTACACCAGCTAATATTGGGTACTTATATGCAGGTATTTTGTTGGTGGCGGGGTTTGTATTCGTTATTGTTGCAACCGTGGCTGCTAACTTACTTGCACCTCATAATAGCACAAAAGAAAAATTGCAAACGTACGAGTCCGGTGAGACACCTATTGGCTCGGCCTGGGTTCAATATCCTTTGGGCTTCTATATCTTTGCTCTTCTTTTTGTGGCTTTCGATGTCGATATCGTTTTTATTATCTCCTGGGCCGTTGTCTTTAAACAATTAAGCTTCTTCGGTTTCTTTGAGATTCTCTTTTTTATTGTGGTTCTAGCACTTGGTCTGGTCTATGCCTGGCGTAAGGGAGTAACACGATGGATCTAGTACCACGTTCTACTAGCCTGCCTAGCGCAACAACTGGCTACCGTGATCAGAATGCCGCTCTCGCTCGTGATCTGGCTCCTATCGCTCAGATTACTGGCAAGGATGTTCAGACGAAAACTCATAAGGGCGATTATCTGGGCCTGGAGGTCGCTCCTGAAAATCTGGTCGCTGTTTGCCGCTTCTTGCGCGATCAACTGAGTTTCGATCTTATGGTCTGCATCTCTGGCGTTGATATGCTCGATCATCTGGAGACTGTCTATCATCTTCGCTCTACTACCCGCGGCCAGGTCCTTCAATTGAAGGTTCGTCTCTCGAATGAGAATCCTGAGGTCGATAGCGTTGTTTCTGTCTGGCCAACGGCAAATTGGTTGGAGCGCGAGACGTATGATATGTATGGGATTCGCTTCCTGGCCATCCCGATCTGCGCCGGATGTTGCTCGATGATGATTTTGAAGGGTATCCTCTGCTGAAAAGCTTCCACCAGGTTCCACAGACGGTGAAACCTCGTGCGACAACACAGGTTGATCCTAATATGGCTGTCTCCGGTCAGTTTCAGCAACAAAATGTTGAGCATGTCGTGCAGAAGAAGCTAGGTCAGGGCCTGGAGGAGCGCTTGCATCCCGGAACTCCTACCTTTGGTCATACTTCCGGAAACACTCAAGAGGAAGCAAATCTTCATACCCCGACTCCAGAGGGGGAGTCTGCTCCTCTTCCGGAAACCCATAAACAGAATCAAACATCATAGCTGATCGTTCAGTACGAATACCCGCATACTGAAATACACGTTTTACTGAAATATAAAGCGCAATATAAAAGTACAGGATATGGCAAAAACGAAAACACGGAAGCGAGGAACTGGTAGAGGAAATCTGGCACGCTCCCGCTCTGAATACACAACCCAGGCTACTACTGCCCCTCTTGCTAACGCTGAGGCCAATAAGAGGGCGTCTCTCCAGCACGACACGCTCCCTGAAACGCCCTGCCTCTCGCTTTGGCTCTCTGGTTTCATCGGGCCTTGTGACGGCTGGTATGGTGGCGCTTGGCTGCCTGGGCATGACGATCTTTTTTCTTTTTCTCTATCCTGATCCCAATCATGTGTTATTCGGTTGCTTTGCCGCTTTGATGACGCTTATCTGGTCTTACAGCTTTAGCGTTCATCTTCGTAAGCAGATGTGGCACAGATAAATTGTCAGTTTGTATCTTTTCTGGTCTGCCTGTCACTTGTGCGGAAGTTGGTATCTTGCCTGCGTATGGTATTGATAATAGTGTAGGATATTTTTGTAGGTCCGCCTGTGCATGAACAAACGAATGGCCACTGATACATGCTCATTCTGGCTTTTTACGCTTCACACCTTTTCGCATGGGTACGTACGTTGACATGAATTGACCTGGATTTGAAATATATCAAGAGGAACTCTTATGGCTACAAACCAAGAAATGGGCATACACTCCGATGTTTCTGAGGGAACAGGGGGCGTGAAGTCGCAGGAGATGCTGCTGAATATGGGTCCTCAGCATCCAAGCACGCACGGAGTGCTACGTCTGGTACTCTCCCTGGAAGGTGAGACGATTACTGATTGTACGCCGGTGATTGGCTATCTCCATCGGGGGATTGAAAAGATCCTTGAGAATCGCCCGTATTATGGGCGGCATTCGCTATATGGACAATGCTGACTATCTCTCGCCTATGCTCAATGAGACTGCCTATGCTGGAGCAGTTGAGCAGGCTATGGGCATTGAGCCGCCCCGCCGCGCTCAGTATATTCGCCTTCTGACAAATGAGATGCAGCGTATTGCTAGCCACCTGGTTGCTGTCGGTACCTACCTGGTCGATCTCGGCGCTTTTACTCCGATTCTCTGGACTTTCCGGGACCGCGAAGGTATTCTTGCGCTTTTTGAGGCTCTTGCTGGCAGCCGCTTTAATGTCAATTATATGCGCATTGGCGGTGTGCTGCACGATTTTCCCAAAGACTGGCTGCAAAGAGTGTGAGGCCTATCTGGACCAGCTTGAGAAGAATATGGTCGAGCTGAATCAATTGATTACCGGCAACGAGATCTTTGAGGCCCGCACTCAGGGCGTCGGCTATATCGATCCCCAGCAGGCAATTGCCTACGGTATGACTGGTCCTATGCTTCGCGCCTGCGGCATCAATTGGGATCTGCGCGTCAATCGTCCCTATATGGCCTATCGCGAGGTTCCTGTCAATGTCCAGATGCGCCAGGAAGGCGACTGCTATGCACGCTATAAGGTCCGTATGCAAGAGATCGATGAGAGTATCCGCCTCTGCCGCGTGGCAATTGATAAGATGCCTGGTGGCCCCATCGGTCTCGTACTCCTATTGCTCTACGTCCTCCACGCGGCGAAACCTATTTCGCTCTGGAGAGCAGTAAGGGCGAGCTGGGTGTCTACTTTATTAGCGATGGCAGTGAGTATCCCTGGCGTGCCAAGTTGCGCGGTCCTTCTTTTGTGAATTTACAAATTCTGCCTGAACTGTTGCGTGGTCATAAGATGAGCGATGCAATTGCAATTATGGGAAGTATCGATATTGTCTTGGTGAGGTTGATCGATAAGCTTTTATAGCAGGGTTACACTGTAATTTTTCGCGGAATCCTTTGAGCTTACCTGGATACCCGGCTTAAAGGGTTTTCGTCATTGGAGTTATCCATGATTAAGTATTGTTTGCCGATTGTGGGGACCACAACTCCTGCACGGCATTATTTCCTGGGACTTCTTGCAGTTTGTCGTTACTTTCCTCACTGTCTTTGGCTTTGTGCTGACCAGTGCAACTATTCTGGTGCTGGCGGAACGCAAGGTGATGGCCTGGATGCAGGATCGCTTTGGTCCATCCATACTGGTCCCTGGGGCCTGTTGCAGACGGTTGCCGATGTGGCAAAGCTGCTGATGAAAGAGGATATCCATGTGATAATAGCGATAAGGCGCTCTTCTTACTGGCCCCCTCTGTCTTTCTTGCTCCGGTAATCGCTTCTTTTGCTGTGTTGCCGTTCTCTCCCTATCTTGCCCTTCCCGGCATTGCTCTGGCTACTGGTATTATCTATTATGTGGCGATGAGTTCGATCGATGTAATCGGTGTGATGATGGCTGGCTGGAGCTCGAATAACAAGTATTCGCTCATTGGTGGTCTGCGTCCTGCTGCCCAGATGATTTCCTATGAACTGCCTCTGGTGCTCTCTCTGGTGGGTATTGTGATGCTGACAAGTGCTGCTTGCCGGTCATGCCTGGCTATCCTAACGGCATGGAATGGCATTGGTACGATCTCTTTACGCGAGATTATGGATTTCCAGAATGTCTGGCACAATACCGGTATCGGTGTTCTGGACTTCATTTTTGAGGGCTTTACTCCCTGGGCCTGGTTTATTCTTGTCCAGCCTTTGATGCTTATTATCTACTATACCTGTGGCCTGGCTGAGACGAACCGCGCTCCTTTCGATCTGCCTGAAGCGGAATCCGAACTGGTTGCTGGTTACATGACCGAGTATAGTGGTATGCGCTGGGCTATGTTCTTCCTGGGTGAATATGGTAATATGACCATTGTTTCGGCGGTGGCAAGTTATATGTTCCTGGGTGGTTTCTCTGGCCCTGGCGTGACTTTCCTGATCGGCCTCGCATTCTCTGCTCTGGGGCTTTGTTGGCAATATACTGGCGCTCGTCTACTTTGTACTCAAGGTCTATCTGCTCTGTTTTGTCTTCATCTGGGTTCGTAGCACACTCCCTCGTCTGCGTGCAGACCAGTTGATGCAGTTTGCCTGGTTGATCTTGATGCCTGTGACTCTGGTGAATATTGTCGTGACGGCCTTGATCTTTTTCGCCACCGATAGCCTGCACCTGCCCACATGGGTCTTCCTGGTGGTCCTGGCGGTTGTCAACTGGGCCGGTGTCTTTGTCTTTATCCAGCTTGTCACGCGTGCCACGGTCTCTTCGACCCGCCGTGCTCAAGCCCCCGCTATCCGCGCCCAGCGCCGCGCCAGCACTCCTGCCGCTCTTCAGTTGCGCGATGGCATCCCCGCCCGCGTTCCCGAATTGCCCCAGCCTGTTGCTGCCTCTACAGACAAATAACACTTTCGATCTCGTAATGGGGATTGTACAAAAGGAAAGTGGTCCTGATGAAATATCAAGACCACTTTCCTTTCGTTTTCTACTATCTTTCTGAATAGTGTCTCTCAGGCTCTTTTTCCCTTCTAAACTATTCTGTCTCTTGATTATATATGGTAAAATGTCAATATTGTAGTCTGGATATTTTTTTCTTTGATAAAGAATAGTGCCATCATCAATCTGGTATATTTCTTAAGTAGAGGAGCCCTGGTATGGCAGCCGTGGGTAATACCACCTCGCTTTCTCTTTTCTACTGCTATGCTCGTAAGGATCCAGGATCTTCGTAATGAGCTGGATGCGCACCTTACTGCCCTACGTCGCTCTGGTCGAATCACTACCTGGTACGATGGAGAACTTGTTCCTGGTGAAGTATGGGAGCAAACTATTGAGCAGCAACTAAATAAGGCCGACATTATTCTACTACTAATAAGCCCCGATTTTATGAAGTCCGAATATTGTTATGGCAAAGAAATGGCGTGTGCTATTGATAGGCATGCCGCTGGAACAGCATGTGTTGTACCTATCTTATTGTGTCCGGTTGATTGGATGGATACTCCTTTTGCCTCTCTTCAGATGCTTCCCTCTAACGCTCATGCAGTTATTAGCTCACACTGGTCTAATCAGGATGAAGGTTTTGAAAATATTGCTCATGGGCTGCGTCGTACTACCGATCTCCTGATGAAACGTGCTACTAGCGTTGAACCACGCTCTCATTCACAGGTTGTTACATGCCCATCTAATGAGAAAGAAACAAAAGTCCCTTTATTGTCAGCGGTATTTGATGGTAGTGAGTCTATTTTGGATGAAGGCGAAACGTTGGAAAACTCAAACTTCATCTTTGTAGATGAGCAAAAAGTGGTAAATCAGCCTTCACCGATACCGTTATTATCATCAGTAGAAGTTGAGAGCGAGTCAGATTTTCTTTCTACGGAGGTTGAGAGTACTCCTATTTATTCATCGAATGTTATTAATGATGAAGATCCGTTTCTTCGCCATACAAGGATTGGGGTAAAGCCAAAACTATCATATGATGGGTCTAGTGACAGGGAAGTCTACTCAAAGCTTTATAGTGTAAGGCCAAGAGCTTCATATGATATATCTAAAGACAGAAAGAACCATTCTGGTCAATCGAGGATTTATGATACGGTGCGAAGATCATATTCAGAACCAAGATCATCGTATGGCAGTGTAGATGAGGAAGACGATTATGCTATTTTAGTACCTTCTACCAGACGTTTAGCAGAGAGAGCCCCTTCTCGTGTAATGAAGAGCCCTTCGTCACTTCATCCAAGAAAGAGTAGACACTCCTTTCGCCCACTATGGTTGATACTATGGCCCATTACAGGAGGAATGGTGACTGTTGTAGATATTATATGGAAAGGGGTTAATTACAGTATACTATGGTGGCTTATTACGGGTCTTATTACTGGCTGCTTTGCAAGTGATATGATGCATCATAAGCGTTATGTTGTTGCAGCTGATATCATCGCTGGTCTCGTTGGTGCATTGATTGGGGGTTACCTGGGAAAATTTTCTCTTGGGGACAATGATTTGTTTGGAACAATTATTGCCGCTTTCATTGCTGCTTGTGTGTCTATTGCTCTTATGCGTGTAGCTATTGGTGACCGCCCTACTCCTTGATTTAGCAAAATGCCAGATGGAAATACAGCAGATAATGCTATCTTTTTTTGATTATTCAGGGCTTTAACCCATCTGTGAAATTACTATAATAGCCATCTCATTAAAAAACCTCCTGATCTCTGTCCCTTTTTCTCTATACTTACGTATACATAGGCAAGAAAAATCAGGAGCATACTATGATAGATTTAAATCAGCCATCTGGCAGCAAGCCACCACCTTTAGAACCTGTTCCCTCTTTTGAGGTACTTTATAGCCGTTATTATCCACGCGTCTACCGCTATCTTCGTACCCACCTCGATAATGACGAGGACGCTTCCGACCTCGCCCAACAGGTCTTTTTTCAAGTCTGGCTACATCTCTCTTCTTATCAGGGAGAGCGAGGCTCTTTAGCAACCTGGATCTTGAGCATCGCCCATCATCGCCTGGTAGATTTCTATCGGGCGATGCGTTGTGCAATCTCCTGGGAGGTTCTTCCTGAAAGAATGGCACTTGATCTCACTCCAGAAGAACTGCTTCTTTCTGCCGAATCACAGGCCCAGGTGAAAGCACTTCTGGACGCTCTTTCTCCCTTTGAGCGAGATCTGCTTACCATGCGCTTTGTTGCCCGCCTGCCAATTGCGAAGATTGCCGCTATCATCGGCAAAAGTGAGGAGGCCACGAAAAAGCAGCTGACTCGCCTCATTCAGCGCCTTCAGCAACTCTATCGCCGCCAGGATTTAGAGGATCTGCTCCGCGATCTCCTGGAGCCTGTTTCTGCGATTTCTCTGGTCATTTTAGATGAGGTAGAAGAAGATCTTCCGCTCCCCATTCAGCGCTGATCTTTTCACGAAAGAGGGAAAATATGACACAATATAAGCAAGATATCTATAATGATTTTGCCATTGAGTATGAACGTCTCGTCGCTGCTCGTGAGCAAGGCGGTATTGAGCGTGACCCGATCATGCCTCAGTTCCTCGACCTTATTGGCGACCCTTCGGGCCTGGAAATTTTAGATGCCTGCTGTGGCGAAGGCTATCTCTCTCGTATTCTGACTCGTTATGACAACCATGTTACAGGTATAGATATCTCTCCTCGCTTGCTGGAGATTGCCCGGACAAAAGACCCCGAAAGCAAAATTACCTATCTACTCGCCGATCTCAGTCAACCGCTTGCTACCTATCAACACCATTTTGATCTGATTGTGAGCCACCTGGCTTTGAATGATGTCTATGGCTATCAAGGCCTTTTTACAACTTTGGCAACAGCTATCAAGCCGGGAGGACGCTTTGTGCTTTCTATGAATAATCCGTACTCCTACCTCGTTCGTGGTCGTGTCACCAATTACTTCAATTCGGGGAAGGCTTTTCTCTATGGTGGTATGGCCCAGGAAGGCGTAAAAGTCCACTTCTACCAGCGTACCTTGCAAGAATATCTGGATGCCGCCTTTGCCGCAGGCTTTCAACTCCAACGCTTGCTAGATCTTCCTATGTACGAAGGGATGTTTAAACGTGGTGCTACTACCTGGTTGCCAGAAGGCTATAGTTTTCCTTTTTTTATGCTACTTAGCTTCATGAAAGCCCGATAGGGACAGCTGTTCACCGTACCCCCTCTGGGGGTCTCTGTCCGCCTGGATTAATGGAGAGACATATTCTGTATGGAATAAGGACATACAGAATATGTTTTTCTAGCTAGAGGAGATTAGACGCCGCGTATCTTCATTAAGATTAAGGTCATTGCAATGCTGACAAGCGAACCTGCAACTACCTGTGCAACTGTGTGGCGGCGCAGGACCACCCGTGACCAGCTTACCAGAATTACCAGGAGATACGCGGGTAGTATAACCAGTCCATATAATACCGCTAGAAGCGTGACTGCTCCCGCTAGCGTCGAGGCGTGAATGCTGATTTTCCACCTCATAGTTGTGATCATAAAAACGATACCACTGACGATGAGCATGATTATCAGCGTCTGTAGGTTCTTGGGACCATGTGTTAGAGCCATTATCAGGAGGCCCAACAGGCAGGAACCAAGCGCAAAAAGAAAGGGTCCGGTACGCTGCGAACGGACACTTACATCAACATCGGTGAATTTTCCGAGCCGCACACCAGCTATAATGTAGAGGAGTGGCCCGACGCTGACAAAGAAGAGGGTAATCAGTGCATAAAATAAATTAGTCGCCTGATTGCTGCTGCGATAAAAAGCTACTAGCAAAATTAATGGCAATGAGATAACGGCTGGCGATAGGATATTTGAAACGTGGCGGGCCACGTGAACATGAGCAGGTTGAATTGGTATCGCGGGCACTTCTGTTTCTTCGCTCGTCTCATTGAGCGCGATATCTTGCTCAGGCATGCTACTCCTTATAAGTCGATATGACGGGCTATTACAGGATAACCCAGAATTTTACTGGCAACGTCGCTAAATGCCGCTGCTTCTCCACTGCAAAAGATTGTAAGCTCTCCCATATCATGCTCAATTTGCCGTGGGCGGGTGAGCCCTTCAGCATCCAGCACTGCATGGGTTCGCCTGGCTATAGCACTCCCACTGTCAATGACCAGGACTTTTTTCCCGACGATGCGCTCAATGGCCGGGCGCAGTGCTGGGAAGTGCGTACAGCCCAGGACCAGGACATCAATCTCTTTAGCTAGTAAGGGATGTAGCGCATGACGCAGCGTCTCATCAACAAACGGCCCTTCAAACTCACCCTTTTCTACCAGTGTGACCAGTTCAGGACAGCCAGTGGCGTAAACTTCAATCCCTTCCGCAAAATCGTCGATGAGTTGACGTAGATATGCCGCTTGTGCCGCCTGATTGGTCGCGGCAACGCCGATCCGCCCACACTTTGTGGCCCGTGCCGCCGGTTTCACCGCCGGTACGACACCCACAAATGGTAGGTCAAATGTGATACGTAGTGTGTTGAGTGCAGCCTGTGATGCGGTGTTACAGGCCACAACAATGAGTTTGACTCCTTGTGTGATGAAGAAACGATTGGCTTGTATCGTTAAATCAATAATTTCGTTGTTGCTCCGTGTTCCATAAGGACAATGAGCCGTGTCACCGAGGTAGACGAAGTTCTCTTGTGGTAGCTCCTGCCTGAGCGCTGAGAGAATGGTTAGTCCCCCCGCGCCTGAGTCAAAAACCCCTATTGAGGCGCGTGCCCGCTGTCGCTGCTTGTCTGCCTGAATTGCTGTATGAGAGCTATATGGGCTGATAGAAGATCGCTCAGCAGCACGTGCGGGTGATACGTCTTCGGTCTCTGCGCCCTCTCCTGACATTTTTTGATTCATACAATGTATCAATCTAGTACTTATTCGATACTACGAAATTCATGTTGCTCACCAAATACGCTGCGTAGCGTGTCACTGACCTCTCCCAGGGTTGCATATGCCTCTACGGCGTCGATAATTAGAGGCATAAGATTATCGCTCCCGGCTGCTCCATTCGCTAGCATCTGTAATTTTTGCTGGACCAGGGCCGTATCCCTCCGCCTGCGTAGATCCGCCAGTTTTGCCGCCTGCCGCTCTTCTACTGCCGGATCTACTCGATGGGTCTCCATCCGTGTCTCTTGTTCCTGCACGAATCGGTTGACGCCAACGACTATCATCTGCTCTCGCTCAAGTGCAAGCTGATACCTATAGGCGGCCTGCTCAATCTCGGCTTGCATGAAACCTCGCTCTATTGCCTGAACACTACCACCCAGCGCATCAATTTTATGTAAGTAGTCCCATGCCTGTGCTTCAATCTCATTTGTCAACTGTTCGACATAATAGGAACCGGCGAGAGGATCAACGATGTCTGCGACTCCAGTTTCATTAGCCAGAATCTGTTGCGTGCGTAGCGCCACCCGCGCGGATTCTTCGCTGGGCAGTGAGAGTGCCTCGTCTTTGGAATTCGTGTGGAGTGATTGGGTGCCGCCCAATACTGCCGCGAGTGCCTGGTAGGAGGTACGTACAATATTATTATCTGGCTGCTGAGCTGTCAATGTAGAGCCTGCTGTCTGGGTATGAAAGCGGAGCATCTGTGAGCGTGGGTCCTGCGCCTGAAAGCGTTCGCGCATAATCTGTGCCCACATCCGCCGCGCCGCGCGGAATTTTGCTACTTCTTCAAAGAGATTGTTGTGACTATTGAAGAAGAAGGAGAGTTGTCCAGCAAAACGATCTATGTTCAGCCCCGCCTGCAATGCTGCCTCAACATAGCTGATGGCGTTTGCCAGGGTAAAGGCGATCTCCTGTACCGCAGTTGAACCCGCCTCGCGAATATGATAACCGCTGATGCTGATCGTATTCCAGCGGGGAACATGTTCTCCACAGTAACGAAAGATATCAGTAATGATGCGCATAGAATGCCGGGGCGGATAGATATAGGTACCGCGTGCGATATACTCTTTGAGTACATCGTTCTGGATGGTGCCGGAGAGCTTGCGCACTTCGGCTCCTTGCTTCCTGGCAACTGCAATATAGAGGGCAAGTAAGATGCTGGCTGTGGCATTAATCGTCATCGACGTGCTGATGCGCTCAAGCGGTAGCCCATGCAATAGGGTCTCCATGTCTTCTAGACTGGAGATAGAGACACCGACTTTTCCCACCTCGCCTGCTGAGAGGGGGTGGTCCGCGTCATAGCCCATCTGTGTTGGTAGATCGAAGGCGACTGAGAGACCGGTGGTCCCCTGTGCTAATAGAAAATGATAGCGCTTATTGGATTCCTCGGCTGTAGCGAAGCCTGCATATTGACGCATGGTCCAGAATCGTGAACGATACATGCTGGGGTGGATACCACGAGTAAACGGGAACTCGCCTGGATAGCCCAGACGCGTCGAGGCATCAAAATTTTCTAGATCTTCTGCGCTTGCGAGGCTCGGAACTTCAATATCTGAGCTCGTGACAAATTTCGCTTTACGCTCTGTTGTTTTCTCTAGCGCCTTGCGTGCAGTTGTCTCTCGCCATTCTTCAGCACTTTTGCTCACGTGTTCTTCCATTGCAGGCAATCTCCTTCGCTAACTCAAATGATTATAGCATATCGTGGAGGAATGCCATTCTGAGTATAGCCGTTCTGGGTGAGCATTCGGTTAAACGGTTTTTAAATCTTTGTAAATCTCTCTAGAGAGGACAAAAAGCAATTTATTCTCTGGAGACTTATTCGGGTTTTATGCTCTCGATCACGGCCAGTACTTCACCTTGATCAACGGTCTGACCTTTACTCACACGTAGCTCTTTTAATATGCCTGTGAGGGGCGTTGCGAGATCATTCTCCATTTTCATCGCTTCTAATACTACAACCGTCTGGCCCGCATTTACTTCTGCCCCTGTCTCGAATGGCAGACCTATGACTAGTCCTGGCATGGGCGCTTCGATGTGGGCCGTGTTGGCGCTGCTTCCGGATGAGGCGAGATGACTTAATAGCCGTGTTCGTTCGTCTTCAACTTTGACCTCGAAGCGCTGACTATTCAGAAAAATCTCATATGTCTTCTGCCCGGACTTTTCATCTGCCCTGGTGATGTTGCGTGCATAAATATCATAGGACTTGCCCGCGATCAACAGACTATAGTGTCCACCCTGTGCGTTTCCGACCAGCCCGGCAAGCTGTTGCCAGTCAAGTGTCTCTGCTTCTCCATCTAACGTAAGTTGGACGGGTTGCTCCTTATTGGTAATCTCCAGACGATAACTCTGACCGTTTACAGTGCTGATATAAGCCATGTGCTCTTTTCTCTCTTCGTTGAGTCGTAGGCGAAATGGGCGGACCACTTCTCGCTAGTATTGTATCATACAGCCGAATTCTAACACTTCTCTAACACTCCTCCTACGTCACTCTAACACTCGCTATGGCATACTGTGTCATAGTGAAATAAATCAGAAGACCATGCGGGGCAAAAATATGTATGCAGAGAGCAGCAATGACCTATCCAGTATTTCAACAAATCCAACAGGTTGCTCGTCGCCAGCATTACGTTGTGCGAATTGCGATATTGAGTTCCCCTGGTCCCCTGTGATCGTACGCGGTAAAAATTACTGTTGCACTGGATGCGCCGCTGGTGGACCCTGTAGCTGCGATTATTCGCAGTATCAGTCGGTCAATATTGCCGGAGTGATCCATTATGACAAATATGAAGATGATGGGTCAATTGCGCCGCTCCTATCCGATGAGACGCGCAAGCAACAGTAACTATCTTCTTTAAAAAGGAGCAAACGTCGTGGCAAATATTCGTCCTATTGGTGACCGTGTGGTTGTGAAACCTGCGGCAAAAGAAGAGGTAACGAAGAGCGGTATCCTTATTCCTGACACTGCTAAGGAAAAGCCTCAGGAGGGCACTGTTATCGCAATTGGCAATGGCCGCTTGCTGGATAATGGTGATCGTGCGGCTATTGACGTTCGCGAGGGTGATCGCGTGCTCTTCGCTAAGTATGGCGGTACCGAGTTTAAACTGGACGGCGAAGAGTATCTGGTCCTGAAAGAGAACGATATTCTGGCAATTGTTGGGTAATTTTCCTCGCCGCCCGGTTGCATAAGTGATGCACATTTATACGCATGGCGCGTGAAAACCAGGCGGTATTTGAGCGAAAAGAAGATCAGTGTTATTAGGAGAAATTTCAAAGTGGCAAAACAACTTATATTTGATGAAGAAGCCCGTCGTTCCTTGAAAAAGGGTATCGATATTCTTGCCGGCGCTGTAAAGACGACGCTTGGTCCAAAGGGCCGTAACGTTGCTCTGGATAAGAAGTTTGGCGCTCCTAGCGTGACCCATGATGGTGTGACTGTGGCGAAAGAGATTCAGCTTGAGAATCCCTTTGAGAATATGGGCGCACAGCTTCTTAAAGAGGCCGCAACCAAGACCAATGATGTCGCCGGTGACGGGACTACGACTGCAACTGTTCTGGCTCAGGCTATTGTGAACGAGGGCCTGAAGAATCTGGCCGCAGGCGCGAATCCTATGCAGTTGAAGCATGGCATCGATAAAGGTACTGAGGCCATCGTTGCTTACCTTCGCCAGGCCGCAATTCCGGTTGAAGGCAAGAAAGAGATTGCTCAGATCGCCTCTATCTCTGCTGCTGATGAACAGATCGGTAATCTGATTGCTGAAGTTATGGATCGCGTGGGCAAAGATGGTGTCATCACCGTTGAGGAATCGCGTGGTATTAACTTCGAGACCGATTATGTCGAAGGTATGCAGATTGACAAGGGCTACATCTCTCCTTACTTCGTCACGAATTCCGAGAAGATGGAAGCCTCTATCGAGAATCCTTACATTCTCATCACGGATAAGAAGATCAGTGCCGTTCAGGATATTCTGCCTTTGATTGAGAAGATTGTTCAGCAAGGCCGCCGCGATGTCGTCCTTATTGCTGAAGATGTCGATGGTGAGGCTCTGGCCGTCCTGGTTGTGAATAAGCTGCGTGGTATCCTGAATGTCCTGGCCGTCAAGGCTCCTGGCTTCGGTGATCGCCGCAAAGAGATGTTGCGCGATATCGCTGTACTGACCGGTGGTCAGGTAATCAGCGAAGAGATGGGCCGCCGCCTGGATAGCGCTACTCTGGAAGATCTTGGCTCTGCCCGCGTGGTTACTTCTCATAAGGATGATACAACTATCATCGAAGGTTTCGGCCAGCAGGCTGAAATTCAGGCCCGTGTTCGCCAGATTAAGGCCCAGATTGATGATACTACCAGCGATTATGATCGTGAGAAGCTCCAGGAGCGTCTGGCCAAATTGTCCGGTGGTGTCGCTGTAATCAAGGTCGGCGCAGGCACTGAGGTTGAGCTGAAGTATCGCCAGACCCGCGTAGAAGATGCTCTCTCCGCAACACGTGCCGGTGTTGAAGAGGGTATCGTTCCCGGTGGCGGTGTTGCTCTTATTAACGCTGTTGAGGCGTTGGATAGCCTGCATCTTACCGGTGATGCCGCAACAGGCGTCTTCATTCTGCGCCGCGCTCTTGAAGAGCCTCTGCGTCAGCTTGCTGTGAATGGTGGCCGTGATGGCTCCGTTGTGGTCGAAGGTGTTCGCCGTGCTCAGAAGGAGCAGGGGAACAAGAGCATTGGCTACAACGTTGTGACCGATCAGTATGTTGATATGGTTGAGGCTGGTATCATCGATCCTGCTAAGGTGACCCGTTCTGCTCTCCAGAATGCCACCAGCATTGCGGCGATGATCCTGACTACTGAGGCGCTGATTACTGATCTTCCTGAGAAGGAAAAGGCTGCCCCTGCTGGCGGCCCTGAGTACTAAATCGTATCGAGGAAGCATCTACTCGATCTTTCAACCCCTCATGCCTGGCGTGAGGGGTTGTTTTTTTCTCTGGAGGTGCTGGACTCTTGGAGTAGCTGCGCTTTTTTCCTATGATTGTTGCTCTTATTTCCCTTGCCAGGTAACGTTGAAACTGCTATCTGAATTATTCGGCGTCGAAGGCGAGGCGGTAGCATTTTCTGCAATCATCTGATATTGCGACAATTGTCCATAACTCCCAATCGATGCATTATCGGCCTGGCAAGTTATGTTCACCTGATCAAAATTAGCTAAGTTGGTAATACTCCGTTGCGTACCCCCTACTACCAGCGTCGGGGCCTCAGTAATGCATTCTGCTACCGTTGCACTTATGGTACTTCCTGGTCTATTCACTGAGAAGGACCAGTTCTGCTGGCTATCTTGCAGAGTGAGATAAAATTGCCCGCCCGTGTAGGAGACGCCTGCTGAGATCGTATCCCCTGGCTGGATGGTGTGCGGAATGGTCTGGGCAAGGGCCGGAAATAATTCCCAGTCTGCTTCATAGCGCACTTGCCCACCCTGGCATATCCCCAACGTGGCAATCTGGGCAATGGTATTCTGCTGCGATTGACCAGTCAAACCAACCCAGAAGGCCGCCTCTGATGTCTCATGCGTTGCACACTGAATCGATGGCATGATCCAACTCCCTGTGATATTTGTGAAGTTGCTTCCATCTGTCTCTTGTGCTGCATATCCAGCATAGTTGCTGCTGATCTGCTGCGTGATGTAACTCACCTGGCCGTATTGGGGCCTATCGGGATTCATCAGAAATTGCTTACTGGCGGCTACGCTTTTAAAACCTATAGCTGTTTTATTGTCTTGCTTTACGTTTAGATTATACAGATGTTGCATGGTAGGTACAAGAGAAGTTCCAATTGTAGCATGCATCTGGGGAAAGAGAAAATGGGACAGAGATTGCCTATTGCTGCACTGTAGAGAAAAGGCCAGGAATACTAACAAGATTGATAATGCACTTAAGTGATAAGATACAGTATTACGACCCATGCGTGTGCCCTCCCCTTCTTCGTTGGACGGAATAGCTGTTTCTTTTTTAGAGAAGCTACCTCTCTGCTGCATAAGAATGTTCTCGTGTAAATTTTGATAGATCTTTCCGAATGAGAAATATGCCAGAAAACATCTGTAATTTGTCTATTCTATTTCATCCTAACTCTTTCGCGGAAGAAACGTCAATATTCTCTTTTATCTATAGCACTTCTATACTGGCAGAAAAGGATATATATGAGAATTTATGGCGCAGGGGATATCTGGGAGAGGCCGTATTTTGTGAGAGTGAGTTGCTTTAAATGACATGCTAAGGTGACATGTGCACACGAATAAAAGCAGCCCCTAAGGGGTGAGAGGGAAAATTTCCCTCTCTATTTAAGGAATTGAATGGATTGGATCATTGGTTGGATATATTTACTCATGGCTTCTGTGTAATAAACTTCAGGAATCCAGAAGAGCACGGTGTAGTACGATTTTCCGTGTTGGGTGGAAATGACCGTCAGATGATAGATATCTCCGTTGCTGACCTGGAATGTCGCCTCCTGCTGTGTCCATTTTGCTCCGCTAATGGTTGGCTGCGTATTTGCGCTCTGGACCATTTGTAAATTGCTGACTCCTTGATTTGTGGCCAGCGATTGAATCTGGTCTGTATTGACCTCATCGGCGCTCTGGATCTGGCTGGAAACAGAGTCTGCTAGATGAATGACGTAAAAGATCATATTCAATGGTTCATGCGGATGAAGATCCAGCGCAGTATTTGAGGTGCTTTTATGGATCTGGTCCGGGTCCCAGTTGTTTGGATATTGCAGCAGGACATTGAGATCGCTGTCACTGATTTTCTTACTTGAGCTTGGCGTTGGTAACTGATTTGTGGTTGTTGTGGCCTGAGGCGCGGCTTGCTGTTGTGGCTGTGGGGTCGCGGTAGCAATGGGGATCGTGGTTTTGTTGCTCGCGGCGCTTGCTGCCGTGTTGCCAAGTTGACCTCGTGCGAAAAGTGTTCCTACTGTAAGCCCTACTCCTAAAAGTGGCACAAGGAGTACTAGCGCTACCATTCCAAGCAAATTGGCAGCAGAGCGTTTAGGCTTAGGATCGGTCTTCGATTCGGATGTACCAGATGCAGAAGCTGTTGTACTTGTGCCCGTTGTAGATGACAGGCTGGGAACACTTGTCGGCCACGGCGGCGTTCCAGCAGGCAGATAGGAGAATGTATCTGCCTGATAGGAGGCTGGAGCACTTTGAGAGGTGCTTTGCAGACTTTGTCCGCATTGGAGGCAGTAGGTGGCTGAAGCCGGAAGCTCAGCGGAGCAGCGTGAACACTTCATAAGTCACTCCCCGTTATTTTGCAGTCTGGATTAAACGACAGTCAAAGCGTACAACGCCACTACGCCGGTCGGTAATTGCTCGTATCACTTCAAGTGTAACTGCTTCACCAATAGCGTTAGGGATGTCCTCAAAATCTAAAATACGACATTCAAAGTGACGTTCCGAATTATTTACATCAGCAAGAATACAACGAACATAAGAGTGTTCCTCTCCCTGAAAGCTTGCCTTCAAACCTGGTTCTTTTTCTAGAAGGATGCCCTCTCTCGTCATTTTTGGTTCCGCTGTCCTTATTCTAATACGATATAAGCGTAAATTTTGGTACAAATATAGAGTATAATGGAACTATAGAGAAGTGTGTCTAAAATGTCAACCTCTATAAGGATTTTAGCGAAAAGATGTCAATGACCTCCCCACAGAGTGGGGAGGCTTGTGAGGGGTTCGCCCCGTGCAAGCCGGATTGACCAGACTCAGTTCTTGAGAACCGCAAGTCGAGCAAGCGTGCGTCTTGTCGTTCGAGGAGAGAACTACGATAGCAGGAAGCGGTCAAGCTCCCACCTGGAAATGCTGCCTCAGTTTCCAGCACTGGAAGGTCTCTTTTAACCGTGGTGAGGTCAGCCACCGTGAAGAGGCCATGTCCCGCCTGCTCATCTTTGTCGAGGGGAACGTTTCACTCCGAAAGGAAGACTTATGGAGCAATCCATCATCTACGTGCAAAATAGCGAAGGGCAGCCTCTCATGCCCACCAGGCGGCAGAAGAAAGTGTGGTATTGGCTGCGCACGCGTCAGGCTCGTCTCATCAGTCGTGAACCTTTCACCATTCGCCTCCGCTTTCAGACCCCCTCCTACACCCAGGCGGTCAGCGTGGGAGTGGATACCGGCTCAAAAGGAGTGGGGATCGCCGCCATCACTAACGCTGCAGTCGTCGTGCAAGCCGAGGTGCATCTGCGTGATGATATCAGCGAGAAGATGACACAGCGACGGCACTATCGGCACACGCGTCGAAGTCGCAAGACGCGCTATCGTGTGCCGCGCTGGGCCAATCGTCGCCGCAAAGCCGGGTGGTTACCACCTTCTTTACGCGCGAAAGCAGACGCCACGGTCAAGGCGGTGCGGTTTGTCGCCTCGCTGGTGCCGGTGAAGCAGGTCAACGTGGAAATTGGCAGTTTCGATACCCAGAAGATGCAGCACCCGGAGATTATGGGCGTGTCCTATCAACAGGGGGAGTTGCAGGGGTATCTGCTGCGTGAATATGTGCTGGCGAAGTGGCAGCGGCGGTGTGCCTACTGTCAGGCGACAGCCATCCCCCTGCAACTAGAACATATCCTTCCCAAAGCCAGAGGCGGGAGTGATCGCATTTCCAATCTCACCCTGGCGTGTGAACCCTGTAATCGCAAAAAAGGAACCCAAACCGCCGCTGAGTTTGGCTTCCCCGCGATCCAGGCACAGGCGCGCGTGCCGCTCAAAGATGCAGCCCATGTCTCCTCGATCAAGACTGCGGTTGTGGAAACCTCCGAGAGCAGTTTGGGGAGGAGCAGGTACGCATCAGGTTTGGATACCAGACCAAGTATCAACGTCTCCAGGTCCTCGATCTGCCCAAGTCGCACACCAACGATGCAGTAGCCATTGCTTGCGAAATCGGTGAAAGGGTGAAGCCATCGGCGAACGTTTTTCAGATCCGTTGTCTGCCACGAGGGCAGTATCAGCGCTTCAATGGGCGACACAGTGAGCACAAGTGTTGGTCTCCGCGCAAAGTGCATGGCTTCAAGCTCTACGAACTGGTCAAGGCGAAAGGGAAGAGCGGCTACATCGCAGGACGACGAGAGAAGGGAGCCTTTGTGCTCAAAGACGTCAGGAGTGGGAAGAAACTGCTGGAGGTGGTTCCAGGCAAAGTAGAACGAAGAGCGCGTCCCACACACGGCTGGATGATCACGCAGCAGCCCGGTCTCGAAGAACGCAGAAAGGAGGGCGGCGCTTCCTCCCCCTGTTGAAACTGGGGGTACCCGCGCCGCCATTATCATGGATTTGCCAGAAAAAGGTATTTACAAATGTTGATTGCTTTTTATACAGCACAATTTATCATCGTTGGGTGGTGATATCAGGATTGAGAAGATTTGCCGGTTGCTTCCCTTGAATATGAGCACTGATATTTTCAGCCGCCATAAGTGCCATTTGAGTACGAGTCTGGAGTGATGCGCTTCCAATATGTGGCACCAGGACAACTTGCTCCATATGGAGAAGATCCTGTTCAATCTCTGGTTCATGTTCAAAGACATCTAATCCTGCACCTGCAATCTGCCCAGCCTGTAGTGCGTGAACAAGGGCTTTTTCATCGACGATTGCGCCGCGTGCTGTATTGATAAGGATTGCTGTGGGTTTCATCAATGATAATGCCTCTGCATCAAGTAAATGATGGCTCTCACTGCTATAAGGGATATGCAGACTCACAAAATCGGCACGTTGTAACAATTCAGTAAGGTCGGTATAGGTCAGATGATATGCTTGTTCTTCTTCAGGCGACAGACGATGACGATTATAATAGAGCACCTGCATAGCAAAACCTTGCGCTCGTCTGGCCATGCGTTTGCCGATACGCCCGGCACCGATAATACCTAATGTACTATGATGTACTTCAGCTCCACAAAAAAGTAATGGTCCCCAGCCAGTGAACTTCCCCGCTCGTAAATATCGCTCGGCCTCTCCAATGTCGACGCGCTGTTGCCAATAAAAGCCCGAATGCCAGGTCGGCTGTCGTATCATCAAGCACTCCAGGGGTATTGGTGACGGCAATACCCAGACGACTGGCCACAGGTAGATCAATATTGTTGAAGCCAACAGCCATGGTCGCGATCAGTTTCAGCCGAGGCGTTGCCGAAGCACAAGCTTCTAGCAATTGTGCATCAATAGTATCAGTGAGCAAACAGAAAAGATAGTCATGGCCTGGCGCACGCCGCCGCAGTTCCTCGTATGACCATATCTGTCCTTCCTGACGATTAGCGTCAAGTCTGCCCACTTTTTCCAGGAGTGAATAGGCGGGCTCAGGCACTTTTTGGGTTATAAGAATATATGGATGTTGATCCATAGATGCCTCCTGACCTGTTTCTCCAAAAAAGCTAACGCTGAACCTGGGTGGTGTTTGCGTGGGTTATGCTACTGGCTGCTTCCTCTGGCTCTGTAATCGCTGGCGAGAACTTTGAGAAGCGACGGCGCAACAACATTGCTAGTGCTGGCCAGCCATCTTTCCAGGGCGAGAGCTTCTTTTCCTGGCGAGGTGCATAATCGATAGGTACCTCGAAGATCTTGTATCCAGCTTGCAATAGGCAAGAGGTAATTTCTGGCTCGATCTCAAACCGCTTGCCTTCCATCGGCAATGCACGTGCGATGGATGCTGGCATCAGCTTGTAGCAGGTCTCCATATCGTGGATGCGGCTTCCATAGAGGATATTGGTGGCATAGGTCAGGAAGCGATTGCCCCAGCGTGTGGTAAACTTTTGTGGCCCCAGATCACGATAACCGTAGACTGCCACTTTTTTATGTCCGGCGGCGCGTGCCTCTTCATACTTACGTATCAACCGAGGAAGATCCTGCGGATCATACTCCATATCGGCATCCTGTACCGTCACCATGTCTCCTGTGACCAGACCAAACCCGGTACGTAGACCCGCGCCTTTACCTTGATTCTGCTCATGACGAATGTATCGATACGTATTGAATGGCTCTTTCTGGCGCAGCCCCTGGAGAATCTCCCAGGTGCGGTCTGTTGATGCATCATCTACAATAATAACTTCTAAATCAAGTGGTACTTTGGCGAGCAATGCCAGGACAGTTGCGACTGTCTTTTCTTCATTGTACACTGGAACAATGACGGAAATACGCATAAAATAAGACCTCGATTCTCTTGAGAGAAAGATTTTAAGAAAGATTTCTTCAGTTCATCATACTAAACGAACGAGTGACCGTGAAGTATAGCAACAGGAAACTATTCCCATACCTGAATGGTCCCATCGGTGAGTGCGACTACAAGATGTTTTCCTGTAAAGTGTAGTGCGCTGATCTGCCAGGGATGATAGAGCTTTTGCAAAATCTGACCCGTGGTGATGGACCAGAGGTCGATTACTCCTTCATTGACCTCACTATCTTCACGCGCAACCGCTAACCATTGTCCATCGGGCGAAATTCCCATGCGCGAACTACTCCCCATGCTGCCACTGCCTAATTCTGTGTAGGTGCCTGCCGTTGTGTCGCAGACAAGAATCTTCTGACCCATAGAAACAAACGCGAGTGTATGGGTGTCTGGCGTAATGGCATAGGGAGGGGTACAATCAGCACAACGCCCTAACAGAATAGAAGAGGTGATTTGTGGCCGAAGACGATTCCCCAGACGCGCTTTGTTCTTCAAATTCCAGATGCGGACAATGCTCATCTCTTGTGTTTCTCCTGGTACCTGCGCACAGGAGAGAGTCAACAAGGTTTGCTGATCTTGTGAAAGGGCACGCAGACGAATAGCCCAGAACTGGCGCTTCTCAACACGTTCTTCAGCACAGATCATTGGTTCACTGAGCACATTTGGGGCCGCCTGGAGATTGTGTGTGACGATATCACTGCCTCGTACCCCCAATGCACGAGGACCACGCGGATCTTCTGGCAAGAGGGGGAGTGCCATACGCAGATAACGTTGTCCATCTGGTTGCGCATGGAGTGTGGCGTCAAGTGAGTAGTGCGCTGAGACGGCTCGTTCGGTCAATCCATAGCTCCAGAGTAGGGTACCACGATAGGCATCCCAGACATGAAGATAGAGGCGGCCCCAGCCTGCCAGGAGAGACCCGGCAGCGGAGAAGCGCAATTCGCGCAGTGATTCAATAGTGAAGGCTGGATCTGTGGCAAAGTGAATCGTTTCTGTAACCAGGTCGTTGTTTATTCTCCAGAGTCTGCCTTTGTTGTCGAGCGAACCCGCCGCAATGATAAAACTATCAACTGTACGTACACTGTTGAGGGTTGTGACAACACCAAGCTCGCTCTGGAACGCAGGGCCTGCGCGAAGTGGCCCCTTTGAGCTAAAGATACGCAATTCTGAGAATTCAATGTCTTCATCAGGATCAAAGTTGTGAGGACGAGGACGACTACGCGCCGCACCTGCCCGCAGATCAATTATGCCACCTATCACTGTATCGTAGCTCTGCCGCTTTTCGGCATCACTTAAAACCGCATAGGCACGATTAATGCGTTTCATCTGTGTTGCGCCTTCGGGGCCCGCAAGATCAGGATGAAAACGCCGCGCTAACTGGCGGTAAGCACGTTTGAGCGTATCTATATTTGCGTCGATTGGAACGCCGAGAATAGCATAATAATTTTCAGGTGTATCCATAACCTCAACCGTATCATATTCTTGAAAAGATGCGTAGAGAAAAATTCTCGATAGTCTCTATTTGAGCAACTTACAGCGAAACAATTCTGGTCCGTTCCCGCTCGTTTTTCTGTTGGAGGCGGCGCACTGCCCACATATACCAGGTGGCATATGTCCGATAGGGACGCCACAACTCGCCTCGCTCTAGAACCTCTTTTCGCGAAGGCCGTTCTGCCAACTCATAGGCCACACGCACCCCTTCCACAAAGCCTAGATCATCTACTGGCAAGACATCGGGTCGACCGAGCGCGAAAATAAGAATCATCTCGGCAGTCCAACGCCCAATCCCCTTGACTGCAACGAGCTTACTGATAATCGTCTCATCGTCTAATTCGGGTAAGCTCTCCAGGTCGAGTTCACCGCTCTGAATATGCTCAAGCAGATTGCGAATATAGCGTGCTTTTGGCGTCGAAAGGCCTACCGCACGGAGCGCTTCGTGCTCGAATGGCATAAGTACTTCTGGTGTCACTGCTCCCCCCGGCGTGGCCGCACGCAGACGCGCCATAATTGCATCTGCCGCCTTCACTGAGATCTGCTGAGAGATGATCGCATCGACCAGGGCCTCAAAAATATTCGGTTGCGGCACGAGCGTACATGGACCAACTTCAGCGATCACTCTCTTCAATACTGGATCGATATCGCTTAGATAAGTGCGTTGCTATAGTAAGAACATCTGTGAAAGATGATGATTGCATCGAACTTCTGCCTGCTTTCGCATTATAACTATCTTCGCTATTGTACGATACAAAAGCGCTAACAATGCAAGCTGATACACTGTTATTTCTTTGCGCCCTTATTTGGCTGCTTTTGCATAATGTTAGAGAGGTTGAGGCCAAGCGTCTGAAGGGAGATCATACCAATTGCCCCTATGAGTATGAGGCAGACGAGGTGAACCAGGATAGCCATTGCCGTCACTTTGTTCTCATTAAAGCCTAAAAGCCCGACAAAAACGATGCCTTTTACTCCTTCGTTACTTCCTATACCCGCAGGCGGAGTAGGAAGAATTGAGAACATAGTATAAAGGGTATAGCCAAACATGGTTAGACCGAGGCCTGGATTTAGTTGTACCGCATGAAAACCTTCCCAGGCAAAAAGACCCTCACAGGTAACTGCTAGCGCGGTAAGCAGAACGGCAGGGATGAAGGTTTTTGGCCTGCTTGCACCGGCCAGTAACGAGTCTACAAAACCCATCGCAAAGCCTTCGATTTTTCCACCAATCCCCTTTGGCAGTAATCTCAGAAAAAAGTTAATTACCATTACCGCTGCTTTACGGTTCCAGGCCGTTAACGCAATAACTACAATGAGACCAATGAGAATACCTCCTACCAGAGCCAGAATGAGCCAGAGTTCGGTATTCATATGGATACCAGGAATAAATGCACAATGGCGATAATAAAAAGTACTGGCATTAAGTCGAGAGCTTTATCTATTGCTACGGTTGGCAACGATTGGCTAATAGGAACTCCTGCAACTTGCTTCAGAATTGCGCTCTTGGCCAGTTCGCCGCCCTGTACAGGCAATAAGAAGTTGATAAATACACCAATCCAGTAAACACGAATGACTTTGAAAACATTGATCTTCTGGACGGGATTTAAGAAGAGTTTCCAACGCACACCTCGGAAACTGAATGCAGCTACAAATGCCAGACCCGCCAGGCACGTATGAAGGATGCCGATAGGTGTGGTTAAACTTTCTCCAATAATTGCCATCTGGCTTTTACATCGATTAAACGCGCTAATAGGGCGAGAATGAGTATTCCAACTGCCAGTCCTATAATCGCTTTTACAATAGGGCTGTTTAGTAAGATTTTCCATTGCGGCTGCGGTTTTACAACGGTCTGTCCTGTTACCGCTGCATGCGCCCCCGTCATCGCATTTTTAATGTCTATCGCTGGCATCTGCACAGAGAGCATGCTACTCAATTGCATCAGTTGTACGGTGTTTACGTTGCTAAGATTAAAGGCATCATCTAGCTCATCATCTATTTGCTGATAGTCATCAGGTGTGAGGTTGGTAATCGCCGCCCTATGCTGATTCAATGCTTCAGGATCAGCGAACAGGGATAATCGCCTTGTGGGTTGACGCGTAATATCTCTTTCATCATGTCCAGCTCTGACTGTATCTATTCTGGCTAGTGTTTCATCTGAAAAAGGCGCTGGATTTCTGATGAGTCTTGCAGGGCGAGCTGACCGTATTGGTGATGACGTCTCTTGTTTCTCTTGTTTCATCCATTCCTCGCAAAGTCTCGCTAGATGAGAGAATAAAATATATCCATATATATCTATTTTAAGGCGCATCTGCTAGACTTCATTGGCTGAAATAGAATGCATCATCTGGATGATATATAGGAGCATGCTTGTACTTAATATAAAATATGTAAATAATACATGTGCAGATGGCTTGGTATGCCCAATATATTCTACAATCCGCTAGAACAAGGTTCCTTGCGTCTATGGTACCACGAATCAATGCAAATGGCTTAATGTAGCACGCTAATGGGGGCAATAAGTACCACTCGTTTTTCGTACGGAAAGTTTTGTAGGAGAAGCGCATATAATAACGGTGAAAAGAAATGAGAAAATTTTCTTGCTTCCAGGATCTCCTTTTCGTGAAAAAAGAAAAACACCTTTTTAGCGTCTAAATTTTTATCAACCTGGCTGGCAATGGGACATCTGTTATCCAGGCCCGCACGATTGCACTGAACAGCTCTGGGTCCTGAAGATTCCAGAGATGGCCGACATCTGGAATGATTACTCCTTCCGCCCCCTCAAGTGTCTGGACTAGCTGTCGGGCAAAGCGTTTCTCCAGAAATGTTTCCTTCTGCCCAACCATGACCAACAATGGAATCTCTATCTGTTCTGGCAGCTTTATTTTCGTGAGCTCATGATCGAAATGGCGGATAAATGCCGGTTTGCATGTACTCATTCCTTCAAAAATTAGATCTCGATACTTTTGCGAGATATGTGCGCTTTTCATTAATAGATTGGTCAATTGTTCAGGGCTGAGCCAGCGCATAACTGGCTCATTAAGATCATTCAGGTGCGCTAAAAAAGGCGACAAGGGACCTGCTGTGCCGCTTACAAGAAGATGGTCAACAACTTCCGGTGTATCTCGTAGTACTCTCAGTGCTACTGCCCCGCCTGCTGAGAGCCCTACTATGTGCGCTTTACCTTGCGCGGTCTGTGTTTGAATAAGCTCTGCCACTCTACTCGCTGCATCTCGCAGGGTAAATGGTCCAATCTCTGCACTCTTCCCCTGCTCCGGTAGATCAGGAGCCAGGCAGTAGTAATCAGACAGATCGGCGAACTGTGGCAACCATTGAGCACTGCTCAGCCCACCACCATGCAAAAAGACGATAGCTTCTGCTGTTGGTTCACCTGCCGAGCGAACGTAAAGTGACATAGTCTTGCCTTTCATCGCAGAGACCATGAGAATCGCGTAGGCAGATCAGCCAGGCCGTCTCCCCCTCGCTTCTCGAATGTCACCAATTTTGCAAATGGCCTCTGACAAAGCAATAGTATTCGCTAGTATTGGATATATCTGTTGCCCCGGCTCAGATATAGCCTGACACATCTTTGAATATCATACAATAGGGTGAGTGAGAAATGGAAATGAAACGAAGAGGGAGGGAGAAAACTGATGAGTGAGAACCAGACCCCAAATGGAGGTCATATTCATACAAATCGCTTGATCCACGAGACAAGTCCATATCTTTTGCAACATGCCCATAATCCAGTCGATTGGTATGCCTGGGGCGAAGAGGCGTTAAATAGGGCACAGCAGGAGGATAAACCTATTCTTTTAAGTATCGGCTATTCGGCCTGCCATTGGTGCCATGTGATGGAACGCGAATCGTTTGAGAATGAACAGATCGCTGCTTTGATGAATCAGGAATATGTGTGTATTAAAGTGGACCGTGAAGAACGGCCTGACCTTGATTCAATCTATATGCAGGCTGTCCAGGCTATTACTCAACAGGGTGGCTGGCCTATGACGATGTTTCTTCTGCCCGATGGACGCCCATTTTACGGTGGTACCTATTTCCCGCCAAAAGATCGGCAGTATGGATCACAGATTATGCCCGGCTTCCCACGCATTTTGCTGGCAATGGCCAAAGCTTATCGAGAGCAGCACGAAGAGCTTGAAGAGCAGGCGGAAAATCTGGCAAACTATCTACGCCAGGGAAGTAGCGCTCCTCTCAAAACACGTGCTAGCGGCCAAAAAACCTCGGCCTCTGGGATCGAGATGCTGGCGAAAGTAAGCCAGAGCATTATCGGTGAATTTGATCCCCAGCATGGCGGCTTTGGTCGCGCTCCTAAATTCCCTCATAGTATGGCTTTGGAATTCTTGTTGCGTATGCATCTCCATAAACAGCGTGGCGAGATTCCTGCGGGAAGCAGTGGCACTGCCTATACGGAGTTAGAGGTCGTTGAAAGCTCGCTCCACCATATGGCCGAGGGTGGTATCTACGACCAGATTGGCGGCGGCTTCCATCGCTATTCAGTCGATGCCGAGTGGCTTGTCCCGCACTTTGAGAAGATGCTGTATGATAATGCTTTGCTCAGCCAGCTCTATCTGCATGCCTATCTCGTGACAAAAGAGCCTTTTTACCGCCGTATCGTCGAGGAGACGCTGGATTATTGTGTCCGCGAGATGACTGCGCCCGAAGGTGGTTTTTATTCTACTCAGGATGCCGATAGCGAGGGTGAAGAAGGCAAATATTTTGTCTGGACTCCTCAGGAGGTTGAGCAGGTCTTGCCGCCTGAGATTTCGGGCCTCTTTATGCGCTATTATGATGTGAGCGCTAACGGTAATTTTGAAGGCAAAAACATTTTGCATGTTAGCCAGTCAGAGCAGGCGTTTGCGGCTGCGGAAAAGCTGAATCTGGCAGATGTACAGACTCTCCTTAAGCAAGGACGGACTCTGTTATTCGCGGCCCGCGAGAAACGTGTTAAGCCTGGTCGCGATGAAAAGATTTTGACCTCCTGGAATGGGTTGATGTTGCGTAGCTTCGCTGAGGCCGCCCGCTATCTCGAACGCCCTGATTATCTCCAGATTGCCCAACAGAATGCCGAGTTTCTGCTCAGCAGGATGCGTCAGCAGAATCGCCTCTTGCGTACCTATAAAGATGGCCGGGCACACCTGAATGGCTACCTGGAAGATTACGCTTTTCTGGCCGCTGGTTTGCTCGCTCTGTACGAAGCGAGTTTTAATCCACGCTGGTTCCGTGAGGCACGGGCGCTGATCGATCAGGCCATTCTGCTCTTTGCCGATGAGCAAAATGCTGGCTTTTTTGATACCGGGACTGATCATGAGACGCTGATTAGCCGCCCGAAAGATAGTATGGATAATGCTACTCCCGCAGGTAATAGTATTGCCGCTGAGGTATTATTGCGCCTGTCTGCTCTGAGCGGCGAACAGACCTATCGTCAACGTGCTGAAGAGTACTTGCAGGGCCTGTCGGATCTGGTCTTACAACATCCGCAGTTCTTTGCCCAGGTGATCATTGACCTGGATTTTGTCTTGTCTGGCAGCAAAGAGATTGCTCTTCTGGGAAAAACCGCCGATTCCGCTACTCAGGAGCTTCTCAAGGTTGTTAATACGCGCTATCTGCCCAATAGCGTTCTGGCCTGTGCTGCCCCTGATGATAAGGATGCTCTAGAGACTGTTGCTTTATTAGCTGAGCGACCTCTGAAGGAGAATAGGCCGAGTGCTTATGTCTGTCAGAACTTTGCCTGCCTTGTCCCTGTCAATACTGCTGAAGAACTGATACGTCTCCTGGCGTAGCGCTTTTTAGTCATTGACATAACGAACCTCATTGGCGAGCTGATGGCGGAAGAGGGTGCCGTTACAGGCCAGACGTTCGAGGGCCTGCGTTGCTGCCTGGATTTCACGATCACTGACTGGTTTATCCGGCGGCGCGAATTGTTGCGCCGCTTCTCCAGGAGTGAAAACCGAGAGGGATGTACGATGTTCATCCAGGTAGAGCGTAATGGCTTTCTCGTACCAGCTTACTAGATCGCCTTTTTTTGCTCTCATTTGAGGCGGTGGTACGACAATTAATACCGGACAAACCGCAAGCTGTAATACACGACGTGAGATGCTGCCAATGAAAAAACGCCGCAGTTTCTGACGCCATGACTCCCCACGACTTCCCAGTACGATCATTCCTACATGTTGCTCCTGCGCAACTTTTACTACTTCTTCCGCTGTAATCCCCACACGAATGCAATTCTCAATATGCTCAAGCCTGAAACCGTGTTGCTGAATAAGCAGACGAGCCTTCTTGAGAATCTCTTCGGCCTGGCTTTTTTGCCAGCTAGAAATAGTCGTAGGCATGGATTGACCGACGTAAATACCTGGGTGGGTTGTCGCGGTCTGTATCACTGGCATCACTGTGAGCAAAAGGAGCGAATAAGAAGGCGAGGCCTGCTCGGAGATCTCACAGGCCGTGATGAGTGCACGTCGTGTCGCGGGAGAGAGTTCCGCGTCGATACCTAGCAAAATCTTTCTCTGCATTGTTTCTTAAAGAAAGGTGAGCTAACTAACGTTCTACTGGTTAGCTAGCACATTGTACTCTAGTTCGACTAAAGGTAACCTTGCTTATGTACAGAGTATACCTGTTTTCTAAGGAAGAGGCAAGAAATAAGATATTTGCCGTATCTAGTAAGGAAAACATCGAACTCTTCGCATTTTATTTTGAGTTATTCGTATCCTAACACGACAAAAATGTGTTCCTTGTAAATGAAGGGCTAATACGAATTCAGGTTCTAAAAAGTTACAAGGCGCGTTGGATGAAAATAGATACAGAACGTTTATCTGGCTAGATGGTTATTGTAAGACGGGTTATACCATGCAGTTGCCCTGCTGAAGGGAAAAGTAGGTAAGAAGCTATGGGTATGAAAATGGATACACCTCCTAAAGATATGGATCTGCACGAACTGAGTCTGTTGGGCGCAATTGAACTTATGCGCTATCGCCGAAGAGAGCCTAGTAATGATAAATATTGCCTGGAGATTTTTCGCAGGGCTGTCTTAGAGCGCGACCATGACGCCTGGGCCGTTCTGCAACAACAATTTAATGAGCATGTACGGCTATGGATTAGTCGCCATCCTCATAAAGAGTCGGCGCTACGTCATGAAGATGAGCAGAGCTATATTGATGATACCTTTGCCCGCTTCTGGCGCGCTGTCAGCGAGCAGAGGCTGGCCTTCTCCACTCTAGCCTCCGCTCTGAACTATCTGCATCTTTGCCTCAATTGTGCAATTATGGATACGTTACGTGCCTATTCAAAATCACGCGAAGAGCCAATTCCAGACTATGGACACCCGGATGAGCCGCCTTTCGAGGACGTTTATCTGGAAAATGAACTCTGGGAAGTCGTCCAGGGTATTTTACCTGGCGAGAAAGAACGCCGTGTTGCCTATCTCCATTTTCATTGTAATCTGAAACCTAGAGAGATTATCCGCTATTGCCCTAAAGAGTTCAATAATGAGGATGAAATCTATCGCCTGAAGCGCAATATTATGGAGCGCATCTTGCGCAATGCTGATAAGATTCGCTGGAAATTAGGGAATTGATTAAAAGGAGAATTGCCTCGGCTCGCAAATACCTCGTCGATTCTAGCTATCCTATCGAGAAGTTGATGTCCTAAAAATTTGCTCATAGCCCGTTCATCCAGCAATAGTAGTTTCACGTGAGAAGAGAACATCTCGATAGTTGAGTTTAAAATGTGTCTAAAATAAGCAGTTCTGTCTTTTTGGAATGGATTGGTCGAAGATGGGTAGAGAGTGCATTGAAACGAAGCTGCTTTATGACACGTTCTTAAAGAGAGATAGGAAGAAAATAGACACGACGAGGAATTTATTTATGCATGATGGCTCACACCTGCCGCCACTCCCTGATGAAGACGCAATTTTGCGCTCTGTCCTCGATGATGAACCTTTATCGCCGGAGGCTCTGGAGCATGTCAATAGCTGTTCTCTCTGTCAAATGCACGTTTCTCGCTTTAAACGTATGAATGCCTATCTTCTCAAAAATTTGTATCGTAGTACTTGCCCCAGTATAACGCTGCTCAATCAGTATTGCGCTCAGTTGTTGTCCGATCAAGAGACTGCCGCTCTCTCTTATCATATTAAAAACTGTCCTCTCTGCGCTCAGGAGGTCGAGGTGACACGCCAGGTGCTGGCGGATTTTGAACCTTTTCCTTCCTGAGCTCACTTTTTTTAGAGAGGGACGCACAAATGAAGCTCTGGCCTCACTCTCCTGTGAAAAGTTGTAGTATGGCGACAAAAATGACGGCCCCAATAAATGAGATGAAGACGCTGCCACAAAATGTGAAATGACCTATATCTAGAGCACTGGCCAGAATACCACCAATAATTGCACCAATCAAACCAACAACGGTGTTTCCCAGACAGCCAAAGCCGCGTCCACGCACAAAAGTGCTCCCTAGATACCCTGCGATCAGGCCCATAAGTAGCCAGCCGAGAATACTTCCAGGCTGCAATATTTGTGTGATTGTAATCATATGAATGCTGACATGCATTGTAGAGTTGCTCCCTTGCTAGCCTATTCTATTTTTTTCTATTTTTGATCTGAAGCAAACCGCCATAAAGTTTCTTGTTAAAAAGGTTATTGGCAATAAACGCTGCAATGTATACGCCTGAAGCTATGAAAGGTTAGAAGGAAACTGTCCTTTTGGCCTTTAAGATACCCCTAAATTTTGAAGCGTCTTTTCTTGCCTACTTTTGCAAAAAGTTGCGTATTATTATTATAGATGGCCTGTGACGATTTGGCATTTAGCGTCTGTTGTTATAGATAGTAGTCCAGGCGAAAAGAGGTGTCGGCTTGAAAATGACCCGTCTCATTTTAGTAAGACATGGAGAGACTCTGGCAAATCGAGAGTTTCGCTACCTGGGGGCACGGGATGACCTGCTCTCTGAAACAGGACGCGCACAGGCTCTTCTCCTGGCTGATGCCCTGGCAATCCTCCCTGTGGCCGCCGTCTATAGCAGTCCCTTGCAAAGGGCATATCAGACTGCCTCGCCTATTGCTGCAAGGCATTCGCTCCCTGTCCAACAGGTAGAGGCTCTGCGTGAAGGTAGCTTTGGCCTCTGGGAAGGACTGAGCCGCGCTGAAGTTCTGGCTCGCAGCTCTGAGGATGCACGTTTACTTCAGGATTGGGAGCAGAATCCTGCGCTTGCACCTCCTGACGGAGAGAGCTTTAGCCGGGTGCAACTACGCGTGGTTGCTCTGGTGGAACAGTTGAGTCAACTTCATGTTGGCGAAACAATTGTCCTGGTCTCGCATGTAGGGCCTATTAAGGTGCTTTTATGCGCGGCTCTGCAAGCACCTTTGAGTGCTCTCTTCCAACTTTTTTTAGATCCTGCGACGATTAGTGTGATAGATTGGCGCGAGCAACGGCCTCTGGTTCGTTTATTTAATAGCCACTCTCATTTAGGATGGGAACGTGGCCGCTGGATGATATGATATATCTGTATCATAGGTAATAGAGAAACAGCAGAATTACGCTATAAAGAGATGTGTTGCTATATGTAGATAAGTATTTGGTCCCGTTCTATGGGAAAGAATATAAAATTTCTGGGATTTCATAGTATACTTTGAAAATAGAGAGAATTTTTTCAGGTGGTTCTTGTATAGAGGAGAACTTGATGCGCTCCAGTGTTGTTGAGTCTGGTCGCCTGCCGAAGACGGCAAGACCAGATACAAATGTTTCCTACTCTTCATCGTCCCATATATCCCAACGTCAACCCGTGCCGCCTTCCGACAAAAATATCTGGCACGCTGCGCAAAAAAGTCAAAAGCTCTCTCTTGCCCCTGAAGAGGGCTGGCTGGCCCTGCTCTTGCTCGCTGCCGCTCTCTATTGTGTAGTGCTTTCAATTATTGCCGCCGGCTGGGTGACCCAGAGTAATACGCTTTTATTTACTCCTGCCGTTGGCTTGCTCGTCGGTCTGGGTATTGCAAAGGTTCCACGCTTGCCTCAAGCTATTCTCCATTTAGCCGCCTGCTTGTTTGGATACTGGTTTTCTGTTCTATTGACGAGCTTTGTGGCTTTTCATAAGAATTGGGTGGTGCTGTTAAGTGGACTACGCGCTACGCTGACTGGCAATATTGCCGCTTTGACTCCAACGGTAAGCGTGATGGTCTTTTTCTTTTATCTGGCCTTTCTCTGTTTCTTCCTCGGCTATTTTGGTAGCTGGTTGATCTACCGCGCACGCTTGCCCTGGCTGGTTGTGCTTGTCTACTGCTCGATTATGCTGGTGAATCTCAATTATCTCAATGTGAATGATAATCATCGCTATCTTCTCGTTGTTATGCTTGGCGCTCTCTTACTCCTGGTTGCCCGTATCCATCTGGTGACGCAAATTATAGACTGGAAACGTGAGGGATTACACACTGATCAGATGTGGATACATTCAATAACAACGCGTTTTATGCGCATCGCTACTATCTTGACGGTGCTGGCGATGCTGTTCAGTGTGCTCCTTCCTGCTCAGCCACAATCTTCTTCGGGCAAAAATATCTGGAACCAGTTTGATTCTTTCTGGAGCAATCTGGCTAATGGCCGCATCGCCGCCGCCTTTAATCCCGCCTCTTTTTTACCATCCAGTACCCCTACTACAAACTTTTTTAGCGATCAACTCACTATCTCTGGCAATGTTCAGCTTCCAACTGGCGAAGTGCTCTATTATGAAAGCCCTACTAGCCATTATTTGCAAGGATTTACTTATAATACTTTTGATGGTCATACCTGGAAGACTACCTCAGGTTCCTTGCTGAATCGGTTCTATGCCGCAAAACAGATGTTGCCAGAGGAAGAAACGAACGCTCCTCTGAAATCAGGTGAGTACAACGGTTACTATAGAATTACCACCCGGCGGCGCAAGAAACTATATTTTTGCCCCTTCACAGCCTGCAAATTTTACGGTTGATACGATCATCTATTCTCTGGGAAATATTGCTACTACCTGGACTCAGGCTACACCTTTGGAAAAAGGAAAAAGCTATACTGTTTCCTCAAATCTTTTAGCTGTCCCTGCCGATACCCTCACTCAGATACCTCTTCCCCACGATAGTATGACTAGTTGGACTCAGGATCAGAATTATCAGCAGGTAGCAGCGGTGGATCTACAATTACCAAATGATCTTTCTCCACAGGTCTATGATCTGGCAAAACAATGGACGTATGGCGCTACTGATACCTATTCAGCCCTTCGCGCTTTAGAAAATCATCTCAGTGATACAAATATTTTTATGTACTCTACTGACAATCCTCCTATTCCGGCAAATCAGGATGTCGTAGACTACTTGCTCCATAATCGGCGCGGCTATTGTACTCACTATGCAACTGCTATGGTGATGATGGCACGCATATTAAATATTCCAACACGTATGGTGAATGGGTTTAGCCGGGGACATTATGATCCTAAACGCAAGGTCTGGGCGGTAGATGGTAGCGATGCCCATAGCTGGGTCCAGGCTTATTTCCCGGCCTATGGCTGGGTCGATTTTGATCCAACTCCTGGCTATTCTCTCCATGCTACTACCTCGGCTACCAATCCTCAACCAAAGCCGACTCCTACGAAGCCTGTACCACCTAAGGCGCAAGCAACACCTTCGGTCCCCACATGCTCAGACCACTCCGCCTGCCACGAGAAATACCCAGAATCCAGGCCGCCAGGCACAAAATCATGGCGACCAGAACGGTTGGTTGAATCAGACGGTCTTGTTGTGGCTCTCTCTCTTTATTCTCCTGTGTGCATTTCTTGCCTTTCTTTCGTCCCTAGCTCTCTATTGGTGGCGCAATTTGTATTCTAATAGTACCTTTGTAGCAGGTACCTATTGGCGTTTCTGCCGCCTGGCAAGCTGGACTGGCCTGGCCCCGAAAGGTTGGCAGACTCCCTATGAATATAGCCGTATGCTGAGCCAGCAGTTGCCACAGGGCTCAACTCCTCTCTGGCGTTTAACTAGATCTGTTTGTTCGGGACCGCTGGGGCCCGCCTCACGCTGCACCACGCCCTCAGGAAGAGGCGGACGTTGAATTGTTCTGGCCGATTTTACGCACTGAACTCCTTCGCCGTATCTCTCCCTGGCGTAAAAAATAACCTCTTTGCTTTGCTTATGGATATGCCTATTCATGGATGCTTCGATGTACGTTACCATGAAAGTTCCTTCTCGTCATCTTAAATAGGGGCCAGGAGATGGCCCTTAGATGTGTTGTGTGGGATGTGGGGAGGATGATAGGATATGTTGCCTGAACCAATGGTGGTGTGTACCTACGGGTGGGGACGGTTGTTGCGCCTCTATTCCGATCATGTTGATATAGACGGAACTTTTTATTCCCTCGATGATATAACGTATGTCCAACCTCTTTATCGCCGTGTGTTGGGTATCTCTTCTGTACGTCTGGTGGTCCATTTTCAAGAACGCTCTCTGCAAGAGCAGAGGGTGGTCTTACGCGGAATGCCCCTCCTGCCAGAGACTCAGGTGCTGGTCGAGTATTTGTCTCGCTGGGCGTTTGCAAATGCGCAACGCGCTAATGTGCAGCAATTGCAGGTCCGTAATGGCACACTGCAAGAAACTCCTTTGCCAGCACAAAATCTTCTACCTGTCTTTGCTGGACCTCGTATCACTACTTTTAAAAATCAATCCCCTCTCAGCAACGGCCTGCGCCTGGAAATTCCACTCTGGATGCTGTTGCGCAAAGATCAACGCGAGCGTAGATTGAAGCGCTTGCAGGTTGAGCGCTCTCTTCGCGAATATGGCTTCGATGTTGCCGCTCTGACCCACCGTTTGCTGGAAGAACCCCTTCCACAGGTGCCTGTCCCGATTCGCCTCTTACCCGGCGAATATGCTCATTATTGTACAGAAGCAACTCTCTGCGAGGAACCTCTGGCGGGCACTGCTCATCAGAAGTATCTGGCAAAAGATCAGGGTAGCCTTCTCTTTACTAATAAGCGCGTTATTTATCTGGGACGGAAATGCCAGTTTGTTATTAGCTATACCCATCTGTTCCATGTCTCAAAGCTTTCACGTGCCCTGGCTTTTTTAGCAGAACATTGGTCAAAACGTGAGGTCTTTGAGGTGCCACGCCCCCTGGAAGGGGCGATGTATCTTGAAGCTATTCTCAAACAGTATCGCGCTACTCTGCATGGTACCAGTAACACGCGGCTACGCGACCCACGTGCCCACGAAGCGTGTATTGCTCCTCTTACGGGTGCGTATCCTATGCCAACCTTATACTCAGTAGAGGACGAAATCACTCAGCCTCTGCCTCTGGTGAAGCTGGCGGGAAGTGTCAGGACTGCGGAAAATAGCCAGTGATTCTCTCTCCTTACAGGGGATGATAGATGGCGCAAAAATACTCCACCTGCGGCCAGTTTTCTTTCCTCCCTTTGATCTAAGGGGAGATAGGTCTCCAGAAAGGATTCCTGATGATTGATACCGTTATGGCTTTGTGGAATCAGAACTCTCACAATAGAGGGAATCAGGCTGTTTTTTACCTCTTCTCTGGTCTGCCTGGCCCTCTCCTTACTTATGGTGACCATTGTGATACCCGGTTGGATTCTGTTTACTCAAAATGATACAGGTCCTGTTGCTGCTTCTCTAAAGAATACTCCATTGCCTGCTCATGTCGTTGCTACTCCTACGCAGATTCCAATCGCACATGCTAATCCTGCTAGTTCGTTCTGTGTGACGCCTACTCCATTCCCACGTCTGGCACGAAACGCACGGTTACAAGATGCTCCAGGTGAACAACGTTTGTCCCATGCGTCTCTCTCCCCTACTGCCACTGTGTTGCAACAACGTTCAAACGCACTGAGCCAGTCCCATCTGGTCTATTCAGGTCGCCCCGGAGGCTCTATGACTCATCTCCAACTCTCTCCATCTGCAAAGGGTAGCCCAACAGTACAGGCAACGAGAGGCGGCTTGCTAAAGCCGACTGCTGTATCATCTCTTCCCTCTGAAAATGGGACTTCTGCTGCTCTGCTTCCCCACCTACGCCTGCGTAAAGCTTCCCAGAATCTCAATCCTCTTTTAGCCAGTCTACCAGGTAGCCGCAATCTAGCTGAAATAGCTGCTACGCCTATCTTTGCTTCATCCTCCTCTGTTGCCAATCGGTTACAACAAATTATTGTGGACAAATGTGTTTCTAGCTTTCAATTTCAATCCTCAACAGGTTATTTTCAATCCTCAACAGGTTATAGGAAATGCTGCAAAGTCCATTGATCCCTGGGCAGATGAGCGTTAGGATATAACATGTAATGCAACACACGACTTTTTCCAGGTAGGTAGCGTGTTTATGTACTGGCAACCCAATGTCTCATGGTAGGTAAGGTGATGTTGCCCAAAGTGATGGGAGCGATTAGCCAGAAAATCTTCGCTCCCTTTATTTTTGTTATTCCCAGGTAATTGCAACTTTTCCTGTCTGCCCACTATCGAAGAGCTCATAGGCCTCTTTGGCCCTGGCAAGAGGGAAGGTATGTGTGACCATGATACCTGGATGCAGATTCCAACGCACGAGCCTCTCAACTAGCTCCTCCATCTGCTGAATACTACAGACCCAGGAACCATAGAGGGTCAATTGTTTGTGGATTAAAAGTGGGCTTGGCGCAAAGCTGACTGTCCCACCCTCTCCGACAAAGACGATTCTCCCCCAATCACGGGCCGCTTCTAGACAGAGATGACGCGCCTGGGCATTGCCAGAACAATCGATACAAACTTCAAATCCGTGACCGCCTGTCTTTTCCCTCAGCTCAGCTAACTCTTGACCATCATCACCAGGCATGACAACGTCTGCAATTCCTAGCTTATGCGCCAGCTCGATCCGCTCTGCTATTGCCTCCACTCCTATTACTCGTGCCCCCATCACTTGGCAGAGTAATGCAACTCCTAGACCAACTGGCCCCAGTCCGGTTACCAGGACAACATCACGCCCAGAGACAGCCACACGACAACTTGCTGCATAGGCGGTCCCAATCCCACATGCTACCATTGCACCATCTAGATAGCTTAATGTATCTGGTAAGGCTACTAATGTGCTCTCTTCTGCAAGCAGAAAATCGGCATGACCACCGTTTCTCTGCCATCCATATCCCTGCCTTTCGGGCGCTGTGCAACCAATCATATAGCCTTTGCGGCACTCGTCGCAAAGTCCACAACCAGCAATATGATAGACAATTACCCTGTCCCCGGCTTTAAAGTGTTTGACTCCTGGACCCACTCGCTCGATCTGTCCACAGGGTTCATGCCCCACAATAACTCCCTGGTAGGCCTCTGCTCCACTCCCCTGGTCGGTTGGACGATAAATTGCACGTAGATCACTGCCACAGAGTGACGAGGCCTTCATACGAATAAGCACCTCACTGTGCCCTGGTTCGGGAATAGGGAACTCTCTCATCTCAAATCCTCGGTTACCAGGTAAGACTACTCCTTGCATTGTAGACATAAGGGTAACAGACCCGCCTTTCTAATCTGACGATCTAGCAATTCGCTTATTTAGGAGCGCTTCCTTGATCTGTACCACAAAAATCCGCTTCTCTGCAAACTCTGCGTCTATGAGGAGGGCTCTTCTAATTCCTGATTAAGGATTCTCTCCGGCTGCACTTCCCAAATTCGCAAGAGGTGCCCCCTCATGATAGGCATTGCAAGCAGATTACCTTCTGCATTAAAGGCAAAGTTGGCCGCCAGCGGAAAACTTTCTTGGGCCGTCGTCTCTCTGAGCATCTGCCAGGTCTCTGTCTCTCTAAATTGTAGGATACCATCGCTGTGACGCGAAACCAGGAGCTTTCCATCGAGCAGAAAAGCCACTGCTACGATGCCGCTGCTCCGTTCAGTGAAGATTTGTTGCTCTCGTTCGGATTGTTCATTCCATATCAGAAGCTTTGCACTACTTGTACCACCTATAAGCATACTGCTGTCGGGCGACCAGGCAAGGCATTGCACGCGCTCTGTCTCCTGCTGGAGAATCTTTTCTTGCCAGGATTCGGTCTCCCACTTCCACGTGGATTCATGGTAAGCAACTGCAAGAAAATTTCCATCAGGCGACCACGCCAGGGCGGTTGAGGCGTTGTCTACTCGTACTCCTGGTATCTCTATCTCATAAGCGGATTCTTCATCACTCTCTGCTTGCCATATTCGTAGCTTCTGATCGTCTGAGATTGAAGCTAGTTGCTGACTGTCCGGAGACCAGCTCAGGCTGCTGGTAATTTTTTTGTCTCCAACATGCAATTTTCTATACAACTCACTTCTGATATTTAAGATGCCACTTTCTATGCTCCATAGACAGATCCACTGACCTTCGCCACCGCTCGCAAGTTGCTGACCGTCCGGAGACCAGGCTATACTTCGGATCTCTCCCGCATTTCTACGTACTACTTCATGCTCTATTTCAAGCACATCTCCTTTGGCAAGATCATAAATACAGGTCATCCCGTTTGATGATCCAACCGCTACTAGCTCCTGTTGAGGATGCCAGGCCAGGGCTGTAATAGAATATCCCATGATTTTTTTAAAACGCGTTGTTCTGCCTATGCTGTCTAACTCTGAACGCTTCTCATCATGAACATGGATGATTTCTCGACCAGTCATTTCTGGTATATCTTCTGCCTGAGTGAATTGGAGCAAAGCCTGAAGATATTTTACGTACTCTGTGTGGTAGGAGAACTGCTCGAAGAAATGAAGCAAAATGAAGAAATTCCGCAAAAAACAAATATATCTAGACAGGTACCAACGGTGTTCGCTGCATAAAACGTTCCGAATATACCAAGTAAAAGGGCTAGTATCAGGTAGAGAGTAGTATTCCTAATCAATTTTTTCTGGACTGAAGAGAAGTGAAGCTGCGTTTCATTCGGCAAGGGTTCATAGACAATAGAAGTACGTCTCATGCTAATATGCTCTCTCGTTAAAAAATTAGTCTAAAGTTATTTTACGCCTATATAGTGACTGTTCTTTCTTGCTACATAGACAGCCTCTATCATAGGGATTGGAAACAATGAAGAGTATGTACCCTCAATTAGACCGTATTTTGCGGATTTTGTAAAGAACTTATTCCCGATAAACTCTTCACTGCCTCTGGATAGGAAAAAAGTTTTATTCTCTCTCTTGCAGACTCCATTTGATTCATACTGTGTAATGGGATAAATAATTAGAAAGGCCAATAGCTTGTTTTCTCTTTTTCCCGTAGCTATTTTTTACCTTAAAAATATAGAAATATAAAGAAACTATAAAAGAACCCCTATTAATTCATGTAAACTTAAAGATTTTAATGGATTTTTTATTCAATGATAAGCAATAATAGGATAGAATAGAATCGTTGTATAAAAATGTTTGGTAAGATAGACCGAGATAGGATGCCTGCCTTCACCTACTGCCTGATACTACTTACTTCGCTAAACCTTTCAACTTTCGCAAAGAAATAAGTACTAATATACACACACGGGCTCTTTGAATGTGTAATATATTTCTATGCGTAAGAGACGTGCCATCATAAAATATTGAAAAAATATTTTTAGCGGTGAAAAAACTGGACTACTCACGGTTGTAAACGCTTACCAATCAGACACAAACGTATGCGGGGAAGCGGAACTCTTTTCCTCATGATACGAATATACACAAGAAATACTGTGATTGGCCTACGATGAGCGTTTTGACAATGGAGGAGCCAGAGGTGTACACAAAAGATCTCACCTTTCTCTTACGTTTGTTACAATCCTCGAAGCAGAGTGGAATATTGTTGGTTGAAGCACCTGGTGGGGCTCAGCAAGGCTTGTCTTGGCAAGGACAGTTTCAACTCGAAAATGGAACGGTGAAATCTTGCATGGTACTTGATATGAAAAATAGGCTTGTGTTGTTCAGCAATGATGAAGCTGTGAACTGGCTGATTTCTCAAGGCAGACTGGAGTGGCGTATAGAGGAAAATGCTCAGCCTACAAGTCCTTTGCCTCCCTCACTTCCTCAGCTTGAGAGACCGAGAGCGGAACGCCAGCCGTCAGAGTGAGATGACTCCTTTTTCTCCTCTCTGGGAAAAAAGACGCCGCGAGATCTTTCAACGCACTCAACGAGGAAATAATGCACTTGTAAATGCCTTCCCTAGCCGCGATCATCGCCAGGTTTTTGCTCTGGTTGATGGCCGTAGAAGCATTGAAGAGATTGTAATGCTTTTGCATAGGCCGCCAGAAGTTATCCTGCGTCTGCTTCAAGAGCTTTATATGGGAGGATTTATTCTGTGAAAATCTTCAGGTGTTTTGTACTTTAAATTGATTAATAATTATGCACCGATATTTTTTTGGAGCATGGATTGACTATGAAAAATGCACCTCTGGCATTGTGCTTTCTGAGAAAGGTTGAGTGAGCTTATGTTCCGCTTTGTCAGCAATATGCCAATATTTAATCGTCTCGCTGTTGTGTTTAGTTTGTTAGCGATTGTTCCTATCCTCGTCATTATTTTGCTCGGAAACTTTTATATTCAATCGCTTGGCATCCGTAGCCAGGCGGTTCAGACAAGTTTTGACTCCCAAAATATTGCTACGAAAGAACAGATTAATCTACAACGCATGAACGCTCTCCTTCAGGCCCGTTTTGCTCAGATCGTTGCACGCAATAGCTCTACTCTCGCTGGTGACCCCTCTTTGGGTGCTTCCGGCGAACTCGCTAGTTCCGATATTGCCGCTCTCGAAATCGATTTTAATCAGACTCTTACTTCTTATCAGAGTACGTATGAGATTACTTCGTCCAATAATATGCGGGTCATTCGCAATATTCTTATCAGTGATACCGCCGATCATGGCCAACAGGTGATGGCTGATCAGCAAGATGCACTTCAGGCCGTGATCCAGACCGATTGGAATGCCTATCGCACTGTTCAGGATAAGCTCCTTCAAGAACTTGATAGCGATCACTTTACTTACGCCACTGCCTATGAAGATTTTTATACGGCTGATCTGGATTTTCTCAATTTGCGCCTCCATTGGCAACAGGTCGTGGATGCAAGTACTACTATGGGCACCGCTGTTACTCAAGTTGGCCCTTCTCTTATTAATCCCCTTATTCTTTATACCATTGGCGCTTTGCTTTTTACTCTCCTCGTTATTGTCGCTACTGCCTTGCTGATTAATCTTACAATTGTTAATCCCTTACGCGCTCTGGTGGCTCTGACTAGTCGCATCTCTCAAGGTGAATATCGCGCTCGCGCTGAGATTCGTGGCCGCGATGAGATCTATCAGGTCGCTACTGCTATCAATGGTATGTTGGATGTGATTGTGCAATTGGTTCAGGAATCACAGTTCTTGCATGCTAATCTCCAAACCAATATCGAAAAATTGATCCATGAGGTGAGCGGTATAGGTGAAGGTGATCTGCGTAAACAGGCAAAGGTCGAGGATAACGAAATTGGCCCCCTCGCTTCTTTCTTTAATATTATGACGGAAGAGCTGAGTAATCTCGTTATTAATGTGAAAGCTATGGCCCGCGGCGTTCAGTTTTCTACACTACAGGTGTTTGGCTATATTGAACAACTTCTAGATAGCACCGAAGCTCAAACACAACAGATTAATAAGGCGGCTGTTGAAATAGATACTATGGCAAATGCTAGCCGTAAAGTCGCTGAACGCTCAGATGCTCTCTATAGTCAAGCTCAAGAGGCCCGCCAGATGGTGCAGGAGGGCCGCAAAACTATCCGCCGTACGATGAATAGTATGGAACGTGTGAATGATAATATTCATACTACTTCTGCACAGGTGGTCTCTCTCGGCGATCGCTCTCGCGAGATTAGTAATATCGTTGAGGTGATCTCTGGCCTCGCTCAACAAACAAATCGCCTCGCTCTCGATGCCGCTGTGCAGGCCGCTATGGCTGGCGAAAATGGCAAGGGCTTTGGTGCCGTCGCTGTTGATATTCGCCGCTTATCTGAACGGGCAAAAGAACAGGCTACTATTATCTCTCAGATTGTGACGAATGTTCTCGAAGATATTAATACTGCACGCCATTTGATTCAGACTACTGAACAGGATACTAAGACTGGCACTCAACTTACCCGCCAGGTTAGCTCTTCTCTTGAGACGATTTTCTCGGTTGTTGAAGGCCAGGCAAACGAAATTGAACTCGCTAATCAGGCTACAAAACAGCAGCTACGCTCCTCTATGACGGTTGTACAAATTATGCAATCTATCTCCGATGCCGGTAAACAGAATACTATTAGTACCCGTGAGGCAACTCAACAGGTTGAACGCCTGGCCCAACTCGCTGGTCAACTGCTCACTTCTGTGGAGGTCTTTAAACTACGAGAAGTACAAACACAGCCCGCTTCTGCCAGGCAGATTTCTGCTAGTAGAATTCAGGATAATGGGACGCCGAGCAACGCTGGCTCTTTCCAAAGTCTACGCAGTGCTCCAGGCAGGTACAGGAGACCTGGGAATCAACCCATTACTCCTACTCCTTCTAGTATATCGTCTGGCTCCTATCAGAACTTTTCCTCTCAGCAAGCTCCTCAGTTGCCGTTTCCATATTCGGAGCAAGCCCAAAGCGAAAGGCGGCAGTGAACTTCATCGTAGCTATTCTAGAGGGGACCTTTACCCGTTTTAACTATCTTAAGTACAAACATGAAACAAATGTGGCATAATTTCTTCCTGATAGAAGTTCAGTCTGCCACGAAAGTAGCATGTTTGTACTTTGCGTTATATTTATTTTTTCTGGCAAGAAAGAAAGGTAATGAACAATGGGCGCTCACACACACAAAAGTTTATCTTATAAACTTATTTTACTTCTTTGTCTTGTAGGGCTGGCGGCCTGCTCGCCATCGACTGGCGGAAACTCTTCTTCCTCTCTATCAGATGTTAATCCTATTAAAATTGGTGCCTCTGTCTCTCTGACTGGCGATTTTTCAGATGACGGCAAGGCTCTTCGGCAGGGCTATCAACTCTGGCAGGATCAGGTAAATGCTAATGGCGGCCTGCTCGGACGCAAGGTCCAGTTCGATTTCTTAAATGATGCTAGTTCGCAGGCTCAGGTGACTACTGATTATAATAAATTTATATCTACAAATCATGATGACCTGGTGGTTGGCCCTTTTTCAACGAGTTTGACGGTGACTGCTTCAGCTGTCGCAAACCATTATAGATATGCTTTCCTTGAAGGCGCTGGTACTGCTCCAAAGGTTTTTGAACAGCATTATGACAATCTTTTCTCTGTCTCACTGCCCGCTACTAGCTATTTAAAAAGCTTTGTGTATTATCTTCTGTCTCTTCCTCAGAATATTCGACCTAAGACGGTTGCTTATGTGACGAGCGATGATTTCTTTACTTATCCCCAACTTGACGCAGTTAGACCCCTTCTGGAAGCTGGAGGTATACATACGGTTTTGTACGATAAGTTTCCTGCTGAAACTACCAACTTTACTCCTATTGTATCGAAAGTTATCAATGCTCACCCTGATGTTGTTATGATTGGCAGTGTCGGCCCTACAGACTCTGTGCCTTTTATTAAGGCTTTTAAACAACAAAATTTTAATCCCGCCGCAATTATTGCTACCGCTGGCCCGGATCAGGGAAGTCAATTCACAGGCCCTTTAGGTGGCACACAGGTTGCTGAAGGTATCTATGTCCCCAATAGCGGCTGGTTCCCAACCGTTGATAGCTATCAGAATGATCTGTTTACTAAAGGCTATATTGCTAAGTTCGGTGGAGATGTTGAGGCGATTAGTTATGATACTGTTGAAGCCTACTCCGCTTGCCAGGTTTTAGAACAGGCGGTGAAGAAAATTGGCAGCGTCGATAATGCTAAATTGATCCAGGAGCTACACGCCGATACTTTTAGTACTATAGAGGGACCGGTGAAGTTTACTAGCGATGGACAGAATACTATCGCGGTTGCTTTCTTGTTCCAATGGCAGGCTGGACATCTGGTGGTTGTCTATCCTAATAGCTCCGCACAGAAAAATTCGGAGTTCCCTAAACAGTCCTGGTCCTAAATAATTTCTCTCCTCCTTATCCTGGGTCTGCTCTCCAGGCTTTCTCTTTGCCGGAAGAGAGGATAGACTTTTCTTCCTCTCCCCCGGCATTTTCTTTTTCCTCTGAGCGCTTCCTGATTCCCCTTCTCCACTATTCCTATTTAACTACAGCCCTCATCTAGTAATATTTAATTCTGTAGCTGGATTTTTTATCCTATTTACTTTCAGCTTTCCTTGTTTAGTATTGTTTTGTATATTCTACTATCTTTATTGTCTATCATAAATAAATTTTAAGCACTATAGATGCACTAATGGCTTTGTTGGTTCATTCGCTCTTCTGCTGGGATTACTGCTTCTTGATTGCTGAAATGTTTGAAACGGCTGGAATGGAATACATTACTTTTGATTACTATCTCTATCCTTTGACATTTTTATTTCATTAAGATATTTTATAGCGGCCAAAAGTATATAGACAAACTTTGATTACTCATAGTAAAATCGAGGTGGTACATGTACTTCAAGAAAGAAACGCTCTAGCAATAGTAGAGCTGTGGCACACTATGCATAATGCGTTAGCCTGATAAGGGCATATCAGAGCACATATATACTAGAGCGCTATTGAATGTTTATTTAGGAGGAAAACATGATACGTCATTTTAATGATGCCAAACGCTTCCCTCGGTCTTTTTCTTTTTTTGTTGTTCTGACCTCTCTGCTGGTTATTGCTCTGAGCGCTTGCCAACAAACTACTGCGGCAGTAGGCACCTCTCAAAAATCGGTTGTTATTGGCGCTTCGCTCCCTCTATCCGGTGACCGTGCTCCTGATGGCCAGGCTCTGCTTAGAGGCTATCAACTCTGGCAGGATCAGGTGAATTTACACGGCGGCCTGCTTAACCGCCAGGTTAAATTGGATATTGTGGATGATAAGAGTGACGCTAATCAGGTCGTGAAGGACTATCAGACGCTGATTGCTGGGCATCATGATGATCTGATTTTTGCCCCTTTCTCTAGCGTTCTGACTCTCGCCGGGGCTCCCGTTGCACATCGCTATCACTATATGTTCCTGGCTGGCACTGGCGGCATCGATAAGATCTATAATTTCAATTTCCCTGAATATCTCAATGTCTCTTTGCCAATCAGGAGCTATTTGAATACTTTCGACGACTGGATTCTCTCGATGCCTCAACAAACACAACCCCATACTGTTGCTTATATCGGCGAAGATAATCCTTTCTCTACTCTGCAACTTGCTGCCGCTCGTAAACAACTGGAGGCCGGTGGCCTGAAAACTTCTCTCTATCAGATCTATCCCGAAGAAGATACTGACTATACTCCTCTCGCTCAGAAGGTTATTCAGGCAAATGCCGATATTGTCGTTCTCGGTACCCATGTGGATGATTGTGTGGCCTTTGTGAAGGCTTTTAGACAACAACATTATAATCCTAAGGCTCTCATCGCTACTGGCGGTCCCGATGGCGGCTCTTCATTCACTGGCCCCATCGGCGGCGCGAATATCGCTGAAGGGGTCTTCGTTCCTAATGGCGGCTGGTATCCTGATGTGACGACGTATCAGAATGCTGATTTTGTGAAGGCCTATCTGGCAAAATATCCTAAAGAAAGCAAAGTCGATATTAATTCGGATACAGTCCAGGGCTATTCGGTGGGCCAGGTCCTCGAACAGGCGGTTCAACAAGCTCATAGTATCGATAATCAGAAACTTATTGATGTTATGCATTCTGGCTCTTTTAATAGCTTGCAAGGCCCTGTGAAGTTCGATAGCACAGGCGCAAATATTGTCTCGATTGCCTATCTCTTCCAATGGCAGAAAGGCCAGCCTGTTGTGGTCTATCCCTCTACCTATGCTCAGATTAATCCGGAGTTTCCGAAGAAATCCTGGCCATAATACGAGAAGTACCAGGCATCCTGTGCCCTGGTATGAATAGCGGCTTGTCTGGAGGAGAGAAGGAAATTCTCTGACGAATTCTCCCTCTCTTTTCCCTTTTCTGCCAGAATGTTAAGCAGGAATGCTTTTTTGCGTTATCTCCTTAATTATATGGCTCTCGTATGAAATAGTATCCTGGAGGATTAATTAGGTAGTTCTGTGTAGATAGAAAGGATGTCGCTCATGAAAAGTGTCCTTGAAGGAATTGTGCTGGGTATTCTAACTGGAAGTGTCTATGCTCTTATGTCATCTGGATTGACCCTTATTTTTGGCGTCATGGATATTATCAATGTTGCCCATGCTATGTTCGTTATTATTGGCGCGTATCTCATTGTCTCCTGGGAACGTACGCTGCATCTCGATCCTTTTCTCGGTTTGCTGGTGACTATGCCTGCTCTGTTTCTGCTTGGCGCTGGCATCTACTGGTTTCTGCTCCGCCGCGTCAGAGTTCTGCGTGATCGTACGATGTTATCAATTCTGATCCTGTACGCGATTGCGTTGATTGCAGAAGGTCTTCTGAATCTGCTCTTTTCTGCAACTTTTGTGCAGATTCAAGCTCCTTATGTAGATGCTTCTTTTCCTATCTTTGGTTTTTATCTCCCTTATATCTATGTCTTTTCCTTTATTTTGAGCGTGGTCCTTCTCTCTCTGTTGTACTTTCTTGTCTATCGCACTCCATTCGGCTATAGCTTACGTGCGTCTATACAAAATCGTACGGCTGCTATGCTCATTGGCATTGATGTTGATCGGGTCTCAACTATTACTTTCGGCATTGGTGTGGCCCTCGCCGCCGCTGGTGGCCTGGCCTTCGGAGCAACAAATGCCTTTAATGCCGCCAGTTCTTTTGATCTGATCTCTCGTTTATGCGTGATCATTGTGCTTGGTGGCATGGGCAGTCTTGCTGGAGCTCTCTTTGCCTCTTTCGCGATGCTTATCATTTCGGATGTGGTTGCGATTATCGGCCAACCTGTCTGGTCCAGTACGATCTTTTTTATCTTACTTGTCGCTTTGTTGGTGTTTCGCCCACAAGGTTTGTTTGGCCAGGCACAGGCAAGAAAACAATAAGGAAGAAAACAATGAAGAAAAATGCTCGCTTCTTCGGATTGCTTTTGCTGTTTCTCCTCTCGCTCATTTTTCCGCTGGTTTTTACTAGCCCTGATATAACAACTATCGCTCTCTATGCCCTGCTTTTTGCTTGCGCTGCCACTGGCTGGAATCTTTTTTCTGGCTATACTGGCTATATTTCTCTTGGCTATGGGACCTACTATGGCCTGGGCGCTTATTCGCTAGCTCTCTTATGCCAGAGTCTCCATATCCCCGCTGGCTATCTCCCGTTTTTATACGTCCCCGTTGCTGGCCTGATCGTTGCCTGCATTGCTCTGCCTCTCGGTTGGATCTCCCTACGCGCACGAGGCCACAATTTTGTCATTATTACGATTGCTACGATCTTTGTCTTCCAACTCCTGGCTTATAATTTCGGTAGCCTGACACAGGGCAATAGTGGCTTGCTCTTCCCTATCCCCAATTGGGATGGCTCTGTCTATAATTTACCCTTTTATTATGTGGCCCTGGTTCTGATGATTGTCTCGATTGCTGTCTCCTGGTGGATTCGCCACTCTAAGTATGGCCTGGGCCTTCTCGCTATCCGCGACGATGAAGAACGAGCTCAAAGCCTGGGTATAAAGGTTGGTTCCTATAAACTCACGGCCTTTGTTATCTCTGCGTTTTTGGCGGGATGATGGGCGCTGTGGTTTTTTACTATGTTGGGTCCGTCTATCCATCGTCTGCTTTTGATCCCACTTTTGATATTCTTCCTGCATTGATGAGCTTTTCTGGCGGCGTTGCTACTGTCGCGGGACCTGTCCTGGGTGCCCTGGTTTTAGAACCTCTTCAGCAATTTATTATCTTGCAGTTTGGCTCTACTGGTCTGGATCTTGCCGCCTTTGGCGTTCTGCTCATTATCCTCATTTTTACCTTGCCTCAAGGCGTTATTCCTGCTTTACAGCAACTCCTGGCAAAAAGGCTGGCTGTACAGGATACTTCTATTTCTGATACGTCAATGCCGGATCTCCCCAATGCTTTCCCTGTGACTTTAGGCACTGGCGATAAAGGGAGCAAAACAGAATGATTTCTCCACTCCTCTTAAAGATCTCTTGATGAGCTCTCCTATTTTTCTGGAAATTGCTAATCTCTACGCGCTTTCTTCGCCCTGAAAAAGCTCTGAGCTCTGCTCGCAACTTTGTAGGCGCTGGCGGTGCTCAGTTCTTATGCTTTATCAAGCAGCTTTGCGCTGCGAAATTGTGGCTTTCCGCGTTGGCTTCGCTTACGATGAAGCGAGGCAAAATATTCGAGTAGGAAGCGATGTGTGAAAAGATATCCCCCACCCACTTTGTGTAGTAAGATGCAGCCCGCAGCATCCTCTAGTAGGAGAAAGAGGTTTCGTGGCACGTTTCCTGTACGCCAGAGAATAATGCGTAGGATGTTGTATTGCAGAAATGCCAGTCCTCCCAGTAATAGACCCGCTAGTAGCCCGCTAGAAGGCCCAAGTAAGAGTGCATTCGAGAGACCTATTTTTAGACTAGCTTGCAAGACTTTACTATTGAGTAAGCTGACTAGTCCATTACTCGATAGTAAAGCAATCACGGTTGTTATAATGGAGAGCAAGGTTGTCACAAAAATACCTATCGTGCCTCCTACCAGACTATGAAATAAAGAACGCCTGATACCTTCATTGGGCCGTGTACGGTAATGGTTATCAAGGTTTCTGCTTGAAACTCCACGCAATACTATATACACCAGGCGCAGGCTTATAACGGTCAGTACTCCTGTACTCAGACCCGCACTTACTGTAGATCCCATATTCCCTTAGATGCCCCCATAAAAAGAAAGGTGATCAGGCCCACAAAAAGAACTGCTTTTAACCCTTCTCCTTTGAATGAAGCGCTTTTAAGATTACCTACTACTGGCGCTTGCTCTGCACTTTTTGCATTCATCGCTCGCTTGCCACTGAGCAGATATCCTATTACTGTACCATAAACTGCATCGATATAAATAACACCGATGCTGCCTGCGTGGAAGAATAAAACGTTACTGAGAATACCGGTAAGTGCTCCGATTAACGCTCCGGGTAGCATGACTGCAAACCATCTGTAAAACTCTAACCAACGCTTATCTTCGATCCAGTCCGGTTGGAGCTGTTCTAGATAAAAAACTGTCTGGTTGTATCGCTGCATCTGCATCGCCAGATAAGCCAGTTGCTCTGTCAGGTGTTTGGCAGAAGATGTTGTTGTTGTTTGATAACGATGGAGCATCTGCTCAACGTAGATTCTGAAGATACGTTGATAACGCCCCTCGGGACGGCACATTTGCAAGATTTCTTCAGAGGATTTATTTTGACAGGCTAATGCCATGATATTTAACATGAGCGGTTTCGTCATCATTTGTTGCAGGATTAGATCATTGCGTAATGCGTGGGAAAGGACTGCGAAAATTTCCCCTGTGCTGTGCTGAAGATACTCTTCTATCTGCTGACCGGTCAGTGGTCGCACTACAATCGCACTGTTTAAAAGCACACGCGGCGGATAAAGCAGATAGTCTGTCAGACGACTGCATACTACAAGTGAATTAAGCCCATGTTCTTCTTTATATCTATTGATTGCGATAATACAGGCAGAACGCACATTTGCTGCTACTTCATCTAATCCATCCAATAATGGCAAGAACATTTCATTGTGCATCCATTGCTCCCCAAGCAGATGTGGCACTTGATATTTGCTCTTTAACTCCTCAATAAACCACTCGTCAAGCGGAAGCTGTTTCTCGGTCCATGACGAGAGGGGCAAGATGACTGGAATTGGCGCTCTTTCATCTCGCTCGGCTCGATCCAACAGGTTGCGAGCTAGCTCTAACAAGAGGGTGGTCTTCCCCGATCCAGCCTCACCCAGGATTAATAGTTCTCCCCCCGCCAGCTCGTAGATCTTGGTGATGGTGGTCCCTGCTGCTAGTGGCTGAATTTGCTTCTCCCCTTGCTGGCGCATAGACGACCACGCACTGGCCACTGCATCTTGTCTCTCGTCTAATCCTAAGGTAATAAAAGATGCTCCACGCAACGATTGTTTGAGTACGCCATTTATCCAGAATGCACGCACTTTTTGGATCATCCGCAGGCGATTTCTCATGGTGGAAGGCGATATCCCTACGGCTTGCTTGCCTTCCAGATTCAGGGTGTCTGTAAAATCAGCACGTTCCTGCTCGATCAACGTGGCGATCTCAGCTTTATCAACGTTGTTTTGCTCAATCGGCGGCGCGATAACCGCTTTCTGCGCAAAATAATGAAATGCAGGGAACTCTCTCTTTACTGTTGTGGGGAGAAGTGCTATCGCTTTTACTGGTCGCGTTACTTTGTGCGTCGCCTGGATCTGGCTTGCCTCTTCTAAGGCCTGGGCAAATGCTTGCACGTTCTGATAACGGTGTTGTGGATCTTTTGCCAGCGCTTTCAGGACGACTTCTTCAACTGCTTGCATGATGAGGGGATTCTTGCTCTGTAGCCGGGGCGGCGGAGAGGAGACTTGCTGCATGATGATTTCGACGTCTTCTCCCTCAAATGGCCGTGTTCCGCATAGCCATTCATATGTTATGATTCCCAACGAATATTGATCACTGGCAAATGATGGTCTCCCTTGTAGCTGCTCTGGCGCTGTGTAGGCTAGTGTCCCAGCCATTCTCTGGCGATTTAATACATCTGCTGAAGGGGCAAATAAAGCTAGCCCAAAATCGCTGAGCATGACCTCTTGTCTCTCGTTCATCAGCAAATTTTCAGGCTTGATATCTCGATGAATGATGTTTTGCTCATGGGCATATTGAAGTGCGTCCGCTACCTGTTTGATGATGTCGATAACCAACGCGAGCGCCACACGCGTCCCTTCAGGATACGTGCTCCGTAAATTTCCTGCGGGCGCATAGTCCATGACTAGAAATGGTACTAGCTCTTTTATCTGGCTGTTTTGCATCGCTGCTCTCTGCGCTACTGCAAATTCAAGCACGCGGACAATATGAGGATGTGAAAGGTTCGCAAGTAGCCTTGCTTCTTCGAGAAAACGCCGCATCTCTTGCTCGGATAGTACTGTTCTTAGTACCTTGATTGCCGCCAGGCGCTTCAGGTAGATATGTTCTCCTAAGTATACAAAGGCAAAACTGCCAGATCCAAGAGAGCGAACGAGGCGATAATTTCCAAGCTGCTGCGAAAAACCGTTCTGAGGATCTGCTTGTTTGTTATTGGCCATCTCTTCTGCTCCAGAAACATGCTACTGCTTAACGGCCATCTCATGAAAAGCACTGCTTTGTTTAATGGGAACTTTGAAGTCTCTGGCATGCGAAGTTCATGGGCATAGTTCGATTATTTGCCAGTCCTAATTAGGAGAATTTTACTGCATTCTTCTTCTTCTTTACAATGCAGCCGTACTTATGGGCCTCTCTGAGTGCGGGGATAGAAGTGTACGGAGGAGGTGGGATTTGAACCCACGAAGGCTTGCACCTTACACGATTTCCAGTCGTGCTCACTAGACCACTATGAGACTCCTCCAGACCAAGCGGAGAGAGTGGGATTCGAACCCACGAAGGCTTGCACCTTACCGCTTTTCGAGAGCGGCACATTCGACCACTCTGACATCTCTCCGCCGTGAGTATAACATATCTCTTATGATGTGGCAAGCACGAATTTCTTTCCCTCTGGAATTTTTAATCACTTATCTCTCGTTCATTTCATCGTTCTCAATGAGCCAGCGCACAAACTGCATCCGTGGATCATTTTCTATTCTCTGCTTCATCTCGGAGTTCTCATAAATATGCTCACGCATCCCTAGTATTTTCATAGCCTCGTCCCAGCCAAATCCACTGTTTATCAGTTGCTCCAGGCGCGTCTGGTCTTGATCAACTGCTGTCTCGTTTATCTCTATATGGAGCTTTCTCATCGCCTGCTCCGTGTGCTGTGCATACTGATCATTAGATTCTCCGTGCCCACCCATCAATGGCTGTGAAAAATTGGTCATCGGTTTTCTCCCTTTACTTCTTCCCCTATTGGGGCTGTCTTTCCTGGTACCTCACTATGAGGTATCTCTGATACTTTCTTTATCGGGCCCTTCACACAAAACTTTAGCCCTTTTTTCTTTTTTCCCCTTCGGGACTTTTGCATCTCTAAGCAGGGACCTGCGTCAATGTTTCTCTACCTTATTGCTCAATACACTCTAAATAGGTGCCTGAAAATAATTCAACAGCGAAAATCGCTCTCTCAGACACTTGTTACTCAGAAGGAAATAGAGCTGAAACCTCTTTATCTCAATCCCTATCCATCGCCCATGTTTCTCCCTTGTACTTCTTGGAAAGGAAATTTATTTATGAATGCATCAGTAACGGTAGATGAACTCTGGACAGAATTTTGTACTACTCGACGTCAGGAGTTACGCGATACGTTAGTGACTGAATATGCTCCTCTCGTTCGTTTTGTGGTTGGCCGCCTCGGTCTACCACCCACCAGTCTGCTGGATGCTGAGGATTTTGTGAGCTATGGCATGATCGGTCTCTTAAATGCAATTGATCGCTTTGATCCTGCTAGAGGGGTCCGCTTTGAGGCCTTTGCTACCCCTAGAATACGCGGCGCTGTGATCGATCAACTTCGCGTTCTTAATTGGCTGCCACGCTCCTCTATCTCTCGCTTACGCCAGATTGAGAAAACTCTCGCTATCTTGCAGCAACGCCTGGAACGACCCGCAACCGATGAGGAAGCCGCAACTGAGATGGGGGTAACGGTTGAACGCTATCGGCAGATGCTTTTTGAGGTCAGTACGACGATGCTCTCTTTAGATGCCCCTCTTAGCTCTATTATCCATGAGGATGAATTCAAACTCTATCGCGGACCTTTTAGAGGATAAGGCAAATCCTACTCCTGCCGATCAGGTGGAACAGCAGGAACTTGCAAATGCTTTAGCTAAAGCTATCGAAGCTTTACCACAACGCGAGCAATTGCTTCTTGCACTGTACTATACAGAGGAACTTACTATGAAGGAGATTAGTAAGGTGATGGGCGTCTCTGAATCACGCATCTGTCAACTGCACATCCAGGCAATATTACGCCTTCGCGGCTCGCTCCATAGCTATAGAACGGATGACGCAAAATTGGATGCTCATCATGCTCAGAAAACTGCGAAGTTGGCGAAGAATTATAAGAAGGATCTTAGCGGCAAAAAAGGTTCTCAGCCTGTAGCTAGCGGCGGCCCTCCAACCAGACAGCGGGTCTCCTGAATGAAGATGCTTGCTCTGTATACTGTATATAACAGGTGCATGGGGCGAAATAAAGCATCGTGCTTGTTGGCGTTGGTAGTACAGTGTATAGAAGAGGTATATTCCAGACTCAAGACGAGAAATGCCAGATACTTCTGTAGAAAATATAGAGAGCGAAAGACGTTCATGAAAGGGAAATTCTATGCATCTCCACCTGGTGAGCACACAAGCTAAGGCCCAAACCGCAGTGAGTAGCTCGTGCGAAGAGTATGAAGCCCGGCAAGGGCAGAGAGAACATCCTGCCACTCCCTGCACAGAGCACCGGGAAGCCGAACGGGCCGCTCGCGTCGAGGCTTTACGTAGACTGGTCCACGCTGGAACTTATCAAATCGATAGTCTTGCGATTGCCGAGACACTCTTGAAAAAACAAGTCAACTTTATCTAGAACATTTATCACAAAAAAATTGGAGAAATGAGCGAATAGGGGTATAATTTATGCCCAGTCTGTGTTATCTTTACGTCTGAAATGGTAACGGCAAAAAGCTGTTTATCTGGTTTTCCTTATGCGGTCACGCTGATAGAAGCGCCAGAATGGCGTTTGTCGCAGCGCAGGGACGCTTTAGGACATGCTTTTAATGAAGGGAGCCGTGCAGCATGCTTGTATTGCGGCGAAAAGTTGGTGAAAGTATTGTGCTTGCTGGCGTGATCAACATCGCGGTGTTGGCCGTGGAAGGCGAGCGCGTGAAGATCGGTATCAGTGCGCCCCCTGATGTGACGATTGTTCGCGAAGAGCTGCTGCGTGTAGCTGCTACAGATCAATCTAATCAACAGAACTCACCTATACAACAACGATAATTTAAGACTCTTCCTCACCGCTCAGATTGAGACTGAGCGGTGACTTTGCTTTGCACTGGCGATTTGCCGAAAAACTCTCCTCTACCAGGAGTATTAAAGGTTTTGTACTATCTCTTCTGTCGCCTCGCTGCTGTGCCCATTCGCGTGTTCTGTTGCAGGCTTGCTAACTGGCTGCTCTCCACGAATGAATGCCTCAACGAGCTCACGCGCCTCGTCGTCGTGATATTGCACTGGCGGCGATTTCATCAGGTATGAGCTGGGCCCCTCTAACGAGCCACCAATACCACGATCAAGCGCAATCTTTACCAGACGCACTGCATCAATGACGACTCCCGCTGAGTTCGGCGAATCCCAAACCTCTAGCTTTAACTCTACGTTCAATGGCACGTCCCCAAAGGTTCGACCCTCTAGACGGATATATGCCCATTTACGATCAGTCAACCAGGGGACATAGTCGGAAGGACCAATGTGGACGTTGTCCTCTCCTAGATCATAATCAAGCTGACTGGTGACGGCATTCGTTTTGCTGATCTTTTTCGATTCAAGACGGTCCCGCTCTAGCATGTTGTAGAAGTCGGTGTTCCCACCCACATTCAATTGCATGGTGCGCTCAAGCTTGACTCCTCTCTCTCGGAAAAGCCTCGCCAGGACGCGATGGACAATGGTCGCTCCAACCTGGCTCTTGATATCATCTCCGATCATCGGTAACCCCGCTTCCTTAAAGCGGTTCTGCCAATAATCCTCACGCGCAATAAAAACTGGCACACAGTTCACAAATCCTACCCCCGCCTGGAGCAACTGCTCTACATACCACTTGGTTGCAGTCTCTGAACCAACTGGTAAGTAGCTCACTACGAGATCTGTTCCGGTGTCTTTTAAGACCTTTACGATGTCCGCTGTCTGACCAGGAGCCTTTGTGATGACCTTCGAGAGGTATTTCCCCAATCCGTCATGCGTCATGCCACGATATACTTTTGCATTCAGAAAAGGGACTTCCGCGAAACGATAGGTGTTGTTCTTACCCGCAAAGATCGCTTCGCTCAGGTCTTTCCCTACCTTTTCGCTGTCTATGTCAAAGGCCGCAGAAAATTCGATATCACTGATATGATAACCACCAAGATTGACGTGCATCAATCCAGGGATAAAATCCTCCGCTTTTGCCTCGCGATAATATTGCACCCCCTGTACTAAAGAACTTGCACAGTTTCCTGCACCAATCACTGCTACACGTAATTTGTTACTACCAGCCATACCATTTACTCCTGTAATCGCTCACATGCTTCCTAAGCCTCACACTTTTTATTATGTTTATGCAAGGGAGCATTATTTTGTTTAACATACTCATACTATACCCCCAATCAAGTCTGTTCGCTATGCTCGACTATACACTTCTTTTGTGGCTTGAATAACACTTCTAAATCTGCCCTCTCTTCTCATAGATAAAATGTACGTCCCTCGAAACTTTTCCTGTATGGAATAGCAGGAATCTCTTCTTTACTACAATTATTGTTGACACCATCAATCAATTAAATCATATAATAGAGAGAAGGTTACTATCTGGTGAACCAGATGGTGAAGAAAGAAACATATACAAGGGAGACTATACAAGTTTTATGGCACATACCGGCTTTACTATCTGGTTTACTGGACTCTCTGGATCAGGGAAAAGTACTCTCTCTGAAGCTATCGAAAAACGTCTTCAGACTATAGGGCGCAATGTGGAAATTCTGGATGGCGATGTCGTCCGCACACATTTAAGCAAGGGCCTCGGCTTTAGCCGCGAAGATCGCGATACGAATATTAAACGCATCGCCTTTGTGTGCAGTCTCTTGACCCGCAATGGCGTGATCTGTATCTCTGCTGCCATCGCTCCTTATCGCGAGGCCCGCGAGTGGGCACGTCAGGAGATTGGCAATTTTGTCGAAATATATGTCAAATGTCCCCTCGATGTCTGCCGCCAGCGCGATGTGAAAGGCCTCTATAAGCTCGTCGATGAGGGCAAGATTAAGAATTTTACCGGCGTTGATGATCCTTATGAAGAGCCGGAGCATCCCGATCTCGTTGTTGAGACAAACAATGAGACTATTGAAGAGAGCATTGAACGCATCTTCGCTAAATTGCAAGCGCTCGGCTATTTAAACGCCGCAGAGGTACAGGCTAGCGCCGCAATTGTCCAGCAGGAAGCTATCGAGGAAGCGGTCTAAAAATATTCACGGATTGATTCTAGGAGTAAAAACGCAATTATGACTGATGGTTTAATCGCCCCTCATGGGGGCTCACTGATTCTCAATTATGTAGACGAGACAGAACGTGCAGCATTATTGGAACTCGCGGGAAGTTTGCCTCAGATTCCCATTGGCTCACGCCAGTTGGCCGATCTGGAAATGCTGGCAATTGGCGCTTATAGTCCCCTCCACGGCTTTCTTTCGCGGCAAGATTATCTCAGCGTTGTCAATTCTATGCATCTGAGTAATGGCCTTCCCTGGTCGATTCCCATCACTCTTGCGGTTAGCTCTGCACAGGCCGCCTCGCTGGCTGAGGGTCAGCAGCTTGCTCTGGTGGATGATCAGGGAGCTCTAAAAGCTGTCCTGACTCTGGAAGAGAAATATACCTATGATAAACTTCTAGAGGCGCGTCAGGTCTACCGGACCGAAGAAGCGGCGCACCCAGGCGTTAAGGTGTTATATGAGCAGGGCGATGTGCTTCTGGGTGGACCTGTGCGCGTGGTTGCATTGCAGACACCGACCTTCCCTCAGTATCGCTTCACTCCTACTCAGTCCCGCGCCTTATTTTCCGAACGCGGCTGGAAAAAGGTTGTCGGCTTTCAGACACGCAACCCTGTCCATCGCGCTCACGAATATATTCAGAAATGTGCTATGGAGACCGTCGATGGCCTCTTCCTGCATCCTCTGGTCGGTGATACAAAGGGCGATGATATTCCTGCCGATGTGCGTATGCGCTGCTACGAGGTCCTGCTGGAAAACTATTATCCTCGGCAGCGCGTCATCCTCGGTGTTCTTCCAGCCGCTATGCGCTATGCCGGACCACGTGAAGCTATCTTCCACTCTCTTATGCGCAAAAATTATGGCTGCTCCCACTTCATCGTCGGACGCGACCATGCTGGGGTTGGCAACTACTATGGTACCTATGATGCCCAGTCATATCTTCTCCGACTTTGACGCAGAGAAACTCGGCATTACGCCTATGTTCTTCGATCATACTTTCTTCTGTCGCGTCTGTGATGCTATGGCTTCCAAGAAGACCTGCCCCCATGATAGCGACCAGCATATTATCCTGAGCGGCACGAAAGTTCGCCAGATGCTGCAATCCGGCGAGATTCCCCCTCGCGAGTTCTCCCGCCCAGAAGTCGCAAAAGTTTTGATCGATCAATGCGCCTGCCCGTCGCTTAATAGCCTTCTTACCAATACAAAAAGCGAGAAACTAAAATCTCGGAAATTCAGTTTCTCGCTTTCTCGCTTTTCCTCCACTCTCCCAATCTCGTAGGGCAGGTCGGCTTGGCCTCCTCCTCCTCGCCGATCACTCGCTCGCCGGACGGAGTCTCTCTTGCAATTGATCTCTGCCAGCGCCATAGTTCATGGTGCGCTCC
>CAVZQK010000045.1:0-6862 GCA_963777355.1 uncultured Chloroflexia bacterium
AATAGTGAAGCACCCCCCGCTCAAGCAGGGGGCTTGGACAGTCGCCGGGTGAGGCGGGTTCTCACCGGGCGGCTGTGGGACGCTTCCCGCCCCAGCACTGTCTTTCGTTTTGCGTGGCTTTTTCTCACGCTTGACCATAGGAGTTTCAGGATGCTTATACCTGTACAGGATGTTTCTTGCAGCATTTTCGTCTCGGTCCAACTCACAACCGCACTGCGGGCAAGAATGCCATCGGACGGTGAGGTCTTTGGGGACCAGGGAGCCGCAGCCGCTACAGTCCTGCGTGGTGTTGCGTGGGGACACTTTGACGACGGTGCAGCCAGCTTCTTCCGCTTTGCTTGCACACAGCCGTGTGAAGCTTCCCCACGCGGCATCGAGAATACTCTTGTTGAGGCCACCTTTCGCGGCAGCCCCGTTAGGCAGAAACGCGCCAGTTTCCTCGTCCTGCTTGGGTTTGGGCCTGGCGACCATGTTGGTGATCTGGAGGTCTTCAAAGACGAGGGTGCCATACTGCTCGACCAGCCGGCGCGACTGCTGATGCAGGAAGTCTTGGCGACGGTGGCGCGTCTTGCGGTACAACACCGACAGTTCACGCTTGGCTCGGTTGCGCCGATGACTGCCACGTGTGCGACGAGCAAGCTGCTTGTGCGAGGCCTTGATCTGCTCCTCAGTGGCGCGGTAGATGCGTGGGTTGTCGATGGTGGCACCATTGGAGAGCACGGCATAGCTCTTCAGACCCACATCGATACCTACTGCCTCCGTCGAAGGGTGAAAGACCTTCGTGGGATCAAAGGCATACTCCACGCTGAAGCAGGCGTACCATTGATCTCCCTCTCTCTTAATGGAGCAGGTTTTGATCTTGCCCTCGATGGGACGATGCACCACGATCTTGATATGACCAATCTTGGAGAGGGCCAGCCGCAGCGTCTTCTTCTCCCACTTCTCGCCCTGCTTCTTCTTGGGCAAGCCCACCAGGTCATAGCCGCCTTGTGGATAGGTAAAGGAGTGATACCGGCTATTGGACTTGAAGCGGGGATACCCTGGGTTTTGGCCTTCACTCACGCGGCGAAAGAAGTTCTGCATCGCTTTGTCGTGCCGCTTGAGCACGTCTTGAAGCACCTGAGAATGGATCTCTTGATATTCTGGTCGCTCTTCCTTGATCTCAGGCAACTGGTCGGCCTGCATCTGATAGGAGACGCTGACGCCACACAGGCGGTAGGCTTCGCGGCACTCTTCCACGCTTGCGTTATAGAGTTCTTTGCACCGGCGCAAGGTCCACTCCAGTTTGCCAACCTGATTGCGTGTGGGGTAGAGTCGAAATTTGTACATCTTGTTGCGCAGAGCGGGATCTTTCTTGGGGCGTGGTTCGCGCTTCTGGCGAGGCTTCTTTTCGCGTGCCATGTGGGAAGACTCCTTTCTTTGCAAATAAGGCAGACAACAGATGATAGGGAAATTGTAGCTCGGCATGAGAAAAGGCGCAATAGCCTATTCGTCCTGCGCTACAAGTACTCTAGGAGAAAGGTGGTCATTCCCCCACCCAATCCACCAAAACAGGGAGGCTCTTGTCTCCCCGCCTTCAAAGTGCGGGGTCTTACGGGCCGTTTCGATAAAAAGAGGTCTTTTAAGAAAAAGAAAGGTGTGTTTTTTTCTGGTCTCATTTTCATGTTCGTTCTACCATATTTCCTTTTCTCCTATGAGGAACATCTGGAGACAATCATCAGCATGTTTAAAACAAGAGATCTAGAGCCTGATGGGATTATTCTACAGGATTATAGAAGGTAATTACCACTAAAGATGTGAAGTATCTCACATTCTCAATGCTCTCTCTTCAGCAAGGGACAAAAACGCAAAGCCGCAAGCGAGCGCTGATTTTTGACCCCCTCTTTCTCAAATTATCCTCAGAATGAGAACTCTTTCTTTGGTTGCTAGACAGAAAGAAATGGATGTGGCTTACTGTGGAGTGAAAAGAAAGCGTATATTTGATGTAACGCGATAAGCCTTGCTAGGAGGAGAAGTCATGGCGACACTGCGTGAAGCTGTCATTGTAGATGCTGTTCGTACTCCTGTAGGTCGTCGAAATGGACGCTTGAAGGGCTGGCACCCGGTTGATTTGCAGGCAGAGGTGCTTGCGGCTCTGGTGAAACGTGTCGGTTTAGACCCATCGTTAATCGATGATGTAATTATTGGTTGTGTGAGCCAGGTAGGTGAGCAGAGTCTGAATATTGCTCGAAATGCAGTGCTTGCCGCTGGTTTCCCTGAATCTGTCCCTGGAACGACTGTGGACCGCCAATGTGGTTCGAGTCAGCAGGCCATCCACTTTGCCGCCCAGGGAGTGCTCAGTGGCGCATATGATATTGCGATTGCCGGGGGCGTAGAGTCAATGACCAGAATCCCGCTCGGCTCGAATGCTCAGGGACCCGGTGTGCCCTATGGCCCACGTATGATTGCCCGCTACGACGATAAGCTTGTGCACCAGGGGATTAGCGCAGATCTTATCGCGAAGAAATGGGAGATCAGTCGCGAGGAGCTGGATGCCTATAGTCTGGAGAGCCATCGCCGCGCCGCTCGCGCCACCGCAGAGGGCCGATTTACCTCGCAGATTATCCCGATTCAGGTTCAGAATGAAGATGGTTCAAATGCTTTATTTGAGCATGACGAGGGGATACGACCTGATACCAGCCTGGAGAAACTTGCCTCTCTCAAACCAGCCTTCAAGCCCGATGGTCTGATTACCGCCGGCAATTCTTCGCAGATCAGCGATGGTGCCTCGGCAGTTTTGATTATGGAGCGAACAGTTGCCGAACGACTTGGATTTAAACCGCGTGCTCGCTTTGTCTCATTTGCTGTAGCGGGCGATAATCCTATCTTTATGCTTACCGCACCTATTCCCGCCACGCGTAAAGCCCTGGCGAAATCGGGCCTCAGCCTGGAACAGATGGACCTGGTTGAGATCAATGAAGCCTTTGCTAGCGTCGTTCTGGCCTGGGAACGTGAACTGCACGCCGACCCGGCAAAAGTCAATGTGAACGGCGGAGCCATCGCCATCGGCCATCCTCTAGGAGCGTCCGGAGCGCGTCTGACCACCGTCCTCCTCAACGAACTGGAGCGTACCAATGGCCACTATGGTCTACAAACCATCTGCGAAGGTGGCGGACTCTCCAATGCCATGATTATCGAACGCCTCTAGCCTGAAGTAGATGCTGGTGGAACTCCAATTAGCTAATTGGGTGTTCTATCAGCATCCCTCCGTCTTAGTGATCTGGTGGATAGTTTTGTGGATTAAGGAGATGAGCCACAAATAGAGGTAGCAGTATTTTAGTACGCATATTTTATTGACAAGTTCGTTGATTTGTATTATTCTAAGCATGTCCTCGACGCGGGGTGGAGCAGTGGTTAGCTCGTTGGGCTCATAACCCAAAGGCCGGAGGTTCGAGTCCTTCCCCCGCTATTCTTCATAAGCCCACAAACTTTGGTTTGCTACCTTTTCTTTGTCAAAAACAGGAATCAAGCCCTGATAATTCTTCAGTTTTGAGAGTACTATATCTGCTGGCACATTTGCTAACTCTTTAGGTTCCATTTTATGCAACCCTCCTCCATAAACTCTGCCTTCATTTATTAATATTTCTGCTGAAATAGCCTGGAGTGCTTGTCCAATAACGCGAATCATTTCGGGGGTATTTTCAAAAATCTGCTGCAAAAAAATATTTGGATATAAATTGTGATAGGCATTGTTAGCAGTCGCTTTAGAATAGTTTATTATAAAACGAAATGGTCTATCCTTATCTACCTTCTGTCGTCCCATATAAGCGCAAAGAAATGTACTGGCGGCTCTCTTTTCTTGCGTATACCAAAGTTTGCGATTACTACATAAGTAACCTTTATTAATGCCTCTTTGCCTACCAATTTGTAAATAGTTCCATAGGAGAGGGATGCTTTATTTTGATATCCTCCTCTGCTAGATCACAAGTGAGCAAAAAGAAATGTTCTTCTAACACAGGGTATCCATGCAAATCGGCCAGAACCTCATCACTTGTCAGGAAACGGGGATTGGGGAGGATAGGGGTTAGAACGTCTTTAGGAAGTTGATATTTCATAACCTCTTCCTGACTGAGAATGAAAAAGTTATTTGCTCCAGTAGCTATACCTCTTTTTATATGAAAAAAATCGGATAATATAGGTCTATGGGATAGTGTTGGCGTGGGAGAGATAACAGATATTTTTGAGAGATATTCCCCAAATTCACTCTCTACAACCTCTTGCTTTTGTGTCGTAGAAAAAGTGCTAGCCCACTTTTTCATATTACTGAGTTCTCTTTTGCTGATATGCTTATGAATTTCGAGGGATAGTTAAGGTTCCTCCTTTGGTGAGCAGGATTGTATGATTATCAGGCGGAAGGGATTTTTTGAACCATACTATAGATGATGAGACTAGTGCATCTTGAAACTGCATATCCTTAGGATCAAAGCAATGAATATGCAAAAGAGTTACTTTAGTGAGTAAATACTCTTTAATTTTTTGCCCATAATTCACATCCATAAACTCAGCAGGAATGAGCCATCCCGCTAAGCCATTTTCTGCAAGCCAGTTATGGGCAGAAAAAAGAAAATGTCCGTATAATCCTGTTTGCTCACTGAAGTTTTATTCCCGTTGCCTGATTACCAAGTTCTGCCAATCTTTGTTTTTCTGTTTTTGTTAAGTGATGATGCCTGACATAAGGAGGATTACAAATAAGTAAATTAGCTTTTTCATTATCTATATTAGGGGGAAGTACAGAAGTAAAATCAGTAAAATGGAGTTGTAAGCTTGTCTCTCGCCACAATTCAATAGCTCTTTGGCTGTATATTGGATCAATTTCATAACCGATAGCCTCAATAATTTTATATAGAGGGAATCTCTCAGGAGTGCTGAAAAGAAAGAACCTGTACCAAATGCTGGATCAAGAAAACGAATTTTATCATCTTCTAGGAAGAAGGATTTTGCATATTTTAAAATATCAATTGCAAGCTTTGTTGGTGTAGCGAATTGGCCTGTTTTATTCCTCTCTTCTTGCGATTTTTTATTTTCAATCAGAGACTGCATTTCTAGCCGCTTTGCCTCTAAAACATCAATTTCAATCATCTTTACACCCCAAATTCTACGAGATCATCAATGCGATGCTCCCAAATCCAGTCGATCCCTTCAGATGCTTCAAATTCTAGATAACCTAGATCAAAATAACCGCAGAGAAACAAAACGAAAAAGCATTAAGATGTAATTCTATCTTACCTAGTTAGCTTTTCTACAAAATGACACTGGAAGGTCTTATCACGCAAAGTGCGGAAGAGCCGATGACGGAGAACCGATTTCGGGGGGTAAAAATGTTGGGATACTTATTAGGACTGCCTTGAATAAATGCATGAACAGATTATTTACTTACCACTGAAGCAAGTCTTGTCGTGCTAGATACCTCTTCTGTAAGAGACGATAATGATACTACAAACAGTCATCACGCCGCAGAGTGGAGGTATCTTGCCTGCGGCGTGATGACTGTTTGTATTGCCCCTATACGTTGGGATTTTTGTAGAATTGCCGTGTCTATTTACGGCTTTGCACCCAGGTAAGTTGATCACCCGTTTGCGCATCAAAAACTTCATATGCTTTAGTGAAACTTGGAACCTTGGCTTCAGGTGCTACGCGTACTTCGTTAATCACAACAGGTGTTTTTCCCGCAAATTCAACGTAGCACAGGATTGGTGAATTCTGGCTAAATTCTTCGCCGAGCTGCTGGCCTAAAGCTTGTGCGGATACAAACGTAATGGTCTGCGTCCAATTTTGGCGTGCAACGTCTTGCGCTAGAGCATCTGTCAGCAGGTCGTTTCAACATCTACAGATGTGAATGTCTGGTTGCTGTTAAGTAATGCACTTTGTGGCTGAATGCCGGACATATGTCCGGCAGGTTGTTGACCATGATTTCGATTTGAACCACCAAAAGGCGTAGGTGGCTGAGGACTTGATGTTGAACGTTCCCGATAGCATGCATCAAAATGAATGCGGCTACTACTAAGCCAGCGAACTATCCCTAATAGAGAGAGACGCTTCATGGATATCCTTCTTTCTTGTTGTTATAAGAACGTCCTAAAGGAAAAGACGTATTTGCTGAAAAATTAGTTTCCTTCTGATACTCCAGACTTCCTTTGGAATGCGTATTTAACAACAATATGAATACAAGCTACCACCCGAACCGCTGCTCGGAGGTGAAGTCCAACCTGCATAGGGAGGCCTGGCCACATGTGGAGTACCAGACCCTGTTTGATAATGGTAGTTTCCAGAACTATCTCGCCATTCATTATTTAAGCGCGAAGAAAAGTTAGGGTGTTACGCTAGGAAAGCCAAAGGGAACCATTCAAAAAAGTAAGTTTAATATCGATCTCCCAAGTATCTAAAAGAGTTGCTTACGTTGGGACTTTCTGTGTGCAAGATTGCCAGTCTATTGGGATATGCCAACCACTTCGCTCTCAATACCTACGTCAAGAAACGAAAGCTTCGAGAGCAGCTCTAGCGCAGTGCCTCCATACCTTCACAAAAGGGCAAATTCATTAGCGTGGTTTTCCGTTCCGTTAATACTTAAGGGCCTTGAGACAATTGTCACTGCTCCAGGAAGATGAGCAAAATGCTGAGCAAGAGTAACAATTCTTTCCGTCTGGCTTCTCGCATTCACTGCACCTCTACTTATATCGCACACTGTATCCTATCGTCAAAATGACACTGGAAGGCATTTGCTTAGACAATTGTATTCTCATTGTATCTAAGCATTTGCGGTGACGAAGACAATGCTCCTAATATCTGTTTTAATGCGAGATGCTTTCATTTGAAATATCAGCAT
>CAVZQK010000046.1:0-4027 GCA_963777355.1 uncultured Chloroflexia bacterium
CTCAGGCGACGAGGCAACCGTTAGCCATTAGCGCCACCCTCTCCCGCGGACACATTGAGGAAAGACGGCAAAAGGTCGGCCCAACATCTCTCGCCTCCGACTCACCTCGCGTAGGGCAGACCGTCTCCTCCCCGCCGAGCAATCCTCTCGCATCAGAACGGAAGCTCTCTTTCGTGCTTCTGTACCCTATCTCCTATCTCGCTCGAAAGAGCAGGTAGGGAGAGGTGTTTATCTACGGTTTTATCCCTCTCCATCTCTCCGCACGCTTCCCTCGCTCTTCAAAAACCACGTGCTTCCCCTCCCTCTCTCCCTGACACTTTTTGCAGGGCGAGAGAATCGCTCGTCAAGGAGGACACGATTACGCGTGCGGGCAAGGATTTTCTGCGGAGGGAGGTTGCCTGCACGCTTCATGGTCTCCCTACAAAAGCCGATGACGCTCGTTTTTTCGCCTTTTCCAAAAAAGTCCGGGAGAGAGGCTGCCCCTACTAACAAATTTAGGAATCGGTGGGTTTCAGGGCAACTAGGAGGTTTGCCCCATCGGGCGAGCCTAGCCCTGTGCAGGCATCCCAGCCCTGTCCAGCCGAGTAGCTACCATTATTTCCTTGCGTGATATCATGGAAAGCACTTGTTTGAGGGAGCTGATAAAGCGAGGGATTGAGAAAGCCTACGGGTTTCCCAAGCTGCTGATTGAGAAGGGCAAGTAGGCCAGCCCAGAGAGGGGCAACGGCACTTGTGCCACCATAGACCGCAGATTGACCATCGACGAGAACTTGATAGCCCGTTTGCGGGTCGGCATCGCCAGAGACATCCGGGACGCCACGGCCAACCTTATTGCCAGAATTGACCGAGGGTGGGACATTGGCATTTGTCTGCCAGCTCGGCAGGGCGAAGACATCGCTGACTCCACCACCTGTTGCGGAAGAGGTAGGATTGTCGTTCCAGACGACCTCACTGCTAATACTGCCATTCGCGCTGACGAGACTGGTTCCTCCACAACCCAGGACATAGGGATCAGAGGCGGGGAAATCGACGTGGGCATTGCCATCCTGGACACTATCGCTGGAGCCACTATCGCCAGCGGCAACACAGACGGTCACACCAAGAGAGGCAGCGGACTGGAAGGCGCTATCCATATTCTGAATCGCCTGACTGGTCCAGCCAGACTCAGCCTGGCCCCAACTAATTGAGAGGATAGACGGATTATTAGTCGTATCGTGGATGGCGGTGGTGATGGCATCAAGGAAGCCAGCATCTGTATTGGGGGCGAAGTAGACAGCAATTTTTGCGCCAGGAGCAACACCGCCAGCAACCTCTATATCGAGCGCGACCTCGCCATCGGCACTGGTGGGAGTAGTGGGAGCATTCTGACCACCATCGACGGAGACGCTCACTACTGTTGGCACAGGAATCCCGTAGCTGTCCAAAATACGTTGTGAGATCTTCAGGACGGTAGCCACCCCCCAGCTCGATGATGCCAATAGTCTGACCAGAGCCATTGCCCTGTTTAGGGAAATCATAGAGTTGTGCCAGTTGTGGGGGAGTATAGGATGCGGAAGGTGTGGCGCTGGCTTTTATACGGCGCGAATAGGCCTGGGGGCGATTATCAATACCAAAGACTCCAGTCACAACAGAGGCCAGTTGGGCAGGAATAGTGAGGGTACCAGTACGAGCACGATAGGTACTTCCCTGATAATTGTAGTTCTGAAGCTGCGTCTCAAAGGCTGCATTAATTGCCTCGGCGCTGCCGGATAAACGCACAACACGGCGTACTGCGTCCGCCTCCAGAATCAGCAGATTATAGTCGAGCGCAAAGCGCTCAACCAGCAAAATATCGTCAGGGCTAGCGCTATGGCTGGCCGCATATTCCTCGCGTGAAAGAGGTTTCTGCTGGCGCACAACACGATTCTCAATATCCTGCGCCAGGTTACTGGTAGTCGAAGGGCGGAGATAGACGCTCACTTCAATAGTTTCATGAGGATCAACCGGGCCAAGCGCTTGTGCGCCCTCTAGAGCATTGCGTTCGCTACCTGGGAGGGTGACACGAGACTGAGGGGTTTGATCTGCCATAGCTTTCTCTCCTTGATACAACACTACATCATTATTAAGAGGTATCTGATACTTCCTTATGATGATAACACTTATTGGACGACCTTATAGATGCACAATGATATAGCTAGTACTCTGTCAATCTCCCCTACCACGAAACTTTGACGGAGTACTAGACACAACGCTCTCTCCCGGACATTTTTGAAAGGTGAACAAAAGAAGTAGAGATCACCCTCAAGAATTCTCTTCCTCTGCCGATAGAATTCTAGAGGCTCCTTTCTCATCTTTCCCGAATGATCATATTCAGGAAAAAGGTGAACACAGGAAACAGATTTTTCCTTCTTGCTGTTCAAACCGAGCAAAATGTCAGGTATGTAGGGTTTTCTCAGAAACGTATGTCGGGTTCCAGCCGCCTCCCATGCACCTTCTGTCGAGTGTGTAGCGTGTGTAGGGTTTTTTCACCCGCAAGCATTTGCGTGTACCACTCCAAAAAGTGTCCGGGTAGACACAACCTGAAAGGCGAGAGCATCGCTTGACAAAATAGAGAGGGATGAAACCAGAGATAAACACCTCTCCCTGACTCTTATTTCAAGTGAGAGAAGCAATACTTGAGATAAAATGGATGGAGATAAGGGGCAAAAATTGGAAGGGCAAGATTGTTAAAAGAATATAAATAGATGGAAAGGGTTTACGATGGAAAAGAATATGCTTTCAAGAGACGAAATGAGTGTATTAGCAGAGCTGGGAGCAGTGCTACGAGAGAAGGGTTATCCTACTGAAGGAGAGATAATTCCTGTTGTTTCAAAGGGGGTGATTGAGAGGAGAGAGTTAGAGATAGCTGTTTGTATTGAAAATAATGCGGTTGTCGCTTTGTCGGCTCGATATTGTGGATTAAAAGCTTTGCCTGAGTCTCTTGGGCAATTGGCTCACCTGCAAGTTATAGATTTGACTGGGAATTCAGCTTCTCTCCCTTCCTGATTCATTTAGCAACTTGCTTCATTTGAAACAGCTCTACCTCGATGATAACCAGATCGCGGGTCCTACCTGAAACGCTTGGAGACTTGAGGCAATTAGAAGAGATCCATGTGGATAAAAATCAGCTCACGCACCTTCCTGAGAATCTGAGCTCAACTCTGCGCAGCTTAAAATTTTGCATGCCTACAATAATAAATTGAGCCTGGTTCCTGCAAGCATTGAGGGTTTAAGTAGTCTGAGAGAAGTCAGTCTGGGACACAATCAATTAACCACCCTGCCTGATACATTGTGGCGGCTTACAGGTCTGGAGCTGTTAAATATAGCGGAAAACCGATTAGCGTTTCTTTCTGAGGATATTGGCAAATTGACACGACTGCATACTCTGGATGTAGGCCACAATGAGCTGAGAGAACTGCCTGATGCACTTGGCAATCTGCACAATCTTACATTTTATCTTTACCTGCACAATAACCATCTGACAGAACTTCCTGAATCTCTGAGCAGGCTGACAAACCTGAGATATTTAAATATTTCGGATAACCAGTTGACGATCTTGCCTGAAAGCATCGGCAAACTGGCAGCTCTCCGAGAATTTCGGCTCTACAATAATCAACTGGGCACGCTACCAGCAGCAATAGGCAAGCTGACAAATTTAAAAGAGCTGCATGCGAAGAATAATCAGCTTGTCTCTCTGCCTGAAACACTAGGCGATCTGGCACAATTGAGAAAGCTTGATCTCTCGAATAATCGCTTGCTGGCGCTACCGGCCTCTATTAGTAAACTAAGCAGACTGACTGATCTGGATTTGAGAAATAATCAGGTGGCTACTCTCCCACCTACTATTGGCGAGTTGAGTAGCCTTACTTTTTGCGATTTGAGGGCGAACAGACTGGTCTCGCTGCCTGAAAGAGTACGGGCGACCTGACGGAATTGGAGAAATTTAATCTGCGCTGGAATAAGATAGTCTTTCTACCCAAACAGCTTGAACAGAATGGATGCGCTATCT
>CAVZQK010000047.1:0-9054 GCA_963777355.1 uncultured Chloroflexia bacterium
CCCAGGCGACGAGGCAAGTTAGGGTCGCCGCCAGATCCGCCACCACTAAGGGCCTGTTAAAAAATAACTTTATAAATCTCTGTTTTGGCACGGGCTTCCTCCCCACGTTTTTTCTCACTAGCCCTATGAGAATAACTGTGGCCTTGCTTCTAGTCTATCGGCACAAATCGGCTGATCGCGCCAATAGACTAGAAGCTGGCGAATTTTCGCTGCTGTCCCCCTTCATTGATGGGTGTATACACGATCACCTTCAAGTCTGGCTCATCATACATCTGAAACATGAGATGCTCAAAAGCCAGGTAGCCCGCCTGGGGATGGTTGAGCACCTTTTTGCCCTCTGGCCCGCGTAGCACCTCATGGTCGGACCACCACGCGCGAAATTCGGGGCTGGCGGCCAGCAGATCGTTGATCAGTTCCGTCATCCACGGATCGCCGGGAAAACGCCCGTAGCTGGTCCGAAATTGCGCGAGAATGCGGCGAGCATGCTTGTCCCAATCTACCACCAGTTGGCGATGAGAGGCAGAGGTAAAGGTGAGCCAGACAACATTGCGCTCGCGCGTCGTCATGTTGGGGAAATCATACAGCACGACGCGCGCGGCCTCATTCCAGGCGACAATATCCCAGCGCGGCCCGATCGCGAAGGCCGGACTGGTGTCAAGATGATCAAGAAAATGCTGCAAGGTCGCGCTGACCGTCTCGCGCAGCGGAGTTCCTTCTGGCGGTGGCTGCTGATGAGCCAGGAAGAAGAGATGCTCGCGCTCGTTGGCGTCCAGTTGGAGAGCCTGAACCAGGCTTTCGAGCACTTGAATTGAAACACTGATCGGGCGTCCCTGTTCCAACCAGGTATACCAATCCACGCTTACGCCCGCTAGTTGCGCCACCTCCGCGCGCCTCAAACCGGGCGTCCTCCGCCTCTCTCCACGTGGCAGACCGACCCGCTCAGGAGCAATCCGGCCCCTTCTGGTGCGCAAAAAATCTCCAGTTCCTGGACGCGTAATTGCTCCTGCTGGCTTGTCATGTTGCTCCCTTTAGCTGCTACTGTTACCTAGGCGAATGCTCATCACGATGGAGGCGGTGCTTCGTCGTGATCCTTCCCCCATGCGCGAATGTTGCTGAGGCACGATGAATGGAATCAATTCGCTATCCATCATAGGAGTCCCGCTCCTATGATAAACGGTCGTCTGGTTCGAGAATACTTTCCATTATACACTTTCGATGGGTTGAGAACGGGTTTACTGACACAAGATAACACATCAAGGAGACAACACTATGGATATTACCGGAAACACTATCATCGTTGTTGGGGGTAGCTCTGGCATGGGATTTGGCGTCGCGCAGGCGGCTCTGGCGAAAGGGGCTGAAGTGATCATCGTGGGGCGTTCCCCGGCGCGGCTGGCGCAGGCTGCCGAGGATCTGGCGGGCGCGGAGCATGTGAGGTCGATCGCAGCGGATGTCACAAGCGAAGATGAGGTGCGCCGCCTGTTTGAGACTGCCGGGAACTTCGATCATCTTTTCGTCTCGGCTGCTTCTCATCTCGCCTACCAGCCAATTCGCGACTTTGACCTGGAGGCCGCACGCAAGACGATCGACGCGAAGCTTGTCGCAGCGCTGCTGCTCTCGAAATATGCCGCAAGGCAGATCAACAAGCACGGCTCAATTACCTTCACCGCTGGGATCGCCGCTGAGCGCCCGATGCCAACTGCCGCGCTTGTGGCAGCAGTCAATGGCGGACTCTTCTCATTTACCTATGCCCTGGCCATCGCCCTGGCACCAGTGCGCGTCAATGCCATCTCGCCCGGCTGGATCGATACGCCAAGCTGGGAAACTTCGGCCCTGGCAGCCAATAAGTCTGCCATGTTTGAGCAGATGGCGCAGCGCCTGCCTGCTGGTCGCATTGGTCGCCCCTCAGACATCGGCCACGCGGCCATTTTTCTGATGGAGAACAAGTTTACGACTGCTACTGTTTTACCTGTCGACGGCGGGCATCGGCTGGTGTGAGGTCTCTCCAGGAAAAAACAGCACCCTCGCCGCAAGGCGTTGATCTTGGCTCTCAGACCTTTGAGGCGACTGCGGCTATCATCACAGGCTGTTTACGCTAGGATGTTACAAATCTTAGCGTAAACATCTATGCGACGGCGATTATTTTTTTACAGTCCCTAACCGCCAGAGCTGCCCTACTAAAAAATTTAGGAAGCGGTGGGTTTCAGGGCGGCCAGGAGGTTTGCGCCATCGGGCGAGCCTAGCCCTGTGCAGGCATCCCAGCCCTGTCCAGCCGAGTAGCTACCATTATTTCCCTGCGTGATATCATGGAAAGCACTTGTTTGAGGGAGTTGATAAAGCGAGGGATTAAGAAAGCCTACGGATTTCCCAATCTGCTGATTGACAAGGGCAAGCAGGCCAGCCCAGAGAGGGGCAACAGCACTTGTGCCACCGTAGACCGCAGATTGGCCATCGACGAGAACCTGATAGCCCGTTTGCGGATCGGCATCGCCAGAGACATCCGGGACACCACGGCCAACCTTATTGCCAGCATTGACCGAGGGTGGGACATTGGCATTTGTCTGCCAGCTCGGCAGGGCGAAGACATCGCTGACTCCACCACCTGTTGCGGAAGAGGTGGGATCGTCGTTCCAGACAACCTCGCTGCTAATACTGCCATTCGCGCTGACGAGACTGGTTCCTCCACAACCCAGGACATAGGGATCAGAGGCGGGGAAATCGACGTGGGCATTGCCATCCTGGACACTATCGCTAGAACCACTATCACCGGCGGCAACACAGACGGTCACGCCAAGAGAGGCAGCGGACTGGAAGGCGCTATCCATATTCTGAATCGCCTGGCTGGTCCAGCCAGACTCGGCCTGGCCCCAGCTAATTGAGAGGATAGACGGATTATTAGTCGTATCGTGGATGGCGGTAGTGATGGCATCAAGGAAGCCAGCATCTGTATTGGGGGCGAAGTAGACAGCAATTTTTGCGCCAGGAGCAACACCGCCAGCGACCTCAATATCGAGCGCAACCTCGCCATCGGCACTGGTGGGAGTAGTGGGAGCATTCTGGCCTCCATCGACGGAGACGCTCACTACTGTTGGCACAGGAATCCCTAGCTGTCCAAAATACGTTGTCAGATCTTCAGGGCGGTAGCCACCTCCCAGCTCGATGATGCCAATAGTCTGACCAGAGCCATTGCCCTGTTTAGGGAAATCATAGAGTTGTGCCAGTTGTGGAGGAGTATAGGATGCGGAAGGTGTGGCACTGGCTTTTATGCGGCGCGAATAGGCCTGGGGGCGATTATCAATACCAAAGACCCCAGTCACAACAGAGGCCAGTTGGGCAGGAATAGTGAGGGTACCAGTACGAGCACGATAGGTACCTCCCTGATAATTGTAGTTCTGAAGCTGAGTCTCAAAAGCTGCATTAATTGCCTCGGCGCTGCCGGATAAACGCACAACACGGCGTACTGCGTCCGCTTCCAGAATCAGCAGATTATAGTCGAGCGCAAAGCGCTCAACCAGCAAAATATCGTCAGGGCTAGCGCTATGGCTGGCCGCATATTCCTCGCGTGAAAGAGGTTTCTGCTGGCGTACAACACGATTCTCAATATCCTGCGCCAGGTTACTGGTAGTCGAAGGGCGGAGATAGACGCTCACTTCAATAGTTTCATGAGGGTCAACCGGGCCAAGCGCTTGTGCGCCCTCTAGAGCATTGCGCTCGCTACCTGGGAGGGTGACACGAGACTGAGGGGTTTGATCTGCCATAGATTTCTCTCCTTGATACGACACTACATCATTATTAAGAGGTACCTGATACTTCCTTATGATGATAACACTTATTGGACAACCTTATAGATGCACAATGATATAGCTAGACACAACCTGAAGGGCGAGAGCATCGTTTGGCAAAATAGAGAGGGATGAAACCAGAGATAAATACCTCTCCCTAACGCTTATCTCAAGCGAGAGAAGCAATATTTGAGATAAAATGCATGGAGAAAAGGGGCAAAAATTGGAAGGGCAAGCTTGTTAAAAGAATACAAATAGATGGAAAAGGTTTACGATGGAAAAGAATATGCTTTCAAGAGACGAAATGAGTGTATTAGCAGAGCTGGAGGTAGTGCTACGAGAGAAGGGTTATCCTGCTGAAGGAGAGATAATTCCTGCCGTTTCAAAGGGGGAGATTGAAAGGAGAGAGTTAGAGATAGCTGTTTGTATTGAAAATAATGCGGTTGTTGCTTTGTCGGCTCGATATTGTGGATTAAAGGCTTTGCCTGAGTCTCTTGGGCAATTGGCTCATCTGCAAGTTATAGATTTGACTGGGAATCAGCTTCTCTCCCTTCCTGATTCATTTAGCAACTTGCTTCATTTAAAACAGCTCTACCTCGATGATAACCAGATCGCGGTCCTACCTGAAACGCTTGGAGACTTGAGGCAGCTTGAAGAGATCCATGTGGATAAAAATCAGCTCACGCACCTTCCTGAGAATCTCGGTCAACTCGCGAAGCTTAAAATTTTGCATGCCTACAATAATAAATTGATCCTGGTTCCTGCAAGCATTGAGGGTTTAAGCAGTTTGAAAGAAGTCAGTCTGGGACACAATCAATTAACCGCCCTGCCCGATGCATTGTGGCAACTTACAGGTCTGAAATCATTAAATATAGCGGAAAACCGATTAGCGTTTCTTCTGAGGACATTGGCAAATTGACACAACTGCATACCCTGGATGTGGGCCATAATGAGCTGAGGGAGTTGCCTGAAGCACTTGGCAATCTGCATAATCTTACATTTTATCTTTACCTGCACAATAATCACCTGACAGAACTTCCTGAATCTCTGAGCAAGCTGACAAACCTGAGATATTTAAATATTTCGGATAACCAGTTGACGATCTTGCCTGAAAGCATCGGCAAACTGGCGGCTATCCGAGAATTTCGGCTCTACAATAATCAACTGGACACGCTACCAGCAGCAATAGGCAAGCTGACACATTTAAAAGAGCTACATGCGAAGAATAATCAGCTTGTCTCTCTGCCTGAAACACTGGGCGATCTGGCACAATTGAGAAAGCTTGATCTCTCGAATAATCGCTTGCTGGCGCTACCGGCCTCTATTGGTAAACTAAGCAGGCTGACTGATCTGGATTTGAGAAATAATCAGGTGGCTACTCTCCCACCTACTATTGGTGAGTTGAGTAGCCTTACTTTTTGCGATTTGAGGGCGAACAGACTGGTCTCGCTGCCTGAGAGTATGGGTAATCTGGCAGAGTTGGAGAAATTAGATCTGCGCTGGAATAAGATGGTCTCTCTACCTGAGCGACTTGAACGAAGTGGATGTACTATCTATCAGTAGGCTTCCAACCGCTATAAAACAGCATCGCTCAATAACTGATTACTTTATAATAAGAGGAACTAGAAAATCTCTTTCTTCTTAGAAGTCTTTCATTTATATGCACATTTTGCAAACTTTTTGTGCTATATTAGTATCTGTAGATAATTCTTGGCCTTTGAACCTTTTAAAATAGCTTACTTGCTTCATTATATGAAGTGACAGAATTTGCTCCTGGCTACAGCCAATACTTTTATAATACACACTCAGGCAAATAGGTACCTTAATTCTTCTTTTACAGACGTACTCTTCAAAAAGGAGGTAGTCTGTTCTATAACCAAAACATATTGGTAATTAGTAAAGAGGAGAAGTAGAATAAGTGAATCTCAATGGAGAGAAGTTCGAGCAAATCAATGGAATTCTCGGTAAACATTTCAAAGATCCTCACGAATGGGAGAGGATAATAAAATACACTACAGGAAGAACACTGCATGAAATAGTTGGCTCAAATCTTCCTCTAGAGCAGGCTATCTATAAATCAATAGAAAAAGCAGAATCAGAAGATTGGTTAGACCAACTCTTACAAAAAGCCAGCCAGAAGCGTCCGCACGCCGAAGATATCAAAGAATTTATGGAGAGTGTAGCCATTCCTGTTCAACAGGAGAACAGCCAGGCTCATATTGTCTCTCCTCCGCCACCATCAGAGTCTCCTCCGCCAGATCCAGCAATTGTTACCTCTTTATCTAGTCAAATTAAAAGCAGACTACCTCCCTTTCATGCCTATTGGAAACCACTATTGCTATTTCTCGTACTTATTATTTTGCTTGCAGCTCTTTTGTCAGCTTTTTTCTATTGGAGAGCGACAAACCAGACAGACACTGGAATAACGAGTATAGATAAAATACCCGTCGGCCTTTGTGATGGAAGTTGTGCCTTCGACACTGCTCGTATGGATGGACATGTGAAACAGGAGGCACAAGAGGCATTTGAGCAAGGGGATCATGACAAAGGGTGTGCTTATCTAGAGCTTGCAAAGGAGATAGACTCGGCAGATGCTGAAGCGGCAATTTATTACGAGGATCAGTGCATGACCAATGTCCCTGGCAACTATATCGGTCTTATAGTAGCAGTGCCGCTAGCAGGAGGCAATTCATCTGATATCCAACAAGGGCGAGATATTCTTCAGGGAATCTATGTACAACAAGAAGAATATAACAGGAGCTTGCCCAATACAAGTGATAATAAGCTATTTCTGTTCATAGCAAATGTAGTAAGTGGCACAAAATATGATACAGAAATACAACAAACAGCGACAAGCTATATTTCAACTGCACTTAGCGACAAAAGAAAAAACATTCTAGGTATAATTGGCTTGCCTTTTGCCTCTATGAGCATCTCCTCAACATATGCAGATGCCTGTATCCCCATGATTTCTGTCTCTCCTCTGGATCAAAACAAAGAGAATATTCCCTGTTTTCACAGTATTGCACCTTCCTTCCAGGCAGAAACGGCTGCAATCATAAAGTATATACAAGCAATGGTTACAGCAACGCAACAAATTGTAATAGTCAATCCTAATGGAGATAGGTATAGCGAGCAATTAATGAGCGCGTTCAATCTTGAAAACAAGCAACCTACCTTACCACAGATGCCATACATAAGTGGAGATACGAGGAGTCTGGATAATACTGCACAAGAGATAGCTAATTCCAGGCCAGCTTTAATTTACTTTACAGGTTCAGCAGATGATCTAAATATTTTTCTGCACGCTTTACATGCATTAGGAGTATACATCCCCGTAGTAGGAAGTAACAGATGCTATCAATATGTACATATTCCATCAAGGCAAAAATCGGACTTTGAGCAATTTGCATTTACCAGCTTTGCCTATCCTGATCAGTGGAAATTTCAAAATCATCCGCCACTAAACGCGTTAGTATTTACCACAGACTATGATAGCGCATTTAATCCCGATCACTCACACAGTGGCAATCCTTATAGCTATTCCCGCGCCGATAGCGATTCCATACTAGGATATGATGAACTTTCTTTTTTGGACAACACCATCACAGCAATACAACAAAATCCTGGAACAGTACTTTCCAGATCTTCGATTGAACAAGAGATAGAAAGAGATTACGCTAATAACCCCAAAGATCCAGGGTTTGCAGGCGTTAGTGGGCATATTGCTTACGAGAGGGATAGTAGTATTCCTTACGACAAAGCTGTCTTAATGTTAAAAATCTGGAATGGAGATCTTCAATCATTAAATGGCAATAAAAATGGTATAGTGCAATATGGCCAATATTAAAGTTTTCCTGAGATCATGAAAAAACTAGCTTAAAGAGATGATTTCCAGCTATATACTGAGAAGGGGGTTATTTTATGTCTTCTCGTCATACTTCGCCTAAATTCGGTAACCAGAACAGCGAGATAGATCGGCGACAATTTTCAAGGCAAATGATTACAACAGCGGCCACTGGCGGTATGCTATTCTTCCTGGCTGGCTGTAGTAGTCAGAATAGCACACTGAATTGGTACCATGAATTTGTTCAACATAATTCACTTAATAAGCTTACAGCACTATTTAACCGCCTCTATCCTGATATTACCATCAATCCCTTATTAATCCCCCCCGCTACCCCACCTGACCAGGCTGTTTTAGATAAATTCAATGCGGACCTCTATCCAGATATTGTCGCGCTAGATGTCGTCTGGCTACGCCGATTTGTTAAAGCAGGGTTAGTCATACCGCTCGACAACTATTGGTCAGAGGCAGAGCGGAAAAACTATCTCTCCACGCCGATGAAAATGGTTAATTTTGATGGGCATATCTGGGCGGCTCCACTGCATACTGATGCAGGTGTGCTTTTCTATCGGACAGATATGCCTGATATTATTCAGGGGAAACCAGAAGAATGGACGTGGCAGGACATTAAAAACATGGCCCTGGATGCCATGAGGCAAAAAAAAGTGGAATATGGCTTTCTCTGGCAAGGTATTCAAGGCGAGCCTTTAGTCTGCAATTTCGTTGAAATACTCTCCAGTTTCGGAGGCAGGATTTTGACGAACGACACGCCCCCTGGAGTAGTTATTAATGGTCCGCAAGCTAGAGCAGCCTTACAACATATGATAGAGTGGATATATGGCGAAGATCTTCACCAAAAAAACGCCATTTCTCCTCTATACGTGCTGAATGATGATGAACCGGGTTCTTCCAGTAAATGGCTCAAGGAAAGTGGAGCAGCATTTATGCGAAATTGGCCCGGTAGTGTCTTCTGGAGCCAGGATGGGCGCGATAATTTCACACTCACCGATAGATTTGCGATAACAAGCTTGCCAGGAAAAGCCTCCTGTCTGGGAGGCTGGCAACTGGCGATCACGAAAGGATGCTCCAACCGAGGTGCGGCGTGGCAATTTATTCATTGGATGATCCAAGAAGATGTTCAACGTTATCTTGCTACCAATGAAGCTTTTTCCGTAACATTAACTAGTATGTATACAGATCCCTATATTCAGGCCCAAAACCCTCTTTATAGCAAACTGCCAGCAATAATACAAAGTGCGCAATCAAGACCACTGGTAGCCTATTACGATAAAGCCACGCTGGCGATTCAAGCAGACATCCACAAGACGCTTACAAATCCTGAAACCTATCCTCCGACACAGGCCCTGGCACATCTCCAACAAGTGCTAGAAGCACTTGTTAAAGAAAACGCTTAGTAAAACTTTT
>CAVZQK010000048.1:0-8000 GCA_963777355.1 uncultured Chloroflexia bacterium
CTCAACTAGACGCCTGGTTGCATGTCTGTCCTTGAAGGAGCAACATTAGGTAGCTCTCTCACGGACACATTTTTTAGGAAGGAGAGCATCCATTCTGCGAAGCGAGAGGATCGCTCGGCGAGGCGGTCAGAGATCAACAGCCGACCCTACGTCGTCTCTGCGAAGCAAGCGGCTGCCACCCAATCGCCAGCACGCTGGAAATGAATTTCCGGCATACACCCTGCTCGCTTGCTACACCGCCCAGATAATCGTAATCACCAGCACCGCCAGCACCACCGTCCCCAGTGCAAACAACACCCCGGCGATCCGCACCCAGCGCATCTTCCGCCTGGTAATCGCCGCCAATTCCTCGCCCAATCTGGCGACATTATAGGTATAATGCTTATAATAGCGCGGCTAGATCCCCCACATCCCGGCCCCTATCGCTAGCAGATACACTACCAGCGTAATCACCACCAGCACCTTCGCAGGCAGATTTCCTTTCAGGTACGCCGGAGGAAAATTGTTGCCGAAGGCAGTCACCGCAAACAGGATCGCCAGCAGCGTCGCCCCCCGTTCAATAATATGCTTCCCCGACTCATCAGAACTCCAGTTGCTTCCCTTCCATCTCCGTAAAAAGAGCGACGAGCTGCTTCCCCTCTTCTGACGGCTCCTCTAAATCCTAAATCGGAATAGACGCATCTGGTTGTTGCTGCGTTGGCTGCGACGCATTTTGCTGCTGTTGTTGAGAACTCATTTATAGCCTCCACAATCGACTCGCGCAATGACCTCACACCCACAAGTATCGCACTTAAGATGGATTTCATCTAACTCCTTGCCTGCCCTCTAAATCAGACTCCGTGTAAATTTCGTGTGCGCCGAACAGACCTGGCGTTTATCAAAGTAAGAGACATGTCCATTCTTGCAGCGCACCCCAAAGATATGCCGCGACTCATCCGCACTCAATGAGACTATAGGAAGGGGAAGCGCCGGTGCTTGTGCCGCCTGCAACACCTCTTCCGCCTTCTCGCGCACACTCATAATCAGATCATTCTGCGCCAGGTACTCCAGCAGCGCCAGCACCTCCTCCCGCCGCATCCCTTGTTTAAGCATCTCCGCCGCCAGATCAAGCGCAGTTTTCCGCTCGCGAATATACTCATGCGTCGCCAGTTCACACACCTGCAAAAACGGATCAGCACTCTGCACAGCCGGAAACTCTGGCAAAGCCAGCAGAGCCGCTACCACATCGCTGCATGCCGATTGAGCCATCAGCGGAGCAGAGACAGGGATCAATGTATTCGGCAAAGGCGTGCCATCCAGCACCACAGGAAAGATCGGTTTCTTCAGCCGCTGCGCAAAAAGCAGATGCCGCTCAACCCACACCGCCTGAGCCGCACTCCTACTCCACACCAGCACTACCGCCGCGCTAGCCAGCAGCGCATTCTCAATCATAGGTGCATAAGAGGCGCTCTGAAGCGTATACTGCCCTAAATCGCGCCAGACCAGATAGCCACGAGCCACAAGATCCGTGCGCATCTGCTGCGCACAATCCAGATTCTCTTGTGTATGTGAGATAAAAAGCTGCGTCATAAGCTCCCTCCTCCAATCAAAAAATCTATCCATAGACAATCTCGTAGGGCAGATCGGCTTGCCCGTCTCCTCCTCACCTACCACCATCTCCCCGAATGTCACCCACCCTACGCGTGATCTCTGCCAGAGCAACTCTATACACCCCCGTAAGCCCTGTAACCAATCCCACTGGCTCAGCATCCGCATCAATCAGATGAAGAAGCGCCTCAAGAAACGCCACAAACGAAACGTTTCCCTCTCCCCTCGCCTTACCCTGCACCTGCACAAGCATCTCGCGCCACTCAGCCAGATCACTCTTGCCCTGTAGAGCATCCAGAGTACGCTCAATCAACACCCGCAAGAAATCAGGATCAAGTCCTCCCGTCTCAACGCCAAACACAATCGCCTCCCACCCCCGCCGATACACCCCCTGCAAATCCTGGCCCAGATGCGAAAGATCACCACCAAAGAGCGCCAACTGAATAGCATGAAGAAGCGACTTAAGCTGCTCATCCGCCGCCGCACCCAACTCTGCAAGATACTGACCATACTGCATCCTCTCCTGAGCATTACCAAGCAAGGCCGCAACGCTCTGCTGGATCAGATCAGCATCAAATGGCAAATCCTGCGTATTAGTAGATTGCGCCTGCAATCGCGCAAAAACAGACGCAATACCTTCGCTCTTAGAAGCTCTCAGAATTGCAAGGTGCAACTCCAGCATCTGAACAGCACGTTCGTTGTTCTCCTCTTTTGCCTGTTGAATAAACTGTTCAAGAAGCGTTTCGCTCTCTGCCTGGAAGAGCAAATCTTGCTGCGTCTCCAGAATCTGTCGAGAAGCATCCCAACTACCAGCATTGATAAAATCAGACAGCGTTTGTATGAGTATCGTCCGATCAGTGTCTTTTGTTTGAGAAAAAAAGGGAGAGCCATTGCGCAAACGTTCAACAATCTGTTGCACACCTTTGAGGGTATTCCCCGCTGCATCCTGCGGTAAATCGGTTTTCTGGAAGAGCATGATGGCTCGCTCAAGAGAGGAGATAGCATCCGCAGGGCGATTGAGATGCTCATAAAGCAAATGAGCCAGGCTCACCAGCACGGCAATTTCTCCTGCAACATGAAAAACCTCTTGATGGAGAAGAAGCGACTGTTGATACAGATCTACCGCCTCTGTATATCGCTCTAACTGCTCATAAAGAAGAGCTAGATTATATAAAGTTGCACCTTCCCCTGCTCTATCTCCCACCTCGCGCCGAATCGGCAAGGCCTGCTCGTACAAGCGTAACGCCTCTTTCGGTTGCCCTATTGAGCTATACACCAATGCCAGATTGTTCAGGGTCGCTCCTTCCCCTGCTCTATCTCCCACCTCGCGCCGAATTGGCAAGGCCTGCTCGTACAAGCGTAATGCCTCTTTCGGTTGCCCTATTGCCCTATACACCAATGCCAGATTGTTCAGGGTCGCTCCTTCCCCTGCTCTATCTCCCACTTCTCGGATGATTGGCAAGGCCTGCTCGTACAAGCGTAATGCCTCTTTCGGTTGCCCTATTGCCCTATACACCCCTGCCAGATTGCTCAGGGTTGTTCCTTCCCCTGCTCTATCTCCCACCTCTCGGCTGATCGGCAAGGCCTGCTCGTACAAGTGTAACGCCTCTTTCGGTTGCCCTATTGAGCTATACACCCCTGCCAGATTGTTCAGGGTCTGTTCCTTCCCCTGCTCTATCTCCCACCTCTCGGCTGATCGGCAAGGCCTGCTCGTACAAGCGTAACGCCTCTTTCGGTTGCCCTATTGCCCTATACACCAATGCCAAATTGTTCAGGGTCGTTCCTTCCCCTGCTCTATCTCCCACCTCTCGGCTGATCGGCAAGGCCTGCTCGTACAAGTGTAACGCCTCTTTCGGTTGCCCTATTGCCCTATACACCCCTGCCAGATTGTTCAGGATCGCTCCCTCCCCTGCTCTATCTCCCACCTCTCGGCTGATTGGCAAGGCCTGCTCGTACAAGCGTAACGCCTCTTTCGGTTGCCCTATTGCCCTATACACCAATGCCAGAGTATGCAAAGACTCCAACTCCAGTCTTTTATCCACTCTCTGTGCGATCTCTACAGCAGCATCTAAAAGCTCAAGTGCGCGAAGTGGATTTCCCAATCGGGACACAATCCAACTCCACCGCTGAAGATAATATCCCTGTTCTACCCCTTCCAGGCACTCTATTCCACGCTCAAAATCTTCCAATGTCTCCTGCGCAGTCACAACGGCCAATGCACTGTAGTTAAGTCGCCGATAGATCCAACCCACCAGAGCAAAAGAAGCCTGTCCAAACCGTTTCAGCAATACCGAGCGTTCGTAGGCTGGTAAGACATGATGCTCAATATATGGGCGTGTTGTGGGCAAGAGGTAATAAAACTCCACATTGCCCTCTCGCATTGTGCGCGTCTTGCGGCTAAGTAAGCTTCTTTGCCAGAGGATATGCAGATACTCTCGCACATGGGAAGAATACGCCTCTGTCTCTTCCTGATCTGGATCAAAAATCTTCACCGCAGTCTCAGCCCAAAAAGGCGCGTGGAAAACCCAGAGGCCGCTTAAGAGGGCAAGCACGGGCGGCTCCAATGAGCGCACACTTGTTTCAATGCAGGCATAGAGCTTGCGATGGCGATGCTCCGGGCCAATATATTTATTCTCAGCCTCTACCAGCCGCGCCTCACACTGCTGTACAAAAACCTTCAGTGCGAGCTTGCTGGCATTAAAAGCGCCTCCCAGCAGACGTAAGCTTAGCGGATGACCGTCAACGCGACGACTCAGCTTGCTCGCCAGTGCAGGCAATATCTCGGCGGCTCTCTGAGGTGCAGACAGGCGAAAAAGCGCCGCCCCATCCTCAGGCGTAAGCCCCCCCAGATCATAAGTTTTCTCCCCTGGCCATTCCAGCAGCACCCGCGAGGTCACAAGCAGGCTCACTCCAGGGCCAGGCAATTGTTTCAGCCATGCCACCAGTTCCAGCATCGTAGCATTCTTCTGCTCAACTGCCTCCACCAGCGTCTCTGCATTATCCAGTACCAGCAACGTCCGTCGTTCCGCGAGCCGTTTCAGAACCTGCTGCTCCAGTGCGACCAGATCCAGAGTCTCCTGCGCTGGAATCTTCTGAAAACGTGCCAGCGCGATCACAGCCGTAGCACGATCAGGCAGCGCCTCCAGCGACATCGCCCAGACCCCACCCGGCCACGCAAACGCAAAGCGCTCCACCACCTCACAAGCCAGCGCCGTCTTCCCCTGACCACCAGCGCCATGAATAGTCAGTACACGAGGACGAGTATCACCAGTCAGATCAGCGCCAATATTCTTCAGATCCTCCGCACGTCCCTGAAAGATCCCCTCCGCCCGCGTCAGGGCGCTCACCTCCATTGCTGGCTGGTGCTCTTTCACCACAGGCACCCCCTCAGCACAGGAAAAGCCCGGAGCTGGAGCCGCAAGCGCAGTATAAAGCACCGGAACGCCAACAGCCCAGGGATGTCGGCTATTCGCCAGCGTCAGACGTGCCTGACGGAGAGCCTCTTCAAGCGCCACACCCTGCGCCAGTTCGCTGTACAACATCCGTGAAAAGTCGCGAGCATCCCGATCATCGATACTGAAACGCATCCCCAGCGCATACGGAACCTTCTGCCGCACCAGCGCTGCCGCCAGATTGCTAAAAGGCGTAGGCCCAGGCGTAGCGCTCACGCAGGCATTCAGCGTCACCAGAAAGACCGAGCCGCGCAGGCGCTGAACAAATTCCTGTGTCCCCACAACAGAAAGATCGCCATTCTCCTGCTCAAAGCACAGAATAGCCCCCTTCTCATTCAGTCCTCCATGCCCCATAAAATGCAGCACGCGCCCCTTCTGATTCGCCAAAAGTTGCCGTGTCTTCTCCAGCGTCGCAGGCCGTGTCCGCTCCAGAGTCACCGCATAAGGCACGTCATAGATAATCTCTTTTAAACGCATCCACTCGCTATCAATATCCAGTGGCTCAATTTCATGGCTCAGTGGATTCGAGGGGACCGCCACAATATGCAGCCCGGTCTGTAGCGCTACCGGAGCCACCCGCGCACTCTGCGCAATGCTCCGCAGAAAAGCACATTCCAGCACCAGAAAGCCAGCCACAGTCTCACCTTCATCCCCATAACACCCATAGGTATACTCCCAGGGAACCGCCTCAAGACCGGGATCAGTCGTCACCAGCACCAGCCGCTCTGGCTGTAAAGCAAGGGTACGCCGGGCGAGACTCCCCGCTGGAAAGAGGGCAGCATACAACAATTTCCCATAGATATCGGGATGATCTCTAAGAGTTTCTAGCGCCTGAATTCTTTAGATTCTTTCAGTCCAAGAGCAGGGATATCGAATGTGTGTGAGAACACACCATCACAGCTTACGCCTGCTAGCACCTCTGTTTTGCGCTCAAGTAGTACTTCCATGCCTACCAGTTCCTCCCTAAAAGAGCATTGAAGAGGGTCAATCGAGAAACAACCCTTTTCTAAAAAAACGTATTCTCTCTTCTTGTATCAAATATACGTGCATTTCTCTTTAAATGCAAAAAATAGAGATATAAGGTAGGAATAGAGAGCCCCTCTCCCATACACCTTTTTGTAGGATGAGAGGATCACTCGGCGAGGCGGACACGATTGCGCGTGCGTGCTCTTCCCTTCTCTCATCCGAACACCTTGCAGGGCGAGAGGATCGCCTGGCGAGGCGGACGTCGGACAAGCCAGGCGATCCTCTCGCCCTCACAGAATCACGTAGGATCGGCTGTTTATCTCAAGGAAAATGCTATACTTATCGTGTAAAACCTCTTCCTACCTTATAAAAAAAGATATGAACGAAAGAGAGAACTGCAATGCTCACACTTCCCTTCTTTCATGAAATTGAAAAATCTCAATCTATTCTTCTCGCTGGCGCAGGCGGCGGATTTGATATCTTTAGCGGCCTCCCGCTCTATTTCGGCCTGCGCTCCCTGGGCAAGCAGGTTCATCTGGCAAATCTATCGTTCTCTCCTCTCTCCACAACCACAGGTCGCAGGCTGAGTCCCGCCCTCATGGAAGTGACCGCAGAGACATCAGGAAAGAATCTTTACTTCCCAGAAAAGTATCTCGCCGAGTGGTTTATGACACAGGGGGAGACAATTCCCATTTACTGCTTTGATCGGACGGGCGTTCAGCCGCTACTGGTTGCTTATCAGACACTGATAGATCTCTTGCACGTCGATACCATCATTTTAGTCGACGGCGGCACCGATAGTCTGATGCGTGGAGACGAACCGGAACTGGGAACGCCCGAAGAAGATATGACCAGTCTCGCCGCTGTCCACCAGCTCCCGCTCGACACAAAATTGCTGCTCTGCCTGGGCTTTGGTGTTGATACATTTCACGGTGTCTGTCACGCCTATTTCCTGGAGGCTGTCTCTGACCTGATCCGCCACAACGGATTTCTGGGCACCTGGAGCCTGACAAAAGAGATGCCCGAAGTTCAGCGCTACCGAGAGGCCACCGAGGCCGTCCTTCAAACGATGTCGTTCCATCCCAGCATCGTCTCAACCTCGATCCTCTCCGCCCTTGCAGGCCTCTTCGGCGACGTTCAGACAACCCAACGCACAGCAAACAGCGAACTCTTCATCAACCCCTTGATGACCCTCTACTGGTGCTTCCGCGTGGATGCAGTCGCTCAGAGGCTTCTCTACCTGAACGACATTCTGCACACACAAACGTCTCGCGACATGACATTTGCTATCGACCAATTCCGTGATAACCTGCCTGAACGAAAAGATTGGCTAGATCTTCCCATGTAAAATACACCCATTCTCCCATTCAGGGAGAGAATCGCTCGACGAGGAGGACACTATTTCGCGTGCGGGCGAGGATCTGCTGCGGTGGAACGCTGGCTGCACGCTGCATGGTGTCCCTACCTCTTGTTTCTGGCGAGCTGTCTCTTCTTTGACGACGAGCCAGAGGTCGCAATCAAATTGCTTCATGCCCATCTACGCTCCCCACAAGAACTAGAACACTATCTATCTGCTCTCTTAAATAATTTATAAAGTACTCACACAACTATCCTAAATTCAACACGCTCTCATTCTACTATTCAGTAAATTCCTATTGTGCCGATAGGGAGAAGTAGAAGCTCTACCATCTCTAACCCTGGTCGCCTACAAACATCAAACAGTGAAAACAGGAGGGGGAAACTCTCGTAGGGCAGAGCGGCTTGCCCGTCTCCTACTCCCCTACCACCCCTTTGCTCCTTTGAAGGTTCATCCCCTCTCTCCCGGACACCTGGCGACAAAACGTGCTATAGGGCGAGATGGGTGGTAGGCGAGGCGGTCAGAAATCAACAGCCGACCCTACGCTTCCTCTGCGAAGTGAGCGGGTCTCTCAGCGAGCCTTTTTGCGGCCCTTTCCAAATGGGGCCGGGAGAAAGGCTTTCCAGGCTGCTTCTGTA
>CAVZQK010000049.1:0-52802 GCA_963777355.1 uncultured Chloroflexia bacterium
GAGATGCTTTGACCCCTGCGGTCCAGATGATATTCTCTGCAGCCAAATGCTCATTCCCAATCATCACGCCATCGGGTTTCACATCCTTGACATGCACACCCAGTCGAATATCCACTCCCATCTGTCGCAATTTCTTCGTTGCTTTCTCTGCTAGCGATGGGGGAAACTGTGGAAGAATGCGCTTGGGACCCTGAACAAGCACGATGCGAGCAGTACTAGGATTAATGTGCTGAAAATCGCCTTTGAGAGCCTGTCGTGATAGTTCGGCAATGGCACCAGTCAACTCAACCCCTGTTGGTCCTCCCCCTACTAAGACAAAGGTCAAGAGGGCTTTGCGCTTGGCCTCATTTGGCTCTCGTTCTGCCGCTTCAAATGCTGAGAGGACCATGCGACGAATGGTCAAGGCATCGTTGATGGACTTCATGCCTGGAGCAAGCTGCGCCGCACTCGTGATGCCCGAAGTAATTGCTCCCTGCTCCTGTGGCTACAATCAGGGTAATCGTAGGAAAGCGATTGATTGTCGTCCATCACGACCTGTTGCTTCTCGATATCAATACCTGTCACCTTCGCCATCAGCACGCCTATATTGGCTTTTTGATGGAATATGGCACGTAGTGGCGTCGTAATTCGGGAAGAGACCGCCCGTCGAAACTTGATATAACATCGGTTGAAACAGATGAAAGTTGTTGTGGTCGATGATGGTGACTTCAACGGGCTGATTCCCAGCTTTTTCGCTGCTTGTAGCCCACCAAAGCCGCCACCAACAATGACGACCTGTGGCTTTTTTGTCGAAGGCTTTGTATTGTTTGTTGTGCTCACTGTGCTATTTTGTGCTGCTTTGATATTCATATCCTGTATCTGCTCTCTTCCATTCTGTTCTCTACTATTTTCTCTTTTTCCTCGTCATTTTAATCGTAGAACATGCTAGAGGAGGTACTTGTTCGTCCTCTACGCATATTCAGTGCTTTATCCAAGTGATAACACGCTGTAATCAGAGCAAGATGAGTAAACGCTTGTGGGAAATTTCCCAGTGCCTCGCCTGTGGGACGAATTTCTTCAGCATAGAGACCAAGATGATTGCTGTACGAGAGTAGTTTTTCCAAAGCACTCGTGCCTCATCCAGGCGTCCTGCACGGGCGAGATCTTCTATCAACCAGAAACTGCATGCTCCAAAGGTTCCCTCCTGACTTCCCAGACCATCATCGGCAGCAAACTTCGGGTTATAGCGAAGCACCAATGCACCGCTGGCTAACTCCTTTTGAATGCGGTCAATAGTGGAAAGCATTCGAGGCTCTTTCGCACCAGTAAAATTGGTAATCATCATGAGCAGGGAACTGGCATCAACCACGTCACTACCATAATACTGGACAAAGCTTTGCTTCTCGGCGTTCCATCCCTTTGTCATGATTTGCTCATAAATCTGTGAGCGTATGTTTTACCCATGTCTCCGTAGGTGCAGGCCAGCCTCGGTTTTGCGTGACGCGGATGGCACAGTCAAAGGCGACCCAGCTCATCATACATGAATGCAGAAATTTCTGTGGCCCACCACGCACCTCCCAGATGCCTTCATCAGGTTCTTGCCAGTTGTTCTCTAGCCATTCCAGCAGACGAAGGACGTTTGTCCAGAGGTCATAGGTGATAGCATCGTAGTGGTTGTAGACGTAGATGGCGTTGGGAAGAACGATGGATGTGTTGTGTAGCTGACATGATTAGAGTCCACCTGTGTTAATCATGAGTCCGCCATCAATGACATAGGTCGAACCGGTGACATACGCCGCAGCATCGGAGGCAAGGTAGACCGCAAGTTTACCAACCTCATCAGGTTGTCCCATGCGTCCCAGAGGAATCTCTTTGAGCAGGGCTGCCATCTTTTCGGGATCGGCCTCCATATTGGCATCAATAGGGGTATGAATAGCACCAGGGGCAATGTTGTTCACGGTAATCTTATGAGGTGCCAGTTCAAGTGCAATGGTACGCATAAGCATCTTCATGCCACCCTTTGCACAGCAATAGGGCACGTTCTCAGGCATGGCAAGATCCTCATGAACGGATGAGGTGTTGATAATACGACCTTGAATATTGCCTTTGATCATGGCACGGGCCGCCGCTTGTGCACAGAAGAATGCCCCTTTGAGGTCGATGCTCAAAACACGGTCAAAGTCCTGTTCGGTGACATCGACAAAGGGGCGATGAATCTCCATGCCTGCGTTATTACACAGAATGTCGATGCGCCCGTACTGCTCGACGGCTTGTTGGATGAGTCCCGTTGCCTACTGGTAGTCTCCGACATTGGCCTGGATGATGGTGCCTTTTCCACCCTTTTGCTCAATTTCTTGTAACACCGCTTCTGCCTTATCGCGGGCATGAGCGTAGTTGACGACAACCGTCGCCCCTTCCTGCGCCATTTGCACGGCAATACCATGTCCAATACCACTATCGCCACCAGTTACAACCGCTATTTTGTTGTCGAGTTGTCCCATGAGGAGCCCTTCTTTCTTACGAGAATGATGTGTAGTCCTTTATGTATCCGTACTTTGATGAGCGACTTCATCGACTGGGTTGGTTGTTGAATTTCTGTCTGTGTCAGCCATTGAGCAACGATCTAGATTGGCTCCTCCGCCCATAACTCGACCAGCAGACGAACTGAGAGTGGAAAGCCAAGTGAGGGGAAGACAAGGTGCAGCATACGTTTCTCCCCCTCGATATGTCATATAATCGGGACACGAACCGATAACAAGAAAGGTTACACCACTTTATCTATAAGGCCTATCAGTGTCATTCTGACGAAAAAGGACAACGTACCATAGAACTACGTATCAGCTTTCCAAGAAGCAGTTCTGAAAGATATTTGATGGCTTGATAGCCCTCTACAGTTTCCCAAAAGAAGAGGGTGGAAGAGTGACGTATCAGGGATCCCAACAGTTTTACCCCCATACGCACCAGCTTAAGAATTGCTGAGTTTCTCGTAGACTTTGAAGAGCTTGAGGATGCTTTCAAGAGCTATCTTTTCTCCTCAAATGCTCCTCAAACCACTAATTTCTTCTCTTGCTTATTGGACAGCGCTGTTGTGGTATTTGAGCGAGCAAGGCATCAGCCCTTTGAGCACGGTCAGCGATGGAGGTCGAGCCATCCAGGAAGCCGTGAGTCAGGTTCATGGGCAAGAGCACCATCAACGAGATGTCTGGCATCTCTTCCATGTGGCCGCACAAGTCCAGGGACGCCTCGATCGTGCCGTCAAAGCCGCACAAGCTCGTTTGCCAGCGCTCCAACGAAGCGAGCAAAGAAGGCCGTTGCGAAAGTTGGACGAGGTATTCCTGGCGGGATATCACGAGTAACCAGCCAACAGGGTGCACCCGTTGCCTGGATCGATGCTTGCAGGCGTCGTGCAAATAGCTGGTCAACTAGCGTGTGTCCAAGAGAACAAGCAAGAGCGTGTCTTGACTGTTTTTCTTGCTGTTGCACAACCTCGATCATTGCCTGATCCATGCCCGTTTGAAAAAGGAAGGAGTGAGGAAGCATTCCTCGTGAACGCAACAACGTATCAAAGCCAAGAGAAGAAGGGCCTTCATGTTTGATCGTCTCCAATCCTTGCACGCAAGAGAGATCAACATTGACAAAGAGCGTCCATCCGAGTGTTGCCTCATGCAAGAGAGCATTCGTCAAAGTGGTAGCATTGAACACGGCTCCACTCAGATCTGCTCCGCTCAGATCTGCATCGGTCAAATCCGCTCCACTCAAATTGGCTTTATTCAGGCAAACATTGGAAAGGTTAGCACCAGAAAGTTGAGCATTTGTAAGGTTGGCTGAATAAAGCAGAGCATGAGAAAGAGTGGCGTTTCTGAGATCAGCATAGCTGAGGTTTACATTACTCAGATCAGCTTCTTGTAAATTGGCATGATGAAAGTTGGCACCATCGAGAGAGGCATAGCCTAATCGAATGCCTATCAGATTTGCATGAGAAAGATCGATACCTGGTAAAAATGCACCACTATAAGCACGGCTCAATGCTGTTCCCTTAATCTCATAGCTTATGAGGTTGGCATTTCTCAGATCAGGACAGATCTCAGGATGTGCTCTACGCCATTCGTTCCAACGGGCTAACCCTTGAAAAATCTTCTCTAGATGGTGCTGATTTGCCATGATTCATATCCTTTATACAATCAAGCAGAAATACACAACGAAGGATAAAGTATGATAGTATCACATAGCATATAAAAGCCAAGAAAAACGGCAGAAAGCAAGAAATCTCATCAGAAAACAAACGAGAGCAAACCAACCATCGTCCAGCCCATACCTAACAAAGGGAAGATGAGGATGGAAAGACGCCATCCCCAGAAGTGAATTCACGTATACACATGCATGGTTTCGTTTTTGTTCTTCTGCATTGGAAATGCGATGCACCTCTCTAAATAGGCGAAGGTATCCTCTTTTCCATTGCTCTATGCATGACGTTTCTTTCTTGAAGAAACATGGAGGTACTAGCACTCCTCACGAGGAGGATGCCTCCCAGTACACGCTTGGTATTTTTGTCCTCTCCTCTACTGAATGTTTGAACCGAGGTTTTACCACAGCATCCCATCCTTCTCTGATTTATCCTTTCTATAGCGAGCAAGGAGAAAGAGGCAATAGAGAAGGCTTGAAAACATTACCACGATCTCAACACAACCACCTATAACTCCAGCAGAGTGATTATCTACAGAAGGAACTACGAGAGGCAGGAATAGCCATATCTCATACACGAGAAAACAACCAAGCAAGAAACAAAGAGCGAGTAATCCAATAGCAGGCCCTAGCGGTGGATAGATATCACGAGCTCTTCCAGGGAGTGTACGAACAATATCATGAGAATTCCATAGAAAGAGTACGACACCTGCAACACTAGAAACGCTGAGATAAAAAAGAAGGAGGAGAGAAGGACTCCCCCACGAAAGAAAACGCTGCAAGAGGAAGAGAAGACAAGGAATGAGGAGAAGGTATCCCCCAAAGATGATATAGCGAATCAGGAGCCTGCGAAGGAGGGCAGGCTCTGGTCGTTGTGTCCTCTGTCGCACTCGCCAAAAGGCACCCAGACTCACAACGACGAGGACACCTCCCACACTCAGAAAAATGGTTTGTAAAAGGTTACTCATACTGTTACTCATAAAACACCTTTTTCATAGTTTCATACTTTTACTATTCGTGAGCTATGAATCGTGATTTCATAGCTCACTCAATCAAGGCAGTATACTGATCGCCGCCTTGATAAAACCCATTAATGCGAGATGGATAAGCGTTCCCCAGGCAAGATCAAATTAGGGTTGCCACCTAGAGTTCCCCGATTTGCCTGATAGATCCTTTGCCACTGAAAACCAGACCCATAAAACAGAGAGGCAATTCCCCATAAGGTATCACCAGATTTTACAGTGTAACGAGTGATTCCAGGTGCTGGCGTTCGTGTGGAAGATCCAGATTGAGAGGACGAATGGGCCACTTGCTAAGGTGGTATGTCCTGTAGACGGAGAGATTCGGGGTTGTGGTTGAGAAGTACCTCCATAGACCTGTTTCGATGTTCCTTGTTGGTTGGAAATTGATGATGGTCCTTGCTGGCTGGAAACAGTAGATGATTGCACTCCGCTAGGACGAGTAGGCATAAATGGATTTACAGGGATTACAGTTGTTACACCACCTGCAACGGTTCCTGCGTAGAGTGAAAACAATGGCCCGCCCAACAGACCAAAGCCAGTTCCGATTGCAGTACCTATTGCGTCCCACGCTATATCTGCTCCCATTCTATCCAATTCATATTCAGGATTATCTACTGGATCTGCATATGATTGAGCAACACCCTGTACTATTCCTATGGTTGCTCCTGCAAGAATACCAACACCAATAGCTACCCCAACAGGACGGTACCGCTGGGAACAGAGCTACACTTGCTACTATTGCCAATACACCTATCCCAATAGTAAGTGCCCCACCAATCGCTTGTGCCCAATGTCCAGTAGGATCACTCATCGTCTCCGGGTTTCCTCCGACGTAGGCATACGGATTAAACCCTTTAAAGTTACTCTGCGCGGTATCCGCCGAGAGGAACACTCCCGCCACCGGATCGTAATACCTCGCGTTATAATAATCCAACCCCGTTATATCCCCATACTGCCCAGTATAGCCCTTCGCTGTCCCCATAGACCCCTTACTATAGCGCTGGTTCCCATAGGGACCATAGAGCTGATTGCCCAACACTACAGCGCTTCCCACCGTCGCACTAAACGCCGTCAAGACACTGCCGAGCAGATCCGTCAAGAAGAACTGCGTATCAGCGTCTTGTGCCCGTTGCAGCCCCAATCAGTCGGCCTGCCAGCGTATAGTAGTACACATTGCTCGTGTTGGTTCCTGTACTGCCATAAACATGCTCTTCCAGGCCAAAGGCATAGGTGGTGATGCTGGTACCGCTACTTGTCGTGCTCCGTCGTAGGATGCGGTTGCCAGAGGCGTCGTAGGCATACCATTCCTGGCTGGTGCTGCCTGCATTCCAGGTGACGAGATGATCCAGCAGGTCATAGGAGAGGGCCGCAGTGCTGCCTCCTGTGGTACGACTCGTCAGATTACCCCAGGCATCATAACTGGCACTGTAGCTAGCCCCACTTAGGCTGGCACAGGTGGTTCCTGCGGGATAGAGTCCTGTAAGTTGATGGGGATGGCGATGCTTGTGACCATTTTCCTGCTACCAGACCTGTTCTCGTCATGGGCGCAATGGCAATTCCGCGAGCGTTTCTGGCAGCTTGCAGAGCGCATAGAGACGCTCCGTCATCCCAATCTGCTTCCCCTCTATGGCTATGGGGAACGCAATGGCCTGTGTTATTTGCTCTCCCCTGAACTTTCTGGAGAACCGCTTTTTGCTTCGTATCCCGATCAGAGAGGCTGTTCTCCCCAGGAAGCGCTCGACGTCCTGATCCCACTGGCCTCGGCTCTCAACGCTCTCCATCAGCACGGGCTGACCAGCCAGTTTTTCCATCCCTCGGCCCTCCTGCGCTTGGAAGGGCACAACGATATGGCGCAGGGACTCCAGATTACCAATTGTGGTTTGATGGATATGGTGCGCTGTTTGGATGCCGAAAAGAAAGAGGAGCAGCCCTCCCTTTCTGCATATCACCACCTGCAAGATATCGCTGGACACTATCTCGGCTCGCCCCACTATCTCGCTCCGGAGATCGTGCAAGGCGGAGCTGGTGATGCCCGCTCCACTGTCTATATCCTGGGCATCCTCCTTTTTACCCTGCTCAGCGGAAGGCCACCATTTACCGGGCAGGATTATCTGGAGATCGCCAGACAACAGGTGATAGCCCCATTACCCTCCTTGCATGCCCTGGTACCAGATCTCCCTATTGCACTTGAGGTAGTGATCAATCAGGCGCTCAGTCGCGATCCGATGCTCCGCTTCTCGCATCCCCATGCCCTGGTCGAAGCCTACACGAGAGTCTTGCAAGAACGTATCCAGAGACCGCAACATCACAGCACGTTTCAGATCTTGCAGCGTGTCCAGGCCATTGGTCAACCCGATACAGAGAGAGTACGATCTCTCTCGGAACCAACCAGTGAACCTTTACCTGCTATTACGGCTTCCCTGTGGCGCGTACAAACGGTCCCCATACGTGCAGTCACCCCTACGACGACTGATCCACTCCTGCAGCAGGTTCCTTCGCCGCCTCTGGAAGGAACAAAAAACGTGCTCCCTCCTGGGAAAAGAGAGATGCTCACAGAAAAGCAAGAGACGATCAGTAGCATGGTTCGTACTCTCCAACTCCAGCGAGAGCGGCTCCAGGATCTGGCACGCACTTTTGCCCAGGAGTCGGTATCAGAAAAACAGGAAGCGGCCCCGCCAGAGCGCTTTCCAGGCTGGTTGACCTAGTGGGGAAACGCAGTCCTGAATACACCACTGCACTTTTCCCTCATGGGGAAGAGGGGTGAAGAAAGAAACAAAGGAGGATTTCACGCGTGAAATTGACTGTGCTGCATCTCGAAAGAGCTGCTGTGGCGCTCTTGCCCACAATCGTTCTGCTGCTTGTTGGTCTGTTTGCGCTCGCGCATCTCGACCCACGCAGCACCCATTTTTTCTTGTTTCTGCTCAGCGTGGCTATCAGCGGTATCCTCCTGGGAGAGTATGCCATCCTGTTCTTGATGCAACGAACCAGACAACGGCACTATTGTGCGTTGATAGAAGCGTGCCAGGAGTGTCTCGCAGGGCAAGAAGAGAGCCGTCCCCATATGCAGGGAGACCCTGCGTTGCTCCCTCTGGCTCGTCTGCTCAATTCTTTACTTGATACCGTCAAGCTCGCACACAAACATAGCCTGCAACAGCAAAGGAGTATTCTCCGTCACCAACAGGAGCAGGCCGATCTGCGAGCACAGTTTCAAAGCACCCAGACGGCACATATCCATTTGACAACCCAGTTGCACGCCATCCTCCGTATCCTGAGTCCTGTCCTGCAAGGAAATCTCTGCGTGCGTGCCGAACTATTCCCAGGAGCGGTGGGGGACATTGCTGATCTGTGTAATGCCCTGATTGAGGAGGTCATCAAGCTCGTTCACTGGACACGCTCGTCGTCGCAACAGCTGACCACCCAGACGCGCACCCTGCTAAATGGTACCGTCGAACTCGCTCAGCAGGTAGAGAACCAGCTTCTCCATTTTTCCCAGGCGACGGAGAGCGCCGAGCAGATGGCGGCTTGCCTCCAACGAAGCCATGCAACCCTCCAGCTGAGCCTGGATACCCTGCACACGATGCAGGCACACCTCCAACAACAGAGGCATTTCTCCACAGATCCTACCGACTTTCTCCACCACCTGGAGCAAGCAATCAGCGACCAAATCCATCTACTCACCGACGTTGCCCAGGTCACGCGGTCCCAGGTCATACAGGCAGAAACGCTGATCATGGAGTGCTACACCTTTGCTCGCGATCTGCATCAATCGAGCTGTGGTGTGCTTCAAACGGCGGAGCATCTGACTGCTGTGACACTCCTGGCGGAACAATGGGAACAGGAAGTACGTGCATTTCAGCTTCCAGAGCTACAAACACCACCTCAGTTACCAGAAACGCACATGCAACCAGCGCTCAAAAGTCCGCTGCCACCGGCTCCCTCACCATTACGCCCTCCCTCTCACACAGCGGAAGGGCACATCTCGGTCCGTCTTATGTAAAAACGCCAGATCTATTCGCATTGCACAAGGGGAAATCATGCCAAGAGAGAACACACCTACAGATGACGATTTTCTTCCTTAATAACAGCGAGCATGACCAGAAAGAGAATCATACACAAAGAAAGGAGCCCTCCAGGCGCTTCCAGCCTCTTTTTACCCTGAGTAAAAACCGCACACATGCCGCGCTGCTTCGTGGACTTGCGGTGCTTCTCTTATTGGCCAGTATCGGCTTCCTGTTTGTCGTACAACGCTTCCAAGTGCATGCAACCTCTTCCCTTTTGCCTGGTGAGCACCTCTGGCAGCAAGGAGTCTCGTCCTGGCTTTTTGGCACCAACGATGCCAGTTGGAGATGGTCCTCTTCCAATCCTGGGAGCAATGCAGCCATCGCCGCCGTTGCCAAAGCGACAGGTATTACGGTGATTCGCACCCCACTCCAGGCCAGTGATTACCAGGCACGCATAGCCGTCGTCGAAGCGGCAGGAGCACAATGTCTGGGGATTTTGCAGCCAGCCGATGCCGAGCAAGTCGTACAGGCATTGGGGTCGCGTTGCAATCTCTATGAATGGATGAATGAGCCAGATACTGCCGGGTTGAGTGCCACGCAGTATGCCGCCACCTGGAATCAGGAGATTCCCAAATTGCGTGCCATCAACCCTCAAGCGCTCTTTATCGGCCCGGTCGTAGCCTCGCCCAATAGAGACTATATCACGCACTTTCTTACTGCGGCGAAAGCCAGTGGTAATCTTCCTGATCTGGTCAGTTACCATATGTATCCCTGTACCGATCAATCGATCAGCACGTGCCCTGCACATATCGGCGACTATGGGCAAGCGGCGCAGGCGGTGGACACGGCAGTGCAGGCCGTTGTAGGATACCATTTGCCGCTGGCGGTGACCGAATGGAACTACTCCTGGAAATCTGGGCAGACGCCACAACAAGATCCCTTTATGGCTACTTTTACCCAGCAATCGCTCCAAGCGATGGCGCAAGCAGGTATTGTACTGGCCAACCAGTTTGATCTGGCGAGTAATGCTGGAGGTGGTACGCTGGATATGGTGTCTCCCCAGAATGGACAAAGTACCCCGCAACTGCAAGCCATGCAAGCAATGATTGCACACTACCAGACAGACACCGCTACCAGCACCGCCTCGCCGATCGGGGACACACCCATTGCTAGCACAACCCCAGTAGTACCGGGAACGCCAGACATTATGAACAGCGGGATGCTTCTCTCGGCACAACAAGTGGCCTGTCCGGCTGCTCCTCTGCCTGTTGTTGCAGGAACCGCTACGCCCATACCCTCTAGGACAACCGTCATTCCCCAAACGAGTGCAACACCGTCTCCACAGGGAACCGTTACGCCTCTCCCAACGAGCATTGCGAGCGCCAATGCCTGCACCTTTCTCACGCACCTCACCACGAATGGATCGGTGCAGCAGGTCGTGCTCACCTGGTGGAATGAAGGGATGACCTCTCCCAGCGACGTTCAGATCGCCCTTTCCGGTGATAGTACCGATGGGAGCAATGGTACCTGGACATCCTGGCCCTCGGCGCTAACTGGTGGCGGATTTCAGGTGCTCTCGGTGCCAGGTTCGACACAGTGGATCGCGGTTCATCTGGAGGTGCCTTCCCTCTGCCGCTGGCCCCATAATCGGCGTCGTAGAACTCTATGCGCTCTCTTCGCAAATGATCCCTCTGGCAACAACGCCAACGCAGACGGCCAGTGTGCTTCCTACAACAGCTACGCCGTCGCCAATTGCTATCTCACGGCACAACTAATTTTTGAAGAGAGGAGATGGAAGAAATAACCCTTTATTGAGCTCAGTTCCCTGGTCAAATTTACACAAGAAGTGGAGAATGAGATGAGATCCGAGGCGTAGCCTGCCCCGGATCTCGTTTTACCGCCCATTTGCGCACACCAACACGTTTAAGTGAGCGATTCATTTCTAAAACTATCGTGTTTTTCTTTTAAACTACCGGCTCATGCAAAAAACGAGCCGGGCCAGAATTGCACTAGCATACGACAATATCGACCACTCACACTCGATTTGGTGTTCGACGGTGAATACTCAGGCTGGAGTAATAGTCTGACAATGGGGTGACAACGACGATGCCTCTACCTACTGGGCTACCCCGCCAGGAGTGGCGGGTGCAGGACTCGAACCTGCCCTTTGACGCCGCGTCGTAAGACTCAACTTCAGTCTTAGTTTGTGCTCCAGCTATCAATTATAAAGCAAAAGAGAAAAAAAGCAAGAGCCTGGGTGTTGCTCTTGCTTTTTTTCTCTTTTGAAATCTCTCTGCAAACGAGAAATTAACTGAACAAGTAATTCAGCACGCTCGCGCCAATTTTTTGTTCTTTGACTTCCAGGCTATTTGCCTCTTCACGAGCAAATTTGACCGCCTCCTGAAGCTTCTCAACACGATTTAACAATTCGTTTACACGCTGAGCAGGAAGTGCGCCAGAGAACTTAATTGTGCGCCAATTTCCAACCAGAACATCTTCGTAATAGACTTCAACTTGAGCAGGATGTTTCTCAGTTGCTTCCGCTTTTACATGGTTGCGCGGAATCTTTTTTGTCTTTGTCGTCTGTATAGGCTCAGTTGCCCAGGAATTGGCTGAGGGATCAAACGTCCAGAACTCAGAGGCATCAAGAACTGGGAGCTTCTTAATGAAAGTATGCAGATCCACGAGCTGTTTTTCAAGGAATAAGAGATAGGTTGCGGGTACTTGCGAGAGCAATGTCGTACCATTCACCACCACATCAGCCTTCGCGGTACAATTTGCCCAATCTTTCGTAGCGACAACATCAAAGAGTTTGATCAACTCATCGCTTGTCTTACGAATAATGTCTTCGGCTTTAATCTGTACACGTGTCGCCTCAGGAGGAAACTGCTCACCCTCCTCGTCCTTTGGTCGATAGGTGCGAGAGATACCTGCCAACAAGGCTGGCTTTTGCAGCGTTTGATGTGCTTCTGTTAGTTCCTGTAGAGCGCGGCTTTTGGTTCCTTTTTCGATAGCAATAACCTGATTGAGTTTCACGATATTTTCCACTCCTAAGATGCCGTTGATAATAAAATCTGATTTCTATTCGACATTCATTATAGCGGGCCTTGTCAATGTATTTCACCACTCATTTCAATGAGCAAGAAAGTATTCCTGTAACCCGAAAGATCGTGCTATAATTGGCCTCACCTGTTATGGAAAAGCAAGAGCTACTCCCAAAAACAGGAATTTTTCAGGGGCGAGGTGTTATTTTTTATGCTACTGACTATCGGTCAACAGGTAGGTAGCTACCGCATTGAGCAAGAAATTGCACATGGGCAATACGCCATTATCTATAAAGCCACCCATAGTATTTTGACCAGCCGGATCGTGGCCTTAAAGTTTTTATATACCACCAGAATTACCTCGACGCAGGAATTTGAGCAATTCTTTCAAGAAGCCCGCGTCCTCGAACAGCTTCAACATCCGCATATTTTGCCAGTGATGGATACCAACGTTCATGAGCACTATCCCTATACCATCACTGAATTTGCGACGCATGGTTCATTAAGAGATCGTTTGCACAAGCTAAAGGGGCAGCCACTTGCACAGGCAGAAGCCCTAGAGATTTTACGACAGATCGGAGAGGGGCTCCAATTTGCCCATGACCATAAAATCGTGCACTCGGATATAAAGCCGGAAAACATTCTTTTTAATGCAAGCAATACTGTCCGCATCTCAGATTTTGATATTGCACGCACCCTGCGCAGGGCCAATGCCCAGACAGCCAGCGCGGGCGGAACACCTGCCTATATGGCTCCAGAACAATTTCAAGGCAAGGTGCGTAAAGAGAGCGATCAGTACGCTCTAGGCTGTATTGCCTATGAACTGCTGACAGGACAGAGAGCATTCAAAGGAAACGATCTGGCAACGCTAACGCAGGCCCATCTGCACAGTGAGCCACAACCACTCCGTCAGCTTAATGCAGGGCTATCAGAAGGCCTGGAGCAGGCCGTACAGCGAGCATTAAGCAAAAAATATACTGAACGCTATGAAAGTGTTGCAGAGTTTATCCAGGCCCTGACAACAGCACCTGTCGGGAAACAGCAGCAAACGGTCCGGGCCACCACTGTCAGAAAGGGAGAACACCTGATTCTTCCAGGAGAGAAGCATACAAAGGCCGCTGGAGAAGAAATTTATTACGAAAAAACACTGGTAGAGGAGGCCACTCCACGCGAAGATGATCCCTTCGCCGCTGCGACTATTGTAGATGAAAACGCGCCTGTGAAGCGCAAAACGACGCGCAAAGTCACTACCGAGAGCAAAAAAACAGTGGCGGCAAAAGCAGTGAAGACAAAGATACCAGCAGAAAAGGCGGTGCCTGAAGAGCAACCAGGAAAAGTCCGAAAGACGAGTAGTTCACGAGCAAAAACGGCGACGGCAAAAAAGCCGATGCAGAGAGAAGAACAAGCAGCAGCGCCAGTCCACAAAACGGCAGCTATCCTTGCCAGAGAAGCGATTTTACCCAAACCAGTAGCGCCAGCAGAGAAGGTAGTAAAAGCATCAGGGGAGAAGAAAGCGGTAAAGGCTCATAAACCTGAGGAAGTGACTGTGAAAGAGGGGGTTGTGGTGAAGAAAAAACGCGTAGCGGCAAAAACGGAAAACTAAGGCCAGGGAAGGGGGACATAGTGAACTCCCCCCTCCCAGCAACAACCCCTTCCGTTGTGGTAATTGTAATCCTTCCAGAGGATTCTGTTCAGAACAACGGGAATTTATCTACCACTACGGCTACGAGCCTGGAAGCGGCGAATCAGCGCATCCGACGTTACTGCTAATAAGAGGACAGCGCCTTCGACGATCTGCTTGATATCGGCTCCCTGGCTCTTCAAGGCCAGACCATTCTCCAGGCTACCGATAATCAACACACCAAGAACAATCGCCCAGACCGAACCACGTCCACCAAAAAGGCTCACACCGCCGATGACCGCCGCGCCGATAGCATCCAGCAGGAGCGAAGGGCTCACCTGGCTAGCAACCGAGAGTCCACGTGATGCAGCGATAATACCACCAGCAGCAGCAAGTGCAGAACAGAGGGCAAAGACAGCAATACGAATACCAACTACATTAATACCAGCGCGGCGAGCCGCCTCAGCATTACCGCCAACAGCATAGATGTGACGGCCCAACGCGGTTTTTGTCAGGATCAGCCAGAAGACAATAATCAGGGCAAAAAGAAGAGCCGTTGAATAGGGCACACCCGAATTATTCTCAAACAAAGCAACAGCACCCTCAACTAGAATGAAAGCGATGGCGCAGCGCAGACCCAGCATCAAGGGAGTAGATACGCGTAAGCCAGCTCTTTTACGTGTAAAATACGTATAAATCTGGCTGGCAATGTAGATTAGAACGACGATGGTGGGTAAACCAATACCCAGGACATCTGTGAGGAAACTTGTGGAATTGCCTGCGATAGCGTCCACAAATGGATCACGAATGATCAATGTACTCTGACCTGCCAGTAAAGTGAGCAACAGACCGGAATAAAAAATCGAGGCAGCCAGCGTCACAATAAATGAAGGGATGCGCAAGAAAGCTACAAAGAATCCATTGATAGCGCCAACCAGAGCACCTGTGAGCAGCGCAGCAGGTACCGCAACCAGGGCAGGGAGACCCAGGCGTTCCGTCATGACAGCCATAACTACCGAACAGAACGTACTGACGGCTGCGGCAGAGAGATCAATCTCACCGAGTAACAGCACGAGAATCAGACCCAGGCCGATTACACCAATCGTCGCAATCTGAAGAGCAAGATTGGTGAAGTTTTCCGGGCTGAGAAAGACACCATTACTGACAACAGTAAAGAAGACCACGATCAGAAGAAGTGTGACCAGAACAGGTAGGAAGCCGAGATCACTACGCAGAAGCTGACCCACAGTGCGGCGAGGAGTATAAGAAGGAACCTCTACCGCACCACATGTATTAAGAGCGGGTTTCTCAGAAGATTGAGTATCTTGTTCAATTATATCGCTCATGCGAGATTTCCTCCTGCCGGGCTGGCTGTGGATGTCGCCTCTGCAATGGCAGGGCCAAATTCAGCGCCTGTAATAGCTGCGATTACACGTTCAGGCGTTGTGGTACGAATATCAAATGTGCTCACCCGACGTCCCAGGCGCATCACAATCACCCGATCTACCACCTCAAAGACATCTGCAAGATTATGAGAGATCACCACAACCGCCAGCCCCTGCTCACGCAGACGGGCAATCAGATTTAAGACCTGGCGCGTCTGTGCAACCCCAAGGGCAGCGGTTGGTTCATCCAGGAGGATCACTTTCGCATTGCGGAGCACGGTTTTCGCAACAGCAATAGACTGACGCTGTCCACCAGAGAGAGACGCAACAAGTGTGCGCAAAGAGGGCAATTTCACGTCAAGCGTTTGGAGAACGCGTAGAGCCTCTTTCTCCATTGAAATCTCGTCGAGCGCTCGTAAGTGAGTAAAACGTTCACGGCCAAGAAAGAGATTAGCAACGACATCTAGATTGTCGCAAAGTGCGAGATCCTGGTAGACCGTCTCAATACCGAGATGGGCAGAAGCCTGGGGACTAATCAATTTTACTGGTTGCCCATCAAAAAATACCTCGCCTTGATCGGCAGGACCAACTCCCGCAATCGCCTTAATCAACGTTGATTTACCAGCGCCATTGTCACCGACTAGGCCAACTACCTCGCCGGGATAGACTTCAAAATCGACATCCGTCAAAGCACGAACCGCGCCAAAGGTTTTTGTAATACCAACCATGCGCAATAAGGGTTCAGCAGACTTTGCAGCCGGATTGGGAGCGTTCTGCACATCATCAGGCGGAACAATACTATCGGCCATATGGCCCTCCATAGAAGCTGTAGGACAATTTAGCAGCATTAACAAGAGAAGAGAGAAAAAACCGCCATAGGATACAATAGGGCAAGAGGCGGCTCCATACCTGTGCTTTTGCGAGCGCAGGATATGGAGCGAGCCTGAGAAGCGAGTTAGCGCTTATTGAAGCAGAAGGCTGAATTAACAGATCCCGCCAGTATCCGTGCCAGCCGGGAGGCCAGAGCAGATATCGGACTTGGTAACAAAGCCATCAGCGAGAACTGTCGTCTGAATATTGCTTTTATCAACTGCGACTGGTGTCTCAAGGACCGAAGGGATGTCAGCGCCGCCAGTGATAGGAATAGTGGTCTTCTGACCATTAACCAGGCTAGCAGTATCAGCACCGGTGCTAATCGCTGCAACCAGTTGTGCAGTGGCATCAGCCTCTTTGTTAATCGCCTTGTAGACAGTCATTGCCTGGTCGCCGGTGAGAATATTTTGAATACCCGCAACGGTGGCATCCTGGCCGGTAACCAATACTTTCTTGTTCAGCTTATGGCCTTTCAAGGCGGCAATTACGTTGTTGGCCATACCGTCGTTAGCGACATAAGCAATCTGGACGTTGTTCTTGTTGGCAGTCAGAGCGCCTTCCATCTCGGTCTGGGCTGTAGCATTATCCCAGTTAGGAGTAAATTGATCGTAGACCTTCTTCAAGGCACCACTATCATACAAAGGCTGAAGTTTGCTCAAAGCACCATTATGGAACAGGGTTGCATTGTTGTCGGTCTGAGAGCCATCAATCATAACGACATTTTTATCTGCACCTGTCACATAGGTTTTGTAGTGGTCAGCAATGTACTGGCCCTGAAGAGCTACCAACGGCAGTATTGTCGAAGGAGACATAGTAGTTGAGATCGTTGCTATAGATCAGGCGATCATAGGCGATAACCGGAATATTTTTCGCCTTTGCTTTCGCTACAATAGCAGCGGCCTTCTGGCTGTCAGAAGGGGCAATAACCAGAATACAATCGCCATTGGTGATATCAGCATCAGCCTGGTTTGCCTGCTGATCTGCATCACCCTGGGCATTGTTGTAATCAACGGTTGCACCTGGCAATTCTTTAGGGATATCTGCTTCCAATGCTGGTTTGTCTTTACTGTCCCAGCGAGCGGAAGACGCTGTTTCTGGCAGAAGAACGCCGACCTTCTTACAACCTTTGCCATTGCTGACAGTAGCGGCACCTGGAGTGCTACCACTCGCGACACCACTGCCGCTGGCGCTACCACAGGCAGCAATCAGCATACTAAATAAGACGAGACAGATGAGCATGCTCCATGCTCGTGGGGTGCCAATGACTTTCATCCTGAACCCATCCTTCCATGGTTACGTGTGTTTTGCAACTGCGCAAACTAAGCAATAGAAAGATAAATGCGGCTCACTCCCCCAGGAGTAAAGAAACTCCTGGTATTGCAATACAAGGAGAGTAAAGAGTGACAGGACATACGTTTCTTATGGATGTCCTGCAAAGAAACAAACGCGACCGTACTCCAGGCACGTGAGGGGAAGCTCTTCGCACCTGCAAAGTGTTCGTTTTGTTCTGTAGAAGAGTATAACAACAAATTTTTCGATTTTGGTGCTACACAGAAATTACACACACAACACACAGCTACACAGATAGCACACAAAGAGAAAGGTAGGCGATCCGCTCATATAAGAGAACGTTTTCTATGAATCTATAGAAAGCATACTCTTGCTCACACCATTGTGTTCAAGTATCTGCCGGTTCGTATTTCATTGTAATCAACTCGAATAAGCCCGTCAAGTACGTAGACTTGCAGGCTATTAGCAGGTACGACAAATGGGACAAGGCTCTTTATGCAGGCGGTTTTTGGGCGGATCTGCTTATGCCATGACTGAAGCTTTCGCTCCCCTCATCATGGAGAATCTGGGAGTGGGTGGCGTATTGCTTGAGGTGGCGGCGCATATCGTCCAGCAGCAGATCGGCCATATCGCGACTCAGACCATGCTTTACGACGATCCGAATTACCGCCAGATCCTCGCGATTCTTCGGGAAGGTATAGGCAGGAACTTGCCAGCCACGTTCGCGCATACGTTCGGAGAAATCAAAGACGGTAAAATTTGTAGACTCTTTGAGCGTAAAGGCAAAGACGGGAAGATCGCTCCCATCGCTGATCAAGCGGAAGGGGCCGAGACGGGCAATCTGCTCTGAGAGGTGCATGGCCACATCCTGACTCGTCTGCTGAATGCGTTGATAGCCCTCAAAGCCCAGGCGCAAAAAATTGTAGTACTGCGCAATAATCTGATTTCCGGGACGCGAGAAATTGATCGCAAACGTCGGCATCTCTCCACCCAGATAATTCACATGAAAGATCAACTCCTCCGGCAAATCGACAGGTTCACGCCAGAGAATCCAGCCAACACCAGGGTAAACGAGACCATATTTGTGGCCAGAACTGTTGATAGAGTGCACGCGGGGGACGCGGAAGTCCCATTCCAGATCTTGCTGGATAAAGGGGGCCACAAAGCCGCCACTGGCCGCGTCAACGTGGATAGGGATATCCAGGCCTGTCGTCTCCTGCACATGGTCCAGGGCCTCGCTGATCTCTTTTACCGGCTCATAGCTGCCATCCATCGTACTTCCCAAAATGGCAACCACGCCAATAGTATTTTCATCACAGCGCTTGATCGCTTCTTCAGCGGACAAATGGAAGCGTTCACCTTCCATCGGCACAAAGCGAGGTTCAACATCCCAGTAGCGACAAAATTTCTCCCAGCATACCTGGACATTGATACCCATCACCAGATTTGGGCGCTCCGTCGCTTTTCCAGCGGCGCGTCGGCGTGCACGCCATCTCCACTTAAAGGCCATTCCGGCCAGCATACAGGCCTCGCTGGAGCCAAGCGTCGAGCAACCCAGCGCCTCTTTTTCGTCGGGAGAATGCCAGAGATGAGCAAGCATATTGACGCAGCGTTTCTCTAATTCGGCTGTCTGAGGATACTCGTCTTTGTCGATCATATTTTTGTCAAACGTCTCGGTCATAAGTATGCGTGCAGTTGGCTCCATCCATGTTGAGACAAAGGTCGCCAGATTCAAACGGGCATTGCCATCGAGCATCAATTCATCATGCACAACCTGGTAGGCGACATCGGGCGAGAGCTCCTGTCTGGGCAGCTGATAGCGCGGAATCGGCTTATCGTCCGGAATATGTGCATGAGCCGAGGTGAGATATTGCTTTTCAGCAGGGATATGCTCTGGAGTAGCTTTTTTATGTAACATTTGTTTGCCTCTCATGATTACGAAAAACGTAACAAGCATTCATTGCTAGAAAGTAGCTTCCAGATCCTATTATGGCATCAAACAAACTGTTTTGGGACGCTACCTCTGATCAAAACGTGGGGAGAGCGTAAGTAGCCAGGAGAGGTCAGCGTTGGGTTCGATCTCTCTGGGGACCTGGTGGCGCTGAAAGAGCCTGGCGGCAATATTACCGGCAAGTTGGAGCTGCTGATCGTTGCGACGCAGCCAGGAACCCTCACGCAAGCCCAGAACGGGAACATCATTTTCTTGCAAGAACTCTTCAATACGGTCCTCGCGGGTTTCTCCCATATAGACCAGGCGGGGATCAGGATCAAGATAATGAGGATTGATCTGAAAAGGGATCAGATGAAAGGCGGCAAAAGAGGCTGGCTGCACAATAGGCATATCATTGGTAGTACGGAGCGTAGGGCAGGCCATATTGGTCCCCGCGCTTGAACCTATATAGCGAAGCATCCCTGCCTCAACCTGTTGCCGCACTGTCTCAAGTACGTCAAGCTGTTGCAAGTGTTTTAAGAGACGAAAACTGTTACCGCCACCAACAAAGAGCGTACTAGCCTGCTGAAGCGCGGCCTTTGGATTCTCCACAGTATGCAGCCCGATGACAGAGATGCCCCGAGGCGCAAGGGCAGCCTGAACGGACGCAGTATAGCGATCATAATCGAGCTGAGCAAATGGAGCGAAATAGAGGGTGCGCCCCTCGCCAACAAACTCGTCAATAGTTGGTAGTACATGTTCGAGATAGCCCCTACCAGGGGCACTTGAGTTGCTCAAAAGCAGAAGTTGAGATGCCATATCTAAATTCCTTTCAGGAAAAACAAAGTAAGGCTGACAAATCATTAAAACGCTGATCCGTCTTACCTAAAAGTGAAACAACTTATAGGCCCAATAAAACAGTTATGTTGATTTTTTACCCAGAATAATAGCTAAATAAAGAATAGTTAGCGTATAGGATCTATCTACGTTACAAATCATAGAGCAAATCACAAAAAAGAGTAATGTACTATAAGAAATTGGAGTTACTTTCAATGGCTATTGACATCCAGTCTTCAGAATTACAAGCCTGCATTGCACTCATTGACGCATTTCTTGAGACGGAGAGAAAGGTCCGCGCTATTCCAGGACTTTCTCTGGCAATTGTCTATAACCAGGAAATTCTCTGGTCCAAAGGCTTCGGTTTTGCCGATATTGCTCGGAGCATTCCAGCTACACCAAAGACGCTCTATCGTGTGGCATCAGTAACTAAACTTTTTACCGCTACAATGCTCATGCAACTACGAGATGCAGGAAAGCTACAACTTGATGAGCCGCTTGATAAGTATCTGCCAGAATTGAAGGTAAAGTCAACTTTTGCTGATCCTGCCCCCATCACATTTCGACAGGTTGCTGCCCACCTCTCCGGGCTACCGCGTGATGATTCATTAAAGCGAAGCTATAAAGAGAATCAGATAATTTATCCTTCGGCTGAAGAGATACAGGCCAGCTTAAAAGATATTGAACTTGTCACGGCACCAATGACAGAGAAACATTATTCCAATCTAGGCTTTGCCCTTCTTGGTCTCGCACTTGGACGTATCGCTGATCAATCCTACCCTGGCTATATTGCGGAACATATTTTACAGCCGATTAGAGATGAAGAGTAGTGGTTTTGAGCTGATAGAAGAGTGGTCTACAGACCTCCAGGAACATGTAGCAACACCTTACAAGACACCGGGAGAGAATGAGACAGTTCCGGCGCTAGCACTAACAGTGATCGAACAGGGTTTGAACCCGGCGGGTGGATTGTTTTCCTCAGTTGAAGATATGGCACGTTTTATCTCTCTGCAATTTCGCGATGGCTCGGCTTATGGCGCACAAATTTTGAAGGGAAGTACGCTACGCGAAATGCACGCGCCCGTCTTCCTCGAATCGGATTGGCAGGAAGCAACGGGTATTAGCTGGGAGCTGGGACGTATCCAGGGATATACAACGATTGGTCATAACGGGAGTATCTATGGCTTCTCTAGCTCTGTCCTGATTGTACCAACACTGAAATTAGGCTTCGCTCTCTTTCTTAATACAAATGAAAATGCCGGAGAAATAAATCGTTCAGTTTTTGTATACCTTCTTCCAACACTCAGACGCCTCCTTCAGCGCCAGCAAGAGATGCAAAAAGCCCCTACCTTCGTGCTTCCGCCAATACAACGAGAATGGAGCCAGTATATTGGGCGATATGTAGAAACCGGGTTGAAACAGACGTTTGAGGTATCCTTGAAACCCGACAGATTGAGTGCTACGATTTGGGGAACAGAGGTGACCCTCTTGCCACAAGAGGAGCATCATTTCCGTATGCACGATGGTCCCTTCGCAGACGAAACTATCCATTTTGTTCAAAATGAAAACGGAGAGAGTTTCCAGGCAGAAGTTTCAGGACTGATATTCGTCATCTGAATAAGAAAACGAGAATAAGAGAGCCAATGAGAGATTCTATTAGGACGAGTGTTCACCTGGCAAATGTTTACGAACTACTTATAGAAACCTACGGAGAGCCACAAAATCAGCCAGATTACGATCCGCTAGGCGGCCTTGTTGGGACCATTCTTTCACAGCATACCTCTGATATCAACTCAGGAAGGGCCTATAATCAGCTTATCGCCCGATTTCCCACATGGGAAGAGGTACGAGATGCAGATACAGATGCAGTGGCAAAAGAGATTCGCAGCGGAGGGCTGGCAAATATAAAAGCGCCCAGAATTCAGATCGCCCTGGATACTCTGACAGTGGAACAACAGCAGCAAGGCGGTAAAAAGCCGCTTGCCGACTATTTATACGATGAACTCAAAAAACGCACCCCAGAAGAAGGATGGCTCTACTTGCGCCGTATCCCCGGAGTAGGGCCAAAGACCGCGGCCTGTGTGATGATGTTCAACATGAACCAGCCAGTGATGCCAATTGATACCCATGTGCATCGTACCAGTCAGCGTCTCGGCCTGATTGGACCAAAGGTGAACGCGGACAAAGCCCACGCCATCTACGCCAGGACCTTACCGCCCGAATGGGTCTATCCGCTGCATGTCAATCTCATCACCCACGGGCGACAAACCTGTCATGCGCAACGGCCTGAGTGTGGGCGCTGCCCGCTTTATAGCATGTGCGCCTATGTGGGAAGTGTGAATGCACAAGAGACAGCCATTCCAAGCTCATAGCTCTTCGCACATCGGACCCCTACAATGCATATTCTGTCCAAGCGCAGGCTTATTGCTCGGCTCTCTGTGGCTTTCAAAATGCCCTGTACAAGAAACTGAACAGCTTGACATCATATTTCATTTTACCGATAATAGTATCGTATCAAGATATTATTGCCATTTCTCTCCGCCTTGTGCATCTTGCCATTGCGATACAGGGCCTCTCTCATGGGTTCTCTTGAAGAGCAGGAAGAACAGGAAACGTTAACGTACTCCTCTTTTGTAGTAGGTTTCTTAGATGATAACTTCCCATCTTCATTGTCTTTTCGGCTTTCTCTGATTGAACAAAGAGAGCCGTGTTTGAGAAAGAAGGCCGTATCATGGCAGGCTATAGTGTTAGTGCTCTCGCACTAGATAGAAGTGAACCTCATCGCGTTTCGTTCTGGCTGTCTCAGTCCTTAACAGTAATGGATTAGGTGTGCCGAATCTGAATGCGAGCAATTTTACCGTACATAATCTCACGGATGAAACGAGGTTCACTATTGCGGAGGTGCAAAACGCTGGTATGCAAGGCTTCTATCGCCTCATCTTGAGAGCAGGGCCGGGCACACATCCTGGAGAATGCATACTCGCTCTTGTGATGACAGATCATCATCACATCGTAGGGCGTGTTGCTGAATTCCCCCAGAGCGGAAGTGCAATGGTCAAGGTGAAAGTTGTATGAGAAGGAGTGAGCAGTTATGGCAAGTCAAGCTGTAGACAGGACTCACCCACTCGCTGGTATCCGGGGCGAGATCACCATCCATAAAGCACTGGAGCTAAAGGGACTTCCTCCCTCTGGTGATGTTGAAGTAAAAGGTAGGTCTGTACGAGAGGCTCCTGGAGACGATTAGTCTCTAGCAAACGTGCAAAAGAACACACGAAAGCGGAGGTGCTGAGCGCATAGTGTAAAAGAAGATAATACATAACAAGATGAGGTGTGACTGAGTAGTTATCCTCCTATTTCCTAAAATAACTACTCAGTTGCAACGTTTTTTGCTATTCTGCTGGCTTGCTAAAAATGCTTTGCGGCAGATAGGCTCCCACCAGATAGTGGGGCATGTCTACGACTTCGCTGAGTTTGAGATCGACGGCTACACTACACAGCATATAGGCATCTTCCCGTGAAAGCCCATAGGCCTTTTGCAGATAAGCAATCATATGGCGAATCGCCTTACGAGTAGCCTCAACCAGATCTGGGCCAATACCGTCGGTGACATAATAAGGCGCAGTATTTGTACGCGGGATCAAGCGGACCAGGCGTGAGAAACTGTGGCTCTAGGACCTGGAGATCCTTGCGCACTGTCAGGCGCACCGTTGCTCGCATGGGTGTCTCAATAGCCGTACCACAGACCTCACCATCGCCCTGGGCCGCGTGCCCATCGCTTAGAGAGAAGAGTGCTCCGGGGAGCTTCCACGGGCAAATAAAGGCGGGCACCTTTCGTGAGATGCCTGGTATCCATATTGCCACCATGCCGATATGGCGGAATGGTCGATAAGGAACCTGCCAGACCGGGGGCTAGACCAATCTCCCCGCAGAAAGGCGCGAGCGGAATACGGATACCAGGGGCGAATTTCAGCCCAGCCATCGGCTCCCCCCTCAAGCTGCCAGATCTTCAGCGCTGGCTCAGGGAATTCAGCGGCGAGGAGACCAAAGCCTGGAATAATGGCTGTCCAGCCCCACTCGGCGGGCTGGAGATCCAGAAATTCAACCTGCAACGTATCTCCCGGTGCAGCACCCTCTACAAAAATAGGACCATTGACCTGGTCCACACGCGAAAAATCGAGCGTACGAATTGCTTCAACCGTGCTTTCAGCCACAATTTCACCATTCGATGCGTCGAGCAGATCAAAAGAGACTGTCTCTCCCGACTGAATAGTAGCAATAGGCGGAATGCTATGATCCCACGCTTGATGCCATTGCTGGCGCTGCACATGGATCGTGCGACCAGTCTTTTGTGTCTCGGTCATACGCTTATCTTTGCTCCCTTCGAGGATACACAGATTTCTCTCCTTTTATTTATACCAGATCCGAAGCTAATTGTCTGACTTCCACCAACAAAATATTCAAATTTACAATACGACCATCATTCTCCTATTTTTTTTCTCACATAGCACGATATAAAAGAATGTAAAGGTAACAATGCTCATCTTTCTTCAGACTCTTCTGCTTACGAAGAGTCTCTCACAAGCTTTTTTGAAAGGGATACACATATGTTCAAACGCCATTTCTCCAACGCCTTTGTAGCGACTTTCCTTTTGATTGTCTGCTCATTTCTTTGTTTACTCGCCCCATTAGTCTCATATGCGTCGGCAGAAACCGGACCACCAGAGCTATTTCGTTCGCTGCCGGGACTTGATGATTTGCAAAATGATAGTACCCAGTGGAATATTTTTCATGACCAGGGCTATACAAAGGGGTCGGCTACAAAATATTCAGCCAGAGCAGGGCACAATGAAGGTTACATTGATGAATGGGAAACAAAGCTATGCAGATATTCTCGCCTATCGGGACTTACCGGCATCTGATGGTGCTACACACTTTGAGATGGATATATCCTTCATGTTTCATAATGTAAACCCAGCCCAGGGCCTGGAATTTACGATGGACAAATGGGTAAACGGCGTCCGCTGGGAATGGGCCCTGCAATGGCAGATCGTACCGGACGGTACCTCTTTGGCAGGTGCTCCGCAGAGTTGGCGCGTATGGAATGGAAGTAACTGGCAACCGCTCAATGTCACGCAGAATCTAGATATCAATACATGGCATACGCTCCACCTGTATGGAGAAATTGTCAACAACCAGGTTCACTATATCGGTTTCAAATGCGACACCGTCTACACCAATATAAACCAGTTAACATTTGCTCCAGCCGCTTCTTCCGGAGACAAATTGGGAGTAGGGGTTCAATTAGATGGAGATTCTAAGGAAACTGCTTACCCCGTCTTCTATCGCAACATCAATCTTCACTATCAATAGACCAGAAGCGAGGACGAAGTCACTAGACTTGTCCTCGCTTCTAACTATCTGCCCCATCTCTGCCAGTATGCTAAACATACTGCTCACTCGCGCCGCATCAACTGCTTGCGGCGCGACGCTTCTTGCAGCAGGTACAGGAGAGTGCTACACTTCATAGCAGACTATCACCTTTTCTGGCGTATAGCGGCCACATGTTTTCCCGCTATCTCCGGTACGATACATATCCTATCAACCAGCCTGACGACACAGCCTGAAGAAGGCTAGCATAAGGAGCACCATTATAGTATGTATTTAGAAAAACCCCTTCACGAGTATCTTGACGATCTGGCATCTGCAAAGCCAGCTCCCGGTGGAGGCTCAGCCTCGGCTTTAAGTGGTGCAATGGCCGCAGGACTGGCCTGCATGGTTGCACGTCTCACACTTGCTAAGACTGAGTATGCAGCAGTGCATCCAGAGGTGGAACAGATCCTGGCACAGACAGAACAGCTCCGCAGTCGTTCCCAGGAGCTGCTGCTTGCCGATATCGCAGCCTATGGAAAGCTTTCAGCGAGTTTTAAATTGCCACGCACGAGTGCAGAGGAGAAAGAGGCCAGGACAAAAGCTATTCAGGAGCGCCTGGTTGAGGCTGCTCAAGTCCCATTAGAGCTCGTAGAAGGGATGGCACAACTAGTAACACATTGCCAACGTCTGGCCGAGATCGGCAATAAAAACGTCATTAGCGATATCGCCACTGGCACGATGCTCGCCTCTGGTGCCGGAACCGGGGCATCGTGGATGGTACGCACCAATTTGCAGGCCATGAAAAATCTAGAAACCGTTGAGAAGCTGGGCGAGCGTCTCAGCGTCGCCCTGGATACCATATCTACTGCCAGCCAGGAAGTAATAAGAATAGTAGGAGAGCGAGCGTGACAGCAACAATCATCGATGGACGAGCATTAGGAAGCGTCATGCGTGGAGAGCTACGCGCAGAGGTAAAGCGCTATGGAGAGGAATATGGCAAAGTTCCTGGACTGGTTATTCTTCGTGTAGAAGGTGATGCGGCCTCTGGCGTCTATAGCAAAGCGATTCTACGGATTGCAGGCGAAGTAGGAATCCAGGCCAGATTAGAGCTCCTACCTGCAACGACGAGCAAAGAAGAGCTAAAGGACGCCTTGATCCATCTTAACAGAGATGAGACAACGCACGGTATCATTGTACAGATGCCGCTACCGGCCCACCTGCCACAACAGATCGTCATCGAAACCATCGCCGCTAGCAAAGATATTGATGGCATCAGCGTACAGAGCGCTGGCAATCTCTTTCTAGGTCTGCCAGGCTTTCAGCCATCAACCGCCGCCGCCGTAATGGAGAGTTTGGAGCGTAGCGGTATCCAGCTTGCCGGGAAACATGCAGTAATCGTCGGCAGAAGCAACGTCGTCGGCAAACCGCTGGCGATACTTCTCTTACAGAAACATGCCACGGTTACCATCTGTCATTCGCGCAGTGCCGATCTTGGCGTACTCACACGACAGGCAGATATTCTCATTGCCGCGGCTGGACATGCACGAATGCTCAGTGGAGAAATGGTCAAAGCTGGCGCAATAGTCATTGACGTGGGAATAAATACGCTACCAGAAGGCGGCATAGTAGGAGATGTAGATTTTGCCTCGGTAAGTGAGATAGCTGGCGCAATTACTCCAGTACCAGGAGGCATCGGGCCGCTGACAAATGTCGTTCTGCTTAAACAATGTCTGCGTGCAGCATGGCAGATAAGTCAGCAACAAGCATAGTATTGAAAATACTGCGGCCAGCCCTCACTTGTACTTCTGCCAATGAGAACTGGCCGCATATTTTGCGCTCTAGACACATCATGCCTTGCCTGAGCGCCTACGCCGAGCCGCTGCTGCTTTCTGGCGACGCTCACGGCGGCGCTGAAGAGAGAGTTCCTGCTCCTCCGCCGTTCGCTCGCGTGCTGTCAGAGGAAGAGAGGTTGCCGTAGAAGGTGCGGCAGTTGCAGCGGTACGAGCAACTCGTCTACTTTTCGAGTTGCGATAGACCACGACACCCGCCAGAAGAGCTGCAAGAATCAACATCAGGAGATAGATCGGAAAAACTATCGGGCGCAGACTCGCTGGAAGCAATCCATTGGAGATACCTATACTGCCCACAAACGAAAGAGCTAGCAAAACATACTCAATCCCCGTCAGAATACTTAACTGCTTATACCAACGCAGATTCTCTCCACGAGCATGGGCCTCACGCAAACGCTTCACGCCAAGATACAGATTAAAAGCAGCAAATCCCACAAAGATGACACTGAGAGCCAGCAGGATGCGTGGATCAATAGTAGGCATGGATACTCCTGAATGCTAGGCACGACACAATGGATGGTGCTGGCTAGTTGCCTACCAGCACCGAGACATTTAGTTTGACAACTTGACCAGTACCAGTAGAAACTTTGATATGATATAAGTTATTATCAGCTTGCATATTATGACAATTTACTGTGACCACCTGGGAATCCTTCCCACCTAATGAATCTGGCGGAAAAAGTTTGCCGCTCGCGTTTGGACAAAGGTAAACGTATTGGCAGTTAGCCCATCCGCAGCCTGAACGCTATACGCAGTAATTGCACTCCCCAGATCTGTCAGGGTAATAGAAGTACTGACGCAACTTCCATCCGGGTTACGGTTAACAGCAAGCGTAGTAGCAGGCGTAATCGCCACTTCATCAGTATTGGGATTGACCACCAGGGTCACTTTCACTATCATCTGCCCCTGGTGGTTCTGCTCATCAACAGTATTAATGATAACATATCCCACATAGGGCTGAAGACCTTTTGTCGTAAGAACGCTAGCAGGCAGACTCATGGCGTTTACACTGATAGCCAACGAGAGAGTCCCTTGAGGGGCCAGCTGACCCCCAGCCTGATCAACAAGTAACCAGTTTATTGTTTCAGAACCAATCGGTGGCATATTTGGGTCGATCTGCGTGTAATCAGAAAAGGTCGCTGATGACCAGGTAATATCTGTCCCTGTAGAATTTTTCAGGGTAATAGCCTGACTTTTGGGCTCAGGATTTGCCGGAGATGCGGTAAAGGCTAGTTGATTAGCGCTACTCTGGATCGCCGCAGTATTGGCAAGATTTGTAGGTAGAACGTGAACAGGGAAAGTCACAGCAACCTTTGTCTGATCGTCAACAGCTTTCAGAAAATAGGTGCCCGCTACTGCATCGGGTGGGACAGTCACGGTTGTAGCAATATTCCCATGTTTATCGCTCTCAACATCTTGCGTATGACCAGGAGTTGTCTGGCTATCCAGACTCAAGGTAACAGCCGAATTAGGAGAAAAATTGTCACCACTGGTAGCAATAATTCCTCCTGCCGTATAGGTCGTTGTAAGGGTTTTATCGACCATAAGATTGGGATGGATGCTGGGAGCGGCAATTGAAGCGGTTGCACTACTTCCAGAAAAGGAAGTAACCGTATAAGCAAGCAGGCCAAGAATAACACAACTCATCAATATAACCGGAATCCAGAACGCGCTCCCCTTGCTCCGGTCAATATCCGGTTTTGTATTTGTCTTTAAGACTGCCCGCATACGGGCAATACTATGCTGCATCGCCAGCAAAGGCTCTGGGACGGCTGCCTGCCCACGAGCAATACCCACCGCAGGGCCGGCCTCTGCCTTCTGACGCATACGCCAGCTCTCACGCCAGTGTTCAGCAGCCTGTCCTGTTGCCATCATACTGGGATCATTATAAAGATCGTCAAGAGTAAGACCATCCCACAATCCTTCGCGAGGTGCAGAGATAGGATTTCCTGGACGCGCAGGTGAGGCCTGAACAGGCATAGGTGGCCGATTGTACTGAACAGGTTGGTTAGGGTTGGGCGGCGTAGAGCTACGCACGATCTGTTCAGGAGGACGCGGCGGTGGCGGCTGATTATTTCTCCCCTGAGGTGGCATTCCAGGTGGCAACGCAGGAGATTGGGGTGTTGGTACCTGGGGAGGATTGGGCGAAGCCGCATAGGACATCAGAGAACTGGCCTTCTGCGGCTGTGGTGGGTTTCCCTGTGGGCCACGCATGGGTTGAACAGAACCCGGCGCACCCTGGCCGGGCTGAGATGGTGCAACGTTAGGCACAGGACGAGCGGGTGGTTGCGGCGGCTGGGCAGGTCCACCTTGTTCTTTGAGTGCCATTATTTTGGCATTTGTCTGGTTAAAACCACAGCTCTTGCAAAACTTTGCATCAGCAGGGAGTTCAACATGACATTTCGGACAGCGAAACATGACTATTGACCTTTTCTCACAAGAAAACTTTATTGAAGAGCAGTATACGGAATGAGCGATGCTCTCATCAGCTAGAAAAATAAACATCTTTACAAGTACTTATATTTACACATTTTTAGCTAAATGGGCAACACTTCGGTACCTTATAACCATCACAGTATATGAACGTTCTGGCATACAGAATTTCAAGAATTACTCCTTTGGTAAGGAGAAAGAAAGAGATAAGGTCTTCAATCTGAAAGACCTGAGAGGGCATACAGGATAGACCTGAGAAGATTTCAAGCCTCAGGGTCTTGACGAAGTGAAAAAAAACGCTAAAATCTCTATAGATACCTGAATAATTATAAGATTTATGAGGTTTGCATGCATATCGTCGTCGTTGGCGTTGATCATACTACCGCCCCTATCGCATTGCGCGAGCGCCTCGCCTGCTCATCGCGCCAGCTCCCCCAGCTACTTGCGGCAGTACGCCAGGAAACGCAGGAGGGTGTTGTTCTGTCAACCTGTAATCGTCTCGAAGTCTATGCGCTCTGCGCAGATTCAGAGGAAGGATGCCAGGCACTTCTCCAAATTCTCTGCGCGGTGCGACAGGTAGGACAGGAAGAACTGGCCGCTCATGCCTATAGTTTTGTGGATGAGCAGGCGGTAGCTCATCTCTTTGGAGTGGCGTGTGGTCTCTATTCGCTCGTTCCTGGAGAACCACAAATTCAGGGCCAGGTAGTAGACGCACTAGAGATAGCCCAGGGGGGAGGATATGCAGGACCAATTCTTTCGGCCCTTTTTCGCGCAGCGGTGGTTGCAGGGAAAAGAGCACGGACAGAGACTGGAATCAGCCGGAATGCAGCCTCAGTCAGCCATGTAGCCGTACAACTGGCGCGTCATCTTTTCCCTAATCTCCAAGAAGCAAATGTCTTATTACTAGGCTCTGGGACCATGAGCGAATTAGCTGCTCGCAATCTGTGTGCAAACGGGGCGGAGCGGCTGGTCATCGTCAATCGTACCCTTGAACATGCAGTTGACCTGGCAAAAGAGCTTCACGCCACGCACCGGCCCTTTACCGAATTAAGTGAAGCACTGGTTGAAAGCGACGTTGTTATCAGCTCAACAACGGCCCCAAGAGCGATTATTACGCATGAATTGATGACACGGGTCATGGTACAACGTCAAGGGCGTTCTCTGTTACTGATTGATATTGCCTTACCTCGTGATGTGGACCCCCAGGTGGCACAATTCGAGGGAGTGCATCTCTATAATATTGATGATCTCCAACAAGAGGTTGACCGTGGCATCCTCTTGCGTCTGCAAGAGGCTGAACATGTGCAACAGATTATTGCCCAGGAGGTCGCTTCATTTCAACGTTGGCAAGCTTCGCTGAGCGTCGTAGATACGATCAGCGACCTGCGCCAGTATGCAGAGAGTCTGAGGAGACAGGAGCTAGCGCGTACAATGCGCCAAATCGCGCCTGGACTTTCAGAGCAGGAACAGGCCGCCGTACAAGAGATGAGCACACGCTTGATCAATAAATTATTACACGCGCCAATGCGCCAATTAAAAGAAGCAGCGGCAAGTGGGCAGGGGCATATATATTCAGAAGCGATGCGCTATCTATTTTGTTTAGATGAAGAAGAAGAAAAGTATGAAACGAATACGCGTAGGAACACGGGCCAGCAAGCTCGCCATGACACAAACCAACTGGATCGTCGAACGGCTCCATCAGCAGTGGCCCAATCTTGAGATTGAGATAGAACAGATACGCACCACCGGAGACCGCGTAACCTCTGTACCCCTGGCTCAAATTGGTGGGGATGGTGTTTTTGTCACCGAGATTGAGCGTGCGCTACGAGAGCGGACAATCGATCTGGCGGTTCATAGCCTGAAGGATCTCCCGACGGAGCAGCCAGAGGGTCTACGTCTGATAGTCCCTGGTCCCCGCGAGGATGTACGAGATATCCTCATCACCAACGAACCATCGCCACATGCGCAATGGTCGGATGGCGGCGCATTCCGTATTGGCACAGGCAGTCTGCGCAGAATCGCACAGCTCCGTACCCTCCAGCCAACTGCTGATATTCTGCCTATACGTGGAAATGTAGATACGCGTCTGCGCAAATTAGCGGCAGGAGAGTATGATGGAATTGTCTTAGCGGCAGCGGGGCTACATCGCCTGGGCTTCCATCATCAGTTGAGCCAGCGGATAAGCTATTTCCCTGTGGAGACACTCCTACCAGCACCAGGGCAGGGAGCATTAGGGCTAGAGTGCCGAGACGAACCAGAACTACTTACCCTTCTGGCACCTCTCCAGGATCAGGGAGTCCAGGCTGCCACTAGCGCCGAACGAATGTTTATGCGCCATCTGGGGGCTGGATGCTATCTCCCTGTTGCCGCTTACGGTCGGCTCACAGAAGGACAACTGGCACTCACTGGCCTGGTCAGCAGCCTGGACGGTCAGCGCCGCATTCTCGTTGGTCAGCAGATACGTTGGAAGGAACAGATGGGCAAAGAACATGCAGAACAACTTGGCGTCAATGTCGCAGAACAGGCACTTGCGGAGGGGGCAGCGGAGATTATCCAGGCATTGAACAGGGTTGAGGAGCGGCAACATGTCTAATCTCACGATGCCAGCCCTACAGGGAAAACGTATTCTCGTTACCAGAACGCGTGAACAAGCCAGTGCATTTAGCGAACGCTTACGCGCACTAGGAGCAGAACCAATAGAGTTTCCGACTATTCGTATCGTACCACCGCAGGATTGGCACGATATGGATCGTGCGCTCGTGCGGCTGGCACAAAGTGAACACGCATATACCTGGATCGTTTTTACCAGCGCTAACGGCGTGAACAGCAGTCTGAAGCGCTTACACCATCTGGGATATCCTCCCCAGGTGTTACACCACGCACGTATCGCGACCATTGGACCTGCCACTGCCGCAACGCTCGCAAACTATGGTCTACAAGCCGACTTAGTGCCGGATGAATATATTGCAGAGAGCGTTGCTACTGGCTTAATCGAAGATGCCCGACAGAGAGGAGTTTCACTGGCAGGACAAGAGATTCTCCTGGCACGGGCCGCAGAGGCCCGTAAGATACTGGTAAGCACCCTACAAGAGGCGGGAGCCATTGTGGACGAAGTCGCTGCCTACTACACAGAAACAGTGACACGCAACGATGCTCAGGGGCAGATGGTCTTGCAGCTCCTAAAAAAGAGCCAGCTCGACATCTTAACCTTTACCAGTTCTTCTACCGTGCGCAATTTCATGGGCTGGCTCAAAAGCTGTGAACAGGCCGAGAATAGGGAGTTGAGCAATCTGCTCACAGCGCCTCTAGGACCAAAGATAGCCTGTATTGGGCCAATAACAGCACAAACAGCGCGTGAACTTGGTTTATCGGTTGAGATTGAGGCACGAGAATTCACCATTTCTGGATTAACCACTGCACTAGTAAAATATTACGAGGAAGAGCAATCATGACAGAACAGACAATCATCACAGCGAATAATACCACCCACACTGAGCCTGCTACGGTCCCTGAACAGCCAAAGCCAAAACAGCCACGTCAGTTTGTCCGTTTCACCTTCTTCAAGCTCGATCCACAATGGCAGCGCCTGCCCGGCGACGTCCGTGAGCAGGGGAGACGTGAGTTGACAGAGATCTACAATGCGTATGAGCAGAAAAACGAACTGGTACGTAGCTTTAGCCTCTACGGCATCCGTTCCGATGTAGACTTCATGATCTGGCAGGCCACCTATGACATTGACAATCTGCGCACACTTAGCAGCCAGATACGGCGTAGTACATTGGGAGCCTATCTTCGTGAAGAGCGTTCTTACCTCTCTATGACGAAACGTTCGGTCTATGTCGGCAAAAATGCGCGAGGTGCCCATGATCCCCGGCTCGTGATTACACCGGACGACAAAAAATATCTGTTTGTCTATCCATTCGTCAAAACACGTCCCTGGTACGCGCTACCGATGGAAGATCGCAAACGTATGATGAACGAGCATATCCGCGTCGGCTTAAAATATCCCTCTGTCTCACTCAATACTACCTATTCATTTGGGCTGGACGATCAAGAGTTTGTCGTGGCCTTCGAGACCGATAACATCTCTGACTTTCTCGACCTTGTACAGGAACTACGTGAGACCGAGGCCAGCATGTATACCTTGCGCGATACGCCAATGTACACCTGCGTAGCCCAGCCATTGAACGAAATTTTAGCGTCAATCGGCGCATAACAGTCATCCAGGCGGCATGTCAGATAGGCGTGTCGCCTCTGCATGTTTTCTACATTTTTAGGAGAGAATTGATGAGCAACCAGGCATACACACAGGGCAAGCTAACACTGGCGCGTTCTCATGAACTCTACCAGGAGGCACAAACTCTTCTCCCCGGTGGGGTAAACAGCCCGGTACGTGCATTTCGTGGTGTTGGGGGTGACCCTGTCTTTATTGAACGGGCCGAAGGGGCATACTTATACGATGTAGACGGCAATCGCTACCTGGATTACGTGCAATCCTGGGGTCCCATGATTCTCGGACACACCCATCCAGCCGTCCTGGAGGCTGTCATAGCCGCCAGCAAGCGTGGATTTAGCTATGGCGCTCCGACGCAGGCCGAAAGCGAACTGGCAAAACAGGTTATGCGCCTGGTCCCTTCCGTTGAGATGATCCGCTTTGTCAACTCAGGGACGGAAGCCACTATGAGCGCGCTACGCCTGGCGCGGGCTTACACTGGACGCAACAAGATCATCAAATTTAGCGGCTGCTATCATGGACACGCCGATATGTTACTTGTCCAGGCAGGTTCAGGCGTAGCCACAATGGGCTTGCCGGATAGTCCAGGCGTACCGAAAGATGCCACAGCCAGCACATTAAATGTGGCCTACAACGATAGTGCCGCTGTAGAAGAACTTTTCAGGCTCTATCCAGAAGAGATAGCGGCAATCATCGTCGAACCGGTCGCTGCAAATATGGGATTGGTATTGCCGGTCCCCGGCTTCCTGGAGACGCTCCATACACTGACACAGCAATACGGAGCGCTCCTCATTTTTGATGAGGTAATGACTGGTTTTCGCGTTGCACCAGGGGGGATGCAAGAGCGAGCAGGTATCAAACCGGATCTAAGTTGCTTCGGCAAAATCATTGGCGGTGGCCTGCCAGTAGGAGCATATGGGGGACGAAGAGAGATTATGCAGATGGTTGCCCCTGTCGGCCCTATGTACCAGGCCGGAACCCTTTCGGGCAATCCTCTCGCAATGGCGGCAGGGATTGCCACCCTGACAGAATTAGGAAAGCCAGGCCAGTATGAGAAACTGGAGCAGAAGGGCCAGATTTTGGAAGAAGGCTTCAAGAGGATCGTACATGACACAGCAACCAGCGCCCAGTTTGTGCGCATTGGGGCCATGTTCTGTCTCTACTTCAATGCCGAGGCTGTAACCAACTATGCGGATGCAAAACGTTCAGATACGCAGCGCTTTGCCCAGCTATTTCTGGTCCATGCTCACAAAAGGCATCTATCTGCCGCCATCGCAATTTGAAGCCTGTTTTATCTCGCTAGCATTCGATGATGCAAACCTACAAGAGACCTTAGAGGCCGCTGAAGTAGCGCTACGCGAGTCGGCGTAGTCGAGAGAAAGAAAACGATCATGAGTAATTTTCCGACAGTACGCTTACGACGGACAAGACAAAATGAGAAACTGCGTGGACTGGTACGTGAAACCAATCTCAGCGTAGACCAGCTCATCTATCCGCTCTTTGTGACGGAGAACAGCGCTGAGCCCCACGAAATCTCGGCGATGCCAGGAATTTATCAATGGCCTCTAGAACACCTGGGACGCGAGGTACAGCGTATTGCATCTCTGGGCATCCCGGCAGTATTGCTGTTTGGTATACCAGCCGAAAAGGATGAAGTAGGCTCACAAGCCTATGCCGAACAAGGCATTATTCAGCAAGCGATTCGGCGTTTGAAAGCTGAGGCCCCGGATACCCTGGTCATTACCGATGTCTGTCTCTGTGAATACACCAATCACGGACACTGTGGAGTCATTCACAATGGCAATGTGCAGAACGATGAATTGCTGGAGTTGCTAGCCCAGATGGCCCTCTCACACGTCGAAGCCGGGGCTGATATCGTCGCACCATCAGATATGATGGATGGACGTGTCGGAGCGATCCGTCGTCTTTTAGACGAGCACAGCTACAACCAGACGCCCATAATGGCCTATTCCGCCAAATACGCTTCTGGGTTCTACGGACCATTCCGCGAAGCCGCCGGTTCCACGCCGCAATTCGGGGATCGCCGTTCCTACCAGATGGACCCGGCTAACGTGCGGGAAGCACTACGTGAAGTGGATCTGGATATTGCTGAAGGAGCAGATGTAGTGATGGTCAAACCTGCCCTGGCTTATCTTGACGTCATTCGCCAGGTACGCGAACACTGCGATCTGCCAATTGCCGCTTATAATGTCAGTGGCGAATACTCGATGGTCAAAGCCGCTGCGCAGATGGGCTGGATCGACGAGCAACGCATCGTCATGGAAGTGCTAACAGGCATCAGACGAGCAGGAGCCGATATGATTATCACCTACTTCGCCCCTGAAGTTGCAGGATGGCTCGAACCCTGATGGCTTGTCAACAGCAAAAAAGGGACTTAAGGAGAGAGGTCGGCAGAGTACCGCCCTCTCTCAAAGAAAGTTTCATCTAAACTAATAGAGCTGAAATGCAAAATGCTCTTTATTAGCTTGAGAACAATCCTGCTAGCATAAATTTCCCTATTGTTGACAATAAAATTACTGTGTGCTAATATCCGGATACATCTTAAAGAAAAGTTTCTACAACTATTTAAAGATTTTATTGGATACAAGTGATTTTATTCAGCAATATATACATAGGTTATTTACTAAATAGTTTACGTTACTTTTAAGAGAGCTGCTCTCAGAGATATTCCGGCTTCCTTCGTTTTAACGAACCCTTTTTCTATTTGTTTCTTGAGGATAGCGGAAGAAGCATAGATTAAGTCTTTTCTTTCACTATCTTCACATACGACATTAGGAGATGTACAATAGAATGCTCAAGGAAACTTATAATCGACGCCAGATTCTACAAGTAGGCGCAGGAAGCCTGACTGGCCTCTCACTTCTCGGTCTTGCCGGCTGTGGAAGCACTTCTACAGGGTCAGTGACCAAACATATGCAGCTCTTCTTTTGGGGGACAACCTCGCGAGACAAGCTGACCAGGCAGGCAATTCAATTATTTGAACAGAAGCATAGCGACGTTAAAATAACCTCTCAATTCACCGATTTCAATTCTTATTGGAACAAGCTCAGTACCCAGATTGCCGGAGGAAGTGCTCCCGACCTGATACAGATGGATATGCGTTACATCGCGCAATACGTTAAAAACGGGATACTTCTTGATCTGAGCGATGCCATCTCGAAGAAAACCATTGACCTCTCTGACTTCGACCAGACACTCCTGGCGGGGAGTCAGGTAAATGGGAAATCGTATGGAATACCGTTGGGAGGAAACTATCAAGCCCAACTTTATGACAAAGACCTGGTAGCAAAAGCGAATGTTGGAGATGTGCCAGCATCTTTTAGTTGGGATGAATTTGGCAGCTATTGTGCCAAGTTGTCAAAAGCGCTAGGCAACGGTATTTCAGGAACAGGTGACGAAAGCACTAACATCACCGCCTTTGAGCTCTGGACACGCCAGCACGGGCGAGACCTCTACACCTCTGCGGGTGGGCTTGGCTTCACTCAGCAGGACGCAGCCGATTGGTTTAGCTACTGGAGCAGCCTGCGCAAATCAAAGGCCTGCGTCCCAATTGAAGTTGCAGCAGGAGCGATGAGCGGCGGGAACCCCCACCGTAAATCTAGTCAAAGGACAGGCCGTCTTCACCCTCACCCTCTCCAACCTTCTCGATGCCTTCCAGGCGCTTATGCAACACAAAGTTGGCATTAACATCCCGCCAACAGGAGGAACGGGAGCGCAGCCTGGGATGTATCTCAAAACATCGATGCTTATGAGTGTAGGGGCTAAAACAAAGTACGTAGATGACTCTACCGGTTTTGTCGGCTTTCTCATCAATGATCCGGGAGGAATCAAAGCCATCAACGTCGAGCGTGGAATCCCAGGCTCAGCCAAAGGACGAGCCTTGCTACAGCCGCAACTGACCGCATCGCAGCAGGTAGTCTTGAACTATGTCAATACCGTCACACAGAGTGGCAATGCGCGGCCCAAGACCGTCCTTGATCCCTCAGGAGCAGGTGCCGTCGAGCAGTCTTTAATGCGCACGGCTCAGGCAGTCGGTTTTGGTCGCATGTCCATCGCGGATGGAGCAAAATCCTTCTACGGAGATGCACAAAAAGCCCTTAGCCAGGGATAAGCAGAAAGAGTGAAGCTATGATACGAAACCCTGAAAAGCCGGCTGGCAAGGATGCTCAAAAGGCAGAAGCGGAAGGAAACCGTGCTCGTGGCTTCAAATTCAGCAACGAGGGGAAAGAGAATCTTGCTGGGTATCTCTTTCTCCTCCCCTGGTTCGCAGGCCTGATTCTTCTCACCGCAGGTCCAATGCTTGGCTCGCTCTATCTTTCGTTTACACGCTTTAACCTGCTCTCCGCACCGGAATGGATCGGGCTACAAAACTATATTGCCATGTTTCAAGATCCCCGCTGGCTCAACGCAGTGAAAGTGACACTGGTCTATGTCTTTCTCTCGGTGCCACTCAAAATGGTGTTTGCGCTGGGGCTGGCGCTGCTCCTCAACCGAGGATTGCGGGGACTGCCCATCTACCGGGCGCTCTACTATGTGCCCTCGCTCTTAGGTGGCAGTGTGGCCATTGCAATTCTCTGGCGGCAGATTTTCGACACCACAGGAATTATCAATCAGGTACTAGGGTTGGTAGGGATTCACTCTACAACAAGCTGGATCTCCAATCCAAACTACGCATTGGGGACCTTAATTGTCCTGGCGATCTGGCAATTTGGCTCACCAATGATTATATTTCTCGCTGGCCTCAAGCAGATTCCCACCGAATATTATGAAGCGGCAACAACGGATGGGGCGGGAAAGCTCCATCGGTTCTGGCATATCACGCTTCCGCTCTTGACCCCGATAGTCTTTTTCAACATGGTCCTCCAGATGGTAGGAGCCTTCCAGGCATTTACACCGGCCTTCATCGTCAGCGGCGGAACGGGTGGTCCAGTAGACTCAACCTTATTTTATACCCTCTACATCTATCAAGAGGGATTCGGCAATCTCCATATGGGCTATGCCTCCGCGATGGCCTGGATTTTCTTAGTGGCAATCGCCCTATTTACCGCCGTGGCTTTCTTGACCTCGCGTTACTGGGTATTTTATCAAGATGAGAGGGGATAACCAGCATGCTTCATCGTCTCCCACGCGCAGAGCAGAGAAGCTGGACGCGCCCACTGATCCATATCGTCGTCATCTGTGGAGCTGTGCTCATGGTCTACCCTGTCATCTGGTTGCTGAGCGCATCTTTTCAGCCAATGGACGAAATCTTTCAGGGAGCGCATCTGCTGCCTAAGACCTGGACACTTGATAACTACATCCAGGGATGGACGGCATTAGACTACTCTTTTGACGTCTTCTTTCTCAACTCTTTTCTCGTCTGTGTCGGCGCGGTTCTGGGCAATGTCATCTCTTGCTCAATGGCGGCCTATGCGTTTGCCAGGCTGCGCTTCAAATTCAAACCTTTCTGGTTTTTGCTGATGTTGGGGACAATTATGTTACCCTATAATGTAATTGTTGTACCACAATACATTTTATTCAAAAACTTTGGCTGGATCAATTCATTCTTGCCATTGATCGTGCCAAAATTTCTCGCGACGGATGCATTTTTTATCTTCTTGCTCGTACAATTCATTCGGGCCATTCCACGCGACCTGGATGATGCTGCCAAGATTGATGGATGTGGGTATTTCCAGATGTATCTACGGATCATCCTGCCTCTGGCTGCGCCCGCGCTGGCAACTACGGCAATATTTACCTTTATCTGGACCTGGAGCGACTTCTTCACACAGCTTATTTTTCTCGATGACCAGTCTGTCTATACAGTACCTGTTGCGTTACGTACATTTCTGGACAGCACAGGTGTCTCTAACTATGGGCAACTTTTTGCCATCTCTGTGCTCTCGTTAATCCCCATTTTTGGTTTCTTCCTTGCCTTCCAGAAATTGCTCATCGAAGGGGTAGCAACATCAGGAATAAAAGGGTAATAATAGAATATGTATAGAATATGTACGGCAAAAAATTAGTGGTGGAGTAGTGAGTTATGATGGCACGAGGAACGGCGACGAGCAAGCTACTGGATGTTATGCAGATGCTCCAGATGACACACAAAACGGGCGCATTATTAGTGAATCGTGATGGTATAAACAACGTCATTGAGCAAGGTGCTATTTATCTCCAACATGGACAAATTATTGATGCCAGCCTCGGTACATATAGAGGTGCCGAGGCATTGCGGCGACTGCAAGGATGGCAAAGCTGCTATTTTGTCTTTCAGGCACTTGCGCAACCAGGTGGTAGTGTTGACTCCCGTTCATCGCTTCCATCCACACAGATGTCACCGACGAAACAATCTCCGGTCACAGGAGGCTATGGGAGTGGCCCGCTCTCAACGCCATACAACAGCGGCAGTAATGCGCCACAGCGCATACGAGAGGTCAATGAAATATTGCCTCACTTCAATAGATTAGGATTGACGCGTATGCACAGGCAACTTTTTCTCTTAATAGATGGACAACGGACGGTTCCAGAGATCATTCGTCTGATGGGACATCGAACAGATGAAGTAAACATACTGCTTGCAGATTTAGAGCGTACTGGTCTTATTCGCTGGTAGGCATTGAATTCAAGGAAAGTAGAAAAGTCATGGTAGAAACAGCAGCGCCAATTTCCTTTAGAAAGAGACGCTTTTCTTTATCGATCTATATACCACTCCTGTTAGCGCTAACCGCCATTATCCCTCTATTGGTAACAGTAGGAAGCATCGAAATTTTTCTGCGTCCGGCACTTGTCTCACAGATCAGCGGTGACATGGAAAGATCGACCCAGACGCGTATCCAACTGGTAGACACGTACCTTTCGGAGCGGCTAAACGATGTAAAAACATTGAGCGAGGCAGCGGCGGTGCAAAGTTTGCTCAATGGGAACGTCAAAGATCCTACTGCGGCGAAGAACATACTTATCACCGCCCAGCACCGAGACGTTGCCAACTATATTAATTTTTCCCTGCTTGATACTAAAAGTAATATCATTCTTTCCTATCCAGGAAAGCCATTAGTGCATGGAAAATATTTGATCGTTCCCGAAGCGCTGCAACAATTACAACAATCCGATAAAGTATTTGTCTCAGATGTCTTCTACAACCTGACTGGGAACAATCCCTCAGTTGATCTTTATGCACGCGTCATCGACGATAATTTTCGGATACTGGGCTATGTACGTGCATCGCTGGGATTGCGCCGAGTCTGGGAGCCAGTGGACAGTGAACCGCAGGCAAATGGAATAGGGAGCTACGCGAGTATTCTGGATGAGAACGGAGTACGGATAGCCTACACGAATCCAGATCTCTCCGGTTTCACCCATTCCCCCTATCTCTTCAAAGCAATAGCAGGACTAAGCCAGGAGACCCGGCAACGTATTCAGGACGAAGACCTCTATGGCAATGACAGTAACGCCGTCACAAGCCAGGGCGACAATCAACTGAGCGACTTTCAGGCTCATAGCCAGGCGGGGAACATTACCCAGTTCCAGCCAGTGGGTCAGAACCAGGTCTTTGAAGTAGCTCGTTACGGAAGTAGCGTTGTGCCCTGGACGTATGTCCTCTTCAAGCCATTGAACGCTGTTACCGGTCTTGCCGACCAGCAGCTACTGGGAATCTTCCTCACCGTTGCCCTCGTGCTTGTCCTCGCTATCGCGATTGGATTGATCATTGGACGAAATCTGGCATTTCCCATATTGCGTTCCGTTTCGCTCCTGCGTAAAAGCAACATTGCGTTAAAGACGCTGGCCGACGAAGAGAACGTCGTAGCGACAGAGCAGTCCTGGATGGTAGAAGCCTCCCAGGTAGCGCTTAAATCGGTACAATATTACACCAATGCCACAGCAGTAGCGGCCAAACGGATCAACACGCTCAGCAGTGATCTTTCACAAAACATCCAATATCTGGACAAAAACAAATTGCAGCAAGCGCTCAAGGAGATGTCGGAAGCGGCAACCTATATCGAGCGGGCAATCAAACACCAGGAAACGATGAACGAGAAACTAGCGACGAGCCTGAGAGTCACCACCCAGGCAACAGAGCAGCTCACCAGAGGAGCGAGTTCGACAAACGATGCAGCCGCACAGATGGAATACATCGTAGGTCAACTTACCTCAGTTGTTGGAGAATAAGTCATGCTCCGGGTCAGGCATGCACATGACGGGTAGAGAGTGTGCCTGGCCTATAGAGCGAGCAGCAGCATTCTCAAGAAACACAGAGTGCAAAAGGAACATTTAGAAACTATGAGCATTACATACTCTCGCAGGCAGATAATGAAGCAGGGTCTGGGCGGTCTCGCTGGACTCTCACTGCTTGGGCTCGCGGGCTGTGATAGCACCACGAGCAACATAACCTCACTCAACGCAATCGCCGCCCAGCCAACCTCAGGAGCGCTGCATATGCTTTTCTGGGGTTCGGCCACCCGTGACAAGCTCACGCAAAACACATTTAATTTATACCATCAGAGGAATCCGAGTTTTAGCCTGACCTCACAGTATTACGGATTCAACGATTATTTTAACAAACTGGATGCCTTGATTAACAGCGGTCATTCACCTGATCTTATTCAGATGGATATGCGTTACGTTGCCCAATATGTGAGGAAAAGACAACTTCTGGACCTGACAGAGCTGATCTATAATCAGACAATAGACCTGTCAGACTACGATCCAGACCTGCTCAACAGCAGTAAAGTCAACAATACCGTCTACGGCATCCCCTTCGGTGGAAACTACCAGACGGCCTTTTACGATGCAGAGCAGATAGCAAGAGCAGGCATCGGCGCACCACCCGCCGATCTCACCTGGGATGCCTTTGCCAAATACACGATTGAGCTTACGAAGGCACTGGGGGGAACGGTCTATGGCACAACCGATCTCAGCGCCGATATTACCAGTTTTGAGCTCTGGATACGTCAGAGAGGGAAAGACCTTTACGACCATGACGGCCATATAAATTTTAGCTTAACCGACGTAGGTGACTGGTTCAAGTACTGGAATACCATTCTCATAGCAGGAGGATGTCCGCCACAGAGTATTCAAAAAGGTCTGGACGTCACAGGTTCGCCAGCTAATGCCAGTATGATTAAAGGGAAAACAGTCTTTCTTATCACCTACTCGAACCTCTTTGAAGCATTTCAGCAGGCGACAAAACATCAGCTAGGAATGCTCATGCCACCCACCGGGGGAGATGGAGCCGCACCAGGAATGTACCTCAAAGCCTCAATGCTTTTAAGTATCGCCACAGCGACAGAGTATCCCCTCACAGCAGCCAGCTATATCAATTTCATCTATAACAATGCAGATGCGATCAAAGCGCTCAGCATCGAACGTGGTATACCGGGATCAAGCAAAGCCATCTCCATGCTGCGTCCGTTGTTGAACCCAACAGAGCAGACAATTCTGGACTACATGGGAATCGCGCAAAAAAGCGGCAACACGCGGACAAAAGAGGTACTTGATCCACCGGGAGCGGGGGCTATCGCGAATCTACTCCTGACAACCTCCGGCGAAATCGCCAGCGGGACGACCTCGGTCTCAGCAGGATCACAAGCATTTTATACCCAGGCAAAAAAGATAGCTGGATAGACGAGGCAGAAAACTATACAAACCCTATAAACTCTACACCTGAGGATACTATTTTTTTGTTAAGGTCCACGCCAATAGAGACAAGTCCAGGGCTACGTCCTGAGGATTGGCCTCTAGACAGGAGGGCAGAGGTATCTCTGCCCTCTGTTCTTCGCGCTAACAGATTGAAAGGGGATGGATTGCCGCAGGCTACCCCGATGTCCGTTCGACACATCTCCCAGTTTTCCAATCCTTTTTATTGAATTTTCACTCTACAAGTGGAATTGCTCTTCTTCCTCGGTGAGTGGGGGACCAGTTACAACCATTCCATACTTTTCAGCAATGGCTAATCCCACCGCTAAATCCGGTGCCAGATAGAGTTCGCGGGCCTCTTCAAAAAATCCACGTAAGCCCCCTGGAATATAGGTGAGGAGAACTTTTCCGGCGTTTTTGCCGATACAGAGCCAGGCATGTGATACTCCGGCTGGAATGCGTACGAAATCCCCCGCAGAAGCGGTGAATACTTGATCGCCGAGCTTCATCTTATAGTTTCCTGCCAGGAAGTAGAACAATTCATCCTGGGTATGAGTATGCTCTGCCGGTCCAGAGCCGGGTAATGTTACCACCTCTACCTGGTCATATTTGCCATCGGTGGTTTCTCCTGTGGCTTTCCACGTCAAAAATTCGCCTCTCGCTAGAAAGGTGGAATCTCCTTCAGAAGCCCGAATAAACAGACGAGAAATATCGAGAGACATGTTTTCACCTCGCTTTGGTTCTTGTTGCATGAGAAGGACTCTGGCTCCTATCTGATGGAGACCATCGGTCTTGGAGCCTTTCATCTTTGCTTTGGTCTAGACGTAGACATAATACGTCCATATATGGGGGATAAACTAGGAAAATCTTGCGGTTTCACGGTAACTTTTCGGGGTTACCAAAAAGGTGCGTTTAAATTGCTGTGCGAAGTGAGATTGGTCAAAAAAGCCAGTTTCGTTCGCCACGTAGCTGACTGCACATCCCTGCGCCAGGAGTGTTTTGGCATGTGCCAATCGAAGTTGCGTTTGATAAGCGTGAGGAGGCAGACCAACAACCTGGCGGAACGTTCGGGCGAGATAAAATGGACTCAGGTGTGTCATATGAGCCAGATCTTGTAGCGCAATCTCCTCTGCATAGTGGGCCTGCAAATATTCTTTCGCACGCTCGATAGCGGGATGTTCCCAACTTGTTTCCTGAGATGCGCTGCTATCCTGGACATGGGAAAGCAGTAATCGAGTAAGCAAGTGCAGAAGCATTTCGTCTTGTTGCAGGCGAGAAGCTGGAGCAAGCGACCTGGCGGAGATATCGCATAAAGCCTTACTCAGCGCTGGATCGAAGAGGATCTGGCTGGGAAAATGGAGCAAGGATTTATCCTGTTGGAACAACTCTGCGGCGTTCCGTTGTAGCCAGTCAGGATCAATCGAGAGGTGATGAAAGATAACGTCTTTTGGCTGGCAGATCCAGGTTTCTCCAGGTTCGATGATAAGAAATGTCCCATCGACAACCTTCCTATTGATACAAGCATTGCGATATTTCAAGTGTATGGTTCCTGACTGCATAGAGGCGATCGTATACGTTGGCGTAAAATGCTGGAGGGAAGGAGTAGAGAAGGCAATGCCCTGAAAGAATTCAAGCTGCTTAAACTGCCATGGTCGCCACACTTTAAGACTCCCTTCGACTGGTTCAGAATGTTTCCTCATTTTCATACCTCTTTTCTCTCTTAGCCCAACAGAATTGGCAATAACACCCCAAGTGCTAACGCAAATAGCCAGAGGGCCGGGGCGGGTGTTCCAGATGGACGGCGTCGACGCTCCTCACGAAGAGCAACGTGTTTATTGAGCACTTGCCAGCCGGTGTGACGATGTTCAAACCAGAAAAAGACCAGACCAGTCGCGGCACCATAGATGAGATGGCCCAGCAGTGAGGGCAAAAGAATATCGGCAGTCTGCACTGTCCAGAGAGGAGGGCTGCCCAGGAGAACGGGCATCAGGGTCAGGGGGCCGATGAACCACCATGCAAGCCCATAGAGCGTTCCCCAGCCGATGCTCGAACCGATATCGGGAGATTCGTATCTGAAGAGGAGACCATAGCTCATGCCGATGAGTGAACTGATGACAAGGTGGACGGCGAAACCCAGGACGGGCGATGATCCACCGACAAGAGCAGCTACACGCGGTAGCACACCTGTCGCAACCATGATGAGACTAAATAAGAACCCACCTAAAAGACTTGCAACTGCACCTTCACCAAGTGAACGGAGCGTGCGGGTACCCATTCCCTCTACTTCACGATTGAGAGGATCGGACGTGATGAAAAAACCCACCCAGATGCGGTTGAGCACTGCATAGACGAATCCTAATAAGATACCATACACGGCATGACCAATAAACGAGCCGAAGAAGTGGCTCCCAGTCAGGGAAGTCCAGGTCACGCTCTGATGCAACAGAATAGGCTGCAAGGTGAGTGGTCCCAGGAACCACCAGAAGAGACCATAGCCTAAACCCCAACAGAGGCTGGAACCGTATCCGCGCACGTCACGTTGAAAAAGCAACCCAAAACTTGCACCAATCACGGCAGCGATCGTGTAATGCACAATCATCCCTGCCGCAGAAGAATCGGAGCCAATAATACCCGCAATAATGACGAACGCATTATTTTGCGCAAACCAGGTACTAAAAGCCCAACCTCCAACCAGTCCGGCCAGTCCACCAACAACGACGGCACGCGTGATGGTAAAATACATCGTTGTGGTGGGCAGACGCCAATTGTTCCAGAAGCCCAGAATCAAACCCAGCGGCGCTCCAAAGAAAAGTAGATACGCGACGAGTTCGGGGAAATGGGTTCGTGCGCCATCGAACATCCCCATCTGCGCCACGCCTTGCAGAAGTGGCATGAGACCTGTTGGAACGGCAAGCCAGAGGAGAAATGCGTAGCTGAGTCCCCACAGCAAGCCCGCACCAGCATTCACCGCGTGAGATGGACGCAGCAACAGTGCGAAGAGAAGTCCATACATCCCACCAAGCAAGATACTTGCAGACAAGGGGAGAGAGGCTGAAGAAAGCCGGGTCATGAGGATTCCGCCCAGACATCCAACAAGGACGCAGACGATTATTTTCTGCAGAAAAGCGTGACGCATTGTTACCTCTGTTCCTTGCTTTGAGCAGTTCTCATCTCTCGATCAGCACTCCTCACCATTCGTTTTTGTTTGCGCTGATCATCATCCATGGCAATTGTCTGCACAATGTCACGTGGGAAAAATAATTCGACGATCCAGTCGCTTAACACACGCAGTTGACGCTCCAGACCGGGTAACTTCGCAAGGTAAATACCGCGCCACATCAGCCAGGCCAGGAAACCGGAGAAGCGCACACCTTTGATTTCAGCACACGCCGTTTGATAGCCAACAACGCACAGGATGCCCAGTGCGTCAAAGTGAAATGGTTTGAGGGGGTGTCCATGCACACTCGCATAAATGTTATAGGCTAAGGTTTTGGCCTCACGTATGGCGAACTGAGCGGTGGGAGGACAGGGTTGGCCTGTTTTCGCATCTGGTACAGATGCACAATCGCCAACCGCCCAGAGGCCAGGGAGACCAGGGACCGCAAGCGTTGTATCTACAAGCAGCGCATCCCGCGCATCATGCTCGGCTGAGAGGGTTTGTATCAGTGGATTTGGCGCGACCCCCGCAGTCCAGACGAGAGTTTCCGCACGAATCTCTTCCTTTGTGTTGAGTACAACAACGCCTTCGCGCGCAGCGACTAAACGGGTATTGAGTCTGAAGGTGACACCACGAGTCCGCATGCTCTCAAGAGCGTAGTGTGCTAATGAGTCGCTTAATTCTGGGAGGATGCGCTCCCGCGAGTGAATGACAACGATCTGTACTTCATTGATAGGAATATTGGGATAGTAGGGCAACGAACCACGTACGAAGTCATTTATCGCACCTGCCAATTCTGCACCGGCGAAACCAGCTCCTGCGATCACGATGGTCAACAAGGACTGGCGCTTTACAAGGTCAGTTTCTTGATCAGCTTGTTCAAGCAACGTAATAAGATGATTGCGCAGGTACACTGCATCGATCAGTGTCTTGAAATCAAAGGCATGTGCTTCAACGCCCTGGAGTCCCAGATAATTCGATACGCTCCCCACCGCGAGCACGAGATGGTCGAAGGGCAGCTCACGCCTTTGAGTGGATTGTCCACTTGCTGCCAGGATGATGCGTTTTTGTGTCGTATCAATCTGCTCAACCCGTTCATGGACAACATCAGTACGTTGCAGACTAGTGCGGAGTGGACTACTGATATGTGTTGGTTCCAGGCTACCCCCGGCCACTTCTGCGAGCATCGGCGTGAACAGAAGTGAGTTGACATCACTCACGATGGTCAGAGACACAGAAGGATCAGAGCCAAAGAGATGCTCAAGTGTTTCTGCCGTCGTGACCCCTGCAAAGCCGCCACCGAGAATGACGATGCGCGTCTCGATTATTCGTTCCGGCAGAGATGACTGCCGTTCTGGCCCAAGAATCCCTCTGGCAAGATCGCTGAATGCCTGAACAAGCAATCCCATACATGCACTGTAGAGCACCCACCCGACGAGTGCTGGAAAGAGCAGCCGCATTCCAGTAGCGGTCCATGGGGGAAGCTGACCAGAAAGCAAGGGGAGCAACAGGACACTGATTCCGACCCAGAGTCCGACGCCGACAGCGCTTGCTGTCATAATACTATCAAGATACGCCTGTGGCGTTGGGCGGAAGGAGAGAGCATACAAGATACCCACCACAATGCCCAGCAATACAGCCACGACGCTAGTATGAAGCGTGTTTGCCAGTATCAAGCTCCCTAGTGCGCCAGCGCACAGGCCTATGATGGCATGCCGCGAATATGTATGCATAGAACTTCCTATTTCATCCTATTTCGACTGAGTCCCTCTAGGGGGTATTACACGATCTGAATGGCTTTACGGTAATAGCCAGTGCCACCATTAGGAACCGTGCCCTGGATATGGCTGGTCTGTACAACGCCTGTGCCATCGGTCGCACGGCACACAAGCATGTAGGTACCACGCTGAGTAGGCGTCCATTCCCACGACCAGAAGACCCACGTATCTTCTGACAGGGGAGGTTGCAAGGATGCGACATGCCAGGTGAGACCGCCATCCGTACTGACTTCGACCTTTTGAATCCCACGATTGCCGGCGAAAGCGATGCCTCCGATTTCTATTGTTCGTCCCAGAGGAGTCGGGTCGGCGGGATGATCAATGCGGCTCACGGTATGCAACGGCCCATTGTACCAGCCCTGATCGGAGTAGAGGCCACCAACAAAATGATCAGTGAGTTCAACACGCGTCAGCCATTTAGCATTCTCTTCACCATATCGCCCAGGGATCAATACGCGCATGGGATACCCGTGTCGTGCGGGGATATCTACCCCATTCATACGCCATGCGAGCAGAGCATCCGCCATCAATACTTCATTGAGAGGCAGGCTCACTGTATACCCATCGACACTAGAGAAAGCAACATAGCGTGCGTTGGATGCTGGACCCCCATGCTTCTCTAATAGAGAGCGCAATGGTACGCCTTGCCAGATCGCTGTGCTGATGAGATGACCAACGGTCCCACTGGCGATACATTGCAGAGTGATAGGCCGCGAAGTGGATGGCAATTGTTGCACCTCTGTGAATGTGTAGGTGCCAGGATTTTTCACCAGTCCTGTCACTTCCAGACGCCAGAGATCGATATTCGGCGTTGGATCGGAGGCATTCTGTGTCACCACATAATGATCAGCATTCGTCGTGATTGCAGGAGTTATCTGATTCTGAGGAAACGTCTCTGTTCCATCATAAGAACTATACCCATCAAGGAATGTACGGACTAGCCCGGCAGTACCTGCCAGCCCTCCGACGCTCAACACTGCAACCCCTGCACGCGAGAGTAAGAGACGACGCTTCGTTACTACCTCTTCCGTGCTCCCAGCCACAGTTCTCTTTGGCAAAATTGCTCGATACGCAAGACAGAGCACGACTCCATACACAACGAAATCGGCAAGCAAGCCGATAATCGAAGTCAGCCTGGAGAGATCAATTGGCAGGCCAAAGAAGTTTTGCCGCAATTCATCCCAGAATAATACTGTTGCCAGGAGCGTCATGATCAGGCTGAATGCGAATGCAGTGAGCCATTCTCTTCTCCCCGGTCGATAGCTATTGGTGGGAAGCTTCACCTGGACAATAACAGCATAGAGCAAGCCCAAAGCTGTGCCAAGAGCAAGCATGCCCAACAGAGCGGCACCAAGAGGGTAGAGTTTGGGATAAGGAGCAAACTTTTGTAGGAGCTGTATGAATGTCCCTGTAGTAATGTGTTTGAGGACGAAATCGCCAAATAGCTCAACAGGCGTCGGTATTCCTGCAACCACTCTGAGCAAAAGCATGAGCAGGACAGCTAGAGCGCTTGCCGCCAGACCAGCTCCAGGTGACAATACTAGTGCGATAAGAGCTGCACGCCTTTTTGGGTACACAACAGGTGAAGAGAGAGATGAAGTCTCTAGTGATGCTTGCGAATTCGTGTCTTGCATGATAGTCCTTTGATGAACACACAGTATTTTTTATGCGCTACGTATCGAATGCTCAATTGAGTAGGCCCCCTAATGGTAAACTCCTTACATGGCAAGGCTTCCTGCGTAATCGGCTAATCGGCTAATTTATTCCAATTTTTAGAGAAATCTTGTTACAAAACAGTAGCTTCTACCGCTATCACGTTACCATCACGGCAAATTTACAGGTGGAGAAGAAGTTGATTGATAGTGTCAACATGCAGCACTGTTTTCTCATGGATGCAAGTACTCCTCAACGTATCTCTCCAGTTACTATAGTCTTCGCTCTCGCGTATTTGTTACACAGTGAAACGTGAAAGTTCTTCGCCTCGAAAAGATCACAAAACAAAGTATTGTAACGAATGAGGAGAAGGAGAAGTGAATGTACGCTTTCTTCAGTTCGAACGCTATCGGCTGTAGAGCTGTATAAGCAAATTTAAAGATGGCTCTCATAGTGGCCAGGGGCTGCATCACAGGTTCCTGTCCTGTCGATATCCACGACTTCTCCTTCTCGCTTCATCCTTTCTTGTGGTTCTTCATGAGGCTTGCAGAACCCGTTTACGCAGCACCTCGAACCCGGCGCGTCCAGCATATGCTTAGACGTCCCTGAAGGGTAGGAACGCATTCATTGGTATCTGCCTGTGGAAGAAGAAAAGCAGAGCCAGTCTCTCTAATCGTCAGAAAACTATCAACCGACAACAAATGTGGGATTTTTGCTGAAGATAATTGTGGGATGGATAACAACAATTATGGGATACTACAGCACCTATTCGTCAAGCAAGAAGTGAGTGGGTAGAATTGCAACTAAGGATCATTAGTTGCAATTCTACCCACTCACTTCTGATAACAAATCTTTCTGTGTAGTATCCCATAATTGTTGTCATCCGTCCCATAATTGTTGTCATCCGAAATCCCATAATTATTGTCTTGGCAATTCCAGAGAGTCTCAAATTTCCTCTTTTTGATTTGACCAGCTAGAGTGTGCTCTCTCCGAATAGATACGACTATGTTCTTCAAATGCATCAATCAGCCAATCTGGTGTTGCCAAGACTAATTTTTCCCTGAAAAGGCGTCTCCAACGATACATATCAGGATGAATTATGAAAGGTGCTTGCACTGGGCCATAAAGCATATCGAGAAATTCAAAGAAATGTACTGGCCAATTTGAAAATAAAAGGTGAAAGAGAACGATTGATGCATCCAATGCATAGACACCATCTACCCACGTTTGAAAATCAAAGAGTTCACAAAGTTGCCCCAGATTATAACAAATTTTTAAAAGTTCCTGTTGAGTATAGTTGTCTTCTAATTCTTGTGTGAAACCCATAAGTAAGGTGAAATATACGTTACGTCCTACGGTCAATAGTGGGAATGAAGCTATTTGAGCTAGTGTTGACCAAAACTCTAAATGAGGAAGTTGAAGCATAGTCAGTAAAAATATTGTAGAAACTGAAAAGAGTGTATTCTTTTCTATTGGCCTTACTGTTAGTCGTCCAAATTGATAGGAGCAGAAAGAGCATAAATCTATATGCAGTCGTACTGCTGGAATCTTTTTTAAGCATTGAGGACATTTATCAAGTAATCGTACATTATGAAAAGGACAGATCAGTATCCCTCGCATTCTCCAGAAACAACGATCATAACTATCCTGCATTTGTACACAAACAGGACAGATCCTTGTATTGCTATATATAGGTGGGTACCCATATAACCACCTATATAGTTCAGGCATTCTCATAGAAGAAGCGTAGAGTAGCCTAACTTCATTTACAGCAGGAGGAATAGCAAGATGAGAAATCTCCTCTGGTGAAAGATGAAGAATATAAGTAAGATAGCGAGAATCAATAGTATGTGAAAAATATTGTAAATTGTCAGAGAATGACTTGAGACTTTTGGGACTGAATGGAGCAGTTCTCATCAATTGTTCAGGACTAGGATGATGGATCTCTCGAGCAACCCGAGAAATAAGAGAAGAGAGATCTTCCCATGGATACGATGATATAGGACGAGGGGAATTTGGAACAACATAAGGAATCTCGATTTGGTTACCTGAAATATTTAGGCTTTGAGAAGCTTGAGATTCTACCAGTAGTACTTGCTGGTTAGAGAGTAAATGAGCTAGCTTATTCACTTTTCTTCTCAAGTTATAAACATGGAGAGGCTTGTAGCAAAATTGCTGAAGGTGTTGTTGATAAGCATGATAAAGCCACGCATAGGTGTCCTGATCCTCTTGTTTTCTGGGAAGAAAAAGTGCTGCGCTGAAATCGCCTATAGTGGTACTGTACTTACTTTTCAATGGAGGGGTTGCTATACTGTAGATTATATCAAGGAAGTCAAAAAAATGCGTAGGCCATTCGAGAAAAAGCCAGTGAAAAAGGAGGAATGATAGTCTCTCTTTATTTGTAAAAAGATCCCCATATGAAGAAATCGTATCAATTGAACAAGCATTCCCCGCAAGCGTAAGAAGAAGAAGTTCATACAAGGAAAAACCTGCTTGGAGGGTCGAGGTGATCCTATTGAAAAGATTG
>CAVZQK010000050.1:0-9107 GCA_963777355.1 uncultured Chloroflexia bacterium
CTGCCTGGTTGGAAACCTATTTTCTTGATACTGGCCTACCACCCTATACTGTCGCTCTCATCGCTGAGCGCGAAGGAGACACCAGGCGCTGTCTGGTGACTGCATATAACTATCATCCTGGCTACCTACCTGTACAAACGCGAGATACTACACACTTGCGCCTTGTAGGCGATGCGCTTGAGGAGGGCCAGTCTGCCAAAGATATAGAAGAAATGTTTAACCATCTCTTCTTCTTTTCCCAAGATAATACCGGGAAGTTGATGTCCTGGCTGAAAGCTCTTTATAAGCGTTGCGGCAACAATTAGTATTATCATCTTGATACCACTGATCTGAGAGATTCCCTGGGAGTTATTGACAATGAAAGGCGGCCAGTACCTGGGCGCTGTTGCCCGTGTTGGCCGCTGGCCTCCCTATGGAACCATTTGGCGAGAAGAAGCCTCTGAAGATCATGGATGTTGCTTATCAGGGCTCGGTTGTCTCTTACCTGGACCCACAACTTCCCGGTGTCGAGCTGAGAGGGACTCTTCCGCCCGTTTGTCTGTGAATCAATTGAGACTTTCCATGCCCTGAAGGCACGCTTGCGCCACGAAGGCTCGTTGCTTGATGTTGGCCTGGTCTATATCGGTAGCCACGGCAAACGCGGAACGCGCTTATATTCTACGATAGATTTCTTACATGGTGCCGCTGATCTAGACGATCTGACTGCACTAAGTCTCGCGTGGATTCCTGAACATCCTGAGCCCCGTCCTCTCTTTTTCGTTAATGCCTGCGAATCAGCTCGTATCTTATATAAAGATGAGCAGCAAAAAACTATCTATAATCTCGTCAAGAATATCCTGCTTCCTTGTGGTAGTAGCTATATTGGTACAATCGCGAATATTGATAGTGGGCATGCGGCTGCTATTGCGTCTCGCATTGTAGTGCTGGCGCAAAAAGCTGACGGTGTACAGATTACTGAGCTTTTGCGCCAGCTCCGCAGTGAACTTTTGCAAGAGTTGAAAGAGTTTTACCAGAAAGAGGCTTCGCCTCAAGAATATGAAGCACAGAGGAAGCTACTTCTCAGCTGTTTTCTCTACGTCTATTATGGCAATCCGTTGGCACGCTTGCATCTGCTTACAAAGCCAGCTACCGAGGAGGGGGATGATAATGACTGACCCACAAGCTTCTCATGATGTATTGTCGCTCCGCCTCAAACCAATCATCAGCTATCCCCGCGAGGCTCAGATCGGCCAGCGCTATGTCATGACCATCGATGTGCAACTTGCCATCCCTGATCTCCCCTGGCAATATGCCGAAGAAGAATATCCCATTACCTTTCTGCTCAATTCCTATCCCTACTTCAAAGCTCAACCCCTATCATCCAAAAATCCGACTCTTGTCCTCCATCGTCTTGGTGGCACTTATGGTCCCGTAGAATACCTCCTCACCGCCGCCGACCACGAGATCCCATCCGGCAAAATTTCGCTTACCTTCCTCAACGCCTCCGGTATTCCTATCACTAAAATGGAGCTTACCTGCTGCATAAAAGACGAAACTCTGCAGCAGATGCGACAACGCGAGATAAATATTTCAAATGAAACATTTGTGACTGCTACTACGGAGTATAAAGAAGCGTTAGGATCGCCTCCTCTATGGATGCCTGATGGTCAGCTTGGTAGTATTGATGAGCAATTACGTATGACTGGTTGGGAAGTTCATTACGCAAGGGATATCAAAGAGATAGAGTTCGGTCCGCAATTGCAGCAGGCTACTGCCATTCGAGTGCAGGTTACCAATAAAGACCTGGATAAAAATAATAAACTCTATTATGGATCTTACCTGCTCTGGGTTCAGGAAGAATTGGTTGGCATCATACACGCCTATCCTATTAGAGGACTACCAGAAGGAAGCGAAGAAGCAATTTCTGCGCGGGCGCTTGCAACTTCATTCAGCAACGAGGTCGCAATGATTTTTATTGCGCATCGTAAAGATCGGAGCGAGTTGCCCTTTATCTACGAAGCCACTGATCGAGCGATCAACTTCACCAATGAACCCACTGCTCCAGTAACCAAATTCACCAACTATCTAGAGCCCGAACCCCGTAGCCGCCGCATCTTCACCTTTCATCGCCCCGAAACCCTCGCTCACTGGCTCACCCAATCCCCTCCTTCCGTGCCAATTATTCAAAACAATCTCTTTCGTTCGTGCCTGCGGCGAATGCCTCCTCTGCAAAAAGAGGGTTTGTTTGAGCATCAGGTAGAAGCTATTCAGAAGTTAGAGCATTCCCTGATTGCGAATAATCCCCGCACGCTCCTACAAATGAATACTGGACAAGGACAGACCTTTACTATTATGACTAGTCTCTACCGCTTATTAGAATATGGCAACGCTAGTAAAATTCTGCTCCTGTTCGATAACCTCACTAACCTGAACTATATGCTGGAATCTCTGAATGCTTATTTTCTGCCTGAGCACCTCTGCTATTTTTCAGATCGTTATCTCGTCTGGCATCTAGACAATGATCAGTTTCCCTCGGATGGCGTTGTTTATCTTTTGGCTACACAGGATCTTGATCTTTTGCTTCCTCCTCCTTTAGTAGATAGAAGTACTGTGCCCTTTCCTCCGCATGCCCTCTATCGTAGCGATCTACCTTGCGAGTATTTTGATGCCATCTTTCTTCGCAATCAGAATAATGATACTTATCAGCTCTTGAGCAACTTGCTAGAATATTTCGACGCCTTCCTCATAGGGATAGAGAAGCAGACCTCACCGGCAACGTTCATTTTTTATGAACATAACTTCGTTTTTAAACAGGAGAGCACGAAAGCTATCTCCGTCTCTATGATTGCTCTTCAAAGCTTCAAGCACTATTATTCTATGTTTCTTGAGGATGAGCTTTCCTATCTTGATTATATCGAGCAACTTAGCCTACTCCTTTTTATGAAGACTGCTAGTGAACAGGACGACCTTTTTGGGGATGTCATTACTGAGAACTTCTGGCAAACTTTATTATCGTCTCCTGACTCTACCTTGGTCGCCGATTGCCAGACTCTTCTGAGCAGATTTAGCAAACAAACCGCATTGCCCACGAGAAGCCCCCTCAGCTCGCCTTGTAAAATTCTCGATCCAAGAAAGCTGCGTATCATCATCGGATTTATCGATTATCTTGCCCGACTTTTTCTGCATGGTCGAGATCTTACCCATACCTCCAATAAACTGTTGACAGAGATAGCCTCCATCTACGATGAAGTGCTGACGGCGATAGCTGCCTCGGCAAACAGCGTTTTAAGTCAGCATCATACTTCGCGCATCCTGACTCAAACCATTGTCAAGGTTATGCAGCCAGAGCCCAGTATAGGTATCTGCGATCCTGCCTGCGGCACTGGTGGCTTCCTCATTTCAGCGCAAGAATATATTACCAAAACATTCAGTATCCAGCTAAAAGACATGCGTGTCGTCAGGCGAGCAGAAATTACGGGTTGGGAGATCAACGAAAGTGTCGCTCGCATCTCTGCTATCAACCTCTGGTTTCACGGACTGAGCAATGCCGAGCAAAGTCCCATCCTACTTGGAAACAGCCTCTCCCAAACAATCTCTGCCCATTTCGACCAGGTCTTCTGCAATCCCCTTTTTGCCCCGGACACTATCGACCTTATTCGTAGTACCGACTTCTCGCATATAAGCACTGATGATCCTCTTCTCAACATGCTACAGCACAGTATTACATTGCTAAAGCCACGTGGAAAAGCCGCAATTATTCTCCCTGATAGTCTCCTTTCTGCCGAGGGAGCCGCCGCCCTTGTTCGTGAACAACTTCTCCGCGTCTGTGACTTGCATACCCTTTTGCGCCTCCCTTCCGGCGTCCTCCCTGCTAATATGGCAGGCAACGTCCTCTTCTTCGATAAGCCCATAGCCGACGCTCGCCCACGCACCACCGCCCTCTGGATCTACGACTATCGCACAAACCAGAGCTTCAACCCGACCATCAGACCCATCACCCTCGCTCATCTGGAAGATTTCGTGCGCTGCTACTGCCCCGAAAACCGCGTCCTCCGCCAGGAAACCGAGCGCTTCCGCCGCTTCCCCTATGCCCAACTACAAAAGCGCAATTTCAACCTTGATATCACCTGGTGATATTGAATTTCGTTCAACCCATTTGGGAAGGATATTTGACTGTGCTTCGATTACGGCGAATAATTCCCTTTTACTCCCTGTTGGATAGGACTTGTGATTGAGAAGCGCGTATGTTCAATAGCATCATTTGTATTAAGAATGCGATCATAGTACCCTTTTTGCCAGAGTGTTCGGATGTTTTCTTTACTATTCTTGCGCAACCCATCAATACAATAGTGATAAACCAGAGACTTATAAACTCTTATCACCTCCCACAATTTCGGTTGAGCTGTCTCTGTTGGCTCCAGCCAGATAATGCCATGAATACGATCCGGCAGAATAGCAAAAACATCAAGACGGATAGAAGGAAAACGTTCAGGTAGATTCCTCCAAATCTGTTCCACAGTCTCTTTGCAGGCCACATCCTGAAAATAAGGAATTCGTTGATCCGTACAGATCGTCACACAATACGCCCCTCGCGACGCATAATCATAATTTCGGAACCGCATATTCTTGTGCATGGGATAAACATCATCCATCTTCAACAACCTCATCTCTCTCATTGTTTATAAATTTCGCTCCTACAATAGATATATACCTGGCTTATTTGCAAAAGCGGAAGTTTTCTTCCCCCAATTTAAAAATTCATATTTTTCTTTCCCTTTTGCCCGAAAGAACAGGAGGGGACCGGCTTGTCATCGCCATCCTTGCAGAGCGATCCTCTCCCTCGCATTCTTATGACCCGCTGTTCTCCACCGTTTCCTGTTGTACACTCACCTTTTTTCTCATTCCAGGATACAGCGTCACTACTAGATCACCGGTTGTAATAATCGTAATCACCAGTACCGCTGCTGCTACATAGGCAAGACTGATAATCTGCGAACCCTGAAGATAGGGCGCATAGCTCAGCAGCGAACACGCTTGCATAATCACCGCCACAAAAAAGTAGCGCGGAAAGTAAAAGGCATAGAGAATGGAGAGCACGTCTGCCAGGTAAAAGTAGCGCTCATGCATCTCCGGTAACAAGAATGGAATTGCCAGCGCAAAGACCAGCGCAATCTTTAGTAGAATTTCTGAAGTCATCACTCTTTTACTCCCCAGCACCAATCCGCCAATCGCAACCACAAAGAGACCCGCCAGGAAAATTCCCACCCATTTCCAATACCCCGGCGCACTTGCTGGTAGCCATTGATAGAAAGAAGGCGCATTCAATGTGAGCGACGAGGATGAGCCGCCTTGATTCCAACCTCCACGAAATCCTCCCGCTCCGCTATTCCCGCCAACTCTTCCCGCCTGCCCACCCGGAAACTGGCCCGTGCCTCTACCAGGAAAACTTCCTGTCCCCCTTTGGAGACTGGCCCTGTGTTCCACCTGGAAACTGACCGGCTCTTCCTCCGCTAAATTGACCCCCCCCATTGCCTGTCCCACCCGTAGAGGCCTGGCTCACATAAACCGTCAGTAAGCTTCCTGCATCTCGGCCAGCTATCAAGGCCGGAGCTAGCATAAGTAGGAAGACTATCGGTATAATGACCAGATATTTCAACAGCTCTTTTCTTTTCAAACAGAATACAAGCAGAACTGGCAAGAAGAAAACTGCTTGCAACTTAAACGCGAACGCCAGACCAAAGAACACACATGCCCACACAAATCTCTCCTTCAAGAGAAAGTAGAGACTCCCCAGGCAAAATGCTGCGTAAATTGCATCGCATTGTCCCCATGCAGAACTATTAATGAAGATGGTCGGTGAGAATAAGAGGACTAATGACCCTATAATTGCTGCATACGAGCGTCTATACTTTAAACTCAGAAGCAGGTAAGTGAAGATGCTGAGTACAACATCAAATACTACCGATATCGTTTTGATTGCTATGAGTTTCGGAACCGGTAGATACGTAGTTATTGCTAGAAGGTAGAGGTAAGGAGGATTGTAATTGGAAAAGTTATCTTTGAGGGCCGCAAATCCACCATGATTTTTAATGTAGTCATACCACTGACTTACAAAAACCGTATAATCACTGGTCTCTATATGATAAAGAGACGCTCGTAATACCAGCGCCAATAAAAATAGCACTCCTAGTCCGCTGTAAATTGCTATTTGGCGGACGGAAATTGGCTTCCTCAAACTCATATCTCTACCCTCATTGATATTTTTACACAAATGAATATAGCTGTTGATCTTTCTTTAGTGTAGAGCACGGTTTTTAAAAATGCATGGAATTTCTGTAAAGAAAGAAGCAAATCTTCTGACATGTAACGAAATCAATGTACAGACGACTTCTACAATGGATGGGGTACAGGAGGCAGCAAGAAAGATAGAAAAAGCAACCTGCGTAATCTGGTTGCCCGTGATTGACGCTCAATTTGCCAACTGCTTTCTTCCCCTCTTGCCTGCCATACATCACTAAATGAGGTTGAGACTATGTGATGCAACAACAACGGATGCATTCCATCCTTGATGGTTCACCACTTGCCCTACTCTATGAGCGAGATGCTCTAACGGTCTTTTCGTACATTTTTCGTCGTGTCTCTGTACGTGAAGATGCGGAGGATATTTTGCTGGAGGTCTTTTTAGCCGCTCTCGAAAGTGAGACGCTGGCGACTTTGAGTGCTGAGAAACAGCGCGCCTGGCTACTACGCGTTTCGCACAATAAGATTATCGATCATCTCCGCTATCATCAGCGCCGTAGCTATGTGCCTCTGGAAGAGGTCTCCGAGACCCTCTACTCTAACGATGAAAGCGGACCGGACGCTCTGCTGTTGGAGCAGGAGGAATATGAGCAGCTCCGTACTCACGTTGAGCAGCTTCCCGCCTTGCAGCAGAAAGTTATTCATCTGCGTTTCTCGGTTGGCTTGCATTATAATGAAATAGCTCGCTTACTCAATAAACGCGAGGGCGCGGTGCGTGTTCTACTCTCGCGCTCGCTCGGCCTTTTGCGTACCATTTATCGACGTTCCAGGGAGGACAAAAATGTATGAGTGATCAGGATATGCAGTTTTTTCCCGAATCAAACCCTGAATTGGGTATGCCTATGCCCAGAGACTGGTCACTACAATCTCACTCTGTCTCTCCCGATCCGTTATCTCGACAGTATGAGCCAGATGAAAAGGCTGATAAACAGTCTTTAGATGTTGTCTGGGGCCGCCTCGAAGAACACGTCTCTCGCAACCGCGAATACTATCGGCATAATCCTAATGTGCCTGCTCTACATATGCAGGATTTTTCCGTGTACCAGCCTCACCCATCTTTTCGTCAACACCCTGCTTTTTCCCTGCGGACCCTTTCATTGCGCCGTGTTGATACTTTAGCTGCTCTTCTCTTCCTTACACTGCTTATGGGGAGTCTGCTCACCGTCGTTTATCAGGTGGGCCAGCGTGCTCAATTCGGTTCCTCGCCTGAAAAAGATTTGTTTCTTGATTCCACTGTATGTAAAAGTGTGATGATCGAAAATCAAAGTGTCACAATTATCAAGGGACAGAATGGTATTGAAGTCTCTCCTCGCAGAGTTGTTCTACAGCAGGGAGCGCAACTAACCTGGGTGAATGAAACTTCTGATGCTCAGGTAGTTATTAATACCGCTACCAAAGATACGACTATAAAAATAGGGATGCGCAGCAAAAGTCTTCAATTTGTGAAAAGTGCTGCACTTTCTACCTATACCATTCAGCCTATCTCGTCTCTGTCTCCTTCTGGCATAGCGACTGATGCGACAAATGCAAAGTTCGTCCTTGAGGTGATAAATAGTGTTATGATTGTACCTGATAAAAATGGCAAAGGTGCAATCTTTAGCCCGCCTGCCTTGCAAATTGCTCAGAACTCCGATCTGGTCTGGTTTAATCGCACGCAGGATAAGCAGGAAGTTGTCAATATGAACAATATTCCCAATCAGAAAGAAGCTTTTCCGAAGCGCGAGCAATCCTTAGCTTTTGTGCCAGGTTCTTGCCATGTCCAGCACGCTATCCAACCGGGCTCCTATACCTATGCTCTCAGCAGCAGTAGCGCTCAATTCTCTCTGTATGCTGGTTAATCTTCCTCAAGAACTCTCTTGTTTTGTCGATAAGAAGAATGAGACCATTCTGTGTGGCACTTTCTCTCTTTTTCAAATGAGATCTTTATACGTCGTATACTAAAATCTCTGTATCTTACTGTTAGTGGAGAGTGCCTTGTCTTTGTCAAAATCTTGTATCTATATAGATGTATACTTCTTCAAGAAGTAGTGAAAGAAAGGATAGTGTATTGCAATTGATCGTACATTTCTCCCCCGCTGATGTGGCCGCAGTTTCAGTCTCGCCTGCTGACGTCTGTATTATCATCGATGTGATTCGTGCGACTACCTCCTTGACTCTGCTCTTTGAGCGCGGTGCCCATCGTGTATATGCAGCCAATAATCTCGAACAAGCCGAACAGGCAAAATGTCTCTTCCCTGATCGGTTACTCTGCGGCGAACGGCACGCAAAACCTCTGCCCGGCTTCGATTTGGGAATTCACCCGCTCAATTTGCTCAACAAGATTTTACGGAGCGCGATCTGGTGATGACTACGACAAATGGCACTCGCGCCTTTTTTGCCTGTCCACCCGAATGTGTCCGCCTTGCTGGCTGCTTTTACAACGCTCACTCTGTTACTACCCAGGCTCTACAAATCGCCCATGAGCGCCAGAGCTCTCTCCACATCGTCTGTGCCGCCGAGTTTGGTTATTTTGCGCTGGATGATGCCACCTGTGCTGGTTACCTTGCTACCGAATTGCTCCGCCAGCAGCCAGATCTACAAGTTCATGAGAGCGTTTTTGCCGCGACTGCTCTTTATGAGACCTATGCACCGCCAAAATTGCTCGACTTTTGCCGCTCTGCTAGCTCGGTCCGTAATGCTGGCATGGCTGACGATCTGGACTATTGCACACGTATAAGCGTTTCAAATGTGGTTCCGCAGGTAGTAGGGCAGGAAGAGGGAACCGGCTTACTTATCCTTGAACGCCGCACTCTTTCATCTGGAAGCTTACCCTCCCCATTACCACTAAC
>CAVZQK010000051.1:0-14010 GCA_963777355.1 uncultured Chloroflexia bacterium
ATGAGAAAGAGGAGGTTAAGGGCGTTGATTTTGGTTAAGCATTCTATCCCGTAGATATGAAATGAATTTTTAAAGGGAGAATATTTTGTATGGCTTTTTCACGTGCATCTACAAAAATAGGGATTACACTCTTCTTGCTGCTTTTTGCGGCTGTTCCGCTTTTTTTTCTTGGGAAAGGGGGGGCGGTGAGGGCGGCGGGGGCGGCGACACAACATTATCTGTATGTGGTTCCCGATGGGGGATTGTATGTCTATGATATGGATCATGGTTTTGCGCTGGTGAAACATGTGAATCTGCCGATTTCAGGGGGACGAGGGGTGGCGGTTGATCCTGGTTCGGCCTCGCTTTTTGTCTCTTATTATGGGAGCACGACGCCTGCAAAGCCGGGATGGCTGCTGAAGTATAATCTGGTGCATGATACGATTGTCTGGAATAAGCAACTTCCCTTCTCGGTTGATAGTCCAGCCCTGACACCCGATGGAAAAGAGCTGTATATGCCTGAAAGCCAGGCTGCTTATTCGGGTCTCTGGCATGTTCTGAGCACGGCGGATGGTAGTACGCTAAAGACGGTGAGCATCGGTGTTGGAGCGGCAACGCATAATACGGTTGTCAGTTTGAATGGTGCTCATGCTTACCTGGGTGCTCTGAGCTATAACTATCTGGTGCAGGTGAGTACTGCGACAGGGCAGGTCACGAAGCGAATAGGTCCTTTGAAGGGCGGTGTGCGGCCATTTACGATTAATGGCAAGGAGACGCTGGCTTTTACGACTGCAACAGGCTTTCTGGGATTCGAGGTGAGCGATATCACGACGGGCAAGGTCCTCTATACGGTCCCGGTGAAGGGCTTTAGCTCGAATGCGGCGGTACCAGCGCATGGTATCTCGCTTTCGCCCGACGAAAAAGAGGTCTATCTTATAGATGATGGCAATAGCTATGCCCATGTCTTTGATGTAAGCGGTCTGCCCAGCAACGGCCCCGAAGCAGGTAGCGGATATTGCGCTCCGCTCGATGGCCGGGACAGAGAGTAACTGTACGATAGACTGTCAGAAAGAGGGCTGGATGCTGCACAGCCTGGATGGACGCTATGTTTTTGCTGGCGATTCTGGCGATGTGATTAATACGGCTACAAGAAAGAGCATTGCGAATTTGCCTGCCCTGTATGACAGTAGAAAATACATTGAAGTTGACTTCTCCAATGGTGTGCCGGTGGCGACGACGACGCGGCATGGGCTTGGTCGCGTGACCGGAAATGGTGGTACGCCGACGCCCCCGCCTGCGACTCCACCGCCGGGGAGCACACCAACAACGACGGCGACGAGTGTGCCGGGCTCGGTGCTGGCTCAGGATACTTTTCAGCGAGCGAACCAGACGTATTGGGGGAAAGCTAGCGACGGCCTGAGCTGGGGCGGGGATGCGAATGTGGCGAGTGCGTTCTCTATTGGGCAACATACAGGGGTTGTTACGGGCAATAGCAGTACACCTTATAATGCGCTTCTAGGCCCTGCGGTGAGCAATTCTGAGGTTCTGACGAGTGGCTCGATCAGTGGTTTCAGTAGCACGAATATTGGAGTAGTGCTGCGTTGGGCGAACACGAATACGTGGTATAAGGCGTATATCGATGGGAGCACGGCGGTTATTCAGAAGAGAGTCAATGGGACTGCGACTATTCTTAGTTCGACGGCGTTTCATGCAACGGCAGGGACGCAGTATAATTTGAGGTTTCGAGCGGTGGGGGCGGCGCTGTCGTTGAAGGTCTGGGCGAGTGGGAGTGCTGAGCCGGCGAGCTGGATGTTGACGACGACGGATAGTGCGCTGACGACGGGCTTCGCGGGTCTGCGCATACAGCTTCTTCCTGGTATTCATGCCAGCTTTAGCACTTTCCAGGAGACGAGTTTTAAATAGAGAGAGACAGGCACGCTCTGCCTGCGGGGCGAGGGGATCGCACGGCGAGGCGGACAGGAACAAGTCGGTCCCTACCTGTTTCTGCGGGGCGAGGGGATCGCGCGGCGAGGCGGACAGGAACAAGTCGGTCCCTACCTGTTTCTGCGGAGCGAGGGGATCGCAGCGGCGAGGCGGACAGGAACAAGTCGGTCCCTACCTGTTTCTGCGGGGCGAGAGAGGTCCTCTCATCGAGGCCTTTCGCTCCTTGCCAAACAACCCTCTTGCCTCACAGACAGCCCTAATAATCAGGTAGGGACCCTTTCGCCTCTGCCGTTCTGGCTCTTGATGAGAGCCGACTCGATCAGGTGGGACGCTGGCTCAGTGGCTTGCGTGATCTTCCGGTGGGCGATCCTAGCCTGCTGGCGGGTCGGCTCAGCTGCCTCTTCGATGTAGGACGCCAACAATGGCTACGCGTCGATGTCTTGCCCCAAGCCACGGGCAACAGCCTGCTGCATGCACGAGCCTTGCTCGATGGCTTGCTACCTCAAACGCTCTTGCTCTTTGATTTGGGCTACTTCAGCTTCCAGTGGCTTGATGACTTGACGCGTCGTGGCTTCTTCTGGGTGAGTCGTTTACGCGAACGTGGCAGTTATCGCCTTGAGCATCTGCTGGTGCAAAAAGATGGCTATCTGGATGCGATTATCTTTCTGGGAGCCTATCGAGCAGATCGAGCGCAATTCGCGATGCGACTGATTCAAGTGGGGGTCGGCAAAAGGCAGAGAAGCTATCTGACCAATGTGCTTGATCCTCGCTTGCTGAGTGCGGCTCGTCCCTGTCCGCCTCGCCGCGCGATCCCCTCGCCCGCAGACAATCGTAGGGTCGGCTGTTCATCTCTGACCGCCTCGCCGCGCGATTCTCTCGCCCCGCAGATCCGGCGCGCAATGGGTCCCGCCGCGCGATTCTCTCGCCCTGCAAAATGTGTCCGGCAGAGAGGAGAGAGGCGGGCGGAATCTTTGCCACGCTGTAGCGGGAACCTGAGGATATGGGAAGATCAGGTACGATGGGGGAGTTGCTGCAATGACCAGCTATTGCCGTCAGGGTCGCGGAAGTACGCGAAAGATCCCCAGGGCTGCACGTCGATCTCGCTGATATCGACGCCGCGCCTGGCCAGTTCTTCGCGAACAGCCTTCACGTCCGAGACCACCATGAGCAGACTTTCAAGCGATCCTGGCTGCATTTTGGTCAGGCCCTCTCCAATTACGATGGAGCAGGCGGAACCGGGAGGGGTCAACTGGACAAAGCGTAAATTTTATTGACCTGCTGATCGAAGTCAGCGTTAAAGCCAAGCTTCTCCGTGTAAAAAGTCTTTGCGCGGTCTACGTCTGAGACGGGTACTGAGACCAGTTCGAGTTTCATCTCCATAGGATTCATCGCTGCTTTTCCCTTTCTTTACGCTTAACCGTTCTTTCTCTTTAAGTATACGCTAGATGGAGGACAGAATCGGTCCTCTTCTCAAAGAATAGTATTGGAAAGGCGGAAAGGGAGTTTGTGAGGATCAGGGTAGATGAGATAATCATTTCTGAAGTGCTCCTAGCTAAGCTTGATCTCAGAAAATGCGGATTTAGCAGATGATAATCGAGGCGAATCATCTAGAGGAGGAAGTCTTAGTATCCCGATTGTCGATCCAGACCTCTTGGGCCTCTCCGCCTCTCTCCTGGACACATTTTTGAAGAGCGAGAGATTCGCTCGGTGAGGTGGACGGGAACAAGTCGGTCCCTACCTGTTTTTTCGGGTGAGAGAGGGAGAAACGGGAGAGAGCTTCTGGGGCAGGGTGCGTGATAGGCGAGCATGACCCAGGAACATTTCTCCTAGTTCCTCCTGGCTGCACCAGGGATACAGTGATGCGTGACACGGCGCACAATCCCCAACGAGCTCCACAGGCCATTTAGACAAGGGGTCAATTTGACTTTCACCACGACCTTTGGCATTTCTCAATCCCCTACGGGCTCCACAGGCCATTTAGACCACGCGACTCAGGCACAGGACACGCCAACAAGCAACTTCTCAATCCCCTACGGGCTCCACAGGCCATTTAGACTGAATTTGCTCGGTGAGAGCATATCACGCGATTCTCAATCCCCTACGGGCTCCACAGGCCATTTAGACCTAGCGGATTGGACATAGCCAGATTTAATAGTTCTCAATCCCCTACGGGCTCCACAGGCCATTTAAGACAATGTCGTGATGCCTAGGTTTGGCATACCCCAGTATGTCATATTCTCAATCCCCTACGGGCTCCACAGGCCATTTAGACTGGCATACTCGAAATGGAATAGCGTGACATAGTGTCTCAATCCCCTACGGGCTCCACAGGCCATTTAGACTTCAGCTAAAGGATGTCCGTAAGGATGTTCTGATTCAACCTGAATCTCAATCCCCTACGGGCTCCACAGGCCATTTAGACTGACCCCTTTCTAGTATAGCCTGAGAAGCGGGTTTCTGCAAGGGTTTCCGCGTGTCTCTTTTTTGGGGAGGAGTTTTTGGCTGTGAGAGAGAGCATTTACGGGCCAAAAACGGCTCAAGTGGCTTGCGAAGCCCTGCGCGTGTCTCAGCTCAAAGGGGGTGGGCACTGGAGACATGCGGAAAGCTCAACCGTTGAGACAAAAAGAACATCCCATCCGCATACCCTCATTGCACCACCCAAGGAACACCTACAGTCCCTGCACACAAAGAAGCCTGGCCGCACTCTTCCAACCAAGCTTCTCACTTCTCTCCCAGAAACCCTGTCGGGGTCAGGGCTTCGGCTCGGCGGCAAAAGGAGACCTGCTCGGAACATCACCATCACGGCTTTTCGCAAAGGGAGATCCATCTGAGAAACTCAAGACGCCTGGCTGGAACACTCCCTCGCTCTTTTTCGGAGAGAGCATTATCACCCTCCCTCATTCCCCTCCGCTTCCAGCGCTACCGCCTCTTCCTCTCGTCCCTATCTCTCGCAACAATCCTGCATAGTACCCAAGAAGATTTTTCGTCGTTGGATGCTGCACTCCCAACACGCGCGTATAGATCTCCCATGTTAGTGCGTAGCGCTTGTTTGCTCGCGGCAATCGGGCTTACTCTAGCCCTGGCTTCTACCTGGACGCCGGTTGTGCTTTTTGGCCTGGGTCTGGTAGGAATCGATCTCTCAGTTCCATTTCCTCTGGTAATAAGTGCGGCAGGGCGTTTTACCGGACCGGATACTAGCTCCGCTTGTGTTCCTGTGCGTTCTTGCCGCGCTCTGTGCCCCTGTGATGAGTACCGCTAATGGAAACATGTAGACTCGCATGTATGCATAAACTTAGGTTATCCTTCCTCACCTCTTAAAAAGGGGTGAGGACAACTTATGTCAAGTCTACCTCGTTCTCTTACTTCACGGTCGCTCTCTAGTATTTACACAATCTCAACCAATTCTCAACCCTGCTGCATACATATACTGCTATACTTAGATGTATAAAGAAGAAAAATAGACAGGAGTAGATATGTCAGGAAACTACCCACCACAGCCACAAGGACCGTATGGAGGGAACTATTCCCAACCACAACCGCAACAACCGCAAAGCCAGTATTTTCCACCACAGCCACAAGGACCGTATGGAGGGAACTATTCCCAACCACAACCGCAGCAACCGCAAAGCCAGTATTTTCCACCATCCCAGGTACCGCCACCGTATTATCCTTACCAGCCTGGTCAGCAGTATCCGCTACCAACTCCGCAGGGAAAGCCACCGAAGAAGCGGACCAAAGGACTCGTTATCGGCGCGATCATTCTCCTGTTGGTGATAGGGCTCTGTTCGGGAGTGATGCACGCAACAACCACCACGGCAGACACCACAACCACGCCAGATACTCCATCAGCCACCCAGGTGCCGACAGCAACACCCGAACCAACGAGATCCCCTGCACAGTTGGCCGCAGCCTATAAATCAAAGACAACCTCCACGACGGTTACAACCATTGATAAAAAGGGGAACAACGGACAGAATGATGAGGTGCATTTTGTCTGCACAATTATGTCCTTCGTAAAGAATAGTAGTGGCAATACCGCAACTGCAAACGTCTCCGACGTAGGTGGTTACACTGGCTCATTGGTGCAGATCCTCTTCACGCCTAATACTGACGTGACCCAGCTCAACAATAATGATATCGTAGAAGTCTGGGGTAGTGACCAAGGCGTGGCCACCGGAACGAACGCCTTTGGAGCTACCGTTCAAGAAGTCGTAGTCCAGGTTACGTATTTGACTGATAAGACCACTGGCTACAAAGCCAATCCCTAATGATGTTTCTCAGGATACTTGGTTCTCCCGCCATTTTGATACCACTGGCGAATCTTGGAGCGAAGGGAGCATACTGAAAGAAAGAAATCAAAAAAGGAAGAAACAACAGGTGAAGGGATCGCCCGAGGAAAGCACCGATGTCACTCAAAGCACAAGCTATCTCTCCAGTCCCTGAAGAAACCGCCCGAGTAGCACGAGCCGCGTACCCCAAAGGCAATCTCTACATGCAGATGCGCGATGTCTTGGGAAGCATCTCCACCGATGAGGATTTTGCGGACCTGTTTCCCAAGGACGGGCAACCCGCCGAAGCTCCGTGGCGACTGGCCCTGGTCACCGTGATCCAATTTGTGGAGAACCTGTCTGATCAGCACGCCGCTGATGCGGTGCGTGGAAGGATCGATTGGAAATATCTTCTCGGCCTGGAACTCAGGATGCCGGATTTGATGCCTCGGTGCTCTCCGAATTTCGTGCTCGTCTGATCGACCACCATGCTGAAGAGCTTTTGCTAGAGAAAATGCTCACGCTCTTTGGGCAGAAAGGCTGGCTCAAAGCTCGCGGACGCCAGCGCACCGATTCGACCCATGTGCTCGCAAAGATTCGCGCCCTCAACCGCGTGCTGTGTGTCTGGGAAACCATGCGTGCGGCTCTCGATAGTCTGGCAGTGGTGGCACCCGAGTGGCTGCGTGCTCACAGTCAGCCAGAGTGGGTGGAGCGCTATGGCCCACGCAGCGAAGATTCGCGCTCTCCCTTGGGGGAAGCCGAGCGCCTGGCATTTGCCGAGGAGATCGGACAGCAGGGAAGAGAATTCCTTGATGCCCTGTTTGATCCAACGGCTCCTGAGTGGCTCCGCTCAGGTTCCGGCAGTCGCACATCTTGCGACAGGTCTGGGTGCAAAATGACCAGCGGATTGAGGACGTGCGTTCATTGGCGTAGCATCTCGAGAATATTCCCCCACGCTTCTCGCTACATCGGCTCTCCGTATGACGAAGAGGCTCATTACAGCAAGAAACGAAGCACCGACATGGGTCGGCTACAAAGTCCATCTGACCGAAAGCTGTGAAGCTCATCTGCCCATTGCTTATTACCCATGTGGAAACCACATCGGCTCCGGTTTCTGATGATGCGATGACCGCAACCATTCATGCCGAGCTTCAGCGCAAAGATCTTTTCCCAGCCGAACATATTGTGGATACTGGCTATGTCGACGCAAAGCTCCTGGTGGAAAGCCAGCGCGATTACCAGATCGATCTGGTGGGTCCGACTCGACAAAATTACCAATGGCAAGCCAGTCGGAAAACGGGCTTCGATGCTGATCACTTTCTCATCGATTGGGAACAGCAACAGGCGACATGCCCGGAGGGGCACACCAGCAGCAGTTGGACACCGGCCATTGACAACCGGACAAACGAGGTCATCAAGATCAAGTTCTCGACGACAGACTGTCAGGTCTGTCCAGTCTCGATCTCTCTGCACCCAATCAATTCGTCATACGCGCCGCACCGTGACAATTCGTCCACACGAACAGTATCGTCGCGTTGAAACAGAGGCGCGAGCAGGAAAAGACCAAGGAATTTACAGCAGATCTATGCCAAGCGAGCCGGTATCGAGGGCACCATCTCCCAAGGGGTTCGCACGATGGGTTTACGTCGATTCCCGCTACATTGGGCAAGAGAAAACGCATCTGCAACAGGTCGCTACTGCTGCTGCGCTCAACGTGGTTCGCAGTATGGCATGGTTCGATGGACGTTCCTCGCGCTCAGACTCGCCGTTCTTCTTTTGCACGCCTCTATGACGCTGCTTAGAAGGGTTCGCCAGTGGTATCAACTTTGATGAAGGATGAGTTTGATGAGCTGAGAGGCTTATGAGGAAGTCCAAAAGTTCACGCCCCTCTCAGCCTTTTTCGCAAAAAGACCCGTCAAGAGCCTTTTTTCTGTGGTGTCTTCTTCCTTTCTTTGCCTCATTTCTTCCTAAGCAAGCGAGCTTCATCAAAATGGTGGGAGAACCCTGCCAATTGCTTCAAACGATACAGAGGGATCTAGCAATGATTTCCTCCGACTGGGCCCCACAGGCCATACCTTATTTAGCATTTCCTCCCAAGTGGCAAGGTGGCCAGCTTTAGCGACAACACCCGCCACGAAACTAGCTCAATCAAGCCCTCGGTCTCCTCGCCGCCAAGCGGCAACCGCAAAAACCGGGGACGGTGCCGGTTCGCCAAAGGGGACTGCCCTGCCCGATCTGCGGACAATCTCCTTTTCCAGAGGAGAATATAAGTTAAGGAGCAAGGCTACGCCTACGTCCTGGCTGTCCGTTCCACCAAAACTGTCTGCGTGCAGACACGGACCGGCCTCTTGCTCAGCGATGTCGCCACTATCGCCCACCAGGCATTGCCAAAGCGCCTCTCAAGCCGGTTCATGTCACCCCTCGTGTCGAGTACAGATGAGCAGGGACACTATGCGGTCATCCATCCCCAAACACGGCTTACTCTCCTTTAAGCCCGATACGCCGGAATGGTTTGCCTGGGTGGTCGAGCAGGACTCGTTCCGTTTTGTGGGAAAAGGGGGATCTTCACTGCTTGTCATGAGTGGCGGGTACCTAAAGGGGCCTGGCGAGCCCATCGCCATATCCGCAACCACAACGAGATCCTGCGTCTGGCCCCCAATCCGGAATTGACCATTGCCGTCTTAGAGGCCGCTGCTCTCAAGATGCAAGCATTTCTGGCCTAACTTCTTGCTTGCCTGCATCGCGCTTCTGGAAAATGGTTGAGCTTCTTTAGACTGCGTTGTCACCCCAAAAAAAGAAGTGCCACTGTGTGTCTACATTTTGCGATCTCAATCCCCTACGGGCTCCACAGGCCATTTAGACTCTCAATTTTGACCAGTGCTCGGTGCAATATTACTAATATCTCAATCCCCTACGGGCTCCACAGGCCATTTAGACTGGCCTTCCCCACAATTGGGCGAAATGTCTATTAACTATCTCAATCCCCTACGGGCTCCACAGGCCATTTAGACTACAAAAAGACAAACTGTTCAGTCTGCACATAATTGACGATCTCAATCCCCTACGGGCTCCCAGGCCATTTAGACTCTTCCCCAGCGGCAGTTAGAAGGTTGACAGTGGACACCATCTCAATCCCCTACGGGCTCCACAGGCCATTTAGACCGACCCCTTTGTAGTATAGCCTGTGAAGCGGTTTTATGCAAGGGTTTCCGCGTGTCTCCTTTTTGGAGAGGATTTTGCGGTTTCTGAAGGGGCATTTTTGAGGCAAATGGGCCTGAAGGGGCTTGTGGAGCCTGCCGCGTGTCTGAGCTCAGAAAAGTCGGCACTGAGACACGCGCAAAGCTCAACTATATTGTTCACGGAGTGACAGGCAGAGCACTCTCTTCCTTGAAGAAAGGGAAGAAAAATAATAGGACCTTTCATATCTATCTATCAGAGGGATTAGCGATCATCGTCTAGCAATAAAGCAGCAAGGATCTGGACATTTTCGGCAGGCACCCAGCCACTCTGCCCACGCTGATTGGTACACCAGAGCCAGCCACTCTCAAACTGAGCGACGAGCAGCACTTCAGCAGAACGAACGCTGAGTTCGATGGCGGTATAATCGCAACGCGCTACAGCATCTTTTGTCGACTGAACGACATAAGCCTGAGGGACCCAACCACTCTTCCCCTGCTGGTTGGTACACCAGAGCCAGGTCCAGCCGTGCCAGTTATCCTCTTTGCCGCTCAGGATCAGGGGTTCACCAGCTTTCATAGTAATAGGATCGGTATACGCGGCCTGATAATCGTCGAGTACGTAGCCATAGCGAGTAGTCCGCACCTTTTCTCGCACCACCGGAGTTTCAAATATGTTCATGCTTCCCCCCTCTGCCTCTTGTGAAAGGCAGAAAAACATATGTTCTAATTGTTGATCTTAGTATACTACCATATTCCTGGCATCTTGTGTCAGGAAATGCGGGCAAAGTAAAGGGGGTAACTGACATACGTCAATTTCTTAAAAATGAGACTGCTTACCATCCTACTATCTTCCAGTTTAAGGGCTCTGTCTAGTCTTTTGACACGTTTATTCTGTAAGAAGTGTAAAACCCTATTAACTATATAAGCTTAACAAGCCGATGAGTGGTACAATAAGAAGAACAAAAAGGAGAGCAGCCTCTCCAAAAACGTCATTGGTGATGAGAGGAGACGTAATGCGAAAACACCCTCGGCGCATTTTGTTTCGACGAAAGGTTTTAATACCTATTCTTACCTGGGGAATTACGATTGGCACCTTTATTAGCCTCTTTTTGCTGTCTTCCTACACTATTCCCATAGATGACGGCGATGTTATGTCTATCAGTCCATTCACACTATTTACTCCTCCGCTGATTGTATTAACCGCGGCGGCGTGCTTTGTTCTGATTGGCACGTTTAGCACTACATCTCCCAAAACAGCCTATTACGGCACGTTCGTTTATTTAGGGCTGCTGGGGTTTATTTTTCTGGCCCTTTACTACAACAACGCTAACATTCCGTATTCGGGGATGCTATTTACGGATCTGATCCGCCCCCTGTATGGACTGCTTTTTGTGCTAGTCACTTGCGGCCTGCTCTTACTTTTAAAGAAGGTAATGATCAGTATACTTGCCTATTTAATGGAGGTGCCGCCAATCGGTAAGGTGAAACACTCGCGCTATCAGATACCTTCCTTACAAGGATACTCTATACAAAACGAGGGGGAAACGCTATCATATGAACATTATGACGAGCCAGCCACAAGCTATCCGCCTCATATTTTAGAGCAAGAGCTATAAACTACCAGGGCTGGGGGCCTACACAAGGAAGGTTTCATGGGAATACTATTAGGGCTGGCCGCAGCTTTTTGCTGGGGCATAGCCGATTTTCTTGTGCGCTACGCAGCCAGCCAGATTGGTCCTTACCGCACACTTTTTTACATGCAGTTCTTCGGCCTGGCAGTACTGACACTTTATCTTGTAGCAAGCGGCACACTTAAAGCCCTGGTGAGTCAGAATAGCTGGCAACCGTGGGCATGGCTGCTCCTTGTTGCGATCATCAATACCTGTAGCTCGCTGGCCCTCTACCATGCCTTTACCATAGGCATCCTGATGATCGTCTCACCGATTACCTCGGCGAATGCAGCGATTACCGTCCTGCTGGCATTTCTTTCCGGCGAAAAAGTGAGCCAGGTGCGGGCCAGCGGCATGGGCATTGTTCTGCTTGGGGTAGTGCTGACAGCGACAGTGCTGCCAGCACTAAAAAAGTTGCGGATAAGGAGCAGACAGGCGCGCGAAGCAGATCCTGACAGCAGCAAACGAACAAAGAAATTTAGTTTGCCGGCGGGTACAGGAACTGCGCTTCTGGCGGCACTGGGCTATGGGATCAGCTTCTGGCTGCTTGGGTTTCTGATCACACCTCACCTCGGCGGCGTTGCGCCAACGTGGGTAGCAAGAATGGTGACACCCCTCCTCTTATTTAGCTGTGCGCCCCTGCTGAAACAGCCAATGGAGATACCACGTAGCCGCGTTATCTGGGGCTATCTCACAGCAATCAGCATTCTCGACACGGCAGCATTCGTCTTTTTGGTCTCGGCCTCGTGCAAAGCCAGATCTCACTTGTCAGTGTATTGGCATCGCTCTATGGTGCGGTGACGGTTATGCTGGCCTTCTTTCTACTCCATGAGCGGCTACACTGAAATCAGTGGGTAGGGATTACGCTCATTTTTATTGGCGTGGCCCTGGTCAACGTTTGAGGAAGCAGAATGTGGTACGCTATCAAGAGAAAGAGCGGACAAAAAGAAAGTATACAGGTAGCGAGTAATAGGATATGGCATATCAAGGATCACTCTTTGGGCCTGAAGAGCGGGCGAAAAAGTCACAGGATGGCTCTTCCAGGCCAGCATCGGGACAGGTAAATGAGCCCCTGGCGGCGCGGATGCGGCCAGAAACACTTGACGAGATTGTTGGTCAGGAGCATCTACTTGGCCCAGGGAAGCTCTTACGGCGCATCATTGAGAGCGACAAAGTCACTTCGATGATTCTCTGGGGACCACCCGGCAGCGGCAAGACAACGCTGGCCGAAGTGATTGCCCATCTGACACATGCACATTTTGTACGGCTTAACGCGGTCTCGGCAGGCGTCGCTGATCTGCGGAAAATTGCGGAAGAGGCAAAGAAACAGCGCTTTTCAGGTCTGCGCACCATCCTCTTTATCGATGAGATTCACCGCTTTAACAAATCGCAACAAGACGCGATTCTGCCACATGTCGAGCAGGGAGTCGTGACGCTGATAGGCGCGACAACCGAGAATCCGAGCTTTGAGGTCAACTCGGCGCTCCTTTCGCGCTCCCGCGTCTTTGTGCTAAAAGCACTTGATGATGCACAGATTATCGCCCTGCTGCAACGTGCCTTACAGGATAAAGAGCGTGGCATGGGCAGATGGCAGGTCACGGCGGATGACGATGTGCTCAGGCAGATTGCGATCTTTGCCAACGGCGATGCCCGTATTGCCCTGAATGTCCTCGAACTGGCAGTGCAAGGAACCGGCGATCCACTTCTGGAAGAGCGCGAGCCGTTTCAACTTACTACTGAGATGATTGAAGAGGCGATGCAACACCGCGCCCTGCACTACGACAAAGGCGGCGATCAGCACTACGATACCATCTCGGCTTTACATAAAGCTGTAAGGGGCTCTGATCCTGATGGTAGTCTCTCCTGGCTTGTGCGTATGCTGGAGGCGGGAGAATTCCGCTCTATATTGCCCGGCGCGTAGTGCGTATGGCGGCTGAAGATATCGGCCTGGCCGATCCGCAGGCGCTCGCGCCTTGTGTGGCTGCCCAGCAGAGCGTTCATTTTGTCGGGATGCCAGAGGCCGGAGTGATGCTGGCGGAGGCAGTGGTCTATCTGGCGGCGGCTCCCAAAAGCAACGCCGTGTATAATGCCTATAATCAGATTCAGGCCGAGATTCGCAGCGGCCCCAATGAGCCGGTGCCGCTCTGGATACGCAATGCGCCCACAGGTCTTATGAAAAGCCTGGGATACGGCAAAGAGTACAAATATGCACACGACTACTATAAAGAAACAGAGATCACTGATCCAGAGCGGCCACCTGCAATCAAAGTTCAGGAATATCTGCCTGAACGTTTGCAGGGACACCGCTTCTATGAGCCGGGCAAGCAGGGCAAAGAAGCCAGCATCAAGCAATGGCTTGAGCAGCGGAGAGCAAGCAAACCGGAGACAGAATAAATTGTATTCATCGATACAGGAAATAGCCCGCGCCACCAGCCAGGACAAGAATAAGCATGATGTTTATCTTGCGGGTAAGAGCCAGGCCAAAGGCAACAACGCCGATACAATAGCCCTTCCAATCAACGAGCGGCTGACTGATAATCGACCAGACCACCGTGAGGAGCACACCAACCACCGCCAGCGAAATCCCGCGCATAAAGCCAGCCACCCAGCGCTGATGCTGAATCCGTGTATAGCCTGCTGAGACCGCAAGCACAAGCAGAGCAGGCAGAATAATCGCGACCAGAGCCAGCGAACCACCCAGCCAGCCATAGGTCAGATAGCCCAGACAGACCACCCAGAGTCCGTTAGGGCCAGGGCTAATCTGGCCAAGCGCAACTGACTCGGCAAACTCCGCTTCGGTTGCCCAACCATTGGCAAGCAGGTCCTGGTGCAGACTGGGGAGATTGCTAAAGCCGCCACTGGAGAAAAGCGAGGCTTTAAAAAAGAGCAGAAAGTAGATGAAGGGATTAATCATGGATCGGCTCCTCGCTCTCCATCTCAACGCCCTGCTGTACGATAGTTTTGACGCGC
>CAVZQK010000052.1:0-27163 GCA_963777355.1 uncultured Chloroflexia bacterium
CAGTAGATATTTTGCGCAGGGTCTCAGTTCCGAAATTATCAGAGCGTCGAAAAGGTGCTTGCAGTGGCGCTCTTCTTGACAAATATTTGCTCCTTGCTCTCTCTACATCAGCTCTCCCTATGACAGGAGGCTCACTACGGCAAGAAACGGAGCACCACGTTGGGTAGGCTTCGAAGGGCATTTCACAGAAACCTGTGAAGCGCATCTGGAATTGATTGTAGACACATGTAGAAACCACTTCGGCCCCGGTTTCTGATGATGCAATGAATCAACCATCGTGTGGACTTGAACACAAAGAGCTTTTACCCGCTGAACACATTGTGGATACTGGCTATGTCGACGCGAAGCTCTTCGTGGAGAGCCAACGAGATTACCAAATCGATCTGGTGGGACCCACCCGAAGAGAATTACCATGGCAAGCCAGTCAGAAAACGGGCTACGATGCCGATCACTTCTTATCGACTGGGAAAAACAACAGGCGATGTGTCCGGAGGGGCACACCAGCAGTAGTTGGACACAGGCAATTGACAAGGGGACAAACGAAGTCATCAAGATCAAGTTCTCGACGACAGACTGTCAAGCCTGTCCAGCTCGGTCCCTTTGCACCCAGTCAATTCGCGATCAGCGCCGCACCGTGACAATACGTCCGCAGGAACAATACGTTGCATCAAAGAGAGGCGCGAGCGGGAAAAGACGAAGGAATTTCAGCAGGTCTATGCCAAGCGATCCGGTATTGAGGGAACCATCTCACAAGGGGTTCGCACCATGGGTTTACGCCGATCCCGCTACATTGGGCAGGAGAAAACCCATTTGCAACATGTTCCACCGCTTGTGCTCTCAATGTCGTTCGCAGTCTGGCATGGGAGAAAGGTGTTCCCCGCGCTCAGACTCGGCGTTCTTCTTTTGCCCGCCTCTATGACGCTGCTTAGGAGGATTCGCCAGTGGTATCCATTTTGATGAAGGATGAGTTTGATGGACTGGGAGGCTTCTGAGGAAGTCAAAAGTTCAGCTCCTCAGCCTTTTTCGCAAAAAGACCCGTCAAGAGCCTTTTTCTGTGGTGTCTTTTCCTTTTCTTGCCTCTTTCTTCCTAAGCAAGCGAACTTCATCAAAAGGGTAGGAGAACCCGGAATTGCTTCAAACGACACCGAGGGATTTAGGAATGATTTCCTCCGACTAGGCCCCACTGGCATACCTTCTTTAGCATTTCCTACCAAGTGGCAAGGCGGGCAGCTTAGCGACAACACCCGCCACGAGACTGGCTCCGCCAAGCCCTCCGTCTCCTCGCCGCCAAGCGGCAACCGCGAAAAACCGGGGACGGTGCCGGTTCGCCAAAGGGGACTGCCCTGCCCGATCTGCGGACAATCTCCTTTTCCGAAGAAGGAGAATATGGTTAGAGGAGCAAGGCTGACGCCTAGGTCCTTGGCTGTCCTCTCCACCAAATTGTTCTACGTGCAGACACGGGACCGGCCTCTTGCTACAGCGATGTCGCCACTATCGCCCACCAGGCCTGACTGCCAAATAGCCTCTCAAGCCGGTTCATGTCATCCCTCGTGTCGAGTACAGATCGGAGGGACACTATGCATCATCCGTCCCAAACACGGCTTGCTCTCCTTTAAGCCCGATACGCCCGAATGGTTTGCCTGGGTGGTCGAGCAGGACTCGTTCCGTTTTGTGGGAAAAGGGGGATACTTCACTGCTTGTCATGAGTGGCGGGTACCTAAAGGGGCCTGGCGAGCCCATCGCCATATCCGCAACCACAACGAGACCCTGCGTCTGGCCCCCAATCCGGAATTGACCATTGCCGTCTTAGAGGACGCTGCTCTCAAGATGCAAGCATTTCTGGCCTAACTTCTTGCTTGCCTGCATCGCGCTTCTGGAAAATGGTTGAGCTTCTGTGGCTGCCTTTGCTCACCCTTCAAAAAAAGAAGTGCCACTGTAGGTGAGTGCAGATTTCAATCCCCTACGGGCTCCACAGGCCATTTAGACATCCAGTAGGAAAGCGAAGGAATTATACTAGATCTCAATCCCCTACGGGCTCCACAGGCCATTTAGACCAGTCAACTTTATAGATCCTTATGGTGACTTAGGTATCTCAATCCCCTACGGGCTCCACAGGCCATTTAGACGAAATCATCCGATTTAATCTCCCCGAGGAGAATCTCAATCCCCTACGGGCTCCACAGGCCATTTAGACTAAGATCGGAGAAGTTCTGATAGGAAGTTATATTATGATTAATCTCAATCCCCTACGGGCTCCACAGGCCATTTAGACCGACCCCTTTGTAGTATAGCCTGTGAAGCGGTTTTATGCAAGGGTTTCCGCGTGTCTCTTTTTTGGAGAAGATTTTGCGGCTTTCTGAAGGGGCATTTTCGAGGCAAATGGGCCTGAAGGGGCTTGTGGAGCCTGCCGCGTGTCTGAGCTCAGAAAAGTCGGCACTGAGACACGCGCAAAGCTCAACTATATTGTTCACGGAGTGACAGGCAGAGCACTCTCTTCCTTGAAGAAAGGGAAGAAAAATAATAGGACCTTTCATATCTATCTATCAGAGGGATTAGCGATCATCGTCTAGCAATAAAGCAGCAAGGATTGGACATTTTCAGCAGGTACCCAGCCGCTCTGCCCACGCTGATTGGTACACCAGAGCCAGCCACTCTCAAACTGAGCGACGAGCAGCACTTCAGCAGAACGGACGCTGAGTTCGATGGCGGTATAATCGCAACGCGCTACAGAATCTTTTGCCGACTGAATGATATAATCCTGGGGGACCCAACCGCTCTTCCCCTGCTGGTTGGTACACCAGAGCCAGGTCCAGCCGTGCCAGTTATCCTCTTTGCCGCTCAGGATCAGGGGTTCACCAGCTTTCATAGTAATAGGATCGGTATACGCGGCCTGATAATCGTCGAGTACGTAGCCATAGCGAGTAGTACGCACCTTTTCTCGCACCACCGGAGTTTCAAATATGTTCATGCTTCCCCCCTCTGCCTCTTGTGAAAGGCAGAAAAACATATGTTCTAATTGTTGATCTTAGTATACTACCATATTCCTGGCATCTTGTGTCAGGAAATGCGGGCAAAGTAAAGGGGGTAACTGACATACGTCAATTTCTTAAAAATGAGACTGCTTACCATCCCACTATCTTCCAGTTTAAGGGCTCTGTCTAGTCTTTTGACACGTTTATTCTGTAAGAAGTGTAAAACCCTATTAACTATATAAGCTTAACAAGCCGATGAGTGGTACAATAAGAAGAACAAAAAGGAGAGCAGCCTCTCCAAAAACGTCATTGGCGATGAGAGGAGACGTAATGCGAAAACACCCTCGGCGCATTTTGTTTCGACGAAAGGTTTTAATACCTATTCTTACCTGGGGAATTACGATTGGCACCTTTATTAGCCTCTTTTTGCTGTCTTCCTACACTATTCCCATAGATGACGGCGATGTTATGTCTATCAGTCCATTCACACTATTTACCCCTCCGCTGATTGTATTAACAGCGGCGGCGTGCTTTGTTCTGATTGGCACGTTTAGCACTACATCTCCCAAAACAGCCTATTACGGCACGTTCGTTTATTTAGGGCTGCTGGGGTTTATTTTTCTGGCCCTTTACTACAACAACGCTAACATTCCGTATTCGGGGATGCTATTTACGGATCTGATCCGCCCCCTGTATGGACTGCTTTTTGTGCTAGTCACTTGCGGCCTGCTCTTACTTTTAAAGAAGGTAATGATCAGTATACTTGCCTATTTAATGGAGGTGCCGCCAATCGGTAAGGTGAAACACTCGCGCTATCAGATACCTTCCTTACAAGGATACTCTATACAAAACGAGGGGGAAACGCTATCATATGAACATTATGACGAGCCAGCCACAAGCTATCCGCCTCATATTTTAGAGCAAGAGCTATAAACTACCAGGGCTGGGGGCCTACACAAGGAAGGTTTCATGGGAATACTATTAGGGCTGGCCGCAGCTTTTTGCTGGGGCATAGCCGATTTTCTTGTGCGCTACGCAGCCAGCCAGATTGGTCCTTACCGCACACTTTTTTACATGCAGTTCTTCGGCCTGGCAGTACTGACACTTTATCTTGTAGCAAGCGGCACACTTAAAGCCCTGGTGAGTCAGAATAGCTGGCAACCGTGGGCATGGCTGCTCCTTGTTGCGATCATCAACACCTGTAGCTCGCTGGCCCTCTACCATGCCTTTACCATAGGCATCCTGATGATCGTCTCACCGATTACCTCGGCGAATGCAGCGATTACCGTCCTGCTGGCATTTCTTTCCGGCGAAAAAGTGAGCCAGGTGCGGGCCAGCGGCATGGGCATTGTTCTGCTTGGAGTAGTGCTGACAGCGACAGTACTGCCAGCACTAAAAAAGTTGCGAATAAGGAGCAGACAGGCGCGCGAAGCAGATCCTGACAGCAGCAAACGAACAAAGAAATTTAGCTTGCCAGCGGGTACAGGAACTGCGCTTCTGGCGGCACTGGGCTATGGGATCAGCTTCTGGCTACTTGGGTTTCTGATCACACCTCACCTCGGCGGCGTTGCGCCAACGTGGGTAGCAAGAATGGTGACACCCCTCCTCTTATTTAGCTGTGCGCCCCTGCTGAAACAGCCAATGGAGATACCACGTAGCCGCGTTATCTGGGGCTATCTCACAGCAATCAGCATTCTCGACACGGCAGCATTCGTCTTTTTGGTCTCGGCCTCGTGCAAAGCCAGATCTCACTTGTCAGTGTATTGGCATCGCTCTATGGTGCGGTGACGGTTATGCTGGCCTTCTTTCTACTCCATGAGCGGCTACACTGGAATCAGTGGGTAGGGATTACGCTCATTTTTATTGGCGTGGCCCTGGTCAACGTTTGAGAAAGCAGAATGTGGTACGCTATCAAGAGAAAGAGCGGACAAAAAGAAAGTATACAGGTAGCGAGTAATAGGATATGGCATATCAAGGATCACTCTTTGGGCCTGAAGAGCGGGCGAAAAAGTCACAGGATGGCTCTTCCAGGCCAGCATCAGGACAGGTAAATGAGCCCCTGGCGGCGCGGATGCGGCCAGAAACACTTGACGAGATTGTTGGTCAGGAGCATCTACTTGGTCCAGGGAAGCTCTTACGGCGCATCATTGAGAGCGACAAAGTCACTTCGATGATTCTCTGGGGACCGCCCGGCAGCGGCAAGACGACGCTGGCCGAAGTGATTGCCCATCTGACACATGCACATTTTGTACGACTTAACGCGGTCTCGGCGGGCGTCGCTGATCTGCGGAAAATTGCGGAAGAGGCAAAGAAACAGCGCTTTTCAGGTCTGCGCACCATCCTCTTTATCGATGAGATTCACCGCTTTAACAAATCGCAACAAGACGCGATTCTGCCACATGTCGAGCAGGGAGTCGTGACGCTGATAGGCGCGACAACCGAGAATCCGAGCTTTGAAGTCAACTCGGCGCTCCTTTCGCGCTCCCGCGTCTTCGTGCTAAAAGCACTTGATGATGGGCAGATTATCGCCCTGCTGCAACGTGCCTTACAGGATAAAGAGCGTGGCATGGGCAGATGGCAGGTCACGGCGGATGACGATGTGCTCAGGCAGATTGCGATCTTTGCCAACGGCGATGCCCGTATTGCCCTGAATGTCCTCGAACTGGCAGTGCAAGGAACCGGCGATCCACTTCTGGAAGAGCGCGAGCCGTTTCAACTTACTACTGAGATGATTGAAGAGGCGATGCAACACCGCGCCCTGCACTACGACAAAGGCGGCGATCAGCACTACGATACCATCTCGGCTTTACATAAAGCTGTAAGGGGCTCTGATCCTGATGGTAGTCTCTACTGGCTTGTGCGTATGCTGGAGGCGGGAGAAGATCCGCTCTATATTGCCCGGCGCGTAGTGCGTATGGCGGCTGAAGATATCGGCCTGGCCGATCCGCAGGCGCTCGCGCTCTGTGTGGCTGCCCAGCAGAGCGTACATTTTGTCGGGATGCCAGAGGCCGGAGTGATGCTGGCGGAGGCGGTGGTCTATCTGGCGGCGGCTCCCAAAAGCAACGCCGTGTATAATGCCTATAATCAGATTCAGGCCGAGATTCGCAGCGGCCCCAATGAGCCGGTGCCGCTCTGGATACGCAATGCGCCCACAGGTCTTATGAAAAGCCTGGGATACGGCAAAGAGTACAAATATGCACACGACTACTATAAAGAAACAGAGATCACTGATCCAGAGCGGCCACCTGCAATCAAAGTTCAGGAATATCTGCCTGAACGTTTGCAGGGACACCGCTTCTATGAACCGGGCAGTCAGGGCAAAGAAGCCAGCATCAAGCAATGGCTTGAGCAGCGGAGAGCAAGCAAACCGGAGACAGAATAAATTGTATTCATCGATACAGGAAATAGCCCGCGCCACCAGCCAGGACAAGAATAAGCATGATGTTTATCTTGCGGGTAAGAGCCAGGCCAAAGGCAACAACGCCGATACAATAGCCCTTCCAATCAACGAGCGGCTGACTGATAATCGACCAGACCACCGTGAGGAGCACACCAACCACCGCCAGCGAAATCCCGCGCATAAAGCCAGCCACCCAGCGCTGATGCTGAATCCGTGTATAGCCTGCTGAGACCGCAAGCACAAGCAGAGCAGGCAGAATAATCGCGACCAGAGCCAGCGAACCACCCAGCCAGCCATAGGTCAGATAGCCCAGACAGACCACCCAGAGTCCGTTAGGGCCAGGGCTAATCTGGCCAAGCGCAACTGACTCGGCAAACTCCGCTTCGGTTGCCCAACCATTGGCAAGCAGGTCCTGGTGCAGACTGGGGAGATTGCTAAAGCCGCCACTGGAGAAAAGCGAGGCTTTAAAAAAGAGCAGAAAGTAGATGAAGGGATTAATCATGGATCGGCTCCTCGCTCTCCATCTCAACGCCCTGCTGCACGATAGTTTTGACGCGCCAGGAAGTAAAAATCAGCATACTAACCAGAGCTGAGATAAGCAAAACGGGAATTACGGAGAGCTTAAAAATAATAACGGCAGCAGCGCAGGCGAGGATAATAAGAACGCTAGCAGTGAGATTGAGCAGACCTTCTTTATAGGCTTGCTTGATGAAAGGATAGGCAAAGTTCAGCCCCACCAGCAACATGATGCCTGCGGTAGCCGGAATGACACCCCTGAGGACCGCCTGCACGTTGGGATCGTGTTGAATAAGCTGAAAGCCAGCGGTGAGCAGGCAGGTAATAAACGCGCTTGGCAGAAGCAGACCAACCAGAGAGACAATAATGCCACGCGTACCACCAAGTCTGCGCCCGATAAGAATCGTCAAAGCTACGAGATTAATGCCGGGAGTAAAGACGCATAACGACCAGTAGCGGGTAAAATCTTCCATCGTCATCCAATGGTAAATATCGATAAAGTTGCGCTGAATGAGAAGAGAGGTTGTCGCGCCGCCGCCAAATGATTGCAGACCAATCTTGCCCCAGATGCGCAACAGCTTCCAGGCCCCAGGTGTTTCGTGTATTGTAACCATCAAAGTCCCTTTTTCTTGAATGCAGTACGTTCTCTCTGTCTATTGTATGTCACATCCTTTGTGAGCACACAACCACTTTTCTCGCCAGGATATGGGCATTGAGCTTATCTATAAGTGCGAATATATATTTACAATCAGTTTTTGCTATCCCTTTACGTACTAATGAGCAGACTCTTTTTGTTTTTTAAATAGCGTTGCTGATCTGCCATATCGTTCATCCTCTGACTTGTAGTACAATATGAAGGAAAGAGAATAGCTTCTCTTTGATCACAAAGAGGAGGTTTAACCGAGAAAGCGAGCAAAAAATATGCTCATAGGCATCCTGGTTCTCCTTTTATTACTAGCCTTTGCCTGCTGGGAGATCCTCTCTCGCTGGCTCGTTTACAGACGCCTGCAATTACACGGCATTCTCGTACAAGCTCGTGTGACAGAGATTAAGCGGGAAGGACAGCTTGTAACACAAACATCTGGCGGAGTTGGCACCTTTCAGCAGGTAAAATATGAGCACTTTCTCTCTGCCGAATGGCAAGATCCATTCACGCAACACATGCATATCTTTTCAAAGGCAAAATTCCAGATACTGCCCAATTTCATGTTGGGGCACCGATCATGGTAGTAATGAATCTAAAAATCCCCAAGAATATCGACTTCTCTACTCAGGTCGTAAACATCCTACAAAAAAATCGTCGCCACAGCCGCAAGCCGCTCCAGCAAAATACCAACAGGGCTATCAAGCATCCGAACAAGAGATTCAAGCTCATCATGATACCGAGACCTATGAGCAACCAAAAGCTTCTTACCCTCTACAATTCCCAGAACAGAAGAGCTACTAACAACACAGCGAGCTTATGCCTATACGAATTTCGTTTTGAGCAATAAAAATGGATGTGGACCCCGCAGAGTCCACATCCACGAAGAATTAGCGCTCGGCGAGGGGTACAAATTTCTGTTCGTTGGGACCTGTGTAGTCGGCATCAGGGCGGATCAAGCGGTTGTTGTTGACCTGCTCCAGCACATGGGCGGTCCAGCCAGCGACGCGGCTCACGGCAAAAGTCGGAGTGAAGAGGTCGCCGGGGAGGCCAACCGAGTGCATAAGCGCAGCCGAATAATATTCGACGTTAGTGTAGAGGCGGCGGCCAGGCTTCTGTTCTTCCAGCAAGGCCAGGGCCAATTTCTCTACGTGGCGGGAGAGCACAAAACCTTCGGGATCAGCCACACGCGCCATCTCACGCAACTCTTCGGCACGCGGATCTTCGGTCTTGTAGACGCGATGGCCAAAGCCCATCAAACGGTCACCACGCGCCATCGAGCTGCGCAGCCAGGGCTCAGCATTCTCCACAGTACCAATAGAGTGCAACATATCCTGGACCATCGCAGGAGCACCGCCATGTAATGGTCCCTTCAACGCTCCCACCGCTGCCACAATCGACGAGACAATATCCGATTCTGTACTGGCAACCACGCGGGCCGTAAAGGTTGAGGCATTCATGCCATGATCTGCCAGCAATACCAGATAAGAGTTAATACCCTGTACATGCTCAGGCGAAGGAATCTGACCGGTGAGCAGATACAGATAGTTCGCTCCATGCCCCAGCTCAGACTTTGACTCCAGAACCTCTTGTCCGGAACGCAGGCGCTGGAAAGCTGCCAGGAAAATCGGAAAACGCGCCGTCAGGGCAATTGCCTGCTCAACCGTTGGCTTTCCCGAAACAGCCATTGCCCCCCAGGCAGACGCCGCCGTCCGTAATACATCCATCGGCTGCGTACTGATTGGCAACGCTCGAATCACCTGTAGCACCTCTGCTGGCATCGTGCGCTCGGCGGCAAAACGCGCATGGAGTTCAGCCAGTTCCTGCTGATTTGGCAGATGCCCAAACCACAACAGGTGCACAACTTCCTCAAAGCTCGTTGTACGGGCCAGATCATGAATGTTGTAACCATGATAGATCAAACGGCCAGCAGTACCTTCTACTTTACTAATAGCCGTCGTGGCTGCAACAATGCCCTCTAAGCCGCCTTTATTTGGCTTGCTGGAAATAGGTGTATCTTGCATATCTTTTTGTGGAGTACTCCCTGTATCTGATATCGCCTTCGACATATGACATATGCTCCTTTGCTTTTTCAAACAGTATTCATCATGAAACGTGTCTCCCTTAGTTGTATCATCAATACTCATAAATGTCAACTTAGCTCGATCTTATTTGTGTTATCTCGATTTAACTTGACTTGTCTCAACTTGTGTGCCATGATAAAGAGGAGCAGATACTATCTTAGACTTTTTAGCGTAGAATTGACAAAAATGCCTGATTTTTCTATTATTGAGTCCTGCGAGAAAAAACTGAGACAATAACACTCGTACGCGTGGAAGAGCTTGCGTAGCCGGTAGGTGCGCCTGTATTTTTACCCCTGCGCAAGAGTAAGGAGGGACAAGTCGTGATAGAGTTAGAAGGTGAACATTATGTCGATGGTCAGGAAGCTTCAGGCTTGCTTGGTGTGAAACTCTCGACGTTGTACACCTATGTCAGCCGAGGAGTGCTGAAGAGTTACAAACAAGGGATTAAACGTCAACGCCTGTATAAATTAACCGATGTAAAAGCGCTGCTACGGCTGCGTCCAAGTGAGGATGCCACGACGATTTCGGACATCTCAAAGCAAGAGCCACCTTCGGATGAGCTTCCTCATGCATCAGACTGGGTTCCCAATGTCTGAGAGAGGACAGGGAGGAATTCCCTGCCCTCAAAATCTTCTCTTGTAAGAGATTGAAAAGTACGATTAAGAAAGAGCTATGCCCCAAGTTCGGCACGCCGCGTCTGGAGCTTACCAATCTTTTCTTCTTGCGCTGCCAACTTTTCGCGCTCCTTTTCGACCACCTCCGGTTTTGCACGCGCAACAAAATTCTCGTTCGCCAGCTTGCCCTGTAAGCGCAGAATATCCAGTTGAGCCTGAGCAATCTCTTTATCTAAACGCTCCAGCTCTTTGCCCAGATCGAGCATACCAGCCAGAGGCAGATAGATCTCGACAGTTCCTGCCAGCAGGCTCATTGCCTGTTCCGGCTTCTGCTCCAACTCAGAATACAACTGGGGCTTCTCTGTACGCGCCAGAAATTCAAGCAACGGGGCCTGTGCCTCAAACATCCCTTGCAACTCCCCGACAGCCATAATGACAGGAATGCGCCTGCTCGGTTCGACATTCATCTGATTGCGGGCATCGCGAATGCGCGTAATCACCTCCTGCACCAGACCAAAACGCTGTTCCGCGTCCTCATCTGCCATCAGCGTTGTAGCAACAGGCCATTGCGCGATAATCAAGGCAGAGGCAGGCCAGCGCTCCTGCTGCGGCTCGCTGGTGCTATAGAGCAGTTGCCAGACTTCCTCGGTCACAAATGGCATGAACGGGTGCAACAGGCGCAGACTCTGATCCAGAACCATACGCAGAATGCCGCTGGTTGACCGCCGCTCCTGCTCATCTCCCTGCATCTGCACTTTGGCACTCTCCACATACCAGTCGCAGTAATCCGACCAGAAGAAGTCGTTGAGCTGGCGTCCAGCCTCACCAAGCTGAAAATCCTCGATCAGCCGGGTCGCAGACTCCACGACCCGCGCCAGTCGCTGCACTATCCAGCGATCAGCCAGGGTACGCGGCTGCACCTCGTTGATGGCTGGCACGCCTCTCCCTGCCTCGGCAGTGGTCATCATGACGAAGCGCGAGGCATTCCAGATCTTATTGGCGAAATTGCGATTGCCAATGATCCGCTCTTCCACCAGTTTCATATCATTACCGGGCGTACTACTGGTCGCCAGGGTGAAGCGGAGCGCGTCGGTGCCGTACTTGTCCATGACTTCGAGCGGATCGACGGAGTTCTCCTTCGACTTGCTCATCTTCTCGCCCTTAGCATCGCGCACCAGACCATGCAGGTAGACGGTTTCAAATGGCGGTGTCCCGATAAAATGGATACCGGCCATAATCATACGTGCAACCCAGAAGAAGATGATATCGTAGCCAGTCTCCATAACGGTGGTTGGATAGTACCTCAGCAGGTCCGGGGTAGTATCGGGCCAACCAAGCGTACTAAAAGGCCAGAGCCAGGAACTGAACCAGGTATCCAGCACGTCCTCATCCTGGTGAACCGCCTCACTGTTACAGTGCGGACAGATCGTGATATCCTCGCGGCTCGCCGTCATCTCTGCACAATTGTCACAATACCAGACCGGGATACGATGGCCCCACCAGAGCTGACGCGAGATCGGCCAGTCGTGAATGTTCTCCAACCAGTCCATATAGATTTTGTTAAAGCGCTCAGGAATAATCTTGACCAGACCATGCTTGACCGCCCCAATGGCAGGAGTAGCCAGAGGAGTCATTTTGGCGAACCACTGCCTGGAAACCAACGGCTCGATGATCGTATCACTGCGATTACAGCGGCCCAGAGGCACGACATATTCATCGATCTTGACAATCAAGCCCTGCTTCTCCAGGTCGGCTAGCAGATTCTTGCGTGCCTCGAAACGATCCTGACCAGCATACGGCCCGGCCTCTGCGGTCATTTTTGCATCAAAGCCGATAACCTGGATACGAGGCAGATGATGGCGCTCGCCAATCTCGAAGTCGGTTGGATCATGCGCGGGCGTGACCTTGACAGCTCCCGTGCCAAAGCTGGCATCGACGGCATCGTCTGCGACAATGGGAATCTCGCGCCCGATCACAGGCAGAATTGCCAGGCGGCCCACGATATCGTTATAGCGAGCGTCCTTCGGATTAACAGCCACGGCAGTATCACCCAGAATAGTCTCAGGGCGCGTGGTTGCAACGGTAATATATCTGGTCTCAATCTCGCCTTCAAGCGGCTTGAGTGGATAGCGCACATACGTCAGGGTGCCAGGAGTATCGATATGGTTGACCTCTATATCCGAGATTGTCGTAGCACAATCTGGACACCAGTTGATAATACGCTCACCCCGGTAGATCAGCCCCTCTTCATACATGCGCACAAAGACCTCGCGCACGGCCCGAACCAGGCCCTCATCCAGCGTGAAACGTTCACGCGACCAGTCGCAGGAGATTCCCAGGCGTCGGTGCTGACTCACAATACGGCTTTTATACTGCTCGACCCACTGCCAGACACGTTCTAAAAATGCTTCACGCCCTAGCTTATGCCTATTTGTTCCCTCACGAGCAAGCATACGTTCAACGACCACCTGCGTCGAAATGCCAGCGTGGTCCTCGCCGGGGACCCAGAGCGTCTCATCACCTATCATGCGGTGATAGCGAATAAGAATATCCTCGATAGTGTCCGTAATCGCATGGCCCTGGTGAAGGGCCCCCGTCACATTCGGCGGTGGCATGCTAATCACAAAGGGCTTCCTGGCGGGATTCGGACGAGGCTTGAAGTAGCCGCCCTCTTCCCAGAACGTGTACCATTTGCCTTCCACGGCCTGCGGCTCATACGCCTTCGGAATCGCATTCACCGCTGGCGTTGAACCGAGCTCTTGATTTTTATGTTGTTCGATCATTCCCTCTCCCTCTCTTGCGTAATTGCTTGAAATTTACGCGACCAGGCACTCCCCAAATGGACATAAAAAAAGCCTTTCCCGTCAAGGACGAGAAAGGACACAGCTCGTGGTACCACCTTGTTTCGATCAAAACGCCAGCTCCAGCTCCAGCACTAAAAAAGCCAGGTTTGATCCTCAAAGCTGCGTTAACGGGCAGACCCGTGGAATCTTTCTCAGCTTATAAATCTTATAAGTAAGGGCGATTCCAGGCTCACAGGCGACCTTCAGTGTGCTCCACCGGAGAAGAGTCTCAGCCTCTTGCTCTTCTCTCTCTTGCGGTTCCGCGCACCTACTCCTCCTGCTCCAAGCCTCTCTCAGTATTTCGTTCTATATGTCTCCCCATAGTTTATCGAGTAGAGACATAATTGTCAAGCTTTTCGTTATCGTTTTATCGTTATAGCACTCATGCCTTTGTCTCCTTGAGAATGTTTCGTCAGGCATAGTACGTGAGACGAACTACAGGGACCAATTCCGCACTCCGTTTTGCCACATCACCTCTGATGAAGCAAAAGCACAGCCAATACCGGTAGCTAGCAAACAAAACAACGTCAGCCCAATAAGAAGCCAGAACCACTGCGCATTGTCTATTTGCTGAGGCAGAGGTGAATAGCCTAATGTTACAACAATTGTAAACAAGCAGACAACAGGAGCAACAATAATCCCGTACCAGAGCACAAAGAGAGGCGCGACCCTCTGCTCCATCATGAGCTTTCGCTGTCGCAGGGCAAGCACGAGTAGATCTATAAACAGAAAAATACTGGCACAGGCCCAGACAAGAGTGACAATTGAGAATGTCACCGTAAAGACTTCCCGTGCAAAATCAGCTGATCTCCCCAGGTGTAAGACATACGGCAGAAAAAGAAATATCAGGACGACAAATCCAAGCGCCACTCCAGTCTGAAAGAGAATACTCGTAGAGGGAAGCCGATTCTTATTCAATCTGCTTAAGCTGATCGGCAAGCGTCGATCAATACTCATCGTCATTAAAAGCCGGGCAAAAGCACTATTCAGCAGGGCACAAAAAACCAGGCAATAAGCAATCGCGCAGATCGCGACAATATCCCCTACGGCCTTCCCAAAGACGGTATCAACCAGAGTGATAATTGCAAAAGGCCCCTGCGCCGCCGCACCCGGTCCGAGCACTACGAGCAAAGCCAGCGTCACAATCAGGTAGCATACCAGCACCAGGATTGCCCCATACAGAACATGGCGCGTGATTGCCCTCGCTGAACGCGTCTCACCAGCGAAGAGCTGCGAGACATTCGTACCCAGATAGGCCAGCATCACCATACTAAAAGCGGAAAGATGCGCAGTAGTCAGCCCTGAAGACGGACCCTGAGAAAGATCTGTCATGAGATTGTGATGCCCTGTTAAAAGCCAGTAGAGAACAGCTATACCTAATAACCCTACGACAACGAGCATTAAGAGCATCGTTACATTGACAACATTTTGTAATACCCGTTGCCGTTGCAATGCAAAAAGCGCTGAAAAGAGCACAAACACGCCCAGCAATAGTCCCTGCTGCCAGGTTTGAGTAAACCAGCTAGCATTTAATCCCTGAAGCAAAGCTACGCCGATTGCCGCCACACCAACCAGGGCCAGCACACCGGGTATCCAGAAAAGCACAGCGGCCAAAAGCGACCAGAAACTCCCTAAAGCCTTCTCCGTCCAGAGATATGTCGAACCTGCATGCGGGAAAAGCCTGCTTAACTGCATGGTGGCAAGAATACAGGGCAAAAAGAAAAAACACGCTCCCAACAGCCAGTAAGAAAACGCAGCGGGACCCGCAGCAATGATACCCACAGGATTATTGATAAAGAAGAGAATCATCAGAAAAGTCATTGTTAAATCAAAAGTAGAAAGCAGCTGGGGCATTGTACGGCGCACATAGATTTCCGATAATAGCGGCACCATCCTCATTGATACACTCCTTCATAGAAATAGTAGCAGGGGTATAATTAGCATTGATAGTCTATCAGCAAATAAGCTCTTACCACTGAAAGCCTGGCAGGAATTTATCGCCCTCAGCAGAATCGCGTTTATCCCGGATGGGCTCTCAGGTAGCCTGTTTAATATAACACACCTTCCTCTCTACAATTACAGCGCAATTACAGCAGAAAATTATATTTAGCGATACATTAGTATATTTTTCATACAAATCCATTGAAAATAGTTTTGAAGAATAAAAACTTTAAAAATTGAAGATAAAACAGAAGTACCCTTCTACAAGAAAATCCCGTAGAAGGGCAGCGAACACGAAACAATTAATTGTGATAGTCCGGAGAACTTTCTGCCTTCTTACGCATCACAAACCAGATGATACGCAATCCAACCTGCTCAACAAATCTCCCAAGTATACTAAGTCCCAGACCCAGCTTACCGAGGCAAAACCATGTCAACTGTATGAGCGGTTGTGCACTCTTATCCTTCTCCTTCTTTTTCTCTTTACGTGACTCTTTTATCTCTTCCCACATTTTTCCTAGTTCGCGAAACGCCATTAATTGCGCCATGCCTTGAATATCATTATATTGATTAGGAAACATAAAGAGGTTTCGCTCCTTTACATGAGTCGCTTTCTGTCACATCAAAACAGAGAGGATGTGTTTATTTGCCCTTGTGAGCATAAAACTGAACATGATTTTACTTCGCTTCATGACATCCTTATGGAAACGCTTTTCAGGCACTTTTGCCTTGCACAGGATTTTCTACCCATGCCTATCTGCGGAGTCATCAAAAAAAACATAAGGCCGTGTTTTTGACAAATTTAAAGGGGAATTTTTGCGAACTCCTCAGACAGCAAAAGGAGAGATGCCGTCCAGGTAGTTCAACTCTTCGAGCAACGAGGCATAACAAGGGATATTTCTCAACACTGAGAACGCAAAAGAAGAGCAAACCAGGTCTTGCCACTTTCTCTTTCAAAACAAGTAGCTTACGATTTTGAACAGCAGCCCTAACGCAGGTCAGTTGCAAAAGCTGATGGACAACGAATTATCATACTCTCCTGCCTTTCTCATGGAATAAAAGTATTTGTTTATAGAACACTAACAAGTGTAACTATTCATTTGGTGTTTTGTCAAGGCAATCCACTGCAAAAAGAGACGAGATCAGCAAATATACTGACCTCGTCAAGCGAAAAGATTCAGCATCATTGAGCTACTGTTCCCCCCACCTTGCTGAAAAGCGGGGGCCAGCCATCTATAAACTGCTCTCTATTCTCTTTCAAAATGTAAGTTGTCTTGATTTCTTCAATATCAAAAATTCTGGTCGCAAAAGATATTGTCGCTCGCATTCGCCTCTGAGGGAGCGAAAGAGAGTGAGAATCGGTATACGCTCTCACTAACTCATCCCAGGATGGTAGCGACTTTTTTGGCGACAATGCCTTATGGACAAGCAGAATCATCTCCTGCTCTTCAGCAAGCACAGCACTACAGTCAGAACAGAATACCAGGTGTCTATCAAAGGCCTTGCGTTCAGGAGGAGAAAGCTCGTCAGGATGCTTGTGGGCCAGTACGCTCTTCCAGATAGCACAATATCCGTCAGTCTCCTTCATTCAGCTTCTCCTTTCCAATGCCGTCCGATTGCCGTTTTAAATAACGGTATCGCTCTTGCAGACTTCTCTTTGCCTTGCCCTGATAGATGGGCACGCTGGCTTCGCTCAATCCAACAAGATCTGCAATCTCCTGGGGAGACTTGCCTATTACCTGCAACACAAAACATTCGCGCAGTTTCGTTGGCAAATGGTCCAGCGCCTGGCGCATCAATTCCTCCTCAGCTAGATATTCTAGAGGATCATCACCGCTTACAAGCCAGTTTATTGCCTGAATCTCTTCAAGCGATTGCACAATATGCCTGCGTCTACGCCTGAGAAAATCATAGGCGCAATTTCGTGCTATCCGATATAACCAGCTCTGAAACTTCGCAGGTTCTTGCAATACTCCTATCCCTCTAAACGCTTTTATAAAGGTTTCTTGCAACACCTCCTCCGCCTCTTCTCGCGTTACCATCCCAGTCAGATATTTATTTACATCAATATTGTACTTGTTATACAGAGCCGCAAAAGCCCCTTCATCTCCCTCACGTACCTGTTCCACTAATCTAGTATCCAGGTTCTCTTGAAGTCCTATCATCCTATACTCCCTGTGCAGAGACTTGCACTTATGCCCTCTAATAAAAGAGACGAACAAAAAGCCATTTTTCCTAACTGTCACTCTCTGCATACAATAGAATAAAAATATCACGATTATATTTTACCACATTATCTTAGCAAAAATCACTCATTTTCTTATCACTTTATTATCATCTTGTGCATAAAAATGTCTTATTCCATAAAACAGAATCATTTGCGACTCAATCCGAACTGAGAGGAAAACCAAGAAACTGCGATTTTTTGATGAATTGACCAGTTTTTTTATTAGCAATTTCTACGTCATTACTTTCGCACGAGGAAAAAAAGTTGAGAAATGGAGTAATCTCTACGTGATGAAGAATTTTCTAGCTATTTCTTTGCAAAGAACTGACGCTAAATCTTTTTCTTCATAAAGACAATTATTAGTACTTTTTACCTTGAAATAGGAGTGTTTTTGTGATACATTTAATGTAAAGTAATTCTAGCTATTCAAAAGGGAGGTGTTTCTTGTTACTAGCGCTGGCTCAGCAAAAACAGGAAATAGTCTATACGTATAACTTCCAACAGGTGTAACAGGCATACATGGGTGGGAATCTCTTGTAGGAATATTCATATGGCTTATCCTACGGCATAGGAGAACAAACACATATGTCACCAAGACAAAAAAAACAACCAAATAAAATTGATGAAGGAAAGAAAGCTATGTCGCAGGAAAATCAGCAAGAGGGACAAGCAGAAGAAAAAACACTAAAAGGAGCAAAGAACGCATCCAGTTCGATTTTTCTGTTGATGCTCTCGAACGGCTCGACTACTTAAAAAATGATACAGGTGCGAGTACACGTGCAGAGGTTATTAGACAATCTTTGAGGCTCTACGAATGGTTCATTACTGAGGTAAAACCAGAGCATACAATTACTATTACAGATACCAATAAAGAAGTTCCTCGACCTTCAAGGCTAAACTATTACACAACTCGATTACGCCCGATACAAAGTAAAAAGTGGTGAGCACCCGCTCACCACCATAACTCTTGCGCCAGAATTGCATCTTGAGTGACTATCTCTGCCTTGCTGGCTACGCCTAAATAAGCAGATTTGATACTCCTCTTAAGTACATTCTTCTCTGTCGGCGCGAAATCTCCTGGGTGAGAGATCTCATAAAAGCAGTCTCACGAAAAGTTGCAACAGTCTTACTCTTTCAGCCTCTTTGGTAGACTGTATCTTCTTGAACTTTTTACATATTTGTTCTGGATCATGTTTTTTGATGAAAGCAACACTTACCTCCTCGATGTCTCCCCAGGGGCGACCTGGAAGTCCTCCATCCTCGGAACTGTTGCTTTTTCGTTTGACTTGCCCATTGAGACCTCCTCTTCTTACTCCGAAATATGAGAGGGCGGTATTATCTGCTGTCCAAGAGTGACAAGCAGATACTTCTGGTTTAGTGACACTTCTTTATACAAGTTGAATCACTATCTCTCATATATTAGCATATCTATCTACATAGTAACAAGTTATTTTTACTACATATCGTCAAGGATTTTTTCCTCTCTACAGATTTTTAGATCTCCTTGAGAAAGATGGCTTGTCAAGGATGGGCTAAAAACGTTCCGGAATGAGCAAAGCTGCTATCGCCGCGCCAATATTTTTCACCAAAGTGATGACTGTTATATAGCACTTATCTGACCACTTCGTTCACCTCTCCTACACATAATTGAACTGTACCAGATACGAAACACAACAAGACAACTTCTGTGCCATGAATATGCCTATTCACATAGACGTATCTACACAAAAGTTATCGCCTTAATTGTTATGACGGCACTGAAACATATTTATAAGAGCAGAAGTTGTTTGCGAGAAAATCGCGACGAGGATATGCGCTGCTGAAGACTTACAATACAGCATGCTGAAACAACGCACAAGGAATTGAAGGGAAAACTACCGGTAGTATGAGGAATTTTTTATTGCTAGATGTTTCTACTTGATAATTATACAATAACATGTGCTACAATACAATAACATTAGATAAATTGCTAATCTATAGGGTGTAGGTGATTATGGGGGAGAAATATAACCTGACTGAATCGGCGCAAGAATTAGACGTCGATCCAAAAACACTCCGCAGATGGATTGCTATCTCTCAGCTACCTTTATCTAGAGATGAAGATGGGGATGGCCGTTGTCGTTACCTGACATCTTCTCAACTGGAAAATCTTGCCTCTCTACACCACCGTGCATTGCTGACTAAAAGCCAGCAGCCAGAAAAAACGCATATGAGGCAACAACCAGAGGTGCAGAAACAAGAGGCGAGTAATCTATTTACGCAGATAGAAGATACGCAATATGAGGTTCATAGTCTGCGGCAAAAGTTGCGAAGAGTGGAAACTTCTATCGATACCTTATCAGCAAATATGATAAAAATGCATGGCAATTTAAAGGAGGTACAGCAAAAAATTATTGAGTTGGAGACACGTATTCAACAATCTGGCAACGAGGCTTGAAAAAGCCTGACAAGATTTATTTTATCTTCCTGGCTTACATAGCAAAAGTGCGGACCTCTTACGTTTAGACATAAAAGGTCCGCACTTTTGCTATAAGAAAATGGCTTACGCTTTTTTGAAGGTTGCTGTTACTTTGCCAAATTGCAGCTCATCCCCATCGTTAAGCGGGACGGATTTATCTGGCTCCAGACGCTTATCATTGAGTCTCGTGGCATTGGTGCTATTGAGATCGGTAATGGTGTAGCTGTTTCCACTATGCTCGATGACGGCATGAATACGCGAGACGGTATCCGAGCGCTGCTTCTGGCTCAGATCGACGTCTGGCGGCTCTCCGCCCAGATCATGATCGGCCCGTCCAACAATTGCCCGCTCACCCTTTAACTCCACCAGCGAACCATCCGCAAACGTCACCGTTCCCCACACAGTATTTGTATCAGCGGCAGGTTTCGCGGCAACCGGTTCATTCGCAATAGTTGGCTGCGAGGCCGCCTGTTGCGCTTGCTCACTTGGAACATAATACTGCTTCTGCGGACGCGGTTGTGGAGCGGCGGGTGCCGGTTTCGGTGCGACCGGTTGCGCGGGCTGATTCGCGATGGTCGGCTGTGAAGCTGCCTGCTGCGCCTGCTCACTCGGTATATAATACTGCTTCTGTGGCTGCGCCGGCGTGGGAGCAGGCGGGACATCTGCCTTCTGCGTCGTCGATTGCACATAGCTCACTATCGTCGGTGGTGCCACTGCCGGGTCTTGCGTAACCGGTGGCACATACAACGGCTCCACTGGTTTCGGAGGCGGCGTTGGCTGGGCCGCTACGGTTGGAGCAGAATACGCTTCTAGCGCAGGCTGAACTGGCGGCGGCGTATAGACTGGCGTCGGGGGCGGTGTATAGACGGGTGTCGCAGGACGCACAGGGGCGGCTGGCGGCGTATAGGCTGGCGGCGCTGGCCTGACCGGGGGCACAGGCTGCGAGGGGGCATAATAAGACGGAGCCTGTGGCGCTGCCTGGGGTACACTTTTATTTGTCTGAAAGGTTGAAGCGCCACACTTTGCACAGAAAGATGTCCCTGGCTTTAGCTCTGCATTGCAATTTGGGCAGTACTCTTTTTGTGGTGCCAGCGAGCGTCCACACCCGGAACAGAATGTGTCTCCAGGCTGGTAAGGAGTGTTACAGTTGGGACAGCGCAACGCTTGCTGCGGCGGGGCAGAAATTGCTTGCATTGGAGCCGGTGAAACGATGGTCTGAGGTGGAGGAGTATAGGTCGGTGTCTGCGCATAAGGCGGAGGTGCCCACTGCTGCTGGACATGGGGCAGCAACTGCATGGGAACCGGACCAGCCATAATATTTGGCCGCTGCTGACGCACCAGACCATCTACCATGTTCAGAACCTGGTTCCCCAGACTTGCCTGACGCAGCGTGCCAACACCAGCCGTCAGCGCTAACGGCCACAAGACAGGAAATGCCACAATACCAACCGCACCAACAGCGGCTTTATCAATCCAGCGCTGCTGACCAATCATAGCCAGCACCCCCCCGGCTGTGCGCTGTAGCGTGAGCGAGACAGCGGCCTGCATCCCAATAATCGCCTCGAAATCGCCGCCCTTCTTCAATTGCAGCAGCATCTGATCCTTATTGCCAATCTGCTGCGCCTGGTATCCCTGCGAGGCAAACACATTCACCAGATCGTTAGAAAGCCGCTCAATATCTATATCTTCCGAATTATAAAAGCGAGCATCCATCCGTTATTCCTCCAACATAACTTTTTTGTATGTTTTTTTCTGCCCTCAAAACTCTGCAAAAGTTTTGAATCGGTCACATTGCTTTTGATGGACATCAGGTACAAACATAGGATAAGCAGAGCTTTTCTATGCTCTTTACTCTATCTACGCTTGTGCTCAATCAAAGTTGGAAGGACGTTATGCATCCTCGTTAAAGTATATCATATCCCCCTGATCTCGCTCTCATAAGCTTCTTTTCCTCTTGTCTCTCTTGCGCATCTCAGTGAAGCAGAACCTCGTAAAGCGGCAGCAATTTTTTGCGTGCCGCCGGTAATAAAGCCTTTAAACGCTGCTTCTCGGCCTTATCTTGTGGCCAGGAGATTCTGCTCAAAATCAATGTGCCACTTCTCGAAAATCTCACTCAGGTAGGCTTCCCCGCCAAATTGTTCTTTCAGCAGACATAAAAACGCCAGTTGCTGGCGTGCAGGGAAAGTGAGTGCTTGCTTAACCGTCTCTTCCACCACGCTAACGATCAGATTCCGTGCCTCATACTCCTCGGCAGGGTCCATCGCCCCCCAGATGGGACCAAAGAAATTGATCCATGCCGTGCTCTCCTCCTCTTCATCCAGGCACAACAGAATGAAGCGCTTCCGCTGCCGCAGCATGTTCACGATCTGGCTCTGAACTACCAGGCGAATATACAGCTTCGGATGCGAGATCGTATGATGCTGGAGAATATTCCATAGTTTTATGCGTGTCAGTTGCACCACTTCATCAATTTCCAGTTCAACCAGGCCGGTTAGGATGCGGCTACGGGGAAACTTTCCCCAGGTGAGTTGTTGAATATAAGCATCGTAGTAGGACAAGAACTCTTCTATACTCATGGACGCTTGCTCAGCAGATCTTATTTTCGTCACCATGACCTTACCTCCTTGTCCAGGGCTTTATCGATGCTTTATTCAGGGCCAGAGCAAAATCAAAAACATTCCTAAAGCGTTCTTCTGGCTGTTTCGCCAATGCTCGCAGCAATACAGCGCACACTTCAAGAGGGACATCTGCGGCAATTAAACGGGCAAGAGAGGGCGGCATATAGGTATGTTTCTGGATAACTTCTTGCGTGGTCCCATTAAAGAGGAATTCTGCTGTCAACCACTCATAAACTACTACCGCTAATGAGTATTGATCGCTTGCAGTTTCACAATGGCCTCTAAAACATTCTGGAGCAGTATAGAGGATAGTTCCTTGCGCCCGAAGGTCATCCTGATGTTCCTCTATTGTAATAATGATAGCTGAACCAAAGTCTGCTAGATAAATCTGCCCATCCTCTCCACACAGTAAGTTCTCAGGTTTAATGTCCCCATGGACGATTCCCAACTCATGCAAATAGAGCAATGCATTCGCAACCTGCCACACATACTCAATTACCAGGGATAATGAAAGCTTCTGTCCTAAGGGATGACATTGGCGCAGTGAACCACCAGCCATATAGTCCATGACAAAGTATGGAATGCCTCTATCCCTATCGAACTCAATAATGTGAACGATATGAGGATGATTCAGCTGAGCCAGCAGACGCGCCTCTATTAGAAATCTTTTTCGATACAGCAGTACAACTTCAGAACGCAATATCTTGATTGCCACATATCTACGAAGATAGCCATCCCAGGCTAGATACACGATTGCATAAGCTCCAGCTCCAAGTACCTGCATGCAGCAAGTATTGCCCGATAGAATCGTTGCAGTGTACCTCATAGACATTGCTCCCCGGAGAAAGTGCCTTGACGAAACGGACAGTCAACTCAAAGAAGAAATAGTCCCAACCAGGACAACCTATACTTTGTCTCGTCTACTGATGCTAAAAGGCGCTTAGACTCTTCGTAACGTTTAGCTATGAAGAACGTACTGCTTTTTTGTTCTTCTCCTTTCATTGCCTACTACGTAAGAAGCCTCTTACCTTAAAAGACGATGGAATTGGTGAATTATAAATTTGTTGTTCTATTGTTACTATTTTTCTCTCCCGTTTAGTTCTTATTGTAACATATGCCTACACGTTCATAGCCTGCAAATGCTACAGATTGCTGAAACATACACCCGAATAGTGGCTATGGACATACCAAAAACTGGGGATGTTCAGTTGCAAGGTCTTAAAAGCTTTTTTGATTGTATTTTTGTTTTGTTATATAATTTGATTTGTTTTCCTTAGCAAGATGAGGAATGTATTATGGGACGCCGAGAAAAAATAGTTCATATCGGGCAGGGGGAAAATCCCTCACAGAGCGTTAGAATGCGTCTTGCCAGACGGGACAAAAATATTACGCTCACGGAAATGGCCGAACAACTTCAGTACTCTAAGAGCTATCTCTCCACTGTAGAAAATGGTATTGCACTACCTACCCTGCAACTCTTGCAGAAATATGAAACGTTCCTCGGCTTAGAACAAGGTGCACTCACCGATGATCCTATACACGAACCAGTAGAGGCTTTATCTGCGAAAGATGCCGCCGTCAGAGGGAGAAGAAGGAGCAAAGATTGCTCTTCAATACGATACCAAAATCGACTGGGGAGATGCACCGCTTGTTCATGCCCAAGAGTTGCTGGGTCGCGACACTCAGCACAATATATTGGAAACATGGATAAAACAAAAAAGTACTCACCTGGTGCTTCTTCTGGGTCTGGAGGTATCGGAAAAACAACGCTCGCTAGCTTTGTCACAGATAGCATCAAAGCGCAATTTGAGTTTGTTTACTGGCGTTCACTCCATAATGCACCCTCAGCAACCCACATCCTTCGTGATTGCCTGCAATTTCTTCTACAAGCGGAACCGACTGACATTCCCGATACCCTCAATGCTCAGATACTTCTGCTCATAAAATGTCTGGATAAACATCGCTGCCTCCTGGTTTTTGATAATCTGGAAGCAATTATCAGTAACGAAGAGACATCTGATACCACGTTAAATGATGACAACGGCTACTGCTCAAATATTACGCGCTATCGGCGAGGGGAGACATCAAAGTTGTCTTCTCCTCACCAGCCGCGAGAAACCAAAGGTTATCGCCCACCTGGAAGCTAAAACGATACTATATTCACTCACTCCCTTTGATGGGCCTAGAAAAAGATGCAGCGCAACAACTTCTAGAACAGAAAATGCTCATTGGCTCCTCTGAGGCAAAATTACGCCTGGTCGACTACTATACTGGCAATCCTCTCGCCCTCAAACTGGTTTCAGAGTTTATTCGTGAGTTTTTTTCTAGCGATATTGACAAGTTTTTTCATGAAAATGAACTTCATGAACTTATGATTGGTGATGTCGCAGATTTATTACAACAACATTTCACGCGTCTTACTACAATTGAATGTTCGCTTATGTACTGGCTCGCTATTGAGCGTGAAGAAGTTCCTGCAACTACCCTCAATCAGGATCTCCTACACCCTATCCCTAAACCTCTCCTGCTCCAAAGCATCGACTCTTTGCTGAGACGCTGCATGGTTGAAAGAAAAGATGGTGCCTACTATCTCCAACCGGTAGTTAGAGAGTATGTTACTAACAGGATTCTTGCAGAGATCATAAACGATTTTGAAAAACAAACAATTACGACACTTGATACTTATGCCATCGTGAAAGCTCAGGCTCACGAATCTGTACGCCAGAGCCAGGTTGATTTTCTTTTACGCCCTCTAGAGAACTATTTTCTCAAAAAATTAGGCTCCGATAACTACTGCTTATTACTTCAGCAGACACTGACGTCACTGCGGCAGGACGCTCTTCTCTCAGGATATGGCGCAGGCAATATTCTGAATCTGCTTGTCCATAGTAATCTCGATACCAGCACATTTGATTTTTCAGACTTTACTATTCGCCATGCCTATCTACAAGGAGCCAGCCTTCCAGGAATAAACTTTTCAGCCTCTACTTTCAAGAACTCTGTCTTTACAGAAACATTTGGCAATATTCTCTCTCTCTCCTTCAGCCCGAATGGACATTATCTTATCGCTGGTACCGCCAATGGCACGATCTGCCTGTGGGATCGAGATAAGAAAGAACTGCTTCGCGTCTATCATGGTCATCAAAATTGGGTTCGCTCGGTGGTTTTTTCTTCCGATGGCATACACTTCGCTAGCGGTAGCGATGACGAAACGATCCATCTCTGGAGTATCGAGCACGAGCATTCTTTGCAAGAATTTATCGGCCATGAACAACGCGTTCGCTGCGTCCTCTTTACCCCTGATGGCTCCACGCTTATCAGCAGCAGCGATGACACTACGATCCGCTTCTGGAATATTGCCGATGCCACATGTCTCAAAATCTTACGCGGTCATACGCATCGCGTCCGCTCTCTTGCTCTCAGTCCCGATGGACAACTTCTCGCCAGCGGCAGTGACGATAAAACAATCCGTCTCTGGAATCTTGCTAATACTGCCTATTTCAAAGTCTTATCAGGCCATACTCATCGTGTGCGCTCTGTTGCCTTTAGCCCCGATGGACAATTGCTTGCTAGCTGTAGCGACGATCAATCTGTGCGCATCTGGAAAGTAAGTAGCAGTGAATGCCTTCAGGTGCTTTGGGGCCACAAACATCTTGTACGCAGTGCTATGTTTAGTTCTGATAGCGCTACGCTTGCTAGTTGTAGTGAAGATCATGATATCCGTCTCTGGAATGTTCAAACAACACAGTGTAGAGTCCTGACGGGCCATACAAACGCTGTGCGCTCTCTTGCCTTTCATCCCCTGAAAAATATTCTGGTCAGCGGTGGCGATGACCAGTCTATCCGTTTCTGGAATAGTGAGAATGGTCAATGCCAGCAAACAATTCAGGGTCATAGTAGCTGGATTTATTCTGTAAACTTCAGCCCTGATGGAAGACTGCTGGCAAGTGGTAGCCAGGATCATAAAATACGATTGTGGCGTGTAGATACAGGAGAGTGCATACAAACCCTCGCTGCACATCAAGGTCTGATATATGCTGTCGCTTTTAGCCCCGATGGGAAGCTTCTTGCCAGTTGCAGCCAGGATCGTGAAATTAAGATCTGGAACCTAAAAACGCTGCAATGCCTGAAAACCTTACGTGGTCATAAAGATCAGGTAGACGCCGTTGCTTTTAGTCCCGATGGACGGCTTCTTGCAAGTGGTGGTGAAGATAATGTAATCGGCATCTGGCAAGTTGCAACAGGAAAGCAGCTCACTACACTCTCAGGCCATAGCCATCGTGTTCGCTCTGTTGCCTTTCATCCATCTGGCACACTCCTTGCCAGCGCAAGTGAAGATAAAACACTCAAAATCTGGCAATTAGAGACAGGTGAGTGCCTCCAAACGCTAACAGGTCACACCGACCAGGTACGTTCAGTCGCCTTCAGTCTCGATGGCCTCCTCCTCGTCAGTGGTAGCGAGGATACTACATTGCGCATCTGGGTTTTGGCAACGGGCAAATGTAAACAAGTCTTACATGGTCATACTCACCGCGTACATGCAGCCGTCTTCAGTTCAGATAGTACACGCCTCATCAGTGGTAGCGAGGATTGTACTGTTCGTTTTTGGAAAACGACTGGAGAGCAACTCCCTACGATATTACACCATAAAGGACTGGTGTATACTGTTGCATTCAGCCCTGATAATACAATCATCGCCAGTGGTAGCTATGATGGCACAATAAAACTCTGGCAGCTTGAAACTGGCGAATGCTTACATACTCTGCTAAGCGAAAGGCCATACGAAGGCATGAGAATCACAGGCCAGTACAGGCTTTACCAGTATCAAAGAGAGATGCTACTCCATC
>CAVZQK010000053.1:0-12774 GCA_963777355.1 uncultured Chloroflexia bacterium
ACTTCGACTGGGCACACCGCCGCTTTCTGTTGCTGATATCGTGGCCTGCGCCTCTCAATAGTATGATTTTCTAATACCTCAAATTATTTTCGTACTGTTTCTTTCATCGTTATCTTGTATTTTCATTGTATCAGGAAGAGGGAGGCATGGCGAGCAAAGATATCCCTTGCTTGTTTTTGCATGAAGACCATGCCCTCCTCATTCTGATATAAACAGATTGAGACCCTCGTTGTGACCTTTCAAGGAGAGAGTATATGTCATATATTCGTCCTGTTTGCCTGACGTTATTGAAACAAAGAAAAGGACTCATATGAACAACACACAACTTGCGAGCTTTCCCAGCATGACTCGTATGCTTGCGGGCGTCAGTATTCTCCCGGCGCTTTTCCTGCCCTTCTATGAAGCCTTTCTCCACGGTGGACGAGGCGCCGTGGAGATCAACCCGCGCGGCGCTGCCAATATGGGTGCCCATATCATTGGAGCCTACTGCACCATTGCGGCAGCATCGGCTCATCGCCATCTACTGATTATCATGAACGCATGGGTAGGATAGCACCACTTAGCCTGATTTCTTTTCCTGGACAATACTCGTATGAAGGGCTCTGTTTATCGATGGGTTCTTTAACCCTCTCTTTGCTCACTTCGATCCCACGCTGCAAACCCAATTCCATTCGCCTGACTTTCTTTCAGGCGGTGGCCTCCAGCCCTCTGCTCCAGAGCTTCGGGATCGCAGTCTATACACCCTTTCCTGATGTCTCTCCTCTGGATCATTGGCTATGTACTCCTGGGGATTACGATCCTGCTGAAGCGCTTCTTACCTTGGCCCGTTGGGGTGCTGTTTCTCATTGGTGGCGTGATTTGGTAATCGGTCTCATGGTGCCGATGTGGGTCGAGGTTGCCGGATATGCAGCTGAAGGGCTGGCGATTGCTTGGAGTGCCGTGCAGATCTGGCATGAGCACAAACCTATTGCTCGTGCTGAGTTGGTTGCGTAAACGCTCATCAAAAGGTCTTCTGGAAAGGCATGAGGGAGTACTCACACCATGTACACGATCATTTTCCATTTGAAAAAGGAGTAGATAATGTTTTCTATTGCAGGTCTTGACCATGTCGCGTTGACCGTAAAAAACCAGCAACAATCGCTGGACTGGTATCAACGAGTTCTGGGGATGGAGCGACGATATGAGGAGGCAAATGGCGCGGATGATCCGGTCTTTGTGTGCGCAGGGAATGCATGTCTGGCCCTGTTTCCCGCCCAGACGCCTGATCCTCAGTCGATACCAGCTCATCGCGTCGGAGGCATGCGCCATTTCGCCTTCCGTCTTGATCGCACTGGCTTCGAGCGTGCGCAGGTTGAGCTGAGTGAACAGCACATCCCGTTCCGTTTTGAGGATCATGGCATGGCTCACTCGCTCTATCTCTTAGATCTTGACGGCTACCGGATCGAACTAACTACCTACGAATTGCCCTGAGCGGACGCAATTCTCGATCACTGCCAGGTGCTTGCCTCCTTGAAGAGAGCTGCGGCAAGCAAGGAGCTGCGCATAGCCATCTCTTTGGGAGTAGAGAGCCGCCCATGCTCAAGCCACCAGATGATGGTTTCGACAAACATCGCGGCCACCAGGTCTGGCACAAACTCATCCGAGAAGGTGTGGACGGGATACTCCCTTGCGTCCGGTCCATGAGGAAGGTGCCCACGCTCTTTGATCAGATCACTCAGCGCTTCACGCATCTTCCTCACAAACCAGGTGCTGCCCTTTCTCCCTAGCAACGCTCGATAGAGCCGTTCATATTCGGCAATATGCTCGAAGAATATCACCCAGCTCTCTGCCGGATGGTCTCGCCCCAGATCTCCAACTGCATTCATCAGAGCGCTCATGGCTTCCTCAAAGATCTGCTCTACCAGGTCATATTTATCTTGATACGTACGATAGAATGCGGCCCGGCTTACCAGCGCGCGTTCGGTCAATACTCCCGATGGTGAGCGCCTCAAAACCTCGCTCCTCGATCAGCTCAATCAAGGCTTCCCGCAATAACTTCTGTGTCCGTCTGAGACGTAAATTCTTCTCCGGCTGAGTCATTTTGCGCTCCTTGTCTCATATGGGACAAAATTTCCCGATTGAATTCTTGTTTCTGCCTCTTCCTCTGACTACACTTGAGAAAAGACAGAATTATCCATTTGAGATAGCATGTCTCAATCTATTGATCTGTCAACAGACTTACAAACAGAAGAGAGCTATTCTCAGAAAGAAGCACGAGTTATGCATTCGTTCACACGTCACCGCCCACGCCGAGGGTTCCGAGATGCCAGCCAAAAAAACAAAAGGGCTGGTCCTTCAATGGGGGCTGGCGCTACGATCTGGGGGAATGGTTCCATGAAACATTTTCGTTTGGAAGGATGTTTCGTGAGCTCAGGCAGAGAACCGTCGACCTGGCCCGCTTGCAGCCTGGAGATCAGGTGCTGGATGTCGGCTGCGGTACAGGAACATTGGTGATGGAAGTAGCACGCCGCGTGGGTCGCACGGGCCGTGTCACAGGCATTGATCCGGGGGCCGAGCAGATTGCCCGTGCTCGCGCGAAAGCGGTCCGGCGAAACGCTCCCGGTAGAGTTCCAGGTCGGAGTGATCGAGCAACTCCCTTTCGCCGATCAAACCTTTGATGTGGTGTTCTCGACCTTAATGATGCATCATTTGCCTGCCCCCCTCAAGCGCCAGGGGCTCTCTGAAATCGCCCGCGTGCTCAAACCAGGTGGGCGCTTGGTCATCGCTGATTTCATCCATAGGAAGGACCGAAAGGCTCAATCGGCGCGCTTTCACGCTGGGGGAAGCCGCATGCAAGATCTTGTGACCCTTCTCAAGGAAACCAGTTTCGAGCGGATAGAAACGGAGGAGGTGCAGCCTACACGCTTCTCTTCTTTCCCAGGAGCAGGTATTATCTGGGCAGAAAAAAGCTAAGATGCGCGTTCGCAAGACGCCTGTGCCACGTTCAAAGATGTGTGAGTACGAAGAAACCCATGCCGGAGGAGAGGAGGGATCACAAGAAGCCCTCTCTCCAGTCTCTCCAAAGAAACAACTCCTTTCCAGATCGAAAAGCAGAAGAAAGGTGGTTGTTTCTTTGTCACAGGTGAGACATTTTGTATGTTAACTAACCCAGATGCGCCTTGTCGAACAGCATTGCATCCCATATAATGCAAGAAATCCTTACCTCACATATTTTATTGTAAATTTTTTACAAGGGAAAAATAGCTTATGCAAGATATCCGTATTGACCGCTGGGCCCACGCCCTCGTCCACTATTGCCTCTATCTCCGCCCAGGCGAGACCGTGGCGATTCACTCCACTCCTCTTGCCGCCCCTCTTGTTGAGGCCGTCTACCGAGAAGCCCTGCGTGTGGGAGCCTATCCCCTCCCTGTGATCTCTCTAGACGGGCTGGAAGAGATCCTCTTGCGCGAAGGCAATGAAGACCAGCTTACCCATCCATCACCTATCCAGGATCTGCTTGCCGAACGCGCCGATGCCCGCCTCTCGATTCTCTCGCAGGGCAATCCCAGAGCTTTAACTTCTATTGATCCTGCCCGCTCCGCGAAACGTCACCAGGCCGTAAGAAATAGTGGCCCCATCTTGCAACAACGCGAACGCGCGGGAGCCTTTCGTTGGTGCCTCACTCTCTATCCTACTGGTGGCTATGCCCAGGATGCCAATATGTCTCAACACGAATTTGAAGAGTTCGTCTTTGATGTCTGCTTTCTCAATGATCCCGATCCTATCGCTCGCTGGCAAGAACTCTCCCGGCAGCAGCAACATTTCGTTGACTGGCTCAAAGGTCGCCAGCAAGTCCATATCCTTGCCCCAGGCACCGATCTCACTCTTTCTATCGCGGAACGTATTTTTATCAATAGCGATGGCAAACGCAATTTCCCCAGCGGCGAATTCTTTACCGGCCCCGTCGAGAATAGCGCCAATGGTGTTGTCCAGTTTACTATTCCCGCCGCCTACAATGGCCGTGCCGTAGATGGCGTACGCCTTGTTTTCCAGGAAGGCAAAGTCAGCGAAGCCACAGCCAGCCAGGGTCAGGACTTCTTGCTTCATATGCTCGATCTGGACGAGGGTGCCCGCTATCTCGGTGAATTTGCATTCGGCAATAACGTCCGTGTTACTCAGGGTACCAAAAATATCCTGTTTGATGAAAAAATGGGGGGTACTGTCCATATGGCCCTCGGCAATAGCTATCCCGAAACAGGCGGCCTCAATCACTCCGCGCTCCATTGGGATATGATCTGTGATCTGCGTACACAGGGAGAAGTCTGGATCGACGGCATCCTCTTTCTCAAAAACGGCCAGTTCTGCGTTTAAGATCCGTTTAAATAAGTAGCCGCTAAGCGTCTAAATAGATAGGAGCCAAAATTCCTATTCGGTGTTGCTACTACTTGACATATTTGAAAATTTGTTCTATAGTCTCTTTAGTTCTAAAAAAATCCAGACGCTACTACCTTGCAACACGTGCTATTTTTATGCCCTTAAGCAGGTTGCTATTGGTGCTGGTTACTGTAACCAGGGCCTGTTTTCGTATACGCAATTTTATTGATGAATGTCTATGTATATACTTTGTAACCTTTGTATACTCTTATTAAATACTGCATGACATACGATGCCAGAAAGCAGGTTTGCTCTATGCCTGATGGTATGCATACCCCCTGGGGAGTAGCACAAACAAAACAACAACTCGCTGAAGATGTATTCCTGGTCCAGACACCCGATGAGCACGGTGGTATTCTCATCTCTACTACCAGAGCCGAAGAGATCCTGAGCGATAGGGCGCGTACTATCGGCCAGATCTGGCATGATTTTCTAGCTTTTGAGCAGGAAGAGGCGATGATGGTTGTTTTCTATGAACATCCAGAACTCTATCCCTGGGTTGAGGAAGAATTAACGGAGCGTTTCGCGGAGGAGAGTGTGCACCAGAACTACCCTGGCTATTTCAACGCGAGAGACATTTCCAACTGACGGTAGCTTTAAATCTTTCAAATGCTGCCTTCGCCAGCAGATAGCATTCCTGCCCTGTCAGTGCCTCATTGCCCACTTGAACCTGGATTGCATGTGCGGGTAGCTCTGTCAACTGCGCCCGCCTGCATTCATGCTCCGGCGATTGCCAGGCATAACCACTTTTCATTGCCCAGTTCAGCAAAAAAATACACTCGATCAGTGCGCTGAGTGCTTCCTGGTAGCTACTCGGCTCTAGCTGATACTGACACCCATCGTTCAGATTATAGAGAATCAACTCTATTTGCTGATCGAAGCGCATGGGAATCTCTTGTAATATCCCTCTCGTTTCGATGAAGTGCGTCCTGATAGCCCACCGGGTCTGCATGGCGATCCAATAGGTCATGAGCTGCATCGCATGGGCCACTGTCGGCTCCACAATGGGGCTGGCCATACTTTCCTCTTCCACCTCCGCCTCATTCAACTCGGCAAAGAGACCTGGCAATGGGGCAGCTTTCTTCGGCTTTGTCCCACCCAGACCTTTCTTAAATTCGATAATCGCGGGTATGCCGCCATCCTTTGTATTCTTGCCATTGCGTACCCGCACCTGGTCAAATTCTCCAATCAGGCAGACGTAGCCACCCCAATCAGGATGTCCAGCAAAGGTATTTTTTGTCGAGAGCAATTTGCATTGAAATCGCTCCGCCGCCGCAAAAACTGTCGTCTCTGAGGCCGCCAGCTCGCGCTGATAGCGAATGAGCGGTGTTGTTACCATTGTATGGAGTGTTTCTGACTGGTATTTCAGCTCATTGAAAAACACTGCCAAATTCATTTTCCCTGCCTGCTGTAATGTGCAGAAAAGCTCCTGTCGTATAAAGCGAGCAAGCACATCGCTGTTCGTCAGCAGACGGCTCCTTTTCTCCAGATCCAGAGGACCTTTCTCATCATGCAGAAAATTAACCACTGTATGTAAAAGCGTCCCGACCATTCTTGGGTCGGGACGTCCACCCCCGAAAAGCGTCGTTTGGCGCACGGGGGTAATCTGCGTTGGCTCCTTCGTTCGCTTCTTCCGTTTCTGCGAGATCATACACCACGGACATTCTAGATAAGAAGCAAGTGACGAGTAGCTGACGGGACTCAGCACAAAGGGATTTTTTACCCGCTGGATCTTAAAAAGATCATCGTAGGTGAAGGTAATAGAAAGAGGAAATGGCTGAGATGCAGCCTCTACTGCATTCAGTATGTGTGGTGGAGTTCCTATCGGCTTGCCTCTTTTCTCATGCTGACGATCCATGCATCGTGAGATTCTTACAGAGCAAATTCCCGATTACAGCTTTTATCCCAACTATACCATCTAGATCTATAATATGTCAAGTTGTATTAATGTGAGAGATCGTCGAAATTGCTCCAAAAAAGATTGTGTAAAGGACACCTCGCCGTATGATGCTTGAAAGGGGCGCGCACTCAAATTGGGCAAAAAAATGGGCCATTCCATCTTAGAAGAAGAGAAGATTCTGGAATTGACTCATTTTGAGGATAAACTAAGATCATCGCGATTTTGGGCAGTAAAGCAATTTATTATCACAGACTGCTACAAAAAGACGAAATAGTTCGTTTCTCATACTCAAAGGGTTCTTCAGCCGAGTACATTTCATGGAAAAATCCCATATACGGGATATCGTCTTCCAGGCATTTTATGCAATAGGACAACTCCTCATCACACTCAGGCTCTTCACCATTGTTCCGCATCCACTTCGAATTCGTCTACAATACGTTCCATGAGGGTTACTGTGATAAAGAAGGGCAATCATATCCAACATCGAAATTTCGATCTTCGTCTCGGATCTGTATCCCGCGAGGACTGTTTCAAAATACTCATCCATAAACTTTTTACGTTTCCGGCATCTGGTTCAAATTGATATCCAGCCTACTCCATGTGTCCAGAGACCTGCCAGGTCAAATATATACCAACAGTAACAGGAATTATCGAAATCATAGACGGTTATTTGTCCAGTATCAAAATCTATCGAATAATTCCCATCGTTGTAATCAAAATGGATCAGACCGAAAGACTCACGGTTCCTGTCCAATCCTTCTAAGGTGTTCAAGAGCTGTAGCAGCTTCTCCTTCAGGAGAGAGAACGAGCCGGGTATCAGCGTATCGATATATTCGGCATGGTATTTGTCAAAAAAACTATACCGGCGATGCACAGGAATATACCCTTTCGATAGTTGGTGCAGTTTCCCCAGAACTTTACCGCAGTTATAATAATATTCGGTTATTGGAACTCCTTCCCGATACCGATACTTATTTTCCACAAGCATTTTTCCCCTGGCCTTTTGAAACAGGCAGACAAAAAAGGTGTGATTCTGATGAGTGATCTCTTCCAGCAGCTTCCCCTTCCTGGAGCTCACGACATCCGAGACACTTCCTCCATGCTCGAATACATACCTGATATATTCAACTTCTCCCAGAAAATCTTCTCGGCTTCTGTCATGTAAGAAGGCGATTCTGAGTATTTTTGCGTCGGCACCCTCTTTCTCACAGGTATAAACCACATTCCGCCCTCCGGTATGTGCCTGAACCAGCTTGGTTGCATAGCCTTCCAACCCGTATAACTCTGATACCAATGGAAGTAAATAGGCATCAGCGATTTTAACAACCTCGTGATAATTCATCATCTCTCCTTTGCACCAGGAGTAGAATTGGTTCCATCATTTTCAATGGGCAGAGGAAGTTGAATGACCTCTGACTTCCTGTGCGGCTTTTTTCGTGCTGCGTAGTCAGGCAGTTTCAGAAAGAGCAGCCATTCATCAGGTCCAAGCGTCCACAGGGTGAGTTGTGGCGACCGATAGCCCGTCTCGATGAGACGCGGATTTTTTACCTCTTTGATGTGTTTGTTGTCTTCCCATTCCATTGTGTAGAAAGCCAGTTCCGTCTCCTGATATTCGATCTTGAGCGTACTGGTGTAAAAGCTTACCTGTACTTCTTGCTTGGCAAGCCCTGCTTCGGCATAGAAGCGCCATCGGCGAAAGCGAATATACCCTGATCGATCCAGGTGGCGGGTAAATTCCGTCGCAAAGAAGATGCGGGCCAGCGTTGGTGCTGGGAGAGTCCGAGCTAAGATACCGCGCAGCACATCTTGAGGACTGTGACGATTATCCTGGCGTTCTCGATGCGCAAAGTGGATTTGGCAGTTATAGTCTCGAATGAATTTGCGATGCGCCTTCTTCATCTCATCCAGTGTTGAAGCTTTATTTAGGTAATAATCCGCTAGACGCCGCATTATCCCGAAATGCGCCTCTATATAATTTTGCCAGCTCTGCCGAGGATCAATTCGCTCTTCACGAATGTCTAAAGCCTCATATATCGCCATCGCACGTTTTGAATAGAACACCCCACCACTATCCGTTACAATGGCCTCTGGAGCACCGTAATTGCGCAGCGCCTTTGCGAGCACCCGGAGGTATGCGGCAGTGTCCTGCCTTTCCGAGATGGCAGAAGCAAGCAGCATTCTCGAAAAGTTCTCAAGGATACTAATTACATAGACTGGCCCTTTGATATCAGGGAGTTGGTGATGCTCGATATAACTGTATATCGATACTCCAATATTCGTGTCTCCGAGAGGCTTTAAAGGGCATCTCTTTCTTGGGCTTGGCTGGGCCTTTGGGCTTTCCCATCCATAGAGGGCACGATTTTTTGCCATGATGCGCCCGCAGGTGCGCGGGGACACCTTTATTCCCTCCTGGAGTAACGCGGCATGCATTCTCCATTCCCCAATCAGCGGGTTTTCCTGCTTTTTGCGAATCTCGTTGGCAACTTCAAGCGTGACCTTTCTTGGTGCTTTGCGTGCATGCGACTTGTCATCCAGTCCCTTGACCCCTTCCTGCACCCAGCGTTTCAAGGTCGTGTACACCGTCTGTTTGCTCACCGCCAAATACTCGGCGATGGAAGCGACGGACCATCCGTCAGCATGGAGCTGCACAATGTTGTGGCGACGCTGCGCCGGATCAGGAGTTTCGTTAAAGAGAGGAAAGCGGCGCATCTGGATAGATGGAGGCGGGCCAGAAGCCAGCACTGTCTTGACCGAATTGATGAGAGGGCCGCCGATGAAAACGAGCCTCGCAGATTTCTGCAATTTCGCGGATAGACATGTTTGGCAATTCCACACGCAGGTCAACGATCAACTGGCGCATATCTGGCGGTAGGCTCCGCGCCGTTTCCTGTGGCTGTTTTCGCGGCCTGGAAGCAAAGAAGCTGACCATGCCCTGCTCATCGAAAGCATCGGCTTTGCGCTCTAGGCTGGTACGTGGCTCACCTGTCTCTTTTGCCCGTTGAGTAGCTGGATCACCGAAAAGTACAACAGGGCGCAACAACTCGTAGGCCGTTTGCTCCGGCCAGAGCGTATATTGCTGGATGGTTTGCCAGTCTTCTGTATGCTCTCGCTGAACTCGCTTGCGTTTGGGCACCGTGCTCCCTCCAACACGATGAGATAGGCTGATGCATCAATCGTACCTGGATTTTTCCCCATTTGCAAGTTCCAGGCGTTTTTTGCCCAATTTGAGTGCGCACCCCTTTCAAGCATCATACGGCGAGGTGTCGTGTAAAGCATGGTATTTCTTATATACTAGTGAAAATCCTGGGAGCCGAAGTTCATCGGTTTTGGGGTAGTGCTACGTAAGGTGTCATCATTTGTAACTTAATTGATGAGGTAAAGAGGGAAATTGATCCCTCAAGATGCTTATAACTCTTCTCCATCCTTTGTGTCTCTCTCATTCATTTTCTGTCATATGTTTATCTGTACGCTAATACTTCCCTGGTTATCACCATAAAAAGCATCATTCATTCTAAGATAAAGCGAGCCTCTCTGCGTTGCTGTGAATTTGAGATAGTTCCCTATCTTAAGCAGTTCTGTACCGATTTTCCCTACCAGAGCACCTTGTACTGCATCAGGAACGGGTTCTCCACACCGAGGAGCAGGAAAATAATTAGCACATGCGTATCCGTCGGATCGTCCAGCTGCATCAAATGGGGCAATTGTTCCGACTGTTGAGGTCCACAGGCCCGAAATGTACTTGATACTAATTTGATCGTCTATATTGACAAATATTCCAAATCTTGCCAATCTTGCTTAGCAAAGACCGTTACTGTTGCTATTTTTGGTTGAACTCTCACCTGAGACGGCGGTGTTGAGCTTAGGAAAGCGAAAGGTAGTCTGGCTTCCATGCCAAGTATCATTAAGGTGCCTCCTACTATACCCGCTCCAGCTAGTCCTATCATAACCATACGTCGCGAAGTGAGATACTGGGAAGGTTGTAGTGACTGAAACTCAGGAGATGAGTGAGGAAGAGAAGTCTGCTGGAACTGTGTCAATTCGATAGGCATAGATGTGCCTAGAGGTATGCTTGATTGAGAAAGAAGCCCGTTCGCTACTTTGCGGATGTCCTGAACAGTAGCTTCAAACGCTTCATCGCGGTCAGTCCAGAGCGTAACAGGCAGAGCATTCGGGGGTGATACTCGAAGTGATCTAAGAGGTGTACTAGCCCAATCAGCAGGGCGTAGAAGAATAGGGATAACGTGGGCTTCTTCCGCTTGATGGCGCTTAAGAGCATCTGCCATTACTATGCTGTAGCAATCCTCTGAGGAAAGAAAGTCAGGGCTCACCAACAGGAGAATGATCCGCGCCGTCTCAAGATGGGTTTTGATTTCTTGTTCCCTGAAAGTACCAGGGAGGAGTTCTCCATCATACCATGCAGTAATCAGGCCGGAACGCCGCAAGCCAGCAAGATGGATATCCAGCTCATCTCGTAAAGCCTGATCTTTACGTGCATAGCAGTAGAAGAGTTCGAGAGGTGGCGACGAATTGCTTTCCATAGCACACGTCCTTAGATAGAGAGACTCCTCACATACGAGGAGTCTCTCCCACAAAATGCGCCTTCTTCGCCTGATCCGTATGATCTATCTATAGGGGCGTGGACCCGTTGGCAAAACGAAGGATGTCTTCACTGTGCTAAGTAGTCCTGCCAGAGCTGTATACCAGGCCGCGAGAGCTGTCAGTATACCGAGATAACCGCCAATAACGGTGGACGCACTGCTGCCAGCCAATGCACCAATGGTAAGCGCCAGGAATGTCAGGAAAAGAAGCCCAAAAACGGCCATAAGTGCGAGGTTGCTTCGTAATGTACCTACGAACATCAGGCCTGTAAAGATCGTCCAACCCAGTAAGAAAAAGCCAAATGCCGTATCATTGGGGATTAATTTGAACCAGAGGGCCACACCAACTGCCAGCCAGAATGCTCCATAAGAACTAAAAGCGGTTCCACCAAAGGTATTTCCCAGTCGGAACTCCCACATTCCAGCCAGGAGCTGTGCCAGTCCACCATAAAAAAGTGCCAGACTAATAACGATTGCGGCACCTGTGAACCAGCCTGCGTTGGCCGCACTCAGAACGAAGGTTGTTAGCGCAAATGCGCAGAGACCAAGTGGAGCGGGATTGGTTGTTGCGACAACTGCCGCCCCGGCGTTTTCAGCGTTGTAAGCAGCTTGAGCCATAGGATATTTCACCTTTCACAATTTCCGTACTTCATCGAATATGCGTAACAATGCATCGATAGGCCCAATTGCCTATCAGAAAGGAAACGTGCTCATATTGACATCAAAGATCAAAAAGGCTTACGGAGAAGACGCGCGTGCTGAGGGAAAACGAAAAGAGCCTTTCGCTTGTTACTCCTTTCTCATAGAATCATCATCGTTCTACTCTCTATAGTATATAGTCAATTCTGCTATTTTGCTAGATGGAAGAACAGACTCTGTGGGGCTCTTTCTTAAGTGTTTGCTAAAAATACTCTAAAGGAGTATTAGAAACTAGTGTTTGGTTTTATAGTGTTTTATTGATTTTTGTAGCGTTTTATGAGAGGGTTTTTGGGGTCTATAAGTTTTGTAGCAGATGGGCACTCGATAAAACCACGACTTCTTAGCAGACTTTTTCGTGTGCTCAAAGAACATATGAGGCTATCAGTATGTAATAATAGATTTATTAATCATCGTTATCGTCTTCTGGATGATACTCAAGCAACCGTTCTAGCTCTGGCTGTTTGTAATATAATATAGAACACAGTACCATCAGGATTGCTAAGTATATAAACATAATACATTTGTGGTTCTTTCTGCTCAAAAACGGCGATTATATTCATGGTTCTTAGCTCCAATGCTGGTCAAGGCAAAATAGTGAGTCCGCTTACGTCTTGCAGCATTATTTCTCGTCTAAGTCGTTCGGATAGAACACGTAGCACCTTGTAAACCAGAACCTCACCTATTGGTTCCCCTCGAACCATTTTACGATAAGAAGTTTCTGAGACACCGGCTAATTCTGTTAGCTCCTTGACCTGTAAACCTGCACGTTTGCGTAACTGATCTAACGTTTCCATACGGCCTCCTGACTGATAGTAACCGTATTTTGTGATAAATAACGGTATTTGTCAACAGGAAGCCTTGATCTTCCACAATTTACCAACATTATTCCACAAAAACCGGTTTTTACCAACATTTTTGCTTGACTTTTTAAATCTTCTATAGTATAGTTCTACCAGAAATGAGCGCACGGGAACTCTTGGCCTTCCTCAAACGAGAACTGGATTGCATCGATGAGGAGATTCCGCGCTATTGGCGCATTGGGTGCCTGGTGGGAGAGATCATTGGTTTTCTCTATCCTACGCTCAGCACCAACAATCCATCTGAAACCCATCTGGAGGCTCTTTCATGCAGGTTTCAGTAGTATTCTTGTGAGTACTCACAGAA
>CAVZQK010000054.1:0-3101 GCA_963777355.1 uncultured Chloroflexia bacterium
CCCCTCCCCTTCTTCTGTTTGGGTTGGCAAAAAGTGTCCGAGAGGGAGAGCCTGTCTCATCTCGCTTTAGCGATTTGTGCGAAGGCAGGCTCGACGCAGTTTAGAACTTGTTCCACAAGCCCTGGTTAGTAACTTCATGATGATAGGAGACCTCAGAGGTCTTAACCAGCGTCCCTAGATCACTGGGACTACGGCTGGCTACCTGTCTTTTGCAAGCCAGAAATTTCTCAACAATTCCCCAATCTGAGAATGTCCTGCAACAAAATCGCCAGACTCAAAAAGCGCTATCGCCTCTTGAATAGTGCCAGGTAACAGGCTCGCAGATTCATCTTCTGTAGAATGGTCCGGCGCGACCTCACCATGCATGCCTGTTTTGAAAAGGATATAGAGGAGCAGGTAGGGATTGGCATCTGGACCAACAGACCGAACCTCTATACGCGCGGTCTTTTCGTTGCCCACGGGGATACGCACCATTGAACCACGGTCTATCGCCGAGACCTTAATCTGATTTGGGGCTTCAAAATGGGGATCTAGCCGACGATAGGCATTGACACTCGCGTTCAAGACCAGGCAGATTTCTTGCGCATGGTTAAGCGTACGCGAAATGAATTCATGTGCAAAAGTCGAGAGCTTCCCTTTGCCTTCTCTATCATAGAACAAGATTCTTGCCATTTTTCGCCACGGACATATTGATGTGCATACCACTACCATTAATACCCATGACAGGCTTCGGTAAAAAGCACGCGGTCAGACCCATATTGTTAGCAAGTTGACGACAGAGCAATTTATAAATCTGGATCATGTCTGCCATGCGCAGAGCTTCGGCGTAGGAGAAGTTCATTTCAAACTGCGACGTAGTGTCCACTTCGGGATGGCCTTTCTCGTTTTTAAAGCCCATCGCTTGCAGCACGCTCGCACAAGAATTGATAAACTGACGCAGAGGATCAAGCGGCAACGCATGGAAATAGCCACCCGTAGAGATCAGCCGAAAACCCTCCCTCTCGTCAAAATTCTGTTCGGCATCTCGCCCTTCTACAATAAAGCCCTCAACCTCTGCCGCTACCAGAGCGCTTATGCCCTCTTGCTCTTTAAGATCGCGCGTAAAATTCTGCAACAAACCTCGGAAATCAGAGGCATACTGTGTACTATCGCGCGTCAAAATGTTGGCAAACATAATGACCTTGCCAGGTCCGAAAGATCGGCAGGCACCCAGTAGAAACTACTCCAATCTGGTTTAATACGTAGGTCGGATTCATGCTGAGCCGTAAATCCGCGAATGGATGAGCCATCAAAGGTCAGATTATCGGCGGAATCTAAGAGAAACTTTTTGTCATAATCCAACATATGGAAGCGGCCTTCCAGATCTGAGAAGCAGAGCGTCACCGTTCTGATGCCCTCCTCCTTCTCCAGATAAGAGCGATTCGCTCTCCTGTTCTTCCAGAGGACCCGTGTCACGCTTATCCCTCGCGCTTGCGTTTAACTCGGAAGCTCACCATAGGGAAGAGTCAAAAAAAGATCGCCCGGTAACTGATTATTCATGTTTTCCCATTCCTGAATTCCAGGGGAGACGAAAATAAGAGGTTCAGCAGCAGCTAAGAAAGATTGCACTTCTACAGGGAACGAATTATGACAAATAAAAACCCTGGAGCTAGCGCCAATCGTAGGAATGCTAGAACCAGGGCAACGTTGCCATAACTTTTTAACTCAGCTATATAAAGTATAAAACCAGTCTCTCGTCTTGTCAAGATGTCGTCAGCTTGTTTTATCAGCAGCGTTAGTATTTTGCACAAAGTCCAGGAAAATTGGGACAAATAATGATCCGGAGGAGCAAAACAAGGGATGACTGAAATGGGAGAATGGGCCAGATATTGCAGCAAAGAGAATGGATAGCCTTGACCAGGAGCAAGCCGCCACTTCCACAGGCAAGCAGAATAACCAGGGAGGTGAGCAACAAGAAAAACAATTCCAGGAGACGACCATAGAGACGCCTCAAGAGAGACAGGAGGTACAACAGAACAATGGTCTGGCCAGAAAGCAAGATCATTCACACAGATAACGAGGGGTAGGACGTCCCTTCATCTATGGAGAGAAGAACTCCTCATATTCCTTTCCTAGAATTGTTTTACGACAAGATAGACAGGATGAGGGTCAACTTCTCTTCTCTGAGGCACAAAGAAAGGCATTCATTGCCATAACAGAGAATATACAATTATGCGCTAATGATAAAGCGACTCATGACTCTATTCTCTCTTATCAGTATATCATACCATATGCACCTCAAGAAATGCTCAAGATAATGGCAGAAACCCTCAATTTCATTTAGTGTAGGAAAGTCTGTGGAGCTAATACGAGCCATGCTGCTTGCGCCAGGGGCTCTCGTGCCTCTTGCATTTCTGAGGGTTGGCGCGTCCTCAGCCAGACGCGCACAAATTCGCGGCTTGGTCCGATAATAAGGGGGACGTAGAGCGAGTGTGGCAGACTGACGATACTCCCGTCACTAATAGAAGGGGTGAGCCAGCGCAGCAACTGCCCGGAAAGGGTCTCTGTTGGCAGCATAGTTCTGGTCTTCTGACGAAGAACTTTGACGTATGCACTCAGGTATTCTGATTCAGCGGCTTGCAGGATATATTGTCCTAAATCCGCATTCTGTTCAAACCAATCCAGATAGGCATAAACAATCGCTTTAATGCCTCCACGGTGATAATGTGCGGGTATAGCAGCGGACAAGGCGGCATGGAGGCTACTTCGCCCTTCGAGGTAAAGGGCACGTGCGAGCATCTTCTTATTTGAGAAGTGATGATAAATACTCCCTGTACTGGCCCCTGAAAGTTTCCGAATATCCTCCATCGTTGTCTCTGTGAAACCTTTGCTTGCAAAGCAGGAAAACGCAATACCCAGGATCGCTTTCCGCGGATTTTGTCGTCGGGTTATGTCCGGGATCTCGGATCACTATAATACACCTATCCTATCCCTGATATATTTTTAAATTATAGCATACCTTTCTAACCTGATGGGCACAGCGCTTGCGATGTAGAAAAAGAGCCGACTGCACGATCCCTCTCAAGTATACTGTTACCTCAGATCCATGTCAAAAGTCTCTT
>CAVZQK010000055.1:0-270920 GCA_963777355.1 uncultured Chloroflexia bacterium
GAATGGGAAAGCCCTGTTGTGTCTGAAAACAGAAGAGCGTGCATATGTTCTTGTTACATCCCATATGCATGCTCCTTTCCGCTCAGATTTCCTGTCCTCTGGCGAAAACATGGACACTTATCTGGGCGATAATTTAAGCACTTTTTCGGCATTTCCATGTGCTATTTTCTCTTTATCGGCGGGACTGATCGGTGCAGTTTCAAGGAACGTTCTGGCATTGTCCCCTGCAATATATGGATAATCCACCGAGTACATGATGCGATCAGCTCCCATGATCTGGAGGGTGAGCAAGAACGGGGGAAGTGTAAACATCCCGCTGGGAGTCACATACATTTGCTGCAAGAAGTAGTCCGTGACACGCCGTTGCAGGTGTTTGGCTGCCGGGGAGATAAACCAATCAGTGCGTTCCAGGTAGAAGGGGATCATTTCTCCCCAATGGCCCAGAATGAGCTGTAAACTGGGATAGCGATCGAAGACTCCTGCCAGGATCATACGTAGCGCGTGAATGCCCGTCTCCAGATGCCATCCCCAACCAGCAGTCGCAAAGCGTGCACTCACCGCAGGATCAAGGCCAGCATAGTAGGCATCCTGCACCGCTTTGGATGGGACCGTCGGATGCAAGTAGATCGGAACATCCAGGCTCACGGCTGCTTCCAGAATGGGACGAAACGAAGGGTCATCGAGAAAGAGATCGTTGGTTCGCCCATTGATCATCGCTCCCTTAAAGCCCAGCTTCTGTACCGCTCGCTCTAACTCGACGGCAGCTGCCTCCGGGTCAGGGGTTGGTAGCGTCGCAAATCCGGCAAAGCGGTCAGGATGTGCTTGAACAGCTGCTGCGAGCTGGTCATTGGCATCTCTTGCCAGCGGTACCGCCTCCACGGCTGGCAGAACCTGCGTTCCTGGTGAGGTGAGCGAAAGAATCTGAATATCGATGCCAGTCGCATCCATGTGCTGCAAACGATCTGCGCCCAGATTCTCCGATGGAGAGATTGGAGGGCTATACGCTGCCTTTACCCTTTCAAGGCTATCACGTTGATCTGCACGCAACAATCTGTCCACTGCCTCCTCAATTGCAGCGTTGCGAAAGTGTTCTTCAAGGGCAATAATTTTCATGTCTTTTTCCTTTCGTTTCTTCACATGCTGCTCGTCTTTCGTCTGAGAGAACAGCATAGTATTATGGCGCCTTAGTATTAGCACAAAAAAATTTAAGACGATGAACCATCCAGGAATCGCTGGTGCAGCTTGACGAGCAAGGCACGCAATTGCTCCTGTTCCTGGGAAGTGAATGCGGAAAAAATCTCCTTGATATGGTGGAAACGCTCTGCCAGAACCTGGTCAAAGAAGGCCTGCGTACCGGGAGTGAGTGTAATCGTGGCTTTGCGCCTATCTATCGGGTGCTCCTCTCGGCGAATGAGTCCCGCACGCTCCAACCCAGCCAGTAACCCGGTAATGGTACCCGGCGTCACTCCTAGCTCCTCTGCCAGCTCAGATGGCGTGGATTGACCGGATTCCTTGAGCAGCATAATCACCCCCGCCTTTCCTTCGGAAAGGGCAAAACGGTCCAAAAATGCCTGCCGATCATCAAAGCTCTCTCCAGCTACTTGCAAGAACAGCAAATAGGTTTCTACCAGCTTTACTTCATCGGTGTGCATTACCTGCCGAAACTCTTCCAGGAGCCGCTGATAGCGCGACCTCTGCTCGAATACACCTTCCAAGAGTGCCTTCCTCCATTCATGTCCATCTCACCATATTTTATGGCACCATACTATTTTTGTCAAGGGCAGAAAATGCGAAGGAGTCATAGAGGGTAATTTTGTTGGATGCGTCAGAACTGAGAACGGAGGAAGTCACAAAATGGTTGGGGGAGGCTACTCGTCTTTCCTCGGGTTTAGACTCTCAGAACAAGAGCTTGAAAACGCTCCAATCGTTGGAGAAAGAGCGTGCGTTGTTGGGCAAGAGGCACTCATTGCTTCTCACTCGGAAGCGTTTGAGGCGCTGAACAGGGAGTGGCGTGCAATGCTTTAGAGAAAAAGCGTTTGACCGCCTCGGTATCGCGTGCTGGACGGGTGTAAGAGATTGAGCCAGGGGAAACAGGTGAAAATGGCATTACCTCATAAGGCATCCTTGACAGGAGTTCTCCAAAATGGTAAACTGAGACCTATACTTATACTCAGTCTAAGATTAATCTTCGTCTAAAAAATGAGAGCTCCCTTTGAGAAAGGAACATCGTTATGAATAACCAGTCAAATCAAGCTGTACCAGATGGGACAGCCTTTAGCCTGTTCAGCGGTGAACAGGTCGCGGACCCGTTTCCGCTGTTCGCACAGATGCGGGCAATGGGTGCTGTCGTCCCTCTCCCATTCTCCATGGGAGGAGATGACCACCAGACATGGCTCGTGACGCGCATAGAAGAGGCCGTACACATTCTCAAAGATCATGCCCACTTTACTGTGGACCCTCGCACCGTGGGGGTCAAAGACCTTTTTAGACAACAGATCGCCGATACAGCAGAGGACACCTCCGCCTTCTTTAGCACCAGAAGCTCGATGGTCTCTGTGGATGAACCCGATCATCGACGCTTACGTGGATTGGTTTCCAAAGCCTTCACACCCAGGTATATGGAAGGCTTACGCCCTCGTGTGCAGCAGATTGCCGATGAGTTGCTCGACCGGGTGCAAGATCAAGGCCACATGGATCTCGTCGAGGACTATGCCTTTCCCTTGCCCATCAATGTCATTTCTGAGATGCTGGGGATTCCTCAAGCAGACCGAGCGCAGATCCGTGTCTGGTCCGAGTCGCTAGCTACTGGCATGGGTCCACTCAGGCGCGATGAGCGAGACATCGCTCGAATGCGAGCATTCGCCGCCTACGCCGAGCAACTGGTCACCGAAAAACGTCGGCATCCTGGGCATGACTTGATCAGTCAACTGATCACCATCGAGGAGGAAGGGGATCGGTTGAGCGAAGCGGAACTCCTCTCGATGATTACCCTGCTGATCTTCGCGGGTCACGAGACGACCTCCAACCTGATCGGCATTGGTACCCTGACACTGCTAGATCATCCCGATCAGCTTGAGAAGCTCAAAGCGGACCTGCGTCTCGTCCCTGCGGCTGTTGAAGAACTGCTGCGCTTCAATGGGCCAGTGACCATGCCGGTACCGCGTTTTGCCAGGGAAGAGACAGAACTCGCCGGACAGCACATCAAGAGAGGGGATATGTTCATCATCGCGTTGATCTCGGCCAATCGTGATGAGGTGCAGTTTACCAACCCGGATGAGATGGATATTGCCCGCACGCTCAATCGTCATATCGCCTTTGGGCAGGGCATCCATATTTGTTTGGGTGCACCGCTGGCCCGTCTAGAAGGAGATATCGCATTTACCACCTTGCTCAAGCGCATGCCCAATCTGCGGCTCAGCGTCCCCCGTGAGGGCATCACCTGGCGCGTCAGCAGTAACTTACGGGGTGTGACCGCCCTGCCCGTGGCCTTTTAAGGGCAAGGCGTGCTCGTAGGGTGCAGGAGAACGGAGAGCAAGCACGACGGAGTGAGGGCGCAGTTGCCCCCTCCGCCGGTGCTGCTTTTCCCAGCGAGCAGAGCAAAAAGCACGTTTCGTGAAAAAGGAGAAGGAAGAGGATGAGTCACACAGGTCGCCAGCCTTTACGTGAGCGCAACAAACAACGCACTTTCCAGCGGATCATCGATGCCGCTTTTGAGCTGTTTCAGACGGTTGGCTATCATCAGACAACCATGGATGCCATTGCTGAAAAAGCCGAGGTGAGCCGGGCGACGCTCTTCAACTATTTTCCGACCAAACAGGCGTTATTCATGCCATTAGCCTATCAATTGTATCTGGAGCGCGTCCTGCCCGAAGTGCGAGCCTACCTGGAGACGCAGCCGACGACGCTACAAGCACTGTATCACCTCTTTCTGAGTATCCATGAACATGTTCTGACCTTTCCTGATCTTTACCGGGCGTTGCAGGGGGAGTTTTTCCACCATGAACCTAAGGGCACACAGGATGCCGGGACAGGCTTTTTGGAGATCCTGCTGGCGATTCTCCAAGAGGGAATGTCTCGCGGTGACGTCCGCACAGATGTTCCGCTTGAGAAAATCGCGCGTTATATCGGCACGCTCTATGTCTCCTTGCTCTTCCTTCCGCTGGACGAGCCTGCCGAGCAGATGGTGCTCGTCAATTATCGCGCGGAGATCGAGACCTTGCTGGCCTTTCTTCGCCCGGTGTTGTCTTCCAGTCCGGTGGCCGGAGATGAGAGAAAAGACACAGAAGAGAAAGGATGAGTTTTCTATGAAACCCCTTGCGATCATAGGAGCGGGACCCGGTCTTTTGCGTCTCATTTGAGGCTGGCCACTCTGTGTTCTCTGTGGCCAGTCCTCTCCTATGCACTCACCTTTTTTCTCTTTCCCAACAAGACACGGCTCTCAAAGCAGCCCTCTTTGATTCAGTTTCCTTAGCGTTGTTTTTCGTATGGTCGGCGAGGAGATCACTCTCCTCACCGCCAATCCAGCACCGTGCTTGAAAGTTTCCCTTCACACGGCTCCTCAGTGTATGGTCACGTGTTATGGATACCTGCTTCTGCGAGTGGACGTAGCGTTTCCGCTTTGCCAGATTTCGCATGGCGTGCATCGTGGCAATGCCGATGGAGTGCGAACTTGTTACTGAGTTCTTCCCCGCCTCCTTCATTTTTCGGGGTGATATGATCGATCTCAATAAGGTCTCCATCGTGAAATTGCAGTTCACACCAACGACATTTCCCTGCTTGCTTTTGTAAGAGTTTCGCTTTGATCTCGTGCATCATCGGGTGCGTTTTGATCCGCTGACTCCAGTAAAGCAAGTTTCCGTCATAGGGGCTAGCTGTTCCCTTTACCTTGATATGCCTCTGGATTTTCGTGGTACTGTGTGTGCGAAGTTGCGCCTTTTCTGGGGTTGAGAAGACCCAGTTCCGGTGTTCTACGCTATGCCAGTATCGCTGTGCAATCCATTGATTCCCTTTGTTCGTGTGTCTCTTTCTGGCCCAACTCCACAGTTGATGCCATACTATCCTGTCACAGTGGGCAAAGGTTTGAGATGAGATGACCGTTCGATAATAGGCAGACCATCCCCAGATAATGGGATTTAAAACTTTAATCACCTCTGCTTGTGAGGCTGATCGAAGTTGTCTCAGCTTTTCCCGTAGGACAGCCGTGTGTCGTTTGATCGCTTCTTTGCTCGGTTTCATGAGGGTCTTGAAGCCGAGCGGTTTGCCATGCGAACTTTTTCCTGAGTGGGTTTTTCCCACCGGAAATTGTCTGATGGTGAAACCGAGAAAATCGAACCCCACTTGTCCTTGATAGGGAGTGAGCGTGTGAGTGATTTGGTGTTTTCTTCGGACTCAAATTCAAACCTATCTCTTGTAACCATGCTGTTACTCGGTCTGCTGCTTCCTGGAGTTTCTCCAGATTGGAGTGGAAAATGACAAAATCGTCGGCATATCGCACGAAAAGCGGTTTTTCTACCGCATGGCGTATCGGATATCCTTCTCGCAACATCGTTTCCATTCCATGCAGCGCTACATTCATGAGTAAGGGAGAAATGACCCCGCCCTGGGGTGTTCCACTTTCGGTGGGAGAGAATTCCCTCCCTTCCATGACTCCGGCTTTGAGCCACGCTTTTATCGCTTGCCTCATTGCTGGGTAGGTTTGCAGTTTCTCAAGTAACTTTTCCTGATTGATGTGGTCAAAAGCGCCTTGGATATCTGCATCTAGCACAAATTTGGGTTTGTGCTCAATGCAGAGAAAGATGGCTCCTATCGCATCATGACAGGAGCGGCCAGGGCGAAAGCCGTAACTATTGGCTTCAAACCGCGCTTCCCATTCCGGTTCGAGGGCTGCCTTCACCTGGGCCTGCTTGCACCGCTCAATCATAGGGGGTATCCCAAGTGGGCGTTGTTCAGCTTTGCCAGGCTTCGGTATCCAGACCCGTCTGACCGGTTGATTCCTTTGATCTTTCCAGTTCCTCGGATGAATGCGGGCAGCCATGACAAGACGTTCGGCAGGTTTGAGGGCTTTTACCCCGTCCACGCCTGCGGTCTTTTTGCCTTGGTTGTCCTGGGTCACTCGACGGACTGCCAACAGTCGTGCTGCTTCTGATTTCATCAGGAGTTTCTGAAGCTTTTGAACTGCCCGTTGATTGCCACGCTGACAGGCTCGGTAGATTCGCTTTTGGATGCGGTACACGTATTGCTCTAACTTTCGCCAGGGCAAGTTGCGCCAAGCCTCACTCTCAGGATCAAGCTCACACTTGCTCCTGGGTGCTTTCCTTTCTGCCATCATACTTGCTCGCTACCTTCCATACATCTGTGCCTACGTCAGCATATCCGCTGGTTTTCCCAGCGGCGTTGGCTTCTTAGGCAATCGTCCCATCGGGGGTGTCCGGCCTGATCGCCTGCTCACGAGATCGACCACTCATGAGAACCCTCCTTTGGTTATCCCGTTCCGATGTCTGTTTTCTGCTCCTTTAGATGGGTGCTAACCACCGGATACCTTCCTGGATGGAGGAAGCAGGGGAACGAACTGCTTCCCAGGGATGCCTGTTTCTCACAGGTCATGCGGTATCAGTACCATTTTGGTCAAGCCTCTTATCCTGCGTTGGCTTGGTTATTATGACGATGGGTAAATGCACCTTCGATTACTGATCGGGGTCGATCAGTCACTCATCATGGGAGCGAGCTAGCAGCTTTTCTCCATCAGGATTAGAGTACCGCCGCGTTCTACCCCGCTTCACGGATTGAGGATCAGTCGCTACCGTGGGGGGAGTGCTCTCTGCTGTCCATCTTGCAGGTCGGGTTTTTCATCCGACTTCAGATCATCAGTTGTCAAATTGCTTTGCCGCCCATCCCCCGTGTTTCCACGGTTTCGGGCGAACGGGTCGCACCGTTCCATTCATACTCAAGGGCCAGGCAGAGTGTCAACCCCAACTGAAAAAAGCTGGTTCTCAATTTTTACCTCTTTCAATTGTAGCCGTAAGGAGTAGTGTTATTTGAAGCGATGAGAACCCTGCTTCAAATAACACTACTCCTTTTTCCTCCTCTCAGGTGCTCTCCTGGAGGCGCAGTGGGCGAAGATTTTCCAAAGAACGTCCTGACTGCGGAGCAAAATGATAATCGCCAATCAAGCGAATGTGCTCCCATCCTAGAGGCGCAATATGGGCGACTGTAGCTTCTGGGATATCCTCTCCTCGTTTGCGTAGCGTCTCAATTGCCTTGGTGAGGTAGACCGTGTTCCAGGTGGCAATGGCCGCCATGAGTAAATGCAAACAACTGGCGCGGTGCATCTGATCCTCGAACGCTCGATCACGCAACTCGCCCAACCGACCAAAGAAGAGCTGACGGGCAAGTGCATGCAATGCCTCTCCTTTGTTCAAACCAATAAGCACACGCCGCCTGAGCGCTTCATCGCGGAAATACTCCAGCAGGAAGGCTGTCCGCTCCAATTTGCCCATCTCCGTCAGTGCCCTGGCGACTTGGTTCTGACGGGGATAGGCAGCAAGTTTGCGCATGAGCAAGCTTGCTGAGACGGTTCCATGACGGATCGATGAGGCCACGCGCCGCATCTCATCCCACTGCTCGATGATCAGTTTGCTCTTGACCTGGCCAAAGAGTAAGCTGCCCAGTGACTCAGACGCACCCACCTCATCTACGAGGTAGAGATGGCGTGAGAGCGCGTCTCGCAAACGCGGAGCAAAACGAAAACCAAGCAAAGCGGTGAGGGCAAACACATGCTCCGTACTGCCTCCAGTATCGGTGTAATGTTCCTGAATGTGCAGGTCACTTTCGTGGTGACATAATGTGTCGACAACGTAGAGGGCCTCTTCATTCGTCCCAATGATTTGCGGCTTGCCAAGTAATTAGGCGCAATTGTGTCTCCATCCAACGCATGTTTGCGCCATCGTTGGGTCAGGTGGCCCAAAGGTGCATGCATTTTCACCTTTCCTATCTTTTGCTCTTTCCCGGTCACGCGGCGACGGAGTTTTGCGAAGGTCGAGATGTATTCGAGCGCTTGTAAAGACGGTTCATTTTTGCGAAAGGGCTGGAAATCGAGCGCTTGATAGAGCGAGAGCAAACTCTGTCGCATTGGAGCATACCGTGTAGAGATCAGGTCCAACAAGTCCAGATCCTCCGGTCTCAGAAACTGTTTTGCCGAAGCGACCGTCGCCTGGAGTTGGGCCTCCGGCACTTTCTCCAGCAGCGCTATAAAAACAAATGAGCAATGACGGAGGCCCTCAAGCCAGTTTACTGATGAGCTCCATCTCGTTGCGCAACCCGTGGGCTCCTGGCATCCAAGAGGATTTCCCAGCGCTCCACGTTTGCGATGCGCCGTATTCCCATGGGTATCCAGGGATCGTCAGCGAGTCGGGCCTCAATGGCTTGCCTGCTTTCGGCGTTGATGATTAGCAGAACCTTCTCTGCATCGTCGAGTGGACCACCCAGGATGATAAAACCATCATCGACAAGTGTATCCATGCACGCGGCATGCTCATCCCATCTTTCTTGCCCGCGCATCGGATATCTCACGTCCCGGCCCTCTCCCCATTCTAGCGTGACTGCATAATAGATCACAGGTCTTTGAGACATGGACAGTTCCTTTCTGGAAACATGAAATCCTTTTTCAATGCTCCTCTGGATACAGGACATTTCCTTCAATCTGTTTCCCTATTCTCTCATACTTCTCGCTTCGATCGCAACTTCGTACGTTCCCAGCGCCACGGCTGACCGGAGGTCTTGCGATAGATGAACGACTGGGCATTTCCCTCTAAGGAGTGTGCCAATCGGGGTTCTGCGCTGCTGAGGCGATAACTGTATCGGGATTAGCGTGATCAACAGTGGCTCCCCACAGATAGTGGTGATGTAATCCTTCGTCGCCGTCGTAGCTCTCATTGTAGCCTCTTCCACTGAATTTTGGGATTTACACCGACCATACGGAAAACAACGAGAAGGAAAGCTTGAACGTGAAATAGAATAGAGAAAGCATCTCAAATAAAAATTTAGAGACTAAGCGAGAGAGAAATATCTCTCACGTTTTCCAGAATGAGAATTTTTGCAACTTTTATTGCGATATATCGTAATCTTTAAGGATCGGGAATAATACGATATATCGGAATGTTAAAGATAGCAGATAACGATATATCGTTATCGTAGTAACTCTCATTAAGGAGAAAAAATATGATGATCGGTAGATCAAACAGACGCTTCGGCCCACCCTGGGCACAACGCGAGTGGGACGGCCCTCGCGATCCTCGTTTCTCTGAATCTCGTGGCCATCACGAACATCGCCACGAAGAGCACCATGCAGACTATCGTCCCAACTTCGGTCCCCGCTTCTTCGGACCCCGTGGTTTTCGCGGACATCATGGACATCATCACGAAGGCCATCAGCATAGTTGGCACAACGCCAGTCCTGAACAGCAAGCTTTGCGTAGCACTGCCGCAGAAGTTGCCCACCTCTTCATGATCGCCAGCCGCAGCAGCGACAGCCCTGAGAAGCGAGCACGTCTTCGCGCATTTCTAGATCGCTCCCGTACCGAACTTGCTGAGCTCATTTACGGCAATGAAAAGAAGAATGAGGCTCCTGAAACACCTGATGTTTCGCAAGCATAACACTTCACCGGTCCTCAGCAAAAAACAGCGAACTCCTCACAAACGAAAGGAGCTTGCTGTTTTTCTTTTGACCATCTTATTTCAACTATCACCTTTTATGTTCATAGATAAGAGGCGTGATTCATCCTTTTCCCTTTCCACTATGCACCAATCTTCACCAAATTGACCAAACATCCAAAAGAAGACCTCACTGATACAAATTCTTCTGAATATAGGGTGCAATAGCATTCCAATCTCCATTTGCAGGTTGCAGAATATACTGCCCATCACTCGATTGACCATCCTGCAAGACATTCTGGTTGCTCAGACCAATATGCGCGGTCTTAGGACTCGTGAGATCCATCTTTAAGGCAAACTCGGCTAAGTCTGCAAGGGACATATTGGTACGAATGGTCTGTTGCAACGCATCCATTGCTGAATACAGATGTGGCCAGACTGAAACTTGCTTGACTTTCGACAGGACCGATTTCATAATAATCTGCTGTCGTGCCGAACGCCCAAAATCGGTCAGTTCCGCCAGATTTTCTGAGGTCCCCTTACCACAAACTTCTAGCGGCTCACGCGCACGGGCATATTCAATTGCAGTTGCCCCATCCATATGCTGCAAGCCCTTGTTGAACTGCACCTTGATCCAGGAAGCATCAACTGCTGCATCATCGTTTTTCGGGTAACAGGCGTTAAATGAATCAGGGACATATACATCAATGCCCCCAACCGAGTCAATCACTTTTTTGAAGCCAGTAAAGTCAATGGTCAACCAGTATTTCACATCCATCCCTGTGACGAGCGAAACCTTCTGATCTATGGCCTGACCACCATTATTAGGCGTTTTATTGTTGCTAGAAGCATACTGATAGATGGAATTAATTTTCGCATAATTCCCTGAGTTCGGCGGATACTGCACCCAAAGATCTCTCGGAACTGAGATCAACGAGGTATGATGACTCTGCGGAAGAACGCTGATAATCACCATAGAATCGGTCAGGTAGGCTCCATCGTGCGTACCACCACCATAACCTAGTAATAGCAAGTTTGTACGATCACTGGTACCCATATACCCTGTCTGTGTACTCAGAGGTGGCTGCGTTGAGATGACCGAACCAAAAGCAAGCACATGTTGCAATGTGTTAAAGGCAACAATCCCCACGATAAGCACAATAAGTACCACAGAGAGACAGCCAAGAGCACGCCCATTCCTACGGCTCATGCGGCGTCTCGTCCGCTGAGGTGGAAGTGGATTAGGACGCAACTGACCAGGCTGATAAGGTGCGCTTACTTCGGATGCACCTTGCCTGGTTGCAGGACGATGTTGAGGTGAGGAATTTTGTGGAGCTCCTACGTATGCCTGTGGCGATTGAGGAGGAGGATTTTGTGGGGCTCTTGCAGACCATTGTGACGGTTGAGGCGGCCCTGCTGGCCCCTGTTTTGGCTGAGGTGGCGGCGGACTTTGCGGACGCCCTGCCGAGGGGCCTGAATATTGATACGGCTGACGAGCAGGTGTACGGGAAGGATCTTGAAAGCTTCCCAGCACCAATTTTCCCTGCGGCTCCGGTTGATTTTGTGGATGCGGCTGTACTGGCTGTGTCGGATCATCGCTATGATCATTATGCGGCATGGATACCTCTTCTTTTACTAACGACATGGATATTAGTATATATGATAATTGAACAGAGCATGTTCTTCTTCTTTATTAAAAATCACCAGAATGTCTTTTTGCGAGACACTTCATTACAGAGATATTTCTTTCATATCCTTCTTTATAAACGAAACATGTTGATACAAAGGAACAGATAAGTGTTTGAAATTACGAGAAAAAGGACAGACTTCCTCTCGACAGGCTGCTTTCTCTCTGATACACTATGGCAAGAACCTGATATGTATCTTCCCACACTTAATATCAATCAAACTTTATACGTGCAAGGAGAGCACAAGTTATGACTGACAACGCTCAAAAAGAGTACCCCAACACCTATTTTGTAGAAGATCGCTCCAACCAGGAAGAATTGACGCGTGTGCAAATTCAAGATCAATTACTTACTAAAGGTATGGGGGGAGTTTTTCCGGAGCAGCTGACCCTACCAAGTTTCAAAGTATTCTGGATGTTGGCTGGAGGGAAGATGGCCAGGGGAGGAGTAACTGGCCATCTTCCTGCTTCTGTTTTAAGTTGTACTCTTCTCTACCTGTCTGTCACCATCTCCATAAAGAAAACAGTTCGTCCAATGCCCACCGCCGAGATCAGTACGACCTGGAAAACGTTCTTTACAGACTGGCATAGCATGTGGACAGCGTGGATGGAAGCGACAGCCACTTGGCGGCGTAATTAAGCTCGGTATTTCGCCACGCGTGGTGAGTTTGACACTGCTCCCGACGATACGGTCAGGATCAGGCGCGGCTGAAAGGAGAAGTTGCGTGTAAGGATGCTTCGGTGTCTGAATGATCTCGTCGGTAGGACCACCTTCAACCATCTGACCTGCATACATTACCAGCGTATCTTCGGCAAAATAACGGGCGCTTGCGATATCGTGGGTGATAAAAAGGATTGCCAGACGTTCTTCGTCTTTCAGACGTAGCAACAGATTAAGAATATCCAGGCGGATCGAGACATCCAGCATCGAAACTGGCTCGTCTGCCAGTAGCACCTCTGGTCTCACCGCCAGGGACCGGGCAATTGCGACACGCTGGCGCTGCCCTCCGCTAAGCTGGTGAGGATATTTCTCAATAAATTGCTCGGCTGGACTCAGACTAACACGATCCAACAAAGCCAGCACCTGCTCATTTACCTCTTTCTGCGTTCGTGCATGTCCAAAGATCTCTAAGGGTCTGCTCAGATGATAGCGAATAGCATGAACCGGGTTAAGTGAACTAAATGGGTCCTGAAAGATGAGCTGTACATGCTGGCGATAATTACGGAGATCTCCAGCCCGGCGTGTCAACTTCACTGGCTCACCACGAAAGCGCAGCGTACCAGAGGTAGGATCATAAACACGGGCCAGCATACGCGCAATCGTCGTCTTGCCGCTTCCACTCTCGCCTACAACGGCAGTGGCACGGCCCGCACGCAACACGAATGAGGCATCCTCTACCGCATGAACAGTAAGAGCTGGTCCCGTTTTTACCCCTTGATGGACTGGAAACTCTTTATGCAAATGCTCCGCTTCCAGTAGCGGCTGACCCAGTTCTGGCAATTCAGCCTCATTGGTTGTTTGTCTGGCAATACTCATTTCGCCCGTCTCCCTTCTGCCAACGTCGCGTAGCCCTCTGCAAAGGACTCGCCGCTGGGAATAGTATCTGAATATTTGGGATCGTAGAGATGGCACGCAACAAGCTGTGTTGGTGATTCTGGCGTTGAGGGTATGAGCTCTGGCGTCACCTCGCTACATGTTGCAAACGCGAATGGGCAGCGCAGACGAAATGGACAACCTGTAGGCACGGCCCGCAAATCCGGCGGCGAACCAGGAATGCCAACCATGCTCTGTCGTGGACCATGCAGTGTAGGGAAAGAGTGGAGCAGACCATAGCTATAGGGATGGCGCGGATGTGCATAAACATCATAGCTTGCAGCCGTCTCGACTATCTTGCCAGCATACATAATCGCAATCTTGTCGGACAGTTCGAGCAGCAGCGAAAGATCGTGCGTAATAAAAATGAGCGCGGTAGAGAACTCTTTGCAGAGAGAGCTAATCAATTCCAGAATTTCGCGCTGCACTACTACGTCCAGAGCGGTAGTTGGCTCATCCATAATAATGACTTCGGGATTGAGCGCCAGGGCAATAGCAATAACGGCCCGCTGACGCATACCACCACTCAATTCGTGCGGATAGCTACGCAAGCGATCAGGCGCAATCCCGACCAATCCCAGGAGTTCGCGCGCCCGTCGATTGCAGGCATCATTGCTCATATCGGGGCGATGGGCCTTGATCGCATCGACAATCTGTTTCCCTATGTTCATCACCGGATTGAGCGCATTCATCGCACTCTGAAACACAATAGCCAGTTCATTCCAACGGAAAGCACGCAACTGTGAAGGGGAGAGGTCTAGAACATCAATCACATCTTCCTGGCTAGCGTGCTTATTTTTCTTCGCCGCCGCCATGCTCCCCTTGCGCTCACCAGAAGGGCGAGGATAGTACACTATCTCGCCGCCGGTGATCTCAGCGGGCGGACGCAACAGGCGCGATATAGAATAGGCAAGGGTGGATTTCCCACAACCGCTTTCACCCGCCAGGCCCAGAATCTCACCTCGTCCCAGTGTAAAGCTCACATCGCGTACGGCATGCACAGTCCCATTTGACGCGTAGTAATCGACACATATATTTTTGACATCAAGCAGGAGGTCAGTATCAGAACGAACAACCATCAAGCCACCGCCTTCAAATTTTTTGTACGTGGTTTCTTTGCTCTTACCTCACTACGCAAGCGAGGATTCGCAATTTCATCGACACCAAAATTAATCAACGACAGGCCAGTCCCCACCAAAGCCAGGCAGATAATTGGCGGCAAGAACCACCAGTACGCCCCTTGCAGAATGGCATCGTTATTATTGACCCAGTAGAGGATCGTGCCCCAACTAATATTTGTCGTACCACCCAGACCGAGAAACTCCAGGCCCGCAGCCGCCAGAATGACATAGATAGTTGTGCCAATAAAGCCGGACATCACAATCGCAATCTCGTTAGGCAAGATCTCTCGGAAGAGAATGCGAAAGGTACTTTCCCCCGTACACCGCGCCGCTTCTATATAGTCTCTGCTGCGCATAGACATTGTCTGAGCACGCAAAACACGCGCACCCCATGCCCAACTGGTAACGGTAAGTGCTACAGCAACAGTAATATCGCCCTTGATGTTGGTCAAAAAAGCAGCCAGGACGATAGCCAGGGGCAGACTGGGCAGGACCAGAAAAACATTGATGATAACCGAGAAAATATCATCAACAAGGCCGCCAAAATAGCCAGCAGTCAGACCAATAGTGGTCGAGAGGAGCGTAATCAAGATCGAGGTCAGAAAGCCCCAGAAGATAGAGGAGCGTGTTCCTACGATCAATTGCGCGAAGACATCCTGGCCGGTCTGTGTTGTACCTAGCCAGAAATGGGACGAAGGGGAATCCAGAGGCGACCCCACAAAGGCATTTGGATCTTTTGTCACAAAAAGCGGACCAAAAATGGCAACCAGGACAAAAAACACGAGAATAGCAATACCGACCCCCACTTTGCGATTCTGCGTCACGAGCCGCCAGAAGTCGCGCATTCTGCCTCGCACTGGGGCAGGAGCGCCAATGCCGGGCAAGCCAGAGGCCCCAGCAATTGTGGTAGAAAGAATAGTACTGCCTTCTGTCGTGGCAGTACTGACAGAGCCTGTTTCTAGCGAGACCTTTTTTTCTTTCGCGGTATTTGGCTGATCTAAACTCATTACAGCTTACCCCCTTCCTTGACGTACGCGTGGATCGAGCCAGGAATAGACAAAATCGAGTATGAGATTAGCGCCCAGGACACACAGAGTAATTAAGAGGAAAATGCCCTGCATCAGCGCATAATCAGAGTTTTGCACCGCTTGAAGCAAGCCAAAACCAATGCCGGGATAAGAGAAAACGATCTCAATAAACACCTGACCAGCAACAGCCGAACCAAGAGCAATCGCAAAACCGGTAATATTGGGCAGAATAGCATTGCGTGCCGCATATGCTAGCATCACCCGTCCCGGTGCAAGCCCCTTTGCCTCGGCCATCAGAACATAATCTTCGGAAAGCGTAGTAATCATTGCATTGCGCATCCCTAATATCCAACCAGCGACATTCGCAACCACAAAGGTAATTGCAGGCAAAAGAGCATGTTGAATGGCACTAAGAATAAAATCGGACGACATACCTGGTGTCACCCCACGGTCATAGCCACCACTCAGTGGAAAGATATTGAGAGTAAAAGCCAGTACATACAAGGTAATCAAGGCCATAGCAAAGTAAGGAATTGACGAGATAAACGTAATCACCGGGGGGAGGACATTATCTAGCAGTGAGCCACGCCGCCAGGCGGTCAGCACACCCAGCAGAGTTCCTACTGCAAAGCTAATAATGAGAGAGACCGTCACAAGCACCAGAGTCCAGGGCAACTCCTGCTGTAATACCGTTATTACAGGAGTAGGGAAATAGGTGATTGATAATCCCAGATTTCCGTGCAGAAGATTGCTCAGATATTGAAGATACTGGACCCATAAAGGATCATTGGTAATACCAAACTGGATCTCCAACGAATGCAAAGCGACAGGGTCGACGCGCCCCTGGAAACGAGCAATGAGGATACCTGCTGGATTGCCAGGGGCAAGATGCGGAATAAGAAAATTCAGCGTAACAGAGAGCCACAAGGCTATGAGATAAAAGCCAATGCGGCGTAGCAGGTGGCGCATCCGAAATTCTCCTTTGGCCGAACGCAGTACAATACGATGAAACTTATGAACAAAGGCTTGCTAACAGAGGTGAAAGGCAGAGAGGGTCCCTGAAAGCTCCATTGCTCAGAAACCCTCTCGAACTACTTACTTCTACTAGAGATCAGGCTGCCTGGAGATGAAGCACGACCTGTTCTGCATCAGGATACTGCCACGGAGCACCTACCGCATACTGGTTATTCGGATCGGGCCAGCCGGTAAAGTTCTTTGTATTGTACTCATACCAGAAGGCACCTGTGACCAGAGGAATCGCAGGTACTTCATTAACCATAATCTGCTCAAGCCCTGCGAGCGCTTGATTCTGTACAGTAGCATCCGTCGTCGAGGCATATTGCACGAGCAGCTTCTGTGTCGTGACATCATTCCAACGCTCATAGTTCGAGGCGGCAATCTGACCAATCGGCGCAGTTCTATCTTTACTGAGCAACGTTTGATAGATATAGAATGGTGTCGGGCCACCGCCAACGCCATTAATACTGGTCTCGAAGCTGCCTGTTTCAAGAGCATTAATCCAGGAATTGTATGCAAGCGCATTCACTGTCGCCTGAATACCGAGCGTCTTCATTTCGCTTGCCATAATCTGGCAGTCGGTAACCCAATCGCTCCAGCCGGTAACAACGTTGATATTGAAGGCAACAGGCTTGCCGCTTGGGTCTTTGAGCACCCCATCGGCCCCCTTCGTAAAGCCAGCGCTGGTCAGCAACTGTGTAGCCTGAGCAGTATCAGGGGTATTCGAGAGATTCTGATACTGTGGGGCCAGAAATTGCTGCTGATTGGGCAGAATCAAACCCGTTGGGCTGGCAGGAGCCTCAAAGCCGGTCTCTCCCTCTTTCGAGATCTGCGCACGATCAACAACCAGACTGAGTGCCTTACGGAAGTTCACATTATTAAAAGGCGGTTTTGTCAGATTCATGAAAAGCGAGACATCGTTTGCAGGTGCAAACCAGTACTTATTATGGGCAGGATCGCGATCCACATACCCCTTCTGAAGATTGGGGGTATAGAGGCTCACCCAGTCTAGATTACCACGATCCATATCCAGCTCAAGCGAGGCATTGGAATTATAGGAAGGATAGCGCAGTTCGCCAACCTTAGGCAGGCCCGCCTGCCAATAATTTGGATTCTTCTTGAAATCAATGAGCTGGGGAGTAAAGGATGAGAGCACAAACGGACCGGTACCAACTGGTTGCGCGTCAGAGTATTTGCCGGGATCACCAACGCTCTGCCAAATATGTTTTGGAACAATGTACAACTGATTACCTAGATACCACAAGATGGGCGAATAGGCCTGTTTCAATTGCACAACAACAGTATTTGCATCTGGGGATGAGACGCTACTGATATAGTTCCAGAGGCCGCCCAGGTCTGCGTCCGAATACTGCTTGATATCATTCAGAGTAAATACTACGTCGTCAGCAGAGAAAGGTTGACCATCCGACCATTTGACACCTTGACGGATGTTAAATGTCACAGTCTTCGCATCACTAGAGAACGAATAAGAGCTAGCCAGCCAGGGAGTAATCTTGTTATTCAATTGATTGATATACAACAACGTCTCAAAAACCATGCCATTAGTGCCAGGATTGGTGGATGGAGAAAAAGGAGAGAAAACCCTGGTAAAGTCTCCATTTGGACCGGTCTGGATAGTCAAAGCACTACTCTGAGTGCTTTTCGTTGCACCACTACCGGCACCGCCACCACAGGCAGTAAGCAATAATCCAAGAATAGCGAGCACGGAAAAAAAACGTGCTCCAACTTTGGCCTTCATCAAGAAATCCTCCTGGTCATAAAAACGATCAACATCGATCAAGCCAGAATACAATTGCAGAGAACAAGAATACTGTTAGTCTCGCCTTTCACAAGACTACCTACCCTCTCTTAAAGAATACATCAAAAATCACCTCTTTTGTGATAAATCTGCGCTCAATCCCCAGATGCTCTTTTTAAGCCCATAGATAATGAGCAATAATTTCTCATTGAGAAACAACTTTTGATACATTCTTCGCTCCGCATGAAGCTCGCACGACAAGGCTCGTGGCAAGTTGAATACGGACAGGTTCGTTCGCTCCTCTCCCGCTCATTTTCTGATTCAGGAAAGGATAGCGGTGAAATGAAAGGTATGAGTACTTGTCTTCTGGTCGCTCGGATGGATGGTTGAGCATTGAAAGCAATGCTTCCGTAGCATACTGCCCCATTTCGCTAAACGGCTGTTTGATCGTCGTTAAAGCTGGACGCACATGGACAGACGAATAGATGTCATCAAAGCCCACCAGAGCAATATCATCAGGAACGCGTAGACCGTGATCTTCCACGGCAACAATCACCCCGTACGCCATCTGATCGTTCGCCGAGAAGATCGCGGTAGGACGTTTTTCCACGGGAAGCGAAAGAAAGGCATGAGTAGCCGTCTGACCACTCTCCACCTCAAAATTTCCTTCCTGCACCAGATCCGGATCTACCGCCAATCCAGCCTCCTGAAGCGCCTGAACATATCCCTGATAACGCTCAGTGCAACAAAGCAGATTAGTAGGTCCATGAATATGCGCAATCCGTGTGTGCCCTAGTTGAAGCAGGTGGCGCGTAGCAAGATAGCCGCCCCCACGGTTATCTACTCCAACCCACGGTATCTCCGCTGGCGGAACTCCCTGGTCATCAATCAATACGACAGGACAGCCAACCTGATGGAGACGGAGCATATAGGGAGATGAATGTCCCGGCAAAATAGCTAGCAGGGCGGCAAGCATGTCGGTAGAGAGAATATGATCGATGACATCACCCTTCTTCCCCTCGCGTACTTTATCGTTGACGCTGTACAAGACAAGTTCGTACATAGTATTGCCAACAACTTCGGTAACGCCACGAATAATATCGGGAATGATGAAGGGCCAGGTGAGGGAGGGGATGAGTATGCCAATTAAGCGACTGCGCCCACCAGCCAGTCCGGAAGCAGCAACGTTGGGAACAAAATCCTCTTCCTCCATGATACGCAAAATGCGCTCACGGGTAGAAGGGTCAACATCCGGCTTGTGATTGAGCACCCTGGAGACTGTAGCCTTCGACACGCCTGCCAACTGGGCAATGTCCGCAATAGTACGCTTCCTTGCCATACTTTTTCTTCTATTCTATGCTCCGGCCACGCTGCCTGGTTACATATCTCTCTATGCATTTTCAGCAAAATGAGAAAGAGGACAGAAATAAAAACACTCAACAGTTCTATACCGTTACCGATAACGCTCACGTAATCGGTACCAGGATACATAAGCAAGTGTACAGACTAAGGATAGCTCTTGTCAAGTCCTTTCTTCCTCTTTTTTTCTTTCTGAAAAGAAAACGGGTTTTTATGCAAATTGCGTGACAACATCTCTTTTTATGATATACTGAAAAACCGAGCAGTTTGTTCCCACAATACATTTTCCCGATTTGAACAACTACCGTTTTCCCTGATTTAGCCTAACAGTTAAACGCTTTGACACAGAGCACGATTAGCCTGTGGACCGGATGCAAGGAGATAGGAGAAGTATACATCTTCGTCGAAAAGGCTACATTTCTCGTAAGATGCAAGACGCGCTAAAAAAGAAGAGATAGGTCCAGGCAGTGAGGGCACATGTAGAAAATTACGCTTCTTTAATCGACTCAGAAGAAGAAGGAGAGTGGCGAATAATCCAAGCATGATAAAATGAACAACGAAATAGATTTGCAGATGGAGTAGTATTGGCGGTGAGCAACAAAACAACCCATACTTTTAGCAAACAGAATCAGGAAAGCATCCAACTCCTGGCAGGGCTGGGGGTTGAAGGAGATGCGCATTCAGGAAAAACAGTCCAGCATCGCTCCCGCGTGGCGATTGACCGAAGCCAGCCGAATTTACGCCAGGTCCATCTGATTCATGCAGAGCTACACGATGAATTGCGCATGGCAGGCTACCAGGTGCTACCAGGGCAGATGGGAGAGAATATCACGACGCGCGGCATCGATCTGCTTGCTCTGCCAACCGGCACACGGCTGCACCTGGGCAATATGGCTGTGATTGAAATCACTGGTTTGCGCAATCCCTGTAACCAGCTAAATGGTTTGCAGCCGGGCCTTATGGCGGCGGTGTTAGGGCGTGACCAGCATGGTAGACTCATACGTAAGGCTGGTATTATGGGTATTGTACTCACTGGTGGCAAAGTACAACCCAACGATCCGGTCCGCATCGAATTGCCACCAGACACCATATCGTCCGTTAGATCCCGTCTGAAAGATAGGAAAGGATTTTTATGAGTACTTCCGGTTGGGAACAGATGGCTGTCTTGTGGGATAAAAATCTTGGGGACGAAGGCGACCTCTGGCACAGGACATTAATCGACCCTCCATTGCTTCGTCTGATTGGTGAGGTTAACAAATTGCGTGTGCTGGACCTGGCCTGTGGCAACGGCTACCTCAGTCGCCGATTTGCGCGTCAGGGAGCCAGCGTCACAAGTATCGATACCAATGCGCCAATTATTGAGCTTGCTCGTGCAAGGGAGGCCCAGGAACCATTGGGTATCACCTATCATATATCTGACGCCGCCTCTCTCCAGATGTTAAAGGACAACACATTTGACCTGGTCGTGTGCAACATGGCCCTGATGGATATTGAGAATGCAGATGGAGCCATTCAAGAGATTAGCCGCGTTCTCACACCAGGGGGACGCTTTATAGCAAGTCTCTGTCATCCCTGTTTCGACAAAGTAGAGACTTCCGGGTGGGATATTGAGCGCATCTACCCTAAAACTACCATCTGGCGCAAAATGAGCCACTATCGCGAGATAGACGCTACCGATCTACCCTGGATGATGGTAGAGGATAAGATCGTCTACACACGTGCCTATCACCGTCCGCTCTCCTGGTATTTCCGCACCTTGCGAGCCTCTAACCTTGTTGTGGCTGCTTTAGAAGAACCAGAGCCTACCGAAGAATTTCTCGCAAAGTCAGACCAGGGACCCTGGATTGCCGAGATTCCACTTCACTGTGTCATTGAAGCCTGGAAGATTAAGAGGGAAGCATTGCCGGACTAGCGGAGATAGGTGGCAGGTAGAGACAGAGAGGGATCAAACACATGGGTGAGCTGGCAAGAGCGTCGTCAGTGAAGAGCCAATGCTATGACGAAACTGAGCACTCATTGAAAAAGCAAGAAGGAGATACACACTTTTATGTTTCTCGACAGATATGAGTTACAAGGGCTGTCAGGTCATAACGGGCGGGTAATTAGTTATTTAGGCAGAGATACCGTTATGAATCGCGATGTAGCCATTAATATGCTGGACACAAGCTACGATCTCGGTCAGGAGAATGTGACGCGCATTCAAAATGAGGCAAAATATGAGATGCTAACAGGACGTACTCCATTTGACGGCGATACGCCCGTAGCTATAGCTATGCAGCAAATTCACGACGTACCTAGTCCTCCGAGCCAGCTCAATCCCGACATTCCATCCTCTCTAGAAGAAATTATCCTACGTTGCCTAGAGAAGGTGCCAGAGATGCGCTTTCGCGATGGTTCACAACTGGCGCAAGCACTGGAAATGGTATAACAATTTCTGCTCATGTATCAGAGTGTGACCTTCTGGGCGTGGTCCTTATCTCGCTTCTATTCTAGCATAACAGACCAAGAACCATTCGGTGATGTTTGTCCAGGAAAAGGGCAAATCGTCAACACTTCAAGTAACTGGACTTCACCCTTGACATCTCATACTATATAAGGTATATTACTTCTGTAAGTTAGCTAACGTTAACTAATATCAAGCAGGCAATATTATTAGCCTCTAATAAGTACTCAACAAGCTTATACTGTAAAATTCTGCGCTCTTAAGTTAGTTAGTGGAAGCTATTTTTAAAAGATTTGCACGAAAATCTTTGGCGACTGTTGTCTTGAATATGGTGCAAAGAGGACCTCCATGAATAGCAACAATGACACAATGACACTCATCCAGAAGAACGCAGGTCGGCATGTCCTGGTTATTGGCGGCGGTATTGCCGGGTTGCTTGCAGCTCACGTTCTGGCAGATTTCTTTGACACGGTGACACTTATTGACCGCGATGTTTTCCCACTGACGCCCGACCATCGCAAAGGTGTTCCGCAGTCGTATCATGCACATGGTTTGCTTACAACTGGCCGCTCAATCATTGAGCAGCTTTTCCCCGGCATTACGAACGAGATGCTTGAGGATGGGGCCGCTTCTGCCACGAACACGGTTCCGCTCGCTATCGTTTCTCCCAAAGGTTTGCTGCCATTAGCAAAGCAACCGGGTGAGATTATCAGCTTTAGCCGTCCTCTGCTCGAATGGCATATACGAGACCGAGTATCACAACGGCCAGAAGTCCACATCATCACCAATACCGAGGTTACAGGGCTACTCACCACGGAGGATCATACGCGTGTAACTGGTATCCAGATACGTGTGCGAGGACAGGAAAGCCGTACCTCTACACTGAATGCCGATCTGGTCGTCGATGCCAGTGGTCGCCACTCACAGGCTCCTCGCTGGCTGGTTGAGTTGGGATACGAAGAGCCACCAGTAGAGACGATCAACACTGATCTCAGATACGCTTCTCGTTTCTATACCAGACCGGAACAGTTTCCTGCTGAATGGCAAAGCCTTATCGTGAATGGACAGCCGCCTCGTGGGCATGCGGGTCTTGTTCTCTCTATTGATCATGAGCGCTGGCACGTGACGCTAGGTGGCATGAGGGGTCAAACGCCTCCTACAGACGAAGAAGGTTTTCTGCAATGGGCGCGTGATCTGTCCGATCCCAGCATCTATGAGGCCATACGTATCGCACAACCAGTCACCCCCATTCGGGCATATCGCACTCCAGAGAATCATCTGCGCCATTTTGAACGTATGCAGCGCTGGCCTGGCGGTTTCATCGTCACGGGAGATGCTGTCTGTGCCTTCAATCCCATTTATGGGCAGGGGATGACAGTCAGCGCACTGGATGCAATGACCCTCAAACGCTGCTTGCAGGAGCAAGAGAACTCACCCAGAGAAAACTTTGAGCAATACGTCCAGCAGCAAATTGCTAGAACCGTTGCTGACGCCTGGCTCCTTGCCACTAATCAGGATCTGCGTTTTCCTGGTCTGCGCTTGCAGGGCGCTCGTCCCAATCCAGGGTTGCCCTTACTGCATCGCTATATTGATCTGGTACTTTTCAGCGCCGTCGTCGATCCCGCGATTGCCCACGCTTACTTTAGAGTCTTGATGCTGGTAAGTCCACCGCGCTCGCTCTTCCAACCAGAACTCTTCGCACGTATCCTGATAGTTGCAACCAGGCGTGCGGTAAAGCGCCTTGTGGGCAAGAAAGAAGAGCTTGATTTTGCCCTCTCATCTGAAGCGCTCGCGGTTTTACGCGCCCTGCCTTCAGTGCAAACTGCCAGAGTATCATAAGTATTGTAGAACAAATCTGCCCTTCACCTTATCCATCCTTGAAAGGACATTTTTCTATGCGAGATTCTACCTTTTCGCCAGCAGTCATTCCGCTCTGGCCTGACGGTGCTCCTGGATCTGAAAATTGGTTCCAGCAGGAGCAGGAGACCTATCTTCCCTTGCCGCCTGATATTCCGCAGGCCAATCTTCCTTTGCCATTTAATAGCAAAATCGTGCGGAATATTGCACAACCAACCCTGACAGCTTACCTCCCAGATCCGGCCACCGCTACCGGAACTGCGGTGATTGTCTGTCCAGGTGGTGCCTTCCACTATCTCGCCATTGAGAGTGAAGGGAGAGATGTGGCACGCTGGCTCAGTGCTCACGGGATCGCTGCATTTGTGCTCAAGTATCGCGTCTCGCAGACAGAGGTGCGGGATGAAGACCTGATAAAGCAATTGCAAGAACAATTCAACAACCTCAGAAATTTGTTTGAACATATGCAGCAGGTTGAGCCACTAGCTATTGCTGATGGGCAACAGGCAATAAAAGTTGTCCGTCAGCGTGCAACCGAATGGGGAATAGCACCGGAGCGGATTGGTATCCTGGGCTTCTCAAGCGGCGCGGTTGTCACTATAGGCGCTGCCATGTATTATAAAGAAGAGGGCCGTCCAAACTTTGCAGCACCAATTTACCCTGCCCCTTCTGGAACGGCCATTGTGGTCCCAACTGATGCGCCGCCACTGTTTCTACTGGCTGCCAACAATGATCCAATGGCAGTGGGAACAAGTCTGCCTCTCTATTCAGCGTGGAGAGATGGTAACCACCCAGTCGAATTACACGTTTATGCTCAGGGTGGGCATGGTTTCGGGATGAGAAAGCAGGGTCTGCCCACAGATCACTGGATTGAGCGCTTTAGCGAGTGGCTCAAGGCGCAAGGTCTCCTCGCATAAGGAATATCTCCGTCTTCTGGTCCCTACAAAATCGCAATCTCTAAATTTCTAAATTAGAGCAAATTACGAGAAACATTTATTGCTTTCATCGGGTAAACTGTTTCTGACATCCTACACACAGCAACTTTAGCTTTAAATGGCTATTATTCTGTCAACGTAGATTGTAGGGGAGCCCCATCCGGCAAGAAGATCGTTGGCTAACCGGAGACGCTCTACCCTACGTGAGTAACATCTCTACAACATCTCCTGGAGGATATTGCGATGGCAATCATTAGTGACGAGTTTATGCGCCAGATGATGACTACGACCAAACAGTACTGCATTGTTATTTTGAAAGCTGGCCCAAACAAAAAGATGGAGGGCGTTGAAAAAATCATCTGGGAACACGGGCGAAGAAATTTTGCCCTTCGCGCCGATGGCATACTTTCTATCGTTTGTCCTATCTCCGATGGCAGCAATGTCTCAGGCATCGGTATCTTTCATGGCTCCGTCGCAGAAGTACAAAAAATTATGGATGAAGATCCAGGCGTGCAAGCAGGAGTCTTCATTTATGAACTTCATCCTTGTCGAAGTTTTCCTGGAGACAGCTTACCAATATAACAAAGAGTTAAACAATCTCTAGCTACTATGCAACTTCCTCTTCCTATAAACCGTATATAAAAAGGATACGATATATCGCTTTGCAAAAAAGGCCAGGCACAATCTGATACATCACTTCACCTATTCCATGTAAAGGAGAAAAGAACCTATGTTTGGCAGATTTAGCAGACGCTTTGGCCCGCCCTGGGCACAACCAGACTGGGATGGTCCACATGGCCCACACGAGCATCATGGGCATCACCATCATGGAGAGCATCACCATCATGGTCGTCATCAAGCTACTGCACAGGAGCAGGCACTACGTGTTACAGCGGCAGAAGTTGCTCGCCTTTTCCAGATTGCCAGTCGCGCCAGCCAGGATAATACGGAGAAGCAGGCACAACTTCGCGCTTTTCTAGAGCGCTCGCGCAAAGAACTTTCCGATCTCATTTATAATACAGCCAGTACAACTGCTTCAGATTAGTCAGAATAGCAACAAAAGAATCTGAAAAAAGGAAGCTAGAGGAATATATCTTCTAGCTTCCTTCCACCAAGTGAGCCGGTTTGGCCCTCAAACTTTGATCGTTTGGTTGCTTAACAAAGTTGCACATCGCGTTCACTAGATGGCACGACGACGGGTAGAACTGACGCTGCGACGACCAGAAACGACAGGGGCAAAGGCGACACGTCCTAGCGAGACAATACCCCAGGCGATCAGGGCATAAACAAGCATAGCAATAATCGTCGAGATTTCAAAGACGCTTCTCGTGCCAAGAGCCTGGTCGTTAAAGATGCCGTTAAAGGGTGCCACAAATATATGGCTCAACCCATAGAGAAAATTAATAAAGCCATTGTATCCATTGGCACCAAGCAAGCGAAAGATAAAGCGCAAAGCCAGAATAACTTCGAGCACTCCTAGAATAAAGTAGGTAATCCTGGTAATCCAATAACGCGTATTGGCTCGACTCTGGTTGACGTCCTCGTAGACCTCCGAACGATTCTCTACGTGGTTGCCAGCAGGATCAACGTAATTTTCATGTTCACGCTGCACATATGCGCTACCAGCATTCTCCGACTGGATCGTAGAACCATAGGGATCACCAGGAGCAACATCAGGCTGTTGATAATTCTGTATACGAGGATCAGGCTGATAAGGTTGATTACTGCTCATATTTTGTCTCTCTCTCTTTTGCAACCTGGACCTGAACGAACTTCATTTCGGTTACGTGAATAGTTCTTACTTATTACAAATAACAGTATTTTTCTCTATCACGTATGAACAGACAGAACAGTTGTAAAGCTTCCGGCTCCTTGTAGCAGAGATTCTCTCTCCCAAGACTGAAAAATATGACCGTGGAGAAAAATTTCTGCGCTATCAGTGCTGTCCCTCGCTTCAGGTGTATATCTTGATAAGCCAGAAAGAGCAGTTCGTAGAAGTCTATCAGCGCGCTAATGGCTGGCAGGTGGAACAGTTCACCAGTGGAACCATCAAACTAGATCAGCTAGATCTGGAATTCCCGCTTGCCAGTATATACGAAGGCATTTTCTGAAAACTGCTAGTGCCGGAGAGAGACAGCCGCAAGATCATCTCTCACGAAAGTCTCTCGCATAAATCGGCATAGCCATACATAAAGGTAGGAAGGGATTAAAACGGCTGGTCCCAACGCTCACGATGGGCGACTTCAGATAAAGGTTTGCGCTTTTTATTTCCCTTGCCGATAGTTGCAACTGGATAACCAAAAGGCAAAATCGCGAGTATCTGAATCTCCGCAGGAATACCCAGGACGGGGTTGATATGACTGAGATTATTAAAGCCTACCCAGTTTGAGCCGATGCCTTGCGCCCATGCAGTCAAGATCATAGATTGGATTGCCCGACTTGCATCGGAGATATCATAGGGGCTCTGCTCTGTAGCAACGACAATCGCGAGGGGAGCCTGGGCAATATACGGACCGGTTTTCGCCAGTGAGCCAAGCTTGTGCAGCATCTCTTTATTCTCTACAACAATGAAATGCCAGGGCTGGCCATTCATACTACTTGCGGTTAAGTGGCCAGCCTCGACAATCTGCTGCACAAGCGCTTCAGGAATCGGCTTATCCTGAAATTGACGAACTGCCAGAACGGTGCGTACCGCGTCAAATACTTCCATGAATGTACCTCTTTCTATGAAACTAACTGTCTCCTGACTCCAGTGAGATGCGAGATTGGCTAACACAGCCAGAAATCAACCGCCGTCCCTATCTGCACAAGGGAGAGGCACAGAATATACCCAAACAAGCCCCGTAGCGCAGGCTACTTTTGTTACCAGCGAGCATCGGCGACAGCCTGAGGAGATTCTGGAACGATCTGCATAAGTTCAATTGCATTGCCATCGGGATCTTTGATCCAATACTGCCAGTTATGGTCAAGTCCCTGTTGCGGCTGACCATCGATCTCTAAACCCCGCTCGGCAAGCTCATGAAGAGTGGCGGCCAGGTCGTCAACAAGCAGACAGAAGTGGTTATAGCCGACAGCGCCACGCGACATATTTTCGCCCTGTGCGCCAGGAAATAGCTCAATAAAATGCTCAGGTGCAATCTGGATATAAACGATCCAGGGAGAATATTCGCCCTCGCGTTCCAGGCGAAATGCTTCGCGAAAGCCGAGTTTGGTACAATAGAAATCCAGTGCTTTTTCAAGATCAGTGACACGAAATGCAACATGTGCCAGGCCCCTAATCATAGATTATACTCCTTGTTTCAGCCCAGGGTGCATATGTTTATTCTATCCATGAAACGGCACAAAAAAAGAACAAGTCTTCATAAAAAAGCTGCCCTACCAGCGAAGATTGGATGCTTGCTAGCAGGCAGCAAAAAATGTACGCCCTTCCTGATTATAAAAAAAACGTACTCATATGATATACTTCGTCTCTCTGGACAAAATGGACAATCTAATAGCGACCACGGGATGGCGGACGGCGGTCAGGACGCTCCTGAGCCTCGTTCACAGTAATGGTGCGACGACCAAGCTGTGTTCCATTAAGCTGCTGAATTGCGGCGCGTGCCTCTTCATCGCTACTCATCTCTACAAAACCGAAGCCTTTGCTCTGACCGGTAGAGCGATCTGTGATCACAGTAGCGAAGGTCACTTGTCCAACCTGTTCAAATAGACGAGTGAGTTCCTGCTCGTTTGTTTGGTAGGGGAGTCCCCCAACGTATAATCTCATAACTCTGAGCTCCTGTTATTAACATCATCTCAGCCTTGAAGCTCGTAGAAACCATTTCTCTCAGAAGCATCCAATTCTATCTTCGATGTCATATCACTTATTATAACATTACACTACCACACAGTTATTCCTACTATAGCAAGGCAGATCATATTGTCTCATCTCTGCTAAAGCAGAATAGAGAGAAGTCTTTTGCGCAATACTGCTAGTGCTCACCTTATAGTGTGAGTACTAGCAGTATTGCTTTCTGTTGTGTTTTTTCTTATCTTTGTAATAGATACTTCTCTACATAAAAACATATGCTTCTATAGAAGCTGGGGCAAGATAGTTGTATGTCAAAACCGCTTTTGATTAGTGTAAATGGCTTTCCTGGAGTTGGTAAAACAAGACTGGCTCAACGTTTATCCCTGGAGTTGGAACTACCAGTTTTTCATCGCAACAGGATAGAGCAGAGGTTAGTTCGCTACGTCAACCTGGCATTGTCTATTGGCTTCCCTTCTTCGTCTCGTAGCTGAATATAGCCTTGCGAAAGCAGAGGTTTCAGGACCTCTAAAACTCCTCTCTGGCTCATACGTAGCAATGAAGCCAGTTGGGAGAGGTTTTTCTTGCCATCTATCAGAGTATAGGCTCTTCTCATCTCCTTATCTGGGATTGTAGGAGCACTAGTAAAAGGATTTTTCGCCTGCTCTATTTCTATAGCTTGCACACGTTCGGGCGTGAGGCCGGCAAGAAAAGCTTGCATATCTTCCTCTGGTTTTTCAACTGCGGTTGTGAGGAGTTTTTTACTGATACCTATACGCAATGCTTGTTCAATAAGAAAACTAATTGCCCGCGCCTCTGCAAGCTGCACAGGCTGTTGCGTAAAGAAAGAGAAAACCATTTGTAGCGGTGTAAGAAGTTCCTCTTTTTGCGCTCCCTGAGTGGGAGGCAAGAGCGCATCCTTGCGGATGAAATAGACGGTCCAATACTGGCAGGCCTGTTTTGCCAGGGCGCTGGCTTGATAGGCAGAAAAAATACTACTTACAGGAAGAGATAACACCCCCCGCTGTTCGCGCAAGAGGCGTTCAGCGAGCACAGTTATCTCAACGCTTTCCAGTACCTGGGAGGCCTGAATAGAGGATTGACTGGCACTGGCACGTAATTTTCTGCGTGAAACTCCGCGTGCATAGTCTTGAACGGCCCAGATCTGCACTGCGTTCACAGGAAAATCCTGCACCAGCGTACTCGCGATCCAGGTAAGAAGCTCGTCGATATGCTGCATACTATCCACCTGTTGCAATAATTGTGAGACAATAGCAACAGGTCGTGTATTTTTATGAGAGAGGTTCTCATCAGGAGGAATGTCTGCCATGGGACCCTTTTTGTTCTTCTATTCTAAGAACACGTATAAAAAATGAACAATACGCGTCATTGCATACTTCTAAATAGAGTATAACATATTTGAGCGATTCTATCAAAATATCTATATTTCTCTCTGAAGGATAGTACAAAAGATATCGTTTTCTATCTATTCAGCCTATATCTAACAGCCAGCCAGTCTCACTAGTAAATTGTTGTCGTACTTTCTCGCTGCGCGACTCGCTCAGGGGGACTAGAGGCAGGACACGCGCCGTTTTACTCTCGGAGGAAAGTGAGATTTTCCCCACCTCGCTCTCCTCTTCAGAGAAGAGACGTCGCAGTATATCTTTCAAGGCTCCCTGGTGCGCATGAGGATGCAGATCAACCTGCCAACCAGTCTCCTGAGCCAATTCGCGGATATCTTCGGCGTAGCGCTCAGCGGCGACAGCGGGAAAGTGAAAATGGAGCCAGATGATATGTCGCTTATCATCGGTATCGATACGATACAGATCCAGAGCATGGAGGAAATGTTCACGGGCCGCTACCTGGGCCTCACCAGCGTTCAAGCGAGTAATGGGAGAGGCAGATTTGACACTTAGAAGCAATTTCCAGCCACTCTCCTCCGCAAAACGCTTTTCTGCCTCAGCAAGCGCTTCATCGCTCACGCTCCCCTCACAAGAGAGATAGACCTGATTCTGACTGTGATAGATTGAAGGCGTCTCCAGAGCAACAAGGCCCGCTGGCAGGACACTTTGTGCAAGCTCGACAAGGGCCCCCTGATGAATTTGTGAGTGCAAAACGACCTGCCAGCCGGTTATAGTCTCAAGCTGCTTCAAGACCTCTGAATGGCATTGGCGGGCAATCTCAGGAAAATGAAAGCGCACGGGAATAGTTTTAGCCCGCGGATCGACACCTACTTTATAGCAATGAGGCAGTGGGAGAAGCAGACGCTGCGCAATAGTCAAAGCTTCCTGCTGAGAAACGAGTCTTAATGGTGTAGCTGACAATAAAGCAGCTTGCCCCACAGTAGTCTGTCCCAGCTTAGAATGAGAGGGGAGAGGCTGTGCAGGAGGCGTAGGTACATTGCTGATCCCACCGGCGATTCCGGGGAGGGCTTCTAGTTGCAATGTCCACCCGGTCTCTTGTTGGAAGCTACTCTGAGCACGTGCCAGAGCGTCTGCGGCAGCGGCGCGAGCCTCTGCATCAACAGGGATGATGCCACGTACGACGATCTCTTGTTGATCAAAGTAGAGAGAGGGCGTGCCCTGTACGTGGATACCTACCTCTTCCAGGCAACGTCTGGCAACAGTACTCAGTTCGCCCTGGTGGGGATTGGGGGCAATAGTAATTGAGACGCCAGCATCCTCTGCCGCCTGTGCCAGGATATCGCCAAAATCGCGCTGTGCAGGTTCAGGAAAATGGAAGTAGAGCACGACATCGCCAGTCTCAGGATTGACACTTTTGCGGTAGAGATGGGGCGGTGTCCCAATCGACAACTCGATGATGCGCAGAATTTCGTGCTGATCTGGCAGTTCGCGCTTCTCTGGATAGAGCAGACCCTCTTGCCATGAGGGAGCCAGACGGTAAAGGGCCAGACCATCATTATCGAGCAGAGAGGTCTGCTGACTGAAAAGCAAAGGGTTTTTAAAGAGCAGCTTGGCTATGGCCAGACGATCCTCTATAGTCCGCCCAGAGAGACCAGCAAGGGCGCAAAGATCGCCCAGACTATAATCAACGCCCTCCTGGCAGGACTGTACCAGGTCATGGGCTGAGATGCCACGGATAGCGCGACGGCCTGCTTTGACAAGTTCAGCAAGAAAGCCGGCGGGGGTCTGCCGCGTATATTCTTCTTGATCTTCATCGTAAGGTCCCAGGACATCAATGATAGCAGAGAAAGGAAAGCGATTGCGTTCTAAGCTGATCCCACGAGGCAGAATAGCGCGAATCGAAGCGCCCGGCTCCAGCGAACGGCAGAGGACAGGCTTGGCGCTTTCGTGAGTAACCTGGACCAACAGAATCTTGCCAGTAAGATCCTGAAGAGCGTCGCCTGGATCTTCCTGGATCTGACCACGAACACGAAAGGCTTCTTTCAGAGCATGTTGACGTACAAAGTAGCGCTGATCCCAATCGGAATCCAGCACAGCCAGCATCTCCCAGAGTTGAAGTTCGCTAGCATCTCCATACCAGACCTGTGCAAGTTCGCGGGCGGTCACAATGCGCAACTCAGGCACCTTCTTGACCACCTGCCAGAGTGTTTCGATATGTTCTGGAGCAAAGGGTTCATCAGGTTGAATACCTTTAGGTAGAGTAGGCGCGAGAGCAGCTTTGCGCTTCGCAGGGGCGGTCTGCTGGGAGCGGCGAGAGCGAATATCCAGTTCCGCACCGTTGGCGGGCAGGATTACGTCGGCAGAGGTGAGCAGAGTGCGCAAAGCGTTGCGGGCATCTTGATCTCCGTGTACCAGGGCTATCTGTCTGGGGTGTAGAGAGGCAGCATATGCTGCCAGTTCGCTACCATCGGCGTGAGCGGAGAGGGCATATTTTGCCACCTGGCACTGTACAGCGACCTGCATGCCGCCAACCTCTAGCGTCGAGGACTTGTGATCCGCGAGATCAAGCAGGCGTTTGCCAGGCGATTCTTCGTCCTGGTAGCCGGTAATAAAGATCGAGGAATCCTCGCGACCAGCCAGGCGGGCTGCATACCACGCGCTTGGGCCGCCTGTCAGCATACCGCTACTAGAGATAATACAGGATGGTGGTCCCGCAAGAATGCGTTCGCGTTCGCGCTCATCGCGTACATAGGCAATCTCGCCACCACTAAAGGGGGCATAGCCTCTGCGGATCTGGCGCTGGAGCACAGGGGAGAGAGATTCCGGAAGGAGCATATAGGTTGAGCAGACACGGCGTACCAGGCCATCGACATAGAGAGGAAAGAGCGGGATCTGGCCCTTCTCCTGAGCGGCACGCAGAATCAATAAGATCTCCTGGCCGCGTCCCAGGCCAAAAGAAGGGATCAGCACGTGACCGCCTCTGGCGAGGCCCTCGGCTACTGCCTGGGCAAGACGTAGCTCTTCAGCCTGGCGATTTGGATGTAAGCGAGAGCCGTAGGTCGATTCCAGTACGAGCAGATCGGGATGCTGAACAGGTGGTGCTAGCGCCCCCTGCACGGTTCGCTGAGGCGTAATACTGACGTCGCCAGAAATCACCAGTGAGCCTTCATCGGCGACAAAGCCCAGGCTGACCGCACCTGCAATATGTCCTGCGCGGCTGGCATGAACGGTAATGCCGGGCAGGTCTGAGACCGTAAAAGGTTCGCCAACAGGCAGAGGGCGAACGCGGGTCAGCATGCTACCAATCAGTGTTTCAGGGTAGAGAGGCAGCTCCATCTCATCGACGGCGCGGCGGGCCATTACTTTCAGGGCGTCCGCGAGCATCACTTCCATAAGCAGAGCCGTACCACGCGAAGTAAAAACAGGGGCATGGGGGAAGGCCTGGTGCAATAGAGGCAGAGCGCCGATATGGTCGGCGTGGGCGTGGGTCACAAAGATAGCACGAACATCCTTGCCTTCCAGCAGGGCCAGGTCTGGTAGAGGATCGCTTTTTCGATCCACGCGGACACCGGCATCCACTACAATCCACTGTCCGGCAATATGCACTGCCACGCAACTTGCGCCGACACCCTGTGCGCCACCCACAAAGATAACTTTCATAGAATGCCTCTGTTCTCTGTCTTATGAAAATGGTAAAAAAGTATCTGAGACCAGCGCCTTACAAGCGAGATTTCTCAGGCAATTTTTTACGGCTATACTGTATCATAGAGTATCAAAAGAGGCAACCCTCTTGCCTGAATTCAGATTCTCTAAGAAAAATCTCCGGTCCACTCATTTCTGGATTGCTTTTGTGCACAAAATTTTGATCTGGCTTCATCTTTTACTATGTACCTCGACTTTCCGAGTTGGAATAAATCTTGCTAGTGATTCTTTTTAAAGCAGAAATTTCTGGTAATTCTGAATAGAAACGCTATAACCTACCGAAGCCTAACGAGCATCCTTGCCTGTGCTCCTGAGCGGCTTCAGAGAGAACAATTCTGTTTGTGGGAAAAGACAGGATCAATAGCCGACCTGTATGGATGACCCTACAGATCGCTGCGGGGCGAGGGCTTGATCGGTGAGGCTGGGAGGGGTTCATCCTGGGCCGATGCCGTCATAGCGAGAAGCGTCCTGGCAAGGATGCGTAATTCCTTCGCAAGTTCAGGCGGCTGCAACACACGAAAAGGGCAGCCCAGGCTCACCAGGAAACGTGCGGTATGCTGAAGATCGTCGTCGTAGGCGCGTAGTAAGATGCCTGTAGGCGTCTCTTCAAGGGTGGCAAAGGTGGCGGGCACCGCTTCACGGATTTTTTCCAGACTAGTTTGCAAGAGCACTTCGGCGAGCCAGCGCGAAGGGATAGCGGCAAATGCCTGGATCGTATAGGCTAAGCAGTCGAAGTTGGCGGGAGGAGTAAAGCGCTCTTCGCGCAACTCAAGCGCATGGATGCGGTCCAGGCGAAAGACACGTGTGTCCTGACGCAGGTGACAATACCCTACCGTATACCAGCGCCCGTTATGATAGACCAGGCCATAGCAATCAAATGCACGCTCATGTTCTTCACCTGGGCGAGCCCGATAGCGCATCCAGACCCTTTTTCCTTGAGCAGCAGCCATACTCAAAGGCATCACATACATGTTCGGTTCGGAGCGTGAGTACGAAACCAGATCGAGTATCACCGTTTCCTGCACGGCCTGGACCCGTTCACGCAAGACCTGCGGCAGGACACGCTCGACTTTCGTCAGTGCACGCTCAACGATCGGTTCGGTTTGGGACAGCCCTAACTGGTACACGGCCTCCAGACCCAGCGTCACCGCCAGAGCCTCCTCTTCGGTCCACATCAGGGGCGGCAGTTTGAAGCCTGGGCGCAGCCGGTAGCCGCCGTAGCGTCCGCGTACCGCTTCAACAGGAATGCCGATATCCTGCAACATAGCAATATAGCGACGTACACTGCGTGCCTCGACCTCCAGGCGTTCCGCCAGTTGCGCTGCGGTCACGCCTGGGCGTGATTGCAGCAGGTCAAGTATGGTTAAAAGCCGGGTGACGGGTGAATAGGTCATGTGATGTGTTTTATTCGTCTCTCATACCAACTGATCTTCAAATAGGACCGTTTCAGACCACATTCTCTATTATACTTTCTATAAAGGCTAGTTAGTATAGAAAACGCATACAAACGAAGGAGAATCATCGTATGGTGACAACATCTGATCTCTCAAAAGCGACCGATTTTCTGTGGAGAACAGCACGGCTGTTGGAGCGGCGTCGTTTTGCTTTTCTCTTTCTGAATGGCGAGCGACAGGCGATACTGGAAGCGCTGCGTCCCTATCAAAATGCTGATGGTGGCTTTGGGAACAGTCTGGAGCCGGATGTGCGTGCACCGGTGAGCCAGCCTGTGCCGACCTGGACAGCGCTCTGTATTCTGGACGAGGCCGAGGCGTTTAGTGATCCGATGGTGACACGGGCCTGCGACTACCTGCTGTCCATCACGACTGCGGAGGGCGGAGTGCCCTTTGTGCTGCTCTCAGTGCGTGACTACCCACATGCCCCCTGGTGGGAAATCGGAGATCAGCCGCCCGCTTCGCTCAATCCCACTGCGGCTATCGCTGCGTTGCTACATAAGCATCACATCGAGCATCCCTGGCTGAGCGCTGCCACCGACTACTGCTGGCGCAAACTCGACGTCATGGACCAGACCGATCCCTACGAGATGCGTGCCATCCTGCCATTCCTCGACTTTGTGCCTGATCGAAAGCGGGCAGAGAAGGTCTTTGCCCGCGTTGGGCCGAAAATCCTGGAACAGAATCTGGTCGCGCTCATACCCACCACACAGGAGGAGACGCACAGCCCGCTCAACTTCGCACCTCGTCCGCAGAGCCTCGCGCGTCGACTGTTCTCCGACGACGTGATCGAGGCACACCTGGAGGCGCTGGCAGCCGCCCAGCAGGAAGATGGTGGATGGCAGTTCAATTGGCTAGCCTGGAATCCTGCCGCAGCCCTTGAATGGCGGGGGATAGTAACCATTGAGGCTTTGGTCACGCTGCGGGCATATGGGCGACTGTTCTGCGTCGATTGAGCGAGAGGGTCGCTCGGCGAGGTTTTGTGGCGCAATGTTATATACTACCCTGGTACGTTGTTGTACGATTGAAGTAAAAGATTAAATGATTGACTCCCCAAAGACAGGAGAGCACAAAATGGAAGACCTTTTAGAGCGGTATGACCCCGAATTGCAGTTAGCCCTCAAGGCATTTCCTAGCCTGGAACTTATAAACTGGGATGATCTCCCAGGATCACGGGGGGCGACGGACGAGATGTTTAAGATGATGTCTGATCTGCCCGACTCCCCAAATGTGGTGAAAGAAGATCGCACTGTGCCTGGGCCAAAGAATGCTCCAGAGGTGCCAGTACGTATCTATCGACCCACGCACGCTACAGGTACACTTCCAGGTTTCTTCTGGATTCATGGCGGCGGTTATGTACTGGGGACGATGCTGCAAGATGATGCTGCAATGCAACATATTGTTGAGGTGACGAACTGTGTGGTAGTCTCGGTAGAATACAGGCTGGCACCTGAACATCCGTTTCCAGCACCTGTCGAGGACTGCTATGCCGCGCTCAAATGGATGGCCGAGCATGCTACTGAGCTAGGCATTGATCGTAACCGTATTGCAGTAGGGGGAGGAAGTGCTGGCGGTGGCCTGGCGGCTGGCCTGGTTCTACTGGCTCGTGACCGAGGTGAGGTGCCTGTCTGCTTCCAGTTGCTCATCTATCCCATGATTGATAATCTGAACTCCAGTGCATCCACCAGAGAGTTTGCCAACGCCCCAATATGGAACCGCAAGGACAATCATGGTGGCTGGAAAGCTTATCTAGGTGCCGATGCCAGCAGCAGCAACGCCTCACCTTATGCAGCGGCCTCCCGTGCTAGCGATCTGAGCAATTTGCCGCCAACCTATATTGCAGTTGGTTCGCAGGAGATATTTCTTGACGAGGACGTAGAGTATGCGCTGCGCCTGACGCGGGCTGGTGTGCCAGTCGAGTTACATGTCTATCCCTGTGCCTTTCACGGATGGGATGGTCTGGCTCCGACATCAGCACTTTCACAGCGATCTATCGTAGATCGGGATCAGGCGCTCAAACGCGCATTGCATCCCTGATGCGGCCATAGTGCATAAACACACGACTTACCTGGAAAAAGTCGTGTGTTGCATTCTTAGCGGTGTGGTATATCCTGACACAAATCTGCCTGGAGATGAATGGATAGTGCAGCAATTTTCTATAACGTGGGGAGGATTGAAACTAGTTCGATCTGGTAACGGATAAAGCCACGGTTCTCGGCCACCTTGTCGTAGAGGTGGCGTGCCGTGGTATTAGACGCCTGGGTGAGCCAGTAGACGCGGCAACAAGCGCGGGTCCTGGCCCAGTCGGTTACAGCGGCGATCAAGGCACGAGCCACACCCTTGCCGCGTACATCCGGGGCGGTGAAGAGGTCCTGGAGATAGCAGACGTCTGGACCTGATGTGTTGGGATGGATGAGGAAGTGGGTGATCCCGACGAGCCGGTCATCGAGCTTTGCGCCGAGGGCGTGGAGGTGCGTGTCGGCCTGGAATTCGTGCCACGCCCGGTCATACATTGCGGGCGGCTCGGCACGCTGGTAGAAGTCGATATAGGCACGGAACAGAGTTTCCCATGCGGGCCTGTCGGATGCTGCGAGTTTGTCAATAGTGAGCATGTGAGATTCTCCTGATTGTAAACTTGAGGCGAGAGCGAGAGGACTTAGACTTGTTCAGCTCTCTATTTGTTTGATTTTATCGGTTAGTTCTTGAAGGTCTTTTAGAAACCAGACCTGGGTACCACGGTTCGTTTCGTAGACAAAATCTCTGAGGGCGTTGCTCTGGGCCAGGTATTTAGAGATGTCGCCCAGGATCACGAGGCGACGTCTGTAGGTCACGAATTTCTGAATGATGTCGCCAGCAAGACGTGTTTTGAGCTGGAAGAAATCGTCTTCAAGGCGTTCTACTGGTACCAAGATCATCTCGGCCCCTTGTCCTAGAGCCTCGCCAATGAGATCCACGGCCTCGCGTTCGCTTTTCAGTTTCTCTCCATCGGGTGCACAGACGAGAATCTGGACACCCTGAATCGTGGTAAGCGTGTCAGACATTATGCCTCCTTGTATTTTTAGAACTGATCATTATTATACCCTCCTTTATCAAATTCTTTTGAAAGCCGGCTGAAGATGGAAAAGAGCTTTCTGTATGGGCTCCCAACATTTTTCCCCTCCGTTTTCGGCTCTAAGCAAAAGAGGTGGAAGCATCTTTTAGAGTTCCTCAGTAAAAAATAACGAAGGAAGAGTACAAAAACTCATATCTGCTTTCATGTATCTAGACATTGATTAAAGGATGCCAAAATGAACGGTTTTCTGGCACACTTCGAGAGGATTTTGATTGGAAAGAGGATTGTCCTTTTAACGGACATTTATAGGGCGGCTCTAATCCTTTTTGCAGCGTATGGGAATCTGTTGTGTTTCGTCAAAAGCTTTGGATCTTGGCGAGGTTTGGTCTCGGATGCATTTCATAGTTGCATCATGATGCTCACCCGCAAGCCTTTAGCTTCTGTCAAGACTTTTGGAAAAGCCTGCTCCCCTCTCTTGACCTGGAGTGTACTCCAGGTTGTATAGTTCTGGCATGGAAACAGCATTCTCAATTCAACAGGTTGCCGAACTGACCGGGCTCTCCATTGACACCTTGCGCTACTATGAACGCATCGGCCTGATTGAACCAGTGAAGCGGGCATCGAGCGGACATCGTCGGTACAGACAAGAAGATCTTGACTGGATTGGCTTGCTTATCAACTTACGGGAAACGGGCATGCCTCTCGCACAGATGATCCACTTTGCCCAACTGCATCATCAGGGGCCTATCACTGCAACCGAGCGCCTACTCTTACTTGAGCAACATCAGCACGCTCTGGAGCTGCAAATGCAGAAATTGGAGCAGCACGCAGCCGCATTACACCAGAAGATTGTTCGAAAAAAAGCGTCCTTGGCACAGCGAGGCATCGCATCTCACGCTTCTGATCAGAGCGAAGCGGAGGTCGATATCTTCGATGGAGAGTCACACGGAACAAGAGTAAATGAAGAGAAAAGGAGTATATTCATGGAGAAAAATGATGGACACGTCGCGCTTGTGACGGGAGCATCCTCTGGGATTGGAGAAGCTACTGCGTGGGCATTGGCTGTACACGGCATACGTGTTGCTGTCGCATCTCGCCGTACAGACCGGCTTGAGGCTCTGGTCGAACGCATCGAACAGGCGGGAGGCGAGGCGATTGCTCTGAGCGTGGATGTGACGGATGAGCAGCAAGTGCAGATGATGGTTCATCGCCCACAGGAACAGTGGGGACGACTCGATATCCTCGTGAATAGCGCTGGCCTGATGCTGCTGGGTCCCATCGCTGGAGCAGATACAGAGGATTGGAGACGGATGATTTCCACCAATGTCCTTGGACTCATGTACGCGACGCATGCCGTCCTGCCAATCATGCAAGCTCAAGGAAGCGGTCACATTGTCAATATCTCCTCCCAAGCTGGACGTATTGCACGAGCTGGCAGTGGCGTCTATAACGCGACGAAGTGGGGCGTTGGGGCTTTTTCCGAAGCCTTGCGGCAGGAATGCGTCCGAGACCACATCCGCGTCACCGTGATTGAGCCTGGTATCGTGGAGACCAATCATATCGCCGGTCAAAGCTTGGAACGACTTGCAGCGCTTTCCGATGGCATCTTTGCCGTAGCGATGACCTTGCTCGTCCTCGACCTGCACACTCCTCTAGCTGATGCAGGTGCCAGGTTTACTACACCATTCCTCTGGACGAATCAGGGATTTGGAAAAGAGGTGGCCTTGTTGGGCGCTTTAGACAATCTTGTACCACATTTTCTCCCCTATATCTTGAGCTTTCTCACCCTTGGCATTTTCTGGGTCGGCCAGCAAACGCAACTCAATCATTTCGCGACCAGCAATCACCGCCTCACCTGGCTCCATCTGGCCTTCTTATTTGCTGTTTCGCTCCTCCCATTCTCGACGGGGCTCTTAGCTGAATTCATCACGTATCGCATCGCCGTGGGCGTGTACTGGCTTAATCTGCTCTTGCTTGGGAGCATTCTCTTCGCTAGTTGGCGGTATGCACAGCGTGCAGGACTCTTGAAAGATGAGGTGACCGCCGAAATACGTTCAGCCACCGAACGGCGCATCGTCTTCTATCAGGCACTCTACGCTGTCGTCGTGCTCCTCTGCGTCGTCAATACGTACATCAGCATTGTGCTCCTTATCCTCATGCAACTCAACTCTGCCATTGCGCCACGGGTTGGTCGGTTGGATCACGTTTGATGGATACTGACAGCTCATCCATATATCTTCTCAGAGCGTGTTTTGCAAATGGGTGGGAACATCTCAGGAAGCCACTTCCACCCATGTGCAAAAGGTGTTTAAGCTCTGGTGAAGATATTCAGCTTATCTGGAGAAGTATGAACAGGTGAGCCGCCTTACGCTCCAACAGTACCTGTCTTGACTTCTCCGGATCGCTCATAATTGGCGAAAATCACCCCATTTGGCGTCACCAAACTGTCCGTTAAGGTAAAGGCTGCAGGAAGCGTGCCCTCACGAAACAAACGCTTGCCGTTGCCGAGCGTGACGGGGAACGTCTTCAACCACAGCTCATCAACCAGATCATGTTTAAAGAGTGTCTGGATCAGGTTGCTGCTGCCGTGAACTTGGAGATCAGAGCCTTCTGAAATTCTTGAGCTTTTTGATGTCCTCGACGCTTTGAAGAAAAACGACGTTTGGCCAATCTGTCTTATTCTCATCCAGAGTCTTGGACATGACGTATTTTGTGACCTCATTGAGACCTGGCCACAGGTCTGCATGGGTAGGCCAGAAAGCAGCAAAAGTATCGAAGGTTTTCCTGCCCAAAAGAAGATCTGCAGGCTTCATGTATTTTGCTATGAACCCACCAGCAGCTTCGTCCATTTCGACAAAATATGGTGCAGTCCAACCGCTTACTATAGCACCGGAGGCCGTCTCAGACCACGCTTTGCGAGGCACCCAGGCACCGCTTTTTTGGTGACCAAACCGCACCGCGAGGCTGGTTCTCTCTCCAACACTCTCCATCCCAGGGGAGAAAGCGTCTCGCTCAGGATCGGCGTTGCAAGGATGATAAGGAGATGATAGAAAGATGATAATTTTGTGGGGAGAAAGCCTCTCGCTCAGGATCGGCGTTGGAACCGTACATGCCACCCGCCACCTTCTCCGCCGAGCAGACGACGGCTGGCGAGGCGTTCGGGAGCCAGAAGAAGCACAGCCAAACAGGCTGTCGAGGTCCGCATCGAGGAGATCTTGCTAGATAGGCTTCATCTGGATGATTCCAGGTGCAAGAAAAACATGCCGCGAGTGCGTGCTTCTTCATACACTCTATGATACTCTTCATCAAGAAGAATATGAGGAGGTACTTTTATGCAGCAATTATCTTCCCTTTCACGCAAAATGCTACTTCTTAACTTCATCGTCAATTTTCTGAGTTCAATTCTCATTTTCGTTGGCTTGTTCCTTCTTTCTCCGCAGGAAGATCTCCAGGGGCAGTTTGTGCAGATACTTGCAAACCCAATGCTGTTCCTGATCTTTTTTGCAACTCTGGCATTGCTCATCCTCAATGCTTGGATCTTCTTCCGCTCCCCCTCACTCATCCTTGTTGGCCTGGGACTCATTGCCTCCGCCGTAGGAGCGCTTGCCTACCTGTCTGTTTTCTTCTTTATATATGTGAACACTGGTGGAGTATTTTTCACACGTTTCTGGCCCCCAAATCTGCTTTTCCTGCTCAGTCTTGTGCCCTTTTGTCTCCCTCTCACCAGCTTTTGTATCACCGGTTACAATCTTATGTCTCTAGTAAGGAAGAGCCAGCCTTCCCCCGCATCAGGGACTCCTCACTCAACTTTCGTAGCTACGGAACAGTCCACTTCTCTTCGCCATGAAAGAGCAGCACCGTCAGCACTGGCCCTGGAGGATAGGAAACAGCAGAGTACCTGGAGTCTGAGCAGGGACCGCCTGGTGGCTCTGCTTGTGGGAGTGCTTCTCTATGCTCTCCTGGACCAATTCTACTTTTTGTGGGAAGTGCCCAGGTCAGAGGGTGATAGTATCATCGTCTATCCTGTGCTTCTCATTTCTCTCCTGTTTGGTATGATCTTTGGTCCCTGGGTCGGTCTGGCTACAGGTGGCATTGGCTCCCTACTCAGTACCATTGGGCAGGCTCTGTTTCATTTTTCTCCCATCGCACTGGGCAATTGGTCGGCACTCACTACCGTTTCTCTCTCTTCTATTGCCTTCGATCCCAGGACTCTCTTGCTTTCTCCAGGCTTTGCGCTGATCGGCTTTATTGCTGGGCTTCCGCTTCTGGCGATCCCTGGCTGGGAACGAAAGATCTCTTCATTCTGTGCTCTAACGGCCAGAGGCGTTCTCGCCGTCTTCAGCGGTCTCTTGTTCGTGAGCATTCTCTCTCCAACCGTCTCCTCCATTGACTTTCGCTCATCTGCGGAGTACCTCGTTTTTGTCCTCTCTCGCCTGGGGCAAGAAACAATTCCCACACTTATCTTTGTAGTACTCCTTCTCCCCCTCTTTCTGAAATTATTCGATGTCTGGCGCTCTCATCTCTCGCTTCACTGGGTTCTCACTTTTCCCATCTACTAAGAGAGAAGCCATCATGAAGAAGAGATTAAATCAACACAATTCTCACCTCCCTTCTAGGCGGAACGTGTCAGCGCTACCTTAGGCACCCCTTCACTTCCACCTGCAATGACGTATCCGCTCATTGTGTTTCTACTTGCGCAGTGCGTTTTCGTACGAGCTGAGTGCCCCAGAAAACAAGCAAACCATACAAGGGGAGCAAGCCAATATTCCAGGCTTGCCATGTGGGTGGACCAGGTACAAGGGAGTGATCTGTCCAAAATGGCAAGCTGTTCCATCTCCACCGTGCAATTGTGTGTGTTCTGACGTTTTTCTGGTTTTTCACCTCGTTGTTTGTGACGAAAAGAGAAAACGTCAACATGCTGCCGACGTTGCTGTCCCATCCTCCAAATACGTTGGAATGGGTGCGGGGCTTGTCGCACCCACTACCAACAGTTCCCACAGATGTGCATTTAACCTAGTCTGTTTGCACGCGTGTGGGCTGAAGGGGGATGTGGCGTGAGAAGAAGAAGGAACTGACCAACGCGATCAGAAGCCCCACAATGACTGGTGTGAGCAGCCAGAAGGCAATAAATTGAACAGATCCCTGGTAGCTGGCGATATAGTTCACAAGAGGGCTAAAGCCAGGAAGAGAACTGGGGGCGACCAGACCACTTCCCGTGTGAAAGAGGAAGTACGCGACCACATCGATACATGAGAACGTGAGACTCGCACCCAGCAACGTCGCCATAACTGCCAGGATGCTGCTCCAAAGTCCTTGTTTGACCGAACCACTCTGTCGTACAACCTGCAAGGAGCAGAGAGTGGAGATCGTCGAAAAAACAGCGTAGAGAGCTGCTGAGAACAGTGCGAAGAGTGGGGAAATCGAAGACATGGTAGCCGGAGATTGGAAAAGAATGCCGATCAACCAGGGCAATCCCAATGTCGCCCAAGCGAGCGCAAGGCCCAGGCCGGGGAGAAACAACAAGATCGCTGAGACAATCCCCAGGCTCAAGCCGAGAGGAACATCGACCCTGCGAGAGAAAGGAGTCGTTTCCCGTTGTGTACGGAGCTGGTATGCGCTGACCGCTGAGATAGTCAGCAAAGCCAGAGCGATGAGGTAGGACGGCCATTGAGGCTGCATACCCGATTCGGCAGGAAGAAAAAAAGAGGTGATCATGCTGATGAGCAGCAGCAGGAACTGAAGCAGCGCTGCACTCAGCAGGAACAGCGCAGAAATGGTGCTCGTGTTTCCCTGTTTCATGTGAAGCCTTCCTTTGTTTTTTGCGAGAAGAATGTGTCTCTTCCCTCTACCGAAATCGTACCTCATAGGATGCTCCGGGACATGGGGCATCTGTCCCATATTCGTGTCCTTTGACCTTCATGGATCTGGCCCACTTTTGAAACATCATGCGCCGCAGGCGCACCACGGCGTATGAGCCTGGAAACGAGGTCAGAAGATACCAGTGGCGAACCCTGGAAAAAGGGGAGGCCAAACCCTGTCGCGGGTGAACCTCCCCTGACCCCTGCCCAAGACCCTCTCCGTTCCCAGTTGGGAACCCCTGCTTCCTGCCTCTTTCCCGCCTTTTCAAGCTGCTTTTGTCTCCCCTTTTTCCTTTACCAGGCCCATTTTCGGCTTCAAACGACGCGAAACAGTTTCTACGTCGGTCCAACGTGTGCTTTGACTTAATTACTGGCGGATTTCTGCCAGTAGCAAATGGCGCACTTCTCTGTGAGTTGGCTTTCCATCAGGAACAAGGCTTTTTGCCTTGTGCCAACATAAAATGGCGGTGCCTTCTTCTCATTCCTGCTGAGAAACATTGAGCACAATCTAACATCGGGAAATGTATCAAAAATTGTCACATAAAGGTTCTTGGACATATTAAGTGTGCCTGCTTGCTATGAAGAAGACAAAGCACCGAAAGTGTTGGCAATTCCAGCTCGGATACTCAATTTCTCTTGTATTGAACGAAGTATTGCTACTCATAACCCTGAATAAGCAAGCAGACACACTTAAATTGTCCTAGAACCGATATGTGGCACTCATGCTTGCAAGAAAAGAACCAACAAGCAACAGCCTACCTCTTCCTCAAAGGATGTGCCGTTCCATTCTCAGGAGAGAGCACCGTTGCCGGTGAGAAAGAACTTCAGGAGTCAAAGGAGCCGTAGTGGTAAATAGCGTGAATGTTCGACGATTTTTAAGGTCAATGGTGGGAATGTTGGGCCAATCATTGGAATCGACCATCTTGAGAGATGCAAATCCCCATCAGAAGGGCTGTTGCACATATGCCTCTTGTAAATTCGCTGTGGAACAGACAGCCATTTTTCGCTCCTCCTGAGCAAGGAAGGGCGAAAGGGGCGATTCCACCAGGCGGTTCCACCAAAAATCGGTGGCTGGAGATGGAGGCAGATTTCTGCCTCCATCTCCAGCCATCTTGTTACTTCCAGGCTACAGATCGATTGCTGCCAAGCCATGCACGCCCAGTGAGAATGAAAGTTCCCCACCATGATGCAGATCATGTTCGAGCAGGTGCCAGATGACCCACTGGCGCGTGAAGATTTCTTCCTCGCCAGTATCGTCATCTCTATCTCGTAGCGTCTCCTCCAGATCGGCAAGAGTCCAGCGATGGAGTGCATCCTCAATCACTTGCCAAGTTGTTTCAAGTTTACTGACCAATTCAGCAGCGGATCGAGCGGGTTGATTGGGACGGTCCCATGTGCCAACTGGAATGAGCTGTTCGCCACCCTCTTTGAGCACATAATACAACCACCTGGCGCGCACAGCAACGATATGCGTCGCAATCATACCCAGGGAGCGCAGATCTTGCGTTGCGTGGAGAGCAAGTTGATCAGGTGAAAGCGGAGCAAGAGCAGTGACAAGATGACGCTGGTAGACATCCCAGCCCTTGTAAAAAGGGGCAAGCACGAAAGGCGAGTTGGTCACGGATATTTTTCCTCTCTTCTTTTTGAGCAAAACCAGAGAAGCTAGAGGGCCTATACTGCCCTGTTAGCAGAAGTGTTTTATCCATACATTCCCCTCCTTTCCTTTCTGTTTTACAAAACGTCATGAACTAGCCAGAGTATATCATAAAGGCGAATACGCTACAATAAAGCAGGTTCAGTGGATCAAGTCGGGCCAGCAAGCTCTTCCTGCCCGACACCCGATAATTGACGGAGCCCAAGCGGCCGATCCGTTGACCTCTTTGGGTTGTTTCCTCGCGACATTTGCGGCGTAGTGCCACCCGAATTTACCCCTATTTGGAGTGAGAGGTCGCCAGTCAAGCGGCTTCTCAGAATGGTACATGAGCCGAATGTTCGTTCGTTTTTTTGTCCAAGGGTGAGCCATTTAGGCCAAGGTTTGGACAGCAGAGCTTCTATGCATCATAAAATGCCATAAACTAGGTTCATACCCGGTAATTCGCAGAGATTCGGAGCAAAGATCAAGCAGGTAAAAGAGGCCATAGAGGTACTATTCAGTTTGAAAGGCACCTTTTGGCTCAGCCTTAGCATGCATGTGCGAACCTTCATCCAAATAGTAGCGCCTTTTGTATCACCTATTCATCTAAAAAGCTCGAGCTACTTGCATAATTCTAACTTTCTCATTCCAGAAAATCATTGGGTTTTAGCATCTTTTAGGTGATATTCCTGTGCATAGAAGCTCTGCTGTCCAAACCTTTCATCAAAGTTGTGTATGAACCAGGAATTAGGGCAAACGACATTCCGGTCACATTCATTTCCTCTCACATCATCGAGAATGTAGAAGAACCACAATAGTCTGGAAGTTTCAGCAAGTTCTGTGACCAAGAGAGCTTGGCAAGCCCCTTTATACTCTATCGTTTCCTTGTTTGCAGGTCGTTTATGCTCAAACAGGCACGAAAGCGATGGTGATTTTTGCTTCCTACGGCTGACGTGGATCTTTTTCTGATGCATTGGTGCGTAACCAACGGCGCAAGAGTTCGAGCATTCTCTCCTTCTCAAGGCGTGCACGCTGTTTTCTGTTAGAAAACAGCCAGGATTCTGCGAACGTGCTGTCTCCAAACAGGAGGATTGACGCTGGCACCGCTGCAAGCAGAATCAACCCTGTAAAAAGGGAATTGTGGGTGAGTGCGAGCAGAATCGCAAAAACAATCATCGCTAAACAGCTCGTCAGGCTTATTCCTACGACAAGAAGTGTCGTTCGACTTGGCACCATACCCATGTTCCAAAGAAGCTGTCGTAGTTTGTCCATAAGCGGGTCCTTTTGTGTGTTTGCAGAGAGCCACAAGCCCTACATAAGGTTCTCTCCATTTTTTGCCAAGCAATGGTGTGCCATGAGAGATGGGCTGGGGCATCCGAATACGAATACACCCCTTCTCTTAGAGGGAGGTACTTTTAGTATAGCCTGGGAAGCCGGTTTCTACAAGCCTTTCCGCGTACCTCGCGTGTCTCTTTTTTGGGGAGGAGTTTTTGGCTGTGAGAGAGCATGTATGGGCCAAAAATGGCTCAAGTGGCTTGTGAAGCCCTGCGCATGTCTCAGCTCAAAGGAGGGGAGACGGGAGAATTGAAGCCTGAGGAAATGGCTTGTTCGCCTGTACATCGCCGATGTCGTGCGTGCATGGCTTGGTCTCCCCTTTTTCCAGGATTCGCCAGTGGTATCTTCTGACCCCGTTTCCAGGGTCATACTCTATGGTGCGCCCTACGGCGCATGATGTTTCACTTTTGGTGATGGGGTAATAGGTGATAGAATAAAGAACAACCGTTTTCACACCTTTTCTTCTCATGGAGTTTTTTCCCTACTCAAATGTCTATCATGTCCCTGTTTGCCTTACCTTCTGGCCTTGAGATCACTGCATGCTCTCGCCACGAAGGAACGCTATGCGTCTCTCTGGTTTCTATCAGCTGCCTAACTGAGAGAAAGAAGCGAAGCAAAGAAGAAGGTGGTCACCATGTACGCTTGGGCCTTACGAGCTATAAAAGCAAGTGTTCTCCACCAGAGGGGTCTGAGAACCACAGACTTTCAAACTGCTTAAGGATGCTTTCCAGCCCACGCAAAACATTCTGCATCGCAGAGGCTTCAATCGTTTCAATGGAGTCACGACATCCATTGTGAAAGGTCTCCACAATCTTGGGCATCCTTGCCGATACCTGTCCTTGACGCCAGGCCGTGACGGCTTCTTCCAGCGGTTCAATCTCATCGGAGGGAAGCATACTCATCGAAAGGGTAGGAACTCCTACATATGCAAAAGGGAGATCATCGCCAGGAGGCAACACATCAACGATGCGGTAGGAACTCAAGCCCCATTGGTTTGCCGCAAGGAGAGGTTGGCACAGTTCACTTTGCTTCATATCGAGACTTGGTGCGACCAGCTACCCCGATGATATCAAGCAGATGCTCTTCCATGATCCTGACCGTGGTGAGCGAGCCGCCGAAAACCTAGCACGACTAGAAGAACTTGGCCCAGAAGAAGCGAAAAAACTACGAGCTCCTCTCATCGCTGCATTCCTTTCAAAAGACCCCAAAGAGAAGTTATCCACTGATGGTATTCAAATCGCTATCGATTATCTCCTCAATAAGACATCATCGAATACAATAGAGGAGCGAGAAAAACTTGAAGTGCAGGCAGTAAAGCGCGTTGAGTATGCAAGGAGTGCAAGCAAAACTTTCAATCGGTATATCCGTGAACTGGGAGATGAACGTCCTTCCCAATTAGATCGCTTAGAGCTTGAACAGCTCCAAAAACACCTTCAGGAAATCCTCTCACGCTAGATAGGAAGAGAGATTATGTTCCGGAACATAATCTCTCTTCCTATCTAGCCCGATTTGGTCCAATGCGCTTCGGGGTCAATGGAGGTATGGGGCAACTCGCCTTTCTCGCGGTGTTTCTGATGCCAGACTCCTCTTTACCCTGAGTTCTGGATAACAAATAGGTGGAGCAAAGAAAACAGAGGGAAAAAGCAGCCTGCATCTGAAAAAGCAAAGAGATTTCTCTTGACTCTCCCCTAAGGGGAGGATGTAAGCTCTCTAGAGAAGCGGAGCAGGAGAGGATTATGCTCAAGATTGGCGAATTTGCGCGCCTGAGTCAAGTATCGGTGAAAACCTTGCGGCATTACGACGCGTTGGGGGTATTACGCCCGGCGCTGGTTGACCCTGAGAGTGGCTATCGCCTCTACGATATCGGACAACTGGTTGAGGTTGTTCGTATTCTGGCGCTCAAGGACTGTGGCTTTGCCCTGGAGGAGATCGCACGGCTCCTGCGCCTGCATGACGCACAGACCTTTGAGGTGCTGCTGCACCAGCGCATCGCGGCTCAGGAGCGTCTGGTCGCGGACGAGCAAGCGCGTCTTCAGCGCATGATCGCACGCACGAAGCAACTGGCGGAGGCTGATCGTCTGCCACTCTACGATGTCGCGCTGAAGCAGACCGAGCCGCTGACTCTGGTCGGCCTGCGCGGGACGGTCGCAACAACCGCAGAGATTGGTCCGTTCGCGCAAAAGGTTGTGTGCTCCTGCGCGCAGCACGCCGTCGTTTCTGCTGGTCCTCTGATCCATCTCTACTATGATGATAGTTTGCTGGAGGAAGGTTTTGATCTGTTCGCAGGCATGCCGGTCACAGCTCTGCCCACCGACATGAGCGAGCTGAGCTGCGTCAGGTTGCCGGGCGGTGAGCAGGTCGCATGCGTGATCTATCGTGGCGATTACCCCGCCATCTATGGTGCCTATGGCGCGCTGGATCGCTGGCTCTCAACCAGCCCGTATCGCCTGACGGGACCGTGTCGCGAGATCTATCATCGTGACCCTTCGCATACCGACGATCCCACAACTTATATCACCGAAATCCAGTATCCCTTGCGGCCCGCGTCGCACGCGAGTTAGCGTTTCTGAGAGACAGGAGCATTCACCATGACGATTCCACTGGTTCCCTTTGCCGGAGAAATGAGCTATTGCCTGGTTAAGAGCCTCAAGATGGTACTGGACCATCGGGGGCATGCCTATCCCCTGGCGTGGCTGGAGGTGGTGAGCGGCGAGCCGTTTGGTTTTGTCTACATTCGTGATAAGCAGAGCTTCTTCGCTGTCGATGGCTATGTCTACCATCGCGCTGGCGAGCATCTGCTGCAGACCCTGAATTACGCGTACACCTATACCAGTTCTCCGGATGATACTGTCGCGCTGGCCAGTCTGGAGGAGGCACTGAAGTCCGGCCCGGTGGCAGTCGGTATGCTCGACATGGGGTATCTGACGTATATCCCTGAGCACCAGCAATTGCGTGGGAGCGATCACGCCATCGTGGTGCTAGCTCTGCAGCCTGAGGAGGTGATTGTGCACGATCCTGCTGGCTATCTAGCCGTGCCGCTGCCACTGAGCGACTTTCTGGAGGCGTGGAAGCGCGACATTTATACCGGCAAGCCCTACGGTTTATGGCAGATTGGCGAGCAGGGGCAGCCGCCAACTGAGGAAGAGATCTGGCAGAAGACGCTGGCCCGTGCTCGCGAGAACTTCACCTGGGAGGCGGAAGAGCTTTTCCCTGGCGGTCCGATGGCCTTGTATGGTCCCACCGCCATGCGCACTTTGGCTGCTGACCTGCGAGATTGGCCGCAGATTGACCTTGGACCACTGCCATACTTTAGCTGGCGCGTTTCTGGTCAGCGCTGCCAGGCCAGCGCCGTTTTCTTGCGCGAGAAACGGCCAGCCGCCTCCGCCATCCGCTGGGAGGAGAGCCAGCTCTATGGCCAACTCCAGTATGCATCTGTTGCGCGGTTGCGGGATACCTTGCCTGTGTTGCTGGAACGCCTGGCAGGGTTGGAGGAGAAATTTATCGCCGCGCTCGCTTGAGTAGTATTCAGAGCTTTCTGGTAACTGACATTCAAAGTTGGCAGGTTTTGCCCTCCGACGTGGATCTGGCTCACTCTTGGTGATGGATGAAACGTTTCTGTTTGTGCTCAAACGAGACGTAAAAAGACCGTACTTTCTGTGAGAGAAGCCCATCCATCACCAAGAGTGAGCCAGATCTGACAGATGAGCAATCAGCGCGAAGAGTGAGCACTGGCACAAACTTTCCTGGAAAAACCGCTTCCCATCTGGGGAATCAGCAGAGCAGGTTGTAAATAACCTGCTCGCGACCTCATAGCAGGAAAGGATGCCGAACGCAAATCTTTGCTACCATCAAGCCCCCTCCTCTCTACCTTTTGGGGAAACTCACTTCCCAATTGTTGCATTTCGTATTCCAGCGTCTCTGGCAGACCCTGCTCCAGCGAGCGCGGCGCGTAGCCCAATTCTCGCCGGGCCTTCTCGTTGCTGCCCAGGTAGCTGACACCCGCGCTGCTGCGGATGCTCTCCGCACTGTAGGGTTCTGGCAGAGGGAACACAATGCCAATGAGTGCTATCATCGCTGCCATGACCTTCATCATCCAGGGCGCTGGATGCAGACGCGGCGCTCGCACGTCGCTGATCTGTTCTGCTAAAGCGAATACTTCAACAAAGCTGTACTTTGGCCCGGCAATGATATAGCTTTCGCCTCCTCTGCCCTGCTCCATGGCCAGGAGATGCCCGTGCGCTATGTCATCCACATGCGTCCAGCAAGAATTCGCGCCGCTGGGTATCAGGGGCAGTTTCCCGCGCAGATAGTTTACCCACGCCTGATGAACGACGCTGGTGTCCCCCGGCCCATAGACCAGCCCTGGTTGGACAATCACCAGTGGGAGTCCGGCCTGCATCAGAGGTCTCGCCACCTCGTAATGCGCCTTCCACTTCGTGCGGTCATACTCACTGAGAAAGGAGGTGCCAGTGTACATATAGCTCTCATCCACCATCTGCCCCCTGGTATCGGAAAAGACCGTCAGCGTGCTGGTATAGACGCCTTTGGGGATGCCCAGTTCCTTCATCATCTCCAGCACATTGCGCGTGCCACCCACGTTGATCGTCTCAGCCTGGCTCGTATCCCGCGCCCCCACTTTATACCAGGCAGCAATATGAAAGATGCCATCAACGCCCGTCATCGGTGCACGCAAGCTTTCTTTGTCGGTAATATCGCCTGCGTGTACCTTGACACCCAGGGCCTCCAACGCTTGCGCCTTGGAGGGCGTGCGCGCCAGTGTGATGACCTCATGCCCTGCTGCGAGCAGTTGCCGCGCCACGCGCCCACCAATAAAGCCGGTGGCCCCCGTCACAAAATATTTCATGGAACATTCACCTCCTTGCAGCTTACCTCTAGCAGAGCGAGAGCCCGTCCTCTCTGACATGCCAGTTTCGGTCGCTTCCTCTTCAAATTTGCGCGTCAATGCGCACAGGTTTTGTTTCCCTTTGAGGATATCTTAACAGGTGCAATGGTCCGGGTCCAATGGTTTTTCTCGCAAGGGGGTACTCTTCCTGTCTGTGAGCAATCACAAGAAACAATGTCTGGGTGCTAGCTCTGGAACAGTTTATCTCCCATGTATCGCCAAGAGGCTGTAGAATGTCTTCTGGAATAGTCCCATACGGGATAAGTACATCGATCAGTACTTGGACATCTACAATGGGAGTTACACCTCCGACCCACATCACTCACCCTTCATCAGGGCTATCACCAATGCTGGCATCTCCATCTATCACTCGCCCATCCGTCTCCCAGGCCAAGTCTTCCACTTGTGCAAAAAAGTTGCCGAGCGCGGCATCCCAACTGGTAAATACACACAACACTCCATCGCCTCTACCCTTTTCTCATCCACACACCACAACCTGGAGAGTGGGCTTATGTGGGTCCATCGCAAGCAGTCAGCTTCCCTTTTCTTCTCTCAACAGTAGCAGAGAGGAGTAGCAGCTATATGGATTCAGTACAGAAGGTGATCGTCGTTCCTCAAGAACCGGTGGGAACAATCAGCCCCTATTTGCATGGGCAGTTTGCAGAACATTTGGGCGAACTTATCTATCCGGGGATCTATATTGACCCACACAGTTCTATTCCCAATACCGATGGGGTGCGCCATGATGTGATTGAGGCGTTGCGCCCGTTGGGCATTCCAGTCTGATCTCTACGGCTATAAGATAATCTCCCTCCATTAGATCTCCTCACTGGTATCCTTTTCTTTATCAAAAGGAGCCAATTGGTCCCCTTTTCTTTTATCAACAACATATACAGACGGTTTGTGCGAAACTGTGGATCAGCCTGGCTTTGCCCATCCACAATGGCGGTAATATCGTTCAACAAGTTGGGCAAATGCTCTTCACTGCGCTTGCTGTGGATTGCATTATGCATTCTCAGAAAACATTTCGCTGTATCTCAGTCATTTAGATGCAGAAGCAGCAACGTTTCTCGCATTTCTTTTCCAGCTTGTCATTTGCATCATTTTTGGTGTGCAGAGCCTGTACAAACATCGTTTTTCGCACCAGAGCGAAAAGTTACTTGAGAAAAACGCTTCTCATCCAGATGGTGTAAGCAGCCCTCACAGGCCATTGCTTGGTATTGCAGTGAAAAGTTATCTGGGTTCTAGGACACTTTAAGTGTGCCTGCTTGCTTAATCAAGGATGGAAGTAGCAATACTTCGTTCAATACAAGAGAAATTGAGCATCCGAACCGGAATTGCCACCACTTTCGGTGCTTTGTCTTCTTCATAGCAAGCAGGCACACTTAATGTGTCTAAGAACCGTTATCTGATCGAAAAGTGAATTTTATTGTGATAATCCACACTTGCGGCCACGCGACGAGAAGGCATCGATGCAGACAATCCCATGCTCCAGTTCCTGCAACCCTTTGCGGATCGTCCCACAATTCCATCCTAACTCCCGTTCTGCCAGCCGTTGGCCTCCTTCTCCCAAGACCCGTAGAGTCCGGGCCAGAAACAAGCGACGTGCGCTGCCTTTGAGATCGTTGGCCGTCTTTATGAAGAACTCTTTGATTTCCTTCACCAGTTCCATTCTTCCACCTCCCAGAGCTTTTTAGCTACCGTCTCTCATCTCTAGGATGCTTTCGTTTTCGAGAGCATACTGGCTCAAGACAGCGATACCATCTCTGAGTTGTCACCGCTGGCACGCATCGCCTCTTACTCTTTTCTGATGAGCTGGCAACAACGCTTCTGGTACTTTGCAGAAACTGTTCCAAAACGTCTACAATCATCTCAAGAGGCACTTTTTCACGACAGGGGATGTTGCTCTCTAGCCAGAGAGGTGCCAAGGGGAGAAAAAAGAAAGCATGCCTACCATTCGACTAGAAATGTCTATCGATGCTTCGCTAGAGCGGTGTTTCGATCTCTCGCTCAGCGTTGACTTACATCGCCACTCTGTGGCACAGACCCACGAGCGCCCGATTGCTGGTGTGACTTCAGGCGTGATGAAACTCGGTGATACCGTGACCTGGGAAGCGGTGCATTTTGGCATCAAACAACATCTGACCTCAAAAATTACCGCCTATGAACGACCCTATCGTTTTACGGACGAAATGATCCGAGGAGCTTTTCAGGAAATCACACATCTTCATGAGTTTGTCCCTCAACCGCCTGGGACGCTCATGATTGATCTGTTTACGTTCCGTGCTCCCTTGGGCATCCTTGGGAGGTTGGCTGAGATGCTGGTCCTCACACGCTACATGAAAGGACTGTTGCTTACGAGGAACAGGTATTTGAAACAGGTTGCTGAGGCGGGTACTGATCCTGCACTTCTCCAGTAGTTGGCACATCCAAAGGTGAAAACGGTACGTGAAGGTTTAGATGCATTGACCCCTTTTCCGCCAACTATCTGGGATTATTAATTCTTCTTGAGTTCCTAAGCTTGACTTTGTACATTTCCAACTCACTAACAGATGGCCAAGGATAATCGCTTAAGAGTAGAGTGAGGGACTAAAACCACACCAGGATCAGTAAGTGATGTGGGAAAAGTCTCAGGGCCCCACAGATCCCGCCTGATAACAGCAAGCACGTCACGGAAGGTGGCGGTCTGCTTGTGATACCAGGCGGCTTGAGCGACAGGAATTTGCCCATCAGGGTGTCCCGCTTGCCCAAAGAGCACCACAAGACTGTAGAGGCCGAACAGGAGAGGCGTCGAGCGCTCAATGGCTAGGTCTGACCATTGGCGCTGCGTCTCAATGCCCAAATGAGCACGACTCTCCTCAAAAGTCACTTCCAGGCTCCAGCGCTTCATGAAATCGAGGATGATCTGTTCTGCTGTCTGGGTGAGGTCAGTGGAAAAAATGGCTTTTGGGGGATGCTTGCCCGCTGGATCACGAGTCAAGACCCAGCAGATCGGCAAAGGATCGCATCCATAGCGGTACCACAGCGCTGTGCCAGTACAGATCTCCAAGGTTCGCTTCCCCTGACCATACCAGTCCAGAGTAAGCTTCAGCCAGAGAGTTTGTGGAGCCTGTAAGACCTTTTCCAGAGCAGGCTGGCGTTTACCGACAACACGGGGACGGCCCATCGTGTGTTTCGTGCGTTCTGGAGGTGGTTCATGGAGCACGGCATCCAACCGGCCAGTGGTGATGAGGGTTACCTGCTGCCCATTCGCATGTAGACCCAGTTCAAGTATACTGTAGGCAGTATCGCCCATGAGCTTGATGGAGCGGTAGGGAAGCCATCGTCGAACCAAACTGATCATCTGGTGTGCCCACATCCCCACGGTCTTGTGCCGTTTGCCCAACCGTTCACTGATTTCGGGAGTCGTTGCCAGGACGCATAAGAAAGGCAAAGCCCAACGTTGCTTGGTCCAGGGAAGGCTCACAACCACTGCCATGACGATCCAGCGTAGCCCTGGACTGCTGACTGATTGTTTGCGACTCGACAAGGCGCTATCTCGATAATGTCCTCGTTTGCTGATCTTACTGCCCCACCGTCGTTCTAACGTTTCATCGATGACCAGATCCACGCTGGCTCCTGCTGGCACAAAGGTCTCGACGATGAGCAAGAGCAGTTGGCGACTCACTGCTAAGGGAGACCAGCGTGCTCGGTTGAGTACTTGATGAAAGAGGCTCCAGTTGCCTGCCTGCTCGTTACCGCTGGCGCGCAACGCTGCGGTGACTGTCCGACGTCCTTGAGCGAGCACAGGTTCCAGTTAACAACGTCATCAGCTTTCTCCATGTGGGAGCCGTAAAGAGTGACCGAAAGACGGCCAAAACTTCTATAATGGGGTCGGGAAGGGGCATGAATATCCTCCTGGGTGAGATAGTGCTTTCGTCAGCTTCTATCTTACCTCAAAAGGCTTTCATGCCTGCTTCTTTCTCCCAAATTGTACAAAGTCAAGCTAAGAGCCTGTAAAAAAAGAGAGTTGAGCTGAGAGGCCATCTGAAAAAGTGGTAGAATCGAGGAGAGAAGAAGGATGTGAGAAAGGATTTTGAATTATGGCTATTAGAGTGTGTGTAGCAGGCGCGACAGGCTGGACCGGCAGTGCAGTGACAGGTGCCATCTTAGCATCAAACGAATTTCAACTTGTAGGTGCCATTGCTCGCCGACAAGTTGGAAGAGATATTGGGGAGGCACTGGGTCATGGTAGAGCCAATGTGAACATCGTTGCATCCCTAGAAGAAGCGCTGGCGGCACCAACTGATGTCCTCATTGACTACACCGGACCGAATGTGGTGAAGGACCACATTCTGGCTGCACTCGATAAAGGCGTACGAGTGGTCGTTGGAACGTCCGGGCTGACAGCGAGCGATTACGCAGACATTGAACAAAGAGTAAAGGCCCAAAAGCCGCAGTCATTGCAGCGGGCAACTTCTCCATGACGGCAGCCCTGGCAAAGCATTTTTCCTTGATTGCGGCTCAATACCTGCCTTCTTGGGAGATCATTGATTATGCTAGTGCTGCAAAAATTGATGCTCCTAGCGGGACAACACGCGAACTAGCTGAAGCACTCGCAACCATCTCCCAGAACCAATTGGGAGTTGCTCTTGAAAATACACATGGTCCAAAAGAGGCACGTGGAGCAACCATTGACGGAACACAAGTTCATTCCATACGCCTGCCAGGCTATGTTATTGCGTTTGAAACGATTTTGGGTTACCCGAGGAACGCCTGAGTATTCGCCACGATGCTGGGTCTGGTGCCGAGCCGTATGTGAGTGGTACCCTCCTTGCCACACGGAAAGTGATGGGGGTGAGTGGACTGGTGCGCGGATTAGATCGGCTCCTTTTTCATTCAGAATACAATGGCAAAAAATCAGGCTGCTAAATCAGCATGAGACTGTAGTGCCAAGAAGTGTTGCTTCGTCTGAACACGCGAGAGAGCCAGTTGGACCGCATGCAGGTACCTTCCCTCCTGATCCCCGAGATGAACATCAAAGCTCGATGGGCTTGACATGCTACCATCAGAACGTGTACCTTGTCTAAGATGAAAGGAGGATAGCATGTTGATGTACCAGTCTCCGAGGCCGCATCCTGGCGAGATGCGCATCCTCACCCTTAATCTCTGGGGGCGCAACGGCATATGGGCCGACCGCCGGTCGGTGCTCATCGAGGGATTTCACTCACTCCAACCCGATTTGGTGGCGTTACAGGAAGTCATCAAGACCGACGAGTATGACCAGGTGATCGATCTGCTCGGTCCTGGATGGAACGTCGCCCATCAGCAAGGCCGAGATGCTGAGGGCATGGGGATCTCGATCGCGAGCCACTGGCCACTACGAACAGTGCAGGAGCTGGACTTACATGTGACGCCACGGACGGGCAACTTCCCCTGCGCAACCCTCATTGCAGAGGTCTTCGCGCCAGACCCAGTTGGGCCGCTGCTGTTCGTCAATCACTTTCCCAATTGGCAGGTCGATTTCGAGTATGAGCGCGAACTGCAAGCAGCACTCGCTGCGCGGGTCATCGAAGAGCACGCTCGAAAGACGAGTCTGCATGTGGTGCTGGGTGGTGACCTGGATGCCGATCCTGATGCCACGAGTATCCGCTTCTGGAGTGGCCGTCAAGCATTGGGAGGCATGAGCGTCTGCTACCGAGACACCTGGGAAAGTATGCATCCACAGGAACCGGGCCATACCTTCACCCCTGAGAACCCGCTGATGGCTCTGGCGAATTGGGACTGGCCATTTCGGCGCATCGACTACCTCTTCGTGCGCTGTGGGGAGCACGGTGGACCCACCCTCAAGATCGCCTCCTGCCAACGCATCTTTGACGAACCAATGGGCGGGGTGTGGGCCAGCGACCATTTCGGCCTGATCGCCGATCTTGCGATCCCAGAGCCGAGGTGAGTGCTCTTTCTTGCCGGAAAACGAGCGGGTTCTTACATCTCGTGCAACACCCGTTGTCGGAGCAGCGGAAAACGAGCCCGACCATACCCCATCCGTTTAATGAGCTTGAGTTTATTTACAAAGCCTTCTACCTGACCGTTGGAATGGACAAGCGTAAGCCCAGCAAGCACAGCCTCTTTGTCTCGCTCAAGCCCTTTGGCAAAGCGTTGTACCTCAGCAATGCCACTCTCGTAGACCTGCTTCTTCCAATCTTGGAGGCGATGTCCTTCCCGCTTGCGCACGATCTGCCCAAACGACTGGACAAGGGAGTGTAACATGGCAAGTTGAGCACTCGACTGGCACAATTCAGAGAGATCAGCGCGTTCATTTGCTTCGAGATCATCAAAGGGACGAGCAATAAGCCAGAGGGCTTCTCGAACCGAGACGCGAGAGAGTACAGAGCTCTCGGGAAGCTCGACTGGCTCCTGCTTGAGCGTTTGGAGAAAACGATAGAGCTGTCTGTCCGTTCCACGATATCCCTTCTCTTTAATCTCTCGGTACAGGACTGAGCCTTTTTTACAGCCTTCCATCCATCTTTTGAAAACGTAAGCGGCATAGGGATCGAAGAGACTTCGCCGCTTACGCCGACGCTTGTTGCCTGGACATGAGCCTTGCTTGTTCCAATTTTGGATGGTTCGCTTCGTGACTCCGAGCCGTCGAGCGATCTCATCTTGCGGAATACCGAGCTTCTGCAATTCGATCATGTGGTCGAAGCGTTCTTGATTGTCCGCCAATCGCGCGAGGCGTTGCTGTTCATGAGCGGGTGCTGGAGCTGGTCGCCATTCCTTCGCTTTTGGGACACGAGGGGAAGGAAGTGGGGGCAACTCTTTCCTGATCTCCTTGTAGCAATGAGCTACAACAGGCTCAATAGCTTCAACTAAGTTTTTGTACAAGTGAAAACGATCTGCCACTGGAGTTGCCTGGGGAGCCCCTTCACGTGCCGCCTGCGCATAGTCGTTGCCGCGATCTCGGCTCACATACTGAATCTGGATGGTTCTGCATCCAGGCTGCTGCACTCTCGACGGCTCGTTCTGGCAGCAGATCGATCACCTGGTGTGCGCTCAAATCCACCAGGATTGTGCCAAACTTGCGTCCTCGTTTGAACGAGAAATCGTCGAGGCCAAGCGCCGTGACCGCACTAGCAGGGGCTTGCGGTAATTGCATGATGCGGCGTAGGATGGTCATCCATGAGGTAGTTATGCCCAAGCGTGCCGAGAGTCGGGCACCCAGGCTTCCCGATGTCGACAAGCCGAGAGCGGTCAGGGCCTCTTTCAAGCGAACGGTCATCTGCGCCCACGGTTCGACAAAGGCGGGAAGGCGTTCGGTAAAGATTTTGCGTGCACAGTGCGGGTTCTGACAAAAGAATTTGCGAACGGTCAACTGGAGACGGACCTCCTGGCCCGCGCAAGGCAGGTCAGAGAGCCGTCGTTGGTACTGACTATGCACGGCATCCAACTCCGCGTTGCAGAGCGGACACCGGCAGGTGTGTTGTGTTGAGAGAACATGGATCAGCAAAAAGGCGTCTCGCCTTTCAATCTTGATCATCTGTAATCCTTGGGGAAGAAGCAGAAGTGCAGTCCCTTCCATCATCATCTCCTCATGAAACCTAGAGAATTCTTTTTCATGAAGAGTATATCATTCCTTTTCGATCTTCTTCAAAGCAAGCTAGCGCTGTTTCACCAAAGCTGTGTAAGAACCAATAAATACTTCAAATAACATACTGTTTGGACAATAGGGAAGACAGTGGTATTGGGATAGTTGATAGCGTGCAAGACAGCACGCCAGCGTTTCTCGTGTGGTGTAACGTACATCTGCGAGGTATTGAGCAGACGCGGCTGACAGGTCTCTGCTCTCAAACCGTTCTTGATCGGCCGGAACTGGACTCTTCCGCAGGCTCCATGCTTCAGGGGAGAGATACGTTCTTCCCGAAGGTGCTCTACGGCTTGCCAGGCAAGATCGATGCGTTTTCAATAGAAGTGCTAAAAGCAAATAGCATCGAGAAAGCGGGAGAATCATTGTAAGAGGCAAAGCACATTTGACCAAACTGCCAACGTGGCTTGAAACAGGAATTATAAAGACGCTCCTACCAGGAGACCATTGCAGAACGGGGGCTAGCTGTTGTGTGTATCGGCAATCGAGAGGACCTTCCAGAGCAAGGAATATTTTCAATCACCTGGAAGCACATCCGTTAGCTCCCGTTCTAGAATAGTTTCCCCGTAGGAACAGAATGGTTCAGTGACTGCGCTTGTGTGGGACCCAACTGGCCAACAGATCGCAGGATTTTGCGAAGATGGGACGGCGGTTATCTGGAAAGGTTGTCACAAACAAAAGAGTATTTCGTCTCATGTATGAATCTTGAATGGAACCCTTATCCATCTATCTGGCAAAGGAGACATACAAATGATGACAGATATTCTGACTCAACCGCCGGTGATTATTATTGGAGGAGGATTGTCGGGCCTCTCCGCCGCCGCTATCCTGGCACGGGCGGGTCATGCGGTTACTCTTTTTGAGAAAGCCAGCGTTCTTGGTGGACGCGCTATGACAAAGCACCATGGCAAATTCTCTTTCAATCTGGGCGCTCATGCTCTCTATCTGGGTGGCCCTGGTGAAAAGCTACTGAGTGAATTGGGTGTCCACTATAGCGGCTCGCCGCCTGCCTCGGATACGTTTTTAGCGCTTGATGGCGAGCGCTTGCATACTCTTCCTACTGGTGTGGCTTCCATGCTCAGCACGACGCTGTTGGGATTCGGTGCAAAAGTAGAGCTCGCACGCTTTTATAGTACCTTGAAGCAGGGGAAACTTGCGGATCTCCAGGGCGTGAGTTTGCAGAATTGGCTGGAACGGCAGGTGCGGCATCCGCACGTTCGCCAGTTCATTCTGGCTATGGCACGTCTGACAACCTATGCCAACGCGCCCGAAATGGTCGCTGCCAGTCTGATCCTTCCACTTCTCAAGACCCAGGTGTGCTACCTGGATGGTGGCTGGCAGACGCTGGTGAATGGTCTGCGACAGGTCGTACAAGAGGCGGGAGCGAAAATAGTAACCCATGCCAGAGTAGCGGCAATCGAGATCGCCACAGAAGGGCATTCCGTGCGCCTGGCGAACGGAACGCTCCATCCGGCGTCTGCGGTGCTACTAGCGACCGATCCAGAGACGGCCTCTGCTTTAGTCACGGATGGAGCGCATAAGATACTCAGCCGTTGGAGTGTGCAGTCTGTCCCGGTTCGCGTTGCCTGTTTCGATGTTGCCTTACGCCATGTCCCCAAACCGCAGCATCTGTATGCGCTCGGCATTGATTGCCCGCTCTACTATTCGGTTCATTCCGCTTGGGCCAAGCTGGCACCAGAGGGGAGCGCTTTGATCCATACCATGAAGTACCTGAGACCGGGCGAGCCAGCAGAGCCGGAGGTTTCACGACATGAGTTGGAAGCGCTGCTCGATGTGTTGCAACCTGGCTGGCGTGCAGAAGTGATGGAACAATACTTCTTGCCCCATATGATCGCCTCGAATGCTCTTGTTCAGGCTGGACAGGGTGGTTTGCAGGGACGACCCGGACCTGCAGTGCCTGGAATACCTCATCTCTATGTAGCTGGCGATTGGGTAGGAACTGAAGGTCAACTTGCCGAGGCGTGTTTTGCGAGCGCTAGCCGTGCTGCGAGCATGATCTTGACTGCTTTGGCTGCTCGGCGGGAAGATTCTGCGGTGGTAAAATAAAAGGAAAATCTAGAAGGCACCGAAATATGCAGCAGGAAGACGTTTTTCAAGCATATAAACCGTTACTCTTTTCGATTGCCTATAACATGCTGGGAAGTGTCATGGATGCCGAGGATTGTGTGCAAGAGGCATTTTTGCGCTGGTACAAAGCTAGCGCCAACGGCGAGACAGAAGCGGTGCGCTCCCCCAAAGCCTATCTGAGCACGATTGTGACGCATCTGTGCATTGACCAAATGCGCTCAGCACGTGTCCAGCGCGAATGCTATGTTGGGGTCTGGCTGCCTGAACCTCTCGTGACAGCCGATGAGAGCAGTGTGACCGGCATGGCGGAACTTTCAGAGGCTCTCTCAATAGCTTTTTTGCATCTTTTAGAGCAGTTGTCACCACTAGAGCGCGCTGTCTTCCTGCTGCGCCAGGTCTTTGATTACGAATATGGAGAGATCGCGGCGATGGTGCAGAAGAACGAGGACAATTGTCGTCAGATCGTGCGCAGGGCGCGTCAGCACCTGGGAGCGAGCCGCTCACAATATCATGCTTCCAAGGAGCAGCAAGACAACATCCTGCATCAGTTTCTCCGTGCTTGTACGAGTGGCGATATGGATGGCCTCCTGGCTCTGCTTGCTAACGATATCGTGACCTATTCTGACGGCGGTGGCAAGGTTCCTACGGCTCGTAAGCCGATCTATGGCGCGGATAAGGTTGCACGCTTCTTCCTTGGCATAGTGTGGAAAGTGCCTAACCATTTCACTTTGCGCATAGCAAATATCAATGGTCGGCCCGGTATTGTCAATTATGTCAATGATCAGCCTTACTCTATCATAACTCTGGATATCGTCGATGGGCGTATTCAGGAAATTGATATCATCGCCAACCCGGACAAACTACGAGGTGTCCCAGCACTTAACTAAGGCCAGCCTCCAGATCCGGTCAGACATTGACTCGTCTGTAGAATTGAAAGAGTGCTGGACAATTGGAACTCTCGGCGTGGCTGTTCTCCTCTTTCCATATGGACAGAGAGAGCAGGAACAAGATGACCTCATAGTGCTCCTGTCAAGTCTGGATGGACACAAAATGAATGGGCACACAAGCCATCTGATCCTGTATGCTCATGTGTTAAGGAGCCTTATAAGAAATAACTTCCAGTCTGCTTATAAGGCTAGGCATAGGAGAAGAGGCAGGACAGCAACTCTTCTTCTGCTTGGCTCAAGCGTGCCGTATCGCCTGGAATCTCCCCCTTGTCTCGTTGACGAAAAAAGCATAATATTGGTTAAAGGGGAATATGGCTTCCAGAAAAGAGGGACGAGCTCGTTATGCCTGACAACAGAGAGGAAATGCGAGAACTCAGTCACCATGCAGAAGGGAGTGGTCGTAAGCAGACGACACCATCACCCTCTCTGGCCTATGCTGTGGGAGCGGGTTCTGATCCTGGCAAACGGAGAAAGCACAACGAAGATAGCATTTTGGCTGTGAGTAGCAGAGGGAATACCCCTCTCTCTGCATTGCCATTTGGCCTGTTTGTCGTTGCTGACGGAATAGGAGGGCATGACGATGGACAAGAGGCGAGTTGCTGTGCAATTCAAGCAATGGTTGACTCTCTCTTGCCAAAGCTTGGAAGATTCAACACGCTTCAGCCAGAAGCCTGCACCGCGAGGCTCTCTGAGGCGGTGCAAAAAGCGAATGAAGCTGTCTATCAGCAGAATATTGATCTGCGTAGCAGAGATCGGAAGAGGGGACTGAGGACAGAGAGAGTCGGACGTGTGTTCACCACCCTTACTGCTGCGATGCTCGTTGGTTCAATAGCCTATCGCTACCAGGTGAAATTTTCAAAAAGCATACTCAGAAGAGGCTGTCAGAAAAAAGTGTGGGGAGGACCATGCCAAAATCAGAGGTTCATATCTGCCAATGTCCCCATTGCCAACGGGAAAGCGTTCATGCCGATCAAGAACTCCATCAACACATGAATTTGCTCTTGAGTCGGCTTGATGAACAACAACGTCGAGGGTCGCGTGGCAGTGGAGTCGAATCGGATGGGGTTGGTGAAGATCGCCTGCTCTCCCAAATCACCGGGCTTGACGAAAAGACCATCCAGCGTGGACGGCAAGAACTGGCAGACTCCCTCACCGAGCGACCCAGCGAGCGGGTACATCTGCCCGGAGGTGGTCGGCACAAGGCAGAAAAAAAGAGAGAGAGCTAGAGCCAGCTCTTGAGCGGTTGATCGAACCGGAGACAGCAGGCGATCCAATGAGCGAGCAGAAATGGGTACGCAGTAGCTTGCGGCATTTGAGCCAACAGCTTGCAGACCTGGGGCATCGCATCAGTCCACCAACGATTGGCTGATTACTACGAAAGCTCGGCTACTCGCTGCGCGTCAACATCAAGAAGCAAGAGGCTAGCGCAGCTCACCCTGACCAAAACACGCAATTTGAGTACATCCAGGCTCAGAAAGAGCAATTTCAAGCCGCCAACTGCCCGATCATCAGCGCGGATACCAAGAAGAAGGAACTCATCGGCAATTTTAAGAATGCTGGACGAGCCTGGAAAGAGCGCCCCGAAGCGGTTCATTGCACTCAACGTGTGTAAATTCACGGCGAACAGGAGCACAAACCAGAGAGCGCCCCGCATCAAACGGTGAGATGCGAAAGAATGTCCGCACATCGAAGTAGTATTCCGTGCGGGTCCTTGCTCAACTGGTTATTCGCCACCATGCTCCACGCATTGCGCACACATTGTGCCAATCCCCATCCGCGTATGCGCGCTCGCTCCATTCCCAGTTCCTCGCTTAGTTGAGCGACGCGCCGGGCGAGCATCTGCTTCAGGTTGGGTACCTCAAGGAGGCGAGGCATAGGATTATAGAACGAGGCTCCCACCTCATACCCAGGATCACCAACGACACCTTTCGGATCAATAGCCAGCCACGTATCACCCGAACGCAAGACATTATGGTGATGGAGATCGCCGTGCAGCAGCATGGTCTGAGGAACTGAGGCGCTTAATATCGCGAAGAGATCCATCGCCTCGTCGACCAGGCGCGGCGGAAACGGACCATAGCCGCCAGCGTAATGTGCGCGGAGCTGTGTCAAGCCTTGTCCCAATTGCTCGACCGTCGGAAAGGTGTGCTCTGTAGGTGCCGGTCTCCAAAGTTGACGCATGATCCCGGCCAGAATGGATGTAGCTCGCTCATCCTGCTCCGGTACCAGTGACTCAAGCATGGTTCCCGGTTGCAAACGCTCCAACAGCATCACCTTTTGTTCCTCGTCATACTCCAGGAGACGAGCGATGCCTCGTCCATTGAAAAGACGTAGCGCGGCCAGCCCATGTTCAAATTCATCGGAAAACTCGCACGTCTTCAGAATAACTGGTGTGCCATCCGCACGTACAGCCGGTGCCACATAGTGAAGCGAGAGATTTTCAAACGGGGGCAAGATCGTGAGTTGCCAGCGCTGGGCGCATTCCTCTAAAAAAGAGGGGAGCCGTTGCAACCAGGCATTGGCCGCCTCTGTTCCGTAAACATCGCGCATAAATTGGAGAAAATCTTCGGGCAAAGCAGACATCAAAAGGACTCCTGTATCTGGTGCATCATGTGCATCCGACTGAGAAGATCAAGAACCTTTTTGTCGGGGAGAGCTATGATGATCCGTTTTTTGAAGCTATGGTACTGCTTCTCTTCATGTGGGTCAAGGGTGGTTTCTTTTGACACTGCTAGATACTTACAGGGATTTCAAACGATTTTGGCGCAAGGAGGCGAGATCGATGCCGCCTCTGAGGCGAGCGCCCATCTCCCAAAAAGCCTCGTCTGACGCCTTCCGTGGCTCTCCTCCCGCCTATATGCTTCCAGGTAAAGTGTGTGGAGATGTGATACGATGTGAGGGAGGAGACTTCACCGCAGAGGGTTTATAGAATGGCTACTATGAATAACGGGAAATCAGGTCGCCGACGGGAATCATTTGACTTGGTTGCCGAATACTACAACGCATACCGTTCACTGTACCCACAAGAGGTGGTCGATACGGTCATCGCGTTATCCAACCTTCACAATGGAAGCAGGGTTCTTGAGATCGGCTGTGGTACAGGACAGCTCAGTATCTCGCTGGCCCAACACGGCATAGATCTGCTGGCTCTAGAACTTGGCCCCCACCTTGCTGCTCTGGCAAGACGAAACCTCAAGCGGTTTCCCAACGTGCAAGTTGAGGTGAGTTCATTTGAAGAGTGGCCTCTGCCTCCTCAAAAGTTCAATGCGGTGATGAGTGCAAGTGCCTTCCACTGGCTCGCCCCTGATGTCCGCTTCTCAAAGTCCGCCGAGGCTCTCCAGCCGGGAGGATTCCTGACGATCCTTCATGTTCACCACGTGAGAGGAGGCACACCAGGCTTCTTTGCAGATACGCAGCCCTATTACAGGAAATGGGGCCTGAGCAACGATCCGTTCTTCCAGCCAACGGCACCTGACAACGTTCCAACCATGTACCCGGAGTTGGATCAGCAACCCGAGTTCCGCTCGGTCGAACGTCACCATTCCGAAATCCCCATGAGTTACTCGACCGCCTCTTACATAGGCTGGTTACACACCGACTCCCTGGTTACTAGCCTCAATGACCAGGAACGCGCGGGTTTCCTCCAAGACATCGAACGCCTGATTGAAGCGAAATACAACGGGCAGGTCGTCCGAAACTTCGTCTACGACGTTATCGTCGCTCAAAGAGTTTCGTAGGTGGTCCATCATCTCGCGGCTTGTACCATCAGGAACGAGAAGCCTCGACTCTTCGTGCAGCATCACCGCTTCCTCAGCATTTTCCGCCTTGACGAAACCATACTACTGACCCTAGAAATTTTGAGAAAGTGCTTCGTGTTCTCTCCCGTGATGAGGGGGCTGCTGTAAACTTGCGAATTATGAGGGTCTCCCGCTACTTTGGTGATAAGGCCAACAATAACAAGATCGGGAAAAGATCTGTACGGCTCTGGGAGCAGATGGCGAAAAAGAGCAACCTCCTGATAAGCTCATCATTCACCAAAGCAGCGGAAGGCCCTCATAATTCGCAAGTTTACAGCAGCCCCAGCGGTGTTCTCACGAAAGGGCTATCGTGGCACTCGGTGCGCCAGCCTGCAACCGCCGTGGTGTCGTTCTAGGCGCGGGCTCGGCAGGCCGAGCGTCCTCGAGGTGGCGGCCCAGCTCCTCGTCGGAGACCGTCTCCAGCTCGCCCCGCTCGGCGGCCGCCTCGATCTCCTCCAGGCTGGCCACGAACTTCGGGTCAGCCATCGCCTGAGCGATGTGCTCCTCGATGGGGTCGATCGGCTGCGTGGCCACGAGACAACCCTACCGCTCGTAGCAGAGTTTTCGCGATCTAAGCTAAGAGGTGCCTCGGATCCGTTCCCCGAGCGCGGCCGCCGGACTACGACGACAGTTCAGCCCGACGCGACCACCAGGCCTCGGCGGCGCTCATTGCGCTCTCCGCCTCCTCGACGCCGTCTCCTACGAGTCCGGCGGTGGCAGCCCAGTGCAAGGGTACAAGGGCCAGAGCCCCGGGAAGCCAACGGTGCTCGTCGGGAGTCAGGGGTTCCGGAGCGGTGCGCTCATAGGCGTCGAGCAGTAGTCGCGGCTCGAGCCATTCGCCGCTCTGTGCACCGGGGTTCAGGCTGGTGGCGATGCCGGGAAGGTCGCGCATCAGGCTCAGAGCGCCCGCGATGTCGTACAGCCGCTCCCTGACCCTCACAAAATCCAGGTCCAGGGTGACCCATGAGCCGTCTGACAGTTCGACCGCGTTGCCCAAGCGGTAGTCACCGTGAATCGGCGCGAATGGCAGTTCAACACCCTTCCGGAGCTTGGACAGCTCACCAGTCAGTTGGCGCATCCGACGCACGACCGGCTCGCTACGGGGTCCGAGCCGGCGGCGTGTGAAGCCGACCGAGTAACGCAGTTGGCCCAATGTCCTGTGGTCGTCGAGAGGTTCGGGCGGACTGGGCTCCCAGACTGCTTTGAGCGCCGCGTGAAGACGTCCGAGCTCCTCGAATAGGCGGACGTAGGAGTCCTGGGTCGCCGGCGGCTGCACGTGATCGATGAACTCCTCAAGCTCAGCCCAACGATCAGCGACCCTCACGAGGTCGGAGCCGAACATCCAAATCGGCCGAGCGACTCGGACTTGGGTGCGCTGGAGCCGCTCGCGCAGGCGTCGCAGTCCAGCCACTCGGCCGCGCGTTACCCACGGCCTATGAACCCGGAGGACAACCGGCGGCTCAGCGTCTATTCGCACGTTGAGGTTGAACGAACCGCCGATGTCTGCCCACCCGGCCCCGCGCGCGACGCGGTCGATCAGGGCCGAGACGGCCGGATCATCGGGGCTGGCTCTAGGTCCGAACCAGCGCGGCAAGGCAGGAGGAGAGGCCGAAGCTTCCATTTCAGGCATGGGGATTGGGCCGCCAGCGCACCCGAGGAATCGGGCTAAGGCGATCTGCCCCGAGGAATCCAGAGGGGTAGGGCGCATCCTTGCCAAGGTCGCTCCCACTGTTCATCCCTCGGGCTCGATGGGCTGCACCGTCGCCCCTTCCATCTGCTCGCGGGCGGCGATCGCGGGCCCGGCGCAGAGCAGCATGTCTTTGCCCTCGCGGTCCTGCACCCGGAAGGCCGCCGGCTCCGTGCAGGGCAGGCCCAAGCGGTCCCAATCCCACGAGCGACCGCAGACACGGCAGGTCGAACTCCCCCTGGTGCTGGTCAGGGTGGCTTCGTGCTCGGGGCAGGCCTCCCACTCCGCTTTGCAGGTCGGCCGACTCAGCGCACCGTCCCGTGTCCGGATGCGGGCCAGGTCCTCGGCCGTCTGCTGGATCTCGGCGGCCAGCTGGCCGGATCGTACTTTCGGCCTTCTTCGAGGCGCGTGCCACCTGCGCCTGGGAGACTCCATCGACGAGAGCCGGGCGGATGATGGTAAAATGTTCTAAGGCTTGCGCTCTTTGAACCTCAGAGAGCGCCGTGAGCGGGAAAAACGATTCAGTCATGACGCGTCACTTCTCGTACGAAGAAAGACAACAACACCATCTTCCCTGAGTATATCTGATCAGCAGGATAATTGCCAAGAAATCAACAGCTTAATGGTTCATACCCAACTTTGAAACATCATGCGCCTGGGGCGCACCACGGCGTATGACCCTGGAAACGAGGTCAGAAGAAACATCATGCGCTGTGGTGCGCCTACGGCGCATGATGTTTCAAAAGTGGGCCAGATCCACGTCGTAGGGCATTTACCATTTTGGGGCACGGGAAGTGTGAGCTTGCCTCTGTCTGTGGGAGTGGGTAGGCAGTACGATAGTACTCAGTCAAATGCAACGGATGATACCGCAGAGTCGTATAGACCACCGGCATCATACAGAAAATGCGCCAATGCAACTGTAAAATAGTGCAAGTACAGCAACAAGATAAACTACGATACTTTATGTAAATCCCAACATTCAGCGGGAAGAATCTGTAGAACTCTGCGGGCCATTGTCAACTGAGGAAGCTTCCTCTAGGCTATTTGCTGACCAGGATACTATACAAATTCTTCCCGCTGAATGTTGGGATTTACAGGCTATCCACCAGTCGCATTCTCCTCTGGAAAAGGGAACTGTTTGCAGATCGGGCAGTGAAAGGAGAGGGCAGTCCCCTAGCACGAAGAGAGAGAGAAAGAACAAGGGAATGTGGGAGCAGAGTGTGGCCAGGAAATAGGGTGGGGGTGTGCGAAAAGGGGACCGTTGCCGCATGCCCACGGAAATGAAGACGAATTGCATCATGGTGAAATGGAAGACGGTGAAAAGGTAGCGCCTGGTTGGAGTGATCTGCCAAGTGCTTTTTTTGTTGTCGATTGCATTATGATGCAATGCTAGCGAACAAGGACGAGCTGAAGCCAGTGAACAAGATGGTGCAATTCTCTCATGATGAAATAGTTGTGAGACCTCGCAGAGCAGCCACTTGAGAGATGACCGGACACCTGTCGGTCACTGTCTGGTCAGCATTTTTTGTGAAGTGTGGTTATTTGATTATGATGAAATTGGAGGTTCAGGGAGTTGTCCGCCGGTGGAAGGTTTGCGTCTGCGGCGGATGCGTTCGAGTTCAGCGAGGCGAGCCTCCAACTCAGAGATGTGGTTTTGCTTGTAAGAGGAAGACCTGGCGTTCGAGATCGGTGAGGCGGGAAGCTTGCGAAGCTTGCACATCTTCGAGGGCCTGGAGGCGAGTGAAAAGTACTTTGACATCTGACGGGCGAGCGTCGAGCAAGGGTTCGAGATCGGCGAGGGCAATATAAAACTCTGAGCCATGTTTGGTTGCAGGAAGTTTGCCGCGAAGGGTCCAGCGGCGGATAGTGCGTTCACAGATGTCCAGTGCGTTTGGCGGCTTCTATAGCTGTGAGCATGCACTCTGATTTTTCGAACCTGTATTTCTTCCCGATGAGGTTCTATTAAGAGTATTTCCTGGTAGACGAACGATACAATCATTGAGGGCTGTTGATAGGTGTTGAGGAGCGCAATCGCTCATACAGCCAGAACAATCGTAATCAGAGAGGACGTTCACTGAAGGTAAGTGCCCCACTTTGGTGGTGAGGAAGCGTCGCAGATGCATACAAGGTTTCCAATGCTTCACCAAGATGTTTACAGGCCGTCTGCGAGGCGTTGCTCATATTACTCAGGATAATTCCACACCCCATCACACCTGGATTAAAAGGATAATCTGGAATATGGATGGCGTTCAGCGTAATTTCTCCACACCACAGTTGATCCACGGTTGGATGAAAGGGAGGAGCATGAAAAGCGTGCTGGAGTTGCTGATGAATGTGTTCCTGACTGCTTTTTGAGTCAAATCCATACCACAACATTGTTTTCCCCCCTCGCCTGCTCATCTCACAAAACAGATCAACCGAAGTGATTCCCTCTGCATTGGCTGCGAATGGCAAATACGGGTCAAGGTGTGCAAAGGTGTTTCTTATCTCAAGAGAATCGAGCGAGGCAAGGAGACGATTAAGTAATCCTATCCCATCTCCTTGGACGACCTGCACCGCGTCGGGAGAGAGACCGACCCTCGCACCATCGTCAGTGATAGTAGAGAGACTCTGAGGATCGAGGTCACAAAAAAGAAAGGCTGGATTCTGAGGTTGTAGCACCTTCATCGCCAGGAGAGGGGAGCCAGGAAAGAGGCGAAGCGGTCCGTTTGGTTTCTCTCCCTTGAGAAGTTGGAGGTAAACGGAGTGGGTAAGAATTTCTGAGTGACTGGCAGCGTGAGCAAAATAGAAAATCCCGTAATCCCGCTCTGGCGAATGTGTCAGTGCATAGTGTGAAGAACCGGCATGAGACTCCCAATACTTGGTAGGAGCCTCGATCGTAAGGATTTCGGCGAGTGGGAGATGCTTCCATATATCGCCTATCTTTCCATAGTGGATATTGGCCATACTGTATTTCCTTCCTTTTAACGCATCTGTTCGTTTCAGGTGCCAATGGGCTCCACCCCTCCAACTGAGTGTTTCCAGTATACCGCAAAGAGTGGCGTGTTGTGCAAGAAGATGGGAAAATGGCACACCATCGCGCAGAGAAGGGCAACAAGGGCACGCGAGCAGAGAGAGGCGTCATTAGAGGGTTGTAGTGAGTGCACTACAACCGCACTTATTTAGAGGAAGCCTGTCCAAAAGATCTTTTGAAGAAGAATGGATCAGCTCATGAGAGCGAGGTCAACTCAGCTTGCAGTGAGGCTGCGACTTGTTCCAAGCGAGCAAGCGTCAGGCGATTCAGCTTGGTTTTCTCCCCGCTAAGCCTGGAACAGATAGGCTTCCTTTCCCATCCCAAGCGGTTTTATTGACTCTAAGCAGGCAGTATGCTACAACCAATGCAAAATGGGGGAAAAGCCTACCGTGCCTAGCTATGACAAGATCCCAACCTACCTCAACCCAGAACAGCGCCATGCCCTGACACAAATCCCTTCTGACCTCTCTGATCGAGACATTGCACGTCACTACACCTTTACGGAGAAAGAGCGTGAGCTGATCAATCGTCGAAGACGTGCTTCTAATCGCCTTGGGTTCGCCGTCCAACTGGCCCTGTTGAAGTTTCCTGGTCGTACCCTCATGGAAGTGAAAGAGGTTCCCAGAGCCGTGCTTACCGCAATTGCCGAGCAAGTCGATGTCCCTGCTTCTGCCTTTACCAGTTATGGTGAGAGGGAGAATACGCTCTATGAACACCTGGATGAATTACGGAAGGAATGTGGATTTCGTTCTTGTGGCTGGAAAGAGTATATGTTGGTAGCCCGGTCCCTGCTTTCTGACGCGATGGAGAGTGATCGTCCGCTTCCGCTGATCGAGACCGCACTAGAGCGATTGCGTACCAAGGGTATCCTCGCTCCCTCGATGATCCACATCGAACGCTTGGTGTGGATTGTGCTGAAGATCGCAGATCGACGACTCTTGCGTACCTTAACCATGCCACTCACGCTGGAGCAGCGAACCAGGTTGGACGGTCTCCTTTTGGCGGAGACCAGTATTGGTGGCGCGACTCGCCTGAGTTGGTTACGACAGACTCCTAGTGTGGCCTCGCCCAAAAGTATCAAGCAACTGGTCGAGCGTCTCTTGTTTCTGCGCGAACTGTCACAAGATCTGACTGACCAAGCCCTCGACCAGTTCGATAGGCTGTTGGGCAAACTCTTGCGCAAAGGAGAGCGGTGTCAGGAGAAGCACTTGCGGATCAATTCGCGCCAGATGAACAGTCACTTGACGATCTTCATGAAAGCGGCAGAGGCATTCTTGCTGGCCAGAACATCGAGTAAAAGGGATAGAGATGTAGTGGAAAAGGATTGGTAACATGATAAAAGTCACTTTAGATCACAATTGCAGTATCTCACTTGAGAATGAACTGATTGGAAAGACCTCTCCTAAAGATGCAGAAAATGCCCCGTACCTTAATCCTACTTTGGTAGTTTCGATTCGATCGACTCCGCAAGCCAACTGACAAAAGCTGATCTTTGGCACTCAATGCAAGAGCAATGAGCTTGCCGGCAGGCTTGAGGAAAATATGCTCAGAGAAACTGCCAAAGTAGGACTAGCGGTTAAGCCGACGATAGGTACGCACCGAGAGCGGCAGGAAGATAGCGATGAGGAGTATCGGCCACACGAGTGCCATCAGTACTGCATGCTCGGAGATCCAGGAACCTGCTTGCCATCCGGGGTTCATGAAGAGGTACCGGATAGCCGAGGTGGTCGCAGAGAGCGGATTCCACTGGGCCATTGCCCCCAACCAGGACGGCATCGTCGACGGGTTCACGAAGACATTCGAGAGAAAACTGATCGGCCAGACCAGGATTTGCACCGATGTAACCGACTCAGGCCCTTTCGCGATCAGCCCGAAGAAGATCCCGACCCAGAGGAGGGCGAAACGCAGGAGTAGGAGCAGCCCGACCGCAGCAAGCGCGGCTGACATCCCAGCATGCCAACGCCATCCCAGAAGCAGTCCGGTACCGATCAGGAGAGCCAACCCCACGATGGAGTTGAGCAGATCAGCAATGCAGCGGCCCAGGACAACGGCTGATGCGCTCATCGGCAGTGACCGGAACCGGTCGGTGACGCCCTTGGATGCGTCAGTAGTGATGGCGATCATCGTGGTTTCGAGGCCAAAGAGCATGGTCGTGGCAAACATGCCAGGCATCAGAAATTCGAAGTAGTTCCCACCGTTTGGCACGCGAATTGCGCCGCCAAAGAGCAGTCCAAACATCAGCACGATCATGACCGGGAAGATCCACCCCACGATCACCGCTCCGGGGCGGAGTCGCCAGTGTGTGAGATCTCTGCAAGTAATGGTCCAGGCATCGGCCATGGCCCAACTGAACCGTGCGATGGGCGAACTGGTTTGGGTGATGCGTTCAGATGGATGAAGCGTTGAGTTCATAATGCAACCTCCAATGCGTTTTCTGCCTCTGCGGAACCGGTGAGATGAAGGAAGACTTCATCGAGGGTTGGTCGGCGCAGAGCGAGGTCTTCCGGCTCGATTCCTGCCTCCGAGAGTGCCGTTGCAACGGTGATCAGGGATCTAGTCCGATCCGTGACGGGAACGCTGATCCGGTTGATCTGCGCATCGATGCGGATGTCACCGCAGGCAACTGGCTTCACGATCTGCGCCACGGTGGCTGTCTCGACTCCAGGGCGCAAAACGATGTCAAGCCAGTCCCCACCCAGGGCGGACTTGAGTGAATTTGGAGTGCCCTCGGCAATAACCCGTCCCTCCTTGAGCATGCAGATGCGATGAGCAAGCTGATCAGCCTCCTCAAGATACTGGGTCGTCAGCAACACCGTTGTACCAGCCCCAACCAGTGATCGAATGGCGGTCCAGACCTCTCGCCGGCCTGCCGGATCGAGTCCGGCGGTCGGTTCATCCACGAAGAGCACCGAGGGGGAGACAATCAGACTTGCGGCAAGATCCAGGCGGCGGCGCATTCCACCAGAGAACGTGCTGACCGGCGTTTTGCCAGCCTCCCTCAACGCGAACTGTTCCAGTAATGCGTCAGCACGAAGCTCGGCCTGGTGGCCGGAGAGATGGTTGAGCCGAGCGAACATCACCAGATTTTGGCGACCGGTCAAAATCTCATCAACTGCAGCATATTGACCGACCAATCCGATATGCTCACGCACTTGTCGTGCCTGTGTCGTGACATCGAACCCAGCCACGCATGCCTGACCATCATCGAGTTCGAGTAAGGTGGACAGGATTTTCACCGCTGTGGTTTTCCCTGCCCCGTTCGGGCCAAGAAGCCCACAGACTGTTCCGGACTGTACCTCAAGATCGAACCCGTTGAGTCCAGTCCCAGCTTTTGCTCCTGCATAGTGCTTGCGCACCCCGTGTGCGGCAATGGCGAGTGCTCTACTTTCCATAGATACGCTTCTTTCTCTTTTTTCGCTTGTCTCTTGCATAACTTGCTCTCTCCAGAGCAACCAACAATGTTGCATAGCGTACATCGTACCGTACAGGGTACGCTATGTGATAGAATAGTGTCAAGAAGAGAGCAGTGACTGCATCCCAATTGGAGAATATACTTGTGAACCACAAAAACCCTTCACCCGCTGACCCAGCCAGAAGTCTGGCTCTACTTTGGGGTTCCCAGACCGAGGCGGGGCGTTCGGGCCTGACGCTGAAAGCCATCGTGGCTGCTGCCATAGACATCGCGGACACGGACGGTGTAGATGCCCTTTCGATGCGGAATGTGGCTGAACGGCTGCGCGTAGGGACCATGTCCCTCTACACCCATGTTCCGGGCAAGGCCGACCTCATTGACCTCATGTTCGATACAGCTTACGGAGAACTTTATGAAAGCGTCGCGGGTCCATCGCAGCAACCAGGAGGCTGGCGTGGCGCGCTTCAATTTATCGCGAAACGAAACTGGGATCTCTACCACAGGCACCCGTGGATGTTGCAGGCCGCTACTGGGCGTTCAGTTCTTGGTCCCCATGCTGCCATCAAATATGAAGCCGAACTCCGCCCACTTGATAAACTCGGACTCAGTGATGTGGAGATGGACGCTGTGCTCGCCCTTGTTCTGACTCATGTGGAGGGTGCTGCTCGCGCTCAGGCGACGCGTGATCGTACCCAACAAGACAGCGGGATGACGGATGAGCAATGGTGGGTCGCCCGCGCGCCGCTTCTGGACAAACTCATCGACCCGGCTCGTTTCCCGGTGGCAACACGGGTTGGAACATCTGCCGGGCAGGAATATCAAAGTGCCTCCAGCCCAGAATTTGCCTTCACATTCGGACTGGAGCGTATTCTAGCTGGTATTGCTGAACTCATTGCAGCGAAAAACAGCGAAGAAAACACCAATCATTGAAGATCTTTCCTTGAAGGGGTCACTCTTGTGCTTTTATGATTCTTCCGCTTTCATCATGGGAATAGCACCTAATGAGAGGACGAGTTTGAAATCACAAAGTGCTGCACAGAGTTTCATAGATTTTCCCTTCATGGATACGAAAAATGAGCATGCCCATCTCCGTTACGCGCTGCTTTTTTGAGGGAATATCGAGCAGACCTCCTTGATAGGTCGTTTGACCCGAGTAACGAACCACAATATTGTCTCCGATATCAAGAATTCTCATGGATCTTCCATTCTGCATCGGTAAAACTGGCACGATACCAATGGAGCCATTTTTTGAATGCATCAGGACCCTGTGCTGCTATCTTGCCACTTGGGTCAGTAGAGATAAACTCAGAAGCAAGAAGTTCGTCAAGGATGCTCAAGTTGCCGTGAGTAAATACATCGTCCATCCAGCGCTCAACAATGCTTGTATGTTCATGTGATGCCATACTTGATTCCTCCGAAAAAATCTTCTTTGTAGATTATATCAAAAACCCACGGGATGCCCAACGAGCTGGTGCGGAGAAGTCGAAGGGGCTTGAGACCGTCTTTCCTTGCTCTTTCCCTTTCATCAGGAAGAGGTCTTTTTGACCCTCGACCAGAAACAAGCGAAAGCCTTGAACAAGCCTAGAAAGCCACTTCCGCCAAATGTGTAGCGAGGTACGCGCATCCCGTCCGTGGGCACATGGAGTGTGCAATTATCCTGGACATTGGTTCCACGCCCAATGATGATGGGTGAGAGATCGGCACGAACGACCGTGTTGTACCAGATGCTGATTCCTTTTCTACTCCCAAATCCCCCCTCTAAGCAAGTGGCAATTCATGCAGAAGATGAGAATAGCATATTTTCAAGAGAGATGTTGGAGAGAGACGCCGAGAAGCTCGCCTGAGTTCTTCTGTTTTCGTGGAACATCTTTTTTCTCTGTTTCCTGGTGGCCTCAAGAATGCTTTCAAGGGTTCTATTTTTGCCTCAAATGCTCTTCAAATCACTGATTTCCCCTCTTGCTTAGAGGGGAAATCGGGGGGAGAAAATGTTGGGAGCCCTGTATGGATGATCCTACCTGCGTCTGTGGAAAACGAGGATCGGGGTTAATTGCGGAAGACGTTTTGGCCTGCAAGAAAGGCTGTCAGATCCTTACGATCCCAAAATGAGGAATTTGAATTTGGGAATTTGGGATCGAAGAAACCGCCAACGGCAAATGACATATTAGCAAATCCCCAGAGGGCTTCCGTTTCAGAGATAGCGCGGAGCGCGTCTCGCTGGAGATCGGTCAGGTCAAAGACCGTCATGGTGCGTGTGATCCTCTGCTCTCCAAAGGCGAAGTAGAGCAGGTTGGGGACCAGGGTGAGACCACTCCAGGCATTGCTATTCCTGACGGCGCGGAGCAAGGTTGGTATTACGAGAGGAGCGATAGAAAGGCCGATGCAACGCAGAGCAAGACTGACGTAAGCATCAAAGTCTATTTCGGCAAAGGGAAGTTCGCCGAAGCGAGTTTTGATGTCTAAGGGGAGATCGTAGCTTCCAATGAGCACATGCAAAGCTTGCTGGCCGGTCTGCTGCTTAAGCGCGAAAGCAGTGCCCATAGCCGCAGCAACCTGGATGAGGGGATCTTCTGCTATTTGAAGCATGTGTGCGAAGAACAGAGCGGTCTCTTCGTGCTCGTGCAGTAGTAGACCCAGACTGAGCAATAGACTGGCACTTACCAGTGGAGATGCTTCTACTGCAAGGTGTTGTTTCATCGCTGGCACCACCACGGCTGCGTACGATTGGCAGCAAGAGAGCGTACGGGCGGCAGAAGCACGCAGTTCGGGATCTGGTGACTGCAATAGATGCAGATAGGTTGGATAGCCAGCAGCCACCGCATCACTGGCGGCTTGGACCCAACTCAGTTCTTCAGCAATCTGCTGTTGCATCTCAGGCGTATCCCGGCGCTCTGGTTCGCGCACATGAACATCGCAATAGGAGGCACCATGGGCAATCGTCGCCAGATAGTTAAGTAGTTCGGTCTTATTTTGTACTTCGGGCGCTTCTAGCAGTTCACAAAAAAAAGGGACGACATAAGCAGTTGAACTATAGACTGTACCCTGATGAGTGACATTAGACCAGAGGTGGCTTAGTGCCTCCTCGTAGACCTCCTGTTCAGGAGAGGCAAGAGCACGAACGAGATCGGGGACATCGCTGGCCTCGCCATATGCATGACCCAATTTATTCCAGGGGACAGAGTTGAGTGTTTCTAGCATGGATTTCCTTTCCAGTGTCTGGACATATGAAACCTGAAATGCACACGAGAAGCTATTCTAATACAGGGCAGAATAAGTGGAAATAGAATAATAGGCCATGACCGCATTTCGCGCCCTCGCAATAGGGCGAGAGGACCGCGCGGCGAGGCGGTCAGAGATCAACAGCCGACCCTACGTGGTCTCTACGGCGCGAGAAGGGTCTGCTGGAGGTGTTACAAATGCCTGGACAGGCTGATGAGTGGGGCTTTACGGCACTCCAAAATACACGGGTGGAAGAAAGATCTCGCTAAGGCGTTGTGGCGATCTGGATCATTTGCTGGGCCAGGCAGAGGAGGGCTTCGCGTAGCTCAACGGGGTGCTGAATGGTAAAAGGCAGATCCAGGCTCATCAGATAGCGGGCCACAGAAGGGAGGTGGCAGTGATGGGTCTGAAAGAGCACACCTGTTGAGGTAGGGACCAGACTGCCATAGGTAACCGGGATTTTCTGTTTGACGATGTGCAGTTCAGCTTGAAATTCGATCTCAATAGTCCAGGTGGCGGGTATGGTGATCAGGCGGGCGGTGGCAAAGGCCCGGCAATCGAAATCCTCGTCACGTTGAAAGGTTTCCGGAGAGACGTTGTACGTTTTGCATACGGTCCAGGCGAAACAGACGGAATTCCTGGCGCAATAGACAATAGGCGACAACGTACCAATGACCATGTGAGCCAACCAGACTATATGGCTCGATCTGGCGCTGAGTAACCTTGTTGTGTTGCGAACAGTAATCAAGATGCAGGCGCTGATGCTGCTGGATGGCTTCGCTCAAGCTGACCAGCAGGGCAAGATCGGGCTTTTCCTGGTGCTCATGGGGAGAGAGAATCATAGAGGAGGAGATGGCGTGCAAGCGTTCACGTCCACTCGCCGGAAGGACACGCGAGAGCTTCGCCAGCGCCCCTTCAACCGCAACCGATGACAGTTCAATCTCCAGCCAGGGCGTCCCCAGCAGACCAAGAGCCAGCACGGTTGCCTCTTCTTCCGTGAAGAGAAGTGGGGGCAGACGATAGCCTGGACGCAGCCGGTAACCACCACCGGGGCCACGCGTCCCCTCAACGGGTATACCCAGTTCTTGAAGCATCAGAATGTAGCGGCGTACACTGCGCTTCTCGACTTCAAGACGGCCAGCTAGCTCCTCGCCACTGAGATAAGGATGGGTTTGCAACAGCTCAAGAATAGTAAGCAGGCGTGTCGTAGGATGATACATTGCGGTTTTCTCCAAAGACTAAGAAATAGAAGCACAAACACTCGAAATCTGACTACCTGCCTCTTCTCAAAAACGCGAATATGCAAATAAAGGTTCTCGCAAACACAGCTAAATCTACCTGGAACAGCTTAAAATGTCAAGCTATTTTATATCAGGTCATTAGTAGCGCACAGGCTAAAAAGGTAAGAATTTAAACTTGAAATCCACATATATCACTTTGTTACTTGTCCTTCCATTTAGAACTGAATCCTGCTAGAATAATTATCATGAATAAAAGAAAAGAAATTCTCAACGATTATAAGGAACGGAAAGCCGCTGGTGGAGTCTATATCATCACCAATATGCTAAATGGAAAGTACTTTATAGGGCATGCGGCTAATCTGAAAAGCGTACAAAACCGCTTTCAATTCTCGGTTACGACAGGGTCTGCGATTAACAGCAAGCTACAAAAGGACTGGAAAGAAGTGGAGCCAGGAACGTTCACCCTTGAAGTGCTTGAGGAGCTTGAGCAAAAGCCCAACCAGAGCGACGCTGAGTTTATGGATGAGCTGAAGACACTTGAGGAGCTCTGTCGTGGCAATCTGGATGCTGCAAAAGAATATTAAGCAATACCGGTGAAGATTATTAACGAGAGAAACTTACGATGGCAATCCACAACTGCAATAGCCCGGCGAAGGTGAATAATGCGACGCGAATCCAATTGGTACGAACAAGCGTTTGATAAAGAGAATTGATGTCCCCAGTTGGTAAAACCACCTGTTTCAGTTTTCCCTGCCCTCGTCCCCACCAAAATGCTGTCCCGCTATACGCGAGTAGCTGTATGATGAGTGCGAGCCAGAGCATCCATAGAGGAACCGACGGACGCCAGAAAAGTTGAGCACAAATCCCTACGAAGGACACGGCTGCCAGAGGGAAAATAGACCACCATACACTATGCCACCATGCAAGATGGTACGCATCAAATGTCTCTCTACCAACATGTTTCCAAAGCTGCCAATCTACCTGGGTTAACCAGATAGTTCCAACGTTATAAAATGCTGCTGCAAGATTGAGGAGAACAAGCCAGTTATACATATGGATTTACCCCTTCCTCGTAAAAGAACATTGAATCAGTTCATGAGCCTGTGCTCGACATCTGCTCGAATACGGTCAAAATCGATTGCACCTGGATTCGTCATCCAGTGAAGAGTGGTCCCTTTATTGAGCAGGATCAGCCAGGTTGCCATGCTATCCGGATCAAGATCCGCACGAAACAGGCCCTGCTCTCTGCCATCGCGAATGACCTGGACAAGATAGGCATGCCATCCCTCATCTAACCACTTGAGCATATGATGGATTGCTGGATCGTGCAGTGAACGGAGAACGAGCTCATTGAAAACAATAAACATATCCGGCTTTTCTTGCAAAAGATATTGCAACTCTGCAAGCTCTCCACGAATTTTCTCCACTGGAGTCTTCATCTCAAAAGGAGAATCTGGCAAGTATGCCGTCATAAACTGCTGAAGCAGATATTCGACCACGCTCTGAATGAGATCTTCCTTTTGGCGAAGTAATAATGAAGAGTGGCAATGTTCACGCCAGCGCGTGTCGCAACATTTCTCGTCCGGAGACCTTCAAAGCCTCTTTCTGCGATGAGATGGTAAGCCGCCAGTACCAACGATCTCCGCCGTTCATCGCCTTGTGTTTTGGGCGCGACACCCTCACTAAGGATTTGCTCAGCTACGACATTGATGTCCTGAGAGGGTCGCTCAATAGGGTCCATAATTTCTTCTCCATCAATTGATTGATTAAGTATAAATCAGAAATATCGCTTTGTCAATCAATTGATTAGCAGAATCAACACGCTCCCTACCTGGGGACGATGGCGAGAGGACACAGCTTTCTCCTGGCAGATGCCGATCCCCCACGGCACGCGGAACCGTGTCCCTACTCGGTGCGTTTCGCTATCCTACAAATTTAGTTGGTCATCTATTTGCCAGTGACCGGACCAGAGGTGGCGCATCTCCTGGCTGGATAGTAACAGTTCATCGAGCGTGCCAGATGCTTCGATGGTGCCGTCTTTGAGGACGAGGATGGTATCAGCGCGGCGGAGGACGGATCGGCGATGTGAGACGGCTAGAACGGTTGCCTCTTCTCGGTGGGCAAAGATACGTTGCCATAATAGCGCCTCCGTTTCTACATCCAGGGCGCTGGAGAGATCATCGACGACAAAGAGTTCGGCGGGTCGCACAAACATGCGCGCGGCTGCCGCACGTTGGATCTGACCGCCTGAAAGCCGTACTCCGCGTGGGCCAATCTTTGTCTCTAAGCCAGCAGGCATTTCTGCAATATCAGGTGCCAGGACTGCCAGGTCGAGTGCCTGTTTTAACGCTTGCTCATCTTGAATAGGTAGGCCCAGGAGAATATTTTCGCGCAGGCTATCGCTAAACATATGGGGTACCTGTGAAGTATAAGCGCTACGCGGCGGCACAAAAAAGCTCTCCGGTTGCTCGACAAGCTGCTCATTCCAACGAATTTCGCCCTGATCGCGAGGCAGCAGTCCCAGCAGTACTTGCAGAAGCGTCGTTTTGCCGGAACCGATGCGGCCTGTAATAACCGTAAATGTGCCACGCTTTAGCGTAAAATTGAGATTGTGAATACCATGTTCAGTCCCTGGATAAGAGTAGGACAGGTTGCACACCTGCAAAGTCTGCAAGCGATCTTCTCCAAGCGGCACGAGTGGAGGTAGCTCTGGGAAAGAGCCGTGCATATAGAGCGGCCCGGACTGGAGAAGCGAGGCAGGAGGTGCACCCTGCAAGAGAGTAAGCATACGCTCAATAGAGACTCCGGCCTGCTTGTATGCAGTCAGCATTTTGCCAAAATGCATAGTGAACTCGGTGATCCAGCCGAGATAGTAGACAAAGAGGGCAAAGTCTCCGATGGTAAAGGCTCCGCTATGCATAGACTGACTGGCCAGGAGCAGAATCGCGCCCGTGCCTAGGCTGACCGTATTGGAAAAGGTCGATTGCAGAATCTGGTCCAGCAGGCGATCCCGCAGCGTCGTCTGCAAACGTTGGGCGTTAATAGCGCGAAAGTGTTCAGCGATCTGCTCCTCGGCATTAGCGATCTTCACCGCTTGAACTGCGCCAAAGAGCTCACCCAGAAACCCGGTCACCGCCCCCGTCGATTTGCGACTGTCCATACGGCGTCTGCGGATACGCTGGCCCATAAAATTAACGATACCGACAATGATAATAAGCGGCAGGCAGACAGCCAATGTAATTGTGCTATTGATGCTGCTCATAACCACAATCGAGATGCCGACAAAAAGAATATAGGCAATCAGATCGTTAAAGCCCATCAAAAATCTGGAGTTATCATCAACATCATCCCGCAAACGGCTAATCGCTTCTCCAGATGATGCTGGAAGTGCGCGTGCGCCGGGCAGTTGCAGAATGCGAGAGAAGAGATTGCGCTGCAAGAGGGCGGCACTATAATACATAAACGGCGAATTAGTGATCTGGCAACCTGCAATAAAAACGACATGTCCCAAACCAGAGAGCAGAAGCAGAGCCGCAATCCACCAGAGATACGTATATGTTACGCCACCTGGGATGTGGGCAGAGAGAGTATCGAAAAAAGAGCGAGCAATCAGGCCGACAATCATCTCGAAAATGAAGACCAGCACAATAGAGAGCGAGTTGAAGAGATAGAAAAGTGGAAAACGTTGAATAAGCGTCAAGAAAAAGCGCCAGGTTTTCATGAGAGCACCTCCTCATGGGCAGTACGTAGCAAGCGGGCAAAATGAGAATCGAGATCATTGATGAGTTGTTCACGATGACCATATTCGCGAATACGGCCATTTTCCAGGAGCAGGATACTATCAGCACGCTGCACTGTGCTCAGACGATGTGCAATAATGATGCCAGTGCGACCAGCCAACAGAGTATCAATAGCCTGTTCGAGCAGACGTTCAGTTGCCGGGTCCAGGCGTGAAGAAGCCTCATCGAGAATTACTATAGCAGGATTGCGCAGAAAGACACGTGCAAAAGCGAGCAGTTGCGCCTCACCGGCTGAAAGTCCGCCGCCATTGGCCGCGAGCATAGTATCTAAACCATTGGGCAGAGAGTGATACCAGGGCAAAAGACCAAGCGTATCCAGGGCCTCTAAGATACGCGCATCTGCAATATCCCTTGCAAAAAAGGTCAGATTATCGCGCACGGTGGCATGAAAAAGCTGCACATCCTGTGTGACGATACCGATAGTAGCGCGTAGGTCCTGCTGGCGTGCCTGGCGCAGATCGTGACCGCCCAGGCGAATGGTGCCGTGTTCTGGATCATACAGACGAAAGAGCAGGCGAGTAAGCGTCGTTTTGCCACTGCCGGTGCGTCCAAGCAGACCGAGCACCTCGCCCGGCTCAAGGCGAAAAGAGAGATCTTCAATAATCTTTTCTTCCTCGCCATAGCCAAAAGAGACACCATCGAACTCAAGCGCCAGGGGGCCTGGTGGAAAGGTCACGCCAGGGCCATCTTCAAGCTGACGCTTAAACTGGAGCAATTCATGAATACGGATTACACCAGCGCTTGCCTTCTGAAAATCGTCGAACTGCTCCGTAAGCGAGTTCAGCGGCTGAAAAATGAGCTGCGTATAATAATAGACCAGAAAAGCCATACCCAGGGTCATAGTACCCAATTGATAGAGCCAGGCAATAAGCACAAATGCGACCAGAGTTCCAATAACAGTAGACAGAATAGGGATAGACCAGATAATTATCGAAGTGACCCGCGCCCGGCGAGCAGAGCGGAAGCGCTCACGCGTATATGTGTACAGGCGACGTAATACGTAAGCGCGTGCGCCGCTAGAGCGGATATCTTCTGTACCAGTCAGACGTTCTTCTAGAAAGCCATACAGTTCCGCACTGGCCTGGCGAAAGGCCTGCCAATGTTTCGTCGCCACATTGCGCACGAAATAAATCCCAAGCAGTGCAAAGACAGCGAAGCCGGTCAGGGCCAGGCCAGCACGCCAATCCTGCAAGCTGAGCACGATCAGTACGCCAAGCAGCAAAAGCAGATTCCCCAGGATGCGCACAACAAATTGCGCAAAAAAGTTTGCCAGTTCTGTCACATCCCCATCCACTCGCTCGATAAGTTCACCAGGAGTATGTTGTTTGTGAAAGGTAAGATCAAGGCGAACCAGATGGAGAGCCAGATCAACGCGCAAAGCGTTCGTCGCGGTCCAGCTTACCAGCTCGCTGAGATATGTTACTATCACTTTTACAAACTGCTGGAGCAGGGCCACAAGCATAAACAGGAGGGCGATTCCCAGCAGTGATGTCTGCACAACAGTTGAAGTCACAGTATCGATAAAGATGCGTAAGAGTTGGGGATTTAGCAGTTGGAGCGCGATATCGACGCAGAGGAGCAGAGCAAGCACTCCTACACGAGAAAGTTGTGGTTTGAGATACATTGTCAATAGAGCACGATACTCTTGAAGCTGAATGCGCATAAAATCCCTTCTACGGCAAGATTCGTCCAGATTGAGCAGAATCAATGGACAAATTTGCAGCTCGCGTATTTCCATACAGAGGTAGCAAAAGAGTTATGGGAGAGCAAAAGACCGTCTATTCCACGACGCAGACAAAAGGGAAGGGTGTACAACAAAAAAGCAAAGAAGAAGGCCGTGGAAGCGGACTATCTGTCACCCACGGCCTGTTTGTGTCTACCTGCTATTTATTCAAGGATGAGCAAAAATGCACATGACACGGCTATGGGCAACAAGGCACAGAAATTCTCCATAAAGGAGAGCCGCGCCGGTGCAAAAGCGATCATGGGCCATAAAACTCATTCCTTACTGTAATCGTTTTATTTTACTGATAAAACGAGCATACCATAGATGTGCCCGAAAAGCAAGATCGACGGGATTCATCACTTTATGAGGGAGATGAATCTCGTCGATTTCAGCTTCTTAAATACACACCGAAGGAAGCATACTGTTCCCTTTCACAGAGGTTAATCCTCTATGAAGTCATAGACTTCCTGATAGGCGGGTATTTAAGAGAGAACGTTCATAGTGAATTGACTAAATGGATCAGTATTACTCTTCGCAGCCTCAATTGTGTCGACATCGCCACGATTGATGCGGCTCAGATAGACACCATTGTCTGCTTGCAGAGCCACTTTCTGATTATCGAGCGGCACCAGAGTAAACTGGCTATGAGGATCAATCGTCTTCTTGGCTGCTTCAATTGGATCTTTCCCGCCACGGTTAATGCGGCTAAGAAAAACGCCGTTATCGGCTTGCAAGGCGATCTTGCCATTATTCAACAAAATACAGGTAAACTGACTAAATGGATCAACAGTCTTCTTGGCTGCTTCAATCTGATCTGTGCCACCGCGATTAATACGGCTCAAATAGAGGCCGGTATCTGCTTGTAAAGTAACCACTGTACCAGAAGGTAATGACATGAGATTTCTCCTTTTTCTGATTGTAATTCGCTATTTCTACATGTAAGAGACTATCTATCTCCTACCCTTTCTCAGTATAAAGCGACCATAGAATAGAAATATCTGAATATATCCACCATTTCAACAAAGAGCAAAGTCTGGAAAGTGAGAAGAGACCATCTGAATACAAGCAAAAAGAGAAGTATGATGTAAAATCCCTCCCAAAGAAGGAAAGACTCCAGTAATGAAGGTGTCAAACCCGAAAAGATGGAAGAGGAAGACCCTAACAAGTAGCTGAAAGAGGGATGAAAAGATTTGACTTTTATGTTCACTTTGTCTATTATCAAAGGAGGCTGCATTCTCTTCATAAGTAAGAGAAGCGTTATCAAGCGTGATAAGAAGAAATATTGGAGGAGAACTACATGGACACACGATTCTATCACTCACAGGAATTGAATCTGCAAGGTATTGCCCAGGCGCTCGTCCTCGAATACCAGGCGAAAGGCTTCGATGCTCAGCAGTTTGGCGGTCCTGATGTGGTGAATGTACAGATCAAGAAAGAAAGCACCCTGCGCGCTCTTACTGGCTTAGACAAAGCGCTTGCCGTAGTACTCCAACGTGCTAATCAAGGTACATTCGTACAGGTTGGCGCTCAAGATTGGACGGATCAGATCGCCGTTGGGGCCGTTGGCCTGGTATTGCATCCCTTGTTAATTACCGCAGCCGTTGGAGCATTAACACAAAATAGCGTTGTGCATGATATTATCAGGTCCATCGATTATCAGGTACAACAGCAACAGCCCGGCGTTTCAGTCTCGATTCCTCCGACAAGCGTATTTATCTAGTGGAGCGGGATGAACCACGCTCCCTACCTCTTCTTTGGGGCGAGATGCGTCGCATGGCGCTCTCTCCCGGACACCTGCTTCTCAGCTAGCATACAAAAATACTTTCAGCCGCCTCTATCACTTGCTCTACGCTTATCTCTGCTAACAGTTGCTCGCCGGACAGATCCGTCTCCTCCTGACTGGCGAGATAGGGTAGCTCATATTTTAAAATGCGAAATGGTCCACTCACAAGAGGGCCATTGGTGGCTGGTTTCCCGCTGCCGAATATGGTGACGGTGGGAGCTTTCAGCGCGTAGGCAATATGGGCGGGTCCGGTATCATTCGTGATAAAGACAGCTAACATTGTGATGACTGCACCAAGCGAGACGAGCGAGGTCTTTCCTATCAGATTAAGATACGGCACATCTAACATCTGAGCCAGACGGTCTCCGGTCTCTCGCTCCTCTGGCTCACCAAGAAGCAAGACAGTTCCTCCATAGCTGCGCTGCAATTGATTGCCAACCGCAGCAAAGCGCTCGACAAACCAGCGTCGCGAACTCTCTCTGGCCGCTGGATGCAGGCCGATCAGAGGCAGCGCATAGCCGCGTACAAGCGCTTGCGCATCCTGATAATCCTGCAACCAGAGGGGAAACTCCAACTCATACCCCTGTTCAGCGACGCCCAGAAACGTCATCATCTCCAGCACCGTTTGTATCTCGTGTCTGCGTGGATATTCCAACGCGGCATCCAGCAAACCTGCGGAATCGCCACGGCGCACAAATCCCGCCGTAGCATGCGCACCAAGTAACAGGGTAAAGGGATTAGAAAACAGACCCGTTCCCTGTATCTGGATCGCTAGATCAAAATTTTTCGCTTGCATCTCTTGCAAAAATTGGACCGTCTTGCGTGCCTCAAAGAACTGTTCGGCAATCCAGGGGAAGCCCGGAAATAACGCGACGCTATCGATATGAGGACTACGTTCCGCAATATCGGCCAGAATCGGCAAGGTAATCATCGTAATTTCCGCGTCGGGCAGTCCTTTACGTAACGCTCGCAGGGCCGGAAGCGCACACAGAAAATCGCCAATACGCGAAGCGCGTAACAAGGCCACTTTTTTCGGCGGCCTTGCTAATCTGCCCAATAATCCCGGCTCAAATGGATTCTCTCTCTTCATCTGGACCTCGTTGGCGCATAGCGCTCTATCATCTCCGACAGCAAGGCCAGGGCGTGGCCATCCACAGTTCCACGTTCATTGAGCACGGTTGTTGGCACCTGCGAATAATAGGTTCCAGATGGAAGCATAGCACAACCACCCCAGCGTCTCATGAGCAGATTTTGTAGCAGGACCTCTTCTCCCGAATGCCACCTGGGCAGGCGTGGCCAGAAGGAGAAACCACCCACAGCTTCCACTTTCTGGCGCGAATAAAGAATGCAGGAAGCGATCCACGCAACCTTGTAAAGACGAATCTCTCCCGGCGGTAGCGTCTGCCCAGCATGGTAAATATTTGCCGCTCTGTGGAGCTGGGCGCGTTCCCATTGCAGCGATTCCGGCTCGACAGCTTCCGGCTCGACTGGTCCCTCCCAATATTCGACGTGTTGCTGCTGCGGCCTTACATCATAGCGATACGAAAGCCCTGCCGGAAACGCGCCGACAAAACCACATTGCTCTTTTTGCAGAGCCGCCAACAGCTTTTCCACTACCCAGGGTTCCATAAAGACATCATCATCCAGGTACAAAATATATTCAGCTGTCGCCTGCTTCAGTAGAAAATCACGCTGTTCTGCGATGCCATGAATTTGTGGGCGCGTGTGCCATTCAACGATGCCGCCCCGTACCTCTATAATACGCCGCAGCATCTCTACTACCTGTACCTGTTCAATCGGCTCCTGGCTCTGGTCTGCCACGATTAGCCGGAGATCTGTGAGAGATTGCGCCGCGATACCGGCCAGAGTAGCGATACAGGATTCTCGGCGATTATAGGTAGCTAATAAAATATCGACGCTTGCCATATGAAAAAAATCTCCCTAAAAAAATTAAAAAGTGCCGGAATAGAGCGAACAGGATTGACAGACTTCAGGTGCTTCTTCGGAGGAGAGTTGGCTGCGAAACTGCTCATACCGCTCCCCATTCCAGATCTGAGCAACACTCTGCTCCCCAACGCGGCCCAGATTCACGCGGTCAGGTGTTGAAACCATGCAGCAAGGCATGGCATAGCCCTGATAGCTCAGATATGCCCCCTTCCACGGCCAATCGCAGCGCTGCGGTCCAGGCGTGCCAGGGGCATGCATTTTCAGGCGCGTCCGAGGTAATCTCAATTCTATATGCAGTTCTCTGGCCACTTCGCGTGCCTCAGCAAAGTAAAAATCGACGCGCTCAGGCTCTTCTTCTAGCAAAGTCTGACTCTGCACAAAGTCGCGCATAGGCCGGTAGTGCACAGGGAGACTCGACTCTCCAAAATCGTGACAGAGGTGCTGCACAAAGATACTTCCTATCTCATAGCGAGCTGCCAGGCGCACCAGTGCAGGCAGTTCTGCCAGGTTCTGACGCATAATGACCATCACTAGCCGAATATGCGGCAAGCGGCTGTCCCGGCGTTCTCGTATCTTGTTCAGCCGCTCTAGATTTGCCAGGACGCGTTCAAAATGTGCTCGAACACGAATATGCTCATATGTTTCTGCCGTCGCACCATCAATAGAAACATGCACACAGTCCAGCCCGCTCGTCACACAGCGTTCGGCCCGGCGCTCATTCAGCAGCGTCAGATTCGAGTTTGTGCTCACTTTGATCCCCTTCGCCACGGCATACTCGACCATCTCAAAAAAACGGGGATGCATCATAGGCTCTCCCAAACCTTGAAGGTGTAGCTCCTGAAGTCCGATAAACTGGTCAATAGTACGAGTATACCTTTCAAAATCCATAAAGGCCGGTGGTCCAAAGGGTGGTCCATCCTGGCGAAACTGAATTGAACACATCTGGCAACGCAAATTACACTGACCAACAGGTTCAATCTGCACATAACGCGGCAGTTCCATCATTCCATATCCTTTGCATATTGGCGATATTCGGCGAGAACCTCGTACGCGAGCAGGAGACGGGCAAGCCGATCTGCCCTACGCGCTTCTCCTCTTTCTCTATCTAATCTATTATGTCTATAAGAAGAATACACGGAATTTAAACGCTCCCACCAGACGCCAGAAAATTGAAAGAGGCGGAATAATGAGAGAGGTAATGAGCATTTCCCAGACGTGTCCGGGTGCGTGCGATGTTTCCTGCAATCGTTTTAAACAGAATTCTCCGCTCAGCCAGCTCCAGAGAGCAAGGCCGCTGATAGTGAGCAGCGGCGAGCGCCGGGTCACGCCCAGAAGGCCAAGTAACAAGCCGCCTACGATCCAGTAATAGTGCCAGGGTGGAGATGGCTGTAAGCGTTCTTTATAGAGCTTGGGATGTTTTTTGTAGAGCAAGGCATTAAACTGACTCTTTCGCTGCTGTTGCACGCTTACGCCCCACCGCGCGGGGCGGACGGGATGCAAGACTTGCGCTTCCTGGCTGCTACGACAGAGCATATCACGCTGTAAGAATGTGAAGTAGAGATCGCTATCTTCGCGCCAGGCGGCGGTGAAACGCTCATCAAAACCGCCAACCTGGAGCAGGGCCTCTCTCCGATAGAAGCAACTCGCGGTCACAAACTCGCTCGTCTCCAGATACGCTGCGTTCCGCTCATAATCGGTAGGCACACCTGAAAGCGGTACAATCACACGGCCAGAGACCGCCATTACCTCAGCAGTAAAAGCGGCCACACCAGCTTTGAGCCAGTGAGGTGTAGGGATACAATCATCGTCGGTAAAAGCGATGATCTGGCCTCTGGCGGCACGCCATCCCACGTTGCGAGCGGCTGCCGGCCCATGCGAGACAGAACAGGCAGGCGTAAGATAACAGAGCGTATGTCCACGTATCCTGGCCTGCACGCTCCAATGCGCAACTTGCTGCTCCGTTTCGGCACACCGCGCATCATCTACAATAATAATTTCATACGCTTCAGGATCAAAGTCCTGTGTCAGAAGAGCATAAAGACAGCGTTGCAGAAGCTCTGGCCGCCTGTAGGTAGGCACTACCACCGAAACGCGATACGTCATCATAGGCTTCCCTGCACCTTTTCTAGCAGAAAGGAACCAATAATTAAGGCATCCAGCGGCGAGGTCCAGAAACATTCGATAGCGTCACGCGGTGTACAAACAACGGGCTCGCCTCGCGTATTAAATGAGGTGTTGACCAGAATGGGGACGCCGGTTCGCGCTTGAAAGGCTTTTAGCAGATCATAATAGAGCGGCTGTTGTTCACGGTTGATGGTTTGTATCCGAGCGGTCCCGTCAATATGCCGTACCGCCGGAATATACTCTGCTTGCTCAGGAATAACGTCATAAACAAAGAGCATAAACGGTGAGCTGGTAGCAAGCTCAAACCAGTTACTCGCCTCCTCCTCCAACACCACCGGGGCCACAGGGCGGAAGTCTTCCCGATCCTTAATTTCATTCAAGCGATTCTGCATCTCGGCATGCATCGGTGAAGCCAGGATCGAACGTGCCCCCAGAGCACGCGGTCCAAACTCCATACGTCCCTGAAACCAGCCAATGACCTTGTCCTGCACGAGCAGATCGGCAGTCTCTTCCGCTACATGCTTTAAACGGCGATAGGGAAGCTTTGTCCATTGCAGAAATTGCTCAATCTCTTCATCCCCAAAAGCAGGCCCAAGATACGTATGGTCCATCTGAAAGAGACGCCGCTCATCCTTGCGTTCCTGCGCATCAATCCAGAGAGCCGCACCAAGTGCAGTTCCAGCATCTCCGGCTGCCGGTTGTATCCAGAGCTGTTTGAAGGGGCCGCGATCCCGCATCCGCGCATTCAAAACACAATTTAAGGCTACTCCACCAGCAAAACAGAGATTCTCCATTTTCGTCACGCTATATAACCAGTGTCCAATCTCCAATACAGTCTCTTCCAGCACATATTGCAGCGAGTGCGCAATATCATAATGACGTTGCTCCAGCGCTCCGCCTTTGCGTCGAGCTGGACCGAAACGCTCCACAAGCCGAGGTGGCTCTATAGTATACTGGCCTTCTGCCCTCAAGCGGACTATATCCCGAAATGCAGAAATATACGCTGGTTTGCCATATGAGGCCAGGGCCATAACTTTATATTCGTCAGAGGAGTGCAGAAATCCGAGATAGGCAGTGACTTGCTCGTAGAGGATGCCGAGCGAATGAGGCATATCGACTTGCCCCAGGCGATGCATGCTATTTTGCTGGCCAATGCCATAGGTTGTGGTAGCCCTTTCACCACGACCATCCAGTGTCAGAAGAGCAGCTTCTTGAAAGGGCGAGGGCAGAAATGCGCTGGCGGCATGGGCAACATGGTGCTCCACAAAGTGCCATTGATAAGGACCTTGTGAGCGAAAACCCTGGAAACGAGATTGTAAGTGCAGAGGGACACCACCGGCCAGGTGACGAGGAGCATTGACGATGTAAGAAAGAAAGAGCGGGTCCCACGGAGACTCCCATTCTGCGGGCGTCGGCGCGGCGCTTGGCTCTAGCGGCAGACTTAAGCTGGCATCTCCACGATGCTCTCTAAGTAAGAGAAAAGGATCATACGAATATGCAATATGCTCAACATCAACCAGGTTGATCCTTGCCTCTTGTAAGCAATAATTGATAGCATGAAATGGAAGCTCATAGGTCGAAAAGGGGATAGGCCGTTTACCATGTTTTACGTGCGTGAAACGTTCCTCTTCGGCGGCTGCAACTACTTGGCCATCGTGTACAAGACAGGCCGCCGAATCATGATAAACAGCGTTCACACCAAGAGTGTACATCTCTACTCCTTTTGTCGATTTTCTGCCCATCTAGCGGCGAAATATGAGGTATTCTCTCACTATTGCCTTGAGAATAAACACGTCTATCAACAAAAAAAAGTTACAGATTTGGTGATGCTTTTCCCCTGCTGCGATTTGCGCTTTACAATTAACAGATTACAGCTTTTTGTGACGCTCTTCTCTTTCTGCGATTTGCGCTTTACAATTTATAGGTTTACACCTATAAAACATTTCTACGATCTTTTGCTAGACTTCCTCATTGGCAATGATCGCTTTATCCCCTTCCAGAAAGAAGACAATGCGCTCACAGATATTGGTACAATGATCTCCTATGCGCTCAAGATTGTGCGCAATCCATAACCAATAGGTCATACGTTGCATAATCAACTCATCCTGTTGCAAGGCAGGCACCGCATGAATAGCAGTTAACATTGTCATAAGATCATGCCGCACAAGATGATAGCGCACATCCACCACGTCATCTTCCTGCCAGATCACACGAGCAGCCTTAGCATCGCTCGTAGCAAGCACCTGCATCGTGCCTTGCAATACGCGGCGTGCCTCCTGGCCAAGATCAAGAATGCCTGCGACAACAGAGGCTTCTGTGACAATACGATCTCCAGGACCAGGCTCTTGCCCACCCCCTATCTTTTCTGGATCAACCTGGACGGTGCTTATGCCCTTCCCTCGAAGCGGCTCCATGCGCAACAAGAGCTTCGCAATACCCGTGGCATTATCACCTGCCCGCTCCAGATCTGAGGTAATCGATGGCGCGGATGAAAGAAAGCGCAGGTCCCGTCCGCCCAGCGGCTGCTGTAGCGTCAGCGAACGAAAGGCCAGGCGCTCTATCTCAAAACGCAGCTCATCAATAGGAGTATCAGCGGCAACCACTAAACCACACAGGGCCTGATCCCCACTTTGTACAGCCTCTAAGGCCTGTTCGAGCGACTTTACGACAAGCTCTCCCATGCGTACAATTCTCGTCGAGATCTCCTGGAGTTGTGTGTCTAAAACGGTTCTTGCCATGTCTTGTTTCCTTTCTCAAACAACTTCACTTTATTGTAAGCTATTTGTGTTAAAACTCTGTAATAAGCGGAGATGTAAGCACGAAATAACGCGATTTACTTACCCAGAAGCTCAACAGGAATTTCTCCCTTGAGCTTTTGCTGAATATTCTTTTCATTGCCTCTCTAGAAATTTGTCTGCCTTGTCGATAAAAAAAGATAAGAACATTGTACGTGCTTGTCTCAAAAAACGAAAGCAGTAAAATAACAAGGAGCAGATTGTATGGTCAATAGCAAACAACCGTCTCTTACAGGTGATATTCCCTCAGAAATAGCGGCAAATAGCCCACAAGATGCTAGCATGTCAGCACCCTCTGATCTCTTAGAGGCACCCGTACAGGCAATGAAACAGGGCAAGCCGGTCACAAGTCTCTTTAAAACAATTTGCGGTAATGTCGGTGACAAGTTACCAGGCGTGAATGCGCTTCTAGCAAAGAGACGCGACGAGAAAGCTAGCCGTCTGGAACAAGAACGAGAGGAACAGGAGCGGGCTGCGCTCACCGATGCGATTACCCATCTGCCTAATCAGCGAGCCATTATGGGTGTCCTCGACCAGACTATTCTGGACAGCCTGCAAAGTGCAGAACCATGTGCAGTCATTTTTCTCAATCTGGAGCATTTTTCTCATGTCAACACGACCTGGGGACCTGGGGCTGGTGACGCTATTTTGTATGAGATGGGACAACGGCTACGCAATAATATCCGGGAGGACGATTTTGTTGGTCGTTATGATGCTGCGGAATTTGCATTGGTGCTCAAGAATAGCAATGAAGAGGGCGCGACTATCGCGATAGAACGTCTTCAGGCTGTTGTGATCAGCGAACCCTTTCTCTGGGAAGTTGAGGAAGAGTTGCCGCCGATGCAGATTGCGATGAGTGGTAGTTTTGGTATTGCAATCTCTGGTGTCCACGGCACCACCAGCGCAGAGCTTATTACCTCTTGTAAAAGATCTATTGACAGCATCGTTTAGCGCACAAAAGATGGAAGAGGGGGTATTAGGGAAATGTGGAATTCGCTGAACCGTGAGCTCCAACGCATATGCACGGGGATACGTGTGGAAGAGCTGGGTCGGCTATCTGCCGGCACAGGCGACCGCGGCTCTTTACGCGTCAAAAGCTGGGCATCCCTGGAGAAGGGGCAACATTCACCTTTACACTCCCACAGGGTCATAGATAAAGGCCAGATCAACAGCCGATCCTACCATCTGCGGAGCATGGGGAAGAGCCTAACCGGTCCAACCATCAATCGGATAATACGACACGACAGTACGTCTTAAAACAAAGATTCGGCGTTGGCGCAAAATCCGAATCCCTCTAGGGGTCGTGTTATACTTCACATATAACTCCAGACTCACCCGATCTTTTAGCGGGTCAAATGGCTTACTGGAGAGACGCCAGTTATCTAGCAATGCGCCGTGACGCAAAAGATTCTCCAGATGCTCACTATCCCGATAATATTCCTCATAAAAGTATTCTTTAGTACAGATTGGAAAGAGATCAAGTTCGGCGTAATACGCCTGCAAACTCTGCTGCTCACCATGCGAGTAGGGGGTATAGTGTGTTCGGCCAAAGATCTCTTTCAGAGGATAGCCATCAAAGCTACTCACCAACTCTTGAATGAAAACAGCATCTTTCTTCATCTTTTGCAGGAGTAGGCCATTTAAATTTGGCCCTCGCTGACTATAAGCAAGATCAAAAAAATTGTCAGACAGAACCATCACATCATTCGTCAAAGTCGAATCGGCCTGCCGCAACTCCACATTCTTCAGTCCCATCCTCTCCACACGCTCACGCGCCGCTTGCAATAACTCCTCATTGCGGTCAATGCCCCAGATACTCCCCACCGTACGCGCGGCCCTACACAAAGTCTGTCCCGCACCACAACCAATATCCAGTACAACACATGTGGAATGGCAGTAGAGATCCAACAAGCGTTGCATCTCATCTGCTGGACTCTCACCATAATATTCTACTGAATCCGGCGAGAAATTGCTCTGGTAGCTTGCAAAAGCACCATACTTGCGGGCCAGCCCTTCATCAGTAATGGTTTCATCCATGAAAACCTCTCTTTTCTCTCGTCACCATGAGAAAAAGTAACAAGAACGCAGTATTCCCTCTTCTCGCCAATTTACGCCTTCTCTACTCAGGATTATATATTTCAATCTCTCTGTCCGCAATGTCAAGAACACAAACACAGGAGGCTGGCATCTCGCGATCAGAGGACCTGATTGCTCGGAACGTGCGCTCCAGCCTTCTAGAAATGGCCCCACCCATTGTATGTCGTCGTATCCAGGATAGCGAACCAATCGAAATCGGTGAAGTTTTGGGCGTTGAGTGGTTCATAGCTCCCGTTCTTCTTACTACCAGAGCGAATCGGAAGTGCCGCAATTTCCTCTTTAGGAAGCCCTTGCCCTTGATGGGTGGGAATGAACAGCACAGATCCGGGAGCGGATGTGAACCGCGCCTCAAGCGTCCCGGCTTCTGGCTGGCCGATCCCATTGGCTGGCGAGGAGCCTATGGCTGAGCCGATGACGGCATAGCGGTGACCGAATAGTTCCTGAAGATGAGAGCCAACGGGCCACCAGATCGTCGTCTCATCCCCCCATTGCACCTTTCCACGCTTGAGATGGCTATTGTGGGCAAAAATCAGGATCTTGCCTCGATCATGTTCACGGGAGACGATATACGCCAGATTCTCTGCCATCATTGCGTCACGGATGCCGAGCAGTCTCTCCTGGCGTTTCGTGGATGGTTGCGCTAACGCGGCATGATAGTGTAAGAGCTCTCGCGCTGCCACAGCATAGTGGATGGCTTCCAGATAGCGGCTCTCGTCGCTCTTCGCGACCAATTCGGGACGGTGTACACGCAGCTCTGCAATCAGCTCCTCGGTCTCGATCCGCAATGCGGTTGCCTCCGGTGATCGACCTATCGCTTGCGTCGGGTCGAACGCGGCAGCCGGATTCTCCCAGGCAGAATCCTGTCCGAGTAGCGGGTCGATGCGCTTTCGATACTCCTGGCCGAGGATCTCATCAACTGAATGAAGGTAATCAAGCGCAACGTAGAGTGTCTGGCGAGGACTATCTGCAATCATATCGGTTGGGCTATCGAACCCATAGAACTGGACTTTTCTCTGGTGCGCTGGATCAGCATTGTAGTGTCTCATCCACTCGACCAGTTCGCGATTCGCTTCAAACGTTCCGAACCCGTGGCTCCATCCAGTCTCCTGAACTGCCGCGTAAGATGCTGGACCGCGGCCAAGCACGTATTCGTTGATGATGGGTCCCCGAGGAAAACTGCTCTCAACGGCAATAGCGCTGTAGTCATGGGCTTCGACAAGGCGTTGGAAGAGGTGGTTGCGAAGGACCAGCAGTTCTTCCCCCCCATGAAGTGCCTCTCCAAAGCCAAGCAATGAGACCGAATCGCCAAGTGAGCCGATCACTGTATCAACGGCGGCGTTGAAATCCGGACGAGAAGTGAGCGAGAATGGGATCGCCTCGTGTGCCATCCAGTCGTCGAGTGTCGCATATACTCCTGCTGCATTCGTCATGAGTCTACCTTTCATTGTTTTCACTGTCACATTCATCTAATGAGAAATCTTCTCCTCCTGCTGCTTCTCTCTCCCGTGCTCTCGTCTACCATTTGAGAACATGGGAGCCTGGACAAGTGAGAACACGCTCCAGCTTTGGCAGATCTTGCAGGAGGTTGCATGCATGCATCTCCGATCCAAGCTGGCCAGGCTTTTTCTGGATCATGTCTCTACTGTATAACACAGATGCAAGAATAGAGGGTAGAAAGAGAACCAGGAGCGTGCGTATGGACAGAAATGGATCAGGGCAGGCTCAATACGCTTAGATTTCTGTGAGAGAACGAGGAGTGTATCGCAAAAAAGCCTCAACTACGAACTTGAGAGTTTTACATGAAGCCTGGCAACACTTTACACGCTATCGAGTCTTCTCAGGGATGCAGGAATGAGCACCGAGCTGGTGCGCAACTATGAAGCCTGCTTTTTAACCGGCTATCATTGCTTCACGGCGAATAGCGTCCTCTTCTTCAGGAGAAATATCACCTGTGCCTCTTGCATTGCTGTAAGGGGATGCTACCTGTCTGCGTCGTCCGCGAATAAGAATCGCCGCCACAACCGCAGCTACAACCACGGGCACCGTCAGCCAGAAGGCATCCTGTATCGCCAGCATCGTACTCTGCCGGTGCACCAGCCCTACAATCTCGGCAATACTGGCAAGATGGGCCTGCACCTGATTAAAACCATGCGCCATCAGGTATCCTTGCATCCGTACAAGCATCTGTCCTAGACTCGATCCCGCCGTTACCCGCTCTGTCAGATGGGCATAATGCACCTTCGACTGCGATTGCACCAGCGTCGACAGAATGGCAATCCCTAACGAAGTTGCCACAAAACGAGTGACAGTAAAAAGAGATGAAGCCTGGGCAAGCTGACGTGGCCCTATATCCGCCAGTGCTGCGACATTCAGTGGTTGAATAATCAGGCCCAGAGCAATTCCGCGCAAGATGAAAATCACAGCCAGCCAGCTATAGGCCGTTGAAACAGTCAGCGACGTACAGAGCCAGATCGTAATCGCAAACAAAATCGCGCCTGGAATAATCACGGCCTTTGGCCCCACACGATCAACAATCCGTCCCGCCACCAGCGAGACCACAATCGAAGCAATCGCCTGGGGTAGCAGCATTATCCCTGCCTGAAAAGCACTCAGGCCACGTAGATTCTGCATATATACAGGAAAGAGAAAGATCCCACCAAAGAAACCAAAAGTAATCAATGCACTGGTGATATTGCTCGTGAAAAAAGGACCATTCGCAAAGAGTCGTAGATTCACCAGAGTCGGGCGCTCTTTACGCGCTCTGTCCAGTTCAACAACCGCGAAGGCTGCAAGCACAACCAGGCCAATAAGAAGTAGTGAGACGACAATGCCCGATCCCCAGCCGTCATTGCTTGCATCCGAAAAGGCATACAACACAGCAGTCAGACCAATCGCCACCAGCGAGAATCCCAGCGTATCAAACTGCATCTGACCATTTGAGCGTGTATCGCGCAAAAGCACATATGCCAGAAACAGTCCTGCAATGCCAAAGGGCACATTAATATAAAAGATCAGCGGCCAATCCGCATATGTTACAAAATACCCGCCTAAAGTTGGTCCCAGGGCAGGGGCCAGCAAGGCCGCAATCCCGATAAATCCCGAAGCGATCCCCCGCTCTTGAGGTGGAAACTCGCTAAAGAGCAACGTCGAGGCCAGCGGAAAAAGAAAGGCTCCGCCCACACCTTGAAAGATCCGAAAAATGATTAACGCAGGCAAATTCCAGGCCAGGCCGCATAGCGCAGAGCCTAACGTAAAAATGGCCAGCGCTATCAAGTAAAAGCGTTTACTACCCAGCCGATCCACAAAAAACGCCGTCGTCGGAGTACACACCCCCTGCGTCAGAATATACGCCGTCAACACCCATTGCACATCATTTAAACTGGCACCAAAGGCATTCTCCAACCGGGGCAGGGCAATATTCACAATCGTCTGATCCAGGATAGTCATAAAAGCCCCAAAGATCACGACAATCGCCACAAGCCATTTATAAGGCAGCCCACCGCGCCTCGTCTCAACCGGTACAGTGACATCCATATCAGCTCAACTCCTCGTTGCATACCATAAATATTCAACTTTATTTTATTGAACCAACAAATCAATCGTGCTATCTCTGTAGCGCTCATTCAGCAGGCCACGGAGCCAGATGCGGCTCATTGGCCCTACCACAGCCTTTAATTCTTGCTTCATATGCAGCTTACAACTATATTGCAGTGCGTACACCATACTCAAATAGCCCCAGACTGCTGCGTCTAAATTTACATCCTCGGCCAGAAGACCAGCCTGCCGAGCACGCTGAAGCAAGGTAGCAATACTCTCAGCAACTTCCCGATTGTGCTTCTCTACACCGGCTGCAAAATCCGCGTCGCTCGACTCCGCCACTGCCTGATATAATACTCGATGGATATCCGGATCAGCGGCCATCACGTCACTATAATCCTGTACAACATACAATAACGCCTGGAGCAAGCCCTGCTCTTCTCGCGAGGCCAGTCGCTCATGCCACTTTGCAAAAAAGCGCTGGCTATACTCGCAGACCACTGCGAGAAACAGGCCCTTTTTACTGCCAAAGTGCTTATAAAGCATTGGTTCCGTGATTCCACTCTCTTGAGCCAGCAGCCCCGTACTCGCCTCGGCATAACTATGTTCAGCAAACACCTGCTTCGCCCGCTCCAGAATCAAAGCGCGGCGTTCCTCGCCTCTCATCCGTGTCCGCTTCCTCTGGCGTTCCTCAACTTCATTCATAACGGTATTTCATTCCTCAAAAGACAAAACATACAATCGAATGCTCTGTCAGACCTCCTTATCAGATAGGCAATATCCAGCGAGATCATCATCGGCGAGATGGGACGGCCTGGCCGATCTACCCTACAGGATTTTTGTCAGGCTGACAGGATAACTTCACTAACTTTCTTTGTTTATTAGCGGTAACTAACTTAAAACAATATACCATGAAAAATATTATCGGTCAAGAGGAGACGTTTTCTGGTTTTCTGTCTTCTCTTTCTAGACATATTCATCTGACGAGAAGCATGAACAAGTAAAGCACAAGCAATATATCATTGATTGTTAAGGAGGAATAGGAGCAGTTCTTTATATAAAGCCATCTCTCCGTGATCCAGTCTATTGTTCACGTTGTCTAAATCGGACAGAAATGCTATATTACCTGTAAAGGTAGATACACAGAAAAGTTGAGGAGCGCACTGCGTGGAAACTGCATTTAGAAACGAGATGAGTCAATCGGCACATTTCGTCCAGTTCTGTGAAACGGACGCATTCCTCATCAATTCTCTAAGCGATTTCATCGGCACTGGCTTAAAAGCTGGGGACGTCTGCATTGTTATCGCTACTCAGCCTCATAGAACAAGTCTTGAAGCACAATTGCGGGTAAACGGGCTGGACCTCGCTACCGCCTGCGCACACAACCAATACATCTCACTCGATGCGGCTACTATCCTCTCGCAATTCATAGTCGAGGGAGAGATCTCGTCCAAGCGTTTCTCTGAGGTCGTTGAAAGCCTTATCATACGTGCCGCGCATGGGCAACGTCATATCCGCATCTTTGGGGAAATGGTCGCGCTGCTGTGGGCAGAAGGAAAGCGGGCAACGGCAATCCATCTGGAAGAATGCTGGAACGATCTCGCCGACAGCCATACTTTTTCGCTTTTCTGTGCCTATCCACTGAAATACTTTGGCGGAGAAGGGTACGAGGCGGAGTTTACGGAGATTTGCCATCAGCACACGCAAGTTGTGCCAGCTGAAAGCTATAGCGCTCTCGCTGATGCACAGGAACGCTCGCGTATCATTACACTACTACAGCAAAAAGCGCTCTCTCTCGAAGCCGAGATTGCAGAACGCAAGCGAGCTGAGGAGCGTCTGCGCCTCTCTGAGAATCGCTACCGCCGCCTCTTTGAGGCTTCCAGAGATGGGATTCTCATCGTCGATCCTTACACCACTACGATTAGCGATGCAAATTCTGCCATCACAGATCTGCTCGGTCTCTCACGCAAACAGTTGCTCGGTCAGGATCTCTGCCGCGTTGGCCTCTTACAGGATCAAGAGTCTACCGATGCGGCCTTACAAGAATTGCAAGAGAAACATATTCTCCGTTATGAGACCGAATTGTTTTATACCGCTAAAGACCAGCAGCGGGCGCTAGAGGTTATTTGTAACCTCTATCAGGAGAATGGGCGCGACGTTATCCAATGTAATATACGCGATATCACCGAACGTAAAACACTGGAACAGCGCAAAGATGAGTTTATCAGTATGGCAAGCCACGAACTCAAAACGCCCGTCACCAGTCTCAAAGGCTTTCTCACACTTTTACAGCGGCGCTTGACCGTCCGGGGAGAAGAAAAGAGTCTGCATTACCTGGCGCGCATGGATGCTCAAGTCCAGCGATTAACGACGCTCATCAATGACCTGCTCGATCTTTCCAGGATGCAAATCGGTCAACTCATCTATAGAGAAGAATACTTCGATGTAGATACGCTATTGGAAGAAATTGTGGAAAACGTCCAGGGCACCACGCAGACACATCATCTTCTGCTTGAGGGTGAGGCTCAGACAGAGCTATTTGCGGACCGAGACCGGATCGAGCAGGTACTCATTAACCTCCTGAACAATGCCATCAAGTACTCAGCCCAGGCAGACACTGTGCGTATCCATGTTGAGCGGAACGACAACCAGATCCATGTGAGCATTCAGGATTTTGGCATTGGTATTGCGAAAGAGTACCAGGACAAAATTTTTGAGCAGTTCTACCAGGTGACTGATCCAGCGACAAAAACCTACCCTGGTCTCGGCATCGGCCTCTATATCTCCTGCCAAATTGTCAGGCGACATGGTGGACAATTATGGGTAGAGAGTGAAAAAGGTGCCGGGTCCACCTTCCACATGGCACTCCCACTCTCCCATAACGTATGATAGACAATTCAGGAGAAGAGTCACATTCTCCGGAGACGACCAGGCCGCAATACCGTTTAGAGAAGAGTAACAGTCAGCTCAATGCGAGTGATTTTCGCTCTGCCATACGAGCATGAATTGCACGTAACTAAACCGTATTGCGGCCTGGCCGATCTGCCCTACGCGATTTTCAACCTTCTACATAGGACAAACTAAACGTAAGGATAAAAGCCCGTATGCAGCGCATGCAGAAAAAAATTCTCGTAATTGATGACGAGATAGATATCTTAGAATTTCTTGCAGAAATCCTGGAACTAGAAGGCTATACTGTTGTGACCATAGATAGAGCTGACCATGCAGAACAGTTGCTTACGGCTGACTTACCAGACCTTATCCTACTCGACGTTTTACTCTCTGGGAAAGATGGTCGTGATATCGTCAAAAAACTGAAACATCAGGCGGAAACCAGGCATATCCCAGTAATTATGTTTTCAGCCCATCCCAATGCTGAAGAGACGGCACGGGCCGCCGGAGCCGATGATTTCCTGGCAAAACCATTTGAATTAGATGAGCTATTGAAGAAAATCGCTTTGCTCTCCACCAGCACGATATAAAATTCAGTCCTCTTTTTTTAGCTGGTTTTCTTTTAAGTGCCCTCCTCTGGTCTTTTTTTATGTCGGGCCTCATTGCCTGGGGCCGACGTTTTGTCACCCCCTTCTTCTTCCGTCTCATCAACCTCCTCTGCGGCCTGGCGCTTGGCTTCTTCGCTCTCAAACTACTATGGAGTACGCTCCTGTTATTGAAAGTTTGAGTCTTTCCAACTCTTTTTTATATGGGCAAACTCCTCTTACTCAATTCCATAATTCTCGCCATTTTCCTACAGCCACATCCCACCAACAATTTGAGATGTGGCTGTACCTTTGATGACTGCCCCAGCGAAAATCTGCTGGAAATGCAGCCCATTAATTGGCTGAGCAAATTGCTACTCATTTTTTGAAAAAGATATGGAAATGGAGTGTTACCCTTGACAAACTATCTATATTAGTTTATAAAATATGTATATTAGTAAAAATTTAATAAGATAAACAAAGGAAATAGAGAAATGAAAACGCAAGCTGTAAGTACCAATCTTTTTCAGTTGACACATCTGGGACTGGTTAACTGTTTTCTGGTGCGCGAGGAGGACGGGTTTACACTGGTCGACACTTCCTGGCCGTCGAGTCAGGCACAAGCGATACTACAAGAGGCAAGCAAACTGGAGTTGCCAATTATGCGCATTGTGTTGACACACGCACACATCGATCATGTGGGTTCGCTGGACGCACTGCACGAGCTGCTACCGGATGTGCCAGTAGCTATCGGTCAGCGGGAGGCGCGTTTGCTGGCTGGTGATCTGAGTTTAGATCCTACGGAGCCACGAGGCGAGAGAGCACCCGGCTCCTATCCCTGCAAGACAAAACCGACGCTGCTTCTGAACGAGGGCGAGCGAATTGGCTCGCTTGAGATGATTTTCACACCAGGACACTCGCTCGGTCATTGCGCCTTTCTCGATGTGCGGGATCGCGCGTTGATTGTGGGCGACGCCTTCCAGACGCTGGGTGGCGTGGCGGTTTCAGGAACGATCAAGCCCCTTTTTCCTCTACCAGCAATGTCAAACTGGAGTAAAGAGCAGAGCCTGGCAAGCGCCCGCAAGCTACTGGCGTTACAACCGTCTCTGCTGACCGTGGGTCATGGCCGCTCGCTCAGCCAGCCCCAGACGGTCATGGCACATGCCATCCAGATCATGGAACGTGACCTGTTGAAAACACGTGGAATGCAGAACAAGCTAGCATAGATAGTACAAGATATGTTTGTAGAAAGGGTTTTCACATGACACGGAGAGCTGGATTGGACAGGATGGCCGTGATCAAGGATGCCGTCAGGCTGGTGGATGAGGATGGTCTGGAGCAGCTCTCGCTGGCGCGGCTAGCCGAACACCTGGAGGTGAAGGTACCTTCGCTCTATAATCATGTCGCAGGCCTGCCCGGTCTCAAGAGCGCCCTTGCAAAGTACTGCTTGCGTGAACTGCTAGATCAGCTCACGCGGGCGGTGATGGGCAAAGCACGCACAGAGGCCATTTTTGCGCTGGCCGATGCATTTCGGGACTACGCCAGAACAACGCCCGGTCGCTATATGCTTACGCTGCGAGCGCCCGCGCCCGACGACGCCGAGTGGCAGGAGTTGGGGCAACAGAGCGTGGGAGTCGCACGCGCCGTGCTCGCACCCTATAGACTGGGAGAAGAGACTACCATTCACGCCATCCGCAGTCTGCGCAGCATCGTCCAGGGCTTTATCTCTCTAGAAATGGCCGACGGCTTCGCCATTCCTCTCGACCTGGATGCCAGCTTTCACTGGCTAATCAGTCTATACGCCGCTGGACTGGAGCAGATGGCAAACCAGGCATAGAAGCCATACTGGCAATTTTTGCTGGCAGTATTCATGAAAAAAAGAAAGGCAAGGATGAAAAATGGTTCTCACTACATTAAAATATGCAAATCTTGGACTGGCTCTCGCGCTGGAGCTATGTGTGGTCGCGTCCCTATGCTATTTTGGCTTTGTAGTTGAAGCAAGTTGGGTAGAAAAAATTGGCCTGGGTATTGGCCTGCCAGTGCTGGCCATCGTCATCTGGGCAATCTTTGGCGCACCCGCCTCACGGCGACGTCTGCAAGGTCTCCCATTTCTACTTCTGCAAATCATCTGGTTCGGCGCAGCAGCAGTGGCCCTCTACTTCGCTCGCCAGCCCATTCTGGCAATCATTTTCGCGCTCCTCTTTGTGCTCAATACTATCCTGGCCTACGCCTGGGACCAGAAAAAAGCCTCTCTACCAGGCACTAGCCGCTAGAAATTTCTTTCGCTCTGGAGCATAATCCAGGAGGGGGTCCCTTACTATCCACACCCGGCAACCATACAATCCAAATAGCCACAAAAAGGATGAAAAATGACTACGTTTGTCTCTCTATTTCGCGGCATTAATGTTGGCGGTAATCATAAAGTTAAAATGGCCGACCTGAAAGCTCTGCATGAAACACTGAGATTACAAGATGTCTTCCCTTATATACAGAGTGGGAATGTTGTCTTTAAATGCGAGGATAGAGAAGAGGAACAGCTCCAGAAGCAGATCGCGGAGAGCTTCGAGCAAAAATTTGGCTTTCACGCAGAAGTTATTATTCGCACTTCCGCTGAGCTCAGAGCTATCATCGAGAAGAATCCCTTTCAGGGCCAGGCGGACAAAGAATCAAAGTGGGTTACCGTGATATTTCTGGATACCCTCCCCGAAAAGATGGCGCAGGAAGCTCTTCTCCAGGCGTATAGTGGTCCGGAGGAAATCTTTTTCAGCGGGAAAGAACTGTATGTCTATTATACCGATGGTATCGGGCGCTCTAAACTTTCCCATACTTTGATCGAGAAAAAGCTGAAAGCTCGTGCCACGGCAAGAAATTGGAACACTATTCTAGCCTTGCAAGAACTGAGCCAAAATTGAATGGCCAGATGTATTATTCTTAACTATGGAATTTGTCGGCAACAGAAGAGAGTAGAGGTCCTTTTCCAAAAAGTGTTAAGGCCGGTAGCAATCTTGCCTTGACTTAGAGCGTGCTCTAAAGTGTAAACTGGCAGAGAGGGCAGAGAGAGAAATTTCATAGCATAGTACAAGAATGACGCTTATCAGAATTTCGAAAGGATAATTGTCTGCGATGGCACAAAAAGTTTGGTTTATTACTGGTACCTCACGTGGCTTTGGGCAAGAATGGACCGAGGCTGCGCTTAAACGTGGAGACCTCGTTGCCGCCACTGCACGGAACACCGAGACGCTGGCAGCACTGGTGAAAATCTATGGCGACTCTGTGCTCCCGCTCCAACTCGATGTCACTGATCGAGCGGCTGACTTTGCCGCTGTGAAGCAAGCGTATGAGCGATTTGGGCGGCTCGATATTGTCGTCAATAATGCGGGCTATGGACTCTTCGGGCCAGTCGAGAATCTCAGTGAGGAGCAGGCCCACGCCCAGATGGAGACAAATTTTTTCGGGGCGCTCTGGGTGACGCAGGCAGCAATCCCTTATCTGCGCGAACAGAAAAGCGGACACATCTTGCAGGTCTCATCGATTGGTGGGATCGCGGCCTACCCAATGCTAGGTCTCTATCATGCCTCAAAGTGGGCGCTGGAAGGGATGAGCGAGACGCTGGCACAGGAAGTAGCTCCCTTTGGCATCCATGTGACGCTGATTGAGCCAGGTGGCTTCGGTACTGACTGGAGTGGCAGCTCCTCTGTTCAAGTCGAGCCAGGCCCTGAGTATGCGTTTATACTTGAAGCCCGTAAAAGAACCCGTGCACAATTGCCTTCCGGTGATCCAGCAGCGACGCAGAAAGCGATCTTGACACTGGTCGATACGCCCAATCCGCCACTGCGGCTCTTCCTGGGTTCTTCTCCGCTTGCTATCGCGCGTTCCTTATATGAACAGCGTCTCAAAACCTGGGAGGAATGGTCTGAAGTTTCTAACGAGGCGCAAGGGAATAAATAATCTTAGAGCGTGCCTAGTGAGCACTACCCATTTGTTCTGATTGGGATCAAAAAGGGTCCGGGAGGGAGAGCCTGTCTCATCTCGCTTTAGCGATTTGTGCGAAGGCAGGCTCGACGCAGTTTAGAACTTGTTCCACAAGCCCTGGTTAGTAACTTCATGATGATAGGAGACCTCAGAGGTCTTAACCAGCGTCCCTAGATCACTGGGACTACGGCTGGCTACCTGTCTTTTGCAAGCCAGAAATTTCTCAATATTCTCCGTACCCAGAATCTCTCTGACAAAATCGCCAGACTCAAAAAGCGCTATCGCCTCTTGAATAGTGCCAGGTAACAGGCTCGCAGATTCATCTTCTGTAGAAATTCCGGCGCGACCTCACCATGCATGCCTGTTTTGAAAAGGATATAGAGGAGCAGGTAGGGATTGGCATCTGGACCAACAGACCGAACCTCTATACGTGCGGTCTTTTCGTTGCCCACGGGAATACGCACCATTGAACCACGGTCTATCGCCGAGACCTTAATCTGATTTGGGGCTTCAAAATGGGGATCTAGCCGACGATAGGCATTGACACTCGCGTTCAAGACCAGGCAGATTTCTTGCGCATGGTTAAGCGTACGCGAAATGAACTCATGTGCAAAAGTCGAGAGCTTCCCTTTGCCTTCTCTATCATGGAAAAGATTCTTGCCATTTTTCGCCACAGACATATTGATGTGCATACCACTACCATTAATACCCATGACAGGCTTCGGTAAAAAGCACGCGGTCATACCCATATTGTTAGCAAGTTGACGACAGAGCAATTTATAAATCTGGATCATGTCTGCCATGCGCAGAGCTTCGGCGTAGGAGAAGTTCATTTCAAACTGCGACGGAGCCACTTCGGGATGGCCTTTCTCGTTTTTAAAGCCCATCGCTTGCAGCACGCTCGCACAAGAATCGATAAACTGGCGCAGAGGATCAAGCGGCAACGCATGGAAATAGCCACCCGTAGAGATCAGCCGAAAACCCTCTCTCTCGTCAAAATTCTGTTCGGCATCTCGCCCTTCTACAATAAAGCCCTCAACCTCTGCCGCTACCAGGGCGCTTATGCCCTCTTGCTCTTTAAGATCGCGCGTAAAATTCTGCAACAAACCTCGGAAATCAGAGGCATACTGTGTACTATCGCGCGTCAAAATGTTGGCAAACATAATGACCTTGCCAGGTCCAAAAAGATCGGCAGGTACCCAGTAGAAACTGCTCCAATCTGGTTTAATACGCAGGTCGGATTCATGCTGAGCGGTAAATCCACGAATGGATGAGCCATCAAAGGTCAGATTATCGGCGGAATCTAAGAGAAACTTTTTGTCATAATCCAACATATGGAAGCGGCCTTCCAGATCTGAGAAGCAGAGCGTCACCGTTCTGATGCCCTCCTCCTTCTCCAGATAAGAGCGATATTCGCTCTCCTGTTCCTCCAGAGGAACCGTGTCACGCTTATCCCTCGCGCTTGCGTTTAACTCGGCAAGCTCACCATAGGGAAGAGTCAAAAAAAGATCGCCCGGTAACTGATTATTCATGTTTTCCCATTCCTGGATTCCAGGGGAGACGAAAATAAGAGGTTCAGCAGCAGCTAAGAGAAGATTGCACTTCTACAGGGAACGAATTATGACAAATAAAAACCCTGGAGCTAGCACCAATCGTAGGAATGCTAGAACCAGGGCAACGTTGCCATAACTTTTTAACTCAGCTATATGAAGTATAAAACCAGTCTCTCGTCTTGTCAAGATGTCGTCAGCTTGTTTTATCAGCAGCATTGGTACTTTGCACAAAGTCCAGAGAAAGTTGGACAAATAATGATCTGGAGGAGCAAAAGCAAGGGATGACTGAAATGGGAGAATGGGCCAGATATTGCAGCAAAGAGAATGGATAGCCTTGACCAGGAGCAAGCCGCCACTTCCACGGGCAAGCAGAATCACTAGGGAGGTGAGCAACAAGAAAAACAATTCCAGGAGACAGCCATATAGACGCCTCAAGAGAGACAGGAGGTACAGCAGAACAATGGTCTGGCCGAGAAAGCAAGATCATTCACACAGATAACGAGGGGTAGGACGTCCCTTCATCTATGGAGAGAAGAACTCCTCATATTCCTTTCCTAGAATTGTTTTACGACAAGATAGACAGGATGAGGGTCAACTTCTCTTCTCTGAGGCACAAAGAAAGGCATTCATTGCCATAACAGAGAATATACAATTATGCGCTAATGATAAAGCGACTCATGGCTCTATTCTCTCTTATCAGTATATCATACCATATGCACCTCAAGAAATGCTCAAGATAATGGCAGAAACCCTCAATTTCATTTAGTGTAGGGAAGTTGGTGGAGCTAATACGAGCCATGCTGCTTGCGCCAGGGGCTCTCGTGCCTCTTGCATTTCTGAGGGTTGGCGCGTCCTCAGCCAGACGCGCACAAATTCGCGGCTTGGTCCGATAATAAGGGGAACGTAGAGCGAGTGTGGCAGACTGACGATGCTCCCGTCACTAATAGAAGGGGTGAGCCAGCGCAGCAACTGCCCGGAAAGGGTCTCTGTTGGCAGCATAGTTCTGGTCTTCTGGCGAAGAACTTTGACGTATGCACTCAGGTATTCTGACTCAGCGGCTTGCAGGATATATTGTCCTAAATCCGCATTCTGTTCAAACCAATCCAGATAGGCATAAACAATCGCTTTAATGCCTTCACGGTGATAATGTGCGGGTATAGCAGCGGACAAGGCGGCATGGAGGCTACTTCGCCCTTCGAGGTAAAGGGCACGTGCGAGCATCTCTTTATTTGAGAAGTGATGATAAATACTCCCTGTACTGGCCCCTGAAAGTTTCCGAATATCCTCCATCGTTGTCTCTGTGAAACCTTTGCTTGCAAAGCAGGAAAGCGCAGCTCCCAGGATCGCTTTCCGCCGAGATTCTGTTGTCGGATTATGTCCAGAATCTCCAATTACTATAATACACCTCTCCTCTCCCTGATATGTTTTTAAATTATAGCATAGCTTTGACTGAAATTAAATTCTAGAATATAATCCCATATAAAAGGACGCCGGGCTGCTGACATGGATTATAATCTGGTTGTCGTCGAAGACTGCTGTGCGGACAGAGACGATGAGATACCTTCATTATATGATATAAAAGAAAGAAAATACCTGAGGAGAATACTTTGAGAACAATTAGTCACGAGGAGCTAAAACAAAAGTTGGACCACAAGGACGACTTCCGTCTGGTAATGGCTCTCGGTGAGTGGGCATACCAGGAAAAGCACATTCCCAGCTCTCTCCATTTCGCCACAATGCGCGATGCGCTCACATCTCTGCGCAAAGACGATGAGATTGTCGTCTACTGTTCCGACGAAACCTGCATAGCCAGTACCGCCCTCGGCCAACTATTGGAGCGCAATGGCTATCTCCACGTATTGCACTACCCCGGTGGCCTGGCCGATTGGGAACAGGCAGGCTATCCATTAGAAGGTCGGCAGGTTAAAGCTTGATAGTGTTGCCCCAGACAAGAAAAGCGAGAGATATGAAACCATGAAGAGCAAGGAGAAAAAACATGTCAGACTATCTAGATCTTTACGACTATCGCTGCCAGATAGCCGAGCTTTATCACGAACGAGACCAGGCTTTCCAGAGCGGAACCGATAGAGGCATCATACTCCAACATTTTCGCGCCAGGCGCGATCAGCTCTTCGCCCAGCACCCGCAATCGGCCCTTGACGAAGGACAGCGCCAGCACTTTCAAGGGCTAGCGTATTTTCCCTATCAACCAGCACTCTGTCTGCTTGCAGAGATCGATACCACCATACCAGCGCAACGCCAGACCGTCGTCATGAGCGCCACAGAAGAGATGACTATGCTCACCATTGGCCGCCTGCACTTCACCGTCGGAGGACAGCAAGTGGCTCTCTCGCTCTACTGGTTAGAAATTTACGGCGGCGGCCTCTTTCTCCCTTTTCGTGACACAACAAGTCCGGCAGAAAGCTACGGAGGCGGGCGCTACCTCTTTGACACTATCAAAAGCAGCGGTCCCCTCCCCGGCGGGGACAACAAGCGCCAGATAATGCTAGACTTCAACTACGCCTACAATCCATCCTGCGCATACAACTCACGCTGGGTCTGTCCTCTTGCCCCTCAAGAAAATCGGCTGTCAGTCGCAATTCCAGCCGGAGAAAAAAATTTCTCATAAAACTGGTAACCTTTACAGCCTCAATTGGGACTTATTCACAGAAGCGTAAGATTCACCTTCCACCATCTCGTGTAAGAGTGGCGGTTTATCCTCTCACCGTGACACATTTTTGAGGGGCGAGCAAAAGCCAGCGAGTCTACGGGTGAACGTGAGTGTCGGGCGAGAATGCGCCTACGCATTCCCCACGTAGTTCGTTCTCTGGTTCAATCCACAAGGTGTCCGGGAGAGAGGAGGGTTTACCTTCGTCTGGTTAGTTCAGCTATATTCAATGGATTTTGTATGCTTCAGGAGCGCCGCAATGATGAATGAGACTGTATATCAGCAACAATCCACTGAGACCTTGAGCAATTTAATTAGGGCAGCTCAAGCCGGAGATATGTCTGCATTTGAACTCCTGGTTCAACGCTTTCAGCGCCTGGCCTACCACTGGGCCTATACTCTCATTCATCATACCGAACTAGCAGAGGACGCCGTGCAGGAAGCTTTCATCGAAGCTTATCTCAATCTGACGCGTCTACATAAACCGGAGGCCTTCCCAGCCTGGCTACGTCATATTATCGTCAAACAGTGTGATCGCTTCACACGCCAGAAACAGTACACCACCGTTTCACTTGACCCGAACCTGGATTTTGCCCTCGACGATCTCAATCCTTCGCTTATCGTCGAAGACCAGGAGCGCCATCATCAAGTACATCAGGCTATCGCTACGCTGTCAGAGCACGAACGCAGCGTCACACAACTCTTTTACGGCTCCGACCTGACCTTAAAAGAGATCGCCATCTCTCTCAATGTGCCCTTGAGTACCGTCAAAAAGCGCCTCTTCGATGCCCGGAAGCATCTCAAAGGCAGATTAAGCGAGGTAGATCCTAAGCCAAAGCAAGACAGCGCATTTGCCAGTGCGCTGCCAAACCAGGTGCGCCTGCTTATTGCGGTTCGTCTCCGTGACCATAAAACGGTCCGCTCTCTGCTAGCACAGAGACCGCAGTTGATTAATGGCCGGACTGATACCACAACTATTCCGCACTATCCAGCGGGCTATACCGCTTTACACGAAGCGGCAGCCAACGGTGATTCAGCCCTGGTTGCCCTCTTGCTGGAGTACGGAGCAAACGACAATGCGCGAACTGCCAGCGGCCTTCAGCCCTTGCAATACGCCATTCTCTCCGGTCAGATATCAGTAATCCATCTCCTGCTTGAGCATGGCGTACAGATTAATCCTACGGGTATTCCGCCTTTACACTGGGCAGTAATGCGCGGCAACTACCCATTGACACAATTGCTCCTGAGCTACGGTGCCAATATTCATGCACGTGCAGAATCCGGGCGCACGGCTCTGCATTGGGCTGCTCTCAAAGGCTACATAGAAATTGTACGCTTGCTCCTTGCACAGGGGGCGAGACCCTATGAGCGTGATGAACTGGGATACACGCCCAGAGATTGGGCTATATCCCGGCAACACCACACTATAGCCGATTTGTTACCAGTTTCATAATTTCTCGTTGTTTTTCAGATCACGAAAGGATCTCATGATGACCACAAGTAATCTTCTCTTCCCCGTTGGTAGCCAGGTTCTAGGCCGTGTACTCAATAGCACCGGTGAGCCATTAGATGATAAAGGAACCCTTGCTTCTGCCACCCGCGTTCCTCTCTATACCCAGAACACAGCATCTACTGAAACTAATACGCCCCAACGCTTCTTCGAGAGCGGCATAAAAGTCCTTGATCTGCTGGCCCCCCTGGCTTATGGAAGTGTGGTAGCCCTGATTGCAAACTTTGGCGTCGGTAGTATGGTCGTAGTTGAGGAACTTCTCCACAATATTATTCGTCGTCAAAACGGATGTGTAGTCTGCGTAGGACTGGAGGAAAATGATTACACAACGGGCGAGTTTTTTCAATTGACCAAAGAGCTCAATGCCCAGGACCAGATTATACAGCTTGTAGAACGCACATCAGCTTCTTCTGATGTCAGTCTCCAGCTTCTCACCGCTGCGCTCACGGTGGCTCAAGAATTTCGTAAACAAGGGCGTGAGGTCATGCTAGTCCTCAACCGTCTTCTTGTGACAAAGATAAAAGCATTTGAACTTCCACAGGTGTACGACTTTGCGCGAACCCAGGGAGTGACAACCTGTCTGTTTTTCCCTGCCCATGAGGAGTTTCGTCGCCAGGAAGAGCAGATTCGCGCTCATGTGGATAGCTGTCTACTCTTCAGTGCCGAACTCGCAGCACAACGCATCTATCCTGCGATTGATCCGCTCCTCTCAAACTCGCGCCTGCTGGAATCGCCTCTTGTCACGCAACAACATCGCCAGATTGCCGCAGCGAGCAGAGATCTGTTACGAGAGGAGCAGCAACTGCGTATCAGCCCATCACTCACGCCCGAACAGGCACTTCAGCTCGCACGAGCGCGAAAGTTGCAACGCTTCCTCTCGCAACCCTTCGCGGTTGCAGAGTTATTCACTGAAGTACCCGGCGAATTCGTCCCGCTAAGCCAAACATTGGCCGACATTCAAGCATTGCTCTCAGGCCAATACGACGCACTCCCTGAACAGGCATTCTCTTTCATCGGTCCCGTCGCCCAGGCTGTAGCGCGTACAAAGCAACAAGAAAGGAGATAATCTAGAGCCGCTCAAAGATAATATCCTGTGCACCCTCCCATAAGATTTTGCGGCCAAGAAGCTTGAGTTGCTCGTTGCCGGAGACGATGGTCAAAAAATGGTTTCCGGCAAGCTGGCCAACTTTGCTGGAAAAACTGGCCGAGCCATAGGGAAAGAGGATCTCGGTCTCACTGAGGCCGCCAGGATAGAACAAAAGTTGACCAGGGCCTGGATGACTGGTATGGTTCTCGAAACTCGATACCCAACCTGGAAATTTCCGAGCGGAATCCAGGTAGCCTCACCGCTCCAACGGGCATGAATGAGCTTGCTTTGAAATGGGAGCAGTCTGCTAAATGCGGCACAGGTCAGAGGCGCATCCTCTTCTTCCAGGCGGGCAATAAAGGTAAACTGTTCCCCAACGCGGATACGTAGTTCGCTGCTCATAGTGCTTTTCCTTCTCTTACTTATTCATGCTTGTAAGCGCACTCAAGACACGTTCAGGAGTCATCGGTTGCTGCTTTAGCCATACGCCGCTTGCTTCATAGATGGCATGGGCGACAGCGGCGGCGAAGGGAATCAGGGCCATTTCAGCCATACCGCGTGCGCCAAAGGGTCCATGCGGATCGGCCAGTTCCAGAATGACGGGCGTAACCTCCACGGGCATATCGAGCACGGTTGGTAAGAGATAGGTGCTGAAATGGGAAGTCAGCACATGGCCCTGCTGCACCTGAAAGTTTTCTAAGAGGGCATAGCCCAGAGCCTGGGCCAGACAGCCCTCGACCTGACCGGTGACCTGCTGCATATTGATGGCCTTGCCGACGTCATGCACGCTGATAATACGCAAGACGCTCACCTGACCCGTCAGGAGATTGACCTCGACTTCAACGGCCTGGGCGGCATAGCCATAACAGTAGTTGGGCAGGCTGGTATGGGTTTCAGGATCAACGGCGCTGGTCATTGGCGCTCGATATTGCCTGGTTACCTGTGCCTGATAGTTATCGGTAAAGCTCCACTGCTCACGCGCCTCCCTGGCGGCATCGTGGACAGCGCGTCCGGCCATAAAGGTCAGGCGAGAGGCGGAGGCACTTCCGGCATTTGGCGCTTCCTGGCTATCGTCACAGATCATCGTAATATTTTCTGGCGCAAGCTGTAAAGCCGTCGCCGCAATCTGGCGCAAAGCAAGCTGTGTACCCTGACCAACATCAGCCGCGCCAACGCGCACAACGGCCCGCTCTAACTCAGCTGCGCCATAGACTTCGACGGTTGCCGTAGCCTGCTCCGGAAAGCCAAACGAGTAACCGACATTTTTCATGCCACAGGCAATGCCAATGCCTCGGCGTAGAAACGGTTCGGCGGGTTGTGCCAGTCGGAATGCTGAGTTGCCAAATTGCGCATAGCCCCAACGTGTACGTATTTCCTCAAGGCAGCGCTCAAATACCGGCAGAATACTGACGCCGGCGGGCAGAGGCTGATTGGTTGGCTCGATACTGCCCTCGCGGTAGAGATTCCGTCTTCTGATCTCAGCCGGGTCCATCTTCAGAGCTTGAGCCAGGCGTGTGACCATACCTTCACAGGCAAATTGGGCCTGCGGTGCGCCAAAACCACGAAAGGCACCGCAGGGTATATTGTTAGTATACACGGCATAACCATCAAGGGAAAGATGGGGAACCTCATATGCACCTGTGAGAAACAGGGTCATAGCCTTCACCACCTCGACGCTGGTTGAGGCATAGGCCCCACCATCGGCAAGGGCTTCAGCCTCAACAGCCACAATTTTGCCGTCCAGTGTCGCGCCCCAGCGGGTATGAATATGGACCGGGTGGCGCTTATGATGCGCAATCATAGACTCTTCGCGGCTCCAGACCAGGGCAACGGCATGCTTGAGCTTCCAGGCAGCAAGAGCTAATAGGTGCTGAAGCGAGAGATCTTCTCGTCCGCCAAAAGCGCCGCCGATAGCCGCGTAGCGTATAATTACCTGCTCTTCCGGCAACTTGAGCACGGCAGCAACCTGGCGACGATCCTCATGCAGCCATTGTCCGGCGGTCTCAACGACAATTCGGCCTTGAGCGTCAAGATAGGCAATGCCGGCCTCTGGCTGGAGAAAGGCATGTTCCTGCCAGGAAGTTGTAAAGGTCTCTTCAAGGACAACATCGGCCTGGGCAAAGCCCTGAATAATATCGCCCTTGCGCAAGGGAAAGTGAAAGAAGCGATTGGTTCCACGGCCTGGATGGACCAGGGGCGCATCTTGCGCCAGAGCCGCCTGGATATCGGTCACGGCAGGTAGATCTTCATAGCTGATTTTGACATGCTCAGCGCCCATGATAGCCGCCTGCTTGCTGCTAGCAACGACGAGCGCAACCTTATCGCCCTCAAAACGGACAACATCGCCACAGAGCACGGGCTGGTCATCTTCAATTAAACCATAGGCATTATAAGGAACATCTGCGGCGGTGATAACAGCAATTACGCCGGATACCTGGAGGGCTTCGCTGGTATCAATGGCGAGAATGCGAGCATGAACGCGCCCGGCAAAGACCACCTGAAGCTGATACATATCGGACTTCACGAGGTCAGCGGGATAGTAGGCTCTGCCATTCACTTTATTTGTGGCATCTGGTCGGGGCAGAGAGGCACCAATAAGCTCGTTCATTGTCTTTTTCCTCCTACTGCATAAACACACGACCTACTTGGAAAAAGTCGTGTGTTACATTACAATACGGTGTGTTGTATCCTGACACCAAGCTCTTCAGAGATGAATGGGCTTTGCCGCAATTTCCTCTCACCTGTTGAGGATTGAAACCACTTGTTCCAGGGCATCCAGAATCTTGCGATAGCCTGTGCAGCGACAGATATTGCCGCTGAGCGCGTTCTGCATCTGCTCCTGCGTCGGTTGCGCTATCTCATCCAACAGTTTCGCTCCAGCCATAAGCATACCGGGGATACAGAAGCCACACTGGACAGCGGCACAATCGATAAAGGCCTGTTGCAAAGGATGTAGATTTCCATCTTTCCCCAGACCCTCAATCGTCGTAATTGTGGCCCCGTGCGCCTGAACAGCCGGGACGAGGCAGGACATCACCGCCTGCCCGTTCAGCCAGACGGTACAGGCTCCGCACTCACCTTCGGCGCAGCCCTCTTTGCAGCCCGTCAGTCCGGCATCTTCGCGCAAGAGATTGAGGAGCGTCTTCTGTTCTGCGCCCTCGAAATGAGCAGGTTCCCCATTCAGCGTCGTCTCAATGCTGCCAGAAAATGGTTTGCGAGCCATTTCAGACGGATCTGCGCCCCTCCCTGTTTCTAGCAAGACCAGCTCGGCTTTTCCGTTGCCAGCACGCTCTCTTTCCTGCTCACCCACCAGACGTTCAAGGCCATAACCAAGCAGATTTACCAATGTCTGCTGCCGATACAATGCAGAGGCGCGTAGATCGGTAATAGGTTTACAATCCTGTAAGACCAGGTTAGCGGCCTCTTTACATACTTTTCCCGTTGGTTCAGCTAATTCTTTTAACTCTTTGCCTATAAGAAATTCTTCGACAGTAGAGGCACGAACAACTGTGGGAGCAACACAACCAAGCCTGATATGTGATGCGCTGATCTTCTCATCCTGAAAGGTGAGCACCAGAGCTAAATTGACAACCGAGATAGCCTGAGCCTTACGCAAGCCAAGTTTGAGGAAGAGGCTACGCCGCTTGACTGGCACAAGCGGCAGACGAAATCTCGCATAGAATCTCGTCGCTTCTTAGCTGTGTTCGCCGCACTCCTTGATAAAACTGGCTCAAGGGAATAAGTCGCTCGCCGGACTGACTGCGCAAAATCAGCTCGGCATCCAGGGCCAGCAGAGGCGGGATAGTATCATTCGCGGGTGAGGCTGTCAGCAGATTACCGGCAACGGTGGCACGCGTGCGAATCTGGGGCGCTCCCACCTGCTGGCAAGCCTGGACTAACGGGAGGGCGTATTGCCAACAGAGGGGCGATTGCAAAATATCGTTATGGGTGGTCAAAGCTCCCAGGGTTAGATAGCCGTTCTCCTCGTGAATATAGCGCAGTTCGTGAACAACGCTGATATCAATAAGCGTCTGTGTCGGTTTTACGCCGCGTTGGAGTTCTACCAGGACATCGGTTCCGCCCGCGATGAGACGAGCTTTGCCGCTATACTGCTGCAATAGGGCAAGTGTTTCTGTCAGGCTGGTTGGTTGGATATAAGATTGCCACATAGCCTCCTCCTTTCTGATTCTCTCATTTTTTGATTTTCCTTTGTTTTAACCTCCAAGACGCATCAAGCCGGGAAGTGGACTTTTGCCCGATCCGTTCTTGTTCTGCGAGCCTCTGTCCCGACCTATTTGTAGGTTCTTTATAAGATAGGCAATATTACGAGATTGTGGTGCAGAAGAGTGAGGAATCAGGATTCATGGGGGGGTGGGAGCGAGAAATTGGCCGCGGGCATGGGAATTGAAGTGGCCGTCGCGGTAGACGGTGGTGCCTCGTACAAGAGTATGGAGAATTTTGCCTTGCATATTTTTTCCTATATATGGGCTCTGTTGATGGCGATAGTGCAAATCTTCCTTCTGTAAAGTTGCGTGTTTCTGTAGATCTACCAGAACAAGGTCCGCGTCGGTTCCGATGGCGATACGACCTTTTTGGGGGAGGCGAAAACGGCGGGCGACAGCTTCGGCTGTGAGCAAGGTCAGCAGAGATAAGGGAAGCTGGCGGGCTGTGTATCCTTCAGTGAGCAGCAGGGAGAGCAGCGATTGGCAACCGGAGATGCCGCCCCAGATCTGAAAAAAGTTTTCCGAGGTCTTCATAGAGGGAGGCGAGGGAGAATGATCCGAGCCGATCAACTGGATATTTCCGGCAAACAACTGCTGCCAGAGGCGCTCCTGCTCAGCCTGAGAACGCAGAGGCGGCGCACACTTTGCCACTGCTCCCAGGCGCTCGACATCCTCTTCCGTCAAGACAAGATAGTGTGGACAAGTTTCGCAACTGACATCAATGCCTCGCGCCCGCGCCTCTGCCACAAGGGCGATCCCGGCCCCGCTGCTGACATGGACAATATGCAGCGTACAAGCGGTCTCTTCCGCAAGCTGAATGGCCTGGCTGATAGCATTGAGTTCGGCCTGGATGGGTCGAGATTGCAGATAATCGCGAACACCGATACGATGCTCTAGATGCGCCTGGCGAGAGAGTTGACTGGTAAGCTGTTCGTCTTCAGCGTGTACAGCGACGAGCGTATGCAGACTAGCGGCTTTTTTCATACCCTCGTAGAGAGATTGGTCATCGACACAGGAAAAATCTTCGATGCCGCTGTTGCTCATAAAAGCTTTAAAGCCGATCACGCCACAGGCGGCAAGCTCTTCCAGGTAGGCAAGATTGCCTGGGACGATGCCACCCCAGAGGGCAAAGTCAACCAGCGCAGATGCTTCGGCGGCCTGCTTTTTGAGGGAAAAACTGGCAGCATCCAGGGTAGGAGGTGAAGCGTTCAAGGGCATTTCGGCAAAGCTGGTCGTGCCACCAGCGGCAAGGGCACGCGTGCCAGTGGCAAACCCTTCCCACTCGGTGCGACCAGGCTCATTGAAATGGACGTGGGCATCGATGATCCCCGGAAAAACGTGCAGGCCCTGCGCATCTAGCTCTTGTGTGGCATTTCCATCTAGCTCTGGTCCAATAGCCACGATGCGGCCAGCGGCAATGGCAATATCGGAAATAGCGATACTGCCGGAAGTTATCACATTACCATTGCGTATTAGCAGATCATAGCTGCTCATAGGCGACCTCTTTCAGATTCCAGATAGATGAACAGCCGTCCCTATCTGCGCGGTTGATCTACAGCGACAGGGTAGTGAGCTGTAGGTAACGTTCTAATACGGTGATTGCGGCGGCTACATCTTCCACCAAGACAGATTCGGCGGGATTGTGACTGATGCCGGCTCGACAGCGCACAAAGAGCATTGCTACCTCTGTAAGTTTGTGCATAATTACGGCGTCATGACCAGCGCCACTTGGCAAGGTAAAGACTGGATATCCTTCTTCAAGCAGAGCCTGCTGCCAGCGCTGCATGAGCGGAGGAGAACAGGGGACGGTCTGGCTGTCTTGTATTACTTGCCACGTCAAGGCAATGCCGCGCTGTGCGCAGATAGTCTGTGCCTGTTGACAGAGTTGTGTGGCACAACGATTCCGCAATTCATCGTCCTCATGACGAATGTCGAGACTCAGCTGGATCTGTCCAGGCACGACATTGGGAGCGCCCGGCCTGACCTGTAATTGCCCAACAGTGGTCACCAATCCCGGTGTATTCCGTCCCATAGTCTCTGCCGCAAGGACAAATTCGGCAGAGGCACAGAGAGCATCGTGGCGCAAGTTCATAGGCAACGTTCCAGCGTGGCCCGACACACCTTGAAAGTCGAAGAGGATACGCTGCTGACCAACAATGCTACTGACAACAGCAAGCGGCAATCCTTGTGCCTCCAGGACTGGCCCCTGCTCGATATGAACTTCGCAATAGCCCAACAGGTCTTCGCGCTGCCAGCGTGGCGTTGTGCAAATGACAGCAGCGGGATCGCCTCCGAAATTGCGGACAGCCGAGGCAAAAGAGATCCCATCAACGTCCAACAGGTTTAAATCGCGAGGATCAAAGGTGCCAGTAATGGCCTTACTGCCAATATAAACACTCTGGTAACGCAGCCCTTCTTCATCGGCAAAGCCAATAATGTCTACATGAAAAGGAAGCTGAAGCCCTCGTGCGCGAAGATCCTCCAGCGCTGCCACAGCAACCATCACACCGAGCAGACCGTCATACTTTCCGGCGTTACGAACCGTATCAAGGTGTGAACCCAACAAGAGCGTTTTTGCCTCCGGATGGCTTCCCTCGCAATGCCCGATCAGATTACCAACAGCATCAATCTCTACTTTCATTCCTATATCGCACAGCCAGGAGGTGATTACAGTATGAACCTGGTGCATAGGGGCACTGGCGAAACGGCGCGTGATGCAGCCAGGCTCTTCACTAAAACTAGCCAGGAGATCGCAGCGTTCCATGACCTTTTGAGCCAGAGCATTATCGTTCGTTGCCATCGTTCAGCTCCCCCTATAGGTACTATACGCCCAGGGCGAGACAAGCAGAGGGACATGATAGTGCGCCTGCGGATCTGCGATACCGAAACGCACCGGCACATCGTCGAGAAAGGCTGGATCGGGCAAGTGTATACCAAGATTTCTGAAATAGGCAGCCACGGCAAAGATAATTTCATACTGCCCAGACGCGGAACTCTTCTCCCTGCAAAAGAGGGGCTTCCGTCCGCCCAGTCCCCACGGTCCGCTCACTTTTCAGGAGTTCGCGCTGCCCGTTAGCTTGCAAGCGCCAGAGCTGAATCTGGAGAGCCGCAGCCGGAGAGCCATGCATAGTATCCAGCACATGGGTCGTCAATAAGCCTGCCATTCCTCCTACCTCTCATTTATCTCTTATGATTCCTTCTAGAGGCAGAAGCTCTGTCCTTTCTTGACCCGTTTGAGGGTACTGAAACTATGAGACTACGTACTGATCGTCAATTTTATATCGCCAAAGGCATTAAACGGATCAGTATAAACTTTCACACGCGGATCTTCGGTTGAGGGAGCAACCAGATCGCGTGTGAGATTCTGGGCCTCAAAGGTCACAGATGCCAATTGCGGGAAGCGCTCAAGCAGACGATGGCCTATCTCATAGACCAGGTGTTGAATTGATTCACTCACAAATTCAGCAAAGACGACCTGGATCAGATCGCGTATCTGCTCAGATGGAACATAGCCGGGGAGATCAGGAGTGAGCACAGAGGTAATGTCGGCGTAGGTCCAATACACATCAAGATGGATGAAGAGAGGCCGATCCACACGTTCGGGCAAGGTCGTATATTCGTCACGGACAAAATTCGTAAAGGCACTGCCGGTAACCTTAAAAAGCTCCATATCCAGGCGTCCGCAGCGATGATCGGCAATTATCACCTCTTTGTCCTTACGCACAAAATCCATACTCACAGTAGCATAGTCGTTGTGCGAACGGCTGAAGAGCACCTCGCTCTCTCTGGCTGGCTGTTCTCCAGAAGCAGGAAGAGGAACTGGCAGAAAGGCCAGTTCGCGGGTCGTCAGGCGTAAACTCTCCATCTGCGCATAGGTCTCCAGAAAACGATGGCCCAGCATCTTGAGGTAGCCCTCAAAGGTCGATCCGTTGAAATAAACGCCCTGGCGCAAAATAAAGTTTTTCATACTGTCGGTTGCGACCACATTGCTATTATCGCCGACAGTATAAGCGGGCAGGAAATTATTGCCAAAGACTTCCACATCGACCTGTAAAGCAAAAATAGTGTTTGAGCGTCCGGTAAAAGCAGATTCTGGAATAGGGGTAATGTTCGTCAAGGGCTTCGCGTAGACGCGATAGAGGGGGACACGGATTTTTCCATAGCTAATCGTAAAAGAATAATTTCTGGCCATAACTCTCCCTTTCTGGCAGAGTGGAAGATAGCGGCTACGTGTAGTGAACCATATCTGTTTCATCTATAAGGTCATGAAGGCGCAGAGCACAAATTTTTGCAACCTCACCCAGAGCAATAGCAATCTCCTGCTCGCGGCTATGCGGCAAGCGTTCGCTGAAACCAGCAAGGATACTTTCTTTCTTATTTTCACGGGCGCAGATCACAAAAGGAAAATCGAAGCGGGCAAAATAGGCCTGGTTGAGACGTTGAAAGGTAGCAATCTCTTCTGCGGTAAGCTGACTCAGACCCGCGGCGGTCTGCTCACTCGTCGAGGCAGGAGAGAGCGTACCAGCCAGGGCGGCGCGTCCGACCAGATCGGGATGCGCACGGAGCAAGGCGATCTGTTGTGCTTGAGAAGCCTGGTACATAACACTACATAAAGCCTGATAGAGCTGGTTACGGCTATGAAAGGGGCGCATACTCCAGGCTTGAGCAACAATCCACGGCGGTCCTTCAAAGAGTCCGGCCAACGCATGGACAAAGGCGTCCTCGTCAAGAACATTTATCTCTTGAAGAGACCTCTTCGGTATCGCCATAGTGGTTTCCTTAAAAAATGCGCTAGATCCTACAGATCCTAAAGACAGAGTATACTTACCAGCGTTGGCAGTGTCAAGTAGAACATGCATCCATAGGTTGTGCAGAGTGATAGTCTTTCCTCAAGATTGTATGTTACAATAGAATCGATTATTTTTACGATATGACGGAAGAGAGTGGTGGCCTCTCTGCTGGGGTGAAAGGGGTCATTGGCGGGCGAAGTCAGAGATCAACAGCCAAACCTACATCTCTCTGAGGCGCGAACTGGGTGGTAGGCTGGTACGATGAGAGATCAACACATCCATATTCTATATGATAGCCGCTTGTAAGAAATGAGACAGGAGAGAACGGGAATGCTTTTTACCAATGCAACAGTCATCACGATGAACCCTTCCCGCGAGATGATAAGTGACGGTGCAATTGCTATCGCGGGCAACCGGATTGTCGCGGTTGATAAGGCGTCTGCGCTACTTGCCCGTTATCCTGATGATGAGATCGTTGACGTTGGGGGAAAACTCATTATTCCTGGTCTGATCGATACCCATGTTCATCTGGCGCAGGCAATGATTCGTGGGTGTGCCGATGATATGGCGCTGATCCAATGGCTGTGCGAACGGGTCTGGGTCTTGCAGGGGAATTATACGCAGGAGGATGGCTATACCAGCGCCCGCCTCTGCATTGCAGAGATGCTCAAATCGGGAACGACAACCTTTCTTGAATCGATGCTGGCGCACCGTTACGGATTTGATGGGATTGCCCAGGCGGTCAGCGAGAGCGGTATTCGCGCCTGCCTGGCTGGCATTGTAATGGATATTGGCACCTATGCAACGCAGGATGAAAACTCGATGCATCCGGGGCTGATCGAGAGCCGCGAGACCAGTCTGCTGGGTGTTATGGATATGCATAGCAAGTGGCAGGGAGCGGCCAATGATCGGATTCATGTCTGGTTTGGTCCACGCACACCGGGCGGCGTGACCTCTGAGCTCTATCGCGAGATGAGTGGACTGGCGCATCAGCACGATATGGGGATTACGATGCACCTGGCTGAAGTAGAAGCGGATAAAATCTTTCTTCAGGAAAAATACGGCCTCTCGCCTGTGCTGTATGCCGATAGCGTTGGCCTGCTTGGTCCGAAGAGTGTCATGGTCCACATGGTCTGGCTCAATGAGCAGGATATTGATCGATTGGCCACGACGAAAACAAGCGTCTCACATAATCCCTCTTCTAACAGCAAACTGGCATCGGGGGTGTGTAAAGTCCCGCTGATGCTGGAAAAAGGCGTGAATGTGGCGCTAGGGTGTGATGGTGGGCCGAGTAATAACGACTATGATATGATCCGCGAGATGAAGCTGGCAGCGATAATTCATAAAGCTGTGGCGCTTGATCCGCTGATAGTCCCGGCAGAAACAGTGCTGGAGATGGCGACGATTAATGGGGCACGTTCGTTAGGCCTGGAGCACGAAATTGGCTCACTGGAGGTAGGAAAGAAGGCCGATCTGGTGGTGATTGATCTGGACCGATTGCATACGACGCCCTCGCCCAATCCGATCTCGACGCTGGTATATGCGGCGACGGGTGGGGAGGTTGACACAGTTGTGGTAGATGGAAAGATGGTGGTTCAGGGTGGACGCTTGCTGAGTATGGATGAGAGCGAGATCAAGCAGCAGGCTCGGAGGCAGGCGGTGCAGGTCTATAAGCGTGCAGGAATTGAGATTAAGACACGCTGGCCGCTACGCTAGAGAAGACAGAGGGATAATAGGGGAGACGGATCGGGATGAATCACGCTCCCTACCCGCTTGCAAGGGCAAAAAATTCTCTTCCTGTACACTTACACTTCCCCACGAAACGCGTTAGATGGAGCAGGAAGAACTTATATTCCCCTGGCGAAGCGCAAGCTTCGCCAGGGGAATGTTGAATCCGCGGCGGGAACTTTACAACGTCCAGACTTTTGCATTGCTAAATGCTACTTCTGATGGACCTTTCTGCTTAGTATCGAATCCCTCTGCCAGTAAAAGACTATCAGTCCCTGACTATAAGGTGTCATCCTTTATGCTAGCAATGCGCTGCAAATTTATGTAGAGATCGATGCTACTACCGTTTGCTACTACACCAAGCAGATTAGACTGATTCAAACCTGTTTTAATTGCAGAGCTAGAACCTTGACTTAATCGCTTGCCATTATTAGGAGCAGAGGTGTTAGTGAAGATAGTAAAAGCATATGATCCATTGGGACTGATACGAAAATAATAGTATGATGTCTTTTTTCCTCGAAAGACAAATCCACCACCATAACCCTTGATAAATATTATCCTCACTTTTCATACTATTTATTTGACTAAAGCAAATATATATTTATATAATGTCAAATAAATAAAAGGAGAAGAGTTATGACATCTGAAAATCTGGAAGAGAGAATTGCCAGTGTGCGGCAGTTTAACCGATTTTTTACGCGGCAGATTGGCGTGTTGCGTGAAGGACTTTTGCATAGCCCTTATACTTTGACTGAGTCTCGGATTCTGTATGAGCTTGGTCAGCGGCAAGGTCTTACCTCTTCGGATCTCTATCGAGAGCTAGGACTGGATGCGGGGTATTTCAGTCGTCTCATTGCCCGACTTGAGCAACAGGAGCTGCTTGAAAAGATTCGCTCGGAGACCGATGGTCGGCAGCGTCTCTTGCAGCTTACGGAGAAGGGGAGACAGGCAGCACTGTTACTTGATAAGCGGTCTCATGATGAGATTGCTGAGCTCATTATGACGCTGAGCGAAGGGGATCAACAGCGTCTGCTCAAAGCGATGGAGACGATCAAAGAGGTTTTCAAAGAGGATCTGAAGTATGCCGGACCTTTCTTTTTGCGGAGACATGAACCCGGCGATATGGGCTGGGTCACCCACAGGCATGCTGTCCTTTACGCGCAGGAATATGGCTGGAACGAGCAATTTGAAGCGTTAGTGGCCCAAATTGTGGCGGATTTTATTCGCCAGTATCAGCCAGAGCGCGAATGCTGTTGGATTGCAGAGATGGGGGGTGAGATCGTCGGCTCGGTCTTTATCGTACAACAAAGCGAAACGGTGGCCAAACTGCGACTCCTTTTAGTTGAGCCAAAGGCGCGAGGCATGGGACTGGGGTCACATCTCGTTGAAGAGTGCATCCACTTCGCAAAGCGAAAAGGCTATAAGAATATCCAGTTATGGACAAACAACATACTTGTAGAAGCGCGGCATATTTATGCAAAGAAAGGCTTTCAATTGATAGCTGAGGAGTCGCATCATAGTTATGGGCATGACCTTATTGGAGAGACGTGGGAGCTTACGCTATAAGGCTAAAAGCCACTAAAGAAGAAGGGGGATAATGGGGCATTCGCACCATGTCCTCTACGGTTTTCTGAGTTATCATTCTTACATACATCATTTCTTCCTTAGAAAGGAGACCAATCATGCAACTCTTCCTTCAACGTCTCAAACTGCTTGTCTTCTCTTCAGAAACACTTGTGAGCATCATTCTCGGCATCATCCTCGGTACTTTCCTGGGCCTGCCCTACTATATCGGACTCTTTGCGCTGCTAGGATGGATGATCATTCCCTCAGCTCTTCTCCAACTCTTGTCCGGTCACGACACTATTACGCATTCAATCGGCGGGGGAGGCTTCCCAAATCCAGCCTGGGTTGGCTGGGTAAATTGGGGGATCGTGCTCTTCTACATCATCTTTTTGTGCTTTTACGGTTGGTATGCTTACCAAACCACGCGCCGTAGCGGTTCGATAAGCGCGGGCATTAGCGCAACGCTCTGGTCAGCGCTGGTAATGATTCTCAGTGCAATCATCCCTTCAACGCTCTCAATGCAGTTTGCGCAGCAAATTTCATTCTCCAGCTCACTATTCTATCTTAAAGAAGCCTTGCAGTTATGTCTCCTCTTCACCATCCCACTAGCCGTGATGGCCCTCCTGACAGGCTTCATAGGCTCCTTAGCAGGGAAATGGCTATACGCAAAAATAGCTACTAAGTCAAAGGATCTTCATTCCGAGGAGCACGCCATATGATATGTTCTGCTGGCGGACTCACTAAATCAATACGCCAGGGGATCAGTTTTAGCAAGGCAAAATCAGGATTGTCTACGCTCTTATAGATAGGCGCTGGATCAAATCCAACAGGCGGCGGTGTTTCTAAACAGAGCTGCCAGACATGCCGCTTCTGCTCAATATCCTCAACCCATTCAGTTTTGCAGTCAACATAGACCGGTCTGGCAACGTCGGCAATATAGGGGTAGCGCTACGTAAGCTGTCACCAGGGGCAGAGTAGCGGGTAATACGAGTAATTACAGGCGTCGCTCAGATCCTTGTAAAAATCCCCGACGGGCCTAACTGACGAGATTATTGTCACCAGTCACAAAGTCATCGATGAGTTTTGGCGAGGCAAACATTTTGATTCTTTCTCGGGCATTTTAGTTCAATTATCCTTTAGAAGCCAACCATTTAATTTTTCTACTGACTTAATGAGATACGCTGGATGATACTCGGCAGCCCTATCCTTCTCATCTTCTTCTCCGATATGGATTGGTGGATAAGTATATTCCTTCCTTAAAGCCAAGACATTCAAGAGTCACTTTGACTAAATCTTCTTCTGTCGATAGCTTCACATATATATGTAGCAACCCTATCATTGGCAAAACTGAGATACGATGACCAACTCTTCTTCAAATCTTCGGGGTAGAAGGAACCCTGGATACTTTCACCGGGAGTAAATATTTGTGCCTGGGAACTGTTTCGCTTCAAAAGGGATAACTCGCTTTATATACTTAATCTTCCCAATTCCTTGAGAAATATACCTTCTTTGATAGGTATTGGGCCTAAGAGCAGTTGTCTTCAGCCATTTCAAGAAATCATTATTCGATGGAACTTCGTCAGGAGATCTCTTCATTGTGAGGAATCGCTCCCCCTGCTGTAGCTTATCGAGGACAATTTCAGATGGTTGGCCCTCATATGGCACTGATGGGGGGCATGTCAAGCGTCGTAGAGAATTGCGAGAGAAGATGATCTCGACAACTTTGTTTATGCCTCTGTGCCACATTTGCCAAAGCTTCATCACGGTTTATCCAGCTAGTAACAGGCAAAGCGTCCGATGGTAACATTTGGAGGACGTTAAAAGGGGCATTGTTGCAAACAGTAGGACGCAAAAGAATAGGAACGACACGTGCTTCGTTCGCATTATGGCGCTTCATCGCAGACTGCATTTCTTTGCCGTAGCAGTAGTCTGAGGAGATAAAATCAGCACTTACAAGGAGGAGAATCACGTGAGCATTCTTCAGATGTGTTTTGATTTCCTTTTCCCAGGGTGTGCCAGGAATGATTTCACCATCGTACCAAGTGGTAATCAGGCCAGAGCGACGTGAATCCGTCAACTGCTTATTCAATTCATCTCGGAGAGCCCGATCTTCACGGGCATAACAGTAGAAGAGTTCAAGGGAGCGTGACGACTTTCTTTCCATAGAATATATATCCTTTTTCTTTACTGAATGGGGAAGCGTCCTTATAACTTGGTTCGTATTCTTTTTGTGCCTCAATAAGTGAGAGCCGGGAATAGATTTCAGAGTGACACCCGGCTTTCATGGCCAGAATAGGGCTGGATGAGCGCATCATCAATGCCCTCTTTTTTGAGCCAGGTGAAGAGAAAATGCCGCCATTTATGGGGAGACATGGAGCGTGTAATGCCAGCCTGAGTCGCATAGCGTGCCAACATTTTGCGCACCCCGCGATCCGTATATTTGTGCTTGCGCACGGACTCAAACAGATAGATCGCTCCTTTAGTCGCGCATCTGTTCGATATGCAGCGCGAGCAATTCGCGGAAACGAGTGAGGAAAAGGAACCTGGCGATCTTTGCTCCCTTTCCCCTGAGTAATGCGAATCTGACAGCGTTCGACATCCACTTCATCAAGACGAATAGCGACCAGCTCGCTGACCCGGACACCGGTGTAGAACAAGGTTTTGATCAGCACCATATCCGCGAAGTTTCGGCAATTCCAGACGGCTTGATAAAAGCGGACGCATTTCGTCCTCTGTGGGAACCTCTGGCAGCCGCTCTTCTTTGCGAGGAACGGCAATCTCCAATTCCTCTCGGAGCGCACGGAAGACACTCTTGAGGTACGGGATAGTCAGGCCGCTCAGTTCTGAGCAACTTTGCCAATTCTTTCGCCTTTTTCTTTGGTGGTGTCCGGTTGTGTCGTCATTGTTCTTGCCTTTCCGGAGAATGTGTTCAAGCCAGAAGCAAGCCGCTGTCTCCATATCGAGTCGAAGCATCCCATATGGTTCAATATGGCTGTAAAAGAGGGGGGTCAAGCCGCGATAATCTTCTTTGGTCAGCCGCTTAAGCCATGCATCATCTTTGAGCACATTTTGAACCATCAGCGTATTCATGTAGACCAGAGAAATTTGCAAGAGGTGCAATGCGAGCATCGAGATCTCCTGATCATCCAGGCGGTTTAAGGTAAATTCTCCTCCCTTGCCCGTAGTGAATAAATGAATTCGCCGAATTCCAGTTCTCGATCGACATTTAAGCCTTCATGGATTTCTCGCCTGAGTTCCTCAGACTCCAGGTACTGACAGAGAAAAATCGTCTTGATCGCACGGCCAAACTCGGCGAGCGCCTGGTAGGTCGGATGCTGAAGGTTGTTGCGGGTAAAACGCCGCAGGATCGCCTCTGTGTCTGCTGTTCCTAAGCGTAAGGCCGTTGCATACTTAACCATCTCATCATACTGACTCTTGATCAGATCCCAATTGATCGTTCGCGTCAGAATAGGTTGAAGGTGTTCGTAGTCCGAGGGATTTCCAGCTTCTGGTCGATACAGTTTCTGGGATGAGATGTTTTTGAGCCGTGGAAGCAAACGAAAGCCAAGCAGATGACAAAAGGCAAAAGCGACCTCGCTTTGTCCATGGGTATCGACATAGTTTTTCTCGATCTCTGCATCAGTGCAGTGACGCAACAACCCTTCCACCATCGAGGCGACTTCTGAGGAAGAACAGCTTTTGAGTTGAGAATAGATGCAGGTCGATTTTCTTTCCACATGCCAGTAAATCATAATACCAGGTCCCCGATAGCGAATATGCCATTCGGTCAGCAGGTTCTGGTTCGAGGCTCCAAATTTTTTGAAATCAGAAGCGCAGGCCGTTGTTCCCTCACCCCAAATGTCTTCCCGCCTGATGTCAAAGATCGCATTGGCAACATGCGCAATGGCATTGCGGAGATGCTCTTTGTGGATATAGCGACTGCGTGCATAGCGCAAATCCAAGTAGCTCGTGCCAGGATCTGCGTTGGGCAAGCCGCTTAAACCCGGTATTGGTTCCCAGACCATAGAGACAGAGAAGAAGCCGTCGGTGTAACACGTCGCGAGGCAGACGTTCCCGACTGGCAACGCTCGTGAACAAATCAGGAAATCCTGTTCGCAGAGCCGTTTCTTTGAGGATATCCAACAAGCTGGTCATCGACCAGCGTGTCCCCACTTCCTGCTTCAGGCTGAGAAGATTATGCGGTTCTGGTTGAGCAGCTAGTGGGGTGATGCTAATCGGCTTCTTCCGATTGGGTAGCAAGCGTACTTTATCGCCAATGCGAGGCATGGCAGCATCCAGGGAGCGCAATCCCTTCTGCATATCTTCTTTGATCTGTTCAATAAATTTTTCAGCCTCAGTTGGTTGGTGCAGTGCTTCATAATACGTGGCTCGCTTCTGGCTGAAATCGGTTGGCAAATCATCATCCGGGTTTCGATAGCGATTGGCTCCCACAATCCAGACTTCTCGCACGCGTACTTTCTCTCGAAAAGCCTGTAACACGCAGACTTCATAATTGAGCCAATTCACCTTTTCCGTCTCGTCATCTTCTTTCTCTACCACAAATTCACGCCATTTTGGCGCAACCACTTCTTGAATAGGGATGATTTCGTGGTCAGGATAGTACTGACGAGGGCTACGAACATAGTCTTTGACCAGGAGGATGGCGCGAATGACTGGGCGGTACAACTCATTGTTGGAGCGAAATTCGAGGATATCCAGGAATTCTGGGACCATGCGCCGATAATGATGGCTGTAGGAGGAACGCATGATCGGTATGAACTTGTTGGCGAAATGCCGGGCTTTTTGCCTTGTGCTCTTTGATCACATCCCGCAGAAGCTTTTCACTGGCAACCGGAAAGACGACCTTGTTCACTGGCTCATCGGGATGTTCAACCGCTGCCTCAGCAATCCGGTAGAGAATGCCTTCTTTGTTCGCCACGCGCTTAAACTCGTTGACATATTCTTGTTCCACTCGCTTCTCAGCACGCACATCGATTTTGTGAACAAGATGAATAAGCAGATCAACTAATCCATCGGTGATCTCCTGTGACCGCAGGAAACAGAGGATCGCTAACAAGGTGAGGCGTTGAGCTTTCGGATGTGCCCGCAGGCGAGAAGGCTCTTCAATACTTGCACGAATCCGATAGATCGTCAGAACTTTGCGTGCAATCCCAGGAAAAAGATTATCAGGCAAGCTTGAGTTCCCGAATACGTCGCAACTTTGCCATCTCTTCCAACATGGTGGCAAGTCCTACCCGGCCTGGGTCCTGACGTATGAGGTGGAGGGGACTCGTTGTTGGTTCTCCTCGATTTCTTGCATTGGCCTCCTGACGTCGTGGCCTCTTGCATCAGGCTCTCATCTCTGCGTTTCCTGCAATGCTGGCGATCTCTGTTAAGAGTAACGCTTCCAGGGCTGCCTGCGTTTCCATCAGGCAAGCTGGCAAGCGTTGTGTCATACAACTGTTGCTCAAAGCTATGCGAAGCAGAACGAATCAAACGAGTGAGGCGATCTGGAGTCGGAGCTTCCAGATGCATGCGTCGAAACCAGGCATAGGTTTCCTCTCGCAGTCGATCATCCTGGTGTTCCTGGGGTAACACCTCGGTAATCAACCATTGCTGCATCTGTTCGGCGTCAGCAACGGTCAATTCACGGAAATCAAGAAGCCAACGAATATCCGCTCGGTGATCTTTAATAGTACGCCCTTGCCAGTCATATTGCAGATACGTTTCTGGGGCTACACCAACCTGCGTCGCTACAAATGAGATCACCACGCCTGGAACGTCATTTTTGAAGGCAGGAAAGCGCCCTACCCGTTGAAAAAACTTGAGTAACACCGCAAACCCCAACCGTGTTGCCCCGGTTTTGTTGCCAACTGGGAGAGATCCCAGGCACTGAGCATCCAATGTTCAATTAATTCTTCGTTTTCCCATTGTCGTTTCATAAATGTTTTTCATCAAAACGCGGCAAAGGCGAGACGATCAGAGATCAAGAGCCGAACCTTACGGCGCGAAAGGGATCTCTCATCCTTCTCCATACCACGAAGCCCATGACGCTTGTTTTGTCGCCTTTTCTCAGAGGTGTCCGGAAGAGAGTCTCCATTTCTCCATGCATCCCTTTTTTCTCTTTAAAGAACCACCAAATAAAAATTGTAAGATTATTAGACTATAAGAAATGTAATTGCGAAAAATAGATATTACCTCTTATACAGTAATTGTATCATGAACGTCAATACGCCAGTATCGTCCAAAGAGACGGTGTTTTTTCGCATCTTTCCAGGTATGCTTTCCTCTGTAACACTCTCTATTCTCCCTCCTACATACATAGAAGCCATATAAAGGAGTCTTCCCAGTGACACGACCAACCAGACGTCATTTCACACTCCTCGCCACCTATCTTAAACCGCATTGGCGGCTAAGTCTGCTACTCATGCTCTTACTCCTAACAAACGCAGGTCTGCAACTGCTCAACCCACAGCTTCTGAAGCTCTTTATTGATGCAGCAGAGCGGCACGGTATCACATCTACACTACTATTCCTCGCCCTGGCACTTATCGCCAGCATTCTGCTCAACCAAGCAGTTTCTATCGCAGATACGTATGTTGGTGAATCCCTTGCCTGGAACACAACTAACGAACTACGCAGCGATCTCGTTCAACACTGCTTGAACCTAGACCTCGCCTTTCACAAGATCCATCCTGTTGGCGAGCTTATCGAACAGATCGATGGCGATGTTGATACTCTCTCTAATTTTTTCTCGCGCCTCGTCATTCAACTGCTCGGCAATAGCCTGCTACTACTGGGTAGCCTGGGTATCTTTTTCTGGCTCGATTGGCCTCTCGGCTGCCTGCTTCTAGGCTACATATTCCTCTTTCTGACCAGCACCACACTCCTACGCAAACGCCTGGTCCCTCTCTGGATCAAACAGCGCCAGACGAGCGCGGACTTCTACGGCTTTTTGAGTGAGTGGCTCGCGGGTCTGGCCGATATTCGCGCCAACGATGCAGCTGCTGCCTGCATGCGCCGCTGTTCAGAACACATGCAAGACTGGTTTCCCATCACAAGAAAAACAGGTCTGCTCTCTCAGCAAATGAGTATTATCAGCTTTTCACTCATCACTGCCACTATGCTTTCCATGTTCCTTATCAGTACCTATCTCCATCATCTGGAACCACAAAAAATAACCATCGGCACCATTTTTGCGCTCCATAATTATCTGCTCCTGCTGCTCGGTCCTATCTGGTCGCTTCAGACACAACTTCAGGAGCTGCAGCAGGCAGAGGCCTGCATTCAACGTATCGATGCCCTCTTCCAGACACGTTCACAGCTTATTGACAGTGGCGCGACGCTCTTACCTGAAACAGCCCCCTCGCTTGAATTCAGAAACGTCACATTTGGCTACACACCTGATAATCCAGTCATCTCTAACCTCTCATTCACCCTCCAGCCGGGAAAAATCCTCGGCCTGCTCGGCAGAACCGGGAGCGGCAAAACCACGCTCGCCCGCCTGCTCTTCAGGCTATACGACATTCAACAGGGAGAAATCTGCATTAACGGCATCTCTTCCAGGGAGATTGCCTTAGCCCATCTACGACGTTCCATTGGTCTTGTTACACAAGATGTCCAGGTTTTTTCTGCCTCTCTGCGAGACAATCTGGCTTTTTTCGATCTCTCGCTATCTGATGACCATATTCTCTCCGCCCTCAAAAAAGTCGGCCTGCTTCCCTGGTATCAAACTCTCCCAGACGGTCTGGAGACGCGACTGGGGAATGCTGGTCGCGGTCTCTCAGCAGGAGAGGCACAACTGCTCGCATTTGCCCGTATCTTCCTGCACAATCCCAGTCTGGTCATTCTGGACGAAGCATCTTCCCGCCTCGATCCCTTAAGCGAGCGTTTGATCGAAAAGGCCCTGGATAAAATTTTGTCTCAGCGTACCGTCATTATCATTGCTCATCGTCTTAGCACGATTCAACGCGCTACCGATATTCTTATTCTTGAAAACGGGCAGATCCAGGAGTCCGGTTCGCGTCTGACGCTTGCCGCCAATCCTTACTCACGTTATGCTTCTCTCTGCAATACCGAACAGGAGGTAATCAGCTTATGAAGACGCTTCGCTATCTTCTGCGTCTCGTAGCATATAGACCCTGGAGCTACAGTTGTCGCGTGATTTTATTGCTCGCATGTTACGCCGAACGCATAGTCTTCGGCTTGACGGTACAACGCTTTTTCAACATTCTGCCAACGCAACCAGCCTTAACGCTGAGTCTGCTAAACCTGTTCTTTCCCTGGATTCTGGCGATTATAATCCGCTTAGGCGTCTGCTATCTCGCCACATTTGGCACAATAAATTTTACCTTCTCCACTGGAGCACTCCTCCAACGCACCCTGCTTCAGTACTTTCTAGCAGAGAAGCCAGGAGCATCTCCCTTACCTGAAACGATTGGCGATATCCAGAGCCGTTTCCGAGATGATACCCAGATTATTGTCACATTTCTCAATGACTTTGCCGACGCTTGCGCCACGTCCCTCTATACTTTCACAGTCTTTCTGCTACTCTGGCACGTCAATGCCTTGATGACGCTACTGGTCTTTCTGCCATTAAGCGCTATTCTTCTTCTTGAAAAACGCGCTCAGCGAGTACTGGAGAAATATCGCGTAGCCAGTCGCCAGGCCACAGGCGATGTTACAGGAGCAATCGGTGAGATCTTTTCTGCCGTGCAAGCCATTCAGGTCGCTGGTGCAGAGCACTCTATCCTGCACCATTTCCGCGCCATCAACAGCAAACGCAGAACAAAAATACTACAAGACCGCGTTCTATCCAGTGCGCTTAATTCGACTATAGGAAATCTAGTCGTACTTAACCAGGCCCTGGTCCTTGTGTTGGCTGCGCTGCTTACGTTTCAGAGCCAATTCCATCCCGGCGATCTGGTGATTTTTCTGATCTATATAGGCATTACGAGCAACTTTTTTCAAAGTACCGGCTCTCTATTTGCCCAACTTACGCAGGTACGCGTCTCACTGCAACGTCTAGAACGACTCATGCAGCCTGAAACAGGCAATACCTCACTTCTACCCACTTTTTTAGCCAGGCCGCAATCTAACGTACCTGCTTTTACGACAAGTACACAAGTGTTAAAAGTTCTTGAGGCCAAAAATCTTACTTATCGCTATCCGGCGACTACCTCTGGCATTGAAAAAATCGATCTGGAGATTAAGCAAGGGCAATTGGTCGTCATTACTGGGCGTGTAGGTTCGGGTAAAACAACATGCTTGCAAGTTTTGCTAGGCCTGCTCCCTGCGCAAGCTGGAACTATCTGCTGGAATGGAGAGATAGTCTCCAATCCAGCAAACTTTTTTGTGCCGCCGCGTAGTGCCTATACCGCCCAGGTCCCAACGCTTTTCAGCGAGACGCTGCAAGAGAATATTCTGCTCGATTTACCAGCAGAAAAGGTGAATCTTTCTAATGCACTTTATAGTGCTATCCTGGAACCAGATATCGCACAAATGGAACATGGGCTGGAGACCCTTATAGGTACACACGGCGTCAAACTATCCGGAGGACAGATCCAGCGTACAGCCATCGCCCGTATGCTTGTGCGTACACCAGAACTGCTCGTGATGGATGACCTTTCAAGCGCTCTGGATGTCGAGACTGAACAACTTCTCTGGTCCCGTTTATTCAGCCAGGAGCGGAGAACCTATCTCGTCGTCTCGCATCGGCAATCTCTCCTCAAACAAGCCAATCACATTATTGTTCTAAAGGATGGCCAGATCGAGGCCCAGGGTACCTTAGCCTACCTTCTAGAGTATTCCGTCGAGATGCGCCTGCTCTGGCAAAGCTAGCAATCTATGTGAACATAAGTGAGCAATAAGCTGATCTTTGCAGCTAAATGGACGTAATCACAGTACCAGTAGATGTAGAGAGAGGAATGCTATATAATAGGACGGTCCTCAAAAAGAGTTTCAAAGGAGAACTATATGACGACCATTGCAGCCAGGCAGCCCCATTCCAGATTACGGTGGGGCTTACTTGGGGGAGTCATACTCATTGCGCTACTGATAGGTTATGGTCTTCTGCGCTATCCCACTACCCTGACATTAGCTGATGAAACCCTTGTTCTGCTAGCGATGAGCATTACGCTGGCCCTCTATGTGGGTATTACGCTCTATAGCACCGCAATTATCAAGATTGATCAACAGGTAATCAGGTCCAGCATAGGCTTCGGCCTCTTCATTGGCTTTCTCTGGATGACCGAAGTCTTCAGCGGCAATTTTGGTGATCCTACCAATCCAATTATTATGCTACTCTATCGCGGCAGTACACTCCTGAGTAATTACCGCTGCCCTCTTTGCAGGGGTAATCAGCACACGTAGAAGTGGCAGTATTCGCTCAGCCTGTCTGGTAGGGGTCTGGAGCGGCCTGATTAATGGTTTAATTACCGCAGGTGCCGCCTTGCTTATGACCTATATCTTCATGGACACACTGAAATACAATGCGCAAAATATTCAGGAATTTTTGCATAATCCAGTAGGGGCTGCTGACATCACAACCTTCCTGACTGGAGATATTATTCTCGCGAGCATGAGTCATCTCGTCGTTGGCCCTATTTTTGGTATTGTTATGGGTGGCATCGGTGGTCTTTTAGGGAAAGGTCTCCATATTTCCGAGCATAGACAATGAACTACCGCTGAGCTAAAAACATCGTGGTTTTCTCGCCAACACATATAAATATGATAAGATTTTAGTATTGAAAAACACCTTCACAAAAGCTATTATTTGTTTGGACGCGAAAAACCCGATAATAATCTCGATAGATGCGGGGAATTTATGCCCTGGCAAGCAAGCAGGAGTACTATGAGCAACAGGTCGTTTCAGCAGTCAGGACAACCGCCGGAACAGGCACGGATTCAGGTACAGTGTATTAATTGTCGTACAACGCAGTGGATTCGTGGCCCGCAACCGCTACGCAAAGCTACTATCGTACGCTGGGACTGCCCGCATTGCCATTTTAATAATCAAACCAACCTGAACAGTAAACCATGATCTAAGAAAGTGCATTCATATTTATCTATCATGAGGCATACTTTTCAGCGAGGTACCGTCGAGATAGTAAAACATTTTTTGGTTGAAATCCGTAAAATTCTGGTAAACTTCAGCGTGCAGCCCTACCTCTCGCGCTGTTGCTACATTGATGAGGCTATCATCCCAAAATAGGATATTTTGGGCAGGGACATCTCCTAAACTACTGAGCACATGAGAGAAAAAGGCCAGATCATGTTTCATACATCCAATATACGCTGAAGAAAACATACCATCAAAGGCTTCGGCAAAACCCATCTTCTCAAGAATATAGGCTGTACGATACTTCTCCTGGTTAGTAGCAACATAACAGCGTATACCTTGCCGTCTGAATTGAGCAACTGAGTGCATTAATTGTTCATCAATACAATGCTCTGCTTGAAACCAGTAAGCAAGGAATTCATCGACACTGCTCTGCCAGCCCCAGGGTTGAAGGTAAGAGCCCAATAGTTGTTTCAAGTCGGCCCGCCCGGTTAGACACTCTATGAAAGGACCACGAAAGAACGGAGCTGTCATTTCTCTACTAAGACCATGATCGCGAGCCAAATGTTTGCTGAATGCTTCGCCATTGGCAAGTACACCATCAACGTCAAAGAGTATGACTTGTAACAAAGTATTCTCCCTCATCTTATGTATTTTACTATATTCTTTTCTGAGAAGCAGGCATTTACTTGTTGAGCATATAATACAAAAGATAGTAGCATATTTTAAGGCTAATCTGCTAGATGGAAACAAGTTGCATCTTTATACGAGCCAGTATCCTCTAGCAGAAAAAAGCTCTATCCTCATTTATGGTAATTGAAAGGAAAAGTATGACAAACTTTACTAATGCGGATTACCTCAAAAATAAACAATACGCCGACGGCTCAAATCTTAATGCCCGCATTCAACTGCACGAGCGCTTTGGACAGAGAAAACAAGATTGGCATCGCTGGGTCTTTGAGCAAATTCAAGCCCCTGAGAAGAGTAAATTGCTAGAGCTGGGCTGCGGTCCTGGCTGGCTCTGGATTAAAAATCTGGATCGTATTCCGCCTGATTGGGATATCACGCTCTCTGATCTGTCGGCAGGGATGATTGCAGAGGCAAAACAAAACATCATGGCGCGGGAAAGTCAGCATCCTTTTCATTATGAGGTCGTTGACGTGCAAGCGATCCCTTTTGCCGATCAGAGTCTGGATGTCGTTATCGCCAATCATATGCTCTATCACGTCCCAGACAGGGACAAAGCACTCGCAGAGATCCGACGTGTCTTGAAGCCTGGAGGAACCTTTTATGCAGCGACTAATGGTCTGGGACATTTGCATGAGCTTAACTTGCTGACAGGACCTTTCGCAACACCAGAAGATAGTTTGCGCACGAATGATGATGTTTTTGCACTGGAGAATGGGGAAGCGCAGATCAAACGCTATTTCAGAGATGTTGAGAAGCGCGAAAACCAGGATTTTCTTGCAGTTACAGAGACAGAGCCACTACTAGCATTTATCCTTTCAACTCCCTTTAAAGAAGTTATCACCAATGACAAACTTACTACTTTACGCCAGCAGATTGACGAGCGTATTGCTAGTGAAGGAGCTATTCGTATCGCCAGACATACAGGTTTGTTTCTCGCCAACGGCATAAAATAAAAACAATACCAGCTAAAGCATAAAATTTTCTCTCTGAGCCACAGCAGGCAAGCAGAGAAAAAGCACCTGCCTTGTTTGCTCTCCAAATAGTTATATGCGGGGTGGTAGCCTGCAATCACAAAAAGGAGAGAGGACAAGGCAAATGCAGCTTATTCTTCAGCTTCATGACCTGGAGCGAAAAAATTTCGCCGCCAGATACGAGCATATGCTCCGGTGCAACCAACCGTTCTAGCAAGCTGTTGACTGCTCAACATGGGGTCTTGCCGAAGCAATGCATGAATACGTGCTTTAGCAGTACGAATGGTTGCGGGAAAACGTTCAAATTCTTGTCGTGGTCGCCTTGATCTATTCATCAAGAGAACTCCTCGTAAGGGCTTTTTTCTCTGCTCTGGCCTATATTCCGGCAATTACAGGTAAAGAGTCTTTCACTCTCTATCCGACAAGAATAGCAGAGAAGAAGATTTCAGTCAATCATTCCGGACAGTTTCCTATGAACGAGCAAAAAAAGAATGGTTGAGCCTATTTTTGACAAACTTCTAGCTTTAGTATTCTAGGAGATAGAGGAGAAAGAATTTAAAAAATCGTTATAGAGGTAGACTATCACAACTCTATTTTAAATGCAATATAATAGGAGCTCTATCTGACCACGAGAATCCCGCAGGGGAAGGGGACCACTCTCCCTTCAAAACGTGTCCGGGAGATACACGGAACGATAGAGCGGGTATCAGGAGTCTTCTTAAGACACCTGCAATAGAAACTTTTGGCTAATAAAAAACGTGGCATAAGCACAATTTTAAAAAGATCGCGCCAGGTTGGTAACAGTTTAGAGATGATTTTATCCGAGGAAATTTTAACTATCAAACTTTGGAGGAAGATATGAACACAACGAACCGCTCTACACGGATACTGCGGGTAGCAGAATTGAAAGAAGAGACAGTTCGTGAAAAGCTTAGATCATTACCTAAACAGAATGATATTGAAATTACTATCCAGCCTTCAGAGGAGGCAACTGATATATGTATAAGGAGCAAGAAAACAGATGAGGAAGCAGAGCAAAGCCTCCTAGCAATAGAACAAAAGATACGCGAAATTCTCACTGACTTTATCTTTAGTACCGAAGACACCACGCTACAACAAGTAATTGGTAACTATCTTGCAGAGCAAAACCTGACAGTCGCAACAATGGAATCGCTAACCGGCGGGTTGATCGCAAGCGCATTAACTGATGTACACGAGAGTTCAGCACATTTTCTGGGTGGCATCGTCGCTTATAGTACGCTCCTGAAAGAGCGTATGGGCGTGCCACACGACATCATGGAAAAATATGGGGTCATCAGCAATGAAACGGCGATAGCAATGGCCAGAGCAGTACGTAAGACATTACAAATCGAGATCGGTCTGGGTATCACAGGAGTTGCAGGTCCAGACAAGCAGGAGGATCAAGCGGTTGGAACAGTACATATTGCAATTGATGGACCCTATGGTGTGATGAGTTGTATGGGTTCGGAGCAATGTGCTGGTCCCAACCGCGAAGAGAACAAAAAGGCTGCCACCATCTCAGCTCTCAATCTGCTCAGGCGTTACCTGGAAAAAAAGGGGTAGCAATTGGAACGGGCTTAATAAGAATATCCTTTCATGCATTTACGCATATAAATGCATAATACTGTATCCCTTGTAATATAGAAATAACACTATTTCGTTTCAGAGAGGAAGAGAAATAGATTCTTTTTTGGGTATTTACACTATGAGAGGTTTAGTAGTATAATAACGTCAGGTGGAAATGTGGGAAAGAGGGCATACTATGAGCACTATACGACAACTTTTTGCAGTCAGCATTCTGGTCATCCTGGTATTTGCGGGACTAACAGGCTGTAATACATCAACGAATAAGATAAATGTAAAAACACACCAACACTATCCTCCCCGATACCTGGCACAACGGCGTCAATCACCGTAATGCCTACCAGCCCGGCGGTCCATGCCGTTGAGCTAGCTATCATGAACAATATCAAAGAGCATGGTTTTAACCCCGATCCGACTATCAACAATGGGTTAGGTGGGCTTTACATCAACTGGCGCTATGGCAGCAATCCGCTTCAGGTGAACGTCAACGGGACGGGAGAGACCGACGAGACCAGCGGCGCGACCCTGCGGCACGACGATCTGACTGATCTGCGCTACCTGCACAATATCTGGTCCTACAAAATTGAAAATCCAGGTGATACCAGCTTTGATAGCGAATTGAACCGCTATACACCTATCATCAAGCATGAATTTCTGAACACGCACAACGAACGCGGCTGGCTATACGATATTCTGATTGATATCTATACGCTTTCGCATGATAACTTTTACAAAACTGCGGCCTTCAGTCTGGCGCAAAGCTATGCAAAAACCTACGATGCAAAAATTGGTACCATTTACAAAAAGAACACCACGACAAATACGCAAGGATCATACCGGGTTGACAATGCGCTGGAGGCAGGCTGCGCCCTGATTCAAGCGGGAACGCTGGCCAATAATACCGACTGGATACAAAAGGGCAAAAACGTCGTCAACTTTATCTACGCCCATGCCTACATCTCGCAATATCACACGTTTCCAGCGCAGATCGGACATGTACTTGCAACAGATGGTACGCTTAATCCAGAACAGCCTTTCTATTCAGGCCTCTCAAATCAAAATTACAACGTTGACGGCAGCATTGTACGCATGGGAAATATTAGCCAGATCATCATCTCCCTACTCGATACCTATCAGGTTACCAATGAGCAGGATTACTTGAATAAGGCCACTGATCTGCTTGATGCGCTATCACTGCCCAATAATACTTTAGATATGTGGGATACGACAAACGGTGGCTACTTCTATGACCTTAAATTCTCTGGCTCTTCCCCTTCACAGCCAGGCACAGCATCCATAGACAAAAATCGCAAGGAAGCAGGTAGACAAGCTATTATGCTCCAGGCCTATCATCTCGCCGATAATCTCACGAATCACCGTTACCAGACAATGGAAGATCGGATGCGTGACACGGCGCTAAATCATATCTATTCCTCGGATATCCACGGTGTCACGTACCTGGTTAATAGCGATTGGTCTTTTCAGAAGTTCAAAAATGGCAGCTATAACAATATGGATACGACAGAAGCGATGGGCGCAGAGCTAGAGAGTCTTTTTTACTTGAGCAGATAACCAGATAGAGAAAGATTTATGCCTCTCTGGCTTCTTGCAAAGCAAATCACTCCTCTTTGTCGAGACAAACTTTGTGCGGAAAAGGATGCTAGCCATCTCTAGCAACGAAGAGCAAACCGCACATTTGTTCTTCCCTTGTAAGGGGAACACATTCAGAATGCCCCGATCTCTACGATACGGGGCATTCTGAATGGATCATAGTGGATGATTTCAGTTAGGCACTCAAACGGCGGCGGCCTGCAACAACGATATAGTAAGCAACAACCAGGGCCGCAATACCAGTAATCAGGTGCAGAATATGGTCTCCAGCGTTATCATGAACCAGACCCAGGAAGAGTCCATTGTCCGTACCATAAGAGCCAGCGGGGAAGTACAGAGCGGGAATCAGACCCAGGAGGCCAAACAGGGTAAAGACAATGCCAAAGATCCTGTTAAAGAGATGTGACTGACCGCTAAAAGCTGCGCCAACACCGAGCAGACCAACTATCAGGTTAATGATACTATGCAGGGTGTCCACATCAAAAATGCCAAACACAGCACGTACACCAGTAGCATTTTCCGTGGGAGTGAAAAAGCCGATGATCCCGATGAGCAGAAAGATGATACCTATCACTAGAGCAGTAATACGATTAGCGCTCCAGCTCGATCTTGTTTCCTGTAACATAAGAGACACTCCTTCTCAATTTTCAAAATGCATAACTACAAGTGTTATACGGATAAAAAACATTTTTCGCGTCAGATGCAGAAAGGGAAACAAAACGCCCTGATCTTTTTAGTGAATGAGGCTTTTTCATGAACGTGCTCAATCTTGATCTGAAGTGTTTTCAACCTTTCCAGATCATTCCAGCGAATGAGGGGAAACGAGCAGGCAGCATATTCTACTTGGCAGATAGATCAGCCATGCATGGGGCTGAAACAAACAACATACCCCATGCAGATAATAGCAGGCAGGCAAATAAAGCGTATCAGAGCACTATTTTGTGCCAATGACGGCCTGCTGAGTATTCCAGAGATCCCATTTCTGAAGGATCTGGTGCAAAGTTCCATTATTTTTGAGAACGGTAATCGCCTGATCAACTTCTTTTTGCAGAGTTGCCGCGTTAGGATCGCTTTTATTGAAGCCGATAACATAGTCACTAAGCTCAAAGGGTTGCCCTATTGGCTTTAGCTTGCTATCAGACTGGCTCCCTGGGCCAATACCCTGTACATAGTAGGTCACGATTGGCAGGTCAATCAGTACAGCATCGATGCGACCAAGATCAAGATCATTGAATGGTAGATCGGGATCGTAGGTCTTCAGTTTAATTTTCGGGTCTGAAGCTAAAATATCGGCTGCTTTGTAGCTGGCTCCCGTACCCACAGTAAGCCCTTCAAGATCGGTAAGGGATAACTTATCACTTGTAGTCTTGCTAGCAAAACGAGAATCATTGGCCCTAACAACAATCTGTTGACCGTAATGATAATAGGATTGCGAAAATAATTCTGTCTTTTTACGGTCTTCGGTAATTTCCCAACCATTCATAATTACGTCGAATTTCCCTGCTCCCAGGGCCTGATCCAGTTGAGCATAATCAGTCTCGATCTGCTTCTCAGTTACATTGAGCAATTTCGCAATAGCTGCGGCAATATCAACCTCGAAGCCAACGAGATTCGTGGGATTCTTGGGGTCCTGGAAGACGTAGGGAGCACCACCATCGGAAGTAGAACCCCATTGGAACTGTCCAGGGGTCTTCAAACCCTTATTGCCAATCTGTTGCACACTTGTAGTCCCGCTGCCACTTGCAGTCCCAGTTGGCACGTTGCCGCAAGATGCCAGAAATGATCCAAGCGAACCGCCAGCCACGAGAAGGCCGCCACTCTGACCGACACGTCGTAAAAATGTTCGCCGATCCAATTCTTGAGTCATGCTCGGTATGCCTTTCTGAATTTTTCCAAAAACATTTGAAAAAGCCTGGTAACAACAAAAAGATGCCCTACTAAAAAGAAGATCGGAAGTGATGAAATCGTGAGCGCATCAATACTCTGAGACAGGCAGCAGCAGCCGGGAAAAAGATAGTTTTGCTATACCCACCTGACTATAGAGAAGGAGAGGCATCTCTATCAATTTACTTATCTTCTTCGACGCGAATCTCCAATTCTATTATTACTACGCATGGAAGAGAAAAAACATCACATACGGCTGCTTGCTGCTATCTTGGCAAGCACTTTGAGCTTCTTCTTTCATTTTAAGAGCAAAAGACAAGGTATAATTGTAAAAAATGCGTTTTTGTGATGTTATAATTAAGAAGAGTTCCCGAAAGGTTCATGTATGCAAGAAGATTATGGCTTGTAACAATTTCTCAAGGATCTGCCAGGGGAAAAAACATATTTGATGCTTCTTGAGGAGGAGGGCTCGCATGACCCAGCTTGCACCAAATGACCGATTACGAGCAGCACGCAGAAGCAAGCATCTGTCACGGGAAGAACTGGGAAAGACGCTTGGCATCAGCGCTTTTACTGTGGGCCGCTGGGAGCGTGGCGAGGCAGTCCCTGATGTTTATATGACAGCCAGGCTGTGTGAGCTGTTCAAAAAACGTCCTGAAGATCTAGGCTTTCCGATCCTGACTGCCTATGCTACTGATGATGAGCAGGATGGTCAGGGGAAGCATAAAACTGTCCAGATACTTGATCCAGCGATTCCTGTGCCCCCAGCGCTTCCTCTCGTAGGACGAGACCAGGAGCTCGCTGAGTTTAGAGCGCGTTTGCAAAACACCGAGGGGGAAAGCGTCATTGCGCTCAATGGGCTCCCCGGTGTTGGCAAGACAGCCCTTTCACTGGCGCTGGCCCATGATACCAATCTGCGTGAGTATTTTACGGATGGAGTTCTCTGGGCCGCTTTGGGGCCTGAACCTAATATTCCCGGTATCTTCAGCCGCTGGGCTAAATTGCTAGGTATCTCACGGCATGAAACAGCCCGGCTTAATCAGAGCGATACCTGGGCCAGAGTGATTCATGATGCCATCGGCAATCGACGGATGCTCCTGGTCATTGATGATGCCTGGACAGTTGAAGACGCCCTGACAATGAAAGTCGGTGGCCCACAGACGGCACATCTTGTGACGACGCGTTATCCCAGTATCGCGGCCCATATTGCTGTTGAGACCGCAACTCAGATTCAGGAGCTCGGCACAGAGGACAGCATGACGTTACTGAGGTTACTTGCTCCACAGATCGTGGATATAGAAGCAGGCAAGGCTTATGATCTGATCCATGCAGTGGGGGGTCTACCCCTGGCACTCACGCTTGTCGGTAATTATCTGCGTCTGCAAGCCTATAGCGGACAACCGAGGAGAATTCACGCGGCCCTGAAACGCCTGAGCGATGCCGAAGGACGCTTGCAGATCAGCACGCCACGGGGGCCAGCAGAACAACACCCCAGTCTCCCATCGGACGTTCCTCTCTCGCTTCAATCAATCATAGCGGTAACCGATCAGCAACTGAGTACCAAACAGCGGGCCGCGCTTTATGCGCTGGCAGTTTTCCCAGCCAAGCCTCATAGCTTCTCTGAAGAGATGGCCCGTGAGGTCGCTGCCTGCACAAACGAGACACTAGACGCACTTGCAGATACCGGGCTACTTGAAAGCGCCAGTTCTGACCGCTATACCTTGCACCAGACTATAGCAGACTATACGCGTAATCGCCTACAGGACGAAGCACCTTATACGCGCCTGATTGCTTATGTCACCACCTATATTGAAAGCCATCATACTGACTACGAAGAACTGGAGCGTGAAAGCAGTACTATTCTCGCCGCTCTGGAAGCGGCGTATGATAAGAACAGGCAGGCGGAGCTCATTCAAGCCACCAACGCTTTCGCGCCATTCCTCCTCATGCGTGGCTTTTACAGTCTTGTGGAACGCCATGTCCAGCGAGCACACACAGCGGCTCAAGCCATCCAGGATAGTCATGGGACACTCGTTACCCTGCTCTATCTGGGACAACTGGCCCAGAAACAGGGAGATTTTAGCCGTGCAGAAACCTTCTTGAAAGAGGGACTCCAACTTGCGCGACAGCAACAGGACAACGAATTGACCAGCGCACTCCTTGCAGAGCTAGGCTCAGTTACCTGGCGGCGTGGCGAATATAGTCATGCTGAGGCCTACTCACAAGAGGGATTGAGCATTGCACGAAAAATTGGCAACGAAAAACATCTAAGCTTCTTACTAAAGACACTTGGATCGATCAGCGCAAGCAAGGGAGACTACAAAAGTTCAGAGGCTTATCTACGCGAAGGGCTGGAATTAGCAAGACAAAGTGGAGATCGAGAGCAAGTCTGTTCTGCCCTACTTAATCTGGGCGTGACTGTTGCTGAACGCGGAAACGACGCTCAGGCAATACTCTATCTGCGCGAAGGACTGGACGTAGCAAGGCAGATTGGACATCGGGAGCAGATCTGCGCCTTACTCCTCAATCTGGCCGAGATGGAAGGTCAACAGAAAGATTACAAGCAGGCAGAAGCGTATCTCCTTGAAGGGCTGGAAGTTGCCCAACAGATTTCCCATCAAGAATGGACAAGTATTCTTCTGCTCAACCTGGCTGAATTGAAAGAAAGACTAGATCAGGACGACGAAGCCGAAGGATACCTGCAACGAAGTCTGGCGCTAGCCCAGCCCATTGGGCGGCCACGCATCATCTGTATCGTCTACTATGAATACGGCAACATCTATTTAAAACAACAGCAGACCGTCCAGGCTGAAGAGAGTTTTCAGAAGATGCTTCAAGCCATTCCTGAAGGAGATCAGGAGATGTACGCCCTGGCAAGCTATGGACTGGCGCGAGTCGCTGCCAGCAAAGGAGAACTCAGCGAGGCACGTAAGCAGGCTGAGACGAGCATTCAGGCCTTCGAGAAAATGGGTCATCGGCGTGCTCAGGAGATACGTCAATGGGTCGAGGCCTTGCCAGAAAAATAAGCCTATTCAGGCTGAGCCAGACGAGCAGATGAAGAAACAAGAGCAACCAGTCCCGGTAAAAGCGTGGCAAAGAGGATAATCGTGCCGCCGAGCAATGTCAATGGAGTAGGAATAGCGCCGAGGAGCAAGATACCAAAGACGATGCCCCAGACAGGTTCGAGACTTGCCAGCAAGCTAGCAAACTGAGCAGTAATTGTACGCATACTGGCGATAAAGAGTGTATGGGCCAGAGCGGTACAGACGACACCAAGAATGAGCAAAATGAGCAGAGCGCGGGGCTGCCAGAAAGAGGAAGTCGCAGTCAGGAAAAAGACGGGCAAAAGAACGAGAGCGGCAATACCATCTTGATAGAAGCTAATCGCCAGACTGGAGTAGGTACGTCCGAGCAAACGATTCATCACAGAAAGCAAAGCAAACGAAGCCCCTGAAAGCACGCCCCACACGACGCCCAGCGTCGTATGGTTTTGCAAAGTAAACGAAGGGACCAGCAGATAGATACCGGGCAAGATCAGCAAAGCAGCGACGATCTGGATACGACTGGGACGTTGATGGAGTAGAAGAGGTTCTAGGGCAGCAGTAAAGAGGGGAAAGCTGGAGAAGGAGAGGAGGCCAACAGCAACATTTGAGACATTGATCGCTTGAAAGAAGGCGGTCCAGTGGAGAGCAAGCAGCAGGCCCTGTCCCAGGAGCAAAAAGGCATCGCGGGCACGATTCGGGCGTAAGGGCACATGCTGAAGCAAGCAAACCGCCAGAAGCACAAGTCCCGCAAAGAAAGCGCGGCCAAAGACGATGAGCGGTGCAGACAAAACACTCAATTTTCCCAGGACGCCGGCGAGACCAAAAAAGAGGACAGCAACATTAGCAAAAACTAATTCTCGCAGCTTTTTTGATCGCTCCGGCATTACATTAAAGATCTCCTCAGAAAGATATGCTACTATCTTATACAATTCTGCTAGCTAAAGCAAACCGGAGACCGATTAAGACAAGCAACGACCCCTCTCTCTTTCAAAGAGAAAAGACAGATACAAAAGTGGGGCTTGTCTGCTCGTTTGGCAAGCCCCAGCCCAACTAATTTTTGCGCAGAGTGAGCACGGCGGGAAGGCGATCAAACATCATAAAGCCAACAGGGAAGAGAATAATTGTCAGACAGCAGGCATAGGCGAGATTAGCCCATAAGTAGCCCACCCAGCAACCAATAAACACAAAGTAGAGGGCACGAATCAAGAAATTAACCTGTTGAGTGCCACCTACATTGACATTGATATTCTGCACCATCACATTTCCACCAGCTTGCTGTACAGCCACCGTTGAGACATTGACATTGGTCGAAGTGCCCGCAGCTTTAAGCGTCATAATCTGAGGCAGGCGATTGAGCATCATCAGGCCAATTGGCAGCGTTATTATGAATGCACAGAGCGCAAAGCCAATATTAAGCCAGACGAGACCAGCCCACCAACCGAAAAAGAAGAAGTAGAGAGCACGAACAAAAAGGCCGGGTCCGCTCTTCTGAACATTCACATTGATATTTGTCTGCATAACAGACTGCTGAGGCATCATCATTGGCTGACCAGGAACGGGATACGCAGCGGGCATACCCTGATAGGGAACCTGTTGCATAGGTGCCTGCTGGTAGGGCTGAGGCGGATAGGCTTGTTGCGGCTGTTGCGGCCAGGGCTGTTGTTGTTGCTGTTGAGGTGGATAGGCTTGTTGGTAAGGTTGCTGTTGTGGATATGATTGTGGTGGAACATAAGGAGCCTGTTGATAGTTTTCCGGTGGTTGCTGCGGGTAAGATGGTTGATAGTTTTCCGGCGGTTGCTCTTGCATGATGTCTTCCCTTCCCAAGCATACTTTCCATAATAAATAGATAGACTACACTTTATAGACATACACTATGAAGAACGTACAATAATGAGAAGTATAACATATAAAAACTCTCTAACACAATCACTCTATCGACAGATAAACCATTTCCACCAGTAGATGAGATAGAAATATTACAAGATTATCAGTTAGAAGAGAGGGATAAAAATTTCTGTTCAGTGGACTGAGAAGGAAAAGCGCACCACCCTTCACTTTTATAATAAGCGCTAGAGAAAATTTGTGGTATTGCACTTCCATCTAAATATCAACTATAATCGTGTAAGGGTGTGGCTGAAGTGAAGTTATGGATGATCTATTTTTCGGAAAAAGCAATCCAACAAAGGAGTAAAAAGGATACTATATGAATGAGACAAAACAGAATCAAGTGGTAGATGCAATAGATCAGCAGCCCACAACCAAGCCCCACCATGTGGGGCAAATCCCACAATGGACTGTCTCGCTCGGTATCTTACTGACCGGGGTCCTTTATCTTTTTTTGCCCGAAAGATTAACCATCGGTCCAAGCTGGCTTTTATTGGCCCTTGAAGCCTGTATCATTACGCCTCTCTGGATATTTCATCTTTCCGGGCGTCTGCTCCCCTACCGGCTTGTACGCACACTCAGCCTGATTGTTCTTGGCCTGGTCACGCTCACATTAGCAGGGAGCGTAATTACTCTTATTAGTGAGTTGTCAAAGATTAGCGCAGCGAATTCATTATTACGCACCACCGCGCTTCTCTGGCTTTCAAACATCACCGTCTTTGGTTTATGGTACTGGGACACCGATGGGGGGGGACCACGCAAGCGGCACGAAGCAGGACATATCGCCTCAGACTTTCTCTTTCCGCAGCAGGCTTCTGCGGGTACGCCACAGCAACCTAACGGTGAGCCCTGGGCACCACAATTCTTCGACTACTTCTATCTAGCATTCAATACAGCGACCGCATTCAGTCCAACCGATACCTATCCACTCACACGTTCGGGTAAAGCGCTCATGATGGTTGAATCGATGATCTCTCTCGTAATCGTTGGAGTACTCGTCAGTCGGGTCGCTAATATATTTTGAAGATAAGCAACGCTTTATACTGAAGGGCATTGGTGCCTCTCCCTTTTGGGGGAGAGGCAAGAGAAATCAGGGATGCAGGAAGACGTAGAGAGGGGCAAGCACCAGAGTAATAGTACTCAAGAGTTTGATGAGCACGTGCAGCGAGGGGCCAGCGGTATCCTTGAAGGGATCGCCGACAGTATCACCGATGACGCTTGCTTTGTGGGGTTCGCTCTTCTTACCCAGAATAATACCTTCTGGATCGTTGGAAGCGACTACATCACCCTTTACATCGACGCGAAGATTACCCGCCTCAATATACTTCTTAGCGTTATCCCAGGCACCACCGCTATTATTCAGGAAGAGTGCCATCACAATACCGCCCATTGTACTGACCATCAACATACCAGCAGCGGCTTGAGGGCCGAGGATCACACCAACCAGGATCAGGAGTCAGAACAGCCACAGCGCCTGGAAGCACCATCGCGCGTAAAGCGCCATTAGTGCTGATCTCTACACAACGGGCATAATCAGGATCAACGCGATCTGCCGGATTCTCAGCCATGATATTCGGCATAGCCTTGAACTGGCGGCGTACTTCTTCGATCATGCGTTTCGCGGCAGTGCCGACGGCGCGAATTGCCAGCGAGCAGAAGATAAAGATCAAAGCCAGACCAATCAGAGCGGCGATAAAGGTCGAGATATTCGCCAGATCCACACGATAGACAGTAGGATCGTGCTTGAAGCTATAGAGCACATCCAGGTAAGCACTAAACAGGACAAACGCGGCCAGAGCGGCAGAACCCAGGCCATAGCCTTTCGTCAAAGCTTTGGTGGTATTGCCAACACTATCAAGTGCATCCGTAATATTGCGTACATTCTCAGCCTGGCCGCTCATCTCACTGATGCCTCCGGCATTATCAGTAATCGGGCCAAAGGTATCCATTGCCAGGATATACGCACAACTCATCAGCATACCGACAGTAGCGGCGGCTGTGCCAAAAACACCACTAAGATCAATAACGCCTGATTCCTGGAGAGCGAGATGAACATGGACCTGGCTCCCAAAGAAATAGGAGAGGCCCAGAGCAATACAGATCGAAAGGACCGGCAGAACCACACATTCAAAACCAATACTCACGCCAGCGATAATCGTCGTGGCGGCTCCCGTCATAGAAGCTTCCGCAATCTCGCGTACAGGACGCCAGGTGCCAGCGGTATAATACTGCGTGATAAAAACAAAAGCGATACTCAGAAGAATACCAACACAGCCAGCAAAAGCATACCAGAGCCAGGGTGCAATGCCATAGTTTCCCGTCTCATTGCCCTGATTTAAGAGGAGATAGCTACCTACAAAAATGCCAATCACAGCAAGAGCGCAGGTAATATAAAAACCGATATTAAGCTGCTGCATCGCAACAATGCTCGGATCGCGGCCATTCGCCTTTTCCGGTTCAATCACGGCAGACGAGCGGATAAAGAGCACGCCGACAGACGAGGCAATAATGCCAAAGGCACCCAGGACAAGGGGAAAGAGCAGCCAGCCAACATTATGAGTTGCCTGATAGAGGACAGCACCCAGAATCATCGTACCGATATTTTCGGCAGCAGTAGACTCAAAAAGATCGGCACCACGACCAGCGCAGTCACCAACATTATCACCTACAAGATCGGCAATAACGGCAGGATTACGTGGATCGTCCTCTGGAATATTAGCCTCAACCTTGCCGACCAGATCGGCACCCACGTCAGCAGCTTTTGTATAGATACCACCACCGAGCTGAGCAAAGAGAGCGACAAAACTTGCGCCAAAGCCAAAGCCGACAATCAACGACGGCGTAAGTGCAGGCTGAGAGAGGCCTCCAAAAAGCAAGAAAAGCAGCGAGACGCCCAGGAGAGAAAGAGCAACCACCAGGAAGCCAGAGACCGCACCACCACGCAGAGAGACCACCAGAGCCTCTCCCAGACTACGTCGTGCGGCACTTGCGGTTCGGCTATTGGATTTCACCGCAACATACATGCCAATAAAACCGGAGAGACCGGAACAGAGCGCCCCAACGAGAAAAGCCACAGCCGTATGCCAGGCCAGATTAATTTTATCCGCCTGAGAGCCCTGGCCCAGCAGCGCAAGAACAGCGGCAACCACCAGAGCGGCAACAATCGACAGCAGGCTAATCGTCCGATATTGGCGACGCAAGAAGGCCGTAGCGCCGGAAAAAATCGCATCCGCAATTTTCTGCATTTCCGGTGTCCCCGTATCTTTACGGAGCACAAAAAAAACGAGATAGGACGCGAACGCTACGGCAAGCAGGCTCACAACGATGGGAACCCAAATATAATTGACCATCAACACTTCCTCCATCAGAAAGTCAGTAGATTTGACCAGTGCTGCCAGAAGTCCATGCCAATGGAGAGTTAGCAATTATGTCAGGCAGTTGGCACCATTTTTCAAAGAAAAATTTTTTCTAAATATCTTTTATTATTTATCATATTGCCTTGTTATCCGTCAAGTTTATTGGAGGAGAGCAATACATCCTTATGCAAAAGAATAAGTATATAGTAAAGCAAGCTAGCAGGCAGTCTTTCTCATTGTTTAAACAAGAGCATATGTTATTTTTCTATGGTTCTAGCAAGATAACAAAATTTGCGAGAAGTGAGAGAAAACGCTACATAGTATACACCTTGTCATAATCAGACAATATCCTCCTGAGACGATTCACGAGAGGAGTCTGAGTGGTGGAACAGGTTGGTATATGAGGGAAGAAAGTCCGTGTGTGTGGGGAGGGTTGGTTTTTTGTAGATAGTGGCGAGATGGAGGGCGAGTTGTTCGAGGGAGAGAGTAAGGGCAAGGCCGTGGTAGAAGCGACCAGTGGACTGACGGCTACGACGGAAGCCACGAGAGTGAAGGCGGCGTCCAAAAGCTGTCTCACTGAGGCGAGGGGTATCCTGGAAGCGAGACCAGAGGGTATAGGCGCGATAGAGATCCTGCGCACGAGTAGAGTGGGAATCCTCGGCGGGATGGCAGCAGGATTCCAGGAACGAGGCGAGTTCGTCCTGGTCTTCTTGAGAGGCGGAAGTAGCCTCGCTGACAATAGCGGGTTGCTGGAGGGTGTGGATCTGCCAGAGGAGGCAGCCTTGCACCGCCCAGGTAAGGATAGCTGGGAGCGCGGCATGCAATTCTTGCGTGAGTTGGCGAGTTTCGTTGGGGGAGAGAGTAAGAGAGAGAGGGATGAGAGTGAGGGAGTCTTGTGCAGATAAGAGAAATCGGCAGGGAAGGAAGGAAGGTCAGGAACGGAGAGCCAGAGTTTGCCATGTGGGTGCAGAGTGGGAGCGGGAGTAGGAGAGGAGGTATAAGGAGTGGCAGGGAGAGCTTCAACGAGAGTCGCGAGGGTAGAATAATCGCGAGGGCGAAGGAAGGCGGGGGTCGAAGTAGTAAGGAAACGGGCGCGGAAGAGGGTAGGGGAGAGAATGTGAGGATGGAAAGCAGGTAAGGCGGCGGCAGCATCCCCGAAGAGTTGAGTAAGGAGAGAGAGCAAAAGCTGTTGGGCGAGACGGCCAGGGCCAGTAAGCAGGAAACAGGAGCCATCGGTAGTGAGTCCGGTGAGGGAGTAGCCGATGGCGCGTTGGAGATAGTGTTGCAGCGGTTGAGAGTGATTGGTAAGACGTTCAAGGAAGGTAATCCAGGCAGGAGACTGGGCCTGGGGATCGTAGGCGAAGGGGATGAGGCGAGTGAGGTAGTGCTGGGGATTGTGAGGAGAGAGGGTATTAGTGCGGAGATCGAGGGTACCGTTGAGGACCGTGAGGAGGAAGGGGTCGGCGTCGAAGATAGAGAAGGGGACAGTGATACCAGGAAGAGTAGCGGCGAGAGTGAGGAGGGCGGAGAGACGAGGGAGAGAGGCGCTATGCCGGGCGTGTTCGAGGAGTTGTTTGCAGAGGGAAGTATCTTTGTTGGTCAGGGAGAGGGCATCGTCGCGGTAAGACTGGAGAGAGGAGGTAGCGAGAGCAAGAATCTGCTGGGAGTCGTCGAGGTGCCAGCGAAGGCCATCGAAGAGGAACCAGCCAACGGAAGGGGCGAAACGGACCTGGTGACCGAAGTGTTGGATGAAGCGGCGGGCGTTGCCCAGATCATTGAGTTCATAGGAAGAGCGATTACAGAGAGACAAGATACGATGATTGTTGGAAGGGGCTGAAGATATTTGCGGATCAAGTGGGTTGTTAGTGAGATCGATCATGATATGGGTTTCCTTTCGAGGAAAGATAGATGTCAGTAAATTTAAAGAGAGTAGAAAGTGCTCTTTGTTTCTAGTATCGGCGAGATAAGGAGAAACTTTAGGGGAAACAGCGATGAAAAGTGTCTGCTCACTGCATTGAAAGCAGGTCTCTCAGCGCTGTTCTGGGAGAGCCTATTACTTTGCTTAAAGAGCTGAATGCCGCGAGATACCCCAACTTGTCAGGCTTTTGGTAATTGCGCTCAATCTTCGACGGGAAATGAGCCTGGGCACCCCATACCCACGGGATGCACAACGAGCCAGGAAAAGATCTCTTCAGGGAGAAGGCTTCTCCCTTGCAACAGTGGCCCATACCCCAGGGAGCGCCAGTTGCAGGACCACCTGCTCCATGTGTTCGGGTGAATAGGGCATCTCGGCCTTGAGCCACCATTTCAGCAAGGCAAGAATGGACCCGGTCAGATACTGGGCGATCACTTCCCTGGAAATCGCTGGAGAAGCGTTTTCCGTATAGACCGTGCTCAAAGCCTGTTCAACGGTTTTACTGAAAGCCGTCTGTGCCACCTCCCAGAACACCTCTTCGGTGTGCCCTTGCAACATGGCTCGAAAGTATTGCTCATGCTGTTGAACATGCTCAAATAGCTCCAGAATTGGAATAATTGCTCTTTTCTCCTGCCTCCCGGCAAGTTGCTTGCCAAACATGTCAAGCATCTGTTCTGCAATACTGGTCAGCACATCTTCCTTATCGAAAAAATGGGTATAAAATGTGGAGCGCCCGATCCCCGCCCGATCCAGGATGTCTTGAACCGTTATCGCATCATAGTGTTTCTCAAAGAGTAACGCTAGCATCGCGTCGTTTACCAAGTGCTGGGTACGCTGAGAACGACGATCCTGTTTGTCTTGTTTCACCGAATCTGTTCTCCTTTCCATACAATTTGGACGCTTTGTGCAGTAATGCACACTTTCCTCACTTTGGTTCTTGTGGCGATCAGCTCTCCCCTGTATATATACAACGAACGGTGTATCCATTACAAAACAAACTGTTCATCTGAAAGGAGTACCATCTGTGTTTCTATCACCCTCGTCTATGACTCCCCTCATGTGGGGAGAGATGATTCTCTTCATGGCGGTCTTTATGGCGCTTTTGATGTTTGTGGTCCATGTATTGAGGACGAACCATCTCAGACGGCATGGGCAGTCTTCTCATGGGCCATCGAGCGTGGTTTCCGCCGTCAACTGGGGGATCAAAGTGCTGCTTCATCTGGGGATTCGCGTGACGATCCTGGGACCGATGATATTACTCACCGTACGCGGGCGCAAAACGGGCAAACCTCGGACCATTCCTGTCGATCTGCACGAACGCGATGGTCGTCGCTTTTTGATGGCGACCCACGGCGAGGGGAACTGGGTGCGCAATCTGCGCGTAGCAGGTTCAGGCGTCTTGAGCCTCGGACGGCATCACCAGACATTTACTGCGGTGGAATTGGCCCCAGAGGGAGCCGGGCCAGTGATCAAGGAGATCCTGGGACCGCTTCTGGCCTCTTCCGGGATACGAGGAAATGCTCTGCGCCAACATCTTGGGGTGCGTGCTGATTCCTCGTTGCAGGAGTTCATCACGGTGGCCAGAACTCACCCTGTCTTCGAGCTTGACGAAGCGCTCGGCTCATCTTCTGTGAGAGGAAAGCAGCAAAAAAATGCTGGTCACTCCGTTCCTAAAAGGATCGAGTACGGTTCTTGACGCTTCAACCCGTCACCATCTCACAGAGAGGTTCTGTGAGGTGGTGATATTCATTGTCTTCGTCCTGTATTGTTTATCCAATTTCAGATTCCCCTGTCTGCTGTGCTTTCATAGACGGGTAACTCCAGAGAGAAGTCTCCCGCATTGAGGACAGAACACCTTCCGAGCGCGATGATCCTGGTATCTGCAAACACATTGTTCGCTCGACGAGAGAGGCACCTGTGGTGGCTGGATGGTTTTTTTTGTTAAAGGACCTCGGCGGTCAATCAAGGAGTGCAGGAACTGCACAAACCGATAGACATCGGCAAAGGTGGTAGCCAGGCCCAGCGAAACGCGCACGGCACCCTGCTTCTGGTTATCAATGACATGCAGAAACTGCTCGTAGGTCATGCGCTCTTTCCTTCTGAAGCTGTGGGCGAGATCCTCACGTACAAATCCCAGCGCCACCTCACGCACCCCCGGATTGCAGAAGCAGCCGCTGCGAACGGAAATGCCACACTCATTGGCCTGCTCCTGCGAGGCGTAACAATCCAGCACTGCACCATCTGGATCACACACATTGAAGGCAATCGTTCCGCCACGCCTCTCGGTGGTAATCGGACCATAGATGCTGACCAGGGGCTGGCCGTTGCCATGACGTAGGGCCTGCATCTGTTCCAGGAGCCAGCCTGTGAGACAACGTACACGCTCATGAATGATGTCAATGCCAATAGACTCGATATAGCGCAGCCCGATCTCCACCGCGGGCAGGAGCAGGTAGTTCAGGGTCCCATCTTCAAAGCCAGCCTCCCCAGGGGACAGGTAAAAGCCGTAGCCGGTGGCATCGGCGGCCAAGACAGAGGATAAGGTGATGGTGCCCCCAGAAAACCAGGGACGGCGCAGTTTCGCCAGCGCGGATTTGCGTACCAGCAGGCAGCCTGCGCCTGTGGGGAAACCGAAGATCTTATAGAACGAGAGAGGCACAAAGTCAGGATGCCAGCGCGAGAGATCAAGCCGGTTGGAGGGAGCGAAGGCGGCGGCATCCAGCAGCACATCCCAGCCCTGCGCCTGCGCCTGTGCAATCCATTCGAGAGGATGTTGAACGCCGGTAACATTGGACTGAGCAGGAAAGGCAAACAGGTTGTGGTGTCCGGGCCTGGCTTGCGCGAGTGCCTGCGAGAGGCGAGCTTCGTTCACGCGCATATCGGGCGGCTCTATGGGAACATAGTGAAAGGTAGCCTCTTTCGCTCGCGCAAACTCGCGCACGCCGTTGACTGCGTTGTGATTATCGAAGATGAGCAGGTACTGCCCACCCGAAGCGAAGGGATAGGCCTCTGCCACGAATTTGACTGCTCCGGTGGCATTGGCCGTGAAAATGGCGATATACTCATCAGGCGAGGCTCTGAAGTAGTCGAGCACATACCTGCGAGCCTGCTCGACCAGCGTATTCATAGCCTGCGACGCGGGATTGGTGGAGTGAGGGTTGCCAAACACGTTGTCATTGATCAATCGGAAGTAGTCGCGCAACTGGCGCTCAGCATAGAGCCCGCCCCCCGTGTAGTCCAGGTAGACGTGTTGTTGCTGATCCAAGCGGGCATAGTCCGTGGCACGCAGTTCATCGAGCACATGCGTCGTTGTAAATGTAGGATACTGCTGTTGAAAGGTCGTCAAGGCGACTTCCAGCGGTTCGAGCAGGGCGATTTCTGAATGGATCATGTGTGTATCTTTCCTTTAATCCTCAAATGCCTCGTTCTGCCTTTTTCCCAAAGAGGGAACACGACAGACGTGTAAACGATGCAGCCAACGCAGAAATCGAAGACCGTCTCCAATAAGGCAAAACTCATTAAGACAAGACCGATTGCGAAGAAGCCGATCATAGTGGTCGTGAAGAGAAATCAGTTCTTATTTATGTGCTGAAAAGAGACGGGACAAAAGACTTCACCTGCTACCATAATATTTTTGCCTCTAGATCCTCTTCAAGTTCATCAATATTGCGTTTCCACAGGTCTTCGCTGAGGTATTTCCACCCACCATCAGCGAGAATGACCACAATCTTGCCCTGTTCCAGCGTCCTGGCAACATGCAAAGCTGCATGGAGTGCGGCTCCGCATGAGGGGCCTGCGAAAATGCCTTCTTGATCTTTCAATTGACGCATCCTGCGTATTGCCTCTGTGCCTGGCACCAGGATTTTCCCGTCTAAAAGCGATTGATCGAGCACAGGAGGCACAAAGCCATCTTCCAAACTGCGCAAGCCCTGCACAGCGTCGCCCTGTAGTGGCTCAGACGCGATAACTTGATCGATGGATTATATTCTTTTAACCGCCTCGCACTCCCCGTCAGCGTCCCACCCGTGCCAAGACCAGCAACCAATACAGAGATATCAGGAAGATCGCGGATAATTTCAGGAGCCGTCCCATAATAATGAGCGCGTGGATTTGCTTCGTTTCCATATTGATAGAGCATGATATAGCGGCTATCTTCTTCGGCTATCTTCTTCGCCAGTCGTACCGCGCCGTTGCTTCCCAGTGTGCCATCAGAATAAATAATCTTTGCCCCGTACAGCTCTAGCAACTGCCGCCGCTCTTGTGTGACGTTGTCGGGCAAGACCGCCACAAATTGATATCCTTTTATGAGACAGATCATAGCTAGCCCAATCCCGGTATTCCCGCTTGTCGGTTCGAGGATGATTGAGCCGGAGTGAAGTTTGCCACTGGCTTCAGCCTCCTTGACCATCCGCAATGCGATACGGTCTTTGATGCTCCCTGTGGGGTTCGTTCCCTCTAACTTCGCAAAAATGTGCACGCCGCGACGTGGGCTGAAACGTTTCAGCTCTACTAAAGGGGTATTTCCGATGGTATTAAAATGCTTTTAAAGCGCATAATTTTTTCCTGTTGATTAGTGCCCGCCGGCCATAGCAGGTAAAAGAATGACTGTATTTGTAGGACCAACGTTTGTTTCCAGGCCCTGGCAAATTTCTTGAAATTTCCTGTTGTTCATCGAAAGCGTTTTTGTGATTGCGCTTTCTGTAGAGAAGTATATACCTTCGGATACATGAGTTTAAGATCGTTTACTAGTCGTCTTCTAGTCTCATCATGGAAGATATGTATCGAAACGCCTGGGTAGACTTCCTTCTTACATTGGTTGCAGAGGTGATTAATGAGATGCTATCATACAGACGAATAGTTGGAGAGTAACCTGTAGGAGTAAACTTTTATGAAGAAGACGAGCAAATTTGCTTCTAATATATATCTCAAGCGAGCGCGTGTGCAACGTGGCTGGTCGCAGGAATATGTGGCACGCGAGATTGGCACCGACGCATTCACCGTCAGTCGCTGGGAACGTGGTGCTGCGATGGCGAGTCCGCACTTTCGCCAGCAACTCTGTGCGCTCTTCGATCTGAGCGTGGCGGAACTCGGTCTAGTCCCAGCAGAAATAGAGGCACCTAAGGATCAGGCGAGAGGGCAACTGGATGAAATACCGACCCACCTTCCCTCTCCACCATTCCCTCTCCTCGACCCAGCTATTCCTCCAGCGCGCGGCCATAGTCTTGTTGGACGTGATGACCTGTTTCGCCAGCTCAAGCAGCGATTGTTGAGCGGGAATCCTGTGGTGCTCTGTGCCATCAATGGCTTACCTGGGGTGGGAAAAACTGCCCTGGCAACGGAGCTGGCGCATGATGAGGAATCAGGCCTATTTTGCCGATGGCGTGCTGTGGACCGGGTTGGGCTACGAGCCCGATGTGCTCGGACTGCTCAGTCATTGGGGAACGCTGCTGCGTTGCGCTCCCGCTCATCTCAGCCAGGGTGCCCAAACGAAGCCTGGGCCAAAAGCATCCATGCGGCCATCGGCCAGCGGCGCATGCTACTGATCATCGATGATGCCTGGCAGATCACACAGGCACAGATGTTTCGGATAGGAGGGCCACACTGCGCTCACCTGCTCACGACACGTTTCCCGGAAATCGCGCGGCGTTTCACCCCGGAAGGGGCCATCGTGGTCCGCGAGTTAGATGACACCGATGGGCGCAGGCTCTTGTTGCGACTGGCACCGGAGGTAGTGCAGGCGGAGCCGGAAGAAGTTCAGGCGCTTGTCGCAGCCGTCGGTGGTCTTCCATTGGCCTTGATGCTGCTTGGTAACTACTTGCGTGCACAGGCTCATAGCGGTCAACCGCGCCGATTGCGGGCTGCCCTTCACCGCTTACGCAACGCCGACGAACGCTTACAGCTACACGAGGCACAGCCAGTGATAGGCGGACACCCAGGCTTATCAGCGGGCGCACCTCTATCACTACAAGTGATGATTGGGATGAGTGATCAGCAAGTGAGCGAGAGGGCTCGTGCCGCAATGCGTGCACTGGCGGTTTTCCCGCCCAAGCCCAATACGTTTGCGGAGGAAGCCGCCGTCGCAGTCAGTGCGCTCTCGGTAGAGACACTTGATGAGTTGACTGACGCGGGGCTGCTGGAAAGCAGTGGGCCTGGACGCTACACCTTGCATCAAACCATCGCCGACTATGCCCGTCACCACCTGACTGACGAGAGCGTACCCAAGCGACTGGTCAACTACTTTGTTGCCTACATGGAAGCACATGCTGAGGACGCTACGGTGTTCGATAGCGAGAGCGCGAATATCGTCGCGGCGCTGGAGGCAGCGTTTGAGCGTAGAATGCAGCCAGATCTTGTGAGGGGAGTACATACTTTCGTGCCCTTCTTGATCCCGCGTGGACTCTATACACTTGCCGAAACCCACCTTCAGCGCTCCCTGCAAGCCGCCCAGGATCTCAACGACACTGCCGGCCAGGCAACAGCTTTGTTTCACCTGGGACTAATAATAAGTGGTCGGGGGAATTACCAGCAGGCACAAGCCCACTGGCAGAACAGTCTGAACCTGGCCCGCGAGGGTGGGCATCGTACCATCGTAGCCCAGGTGTTGCTCGAAAGGGCTGATGTTGCGTCGAGGCAAGGGCAGTATCACCAGTCACATCTGTTCCTGACTGAGGCACTTGATATCCTACAGCAATTGGGCGATCAACGTGGAATTGCACTTGCCCTTTGGGCGCAGGGTAACCTCGTACAGGCACAAGGAGAGCCTGAGCAGGCACGCTTGCTCTATGAGCAAGCATTACTCATCTATCGTGAGGTGAACGATCAGCATGGCATCGCGATGATGCTGGCCAAACGGGGTATCGTGGCACGAGAGCGAGGCCAACTAGAACAGGCACGCCTGCTCTATGAAGAGGCGTTGAGTATCCTTCACCGTCTAGGGAATCAGCGTGCCGCCGCCATTGTTTTAGGCGGTCTTGGCAACCTGGAGCGGCACCAGGGGCGATTTGAACAGGCACGACAGTACCTGGAAGAGGCCATTGTGCTCCAGCGGCAGTTGGAGGACCCTCGTGGCCTCGCCTTTACGCTTCTCGATCTAGGGAACGTATTAGTAACCGTGCAGAGACACTTCGAGCAGGCCCAGCGGCTCATGGAAGAAGCACTCGCCATTTTTCAGCACCTTGAGGAGAGGGGTCAGATCGCTGTCACTTTCCGCGATCTAGGCAGATTAGCAGCAGAACAGGGACACTTCGAGCAGGCCCAGCGGTTCACGGAAGAAGCTCTTGCCATTTTTCAGGATCTTGAGGGGCGGCGTCAGATCGGCATCACCCTCCATGAACTGGGCAGCCTGGCACGGAAGCAGGGCCAGCCTGAACGGGCACGTCAGCTCTGCTCAGAAGCACTGACCCTTCTTTTACAGGTAGACGACCAGCGAGAAGTGGCCATTGCTCGCCTGGAACTGGGCATCGTGGCGCGAGAGCAAGGGCAGCTGGAAGAGGCAGAACATCTGTTGACGGAGTCACTTGCCACCTTGAGGCCGATAAAGGACCGGAAGCACGTAGCCTGTGCGCTGAAAGAACTGGGTCTGCTCATGAAACAGCGAGAACAACCAGAACAAGCGCTGCGAGCATTCTTCAGCGCCAGGGTGGGACTGGCTCTAGTGCATTCTCCCGAGACGTCTCTTGTTGATGAGATGCTCAGGCAATTACGCACACAAATGGACGAGCGCGTCTTTCTCTCGATAGCCGAGCGCATCGCCAGGGAGCCGTCCGAGCCATCCTACGGGCTAACCCAGACGGAGTGGGAGGCGGCTATATTGTAAATCATTTTACTCTGTGGCTCAACTGCAATTTGAAAGGCGTAGTTATGCACTAGCGACGATGCTCTTGAGCTGGCCGAGGGACGCTCGGACCAGTTGCGACAGATCTTGCGAGTTGGGTTCGCTGGCCCAGCGGTCAAACGCTGTTTTGAACGCGATAACTCCGACTTCTGCCGCAAGACTTGCGGCAGGGTCAGGCACGCCGCGTCTTCGCAACGCCTCGGACATGGCTGAGGCGAGTAATGCGTTCTTCATCAGTTCGCGTTCTTGGAGCGCTGGGTTTGCGGCAATCACTGCCTGACGCTGCCGGACACGTTTATGACGCTCCTGGATCACAGGTGCGACGGCCTCCAGGGCCGCGGCGACGACATCGAGTAGCGTGGCGGAAGCCGGCGCAGCTTCGACGGTACTCACGGAGATCTGGCGCAGTATGTCCTGACCCCCGAAAAGCACCTCGCGCTTATCGGCAAAGTAGCGAAAGAAGGTCCGCTCGGTGAGGCCAGCCCGTTCAGCGATCTCCGTCACCATCGTCTGCTCAAACCCGCGTTCCTGGTACAGGTCCAGAGCTGCCTGCTCTAGTCGGCCCATCGCATTGGGTTCCCATCGGCTCATCTGTTCAACTCCTCCTTCATGACAGCTATTGACATCACTTCCATTATACGGTATTATAGTTATGTCAGCAACTGACATAACTGTTTCGCCTTACCGAGAGGGAGATGTGGCGTAGCGGAACAGAAAAAGGGAGAAGGCCGATTGTCGCGTGAGAGATAGTGTGCGCTGAAATCAAGGGTGTGCGCTTCTGCCTTAACCTCAGAATATACTCTGGTTTGAAAACTTTGCGCCATTGAGAAGGCAAAAAAACAGCCCATTTTGCTGTTGAATCATCGACGGCAGCGACCAGAATAATTGCTCTCAACCACCACATACCAAGAAACAAAGGTCTGTTGTTTTTCTAGGGGAAATGTCGCATCAATATGTGTGTAATGCTCGTATTGAGCGTGTTAAAAGTTCGCTTTTGCGAGAAGAAAGAAAGAGGAATCGTACACATGGAATTTATGGTAAGCGCCAGTTTTCGTGCACAAGATCGAGAAGAGATGCTCGCCCTTGTGCCCCAGGAGCAAGCGCACATTCAAGTCTTACAAGAACAAGGAACAATAGAGGTACACTACCTCGGTGCTGATCGTTTGCACGTCTGGGTTGTAATGCGTGGAGAGTCACAGGATCAGGTGCAAAAGGCCCTGGAGGCCTTCCCGCTCTATCCTTATGTGAGAGAGCTAGCAATCGCACCACTGTTCAAGATATAGCCAGGAAAGCAGATTGTGTTAACGGGCGTTTATTTTTACCGTAATTAGTGATTTAGGGTACGCCCCAACTTTTGGCAGAGAGCCTATACAGAGAAAAGGAAAGCTGACAAGAGAGAGCCATCCTGAAAGAGAAAGAACAAGCAAGGCAACGAAAGGAGATCGTTATGGCAACCGTCACCCTTGTGCGCATCGCGCATTCCAGTGTCCTAATCGACTTCGACGGCTTCCAGGTTCTCACCGATCCCTGGTTTTCAGAGCGATTTGGCTACTATCATGGCGAGCCGTATGGCATCACGCTGGAGAAGCTGCCCCGCCTCGCCGGAGTCGTAGTCAGCCACGGACACTACGATCATTATGATATGCAAGCCTTTCGGGCCTATCCCGACAAGCAGGTACCGATAGCAGTCAAGCGAGGGATTGCCAAGACCGCGCGCCAAGTTGGTTTCACCAATGTGGTTGAGATGGACGCCTGGGAAACCACCAACTTCGGCCCGATCACCGTAACTGCCGTGCCTGGGAAACATGGCGTGCCGGAGATCACATATCTGCTGCAAGCTGGTGGCGCAACGGTCTACTTTGGCGGTGACACACTGCTCATTCCTGAACTCTCGGAGATTCCGGCGCATTGTCCGCAGATCGATGTGGCGCTGCTTGCCATCAACGGTCTGCGGATTCGCCCATCTGGCAATCGCAAGGTAGTCATGGACGCGGCTGATGCTGCCGAACTCTGCCGGATTCTTCAGCCTCGTTACGCCGTGCCGATCCATTATACCTTCAAGGGAGGGCCTATCGTGGATACGCTGATTTTGAAGTACGCAGGCAAGCCTTCTGCGCTGACGCAGCAATTCCAGCAAACCACCGCCACGCTTTCCCCAGCAACATCTGTGCGGGTCCTAGCAACCGGCGAGCCATTGGTGATCACAGTTTGATTCTTCCTCAAAATCACCTCTGCGCTTGTCGCTCGCGATATGCCGGTTGGCGTGTAAATCCCAGAATGAGTTGGGAGAAATTGGATGAATTATGCGGGCGGTTCTTCCTTGTCTAGAGGGGACACCCTCCCGCATAATTGTACAGATTCGGGTTCACTTAATTCTGGGATCTACATGCATATGCCTGGTGGACGTGATCGCGTACCTGCTCAAAAATAGCATAGCTCGTCGCTGGAAACAGCTCTCTGTTCATTTCATGAAGCTCATCCTTTTCATCACGAACGTAGGGGCTATTTTGACGCGAACCGTGAGATCAGATGGAGCTCTCCATTTTACTCCGTGCTCATGAAGACGAGCAAAGAACGCATGTCACATACAATGTCGAGAAGGAGTAACAGGTAGAACCAATGTCGCGATAACGTGTCGTTGATTGTCACGGCCGTTTGTTGGTGGTCTAAACGGCCTGTGGAGTGAGCGGAGGGGCATTTGTCACGGTTGTCGTTGGTTTTGAGAATATTTTTTAGAGCGTGCCTGGATGAATGTGAGGAGAGGATAGCCCGGCAGACAGAAGAAAAAAAAAAGAATACTCTTTGAAAACCAACGACAACCCTCTTCTTCTTTCTCCTACTCTCTCGCCCAGCCATAGTAGTCAAGTAATGATTGGTCTGGGGGCCCTTCATCCTCTGGAAAAGGGTTGGAAGAAAAGCGCAGGAGGTAACGATAGGTGTGCTGCTGATGATAGGGTTCGTCGATGACAAATGGACCATCCAACAGATGAAACGCGACCGTTTTCAAGCCGTTCCCCTCAGTTCTTTCAAACATCTTTCCCCGGTATGGCATCCAGAAGGCATCGACAGTATCAAAGAACTCGAAATGGATCTGCATATCAGCAGAGATTTCATAACGAAAATTGATGTCGCTTCGTAATGCCTGGCTCTCACCATACATCATCTCACCGGTCCCATCCTGATGAAATTCTATGGCCAGAAGAAAATCATACCATTGGAGACCAGCATTCCAACGATGAGAACCATACAAAATGTCCCTGACCTGTTCGATCGTTCTGCTCATCAGTGAACCCTTTCACGCTTTTAAAGCCATCAATTGCGTATCCAGCAGAGGGTAGAAATGCCACCCTGGAGCAGACTGGTTATTGCCAGAAGGGTTGTGCTGGTACGCACTCAACACGCCATTGCCAAAGACGCACGTAGAATTTGGAGGCATGAAGAAGACATCGACTTGCTTTTTTCTCCTATTCTATCGCACAGTGATTTCTGCCCATGTGTACTAGTCCCTCAATCAACTGGATCGCTGTGTCTTCCAGCGTACGAGACATTTTATTAAAGGAATATTGGCCTCTGAGAGTTGGGTTATGCTTCTCCTGTGAGGACTGGCTCTTCTTCGAGCGCATAGAGGGAGGTATCGCTCTCTTTTTCATCCTTATAGATGTACTGTTTGCCGCGCAGTAGCGAGGCAACGGTAGCGATAAGGCAGAGGAGAGCCGAGATGTAGAATGTGGCACTCAGACCAGTCATAAAAGGCGAAGAGATCAGAGTTGGAAAGAAGGTCTTACCCAACAGATTGGCCTGGCTAAGTGCAGGGAGCTGATGCAATACAGCAGGCGGAATCAATGTCGCCATTGGATTGTAGCCCAGGAAAGCCGCAAAAAGTGCTGCAATAGGTGGGAGATGAGCAATCTGATTGGAGATCGCAGATGGCAGGCCAGCATGCATCAGACCAACAGAGAGCGTCTTCGGCAAGGTAGAAGCCAGACCGAGGGTAACGATACTAAAGAAGACCGCCATACTAACAACTGAAGCGGCATTGGTTGCCGTCGAGTTCATTCCGGAAGCAGCGCCACGCTGATCGGCGGGAGCACTATTCATCAGGGCAGTCGTATTTGGAACTGAGTAGAGACCCTGTGCGAGACCCATCAATGCCAGCAACAGAGCAAACCACAAGTAGTTAAAATTGGCGGGCAAGAACGTTAAGAGGATAAAACCAACGACCTGAGCAAAAAGGCCCAGAGTAGCCAGAGTTTTCGCCCCCATACGATCGGCAAGAATGCCACTAATAGGACCGACGATGATCATACCAGCCATCATTGGTAACATATAGATACCAGCCCACAAGGGAGTATCAGCAAAGCTGTAGCCATGCAGAGGCAACCAGACGCCTTGTAGCCAGATAATCAGCATAAACTGCAAACCGCCACGCGAGAGACTGGAGAGAAAGTTTGTGAGTATCCCGATAGAGAATGCGCGGCTCTTAAAGAGCGTCAGGCGGAACATTGGATCGGGAACACGGAGTTCGATAAAGACAAACGAGACCAGCAGCAGAACACCAATACCAATCGCAGCAATGACTAAGGGATTGCCCCAACCGGTGGGAGAAGCACCATATGGTTCAATGCCATAGGTCAGACCAAGCAAGAGCACAATCAAGCCAAAGAAGAACGTGATATTGCCCAGCCAATCGATGTGCTGATTCTTATTAATCTTTGCGACTTCTTTTAACTTCAGATAGGCCCAGACCGTCCCAAAGAGACCGAAGGGAACATTGACCAGGAAGACCAGCCGCCAGTTAATGGCCGCGAGGACGCCACCCAGAATCAGGCCCAGGATAGAGCCAACGATAGCGGCAACCTGATTAATACCCATTGCCATACCACGTTCATGTACCGGAAAGGCGTCAGTAAGAATCGCGGTACTATTGGCGAAGAGAAAACTGCCGCCGACAGCCTGAAGAACACGGAAGAGAATAAGCTCAAGGGCAGCAGTATCACCTTTCCCCGGCGTGAGAAAGAGGAGCACGCTAGCGAGAGTAAAAATCGCGAAGCCGAGATTATACATTTTGACACGCCCGAACATATCGGAGATACGGCCAAAGGTAACCAGGAGGGTTGCCATCACCACCATATAGCCCAACAACATCCAGAGCAGATAATTTGTTTTACTAGAATCGAGAGGATTAATACCGATCCCATTAAAGATAGACGGCAGAGAAATCAAAACAATATTAGAATTGATCGTTGCCATCAGGACGCCGAGCGTCGTATTTGAGAGCGCTATCCATTTATAGCGTGGTCCGAGAACCACTGAATTGCTATTTTGTGCCATGCCTGATATGCCCAATACCCTTTCAAACTATGTACGAGATAAAAGAAACGTCTGAGGACAGCTAGCGATGTGGCCTGTCCGAGTGAGTCAGTTACGCATTCCCCTGGTACCTGGCAATCCCACGCAAATAGAGGCGAAGCAGATCATCAGCAGAGACATCATAATGATTGAGAAACTGATCAGGGACACTTTGAGCACGGATTAAGCCAACAAAACCCTTCAACATCGTCGAAGTATTCATCTCCGGATCAAATTCGCCGTTTGCTTTGCCCTGTTCAATAACCTGAGTAAGGATGAGAGTAAAAGTATGAGCAGTCTCCTGCATCGCGTCTTGACGGGCCTGCATAGCCTGCTGAGCCTGTGGAGTACCGCCCAGAGCATAGAAAATCTGCACACGCCGCCGAAAAAAATCGCTACGGACAAGAAAAGAAAATACGCGCATAATTTTCTCGGTAGCACTACCCTCGTTCTCACAGATCTCCTTGACATCCTGGACAGTGCGGCGGAAATTGCGTTCAAAGATCGCCGCCACCAGCAAATCTTCTTTGCTTGAAAAGTGCGCGTATATCGTCGCCGTGCCGATACCCACACGGGCAGCAATCTCATCCATTGAAGTATCACGATAGCCTTTTTCGGCGTACACCTGTTCCGCGGCCTGTAAAATCAACTCCAGGCGTTCCTGGCGCTGTTTTTGACGTAAGGACCAGACAGCAGTGTCTGCACTCATCTATTTTCCATCCTCTGTTATCCCATAGAATTTTTTACTGAACCATGATTATAAAAAGAATCAGCCTCTATCTGTGACTCACAAGTCATATTATAAAACACATTCCTATTTTGCGTCAAGGAAGAATTCGAGTTTCCTGGCTGTCTCCTCGTTTGCCGGAAGATAGACTACCATTTTCAATCCTGGAGATCCATCAATCTGAAATGTACTATGATCGAGCGCAAGCAAACCTGCCTGAGGATGAACGAGTTCCTTCTGCCCATCTTGTCTCCCTCGCACTTCATGGCGCGGCCACCAGCACGCAAATTCTGGACTGCAACGCTGCAGATCCGTGATCAGTGCGGCTAATTGTTCATCATCGCGATACTGGCTGCTACTCGCTCGGAACTGCGCCAGAATCCGTTGCGCAATTCCCTCCCAATCAACGAAGCGGCGGCGAAATTCCTCATTGCTAAAGATTAAACGTACAATATTGCGCTCCTCTACTGGCATGGCTGCAAAGTCTGCGATAACCTGGCAAGCTGCGCGATTCCAGGCCAGCACATCCCATCTCCGGCCAGTAATGTAGGCCGGGTTAGCTCCCTGGTGCTCAAGAAACTTAAGCAAGAAGGGGCTAACATGTTCCTGTTGAGAAACAGGATACTGAGGAGGTGTCTGGCCTGCCAGAAGAAACAGGTGTGCTTTTTCCTCTACAGAGAGCTGTAAGGTTCGCGCCAGGCTATCGAGTATCTGGACTGAAACATTAATATCTCTCCCTTGTTCCAGCCATGTATACCAGGTAACCCCGACACTGGCAAGCAGTGCCACCTCCTCTCGTCTCAATCCCGCCGTCTTGCGCCGTGCAGTGCGTGGCAATCCTACCTCTGCTGGTGACAGTCGGGCTCTGCGCGTTCGCAAAAAATTTGCCAGCTCATCGCGTTGCTCATTATCTGTCATAACTACCGTGCTCCTTCCTTTCCCAGGTAGTGCCAATACCAGTATTAGTACGCTCTGGTATCGCCTCAGAACCTGCGATATCGTAATACCAGGAATTAGCATGCTCGCATAAGAGTAGGAATGTCAAGCTAGAGATAAAGAAAGGTCATCGTGTATGAAAGCCGCGATTTTTAAAGCCATCGGTCAGCCTCTAACCATTGAAGATATCCCTGAACCAGTGCCAGGTGCAGGCGAAGTACTTGTTCGTGTACTGAGCGCTCCTATATTTTCCTATGCCCAGGAAGTCTTCAACGGACAAAGACACTATCCCTTATTGCTTCCACTTGCTCCCGGCTGTGGAGCTATTGGTATTGTAGAAAAAACGGGCCCCGACGCTACTCGACTCAAACCTGGCCAACTCGTTTTTTGCGATCCCACAGTGAGGTCGCGCGATGATGCTCTTTCCCCTGATATCATGCTGCAAGGGTGGATCGCTCCTGGCGAGGGAGCCCAGAAACTCCAGGCACACTTCAGGCATGGTTCGTTTGCCGAAAAAATGCTTTTACCCCTTGAGAACGCCGTCTCTCTCGAACATGTGCGTTCCATCGATCCCACCAAACTTATCTGGCTGGGTACGCTGTTAGTTTCCTACGGTGGACTCTTAGCAGCGGGCCTCCAGCCTGGACAGGTTATTCTGGTGAATGGAGCAACCGGTCATTTCGGCAGTGCAGCGGTAGCCGTCGCTCTGGCTATGGGAGCGGCTCGCGTCATTGCTCCTGGCCGCAATGAGCAGACCCTCAATGCCCTCGTACGCCAATTCGGCTCACGCGTTCGCCCTGTGCTACTTTCTGAAGATTGAAGACAAGCAGTTGACAGCAAACACCTTGTGGAAACCGCTGAAGGTTCTTTTACCACCTATTCAGCCTATTCATTATCTGAAAATGAAGCAATGAACCGCAAACGCTTTATGGATGCTGCTGAAGGTCCAATTGATTATCTGCTAGATCTCTTAGGACCCATCCACGATTCCGGCCCAACGCGCCGTGGCATCCTGGCAGTGCGCCCTGGAGGAACAGCCGTCTTAATGGGAGGTGTGCAAACCGATCTGGATATACCTTATAACTACGTGATGCGCAACAACCTGGTAATTCGCGGCCAATGGATGTATCCAAGACATGCGCCCTCGCTGCTAGTTGAGTTGCTTCACAGTGGCCTGCTCACCCTTGAACCATTCTCCGTCTCCACATTTCCGCTTGAACAAGTAAATCAAGCCGTCCAATATGCCCACGACCACGGAGGCGCATTCCAACTCACGGTGCTCAAACCATCCAGCATTTAAAACGGTATGGGTGCTCAGTGTGGGAGGTGAGGCCGATGCGGCCTTGCCTGTCAAAAGGGGTCGAAGGATCGAAGATTGTGGCAATCTTCGATCCTTCGACCCCTTTTCCTGCTAGATTCATAGCAAAAATGCGTTATGTTTCGTGTTTTAAATGCGACATATTAGTAAATTACTCATTCTTATTCATTGCAGGGAAAAATATGGATAAACAGCTAATGGAGATACATGACACCTTTGTTTCCTCAGAAGAGTGGATATGTCTAGTACAATTCTGTACGCACACAGCGAGAAACAGAGATATCGCAGAAGACCTGGCACAAGAAACATTGTTAGAGGCGTGGAAACATAAAGACTCATTGCGCAACAAACAACGGCGAGGAGCATGGATCTTTGGTATAGCCCGCAATGTCTGCCTGCGCTGGCTACGGAAACAGAGGCGCGATATGAGCTATCTGCTCCAGGTATCATCTGAGCAAGAGACTGTTCCTCCTGGCCTCGAAGAAGTGCTCGCGGATGATTTTGACGTAGAGCATGTTCTTGAACGTAAAGAATTGATCGAGTTGTTAGATCGTGCATTGGCGCTTTTACCGGCACAAACACGAACAGTGCTCATTCAGCGCTATGTCGAAGAATCAGCACTTGCTGAGATTGCAGCAAAATTGGGCACGAATGCCAGTACCATAGCAATGCGCATCCAACGCGGCAAACTACTCTTACGGCACATCTTGATAGACGAAATGAACGAAGAGGAATCCTATCCCGAATATATCTCAACCGAGCAGTGGGAGGTAACACCTCTCTGGTGCTACATTTGTGGGCAGCATCACTTGTTAGGGCAACGAGATCCAGACCTGGGCAAGCTTATGCTCAAATGCCCAGGTTGTAATGTGGGAAGCGACGAGATACTCAACAAAAACCAGCTCTCCGCGCTCAAAGGCATTAGAGGGTACAAGCCGTTGTACGCGCGGCTCGCATCCTGGTGTAATCGGTATTATCGCATGGGTCTAGCCAATAGTGCTATCGACTGTATTCAATGTGGAAGGACAATACCGGTTGCAATCACAGTACCAGAACAATTTCCGAGATGGATGAAAGACAAAGAAGAGATGCGCTCATGGATGCAACACCCTGAGGAGCGCCTTGTAACGATGTTGTGCGAGCACTGCACAGCATCCTATATAACCACGTTAGATAGTCTTGTACTCACAGCAACAGAGGGACAGGATTTTCTGAAGCGGCATATAAGAATACGAACGCTTCCCAAGCAATACCTGGAGTTTCATGGGCGTCCTGCAATTCTTACACGTTTTGAGAGCATCACTGATAGCGCCACGCTAGATATTCTCTCGGATGAAGAGACCTATGAAGTGATTGCTAGCTATAGAGACACGTATGAATAGAGGAGAAGAAATACGGGACCAACAGAGAACAATGCAGGTGAGGAAGGTTCCAATCGTGGTATTCTTCGTAGGGAGTGCGGTCTCGTATATTGGAGATATGCTCACGTTGCTTGCCATTCCGTGGTTTGTCTTGCAGACAACCGGAAGTGTGACAAAGACAGGAATTACCGCTTTCTTCTCTACCTTACCGATGGTATTTTCTGCTTTCTTTGGCAGCACCCTGGTGGATCGTCTTGGTTACAAACGGACCAGTGTGATCGGGGATATTGCGAGCGGTGTGACAGTTATGTGCATTCCTTTCCTCCAGGATACGGTGGGGCTAGCATTCTGGCAGCTATTAGGGTTAGTATTTCTGGGTGGGTTGCTCAAGTCGCCTGGTACAACGGCTCGTCGGTCTATGGTGCCTGAGTTGGCAGAACTGGCGGCGATGCCTTTAGAGCGTGCAAATGCTTTCTCGGATGGGATCAACCGCGTAGCGGGTCTGATTGGTGCTCCCCTGGCGGGTGTGCTAATTGTGATCATCGGAACAAGTAATTTACTCTGGCTTGACGCAGCTTCATTCGCTATCTCTGCCACACTAATTGGTATAGCGGTGCCAGTGACGCCAGCCGGGCCGAAGGGAAGCAAAGAGAGCTATCTTAAAACGGTATTGGAGGGAGTACACTTTATTCAGAGAGACACCCTGATCCTGTCTCTGGTAGTGGTGATATTGATCACAAACATGCTTGATGGTGCTTTCTTTTCGGTGGTAGAACCTGCATATATCAAGCATGTTTTTAATAGTGCAGTCCCTCTCGGTCTGGTTGTAGCTGCATCGGGCGGCGCAGCATTTGTAGGAACATTACTCTTCGCGGCCATTGGTCATCGGTTGCCGCGGCGTTCTACTTTTGCGATAAGCTATATACTGGAGGGGGATTTACCTTCTGGGTCTTCCTATTTTTGCCTCGCTTGCCTTTTCTCATTGGTTGGCAAATCATAGCGGGTCTGGCGATTGGTTCTGTGAATCCAATTCTTTCCACGGTAATACAGGAACGGGTACCAACTGAGATGCGAGCAAGGGTCTTTGGGACGCTAGGTGCAGGCGTCCTGGCAGGCATCCCATTCGGTACGTTTGTGATTGGGTATGTGGTTGCAGGTCTAGGATTGCAGATGACGCTTCTGGTGATGGGAACACTCTATCTGGTGGCAACGCTCTCGTTACTGGTTAATCCTGCCATGAGGGAGATGGATACTCCTATTGCTCCGTAAAAAGTCAATTGTAGGATGGACCCATCCGGCTAGATGGTGGTTGGCTAACAGGAGACGGGCTAGCCGCTCTACCCTACAAATAAGGTGGGTTGGCTAACAGGAGACGGGCTAGCCGCTCTACCCACAAATAAGGTGGGTTGGCTAACAGGAGACGGGCTAGCCGCTCTACCCTACGAATAAGGGGGTACAGAGTATTATGTTACGAGGAAGAAGGGAAGAGAAAGCAAGATAAGCGAAGCAATGTCTGGGAAAAGAGGGCTGCACAACAATTGGTGGCATGAGTAATGGAGAAATGGCTGTTGTTTTTTCAGCTCTTTGCTGGCTATACTGCACAGTATAATTATATAGAGTAAAAACCAGCGGTGAATAAGGAGTGTAAAGTTATGCAGGTAGAACCAGTGACGTTGGTGGGTCAGGTTGTAAGACTGGAGCCGCTTCAGATGAGCCATGCCGAAGGGATGTATGAGGTGGGCCAGGATGAACGCATCTGGCGCTATCTGTCCAGCAATCCCAGTCATAATGTTGCTGAGATGAGAGAATGGATAGGAAAAGCCCTGGCATTGCAGGAGACTGGCTCTGTCCTACCATTTGCGACTATTGAACAGAAAAGCAATCGAGTGATTGGTTCGACGCGCTATCTGGATATTCAAGCTCCGAATAGAGGGCTGGAGATCGGTTGGACCTGGCTGACTCCAGAGGTACAGCGGACAGGAGTGAACACGGAGTGCAAATATCTGCTTCTACGGCACGCATTTGAGCAGTTGGGGGCGATCCGGGTGCAGCTCAAAACGGATAGCCGGAATCTGCAATCGCAACGAGCAATTGAGCGTATGGGAGGGGTCAAAGAAGGGATTTTGCGCAACCATATGATTATGTGGGATGGGTATTACCGGGCTTCTGTCTACTATAGTATTATTGAGAGTGAATGGCCAGGAGTCAAGGCGGGACTTGAGGAGAAGATGGCTCGTTACAAGTAAACAGAAGTCAAAGCGGGGCTTGAGGAGAAGATGGCCCGTTACAAGTAAAAAATGAATATGATGTAATCTCCACTTCTTCTGTAGAGATAATTTCTATTGGAGGATTTCCGTATTCACCACAGTATGAGAACGCTCTTTTATTAAGAAGGAGAAGGTTTATGAAGTTTCGCGCCGTAATTCAGCTGGAGCGTAAGACAGCCACAGGAATCCAGGTTCCAGAGGAGGTTGTCGCGAGTCTTGGACCGAGCAAGAAGCCAGCGGTCCGCGTCACGATTAAAGGCTACACATACCGAAGCAGCGTGGCATCTATGGGCGGAAAGTTTATGCTACCAGTCAGCGCGGAGAACCGGGCGGGCGCAGGTGTTAGCGCAGGCGATGAAGTAGATGTTGAGATCGAGCTTGACACTGAGCCACGTGAGATAACGGTGCCACCCGACTTTTTAGAAGCGCTCGACGGTGATGCAGATGCCAAGCGACACTTTGATAGATTGTCCTACAGCAACAAACAGCGATACACACTCTCAATCGAGGAAGCTAAGACAGCAGAGACGAGGCAACGACGCATCGCCAAAGCTGTTAAAGATTTGCGGGGGGAGTAGTTTTACAACTTCTACTCTATTTATAGCTTTGGGCAGCGAAATCTCCCTCACCTGTGGTTTGTGAGATGGGGTGAAAATGCCGTTTCGTGGAGAGCTCTCACAAAAAGCTGCACACTGTTCGCTGGCTTGAGCGGATAAAGTATCCCATAAGGAATCGTGTACGGCCAATCAACAGGAATCGTGACCAGAGAGGGGTGAACATCTTTCCATCCGTCTAACGTCAGCAGAACGGCACCGCTTTCTTCACAGCGGTTGAACACCTCAATTGTATACTGATGGGGTGCGTTCTTCATCTGAATGTCTGGGTGTTCCGTTCCTACATATTCCCGTATTTCGTCAATGAGCAGGCTATTGCCTGGTTGTATCATAACTAACCGCTCTCCATAGAGATCGGTTACAGAAAGTCTTTCCCTCCTGGCCAATGGATGTTCCCTTGAGACGGCGACACAGAAGTGATACTCCCCCAACTTGAGATCCTGAAAAGAGCTAGATCCATTCGTTCTCTCATACGCCCCGACCATGACATCAAAATCCTTGCCAATCGTGCGATAGACAGCGGGCCAGGACTCAACATTATCATCAAAGGGAACAATCTTCATTTTGAACTGGGGATAGGTATCACTGATGGTATTCCATACCTCTAAGAGGACGTTACATGGGTTCAGCATTGAGCTGCCAACACGTATCATATGCGGATTTTTGTTAGCAGCTTGACGAGCGCGTACAACGGCTTTTTCTGAATACTGCATCAGAAACTTTGCATCATAATAAAAAGAAATTCCAGCAGCAGTGGCTCTAATCCCATGATTGGTGCGTATCAAAAGTTGCACCCCAATCTGCGCTTCTAAGACATTCATTTGTTTCATAAGCGCAGTTGAGGAGAGATATAATTTCTCGGCTGCCTTTGAAAAGCTCCCGGAATCGATGACTTCTATGAACGCATGTAATACGTCATTTCCCATAGCATTTCCTTTTGTATAAACCATAGGTTCATGCCACTATAACTTTTTTCTTCTTCCCTGTCAACCATGCGGCTACTATAATTACCCTTGCAAGGAGCAATCCATCATCAGGGATGGAAGATGCCATCGAACCATAAGCGGTAACGTAGGACAGAATAGAAGTTTTCTGGCACTTCGTATCTTTTCGCGAAAAGCCATTGAAAGGCTCATAGCGTAGCAAACTCCTACCAGACAAGCTTCTTCTGAAAAAGAGAAAGGGGATTTTTTCTTATGGATATTCAAGGATAAAGTCGTGATCATTACAGGCGCATCCGAAGGCATTGGCCTGGCCACCGCACGTCTCTTTGCGGAGGCCGGAGCAAAGGTCGCACTTGCGGCACGTTCTGCCGATACCCTTCATACCATCGTCAATGAGCTTCATGAGCAACAGCGCGAGGCTAGCGCAATTCCCACCGATATGCGTAACAAGGATGCGATCAAGGCAATGGTAGACAGCGTTTTTCAGCAGTATGGACGAATTGATATTCTCATCAATAATGCAGGACAATCCGTGCGTGGCAACGTCGCTGATGTAGATATCGATCAGTTTCGCGAGATTTTTGAACTCAACGTGCTGGGTCCTGTAGAAGCAATCCAGGCTACTGATCCCAAAGATGCGTCAAAACGGCGGAGGTCTGATCATCAACGTTAGCTCGTCATGTTACAAAAATGCACCTGCCCGCCATTGGTGCATACGCCGCGACAAAGGCCGCCCTCAATATGATCTCTGACACAGCACGAGAGGAGTTAGCTTCAGAGAATATTCGCATCACAACGATGTTTCCTCATAGAACAGCGACGAATTTCGGCAAAAATAGCTTAGCAACTCCAAATACAAATCAGCAGGGTCCGCGACCAGCACAAGGCGGACCAGAACCCGATAGTGCTGAAGCTGTGGCCCAGAAGATTCTCGAAGCAGCACGCAATGAGCCACACGATCAATATATGGATCATTAAGCATACCTCCAGGAAACGATTGTGGACTCGGAAGAAGGGAAAGAGAGAAGCGATGAACAACCAATTACACTTCGGCATTCAAGCTCCGCAACAGCATATCAGCTACCAACGACTGCTTGAGATCTGGTTAGAGGCAGACCGTGAACCCCTAATTGACCATATGTGGCTCTTCGACCACTTTATGCCTTTGGGAGGGAATCCAGATGGCCCCTGTTTTGAAAGCTGGACCTTGCTCGCAGCACTAGCCGCACAGACAGAGCGGGTGCGTCTGGGACATCTAGTGACGGGCATTACGTATCGTAATCCCGCCATTCTGGCCAGACAAGCCGTCACGGTGGACCATATATCGAGAGGGAGGCTCAACTTTGGCATAGGAGCCGCCTGGCATGAACAAGAACATCAGGGCTATGGCCTGGCCTTTCCGAGCGCCGCCGAACGAGTCAGACGGCTCGATGAAGCCTGCCAGATCTTCCGGCAACTTTGGACGGAGACCGGCCCGACCTTTGAGGGCCGCTACTATCAATTACACGAGGCCCATAGCGAACCGAAGCCCCTGCAAAAGCCGTTTCCGCCGATCATTATTGCCGCAGGAGGCGAGCAAATGCTTCGGCTCGTTGCCAAACATGCGAATGTGTGGTGTGCTGTGGCTCAAACAGCCGAGGATTTTCGCGAGAAGAACACTCGTCTGACGCAGTACTGCGAAGCCAGCGGGCGTGACCCCGGCACGCTTGAACGCTTAGCCTCGTTTATAATCAGTCCGGCTGATGAGACTTTTCGTCAAGCACATGAGACGGCGCAAAGCTTTATTGAGGCCGGGGCAACCCATATTGTCTTAAATATCGCTGCATTCTACCAACAGGAAGAGATTATCCCACGTCTGCTTCATGAAATCATCAAACCGCTCAAGCAGAGTAGTTAGTAAAAAATAGCGATATCAGACAAGACAATCTCCTAAATACACTCGTCAGAGGCCATTTGCAAGATGGGCAACCTCCGGCGAGAGTGTTATGGAGACCGAGATCTTACGATGGCCTGGGATTGTTATTTCCCAGAATGGCGTTTAATTACGCGTTCATTGGCGATCATAACCTTTTCAGCGTTCTCGGCATCCGCCACGACCTCGTAGCCGCCAAAGAGAAAAGGCTGAATAAAGAAGTCCTGGGCCAGAATATGATGGATACCATAATGGGGATGGCGATGATGGATATCGCAGAGAACCATAATATTCTCCTCTGAATCGATAAAAGCTTCAAGGCTGGCGTGATCTTTGACCTGAGGGAAGATGACATGGACTTTGCGCGGATCACAGGCATTGAGCAGGCTGCGCTCTATGGGATAGTGATGGGTCTCGATAGCCTGAGCGCGGAAAGGATTCTCACTCTGAGTATGCAGAGTTGTATTGCGCACGCCACAGATGGCGCAGGGGGTATCAAGAGTAAAGACCAGGTGATGATGGGTACGGGCATAGATGGGAGTATCCTCACGGGGAGGATGGGGAGGGGTCATCTCAATCTGCGCGACCTCGTAGGTGGTGGCGTGGACATGCGAAAGTGTGACCTCGGTTGGAGCGCCATTTCCGTTCCGTTCAACCTCTTTGACGCGGATATCCTCGGTAATGCGCTTATGCACCTCGGTAGTTTGAAAGTCTTTCCCCTTTTTGACGTGGACATCCTCTTCAATATCCTCTTTGACACGCGTCCGCTTCACTCCCTGGCTGGTTGCGTGTATATTTTCCGTCTCAATATGCTCATGGGTCTGAGTATTGTGTGGTGGCGTGTGATGAGCAGCCTGAGGTGTTAATTGTAAGTGGTCGAGGCCAGGCACAGCCTTGAGCAGATTATTGAAGCGTAACGGTTTAAACATGAACTATCCTTCCTGACAACAAAACGGCAATTCGGTGAACGCAGATGAGAAGACCACCATTTACGTCGCGTTCTCACTGGATTTTGCATCCTCTGGGCTACGAAGATGCATCTACCCACAAATGGATATGATGGATAGGCTGGAGAAAGCTCATCTATCATAAAGGGCTAAATACGTGTTGTCAAGCGAAAAAAGTGAACAAAGATGAGTGCTTTATGAGTGTAACATTAAATTTATACTTTCATTCCACAACTCCTCTATCTCTAAAAAATAGCTAGTTTATCGTCTATTAGATAGAACCAATTATGTAGATTTTTCAAAGTAAGGTGTACAATAAGAAATAGACCGAAGCTAAAAGCTCATGTGGATGGAAGGAGAAAACCATGTCCATCATGTCACTTCATCGTTTTCAAGGTGTGCTTCTGTGCACAATCGTTCTTAGTCTCACAATTTTGCTTTCAGCGTGTTCGGGCGTTGCCAATGGTACTGGACCGTCCACGACTGGCACTACGGCCACGACCACCACGACCACAACCGCAACGCAAGTACCACCAGCGGCGACTCAAGCAGCAGTCCCTACAACCGCAGCAGTCGCGTTTAAAGCAGGTGGCATCTCATTCATAGGTCCTGTAAAGAGCATTACGAGCAGCAGCCTTAGCCATGAGCGCTCCCAACGGGCAGCTCTACACGCTGGCGATCTCTGCCCAGACTGATCGATCAGCCTTTGGCGGAAATCTGCCATCGGTAGGAACCTCTGTCAATATGGACGCAATCATCAACCCTGATGGGAGCTTCACAGCAACGATACTGAAGCCAGCAGTACAAGGCGACCCGGACCTGAACGTTATAGCGTATACAGGCATTACGACAAGTGCGATTGGAGCTGATCGTGTGCTTCACTTCACAGCTGGCAATAAGAGCTATACCTTCACTCTTCCTACTACAGCCGATCTAAGCGATTTTGGAGGAAATGCGCAGGCCATCGGCAATAATGTAGCGGTCAAAGTGAAAGTGCAAGTTCCAACAAACGTCGTTGTCAGTGTCGGAAACGCCAGTGGGAGCGCTAATGGATAGCGAGAGAGTTGATTAGACCTGGAAAGCCCTGAGTTGTGCGAGATTGGTCAGCAGAGGGCAGGGAGAGCCATCACCCAGATGAAACTTTCTGTTCTTGCAACAGAAACATCCCCTGACTTGATCTCAATCCTTCTCTGGCATAGGAGTCTCATACCCCTGTGCAGAGAGATAGCCATAAAACGCAAAGCGGCAAAACCAGATTGCGATTTGTCTGGGAGTATAGCTCTTTTCGCTCTCCAGCCACCAGACAATGGTGCCGATCAGGACATGTGAGAGTTGCAGGCCAGCGAGTTCCTGGGGAATCGCTGGCTCGATCTGTTGCCTGGATTCCACCTGTTGTTCATACTGTCTCGCGCGCTCAAGCATAAGTTTTAGGGTGTGCTCACGCATCCTGGCTGCAAACCACGAACTCCCGTTTTTCCCCAGCATCGCTCTGTAGAGCCGGGCATGTTCAGCGACATGCTCAAATAACTGTATCCAGATCTCTGGTGGGTTCTCAGTATCACTAATATCTTTGTGGAAGGGCTTCATATTTTCCACCAATTGAGTCGTTGTTTCCTCAAAGATCCTTGCCACCAGATCGTATTTATCCTGATAATGGCGATAGAACGTGGCCCGGTTGATCATGGCTCGTTCGGCAATATCGCCCACCGTAATGGCCTCGAACCCTTTCTCTGTAATCAATTCGATCATCGCTTCTTGCAAAAATTTATGGGTGCGCCGAATGCGCAAATCTGTCTGTTCTTCGTGCGACATTTTTCCCTCTTTGTTGCATACGTAACAAGAGACAAGATTTGATGCTTGCTCCATGTTACAGTCCAGGCTACACTGTCTATTGTAACAAGTTGATGTCTTTGCAGCAACTTGTCGCAACGAGAGACACATGTGAGGCTCTGAGCTCTCATTGAAGAACACCTGTACTTAGATAAATGGAGGAATTTCCCATGAAAGTTTTTGTTACCGGCGCAACCGGTTTTATCGGCTCCGCCATCGTCCGCGAGTTGTTGTCGGCGGGGCATCAGGTCCGAGGTCTCGCGCGCTCGGACAGCGCTGCGGCGTCGCTTGCCGCCGCCGGTGCAGAGGTGCAGCGAGGCACGCTCGATGATCTTGACAGCCTGCGCAGCGGAGCGGCCACGTCCGATGGAGTCATCCACCTCGCGTACGTCCACGACTTCTCGCAATACGAGGCCGCAGCACGCACCGATCAGCGCGCCATCGCGACGCTCGGCGAGGAACTCAAGGGCTCTGACCGGCCCCTCGTCATCACTTCAGGGACTGCCCTTCTCCCCTGGGGCCGCCTCGTGACAGAAGAGGACACACCCGATGCCGGGAGATTCACATCGGTCCGGGGCGCAGCGGAAGAGGTAGCCCTCTCGTTCGCCACACGAGGCGTGCGAGTATCAGTAGTGCGGCCCGCGCCGTCGGTTCACGGAGAAGGAGATCACGGTTTCGTCGCAACCCTGATCGGCATCGCCCGCGAGAAGGGCGTCTCCGGCTACATCGGCGACGGGTCCAACCGCTGGCCCGCCGTGCACCGGCTCGATGCCGCGCACCTGTTCCGACTGGCAGTAGAAGCCGCTCCAGCTGGCTCGCGACTGCATGCAGCCGGTGAGGAAGGAGTGCCATTGCGTAGCATCGCTGAGGCTATCGGCCATCAGCTGAAGCTACCAGTCGTCAGCATCGCCGCCGAAGACGCTAGCGATCACTTCGGCTGGTTTTCAGGTATAGTATCGGTCGACAACCCAACGTCGAGCGTACTGACCCAGGAGCGCCTGGGATGGCAACCAAAGGGGCCTTCACTGATCGCGGACATCGAACAAGGTCACTACTTCAATCACGAGATGTGATGTCCAGGCAGGGTGGTCTAACCGATGCGACGACAAGTCTTTTGTCGTGGAAAGGTGAAGGCCTCCCGACGTCAAGACGTCTCCTGGGGAAGCGGCCATCGTGCCCCTGAAAGGGGAGCAGCTTGCACTGCGCAGCACGCCGCTCCCCTGATCGGTAGACATGATTACCACACATATTGTTGCAACACACGCATGGTATCCCTACCTAGTGGTCAGTCCAGGTCGAAATTGACTGTCATTTGTCCGATAGAAACCCCCATGTGGCAAAGAAGCTACCGCGCTGTCAAGCATGTTCAGCAGATTGGCTCCGCCTCATAAGCTGACGTGACAGACGAAGCTCTTCTTTTGTCACCTGCCCTTTCTTTCCTCCACGCTGCTTTGCTGCTCTGGTGCCAAGATACATGGTAGAGGAGCCAGGAAATGCATCCAAAGCGTCGTCTTTCTGATATCTTCAAGCAAGAAGGACATGGACTTTTTTGATACGCCCGACGACCGACCAGAAGGCGTTGAGAAAGAAGAAGAAGGAAAAGACTAGTCCCCGGATGTCCCGTAGAAAGGTAGATCATCAATGCAATCGGTTATAGACCTCTGGCAACGGATTGACCAATGGCTCGCCACGCATGCTCCTCGCATTCTGGAGGAGTTGAAGCCTGGAGCTTCCGAGGTAGACCTTGTGGAAGCGGAAGCCACACTTGGCTTTGCACTTCCTGAGGATTTTAAAGCCTCCTATCGCATCCACAACGGAGGAGGCACCAGCCTTGTAGGATTGCTCGAAGGCATGACCGAGGGTCTTTCTCCCTTGAAGTGGCTTTCGGCTCACGAGGCTAGCAATGAGCCAGCAGACTTCGTGGCCAATCCTGAGCGGAAGCATCAGCCAGTCCAACCAGTCATGTGGCATCCTGGGTGGCTGGTGTTCGCCACAAACGCGGGGGGGAGTAGTTTTGGGAGTGACTTGTGTTTGGATCTGGCTCCAGCCGCTGGAGGACAGGTCGGTCAAGTGATCGAGTGGGAGCAGGGAGTCGGTCCCACGCTCGTCATTGCTCCGAGCTTCGAGGCCCTCCTCACCCAGTGGGCAGACTGGCTGACGGCAGACGTTTTCTATTTCGAGAACGAATATGGTCAGCACGGACTCGAAGCAACGCAAGATTGGCACAATGAACGGTTCATGCGTCGAGAAAGACCGAAGTGGAAAGAGACACAAGAGCAGGTGAACAGTGAGAAAGCCATGACAGGATTCTTCTCCTATTGCCTAAGGTGCCAGGATATACGCGAGATAAAGAACCTCCAGGAAAGAGTCCTGAAGAGTGGCCAATTGGCACGCTTGGGCCAGTGCTCGGTCTGCGGAACAAGCATATTCGTCCCTGCTCGAAGATAGAGAGTCCTGAAAATGGCTCTTTACCTCAAGCTTGTTGAAGCGAGTGGGGCATGAATATATGCCAGAACTTTCACGTTGCATGATCTCTATTCTGATCTCAAAAACGGACTGGACTGACCACTAGGCTCGTTCTGCTAGCTATGTCTCCCTTAGTGATCTCTGACAAGCGAGCGAAGTGGCGAGAAGAGCAGGTATAAGGCTGAGGTGAATATGCCTATGGCACCCAGCCAGAGGACAGCATGTACCCCAATGGCGAGACTTAACCAACCAGCCAGGAGTGCTCCGCAGGGTCCAATCCCATTGATGAGCAGATACATACAGGAGTGAAGGCGTGCCTGCATCTGTGCGGGAACGAGCGACTGGCGCAGGCTTACCTCGTTGATCTCATAGACGACGGCGCAACAATCGCCAAGTAGCTGAGAGAGAGCGAGGCAGAGAAAAGCTAATGGACCTGCGGCAAGTGGGGTCAAGAGGACCATAGCGGCATCGATAAGCATACTTCCAACTAACACTCTAGACAGGCCCCAGCGCCGAAGGAGACGTGGAGCAAGCAAGGCACCCACAAAGGCACCAACGCCGCCTAATGTGACAAGAAAGCCATAGCCAGTCGCTGGAATAGAGAGAGAACGAACAACATAAAGCGTATAGAGCGTAGCGAAGGCTCCGCCAAAGAAGCTCCGCATAAGAGCGGCTATTGCCAGCGTGCGCAATACAGGCTGAGAGGCAAGGAGACGTAAACCGGCGAGAAAATCGCTGATGAAGGATTGGTGCATTTCTTCTGGCGGTGATACGGATGTGTGCTCGTGTATCAGCAAGAGGCAGAAAGCTGAGAAGAGAAACGAGCAAGCGTCGATGATAAGCACAAAAGGTGCTGAAATGAACTGAATCAGGAGACCGGCGAGCGTCGGTCCGGCAATCTCCGCCAGAGCACTGCTTGTGCTCAGCTTGCTATTCCCTTTGACAAGATGCTCTTCTCGTAAGATTGAAGGGAGAAATGAGCGTTGGGCGATGGTAAAGCAGAGCGTACATGTGCTCAGCAGGAGAACTACAAGATACACTTGCTCGATACGCAGCCAGCCAGCAAGGGCAGCGAACGGGACAGAGAAGAGGAGCAGAGCACGGCAGAGGTCTGCAACGATCATAAATGGACGACGAGGGAGGCGGTCTATCCAGACGCCAGCGAAGAGGCCAAAGGCGAGGATGGGCAGCGAACCGAAAAAGGCGAGCAGACTCATCTGCGTGGGCGAAGCTTTCAGCACGAGGACAGCAAGCAGTTGTAAAGCGCTGCCAGTAAGCATCGAACCAAATTCAGAAATTGTCTGGCCCAGCCAGAGCCTGGCGAATGAGCGATTGAGAAAGAAAGAGGAATGAACAATTGCAGGTTCATCCTGAGATTTTGCAGGTAAAGACATAGCTTCTCTCCAAAAATGAATCGTGGAATTGAAGAAAGAAGAAAGAGGGGAGAGCTGGCTGGAGAGGAGAGCATACTCAAGGTGATCTACGGGCACAGTCTAGCTGCGTCCTTACGAGACACCTTCAAAGAGACGGTCCTGGGCGCAGACGAACCGCGCCCCTACGTACCCATACGTAGACAAGCCATGCCCCTATGCCAGGGGGCGGATGATGCTTGTACCCATCGGGGCACCTCACTTTTTTACCTGATCTATCTGGTTTGTATAACAATACCTAACTTCAGGCAAAAAGTCAAACTTATGCGGAAGGGGTTTCTCTGGCTTGCAGAAATTGTACCACGTAACGGCCAAGAATATCCGTTTCCAGATTGAGCAAGGTACCTGGCTCAATGAGACCGAGGTTAGTGTGCTCTCTGGTATAAGGGATGAGGGCAATGGAGAAACGGTCTGGCTGCGTTTCAACAACGGTGAGGCTGACACCGTTGAGGGCGACAAAGCCCTTTGCAACAATATAGGGGCGTAAATGTTCTGGTAGGGCTATCTCTACCTGGACGCCGATACCATCTTCTTTTACTGTCAGGACTGGTACGCTTGCTTCGACATGGCCCTGGACCATGTGACCTCCGATGCGGGCACTGGCGAGCAGGGAACGTTCCAGGTTGACTGGAGAACCGATGCTGAGTTGACTGAGACGGGTGCGGCGGATAGTTTCAGGCATGGTATCGACGTGAAACCAGTCGCTACCGGATGCAGTGACGGTGAGGCAGATACCATCGATGGCGATGCTATCCTTGATCTCCGCGTCCTCCAGAACGCGGCTCGCCTGGATGGTGAGGCCGGTTGGTTCGATATTTGTAATGATGCCCTGTTCTTCAACGATCCCGGTGAACATAAGAATTTGCTCCTTCTCATCGGGCGGCGACAAGCGCCGCCCCTACCTGATTTACCGTGTCGGCATTAATCGTGGTTTACCGTGCCGGCATTAATCGTGATTTACCAAATTTTACCCAGCGGGCGGTGACAAGCACCGCCCCTACGTGATTTACCGCGCCGGCATTAATCGTTGCACGGTTCTTGCCATCTCGACGACAGCTTGCGCACATTCTTTGCCACGGCTGATGCGCGCTTCTGCCTGCTGGTGGGTGTTTGCACAGATGACACCGAAGATGATAGGGACCCCTGTTTCCAGGGCCACACGCTGAATACCCTGGGCGGCGGCATCGGCTACGACGACATCGTGACGCGTCTCCCCCTTCATCACACAACCGAAACAGAGCAAGCCGTCGTATTTTTCTCCTGCCAGCAGCGATTGTGCTGCGATTGCCAGCTCATAAGCGCCTGGAACTGAGACGACACGGGTCTGCTCTGCTGGCACACCAAGACGTATCAGTTCCTCCTGTGCAAGTTGTAATAAAGCCCCTGTGATCGACCAGTTATAGCGAGCAACGAGGATGCCTATCTTGAGGCCCTGCCCATTTAAGGAGAGTTGAAAGTCCGGTATAGCTACTTGCTGTATTGTGCTCATAGATTCCTCTCTTCTAATACACTTACAGGTTAAACCCCCATTCGGCGAGATGGTGGTCGTCGGCGGGCCGGAGACGGTTCAACCGTCTGCCCTACGCGATGGGATGCGGGTTGAACCCCCATTCGGCGCGATGGTGGTCGTCGGCGCGCCGGAGACGGTTCAACCGTCTGCCCTACGCGATGGGATGCGGGTTGAAACCATATCCGACAGGATGGGATATTTTTGGAGATAGTGGGCGATGGTGGCAACTGAGATAGCTTTGAGCTGCCACGCGGCGGCAAGTTGTTGTAATCGCGCTCCACGTGCCGCCTCGCCGTTTTCGTCCAGCACTTCACAGATCACCGCGCCCGGTTCCAGGCCTGCAAGACGCATCAGGTCGACAGCAGCCTCTGTATGGCCTCGTCTCTCCAGCACACCGCCGGGTCGGGCGCGAAGAGGGAAGACGTGTCCTGGTGAGACAAGGTCGTGCGGTTGAGTATCTGGATGGATGAGCGTACGAATAGTCAGCGCACGATCTTGTGTGGAGATACCGGTTGTAGTGCCATATCGAGCATCAACGGAAAGAGTAAAGGCGGTCCCTTGTAATGGTATTCCTCCTGTTGGGGCAAGAGGGAGATGCAGGGCATCAAGACGCTCACCTGTAAGAGCGACACAGATAAGGCCACAGGCGACATGGGCGATAAAATTGATTGCCTCAGATGTGGCAAACTGAGCGGCGAGGCAGAGATCGGCCTCGTTTTCGCGGTCTTCGTCATCAAGGAGCAAAACCATACGACCAGCACGTATCTCTTCGACTGCCGCCGCGATAGCAAGACGAGAGTCGAGCACAGAAGATAGATCCATAATAGCGTTCTCTTTTCATCCCTCTTTCAACAAAAGTAAAGGAAAGCAAGTTCCAGGAAGTCTTACACGAGGCAGATGAAAAGTGGCACAGGGGAATGAAGAAAAAACGAGGAGAGAGCGTCTCTGTTGCTACGCTCAAGCCTACGTAATATGCATAAATAAGCAAGCAACCGTGAAAAAGGGGATAGAAAAACGCCACGCACGGTCTTGCGCATATTTGCTGCAAAATTTTTCGTCTTCTCCCATCCGGACTATACCGTCGGCCCTGGAACTGCGCCAGGTCATGCCACTCAGACTGAATGGCTCGCGGGCTCTACCGCCGATCAGGAATTGAGCTGATATATCTACATCGGCCCTCACCTTGCCCCGAAGACTGAAAATCTTTATTCGATTGTCTGTTTCCATCATATCAGATGAAGAGGAAGGACCGCAACATGCAAGCAAGCCTATCTCAACGACCAATCAAAGTCAGGGTAACCTTCATTGTTCTTCTACATCCCTGTTTCAAAAAAACGAACAAGAGCAAAGGAAAGCCCAACAGCGAAAAAATGTGGAAAAGTGCGTAATATTTCGGGCAAGAATAGATAGAATAGACATATCTATAGAAGTAATTCCTATCAAGAATTTAATTTTTATGGTATATTTATAAATATGTTTTACATTCAAAACACAGGATTTTAAATTGCAAACCATAGGCATTGATTTTTTTCCGTAATTCATGTATTGTGTGTAATATACACATGCTTTATCGCTATTCTACGTGCAGGTTACCGACACAAGAAAAGCGAAACGAGCAAAAAATTCAATAGTCTCGAAAAGAAAGCCGGAAAGTTTTGCTAGAGCGAAACATGTAGTCATCTAAATGTATGCGTCGTCGGCGGGCTTCCCTGAGAGAAAATCATTTCTCCATTAGAGGTAATTCGGCAAGAGACAAGGAGAGCTGTACTATGCAAAAAATGTCCCTCCGTAAAGTCAAACCCCCCATGCGCACAAATGAAGAAGAGATTCTGCATTTCTCGCTTCAGGGGTTGCTCCCCGTTGGACATTCGCTCGCGCTCAACACAAGTCTAGGAACGCTTTCACATCTGGTCATTGAGCAAGACCGGCCTCATATGGTACAAGAGCAACAATTTACCACCAGTGAAATCTGTGTCCTGATGCCTCTACTGGAATCCTACCCCTACTACTGTCCATATGAAGTACTCCTGGCGAGCTTCAACAATGGGCGGGTAAATGAAATCACGATTGCGCGCAGTCGGACGCGGCTATTGGAGGCCCAGGAGTCCGGAGTCTGGGACCAGGAGATGCGCCCGGTCCGCAATGTGCTTTCGCGCACACGCCTGAAGACACGGGCCTTCGATATCGAAATATCTTCCATTCTCGAAACAGGCTATATCTTAATGTACACAGGAGACCGCAGGTAGTAATTAATTCGCCCTTATCTCTCGCTACGAAAGCACAAAATGAACACGCAAGCGATAGACTTTGAGCGCCAGGAGCAGGGGCAAACGATCCGGCACATGCTCAAGATCGAGGCCACAAAGCTTCTGAATACGCTCCAGACGTTGCAGCAGCGTGTTACGATGCACATCTAATAAATTGGAAGTTCTGGCTGCATTGCCACCAGACTCCAGATAGATTTCCAATGTATCAAGCAGGTTGGTCTTCTTCCGCTGATCGTAGGCCACCAGAGTCTCAATCTGCTCCTGATACTGATCACGAAGTGTGTCCGTTTGTGCAAATCGATAGAGATAGCGGTACGCGCCAACCTCCTGAAAAGAGAGGCAACTTCCCTGAACAGCCAGAGCGGCACCTATCTGGAGGGCATCGCTGGCCTCAACGCCTGCGCGTCGATAATCCAGCAGAGTGGAGCAAGCATTGCTTAGTCCCACAGAAAGAAAGACCTGCTGTTCTGTACGCAGAAGTTTCACCAGATCGGTAAACCACATCTGTATCTCAGCAAGAGAAGTCTGCGCATCCAGGCAGAGCAAGCAGAAGAGAGAGGAGGCGCGATCATCAACGAGTGAAGTTGGATACTGGCGCTGAATAGACTGAGCAATCTGTTTCAAGACGTCTTCACAATGCTGGCCTGAATGGGAAACAGCCGTATCCGAGGACTCGGCACATTCTAGCTGGACAAGCACATGCGGGCTGGTCACATCAAAGTTCAGTGAGTAAGCGCGGCGGCGCAGAACGTCTTCCACGCCTGGATGAGCGGCGAGCAGATCGGAAAGAAAGTCTTTGACCAGCATTCTCTGCGTCTGGATGCCGTCTTCAAGGCAGCGACGATTTTTCAGCATCAGGGCAGTCTGGCCGGCAATAGTGCAAAGCATCAGCTGCTCATCTTCATTTGTATGATGGCGATGGCTGAAATAGCAATTGATCACGCCAAAGCAAGTAGTGTCAATAATCAGAGGAACAGGCAATAATGTCTTATACTGAACATTTTTCAGGGGATTGAGCGCCTCCAGTTCGTACTCACGAAGATGAGGCAATTCCCCCTGCTGGGTAGCTAGCGTCAGTTTTTCCGAAAGAGAGGACGACAACAAGAGTGGCTGCACCTGGACCGTCTGAGATTGGAGAGCGGGCACGCAAGTAGTGAGCGTCAGAACATCCTCGCCTGGCTCTTTTAAAAGCACGACACACAGGTCTACATCCAGGGCTTGTGAGATCAGAACAGCCAGAGTATGCACCACCTCATTCAGAGGACGAGTTTGTGCCAACGTAATCGCCAAGTAGCGTAGGACAGAGTGCAAGTTCGTATGTGTATGAGAGGCAGGCGAAAAAAAGGCCTCTTCAGTAGAAAAGAGTTGCCGGGAATCTTCACGATTATGCTGCTGATCGGTTGTATCTTTACAGATTTGTGCCAGAGTCAAGACAGGTGTACTCATTGATGCTTCCGTTGCATTTCTTTAACAATGTTTCTTCACTTGTGCAAAACATTGATGACACATCGTACAAGCACTGCGACAAATGGGGAAGTGAACTGAAATGAGTGTAGCATATTTTGTCGTAAATGTCCAGAAAAGTTTGCAAACAAATGCAGTGATGTGTAAGAAACAAATTTCATACAGAAGACACGTATAAGACAGTACAAAATAAAAAAAGTCTTATTCCTCGCTCGTACAAGATATTTCGTTGCTCTTTTTCCACACCCAGCTCACCAGCGAGCTACCTCTACAGCCATTCTGCCCTTCAGTACAGTCACTCTACAGCAGATATTTATAACGATTAATCGATCCTCATTGTCACTTCTTGTATAAGACTTTTTTGCCAGAAAGCGAAAAGATCTTCTTTTTCTTGTACAAACAAAGAACGGAGCCCAGCAAAGCCCCCTTTTATTGTGGAAGCTTCTTAGGAGTAAGGAGAGAGAGAGAAATCCTATACTCTCCATAGGTCTCACGCATTGTAGCAAAGATTCATTGGAACGTCGTAGGGACACCATTCAAGCAGTACTGGAGGCATGAAATGCGAGGTGTTTTTTTTCTGGGGTGGGAAAAAGTCGCCACACATCCATGCAAAGGGCTGATCAGAAGGTGAGAAATGGTATTTCGGACGGTGCTTTTAGCAGCGCCGTTCGGAATACGTTCTTATACATTCAAGGCAGGGAAGAGGCGCAATTGTGAGTTACCGACCTCTCATCATGACAATACATCATCATCTATCACAACAAAAGGCTGAAGCGGACAAAGTTCAGGTTTCCCTAACAGAGAAGCGCTTAAAACGTACCTCTATTCCTCGTATAGAGAAAGATACCGATCAGATAAAAAAACAACGCTATGCGCCAATGTAAGAATGTGTAAATTTCTTTGTCATGTATAGTAAGTGGGGAGCCCGGAATAATCTCCGCGAGGCTTCTACAGGAGTAGAGCAGTATGTTGTTTCACGATGCAAGGAGCTATTCAGAGCCACCAGGACGTCAGAACGGGCACACTGGTAGAGCAATATACCAGGGTCAAGGCGAGCCACAGGCCAATCCCTATCATGGAGAAGCATTGGCTCGCGATTCCCAGGCCGAGCGGGTCGGACAGTGGACAGTCCTTCTTTTCACAGCAGGTTTTGCACTTTTCCTTATCTTTATGGTACTAATCGGGCAAGCGCCCGGCAAGAGCTTTCTCCTCAAAAGCCTCTCCGATATTTTACAATTTGTTGGCGAGGGAATTGGTTTTATCCTCTGTGTGCGCGTAGCGATCCGTCTACGCCTGGCGGAGATACGCCTGCGTTACCAGGTAATGCAAAAAGAGAGCGCCAACGCCTCTGCAAACGAGCTCGCGATTGCGAGAAGCGAGAGCCAGGCGGCGCAGCGGGCCTACTTTGCCTGGCTCTTTCTAGCGATTGGCATCGCACTTTATGCAGGCGGACAAGCAATCTGGACCAGCTACGACGTGCGTATGAACACAGCGGATGTACCCTTTCCGGGGATTTATGACATTGGTTTCGTCGGCAGTTATCCTTTCTTTCTCCTCGGCACGCTCCTGCTGACACGGCGCAACAAGGCCAGCGTCGGACGCATTCGTCTTCTCCTTGATGCATTTGGCGTCATCGGCGCGGCGGTCTCGCTCTCCTGGTTCTTCCTGTTAAAGCCCTTGATTGCCGGATTGGCCCAGGCACCCAGTCCTGGAGCGGCCTTCCTGTCAATCTACTTTCCCGCAGGTGACCTCTTTCTGGTAGCAATCGGAGCCTTCCTGATGTTCAGTCCCCTGGCGAATCGGGCCCAACAACCGGTCTTCTTACGGCTCTGCCTGGGCCTATTCTTTCTGGCGGTAACCGATAGTCTGCTCGCCTACTTCTCTTTATCGAATAATTTCAATACAGGGACACTACAAGACATTCTCTGGCCCCTCAGCATGTTACTGATAGGTCTGGCGGCGGTAGAATATCCACGAAGTATTGCCCGTGAACAAGAGGAAGCGGCGCAGATCAACACGACGCGTCAGAAGTTCTCTACCCATCTGAGCGTAGGGCGTGGACAACTGATTCCCACCATCCAGACGATCTCGCCCTTTATCCTGGTCCTGCTGACCTGCGCAATTCTGCTGACGGTTATTGCGCCGCAGGGTGGTGGGGTACTGATTCAGGCAGAGGTAGTAGCGCTGATTCTGGTTGGAATCGTCGTCGCTCGTCAGGCCCTGACCTTGATAGAGAATAACCGCCTGACCATGCAGATGCGGGGCGAGCTGGTTATCTCACGGCGCGAACTCCAGGTCACCAAGCGCGAGGCGGACGAGGCCGGACGAAACGCCCAGGAGAAACAGATACTGGAAGAAGGGGTTGCGGCCCTACGCGACATCCATGCGCGTGTAGCACGGGGAGACATCGCCGCCCGCGCCCCAACGGTAGCGGGACCGCTCCTGCCAATCGCCATTAGTTTGAACCTGATGTTAGATCGTCTCAGCTCACTCTCACAGCGTGGTGCAAGATACGATCACCTGGCCCAGGAATGCCGAATTGTGCAGTCAGCCGTAGAACGACTTGGGCAGGGCCTGCCAGCATGGTCGAGCAACGAGCCAGCACCCCAGGGGAACAGCGAGTTGCGTTCAATCCATCTCAGCCTGATGCATCTACAACGTTTCTACGAGGGGCAGTGGAGACGTTTGAGCAGCGCCCATGAGTCAATGGGAAGCCTGACCAGACGTATTCGTGAAGCGCTAGTGGAGATTCGCCACACGCCGCTTTTCCAGGATACCAGCCGCTCGAACTTTGAACGGATGATACTGGACCGCATCATTCGCGAGGTTGACCTGCTAGAACAGCAGCAACGCACAGTTCTGATTCAGGCGGCTCAATCGGTAGCCCGTTTTGAGCAATCCTCATCGAACGCCTCGCTTCAGTCTGGAGAAGAGTCGCTCCCCTTACAGATGCGCAGTGCTAGCCTGCAACGTCGCCACGCGCCAAGACAGGCAAATCCATTATCAGAGCAAGGGATGTGGGAACAGCATTCTGGCAAGTCCGATGCGATCTCATCGGCGGAGGATGCATTTCTTTACACACCGCCCGGTAACCTTCCCAGCTACCCAGTGACACCGGCAAAGACACAAGATCTATAAGATCTATAAATGCGGACAAGCCCGCAAACTGTATGAAAGTGGAGAGAACGCCATGAAGATGCAGAAATGGCCTCTCTCTCCACGGGCAGAAAGGTTGAAAGAGATGGACAGGAGCACTCACAACGATGGAACGCGGGAGAGCGTCACAGCGTGCTGCCTCGGCCAACCACCGCATCCCATGCATGATAGCGAGATTATCTGTAGCATTTGTGGTACGCTGGCCTCTGGTGCCCAACTTGGAGTCTACCAGGTGCAGCAATTATTGGGGCAAGGGCGCAGTGGAAAAGCCTATCTCGCAGTCCATTTACGTTCTCGGCAACCTGTCGTAGTCAAACTCTTTCCACCTGATGCTACAACAATGGGATTATGGGATGTTGCTCGGCGCGAAGTACGCACGATAGCCTCACTGCAACATCCCTCGCTCCTCCCGGTCTACAGCTGCACACTCTGGTCGCCTGATCAGGATAGAAACAATAGTCGATCATTGAATGAAATGATGCTTAGCTACAACGGACGTGCTCAGTATCTGCTGACACTCTGTCAGTATACGTCAAGCAGCTTACCACGCCTGATCGCACATTATGAGCGACAGGAAAACAAACTAAGCGGCGATACAGGCGCACTGCTATCGCGGCTACTCTATTTTATCAAGCAGATCGGAGAAGCGCTCAGCACCCTGCATATGCGGGACCTCGCGCATGGAGCAGTGGTACCGGGGAATATACTGCTTGCCACTCAGGAGCGTCTGCTGCTAGCAGATAGTGGGCTGGCTCGGTTACACGCGCCCTCTCCACCCTACCAGCCGCCGGAGCTACAGACGCTTCTTACACGCTGTATGCAAAGTGGAAACATGACAGCACTGTGGAACGCCGCAAATCCGGCCAGCGATCAATATATGCTCGCAGTACTCTGTCAGCAGCTCTTTGCGCGTCTCTTACAGCCGGACGACTACAGACATCTGTTGCCAGTATTACAATACGCCATGAACCCGCAGGTCACGCGGCGCTTCGCAAGCATTGATATCTTTCTGCACGAAATGTCTATGCAGGGGAGCCGCAGTCGGCCCTTTCCTGCCAGCAGCTATACCAACCCCGGCATGAGTGGCAACATGGCAGCCCTTCCTGCACCAAGAGCAGCTCGATCCTCATCGCCCTCTAACCCTGCATTAACCACCCAGACAAGCACAGCGGCGGCAACCAGACCGTCTAATCCGGCATTGCTCACACGAACACCCACGCCGGAGCCAGCCAGGGCCTCCAGCTCTGACTGGTATGACCAGATGCTTGTCTACCATCCACCAACGCTCTCGAATAGCAGTGAAGAGGATTGGGAGAAGATCGGCGGGAAGCACTTTACATCTCACAATTACGAAGCCGCACTCAAAGCGTATCTGCGGGCCCTGGAAGTGGATACCGGCAAAGCCACGCTCTGGCTGGCACTCGGTGACACCTACTTTGCCATGTCGCATTACGCCGAGGCACTAAAGACATACGAGCAGGCGCTCACGCTCAATCCCGATGATGCCACAAGCTGGAATAATCGGGGGGCGGCGTTGGATGCACTGGGACGCCACAAAGAGGCAGCGCAGTGCTATGACCGCGCCGAGCAGCTTCATCCCGCCTGACAGCGAGAGAGGCAAGAGACCCAGCGCAGCAAAACCGCTGCGTTTTTGACCAGAGAATCAGACGCAGGCAAGCCGCGTCCCCCACAAGAGTATATTGTGGACAAGGAGACAAGCATATGCGATCTCATTCAGAGATATTACAAGAACAACAGACTACATCGCAGATTCTTATTCAAGGCTGCACGTTACTTGATCCGCAGGAGCCGGGACATCTGCGGCACAACCAGGATATTCTCATCAGAGGGCAGAAGATTTCAGGCGATGGGTCCCAGTGGCACGCTTACCCTGAATCCGCTGCGGATCGAGCAGATCATTGAAGGCAAAGAGCGGCTGGCCCTGCCCGGTATGATTAACGCGCACACCCATTCGCTAGAAAACATGCTAAAAGCAACGTCGCCATCGCTGCCTCTAGAGTTATGGCTCGTGCCGCTTTTCAGCGACAACATTCAGTGGAATCCGCGCTTTGTCTATCTCAGCGCCCTGCTCGGCGCAGTAGAGATGCTCAAAAGTGGTACCACAGCCGTCCTGGACCATTTATGGACGGCTGAGGGAGTCTCGCTCCCCTCGCTCAATGCGACAATGGAAGCGTATCGCACCGCCGGGATTCGCGCCTCCGTTGCTCCGGCCATCGAAGACCAGGATCTCATTCTGGAAGCGGGGCACGCACGAGGATTGCATTTCCCGCCCCATCCCTTTATTGATCGTTTTCATACCTGGGCTCCTATCTCTGAACAACTGGCAGCACTGTCTGACTTCATCGCCACCTGGCATAACAGCGCCGAAGGGCGTCTACGCTGTCTGGTTGGCCCTAGCGGTATTCACTGGTGCAGTTCAGAGCTACTGGCAAGCTGTACCGAACTGGCAGAGAAGTATCAGACAGGTTTGCACCTGCACGCAGTCGAAACCGAAGTTCAGGCCAGAGTCATTCACGAGCAGCTTGGCCAGGGCGGAATCAGCTATCTACACCAGAGAGGAGTACTCAAGGCGGGAACCTCACTTGCCCATGCGATCTGGCTCGATGAAGGAGACCTGGAGTTGCTGGCAAGCTGCGGGAGTAGCATCGTACACAACCCGGTCAGCAATCTGCGCCTGGGGAGTGGACGCTTCCCCCTGGTTGAAGCGCTGGAAAAGGGAGTCACCGTCGCCCTGGGCAGTGATGGCTCAGCGAGCAACGACACCCAGAATATGTTCGGCGTCCTCAAATTTAGTGGCCTGCTGCACAACCAGCCCACAGAAGACTATAGGAAGTGGCCACAGCCCCATGAACTCCTGAATGCAGCGACACAGGGAGGAGCCATTGCCATCGGCATGGAGAAGCAGCTTGGCATACTGGAGCCTGGCTACCTGGCTGACATCATCCTGCTAAACCTGGAAAATGCAGCATTTTTCCCTTTACGTGATCCTTACCTACATCTTGTATACTGTGAAAATGGTGCCTCAGTAGATACAGTTATCGTCAATGGTAGCATCGTAGTTGAGCATGGAAAAGTCCAAACAGTAGATGAGCGGGCGTTACGCGACGAGATCCGCAAGCAGAGTAGCAGTCTCTGGCCCGATTTTTCCAGTCAACCTGGCGACAATACCCAGGAAGTCCTCAGCAAGCTTGAAGCGTTACGTCAAACCTTATTGCAGCCCTATCCGGTATAAGAAAGTCTGGGATGAGCTTATACGCGCACTGGTGAGCTGGTCCAAGACAGCAGGGAAGAGACCTTGAAGTTGCGCGAGATGCGGGTATACTTTCAGAAGAAGTGTAGAAAGACAAAGGATCTCATTTCACGTTTCTTTTCTGATAATTTTGTGCAAAAAGATTCATGCTTGCAGTCTATTCTATTGATGGCAAGGAGTTCTGAGCCTGGCAGGTCAGCCTTCCTTTACAAGAGAGTATGTGTGGATTTGTATACAGGATAGTCTTTTTCGAGGGAGACGCACGGTTCACACAAAAGTGCCGTATTTGTAGTATTTACGAACGACGAAAGGAGTCCAGAATATGGACAAATCGATGCAGGAATTGACAGAAGAGAGAAGAGATGAGCCAGCGGAAGTTGCAGGGAGCGCCTCAACACGTATTCATTATGGCCTGCGTTTCACAGGGGCACCAACCTTGCAGCAGCTTGTGGCAGTCGCGGTAGCCGCAGCAGTCTATACAGTGATCTCGTGGTTAGCAATCGTAGGTCTGCCCTCGCCATTCTTTGGAGTAAGTAGTATTTTCCTGGCGATTGGCTTTGGTATCCCCTTTGGCATCTGGTTTGGCGGCTGGGCCTTTGTCATCGGCTACATCGGCAACTTTATCGGTGCGGGCTTGCTTGCTAATACGCCTCTGATCACAGCGATTCCCTTTGGCGCGGCTGATATCATCCAGCTGGGTTTACCGATGCTACTCTACCGCATCTTCGCGCCGCGCTTCGGTTTAAGCGCCATTGGCAAAGACGTGTATACAGTACGAGGATTCGCCTTCTTCCTAATCTGTGCAGTCATTCCAAACAACATTCTGGGCGCGCTCTATGGCAACGGTATCCTGGTAGCTGGTGGTTTGCTAAAACCCGAAGCGTATCTGCCAGCAGTAGCAACCTGGGCAATCTCGAATATGATTATCACTGCTATCATCGGTTCTGCACTTCTGCGAGGGATTGGTCCGATAGTAGAACGATTTGGCTTAACGATCCGCAACCTGTTCAGCTAAACACACATGTAAACTAGTACGGATCAAAAGATCTGCCTGACCCAATAGGGCCGGCAGATCTTTTTCGGTTGCTTACTATTTTTCTATTTTTAAGATCTTCTCGATGCAGGTCCTGCTGAACCTACTTCGCAAGGAAGCCATCGGTATTGCCAGCAGCATCGACGTAGAAACCGACAAGTTGAGCGTTGTCGTTAAGGCCATTGATAGTGGTTGTACCGAGGCCTTTGGGAGCGTCTATGGACTGCCATTTCGCATGTTGTAAGGGGGAAGAGAGGAGGAAGCCATGCATCTTCTTGGCGCTGTCAACGTAGACACCAACGATCTGGTCGGATGAGTTGACTCCCAGAGCCGTAGTATTAGTCGAATTGGGGAAGTCAAACTCGCTGAAGCGGTTACCACTGAGCAGGAAGCTGACAATTGATCCATTAGAGGCGGTGAAGAAGCCTACGACATCGCCCCGGTCATTGATGCCAGTAGCAGTTGCATTGGTTCCACCGGGAGGAACGATTGGGGTGAAGTGGCCATTCTTCTGATTGAGCAGGTAAGCGTGATTGACTCCCTGGGCATCTGTGTAGAAACCTGCGGCGATACCATTATCATTCAGGCTCAGCAGTTGGTTCACGGTTCCCGCGCCGGTGTTAGGATTCTTATAAGAGGTGAAGACACCATGCCATCTGATGAAACCGAAGTTGTTGCCTGCACCATCAACCCAGAAGCCTGCGGTGTCGCCATGATTGTTGATGGCTGTAACCTGGGTCTGGACCGAACCAGGGAAGTTCTCATTCACATAGTTGCCCTGGCCATAAGGGGCATTGAGAGTATAGCCCTTATTGGGATGGCCGCTGGCACCACTGCCGAAATAGCCCGCGATGACGCCATGATTGTTGATGCCCAGTAACTGATTAAAAGTGGGATCGGCATTGTCATTCAGCGTCTGGAAATGGCGAGAGTTTGTTGCCCCCGCTTTATGGATATCTGTGAGCGAGGCACTAGAAACAGTAGTGCTAGAGCTTTTGCTCGCTACTGCGCTCGTGCCAGCACTTGTGCTTGCTACCGGAGTCTGTGTGGTACTACCACAGGCCGCCAACACCATCAGCAGGGCAGCAGCGACAAAAGAGAGAATTACATTTCGAGAGAGAGCTAACATGCTGTGTTTCCTTTTCATCTGCATTCATAAAAATTAGGACGTTCATTATTACATAAGGAGGACCGTTTCCTCTTTCTTCAAGCATATTCCTGCTAATCGGTCCAGTCCCTGTGGGTGGGAGTGTGCTCTTCACCTCACAGACAAAGCATACAGCGAATCTTGGGAAAAAGCTGTGCTTATTTCCACTATTTCAGTGTGAAATAGGACAACAAGTCTAAAGAAAAGAACAGGGCTCAATGGATGGGGAAGGGAGAGATAAGCGCATTTATGGATGAGGCTGAAATCTATTTCTTAAAAAAGTGAAGGTAGATAGGTATTTTCTATTGACAGTACCTGCTAAAAGAGTTTATTCTGACATTACATAGGTGTAGAGAAAGATCAGCAAGCAGATTTATAGGCATCAGAGAAGATGTCTGCAAGCTGTTTGAAGTGTATTTTCAAGGAGTCAACGATGTATCCGCACAATGTTGTTTCGTCCAGCCCAGACACCGTGTCAGTGCCAAGCAGAGCAATCTCCCCTCTTGATGCTTGTATCAAGAAAATTACAGTGAGATTATCCACATATGTTTTTTCTTTACCTCAGCGTGACCGTTCACACGCCATCATTTAGAGAAGCCCCAGAAGATTGTTTTTCAGCTTGACACCTTCAGACATTCAAATATTATATTTTGTAGAAACTGTCGATTTACGATAAATAGATCTCACCATGATAAACGCGTATAAATAGTTAATTCTCATATTCGGTAAAAAATTTGCTGACTGTGAGATGGCCTTTGGCACGTTCTTAGCAAGGTAGCTTTTACGAAAGGACGGTTCCTATGTTCTCCATTACAGGTCGAAGCGGACACAGGATAAAGCTTTCCTGGGGGAGTTTTTTCTCCATCGGTCTTTTAGTGCTATCCCTCACGGGATTAGCGGCGTGCGATGCCTCGAATGCGGGCGGAAAAATTCAGTTAACAATGTGGTACTGGAATCGCTCGATTGATGACACACTGATTAGCAAGGTTGATCAGCAGTTCCCAAACATTCATCTGGTGGCAACAAAGGTAACGGATTATGACACCAAAGTCAGAACATCAATGGCGGGGCATACCGCTATTCCTGATATTATTGGGATCAATTCAGATATTGCCACCTATTTTCCTGATGATAACATCTTTGTCGATTTACGAACGCTGGGAGCAGATGACCTGAAATCCGCGTATCTCCCCTGGAAGTGGCAGCTTGGAATTGCACCCGATGGTAAGATGATTGGTTTTCCGATGGATACCGGTCCAACCGCGCTCTTCTACCGTGCAGACATTTTTGCGAAAGCCGGTCTGCCGACAGATCCAAATCAGGTAACAGCTCAAATTCATACCTGGGACCAATATCTCCAGGCAGGAGTCAAGTTAAAAAGCGCGACCCAGGGAAAGGCATTCGTGGTAGATGATGTGAACGATGCCTTCGCGCAGCTACTGGCCCAGAGCGCCAAACAGTATGTTACACCTTCCAACCAGTACATTGGGAATCAGCCCTATATGCGACAGATATGGAATCAGGCCGTACAGGTTGCGCAATTAGGGATTGATAACAAGATACAACGCTATGGAACCTCCTGGAACGAGGCGGCAAGCAACGGTTCGCTGGCGGCCTTTATGGGAGCGGTCTGGATGAAGCAGATTCTTCAGGATGCAGCACCGAATACAAGTGGGAAGTGGCGTATCGCTCGTGCCCCCGGAGGCGACGGCAACAATGGCGGCTCATTTATAGCAATCACGACAGCATCTCAGCATCCGAAAGAAGCATTCGAGGTCATAAAATGGCTTCAGTCGCCACAAAACCAGCTCACCGCCTATAAAGATCTTCAGCTCTTCCCTTCAGCCATTGCTGACGTTGACAATCCAGCACTCCAGCAGAACGAGGCCTTTTATGGCGGGCAGAATACCACTCCGATCTTTGCGGCGGCAGCAAAAGACGTACCCCTATCCTATATAGGACCAGATGATCCCAATCTCGGTGCCTTGTTTACTAATGAATTAAACCTGATAGATTTTCAGGGGAAGGCCAGTCAGCAAGCCTGGAATGAGGCCCAACAAGAGGCACAAAAAGAGCTATTACGCTAATACCACCTCGAATAAGGGTCCAGCAGGAGCGTAACAATTCTTGTTATGCCACTTCCTCTATCACACTACAAGGAGAGAAAAAACATGAGTAGTGTCAGTCAGATTACTGTAACAGGGCAAGAGCAGCAAACAACAAAAAAAGCCTTGCCGCGCAAGAGCAACTTACGGAAGTATCTTCCTTTGTATCTCTCAATAGCGCCATTCTTTATCATCTTCTTCATCTTTAACTTCATCCCCATTGTTTTCTCCCTGTTCCTGGCCTTTCAGCGCTGGGACGGCATCGGAGCAATGCAGTTTCTAGGTTTCAACAATTTCACCTACATCCTCACCGATCCAGTCTTCGGGCAGGCAGTACTCACCACATTTGAAATCTGGATTATGTCCACAATTCCTATGCTACTCTTCGCATTGATTATTGCCTTCCTGCTCAATATGCGGACGCGCTCGAAACTACTTTTTCAGGTCTGCTACTTTTTGCCATATGTTACCTCAATTGTAGCAATTGCCCTGATCTTCGGCTCGCTGTTTGCATCACAATATGGGCTGATTAATCTTATCCTCAACGTTTTCCACATTCCGGCGATACAATGGACAACAGATGCATGGCCGATGAAGTGGGCAGTGGCACTCGTCGTCATCTGGCGCTGGACGGGCTACAACGCGCTCATCTACCTGGCAGGTCTTCAGAGCATCCCCGCTGACTTCTATGAAGCGGCACGAATTGATGGAGCAAACACATTGGACATTTTCCGGCGTATCACCTTACCACTTTTGCGTCCAGTTATCCTTTTCACAGTGATTATCTCGACGATAGGCGGGATGCAAGTCTTTGCTGAGCCACAAATTCTGTTCTCCAATGGAGGTACCATTGCGAATGATGGTGGTGTTGGTCATGCCGGTTTGACAATGCAACTCTACCTCTACTGGCAGGGATTTGCCCAGGACCGCTACGGCTTTGGTGCGGCGGTGAGCTGGGTAATCTTCGTCATCATTCTGGCCTTCACCTTCATCAACTGGAAACTTGTCCAGCGAGACGAAAATTAGGGTGCAGAAAGGGAGACTTCACATGATGCAATATGGAACGCGCACACAGCGGATCATCGTCGATATCCTCTTGATTATCGGGCTACTGATCTCCATCTTTCCATTTTATTGGATGGTCGTCATGTCAACCAATAAAACGAGTGACATCTACCGTGTGCCACCAAAGGTCATCTTTGGTGGTCAGTTCTGGACCAATATTATCAATCTTTTTCAGAACATCAACTTCTTTCAAAACTTCCTGAACACATTGGTCATCGCCTGTGTGATCACCGTATGTGTACTTTTTTTCTGCTCATTAGGAGGATTTACCTTTGCCAAATTTGATTTTCCGGGGAAGAACATCCTGTTTGGCCTGATACTTATTACGATTATCCTCCCTACAGCCAGCTCAGCAATTGCCCTATTCGTGCTCATGGCCGATTTACACCTGATCGGGACGCTCCTACCAGTCATCATCCCGGCCCTGGTACCCGCCTTCGGCATCTTCTGGATTCGGCAATATGCCATAAGCGCGATTCCGAGTGACTTAATCGATGCGGCTAGAATCGACGGCAGCAGCCATCTTGGACTATACTGGAACGTGGCCCTCCCTACGCTCCGTCCAGCCATAGGATTTTTAGGGATCTACGTCTTCGTCACAGCCTGGAACGACTACTACTGGCCCTTGATAGCCCTGACAGATCCGAAGCAATACACATTACAGATTGCGCTCCAACAATTAAATGGCGTTTATAATACCGATTACAGCATGGTCATGACAGGAACCCTGCTAGCAACCATCCCCCTTATCATCATCTTCTTCTTTGGAGCACGCCAGTTTATTGCTAATGTAACAGCAGGAGCTTTAAAGTTCTAAACCTTTTCGCCTAGCTTCAACGTTTGCAGGTGTTTTCGACACTTGCAGACGTTGAAATTGTGACTTTATAGGAGAATCCACGAAATTTTCGTAGCTCACTTAAAATGCTTGACATTTAGCGCTAAACCAGTTAAAGTAGTATTAAGTTTAGCGCCAAACAAGGCAGGAAGAAATCCGAGCGATTCTGAGTTGTAGAGAAGGATGTTATGGCAACGCTTCAAGATATTGCGGTGGCGGTAGGGGTCACCTCGACTACCGTTGCAAACGCGCTTAAGGGCCGGGGCAATGTCAGCGAGGCCACGCGTAAACGAATTCTGCAATGCGCTCAGGAGCTAGGTTATCGTCCCAATGAGCTTGCAAGGAGTCTGGCCCAGGGGAAAACATTCACGTTAGGTTTTCTCTTACCGACGATTGCGAATCCATTCTATCCTGAAATTGCCGAGGCGATTGAGCGTACGGCGAGTCAACGTGGTTACCAGATGGTGCTATGCAACACCTTCTATGATTTCGAGTCCGGGCGGCAACACCTGGAACGGCTGGTGAATCGCTGGGTAGACGGCATTATCGTGATGGGCTCCAGCATGGATATCGCTGATATCACGGCACAATTTCAGCGAGGGCTTGCCGTCGTGCTCTGCGACTGGCAAGAAAACGAGGTTCCGGAGAAAATTCCCCAGGTAAGCGTAGATTTCCGGCGTGCGGGAGCGTTGGCGGCGCAGCACCTGCTGGAGTTGGGCCATCGGGAGATAGCAATTATTGTTGATGAACCCCAACAGACACTCCGTCTTGAGGGCTTTCGTGCAATCCTGGAAGAGGCGAATGTGCCGCTTTTAGCCAGCAGGATTCAGCAGGGACACTCAACTATTGAAAGCGGCTATGCGGCAGCGAAGAAATTGCTGGCCGCAGAAACGCATCTCACGGCTATTTTTGCAACAACCGACTGGATGGCCCTGGGTGCGATTGAGGCTATTCTAGACGAGGGACTGCAAGTCCCACAGGATATTTCGATCATCGGACTGGATGATATCGTTGTTTCAGCCCATATTCGCCCTCCACTCACGACAGTAGCAGTGCCAAAGTTCCAATTAGCCCTGGAATCAACCAAACTTTTACTTGATCTGATTGATAATGCACCCAATCTTTCGCCTATTCACGTAATTGAACCTTCGTTGATTGTGCGACAGTCAACGGCAGTACCCAAAAAGGCCATACGGTATTTGCGAGTGGCAGAATCGCCTTACCACAGCAATTAAATTTTCCAGGTAAAAATTTTTTCTTAATCTTAACTCTTTGCGCCATATGCCTTTAGAGATATAAGCGCTTGATCGGTTATCCGTAAGTCTGGATGTAGAGTAAGAGGCTACTGGCAGTAAAGAGACAAAAATAGAGGCTGCTTGATACACAACTTATTTTAGGAAGGATTTCAGCCGATGAAATGGGGACATCAACGAAACCTCTTCCAGATTCCGGAGATCCTTTATGGGGGGGATTACAATCCGGAACAATGGATGCACGAGGCAGGACCAGCAGAGAATCCCATCTGGCAAGAGGATCTCCGTTTAATGCGGAAAGCGGGGATCAATCTGGTCACGCTGGGTGTATTTAGCTGGGCTACCCTGCAACCGGCTGAAGGAACCTTTACCTTTGCCTGGCTGGATACAATTCTAGACATGCTGGCAGAACAAAAGATCTCTGTCTGTCTGGGGACAGGGACAGCGGCTCAACCGGCATGGCTTTCAAGCAGTTATCCTGACGTCTTACCGGTCAACGAATGGGGACAACGCCGCATGCATGGCGGGCGGCTCAACTATTGTCCAACAAATCAGCGCTTTCGGCAGCTCTCTCACATCCTTGTACGGGCACTGGCTACGCGCTATAGCGAGCATCCAGCGTTATTACTCTGGCATATTAGCAATGAATATGGGCCGAGCTGCTATTGTGAAAACTGCGCTATACGTTTCCGGGGTTGGCTTCAGCAGCGTTATGGCACTCTTGAAGAGCTCAATTGTCGCTGGGTCACGAACTTTTGGAGCCATACCTATACCGACTGGGAACAGATTCAACCACCGAGCAAGCTGGGGGAGCAGAGTATGCAGGGGCTCCAGATCGACTATCTGCACTTTCTGTCCGATATGAATTTGAAAATCCTATCTAGAGGAGGCGGCGATTTTGCGGGAGACCACGTCCCACATACCCATCATGACAAACTTTCATGGTCTGCAAAAATCGCTCGACTATTTCTCCTGGGCAGCAGAGATAGATATCATCACCTGGGATTCTTATCCACGACATGATACACATCCGGCAAGCGTAGCATTTTACCAGGACCTGATGCGAGGAATGAAAGGCGGCCAGCCCTGGTTACTGCTAGAGCAGACACCAAGCCAGGTACAGTGGCATCCAGAGAATGGGCTGAAGCGGCCTGGCGTGATGCGTTTACAGAACTATCAGGCGATTGCTCATGGGGCTAACGCGGCTATGTTTTTCCAATGGCGTCAGTCGCGAGGTGGCGAAGAGATGTATCATGGGGCAATCATCGGTCATGCTGGGCATGAGAAAACGCGCGTCTTTCGCGAGGTAGCAGAGTTGGGAGCGGAACTTCAGCAGCTAGAGCCAGAACTGCCGTTTACAACAGTCAAGGCAAAGGTGGCCTTGCTTATGAGCTGGCCGAACTGGTGGGCAGTGGAGAACCAGCACGTTCCGAGCCGCCATCTCAACTATCTGGCCGAGCTTCAGATGTATCACCAGGCCCTCTGGAAATGCAACATCCCGGTTGATATTGTCTCTCCTGACGCTAACCTGGACGATTATAGTCTGGTGATAGCGCCACTGCTCACCATGATCAGTGCAGAGCAGGGAGCAAAATTTGAGCAGTATGTTGAACAGGGAGGAACCTTTGTCGCGACCTATTTTAGCGGCATAGCCGACGAGAACAACCGCGCCTGGCTGGGGGGTTATCCAGGATGCTTGCGTTCTTTGATGGGGATCTGGGTAGAAGAGTTTGATCCATTGCCGCCAGGAAAAACCAATCTGCTCGTCAGCACACAGGAGCGGCAAGACTGGCAAAACAGCTATAGCTGCGATTCCTGGTGCGAAGTGCTCCATCTGGAAGGGGCCAGAGCATTAAGCGTCTTTGGGGATGATTTTTACGCGGGCGAGCCAGCAATTACCGAAAACCACTATGGACAAGGAAAGGCTTTCTATATTGCGACAAGGCCAGAGGCAGCGGGAGTGGAAGCACTGATCAGGCTGCTACAAGCACAACTCAAGCTCGTAGTCCCCCTGGAGTCACCAGAAGGGGTTGAAGTCATACAACGCCAGAGCGAGCAAGCAAGTTATATATTTGTGTTAAACCACCAGACGAGTCCACAACGTATCCCATTACCCCAACCCATGTGCGATATCTTAACACAAACAGTTTATGAGCAGGATGTACTGCTTCCGGCTCTAGGTATTGTTATTCTCATTCCTCTACCTTTCCATTGATGTCCATTGGCGTGCAGCAATGTTCATACCTTAACGAGGAGAGTCTCAAGCATGAAAGTACAAAATAGCAACGAGAGCATTGCAATGGCTATGCGGCCAGTCAGGCAGGATACGAAACGCCGTGCGCCTGTAGAGTCTAGAGCGCCGGTCAAGTAATGGCGATGACAGGCGACAAGCCAGCGACCACGATGGTCAAGACGTGATGAGCCATCTCTTCTGCTGAGCACGTTGGTTCTCCTCGGCTCCATTGCACTGCTGGACCAAAAATCGCCCAACTGATGACCAGTGCCGTGGTTTCCCTTACCTCCTGGAGGACGGGAACCGACGATGGGATCTGGTTCAGCCAGTTCAAGAGGACCTCATACAGTTCCTTCTGCAAAGCGACCTCGAAGAGCGGCTCAAATTGCTTATCAGCTGGCTTCTGGTACCGACGAAAGGTGGCAAGGAAGTCAAAAACGCCCAGAATGAGCGCACGTAGGGTGTTCGTCTGCATTGCAGATGAGGTAGGAAATTGGCTCTCCAAGGCCTGGTGGAACTTCGCACGCATCCAGCTTTCTAACAGGGCATATTTATCTTCAAAGTGAGCATAAAAGGTGGCACGATTGAGCGTTGCACGTTCTGCGATGTCTTGCACTGAGATCGAGTGAATATGCTGCTTTTCTTCGAGTAATGCCATGAATGCTTGCAGCAACAACTGACGGGTCCGTTTGACCCTCGGATCGTTCGCATTGACTGGTGTGGCCATCATCGCTCCTCACTCTTTCCGTGCCTTGCTTCCCCTTCTGAAAACAACAGTTTCTCGCTGGTGTTGTCTACACAACGATCCCGCCTGATTGCTGATTGTTTTTCGCACAGACACATTGTACTATTCCTACTGTGTAGTATACACGAAACTGTTGACTAACCAATAGTGTTGCCTACCTAACATCGTTCTGTTTGCTAGATGGATGCTATTTCCGTGGCATGGAGGTGCATCTGCCGCAACAGTGCCTGTTCATCGCATCGAGAGCGCACACAGAGATGCAGAAAGGACTATCCACATGAAAGCAATGGTTCTCACACAATTTGGCGGCTCAGAGGTCTTTGAGGAGCGAGAAGTCCCACGTCAAGAGCCGCAGGCCCATGAGGTATTGGTCAAAGTCTACGCCACTTCCGTCAACCCGATGGATGCACTCTTTCGCCAGGGCGCGGGTCAGTGGGCTGGGATCACTCCTCCTGCCATTCTGGGCTATGATGTCTCTGGCGAAGTCGCGGCTGTTGGCGAGGAGGTTCATGACTTCCAGGTGGGAGATGCTGTCTATTATACCCCAGACCCCTTTGCGGGGCAAGGCAGCGATGCCGAGTACCATGTAGTCAGTGAGAGCATAGTGGCTCGTAAGCCAGCCACCCTCTCTCATCTGGAAGCAGCCAGCATCCCGTTGGTGGGAACCGTGGCCTGGGAGGCTCTCATCAACCGTGCTCAGTTGCACGCTAGAGAAACCGTTCTGATTCACGGAGCCGCTGGGGGAGTTGGCTCGCTGGCACTTCAAATTGCCAAGGCAGTGGGAGCAACGGTCCTTGCCACCTGTCGTCCTCAGCATCACGCCTTCGTGCAGTCACTGGGAGCCGACGCCACCATTGACTACACGCAAGAAGATGCGCTGGAGATGGTAAAGCAGCAGACGCATGGAACAGGAGTGGATGTGGTGTTTGACGCTGTGGGCAAAGAACTCCTTGCCAAGAGTATCGCCGTCACCAAACCATTTGGGCGAATGGTCAGTATCACGGGTCCAACAGGCGATATGAATCCAGGCTATTACAAATACCTGACGGTTCACTTTGCTTCCACCCAACGAACACGTTCCACATTGGATGAGTTACGCACCTTGATTGAGCAAGGGCAGATCAAACCAGTCATCGATACGGTGCTGCCCCTCCATGAGATTGCCCAGGCGCATCAACGGCTCGAACAAGGAGGGCTGCGTGGAAAGATCGTATTGCAGGTAGGAGAAGGCGAAAACGGCAGCTACGCCTGATTTTCAGCAACTTCTCTGCCTGAGAGTGCGTCCAATGACACATGCGGCCTCTTTTGCACCTTCCTTGTATCGAATTATATCAATGTAAGAACGGGGATGGATGGCCGCTTCCATTCATCCTAATTCTAGTGAAACAAGCGGGCGAAGAAAATCTCCACATCTCTATTATGCTGACAACCTAATGCTGGGTAGCCCCTGTCCACATGTTTCAGGGTAAAGATGCCCTTAGGGCATACTTTGTTTTTGCCATTGGACCGTAAAAGTGAGACCTTGCGGGTCCAACGAAGAGGTGATCGCGTGCTGTTGAGGGCCTAACATCTGATAGACGACATTTTGTGGACCAACGGTGCCGAGGGGCTGATTGTTTACGCGGCAAGATGTGGTTATCGAGCCGAAATTACTCAAGGGATCAAGGCCATTTTTCACAGTATCAAAGGGAGCTTCGATAACACATAATGCGGTAATAGTATCGTTATCGGAGCCACCTTGCTGGGTTGAGAAATGCCAGTGCTGGCTTATATCGTCCAGGGTCAGCAAGAAAATGCCCTGTTTGTAGGTCACCTGAGAGATGATGCTATCACCAGGCTGTATTGGATAATTAATACTATGGCTGGGAGCTGGGTAGATCTCCCACCACGCGAGGAAGATAGGCACGCCAGCTTCACAGCCGCTCATCGTTCCCGTCTGCGCCAACTCGCTGTTGTTTGGGTTACCGGTAAGACCGGCCCAGACGGCCATGTCAGAATTTTCATTGCGTGTACAGGTGACCTGGGGAACACGCCACTGCATACGCGTCTGCTGATAGTGAACCAACAAATTCGGGTTAGCCGCCGCCGCAGCATAGCCTGCATAATTTTCGCTCGCTTGCGTTGCCACATAGCGGGCGATACCTGAGCGTATCCCATCCGGATCTATGACCAGCGATTTTTCCGATTGAATAGAGAAACCAAGCTTCAGCGGTCCATTGGTAATGGGAGGGTCATGCTGCGGGTCGTTATTGCTACCGAGCGTCAGATTCCAGTCACAAGTGACGAGATCGGTACCATTGTAAGGAATAGTACAAATACCAGAGCTATTGCCCTGAAGATCCAGCAGGAAAAACCTGACCGAGGAGATCTGGTCATTCTGGGAAAAAAGTTGCATAGAGAGAGAAAGATGTTGGCCCTGGACAAAGAAGCCATTCGTTGGGGTCTGCCAGAGACCTGTTGCCATCCCACTGGGAATGGTCAGCAATGTCACCTGAAAGGTTCCGGAAGCAGCAGTCTGTTCAGGGATATTCATTCCTAGAAAGATAGAGCCAACGGTTGTGGTAGTAAAATCGGCGTGGGTACCAATCTCAACGGCGGGACTGGTCAGGCCAGAGCTGTAGATTACGGAGTAGCAGGGAAGGGCAGGCTCCGGCATTGTTGCAGGAGAACAGCTACTACTCCCAGAAGGTCCAGCAACAGTATTTTTTGCCGAGAGATGGTCACTCCCAGAAAGAAACAACACCACCCGTTCGGAAGGAAAGACAGCAATCCCAGTATCCGCGCCCCCTGAGGCAAAGATAGCCGCCGGGTCCCTGAGCAACTGATGGGCCGAGAGCGTGAGATGATAGACGGAGGCCTTTTGCGGAAGAGGCTGGGAGCGTGCAGATTGCACAGCATTGATCTTCCAGACATGCTGCTCATCTTTAATAAGCGCAACCTGGTCAATATTGTCTTTTTTCGATTTATGGCGGATACTGAGCTTCGTCTGAGCAGTGCTCAAACCCGCGTTAATAGTCGTATATGTGCAGTTCGAGACAGTATCGTGGGCAAAGGTGCGAGCGAAAGCAGGTTCAGAAAAGGCACGTTGCAGCGTCAGGGAAAGCTGTTGGTAAGACGTGGCATAGTTTCCCTGTTGTAAGGCGCTACAAAAAGTCTTCAGCGTCTTATCAGGAGTAGAGCGCGTGAGATAGAGAAAAATCCCAATAGCAGTAATCAGAAGCAGTAACAAAATACTCAGGGTGCGCAATACTACTTTGAGGGATGAAGATTGCTTTTTATACAGACCAGGAAAAGGAGCCTGCGTGTTTCTCACCTTATATCGCCTCTTGCTTCTCAGAATGTTGTACAGTGAGCATATACTGCTCATCCGACTGTCGTAGATAGGATACCACATCCAGTCCTGCGGTTCGACACCAAAGCGTAACAAGATCAGGGGCGAGGCGAGCCGTGAGGGGGTGGGTGAGAGGTGGAGTTGCTCTCCACCTCCCATGAACTTCTACGTACCAGATAAGAAGCTCAGAGTGTGCTCCAATAGTCGGCGGCCTCATCGGCATTCTGATCCGCGTTTGGGGAAGTCGAGATATAGCTATTATCTTCGCGCCTCAGGGCACGCATCTTGCCCGTCAACTGGTTCAGGCCAACCGAGTGAGATTGTGGCTGGGCTTTGGCCGCGTTTAGCCCGGATGAGTTCGATCGGGCAGCATGTGAAGCGGGAGCCATAGGGATAGGTTGAGGAGAAGTAGGCTGATCATGCCCAAGTTCCTCTGGCGTAGCAATAGGATTCATAATCGCCGGAACACGCACGACTGGTTGGACTACTCCTTTCGTCATCATCTCATAATACTCTGTTATACGCAGTGCAATGAGTTGGCCTGGCTGGTCGATCATATGATGCTTGAGAGCATCCTGCTTAAGGGTCTCCAGGGCCGTAAAATCCTTGAGAATAGCAACAGTGAAATAGACGTATTTGTCCGACGATGGTTGTGACATAGTTCTGTTCTCGCTCTCTAGATAGTAATATATTTATTACCCTAACAGGGTATTGTTGGTCATAGTTGCCTGCGCCCGACGGATCAACAAACGTCCTGCCAGGCTACAGTAACCAAGTGCATTGGCATGAGTAGGATCTTCAGGCCGAGAAAGATGGGGAATACGCTGTTTCAAAAAAGGATAAAAATAATAGACGCCTCCACCGACATTGAGGACGGGCTTAAAGCTAGCAGCAACAGCATCGCGGTCACTTTGTCGCCAGGCCGCCGCCACAAAAGAGGCAATCTCACTTCCCACCTGCGTCACCGCTTCTCGAACAAGTATTTCCAATTCAGGCCGACTAATCGTAGTACCATACGCCGACACCTCTGGATAGACTAAATCTCCCTGAGAGGCATAAGCGTGCATAATCTCGCGTGCTTCCAATAGTGAGAGGGGACGATCATATTTATTCTCGAAGGCATCCATCATCATCTGGGTAGCCATCTCCACGCCAAGAGGCTTCCCTTTGCAGTACTCAGTGACAGGCACCTGGCCACGGGCAACATAGAGATCGGTGGTGCGACCACCAATATCGATTACCGCGCTTTCAGTCGTCTTGCTCGATGCTTTATCGCCATAAGCGATCAAGGCTCCCGCGCCTTCCATCACCACCGTTGCCACTTCAACCGTAACCTTGCGCACCGTCTTACTCCCATTGAGAGTAAAGCCATACTTCCCATCCAGAGCAGTTTTAATCGCGCCACGCAACATCGAATTTTTGATATACGTCTCTGCTGGTAAGCCAGCAACCACATAAATACCAAAATCGGTATCAGGGATAAGCGTTGCTGCTACCGTCAAAAGGCTACGCAGGCTATACTTGCTAGCATAGCGCTGAATGTCGCCGCGTCCATGATAGACATCGACAGCCTGCTGCAAGGCGAGATCACCAACGGCATAAGCCGCCTCTTCGTTTTCAAACTGAATAATATGCGTGTCTTCCTGGTCTAAGCGAATACCCAGATTCACCAGGGCATTCGTATCAACCTTCGCAAAGGCAGTTGGAATACTCAGAGTATACATTGCACCGTTGACGACTGTCACGCCACCAATCTCTGCATTTCCAAAATCATGACCATAGGGGTACCATCTCATAAAATAAATATGACCCTTCTTGACTCGCTATTGATCTATACATACATACAAATTAATGGATACTCTGCCACTTCACTATACTAACGATCTTTAGGGACATTAGTATCTTCTAACTTTGTCTAATAGACATAGGTGCCAGTGAAAGTAGCATATACCTGAGAAGAAAATAGCTATCGTAATCGCCAGCATCTTCGCTTGCGCATTTTGTTTGGCAATGTGGCGTGAATTTCAGGGCTATTTTCTCTAAAGGATGGAGACCTGTACTGAAATAGTACTTGACGCAAGCTGCTCTTCGATGGTAAAGTTACTGCACTACTTCTCCTGGAAGCAGAATGTTTTCGTGTTATACATACCTATAGTAAAGGGTTTTGTGTAAAAAATGGTCAGGGCAAAAGACAGATTCCTCTTTGTCTGCCGTGGCTGCCGTCTGAGCCTCTTTGCACCAGAGGCAGCGTCAGTCGCCCAGGGCCTCACTATGCCCTTTTTCAGCTGAAGTTGTCGCGCCAGATTCCTCTAAAACTCGCTTCATCTCGCGCTTCCCAGGCTGAATCGCCGCTGTTTTCTCCCGCATAGTTTTGTTGTACGTCTTGTACGCATGGCCGCAAGCGCTTTTTCTGCTCGCCGATGGCCTTTTGCGCTAATTTGTGCTCCATTTTTTTCTTAAATTAAGCAACAGGCCATCCAGCCAGCATGAGAAATGCGCCCCGGCCGACAAAAAAGAAAAGAATGGAGCTTTTCCATGTCTGACCTCACTTTGCCCGCAGAATTATTACTCGTCCCGCAAGCAGGGATGATGCCCAGGCCATCTGTGATCTGAATAGAGCACAAGAGCGTCTTGAGTTGGGTACAAGCGAAAGCATCCTGGCCGACGTGCTTGAGCTTTGGGCACAGGAACAGATGCAACTCACCACAGATAGCTAGGTAATCACGACTATCTTCTGGTGAGCTTGTTGGCTATACAGGTGTTATGGTTACCAGAAAAGGGCGTGCTTCTCGATGTTCATACCGTAGTAGAGGCTTCCTACCCACAAATTATGGAGAGCCTGCTGCAATGGGCAGAGATGCGTGCACGTCTACGCCTTGACGCAAATCCAGCATTAGCCAGAAACCTGTATACCTGAAGCACGCTGCCATCCACAACGCGGCAGATTAAAAATATGGCTATACGATTGAGGAGAGCGACTATCATATGGAGGCTACCTTGCAAGAGGCTCCGGCTGAGCCTGCAAAGCTTGCGGAAATTAGTATTCGCAGATTTCAGCAGGGACAGGAGGAGCGTGCTGTTTATGAAGTGATCGCGGAGGCATTTCCAGATATCGATGGCAAGCCGTACCGTCCCTACGAAGAGTGGTATCCACGTATCTTCGAGACAAGTACTAGCTTTGAGCCGGAGATGTTCTATGTGGCCGTTGCCGCTGGACAGATTGTTGGCTGTATTCTTTGCCGCGTCTACCCTGAAGACCACAGCGGCTATATCTGGCAGCTTGCGGTTCGTCGCAACTGGCGTAGAAAAGGGATTGCCTTACAACTTTTACAGACAGCATTTGGCGAGTATTATCGAAGGGGTATGTTTACGGTTCAATTGAGTGTGGACAAGAAAAATCCAACCGGGGCTCATACGCTTTATGCCCAGGCGGGGATGTATAAGCGTTCCCAGATGGATAAGATGGTGAAGACACTCTAGCTTCGACGCATGAAAAAAGGCTGTATACAAATAGAGTACCGTATGCAGCCTTTTTAGGCAAACAAATGTGTCAAAACGACGAAGTTATGAGGAACTCGCTCACTTTCGGTGATGGAGTTCCAACTTATGAGCTCTTGACCTCTTTAGTTACTGGTGGCAAAGTCAATTTTCCCGCTCATTCTGAGCGCATGCAATTTCAAAACAAGCATCGTTTTCGACTTCGCCAGCAGGATCAAAGCTTGGGGAGATCCAAAAAGTGGTCTCTTAATCTGCGGAGAGTAGCACGATATTGCCATCGGGATCATTGATCATCGCGAAGTAGACGCCAAAGGAGGAGACAAAAGGGGCCCGGTAGCCCTGATAACCGAAGCTTGTGAGTTCGTTGTACTTAGCGTCTACTGCGGTCCGCTCCTTGAAGTAGAACTCAAGAATGAGGCGGGGCTTGTCGACTTCTTCCACCAATCCCATGTTATTCAGGAAAAAGGTAATATTGCCTTTCATCTGGCTTTTGAAATGTGGTTGCCCCTCTCTGAGTTCAGAGAGATCCACGCCGAGCCGCCGATAAAATTCCAGTGATTTATCCATATCCTGGGGGACCAGGCCAACCATGTAGAGATCCAGTGCCATGATTACATTCCTTTCACTCACGTATTACTGATGCACGACTCAGATGAGAAGTATCCATATCGTGCTCTTATAATACGGTGAAGGAACGAGAGAATCTTGCCTATTCTTGCATATCCTGGTACAAACGTGCTCAGATCTCATCATGCTGGCGGTAGGCTCGTGGAGTGAGGCCGAGGCGATGCTTAAAGATGCGCGTGAAGTGGCTCTGGTTCGCAAAACCGCTCTCTAGAGCAATGTGAGCAAGGGACATATCCGTCATTTTGAGCAGATGGCATGCTTTCTCGGTACGCTGGCGCAGGATAAACTGGTGTGGGCTCTCTCCCGTTGTCTGACGGAACAGGCGGGCGAAATGGTAGGGGCTGAAGCCAATCTGCTGAGCCAGTGCTTCCAGCGAAATGTCCTGGCTGAGATGAGCCAGAATAAAGTCTGTCACGCCTTGCACCTGGCGTCGGGTCAAACGCTGTGAGCGTTCTTGTACACCTACTTCTCTAGATGAATAATGGCGCAGCAAGTGAACGGCGATCATTTGCGCGGCGGTCTGTGCATAAAGTTTGCCGGAAGGGGCCTGCTGCTCCAGCTCTCTCCAGAGAGCGAGGCAGATCTGGGTCAGCAGTGGATCGTGGAGACCGGTGTGTGCAACCAGCGCCAGACGAGCGGGATCAACGTCGGCCACTTCCTGAGCCGTACGCGAGAGCAACTCATGGTTCAGTTGCAGGCGCAGGGTTTGCATGGGCACACAGGAGAGACCTTTCCAACGCACTTTACGGGATTCGTTGCTGCCAGGTGTCAGAATCAAGTCCTGCGCGTGGACGATTCCCCCTTTCCAGGGGCCATGCCCCCGCTGCCATTCCATATACATCGCTCCACCCGCCAGTAGCATCAATGTGGTATCAGGGATGCCCGAAACCGTCCAATCTTCAATCTTCGTCGGTTCGTAAAATGCAGACGCTCCCAACCCTTCCCAGCCCACCTGCTGGCTGGAGAGATAGAGGAGTGGAGCTGTAAGGGGCTCTGTCTGTTGCGCAATGGGCGAATCGTTCACTCTGCTTGTCCTCCGCTGTCTCATGAAAGATGTGTGGCAATAGGCATTATAGTACATAGTGGCTGAAAAAAGCTCATGATAAAACAAGAATTGCTTCCAGTTTGTCTGATTCTTCCGTATCCACTATAAAGAAGTTGTTCATTAATCGATGACAAACAGCTTCCTTACTTTTTCAAAGCAACTGCTTGATTGCAGAATATATACAGAAGAATGTTTCCATTTTTTGCAAAAAATGGAAAGCAAACATACTTTTTCCTTAACCAGAAAGCAGCTTTTTTAACATAAACCCAACCATATGTACACTTTTTCTTTACCACTAATAATCATAATCAAAGCTGTGGAGCGATTCTATAAGCTCCGATGCAGAGTATTTATCACAGGCACAAGTCAATCATAAATTTAGATTTTTCTTTTTTCATACTTCCCGAGTAAGAAAACAGAATCTTTTAAACATTATTTTAGCAAATTCAGATATAGCAAGGACGGGCATGTGGAAAATAGTCTGCATATTTCTATATTTTATGCATAAAGATATTTGAAAATAGGAATTGCGCTCTTGTCTTCTCTTACTATATATACTCTCTTATTAAGAAGAGCAGAGAGCCTCTTCCTGAAGGAAGCGTGTTTGCATGTCGTCGTCTTTCCTTTCTAGAAAGTGGATGCTTTCTGTCGGCGTACTCGTGATCGTATTGGGAGGTGTAGCCGGCCTCTGGCTCGTCAATATCGTTGCAAACGCCCATGCCGCAAGTAATCTCCCCTTTCATGCCACTGCGGCGGGCCCTTACCATACTCAGGGCAATATGATTCTAGACGCTCAAAACCAACAATACCTATTTCATGGTATGGGACTTGACGGTATGGAATACAGTTGCACGGGCAATGGGCCGTTGGATGCACAACATCTCGCCTTTATAGGCTCTGGCAAAAGCTCTGCATCCGGCACCTACTGGTGGGGAAACACGATTCGCCTCCCTGTCTCTGAGGACTTCTGGCTGCATGGCGCACCAGGAACAACCTGCACTGCCGCCCAATATCAGGCCCTCGTCAAATCAACCATTAACACAATTACAACGCTCAAAATGAATGCCATCATTGATCTGCACTGGGTGGATGCTGGTGGTCAATCAGCCGCAGGTGGAGGTCCCTGGCCAATGCCTGATGCCGACACCATCACATTCTGGCAGCAAGCATCCAAGATATATAAGTCCTATTCAAACGTGATCTTTGAAGTCTTTAACGAGCCTCATCCAGCAAACTGGTCGTGCTGGAAATCCGGCTGTTCTGTGACTGATACCCGTTCTTCGAGCGACTGCGGCTGCCAGAAGACCGTCACATACCAGGCAGTCGGTATGCAAGCAGTAGTGAATGCAGTGCGAGGCACAGGCGCAGCAAACCTGATTATCGCAGGTGGCATAAATTGGAGCTTTGATCTCAGCCAGATAAATACCTATGCCCTGAGCGGATCGAACATTGTCTATGATACACATTTCTATCCCTACTCAGGGAAGCTGGTAGACCAATGGAATAACAGCTTCGGCACCATCAGCGCCACCTATCCTGTGATCTCTTCTGAGAGTGGCGAATATGATTGCCAGAGCTCCAACGAATCTCAGCTTCTTAACTACCTCGATAGCCATCAGATCGGCTGGATCGGCTGGGCCTGGACCGTACAAGGGACAGCTTCTGCCGCAGTCTGCGGCTTCCCCCAAGTCATTACAGACTATAACGGTACGCCTGCCGCCAGCATGGGACAGATGGAATATCAGCATCTCCTGAGCTATGTACCAAGCGGCGGAGCTCCGACCCCGACCTCAACAGCAAAACCAATCGTAAATACTCCGACCCCGACACCAAAGCCTGTGTCACATCAACACCAAAGCCTATAGTCACATCAACACCAACGCCGACGCCAATAGCAGGGCCGCCAGCACCTGGCAACAAACAGATGAGCAAGGTCTGGTATTTTGCCAATGGGCGTGTGGGAGCGGGCTACCAGGAATATCTCACCATGTGGAATCCCAGCCAGACAGTTGATTGTCCCGTCAATATTCAATATGTGCTTCAAGGAGGGCAGATAGTCCCTAAAACAGTGACAGTGCGCCATGGGAATTATCTGGTTGAGCCGGTGAACCAGGATCTGGGTATCTCCTCTCATCCTACCCCGCAGCCATCGGGTATCGGTGTCTCAGCGATTCTCAGCATCCCGGCCTCGTCAGCATGTAGCGGCATTCTTGCTGAACGTTCTCTCTCTTTCGGCTCGCAGGGCGGCCCTAGCTCCAAAGGACCAGGCGCACCTAATCTGGGGCAATTCTTTTACTTTATGAGCAGCAGCAACACCTTTTCATTCACCATTCTCAATCCGCCGAGCGGGAAAACTGCGACAGTCTCTTTCACCTACTATGCATCGATGCATCAACTCGGTATCCAGACCATTACCATCCAACCTGGAACAAGGAGTACTGTAACATCAGGCAGCACAAGCTTACCTGCTCATACAATATGCATCATCAAATCGAGCCAACCCATTGTAGTTGAACAATCCTAAGAGCGCCAGCAATAAAGAGAAGATCTGGAGTATCTAGAAAAAGCCTTATCAGCATTCATACTATACCGATATCTTCAGGAAATACGCAAAGAGAACCTGCTCATTTTTCGAGAGATGAGCAGGTTCTCTGGCATTAGAAAACAATTGTTCCTTCTAAGAAGATAAAAAGTAGAATTAGAAAATAATCAATGCAGTATAGATAAAAACGTACAGAGTATTTCCATAAAATAAATATCGATGAAAATGAAAGTGAAACAGTTCCTCTCTCTGTATCGTATTAAAAAAGATAAGAAGGTTACGTATTTATCCAATTATAGGTATTTTGCGAATAGGAGCAGTGAGAGGGATACATGTTTTCATGCAAACAGTACAGGATAAGATGAAAGCCATCCTTGTGGTTGAAGATGATGTCTCAATCGGAGAAATTATTGCATTGACTATTTCAGAAGAGACTCCCTTTCAGGTTTGCCTGGCATATAATGCACAAGAAGCGTTGAAATCATTGCACAAGATTATCCCAGTGCTTTTTTTACTTGATTATCAGCTACCGAGCATGACAGGACTACAATTATACGATACATTACGTACCATGCCAGAATTTGCCGGGGTGCCAGCGATTATGATGAGTGCAAATCTGCCCTGGCCTGAACTAGAAAAGCGGCATATCGTCGGTTTACAAAAACCTTTTGAGATCGACGAACTTCTGACTATTGTTGAAGAAGCAGTTGGATAAGCATCTGATAAGAAGAGGAGAGGGAGCTTATACCAAACGGGGTAGTGTACAAGCTATGCAGGCTGAAACTCTTATCCATGTTCCTCTCGTGTTAATAGAAGAGGAACATGAAGGAAAGGAAAGCAGAGCAATGATTGCAGCAGCGTTGCCAGGCGTCCAACTTATCATCATGGTAGGAGCGGCTCTCTTCAGCATCATCAGCGGCCTCACGTATCTCCAACAGAGACATAACGAGCGATGGTTCAACCAGCCAAATATTTTGCTCGGTATCGGCCTTATCTTCTTCGCGCTCCTCGACTTCACTGCTACGAGCTTCTACGAGCGAGTGCTAGATAAATTGATAGCATTCCCATGCATGATAGTTTTCTTTCTCAGCATTACCTTCTTTATTATGCGAGCAATCATGATCTTTGTACGCAATTTTGCCTGAACGGCACGCCACTTTTTGTCTCCGCCGCCCCCGAAGGCGTTGGTCCAGAGCAACGAAAGAAAGGCCCTGTGCGAGGCATTCGTAATTGTGGTCCAATCTCGACCGCCTGCCCAGCCGCTAGGCTGGCAAGAGACGAGCTAACTAGCAGATTGTTTGATTGATCTACGATTGGTATGAGAAGGAAGGGCGGCACTTCTTCTAGCCAGGGGGCATACTTGCTTAAACTCCTAAGACCAAATTGATCCATATCTCCCCCTTGTCAAACGTTCTTGCGTAACAACAAATAGAACGCTATACTACACATTGATCCGGCGGCTTGCCAACGCCGTCGAGGCACCAACAACCCTCTACACGCCAGCACCTTATCTCTATTTATTTCTGGAGCATACAAAAAGGAGATTGTAAAGAAAATGTCAACCATAGAGGAAGAGAAAAGCCCTAGCGAAGATCGTATTGTCCTGCTCAGCGATGGCGTCTTTGCCGTTGCTATGACGCTACTAGTAATCGACATCAGACTCCCTGAAGGTCTTCCTCTCCAGACCACCACATTTCAAGTTGCCCTGCAACCACTCTTTCCAAAAATTATTAGCTATGTCATTAGCTTTTTTATAATTAGCAACTATTGGGTCGTCCATCGCCGCATCATAAACTATTTGAAGCACATTGATGCATCTTTCATCCGGCTCAATTTACTCCTTCTTTTTTTTGTCACAGCCCTGCCCATTACCACTACCTTCAACTTCCAACCGTATCTTGACACACCTAATCTCTCTACCATCATCTATACACTCTCTCTGGCGCTGAATGGTTTTACCATCACGGCTCTCTGGATAAATGCCACCTGGAAACACCGGCTGGTAGATCCCAACCTTGAGCAAATTGCGATCAACTTTTTCCTGATCCGCTCGCTTATTCCCCCCATCACGTTCCTCCTCTCACTCCTGATTTTACTGATCCCTTCCGTAGATCACGACTATGTATACTATTCCTGGCTCTTGATCTCCGTCTTTTTCTTTGTCTTGAGTCGCTTCCAGAAGCGCCTATTCCTAAAGCAGAACACTCCGAGTAAAATACTAAATCAACGTTTGCAGATCCACGCTCTGACCATGAGACCTGAGATAGGCAGGGATAGGTGCTCCTCTTGACAAAACAAAAAGGGAACAGGTATATTCAAAAGAGAGGAGTACTCTCTAATTTGTGCATAGGAGCAGCCAGCATGGACGACGGACCTGAACGCTTTAGCCAACCATACCCCGTGCAGGTATGGATAAATTACAATACCATGTTCTATCCCGTGGCTCTTTTCTGTAGAAGATCGACGCACTCTTTGCGTTAGAGAAAATCTTCTCTGTACAGAACTTGATGCCACCTTTCACGGTGGTTTTTTTGTGTCATTTTTCAATCTTGTAATGATGTATCACAAGCAATTCAGGTAAACAGGATAGGAAAAGAGAGAAAGAGAAGGTGATTCGGCGTGCAAGCCGACCCGGAACAATGTAACAGTGCATATAAAATAGTTCTGCTCAATAAAAAGAAACAATCAGTCAGATACAGAGTATTACGTCTCTAGCAGAAGCAGAGAGATCAGGGTACATATGTATGCGCAATCTGTTGTGGTATCTCTGATTGTATTTCGCAAATTGAGCATAGTGAATACATGGAGGTACGACCATGACTCAGATCTATGTACCTGAGCGACCACAAGAGCGAGAATCCGCCTCCGAAAGAACTCATGTCATCAACCACGCTTCCCGCAAAAGTTCACAGGTAAACAGGCACATCGGTATCGTGGATCTCGGTATCGCCCTGGCCCTGATTGCGCTTATCACGTTGCTCATCGCCGCTGCTTCCCGCTGGACGGCACCCTTGAATCCCAGTGTAAAAATTGATCTCTCCCCACTGGCCCTACCAGCGTACGCAGGCTATTCGCTCCTGCGCATGGCCCTGGCCTACCTCCTCTCACTGATCTTTACCCTGGTCTACGGGCATATCGCGGCCACCAATCGGCGAGCAAGCATCGTTATGGTGCCCCTGTTAGACATATTACAGAGTATCCCGATCCTCTCATTTCTTCCAGGGGTCGTCCTGACGCTGGTTGCACTATTTCCGCATTCCAATATTGGTCTTGAGCTAGCAAGTATCATCCTGATCTTCACCAGCCAGGCCTGGAATATGACCTTTAGTTATTATCACGCGGCACGCACGCTACCAACCGATCTGCAAGAGTTCTCGGCGGTGGCGCGTCTGCGTCCCTGGCAACGCCTGGTCAGATTAGAGATTCCAGCGAGCATGATAGGTCTTATATGGAATAGTATGATGAGCTGGGCGGGGGGCTGGTTCTTTCTAATGGCCGCAGAGCAGTTCACGATGGGCAATAGCTCGTTTCAGCTTCCGGGCCTGGGTTCTTATCTGCAAACAGCAGCGAATCAGGGCAATGTTGGAGCAATTGTGCTGGGACTTATCACGCTAATTGTCCTGATCGTACTGCTCGACTTTTTCTTGTGGCGGCCCCTGGTTGCCTGGTCTGACAAATTTAAAGTAGAGATGAACAGCGAAGGCGATACTCCCACCTCGCCAATTCTGGACCTGTTACGCAGTTCGGCCCTGATCGCCTATCTGCAACGCCGGCTCTTCCGTCCCTGTGGTGTAGCCCTGGCAACCGTCCTAAATAAGCTTCAGCCTCTGCCCGGACCACAAGAAAGTGTCATTGCAGGAACAAAGCCACGGCCACGTTTCCTCCAACAGATCATCCTCGCACTTCTAGGCATCGGGGTAGTGATAGTAGTAATTTTTGGTCTCTGGCAGATGATAAAACTGCTCTCACAAGTCTCACTCAGCACATGGGGAATACTTATACTGGATACGCTAGCAACATTTGCCCGCACGCTTGCCGCTCTGGCCATAGGAGTCGCCTGGACTGTTCCTGTAGGGGTGGCTATTGGACTTTCGCCCCGCTGGTCAAAACGTTTACAACCAGTCGTACAGGTAGTCGCCTCTATTCCGGCAACGGCGCTTTTTCCGATTCTGGTTATCGCGCTCATCGGTCTGCCTGGGGGACTCTCGCTGCCTGCCATTCTGCTAATGCTTCTGGGAACGCAGTGGTACATTCTGTTTAACGTGATTGCGGGTGCGATGGCGATTCCGGGTGACCTCAAAGAGGCTACGACGATCTATCATGTGACTGGCTGGCGCAAATGGCGCACGCTGATCCTACCTGCCATCTTTCCACAGCTTGTCACCGGGCTAATTACGGCCAGCGGGGGAGCCTGGAATGCCAGTATCGTCTCCGAATATGTCACGTTCCACGCACAGACTGTGAGCACGCCAGGATTAGGCGCAGCCATCGCCGCCGCTGGTGCGCAGAAGGATTTCCCCGTGCTACTGGCTGCAACGCTCTTGATGGCCGCCTTCGTAGTACTACTCAACCGTCTTGTCTGGAAACGGCTGTATGCTCTGGCAGAACGCCGCTATACGCTTGCTTGAGGGGCCGCCACATATAGATTATGTTGAGCTAGCCCATAAATAATTTTGCATCAGAAGAGAGAGGAGACGGCTATGGCCCTACAAACAGCACAGACAAAAGAGGTCCTTCTTGAGGCCAGAAATATTACGAAAATTTACGATAAAGACGATGCCCAAAGCAAGTCCCCGGTAGTGCTCAGTGACATCGACATCAGCATCTCTGAGGGGGAATTTGTCGCCCTGCTTGGACCATCTGGCTCTGGCAAATCGACGCTACTACGCATCCTGGCCGGTTTATTACAGCCGACCCAGGGCGAAGTCTCTTTTAAAGGTCAGCCCCAGCACGGACCCAACTCGCACCTCGCGATTGTCTTTCAGACCTTTGCGCTCTTCCCCTGGCTCACAGTTCTACAAAACGTAGAGTTGGGGCTGGAGTCACAGGAGGGAGTATCGCGCACACAGCGTATGAAACGTTCATTGGCTGCAATTGACACGATTGGCCTGGATGGCTTTGAGGATGCCTACCCCAAAGAGCTTTCTGGCGGTATGCGCCAGAGAGTCGGGTTTGCACGAGCCCTCGTCGTCGAACCGGAGCTACTCTTTATGGATGAGCCATTCAGCGCACTGGATGTCTTAACGGCGGCGAATCTGCGCAAAGAGCTGATGGGGCTGTGGCGCTCAAACAATATACCAACACGGGCAATTGTGATGGTCACGCATAACATTGAAGACGCGGTCCAGATGGCTGATCGTGTTCTGGTTCTGGGAGCCAATCCGGGGATTATCCGTGTCGAGCTGCCAGGCCTGCCCCTGGAACAACGCACGGCACAACACGAGGAATACACGAAACGCGTTGATCTTATCTATAACATTATGACCACCCCCGGTGCGGATATTAACACATTGTTGCCCGCTGAGCTGGTCAGAACGAAAACCGGACACCTGGTTCCTTCTCAGCCATTACCGCAGGAGCAGGTACAGGTCCTACCGCACGCCGCCATCAGCAATCTCACAGGCTTGATCGAGCTGATATCCAGCAGCAATGGCCGCGAGGATATCTACCGGCTTGGTCGTCAGCTCCATATGGAGGTTGATGACCTCTTACCCCTGGTTGACGCGGCGAATATGCTGGATCTTGCCCGCAGTGAAGAGGGCGACCTGGTATTGACGGAGGCGGGAAAACGCTTTGCCGAGGCCGGAGTGCTGGAAGAGAAACAGATCTTTCGCGAGCAGGCCCTTGCTCATGTAACGATTCTGCGCCAGATCGTCCATACCCTCGAACAGGCTCCCAACAAAAGCGTCAACGAACACGAATTTCTGGAGCCTCTGCTAGAACACTTTAGCGAGGGTGAGGCCTGGGCGCAACTGGAAACGGCCGTTAGTTGGGGCAGATATGCGGAGCTCTTCTCGTATCAGGAAGAGCAGGGCATTTTCCGCCTGGAAGAGGAAGATGCGCCAACAGCGAGCTAAATTTGCTTCTATAAAGCAAGCTAAGCCAACCCTTAACGATTTGTTAAAGGTTGGCTCAGCTTCATTTGTAAAAGAGACGTCTTGAGAAAATATTGAGGTTTTCACTCCTTCCCTATAGCTCCTTTTGACACCTTTTGGACTACAGTACTTCATAAGAGGTTCTCTTCGCGATTCCAATTTCCTGAAGCAAGCGCATGGATCAATCTCTCTGCTTTTCGCGTCTCTGTGCTTGTGCGTGCCGAGAAAGATTCTGATGATGAACTCTACTCTAGCAATAACTGCCATTGCGGCCCGTCCTGACGACAACTGGCAACGCTATCTGTGGGATAGCTTGCTGGCAATTGCCGGAACGGCCCTAACGACGTTGATTCTCTTTACCTTTCATCTCTATCCGCTCATTCCCAATATCTCGATTGTCTATCTGCTGGGTGTGCTCATTCTGGCAAGTACACGAGGTCGCTATGCGGCAATTATGGCTGCTATTCTCGCCTCGGTCTCCTTCGATTTCTTTCTGGTGCCGCCTATCTTTACATTCACTGTCTACCGGCCTGAAGAATGGCTAGCCCTCTTTGTCTTCCTGGTCGATGCCGTTTTAACGGGGCAACTGGCGGTTATGTTACGTCAACGTGCAGAGGCAGCGCGGCGGCAAGAGCAGGAGACGCGTATTCTCTACGATCTGGTACGCACTACGGCGGCCTCGGAAGGGCTTGAGCAACAATTGCAGAATCTGGCCGAATCGATCGTGACAGTGTTCAACTCCTGGGGGATTCGTGAATGCGCTCTCCTGCTACCGGATGCCCAGGGACAACTGATAACCTATGCCCTGGCCCCACGGACGAAAGATCCGCAAAGTATCTCAAACGACGAACAGGCTGCGGCTAACCAGGTCTGGAAGACAGGAAAGGCGATGGGCATCTACGAGATGGTCCTGGCCCATCCTTCCAGACAGGGCGGCATCTCGCGCATTGTACTCAATAGCGCAAACGCGCAAAAGGCCGCCCATATCCGTCTGATCCCCTTGAAGACGGGGCAGCGCGTGGTGGGTGTCCTGCGTCTGCGCATCTTTAGTGGTCCCCTGAGCTATGCCGAGGAGGCCCATCTGACGGAGGAGCAAGAACGCGCCGACCCGCGCACGACGTTCTTCTGGACCTTCCTGGACCAGGCAGTGGCTATTATAGAGCTAGCACGTTTGCGCCGAGAAAGTCTCCAGATTGAAGTCCTTCAAAAGACCGATGCGCTGCGGGCCGCTCTGCTTTCTTCGGTCTCACATGACTTACGGACGCCACTCTCGTCTATCAAAGCAGCGGCCAGCAGTCTCCAACAAGAGGATATCCACTGGGATGAAGAAGCACAGAGCAGCTTTGCCGCAACGATTGAAAGAGAGGCAGATCGTCTCAACCGCCTTGTCGGCAATTTGCTGGATATGTCGCGGATCGAAGGGGGAGCGCTTAAACCTGAAAAAGATTGGTACTCCCTCAACGAACTGATCGAAGATGTCTTGCAGAGGATGCAGGCGCTTTTGAAAGATCGCCCCATCACTAAGGATTTGCAGCCAGACCTGCCGCTTCTTGATTTTGACTATATGCAAATTGACCAGGTACTGACGAATCTCGTAGAAAATGCGGTCCGTTACACCCCGGCGGGCTCGCCACTTGATATCAGCGTGCAGCGCAAAAGCAAAGAGGTCTTGTTACAGATCGCGGACCGCGGCCCCGGTATTCCGGAGAAAGATCTAGAGCGCGTCTTTGATAAATTTTATCGCGTCAAACAAAAGACACAGGGCACAAACGGCTACCCGATGGGGACCGGGCTTGGCCTGGCGGTCTGTAAAGGACTGGTCGAAGCTAATGGAGGTCGTATCTGGGCCGAGGCACGTCAGGATGGCGGAGTCGTTTTTAAAATCGCGCTCCCACTGACACATATGGAATACAAGGATGAAGCGAATGAGTAAACAGGGAGCACGTATTCTGGTCGTGGATGACGAGATAGAGATTATCCGCGTTTTGCGCCGCAGTCTCACGGCTCAAGGCTATCAGGTCTCTACAACAAATAACGGTGAAGAGGTGCTGGAGATATTGACACGCTATCGGCCCGACCTCCTGCTGCTTGATCTGGGCTTGCCGGGCATGAACGGATTGGAAGTCTGCCGCCAGATACGAGAAGTCTCGCAGGTACCAATTATCGTACTTTCGGTGCGCAACAGCGAACATGACAAGGTACAGGCGCTGGAGCTGGGTGCAGACGACTATATTGCCAAACCCTTCGGCATCCAGGAGGTTCTGGCACGGGTACGCGTGGCATTGAGACATCTTGCGCAACTTCAGGCCCACACCAGCCTGCAAACACCCCTCATCCTCGGCGACTTAGAGGTCGATCTTTCGCAGAGGCTGGTCAAGCTTCAGGGAGAGATCATCCAATTGACACCTACAGAATACGATCTTTTGAAAGTCTTTCTCACCCATCGGGGGAAAATATTGACGCGTCAGATGCTTTTACGGTTTGTATGGGGAGACAACGCCTCGTCGCGCTTGCATAGTCTCCACGTTTACATTGCTCAGTTAAGGCGCAAGATCGAGCCAGATATCAACCGTCCACGTTTTATTCTTACCGTACCCGGTATTGGTTACCGTTTCAGCGAAGAAGAGGAAAAAGAGCACCAACCCGCAAATGCAATTGCAGATTCTGCCGGTTGATGAGCAACACTTGTAGTAGTTATAAGGATAAGATATGGCCCCTATACGCCTTTTTGAGCAATTTCAAGCAATACGCAGAGTAATAAATAACGCTAGCAAAATGGTTGTGTTGATGGATAGGAGAAAGGAGGGTATACGGCTATGCAGGGAGCACGCATCTTGCTAGTAGAAGATGACGAGGTTTTATGTGACCTGGTTCGCCGCAACCTCGAAGCACGAGGCCACGAAGTCAGCATAGCTGGCGATGCCGAAAGTGCGATTGTCCATTTACAAAAAAATCATTTTGACCTGGTTATTCTGGACATTAATTTGCCGGATAGAACTGGCTGGGACGTGTTACGCAGTGCACAACGAGACCATCTGCTGCTCCCACAAACCATTGATGATCAGGCGGGGGTGCTCCCAGTGATTGTGCTCTCAGCCGTCAGAGTGAGCCTGACGCGTCTGGCAGAGTTTCACCCGCAGGCCTACCTGCCCAAACCTTTTCCAATGGATGCGCTATTGCGCATGGCAGCGGCGGCAGCGGTCCGGCGAGAAGCACATTTTACCGCTTAACCGCTGGTCATCCCTCTTTCCTGGACACATTTTTTAGGAAAGAGAAAACCATTGGTCGAGAGCTCATTGCGCACCCAATCTGTGAGGTGAAAGGGGATCGCTCGGTGGGTTCGCAACGTGTTTTTTAACGTAAGATCTATGGGCGAAAAAAATCCCTTACAGATAGGGTAAACTGGTAGTAATGAGCGAAAAATCAACTGATCAACAGCGCCAGGAAGAGGGCAGGCCCGATCCTGAAGAACTTCTCAGGCGCTACAACTTACGCGATAGCGACCATGAGCAAGACCTTTATGACAACGCGGCATACGTAACATCTACGAACATTGCCGATGATGATCAGCCTGTTCATCATCATCAGCCCGGAGAACGAGGACACCTGCGCGTCTACCTGGGAGCGGTAGCGGGTGCAGGCAAGACCTATGCCATGCTGAATGAAGGGGATCGCCGTAAAGCGCGTGGAACCGATGTCGTGGTTGGTTTTGTGGAAACGCATAAACGTCTTCAGACTGAGGCACAATTAAAAGATCTTGAGGTAATTCCGCGCAAACAGATAACCTATCGTGGCGTAACGCTGGAGGAGATGGACACCGAGGCAATTATTGCACGCCAGCCCCAGCTCGTCCTGGTTGATGAGCTAGCTCATACGAATGTGCCGGGTTCAAAACATAATAAACGCTATCAGGACGTTGAGGAACTGCTGGACGCTGGAATCGATGTTGTAACCACGCTGAACATTCAACATCTTGAAAGCCTGAACGATATGGTCGCCAGTATCACGGGCGTCCGAGTACGCGAGACGTTACCGGATCGGATTCTGGACCAGGCCGACGAGGTAGAGCTGATCGATATCTCGCCGGTTGCCCTGCGCCAACGAATGAAACATGGCAATATTTATTCTGCCGAACGGATTGAACCAGCCCTCAACAATTTTTTTCGCGAGGGCAATCTTACCGCTCTGCGCGAACTGGCCCTGCGCCGGACAGCCGATAAGACCGAGTCCCAGCTTCAGCGCTATATGGACGAGCATCACATCGCCCAACTCTGGCCTGCCAGCGAGCGTGTCCTGGTCGGTTTTGATCATCGACCCCACTCCCGGCGCGTCATCCGTGACGCCTGGCGGCTCGCACACGGCCTCCACGCCGATCTGATCGCGGTCTATATCGAACCCGTGGGCTATCTAGCCTTCACCAGTAAACTTATCGCCTTTCTCAAATTTGGTCAGAATCTGCGTAAGCAGCACGAGTTATCCCGGCAGCATCTCGAAGAACATGCCTTACTGGCTGAAGATCTGGGAGCGGAAGTCGTACGGCGGAGCAGCAGCAATATCGCCCAGACGCTGGTAGATATTGCTAAAGAGCGCCAGATCACACAGATCGTCCTGGGCCAGCCTACGCGCAGCCACTGGGAAGAGATGCTACGTGGCTCCATGATTAACAACCTGCTCCGCCTGAGCCAGGATGTGGATATTCATCTGGTCCCTCGCAGCAAAAAAACTGAAGACAAAGCATAGAGACAGCGCTCAATAGACATCTAGAACAAGGAGCAACAGCAAATTATGCATCAGAACGAGATTGACAACTCAGATGATTATGATCTCCACTTACCCCCACCTGGGGAAGAGCGCAAGGGCAGTCATCCTGGAGATCTGCGTTATGTCATCGTGCGTTCTAACCATCCCACGTTAAAACACCTCGACTCTGGTGTTCTAGAGGCCACTGAAGAGGCAGAGGTCCCCAAGGAGGGGGCCGCCCGCGCAATCTACTGGCTCAAGCGTCTGCTGATTGGTGTTCCGCTTACTACCGCCAGCGCCGAACAGGAACGGCTGACAAAATTTAAGGCCCTGGCGCTTCTCTCTTCAGACGCCATCTCTTCCGTAGCCTTTGCCACCGAGGTTATCCTCCTCAACCTGGCATTAGGTGGACCTTCTCGTCTCTGGATCACCTTCCCCATCGCCCTGGTCATTATTCTGCTGCTGGCTATCGTTGCACTTTCCTATCGCCAGACGATTCCAGCCTACCCCAACGGCGGCGGCTCGTATACAGTGGCACGAGAGAATCTTGGTCTGATTCCAGGCCTGGTTGCAGCGGCGGCCCTGCTCATAGATTATGTATTAAACGTTGCGGTCTGTGTTTCAGCCGGAGTCCAAAATCTCGCCTCGCTCTTTCCTGAACTCAATTCAACACTCATTATCGTGTCGCTGAACATCATCCTGATTACGCTCATTACGATCGTAAACCTGCGCGGCGTGCGTGAATCTGGCAATATCTTCGCCTTCCCAACCTATTTTTTTATTGTGAGCGCCAGTCTCTTGATCATCGTTGGCCTTTTCAAAGCCTTTGTTTTGTACCATCAACCCCTCATCGGCCAGTTCGCACCTCTTCCCGGCTCCCAGGTCTTTGAACCGCTGACAATCTTCCTGGTCTTACGCGCATTCGCTACAGGCTGTACGGCGATGACGGGAGTGGAAGCTATCTCAAATGGCGTACCGATCTTCCGCAAGCCAGAAACGCGCAACGCGGCGACGACCCTGACCTGGATGGCAGTTATCCTGGGATCACTCTTCCTGGGTATCACCCTCTTAGCTATGACCTACGCCGTCGAGGCCAATGCGGCTGGCAATCCAACGGTGATTGCGCAGATTGCCCATGCGGTCTTTAATGGCCCACTGGCCTTCTTCTATCCCATCTTTCAACTTGCCGTCCTGGGTATCCTGACCCTTTCGGCTGAGACCAGCTATGCCGACTTTCCGCGTCTGGCCTCGCTGCTGGCGCGGGATCGTTTTTTGCCCAACCAGTTTGCTTTTCGCGGTGACCGATTGGCCTTCTCTGTGGGCATTACGGTCCTGGCTATCCTTGCCGCACTCCTGCTGATCCTCTTTCAGGGCAGCACCGATCAATTGATTAACCTGTTTGCCGTGGGCGTCTTTGTGGCCTTTACGCTCTCGCAGGCGGGCATGGTCATGCACTGGTGGCGTCTGCGAGCCTCAGCGAAAAACTGGCAGCGCAGTATTATGATCAATGGCCTGGGTGCTTTCACGACGGGACTGGTCACGCTGATTATTGCCTCGATGAAGTTTCTAGAAGGGGCCTGGATTGTGGTCCTGCTGATTCCGCTTATCGTCCTCCTGTTTCTGGGCATTCATAAACATTATCAGAACTTTGAACGTGAGCGCACCACTGATATCCCGCTGCGTCCACAGGAGATTCACCATCGCCTGATCGTCCCCATTGATCGGCTAGATCGCGCCGCCATTCAGAGCCTCTCATATGCACGCTCTATCTCCCCGCACGTCACCGCCGTCCACATTATCTTCGATGGCGGCGAAGGGCAAGAGATCCGCCAGGCCTGGGAACAATGGCAGAAGCAGATGAGCAACAACGAGGAGATGCATCTCCTGCTGATCGAATCGCCCTACCGCTCGCTCTTTCAGCCGCTACTGGCCTACATCGACACGATCAGACAACGCCATCCGGAAGAGACCGTCACGGTTATCCTGCCCGAATTCGTCGTTGCCCACTGGTGGGAATACCCATTGCACAATCAGACCGCTTTTCGTTTGAAAGCCGCCCTGCTCTTCCGGCCAGGCCTTATTGTCATCAATCTACCACAGCACATGCAAAACCGAGCACGTGCGACTGAAAGCCAGTTTCGACGCGTTGAATAAAATAACAGAATTAGAACAGCAGAAAATTTCGTCTGGCCTGTGGTCTGTCTTGCCATTCATGATCTTCCTTTTTGTGGGAAAAGACAGGATCAACAGCCGACCCTACGTTTCCAATAATTTTTATAAAGGAAGTAGGTTCCTTTTTGAACTTGACTTACTTTTTGTTCTATGATAAACTACAGAAAAGAAACAACAGGAAGCAATGTAAAGTTTTTTTGCGAGTGTGAGCAGCGTAGATCGTCAGCAAACAAAGGCGTTTTTCTGGACTAGCGGCTCTTCATGCTACAGTGGTTTCACACAAATGGCAATCTTTGAAAGAGATAAAAGCGCTTTCATAACTGCCTATTTGAAACCAATTGAAGCGCAATTGAAAGGAATAACGTCATGACAACCACAAATATTCTGCGCAAGCCAGCCGAGACTCAGCATCCTATCCACGAATTGATTAGCGAACGCTGGAGCCCACGGGCATTTTCCAGCCAACCCGTTGAGAAGGAAAAATTGCATAGCCTGTTCGAGGCTGCTCGCTGGGCCGCCTCAGGTGGAAATATGCAACCCTGGCATTTTCTTTTTGCCACCAATGAGAACGCGGAGGACCACGCTCGCTTCGTATCTATCCTCAACGAACGCAACGCTGTCTGGGCTCAACACGCTCCCGTCTTGATTCTCGTAGTCGCAAAGCTGTACGAGATGCCTGGTAAAGAATATCTAAGTCTCTACGATACCGGTATGGCAACAGGTAATCTTGTGACCCAGGCTGTTGAACTGGGACTGAACACTCATCAGATGGGTGGCTTCTCAGCTGAGAAGGCGCGTGAAGAATTACATATTCCCGCAGGCTACGAGCCAATCACCGTAATCGCCGTTGGCTATCCAGGCAACCACGAGACCCTGCCAGACCATCTGCGCGAGCGCGAAGTGGCTCCTCGCACCCGCAAGAGCATTAATGACTTCGTCTTCGAGGGCGGCTGGGCGCAACCCGCTCCTGATGCCGAGGGATAAAAGCGTCTACATCAGCATTTGTCTGAAAGTGCTATGAAAATGCCAGGAGAGGATTGCACATCTTTCTTTAGAAAGTGTACAACCCCCTCTTTTTTTATTGCTTGCAAGCGGCTTGAATTTCTGTGCCAGAGGAGTTAGCATTCTGAACAAATTGCCCATAAATATATAAAAGTTGCGTGCTTCCAGCCTTATTCACACAGATGAGCAAGATGGCCTTATTATTTGGATCGCTCCGAGGCGTAATGGGATTAGAAAAATTGAAGCCTTGAAGCGGGTGACATCGAGCCCGAGAAGCTACATCTATCGAGAATGTGATAGATACCAAGGCGAGTGAACCACGGGATTATCCAGAAAGCATCCCACAATAAGCTCTAGCCTTTAGGGAGCGCTGCCTCCTGGGTTGCCCGGCCTATAAAAGGCTGCATCCGACTGGCAAGTTCGCGCAGACTGGTCTCGACAGTCGTGAGATCTTGCGCGACAGACGCATGAACCTTCAGCTCGGCGCAAAAGTCCGCCAATTCCACTAGCCGTTCGTGAATAATCACCCACGCTCCATAGCGATGCGGCAAGGGATGGCTGCCCAGGCGATAGGTCTCAAAGCTCGCGCCAGCATTCACTCCTGGCTCATGGGGACCAATTGGTAGCGTCGTCAACAGGATACCAATAGGCCGGATGACGGAGAACATCGTATCTACAGCAATATCACTGAGCAGTTTGAACTCGGCCTCGCTCTCGCCGCCATGCAGGAAGAAACGGTTCAGGATACTCAATAGGGTCGCATAACTGGCATTAAAGAGGTTGGAAACGCCCGCAGTCACCGGCTCAGTAATCAGAATAGCCGCACCTGTATCGGCGGGTTGGCGCACAAAGGCAGGCTTGATTTTTCGGCTCGGCTCAAAGTTCGGGTCCTGCGCTTTCAGCTCCAGATACTCATTATACACCTGAAGGAATTTGCCATAGTGGGCATTCTGCCAGTCACCCCTGGCCCCTTCGCCCTCTTCAACAATCGTCTCTATGGCTTTTATAGCCGAAGCCAGATCGGTCACCGGAATAAGCTCTGGCCAGGAGAAATACTGCTGTGTCGCCTGAGCCTGGGGCGGACCGATAAAGATCTGCCCTGCCCCCTGTTTCGCAACCAGGTGGGCAAAGCCTTGCTCAATACCACGATACAGATGACCAACCGTTGCATACTCCTCTGGCTCAGGAACAAGATCCTGGCTCGTAATAATTACCGGTTGGCCCGGCTCTTCATTCACACTCCTGCCTTCTAAAAGGGCTGCATCTTCCCGCTCCATGCCCTCTGGTCGCTCCAAAAAAGAAAGTGGAGCAAAGCATCTTTGCTGAAAGGTACCAGAGCTACAATTACTCCTGATGGGAAATATTTTGAGCGTTGCGGAAAGTTAGGACGGTTAAGATGGGCGCTGGACCCGATGGCCGAGAGCATATTGCTTGCAAGCGAAAGATGCAACATTTCTTGCGCGGCTACCGCTGAGATCACGCGGTCCCAGCGCTCCATTGCCGCCAACTGTTCCGGCGTTACTCCCTCGCTCACATCGCGCTTCAAGCTAAAGACAGCAAACAAATACTCACACATTAGCATATGTTCTAACTGTGAAGCTTGCCCCAGGAGAAAGAGCAGCTCTTCCCTATTTTCAATAATCAGCGGGTTTTCAGTAGTCACAATTACCCCTTTTCTTCTATAGTGGATCTCTAAATTTCACAACCTTCCCTCTTTACCGCTCACGCACTTTTCCAGCATCGATGCTGAGTATACACTACCTCCCCACAATCTGGCTACTAGAAAAACGGGTAGGTTTTCTAGATTGGTTCACAACTCCCGCAGAGATCCAAAACCAAGAAAGCAACGTATATAGTAGCAAATAGTCCGGCTTTTATCATCCGAAAGCAGTTATTCAGCCTCTCGTTTCTACAAACAGAGTCTGCTGGTAAAACTCCAAAAAGTCTTAGCAAAAGGATAAGAGAGAATATGCCATTTCAGCCCTTTAGTAAAAACTTTGCGCACGTCTCCGCACTCAGTCCAGATCCACGCATCCAGGTATTTCGCTCATTTTTCAGTGCACCGGGAGAATTCGACAATATGAGTGTCGATGCCTACGTCATCATGACCGAACGCTTTGTTGTTTTCTGTGATACGTTGCTTTGCCCCGCAGATATGCAGCAGGTCTGTAAGATTCTTGAGGGACAGATGCGGGACAGGCAACTCCTCGTCATCAATAGTCATGCGGACTGGGACCATGTCTGGGGCAACCACTATCTAAGCGAGCAGTTCGCGCCAGTGATCATTGGACAGGAGCACTGTCGCACGCGTCTACTTTCAGATGCAGAGGCACAGATAGTAAGCGAATATCAGGAAAAATTCCCTATTTTCCGTCCTGTAGTGTTGGTTCCGCCTGGCCTGACCTTTCGCGATTCTCTGACGATTCAGGGAGGCGATCTCACACTGGAACTCTTCTCCGCTCCTGGTCATCAGCCAGATCAGAGTGTACTCTGGATACCCGAAATCAGCGTATTGTTAGCTTTTGACGCCGTAGAATATCCATTTCCAGGTATAGGCTCTCCCGAACTGGTAGCGGAGATGTTTCACAGTCTTGAGCGTCTGCAAAAACTCCAGGCGGCGACTATTCTCTACTCACATGGGAGCAATAGAGCACCAGGACTGATCGAGCGGAACTTGCACTACCTGCATGAAATTGAACGCCGCAGCCGTGCGCTTCTCGCAAGACAGGCAGTGAACGCAGAACAGCTCACCGATCCCGCTCAGCTCATTGGCTATCCTTATGCCGAAGTAGTAGCAGATGTTCAGGAGCCAATCGATCATACCTATTACGAAGACACTCACACAGAGAACATCCGCCACATTCTTCGCTGGTTACTCACTATCGCCTGATTTAGCCTGGCGAGGCGGACACCATTGCGCGTGCGGGCGACGATTCTCCTGCGCGGGTTCGAGGGGCGAGAGTGACGTTCAGCGAGAAAGGTTATTAAGGAGCTAGACAGCCAAGCAGTTGTAGAAAGCATCGCGCAGGGCCTTCTCGCGTGGATCATCAAACATACCGGTCCCTTGCTTATTGGTCACGTAGGCATAGCCCACCTGCCTGACGGGGTCAGCAAAACCGAACGAGCCGCCGGAACCAGGGCAACCAAACGCCGCTGGGCTACTGCCAAATTGACAAGTAGCGCACGGCTTGAGGAATCCTAGACTATAAGACATAGCGATAGAGAGAACCAGGTCGCGGGTCCCCTCGGATGGTGGAATCGCAGGTGTCTCCAGCGCCTCTAAGGTCTGCGCATCTATATGGAATTCCTGACCTCCTGTGGCAAAACAGCTATAAGCGTGGGCAATGGCGCGTGCCGTGCCAATGCCACCCGCAGAAGGAATCTCAACGGCGCGATAGGCGGGCGTATTTAAGACAAGATTTGAGCGCATACGTGGATTCGCCGTCCGCAACGCCAGCGACCCCGGCAGGAGAGCGCTCAGCATCATCCCGGTAGGCATCCCCAAGAGTTTCGGCACAATTGCCGGCTCAGTCACAAGCGCGATCCGTTCAGATGGAATCTCAGGCGGGACCCCAATATAAAATTGCAAGCCGAGAGGAACAGCCAGCTCCTCATGAAAGAATCTGCCAAGTGTGCGGTGTTTTGGATCAGTACGACGAAGCAACTCGCTTTCATACCAACCGAGACTAAAAGCATGATAGCCCCAATGCGTCCCTGGTTGCCAGAGCGGCTTCTGGCGGGCCAGAATAGCGGCTAAGGCATCAGGATCGGCCAGAATCTGCACATTGAGAGGCTCAGCAATGACACACAGCCCGGCTTGATGGGCCAGCAATTGGCGAACCGTAATCAGCTCTTTGCCCTGTTGAGCAAACTCAGGCCAGTAGCGTGCCACAGGCTCATCGTACTCAAACAGGCCCTGAGAGTGAGCCAGGGCCATCGCGAGAGCGGCCAGACCTTTTGTTGTCGAAAAGACCAGGACCATAGTCTCTTCCTCCCAGGGTGCACGAGTGCGAGGATCGCGCAGGCCACCCCAAAGATCAACCACCTTCCTGCCTTGATAATAAATCGTACAAGCCGCCCCCAGTTCGCCACGTGCCGTAAAATTCCGCACAAACTCCTCCTGCACTACCTCAAAGCCCGGCAGCACAGCACCATGAACCAATTTTTTCGTCATACTTGTTGGCATCACCGTTCCCTCCTATTTTATGTAAGAGTAGAAAAAAGCGCATGTAAAATCTTAGACTACTCAATTAGACTTTACGGTCTAAATATAACATATTTTTTGGCATAATCAACCCTCATCTACTTCTCTCTCCCGAACACTCTTTTAAGAAGAGGCGAAAACGCTCGTCGGGACCTCGTTTCGTGCATTGACTCCAACAAAATGACAAGTGGGGAGAGGACCTCTCTGCCGGACCACCTTTTACAGGGCGAGAGGAGCTGGGGGAACGGACACCATTTCGCGTGCGGGCGAGGAGCAGTTGCGCGGGGAGGCCGCTTCATGGTGTCCCTACGAAAGCCTGTTCGCTTCCTTTCTCTGGGCGAGGGGGACAATTCCATATCTGGCTGATTTGGTTGGAGTCAATGCGTTTCGTGCCCTCTCTGTCGAGCTAGATGGGCTATGGCAAGCACGGACGGAGCTGAACAGCACCTCCTCCAACAACATCTCCGGGCCAGGGATGTAGGGGGACACGATTGCGCGTGCATGCGACGTTGCTTCTGCAAGCTAACGCTGTCTGCACGCTTCATAATGTCCTCCTCGCCAAGCGCGTCCTCTCGCGCCCCCGACGCACGCAGGAACTCGGTTATGTTGTAAGGAAGGAGATTTCATCATGGGATTAGGTACATTATATTCGTCTGCATTCTTGTAGGGTTTTTCGCAATTTTTTTGATTGTAGATGTAGTAGTAAAGCCCCTTGCTCGCCTTCTTTTAGTCTACAGACAGCACGACTTTCCCTTTTGTCTGCCCGGCTTCAATTGCCTGGTGCGCGGCAGCAGCTTCTGTCAAGAGAAACGTGTGATCCAATACAACACGGACTTGCCCATCTGCAATAAAACGCAACAGAGCCTGGCTCGCCTCTAGCTGATCCTCTAAGGGCTGTACAATGGTATTATACCCGATGACGCTCAAGCATTTTTGTATCAACATCTGCATCACAAACGGCGTTGGTTTACCTTGCAAAGAGCCATACGTAACCAGACGTCCAAATAAAGCCAGGCAAACGACGCTCGGCTGTCCTATAGAACCACCTACCGCATCCAGCACAATATCGACACCCCGTCCACGAGTCATGCGCATTACTTGCTCAACCCAGTTACCATCTAAAGTAGAGATCGCGCTATCCGCCCCTAGATCACGAATCAGCTGCATTTTTTCCTTTGTCGTCGTCGTGCCGATAACCATCCCCGCCCCCATAGCCTTCGCAAGCTGCACAGCCAGCGAACCAACGCCGCCCGCCGCCGCATGTACCAGCACTACATCTCCCGCTTTGAGACGGGCTGCTTTAGTCAGAGCAAGATAAGCCGTCTGCCCTTGCACAGGAACAGCGGTAGCCTGTGCGAAACTCACCTCCTCTGGCAATGAGACAACCACTTCCGCTCGTGCTACCGCATATTCCGCGTATCCACCTTCAACCAGAGCCACTACACGGGTACCTATGGCAGGAGTAGTCACACCAGGACCTTGCACAACAACATTCCCTGCCACTTCAAATCCCAACGTCAATGGCAAAGGCTTTAGATTAGGATACTGTCCATTGCGCTCTCCTGTATCGGCATAATTTACCCCTGCCGCGACAACTTTGATCAAGACTTCGCCCTGCTGCGGTATAGGAGTCACGATATCTTCTAGCAACATCACACCGGCGTTCCCACGTTCATGAATACGGATAGCTCTCATTGTATCCTACCCCTTTAAAACTCCACTTATTTCTCTCTATCGATTAACAGATTATGCTTACGCTTCATAGCATCTCTTGATCAAAGACAAAAAGTAACACCCTACCGCTACAACATTCCTACTCTCTAGAGACGCTTTTTACATAGCTACCAAGTTCATCTGCAACACGCCTAAGCGGTTCACCGCTATGGTAAGTCCGACTCAAGATAATTCCCCCTTCGATGGTTGCAATAACAAAGACCGCCAACTGCGCCGCCCGCACTGCGGAATAGCCACTGCGCATAAATTTATCTGCCACTACTTGCTGCAATGACTGATAAGATTCGCGGCAGACCTGATTTAAGCGCTCACTTGAATTGACCGTCTCCATTGCCACAATTGTCAGAGGGCCACCAGCCGAAAAACCAGATTGTTCTATGTGATACGCGATATTCTTGATAAATTGCAGCAATGCTTCCCCAGGGTCTTCGATGCCCATAAGCTCCTGCTCAATCCTTTGCGCCGTGCGCTTTCCTCCCTGGTTCACAGCTTCAGCCGTTAATTCCTCCTTCCCCTGAGGAAAATAGTAATACAACGAGCCTCTTGGTGAGCCACTCTCAGCAATAATCTGGCTCAAGCCCGTCGCATGATACCCTTGAGCTTCAAGCAATTGGCTTGTTACTTCAATAATATGATCACGCGTTGAAGCCATCATCATTCTCCTGTTCCTCAAAAATTATACCAATCGGTCTACATACTTGTCAACTACTTTATAATCGTCCTTGATGTATAAGCATTGCTATTTTAAAGTGGATAAGAAAAATTCTCAAAGGAGGGAATTTTGGCAACAGAAACTTCTCCGGTCTACGCTCAACCTTTTTTCATGTTGCAACTGGTTTTTGCACAAAAAATCTCCACGCTAGCGCAACAACCTTTCGAGCAAGCAATCTTGCACTATACCGCTATCTACCGCATTCTTGGCCTGGATTGGAGCATGGACCCTACAAATCCAGTCTGGCAGAAGTATATACAAGGGCAACAACAAACAACAGATACCGCCGCTTTTACCTATCAATTTTATCTTCAGAGGTATGAAGAGATCCCAAAATTTACGGATCAGGAGCACTGGGGCTGCTTTGCCTACGACTATCATCCTGAGTCTCGTACGATCCATTTCCACTTTTCAGATGCAGACAGATCAGGGCATGGACCGCTCAGCCATCACAGGATTGACGCTCGCAAAGCTGAATTGAAGACAATACTTGAGGAGATTAAACACCGACATCCAGAAGCAATCCAGGTACGTGGCGGCTCATGGCTCTACAACTGGGAATCATACAGACGTCTCTTCCCTCCTGCCTTTGGACAATCAGCCCAAAAGGAGAAGGAACCTGGTCTTACGGGACGGAACATCTGGAACCAATTTCTGCGCAGAGGTTGGCGAGTTCATGAAGAAACAATGGCCGTATTTCTAGAGCGGGTTGCTCAGCTAGGGCGGGTTGAGGACTACGCCCAATGCTTCCCTTATCCAGTTTTACAAACACTCGCCCCAATTCAGCTCTTCTACGACTTTTATCAGATCTCTTAATAAGCTGTTTTCAAGACGCTGCTGAGCATACTCAAGTACGAGTATGCTCAGCAGTGAGAAAATCAAGAGAAGTTTACTGGATTACGTGACCGAGACCGAAGCGTGTGCTCGTCGCCGTAGGAACACCATTTGTCCAGTCGATCTCTACCATCTGGCGTGTACTCTGAAGAGGGGCGAGGGTTGCCACAACCTTCAGTGTGCTAGTATTTATAACACTTCCTGCATCTCCAACATAGACATAGCGTCCAGAGAGATCATTCAAGACCCAACCTTCGCGCTCACAATAGGTCTGGCAGGGACTCTCGGTGCCACTCAGAGAGTGGAGAGGAATACTGGCCACAAAGACTGGTGCAGATGTCAGAATCTTGCTTACATCATAGACCTCAAGCTGATCCATAGGAGCATCCATAATGTAGACCCGCTTCTCATCGGGCGAGAGCGAGATACCGTGGCTGGGTGCATTACTGGGATTCCAGGCACAAGAACCACTGAATTTGCTCGTATAGAGAGTCTTTTTCGTGACAAGACTCAACACCTGAAATCCGCAGGTACTCGTAGAGGTTGTAAACATCAGAGTATTCTTACCATTTACAGTGAATGGGCGTACACCATTCGTAGTTGGTCCGGCAGAATACGCAATAGTGTTCTTAGCTGTCGTCAACACCAGGGGATTGCTATAATTCTGACCAGTATAACCCGTGACATAGACCTGGGTTCCATCCAGAGAAGTGACCATGTTATGACCATTAAAAGGCGTCTTAATCGATCCGGTAACAGCGCCATTCTTTGTACTAATAATGGAAATAGTAGTATCAGAGGCATCAGCGCCATGAGGCATATAGATAGTATTGCCATCAGGAGTCACTGCAAATTGATCCACACCAAATGGATAATTGACATTCCATACTACTTTATTATGAACAAGATCATACGCCAATAAAGTACCATGCTGGCCACTACAATTATTCGCACCGCATGAGCTCACATAGAGTATACCCTGTTTAGGAGCTACACCTACGCCGCGCTTGCCCCGCTCAGGGATAGCAAATTGTTTCACCAGTGCATTATTATTGTCAATATCATAGACAAAAACCTCGCCATCATCTATCACATACATCCAGTGAGAGACGGTAGCAGTTACGACAGTTGGGGCGGCATGAGAGGCATTCACTTGTAACAAAACAAGCGCTAAAGCGACAATTCCCAGTCCATAGATCCATCGTTTCATGAATCTTTTCGTGCCAAATAAACGTTGATACAGAGTCATAGTACAACACTTCCTTTGTCATAGATTAAATATACATTATTTTGCATAATTCTCTCTCTAGCAGCCAGGTCTATTCTACTAATCGTCAAAACCATTGCGGCTAGAAGGAAAAAGGTATTGTATGAAAAATGAGGAAATTCCTTATTAAACCTTTTATTTCTCATCTTCCTCCCATTTATAACAGCAGCTATAGCTTCATGTCAAAAGATAAGAAAAAAGTCCTACCTATCCGAGAAAATCGCAAATTTCACGAAGAGCACAGTAAATAAGGAGAAAATCTCTGAACGAAAGTCGCTTCAGATGTGTTCTTAAAGAGAGACGCAACGTCTCCTCAAAACAAGGTAGCGTAAAAAAACTCACTTGAAAGAGGCATAGAGGGGAAAAAGATGGGAGAAACTGTTTTATTCGTCTTCTTCTGAGCTCTCTGGAAGGAGAAATCCTACTTGTTCATAGGATTCATAAAAGCTGTTTAACGAGCGCAGAAACTCATATCTTACCTCTTCCAGGCGAGAGTGAGGATTGGTATTGAGCGCGGTCACTACATGCTCCCAAACCTGGCAGGCGTTTCTGCTCACTTGCTCAAGCTGCTCAATATAGAGGAGAGTAACATAGGGAATCCCTTTTTTAGCTCGTTGACGCTCCTCCTCAGAGAACATTGGCAGAGGTACCATTTCCTCTTCGTTAAATCCTGACAACGCTGTTTCTTCAACGAGGCTACCCAAATTCTTCTCCATATCAACTCACCTTCCAAGAAAAGAATGACAATATCCATAGTTCTGTCAATGGAATTTCAGTCGAATAGCAATGACAACATCTGTTACTTCTTGCATCCTGCTTTGCAGCGCTGTAAATAGGTTGTACTGCTCCTTAAATATGCTCTTTTCTGAAGCGGGACAGATATAATAGGAAACTAGATTAAGTATAAGGAAAGAATATGCTTCTGTCAAGCATCGAAAGGAAACATGGAAAAACAATTTAGCAAAAAAAGAAATAAAAAGTAGAAAATCTGCAACATTCTGCCCAATCGCTTGATCCTTTGCGCATTTCTGGCAATAATGAACAGAATTTCCTCTTCTCTTCCAAACATTGGCAATCTTTCCAGAACAGGCTGCACATTTTCTGCTTTCGATGTCTTTCCCTTCTTTACGTTTATGAAGAAAATGCAAATCTATTGACAAATTTCGCAATCGTTGAGTACTATTGTGATACAAGCTACGTTTCGTTCGATGTGCTTTTATATCAGATAAGCCAGGAGAGACTTACTGCTCGCGACAGCAAGTTCAGGAGACGCAACAGCTATTCAGTGTGACAATGCAAAAAGTGTCTCTTTTTCTTTCAGTGGAGGAAGTTCGATGACTGATACACCACAAATCAATGGAGACATGCCTACTGAGGTACGCCGTGAACTCTTGCTGACCTTTATTAAAGCGAAAGATTTTGTTAAGGTCTCGGATCTTAGTGCTCGCTTCGGCGTATCAGAGGTTACGATGCGTGGCGATCTCGATGCGCTTGCAGAGCAAAAACACATTCGTCGTATACGAGGTGGCGCTATGCCAAATCTCCGTACCCATGCTGAACGCTCATTTGAGGAGACACGCAATACGCACTCTTTCGAGAAAGCTTTAATCGCAAAAGTTGCCGCGAGCCTGGTTACTTCGGGTGAAACCATTATCCTGGATGTTGGTACAACAACGACGGCTGTCGCTCATGAGTTGCTGAAAAGAACCGAACTACAAGATGTAGTCATCTTTACGAACGCGCTTAATATTGCGCTAGAGTTGGAACAGGCGATTCCCCGATTCTCCGTCGTCGTCATTGGCGGCACACTACGTCCCCTGCAACATTCACTGGTTGATCCATTAGGCGGAATTATGCTAGAACATATTAATGCACACACAGTCTTTCTTGGCTGCAACGGCATTGATACCCAACATGGCATCACTAATCTCAACCTCCCTGAAGCCGACATGAAACACCGCATGCTTCAGGCCGCTCACCGCCGTATTATTGTAGCCGATGGCTCCAAAGTGGGCGAAGTCGCCCTGGCGCGCCTGTGTGATGTAGACGCGATTGATCTGTTGATCACCGATAGCTCAGCCGATCCTGCAATCTTGAATACCCTGCGTGAACGCGACCTGGAAATTCTCATCGCCAAGTAACTAGCAGCTACCACACAAATAACCTGGTGAGGGGGGCGTGATACGAGTTGACAATCAAGACAGGCTTAGTTTATACTTATCTCATAGTAAGTTAGTCAACTGACTTATACATTAAAGGATTATTGAAAATGGCAAACAGCACAAAACGGGATCAGTTGATTGTGGCAGCAAAAACGAAATTTTATCAACAGGGGATAGCACGCACAACGCTGGCCGATATTGCTCAGGAGGCGCAGATTCCGCTGGGGAATCTCTACTATCATTTTCGTACGAAAGATGCGCTTCTAGAAGCCGTGATTGAGTCGCATATCCAACGCCTACAAACACGTTTTGCGCAATGGAGCCATAGTATCGCAGAACCTCATGAGCGTCTATTAACATTAATCGACCTTGAGCGCGACACCAAATCAGAGCTGACACGCTATGGTTGCCCATATGGTAGCTTAAATCTGGAAATCGATAAAGAGGATAGTCCACTGGTCAGTAGAGCAGCGCGTATGCTTCAGACATATCTTGATTGGACAGAAGAACAGTTTAGGCAGCTTGGCAAGGATGAGCAAGAAGCAAAAGATCTGGCAATTGATATGATTGCCTGGTTTCAAGGCTCTTTTCTCATTGCGGCAAGCGCTCGCTCGCCACAACTTCTGGAACGCAAACTCCAACGTATGAAACAATGGATACTTTCACTCTAATACCCACACCTTGATTCTCTGAGAAGCATCTGCCTTACAGATTTTTTTATAGGCAATAAGTTAGCTAACTGACTTACTTTAAACAGGAAAAACTACGAGGAAAAAATCGATAATGAATACAGAAAAATATCAGCCGCAGCAGAAAGCAAGCACTTACGCGCCGTATTCTCTTGCAAGAGGATACGGATGAGGTAGTCAGCAAAGACGAAAACTATCCCGACAAATCCGACTTGACGAAACGTCTGAAAGAGGGGGACGAAACAGCATTCAATCAACTCATTAAGCAATATAGCTCTTCATTGTTAGCTCTCGCTAAAAAATATGTCAGATCACAAAGTAGCGCCGAAGAGGTAGTACAAGAGACCTGGATGGGTGTATTTCAACGCATAGCCTATTTTGAAGGACGCTCTTCACTTAAAACCTGGATCGCTCGTATTCTCATTCATCGGGCTCAAACATACGCTCTCCGTGAGCAGCGTATGATCTCTTTCTCTTCACTCTCCACGAATGAAGAAGGTGCATTTATCGATGAGCCAAAGCCCTGTTCCAGTGGCTGGCACTCCCTCAGAGAAGATAGAAACACCATTCCAGAAACATGTCTGCTTTCATTAGAAACTCGCGCATGTATCATCAAAGCATTACAGGCACTCCCGCTCAGTCAACGGACAGTTATGGTACTTTGTGATATCGAAGGAAGGAGACCCGAAGAGATCTGTGCAACATTAGGATTATCACCGGTCAATCAGCGAGTGCTCCTCCACCGTGCGCGTTCAAAAGTGCGACAAGGCCTGGAGACCTATCTAGCAGGTGAATGAGGAGCTGTTCATAAGTTGAGATACATATATCTGCCAAACTATCGGACAGCAAGCATGGAGCTGTCCAATAGTTTACATTGAAGAAACAGAAGCCAGAAGGCGCAATTAGTCTTTCTTCTCGAAGTGACCACCAAATTGATAGCGCATAGCGGACTGAAATCTTATTCGCAAAATCATTCTGACCACGTGAGCTGAAGCGGCCAAAGAGCGCTGCGCTCAAAACAGGCACAGGCACACCCTCGTCGATAGCGGCCCCAATCGTCCAACGTCCCTCGCCGGAATCCGAGACCTTACCAGAAAACTCCTCCAGCTCAGGACTCTGCAAGAAGGAGATAGCCGTCAAGTCAAGCAGCCAGGAGCCAATCACGCTGCCACGACGCCACAGTTCGGTAACATCGGTCAGATTGATATCATATTGGTAGTACGCAGGATCGCTCAGAGGGGCCGTCTCTGCATCGACCACATGGTCACTTTTGCCAATATTGGCATGGTGCAGAATATTCAGACCTTCAGCGTACGCGGCCATAATACCATATTCGATACCATTGTGGACCATCTTTACAAAGTGCCCCGCCCCATGCGGACCGCAAAGCAGATAGCCCGCTTCCGCCGTACCACCAATTTTTTCGCGACCCGGTGTACGAGAAGTGCTACCAACGCCAGGGGCAAGGACTGAGAAAATAGGATCAAGCTTGTCAACGATCTCTTTCTCGCCGCCAATCATCAGACAATATCCACGATCCAGACCCCAGACACCCCCGCTCGTTCCACAGTCAAGATAATGGATACCATGCTTCTCCAGTTCGCCAGCGCGACGAATATCATCGTGATAATAGGAGTTTCCGCCATCCACCACGATATCGCCCTCTGAGAGCATCGGCAGAAGCTCGGCCAGAGTCTGATCAACAGAGGCAGCCGGAACCATCAGCCAGATAATACGGGGAGTACTGAGCTGCTTCACCACATCGCCCAGAGACGTAGCGCCACTCGAAATAGAGCCATCTTTTACCCGCGCCTCAACCGTTGACGCCGTACGAGCGTAACCAACAACTTTATGTCCCGCTCGGAGGAGACGCTGGGCCATATTCGCGCCCATTCTCCCGATGCCGATCATACCAAGTTCCATTACAATAACCTTCCTCTTCATTTTCTTGAGCAGAAATATCTTGTAACTATCAACAAGTATTACGCCTGTGATAAGCAGAAAGTTTCTGCACGCATAACGGGGTGCAGAATAGTTTCTACACCCTGCTTAGCACTTAGTAGTATACTCCAATTGAACCTACCAGTGAAAGCACTGCTCTGACCGTCTTTCGCGATCATGGAGATCCTAGAAGAACATTCACTGCCCACTTTGCCTAGCTTAATCATATAGAGCTCATATTGAGATAGTATCTCATTGCATTTCTTTGCAGGGTATGCTATTCTTTCACAAAAGAGATATAGTCTCATTATTGCACATCTCTTTTTCAAAGATATACGGGAGAGTTGTATTTATGCCTTTCAGGATCTCTTTCAAGAGTGCCGCAGGACTCTTTTTCATATGTTGCCTTCTTCTTTTAAACGCCTGTGGAAGTACCAGCGTTACATCATCTTCGTCGGTCATTCCGGTGGTCGCCGCTGAAAATTTTTATGGGGACATTGCCCACCAGATTGGCGGTAGTTATGTAAGCGTAACCAGCATTATTTCTGATCCCAACATTGATCCACACACTTTTGAATCAAATCCAAAGTATGCCAGGGCCGTTGGCATAGCCCGGCTAGTGATCGCCAATGGGAGTGGCTACGACGACTGGATGGATCGATTACTCTCCAGCACACCGAACAATAATCGTCAGGTCCTGAAAGGATTTGATCTTGCCACCGTTAAGCTCCCCAACAACGAGCATGTCTGGTATAGCTATGCAAATGCCAGTACGATTGCCGCCGCCATTGCCACACAGTTAAAAACTATAGACAGTAGTCATAGCACTGTCTATGACCACAACCTGCACACATTCCAGCAATCGCTGCAACAAATTCAGGCAAAAATCAGCGAGATCAAAAGCAAATATCAGGGCACACCCGTAGGTCTGACCGAAACCATCTTTCAGTATCAAGCCATCCCCCTCGGCCTCGATGTTAAAACACCTCAGGAATTCCAGAAAGCGATGGCTGAAGGGAATGATCCGCCAGCCTCATCTGTTGCAATAGCAGAGGACCAGGTAAATAAACGGCAAATCAAAGTCTTGATCTTCAATCAACAAACGGCCTCTAAATTCACCGATACCTTGCAGAGCGAGGCAAAAGCGCAGCACATCCCAATCCTGCCAGTCACCGAGACGATGCCAGCAGGCAAGACCTACCAGACCTGGATGCTTGGTCAGCTTAATCAACTAGAACAAGATCTAAAGCAATAGGAGAAGAGCAACGTAGTGGAGCAAAATACAAGGCAACCTGTAATTACCCTGGAAGAGGTTACCATCCGATTAGGAAACCGCACTATTCAGGAAAACATGAATCTTATAGTAGAAGAGGGAGAGTTTATCGCAATTCTTGGTCCAAACGGCGCGGGCAAGAGCACACTTCTCAAGGTCCTGCTCGGCTTAGTAAAAGCCAGTTCTGGCAGGGTGCGTATTCTAGGACGGCCACCCAGGCGCGGAAATAGCACCATCGGCTACGCTCCGCAACATCGCATCCTTGAAGCCGATCTGGCCTTAAGAGCGCGAGACGTGGTCGGATTTGGTCTGGATGGGCACCGCTGGGGACCAGGCTGGCCCTCGAAAAAACGTGATGGGCTGATTGATATTGCCCTGGAAGAGGTCGGAGCACTAGAGTTCGCCAATGCTCCGGTTGGGCAGCTCTCCGGTGGCGAGCAACAGCGCCTGCTCATCGCCCAGGCCCTCCTCACCAATCCACGCCTGCTGCTCCTCGACGAGCCATTAAATAATCTGGATATCAGCCGGGAGCAAGAGATTGTAAGCCTCATCGCCAGAGTCGCCCGCGCCCGCAACATCGCTGTACTCCTGGTCACACACGATATCAACCCACTACTTCCTGAAATTGACCGTGTGCTCTATCTGGCAAACGCACAGAGCACGATTGGCACGCCAGAAGAGGTGATTACCAGCGAGACACTGAGCAGACTCTATAATTCCCAGGTAGAAGTTGTCCAGGCACTGGGAAGACTCTTTGTCGTGGGAGCCGAAATTTGAAGCAGCGAAGAAGCAGCGAAAGAGTTCTCGCTAAGCAAAAGGTTAAAAACTTGCAGGAATTGAAAGATTTGGAAAGCTTCTAGAGGTACACGTATGTTAGATGCACTGAGTTATCTCTTTATTCAGCACGCGCTGATCGCGGGAACCTGCTTTGCGATTGTGGCCGCCTTCATCGGCTATTTTCTACTGATGCGCGGACTCAGTTTTGCCGGACACGCACTCCCCAACATCGCTTTTGCAGGAGCCGCCGGAGCCGTCCTGCTCGGCATTGCCCCGGTTTATGGCCTCTTTGCCTTCACAATGAGTGCAGGAATCGGTATTGCCCTGCTCGGCAAAAAAACCGGCGAACGAGACGTGACTATCGGCATTCTTATGACCTTCGCCCTGGGTCTGGGACTCATGTTCCTCTCTCTCTATTCTGGCTACGCCGAACGCGTCTACAGCATTCTCTTCGGCACCATTCTGGGCGTGAGCCAGAGCGATGTTATGACGAGCATCTTCTGTAGCCTCCTTGTCTTTGCCGCGCTCCTGCTCCTCTTTCGACCACTCCTGTTCAGCTCTTTCGATCCAGAGGTTGCGGAGGCGCGAGGCGTGCCTATGCGCTTTCTCTCCATCACCTTTATGCTGCTCCTCGCTATTACCGTCTCTATTTCTATTCAGATTGTGGGCGCGTTACTGCTCTTTACGCTACTGATTGGACCAGCCGCAACAGCCACGCGAATCTTTCAGCGACCCATCTGGGCCATCCTGCTCGCCTGTGCATTAGGAGTTTTCTACCTCTGGTTCAGCATTATCATGGCCTTCGAGTTTCAGGATGGGAGCTGGCCGGTGAGCTTTTATCTCGCAACGATCTCGTTTCTCGTCTATCTGCCGGTACGCCTGCTCTCACCCCTCTGGCAAGGGAGAGGCCAGCGCAAACAGGATGAAAAAAAGTTTCCCATCATTCCAATAGAGGATGCTGCAATAGACTCTGAAAGGGCTCAAAATTTGACAGAGCAGGTCACGCGATAAAAGGGAAGAGAAGGAAAGAAAGAAAGAAACGTATGCTAGTCACGATCTTACAACACGATTTCGCGCAGAATGCCCTGCTTGCAGGAACCATCGTCGCCATTGTAACCGGCCTGATAGGCTACTTTGTCGTCCTACGAGCACAGGCATTCGCTGGAGAAGCCCTGACCGACATCGGCTTTGCCGGAGCTACGGGAGCCGTCATCCTCGGAGTCAGCGCCTTCATCGGCATGATCGCCTTCACCCTGCTAGCCGCACTTGGTATAGGCAGTTTAGGAAAACGTATACAGGGTCGAGATATAGAAATTGGTATGGTCCTCTCCTTTGCATTAGGATTAGGCGTACTCTTCCTGAGTCTCTATACCCAACAGAGCGGCGCACATTCTAACGCCGGCCTGGGTATCCTCTTCGGCTCCATCTTAAGCGTCAGCAGGGCAGATATCCAGCTCACACTCATAAGCAGCATCGTCATTCTGCTCATCCTGACCATTATCTTCCGGCCCCTGCTCTTCGCCTCCATTGATCCAGAGATAGCACAAACGCGTGGCGTACCCGTAAGAGCTCTTTCCATCATCTTTCTTTTCCTCTTAGGAGTGACCACCGCCAAATCCATTCTGGTCATGGGTGCCCTCCTGGTCTCGGCCCTCCTGATCGCGCCTGCCGCGACAGCGCAAAGAGTAGCCCATAGACCACTCACCACCCTACTCCTATCCGTAGGCCTCAGTCTCTTCTTTACCTGGGGCGGCCTGCTCCTCGCCTTCGTCGGACAACTCCCTGTCGGATTTTATATTACAGCCCTCTCCTCGCTGACCTACTTTGCCTCCCTGCTCTATAGTCGCTGGCACACTCCGCGCCGGATCAATACTATTGACCGTTGCCAGAGCTGTATAGGTCAAAAAGAACCATTGGCATCGCTAAAATGAACAGATGTTCATATTGCATTTGTTCTCTGAAAATCGTTGTGCTATACTAGAGGGAAAGCTAGAGAAACTAAACGGATGAGTAGAAAGAAGCAGAACACATTGATCTCAGAGAAAATTAACTCCGCATTCGGAGAGTTAAGCCAGCGCAATACACGCCAGCGCCGCCTGATTGCAGACTGCTTAATCGATCTAGCCAATAAGGGAGAAGATTTTACCACTGATGATCTGTGGCAAGAGCTACGCCTGCTAGATCCAAAAATTGGACGAGCCACTGTCTTTCGTTCTGTCGAAAAACTGGTAGATATTGGTCTGCTCAATCGCATAGAATTCGCCGATGGGAGCCACCATTACCGAGTTTGCGGTAGCGAAGAGCATCACCATCATCTGACCTGCACGCAATGTCATCGCGTCGTCGAGGTAGACCTCTGTGTCCCCGCTGAGCAGATTGCCGCCATAGGCAACCAGACGCATTTCGAGATCGAAGGCCATTCCCTTACCCTTTTTGGGCGCTGCCAGGCCTGCCGCCACGAATAGCAGGAAGCCGTTCTTTAAAAGCCAATTTAGCTAGATGAATAACTGGATATGCGCACTAACCACTCCTGAAAGAGAGGAACGGCGATCCTATATTCGTGGTCTTCGTTAAGGACAATGAGATCCCGTTCTACTAGAGTCTCTAGAGCGGAACGAAGGCTATCTCCACCTAGAGAATATTTTTCCTGCGCGAACGTAGGCTTTTCCACACTTGTAAGCAGCTTCAAGATCCTTTGATGCTCAGGGGGAGTACGCTCCCAGAGATCACGGAAATAGGTACTTCCCCAGTTTTTTAAGACCTTGTCCATCGCTTGTCTTAGCGAAGTGAGCTCTACTGTCTGACTATTCTCACTATTCAATATATCGATCAAGGCAGAACACAGCGCCTGGATAAGAAAAGGATGCCCGTGAGTGATCCTGATAACTTCAGTAATGACCGCTTCTGGAAAAACCCGTTCTCCAGGGAAAAGGGTTATCGGCTCTAGGATAAGCTTGCGGGCATCCTCAAATGTGAGAAAACTTATCTTCAATGCCTCTACATAGACAAAATAACTTATCCAATGCGGCCCCATCTCTCCAAACATCTTCAGGCCACTGAAAAGGAGAGAGACCTGAGCATAATTTTGCGTCAGACTGCGGAACCAATCGAGAAGCAGATTGATGTCAAGATAGTGCTGCTGACTGGCTTCTTCTAAATATTCAAATTCATCAAAAGTAAGGAGAAGTATGTACCCTTCCTGCTTTAAAACAGCATCTATCTGCTTAAACCACTTCATAAAAACATAATAAACTGTCGCCTCATTCTTCTGCGCCGCCTCCTGCAATAAAGAAAAATCCAGTTCTTTGACTTTGAGCGTGCGAGCATTCATCCCTTCATAAATTCCTTCAGCCACAGTACTAAGAAAAGCGGCTACACTGGATGAAGTTCCACGACTTTGCAAGTCATAGAAAATGGTAATATAGCGCCTACCTAATAAATCCGGCAGATGCTTAAGGACACTACTTTTCCCCATGCGCCGCTCACCGTAAAGAAGAAATGTTGGTCGTTTGCGGAGAGCATCACTCAGCAACTGCGCCAGTTCTAAACGTCCCACAAATGAAGAGGTATGCAGATCCAGGGCTAATCCCGGAGAATAAGGGTTGCTAATAAATTTCGTTCTTTCAGGAGCACTCTCCAGTATTTGCAGTTCCTGTTGGGCAACTTCTAACCAGAGAGCAACCACATTTTCGAGCAGGTCATTCAGATGGAGATGAGCAAAAACCTCATTGAGTGATACCTCTCGCAGCTCCAAAGTCATGGTAGTCAGCGCATTAAATTTTGCCTGCCAGCCCAAAGGACTACAGGCACGCTCTGCATTGATGCTAGCATTGTTCAAATGGGTAAACGCTTTCATCCATAGCGGCTTCAGCAGGCCAACGCCCTGAGGAAGATTTTCTTGAAAGCGCTGAGAGGCCTGGGCAATCGTGCGTAAACTGTCCCGGCCACGAAAATCGTCCAGCATAATTTCTGCGGCAATCATACGAGCAGCCCCTATTTGCGCAGGTCGCTCATAGACAATAAAATTTATCTCTTTTAGGGTAGCTTCAACATTCTCTTGTGAAGCAAGAAAGAGCATTGAGCGTATTCCTGGAAGAGGAAAGAGACATTGCTCATCCCAATAAAGCGAGGAAGCATGGAGATAAAAGAAGGTTCGTGACGGCTGCTTTCTGCTCAGGAAATATGCTTTTATGCTGGAAAGGCAACTCATAGCGTAGAGAGGCAGGCGATAAGAAACAAGGATATAGCTACCAGCAAAAAATAGCGCTCCCACGACACTATAGATAAAGCAGAGCAGAATAGTGAGAATAATACAAACAGTTAAGCTTCTTCTCTCACCTACTACATTCCCAATACCCGGATTTCTTGTCCTACTAATTGCAATACCAATCCCGATACCAATAATGTTGCCAGAAATTGTGCCTACCGCGCCGCCAAACTCCCTTCCCAGCGCAAAGCCCAGGAAAACGCCAATTACGATACCAGCACTAAGCCCCAAGAGAAAGTTCCTGCCAGATCTCTTTGCCAGAATGCCAATGATCAGCATTCGCACTTATTCCAGCAGTAAAGCCACCGATACTATCTTCAAAAAATCCGCCATACCTCTGACTTAACAGCAGAGCGACAACCACGCCGCCAACAAGGCTAAAGCCAATATCTTCGGTAGGACCAATACTACATCCTATCAAAGTACCGACAAGTGTACCAAATAGCGTATGGAAGAGTAATGGAAAGCCAAGTTCATCAGCAAATGAAAGGCGCAGGGAAGAGATGGCATGCAAAAATAATAAAAACAAAGCAGCGATCCCGTAGCTCAACAAAAATAAAAGCGGGAAGAAACGGAGACCAACAATAAAGCGCCTGAGATGCTGATAACGCTCGAATATCACATCTACCTTTCGGCGTTGAAAGCCCCAATAGAAGAGCCAGAGACAGGGCTCAAGGATAAAATGCTTATAGATACTGCCTACAAAATACACTTATCTCACTACTCCTCGGTATTTTTCTTCAAGTTTTTGCTCAAACCTTTGCCAATAACTTCCATCTTCTCCCTGGTAATACTGCTCACCTTCAGTAAGGGCAAGCGTTTTAGCTTCCCAAAGCATTTTTCCAACAAGTTGTAGACGGATCGGCGGCCATTGATCATTACCAATACAGCCATAGCGCATAAAAGCCAGTCGCTCTACCTCAGTAAAATTAGCCAGGCGAGCTTTTTCCTCCACAAAGCGCTGGGCTTCTAGCAAAGTAAATGGTTCCAGCGTAACCTGTTCAAAAATATTGAAAAAGCCGCTGGTCAGGCCATCGTTCCCCACAATTTCTATGACCGGGTTTCTGCTTGCAATCACCAGAATCAAGCCATTCTGGGCCATAGCTCGTAAAGCGGAAAAAAAATGCCAATTAAAAATATGCTTATTTCCTATAAATGCATCAAACTCATCGATGCAAAGAACAGGATAGATATTTTTGCTCTTGAAGCGCTCAAGCACATCTTCCAGAACTCTCAGATCCAGACCAGCGGCTCGCTCTGCCACGGTCACACCCAAAACCTTTATCGCCCGTGCCACAAAACCTTCCAGAGTTGCACAACTTGCCATAGTGGCATCAAGATAGCCGATACGATAGCGTGACCCTAACTGCTGCTTTGCCTCCAGCAACAAATACTCAATGAGCCAGGTCTTCCCAACCCGCCTCGTCCCCACCAGTGAGGTTGATGAACGATGAAAAGTACGTTCTACAAGCGTGTTTCGCTCTGCAACGCGATTATAAAATTCTTGAGGGCCAGGAAGATGAGTACTGAAAAAAAAGAGCAGAGTTTGGATGTTTCTCACGCACTACAAGCGAGGAGAACTGTTGTGCATACTCCTCCTGATGATCTTTTTCTTCTGCTACTTCTCCTGTATAAACCCAAAATCTTCCAGGCTGATAGTAAATATGGCACTGAGCTTCTGCTGATAGAACAAGCTGGGAAAGGCTCCCCCACGTTCCCAACGATTGATCGTAACAGCAGTTGCCCCTATCTTCTCTGCCAAGGTCTCTTGTGACCAGCCTTGTTTCTTACGGGCTCTTTTTAAGGTCTCTCTAAATTTATTCGTCTCAACCACCATACACCATCCTCTCTCTCCTCTCTCTAAAATGTTGCCTTTCACTGAAACACCTGTTAAAACTAACATTTACATAACATCATACTATATTCTTCATAAACACCTCTACGATAATAGGACGTACGGGCCTGGAAAAAAGATAAATTCCTGTTGATAAAAGATACATAATACGTAACAAGGTAGTAACAGGGACCAGGCATCCTGAGAAAGCTGAAAACAGCAGGCGGCTCAATTTTGCAATTTTTGTTGACAGAGTGTAAAGAAATTTCATATAACAAGAGAAGATTCGCTCTATCGCTCTTATGTTCTTTCTAGTTTTTTCAAATCAAAGGCGATTGCATGGACTATCCACAAACATCTGGTGGTACAAAAAATCTGCTCACTACCCTTTTTCCAGCAGAATCTAGTACTACAGGGACTCATTCCACAAGCGAGCTGGCAACCATATCCTACAATAGCAGAGCGAGCGCAGTGGCTTACCCTGTCAAAAGGTGTACGCAGGCAGCTCATCTTCCGGGCAGAGCAATACCTTCACTGGACGTGGCCAGCGCTCCCGGCAACCCTGTTTCTGGAGTTTGTGCGCACGGGCAACCGTGTCCATTACGAGGAAGAGTATTTTGCCCGTCGCCAGACGCTGCTGGCTTTACTCATGGGTGAGTGTGCGGATGGGAAGGGACGTTTTTTAGACGATATCATCAACGGCATATGGGTAATTTGCGAAGAAAGTTTTTGGGGATTACCAGCTCACAACTTTCATCCACCTGCACGCTTTTTACCGTCCGCTAGTAGTACCTCTTCACCACACAACATTGGCCTGCCCGACACAGCTTATCGCATCATCGATCTCTTCGCAGCCGAGACAGGTGCCTTGCTTGCCTGGACCTGGTATCTCCTCAAACCAGTATTGACACAGACCCTGCCTGTCGTACTGGATCGTATTGAGCGCGAGATACAAGAGCGGCTCCTTGAGCCATACCGCACTATTTCCGATTGGAGATGGCTGGGCAGCGAAGCCTCACCGGCCAATAACTGGAATCCCTGGATACATTCCAATCTGCTTGCCGTCACCCTCTTAATGGAGAGCGACACAGAGCAACGTACTCAGACCGTCTCTCGCATTCTTGCGGGTCTGGATCGCTTCCTCGCAGGCTATCACTCCGATGGCGGCTGTGATGAGGGACCCGGCTACTGGGATAACGCAGCGGGTAGCCTGTTCGATAGCTTAGATCTGCTCTATAGAGCCTCAGAGGGAAAGCTGAATGCCTTCGGCATACCCCTGATTCAGGAGATGGGACGTTTTATTATGCGCACCCATATCGGCGGCTCGTGGTATGTCAACTTCGCTGATGCTGCCGCACGTCTCACACCGAGTGGAGAGCTCATTTATCGCTATGGTCAGCGCATCAATGATCCCCTATTAATGCGGCAGGGAGCGTTTATCGTACGCAATTCAGTGAGTAGTAATACAGCAATCACCAACCTTTCAGATATTACCGAGCAAGACCGTCTGCTCATAAGCAGTATCTATCATTATCAGCGCGTGCCTGGACGTCTGTTGCCAGCCCTTTTTGAGACCAACAAGCTCGTCCAGGCAGACGCAACGCCCCCTCTGCTGCTCCAGACCTGGCTGGATGGTATCGAAGTTCTGGTTACACGTGAGCAGATGGGAACAGAGCAGGGCCTTTTTTTAGCGGCAAAAGGCGGCCATAATGATGAAAGTCATAACCATAATGATATCGGCAGCTTTCTCGTTGCACTGAATGGTGAACCGATTATTCTTGATATTGGCGTTGGAATTTACACACGCCAGACCTTTAACGAAGAGCGTTACAACATCTGGACAATGAGAAGCAGCTACCACAACGTACCCCTGATCAATGGATATGAGCAACAAGCGGGTCGAGCATTTCGCGCCCAAGCAGTGCGCTGTACCCTCACAGATGATCTAGCGGAATTAGCGCTCGATCTGGCGGAGGCCTATCCAGCGGACGCCGCGCTCCTACAATGGCAACGCACACTACGGCTGGAGAGAAAAGGCAAAGCTAAGATTGTACTCAAAGATGTTTACCGCTTCGCAGCAGCGCCACAGACGCTGGCTCTGCATCTTATGGTGCGCGATAGCATCCAACTAGCTGAGCCAGGGAGACTACTCTGTAACACTCCTACGCGTCCATTAGAAATTAGCTATGATTCACACTTATTGCAGCCACAGATTGAACGCATCGAAATCACAGACGAGAAGATTGCCGCCAACTGGGGTCAACAGATCTTCCGCGTAATTCTGGCTTGCCGAACACCTCTCAAAACCGAGGGAGAGCTAGAATTGGTGCTACAAGCACTCTAATTGCGGACCTCAAACAATTTACAATGGCAAACTATAGGACAAGGAGAGAGCTATGCCTGTTCACAGTCCATTTCGCGCCATTTTAGTTCGTTACAAGAGAAGGTGCTCTGATGGAGATTGAACAGCGAGAAGCTGCAAGTATCCTCACCCCTCAGCGCCAGGGATTTCTGGCGGCGGGACCGTATCCCTTTACGCATACCCTCTCCAGCTATCTCGGCTGTGGCTTTGGGCAGACCACGTGTGGACTCTACTGTTACGCACAATTTCTGCCCAACTGGCAGTTTCGCCATGCTTCAACCGGCTGGGGTGAAGCTGTCACGGTCAAAAGCAATGCTGCTGACTTGCTTGAGAAGACGTTAAGTAAGATGAAGCCAGAACAGAGGCAGAGCTTGCGCATCTTTATGAGCAGCACAACTGATCCCTATCAGCCGCTGGAGAATAAGTATGAGATCACCCGACGCTGCCTCGAAGTCTTCACCCATTATCCAGATCTGGATGCTCTTGTTGTACAGACGCGCTCACCTCTGGCGGCGCGGGATCTCTTTCTGCTGCAAGCCATCCCCTATAGCTGGCTTTCTGTGACAATCGAGACAGACGATCAGAGCTATCTCCAAGAGCTCAAGGGTGGTCCTCTGCTGGCAAAGCGCTGGGAACTGGTGCGGCAAGCTCATGCTGAAGGGATCGCCACGCAGATCACCGTCAGTCCTTGCCTCCCTTATAGTAGCGTTGAAGAATTTGGGCTGCGTCTTCTCAGCAGTGGAGCTAAACGGATCGTAGTTGACACAATGGTTGACGGTGATGGCGCGGATGGGCGACGAACAGCTCGCAGTCCCTTCGCGCAGGTCAGACCGGACTGGAGTAAAACAGATCAGGCACTCGCGCTTTATGACTATCTCGGCAAACAAGCTCAGGACAATAGGATAGCGATTGGCTGGAGCATCAGTGGTTTCTGCGGCATACCTCCTCGCTCTCTAGAAAAGAGCTGATTCAAGTAACAGATGGGCGAGAGAGAAAAAACGGGAGAGACCAGGCACATTTCTCCTTAGGTTGCAGGGCGAAAAAAGAGCTCTCTCCCCTCTCGCGTTGAAGGAGCTCATTTCGCTCCCTCTCTGCGTTGCGAGAGAAGCGCTCGGCGAGGCGGTCAGAGATCAACAGCCGACCCTACGTGAATTTGCGCTGGGAGAAAGGTCTCTCTCGGATCTCTTTTCGCGCTCCTCTCTGTGAGTAGGCTGACACGACCAGAGACGAACAGCCACCCCTACATTCCTCCCGCGTCCCTACTTTTTCTCTGTATGGTTCAGCCAGGTGGGCCTGCATCAAATTACCAGTTGCACTGATTGCGGTATCGGTTGCCGAGGAGAGCGCTTCGGCAACGCGTTCCTGATCCTGAGCTGAACGATTCTGATTGAGCTTATATTTCCCTTCCAGATGGGTAATGGGAATGGTGAAACCGACGATGCCGCGTGCCAGGCGTTGGATGTACTCATCAGTGGGGTTAAACGTCCAGGAGCGTGCAGGGTTTGTTTCCATCAACTGTGTCAAGGCAGCCAGATGCTGAAGCAAGGCTTCGCCATCTAGTTTCTTCACTATCCCGTAGGCATGAACCACAGCATAATTCCAGGTTGGAACACTTTTTGAGGGGTTCTCATACAAGGAAGCAGAGATATAGGCATGGGGACCTTGAAAGATAACAAGCGCTTCATGAGTGCCATCAAAGGTTTTCCACTGCTGGTTTCCCAGCGCGACATGACCAAAAAGGGTGCCGTAGGGACCTTGCTGCGGCTGAAAGGTAAGAGGAAGATGGCTGGCGACAGATCTATTCTCTAGCTGAGTAATCAGTGTGGCAAATGGATGGTCCTGGATAAAGGTCTGTAAGGTGGCGAGATCATCTTCGCGAAAGTGTTGAGGAATATACATAAATCTCCGGCTCCTTTTCTGATAGAAACAAAGGTTATTGTGTCAATGTTCTCTCACCACACAAATTCGGTTGCTTTGAAAACAATGGACGAACGAGGCAGATACGCTTCTTGATAGCTCATCCTACACTAAAGATAGTACAAAAGTGGTCGCGCACCAAGAGCCATTTTAGAAAACGCCTCAGGCCAATTATGGATTAAGCGTCGTTGTAGCAAGCGGTTGGTTATCCTGTCCAAAGGTAGATGTAGGCAAGATATGCTGCATATATGTTATCATCCCTTTATCAGATAGATTTGCGTATTCTCTGCTGAAGTTACAAATACGGTTGTTATTTCACAATTTCCTGTAAGGAGAAACTGATTATGCGTGCCGATATCGTACCTGGTGGTATTTTTCCTGATTATGAGCTGACCGATCATGCCAAAACGAGACGAAAACTCAGCGAGCTACAAGGGATTAATCCTATGATCCTCGTGCTCTCGCGTGGTCATTATTGTCCTAAAGATCATCAGCAGCATCTGGAGCTGGCGGCCTTTTATTCTAAGATCGCCGTAGCGTATACCCAGATTGTGACAATCTCGACGGACAATATTCTGGAGACGAACGAGTTTCGAGACGCAGTTGGCGCACAATGGACCTTTCTTTCAGATTCTGGGCGCAAGATTCAGCAAGAGCTGGAGATCCAGGAATATACAGATCCCCATCATAATCCGATGATTCCCCATACTCTGGTTCTGGAGCCAGGGCTGCGCATCTACAAGATCTATAACGGCTACTGGTTCTGGGGTCGGCCATCGCCAGAAGAGCTACGTTTAGATCTGCGCGAGATCATGAAAAAAATCCGCCCGGACTGGGATCTATCCACACCCGGCCTACGCGAAAACTGGGAAGGTGACCATAGCCTCCACTATCCTTATAAGACACAACGTTAAGCAAAAGCAGAACAGGAATACTTGATCCTTTCATTTCAATCTACTTACCCTTAACCTACTATTCTGACCAGCTTCCTTTATAGGAGAGACACCATCCGGCGAGAGAGTGGTCAGCGAGCTGGAGACGGGCTAGCCGCCATCTGCTCCAACAAAATCGCCAGGGGCGAGAGAAGCGCTGGGCGAGCAGGACACGATTACGCGTGCATGTTGCGTTTCTTCTATAAGCCAACGTTTCTGCACGCTGCATCATGTCCCTACCAAGACCCGTTCTCCTCTGCACGCTGCATCATGTCCCTACCAAGACCCGTTCACCTCTCTTTTTCTGAGCGAAGGAGGGTCATTGCAGACCTGTTTGATTTTGTTGGAGGAGGTGGGCTAGCCGCTCTGCCCTACGTGACGTGAGGTTCTCCTTCCTATAGATGAGGGTGGTCAGGGTACTACTATTCTTAATGGGAAAGAATAAGGATCAGCAGGTTTGCTAAGTGACAATCGGAGCCTGGGTCGAATACTTCTCATAGATTTTCTCGACGACAATCTTGCGCAGACGCAGGACCGTCTCGTAAATATCTACAAAGGTTGTGTAGAGAGGAGTGATGCCCAGGCGAATATTATCAGGAGCACGAAAGTCAGGTAAGACCTTCATATCGTTGATGAGCGCCAGATCGATACGCAGGCCCTCAGCGTGACCGAGAGAGATATGTGAACCGCGCAAAGACGCATCACGCGGAGAGTTGAGCGTAAAATCTAGCCCTTGCAATTCTTGCTCCCAAAGATCGACCAGATAGGCCGTTTGTTGTTGCGATTTTTTCCGCAGATTGTCGATGCCGGCTTCGAGCAGGAGATCTACGCCTGGCTCAACGAGCGAAAGGGAGAGCATAGGCGGACTTGAGGTAACAAAACGGCGCAGGCCCTCTGCTGGCTGATAGGTCAGGCCAAAGTCGAAGAGATTGTGCTGACCCATCCAGCCAGCAATGGGATTGAAAAGTTTCGCTTGTAAATCTCGGCGTATATAGAGGAACGCGGGCGCACCGGGTCCACCATTGAGATATTTATAGGTACAGCCTACCGCGAGATCGGCGTGGGCAGCATTCAGATCGACGGGGAGCGCACCGACAGAATGGCTAAGGTCCCATAAAACCAGCGCACCGGCGGCATGAGCGCGTTCTGTTAAAGAAGCCATCGGATAGGTGTAGCCGCTTTTAAAGACCGTGTGAGAAAGCGTCAACAGCGCTACCTCCCCATTGAGTGAGGCTTGTAGGGCTGCAACAGGGCCATGAATACTGTCTGGCGAAGGGATGAGTTGCAATTGATGCTGTTTGTCTAGTAGATCGATAGCGCCCTGGAGGATATAGAGATCCGAGGGGAAGTTGAGATCGTCGGTAAGAATACGCGTGCGGCCTGGCTGGAAGCGCAGAGCGGCAACAACGAGCTTAAAAAGATTGATAGAGGTGGCGTCGGCGAGAATGACCTCGTCGGGTTGAGCGCCAATTAAGCGGGCAATTTTTGCGCCGATACGCTCTGGAGCCGAGAACCAGCCTTCATTCCAGCTACGAATCAAACGGTTTCCCCACTGCTGGCGGATCAGTTCGTCGGCAAGTTTGATCGTGCTTACGGGCAAGCGACCAAGAGAATTACCATCCATGTAGATAAGATCGGGGTCATCGATAACAAAACGTGCGCGAAAACGGGCCAGAGGGTCTTGTGCGTCAAGCGCCTCTGCATAGGCTCTATCTGTAGGTTCTGCCATAAATTATGTTCCTTTTATTAAATTTGTGCAGCTTGCTTGTTGGATTATACTCAGGGCTAGTACTCTGTCCATCTGCCTTTGTAGGATCATATCCTCTAGGGAGAAGGTGCCTGGCGAGCAGGAGACGGCCAAGCCGATCTACCCTACGCGAGGTTCTCCTTCTTTCAGATGAATCAAATAAATTATATCTGATAGAGAGCGAGAAAGAAGAGGTAAGTCTGCAAGAGATAATCCCTATTTTATCTCTATCGGCAAAATAGGGATTATCTTTAGAGTTGTTTTCAGCATAGCGCGCATTCAGCGTGGAACGAGAGGGATGGTTGGCGAGGCGGTCTGAGACCCCCACAGGGGGTCAACAGCGAGCAGGACACGATTGCGCGTGCGTGCGAGGATTCTCCTGGTGGGGGAGGGCTTTCTGCACGCTTCATCATGTCTCTACCTCTCCCTGTTGCACCCCTTTCTCCCAGCGAGGGGGTCTCCTCAAAACCTTTCGTCTTTTTTGTCTCTGTTTTCCAAATGGGTCGGGAGAGAGAGGGGGCAGGTGGGGAGTTGGCGAGGCGGTCTGAGACCTACAGAGGGGGCACGGTCAACAGCCGACCCTACGATTTCTTTGCTTTTTTGACTTTCGTTGGGCGTTCGACATGCAGACGAGGATCGGCGATCTCGTCGATACCGAAATTGATGAGCGAGAGTCCGGCTCCCAGGATGGCGATGCAGGCTCCGGGGGGCACGAACCACCACCAGAGGCCGCCGCCGAGGGCACCGGCTTGCTGGGCCCAATAGAGGATGCCGCCCCAACTGGGGATCGAGCCATCGCCCAGGCCGAGAAATTCGAGCGAGGCCCAGGTAAGTACGACGTAGATAGTAGTGCTGACAAAACCGGCAACAACCAGACCAAGCTCGTTAGGGAAGATCTCAAAAAAGATAATGCGCCAGACATTTTCGCCGCTGATACGAGCGGCGGTAACAAATTCGCGGCTACGCATAGAGAGAGTTTGCGAACGCAGCACACGCGCCTGCCAGGCCCAGTTGGTAAAGACAATGACCAGCGAGATCGTTAATGGGCCGCGTGGGAAGTAGGCGGCAAGCACGATGGCCAGTGGGAGAGCGGGGAGCACAAGCGAGACATTGGTCACCAGCGTCAGTACATCATCAACCAGGCCACCAAAATAGCCGCCGACAAGACCGACAAGCACAGAGATGATCGTCACCAGAATCCCTGTTCCCAGGCCCCAGAAGACACTGGTACGCGTACCGTAGACAAGCTGGCTGAAAATATCCTCACCGACAACAGTGGTCCCAAGCAGATGGGCAAACGAGGGGTGAGCAAGAAAGAGATGCGAAGTGGCATTGGGATCAATCGTCATCAGAAACGGACCGATCAGGCCAACGACGATAAAAAAGCCGACAACCGCACTGCCAATAGCAACCTTGCGATTTAAGGTCAGCACACCCCAAAAAGCAGCAAGGGCGCGAAAGAACCGGAGAGAGGCCGGTGGGTAAGAGACAAGAGAGAGAGATGTAGCGTGAGAAGCTTCTTCTTGAATTTTCATTGTTAAGCGCCCCTTTCCTGGCGTACACGTGGATCGAGGAAGGTATAGAGCATATCGGCCAGGAAGTTTGCACCCAGGACAGCCAGCGTAATAATCAGGAAAATACTCTGGACCATAGCATAATCTTGCTGATTCACAGCCTGAAGCAGGGCATAGCCGATACCGGGATAGGAGAAGACCATCTCAGTGAGCAATTGACCACCGACGATGGCACCAATGGCGATAGCAAAGCCAGTAATATTGGGCAAGATAGCGTTACGTGCGGCATACCAGAGCATCACGCGAAAATCAGTCAAACCCTTCGCCCGCGCCATTAAGACATAATCTTCAGAAAGCGTCGTAATCATAGAATTGCGCATAGTAAGCATCCAGCCTGCCAGAGAGGAGATAACCAGGGTCAGAGCAGGCAAAAAGGAGTATTGAATGACGCTACCGATAAAATCCGGGCTCCAGCCGGGATCAATATTTGCCGAATCATAGCCGCCAGAGAGAGGGAACCAATTGAGCAGGTAGGCAAAAACATAGAGAGAGAGGAGCGCCAGCCAGAAATAAGGGATAGCCGATAAAAAATTCATGAGGGGAGAGAGAATAGTATCAAGCGTAGTACCGCGCTTCCAGGCGGTAATGATGCCAAGCATGCAGCCAAGAACGAAACTAATTACCACAGCAATCGCGCCGAGCATAATTGACCAGCCAATATCCTGACCAATAATCTTCGCGACAGGAGTGGGGAAATACTGAATCGAATTGCCCAGATTACCGTGGAGAAGATTATTCAGATATTTTAAGTATTGGAGCCAGAGAGGGTCGGTAGTATTTAAGCCAAAGGTAGCAGCGAGGGTCTGTTTCATTTCTGGAGTAACATAGCCCTTCATAGACATCTTTCCCACCAGGGCGGCCACGGGATCGCCAGGAGCCAGACGGGGAATAAAAAAGTCGAGCGTAATGGCTACCCAGACGGCACAGAGATAGAACAAAATGCGGCGGATCAAATGACGCATCTAGTTACTCCTTCTACAAGTCGAGGAGGACGAGGACAGGCCAGTCCCTACCTGAAAATTTCGGGCGAGCAGGAGACGGACAAGCCGATCTGCCCTACGCGGAGTTTCGCTCTTTCCACAACGTGTCGACGGAGCAGAATGTCTCGGCGAAGAGCCGTTCTCCTCTCTGCTCTACACGGGTCATTCGACCTTTCATTGTTGGAGTAGTGGGACAAGCCAGTCCCTACCTGTTTCTCGGGCGAGCAGGAGACGGTCAAGCCGATCTGCCATACGCGGGTTTCGCCCTCCCACGATCAGGATAGCAGTTAAGCGACGAATTGCATACGCGGGTTTCAGCCTCCCACGATCAGAGTATTGGTTAAGCGACGGATTGCATACGCGCGTTTCGCCCTCCTACGATCAGGATAGCAGTTAAGCGACGGGTTGCAGGTGTAAGACGACTTGCTCGATATCAGGCGCAGTATTCGGGCTACCGCTGGAATAAGCATTATTGATATCAGGCCAGCCAGTAAAGTTTTTCGTCGAGTATTCGTCGTAGTCCGCGCCGGTCCACAAGGGGATGAATGGTTGATTGGCAACGAAGACCTTCTCAATCCCTTGAATCGCCTGTTTCTGGACGGTCTGGTCGGAAGTCGAAGCATACTGAGTCAGGTATTTATCTGTGGAGGCATCGTTCCAGGCTATAAAGTTGAATTTGCCCTGACCGATCTGACCACTATTCAGATACTGATTGTAGAGATAGTAGGGAGTTGGGCCACCAACCATACCACAGAACATAAGCTGGTAGTCGTATTTGCCATCGGTACGCAGAGTATAGTAGTTATCCTCACCGACAGTCACATTCTTGATCTCGATACCCACAGCTTTAGCCTGATCGGCAATCAGCTTTGCGGCGGCGTTCCAATCGGAATAGGAATCGACACTTCTCAGAGTCAGAGAGAGGCGCTTGCCATTTTTCTGATAGATGCCATCAGAGCCTTTAGTAAAGCCCGCATCGGTCAGGTATTTCTGAGCCTGGGTAACATCAGCAGTAGTAGGGAGATTAGCATATTGGGGATCTAACCAATCTTTGGCAGTTGGCAGAACCAGGCCAGTGGGACTACCAGCAGGCTCCAGGCCAGCGGTGGCCTGTCCAGCAATCGCGCTGCGATCCAGAGCAGCACTAAGAGCGAGGCGAACGGGCAATCCAGCCTGGCCGCCGATGACCGAATCCTTCTGATTTGGGCAGATCGAATACAGATTAACGGCATCCATAAAGATATGATAATGGGCTGGATCTTTGTCGATGAAGTCCTGCTGGAGCGTCGGAGAGAAGTAGCCGGCCCAATCGATATCGCCCTTTGGCAATGCCAGTTGCAGCGTCGAATTATCTTTATATTCGGGGAAGCGAATCTCGTCTATCTTCACCTGACTGGCCTGCCAGTAACCAGGATATTTATCGTAGACAGCCAGATCTGTCTGATATTTCGTCAGGACATAGGGGCCAGTGCCAACTGGTTTGTCGGTAAGATATTTCGTTGGATCACCAACAGTACTAAAAACGTGCTTAGGAACAATGTAGACATGCCCGGCAATAGTTGTGAGAACGGGAGGATAGGCTTTCTGGAAGTCCATAACAACAGTATTGGCATCAGGGGCAGTCACATCTTTGAGGTATGTCCAGACACCATTGCTATCGGCGGCGGCATACTGCTTCATCATATTGAAAGTAAAAGCAACGTCATCGGCAGAGAAAGGCTGACCATCATTCCATTTCACATTCTGTCTAAGAGTGAAAGTCACCTGAGTATTATCGCTATTCCACTTGTAACTTGTAGCCAGCATAGGAGTAAACTGGCCGCCATTGACATTGACAAAATACAAGGTCTCATAGACCAAGCCCAGCATTCCAGCATTAGGATGGCCATTGTAGGGATTAAAACCGGCCTGAGCGTAATCGTAGGATTGAGCAGCAACCTTTAAGATCGACTTTTTGGCAGTTGTGTTCGATGTACTGCCACCTCCACAAGCTGCAAGGAGCAGGGAGAAAAGGACAAGCAGACTAAATAAGCTAGCAATAAGCTTCATCCTGCCCTTTTTATCCTTAAAGGTCAACAAATTAGGAACCATACGGGAACCTCCTACTATCAGCGGATGACAAACGACAAATTATACCTTGAATAACAAACAGGCACGAAGGCTAAAAATCAGGCAAGCCTCATCCTCATAGAATGAGAGAAAATCGGCCTGCCAGACTAGCTGGGACAAATCTGAACGACAGGAATAAACAAAAAAATAGCCGGGTCAGGCTGTACAACAGTACAACGAGACGTAGGTGTAATCAACCGACATGTGAAATTGTTAGATACCTTCTTCAGCTCTTGTTTAGCTGTTGGTCTTCTACCAGAGGTAGAAGAGCTCTGGATGGACCACGAGTCGTAGTGTTTGTAGTTACGTGTATATAACTGTGTAGTGCAAACTCCCTTCCGCCTGAGGTTTCCAAATTTGCAGGAAAAATTGTAAGCTGGAATTGTATATTTGCTTGTGATTACTGTACCTTTTCTTGTATGATTTGTCAAGACATCTAGACCACTAGACCATAATTCATAAAAGAATTCGGAGGGCCCATGAATTCCATTCTTGAAGAAGAGATCTTTAGTCAGCCTGAAGTTATAGCCCACCTGTTGAAGCAAGAGACGCTGCACATTCAGAGCATTGTCGCAGAACTGCCTCCATTTGACTATATCGTGATTGCCGCACGTGGATCTTCCGATCATGCGGCAACCTATGCGAAGTATGCATGGCCGGCATTTGGGGGTTATCCAGTTGCACTGGCGACCCCTTCTCTGCACACGATGTATCATCAACCACCACGTTTTCGGGGCGCACTTGTCATCGGCATCTCGCAGTCCGGGCAATCGCCAGATATAGTGGCCGTATTGGAAGAGGGGAGGAGTCAGGGACGTCCAACGATTGCGATCACAAATGATCCGGCCTCGCCACTGGCAACGGCGGCGGATTACGTCGTTGAGTTGCATACAGGGCCAGAGCGTAGCGTCGCGGCAACCAAGACGTATAGTGCGCAGTTGGCAATAATGATGCTTTTTGCGGCTGCCTGGAGCAAGGATATCACGCAATTTGGCGCGCTTGAGCAGATACCGGAGGCGATGAAACGCACACTGGAAAGATCCGCAGTTATTCAACAGTATGCTGAACATTTTCGAGATCTTCAGCAGTGTATTGTGATCGGACGAGGCTATAATTATGCGACCTCCTTTGAGCTGGCGCTCAAGCTAAAAGAGCTGACGTATATGCAAGTAAGCGGCTACTCCTCGGCTGACTTTCGTCATGGGCCTATCGCCACGGTGGCATCTGGTATTCCGGTAATTCAGATTATGCCAACTGGAGCCACGTATGCAGATATGCTAACACTTGCTGACGAGGTACGTCAGAGGGGGGCGGAGTTGCTAGTGATCTCCGATGCAGCGGAGATACTAGCGCAAACAAGCTATCCAATGCCTTTAGCAGGCGCGTTGCCCGAATGGCTCAGTCCAATCAGCGCTATTCTGCCGGGTCAGTTGTTCGCACTTCATCTGGCAGAGGCCAAAGGGTACGCGGTTGATACACCACGCGGTTTGAACAAAGTAACGCGCACAAATTAGACAAGTGGGTACAGAATAGGCAATTTCTTGAGGGAAGTTTCCTCTGTGTGGAAACCCTCTGTCATTCATGAAGGAATTGTGTAATGAGACGGAAGACCTCATCAGGATGGGTGAGAGTTGGCATATGATCGGCACCTTCGATGTAGGCGAAACGAATATCAGGAATCTGCTTGCACGTTTCGGCAACACGGAAGAGGTCCGGTATATCCTCAGTACCCAGAATGAACAGCGTTTTGGTGCGCAGTTGATCTAACCGCTCTACGGCTGGTGGCTGGGGCCAGTCGATCTGATAGGTCTTCCACTCCAGGATGCGCTGCATATGCAGTTTTTGCATCTCATAGAGCAGGTCACGCTGTGAGCTAGCCATTGTCACCCGGTAAGAGGGAAAATCCAGAGAGATGTTCACCATTGTCTCAACGTCCGGTATAGCGGCCAGCACCTGCATGGCATGCTGTTCATATTCTGCTGAGAACTGAAAACCAGTAAGACCGGGAGAGATCAAGACCAACCGGGACACCCGCGCGGGATAAGTTAAAGCAAAATCGGTAGCGACTTGACCTCCCATCGAGCTGGCCAACCAGAACGGCAGTCTCGATCCCAAGAAAATCGAGGAAAGCTCTAAAATCTTCAATATAGTTAATCGGTTCAAGCACAGCAGGCGATCTGCCAACTCCACGGCCATCAAAGGTCACCACTTTGTTGGTTTGGGAGAGCTGAGGAGCAATCGCATGCCAATCGCGAAAATCTTCTCCGCCACTATGAAGCAAGACAAGAGGGGTCCCCTCACCGTGGACTTCATAATAGAGATCCATACAGATTTCCTTTCCTGTTTCTACCCATTTTTCTGTTCATATGTATATAACATAGCAAATAGGCTTCTATTCGTTCAAGGGAAGTCATCCCCGGCCTTTGTTCCTTTAAGCGAGGTATTGACGCATTTCCTGAAACTTATACAACCTTGCTGATCGTCCATGTAATATGGTCTTTCTGATACAAGCCGGCCTCTTCCTATTCTTCCGATCCTCTTTGCCACAAGAAGAGCATGGCTAAGCATCTTTATCCGAAGAGGGTCAATGGAGAAGAGTCGTGCGACAAAAAGCTGTCAAGACACATCTTTTCTTCGAGGAATATGTTGATGTCTCCGTTGTGAGAAATCTTCGTATATATTTATGAGAAGAAAAAAACAAGGAGGGCGAGCAAGTATGATGCCGCCAAACGCTCTGTCTCATGATTTTCCACAGAGTCCAGAGGTTCTTCCACCTTTTGAGAGTCGCTATCATGTGCAGGTCTCCGGCCCTGCCAGCATTTGTAGAGGCACTGCTCCAAGCTCATACTGTTCCTCTGCCGATCGCACGCTTCCATGACATTCGTGAGGAGCTACTGAAGCTTGTTCGTCCCATTTCGTTTTGAAAGGAGATCCAATAATGTCATCACCTTTCCCCGATCACAAAGCAGTGGTGCGCCAGGAATTCACAGAGCAGGCGCAGGCATACGCAGCGAGTTCTCTTGTCAAAAATCCAGATCGCCTCGCTGCTCTCGTTCAGGCCGTTCGCCCTCATCCTGGGGTGAGCGTCCTGGATATCGCGACTGGTCCCGGTTACGTTGCTGCCGCGTTTGCAGAGGCAGGTTGCGAGGTTGTGGGCCTCGATCTCACTCCCGCTCCGCTCGCGCTTGCCGAACAGATGCGTAAGGCGCGTGGCCTGAGCAACCTGCACTTTCAACTGGGTGACGCCGAACAGCTCCCGTGGGCTTCGCCAACGTTTGAGATCGTCGTCTCTCGCTACGCTCTTCATCACTGTGAAGACCCGCAACGCGTGCTCACTGAAATGGCTCGGGTCTGTCATCTGCAAGGAACCGTCGTGATCCAGGACCTCATTGTAAGCGAGTTTCCCGCTCGCGCTGCTTACCAGAACCGCTTTGAGCAGCTTCGCGATACCTCACACACCCGCGCGTTGCCTCTCAGCGAACTCCTGACCCTCTTTACCGCTTGTGGACTGGAAGTCGAGCAGGTTCTTACCGATCGTTTGACCATGCCCCTAGAAGCGTGGCTGGAGAACGCACACACCTCCCCAGAACGCGCAGCGCAGGTACGCGAGCTGATGAAACAGGATGAACACCAGGATCTCAGCGGAACACACCCCTTTCGTCGCCAAGAAGCGATCCATTTCTATCAACGTATCGCGACCTGTATTGCGAGGAAAATCGTGCATCGTGATCCCTAAATTGCGTATTCAGCCCTCTCATATGTGAGCATGAGAGGACTGAGCCCTCATTCTATGAAAGCCATCATCTATGATGACTTTTTAGATTGTTTATCGAGCAGCCACTGCACCGACGGGCTTATTGGCTTGTCCGTGCGGTGAATACAGCCTATCCAACAACAAGGCCGGCGCATGCCCTCTTTGAGTTCCGTGCGCACTCTTTCAACGTGCTGTCTTCTGGTTTCTGGTTTTTTCACGGAGGTCACCCAGCAGATCCATTCATTGCGCGCAAGAGGCGTAAGATCCTCCCATGAGGCTCTCGCCTCCGCGTCAGAAGCGAGGGTTTGCCGTAAGTCCTCTGGCAATTCGTGGACAACACCACCGGAGATTTCATTGTTAGTCATACGTCTATCCTACTCCAAAATAGCCCTCTCTCGCAAGGAAGGATGGACAGCCGTAAAGAAAACTGCCCTTTAATGTGTCGCAAAATCGACCATTTCATGCGTCTCGAAATCTGGGATTTCCATTCAGTCCCATTCGCCTTTTGAAAAGCTATCCTTCTTCTCGACGGTTCAAATATCGACGCGATAATTCAAGGATAATTCATCGCCCGGCAGCCCACGAATCCCCCAATTGTGCGGTGGCGTCTCAAAGATGGTGATTTCGAGGTCTTGTGGAGGGATGAGCAATTCCTCGTGCAGCCTGGCAAACAGCAAGCGAATGAACTGCTTTTTCGCTTCAATGGAACGGCCTTCAAACAGACTGATCTCCAAAAGTGTGTAACGTGAACTGCGATCTTGGGGAAAGACGAAATCGGAAGGGTCGAGCAGGAAAAAGCGATGAAACCGTTTCTCCGGCGGCAGATGGAGAGCTTCTACTGCACAAGCGTGAAGGACCTCAGAAAACTGCTCTTTCAGAGGCGCGAGATGCTCTTTCAAACCGTAGATTTTGATCTGTACCATAAGATACTATCCTTTCTTGTGTTCTGTGGCATTCTCAGCCTTTTTAGAAAAATGTCCTCTCTCAGAAGGACATTTACCCACTCATATCATAGCAGTCGTCGTCAAAGCCAAGCAGTTGCGAGAGAGGCGTAGTCTTGAAAATCAGGAGTGAACGCGCCAGTTTTAGCGAGAGCCAGACCAAAGCATTGCCTCCGGCTTGACTCTCGTCTGCGCAAGGAAGAAGGTGCAATTCTTGAGAACAGGCCAATGGCTTGTTTTTCTCCTCCGCATCAGATATACTCACTCCCAGACTCATCCGATGATGAGTCCTCTTACGAGTTGAAAGGAGAAAAATACATGAACGCCGTACCCTCTTCAAAATGGCAATACACTACACCAGGTAGGAGCATGGTCAGTTGACAGGCTCACGTTCGATCATACCTATCTCTGACCTTCCGAGTATGTGTCTGTTCTCCTTTGCGTGCATCACATAAGATGTCGCCTTGCCTCTGGTAGAGAACCACTCTTTCCCCTTTTTGCCTGGCTACAGGTGTATTGCCATTTCCCTCTTCTTCGTTTGTCATATCGAAGGCAAAGCCTATGCCGTCGGGATGTGACAAATGAACGAAACACACTTTCATGCTCATTGTGAGGCGCGTGAAATGGACAAACGTTTGCGCGCGTCGTATGACAAGCAGAAGAATATTCCAGTACCATCAGAAAGGGTTTTCCCCATGTACGCTCTTACCGGGGCAAACGGCCAGCTTGGTCGCCTTGTTCTCCAGCACCTTCTTATGCTCGTTCCAGCGGACCAAATCATTGCTACCACCCGCAATCCGAACCTTCTCGACAATTTCGAGACACTTGAGATAATTGCACGCCACGCCGATTTTGCCGATCCGGCAACCCTGCGGGCAGCCTTCGCGGGAGCGAAGAGCCTGCTGATCATCAGCACAAACGACATTGGTCACCGTGTTGAACAACACCGGGCAGCGATAGAAGCGGCAGCCTTTGCAGGCGTTCGCCATATCGTCTACACCTCATGCCCGCAGGCAAGCGCTCACGCCTCCAGTCCTGTCAAGCTGGAGCATGGCCTGACTGAATCCGCTCTGGCCGCCTCCGGCGTGGCATGGACAGCGCTACGCAATCACTTGTATACCGAAGCCCTGCCATATATCATCAACAGTTTGCGGATCGGCGATCAATTGCTCATTCCCGAAGGTCAGGGCAAGCCGGCCTGGATCACACGAGAGGACTGCGCCCGTACGGCAGCTTTCGTACTAGCGGGCAAGAGCCATTTTTCTGGACCCGTTGATGTGACCGGCCCAGAGAGACTGGGCCTGACTGATATAGCCCAGCGCTATTCCAGCATCAGCGGGCATCCATTGACTGCCCGTGTCTTGCCTGAGCATGAGATCATCGCTCAAATTATAGCGAAAGGGGTACCAGCCCAGGTGGCAGCAGGTGCGGTTGGTATCGCGAGCGGAGTTGTCCATGATACAACCTCAACAGTCTCAAACATCGTCGAACAGGCAACCGGTACGCAAGCCTCGCCGATCGATGTGGTGCTACGTTTTCTAGCCGCTTCTTAAAAGAGTCACACGGATAACACGCGTTTTATACATGTAATATACTCTTGTGAATGGAGAGAAGCAGGCAAGTGGCATCTCTCCATTCACAACAGATCGTGTGAGTATACACTAAGAGAGCAATAGCTTGTCACTTCACGGAACTTCTCATTCAAGAGGGCGAGTTGAGCTATGTTCTCGCCCTCTTGAATGAGAAGGAAGCCGAATAAGAACCGACACAGTTGTATATGGTACAACAATTTCGCCAGAATCACACCGCGAGGGGATTAGATACTTTGGAAGCGCTCAGTCCAGGTGGGTGTGGCGAAGGCTAGTTTTCCCCGGCAGAGGGTGGCCTGCAAGGTGAGGGAGTGATCGAAAATAAGGAGGTCGGCGTCGTAACCGGGCTGGAGATGGCCTTTGCATTTATCCATTTTTATTGACTGCGCTGGATTTAGAGTGAGCATACCAATGGCCTCTTGTAGGGTTACATGGGTATATTTGAGGACGTTGTGCAGGGCATCTTTCATGGTCAAGACGCTTCCCGTAAGAGTTCCATCGCTGAGGCGGGCGGCACCACAGATGACTTTTGCGGTCTGCCCGGCGAACTCAAATTCGGCGTCCGGGATACCTGCGCCGGCGAGGGCATCGGTGACGATGACGGTACGCTGCGGGCCGAGAATTTTTGTGATGAGCAGGTCCATCATCGCTGGATGGACGTGGACGCCATCGGCGATTAGCTCACCTCGTACCTGGGGTGCCTGGGCAACGGCGGCGAGGGGACCAGGATCGCGATGAAGGAGGGGGCGCATGGCGTTGAAACAGTGGGTCATATGGGTGATACCGCGCTGAATCGCTTCCTGGGCCTGTTCATAGCTGGCATCCGTGTGACCGATACTGACAGTCACACCAGCATCAAGAAGCTGGCGAATCATAGTATCGGCACCGGGAAGTTCTGGGGCAAGAGTAATAAGACGTAGCTCACCTTGCGTGAGAGCAAGTAAACGTGCTGTCTCACGCTCATCGGGTTGACGAAGCCAGGGGACAGGATGGGCACCGCGTTTTTTGACATCGATATAGGGTCCTTCCAGAAAGATGCCGACAGCTTCAGCACCCTGAGTCGCGTGCTTGATAGCCCGTACAGCAGTCTGAATCTGCGCTTCGGGCATTGCTCCCGGTGTACCAACAACAGTAACCAGGAAAGAGGTTACGCCGGTAGAGGGAATCCACTGAGCATAGTTATGGATCTCTTCTTCAGAAGTTGTATGGAGATTATAGCCTCCACCACCGTGAGTATGGACCTCGATAAAGCCGGGAGTAATAATCATGCCAGTTGCGTCAACAGCGTGAGTGACGC
>CAVZQK010000056.1:0-5688 GCA_963777355.1 uncultured Chloroflexia bacterium
AGCGAGCACGCCAATCATTAAGAAGCAGGGCAGGGGGATAACCGTCCTGCATCAGCATAAGATTGAGAAGAAGGCGTCCGACGCGGCCATTGCCATCCTCAAAGGCATGGACAGCTTCAAAGCCGTGATGGGCAATGGCCGCACGTACGACAGGATCATACTGGAGCCCTTCGCCATAGATCCAGGCCACCCATTCAGTCATCAAGCCAGTTACTTGATAGGCAGGCGGAGGGATCATATTTGAGCCACGAATATAGACCTGGACTTTACGAAACTGACCTTTTGTCTCCAGAATCTTATCCATAACGAGAGAGTGTAATGCCAGAATAGTTTCGGTATTAATAGATTCTCGCTTCTCCACAAGATCAGTGATATAGCTATAGGCAGCGGCATGATTTGTGGCTTCTAAATACTCGCGCAAAGGATGGCCATGAACAGTAATACCATAGTCAATGACCATCTGAGTCTCTTGAAGAGTCAGACTATTCCCCTCGATGGCATTAGAATGGTAAGTGAGAAAAACACGAAGATCGGCGTTTAAACGTTGGACAGTATCGTGGGGGAGAGGACGATAGCCATCTAGCTGAGCTTTCTTGCGAAGAATCCGCTCTGCCAGACGAGAGTTGAGATGAGGGCGACTCGGTTTAGCAGACACAACAATAGTTATCCTTCAGTAGCATATAATTGTAACGGGTAGCTCTATTATAGGACTACCCGTTACAATTATAGCACCGGAATAAATTTTTTGTTCCAAACGCACAAAAAATTGCCTATGAGACTGATGTTCATGAGGATGAGGAAGAAATAAACCCTGCGGTAGGAGCCAGGAAAACAGGATAAATATGGTATACTTATTGTAAGCATATTCCTGATTGTCAAGATGACTCACCCTGGTGCATCTTCATTTGACCTTTTCGTTTTTCCTATTGTATAATTCCTCATCATTGGGGGCAGGAGGGGTATTCTTTCCCGGCCCGCTTGAGGGTACTGAAACTAGAACTAAAGAACAGAAAGCTATGTCACGTTCGATTACTCATACCTTTACCTGTCCTTGCGGCAAGGTCTTTACCAGCCAGACGTACGAATACGTCAATGTTTTGCAGGACCCACAATTGCGCTATATTGTCATGGCGGGCCTTCTCAATGTCTCAACATGTCCTATGTGTGGTCGTCGTGCGGCCATTGCCACACCTTTCATCTATTCTGATCCCAACTACAACCTGCTGGCTTACGTCCATCCGCGAACTGATGCGCCAGCCGAGGCCCGCACGCTGATTCTGGAGCAATTGCGTACAGTCTATATGGATATCTACGCCATTCAAGAGCACCAGCGGCAGATGGCCAATGAGCAAGGGCAGGGTGGGCATACGCTTTCGATCTCAGCTACAGAGGCCGAGCTCCTTCCTCCTCTCCAAGTGATTTTGGTATTGACCAGTTGCAGGCGCTGATTAATGGCGTGCTGGCCCCTGATGAGAAACTGGGGCGACTAGCCATGAATACCCAGAGCCGCAACGAAGCTGAGCGAGGTCAGTTTCTGGATATTGCCCGCAAGCTAGCCAGGGAGATGCAGTGTAACATCGAAGTGGAGGATCTCCCTGATGAATACACCGTCTGGATCTATGGCTCACGTCGGCAGATCGGAGCGTTAATGCGCGAGCTGGCACCGAGAGGTTAAAATGACAATTACAGTTGGCGTACTGACCATTAGTGACGGGGCTGCTCACGGTTCACGGCAGGATATCAGCGGCGAGATGATGAGGTCACTAATCACGCAGATGGCAGAGACCCATGTAGAGATCTCGGCGATAGTGCCAGATGAGCAAGAAGAGATTGCCGCCACGCTACGGGCATGGAGCGACGAGCGGCATCTTCAGCTCATTCTGACCACAGGCGGGACCGGGCTGGCTCCCCGCGACGTGACGCCGGAAGCGACAAGAGCGATCATTGAACGTGAGGCGCAGGGTATTGCCGAAGCGATGCGTTTCAATAGTTTGCGTTATACACCGATGGCTATGCTCTCGCGAGGTCTGGCCGGAGTACGGGGTCAGACGTTGATAATCAATCTGCCTGGCAGTCCAAAGGCAGTCAAAGAGTGCCTGGAATACATTCTGCCGGTACTGCCTCACGCCATCAATCTGCTGATCGAGGGACCAAAAGAGCACTGATGCTTAGTTCCTATTCAGGTCACAAAGATACCATCTTCGCGCTTGCCTGGTCCCCAGATGGTCGCCACCTCGCATCAGGAAGCAAAGATGGAGAGATTCTCATCTGGGAAGCCGAAACTGGTAAAGTCGCCTCTTGCTTACAAGACAGTACCGCCTGTATCCTCTCGCTAGCATGGTCGCCAGAAGGTTCTCAGCTTGCTTCAGGGGATACTACTGGCAGCGTACTGGTATGGGAAGCAATGAGTGGCAAAGTGATGAGCCGGTATCATGGGCACAGACGATTTGTGCGCAGTGTCGCATGGTCTCCGGATGGACGCTATCTGGTCTCAGGGGGAGACTTTGGAGATAGCACAGCCCAGGTCTGGGAGGCAATGAGCGCACAGCAACTACTCGTTCACAGCTCGCAGTATCGGGTCTTTTCCGTCTCGTGGTCGCCGATTGACGCAAGCATTGTCTCGGCAAGCTTTGATGCCAGCGTCCAGATCTGGAAGGCTTTTAGCGATCAAATTAAGATCACCTATAGACGGCATCGTGGTCCAGTCTATATGGCAGCGTGGGGAATAGATGGCACAAGCGTCGCTTCGGCTGGTGAAGAAGGGAGCGTGCATATCTGGTCAGCGAGCACAGGGCAGCCACTTCTGATCTATCGTGGACACACGAGAGCGATAAAAGCGCTCATCTGGTCTCCTGATGGGCAACAGATTGCCACAGGAGGAGAGGATAACCAGATTCAGGTCTGGACGGCCCTTACAGGTGAAACACACTTTATATCTGCTATCCAGCCCTCCTGGATACGCACGCTTACCTGGTCTCCGGATGGCACAATGCTGGCATGGTCATGTCAAAAAAGCGTTTACCTGCATCGCATAGGAGGGGCAAAATGAGGTATTTTGACGAAAAGAAACCTTACGAGGCAGGCTCTTCTGGAGAAAATAGAAGCGGTTGATCGGCCTTCTCCACCTGTTTTTGCGTACTCAGTGCCTCCCAGGGAATACGAACCGAGGAAGCGAGATCGCGCAAGTGGAAAACATCATTGTACGAAATCAGATGCCAGTGAAGATTGTTATGATCTACATCAACGGGCCGTTTCTGCCAATGAGTGATGGAGGTATTGAGAGTCTCAAAGGTGACAAGGGGAAAACGGAGGCTATCAAGGCCCATAAAATAGGTAAAAGCATTATCAATTACTCCACCATGACAGACAAGCACAATAGTCTTTCCCTCGTACTGATGGGTAATCCGTTGCAATGCTATCGCCACACGTACAGTAAACTGAGCAAAATTCTCAGCTCCCGGCGCAAGAGAAAGAAATGTTGGATCGTCGTGCTGATGTTCTGCGAGCAGAGCATTATAGGCATCGATATGCATACCGAGCAGTGTACCTGGACGTTGCTCCTGAATCTCATCATCAAAAATGATAGGGAGTTTCAAGGATGGAGCAATAATCTCAGCGGTCTGACGCGCACGGGGAAAAGTGCTAGCGATCAAAACATCAGCAATAATCTCGCCGCTCCCTGCCAGGCGGTCCCGCAAGTGCTCAGCCTGCTTTACGCCTAAAGGGGTCAGACCGTAATCGTTGAGAATACCATCGACCAGAGTTAACGCCTGACCATGACGAATGAGATAAAGATGAGTCATTGAGCAAACCTTCCACAAGAAAAAATAGGGAGTCGACATACGCAAAAAATAGGAAAGAAGAGAGAAACTGGGAAGTAAATATACCGATGAGAGCATCCAAAACGATTGTAGCATTACCATAAGCAGCAGAGAAAATGGATATACGAAAAAAGTACTATAAGGAATCGAGATAACTTGATATACATTGAGTCATTCTGGTACTATACAAAAATACATTTGTATGCTTCTTCTTTTGTAGAGACGTATATAAATATATCACAGTTGAGGATATCTCATCCGTTAAAGTTGTTTAACTTGAAAGGAGAAATCATTTTGACAACGTATCAGATTCCGATTGTAGCAGGAGTATTTGAGGAAGAGGATCAGGCGAAAAACGCCATTGAAGCCTTGCGTGGAGCAGAGTTTGGGCGTGACCAGATTGGAGTCGCCATGCACGAGAGCGGACCTGCGGTTGACCATCTGAGCCAGGACCTGATGAATCTAGGAGTTGAAGAAGAGCGGGCGGCCTACTATCATGAGGAATGCAAATCCGGCCATATAGTCGTCTCAGTGCGTCCGGATGGTCGAGATGAGATAGCAAAAACGATTCTCGTGGATCATGGGGCTTATGACTATCAGCAGGAGAAAGAAACCGAAGCAGAGAGTATGCAGAAAGACGAGACGACGCACATCCAAGATTAAAATACGCTCAGTAGCGCGGCTACGAGCAATCTCTATGCAGATAGAGAGAACATAGGGCAAGATATCCTAAATGAGGAGCGCATCAACCGCTCCTCTTTTTGGCAAAAAAGGTTGTCTCTCTTTTCCAGAGTTTATGCGTATTAGCTTTAAAGGGATACTCTTCTTTTGAGCGATACAGTTTTCCATAAAGAAAATATGCATGTAAAAGATGGGGCACATGCATGAAAGAACCTGTCGTGCTATCATCACAACAGAATCACTATATACCAGCCATTGCAATTCAGCGTGCGACATTAAAACATTCTGTCAACCGATTAGCAGTGGCAACAAGTGCTGCGCCCAAGCAGATTTGCGGGGAAGCGCGGCAAGTTGGTTACACAGGTAAAAGCGAAAATGATCTGGCGTTGTATCGTCTCAAAATCAAGCCTGGAGAGGGGCAATCAACAGTGACATTACCAGGTTTTTATATTGTCGAAGGCGGTCTCTTCCTCGATTATGAGGAATGGAAGCAAACTTCATAAGCAGCTTTTCCCCTGTTTTTTCAACTCAGTAGAGCATAGCCACTTTCCTTGTAATCTTTGCTAGAAATAGCTATAGATTCTACCTGGCGGTCATGATAAAATAGACTCGGCATTTTGAAATAGGTGGGTACTCTATAATAGAGTCAGGTAGAGAGGGAACATGCCGCTAAAAATCAGGCAACTTAAAGCAGCCCTGGCGGGAGCAGGATTTACCATGCGTCCCGCAAAAGGAAGTCATACCTATTGGACACACCCAGCACTACCAGGTACTAGCGTCACAATTTCAGGTAAAGACGGAAATGATGCTAAGCCCTATCAGGTGAAAGATGTAGAAAAGCATCTCAAGCGCATAAGGGAGAGACAGCAATGAACGCAACGCACTATTCAATGATTATTGAATGGAGTGAAGAAGATCAAGCATTTATTGTGACAGTGCCAGAGTTGCCAGGATGCAGAACGCATGGGGACACATATGAAGAAGCTGTTAAACAAGGGATGGATGCTATAGAGGGATGGATTGAAGTCGCAAAAGATATGGGCTGGCCGTTGCCTACACCCAGAACATTTGCGGCATAAACAAAAATTTGCTTCTCGCGCTCTACTATCTTCTTTTTGATAGTAGAGCTTTTTTTATACAGTAATGCAAAATTGATTGCATAGCATAAAAGTCCTGTACGCTTGAA
>CAVZQK010000057.1:0-14480 GCA_963777355.1 uncultured Chloroflexia bacterium
ATCGCTTCTCCACGAGATCAGTGATATAGCTATAGGCAGCGGCATGATTTGTGGCTTCTAAATACTCGCACAAAGGATGGCCATGAACAGTAATACCATAGTCAATGACCATCTGGGTCTCTTGAAGAGTCAGACTATTCCCCTCGATTGCATTAGAATGATAAGTGAGAAAAACGACGAAGATCGGCGTTTAAACGTTGGATTGTATCGTGGGGGAGAGGACGATAGCCATCTAGCTGAGCTTTCTTGCGAAGAATCCGCTCTGCCAGACGAGAGTTGAGATGAGGGCGACTTGGTTTAGCAGTACACAACAATAGTACTCCTTCAGCAGCATATAATGTAACGGGTAGTCCTATAATGGAGCTTTACCCGTTACAATTATAGCACCAGAGTGAACGACCACTGAGCTAAAGACTCAGTGGCTTTCTTCGGAAGTCACGGAGTCTTTCGTCTCGTAGCTTCTTCGGAGGCTTACGTTCACCAGACAAGTTTTCCAGAAATGGGAAGACCGTTTGAGAGGTCAATACACCTGCGGTTGACGCATCAGACCGCTGCTCTGTTGCTGGAAGTTAAGTAGGCTTGAGGAAAGGGCCGGTGCTTTCAGCGCAAAAAGCCTTAGCCAGAACGGAAGCGATGAGGAAAGCAATCTCTTGACACTGTGTAAAACCTGCCATGATGGGTTGCATCGAGGCGAGATCACTCCTCAAGACAGATGAGGCAAGAAAAAGGGGACGTCTGCTGCACGCCACGCAGATGAACAGCATTCGCATCCAGTTGCTCAAACAGGTTGAGGCAGAGGAGACCTGGGGATTTGTTGACGAAAGAGCATCGTCTCCTGGCAGGAGTTGCCCAAAGAACATATCTTCGATGCAACCATGATCGCCACACGAGGAAGGAAGCCAACGTTCTGCACCAGCAACGTGCTCTCGAAATGCTGTGTGTCTGATGGTGACTATCAGCAAACCAAAGGGAGTGAGGAGCGAACAGAGAATCACAACTGGTAAGATCAGGGGATTTCGCAAGTTCGACAAAGTACGCTATCAGGGCCAGGAGTACTTTATCAAGGGAAGAATGTCTACTGGATACACTCTCTTGATGGATATTTCTGGCAACAAAGTAGCGTTGAAGCCAATTCCGAAGTTTGAGAAGATGAGAAGAGTAAGCGCACGTTCCTCATGGATGATGACACAAAGAACCATGCCAAATTCCTTCTCCTTTCCCATATGATGTTTGTATGCAAGGATCGGAAAAGCATTTTCAGACGCTCTGGAGAGGAGACAAACTGGAGTGATGGATACGTTTGTTGTACTCTTGGCAATGCGAGTGAGGAAACAATCAGACACTCTATTGAGAGTCAAGGGTGAGGAGCGGCGATTCATCCACGAAGCTGAAGACTTCGCGGTTTTCTCGCCGCACACATATAAATTTTTTGTTCCAAACGCATAAAAAAATTGCCTATGAGACTGATGTTCATGAGGATGAGGAAGAAATAAACCCTGCGGTAGGAGCCAGGAAAACAGGATAAATATGGTATACTTATTGTAAGCATATTCCTGATTGTCAAGATGACTCACCCTGGTGCATCTTCATTTGACCTTTTCGTTTTTCCTATTGTATAATTCCTCATCATTGGGGGCAGGAGGGTATTCTTCCCGGCCCGCTTGAGGGTACTGAAACTAGAACTAAAGAACAGAAAGCTATGTCACGTTCGATTACTCATACCTTTACCTGTCCTTGCGGCAAGGTCTTTACCAGCCAGACGTACGAATACGTCAATGTTTTGCAGGACCCACAACTGCGCTATATTGTCCTGGCGGGTCTTCTCAACGTCTCAACATGTCCTATGTGTGGTCGTCGTGCCGCCATTGCCACCCCTTTCATCTATTCCGATCCCAACTACAACCTGCTGGCTTACGTCCATCCGCGAACTGATGCGCCAGCCGAGGCCCGCACGCTGATCCTGGAGCAATTGCGTACAGTCTATATGGATATCTACGCCATTCAAGAGCACCAGCGGCAGATGGCCAATGAGCAAGGGCAGGGTGGGCATACGCTTTCGATCTCAGCTACAGAGGCCGAGCTCCTTCCTCCTCTCCAAGTGATTTTTGGTATTGACCAGTTGCAGGCGCTGATTAACGGCGTGCTGGCCCCTGATGAGAAACTGGGGCAGACTGGCCATGAATACCCAGAGCCGCAACGAAGCTGAGCGAGGTCAGTTTCTGGATATTGCCCGCAAGCTAGCCAGGGAGATGCAGTGTAACATCGAAGTGGAGGATCTCCCTGATGAATACACCGTCTGGATCTATGGCTCACGTCGGCAGATCGGAGCGTTAATGCGCGAGCTGGCACCGAGAGGTTAAAATGACAATTACAGTTGGCGTACTGACCATTAGTGACGGGGCTGCTCACGGTTCACGGCAGGATATCAGCGGCGAGATGATGAGGTCACTAATCACGCAGATGGCAGAGACCCATGTAGAGATCTCGGCGATAGTGCCAGATGAGCAAGAAGAGATTGCCGCCACGCTACGGGCATGGAGCGACGAGCGGCATCTTCAGCTCATTCTGACCACAGGCGGGACCGGGCTGGCTCCCCGCGACGTGACGCCGGAAGCGACAAGAGCGATCATTGAACGTGAGGCGCAGGGTATTGCCGAAGCGATGCGTTTCAATAGTTTGCGCTATACACCAATGGCGATGCTCTCGCGAGGTCTGGCCGGAGTACGGGGTCAGACGCTGATAATCAATCTGCCTGGCAGTCCAAAGGCAGTCAAAGAGTGCCTGGAATACATTCTGCCAGTACTGCCTCACGCCATCAATCTGCTGATCGAGGGACCAAAAGAGCACTGATGCTTAGCTCCTATTCAGGTCACAAAGATACCATCTTCGCGCTTGCCTGGTCCCCAGATGGCCGCCACCTCGCATCAGGAAGCAAAGATGGAGAGATTCTCATCTGGGAAGCCGAAACTGGTAAAGTCGCCTCTTGCTTACAAGACAGTACCGCCTGTATCCTCTCGCTAGCATGGTCGCCAGAAGGTTCTCAGCTTGCTTCAGGGGATACTACTGGCAGCGTACTGGTATGGGAAGCAATGAGTGGCAAAGTGATGAGCCGGTATCATGGGCACAGACGATTTGTGCGCAGTGTCGCATGGTCTCCGGATGGACGCTATCTGGTCTCAGGGGGAGACTTTGGAGATAGCACAGCCCAGGTCTGGGAGGCAATGAGCGCACAGCAACTACTCGTTCACAGCTCGCAGTATCGGGTCTTTTCCGTCTCGTGGTCGCCGATTGACGCAAGCATTGTCTCGGCAAGCTTTGATGCCAGCGTCCAGATCTGGAAGGCTTTTAGCGATCAAATTAAGATCACCTATAGACGGCATCGTGGTCCAGTCTATATGGCAGCGTGGGGAATAGATGGCACAAGCGTCGCTTCGGCTGGTGAAGAAGGGAGCGTGCATATCTGGTCAGCGAGCACAGGGCAGCCACTTCTGATCTATCGTGGACACACGAGAGCGATAAAAGCGCTCATCTGGTCTCCTGATGGGCAACAGATTGCCACAGGAGGAGAGGATAACCAGATTCAGGTCTGGACGGCCCTTACAGGCGAAACACACTTTATATCTGCTATCCAGCCCTCCTGGATACGCACGCTTAGCTGGTCTCCGGATGGCACAATGCTGGCATGGTCATGTCAAAAAAGCGTTTACCTGCATCGCATAGGAGGGGCAAAATGAGGTATCTTAACGAAAAGAAACCTTACGAGGCAGGCTCTTCTGGAGAAAATAGAAGCGGTTGATCGGCCTTCTCCACCTGTTTTTGCGTACTCAGTGCCTCCCAGGGAATACGAACCGAGGAAGCGAGATCGCGCAAGTGGAAAACATCATTATACGAAATCAGATGCCAGTGAAGATTGTTATGATCTACATCAACGGGCCGTTTCTGCCAATGAGTGATGGAGGTATTGAGAGTCTCAAAGGTGACAAGGGGAAAACGGAGGCTATCAAGGCCCATAAAATAGGTAAAAGCATTATCAATTACTCCACCATGACAGACAAGCACAATAGTCTTTCCCTCGTACTGATGGGTAATCCGTTGCAATGCTATCGCCACACGTACAGTAAACTGAGCAAAATTCTCAGCTCCCGGCGCAAGAGAAAGAAATGTCGGATCGTCGTGCTGATGTTCTGCGAGCAGAGCATTATAAGCATCGATATGCATACCGAGCAGTGTACCTGGACGTTGCTCCTGAATCTCATCATCAAAAATGATAGGGAGTTTCAAGGATGGAGCAATAATCTCAGCGGTCTGACGCGCACGGGGAAAAGTGCTAGCGATCAAAACATCAGCAATAATCTCGCCGCTCCCTGCCAGGCGGTCCCGCAAGTGCTCAGCCTGCTTTACGCCTAAAGGGGTCAGACCGTAATCGTTGAGAATACCATCGACCAGAGTTAACGCCTGACCATGACGAATGAGATAAAGATGAGTCATTGAGCAAACCTTCCACAAGAAAAAATAGGGAGTCGACATACGCAAAAAATAGGAAAGAAGAGAGAAACTGAGAAGTAAATATACCGACGAGAGCATCCAAAACGATTGTAGCATTACCATAAGCAGCAGAGAAAATGGATATACGAAAAAAGTACTATAAGGAATCGAGATAACTTGATATACATTGAGTCATTCTGGTACTATACAAAAATACATTTGTATGCTTCTTCTTTTGTAGAGACGTATATAAATATATCACAGTTGAGGATATCTCATCCGTTAAAGTTGTTTAACTTGAAAGGAGAAATCATTTTGACAACGTATCAGATTCCGATTGTAGCAGGAGTATTTGAGGAAGAGGATCAGGCGAAAAACGCCATTGAAGCCTTGCGTGGAGCAGAGTTTGGGCGTGACCAGATTGGAGTCGCCATGCACGAGAGCGGACCTGCGGTTGACCATCTGAGCCAGGACCTGATGAATCTAGGAGTTGAAGAAGAGCGGGCGGCCTACTATCATGAGGAATGCAAATCCGGCCATATAGTCGTCTCAGTGCGTCCGGATGGTCGAGATGAGATAGCAAGAACGATTCTCGTTGATCATGGGGCCTACGACTATCAGCAGGAGAAAGAAACCGAAGCAGAGAGTATGCAGAAAGACGAGACGACGCACATCCAAGATTAAAATACGCTCAGTAGCGCGGCTACGAGCAATCTCTATGCAGATAGATAGAACATAGGGCAAGATATCCTAAATGAGGAGCGGCATCAACCGCTCCTCTTTTTTGGCAAAAAAGGTTGTCTCTCTTTTCCAGAGTTTATGCGTATTAGCTTTAAAGGGATACTCTTCTTTTGAGCGATACAGTTTTCCATAAAGAAAATATGCATGTAAAAGATGGGGCACATGCATGAAAGAACCTGTCGTGCTATCATCACAACAGAATCACTATATACCAGCCATTGCAATTCAGCGTGCGACATTAAAACATTCTGTCAACCGATTAGCAGTGGCAACAAGTGCTGCGCCCAAGCAGATTTGCGGGGAAGCGCGGCAAGTTGGTTACACAGGTAAAAGCGAAAATGATCTGGCGTTGTATCGTCTCAAAATCAAGCCTGGAGAGGGGCAGTCAACAGTGACATTACCAGGTTTTTATATTGTCGAAGGCGGTCTCTTCCTCGATTATGAGGAATGGAAGCAAACTTCATAAGCAGCTTTTCTCCTGTTTTTTCAGCTCAGTAGAGCATAGCCACATTCCTTGTAATCTTTGCTAGTGGTTGAAATGTAAGATCGAGCTACGCTTCTTATGTTTCTTGTCCCGGTTGAAACTGCTTCCGAAGCCGGGGATATTTGCGTGCAATCTCCTCGGCAAAGAGCACTTTCGCCTTCTGCCTCATCGTGTGACCAGCGTATCTTAGGACGAAGCGGCTCAAGAGAAGAGCAAGCCAGAGACAGAGAGAAGGGACTCCCAGAAATGCGCTTAAGCCTGTTAAAATTGACTAGGGTCATACCCCGGCGTAAGTGCTGACCATCGCGCATGGTCAATGAGAGAAGATATGAGAGATCCCTTCTCTTCTTATGTAGCTCGCTCGCTGGCTGCAAACTTGTTATACATCCTGCGTGCAGAGCCTGCTTATTTCCTCCTTAAACTTTCATGGCCGGAGAAATGAGATAGGTGCTACACTTCGTCTGATCCGACAGGTCATAATCACTACGTATCTGTAATTCTTGAGGCAGTGTGCCTTTAGATATGGGAGTACCAGCGTTTTTAGTATTTATACTATCTCCCATGATCAGAGTTGGCCATGAGACGGAAAAACACTCTACTGTAGGTACACAGCTAGGATCAGGATGTCCGTCAACGCGAAAGACGTAGCCACCATCTTTGGTGGCAGTGGCGTAACCTTGTGCCGGAATCCCACAAACAGGTAGTACTTGCACACTCACGCCCTCGCTTGTCGGAAGGGGGAAGGAGGGAGAGATATATCTCTGTTTTTTCAGAGACATTCTCAATCTTTCTAACCAGTGATCCCGGCAAATTTCTATCCCAATTGTCAGATTTCCTACCTGAATGGGTGTGGATTGCTTCGTCGGTGTTCCCCTCGATACTTCTGGCAGTTTTTTGTACTGCGCGTTTCCTCCTCTCCGCCTTAGAGTTAGCTCATCAATCAGTGCAAAATCCTTTTTATGTATAATACGAAACGTGCTTCCATCACCAAATGTGCTTCCATCACCCATGAAAGCGTAAACAGAATTGAAAATTTTGTTTCCAGCACCTATCTTTTCTGCGGTGACAAATGTCCCTGGTATCACTAACCAATGTTGAAAGCACTTCTCTTGTCGGCACATTTCCCTCAATGCATCAAAGCTCCTCCAAACTGCTCCCGGATCATAATGTCCTGTGCCATCGTATTTTCCTAGAGGAGATCTCCCATAAAATTCAGGTGCGACAAAAATCTTCAGTGTGCTGGGCTGATCATTTTCTAGTTTTCCAGAACAAAACTTCATCACATCAAAAATCCTGCGCATGCGCATTCGAGCATCTACAGAAGGGGAAACAAAGCGGGTTGTGAAGGGCTTCAGTGTGTACATGTAGTATGCGATGAGTTGAACCTGAGCATAGGTACTCTGCTCCGTTTTGGTATTGACGTCTGAAATGGATCCTATCATCTATTCTTCTCCTTTTTTGTGAATGATCTACAGCAAGTGCTTCAGATCATTGATGCCGTGTGTGATAGTATCGACGCCCTGTCCTAGAACCTGAGTGACGTCACTCGCGGTGCCTTTGGCCCCTTGTTCGGCAGTCCCTACTCCTTCTGCGAGTAGGGCTTGCGCTATATCTGCTGCTCCAAAGCCCATAATCTGCTCCATTTTCGTCGTAATATCGGTGGCGGAGAGTTGATAGTCGTGGTACAGGATCTTGACGATTCCTTCTGCGCTCTTATCGGCTCCAGTAATTACCCCGCTGTGGACCCACGACAGCCACTGATCAGGATTTTTCAACAGAGCGTTGATCGTCTTTGTGATCTGTTGCCAGAGCGTGTCGGCGATGTTCTGAAGGGCTGGACCATTCACATCCAATGTTAGGATAGGGAAAGAATAGGAAGTCCCTTGAAAAGCAAATGTCCCGCTTACGTTAGCGGAAGGGGTATTCACTTGTCCAGCGAGGGAATTTTCGAATGGTCGATCCTCCGCTCAAACCCAGGACAGGCACAGGGGGCACGAAAGGGGGCACACTGCTCTTATAACTGAGGGAGAGCTGGCCCTGTGCGCTGGTGTTCACTGAGAGGCTCCCACGCTTGTCCAGGTCCAGGGTGCGGTCGATGCCGACGATCAGCCCGCCCTGGATGCTCAGATAGCCCTGGAGGTCAATGCTTGCGCTCAGATCGACGTGGAGCACCGGGTTCACCTGGGCCACGGATCAGGAAATTCAGCCCTTGCTCGTTCATCAGCACCGCGATCGCCGCCAGGTTTGTTCCCAGCAACGAGAGCGAACCGGAGAGCAGCAGGTGGGGGCCGCTCAACTGAGGACGTTGGCGATCTGGGGTCGGCTATAGGTCGCCAGCGAGAGTCTGGGGTCCCCCCGTCCGTTGGCCCCGGTAAGTGCGAAGAACGCCTGATTGTAGAAGACGATCGGCGCGAGATCGACTTCTGCCATTATACCCTGTTGCGGACTGATCTGGATGTTGAGCTCTGCCTGGATCAGCAAGTAGTCGATCTGGGCGATGAAGTTGAAGCCCGCGGGTACTGCAGTGAGCCAATAGAGGTGATTTGAGGCGCGATGTAGAGCTGTGGTTGCCGGAGCCGCGGCAATGCTATTTCCTTGCAGCGCCAGACTGTAGTGCTTCATCGTGGAGAGATCTGTCAGATGCCAGCTCGCTCCCGGCTTATTGATGACAAGCAGGATACGATCGCTGGTGCTGGGAAGGTGACTCTGCCCATACTGTTTGAAGGCGTGGCGATCGGGCGACATCGCGGTGATCCAGAGATGCCGCTCAGCGGCAGGCATATAAAGGCGCTCAAGGCCTTGAGCCCGATCAGAGCCAGCACAATATCCAGCCCGCGGCAGAGTCGTTTGACCCGCGAGGGTCGGGCGATATCGAGCAGGCTCACATTAGAGAGCGCGCCTGCGACCAGGCTTTTGGCCGGATCGGTGGAGTCGAAGAACAGCGCAGGGCGCTATCAAATGTGCTCACATCCAGCGTGGCCGCGATTCCCAGGCTGGGTATCCCCTCAAAATCGATACCAATGACCAGGGCCAGATTGCTCAAGTGGAGATGAGCCGAAGTGCAGTGTCCCCTGCATCGTGCCGGAGATGAGCACCCCACTCTCCAGGACGGGGGCAATGACATCGAACTCAGGGCTGACCTTGCGCCTGCGTCTTGACCACTGCTGTCAGGAAGGCTCCAACATCACTGCCTTGCAAGAAGCCACCCAGTTCGCCCACCAGCGTCATCCCTTTTTGAATTTCCTCGTTGACGGACAGGAAGAACTTCGAGTTGGTCGCCGGATCGGGCAGGCTGACTGCGAGCGCCATACCCATAGTTCCATCCAGGCGAATGCCCAGGTATTTTGCCAACGCTTGAAAGCCTCTTTACTCGTGGTATTGAGTTGCCCGTAGATGTTCAGACCAGTCGTCAGGCCATTGGCCTGCTGTGGCAACGTCACCTTCTGGTTTCCAAGTGATGGCACATTAAAGTTGGCGGGATCGGGGAACTGGAAGTTCGGCGGTGATCCAGTGATGAAAAGACCAGATCAAGGTGGCGAGGCCGACAAATGACTCGAAGGGAGCCAGGACCCTTAGTCCAGGAAGCGAGGCCAGATGGTTAAGCGAGAGATCTATACCCAGAGCAACGCCCCACTTTGCTTGCTTCTAAATCGTGAGGGCAAACAAACCCAGATCTTTGACTTCTGCCTGCTACATCCAAGCTCAGGAAATTGCCGTTCTGCTCCTGAATAAGGATGGAGGCCTGCTCAAGATCGAGATCGAAGCCGGAGGGCCAGAGCAATATCCTCACCGCACAGATGTGTCACCAGCGTCTTCAGAGAGAGCGAAGGGAACTGGCCGCGCAGAACAAAGTCGCCGGGAACCTGATAGAGTAGCGCGAGGTCTACGCCTGCCAACGTCAGCGTACCTGCCAATGTCCCACTCGCACCAGTGCCCTTGATATAGTTCAGCAGCAATTGCACATCACTCACTTTCAAAGGAGTATCCCCCAGATTGATGACCCAGGGGTGAGGTGTATCTGCCAGCGCAGCCTGAAAAATGACAGAGTCACCTGGTACAACCTCCAGGTACATCTGATCCACCGTGAGATCACTGACGGCTGGCATCTGAGGCAGATAGGTCTTCACCAAGGTCGAAAGCGGTAAGGTGGCGGTTTCCGCCAGCTCTGCCTCGATAATAAATTCGGGAGCAGAGGCAACGAGGGAGAGAGGAACGCCCTTCATGCTCATCTGACCAAAGAGCATGACCTCGAGTGAGCGTTGAGCGTCGAAAGGGGCATCAATCTGAAAGCGTACTGCCAGGTTGGAGACATTGCTTAGCCCTTCAATGGGCTGCCATGCCATCCCATTTAATCCAACCGTCAAGTAGACCGAAAGGAGTGAGAACGGATTGGTCGCGAGAGCAAGCGAAATCCCCTCCAGGCTTAACGTGCCGGTGTTGGAGAAAAAGGCTGGTGCTGGCGTTGGGGGGGTCAGGTAAGCGAGAAGATCATCGGCCCCTACCAGGTCGGCAACAGCGCTTAAGCTCGGCAGAGACAGACTATCAAACGCGCCAGTAAAGACCAATGTCGAATTACCCCCAAGGAGTTTTCGGCCACGATCTCCAGAGGGGAGAGGGTGCTGATGTACAGGTTGCCTCCAAAGAAGAGACCAGGCAGGTAGGTCGGGTTGTTCGTCAACCAATCAGTCGTCAATGGACTATATATCCGAATAGAGAGATCTTTGAGCACCAGCTTTGCAAGGGAGAGGGTGCTAGCGATCTCTGCCTTGAGATTAATTCCCAGTCGGGGAGGGCTAGCACTCAGTGGAAGTTGAGAAGGGAGCAGGGGTTGAACCACCTGCTGAGTGAGTGTGGGAAGCAGAATTGGTCCAGAAAGGACGATTGGCGAGGGAACGGACAACACCGCCTCAATTCCTCCCAGGATACCATTGAGGGTGAGATGACTGAGAAAATTGAGTCCAATTTCTACCGGTACTTGAAATTGTGGCTCTTGATAGGCGCTCGTTGAGACAAGAAAGCACGCATCGGTCAGCGTCAGCAGATCTGAGATAAGAGTACTGAGGCGCACCGTCTGGAGCACGAAAATCTGGGGAAGTGGGAAGAGTAGGGAAGCTCTGCGAAAACTTCCAACCGCGAGGGAGTTGATAGTTCAGCGTCAGATCAACGCCATCTTGAGCTTCTTGAAAGACCGCAGAAACCGGTGCATCTGCAACATGAAGAAAGGAAGAAGTGCCGCTGACTGCAACAGAGGTGGCACCATCTTCAGCTGGCAGTAAAGTGGCATTGTTGAGAATGAGATCGTTGCCTGCATAATAGGTATCGAGCAACGTGCCGATCTTCGTACCTGCAAAGGTAGTGTGACTGATCTGGAATTGTGGCTGCTGGTTGGCTTGTTGCAAGAGGGATTGGATCTGCATACGAAGCTGGGTACTACTCACTTCTTTGTCCTTTCACGTAGGCGTTCCTTAAGGGGCAATGGAATGAAAGTAGTATATCTGGCAGGAACAAGAAATGGATCGTATAAATGACGTAGCCGGGTACGTATCTTCCTTATGCGGCTTAGACGATCCCGTGTTCGACCGCGAAGCGAGCAGCTCTTGCTCGCGAGTTGACGCCCAGCTTGCTGTAGATCGAGGTGAGATGAGTGGTGACCGTGCGATGGCTGATGACAAGCTGCCTGGCGATCTGGGCAACGGTGAGTTCCCGAGCAATAGCTGAGCACCTCTGCCTCGCGGGCTGTTAACCCTGCTGGCAGGCTGGCAGCTTTGCCGGCGGATGCCGACGGCGGCAGCCCTGGGGCCGAAGGGTCTGATGGAAGAGGCAGATGTTCTGCAGCCTCCATGCTTGCCGAAGTTCCCAGAGGCGGCCTTCAGCCAGCGCGATTTGGAGGGCTCTCTCCTAAAGACGCGCGGACTTTTGCTCGCCGGGGTCGACGAAGCGGCGGACGACTGCCGGCAGGGCTATTCCTCTGGCGGTGCAGGCCGTCTCGATGGCGCCCCACAGACGAGCTGCCCAGACCGGCAAGTCGAGCGCGGCAGCGACTCCACCCAGCAGCTCCAGGCAAATCACGCGATAGATGTGGTAGCCCTCGTTCTGATGGCGCAACAGGCTCAGGCTCTCGACAAGTCTGGCGTGGGCCAACAGGTATTGGCCCTGGACAAGGTCTCTCATCCCCTTCCCCATGCGCAGCGAGACAAGCGTCACGATCTCGCGGGGGGGTCCTGTACCAGAGCGCTTCCTCTTCCAGCAGATCCAGGCTGCGTCTCTCTTCACGTTCAAACCCTCCCACCCCCCCAGAAGAAGCAGAGCGCCGCAGGTCGTCGTCACGTCGCCGACCGTCCGCGCACAGACCAGGCATTCCTCAAGCAGCCTTTGACTGGCCGGGAGTTCCCCTGCGAACCAGTGGATCGATCCCACATGGAAGAGCGCACGCGCCAGCGCTCTGGAGTCCTGAGCCTGACGGGCTGCTGCGAGATAGGCTTCGCCAAGGGGGCGTACCTCGTCGTCTTTTTCTTCATCACGGGTCACGACGACAAGGGTTTCCAGGGCGGAGGTCAGATCCCAGAATCACCACTCTGGCGCGCAAAGGCCAATGCTTCCTCAGCGTATCTCCGAGCCATGGGATAGTCACCCGTGACGCAGGCGGCACGGCCTAACACCCGCAGGGCGATGATGCAGGCACGAAGCGCAGCCTGCTTTTGAGCCAGAACCAGCCCCGCTGCACAGTGCTGGCGTGCCTGCTTGCTCTCCCCTGTTCATAGGCGAGCACTCCGGCCCCGATATGGACCTGCGCACGTAACTCTTCTAGCCACGGAGCAGGAGCAGCGAGCGCGCTCTCCGAGAGCGCGTATCCTTCGCTCAGATGTCCGTGAATCCACCAGAAAGGCCAGAGAGCCGCGCCAAAGCGCAACACGGCTTCGAATTCCCTCCGTCCCTGGAACCAGTCCCACGCAGCTCGCAGAATTCTCCTGGTCGCGCTCCAGGCGGTCCAACCATGCCATCTGTTCAGCCCCAAACAGGTGAGGGGTTGCGGCCTCGGCCAGACGAAGATAGTATGTGGCGTGCTCATGACGCAGGGCTTCCAGCTCCCCGCACTCGAAAGCCTCTCCCATGCAACCTCGCGACCGTTGCAAGCAGCCGCAGGCGCGGTTCTTTCCCCTCCCGTTCCGTTGGAGACCATACTCTGATCCAGCAGCGATGCCACTGTCTCTATCACGTCCCCTTCGAGGTCGCCTTGGAGGTGACAGAGCGTGATCGCCTCCAGAGTACAGCCATTGACAAACACCGCGAGCCTGCGGAAGAGCCGTTGCTCCGCTGCACTCAAGAGGTCGTAGCTCCATTGGAGCGCGGCCCGCAGCGTCTGTTGCCGCGTAGGCACATCGCGTGTGCCCCCTGTGAGGATCTCCAGGCGATGAGAGAGGTGCGCCAGCAGCGCTTCTGGCGGAAAGACCTTGATTCTGGCTGCCGCCAGTTCGAGGGCCAGGGGCAAGCCATCCAGCCACACACAGATGGCTGCAATCGGGCCCGCATTGGTGGCAGTGAGCGCAAAAGCAGGTTGGACGGCCTGCACACGCAAAACAAACAGATGCACCGCAGCGACCTGTGCGAGCACTGCCGGCTCAGGGAGTCGCCTGAGATCGGGCAGAGCCAACGGAGGAACCACAAACTCCTGCTCTGCCGAGAGGTGAAGGATGCTTCGGCTGGTGACCAGGATGCAGAGCCAGGGGCAGGAGGCGAGGAACGAGGACAGCAAGTGAGCAGCCCGGATCACCTGCTCGAAATTATCCAGAAACAGCAGCAGGTGCCGATCTCGCAGCGTCGCCCGCACCAGATTTTCGAGGGAAAGTGCGGAAGCCTCCCGCAAGCCAAGCGCCTGAGCAATGGCCGGCAGAACGCGTGTGGGATCGTGGACCGAGGCTAACGAGACGAAACAGACACCATTGGCAAAGTGCTCCTGCAACGCCTCGACGACGGCCAGGCCCAGGCGTGTTTTGCCGACCCCGGCCATCCCAACCAGAGTCAGCAAGCGCACGCCCGGGCGCAAAAGCAGAGCGCACGCTGCCGCTAGTTCCTGCTGGCGGCCAATCAACCGCGTGAAAAACCTCGGCAGATCTGGCAAGGCGGGCAAAGCGGACCCATCTGGAGCAAGGCGCCTTGTGTGGGGTGAGGAAACTTCCGTGGAAGAGGAAAGGGCAGGGGTCTGTGCGTCTCAGGAGACAGCTCGACTCCAGTGGGTAGATCGCCACTCGCCTGCGAACTGGTCAGGACTGTCGCGACCGTCTGGAGTTGCTCAAGCGTCAGGTGCTCGGACTGGCCCAGGTAGGCACGATGAACCTTCCCCCCTCGCCAGCGATACGCACGCCAGTAGGCTCTCCCACGTTGATTACCGGCTCGCTCGCGGCGAGCGGTGAAGCTGCCGTTGGGACTGTCAAAGGTGAAGCTGGAGGCTGTTTCAAGCCAGTTCTCCCATTCAGGGGAGCCGACGACAACCTGAGCAACCTGTTCGTTGCGCTGGTAGGTGAGGATTCCATCCCGGACGATTGCACGCAGTTGATGAGCCATAGCATTCCCCGTGGTGCCGTCATTGCCCAAACGATCACCTCCCGAACATCACCTCCCGAACAGTATAGCACAGGTTTGGTTATCTCTTCCAGAAAAGATACATCGATTTTTCGGCATTTTGTAAGTGCTCTGGGCCCAGCATTTACGCCCCAGAGATTCAGGCGATCTGGGTGTCCTGCAAATAGAATAAAAACCCTGGACGCTTCAA
>CAVZQK010000058.1:0-36419 GCA_963777355.1 uncultured Chloroflexia bacterium
TTCAAATTGCAACTTGCGGCCTACGCCCTTCTCATAGAAGAAGCCTGGAAAATCCCTGTCACCCTGGGCTATATCTATTCCATCCCGCTCAAAAAAGCGAGCAGGTAAAAATCTACCCGCGCCTCAAAAAGCAAGTGACCCAGACCATCCAGGCCATCCAGCATCTCGTCACCAACGAAATAATGCCCCCGCCTCCTGAGAAGCAACAGCGCTGCCTGAGTTGTGAATTCCGTCGCTTCTGCAACGACGTAGTATAGCCCGGCAGCCATCTAAAAGAGGGGTCTACGGCATGCAGTTTCGCAAATCGAAGCCCTGCCCCCTCATTTTTAGCCATAATAGCCACCATCGCGCCATAAAAAGAGCCATTCGAGCTCAAATCTCTCAAAAAAACGTTCGCAAATCCCCCCCCCTTTTTGGACAAAAAACGATTTGCGAAAAACAGCAGAATCGAGTATACTAATCCATGAGAACCGCAAAAAAAAGCCGCCCTGAGAAGCCCAGGAAAGCCCCTGTCTTCTCAAAAAGCCCATATACCAAAGAAAAAACTTTGAAACCAGCGGCGGTTACCGAGGGAAAGGCCCGTTCGAGGGTACTGCAAGTTTACGGATGGGTGACATCGATTCGCAGGGGTTACCGAGGGAAAGGCCCGTTCGAGGGTACTGCAAGTGTTTCAATAATGCACGTTAGCAGATTTCCTATTGTTACCGAGGGAAAGGCCCGTTCGAGGGTACTGCAAGATGTCATGACCTGTACATTTCTTGCCATGTGCCATGTTACCGAGGGAAAGGCCCGTTCGAGGGTACTGCAAGTTACTCTTCTTCATAGTCGTTTTCTCGCTGGAGAAAATCGTTACCGAGGGAAAGGCCCGTTCGAGGGTACTGCAAGAACCACGGTTATCCCATATGTCCAGAGTGGCGCGGCGTTACCGAGGGAAAGGCCCGTTCGAGGGTACTGCAAGTTCGTGTCACTGTCCAAAGCAGACCCTAATTCTAAGTTACCGAGGGAAAGGCCCGTTCGAGGGTACTGCAAGTTTTTTCTTTGGCTGGTATCGGTGGATCGTCAATTGTTACCGAGGGAAAGGCCCGTTCGAGGGTACTGCAAGTCACGACTAGTAAGTCTTATCCTGTAATTTACGCAGTTACCGAGGGAAAGGCCCGTTCGAGGGTACTGCAAGATTGCCAATATTATAGCTTACAGGTCCGGAGAGGTTGTTACCGAGGGAAAGGCCCGTTCGAGGGTACTGCAAGTGTCTCCGGAGCAGATTGTCGCCATTTTAGCACGGTGTTACCGAGGGAAAGGCCCGTTCGAGGGTACTGCAAGTCAAGGTGGGGGAGCGTTTCAGGGAAAGGCCCGTTCGAGGGTACTGCAAGCCTTAGTGTTACCGAGGGAAAGGCCCGTTCGAGGGTACTGCAAGATTGCCATGACCATTGCTGCCACTTCCATCGGTGGCGTTACCGAGGGAAAGGCCCGTTCGAGGGTACTGCAAGATGCACCGTATCCGAAGATGTGCTAGTAGTTATGTCAGAGTTACCGAGGGAAAGGCCCGTTCGAGGGTACTGCAAGTGGGCTCCTCCCATTTCAGCAGCAGGATGCCAGCCGTTACCGAGGGAAAGGCCCGTTCGAGGGTACTGCAAGGATGGGAAACTCCGTTCCAAATGGTTCCACCTCTTCCAGGGAGCCCGGCTCGTAATGCTCCTCCATCTGTGAGTGATCCTCCTCTCGCACCACAGACGAGGTAGGGACACCTGTTGATCTCTGTCCTGTATCCCCTCACCCCGCATCTCGCCCTGCGCGACTACTAGCCAATCGCTTTTACTCGCTAAAACACGCTTTTCTAAAAGAAAGCACTCATACGTCATTCTAGAAAAGCTCGTCCAGATATACGAATATCAAAATCATTGAAACTTCCCCCTTAAGATTTCCTTGTATGTTGTCGATATTTTTTTGTCTGACTCCAACTTCATTCTCAATACATTGAAGAACGCCAAAAATCTCGTGAGGTGCTCTATGTTGCCAGTACAGGAACCTACAAAAATCGTCAGCCTTTTTTATTGTTACGCAGATCAGGATAAACTTTTTCAAGAACAATTACGAGCACATCTCGGTCAATTACTACGACAAAAGCTACTCACCGATTGGGGACCTGATGATCTCAGTGCTGGACAAACGAAAGAGGAAGAAATCAACAACCATCTCAACACCGCTCATCTTTTTCTTTTCCTGGTCAGCTCAGATTTTATAAGCTCTGACGATTGTATCACCACAAAAGAGCGTGCTTTGGAGCGCTACCAAAAGAGGAGGTTCGCATTCTCCCAATTTTAGTGAGACACGTCGATGTTACTCATGACCTGTTCTCAGGGATAGAGCTGTTCGTATTGGAAACAAGCCTGTTGCGGACTGGGGAGAAGATAGGGATGAAGCCTATGCGCAGATTGCCACGAAAATTCGCTCCTAGTATACGAGATCGTCGGCAGAAAACATCCCTCTGAGACTTCCTCCCAGACCCCTCTTGCTGAACAGATCAACCCCTATCGCGGCTTGAAACCCTATACTGAGCAGGATGCACGTTTCTTCTTTGGCAGAAACACCTTCATCTATGACCTTCTGCAAAAGTTGATTGAGGATAAACGGCTTTTAATTGTGCTGGGACCAACTGGTAGCGGCAAAACCTCCATCCTTCAGGCTGGTGTCATCCCCCTCTTGCGCGAAGGTCGAACGCTTCCGCGTAGTGCCACCTGGGAATTTCTCCCGTTTCCTCCTGGAGAACATGCCACCTCGCAGCTTCTCTCGCTTCTTGGAGCGCCCGACGTACAGGACATCCGCGAAGGTATCAAAATTTGGCAGCAGCAGCATCCAAAGAATGAACGTGTTGTCCTACTTATTGATCCCTTTGAAGAACTCTTTAAACTGGTGACTCCTGAAGAGCAACGACAAGAAGCAATCGATTTGCTGAAAGCAGGTACCTCAAAAAGGCAGGTAGCGAAGCGGTTTGGGATAAATCGTTACTCGCTGCGTAGGCTTATAGAGAGAGGTGATAGCTAAAAGGGGATAAAAAAAGTGACACACCGGTTTAATTTGTCAGTGTATCACTTTTATGTCTTGAAACGGAACCGACGGGATTCAAACCCGCGGTCTTCTGCGTGACAGGCAGACATGTTAGGCCACTACACCACGGCTCCATTGCGGATCTGGCGCACTTTCGTACGTCATCTCTACGGCACTAATACTAACAGAACATAGCTAAATTGTCAACACCTTTTTCTCTAATTTTTTCCCTCACTCCGTTTTTTTAAGAAACAATTATTTTATCTGCCACAAATACCTTTTTTTCGCCAACGTAGCTTCTTCTTTTCCGAAAATACGCGGTATAATTATTTCTGTAAAGCTATTGTCCGTTGGCGTGTTTGTGGAATGTTTTTCCGGGGTGGAGGCAAGCGTGCAGAAAGACCACAAGGTACTACAAGAGAAGAGGCGTGCTGTGCCTGAGAGAAGTTCTGTCTCCTGTATCATCTGCCAGGCGGCTTATGCGCCTGCCAGGCAGCGTGGCGACCTTATGAAAGCCTCTCCGCTTGCACTGGAGTCGGCTTTTATGAGTATGTGCCATTTTTGTTTCCGCTGTCGTCGTCCTTCCTGTCCCGAATGTTGGGATTATATCCACGGACTTTGTGGAGCCTGTACTCAGGAGGCCCAATTACCTTTTCGTACGGAACTTCCTCCCCTCGATGGCACTTTATTTGCGCCTGTACGCCAGATTCAGTCTATGCGTGAACAACGGGTTAGCTCTCCCCTGGTCTGCATCCGCCCAGGTATCTATACTCCCATGCAGGAGCCACCTATTGATAGAATTACTACCAGACCTGAGCCGTTCTACGCTCAAATACAGACCGATGTGGGCGTTGCACCTATCCTTCATCCATCTCAACGCAAGAAGACCACGAGAGCACTCAATGCTCAAGATCCTGTTACCGAGGTAAAAACTCAACCTGTACGCGAAGCTGGTGTAAAGAAAATCCACTTTGTAGAACGCCTGTTGACCTTTTTTCTGGTATTTATCCTCTTAGGGGTGGTCGCTCTAGTTGTGATTGCCGTTCTCTCCCCTGAGGCCAATGCTGCTATTCTGGCTCTGCTGCATATTAATATTCGTACAGAGATTGCTTATCTGCTACAACTCTTTCAGCAACTTTTTTCGTGAAGTTTATGAAGCGAGAAACCTTTTCCTCCATTTTTCTAGAGAGACATTTCTCCATCTATACTCGTAGGATACAATAGGGGACAGAGATGATTCCCATCGGGGAAATTGTGTGTGTTCACTCAGGGGATGTTGCATAGCTGAGGGGTAAGGATACGATTGCTGGTGCAGAAAGGGGTGAGATAGCATGCGACAACAATGATGCAGGGGCGCGAAAGGTTTCTTTTCTTATTATGGATCACGATATAGTTATTGATGGTTACAATGTCATTAAAAATAATATGATGTTTCAGGCTATGGGGACGAAGAATATGGCTGAGGCTCGCCAGTTACTTATTCATCAGCTCAAAAATCGTTATCGTCATTCGCAGTTGCGCGTGATTGTCGTTTTTGATGGCAATGGTAAAAAAGAGCAGGTGAGCCACGACGAGCATATCCGCATCATTTTTTCGCGTTATGGGGAGACCGCCGATAGCGTCATTGCTCGGCTAACGCAGGAGGCGCAGCAGTCGGGGCGCACTGTAATGATGTACAGCAATGACCAGGAGGTGCGCTCTGCGGTCATGGGACATGGTGGAGGCGTGCAATCGTCTGGCAAGCTGATTCAGCATCTCAATGCAGCCCCTCAAGACATGGTTCAGCGTTCAGCCCATCGTCAGGAGATGCGCCGAATCTATGGAATTGATCCTGCCCAAAAATGGGTCGATGAAGTAGAAGAGCGTCCTTACCTCTATGGCAAGAAAAAAAAGAAAAAATCTCGCTACCACAAGAGATAATCCTCCATTTCCCTGGGCGGAGGAAAAATAGAGGATTATGCTTATTCATTCGCTTAGCCTGCTTAGCGTACGACATTAACAGAGCTTTCGCTCTTTGCTGGTATTGGCTGACTGATTGTTCCTTTTTTTACTACTTCAGTGTGAGGCTTCTTGCCAAAGCGTGTTTTGAGGACATAAGTAAAGCCCTCAAGAAAGATCGTGCTCGACATCTTTGACTTCCCGACGCGGCGGTCCATAAAAATGATGGGCGTTTCCACGATCTTAAAGCCTTTACGCATCACCCTATAAGCCAGCTCAACCTGGAAGGCATAGCCCTGAGAGTGAACTGAGTCCAGATCAATATTCTCCAGTACTTCACGGCGATAGCAGCGGAAGCCTGCTGTACAATCGTGTACGGGAATGCCCAGCATAAAGCGGGTATAAATATTGCCGCCACCGCTAATAATGCGGCGCAGAAGCGTCCAATTAGGAGTCTGGCCCCCTGGTACATAGCGAGAGCCGATAACCAGATCGGCATTCTCAATAGCCTGTAAAAAGTCAGGGAGATAGCGGGGATCATGAGAGAAATCGGCATCCATTTCAAATGCCGCGTCATAACGGTGCTCAATCGCATATTTGAACCCGGCAATATAGGCAGTGCCTAGCCCTAGCTTGCCAGTTCGATGGAGGACATGAACGCGAGGGTCCTGCTCATGAATTTGATCTGCCACTTTTCCCGTGCCATCCGGTGAATTGTCATCAACGATAAGCACATCTGTTTCAGGTGCATATGAGAAGGTTGCCTCCAGCAGGGGCCGCAAATTCTCAATTTCATTATAAGTGGGAATAATAATAATTGTCTTCATAGAACTTTTTCTCCAGTGTGTGCCGATGCTGATGCCGCTTCGTAATCCACATAGCGTTCATTCATAGGCGATATAGTATCTGTTTTTTGTTGTTTCCCCTCCCGATCAGTTCCCTGCCCCACAAAAATAGTCTCATGTTGAGTTATCCGCAAAAGGAGCGCTGCACAGGCTCCTAGTAACAGGCCAAACCAGAGTGTACAGAGGCGGATCAGCAGCGTTGCTGCACCTCCAATAGAGCTGGAGGGCGTAATAAAAATGCGCGTCAAGGCGAGCATGCTGCCATCGGCGCTGCCCAGGCCGCCTGGAAGGCCGGTAGCTGAACCAACCAGGGATGAAAAAGCGAAGATGAACGTCGTCTGAATAAAAAGAGACGGTCTGGTAGCTACTCCCAGTCCTCGATAGACAAAATACAATGCCACGCATTCTCCTGTCCAAGAGATAATGCCGATGCCTATAGCAAGCAGCAATGGTTTCCATTGCATGAGCGTGTAAGAACTTTCATAGAATGCGCGGGCCGCTGGAGTCACCCGTGACAGGAGCGGAGAACGTTCACTCAGACTTAACGCTTTCAGTGCCAATGGACGATTCTGTATTAGGATGATACCTGTTAAACCGATAAGGAGTAAGGCAAGTAACACTTCCCAGCCAAAGCGGTAGAAGACTAGCCCGGTTGTCGCCAGGCAGAGAATTGCAAGACCATCGCTGATACGTTCAGCGATGATGATGGGGGCGGAATAACTAATCGCTGTACCTGTCTCATTCTTCAGGAGATATGCTTTCAAAAGTTCGCCTGCTTTGCCTGGCGTGATCGCCATCGAGAGGCCAGAAAGAAAGATAAGCAAACTTTTTTGCCAGCGGAGTACAATGTGCAAACGTTTGAGATAGTACTGCCATTTCACGAAACGTCCTGCATAATTGAAGAGCGTCAGGCCGAGGAGAAGAGGAAGGTAACTCCATTGAAAGTGGGCAAGAGCAGCGAGCAATTTGGGTACGTCGGCATAGAAAGAGATGCCGACAATGACGATAATGGCCAGTAGCAGAGAGATACCTATTCCTGTGCGAATCTTTCCTGTAAACAAGCTCATACTCCAATTATTGCGGGAGCAGATATAACACGGTCACAATTACTCCTGTACACAACAAAACGGTTCCAATCATATGTGGGTCACGCAATAGTATTTCTTCTGGGCTTCCGCCGTTGCCCTTTATATAGACGAGATAGAGATAACGGAAAAGACCGTACAGTACGAGTGGCAGCGTCAGGATCAGGCGATGATTGCCGGTTGGTCCCTGAAAGGTATAGAGACTATACGCCATAATTGTGGTTGTCACCACAATCGTAATCATCTGATCAAGCATAGGAATGCTGTACTCTTTTAAAATCTGCCGATGATTGCTGGCCTCTCCTTGTAGCAGGATCAGTTCGTTGCGGCGTTTACAGAGAGCGAGAAAGAGAGAAAGCTGACTGGTAACGATATAGAGCCAGGGCGAAATCAGGACCGGAACGACAATTGCACCCGCCAGAATACGCAATACAAAACCGCTCGCGATAATAAAAACATCGATAAGAACAACATGTTTCAAGCGGACACCATAGAGGACCATGATAAGAAAATAGCTGGCAATCGTCAGGGCAAAGAGCCAGCTTGAGCCTCCCAGACTAGTGTAGATATCGCTACGAGCAACAATGGGAATAGAGAAAAGAAGCGAGCTGAGAACCGCACATAGCAGAAGTAATACGCCGATAGCTCCGATGGCCCAGCTTTTGGGGAGTCGGCCTGAAGCCAGAGGGCGTTTGCGCTTTACGGGATGTAGACGATCATGCTGGAGATCAAGGAGATCATTCAGCAGATAAATACTACTTGCGACCAGGCAGAAGGCACAAAAGGCGAGCAGAGCACGCTCGAAATCTAGCAAATTGAAGAGATGACCAGCAAAAACCAGGCCAATAAAGATAGCAAGATTCTTTGTCCACTGACGCGGACGTAAAGCGAGAATCAAGGCCCATACCCGTTGCCAGATGCCTGGAGGGGTAGGAAAAGCTGAATCTCCAGAAGATGCGGACTTTTCAGCTACCTCTAGCGCAATCTGTTTTTCTGGTGTTCGGCTAACTTTCTCCAAAAGTATTCTGTTCCTTCATAGGTAGAAATGCGCCTCTTCCTATCGTGCACTATTTTCCTAATAGATACGTCGTTTAAGATCAGATAGACGATGGATAGTAACGCGGTGCTTATCGGTACTGATAAAATTTTTGTCGGTGAAATAGCCCATAACCTTGTTCACGCTCTCGCGTGAAGCGCCTACCATAGAGGCTAATTCTTGCTGAGTCAGTCGTACCTCAATGCGGACACCATCATCAACCGTAGTGCCATGTGTTTCGGCCAATTCCAGCAACTTTTTCGCCACACGTCCATAGACATCTAGAAAGATGAGATCTTCTACCTGTTGATCGGTATTACGCAGACGTTTTGAAAGAATTTCTAGCACCTGAATCGCGATCTTAGGACTTTTCATAATTGCGTTATGAAAATCGCTGCGTTGGAGTGTATAGCATTCAACCTTTTCCAGGGCGATAGCATCAGCTGAGCGTGGAAAGCCGTCCAGCAGGGCCAGCTCACCAAAATATTCGCCTTTGCCGAAAACGACCAGGGCAATTTCCTGTCCATCCGAGCTAGTCAGGCAGATCTTAACTTTCCCCTCTTTGATCACATAGAGGACCTGCCCTGGATCATCCCGATGGAAAATAACCTCACCGGAGCGAAATGTGCGGCGTTTGGCAACATTCATAAGTTCATGGGCATCATCATCACTGAGACCTGCAAAAATGTAGACTTGTTTGAGATAGGAAATTTCGTTCTCTGTTTCCATCTTCTTCCCTTTACAATCCTGAGCATGTTCCGCTTCAATGGTGTCATGATAGCATAACTGTGCGCTTGACGCAATTACTGAATTATCCATAGTTGTCCAGGTTTTGTTACTATTCCCTGTTGGGGTAAAAAAAGAATGACTTTGCGCACAAGCCCTACAAAATTTATCGAGGATGTGGTAACATGCTCGCGGAATATGCTATAATACTGAGTAAAGAAGTCGGAATTATCTGGCCTATTGTCATCTGCTGATTGCAAATTTTTACCGAGAGAATCAGCAAACTGTTTACTTTATTACACAGAAGGTAGCACCTGAGCTTGAACTCTGTGCTGCTCGTGAGGATACCAAACATGGCGGAAATGATAACTGCCGACATGATCATTCATGATGTGGTAACAAAGCATCCGGCAACCGTAAAGGTATTTCACGGTCATGGTCTGCCTTGCACCGCTTGTGCTGTCGGATCGCGTGAAAGCGTAGCCGGGGGGGCACGCACCCATCGTTTTGCACCTGAAAAGCTTGATCAGTTGGTCAAAGATTTAAATGCCTCAATTAATGGTGAGCCTATTTCAGTCGCTCCCAAGAAAGCGCCAGTTGGGCGCGGTGTCCCTCTGACTATGTCCTCAGCGGCCCCTGATCGCAAGATTAAGAATGTCATTGCCATTATGAGCGGCAAAGGTGGGGTTGGAAAATCGCTGGTCACGGGTCTGCTTGCCGTTTCGCTGCGTCGTCAGGGGTTGCGCGTAGGTATTCTGGACGGTGATATCACTGGTCCAAGTATTGCCCGTATGTTTGGGACAAAAGGGCAGCCCGCAAAGACCGCGAGCGGTGGAATTGAACCATTGCGTAGTAAAAATGGTGTCAAAGTCATGTCTATGAACATGTTTCTGGAGAATGAGAGTGATCCAGTTGTCTGGCGTGGTCCAATGATCTCCAGTGCCATTAAGCAATTTTATAGCGATGTAGACTGGGAGCAGCTTGATTACCTGCTCGTCGATCTCCCTCCTGGTACCTCTGACGCGCCGATGACCGTTTTGCAGTCTCTACCGGTTGATGGAATCGTAATTGTCTCCTCGCCACAGATGCTAGCAACCATGATTGTTAAAAAATGTATTAACATGGTTCAGCAACTGAAAGGTGTCATCGTAGGCGTTGTTGAGAATATGTCCTACTTTGAGGCTCCCACTGGTGAGCGCTACGAAATCTTTGGCAAAAGCAACGGAACCGATCTCGTCTCGATCACCGGAGCGCCATTGCTTGGTCAGCTTCCTCTCGATCCCACACTGGCCTTGCTCTGTGATGCTGGCCGGGTTGAAGAGTATTATTCGGACGCCTATGAGGCCCTTGCCGAAAATTTCGTCAGTACGCTAAAGATCAAGCGTTCCTAGCCTGAGTTCACAAGATAAAAGAGTAGAACGGTCTCAAGATTCCGCAGAAGGACTCCTGGGGCCGTTCTGTATTTTCCGCAAAAACGGTGTAGGCTGAAGTATCTCCTGTTCGTCTGATAGAGGAGATGCTAGAATCATCCAGCGAGAAATGAGGTGGAAATGTGCGTAGCTTAAATATTCTTTATGGCATGATTGGTGTTGGTGCGCTAGCTTTGCTGATCGGCATTTTTTTACTGGCGACAGGACACCATTGGAGTGCTTATGGCGGGGTTGGCCTGGGTGTCTTGTTGTTAGTTGCCGGTATTACTGCACTGATAACAGCCAGGCGTGCAAGTCGTTCTCGCCGATAGAGAAAAGAAGACGTATTGGTATTTTTTGCTGAAGAGAGTGGGTGGCGACAAGCGCCACCTCCATGTGCTTTTCTTAAATGCTTTTTGTGAACGAGCCCAGGACTTTGCAGAATGTCGTATAGCCTGCAAGATCGGCCAGGGCACTACGTACGGTTGGATCTTCGCGGTGCCCCTCGAAGTCCAGGTAGAAGACATATTCCCAGGGACGCTGACGGGAAGGACGCGATTTTAGCTTTAACAGGTTGATCTTATTTGCCGCCAGGCCGCCGAGACACTGATAGAGTGAACCGGGCTGGTGCGCGGTTGTCATCACGATCATGGTTTTAGCCTCTCCCGGTTGACGGGAGCTTGGCTCACGGCTGAGCACAATGAATCGGGTAAAGTTGTTTTTGATAGTCTGAATACCTCTGGCGAGGATCTCCAATTCGTACAATTCGGCAGCACGCGCAGCCGCGACGGCGGCAACTCCTATGAGCTGCTGCTCTCGAATCATCTTGGCGCTACCCGCTGTATCGTATGTAGCTACGATCTCTACTCCCATCTCCCGCAGATAGACATCGCTCTGCGCCAGGGCCTGTGGATGCGAGATAACACGCGTGATATCGCTGATCTGCTGACCGGGCAGGCTGAGCAGGCAATGATTGACGGGATGCCCAATCTCCCCAATGACGAAAAGATCATGTTGGCGCAGAAGATCATAGACATCATTAATGCTACCGGCCTGAGAATTTTCCACCGGGACCATCCCATAGTCAACCTCGCCGGTAGCGACTGCACGAAAAACATCAGCAAAGCTACGATAGGGCAATGGTTCTGGAATGATGGCGGAATCGTGGCTACAATACGAATAAACAGCCTCCTCGCCAAATGCGCCGGGCTCGCCCTGAAAGGCAAAACGGGCCGTTTTTTGGACAGAGAGCTGTTGGATATTATCTTGTTCACTGGAATGTATCATCAGAAATCCTTTTGGATACCCATAGGCCTTCAGACTATGGGAGGAAAGAATGTTGCCCGAAGGCAGAGCGGTTTTGTGCGGGACCACTCAAACCCAGCCACACAGGTTGCCCCTTGTGGGTCATGCAATCCTTGTCGCGATTGTGACAGCTTGCATATCGCTTGTCAAGAGGTCTGGTTACTCTATTTTTGTGATTGGTTTAAATCCCTTGTGGCTCTTCCTGCCAGCTCTGGATCGATTCATTCCTGTACTGTTGGGCTGGCAAGAGATTGGCTTCAGGGAGTGTAAATCGGAAGCAGCTACCCTTTCCACTGATACCACTACTCTCGACCCAGATGGTGCCGCCCATTGCTTCAACTAGTTGCTTACTAACATACAGACCCAGTCCCGTTCCCCGGACTCTACTGACGACATCTCTCTCAAGCCGAAAGAATTGTCCAAACATGTAGGGGAGTTCACGTGGCGGAATACCTAGACCAGCATCTTGTACACTGATACAAACCATAGGATGATTGTCTCTCTCTTGCTCATTGGGGTTCCAGGGAGTAGCTTCCACTTTAATCGTCGTATTAACTGTAGAATATTTAAAGGCGTTAGAGAGTAAGTTACGTAAAATTTGGCGGATATATTGCGCGTTGGCCTGGACGAAAAGCTGTTCTTCTGGCATATTCAGGGACAAAACGTGTTCATTCAGTCTGCGTGGGTCGGTATGTTGAATGACTTCTTGAATGATACTTGCGATAGAGAGTTGCTCTGTAGCAGGGGCATGTTTTTCATAATGTGTTTGCATCGTATCCAGCACATTATTGACCAGCAATTGTAACTCTTCACAACTATAGAGAGCATTTTTCAAGAAAGCACGCTGTTTTTGCTTATCTAGATTTTCCTGGTGGTCTAATAAGAGTTCGAGGTAACCACAAATAGAGGTGAGAGGTGTTCGTAGCTCATGATTGACACTAAGAATAAACTGATCTTTAAGCAGATTCAATTGTTGTTGTTGCTCATTAATATGCTCAAGTTTTATTCGGGTCATCTCGGCGAGATCGAGAGAGGAACGTTGGGCGCTAATGAGCAATCCTACAATCAGCAGAGCAGTTGTTCCTACCACAAAAGAGAGGATAATAGGATAGGGTGGTAGGAACGTATGATATCTCAAGCAGATAAAGATCCAGACCGCAAAGACGGTGCTAGAGGCAGAAAGATAGACCCCTCTTTTTTTAAATATCCAGGCGGCTTGTGCGACTGGAATAACAAGAATGCTAGGGTTATTTTCGATGGGGAAAAAAACAATATAGAGGATAGTAAATAACACTGTGACCAAAAGTACGCTACTACAACGCACCCAGAGGGGTAAAGTTAGTACATAGCGTGGCAAGGTAGGTAATGCAGACAAAGCTTTTTCCCTCCCCCACATAACTAAACAGCGCGCACATCGCGCAAACAGTTTCTCTTTTCTCTTATGAAGCCAACATTGTTGTTCTATTTAAAAAATTTGAGCATCTGTATCTGTAAATTTCACTTTATTAGTCCGCCTGGCAATTGTATCATGCTTTGAGCGGTTTTTGCAATAAGTTTGAGTTGATTTTATAAATAAAAAGAGAGCAAGCCTCCAAATTGGAGGCTTGCTCTCTTTTTGTTGAGCTATCTATGTGAATAAGGTACTTACTGACCGATATTATAGTGAGTTTTGTGGTAGTAGAGCATCCCTTGACCAAGCACTTTTACCGGTTGTAGCTCTTTCAACATAATGTGCTCACCGCATTTTGCGCAGACGCGAGCTGTCAGATGGTTAATCTCTTCGCGGTTGGCCAGTGAGGCACGCGCTGTTTTAGAAAGTTCACCCTTTTTAGGCATTTAATTTTTTCTCCCTTTTCCTGGCTACCACTCTGGGATAGTGGTCGTCGTCCATACTTATTGTTCTACCTATAGAAACACTGCAAGCCCGTATTTTCATCCCGTTCTGGCATAGGGCAACAAGAGTATATCATAGGTAAGAAAGATTGAGCAACTCGTGCTGATTTCTGCCAGGCCCTTCTTTCTGATCAAAGAGGGAAAAGAGAGCATATTTGCAACTTGCAAAAAGAGAATCTGGTTTTAAATCCAGATTCTCTTTTTTTACTAATGAACTTAATTACGAAAGTCGTACTACAAACTCAACACTACACAGGCGATTTCTACAAAAAGCTCTACGCGTGAAAATTCGTATTACAGCGCAAATAAGCTGTGAGAGAACATCTTTCGATGCTTTCTTATATAGTAAAACGGTCAGGGGGAAAAATGGTAACAGCCAGGACCTTGCTAAATTTAGAATGGCCCAATCCCCAATCCATGCAAAATCATCTCTAACGCAGTGGCGGCTATCACGGGGATAAAGATGAGCCGTAGCGCTTTATTGCTCAATCGGGTGAGCAGATGGGCACCAACCAGAGCACCGGCCAGGACACCGAGTGCGACGGGAGCGGCGATCAGAGGAGGAATATCACCACGCGAGAAGTAGATGCCTGCGCTGGCGGCGGCGGTAACACCGATCATGAAATTACTGGTTGTGGTAGAGACTTTCAAGGGCAAGCGCATCAGAGAGTCCAGCGCGATAACCTTAAAGGTTCCGCTACCGATGCCGAGTAGACCGGAGATGAGTCCCGCGATATACATCATGCCCAGACCGTATGGGGTACGTGTGACTTCGTAGGAGATATCGTGCCCCAGATGTTTATCTGGATAGGAACTATTCAATTTGAGCCAGTTGGCCCAGCGATCATTTTTCACATGCTCAGGTAGCTCTTCGCCGATTTTAAAGACAAGCGGAGCCGCCGAGATAAAGAGGATCGCACCAAAGATAATCGAGAGCAGTTGTGGGGCAAGAAGTGCGGTCAGGAAAGCACCGCAGATGGCACCGAGCGTCGTTCCCAATTCGAGAAACATTCCAATACGCATATTTGTGAGATGGTCACGTACATACGCCGCAGCGGCCCCGCTGGAAGTAGCAATCACGGAGATGATACTGACACCAATGGCAAAGGTAATTGGCAGTTTAAAGACCAGAGTAAGAAGTGGAACGATCAGGATACCACCGCCCAGGCCAATCAGTGAGCCCAGCAATCCAGCGGCAATTGAACCTAGAAAGATTCCAAAGACCACGAAGAGCGAGAAATGGAGCCCCTGGGCCTGAATTTGTGATTGAGTACTGGAACCGCCGACGAAGAATATACTGAAGAGTAAAATGGCCAGGACCAGGCAGGTAATGATGACATAGCTATAATCATGTTCGAGTGCAAAGGTGACCACTGAGGCCAGAACGCGAATGACGGGGGTAGCAATAAGCAGAAGCAATCCCAGCGTGATAATGGCCTGGGGCCGTAATAGTAGAAGTTCGTTTGCCACCTCTTGAAGAGATTGCGGAAAGGTGAGCATACGTTGAATAGAGAGACCTCCTGGACGTGTTGGTAACAGGATTAGCCCTAGCATGATTGTTGCAGCACTAATAATAACGCCGCTTTGTAAGACCCAGCCGATAATAGCGACAGCCAGATCATTTGGACGCTTTTCTGGTTTATCTGTCGGCAAAGGGAATGTTTGCTGGCTTGATCTGGAAGCGTCTGTAATCTCTTTACTCATAAATGCTTATCCTTCGACTTGAATTTGCGGGGTTCTGCTTATGGCTCTACTAGTAAGCTATGCAGTATATATGACGTCTTAACAACCTCATCTACGGAATACAGTGAGATATAGCCCATAAAAGATCGCTTTGTTTGTGAAAAAGGTTTCATAAAGTGCCAAAAGTTTCTTTTGCTACTTATAAGTCTAGCCTATTTTTTCTGATTATTCCAATAGATAGATTTCATCGAAATGATAACAGGGTGACATAAATTAGCAGTAGGCTGGATGACGTATACATACTATCCAGATGGAGCGTGATAGGAGTAAAGCATAAGTTGATACACTTTTCAGTTTTGCTAGAGATAAGGAGTTGTCGGCTGTTTTACAGAGAAGTGTCAAAAACTGATTGTTGTTGGGCAGACTCTCTCTGGTCGGTACAGATGCGTTTGGGACGCAATGGATATGGAATAAATCGTCGGTTGTTTGTGTTATTTATAGGCAGGTGAGAATGAGCAATGTATTACAAAATACTAAGCAAGTGTTAGAAAGGTTGGCTGGATCTATGTTCAATAATTTCCAGCATGTACGGCTCTCCCGTCCTTCGTTAAAAAGTCTTCTTTTTGGGAGTCTTGGCGGAAGTGTGGGTATCTTAGGTGTGCTGGCCGGTGTTGGGATATATATTGTAGATACCATCACACGCCCTAAGCAACTTGCAACCTTTGATTTTTATACAATCAGTCCTTTTGAATTAAATTTGCCCGCCGAAGAGATTACCTTTGCGCCTTTGCATGGAGATCATCTTGTGAGCGGCTGGTATATGCCTGTCGAAAATGCGACAACGACGGTGATTGTGTGTCCAGGCTATCGTGGTCGTCGGAGCGATGTCCTGGGAATGTCTGGGCAGTTATGGAAGGCGGGACATAATGTCCTGGCTTTTGAATACTATGGTCATGGCGAGGTTGTGGGAAAACCAATTACGCTGGGTTTCCGGGAACTCTATGATTTTTTGGGTGCGGTTGCTTATGCGAAAAAGCGTGCGCCTCAGGATCATCTGGGTGTGGTAGGATATTCTATGGGCGCGGCTGTTGCGATTATGGGCTCTGCGCGTTGTCTAGAGGTAGAAGCGCTTGTTGCTGATAGTCCCTTTGCGACGCATCGTAGTGCCATCGACTATGCCGTGAGTCGCACTCTCCACCTGCCTTTTGCGCTTTTCGACTGGGTAACTGATCTTTTTTTATGGTGGCGTGCTGGCTATCACTTAAGCGAGGTTGAGCCTCTGCGTGATATCTCAAAGCTTGCGCCACGGCCTATCCTGCTGATTCAGGGACTCAAAGACACTATTGTTAATCCTCATGATGCTTCACTGCTTTACGCCGCAGCGGTAGGTCCAAAAGAACTCTGGCTGGTTCCTGAGGCTGAGCATTGTGGTGCTTACTTTGTAGACCGGGTGGCTTATACACAGAGAGTAGTAGATTTCTTTGAGCTGCATCTTAAAAAGATACAGCCTCCCTTTCAATTGCTTGAGCAGCGTCTTCAGAAGCCAGAGAGGGAGAGCAAAAGCTCGCTCTCAGAGGCAAGCTAAGAAGCTAAGGATATTCCAGGGTGATGACCTGACCATCATACGCGGCCCGTGCATTTGCAAAAACAGCACGGGCCGCTTTTTCTGCCTGGGTGGTATCTTGAATTTTAGGGCTGAAGTGCGTCAGCAGGAGCGCTTTTACAGCAGCTTTGCTGGCAATGCTGGCTGATTCTGCGGAGAGCATATGGGCGTGGGCTAGCGCAAGAGCATGGTCAGCCGGATTATCATACATACTTTCGCAGATTAAGAGATCGACTTCGTGGACAAAGTCACTGAGAGAATCTGTTGGACGTGTATCGGTAATATAGGCGAGCGAGATCCCGCGTCTCGGTTCTCCCAGGACTTGTTCAGGCCTGATGATCTTGTCCTGAAAGGTGAGCGTCTCACCTTTTTGCAGACGAGACCAGAGTTGGACCGGGAGGCCAAGCGCCTGTGCTTTCTCTACCTGAAAGGCCGGTACGCGCGGTAAGTCCAGGCGATAGGCCAGACAAGGAATGCCGTGAGCTGCCGGGCTGCATGAGCCCTGTAAGCCGCCGGGGAGCGAGAAGTATTCTCCGCCATCTAACTCATGGATGAAAATTGGAAAGGGAAGTTCAGGCGCGATACGTCGTAAACCTTCTACCACATACTTTGTACCGACTGGACCGTAGATATCCAGCGGTTCTGTACGTCCTGCATGGGCTACCATAAAAAGTACACCAGGTAGGCCCGCAACATGATCTGCATGCATATGACTGAGACAGATTGTGCCTAGCTGACGGAAACCCCAACCTGTTGTCTTCCAGGGAATTTGTGTCCCTTCTCCACAATCAAAAAGGGTGAGCGCGGCTCCACAGCGTACCAGAGCACAAGAGAGCCAGCGCCCAGGTAGCGGCATCATGCCACCAATGCCCAGGATACAAACATCGATCATGCTCCATCCTTCAAGGTTTTATTCAAGATTTGTGTATCTTTCTAGCACAATCAGTTGTTCTTGTTGTTACATTCGTGCTCTACTGATTGCATGTTTTACTACGAAGGGTATGTTATCATATAATAGCACAGAAATGCTCTGCGAGAATTCCTACTATGCCACGTTTATTCTTTATATTTATGCTTTTGCGTTATTGCATTCTTCTCTTGCTTTTGCATTGCTTTTCTATGAGGATGCATAGACATTGCGTAAACTTTGTAGATTGACAGGAACACGCATTATTTGTTATTATGAAATACGGGGAATACGTGTGCATATGCATTTGTAGCGTAAGGGTAGAAAGATGTCAAATTCTACGCAATGGCGTGAGCTGCTAGGCTCAATTATTAGTAATCCTGCTGAACGTGATCGTATTGCAAATGAGATTGGTGTTCATTTTGTAACTTTAACCCGCTGGGTAAGTGGAGATTCGTCGCCCCGTCCTCATAATCTTCGTCAATTGTTACATGCTCTTCCTCAGCATCAGCGCACACAATTGTTGCCTTTGATTGAGGATATTTTGCCGAACGCTAGCGATTTTGAGACTGATACGACAGCTCAAGAGATTCCTTACAAATTTATTATGGAGGTTTTTGAGACTCGTGCCTCTACTCCTGATCTTCTCCGTTTCTGGTCGATTACACGCCTGGTTTTGCAGCGGGCATTAAGCCATCTTGACCCTGAACGCGTCGGTATGGCCATTACGGTGGTTCGTTGCATGCCACCACATAAGCAAGATAATAATCGCATTCGCAGTCTGCGCGAGAGTGTTGGCCTGGGTACCCCGCCGTGGGGTGGTGATCTTGAAGAGAAAGCCTTGTTGCTAGGCGCGGAATCGCTTGCAGGTCATGTCACTGTCTCCTGTCGACTTGGCCAGATTGGTGATCTACGTACAAATAAGACGTTCTTGCCGGCCTATCAATCGGAGCACGAAGTGAGTGCAGTTGCCTGTCCTATTATGTATGCCTGCCGCGTTGCAGGGTGCTTATTGCTTTCTAGTACGCAACCAAATTATTTTCAGTCTGATGCGCGTCTTTCGTTAATTCGTGGGTATGCCCATCTCGTCTCGCTCGCCTTTGAGCCGCACGAGTTTTATGATCCATCCTGGATCGATCTGCGTATAATGCCACCTCCTAATACCCAGCAGAATTACCTCGTGAGCTTTCGTCAACGCGTATTGCGCCTGATGCAAGACTCTTCTATGACAGATCATCGTCTGCCAAGTACAGAAGCAGAGCAGCAGGTCTGGACACAGCTTGAGGAGCTACTCCTGACTCTGCCCCGATCTTGAAATACTCTATGACTTTGCAATGTATTGATCGTTTTCGTCCTCGTTTTCGTCAGCAACAACAGGACGCAATTGATAAGAAGCAGTTGCGCCTCGTTGACGAATTTGAGGCGTTAGACTCCGCACAATTGCGCCCGTTGGCTCTTTTGAGTCTGCTTTTGCTGCTTCTGGGCCTGATCTTTTTTGTGCTTTTAAACCTGGTAGCCTATTTCTGGTGGGGCCATGCACCGGCTCTGCATTTCTCGTTTTCGGGCATTATGCTTGCTCTTCTGCTCAATATTCTGGGATATGTACTGATTTTGCCTGTTCACGAGGCGATTCATGCTCTGGTCTTTCTCTTCTGGGGCGGTCGCCCCTACTTTGGAGCAAAATTACCTCTCGCCCTTTTTTGTGGGGCTCGTGAACAACTCTTCCCACGTAACTATTATCTGGTTGTTGGCCTTGCCCCTCTTATAGTCATAACCCTTGCTGGCCTTCTTTTTACCTGCTTGTGGCCTGCTCTGGGATGGTATACGCTGCTAGCAATTGCTGGTAACCTTTCAGGTGCCGCTGGGGATCTCTGGGCTGTAAGACGGCTGTTGCGTCAGACGTCCGAGGTTCTGGTTGAGGATACCGATGCTGGCTATCGCGCCTGGTTGGTAATATCCGGTTGACCCTCAATAGGGAAAATGCTACAATATACCTATGCGAATTTATAAATAGTCAACGTGAATAGCCAGATTTTATATGCACGAAGAGGCATGGCTGCTCTTTATTTCTAGATATAGAAACAGCAAAACACTCATTTCAATAGAGAGAAGAAGAAGAGATGCCGGAGTTGCCAGAGGTAGAATATACGGCGCGTCAGTTGCGGGAAAGCGTGATAGGGGCAACGATACAAGAGGTTAAGGTCTTTTGGGAGCGCAGCATTAGGTATCCTGCTCTTCCTGATTTCCTTGCTGAATGTAGCGGAAGAAGAATTGAGGGAGTGCGGCGGCGCGGAAAGCTATTGCTGCTTGATTTAAGTGGCGCTATGCTGTTGACCATTCATCGCCGAATGACTGGCAATCTTTTGCTTCTCTCATCAGGCTGGCAACTTGATACCAGCCTGCGTGAACAGGACCATGAGCTGTGGGCTACACGAGGACCTACTTTTGTGCTACCGCCTGATACTATTTATATAACTGCTCAGGAGGCACGTTACTGCCGCGTCTGTTTTGTTTTTGGGGATGGCCGTTGTCTTCTCTTCACCGACTTGCGCAAATTTGGGCGTATCAAACTCTGGTCACAAATGCAAGAAGAGCAAGCCCTGGAAGGTATAGGCCCTGAACCATTAAGTGCAGCTTTTACCCCTGAAATCCTGGCTCGCGGAGTAGCAGGTCGTAAGATTCCTATTAAGCAACTTTTGCTTGACCAGCGTCTCGTTGCCGGAATCGGCAATATCTATGCAGATGAGGCTTTGTTTTTTGCAGGCGTTCATCCCCAGCGTCGCAGCGATAGTCTGACGGTGCTTGAGATTCAACGTTTGCATGAGAGCATTCTTGCTGTTTTATCCGCAAGTATTGAGCACGGTGGCACATCTTTCAGTGATTTCCGGGGACTTTGGGGTGAATCTGGCACCCATCTTAACCATGTGCGTGTCTATCACCAAGAAGGCCAGCCTTGTGGGCGCTGCGGAACGCCCATTCAACGTATTACTCTTGCACAGCGTAGCTCCCATTTTTGCCCTTTTTGCCAGCCCCTTATTGTGGAGTGAAGAAGGCTAATGAACAGGTAATTACTTTTGCTACTCCGGGTATGGTGAAGGTAACACTGACCGTTGCTGGTGTTTTATTGGGTTGCCGGCCAGCAAGGGAAAGCGGAAAACTCACATAGCCGCCGTTGTCGCTTACAGGCTGTGTTTCCAATGGTACATCTCCAACATTGGCAAAATGTACAATGCCACTTGCTGTTGCACCACTTACGCCGGCCACATTTTTCGTTAAACGTGCGAAGATCGTAATAGTACTATACATGTTGGGAGCATTGTTTGATGCCCATGCTCCGCAACGATAGGTGGAAACAGTGGGGAGTGGAGTCAGGCTGTTTTGAAACGATGGGTTGACCGTCACTGTCTGTTGGAGCTCATTTTTTGTTACTGTTGGACCACAACCGGTTATCAGAAAGGTCAGTAGAAGCAGGAGGAGCGTGAGGAAAACTATCGTTTCTTTTTTCTGTTGCATGGCAATCATCTACGAAAAACGCTATTCCGGCCCTATTAAGTAGGACCTGTATTTTCTAGTAAGTACGTTCTTGCTTGCTGTGGCTTGTTTGGAGGGCCATGTACAGTATACCATAGATAACGAGAGGATAGAGCCTCTATCCTTCGATACGGAAAATTACGTTTTTGCCATCTTTCTGACCTGCTAGAAGATGTTTTAGTGCTATCTTGTACACCATAGGGCCTTAGAAAGGAGTTCTCTCAAACGGCTTTACTGGCTTTTTGAGAAGTGGTAGTCATAGAATAACAAACGATCAGAACGGGACTTTCATACCAAATCGAGGTGTACCTTGTAAATACGCTGGTTCCCCTCTTAAGTAGTATTGTACTACTGTTGGCTTGCTGAATGTGTTGCACTGTGTTACACTATGACTGGTCACAGGACTTACGATGAGAAACTATTGTGTACTGTTTTTTTGAGGTGTGAATACGAGTGAATTATGAAGCAGATGAGCAATTAGAACTTTTACATCAATTGCTCAGTGAGGAACAGGCTGGTTCTCCTACCCCTGGCGGGGATGCATATGCTGAGCCGGTGGTCGAGTTAGCACATTCTACTCTACCAGTGCAACGCACATCGCAGAGTACAACACAGTCGGATCTCTCATCGGTTATCGAAACCCGTCCTGATATTGGCCGTGAGCAACGTAAGGGGGCACCAGAGGTCATTTTCGCTGAAACAAAAGAGATCTCTCAGATTATTGCTATGGCGCAGAGCCTGTTAGCTAGTACGGGGCGTGCGGTTATCAGTCGCTTGCCTCGTGAAGCTCTGGCTCCTGTGCGCGAGACCTTCCGCGAGTATCCTTTTCGCTTGCGTGGCGGAGATCGAGCAATGGTCATTTATCGTCCCGATTATGTGCGCAGCAAAACAGGGGGGCATGTGGGAGTGATTAGCGCTGGCACATCTGATATTCCTGTAGCGGAAGAGGCGACGCTGATTGCGGAAGAGATGGGTTGTCGGGTCACTTGTATCTACGATGTGGGTGTTGCTGGGCTACATCGTTTGATGCAGCCCTTGCGAGATCTTCTGGTTGACTCTGTAGATGTGGTTATCGTCGCTGCCGGTATGGATGGTGCGTTGCCATCGGTTGTGGCCGGGTTGGTTCCAGTTCCAGTTATTGGGTTGCCAACGTCGATTGGTTATGGTATCGGCGGCAAAGGGCTTGCCGCATTGCTTTCGATGTTGCAAACGTGTGCGCCAGGTCTCTCTGTAGTGAATATCGATAATGGTGTTGGCGCTGGTATTACCGCAGCGCTGATAGCTAATCGAGTGGCGCAGGCGCGAGAACATCAGTCGCAGTAGGGAAGCAGCGAGATGTTCTGAATTAGGATGTCTCACCGCATTGTATGTTGGGCAAATGTGGATGTACGAAGTAAAAGAGAGGCGGGACTTTCTATGGCAAATAACAAACGTGGACCAGAACCAGGATCGCTTAAAGCAAAGCATGGCGGCCAGGCTGTACGTGAAAAATACGGCCCCGAATTCTACTCGAAGATTGGTAAAAAGGGCGGTGAGACGGTGAAAGAGAAGCGTGGGCCGCAGTTTTATGCTGAGATTGGGAAGAAGGGTGGGGAGTCTACCAAGCGCCAGCAAGGCTCTGAGTTTTACTCGAAGATCGGCAAAAAGGGGGGCGAACGTGGCCGCACGCTCCCCGATCAGAAGGATGTATGAGTATCTTGCCGTACTAGATCACGTAAGGATCAAAAAGTAGGCGTAAGTTTCGGGTTTTGAGTGTTCCCCAGAAAAACGCTCTCCCGCAAGGGATTCTCTCCGTTTCTCCCTATAAATTGGTGCAGATGTACTCGTCTGCCTTTAAGCAACGGCGTGAAAACACACGTGTTGAATCTCTCCACTGTGTCTGCTATCCGATAGAGTTCTCGAATGATACTTCACCCGGTTTTCTTGACAGGTCTACGGGTTGGGGATGCAGCGCAAGATAGAGTAGCTCAGCTTCTAATTCTTGCCACACATACAACTCTGCTTGTGGCCGCGTTACAGGCTTTTTCTCTTGTGTTGATTGAATCATCAATTGCTCTACGCGCTGTCGAAACTGTGCTAGATAGGGTTGTTGCACTTCATAAGTCGGTATAAGCTCAAGCTCGATCTGCTGAAAATGGTAAAAATCTTCTGCCTCGAAGGCCACTATGAGCAAGTCTACATATGCTTGAATGAGATCCAGATGTGCCTGGCTGAAATAGTGTTTCTGGGTGCTGGCTATATAAAGGCAGCCGGCTGTCTGCCCACTTAGGAGCAGTGGTGAGGTGACCACACTCTCTTCAAAGTCAAAAAGATGGGTTGGATAGAGCCAATTTCTCTCTTCTTGACTTTGCACAACAATCGGATGGCCTGTGCGTATTGCATGGCCTGACTGTGATTCAGCCCCCACAAATCGGACACGATGATCCAGATGATTTTCCCAGGGAGGAGTTCCCCGACCAAAACTTGTGCGTATACTGCGCACTTTTTGCCTGTCACGCGGAGGAACACAGAGCATGAGTAAGATCTCCATTCCTTGCTGACGTGGGTCGAGGTGTCTCAGTATCTGCTGAAGTACCAGCGTGCAAATCGTCGTTTTGCGCAATATTGGCGGACTGGTCGTGCTGGTATTGAGAATCTGGCTGTAGAAGGCTGAAGGGACTTCGGCAATAATCTCCTCAGGCTCCTGAAGCTCTCTGGCAAGCTCAGGATATTCCTCTTGCAGCAATTTCCTCATTTCTTCGTAATGCTGAGGGATGGCGTCCAGTAATGTCCGTAAATTGTCAAGTCGAGGAGTGGATTTTTTCGTAGACCAGCGTATCAAGGTAATAGGTCTTACGCCTGTCACTTCGGCGATGCGCTGTCGCTCCTGAGGATTGCTAATGATTTTTCCTAGAAGGTCTTGCCAGGTGTATGAATCATCCATGATCACTGCTTATTACCTATATTTGTGAAAAAGCAGAGGAGAACATGAAATACGCCATTAGTTCACGTTCTCATCTCTGATTGAGACGTTACAAGATGTGTGTGATGTTACTCTACAACTCAAGCGTGTAGCTTCGATAAGCGTGCGTCTCTCCACATAGGGTCCAGGTTCTGGTGAGGGTCCTTCCTCCCTTTCCCTAAACAATGTGCCTTCTATTCCCATACCTAAAAACGGAGTGGTTTTACGGGGTCGCCAGGATACGTATACCTCTTCTTATTCATAACGTTTAAGAAATGGTGGTACGTCAATGGCTTCTTCGCTTCCATCCGTGATTGCATCATATTTGCGGTCCTGACGTCGCCCCATACTGCGAATACCTCGCAGATCATTCAAACTGCGTTGTGGTCGTGCCGGTGGTCCTGCTGGCCGTGTCGATGGCGGCATACGCGTTGGCGGCGGCGTTGCTGGCGGAACAGCGCGCTGATCAGGAGCTAGCTGAGCCTGGCGTATGGGCGTCGAACGGGGTGGAAGTGCTGAGAATGCATTACCCGCAGATGTGCTATTCAGATTTCCCCCTTGTGGTGGTTTTATCCTCATTGGCTGTGCAAGTGTCTCTTTTGGGATGGCTTGCATGCGTGCTGTGCGTAACTCTTCCATTCCTGCCGCAATGAGTGTGACGCGCATACTATCAGTCAGCGTGGGATCAACTACCGCTCCAAAGGTGATATCAGCTGCGTCATCAATCGCGGCTCCTATACGCTCTGCAACCTCGTTGACCTCGAAGAGCGTCATGTCGTCGCCGCCACTGATATTGAAGAGCACACGTTTTGCACCGCGAATAGTGACATTTAAAAATCCGCCTGCTATGGCCTCTTCCGCTGCTTGTTGCGCACGATTACGGCCATGTCCCTGACCGATGCTCATCAGGGCTGTTCCTGCTTCACGCAAGACACTGCGCACATCGGCAAAATCAACGTTGACCATACCGGGCACATTAATAACTTCGGCTATGCCCTGTACCCCCTGGCGCAATACGTCATCTGCAACCTTGAATGCATCGGAAAGATTATGTTCACGAGCCACGGTATTGAGCAAACGATCATTGGGAACGGTGATCAAGGCATCAATCTCGCGGCTTAATTCTGCCAGACCTTGTTCAGCCACTCTGCGGCGTCTTGTTCCTTCAAAGGAAAATGGCAGTGTAACAATTCCGATGGTGAGCGCTCCAAGCTTTTTCGCAATAGAGGCCACAACCGGGGCAGCTCCGGTCCCTGTACCACCACCCATGCCAGCAGCAATAAATACCAGATCAGCATCACCCAGAGCCGCTCGAATCTCAGCGGCACTCTCGGTTGCAGCTCGCATGCCCACTGCCGAATTTCCTCCTGCTCCAAGCCCCTTGGTATGATGTTGACCCAGGCAAATACGATCTGGCGCATCTGAGAGGGCCAGTACCTGTGCATCAGTATTCATTGCAATAAAGCGTACACCACGAACACGCGCACTCATCATGCGATTGATCGCATTCATTCCGCCGCCGCCAACACCGACCACGACGATATCAACGTGATGTTGCGCCTCTGCTAGTGCATCGGCAGAGGTTTGACCTGGAAAAACATCTTCTGCTGTATCACGTTGATCCCAATTTGCTCGTACCCGCTCATCCTGCCCCTGCATATCTTCTCCCTCCACCTCGTGTCGTAGTACGGCCCACTGATCTTCTTGTTCTTCATACACGTCTGCTTTGGCCCTGACCTTCTCTACCCATGATTCCGGGGCGATATCGTGTTTGTATGCATCATGTTGTAATGGTTGCATGCACACCCCCAATCCTCTCTTCGGAACATTCAGCAAAATGTTTCAAACCACTGAGTATCTGCCGCAAATCTGCGCACTCTTCATAAGAAGTCCACTCATACCGACACGTTCTCAGGGTTACTCACACATGCCGTTTTGTCTGGCGTGTTCTCTCTCCGAGGCTGGTCAGGTTCCGCTTGTTTGGTTTTCTCTTCCCCTAGTCTAACGGACCTTCTCCCCTGGGCTCTCTCTCCTTGTAAATCCAAGAGATGAATGGTGTAGGCTATTGGAATACAGGGATACAAGCCCCTTTATGAGACCTGACATGATAACAGCATTCCAATCGCATTGTAACAAGAGTGTCAAGTATGGACTCACTGCTAGAATTGATTGCACTGTGGGTTGCCTGCCTCTACTTTAGATAACGTATGAGGAGAAGAAAAAGGATAGGGGGATGCCCAAAATAGAAAAAAAGCTGAAAAGACAAGAACTCCAGTAGTTGCACAGGAGTTGTTGCAGGTAATGTAGCAATTACCGGAGTTCTCTAAGCTAGAAACGCTCTTTTAAGAGAGTGCCTTGCCTGTCTTCGCAGCCTTTTTCTCGCGTTGTGCCTCTTTCTTCTGCTTGTTCGATTTTGGGGCAGCTTTCTGAACCTTTTTCTGCTCTTTATTTGCCACGGTTTACCTGCTCTTTCTAACGTTTCACAACATCTTTGCTACCACAGAATGTGGTTATTTTACTTCTATGATAACACAGGTTTTTCCTCGATACTATAGGCCTTTTGTTTTGTTCTCGCATCTAACTGGATTGGGTGAGAAGGCTTGTAGCAGAAGCCTCTTTCTCTTCTTCCTGTTTTGCTGAAAGAGCGCTCCAGGCAGCGCTTGATCCGCTTAATGTTGCTGGAGGGCCTGCCGCTCTTCATAGCTGACCATTGCGTGGGTGATCATGCGAATTACCCCACCAATATCCATTGGTTTACGAATTTGAAAAATTCCTCTCTGCTCCAGATCTTTGACCGGTAATGTGGCACTCATCATAATTGCGGGCACATTGCGTGTTTGTGCCTGTTCTTGGAGGCGATCATATAAATCCAGTCCATTGAGTCCGGGTAGGCGATAGTCGAGCAGCAGCAGACAGGGTTGGAGCTGTGAGGCCTGTTCCAGCGCTGTCTGGCCATTATCAATGACCTTCGTATTATAGGGAGTTTCTTCTTCTATAAGCTGCTGGAGAAACTGAGCAATATTTGCGTCATCTTCGACTATTAAGATTGTCATCGTCCGTGGGCGACGTGCTGCTGGTGGAATAACCTCCCGTGGCATGCTAAACTCCTTCTCGCAATGGATGAGTAATGTTCTTCTTGCTACTCTGAATGAAAAAGTGCTTATGAAAAGTACGATCTCTGCTTGCATTGCACACATCTTTGATGGGTGCTCAGACCTCTATGTTACTGTAACGGATGAAAAGGGGTCCTGGTGACGCTTTTCATGAGCAAAAAGATCATCAAAACCGCTCTCCTTTTTGTCTTATCGTTCAGGTGGTGGTTCATTCCACTTCTCCTGTACCTCGCGGCCTCGATAACTCAAAATGGCTTCAAGAAGGGCTTTCGGTTCCGGCTGTGTGAGGAGCAGACCAGTATGAAAAGTAGAGATAAATCCTTCCTGTGAAGCATGATCTACGAGGGCAAGGAGTGGTGCAAAGTAGTCGTTGCTGTTGAGAAGCCCGATTGGTTTATTGTGCAACCCTATCTGTGCCCACGTAGTAATCTCGAAAAGCTCATCAAAGGTGCCAAAACCGCCAGGCAAAGCAATAAAGCCATCGGCCAGGTCGGCCATCAGGGCTTTCCTCTCGTGCATACTACCTACTTCATGGAGCTGCTGGAGTCGTGGATGGGCTATTTCTCGTGTGAAAAGACCTCGTGGAATTACTCCTATAACCTCTCCACCAGCCTCCAGCACGGCATCTGCAATCGCTCCCATCAATCCGACACTCGCACCACCATAGACAATACCCAGGTTGTGTGCAACGATTTCTCGTCCTAATTCCTCAGCTGCTTCGCGAAATATGGGATTTCTCCCACTATTTGAGCCTGCGAAGATACAGATACGTTGCATAAACAACCTTTCTTATTTGTGAGAAACAACTGTTTTGTTACTAAAAGTATACTCTATTAATTCAATCTTATGTTGTGTCATATCTCTGTGTTTCACTCTTTTCTAAGAAGAACGGGTTTAAAATGAGCTCAAAAATTACCAGACTAAGCTGGCTTTTGGCACCTTCTTATACCGGTCTTTTTCAAAGAAGATAGTGCTATTGTACTGTATATTTCCGATTCTGAAAAGTTGTTATCCTGATGGTCATAGCCTGTGGATCTTTCTAAATAGCCTGATTGCATGGAATAGTCTGCTACTTCCGTTTTCTGCCAGGAGAGGGAGGCGAATCCGTGTTGTACAATGAGATCGTTACTGCTTTAGGCTGGCAGTTGTCTAAGAAAAAAGCCTTGTCATATACTGTGTCTTTGAATGTGTCAGTTGTGGGAGCAAAGATGATACGCGCACTTATTTTTGATTTTGATGGACTTATTTTAGATACGGAAAAAACCGCCTATCAATCCTGGCAGGAACTTTATGCCGAATATAACTGTGAGTTGCCTTTGGAGACCTGGGCTCAATGTATTGGCAATGATGATTTATTTAATCCTCTTGCTTATTTAGAAGGCTTATTGGGTAAGCCTGTCAGGCGTGAACAATTGCTTGAGCGACGTCGCCTGCGCCATTTGGAACTGATCGAGCAAAATAGTGCTTTGCCCGGTGTTGAAGCGTATTTGCAGGAGGCGAAACGCCTGGGCCTAAAGCTAGCTGTCGCCTCTAGTTCGCCGCGTAGCTGGGTGACGGGCCATCTTACGCGTCTAAGCCTGCTCTCCTACTTTGATCGACTCTGTTGTGGGGATGAGGTGGTGCATAAAAAGCCTCATCCTGAACTGTTTCAGACAGCATTACAGGCACTCAACGTCTCGGCCTCTGAGGCTATTGTCCTGGAAGATTCTCCAAACGGGGTACGAGCTGCGCGAGGAGCGGGAATTTTCTGTGTGGCAATTCCTAATCCTGTAACGGGCCAGTTACCACTCGATCATGCCAATTTGCGCCTCAACTCGATGGCGGCGATGCCTTTATCCGACTTAATTGCCCTGGTGGAAGATCGTCAGAGCCAGCAGGTACGCCGGTCCTCCGAAGTCCAGGATCTTGTTTGATATACTACTATGAGAGAGAGAAGTCGATGAGTCAGATAGTTACGCAGGTGGATGCCTTTACAAGCGCACCGTTTGCTGGCAATCCAGCGGCGGTCTGTATCTTATCAGAGATGAGAGAGGATCAGTGGCTGCAAAATGTGGCCTCTGAGATGAATCTTGCTGAGACAGCCTTTTTGCTTAAGCAGGAGGATGGTTTTCAACTGCGCTGGTTTACACCTGTAGTGGAAGTTGATCTGTGTGGCCATGCCACTCTTGCCAGTGCCCATGTGCTCTGGGAGGCAGGCTATCTGCGTTCTGATGAGCAGGCACGTTTTCACACTCGAAGTGGTCTCCTGACTGCTCTGCGCCAGGGAAGTTGGATCGAGCTGGATTTTCCGCAGACGCCTGCGGAAGTAGCCATTCCGCCTGAAGCTCTCTTGCAAGCGCTAGGAGTAGAGGCGCGGTACGTAGGTAAAAATCGGTTCGACTACCTGGTCGAGGTTGCCTCTGAAAAGATTGTCCGTGAGCTTACTCCCAATTTCTCGCTGTTAATGACGGTGCCTGCGCGAGGAGTAATAGTGACCAGCCGGGCAGATAGCTCCTCTCCCTATGATTTTGTCTCGCGTTTCTTTGGCCCCCAGGTAGGTGTCAACGAAGACCCTGTCACTGGTTCGGCGCATTGTTGCCTGGCCCCTTATTGGGCACCGCAATTTGGCCGCGAGCACCTGATAGGTTTCCAGGCGTCTAAACGCGGCGGCGAAGTTCGTGTTCGTCTTGAGGGAGACCGTGTGCGTCTAAGTGGTCAGGCCGTGACAGTTTTACGCGGCTCTCTCTTATGAAGAAACAGGGACGTTTTCCTTTGATCATCCGAGTTCAGGTAGGCATATCTATAGCAAAAGCATTTTCAGGATAGGACCATTACGGTGCTGCCAGGATTGACACATTATTGTTGGCAATTGTGCTACTTGGTGCAGGTGTTGCTACGGGACTCAGTGAAGGATCGTCAAAAGAGAACGAGAAAGAGAAGGCCAGTAGTAGCAAGAGTATAGCTGCAATGAGCAGAAGAGAAAAACTGGAGACGGCGTACGACAACTTTGTAGAACGGCTCATAATACCCTCCATGAAAGAGACAACCTTGTACTAATACAACGAATGAGCAGCGCGATTTTCCCCTCTATTCTCTTAAATCCTGCTTATTATTGATAGATTGAAGGATAATAGAGCCTTAGGAAAATTATTGACAAAGCATAGGATGTCTGCTACTATTGCGATAATGCACCCGTAGCTCAGCGGATAGAGCATCGGTCTTCGGAACCGAGTGCCGGGGGTTCGAATCCCTCCGGGTGCGTTCCACACAACCAGACAAATAAGTCAGCTCCAAAAGCCAAAGTAGCCCCAAAGCCCTACAATCAACAAGCAGAACTTTAAAGCCACTTTTTACCATATCTCAATGTCGGAGCATAATTCATTCAGACATGAATATCTCTAATTTATGTCAACTAATTCACCTTTTATTGCCCCCATTTTTCCGCATCCCTAAGAGGCCTTATGTTTATGCTAAGCCGTGAAGACGTCGAACAAATGATTAATCAAAAAATAGAGCCATTAACTGAAGAAATAGCCGCACTCAAGGTACCGCTTAACAAGGTTGATCTGCTTTCGATTGATAGCCGCAACATTCGCCAATCCCTCGGACGTATCGAAACCACCCAAATTGGCCTAAAACCCGACTTTGAACGCCAGGAAAAATGCCTTGTTCGTTTTGAAGAGCAAACGAATGATAAACTTACCGATATCAAGAACGATACTACTATCGTGAAGGCAGATATCACTACGATCAAAGAACAATTAGCCCTGACTATTGCTTTGCTACGTTTTTTATGAGCCAGATAAAATTTTTTGAAAAAAGCTACAGAATATACATAGATGGCTTGTTCTTAAAAGTCTGCTGTGTTGGGTTCGGGAGCGAAGGTTAGGTATGGCGCTAAATGACTGAGGAGAGGTTGGCGATCAGAGCGGCGAAGACGAGTATGCATAAGAATATAGTCATCGATCTGGTCTATAGTAGCGGTGGAACCTTGAAAGTGTTTGTGGATCTGTTTGGCAAGTTGGGGGTAGTCTGGTGATAAAAGAGGCAATTGAAAACGGGTGGATTCTGAGAAGGTGTAGCCATCCTGTGGAGCGATCTCCCAGCAACTTTCTTTCATTTGTTCTAGATGGGCCGCGTTACGTGTACCGAAGACGAGAAAGTATTTGATAGTACGCTCGTTTTTGAGGCGAAGGGCACAGGTATAATCGACGTTTCCCCTCAGGCGCAATTGTTCCTGGTACAGGTCACAAAATGCCTGGGAGCGTCGTCGCAAAGGGATTAAATCTTTCCACTGATCGCCGCCGAAGAGGTTGGTGAAGTGTTGTTGTATTTCCTCGTCTGGATGCCCAAAAAAGCGGTTGGGCTCTTCATACATGACGGTGATTAACGTTTCGCATTGAGGTATACGCAGGAGACGCTCAATGTGGTACATGGGAATATCTTTGAAGCCAAAGGGATCGATGAAAGCGAAAATAGGTGGTTGCAGCTCGGCTCGCTTTTCCATTTGTGTGAGACGCGTATCTATCGTTTTTTTGAATTCGTATGGTTCTATATGATAGTTGAGGTCTTTGTCTGTGAGCTGATAGGGGGTAAGTATCCGTTCTTGGATGAGACGGTTGAGATGAGCGCAGCGATCTGGTCTTTCATCGATGAAGGTGAAGGTCACACGGCGGAGCTGATGAGGATCGGTGGTGTATTTTAACAGGGCTTCAAGGGCGACCAGAGGTGAGCCGATTTCACCACCGAGATATTCGCCGGGTCCTGCAAAGCCATCGAGGTAATGGATCTGTTTGTGCTGTTGTAGCATTGCGGGGAACCACCATTCGAGGTAGCAGTGTAAGAGTCGGTGCTTGGCCTGTGTTACAGGGTTGAGTGACCACAATGTCTTTTTTGGAGTGGCTGGCATAGAGCGATTCCTTCCGCTGTATTGTATTGTAAAACGTTCTATGAGTGAAGGTGGGTTATAAAAGTACGTTTCTTGCAAAAAAAGTAGGATAAAAGTAGTAGAGCAGGAGAGTTTTTGCCTCTTTTGATGCTACTAGAGAAAGCTGATACGCACTTTGTCTTTGTCGAACGAGCCTTTACGGCGTTTGTAGGTGGGATCACTACAGCGAACAAGAATCTTTGGTGGGGCGGCGGATTCTAAAGGAGCGAGACCTTCGCGTTTGAAGGTAATATATGGCGTTTCTGCCAGGACGTATTCCTCGATCTCGTCAATGCTCACATCCTGTCCCTGGAATTGGTTTCGTAAAAGGCGTTGAAGATCCTCATAATTTGGCTTATCTAGGAGGAGCAGGGGCTGATAGGGGTTGCTATAATCAGAGAATTGAAAGGTACCGGTTGGATCTACTTTCCACATTGCACGTTTCATGGCTTCCAGGCCTTTGAGACTTCTGGTGGCAAAAAAGAGGAAGTAGTCTGTAGCGTTATGCTTATTACGCATACGGAAGGAACGTACGTATTTTGCTTCTGCTGCTGTAAGCAGTTGATGACGATAGAGGTTATGCAGGCGTTTCTCGCGCTCTGGAGCGGATGGTGTATCTTTTGTGATTTCTCGCCACTCTGTTGTACCAAAGAGCTCATCGTAGGTCTGTCCTTTTGTGGAGTAGTCTACATCGATGAAACGATTGATCTCTTCGTACATAAAGGTAAGCAAAATCTCGCACATAGGCAATTGCATAATGCGCGTAAGGATACTCAGCGGGGTATGAGAAAAACCGAATGGATCGATAAAGAAAAATGTTGGGATCGCGTTTCCCATGTTTCTTTGTCTTTCCATTTTGATGAGAAGCTTGTCTATTTCAGTGAGGAACGTCCCTGTTATAAATTGTGGTTGAATTTGTGGAGGGCAGGATCGCGATATCTTCTGTTGCTCAAATAGTTCTTGTAAACATTGGCTGCGTTTGCGGTCTTTCTCAATGAAAATAAGTTCTATGTTTCCTTCATGAATGATGCGTTGGACGTGTGGGTCCGAGTGGTTCAATAGTGTTTGTAAGGCGATGAGTGGAGAGCCAACTTCGCCGTTCTCGTACATGCCAGGTCCGGCAAAGCCATCGACGATACGGGCACAATGACACTGATAAATGAGAATGGGTAACCAGGCACCAAGATAGCGATGGAGAATTTCGTGTTTGGCCTGGGTATGGTCATCTAATGACCAGATGGTGGATTTTGGAGGGGTCATACAGCATTCCTCGCTTTTATTGGATCAGGAACAACAATGTTTGTTCTGTCCAGCTACATCGTACGAACAAGGAATAATTAACAGAGCAAGATGAGCCGTCTCCCCTGGACACTTTGGAGAGAAGGGGAAAAAGAGAGAGCGGGCAGATTTCCGTGCCAGGAAGATGTTCGTCATCCAACAGGAGAAAGGCGCTGCAAGCTGCCCCTACGGAGTTTCTGCCATTTGAACTACGAGATGGATCTAAGATGTTTGCTTCTACTTTATTTAGAAAATCTTTTGTGACTAGATAATTTGTTCAAACATACAGTAATTCGCGCTTGTGTATTACATAGAATAGTATGCAACACAAAAGCGCGAATTGCAAGAATACAAGAAAAATCGCTGTCTTATACCATATTGATTGTTTTTACTTGAATAAGTGAGCGTTTTTTTATGGTCTCTCGGTCCTGGTAGCTGATGTGACAGGCACAGGGCATACTGCTAATGTCTCCCGCTTTTAAGAAAAGAAAGGCTTCGGCGGGATCAGCTTTGCAGGGGGTTGTTCTGACCTGGGGCATGCCATATTTTGTGAGCATTGCCCTGATCCAGTGATAGAGACGCTGCTGACGATGGGCTGAAGGGCGATATTTGTGGGCTTTGACGGCTGGTTCCATTTCTGCAAGCAGAGAGGAGACGATCTCTTCTGGAAAAGATGCGCGTAGTATCCCTGGCATCTGAGGGGAGAAGCGCAGGATGTCGATGGTGATGCGCTTGAGACGCGGGCCAAGAATTTGTTGCATGAGAGAGAAGAGATCGTGGTAGGCCTTCTTATAGCCTTCAATAGGGATGATCGGTCCCAGACGAATAGTGTGATCCATAAGACCATGATCGATGGCCCAGGCTAATCCTCGGAGACGGCTCTCGGCATCTGCGCCTCCTGGCTCAAACACGGAAGAGATGGCGGGGGCATTCAGACTGATAGCGAAAAGAGCTAAGCGGTCCTGGAGCTGCAAGTAGGGTTCATAGACGCCTTTGGTGAGAAAGAAAGAGACGATACCACGCTCGGTGGAGAGATCTAGGATGGTCTGGACAAGCGAGCCCTTGCCCTGCTCGTCGACAAACCAGGGATCTTCTTCAACTGGACCACCCAGCTCCGCCCAATTGACGACGCTGCCTTTGGGGAGACGATCCAGTTCAGAAATCGCATCTTCGAGATTGAGGGAGACACCTTTGATACCCATGCCCTGTAAGCCGCGCAGATAACAAAAGCTGCATTCAGCCGGGCAGACGCCCTGGGCGTAGTTGCCACGCAGGAAGCCGCGAATGGGTGTGGCTCCTCGCTCCTCTTCTGGAGAGCGTGTACCTGCGATCCACATGCGCTTATCGCGTTGATAGGCCACGACTGGTGTCCACGTGCCACAGGTGGTGCCAGCGCCGCCAACAAAAGGAGCGATGAATTCAGGTTTACCAGCACCGCCGCGTCTTCCCAGGAGGAGAATGCGCGTTTTGCGTGCGCGTTCTTCCATCTCTGGCCAGTGTTGGCGATGGAGACTCAGAGCATTGACCGCAGTGTCGTTGCGGCCTTTTTCCTGTATGACCTGCACAGAATCAACCAGCGGGCCGAAGCGTTGTACTGCTTCTTGTGCCCGCTGGAGTTCCTCTTCGTTGTGTGCAGTGATTAAGAGTTGAGGTAGATGTTGCGGCTCAATTCTGTTTCGGTTAGCGATGAGACGCCTCGCTCGCTCACCGGCTGGTCCGGTAGTGACGGCGGCGTCGAGGGTAATCACATCGATCTCTGCCAGCCGTCCGAGCATAACGGGCGCGGTGGACAAAGGATCAGGGTCTGGGGGAGCCAGTGGAGGTACTACAGGATGGATAATTGCAGGAGTGCGTGAGAGCACGTACATAGTGTTACCTCCTTCTCATAGAAAATAAAAATGGAACATAGAATAGAACTTTCGTTTTAAGCATAGATAGCATACCAGAAAAAACAGTGAAAAGCGAGATGAATAGTGTCTGGCACATTATAGAACGGATACTGTTGGCAATAAAAAGATTTTGGTACAATTGGGCAAACAAGCGATGATAGAAGTTTGGAGCGATATGCAAGAAGTAAGATGTTAGTAAGGAGAGAAGGGCAGGTTTCCTCGCCGTGAAGATGGTCGTTAGCCTACAGCGGATAAGCGCTCCAAGCAGCCCCTGCGTATATATTGCGTATATGTTATTGTGTAATGTGTACGTGTTCGATTGATGGAAGATTATTGGTGTTTTTCGTTTTGGCGGCAGTGTTTTTCGGGATTTTCTTGACCGACTTTTAAAGATCGACGCTGCTTGAATAGCCGAAATTGGATTAAAGTCTTCTATATACGTTATAACATATGAACGGCTTCACCGGATAAAAGATTTCCATTTGCCTTGATAACGATGCAAGCTTACAAATGCGTAACAAATTCTTTATAGTAATCCGGGCAATGGACAGGTTCTATAAAAAATCCAGCATATTCAGAAGGGAGAATAGTATGCAAAACTCTAAAATCGAACGCGGACGTCCATTTGGCATTACTATTATTGCCATTCTTCTCATCATTCAGGGCATATTAGCGTTACTACTGGCTCTGATAAGCTTTTTTGCCTCTATAAGTACACCACTCGCTTTAGTTGGTACCTTTATAGCTAGTTTGATAGGATTAGTTTGTATTGTGCTTGCTTATGGTTTGTGGACGCTGAAGTCCTGGGCTTTTGGAGCAACGGTAGCCGTACAGATTCTCAGCATCGTTTTTACTTTATGTAATGCTGTTGCGATGCTTCCTAAAAATACATCAGCTACTGTGATAAGTAACCTTGTCTTCCCCATTATTGTCTTGATTTACCTCTTCGCCGATAAAAAAGTCCGTTCGGCATTTAGCTCTTAAATGCATATTATAGCAAGCAACCTGTACAATCAAAAAGTGGTTGTATAGGTTGCTTGCTTATGGCAGATACAACGCACACTTTGTGTTTTTCTCTATCTATTACATAAATTATCATAAAAACTTGTTAAAAGAGGACGAAACGGTAAAATTGTTATTTACAGATAAATATTGTATATGTTATAATTAATCCATATTTGGATACAAAACTCTATTGAAAATTTGTTATAGATGTTTGCGATGGCTATAACGCTAATACAATAGGGTTTGAGGAAAGAGAAGGGGCAAAACGTGGGAAGAAGTGC
>CAVZQK010000059.1:0-3279 GCA_963777355.1 uncultured Chloroflexia bacterium
TAATTGCTTCGTGATCCCTAGCCCGGAAGATAGCCGCCAGGGGATTCTCGATAACCTGAAGATCATGACCGAGATCATGGCGCGTGGTGGTGGTGTTGGCATCAACCTTTCGACGTTGCGTACCGCGTGGCTCGTATATTAAGACCGTGAACGGGACTGCCGTCGGGTCCCTGCTCGTGGGCTCAGCTGTATTCGGTGGCGACTGGTGATGTGATTCAGCAGGGCGGAAGCTCGAAGGGGCGCCTTAATGCTCATGCTTGGATGACAACCATCCTGACATCGAAGAGTTCATCACGGTGAAGCGCACAGGCGGGCAAGATCGAGCATGCCAATCTCTCTGTCTGCATCTCTGACGCGTTTATGCAGGCGGTGAAAGAGGATGCCGATTGGAACCTGACCTGGGATGGAGAGGTCAAGAAGACAATTCGCGCGAAGCAGTTGTGGGATCTGATCTGCACCTCGGCGTGGGAGTCGGCGGAGCCGGGGATGGTGTTTATTGACCGGTACAATAAAGAGTCGAATACCTGGTATTACGAGAATATACGCTGCGTGAATCCATGTGTTACAGGTGACACATTAATCTATACCAAGCCAGGGACTTTTCCCCGCTGCTGAGCTAGCAAAACTTGGTACACCTATTACGGTTGCATCACCTGACCAACAAGGCGTGGTTATGCGCCAGGCGAGCCACGTCTTTCCAACAGGAGTGAAGCCTGTTTATAAACTACAAACGACTGAGGGCTACACTGTTCGCCTAACCTATGATCACAAAGTTCTTACCAACAGTAGGCTGGAAAGAAGCTGGTCAGCTTACGCAAGGAGACAAGATTGTTCTTCTCAATGGCAAGGGCGGTTTTGGTACCGACAGGGAATGCTGATTATGGGTGTGGTACTCGGCTGGCTTGTGGGTGATGGCTCTATCAATACGAAGCAAGATGCTAGTATCACCCTGTCATTCTTCGGCAATAAGCAAGCGATTGCGCCTCAATTCGCTGAAGCAGTCAATCGTCTTGTAGCAACACCTGTAGGACAAAGACAGTATCAGGTTGGTGTCCAAACAATTGTTGAACGAGATGAGAGCAGAATTGAGTCTGTGCGACTGACGCGCCTTGTTGATCCAGAGCTTATGGAAGGAGAAACTCCAGGTCCCTTCTTCGGTTCAGAGTGGTTCATATGAGATGCAAAAAGGCTTCCTCTCAGCTCTTTTCACTGCCGATGGTTCCATACAAGGTACACTTGAAAAGGGGATTTCTGTACGATTGACCTCTGTCAGTCAGACATTGCTAGAGGGGGTACAACGGCTTCTACTCAACTTTGGCATCGCTTCTTGTCTTACAAGAATTGTCGTGAAGAAAGAAGGGGTACGTAGCCTACCAGACGGCAAGGGAGGAATGGCTCCCTATAACTGCCAGAGCTATCACGATCTGAATGATCTCTCGTAGCAATTTGCTCACCTTTGCTGAGCAGATCGGCTTTCTGACGATTGAAAAACAGCATAAGCTCGAAGACTTGCTGGCTGGGCTACAAGCGTGGACCATACCAGGAGAATTTCCTGGCTGGATTTGTACTCTTGAACTGCTGATGGCGAAGAAATGGTCTATGATCTGACTGAGCCAGCTGGCACATAAGTTCATTGGCAACGGCCTTACTTTACATAATTGTGGGGAGCAAGGCTATCCGCCTTTTTGCGTTTGTACCTGGGGGCGATTAATCTCTCGGCATTTGTGAAGAACGGGCATATGGATTACGAGCGGCTGGCGGAGATTAGTCGCACGGCGATGCGTTTCCTGGATAATGTTGTGGATGCTAATCGAGTACTTTATTGCGGAGAACAAATAGGCTCGGACGGGGACACGGCGGATGGGGTGGGAACGATGGGGCTGGCGGATGCACTGATTAAGATGAAGGTCGCTTATGGGAGTCCAGGAGTCGCTGCCAGTGATTGAGACGAATTTACGCGATGATCCGCGATTTGCCTACGATGCATCCGCCGATATCGCGCAGGAGAAGGGAGTATTCCCGCACTTTGAGCGCGATAAGTATATGCAAGGAAAGTTCATCAAGCGGCTACCTAAGCAGACACAGGAGAAGATTAAGCAGCAGGGAATTCGCAATGCCGTACTGCTGACACAGGCACCTACGGGGACAACCAGCCTGTTGGCGGGCGTCAATTCGGGGATTGAGCCGGTGTATGACTTCGCGATGATCCGGAGAGACCGGACGGGTGAGCATATTCTGTATCATCCCCTCTGCAAGAGTGGCGTGATAAGCATCCAAATGAGGCAACACCTGGCTACTTTGTAGCCTCCAATGATCTCTCACCAGAAGAGCATATCCGCGTCCAATCGATGGTCCAGCGTTACACCGACTCCAGTATTAGTAAGACGGTCAATGCACCAAATAACGCACCGTTGAACAGGTGCAGATGCTATATCGCATGGCGTACGAGACCGGATGTAAAGGCGTGACCTACTATCGCGATGGCTCGCGGGATGCGGTGCTGACGCGTGTGGAGGATGAGAAAAAGGCCAAGCAGGAGGCAGAAGAGCAGAAACAGGGGCCAATGTTTGAGCCCATTACCTCGATCAAGCAAGGGATCAAGGAGAGGCCAACGGTTGTCCAGGGCTACACGCGCCAGGTAAAAGCGCCTGAAGGGAAGATTAATATCACCATCAACAGTGATGAGCAGGGACCGCTAGAGGTCTTTGTAACGCTGGGCAAAGGCCGGGAGTGATATTGCGGCACTCTCCGAGGCAGTGGGACGTTTGATCTCGCTCAACTTGCATATCCTTAGTCCGCTCTCGCAGACGGACCGGATGCAGGTTATCTCCGAACAGTTGCGCAGTATTGGTGGGAGCCGCTCGGTTGGCTTTGGTGCTCAGCAGGTGCGTTCACTGCCGGACGGTGTTGCGCGTGCTCTGGAGCTGCATCTAAGCTCGTTGAAGCCTGCCGAGGAGGAGAACGCCGAGGAAGAGGCTACGGATACAGAGCCAAAGAACGGCAACGGTCATGGCGAGAAGGCTATTGATCCGTTGAAGTTGAGCAAGCTGGCTGTAACCGGCAACCTGTGTCCGGAGTGTGGGTGCAACACGATGGTCTACGAAGAGGGCTGCCGCAAGTGTTATACTGTGGGCATAGTGAGTGTTAATTGGGGTCTAACTCCCTTCATCACTCTACCATGTAAATAAGAGCTAAGAGAACCGCAGAGGAAAAAACATTTGTGTCTTTTCTTTCTAGCGGTTTTGCCTTTGCCCTCGTCGAGAGGGGTAGTAGGCTAGC
>CAVZQK010000060.1:0-17690 GCA_963777355.1 uncultured Chloroflexia bacterium
AACAAAAGTCCTTTTTGTGGGTAATGATTGATTACCCATTTTTGAGTTCTCCCATAAGCGATATTAAACTTTCTTGAGGTTTGCTATAATGTGTCAAGCTGATCGTCACACAGGGAATGGAGATCAGAAGATTGAGGAGAAAGTTACAACGATGCCTTACACATCTATACGTGAAGTTGCCGAAGAGATACATTCCGGTCTGATTACACCTACCGAGCTTGTTCTGGAAATCTTAGAGAGTATTGAAGCGCAAGATGGTGAGATTCAGGCTTATGTAACTGTCATGAAGGAGCAGGCACTCAGGGATGCCGAGCAGTCTGAGCGCGAGCTACGTACAGGTTTATATCGTAGCCAGCTTCATGGCATCCCCATTGCAATCAAAGATCTGATTGCGGTCAAGGGTGAACGAACTACCGCCAGCTCAAAAGTCCTTGTTGATAATATCTCACAGGAAGATGCAATGGTGATTGAGCAGTTGCGGAAAAGCGGTGCGATCCTCATCGGTAAAACGAATACCTATGAATTTGCGTATGGTCCCTATGCTCCTCCGACGCGCAACCCCTGAAATCACGCGCATACCACTGGTGGCAGTAGCGGTGGTTCAGCGGCAGCCGTCGCGGCTGGCATGGCCCTGGGAGCAATCGGCACTGATACTGGTGGTTCGATTTGTATTCCTTCAGCGTGTTGTGGAATTACGGGTCTGAAACCGACGTATGGTCGTGTGAGTTGCTACGGAGTAATTCCTCTGAGCTGGTGGTTGGACCATGTGGGACCGCTGGCACGTAGCGCGGAAGATTGTGCTATCCTCTTTGATGCCATCGCCAAATATGATCCCCGCGATCCCAACAGCGCCTCTGGTCCATCTATTGCGCCCAATCGCTATACCTCTATCCTCGTAGGTGGTGTCGAGGGGCGAGGTCCACTCTCTTTGCAGGGGCTTAAATTGGGTATTCCCCAGGAGGCCTATTTTCATCCTATTCATCCTGAAGTGCGTCGTAGCTGGCGAGCGGCGTTGCGTGTTCTAGAAGAAGAAGGCGCTGAACTGGTAGATGTGGAGCTACCACGTCCGACGATGGACCTGTATCGTACTATTCAGAAGCCGGAAGCTTCCCTGGCTCATATGCAGGCTGGTTGGTTTCCTGAACGTAGCGAACTGTACTCTGAGCTGGTGCGGACGCGGCTGGGCGAGGGGCAGCAATCAGTGCAGTGGATTACTTGAGTGCTCAGCAAGAGCGGCGGACCTTCTCCAGTAGCCTGCGTACTGTTATGCAGCGCGTAGACGTTTTTGTCCTGCCCACGTTGCCAATTCCTGCCCTGCCTATTGAACAGACGGGACAGGATATTGAGATTGATGGCGTCATTGAGAATGCGACGGTTGCCTACTTGCGCATGACCATGCCCTTTAATCTTTCGGGACTGCCAGCAATTTCATTCCCCTGTGGATTCTCATCCGAGGGGCTGCCTATTGGTCTGCAAGTTGCGGGTAAGCCTTTTGAAGATGCTACTGTTTTGCGTGTAGCGCATGCCTATCAACAACTGACCGACTGGCATAAAAGAGAGATTCCAGAGATGGTATAAGCTCAGATAGTTGTTATTTCCCTGGATTGAGGCCCCAGGCGGTGAGAAAGTTCCATTCGCCCACAAATTCAGGTTGCTCCAACTCTTTTAGCATCTGCTGGTAGATCAGCTCGTAATTCTCAGGGAGACGTGTCCATTTGCTGAAGAAGGGAACGAGCGTGCGGAAAACATGTCTGGCATCTGCGGCGAAGCGCTCGCCTGCGGGAGTGCCGGATGGATAGGTGAGCTTGTAGAGTTGTGTTTGTACCTGTTGAAAGCCGTGTTGCTGGAGGCGCGAGGAGAGTGTACTGATGGTGGCATCCATCTGGGGGGTAGCGAGATTTCCGGCTCTGGCCATTGTATTGAGGAAGAGGTTGCTGAGTTGGGTGAATGCGGGGCTGTTCGCGTGAAAAATGTCGCTTTCAGTTACTCTGATGACGGCGTTTTTGTGGCTGACACGTTGATATTCGCTCAGAAGATTCTTCCAATCCCAGGTGCGTAGATAGCTTACACCTAAGCGCTGGTTAATGAGGTCAAAGGAGGCGTCGGGGAATTCAAGGGTACGAAGGGCGTCCATGACCCGAAACTCAACACGGTCCTCGACGTGGTTCGCTCTGGCCTGTGTTTGTGCATGGTCGATCATTTTTTGACTGATGTCAATGCCCACTAGCCGGGTCATTGTTGGATAGGCCTGGGCAGCTTCGATGAGCCAGCCGCCGGTGCCGCAACCTACGTCGAGGACCTGGCGAAAAACGCTGGGATCTGGTTGTTCGGGCAATATGCCGCCCATGCTGTCTGTTAGCATGCGGTCCTGGATCTGTAAGCGCCGCAGTTCGTCTGCATTGGAGCGATCTTGTACGAAATAGGTGCTGGGTTGCTCGTCGCCTGGCTTGTTGGACATAGAACGTGTACTCCTACTTTTTTGAAAGATTATCTATCTTTCACTTCTTGCTTGCTGATATTATATGTTGAGCAGATGGGCTTGTCGAGCCTTTTGGTAACTTGACATAAAAATGCAGAATATGAGCGTACTGTAAGAGGGCATGATTGTGAATACACAGAATCCCATTGGAGCAGGAAAATAGGTTTTCCCTTTGACGAGGGCGGATATTGAACAACTCCGAAGTACTGTCGAGATTGCTGCTCAACTTGATCTCCACAGGCAAAATCTGCAAGGGATTGATCTTTCCTATATGGATCTGCAAGGGGCAAACTTACAACGAACACTTACGTAACGAACACTTGCGTAACGAATACGTTCGTGATATACTATTTGCATGAGCACACACAAGCATATTCCGGCTCCGAAGAGTCGGCGCGAACGTCCGGCGAAACCGGCATTGACGCGGCAGGGGATCATTGATGCCGCACTCACAATCCTGCATAATGAGGGCCTCAACAAGGTCACGATGCGTCGCATCGCGGAAGTACTGGATACAGGACCAGCATCGTTATATGTCTACGTGCGTAATACCGCAGACCTGCACGCGCAGATCCTCGATGCTCTCCTGGCTGAGGTCACAGAGTCGCTCCCGATAGAGGGGACGTGGCGTGAGCGTTTGAAACAACTGTTGACGCGCTACAAGCTTGTCCTCTTCGCATACCCGGAGATCGCGCGGATGACCTTAACGACGCATCCGAGTGGGCCGAACTATCTCGCTCTGGTTGAACAGATTCTTGCCCTCTTTCAAGAGGGGGGAATACCGGATCGTGAGGCCGCATGGGCGGTTGACCTGTTGCTACTGTATGTGACGGCTAACGCTGCGGAGCACAGCACACGTGAGTCATCGGTCCAGGCGGCAGAGGAGGATTCGGCCCTTGTGGAGGCGATTGCCACTATTGATGCGAGCAAGTATCCCCATATCGCGCGGCTCAGCGATGGTTTGCTTTCTGGCAGTGGTGCGGCCCGTTTCGAGTGGGGCCTCGACGTTCTCCTCGCTGGGATACTTAACACTCCTCGCTTATCTACACAACAGGAGGAATCCTAACCTTACTATAGAAAGGAAATATTCTTTTGGAACAACCTATTACTATTATTGGTGCCGGGCTTGGGGGGCTCACTCTTGCTAGCGTGCTGCATAGGCACGGTATTGCCACCACAATTTACGAGCTTGAGGCATCACCTACTATCCGTGATCAGGGAAGCCTTCTGGATATGCACGAGGAGTCGGGCCAATTGGCCTTACGCAGGGCTGGACTTTTTGAGGCCTTTCGGCAGATTGTGATTACGGGGGCCGATGAGATGCGTATTCTTGATAAAAGCGGGACCATTCGTTTGCAGGACAGTGGCGACGATACGCGCCCAGAGGTTGATCGCGGGGAGTTGCGTAAGATCTTGTTGCAATCGCTACCTGCCAACAGTATTCATTGGGGAAGCAAAGTGACCAATGTCGTTAAGCTGGAAAGAGGGAAGACATAAAGTAACCCTGGCGAATGGAGAGACGTTCACAACTGCGTTACTAATCGGCGCGGATGGTGCCTGGTCAAAGGTGAGACCATTGCTTTCGGATGCGCACCCGCTCTACTTAGTTTCAGAACTCTCAAGCGGGCCGGGAAAAAAGGCCCTCCTGCCGCCATTGCCGAGGAAGCATGCACCAGGAAAAACGCAAAGCTCAAGTGGAGATGCATTAGGGATCTCATTTGTTGAAACGCATCTCCTGGACGTAGATATGCGTCACCCGGAGGTTGCGGCCCTGCTTGGTCGCGGTTCGATGTTTGCTCTATCCGAGGAAAAAGGTCTGATTACGCACCGAGACGGCGATGGACGGATTACAGCCTATATTGCGCTCAAGTGTCCCGAAGACTGGGTGACGGCTAGCGGCATCGACTTTCATGATACTGAAGCGGCCCGACGGCAGCTCCTTAACTACTTTCCTGGCTGGGATGAGCGGTTACGCGCCCTTATTGCCGAGAATGATACAGAATTTATCCCTCGCCCCATCTACTCGTTGCCAATTGGGCACCGTTGGGAGCGCGTCCCAGGGGTTACGTTGATTGGAGATGCAGCCCACCTGATGTCCCCATTTGCTGGCGAAGGTGCCAATCTTGCCATGCTTGATGGTGCGGAGCTGGCAGAAGCCATACTTGCGCACCCGAACGACGTGGAAGCTGCGCTTGCGTCCTATGAAGCTGTCGCCTTTCCTCGGAGCGAAGCCGCCGCCGCTGGCTCTAATAGCAACCTCATCGCCAGCTTCCGTGCGGATGCGCCTCAAGGGATGTTGGATCTGATGGCGCAGTATAGCAGGCAGTCTGGAAAGGATAACCGAGAAGGAGTGTGATAGTAGCGAATAGTGAAAATGAGGTGTTCACGTCCAAAAACTCTGGGATGTCTCCCCTATGGAAGCGGTGTGGAATGCCTCTCCAGTCGTCTACTGCATCTGTTACACTTGGGAGGAAGGAACTCTACCATTGTACGCAGCTCTCCTGGCTTGATGTGCTGGTAGATTGTTCTCACAGACATGTATCAGGCAATCATGCCGAGACTATGTGGCGAGAGACTTCTCACAAAAAGGAACATGATCCTATGGTGGATACCAGTATCCAGAAGCAGCCCACGCAGAAGCGCACACTCATCCTCATCGGGGCAGGCGTTCCATTATTGTATCAGACCCTCCTGACAGTCATCGCATTTTTTGTACCAGAGACCATCGTGCCGCCTGCGGGCTGGGTCAGCCTCCACATCCTCACCGGATTGTTGTTCGTTGTCTGTCCACTGATGGCAGTCTACTTATCGGGTCTTACACCAGGAGAGGCATGGCAGACAATTGGTGGGAGGTGGGTCGGCTTGCGAGAGGTAGGGCTCACCGTGCTTCTGGCTCTTCTGGCGATTCTCCCGATCCAATGGGTGTACAATGTAATCACCTACTGGATGTTTGGAGTCTTGCCCGACTTCGGATTCTCGCAATCGGCGCGGGATGTGGTCCCATTTATGCTGCTGGTCCTTGTCGTTGCGCCACTTGGGGAAGAGACCTTCTTCCGCGGTTACCTCGGAAGTCTGAGGTTGAATCCCTGGGTGTTCATCATCGGTTCCAGCATATTATGGAGTGCGACACATGCAGACCCGTTTGCGTTTCTCCCCTTTCTGTGGACAGGGATCGTGTTCGCCTATATCCGTCTGCGGCAACAATCAATTGCCTCCACGCTCGTATTACATATAAGCATCAATGGGCTTGCCTTGCTGCAACATTTCCTGGTGAAGTGAGGGGTAAATATGTGGGGAGAGCGAGAGGCGTAGCTGTGCAGGTGCTGAGCTCAGCCTCTCGCGGGATATTTTGAGCTCAGATGTGGGAGAAAAGGTCTTTATGTTGGCGAAAAAATGTGTTATACTAGCTTCATAGAGGACCCTCTCGCAAATAGCCCTCTAAAACGGCCTGAGAGGCAGGCTTTTTACGTGAAGGGTAGGAAAAGAAGGAATTGCGTTTGAGCAATTGGAACCTATTACCCGCTTCAGCAGCAAGTACAGAGCGCTCAGGTAGGAAAAGAAGGAATTGCGTTTGAGCAATTGGAACCCATGTACTTGCCAGATGCGATGCAGGCTTGTCATCGGTAGGAAAAGAAGGAATTGCGTTTGAGCAATTGGAACTCTGAAATGCGGACGTATCTTTAATGCGACGGTAGGAAAAGAAGGAATTGCGTTTGAGCAATTGGAACACTTGAAGGATATCCATTGACAGCTTGCCAAAGTAGCAGTAGGAAAAGAAGGAATTGCGTTTGAGCAATTGGAACTAGAAATCATCTGCAAGCATCCTTCGCAGATCTCCGTAGGAAAAGAAGGAATTGCGTTTGAGCAATTGGAACTTGATGAAGCAGTATCATGCATATGATCCGAGCAGGGTAGGAAAAGAAGGAATTGCGTTTGAGCAATTGGAACTGATTTCAATGCGTGACCAATGACGATGAGCTTCGATCCGTAGGAAAAGAAGGAATTGCGTTTGAGCAATTGGAACTAATCTATGTCAGTGTGCCAGGAACAACAGGTATAGTAGGAAAAGAAGGAATTGCGTTTGAGCAATTGGAACGTCATTGATGGAGGGCCAACTAATAGCGCGTGTAGGAAAAGAAGGAATTGCGTTTGAGCAATTGGAACTTATAGTTGTAATCGGATGCGTTGGCAGTAGTAGGAAAAGAAGGAATTGCGTTTGAGCAATTGGAACATTATCGAAGGCCATCATGACGGTATTATACAGGCAAGGGTAGGAAAAGAAGGAATTGCGTTTGAGCAATTGGAACATCCACGAATAAAAGAGCTCGGCGGCCCCGTTAGCTCTGGTAGGAAAAGAAGGAATTGCGTTTGAGCAATTGGAACGCCTCAAGTTTCGGAAGAATGTAAGCATTGTATATGGTAGGAAAAGAAGGAATTGCGTGTGAGCAATTGGAACTGGGCAATTAACGCTCGCTGGATAAAGATGGTAACGTAGGAAAAGAAGGAATTGCGTGTGAGCAATTGGAACGTAACGATCAACCGCTTAGCTGAATGAGTATAGCGTAGGAAAAGAAGGAATTGCGTGTGAGCAATTGGAACCTGATCGCCGGTACCATGCCGATTATTGTGTAAAGATCAGTGGGGAACAAGCGAGGAAAGATGTGTGGGAGGTATTTGCTGGTTAGATGTCCTCTTAACTGGCATCGATTTTGAAGATAGTCAGAGAGATCGGACAGCACCGAAGCTTTGACAATCGCCTCTTGTCAAGCTATAATAAGCGCCGATGACATCATCATAAAGGGGGGCTGTCCGACCATGACGCCAGTGGTGTGCTAACTTCATCCTACTTATGCTAGAAATACAGATGTAAAATCGCGCAGATCGCCATTACTCACATGCTACTGATGCGCGATTTTGTCGTTGTGAGATGAAAGTAGTAATTCAACACTGAAAGGTAACATATCCTCATGGCAACCGGACTTTCCGACTTCTTCAAATACAACCTCTGGGCCAACCTGCGCCTGCTCGACACCTGCGAGCAGCTTACTGATGTCCAGCTCGATGCCGTTTTTCCTGGCACCTATGGCAGCATCCGCGTCACCCTCAAGCATATGCTGGGCGCTGAGGAAGTCTATGCGGCCAGGTCGGTGGGTGGCTTCCCAACCACGCCGCCTCTGCGCGAGGATGAGGAAGCCCCGCGCTCCTTCGCCGAACTGCGCGAGCGCGCCCGCCGCTCCAGCGAGGCCATGATCGCCTTCACCGAGCAGGTCACGCCGGAACAGCTCCAGGTGATCCAGCTCCTGGACGAAGGCACCTACAGGGCACCGCTCCTGGTCACGGTCATCCAGTTCGTTGATCACGGCATTGACCACCGCACCCAGATCTGCACAACCCTCACCCAACTCAGCATTCAGCCACCGGAGCTGGATGTCTGGGCATATAATGAGGCAGCGCTGGGATACGGGGAAATCAAGCAATAAGGTCCATTCGTCCTCAAGGGCCAGAGATGAGCAGAAAAAGCTCTTGAACGTGTACTCGTACTACACAAGACTATGAGTCCAAACAAGCTCTCCCTGGCCCAGCAATAACCTCTTGCTTATGTGCCCATGCCTAATTTATCTATAAGCAGGCAGGCACTCAATAATGCGTGTTCGCATTGTCCAGTTGGTAGCGTCCGGAAACGCGAGGTATTCAGTGCTTGATAAAGCAAGGCGGCGTAGTATTCGGGCATATCGTTCTGGTTGTATGGGATAAGATCATAAGCCAGCTTGCGTAAATGGACGACACTCTCAAAGGCTTTCGCGAGCAAAGGATTCTGCGTCAAGAAGGGATTGAGCAGTTGATCGAGCTGTTGAAACTCGTCAATACTGCATAATATTTCCTCAAGCGCCAGGCGTTCTGCGAGAGTTGCATCCTCTGGTTGTAGCAGTTTGCAGCGTATCTCGGTATCAAGAGCCACAAAGTCACGCAGAATATGGCCGGGTCCGGTGCTTTGAAAATCAATCAACCAGCTATGTCCACTGCTATCGACGAAGATATTGTTCTGATTAAAATCGCCGTGTGTGATGCAGGTATATGTGGTGTAGAACGCGCTATGACCAGCGGTTGCCGTGATCGGATTAGTAAATTTGCGGGCACTGTTGAGTGCGTCGAATGTCAGTTTCTCCTGAACCTGCACAGATTTCAGCGATCCTGCAAGAGCCGTATAAAGTTTTTCCCAGGTAAAGTTTAAGCTCTCTTGATAGGTCTTACTTAGATCAAAGGTATGCTGGTTCCCCGGATTACTATACCAGGCACCACAGGTTTTGATAAAGAGGCCACTAATCATCTCTTTAATCTGGCTGATAGTCGCATGATGGTAGAACTCGCCAAAGCTTTTGAGGCGATCATCCGCGCCCCCCAGAAGCGAGTAGCTGATGCCGCCTAGATGTAAGGTATATCTCACGGCCAACGTTGTTGTACTGCGACCACCGCCGATATATGGTGCGGCATATTTCTTAAATTTTGTATATTCAGCCTCAATTTTTTGTACATCGCCAAATTTAACGACCACTGGTCTCGCGCCGCCACCCTCCTGATAGACAGGGTGGGCAGAGATAACACGCGTGCCGCTATTGCCAGAGGTAAGTGGGCGATTCAGGATACTGCTAGCGTCATAAAAGATGCGGCAAAACAGATCTTCTAACTCTAATGTAAGAGCATCGTGTTGAGGATTATTTTTCTCGATACGCTCCGTACCAATCTCCAGGCCGAGCACCAATTTGGCCGAATTTACATTCTGTTGCCAGGCAATTTGTAGATTTAGATTTATCTTGACTTTTTTGACGAATATTTCTACTATCTCCTGGACAAAAACATCATTGTCGAACTCCTGTTTATTGAGCACATCCACCACTTCTTCTCTGAAGGCTGTGCGCATATCGGGCAAGTTATTATAGGCAGAGAGCATAATAACTTTGGTCTCTTTTCCTGCCTCAAGCTTTCTCAATTCATAAAGAAGCTGAATACCATCTTTATTCTCCTGATTGTTTGCCTCCATACGCAGATCCAGGATGATAAGATGGAAATTCGTATCCTTAAATTTTTGCAGGGCTTCTTTTGTGGTAGCGGCTGTCTCTACATAATAGCCAGCCTGGTGTAGTGTCTCGGATAGCTCTTCGCGCCACTGCTGGTTGTCGTCAACTAGAAGAATGCGGCCCCGTTTTATAATTTTATGCATGGCTGGTTCTCCCTGTCTTTTTCTCGGCATTGGGGAGAAGCAAACGAAACGTTGCGCCCTCACCTGGAGTGCTTGCTACGATTTGCAGATCGCCATGATTGATGCGTGCCTCCCAGCGTGCATTCCAGAGGCCAAAGCCGCTACTATCCCTGGTGGAGTAGCCAAACTGGAAGATAGTTTCGTGAAGATCGGGAAGGATGCCGATGCCTGTATCCTGGACTTCTAAGACAATGAAGCCGTCTTTTTTATATATACGCAGGATGATCGTACCTCCTTCTGGCATGGCATGAATGGCATTCGTAACAAGGTTGTAGAGAATATTGACCGCCGCTTTGCGCATAGCGTGAATATGTATCCCTTCATCCCTTACTTCTTTCTGCATAACAATTGTGTTGGGGGCAGAAGTAAGGATACTATAAATTCTTTGTTCGAGATCCTGAAAGAGATCGTGTGGCGAGAGCGTCTCTGGTTTTATGGGTTGTATGCTCTCCATTGCCTCTTTATTCATACCGAGTATTTCGTGTACCGCCTGCGTAATTGCGCCCAGTTTTTTCTCAATAAGGGGATTGTTTGGGATTCTCAGACGCCTCAGTTCTTTGCGGATATCATTTACATAAGATCTTACCAGGCCCAGACGATTGCCACTATGATGAACGACTTCAAGCGTGAGCGACGAGAGGCGAGCCTTTGCTTCATTCTCGCGCTTGCTATATGTCGTTTCGATACGATAGATCGTGCTTGCCAGTTGTTGCGTTAAGCCGCTAAAGAAAGGTCCATCGACCTGGTCATCCTGAGTGGCGCTGTGAGACGGGAGCAAGAGATAGCCATAGTGGTGTTCGTGTTCCTCCTCTTCAAATCTGATAGGAAGGATGACTGCTTCTGGGAGAGTAGCAGGTGGAGACTCATCCTTACGCAGAATACTGACGTGTTGTTGGGCATACTCTTCGGCATAGTCTTCTGTGATTGAGTATGCTGTTGCAATGTGTTCCATTTCGGCGAGACTACCGAGGGCCTGAGCCGCTTTATACAGCAGTTCAAAGCGTTTTTTCTCACGTAGCGCATTTTGATGGCGTTCGGCGTGTTCCAGGGCTACGAGGGCCAGATTTGTCAGACCGATCAAAAGTTTCTCATCATTTTTCGTAAAGCGATGATTGCGACTTTCGACATTGAGGACTCCGCGCAGTTTTTCACCTGCAATCATAGGTACGGCAAGTTCAGCGCGTATACCGTCCGCAAACGGGATATAGCGCTGCCATGTAGTAGAGGTAATGTCGATATTCACTGGTTTTCTGATGCGAGCAACGTGTCCAACGATACCATGATCGAGACTACGATGAGTGAATCTCTTGTCCGCATCTGCCCCCTCTTCTACCTGCATAACCAGCTTATGGGTTTGGGGATTATAGAGATGCAGTGAGCCGTTTGTCGCATTCGTCAGATCCAGAGCATACTGAAGGATCACGCGCAGACTGACACCAGAATCGAATTGTCCGATAATCTCTTTACTAATTTGATGCAGAGCAGCCTCCTTGCGTGCAAGATGTTTTAGTACATCATAATCCTGAGCATGTTTAACCGCTAAAACGCTATGTCCTGCCAATACCTCCAGAAATTTCTTATCGTCAATACTAAATGCATTCTCATGTGTACTCTCAAAATTGAGTACCCCGACAACTTCATTATCCCCATCAATTAAAGGAACGGCCAGTTCTGCGATACATTTCAGACGATTTGTGGCTGGAAGATAGAGGTCGCGCCAGTCGGGATCATAGACGTTTGGCACAAGAATAGCCTCTTTTTTACTGAATGCCAGACGTGTAATGCCCTTCGTATCTTCTAGCGGAATAAAGCGTCCTTGCTTTATCTCGCTGAACAAAGCCACCTTATTTTCAAGAACTTTAGTCTCTTTATCGTAGAGGAAAATAGAGGCTTCATCGGCCTGCAACAACTTATTTGCCTGTTCCAGAATGATTTTAAGAACACTGTCAAGTTCGAGTGTCTGATTCGCCTCATAATCGATCTGTTTAAGAATCTCGTGCTCATGGACATGGCGTTTAATAAATGTGCCGATAAATTGCGCACTGCGAATAGCAATAGTTGTATAGTTGGTCAGGGCGGCAATAAACAGCTTTTGGGCGGCATCAAAGCGCTGAGCCTTGCGGAAATTGAGAAAGAGCACGCCCACGACGTCTTGTCCAGAGCGCAAAGTTACTGCTGCCGTGGATTTGATCTGCTCTCGTTCCTCGAAGCTGCCTTGACGGGTGGCTGGATCTCCCTGGAGATATTCTGCGTAGAGTGTTGTGCTGGTACGGGCAAAAATTGGCTCTTTTTGGAGCAGCATTAATCTCGCGATATTATCTGACCTGCTAAGATCATTTCTTAATGACTGGTTGGAGAAGGATTTGCCTGCAAAAAGAGGTGGCAGGACAAACTTTTGTAGTTTTGCTTCATAGGGATAAAGTATCACCAGATCGGCGAGGGTATCTTCTTTAATATTGTCCACGACTGCCTGTAAAAGTTGTTCTGAGTCAAACAATTCCATGAGCACGCGTCCCGTTCTATCAAGACGGCGCAGATTATTGTATAGACTGATATTTCTTAAGGCGAGAGCGACATGATTTGCCAGCAGTCGCAGGGCAGGCAGATTTTCCTCATTATAGGCAGCAGGCTCTGCATGTTGAATTGAGAGCACGCCAAAGGAATCTCCTCGCAGAACGAGAGGAAGAAAGATATAAAATTCCTTTGGCTTTGTGCCTTCAATAGGAATGAGCTGGAATTTTACATTCCTGGCCTCCCGGCTCATGGATTTGATAAACAATGTTTTCTTAGTCTCAATTGCGTAGCCACACGCTCCACCATCCAGGTAGCTATCATACGTCGTGATAATCTCATCGCGCTCATTCACAAAGATATTAAAGGAATCCCCTTGTAATGGATGAACGGCGAGTAAAAGTGAATAGCTCGTATCGAGAACGCGGGTCAGGTAGCGTTGTAATACCGCGAAAAGATCTTCAACGTGCGTCAGATTCTGGTTAATCTCTTGCTCAATCTGCTCGATCTGCGCATAATGAAAAGAAAGCCAGGTTTCTAGTAAAAACGCTGAAGACTGTTCCGCAAAGAGTTGGATATCGTTGCGCTCTTCTGTGCAGAACAAATGCCGATTTTTAAAGTGAAGATAGAGGATACCAAAGACCTGGTTGCGCTCGCCTTGTAAAACAATAGCGGCAGTGGAAATGATTCCTGCTCTCTGAGCAAAAGAGCTATGATAGCCAGGGGCAGTCTCACCCTCTTCCGAGAACCAGCCGCCGTTTTGCTGAATCTGTTTTTGTGCGTCTCTAGTAGAGAGGGGGAGATTCTCTGAGGAGGCAGCTTTTGGGGTAGAGCACTCGCCAGCAGTAAATACCGGTGAGATACTACGATTAGTAATTGGATTGAGTGCACTAATGACACAGATATCTGCCGCAAACGTCTCGCGCGCTGCTTCGGCCAGAAGCTGTAGCGTATGAGCTATGCATTCATTTTCTTCGATATAATATCCACTTTGACTGACCCTCTCGTAGAGATTTTGTCGCCAGAATTGCTTCATGTTGCCTCCTCATCTATAGTATCGACAAGATTAGAGGTTTCTTCAGGGCTAGAGAGGTAGAAACTCTTTAAGGAAAAACCTTGCTTATGCGCGTGATATCATAGTTGGTTTCTCAACTCTTCAAGAAAAGTGTAGCATAGAGATGCTCACAATATGTGCCACAATTTTGACAAAATACTGACAAACCTCTGACAGAACCATTTTTTAGGAGAAAAACGACGCAATTCATCCTGGCATTTTCAGATGGACACTTTTCATTTTCTTTATAGTAATGTATAAAGATATTTGCAGGTGATAAAACAGGCTGAAGTTATTTTTAGCTGTAATCAAAATGGCTGAGATGAAAAATCTATTATTTCTATTGTACCTCAATACCATGATTTCTACATCTAGTAAAAGGGTAGATACACAGAAAGAGGTAGACAATGCACGTTCCCGATTCTAATGGATCGAAGCCCGATCCTACTCAGCTCCATCGTGGGCTCATAGATCACTTGAAAAAGGTCGGTCATCTCGTCTCTCCGCAGATCGAGGCGGCATTTCGGGCTGTGCCACGCCACCTGTTTCTCTCTCATCTCCCGCTAGAGGAGGTATATCGAGATCAGGCAATTACTACCAAAGTGCTGGCAGGCCAATTTGTGAGCTCTTCGTCTCAGCCTTCAATCATGGCAATTATGTTAGAGCAGCTTCAGGTGCAGCCAGGCCAACGCGTGCTGGAGATTGGAGCGGGTACGGGATATAATGCCGCTCTGCTGGCTCATCTCGTTGGTCCTACGGGTCAGGTGGTGACGATAGATATTGACGACGATATCGTTAAGCAGGCGCAGATCAATCTACAACAGGCTGGTTATGGGCAGGTGCGCGTGATATTGGCGGATGGGGCTCTGGGTTATCTGGATCTTGCCCCTTATGATCGTATTATTTTGACAGTAAGTGCTGGAGATATTGCTCCTGCCTGGTTAGAGCAACTTGCTTCTAATGGGCGTCTTGTCTTACCTCTTGGTCTCTATGGTCCCCAGGTCTCGGTAGCCTTTGATTGGGAAGGAGATCACCTGGTGAGTGTCTCGTTGCGAGGTTGTGGTTTTGTCTCGTTGCGGGGAAGTCTGAGTGAGAAGAGCCGTTTCATTCAACTGCGGCCAGACCTGGTTTTGACGTATATCCGTTCAGAGATGCCAGCGTCACTTTCTGGTGAAGCATTTTTTCAGCTTTTGCAGGGTCCTTATCAGGAACTGGCATTATCTGCCCAAACCACACCGGAAGAGCTGTTGTTTGGTTTTATGCTCTGGTTATCGTTACGCCATCCAGCATTTTACGAGCTTTTCGCTTATGGTGAATTTGCCGAAAAAGACTTTGTTCCTACCCTATTTCAACGTACCGGCAAAGGAAAGTCACGCACCACAATTGGTCTGTTCAGCGAGCAAGGGCTGTGTGCTTTCGCCTGGAGTGACGGTTTCGCGCTTCTGCCCCAGGCTGCGCCTTCGCGCAGTCTCAAGATCCGCTGGTATGGTCCGGTCCAACAACTTGCCGAGGAGCTGCGGAATCAGTTTCTGGTCTGGCAAGCGGATGGCCGTCCGGCGGAAGCCGCTCTGCACATTAGCGCGTATCCTCTTGTCTCTCCTGATGAGCCAGTAGTACCTGCTACTCAAGGACAGGTCAGCATTCTCAAACAACACACTCAATTTATCTGCACATGGAGAGAAAGTACCTGAAATGAGTACACAACTTGCTGGTTATAACTGTAAGATATTTTCTTATTGAGAATATCCTTGTTGCTTATTTTTGCTATTTATGAGCTGTTCTATCGTTGAGATCAGTTCATCCAATTCAAACGGTTTTTCCAGACTTACCAGTTTGCGCTTCTTCACCTCTTCTACTGGAAGGTAGGCGCTCATAATGATAGTTGGCATATCGGCCAGGTCTTGTCTCTCGTGCAGGCGATCATACAGCTCGATGCCATCCATGTATGGAAGGCGATAGTCTGTAATCACCAGAGCTGGCTTCACAGAATTGACCAGTTGTAGCGCCTGGAGGCCATTGGGGACCAGAAATGTCTGGTAGGAAGTGTCCGCGAGCGCGTCAACAAGGAACTCGCCTATCGAGTCATCATCCTCAATGACCAGAATTGTCTTTTGGGCATATCTCTCTTTATTTTGACCCTGAGCGGGAGTATCTGTTTGAAAAATCATCTGTATCTTCCTTCCACACTATTCAACCAGCGTCTACGGGGACAGATAAAGCATAGTATTGTTTTTGGTTATACAAGTCATACGCCCAACTTTCCGAGTTCGTTTCGTGAAAAGGCCGCTTTTGGGTTAAATTTAACTTAGCATCATTGTGTTTTCCCTGAGATTCCTAAGTTTCGTCTCTGGTCGACACAACGTATTCAATCAGATATGCAGGCCCCGAAAGCAACAGAAAGTGCTTGACATCGGCGCAGTATAGCTGTTATAATCCACTCTGTTAAACGCTTGAAGAAGCAGAAATTCTCCAAGCATTTTTAATAAACAGGCCGGTGTAGCTCAGGGGTAGAGCAGCTGTTTTGTAAACAGCTGGCCGGGGGTTCGAATCCCTTCACCGGCTCCATGCTAGTTTAATAAGTACATTCTCCAATCTTCATTTTCTTACCTTGCTCAGTTTAATTCCCTCTATTTCTCATTCTAAAAACTACTTCTTCTCTCTTTTCTACGTAGGTATGGGCATTGTCTGGATCATCATGCATAGCTTTGTCAAAAGATACCAGGGCACGATCATAATGTTGATGCTCATAGAGGTCAATTCCTTGTTCACAGAAGGAAATGCCCTGTTCTTTACGAATTTGAGCATTGTCGGGGTCAAGCGTTAGAGCCTCTTTAAATGCCTGTAATGCAGCGAAATTAAGTCCCTGTTTTCTGAAAGAAATCCCTTGCTCCAGTAGCGTTCTAGCTTTTTCTTTTTTATAAATCTGGCTATTGTCAAAATCAAGTTCAATAGCTTTATCAAAAGATGGTAAAGCATCCCAAAAGCGTTTCATTTCGTGTAAGGCAATACCCAGCTCTTTATAGGTCTGAGCATCGTTGGGAGCAAGCCGAATGGCAGTATGAAAGGCTTCAAGCGCCTCATCGTAGCGCTTAAGCTCACGTAAGGAGATGCCAAGTTCTTTATAAGCCTGGGCATTGTTGGGATCAAGCTGAATAGTAGTATGAAGGGTTTCCAATGCATCATCATAGTATTTGAACTCGCGCAAAGCAATGGCTTGCTCTTTATAAACTTGAGCGTTGTTAGGGTCAAGTTGAATAGCAGTATGAAAAGCTTTGAGTGCCTCATCGTAGCATTTGAACTCACGCAAAGCAATGCCCTGCTCTTTATAGCTCTGAGCATCATTGGGAGCGAGTTCGATAGCAGAATGAAAGGCTTTGAGTGCATCATCATAGCGCTTAAGTTCGCGTAAGGCAATGCCAAGTTCTTTATAAGCTTGAGCATTTTTGGGAGCAAATTGAATAGCAGAATAAAAGACTTTTAGTGCCTCATTATGATGGTTACTTTCGCGTAAAGAAATGCCTTGCTCTATTTGCGTTTGAGTATTGCTGGTTATGTCCTCAAGGACTTTTTGTATACCTTCTGTTATATTCAAAAAGGCATCGTCCTGATCTAACCACCTGGTCACAGGTTTTTCATTAGCTGGGAGTGCCTCAAGCTTACCTAGTGGTGTACCTTTCCAGGAAACTGGACGGAGAATGATCGGTATAACCCTTGCTTCCCCTTTTTCATGTCGTTCTATCGCTCTCTTCATCTCAGTGTCATGGTAGTAATCCGAGGCTATAAAGTCTGAACTGAGAAGCAATAAAATAATCTGAGCACTATTCAGGTGTTTATTAATCTCTCGCTCTCGTTCTGTTCCTGCACTAATGTTACGGTTATACCATAGCTCAACAGGCCATTTCCACTCTAATGCTTTTAGATGAGATCTGAGCTGATTAAGCAGTTTTTCATCTTCGTAGGTATAGCAGAAGAAAATTTTTATTGACATGAGCACCTACCTTACCCTGTTTAGCTCATATATTTATGATGAACTATATTATTATATTCTAATTTATCATCGATAACAATTAACTGGAAGAAAAGCAAGATTATCTATGTTATTAATGTAATAAGTAAGGAGAATGGCAGTATACTTTATTTCAATAAATGATCTTCCCTTAAAATGCTATGAAGTATCGATTGCTTACTACAGAGCTATTTTAAATATCTTCTTCATCCCATAAGGTAGGAGAAGGGATCTGTCCCATAAGCTTATTCTCTCGCAAGAGACGTTGCTCAGCAAGGTGGTAGTACTCAAAATTAATTTCAGCGCTATAGCAAAACCGATTTGTTCTTAATGCAACAATAGCAGTAGAACATAAGCCGCCAAAGGGCTCCCATCTTTTGTT
>CAVZQK010000061.1:0-18044 GCA_963777355.1 uncultured Chloroflexia bacterium
AATAAAAGCCCTTTTTGCGGTGAATAAATCTTTACCATGACTTTTTGAAATCAAAGAGGCTAATAAAGCAAAACGCAGATATTTTACTCATCTGTGTTATGGATGATTGTCCACATCTTTTTAGATATAGCAGAAGATATATATCAACTAGCGGAAAAATTTATAATTTGGAGTAACTATTTTATTGATCTTCAACTAGATTAGTGTTAGCATTATTAGCAGGTTATTTAGTAGAAAAAGGTAATTTTTTGACAATTACAACTCTCCTTTGCTATGCCCAGGAAGATAAGTCTATGGTGAGGAAATTAAAGAGCATCTTAGTTTCTTATGCCGTAATGGACTTATTACTTTATGGGATTATGAGGATATTAAACCTGGTGCTGAGTGGGATCAGGAGACTGAAAAACGTCTTGATGATGCCCAGTTGATTCTCCTTTTCATTAGCCGTTCGTTTATAAATTTGTCACTATTGCTACACAATAGAAATGCAGCGAGCCATTCAACGGCACGAACACAAACAAGCAAGTGTTATTCCTATCCTCCTGCGCCCTTTTTCCTGGAAAGAGCCACCGCTTGATAAGCTGCAAGTAATAGAAAATAGTGAGAAGTGCATTTCAAGGTGGAGACCGCAAGATGAAGGGTATACAAATGCAGTTGAGGGTATTCTGAAAGTAGTAAAGCAATGGGATACTCATACCTTAGCTGATCCAACTGCGGAGAGGAGCGTGCTCATAGCACATTTTGATCAGTTGAGCGAAGTGGTCAAGATACACATGCAGCCCCCACCTCGTGCAATAGCAACTGTGGAGCTCTGCAAGAGTTACACATTTTTGCTCCAATGACGTAACCCTGGCTGATCTTATTGTAGGCTGGCAGACGCTTTCTCATGTTTCTCAACAGGAGGAAGAGCCAAAGATAGCAAAACGCCGTGTGACGTGTGGCGAACTGGCCCATCTAGCTTCGCAATTCACAACCGATCAAGGAAGTCTGGCCCAGGCAGTAAAGACCTGGCACATCTGGCGAGACGCCTTTACCAATCGTAATGATCCAAGACAAAGGGCTATGACAGAGACCTTTGCACGCGAATTTGCAGAATTGCAAGCCGCTTTGCTTAGAGCCTGATAAAAAAGCGTGACTATAGCATTTTTGCTATACCTCCTTCATGTCTGGTCAATTATAACCAGGTATAGATTAGTTGTGTTGTCTATTTATCTGACATAAGCGATATTAAACTTTCTTGAGGTTTGCTATAATGTGTCAAGCTGATCGTCACACAGGGAATGGAGATCAGAAGATTGAGGAGAAACTTCACAACGATGCCTTACACATCTATACGTGAAGTTGCCGAAGAGATACATTCCAGTATAGATACACCTACCGAGCTTGTTCTGGAAATATTTCAGAGAGTATTGAAGCGCAAGATGGTGGAATTGCAGGCTTATGTAACTGTCATGAAGGAGCAGGCGCTCAGAGATGCCGAGCAGTCTGAGCGCGAGCTAAGTACAGGTTTATATCGTAGCCAGCTTCATGGCATCCCCATTGCAATCAAAGATCTGATTGCGGTCAAGGGTGAACGAACTACCGGCACTCAAAAGTCCTTGTTGATAATATCTCACAGGAAGATGCAATGGTGATTGAGCAGTTGCGGAAAAGCGGTGCAATCCTGCATCGGTAAAACGAATACCTATGAATTTGCGTATGGTCCCTATGCTCCTCCGACGCGCAACCCCTGGAATACGCGCATACCATTGGTGGCAGTAGCGGTGGTTCAGCGGCAGCCGTCGCGGCTGGCATGGCCCTGGGAGCAATCGGCACTGATACTGGTGGTTCGATTTGTATTCCTTCAGCGTGTTGTGGAATTACGGGTCTGAAACCGACGTATGGTCGTGTGAGTTGCTACGGAGTAATTCCTCTGAGCTGGTCGTTGGACCATGTGGGACCGCTGGCACATAGCGCGGAAGATTGTGCTATCCTCTTTGATGCCATCGCCAAATATGATCCCCGCGATCCCAACAGCGCCTCTGGTCCATCTATTGCGCCCAATCGCTATACCTCTATCCTCGTAGGTGGTGTCGAGGGGCGAGGTCCACTCTCTTTGCAGGGGCTTAAATTGGGTATTCCCCAGGAGGCCTATTTTCATCCTATTCATCCTGAAGTGCGTCGTAGCTGGCGAGCGGCGTTGCGTGTTCTAGAAGAAGAAGGCGCTGAACTGGTAGATGTGGAGCTACCACGTCCGACGATGGACCTGTATCGTACTATTCAGAAGCCGGAAGCTTCCCTGGCTCATATGCAGGCTGGTTGGTTTCCTGAACGTAGCGAACTGTACTCTGAGCTGGTGCGGACGCGGCTGGGCGAGGGGCAGCATATCAGTGCGGTGGATTACTTGAGTGCTCAGCAAGAGCGGCGGACCTTCTCCAGTAGCCTGCGTACTGTTATGCAGCGCGTAGACGTTTTTGTCCTGCCCACGTTGCCAATTCCTGCCCTGCCTATTGAACAGACGGGACAGGATATTGAGATTGATGGCGTCATTGAGAATGCGACGGTTGCCTACTTGCGCATGACCATGCCCTTTAATCTTTCGGGACTGCCAGCAATTTCATTCCCCTGTGGATTCTCATCCGAGGGGCTGCCTATTGGTCTGCAAGTTGCGGGTAAGCCTTTTGAAGATGCTACTGTTTTGCGTGTAGCGCATGCCTATCAACAACTGACCGACTGGCATAAAAGAGAGATTCCAGAGATGGTATAAGCTCAGATAGTTGTTATTTCCCTGGATTGAGGCCCCAGGCGGTGAGAAAGTTCCATTCGCCCACAAATTCAGGTTGCTCCAGCTCTTTTAGCATCTGCTGGTAGATCTGCTCGTAATTCTCAGGGAGACGTGTCCATTTGCTGAAGAAGGGAACGAGCGTGCGGAAAACATGTCTGGCATCTGCGGCGAAGCGCTCGCCTGCGGGAGTGCCGGATGGATAGGTGAGCTTGTAGAGTTGTGTTTGTACCTGTTGAAAGCCGTGTTGCTGGAGGCGCGAGGAGAGTGTACTGATGGTGGCATCCATCTGGGGGGTAGCGAGATTTCCGGCTCTGGCCATTGTATTGAGGAAGAGGTTGCTGAGTTGGGTGAATGCGGGGCTGTTCGCGTGAAAAATGTCGCTTTCAGTTACTCTGATGACGGCGTTTTTGTGGCTGACACGTTGATATTCGCTCAGAAGATTCTTCCAATCCCAGGTGCGTAGATAGCTTACACCTAAGCGCTGGTTAATGAGGTCAAAGGAGGCGTCGGGGAATTCAAGGGTACGAAGGGCGTCCATGACCCGAAACTCGACACGGTCCTCGACGTGGTTCGCTCTGGCCTGTGTTTGTGCATGGTCGATCATTTTTTGACTGATGTCAATGCCCACTAGCCGGGTCATTGTTGGATAGGCCTGGGCAGCTTCGATGAGCCAGCCGCCGGTGCCGCAACCTACGTCGAGGACCTGGCGAAAAACGCTGGGATCTGGTTGTTCGGGCAATATGCCGCCCATGCTGTCTGTTAGCATGCGGTCCTGGATCTGTAAGCGCCGCAGTTCGTCTGCATTGGAGCGATCTTGTACGAAATAGGTGCTGGGTTGCTCGTCGCCTGGCTTGTTGGACATAGAACGTGTACTCCTACTTTTTTGAAAGATTATCTATCTTTCACTTCTTGCTTGCTGATATTATATGTTGAGCAGATGGGCTTGTCGAGCCTTTTGGTAACTTGACATAAAAATGCAGAACATGAGCGTACTGTAAGAGGGCATGATTGTGAATACACAGAATCCCATTGGAGCAGGAAAATAGGTTTTCCCTTTGACGAGGGCGGATATTGAACAACTCCGAAGTACTGTCGAGAGTGCTGCTCAACTTGATCTCCACAGGCAAAACCTGCAAGGGATTGATCTTTCCTATATGGATCTGCAAGGGGCAAATTTATAACGAACACTTACGTAACGAACACTTGCGTAACGAATACGTTCGTGCTATACTATTTGCATGAGCACACACAAGCATATTCCGGCTCCGAAGAGTCGGCGCGAACGTCCGGCGAAACCGGCATTGACGCGGCAGGGGATTATTGATGCCGCGCTCACAATCCTGCATAATGAGGGCCTCAACAAGGTCACGATGCGTCGCATCGCGGGAGTACTGGATACAGGACCAGCATCGTTGTATGTCTACGTGCGTAATACCGCAGACCTGCACGCGCAGATCCTCGATGCTCTCCTGGCTGAGGTCACAGAGTTGCCCCCGATAGAAGGGAAGTGGCGTGAGCGTTTGAAACAACTGTTGACGCGCTACAAACTTGTCCTCTTCGCATACCCGGAGATCGCGCGGATGACCTTAACGACGCATCCGAGTGGACCGAACTATCTCTGCTCTGGTTGAGGTACTTCTTGCCCTCTTTCAAGAGGGGGGCATACAAGATCGCGAGGCCGCATGGGCGGTTGACTTGTTGCTATTGTATGTGACGGCTAACGCTGCGGAGCACAGCACGCGCCAGTCCTCAGCCCAGGCCGCTGCTGAGGATTCGACTCTTGTTGCGGCGATCTCCACAAGTTGACGCGCGCATGTACCCCCATATCGCACGGCTTAGCGACGAACTGTTTTCCGGCACTGGACCTGCCCGTTTCGAGTGGGGTCTTGACGTTTTCCTCGCCGGGGTACTCAACACTCCTCGTGCATTTACACAACAGGAGGAATCTGAACCTCACTACAGAAAGGAAATACTTTTTGGAACAACACATTACGATTATTGGTGCCGGGCTTGGGGGGCTCACTCTTGCTAGCGTGCTGCATAGACACGGTATTGACAGCACGATTTACGAGCTTGAGACATCACCTTCTATTCGTGATCAGGGGAGCATTCTGGATATGCACGAAGAATCAGGTCAGCTTGCCTTACGGAGGGCTGGACTCTTTGAGGCCTTTCGGAAAATTGTTATCCCCGCTGGTGATGAGATGCGTATTCTAGACAAGAATGGGACTATTCGCTTGCAAGATAGTGGCGACAATACGCGACCAGAGGTTGATCGTGGGGCGTTGCGTGCGCTCTTGTTGCAGTCACTACCTGCCACCAGCATTCATTGGGGAAGCAAAGTGAGCAGTGTCGTCAAGCGAGAAGAGGGAAGATATGAAGTAGTACTGGCGAATGGAGAGACGTTCACAACAGCGTTGTTGGTTGGCGCAGATGGGGCCTGGTCAAGAGTCAGGCCGTTGCTTTCGGAGGCGCAGCCAGCCTACTCAGGGATCTCATTTGTTGAAACGCGTCTGCTGGCAGTAGATACGCGTCATCCAGAGATTGCCGCCCTGGTTGGTCGTGGCTCGATGTTTGCGCTATCCGAGGAAAAAGGTCTGATTACGCACCGGGATGGAGATGGACGGATCACCGTCTATATTGGGCTCAAAGTGCCCGAAAGTTGGGCGACTTCCAGTGGAATTGACTTTCATGATATTGAGGCAGCCAAACGGCAGCTACTCAACTACTTTCCTGGCTGGGATAAGCTGTTACGTGGCTTGATTGCTGAAAGTGATACAGAGCTTATTCCTCGCCTCCTCTACGCGCTACCTGTTGGGCACCGCTGGGAACGCATCCCAGGGGTAACGCTGCTTGGAGATGCCGCTCATCTGATGTCCCCATTCGCTGGCGAGGGTGCCAATCTCGCGATGCTGGATGGTGCGGAGTTGGCAGAAGCGATTCTTGCTCACCCGAACGATATGGAAGCAGCATTTGTATCTTATGAAGTAGCCGCATTTCCTCGGAGCGAGGCCGCTGCCGCTGAAGCCAATAGCAATCTCATCAGCAGCTTCCGGCCTGATGCACCTCAAGGCATGCTGGATCTGATGGCCCAGTATACCAACCAGGAAGAGAGCCATCGTAGTAAATCGTAAGAATGATGTGCTTGCGTCCAAAAACTTTAGGACGTCTTCCTTATGGAAGTGGTGTGGAACGCCTCTCCAGTCGCCTACTGCATCTGGTACACTTTAACAAAAGGAGCTCTACCATTGTACGCTACTCTCCTGGCTTGATGCTCTGGTAGATTGTCCTCACGAACATGTACCAGGCAATTATGCCGAGAATATGTGGCGAGAGACTTCTCACAAAAAAGGAACATGATCCTATGGTGGATACCAGTATCCAGAAGCAGCCCACGCAGAAGCGCACACTCATCCTCATCGGGGCAGGCGTTCCATTATTGTATCAGACCCTCCTGACAGTCATCGCATTTTTTGTACCGGAGACCATCGTGCCGCCTGCGGGCTGGGTCAGCCTCCACATCCTCACCGGATTGTTGTTCGTCGTCTGTCCACTGATGGCAGTCTACTTATCGGGCCTTACATTAGGAGAGGCATGGCAGACAATTGGTGGGAGGTGGGTCGGCTTGCGAGAGGTAGGGCTCACCGTGCTTCTGGCTCTTCTGGCGATTCTCCCGATCCAATGGGTGTACAATGTAATCACATACTGGCTGTTTGGAGTCTTGCCCGACTTCGGATTCTCGCAATCGGCGCGGGATGTTGTGCCATTTATGCTGCTGGTCCTTGTAGTAGCGCCACTTGGGGAATAGACTTCTTCGCGGTTACCTCGGAAGTCTGAGGTCGAATCCCTGGGTGTTCATCATCGGTTCCAGCGTATTGTGGAGTGCGACACATGCAGACCCGTTCGCGTTTCTCCCCTTTCTGTGGACAGGGATCGTCTTCGCCTATATCCGTCTGCGGCAACAATCGATTGCCTCCACGCTCGTATTACATATAAGCATCAATGGGCTTGCCTTGCTGCAACATTTTCTGGTGAAGTGAGGTAAATATGTGGAGAGAGCGAGAGGCGTAGCTGTGCAGGTGCTGAGCTCAGCCTCTCGCGGGATATCTTGAGCTCAGATGTGGAAGAAAGGGTCTTTTTGTTGGCGAAAAAATGTGTTATACTAGCTTCATAGAGGACCCTCGGAAATAGCCCTCTAAAACGGCCTGAGAGGCAGGCTTTTTACGCGAAGGGTAGGAAAAGAAGGAATTGCGTGTGAGCAATTGAAACTGTCCATTCGGATAACTGCATAATGCTCCTCGCGCTTCTCGTAGGAAAAGAAGGAATTGCGTGTGAGCAATTGAAACCTTTCTGTTTCATCTGGTCAACTCAAGTGCCCCGGTAGGAAAAGAAGGAATTGCGTGTGAGCAATTGAAACCCATCGCTGACAATGGCACCACTGTCTATCGACACGGTAGGAAAAGAAGGAATTGCGTGTGAGCAATTGAAACCAGCAAGGGACGCCACCACCACCCACCCACGAGGACGTAGGAAAAGAAGGAATTGCGTGTGAGCAATTGAAACTCTCCTGGTTCAAACACTGAGAAAGCCGTTAAACCACATGTAGGAAAAGAAGGAATTGCGTGTGAGCAATTGAAACTACTATGATCCCATAGGATTCGGACAACCACTCTGAGTAGGAAAAGAAGGAATTGCGTGTGAGCAATTGAAACCTCATAGTCAGGGGCTCCGTACCATGTCATTCTATAGTAGGAAAAGAAGGAATTGCGTGTGAGCAATTGAAACTTCCCAAACCCGACAGTAATATCCTCTGCCCGGAAAAGTAGGAAAAGAAGGAATTGCGTGTGAGCAATTGAAACATTCCACCACAACACTAAAGGCTAGCTTTCTCTTCGCGTAGGAAAAGAAGAAATTGCGTGTGAGCAATTGAAACGGCAACGTAACGTTCATAGTCAGATAACTGTGGATCGGTAGGAAAAGAAGAAATTGCGTGTGAGCAATTGAAACGCGCGGATATGGAACGTGTCATTACGGCAATGATTGGGTAGGAAAAGAAGAAATTGCGTGTGAGCAATTGAAACAGCCGCTCGGCAATCTCAGCGAGCTGGTAGCCACGAATGGTAGAAAAGAAGAAATTGCGTGTGAGCAATTGAAACATGGGAATAGGCATCGAGATCAAAGCCAGCCTCGATGAGTAGGAAAAGAAGAAATTGCGTGTGAGCAATTGAAACGGGAACTTGGGATCATAGATCGCCACCGTCTCGTAGAGTAGGAAAAGAAGAAATTGCGTGTGAGCAATTGAAACCTTTGCCCTTCCCCCACCGCTATCCCCGCTGATGCGTGTAGGAAAAGAAGAAATTGCGTGTGAGCAATTGAAACATCACTATTGGGGTCCATCTCTGCCTTCCTTCGTTAGAGTAGGAAAAGAAGAAATTGCGTGTGAGCAATTGAAACTGCTGGACACGATGGTCTGTGAAAATCCTATGCAGGTAGGAAAAGAAGAAATTGCGTGTGAGCAATTGAAACGGATGCCATAGCTTATAGCTCTCCTCTGTCATATGATGTAGGAAAAGAAGAAATTGCGTGTGAGCAATTGGAATTAAAAGAGGGGAAAAGCCTGCCATGCCGAGTTTCGTGCAAGGTCCTTACAAAAATCGGCATGGCATCCAAAGAGGACGCAGGAGCTACAGGTGTTCTTAAAGCTTTGCTGTCACAAGAACCTTCCCCTTGCCTATCAACGCCGTTTGCCCTTGATTGTTGGTCGCTTTCCCATCCAGACTGGCAATCACCCCTTGCAAGCTCGCTTTGGGTTTGATATGCACTACTTCCCATTCCAGCGTGACCATTTCATCAGCTTTGACAGCCTTCTGAAAATGAAATGAATTTGAACCCAAGCATGGCTGTCTCCCGGCTAAAGTAGGTGGCTGTGAGCCCCATCATCAGTGAGACGAGCTGCGGGCCACAGACAATCACTCCCCCAAAGCGAGTTTGCTGCGCATAGGCTTCGTCGTAGTGTAAAGGATTGAGGTCGCCAGAAAGTCGTGCAAAGCTTGCAATCTCTTCACGTGAGAGGATCACCTGACTGGTCATGCGTTCTCCAACGCGAATCCGAAGGTCTGGAAATTCTGGAGACGGCGTAGACATCATAGGCGTTCATCTTCCTTTCTCTCAGGCGTGTGGCTCTCTAGCTCCGCTCCAGGAAGAGCAAACGCGCCCCTAAACCGATGAGAACACTTCCCGTCAGCCAGCGGAGGACAGAGGCGAAGCGGGGCTGTGTTGCAAGCTTCTCCCCCAACCTTCCAGAGAGATAGGCATATCCTCCATAAATGCAGAGACAGATCAGGGTGAAGGTGAGGCCAAAGGCGGTCATTTGCAAAGGAACACTGCCTAAATGGGGATTGACGAACTGTGGGAGTAATGCGGCAAAGACCAGGATGCCCTTCGGGTTGAGCAGGCTCGTGAGGATTCCTTGTTGCAGAATACGTCCAGGAGGAGCAGGATTGACCGCACCCCGAGTCAGAGGACCACGTGTTTGCTCAGAGAGGGTGCGTATGCCCAGATACACGAGGTAGATCGCTCCTGCGTAGCGGACGATGTCAAAGGCAATGGTTGATGATTGCAGCAATGCAGACAATCCAAGTACCGCAAGCATGGTATAGATGAGATAGCCGATGCAGATCCCCACCGTCGAGAGCAAGGCTGCTCTTCTCCCTTGCGCCATCCCGCGTGTCGTGATATAGATCACATCAGGACCGGGCGTCAAGGCAAGGACGACGATAATGCTCGCAAAGAGCAGGAGATTGGAAAGAAACATGGGAGCTGTGATCCTCTCCTCATTCCAGAACTCTTGAGGTCAGTCGGTATGATTGAGAAGCATAGCAAAGCCAGCGGCATTGGTCTTGAACGATTGTGCGCGCAGGATTGGATGCAGAGTACTGCATACGGAGTACGGGGTAGAATTCTTAGAAGCATGGTTTCAAGGCAATGCCTATCAGAAGCACCGCCACGACACCTATGCGATCTGCCTGACAACCGCTGGCGTCCTCGCCTTCGACTACCGAGGAACCTCGGAGATCAGTATACCAGGCCAGGTGGTAGTGCTGCATCCTGATGAGGTCCATGATGGGTATGCAGGCACGCAAGAGGGCTTCGGATATCGCCAGCTGTATGTGGAACCGGCTTTGATTTTTGAAGCGATCCAGATCATGTGTTCTCATCCCTGCTCGCTGCCATTTGTACGCACGCCTGTTGTAAGGAATCGGAAATTGTCTGCCGCGATCATCAGTGCTTTTCAGGACACCCGCGAACCGCTGGCGATCGATAGCCTCATCGTGCAATTGGCAGAGGGGTTGATGGAGGCAGATCCGAGTTGCAAGCAAGTCTCCCTTCCTCGTCACCTCGATGTGGCTGCTCTGAAACGAGCACGCCAGTATCTTGACACCCAGAAAACGCGGGTCGTCCACTCATCGGAGTTGGAGGCGGTAACCGGACTCACCCGCTACGATCTGGCCCGGCAGTTTCGGGCCATGTGTGGGACCAGTCCCTATCGCTATTTGCTCATGCGGCGTCTTGACTTTGCCCGCCAACAGCTCGCCCAGAGCCGATCACTGGTCGAGGTCGCTCATAGAGGCTGGTTTTGCTGATCAAGCGCATTTCAGTCGGATGTTTAAAGCCACCTTTGGGATCACGCCTGCACGTTATCGTGCGCTGAGAGAGCCTGAGCGTTCTTGAGGTCCGCACCCGCTGGGCAAGGTCATCAATATCTAGCGAGAGCGTAGCCGAATAGCCGGGATTGCGGATGGTAGACAGGCTCTTTTTTGCAAGTACGAGAATATAGGTGTCAAAGGTTGTCAGAAATTCTTCTACAGAAGAAGCCGGAGATAGAGGGGTTGGATGAGTTGGTGGGAGGATAGGCATTGATTTTCTCCTTGTTACGCGGTTGCGAGCTAAAAAAGGACCTGTATATATGTGTCGTCTTGAGGACGACATGTCTTACGACCATGTGATAATAAAGCTTATTTCGGACCAGGAATAACATCTTGCTTATGTGCCCATGCCTAATTTATCTACAAGCAGACAGGCACTCAATAATGCGTGTTCGCATTGTCCGGTTGGTAGCGTCCGGAAACGCGAGGTATTCAGTGCTTGATAAAGCAAGGCGGCGTAGTATTCGGGCATATCGTTCTGATTGTATGGGATAAGATCATAAGCCAGTTTGCGTAAATGGACGACGCTCTCAAAGGCTTTCGCGAGCAAAGGATTCTGCGTCAAGAAGGGATTGAGCAGTTGATCGAGCTGTTGAAACTCGTCAATACTGCATAATATTTCCTCAAGCGCCAGGCGTTCTGCGAGAGTTGCATCCTCTGGTCGTAGCAGTTTGCAGCGTATCTCAGTATCAAGAGCCACAAAGTCACGCAGAATATGGCCGGGTCCGGTGCTTTGAAAATCAATCAACCAGCTATGTCCACTGCTATCCACGAAGATATTGTTCTGATTAAAATCGCCGTGTGTGATGCAAGTGTAGGTAGTATAGAACGCGCTATGACCAGCAGTTGTCGTGATCGGATTAGTAAATTTGTGGGCACTGTTGAGTGCGTCGAACGTCAGTTTCTCCTGAACCTGCACAGATTTCAGCGATCCTGCAAGAGCCGTATAAAGTTTTTCCCAGGTAAAGTTTAAGCTCTCTTGATAGGCCTTACTTAGATCAAAGGTATGCTGGTTCCCCGGATTACTATACCAGGCACCACAGGTTTTGATAAAGAGGCCACTAATCATCTCTTTAATCTGGCTGATAGTCGCATGCTGGTAGAACTCGCCAAAGCTTTTGAGGCGATCATCCGCGCCCCCCAGAAGCGAGTAGCTGATGCCGCCCAGATGTAAGGTATATCTGACGGCCAACGTTGTTGTACTGCGACCACCGCCGATATATGGTGCGGCATATTTCTTAAATTTTGTATATTCAGCCTCAATTTTTTGTACATCGCCAAATTTAACGACCACTGGTCTCGCGCCGCCACCTTCCTGATAGACAGGGTGAGCAGAGATAACACGCGTGCCGCTATTGCCAGAGGTAAGGGGGCAATTCAAAATACTGCTAGCATCATAAAAGATGCGGCAAAACAGATCTTCTAACTCTAATGTAAGAGCATCGTGTTGAGGATTATTTTTCTCGATACGCTCCGTACCAATCTCCAGGCCGAGCACCAATTTGGCCAAATCTACATTCTGTTGCCAAGCAATTTGTAGATTCAGATTTATCTTGACTTTTTTGACGAATATCTCTACTATCTCCTGGACAAAAACATCATTGTCGAACTCCTGTTTATTGAGCACATCCACCACTTCTTCTCTGAAGGCCGTGCGCATATCAGGCAAGTTATTATAGGCAGAGAGCATAATAACTTTGGTCTCTTTTCCTGCCTCAAGCTTTCTCAATTCATAAAGAAGCTGAATACCATCTTTATTCTCCTGATTGTTTGCCTCCATACGTAGATCCAGGATGATAAGATGGAAATTCGTATCCTTAAATTTTTGCAGAGCTTCTTTTGTGGTAGCGGCTGTCTCTACATAATAGCCTGCCTGATGTAGTGTCTCGGATAGCTCTTCGCGCCACTGCTGGTCGTCGTCAACCAGAAGAATGCGGCCCCGTTTTATAATTTTATGCATGGCTGGTTCTCCCTATCTTTTTCTCGGCATTGGGGAGAAGCAAACGAAACGTTGCGCCCTCACCTGGAGTGCTTGCTACGATTTGCAGATCGCCATGATTGATGCGTGCCTCCCAGCGTGCATTCCAGAGGCCAAAGCCGGTACTATCCCTGGTAGTGTAGCCGAATTGGAAGATAGCTTCATGAAGATCGGGAGGGATGCCGATGCCTGTATCCTGGACTTCTAAGACAATGAAGCCGTCTTTTTTATATATACGCAGGATGATCGTCCCTCCTTCTGGCATGGCATGAATGGCATTCGTGACAAGATTGTAGAGAATATTGACCGCCGCTTTGCGCATAGCGTGAATATATATTCCTTCATCTCTTACTTCTTTCTGCATGGCAATCGTGTTGGGGGCAGAAGTAAGGATACTATAAATTCTTTGTTCAAGGTCCTGAAAGAGATCGTGTGGCGAGAGCGTCTCTGGTTTTATGGGTTGTATGCTCTCCATTGCCTCTTTATTCATACCGAGTATTTCGTGTACCGCCTGCGTAATTGCGCCCAGTTTTTTCTCAATAAGGAGATTGTTTGAGATTCTCAGACGCCTCAGTTCTTTGCGGATATCATTCACATAAGATCTTACCAGGCCCAGACGATTGCCACTATGATGAACAACTTCAAGCGTGAGCGACGAGAGGCGAGCCTTTGCTTCATTCTCGCGCTTGCTATATGTCGTTTCGATACGATAGATTGTGCTTGCCAGTTGTTGCGTTAAGCCGCTAAAGAAAGGTCCATCGACCTGATCATCCTGAGTGGCGCTGTGAGACGGGAGCAAGAGATAGCCATAGTGGTGTTCGTGTTCCTCCTCTTCAAATCTGATAGGAAGGATGACTGCTTCTGGGAGAGTATCAGGTGGAGACTCATCCTTACGCAGGATACTGACGTGTTGTTGGGCATACTCTTCGGCATAGTCTTCTATGATTGAGTATGCTGTTGCAATGTGTTCCATTTCGGCGAGACTACCGAGGGCCTGAGCCGCTTTATACAACAGTTCAAAGCGTTTTTTCTCACGTAGCGCATTTTGATGGCGTTCGGCATGTTCCAGAGCCACGAGAGCCAGATTTGTCAGACCGATCAAAAGTTTCTCATCATTTTTCGTAAAGCGATGATTGCGACTTTCGACATTGAGGACGCCGCGCAGTTTTTCACCTGCAATCATGGGTACGGCAAGTTCAGCGCGTATACCGTCCGCAAAAGGGATATAGCGCTGCCATGTAGTAGAGGTAATATCGATATTCACTGGTTTTCGGATGCGAGCAACGTGTCCAACGATGCCGTGATCGAGACTACGATGCGTGAATCTCTTGTCCGCATCAGCCCCCTCTTCTACCTGCATGACCAGCTTATGGGTTTGGGGATTATAGAGATGCAGTGAGCCGTTTGTCGCATTCGTCAGATCCAGAGCATACTGAAGGATCACGCGCAGACTGACACCAGAATCGAATTGTCCGATAATCTCTTTACTAATTTGATGCAGAGCAGCCTCCTTACGGGCAAGATGTTTTAGTACATCATAATCCTGAGCATGTTTAACCGCTAAAACGCTATGTCCTGCTAATACCTCCACAAATTTCTTATCGTCAATACTAAATGCATTCTCATGCGTGCTCTCAAAATTGAGTACCCCGACAACTTCATTATCCCCATCAATTAAAGGGACGGCCAGTTCTGCGATACATTTCAGACGGTTTGTGGCTGGGAGATAGAGGTCGCGCCAGTCGGGATCATAGACGTTTGGCACAAGAATAGCTTCTTTTTTACTGAATGCCAGACGTGTAATGCCCTTCGTATCTTCTAGCGGAATAAAGCGCCCTTGCTTTATCTCGCTGAACAAAGCCACCTTATTTTCAAGAACTTTGGTCTCTTTATCGTAGAGGAAAATAGAGGCCTCATCGGCCTGCAACAGCTTATTTGCCTGTTCCAGAATGATTTTAAGAACACTGTCAAGTTCGAGTGTCTGATTCGCCTCATAATCAATCTGTTTAAGAATTCGTGCTCATGGACATGGCGTTTCATAAATGTGCCGATAAATTGCGCACTGCGAATAGCGATAGTTGTATAGTTGGTCAGGGCGGCAATAAACAGCTTTTGGGCGGCATCAAAGCGCTGAGCTTTGCGGAAATTGAGAAAGAGCACGCCCACAACGTCTTGTCCGGAACGCAATGTTACTGCTGCCGTAGATTTGATCTGCTCTCGTTCCTCGAAGCTGCCTTGACGGGTGGCTGGATCTCCCTGGAGATATTCTGCGTAGAGGGTTGTGCTGGTACGGGCAAAAATTGGCTCTTTTGGAGCAGCATTAATCTCGCGATATTATCTGACCTGCTAAGATCATTTCTTAATGACTGGTTGGAGAAGGGTTCGCCTGCAAAAAGAGGTGGCAGGACAAACTTTTGTAGTTTTGCTTCATAGGAATAAAGCATCACCAGATCGGCGAGGGTATCTTCTTTGATATTGTCCACGACTGCCTGTAAAAGTTGTTCTGATTCTTCGATATAATGTTCACTTTGACTGACCTTCTCGTAGAGATTTTGTAGCCAGAATTGCTTCATGCGGCCTCCTCATCTATAGTATCGACAAGATTAGAGGGTTTCTTCAGGGTTAAAGAAGTATAAACTCTTTAAGGAAAAACCTTGCTTATGCGCGTGATACCATAGTTGGTTTCTCAACTCTTCAAGAAAAGTGTAGCATAGAGATACTCACAATATGTGCCCGAATTTTGACAAAATACTGACAAACCTCTGACAGAACCATTTTTTAGGAGAAAAACGACGCAATTCACCCTGGCATTTTCAGATGGACACTTTTCATTTTCTTTATAGTAATGTATAAAGATATTTGCAGGTGATAAAACAGGCTGAAGTTATTTTTAGCTGTAATCAAAATGGCTGAGATGAAAAACCTATTATTTCTATTGTACCTCAATAACATGATTTCTACATCTAGTAAAAATGGTACATACACAGAAAGAGGTAGACAATGCACGTTCCCGATTCTAATGGATCGAAGCCCGATCCTACTCAGCTCCATTGTGGGCTCATAGATCACTTGAAAAAGGTTGGTCATCTCGTTTCTCCGCAGATCGAGGCGGCATTTCGGGCTGTGCCACGCCACCTGTTTCTCTCTCATCTCCCATTGGAGGAGGTTTATCGAGACCAGGCAATTACTACCAAAGTGCTGGCAGGCCAATTTGTGAGTTCTTCGTCTCAGCCCTCAATCATGGCAATTATGTTAGAGCAGCTTCAGGTGCAGCCGGGCCAACGCGTGCTGGAGATTGGAGCGGGTACGGGATATAATGCCGCTCTCCTGGCTCATCTCGTTGGTCCTACGGGTCAGGTAGTGACGATAGATATTGACGACGATATTGTTAAGCAGGCGCAGATCAATCTACAACAGGCTGGTTATGGGCAGGTGCGCGTGATATTGGCGGATGGAGCTCTGGGTTATGTGGATTTTGCCCCTTATGATCGTATTATTTTGACGGTAAGTGCTGGAGATATCGCTCCTGCCTGGTTGGAGCAACTTGCTTCCAATGGGCGTCTTCTCTTACCTCTTGGTCTCTATGGTCCCCAGGTCTCGGTAGCCTTTGATTGGGAGGGAGATCATCTGGTGAGTGTCTCATTGCGAGGTTGTGGTTTTGTCTCGTTGCGGGGAAGTCTGAGTGAGAAGAGCCGTTTCATTCAACTGCGGCCAGACCTGGTTTTGACGTATATCCGTTCAGAGATGCCCGCGTCACTTTCTGGTGAAGCATTTTTTCAGCTTTTGCAGGGTCCTTATCAGGAACTGGCATTATCTGCCCAAACCACACCGGAAGAGCTGTTGTTTGGTTTTATGCTCTGGTTATCGTTGCGCCATCCAGCATTTTACGAGCTTTTCGCTTATGGTGAATTTGCCGAAAGAGACTTTGTTCCTACCCTATTTCAACGTACCGGCAAAGGAAAGTCACGCACCACAATTGGTCTGCTCAGCGAGCAAGGGCTGTGTGCTTTCGCATGGAGTGACGGTTTCGCGTTTCTGCCCCAGGCCGCGCCTTCGCGCAGTCTCAAGATCCGCTGGTATGGTCCGGTCCAACAACTTGCCGAGGAGCTGCGGAATCAGTTTCTGGTCTGGCAAGCCGATGGACGTCCGGCGGAAGCTGCTCTGCACATTAGCGCGTATCCTCTTGCCTCTCCTTATGAGCCAGTAGTACCTGCTACTCAAGGACAGGTCAGCATTCTCAAACCACACACTCAATTTATCTGTACGTGGAGAGAAAGTGCCTGAAATGAGTACACAATTTGCTGGTTATAACTGGAAGATAATTTCTTATTGAGAAAATCCTTGTCGCTTATTTTTGCTATTTATGAGCTGTTCTATCGTTGAGATCAGTTCATCCAATTCAAAAGGTTTTTCCAGACTTACCAGTTTGCGCTTCTTCACCTCTTCTATTGGAAGGTAGGCGCTCATAATGATAGTTGGCATATCGGCCAGATCTTGTCGTGCGTGCAGGCGATCATACAGCTCGATGCCATCCATGTTTGGAAGGCGATAGTCCGTAATCACCAGAGCAGGTTTCACAGAATTGACCAGTTGCAGAGCCTGGAAGCCATTAGAGACCAGAAATGTCTGGTATGAGGTCTCCGAGAGCACATCAACGAGCAACTCGCCTATTGAGGCATCGTCCTCAATTACCAGAATTGTCTCTTGGGCATATCTCTCTTTATTGTAACCCTGAGCGGGAGTATCTGTTTGAAAAATCATCTGTATCTTCCTTCCACACTATTCAACCAGCGTCTACGGGGACAGATAAAGCATAGTATTGTTTTTGGTTATACAAATCATACGCCCAACTTTTCGAGTTCGTTTCGTTAAATGGCCGCTTTTGGGTTAAATTTAACTTAGCATCATTGTGTTTTCCCTGAGATTCCTAAGCTTCGTCTCTGGTCGACACAATGGATTCAATCAGATATGCAGGCCCCGAAAGCAACAGAAAGTGCTTGACATCGGCGCAGTATAGCTGTTATAATCCACTCTGTTAAACGCTTGAAGAAGCAAAAATTCTCCAAGCATTTTTAATAAACAGGCCGGTGTAGCTCAGGGGTAGAGCAGCTGTTTTGTAAACAGCTGGCCGGGGGTTTCGAATCCCTTCACCGGCTCCATGTCAGTTTAATAAGTACATTCTCCAATCTTCATTTTCTTACCTTGCTCAGTTTAATTCCCTCTATTTCTCATTCTAAAAACTACTTCTTCTCTCTTTTTTACTACAGAGCTATTTTAAATATCTTCTTCATCCCACAAGGTAGGAGAAGGATGTGTCCCATAAGCTTATTCTCTCGCAAGAGACGTTGCTGAGCGAGTTGGTAGTACTCAAAATTAATTTCAGCGCTATAGCAAAACCGATTTGTTCTTAATGCAACAATAGCAGTAGAACATAAGCCGCCAAAGGGTTCCCATACTATGTCAGTCGCATCGCTAGAGGCTTCAACGATACGCCTTATTAGTTTCAGTGGTTTTTGATTAGCATGTACATATTTAGCTTTATGATCTTTAATTCGTTCTTCGCCTCTATTGTGAGCTTGTCCATCTTTCTCTTGCC
>CAVZQK010000062.1:0-13462 GCA_963777355.1 uncultured Chloroflexia bacterium
CTTACAATTGAGCATATGCTGAAAGTGTAAATCCCAGTATGAACCAGGTCTGGCTCAATTTGGTGAAGGAGGAGTTTATCTGACAACCCCTCTCTTTTTTCTGAGCATGGAAAGAAGGATAAATCGCTGCTACTGCTGTGTTTTTATAAGAAGTAAACCAAGCCCATTTAATTTTTAAAATGGACACATGGAGAGAAATACAACTAAATGCTTCTGCTTTTATAAAGGATATTTCCTGTGATAAGATAGACAGGAGGGAAAATATTGCACAAATTATCAATTTAGCAACAGTAATAGCGTAGTGGCGAAAGCGAGAGATTTTCCCTTCCCTGACTTTCAGCTTTTCAAATAGGATGATAATGCTATGATTTTACCTGTACAAGGAAGTAAAAAGACGCCAAATCTTCTTCAGCATTTTCAGATGCATGCCCTCCAATTTGTTGCCCTCTCCTTTCTGTTTCTATTCTCAGGAATAATTATTGCTTGTGGCTCATCTAGTGGTGGGGCTGGTACTCCTGCTGGCGGCGGAGGTGGTGGCGGGAGTAGTAGCGGTGGAGGTGGAAGTTCGGCACCTGCGGGTACATCCACACCAAAATCAATCAGGGCACCTCCGCGCCTGGTCCTGCAACACCTTCTGCTGTTGTGCCAATTGGCACTGTACCGTCCCGCATAACCCTTCTGCCAACTACTGGACCAGGGACCGTCCCGCCTATCCCTACCCCCATCCAGCCAACGTCCCCGCCTCAACCAACATTACCTCCAGTTCCCACTGCACCCCCTTCAACGCTTATACCACCGCCAACCCTGGTACCTCAGCCAACATTACCGCCAAATCCAACACCATAAAAAGTAGTCAACCATTTTCAAAAATCCTGGCTTGTATCTGCCATACATGGATGGTATGAGCAAGATCGCTAGAGGCAAGAGAGCGGCCATCGGGAGACCAGGCAAAGGTGAGCACTCTTGACTTGTGATCTTGATAGGTATAAAAGAGAGCACCAGTCTCGATCTCTTGAATTTGTATCGAAGTATGCTCGTAGATAGTCGCAAAATATTTTCCGTCGGGTGAAAGAAGCCCTTTATGAGTAGTAGAAAAATGCCTCGCTCTAGTTTTGAGGTTCAAGATATTCACGTGATGATTGAGTGAGCCATTTGAGAATGCCAGAGATGCGCCTTCATGCAGCCATTTGAGCCAATTTACAGGACCAAGAGCATGATAGGTTGCAACTTTTTTGCCTAGATTGCTACTCCATATTTGAATCTCGCCCTTGTTACCGCCTGAAGCAAGATATTTCCCGTCAGGAGACTAGGCGACCTTTACATTTGTCGTTAGAGGAAGCACAGGGGCTGGTCCAGAACGTGTTGTTAAACGAGACCGAGGAAGAGTTTATTAAGGCCAGCATAAAGGAGCAGGGGACACAGTCTAACTGGGAAGTGGCAAAGATGGCCGCGATAGGTATCGGAGTGGTGGGGACGGCTGTGACGATGGTGAGAAAAATCCAGACAGATACACAGCTACGCAAGGCGAAATATTGGAGAAATCGGAACAATAGAGAGATAAGAAGGTTAAAGAAGGCCTTGCAGAAACAGAAATAGCGAATAGTAGTTTCTCTGTCAACTTTTCTCGCTGAATGTTCGTGTCTCATATAAGAGGTAGAACTTCTCCCCTCGCTTGTCGTATAATTTTTCTTCTGATTCTGAATATGCGGATATACAAGTGTGCGAATGGAGGATACATTGGCAGAGAAAACTTTTTCTCCACCTGTGCAGCAGGCGATGCGGCGTGGGAGGAGTTGGGTGCGTGTGCTTTTCGTTGGAATTGCTTTGTTTATTATCACGACGCTCGTGCTGTTTCTTACACTCAATCCGAATCTGTATCCAACGGTGATCCTGATCGGTAATTTTCTTGTGCCCGTCGTCTTTGTGGCTTTTCTTTATGATCATCGGCATTTTAGCTCTTTGACTCCGACGACTGTGGCTGTGAGTTTTACCGTTGGCGGCGTGCTGGGTATTTTAGGGGCGTCTATCCTTGAAGCCTTCTTGTTGCCCCCGCAAACCAATCCTAATCAAGGCCTCTCGCTGACAAGTGCGCTGCTCGTCGGCTTGATCGAAGAGGGCTGCAAAATTATCGCGGTGATCTTTCTGGCTCGGCGCATGCCCCATAACTCAGGGATGGATGGTCTCCTCTTAGGGGGCGCTGTTGGCATGGGCTTTGCGGCCCTGGAGAGTACTGGGTATGCCTTTACTGTTTTTCTGATGAGTGGTGGTCATGTCTCCTCTTCTGTTGTCGAGACCATTATTCGCGGTTTTCTGGCCCCCTTTGGACATGGCCTCTGGACTGCTCTTCTCGGTGCTGTCCTCTTTCGGCAGAGTGGGCCGCGCCACTTCCGCTTTACCTTTCTTGTGCTGCTGACGTATCTTTTCGTCTCGGTGCTCCACGGTTTCTGGGATGGTCTACCGCATTCAATCTACTTTATTGTGCCTCCCGGTATCCCTATCTCGGTGACTACGTTTGTTATCAGTCTGGTCGGTGTGATTTCCCTTATTATCGCCTATCGGCGCTCGATTGCTCAACAGAGAAAGCTGCTGGCGGCTGAACCTGTAGGAGGACAACAGCCAGTCTGGTAAAAGATACGTCTTGCGCAATCTCAGCTTTTGAGCCTAGTCCGTCAGGTATTGGATTTATTCAGTTACGATAATTGCACGAGAGGCAAATTTATGCCTTTCCAGGTTTTTCTGTTAATCGTAGATAGCTATTAGACCGTATGCGCCAAGGGCCAGGGAAAGCTCGCCTCCGTGGAGAATCTCGTGTTCGAGCACATGCCAGATAATCCATTGCCGTGTAACTCTGGAATACATTTGCCGGTCCTCTTCGCTGCTAGAAGGGGGAACTGAGATATGATCTTCAAGATTAGCAGGCGTCCAGCGGGCAAGGGCCGCCTAAATCATTTGCCAGGTAGCTTCAAGCTTGACAACAAGTTCAGCCGCCGAGCCTACAGGCCGATCCTCCTGATCCCAACCCCAACTCGCGATGGGGGCAAGATCAGGACTACCTTCGCCCATCCAGACCTGGAACCAGAAGACACGGTTCGCAAGGATATGCTGCACACCCATGCCTATCGACCAGTGATGTGGTGCTGTCGGTAAAGCAAGTTGCTCAGGCGAAAGTGGTGCAATGACTTTGACCAGATTTTGCTGGAAGCCATCCCAGCCTTTGTAGAATTTGTTGAGTGGAAAAGTCTGTTCTGCCACGTTTGTATGCTCCTTGATAATGCTCAAACTACCGGAGTGGTCGCTTGAGCATTATGGCATGGAGATAGACACAAAACTTCTTCGATCTTGCTCAAATTTTCTGTGCTGTCTCTTTATAGGCGAGCTTTCACTGAAACGTATACCAGTAGCAGTTCAAAGCACAGCCTGGGCGGCGGCACGCCCTGCGCTACGTCCAGAGAAGATACAGCCACCTAAAAAGGTTCCTTCTAAAGCTCGATAGCCGTGTACGCCGCCCCCGCCAAAGCCTGAGACTTCACCGGCAGCATAAAGACCGGGAATGGCTTGACCATCGGCCTGGAGCACTCGCCCTGAAAGATCCGTCTCTACGCCGCCCAGGGTTTTGCGCGTCAGGATCGAGAGCCGCACGGCAATCAATGGGCCTGCGGCGGGATCAAGCAGACGGTGTGGTTTGGCGACCCGAATCAGTTTGTCACCGATATAGGCCCTCGCTCCACGGATAGCTGTGAGCTGAGCATCCTTTGAGTAGGGATTAGCAATCTGGAGATCACGCGCAACAATCACGCGCTCAAGCTCTGCTAGATCAAGCAAATCCTGACCCGCCAGATTATTCATCCCTTGTACGAGCTCCGGCAATGTGCGGCAGACAATAAAGTCTGCGCCATGCTTTTTAAAGGCCTCGACTGGTCCCGGCGCACCAGGCAGTGCCCGACTGAGCGTCTTCGCAATGCTGCGGCCTGTCAGATCGGGATTTTGCTCGGAGCCCGATAAAGCAAACTCACGCTCGATGATGCGTTGATTGAGGAGAAACCAGGAGTAGTCATAGCCGCTCGTCGTGATATGCTGAAGCGCTCCCAGCGTATCGAAGCCGGGGAAGAGTGGTACGGGAAGCTGCTTGCCTGTGGCATCTAACCACAGGGGAGATGGTCCGCACAAGATGCGGATGGCATGTTTACTCCAGATCGGTGCGAAGTTTTGGATACCTTCCGGATAGTGCCACATTCTGTCAGCGTTGATAAGATGTCCTCCGCTCCTGGCAACCACCTCTAGCATCTGCCCATCGACGTGGTCGGGAACGCCCGATACCAGGTGTTGGGGCGGCTCTCCCATGCGCTTCGGCCAGTTGCGGCGCACCAGCTCATGATTCCCACCAATACCGCCCGAAGTCACGATGACTGCCTGCCCCTGCAAGCTGAACTCGCCTACAACATCGCGAGAACTTTTCACACCCCGCTCCACTGTGCTCGCTTCCAGTAGTTCACCATGTACACCTTCTACAACACCATTGCTTATAGTCAGATCGGTCACGCGGTGGCGAAAGCGTAGCTCTACTAACCCTTTTTCCACGCCTGCACGCACCCGCCGCACAAACGGTTCTAAGACGCCTGGACCAGTTCCCCAGGTAATATGGAAGCGCGGGACCGAGTTGCCAGGCCCATACGAGAAAGAGCCTCCACGCTCCGCCCATTGTACAACAGGGAAGAGGCGCAGACCCTGCGCGTGCAACCAGCTATATTTCTCGCCAGCGGCAAAATCAACATACGCTTCAGCCCAGCGTCGGGGCCACAGATCCTCTTCGCGGTCAAATCCCGCATTCCCCAGCCAATCTTGCAGCGCGAGCTCGTGGGAATCCCGAATACCCAGGCGTCTCTGCTCCGGTGTATTGACCAGGAACAGACCGCCAAAAGACCAGAATGCCTGCCCGCCAAAGGATGCCTCCGGCTCCTGATCGAGCACTATTACATGTCGGCCCGCATCAATCAGTTCCGCCGCAGCCACCAGACCCGCCAGACCCGCGCCAACAATAATCACATCGGCCTCATTGCTCATCGCTTGACCTCCCACATAGGAAATATAGAGGCATGGCAGAGCGGTAAATTATCTGACGCCAGCAGAGAATTATACACTAGTAGTATCTCCCCCTTGATATATTGGTAATTTTCTCTGCTGAGCATACTCTCCCTTGTAGAGCCATGTCAATTGAGCAATTGGTAAAAAAGCTAGAGGTGGTATGCTTTTTGTTTACTTTTGATATACTATTACTCTTGTTATGATTTAGGACGCTTAAAGAAGAGGGTAGGGCCCCCTTTTCCAGAGACAGCATACTCCCAGGTAGTCGTTAATTCCCAGCCTTGTTCGCCTAATTCGTTAATGACCTTCTCGATCTGAGGTACAGAATGAACCGTTTCCCCTGCAATCTTTGCAGGGGAAGTTTTCGTGTTGTAGAGTACTTGCAAACACATATATTCCCATTTTTGCACTATATGTCTCCTTCTTTCTGGTGCTGACCTCTTTGTGGGAAGGACGTGTTCATAAGCCTTTAGATGCTATGAGATAGATGCTTTCTGTTTATTGCTCATCTTGTCTTTCAAGCAGTTCAATACGATTGCCCCAGGGATCGGCAATATAAAAGCGGGACCATCCCGGCAATGGTTCGTCTTCGCTTATGGGCACGTGAGCATTTGTCAGACGCAGCCGCCACGCTGGGAGAGAACGTACCTCGAAGGCCGGATGCCCTTTACGCCGTGGTTCAAAGTTGTTTGTGACACCGATATGGATCTGCTGAGAGCCACAAGCAAACCACGCTCCACCACGCTGACGCAGGTTTTCGGGCTTCTCAATCTCTTCCAGTCCGAGTACATCTCTATAAAATGTTCGTGCTGCTTCCTCACATCCCGGAGGAGCTTCTATCTGGATATGATTAATTCCGAGGATGATAGGATAGTTTTCAGGTATAGACATCCTTTATTTCTTCTTTCTACGCCTTGTCCTTTTCATATATGCCGGCTTAGAGGACGATATTGTGACAAAACTAGCCCGGTTTGAGGCCTGAACAAGCTATAAGGGATATATGTATATCATATCATCTTTCACCTTAATCATTCGCATTGCCTTAATCCTCTATCCCAACATGCGCAATCCAGGTCGTGATAGTCGGAGAGATTCCGAATAGTTGATAAAATCATTTCTATTGAGAAGAGTAGTATTTCCTGGTAAAATATATATTGAATAAACTGCCTGAAGTTTTGTTGGTAGTGAATCAACCCCTGTCAAATTGGTAGGGGTTGATAGGGAAATGTTGTTATGAGTAAACGTCAGCAGGGTCAAGGGCCAGTGGAATCCGAACTTCTCTCATTGGTAAAACAGGGACTACAACAAGAAGGAGAAGAAGAGCTGGCGTTTCGTCGCGTATGGGATGCAGAGGAGATGGAATGGTATTACTCCATCACAGATTTTATCAAATATGTCACTAATGCTGTCAACTCTACTACTTATTGGGCTAATTTTAAGAGGCGCAAAGCAAAAGACGAAGATCTCAGCGCAATCAACCTTTGCAAAAATCATTTCTGGATGAGCTATAGTTTAGCTCACCCCAAAATCATTTGGAAGGAGAAATTTTGTTTCTCTTTTCTAATACCCTAGCCACATCCACAGCGTACCGGCGGTCAAAAGCAACATCATCAAAACCGCTAGTGCTGGATGCGAACGCGCCTTCGCATTTACAGGCACCAGCAGACGCAGGATAAGTAGCCCGCTCACCGCTACCATGCTTACAAGGTAGATTGAGAGCGCCCATAGCGACTTTGTATCGCTCCCCGTTATAACCGCGTGTACCGTTACCAGCGCAAACATAAGTAGCGTGAAAAAGTGTAAACGCCTCCACCATTTATAACCAATTCGCGAACGCATCCAGGTGCTGAGACCAATAGCTAAACCCAGGTAGAGGGTGATAATGCCAAATGCCATGCCCGCAGGCCGATAATGACTAACCAGAGGGACAAAAACCTCGGCCCAACCAAAACTTGTAAATGGATCGATCCAGGCTGCCAGCACATGTATGCATGTGAAGATGAGCGCCAGAAGCGTCAGAAAGTTATGCATCTCATTGTTAATCAAGCGTGGCCATTTGCTCGCAGACTGCCATTGCATCGAGAGCGCCAGACCAACAACGACGGAAAGAGTCAAAAGAATATATGCGGTAAATCCACCTGCCCTTGTCGTGTCCCAGGTCACCGCTTCCCAAATGCTCATGCTATCCTCCTCATAAGATCCTCAGGCCAGTATCCCGCCGCCTCCCACTTGCCGTCTTCCTGCACAAACAGGCCCGCTAATTGATTCTTCTGAAGAAACGTTTTTCCTTCTTCAAGTCCCAGAATAAAAGCAACTTTAGCTGCGATCTCTGCCTGGACACAGCGTGCCGCTACCACTGTTACGGACCAGAGTCCATTCTCTACTGGTAGCCCTGTGCGCGGATCTAGCAGATGATGCCGCTTGACTTCTCCCTGCTGCCAGGCACGCCGGGCAATTCCGGATGTTGCCATTGCCCCACGTTCGAGTGGTAAACTCCATGTGCAATCTTTGCCGGGGACCGCAATATACCAGGTATCGGCTCCCTGAGCAAGTCCCAGCGTTCCCAGATCCCCGCCCGCGTTGACGATGGCCGCCTGAATATTGGCTTTCCGTAACACCTCTAATGCGGCATCAACTGCCATCCCCTTGCCGATACCACCAAAGTCTAGCTGGATATCGGGCGGCATGCGAACACCATGTACGATATCATCCAGCTGGATTGTCTGCCATGCACCGCCTGGCTTTCCCTGATAGCCACTCTCAGGAACTTGCGCCGGAAGCTCATCAAACGAACGATCATACCCGATCTGGCGCAATTGCGGGAGCAGCGTTGGATCAAAAATGCCCTGTGTCGCGTGTGCCGCCGCCAGCGCCTCTTTGAGCACTTTGAAGAGCAGTTCACTTACAAAAGCCTGCTTGCCTGCCGCCTGATTTAAGCGCGAGAGCTCGCTCTGGGGACGAAAACGACTCAGTGTCTCTTCCCATTCCTCAAAGAGTGCCCGGATCAATACTAGACCCTCTGTCCGTTGTTTCTCAGGTAGGAGCAGCGTTATCGTTGTGCCCATCGCGCGGAATTGCTCTCGGCCCATTCCGCCTGGCAGGCTATATTCGTTTTCAGGAAACATGGGTGCTGGTCCCTGGTGTTGTGCTCTGGCTGGTCCCGGATGTGCTGGTAGTGCTGGCTGAACTGGAAGTTCCAATGCTATATCCGCCTGTCTGTGATTGATCAAAGAAACTTCCCGAACTTTGCGTTGGCGTCGCTGTGGTGGTTGATATCGCTTTTTGTGTCGTGGATGAAGATTTTGTGAGCGTTGCCTGAATCTGAGGCGCAATCAGTGTACCAAACAGACCAAATGCAACAATGGAAGTAACCAGCGTTGTTCGTTTTATCCTTGTTACCAGCGTCTGGGCCTGGACTTTTGACATCTTTGGCTGTTGTTTTGGCGTTGTACCTCCTGCTTTCTGAGGCCCTCCAGGCCGTTGTGATAGCGGATTTTGCACAGAACGATTGTCTAGCTTATTGGAATGAGCAACAGTACCATTCCAGTCTTGTGAACTGGAAACATAGTGTTGTGTTTGTCTATCTTCAGGGATAGAAGGATTTACTGAAGGCATGAGGAAATTCCCTTTTATATATTGGCTAACTCTAGCTATTTCTCTTTTACTGTGAATGAGATGCATATTTACCAGGAACAAGCTGTATCTGCTTGTGACTGTTTCCTACATTTTTATAATGTGCAATGCAGTTTGGTGAAACATTGGCAACAAAGGTATTTCTTTGTTGTCTAAAGTATATATCGGTAGGTGGAGAAATTGGTGAAGAATGTGTCAGGCTCTTGTAAGATTTTTGTATCTATCTACGCTATTAAAAGCATGCTGTAAGATCAAAAATTCTAACCGTGGATAGAGTGGTCTCATTTTCGCTCAGGCTTAGCACCTGAGCTGATACTTTTCGCCAGCATCCACTAAAGCGAAATTATAAGAACCGGTATAAGAAGTATAAGATTTTTTCAGAACGTCTTGGCAAAAACTTTGGTAGAGATTTGTCAGGGCCTTTTTTTCGTATGTAACCACGTTGTACAGATACCTCCCCTCCATATTCTTATGTATGCTTTTGCTCTTTGCACGTTTCGTTTTCCAGGGAGAAGAAGAGTTTGAGGAGATAGTCGTAAAATTCTTACCTATACTTATGTATAAGAGAAGAGTTTGAAATGGCTCTCTCTAGCAAGGAGATCAGTTGTAGGAGTGTAACCTCATGCTTGCTTTTGAAAGCAGGAAGGGTTCTGTCAGGTGTGTAAGAGCGAAATTGCTCTGCTTCGTCAGCAGATAACAGTAGAACTGATGGCTATGCGCCAGGGGCTACAGGGAATTGCTCTGGGAACCGCCCGTCATACGTTTATTCATACGCGTATGGACCGTGTTGCTGCTTGCCAGGAGACTCTGGCTGGCGAACTGGGAGATGAGACGGCGTCTGAAATAGTCTGTCATTTGTATGTGCAGGCGATGGAGCCGGAGCTGTTGTAGGTTATTCTACTCCATCCTTATTTGCTGAGGCGTGGATTTTGTTGATGTTGTCGAAGTTGTTGTTGAAAATGTTATCTGTCGTTCGCCTGATCTGCGCACTGCCAGGAGGTTATATGTTATCTCAGGATACTATGAGCATGACGAGGCCACGGCTGCGCCTGCCGCAAAAATATATGCAAGAACAGCCCCCGTTTTCTCGTCCAGGCGTCAATGTCGTTGCACGCCGCTCAATTGATGAACTGCCGACTCGTCCCCAATATCCGCGTGCAGTCGCCCACAATGGTACAACAAAGCTCATGGATCAAAAGGTGGAGCAGCGTCCGGTGAAGGCGCAGCCGCTAGAGGTTGGTGTTGGTTGGAATGTAGGCATTACGCGCCGCTATAATCCAAATGAGGATAGCGTCGTTGTCCTGCAAGGTACCTGTACTTTTCATGGTCGCCTGGTCCCCTTTGGTCTCTTTGTGGTTGCTGATGGCATGGGTGGGCATGATTATGGCCAGGAGGCGAGCCGCATCGCTATTCAAAGTATTTTGCAGATGGTGGTTCAGAATATCGTTATGAGCAACCAGCTCGTTGACGAAACGCTGCGCGAGAATTCTGGTCCAGGCGGTTGAGTGGGCCAATCAGGCAATTTTTCAGCGTGGCCAGGAGTGGGGAAAAGAGATGGGCACGACGCTTACCGCTGCTCTGGTCTTAGAAGAGAAGGCGTACATTGTCAATGTAGGTGATAGCCGGACTTACATATTGCGCGAAGGCCTGGGTTTGACCCAGATTACACATGATCATTCTCTAGTCGCCCGCCTGGTCAACGAAGGGGTGATTACTCCCGAAGAGGTCTACACGCATCCTGAGCGCAACAAGGTCTACCGCAGTCTGGGCTGTCGTGAGCAGGTTGAGGTAGATTGGTACATGCTCAACCTCTGCCAGCATGATCGGCTTTTGCTCTGCTCAGACGGCCTCTGGGAGATGGTGCGCGACCCTGAGATTGAGCGCCTCTTGCGCTACGAACGCGACACCACGCGCGTCTGTGACCTCCTGGTCCAGGCCGCCCTGCACGGCGGTGGCAAAGACAACGTGAGCGCAATAGTAGTACGTGTCCCCTAACAAACACCAGACATAAAATGCTAAAATAGGCCTCCTCAAGGAGGCCCATTTTTATGCCTGCTTAGACTATCCTCTCTCGTCTGGCAGTAAGGACATAGGGCCGGTGTTGACCGTGCCCCCCCCCGCTGGGGGGTCTCTGGCCGGGCCATCTCGCCAACTACGCATCTTGCCCCACAGAACGGGCGCGAAAACCGGTTCCAGGCGAACGGTTTCATCATCCTGTAAAATGTGTCTGAGAAAAAGAGAGCGCCCTGTAAGATTAAGGATATGAAAATGGGCGATCCTTCTTGGCACCGAAGGACCGCCCACGCTTTCTTCTACAGGATGAATCTACCAGAAAATTGTCTTACAATCGCCCTCCAGAGCAGGCGGCTCTGCGTGTGTGAGAGCGTTTTCTTCGCTTAATCCTGTTCCCCATCATCGTAGTGGCTCAAGTTCACTCCTCTTGTATTAGGCCAGAAAATCCTGGAGCATCTTTCTGCGGCAAGGATCATCCAGCTTGCGTAACGCCCGGAATTCCACCTGGCGAACCGCCTCGTGGCTTAAATTCATTTTACGTCCGGTCTCCGTCAAACTATGCTCGCTTCCACCAGTCAGGCCAAATCGGGGCTGCAATACCCTCCTCTCGCGGGGTGTTAAACAGTTTAACAGGTCTTGTATATGTGCCTGAAGCGTCTGCTCGATGACAACCCGTTCGGGTGAGTAGACGGGATCGTCTTCTAAGATTTCGCTCAGCGCTATTTCATCTTCTCCGCTCTTGCGCGGCGTATCCAGGCTGACGGTCTCCTGCCCTGTCGAGAGGAGCGAAATAACTTGTTGGACACTGATCTCCATCTGATGGGCCAGATCTTCAATCGTAGGTTCGCTCGCTTCTCCTTGTTCCAACCTCCTCCGAACACGGCCCAGACGCTTGATCTCTTCGACTTGTCCAGAGGGACACAAATCATATGCGCTTGCTCAGCGAGGGCCCGTGTAATATCCTGGCAAATCCACCAGGTTGCGTAGGTGCTGAACCGATAGCCTTTTTTGTAATCAAATTTTTCTACGGCATGTATAAGACCGAGGTTCCCCTCTTGTACAAGGTCCATCAGGTCTACACCAAAGCCTCTGTATTTTCGGGCAATATGCATAACCAGGCGCAATTCGCTTCAATAAGCTGACATTTCGCCTCTCTGGCCTCTTCACTTTCACGCTGTTGTACAACTATGCGTGTGCTGCTTCGGCCCGCTTGCTGGCTTTGCCACGCTCGATACGCTGGGCCAGATCGGTCACCTCTTCGCTTGAAAGCAGATCAACCTGACCAATTTCATAGCGATAGAACCGACTTGGATAACTTAAATTCATATTCTCTGGCTCTGCCTGAATGCGCAGGGCTACTTCGATAGTCTCCGCCACTGTTGCTGTCGTCGTATTCATCCGGACTTCCCTCCATATATATCGCTGCCATAAATACTTTTGTGTAGGTCTCTCTGTGGGAAAGTGTACTTCCTGGGGCTTTCGGTCAACTCCTATTGTTCTTCCGCACGAAACATCACCAAAAATGGCAATGTGTGGTTTTGTACAAGAAATTGCCGTCTTTGTTCTACCTAAAAACCTCACAGAGGGGATGGAGGGGCTTTAAACCTATCTTCTTCTTTTTTGAGGGAATATCTTTTCTGTATCCTGAAAAATACGTTCGTTGGTAGCTTCTATTGTCTTATACCAAATCTTCTGTATTCGGCTTCACTGGAAAACCTTCTGCTCTAAATTTGTTCTTATCCTATTTCTGAAGGAATTTCGCTTTTCCATTCCTGTCCATAAGGATAACTGAGATCAGTAAATGCGCGGATCAGTCGCAAGAGCGTATCGGGATTGGCGGCGATCCTCAACACGCTCTCTCAGCGAGGCCTTTTGGTCTTTTTCTTGCCTTTTCCAAAATGTCTCCGGGGGAGAGGTCCCCATAACTCGCCAGGCTCACAGCGGCAGAATTAGCAAGCCCAGGTGATTGTGTGGGTGTTTATGGCCCCCTGGAAGTAGAACAGACCGGGCGTGCAGGATGTGAATGGAACCGAGATCGTTACAAGCACGCTCTGACCCGGAGCCAGAACACCGCTTGCGGGACTAAAGACAAGGTGACCAGGTATATTGGCGAAAGCAGTCCAATGAAGATCGCTCTGATTACTCGATCTGGATAGCACTCGCGCCTGACAGACGTAGACCATCGTACGTTGACAATCGAGATGACCGACGATGCTCATAGTAGCTGGTTGCAGGTCAAGTATGGCTGGTCCTGCTTGAGGCGCAGGTGGTTGGGGCGTAGGAGCAGGTGGTTGAGGTGTGGGAGCAGGCGGTTGGGGCGTGGGTGCAGATGGTTGGGGCGTAGGTGCAGCGGTAGGTGGTTGAGGCGTAGGAGCAGGTGGTTGAGGCGTGGGCGTGGGTGCAAGCGTTGCTACAGGTTTTGGAGTTGCTTGAGCTGTTGTCGCTGTGCCACAAGAGATAAGCAGATTGCCGAGAATTATGAAACTGATCAGAGTGACGCCCAGAGAGATGAATATCCTGACATGTGCATATGAGTGCGAAGAGGAAGATTTTTGGTATTTTTTGAAATGTCTCATTTGAAATTCTTTCCTGGAAAATGAGTACAGAATAAAACTGAACTTATAGAGATAACTCTTTACCAGGATATACGAGATGGGTTACTACGCTCCCTCCCATACTTGCACCATCTCGACCACACGGCTGCCATTATCAAGGAGAAATAGCGTTTTCAACA
>CAVZQK010000063.1:0-67052 GCA_963777355.1 uncultured Chloroflexia bacterium
GCCTCTTGCGCTACGAACGCGACACTACGCGCGTCTGTGACCTCCTGGTCCAGGCCGCCCTGCACGGCGGTGGCAAAGACAACGTGAGCGCAATAGTAGTACGCGTCCCCTAACAAGCACCAGACATAAAATGCTAAAATAGGCCTCCTCAAGGAGGCCCATTTTTATGCCTGCTAGACTATCCTCTCTCGTCCGGCAGAAGGACATCGGGCCGGCTGTTGACTGCACCCCCTGGGGGGCCTCTGGCCGTCTCGCCAGCTACGCATCGTGTCCCTCCCCCCCCCCCCACAGGCCGGGGAGAAAACCGGTTCCAGCAACGGCTTCATAAGTCCCATTAAGATTGTCTGAGAGAGAGCGCCCTATGAGAAGAAAATATGAAAATGGGCGATCCTTCTTGGCACCGAAGGACCGCCCACGCTTTCTTCTACAGGATAAATCTACCAGAAAATTGTCTTACAATCGCCCTCCAGAGCAGGCAGCTCTGCTTGTGTGAGAGCGCTTTCTTCGCTTAATCCTGTTCCCCATCATCGTAGTGGCTCAAGTTCACTCCTCTTGTATTAGGCCAGAAAATCCTGGAGCATCTTACTGCGGCAAGGATCATCCAGCTTGCGTAACGCCCGGAACTCCACCTGGCGAACCGCCTCGTGGCTTAAATTCATTTTACGTCCGGTCTCCGTCAAACTATGCTCGCTTCCACCATTCAGGCCAAATCGGAGCTGCAATACCCTCCTCTCGCGGGGTGTTAAACAGTTTAACAGGTCTTGTATATGTGCCTGAAGCGTCTGCTCGATGACGACCCGTTCGGGTGAGTAGACGGGATCGTCTTCTAAGATTTCGCTCAGCGCTATTTCATCTTCTCCGCTCTTGCGCGGCGTATCCAGGCTGACGGTCTCTTGCCCTGTCGAGAGGAGCGAAATAACTTGTTGGACACTGATCTCCATCTGATGGGCCAGATCTTCAATCGTAGGTTCGCTCGCTTCTCCTTGTTCCAACCTCCTCCGAACACGGCCCAGACGCTTGATCTCTTCGACTTTGTACAGAGGAACACGAATCATATGCGCTTGCTCAGCGAGGGCCCGTGTAATATACTGGCGAATCCACCAGGTTGCGTAGGTGCTGAACCGATAGCCTTTTTTGTAATCAAATTTTTCTACGGCATGTATAAGACCGAGGTTCCCCTCTTGTACAAGGTCCATCAGGTCTACACCAAAGCCTCTGTATTTTCGGGCAATATGCATAACCAGGCGCAGATTCGCTTCAATAAGCTGGCATTTCGCCTCTCTGGCCTCTTCACTTTAGTGTTGTACAACTATGCGTGTGCTGCTTCTGGCCCGCTTGCTGGCTTTGCCACGCTCGATACGCTGGGCCAGATCGGTCACCTCTTCGCTTGAAAGCAGATCAACCTGACCAATTTCATAGCGATAGAACCGACTTGGATCACTTAAATTCATATTCTCTGGCTCTGCCTGAATGCGCAGGGCTACTTCGATAGTCTCCGCCACTGTTGCTGTCGTCGTATTCATCCGGACTTCCCTCCATATATATTGCTGTCATAAATACTTTTGTGTAGGTCTCTCTGTGGGAAAGTGTACTTCCTGGGGCTTTCGGTCAACTCCTATTGTTCTTCCGCACGAAACATCACCAAAAATAGCGACGTTGTGGTTTTGTACAAGAAATTGCCGTCTTTGTTCTACCTAAAAACCTCACAGAGGGGATGGAGGGGCTTTAAACCTATCTTCTTCTTTTTTGAGGGAATATCTTTTCTGTATCCTGAAAAATACGTTCGTTGGTAGCTTCTATTGTCTTATACCGAATCTTCTGTATTCGGCTTCACTGGAAAACCTTCTGCTCTAAATTTGTTCTTATCCTATTTCTGGAGGAATTTCGCTTTTTCCATTCCTGTCCATAAGGATAACTGAGATCAGTAAATGCGCGGATCAGTCGCAAGAGCGTATCGGGATTGGCGGCGATCCTCAACACGCTCTCTCAGCGAGGCCTTTTGGTCTTTTTCTTGCCTTTTCCAAAATGTGTCCGGGGGAGAGGTCCCCATAACTCGCCAGGCTCACAGCGGCAGAATTAGCAAGCCCAGGTGATTGTGTGGGTGTTTATGGCCCCCTGGAAGTAGAACAGACCGGGCGTGCAGGATGTGAATGGAACCGAGATCGTTACAAGCACGCTCTGACCCGGAGCCAGAACACCGCTTGCGGGACTAAAGACAAGGTGACCAGGTATATTGGCGAAAGCAGTCCAATGAAGATCGCTCTGATTACTCGATCTGGATAGCACTCGCGCCTGACAGACGTAGACCATCGTACGTTGACAATCGAGATGACCGACGATGCTCATAGTAGCTGGTTGCAGGTCAAGTATGGCTGGTCCTGCTTGAGGCGCAGGTGGTTGGGGCGTAGGAGCAGGTGGTTGAGGTGTGGGAGCAGGCGGTTGGGGCGTGGGTGCAGATGGTTGGGGTGTGGGAGCAGGCGGTTGGGGCGTGGGCGTGGGTGCAAGCGTTGCTACAGGTTTTGGAGTTGCTTGAGCTGTTGTCGCTGTGCCACAAGAGATAAGCAGATTGCCGAGAATTATGAAACTGATCAGAGTGACGCCCAGAGAGATGAATATCCTGACATGTGCATATGAGTGCGAAGAGGAAGATTTTTGGTATTTTTTGAAATGTCTCATTTGAAATTCTTTCCTGGAAAATGAGTACAGAATAAAACTGAACTTATAGAGATAACTCTTTCTTACCAGGATATACGAGATGGGTTACTACGCTCCCTCCCATACTTGCACCATCTCGACCACACGGCTGCCATTATCAAGGAGAAATAGCGTTTTCAACATGTAACCTGAGGCCCTTGACAATGCCTGGCTAAAATGATAATCTATCAACATGACGTTAACGTAATATTCGCGAGAGGTGAGCGATGAATAACCGCATGCGTACAGATGATTTGACGGAACGAACTGAGGCAGCTCCCCGCACCGTTTCGATACTTGCTTCGAGAGCGGGTTTTGAGGAAAAAGAATAGCATCAGACTTTTTTTACTCAAAACATGACGTTAACGTCATGTTTGGCACGTCAATTTATTCAAAAGGAGTAATACGCATGAACGAAATGATCGGGTTTATCGGTCTGGGACGTCTGGGTCTGCCAATGGCGACCAATCTCCTCAATGCCGGCTATCCTCTTCGGGTGTATAATCGCACGGCGAGCAAAGCGGAAGCGCTGGTTGCCCAGGGAGCGCTCCTGGCGAGCCGACCCGTTGATGCGGTGACGAGTGGAGGGGTTGTGGCAAGCATTGTGTGGGATGATGCGGCACTGGAAAGCGTCGTCATGAGTGATGGTTTTTTAGAGCAGCTGGGACCAGGCGGTATCCACGTTTCGATGAGCACGGTCTTGCCGGAAACGTCAAAGAAGCTGGCGGCAATCCATGCACAACATGACTGTATCTATGTCGAGGCTCCCATCTTTGGCCGACCTGAGGCCGCCGTCGCCCAACAGCTCTGGATTCCCTGTGCCGGTCCACAGCAGGCCAAAGAACGAGTGCGACCACTCCTGAAGGCGATGGGGGGACAGGGGATCTTCGATTTTGGCGAAGAGGTCGGCGCGGCAACGCTTGTCAAGCTCGTTGGAAACTTCCTGATTATTTCAGCAGGACACTCTATGAGCGAAGCGCTCTCGATGGCTGTGAAAAACGGCGTCGATCCAAATGCCGTTGTCGATATGCTGACACATACGTTGTTTCCTGCCCCCATCTACCAGAGTTATGGCAAGAGGATTGCCGAGAGCGCTGCAATGGGCCAGACTGCGGTTTTTCAGAGTACGATACCTCTGAAGGATATTGGTCTCTTCAAAAAGACAGCGCAACAGGTGGAATCATCTACACCCATCTCAAGTCTTTTGTACGATCTTCTGAGAAAGAATGAAGCATGAGTCTATGCTCATCCTCCAAATGAAGACGGAGAAGCGCCCGTAGGGAAGATCGGCTAGGCCGTCTCCTGCTCGCCAACGACGCCCTCGCCAGATGGTGTCTCTCTTCAAATGAAGATGGAGAAGCGCTCGTAGGGAAGATCGGCTAGGCCGTCTCCTGCTCGCTAACCACTCTCTCGCCGGATGGTGTCTCTCCTCCAATGGAAGGTGGTCACGGCACTAAGAAAGATTTTCCAGGTTCCTCTGATAAAGAGGTTCATCTGGCTTGAGCTGGATGGCATACTTATACGCGGCAACGGCTTCGGCAGTACGATGCAGGTCAGAGAACACATTCCCTCGCCCATTGTAGGCGTCCGCATAGTTCGGATCAAGCTGAATCGCCTTATCAAAAGCCGCAAGCGCATCAGCGTAATGGCGCAATTCATAAAGTACGTTGCCCTTGCCATTATATGCGGCAGTATAGTCTGCATCGAGACGTATGGCCTGATTATAGGCGTTCAGAGCTTCTTTGTAACGCTGCCAATCGTAGAGAATATTGCCCTTGCCATTATACGCGCTGGCATTTGTCTCATCGAGCTGAAGCGTCTTTTCATATCCTGCCAGTGCCTCCTGTAACCGTCCCTGGTCGTACAGAAGATTGGCCCGGCTATTCTGGGCATCGACATAATCTGGATCAAGCTGAAGTGTCTTCTCATAGGCATCCATCGCCCTCTGGTAGTCTCCCAGCTCGTAAAAGACATTGCCCTCGCTGTTATAAGCATGGATATATTCAGGATCTCTCTTCAGCGTCTCTTCGTAGGCGGCGAGTGCCTCCTGATAGCGTTCCAGTTTATAGAATGTATTGCCCCGCCCATTGTAAGGGTGAATATAAGCCGGGTTACAGCGAATCGCTTCGTTATAGGCCTCCAGAGCTTCTGTATAGCGCTCCAGATCGTAGAGCACGTTGCCGCGTCCATTATGGGCATGGCTATTATGGGCATCAAGCTGAAGTGCGTGTTCGTACGTTAGCAGTGTAGCTTGTAGATCTTCGAGACTGTAGAGGGCATCGGCGACATCACAATGATAGATTGCGTTCCCTGGCTCAAGCCGCACAGCCTCTTCGAGTGCGGGGAGCGCTTCAGATAGGCGCTCAAGCTCGACCAGTGTATTGCCTTTGCTATTATACGCGCTCGCGTTCCTGAAATCGAGCTGCAATACATGCTCATAGGCGTTCAGTGCCTTTTCATAGTCTTCACTCCCAAATGCCTGGTCCCCTTCATCAAGCCATTGTTGCGCACTTTTTTGCCACATGTTAGCATCTCCCCTACCTGGCTCTATGGTGAGCTGGGTAAATAAAAATCACTATTTCACCCTATTGTTCGCAAAACAGTGTATTACTCACGCCGTTTCCTTTTGTTCGCAGCCCAGCTAATCGCAAGGATAATAGCTCCAATGAGGAAGAGCGTGAGACAACTTGGAAACGAAAAACTGTCACAGTTTGTGTTGCTTGATTGACAATTATTGGAATGAGAATAGTACGATCCACTATGATAGGTGTTCATGTGATAAGAACCACTATTGTAGCTTTCGCCAGCAGAATTCTTCTCCATGTGAAACAGCACTATGTCCGCCACTACTAAATCCCCCACTTCCATGTCCACCGCCGCCAATGCCACGTAGGAGCTGCGTTGTGATAGTTTGTTGGAATTGTAAACTCTTTTGCGTTGAATGCGCTGATACTGTTAATGGCGTCAATAGCAGTATACCACTGAAGGTACAGACGCTAAACAGGCACAGCAAAAATTTTATATGTCGCATCTTTTTCCTCTTTTTCAATTATTCGCCGTATATATATATTAGAGAAGTTTTTATGGTTCTCTTATCTTTTACAGAGGTAGATAGGGCTTATGTAATAGATAGACGGTCTTTGCATAAAAAAGTCAAAATAGTTTTGGGAGGATAATTAGAGGATGGATAGGTTGGCAGTTTATATATTAGTTATTTACACCAGCTTGCTGTGCGTAAGCGTCTGGCGAACAAATCTGCCTGCGGTTGGCCTGATTGATGGATTTTCTCGATGGCTCGCGCGTAATCGTAGCTTACACGGTAATGGTAAATCTGCCATTGCTCGTTTTCCCATGTCGCGAGGGCGTATGCTGCCTGTGGGTTGCCATCAAATGGGAAGCCAACAGCCCCAATGGAGGCAAGACGCTGGGTCCCTATTATCCCTGAGGATGCATAGTGAATATGTCCATAAACGATCAGTTTCGCTCGTGCATCTCCAAGCATTAGGCGGGCTTCCGGTTCTGGCGTGGCTGTTGTATAAGAGGAAATAGAAGGATGCGTTTCAAGAATAAGGATATCGTAAACGCTGGTTGGTGTGGCATGGACAATCAGAAGATCGGCTTCAGGCGAGTTGCCATGAGGCGGAGTAATGCGCTGGGAAAATGGCAAGGAGTCTAGATAGGCCACTCCCTTTTCTCCAATTTGTTCATGCGTCCAGCACGCAAGAAGATTATGCGGCGAGGCTTCCACTATTGCACGCTCACCGTTGCCATAAAGAGCAGGAATACCTGACTCTTGTATAAGTGCAAGTGTTTCGGCTGGTTGTGGACCATTAGAGACAAGGTCACCCGCAATAAGTATCACATCATACTGGTGATGGGTGGCAAGATCGGCGAGTACAGCATGAAACGCCTCAAGATTTGCATGAATATCGGCTAGTAGTGCAACGGTAAAATGCCTGGATGAGGATTCATTTGCCATAAATGTTTGCCCTTTCACTGCAAGATAATCAAAGTATACATCCTCTCTTTTTTAACACTGCATCTGAAGAAAAGATACCAGAAGATAATATTCTTGTACAGAAACTTCTAGAATTATTAAGAATGGAGAGTAGCACTTATTTCTTGTATAGTATTAAGAATTGATAAATATTATCAAATACTTGATATATCGCCTATTTTATGCTATAGTTAAATCCCTGCGACAAGAGGTTACGAGAAACATCTGGAGGTGTGAGAAGAATTGAGACGTTAGTGAGGGTGCTGGTATGGGGGTTGTCTCTGCAAGGTACGTATCTGCCTGGGTCTGTTTTATGTTGTTAGTGAAGTGAGGAGGAGAAGCAGTGATAAAGAGCGAATCGGCCCTGATCTTACAGTTATGGCGCACTATTTCCGCAATGGACCACATTGACGAGCTTTTTCGGTGGCTACTACAGACGATTGTGCAGCAATTTGGGGTGGAGATTGGACAGTTATGGACCTATCAGACAGAGGATAACCATCACTCTCTATTAGCGCTCCGCGAACTTGTTCATCGTGATCTTTCCCCACCCTGGAATGTTCTTACGGGTGAGCCGACGCTGGCTATCGTGGAACATATTATGTGCAAGCAGAAAAATATTCCTCTGCAAACGGTGCAGGCGGTCTATTCCCTTCATCGAGCAACTCTTTTGCAGCGCTATGGCGTGAATTATTGCGCTGGCTATGGCGTGCAAGACGATCTTTTCCTGCCAGCGAAGGCCGCTCCCCAGATGATCTCTTCGGGTATGGTCCCGCAAAAATTGGTGCTCCTCATCTTTTCACGTCAGGGTCCTCAGGACTCTCTCAAAGAGATCCAACCTTTGTTGCAGCAGGCTTTGCTGATGGCGGAAAGGTGCCATCTTTTACGTATACGCCCATCTACGTCAACACGCTTCTGCGCAAGATCCACTCTTGCTTTTGAATGCTCTTATTCCCCGCCATACGACGGATATGGCCTGGAATCCTCTCGCTTTGTCATTGACGATCAGCGATAAATACGCCCGCATTCTTTACTGCGCTATCGATGATCGCAAAACGGTGGCTGAGCTTGCAAAGACGCTTCAACTGAGCCCGGATGAGATCGCTCATGCTCTTCAACTTCTATTTGAGCAGGGGAACATTCAGCTCTACGAGCCGGGGAAAGCGGATGCAACGAAGAACGGAAATCTTTTTTTTAAGCAGGGAAGAGAGAAGAGGTAGAGAGATGAATACAACAAGTATTGGTTTAGATTCCACTGCGTTCCACGCTATTTTCGAGCTCATTCAGTTGTTTGTGGTTATAGGTGTGGCCCTGCGGGCTTTTTATCTGTATCGAAAACTGTATACCGCCCGCCTGTTTATCCTCTTGCTCTCACTTATTCTGATCGCCGTAACCTCTATCTCTAGCCTGGTCGGAGACAATCATCTATTCTCCTCTTCGCTGAATACGAACTGGTTCAAATATCTTGGCCAGTCGGTGAGCTTTGCCTTTATCTGGCTGAGCGCGTTTCAGCGCTCCGAACAGTATCTGCTCAGGCTAAAACGCTGCTTGTTAATAAGTACTTTGCTGCTGCTGCTGCTGCTATTGGCGACTCCTCTCTTGCCGCCCTTTCCTGATCCCTGGACGCAGACTGCTCTGAGCTCGCTCCGTGCTGTGGTCTGCCTGTTGATTTTCTTTCAGTATGTGAGATTTTTTCTGACGAAGGGGACGCGTTTTAGCTTGCTTATGAGCATGGCGTTTCTGCTTCTCAGTTTTGGCTACTATATTATCTTTCCCAAGTATCTTGCTCCACATGAGAATCTCCTGGTGACGCTGGGAGATAGTATCCGTAGTGTCGGTCTGGTATTGCTGCTTATCGCTTACTTCTTTGGCTGATGTCTGCTTATCCTGCCCGTCGCTTATTGCATTTTTACATTAGTAGATAGGAATGTATGGAAATATAGGCTAAAAAAGGTCCTGCACAAAATCTCTAAAGTTTCTCCTTAATGCCCCGATATATAAAAACAAGAAGTCAAGACAGGCGTCTTGATAAACTTGAAAGATTGGAAAGACCTGCAAGTAGGAGGAGAAACTACCTATGAAAAAAAAGCCGTTGTTCATCGCTCTCACTACATTAATTTTGTTAGTAGTCAATTTTAGTCAGACCGGTGCCGCTTTTGCTAGTGCGACGACAATTGTGCCTTTACCAGATACGACTGATGGTATTCATCTGGCTCTGGTCCATGAATCGCATATTAATCTGAGCGATGAGTACGGCGTTATTGATTATGTTTGGGGAGCACGCGTCCCTGAATCTGGCCACACGAGCCACAAAGATTTTTATTTTAAGTTTGATCGTGCTGGTGGAGATCCGCACACGAATGGTTTCCCTGTCTATTATAGCAAGATCTGGTTTCTGAAAAATCATCCTGATTGGCTGGTCTATCTGTGTGATAAAAGTACTCTGGCTTATGAGTATAATGACCCGAATGTGCCCCTGGATATTACCAATCCGGCTGTACGACGCTTTGAAATGGAGACCTGGATTAAGCCTGCGTTGGATAAGGGGTACGATGGGATTGCTTTTGATAATGTAAATCTTGATAACAAGCAGTCAGATGGTCGTTGTGGCATATGGACAACCGGCTCAAATGGTGATAAGCACTGGAAATATCTTTACGGCAATGCCGAGAGTATTCATGGCCAGACCTATGTACGCTCGATGATTGCATGGGCGAAGAGTATGTCCCAGGCTATCCACGCCTATCGGTCCGCCGCCGTTGTTACGATGAACTATAGCCCGAATAATAGTGGCAATATGCATGGCACGCTTAGCTTTAATAATCAGCTTGACCCCTATACCGACAATATGCTGGATGAAGGTGGTTTCACCGATGGTCTAAATCATTCTCACTACACCGTTGATAGCTACTGGCAGTTGGAGGCAGGTTTCGCACGCGATCTCGCGGATCATAATAAGGGCCTGGTAATGGTCTTCGCATTCAACTACGCATCCTTGACATCGGCTGAAAAACAATGGGCGCTGGCAAACTATCTCTTGCTCAAAGGTAATCATACCTATATGACGATCTCAAGTTCCGGCGACAATGGCGGTCTCTATGGTCATCTGAACCTTATTCCTGAATACGGGATCAACATTGGTCATCCTCTCAACATGATGTATCAGTCACAGGGGGTCTATATGCGCGACTTCTCGAATGGCAAGACTCTGGTCAACCCTTCGTCTAAGCATACCCATACTGTCAATATTCCTGCTGGTACCTACACTGATGTTTATGGCAATCCTGTGGCCGGAAATATTACCCTCAACATTCACTCCGGCCTGGTCCTCCTGGATACCGCATCTCAATTCTAACCATAGAGGGCGGAGCGCTCCTCCGCCCTCTCGGCCTTGAACAAATTGTTAAATGATCTGGACTACAGTCGGAAGTGACACTATTGTTTCACCATGAGCATTATAGGCGGTAACAATCAGTGTCGCGACTGTATATTTGATCTGCGAATGCGCAATATTTACGTTCCAATTGATCGTTGCGTTGCCATTGCTATCAGTTCTATACAGGTCGCTTCTATAGATTTGCGTTGAGGCGCTGTAGATGACGCGCAGTCTGACGTCACAATTTCCCTGGTTGGTAACGACCTGCACTGCAACGGTTGAATCATTCTGTACTACATTGGGGACGTTAGAGAGGGATACGGAGAGCGCTTCACCGGGCTGAGACAAAGAAGCGGTGGGGGTGGGTGGATTGATCGGTTGCGGTGTAGGCGTGGGAGAAGGCGCGCTAGCCTGGCTGACTGCTGTGGCTGAGGGGGCAGTTATTGGCGCTGTGCTATACGCTGTAATGCTTGTGAGGCCGGGTGTGGGTGTTGCGGCTATCTGGTTGGCTTGAAATGGCTCTGTTGCTCCTATACCAATAGTGTTCGTTGCTTGCTGAATAGGTGTGCCTCTTTTTCTTGTGGCAGTCGGTCTGTCTGATCCCATTTGAACTCTTGTAGAGACTGGATAGGGTGTGTGCGAACTCACTATTCACTATGTTTTGTGGCGTCGGAACTGATTGCTGCGTTTCTCTCTCCCAAAAAACACCGAGGCAGCAGAGTAGTAGTGCTACGCTAGCCAATCCGCAGAGCAGTATACGCCTGCGCTGACGGCTCTGTCGCTGGACAAGCGGGCCGACGAATAGCGTTTCTGACGTGTCGTTCTCTCGCCTGTCGCGCTCTGGGGCAACAGGCATCGTCATTTCGTCTGCATCTGAAGAGGCCTGTGCCTTCTTGTTTGAAGAAAGGGTTTGATTGTTCAGCAAGCTCTCTCTTTTTGAGAAGTGCAGTTCTGGGTTAGAGGAGTGCTCCTGAATCGCTTCTACAAAGGAGATGCGTGCAAGTGTATCGGCAGCGATGTGGGCCGATTGTGCCTCGACGATAAATTCTGCCAGCAATTGGGTCGAAGCTGAACTGTTAAAGAGGGCTGCGTGTATCTGGCAGGCTTCTTCAAATGCGGCGGCAAATTCTTGAATCTGGGCAAAACGTGCCTGTGGCTCTTTCTGTAAAGAACGCATGACGACGTTGCTCAGAGCAATCGGTAGCGCTGGTACGCGCTCATGCAGCGGCGTGGGCAATGCCTGGGCGTGCTGCACCGCTACTGCCAGCCCGTCACCTGTAAAAGGCACTGTGCCACTTAACCATTCGTAGACGACAATCCCCAATGAATATTGGTCGCTCGCCGCGCAGGGTTGACCGCGAAATTGTTCTGGGGCCATATAAAGCATTGTGCCTGCTTTATCTACGGGCGGCGAAGAGGAAGCGCTATGACCTTCCAGCGCCAGGCCAAAGTCGCTGAGCAGGACGGTGTTGTTTGCGCTAAAAAGCATGTTTTCTGGCTTTACGTCCCGATGAATAATCTTGCGCGTGTGCGCGTAGTCTAAAGCTGCGACGATCTGTTTTAGCAAGGTGAGGACTGTGGCAGGTGAGAGCTGCTTTCCACGCGGATAGCGCTGGCGCAACGTTCCATTGGGAGCATAGTTCATGACAAGATAGGGCCGCTGATTTTCAATCCCAAACTCTAGCATATGGATAATATTGCTATGTTCCAGGTTCGCGATGATGCGAGCTTCTTGCAAAAAACTTTGTAGTGCATCCTCTGTGAGCTGTATTTGTAGAACTTTAATTGCGGCCTGTGTCTGGAGATAAATATGTTTTGCCAGATAGACCTCGGCGAATCCTCCATTTCCTAGTAAGCGCACAAGGCGATAGTTCCCCAATTTCTGGCCCATCTCGTACATCATCTTCCACCCTTTCCCCCTGCGATCCGTCTCTCAAAAGCATCTGCGAAGCAAAATTCGAGCTCATTCCTGGCGTGTTTCCAGACCACTGCATCTTATCAGCTCTGACAATTTTTGTAATAGGATATAAAGCAATTATAGCATACTCTCTCTTATAAATTATTTATAGGGATGTATTTATATTATTTGCCATGCTGATTCGTATAGGGATTGCTGGGAGAAGCATTGGCTCCAACAAAATAACAGGCGGGGAGAGGACCTCTCTCCCTGACACTTTTTCAACATTCATGGAATTTGAGGGAAATGGATTCCTGCTCAACAAAAACACGAGATCCAAGAGATCAGAACACCTGTTTTTCCCCTCTCCCCATCTACCAACGAATTGGTCTTTGGAGCGCTTTCGTAGGGACGGGATGGTAAGGGTCGACCAACTTGGGCAACCACTCTGCAATCCCGTCCTGTTTCCCAAGCGATCTTCTTCCCCTCCCTTTCCTCTCTCCCAAATCTGTCCGCGAGAGAGGGGAGAGGGACACGATTGTGCGTGGGTGCGAGGAGCTTGGACCACCTTTCTCGCGCCGCAGAAACGTCGTAGGGTCGGCTGTTGACCGTGCCCCCTGTGGGGGTCTCTGACCGCCTCGCCGAGCGATCCTCTCGCACCGCAGATCGGGTGCACAATGAACCCTCCTTTCTTTGGGCGAGAGGGGCTATTGTATGCCTGTTTATCTCCGGTAGCGCATGATCTGTGGGACTATAATGATTATGAGGAGTATCAGCAGGATGAACATAATCGTGGATGCGAAGAGGGAAAGCAGGATCATAATAATGACCGCTATATCTTCAAGTGCGCTCAATCCGATATTAAATATACCCGCAGTTGTGAGTGTGGAGACGAGCCGCGTGGTTGCTTTAGCGGTATGACTCAGGGCGGCAAGCCCGCCACCGATGAGCAGGAGGAGAAATGGACCAATTGCCGCAAGTGGTATGGCGCTGAGAGCGACTACTGTTCTTGTTGAGGCGTGAGAGCTAGAGATGGCTGTGCTGATATGCATGGCCGAAAACGCATTCGTTCCCGCTGCTGCCGCAACGACGGCTCCAGCGATGGGGCGGATAATCGTATGCACAGCATCCCAGCCATGATCGATAAGCGGAACTTTGTCCGCTACAAAGTCCAGAATCGTGAGCAGCGCCAGCAGGGCCATAAACCAGTTGGAAGTGATGAAAGCGAAATTTGGGTTTACTTTGTAGAGGTGTAGCCAGCGTACCGAGATGGTGAACGCAAGTAGCGGCAAGTAAGCATTCAGGCCAGAGGCAAATGCCAGGCCAAATGGCATACCTAGACTAACAATATCCATAGATTTTCCCTGCTTCCGTCTCTCTGTATTTCTGCTATCGTCTCTGGTACGTATGAGCATAAGGTGATGAATACATATAATGAAATGGAGCTGATAAGATGATGGATACAAGACAGCAATTTCAAACGCGTTTGCAGACTAGTATCGATGAATTTCTCTGGGCCGTCAACTTGATTCCGCAAGAGCGCCTGTACCTGGCTCCGCGTCCCAATCGCTGGCCTGTGGCACGTCTGGTCTTTCATCTGGCCTCAGGATAAACTAGGAAAAAAGGCAGCCTTTGGTTGCCAAAGGTTGCCTAAAAGTGTAATGTACTTTCCACAAAACGAAACAGGAAAAGGACACTACGCTTTGAACAGTAACACATTGAAGCAAGTTCGCCAATGGGTCTATGAGAGCTTTGAGCAGGGGGCAGATGCCCTGTTCAACTTGTGTGATGCCTTGCTCACAGAAAATCAAGCACGCAGCTTGCCGGAATTGTCGCAATCGCCGCTGTTTGAACGAGAATGGTCGAGTATCTATCAAGCCCTTTCCAATGGCAAGATCAATACCATCGCATTGCGAGAAGCATGGGTGAAGGCTCTGCTCAGCAATAGTCCTGTTGGCGAGACCGTCTGGATCAGCGTCGACGCAAGTAGTATCCCACGTCCCGAAGCGGAAAAGAGCCGAGATCGTGGCATCATTCACGTCTCGAATTTGCCTCGTGCGGTCAAACCAATCAGTGTGGGATGGCAGTTTTCGACGGTCATGCTTTTGCCATCGGAAGCCACAAGCTGGGTGGGGATTCTCGATCAACAACGTATTTCGACGGAGCAAACAGCAATAGGGGTGGCCTGTGCACAGTTGCGAGCGGTCGTTCCTTTGTTGGGACGGCCCGTGATCGTCCTGGCCGACCGCTGGTATGCGACTGCTGACTTCTTGCGGGTCTGCCAAGAATTGGGGTGCCAGGTGCTCATTCGTCTCAAGCGTAATCGCAAGCTCTATCAGCCGCCCGTGCGCAAAAGTGCGAAAGGACGGATTCCTTTGGATGGTCCTCTCTTTCAAGGGTCTCGTCCTGAGACCGTGAAGGGAGCTGAAGCGAGCTGGATGCAACGTGAGAAGAAGGGACAGATCGTGACAGTGAGTCGATGGAGCGGATTGCATTTTCGGCAAGCACGTGAGGTGCACGTTCGCGTCTTTCGAGTACGGCGTGAGGGGGCCAAAGACACGAAACGTGATCCGCGCGAGAGTTGGTTTGTCTGCTTGCAGCAATCGCCGATCCGTCTTCCTTTGGCAGAAGTAAGCGGCCTGTATGCAAGGCGCTTTTCGCAGGAGCATGGCTACCGCTACTTGAAACAAGATTTGCTCTGGGGGAAGGCACATGTACGCACCCCAGAACAATTTGAACGCTGGAGTCTGATTGTCAGTATCGCCATGAACCAATTGCGTTTGGCACGCGACTTGGGACAGGTCTGTTACCGCCGCTGGGAAGGACGGCAGCACACTATTACGCCTCGACAAGTCCGTCGGGTCATGCCCGAGATTTTGTCGCAGGTTGGCACACCTGCTCGTCGGTGCCAAAAGCGCGGAAAATCGCCTGGGCGTGCGCTTGGATTTCACCCCAAGCCTGCACCACGTCACGCTGTCGTGCTCAAAGGGAAAAAAAAGCCCCCAAAGTCGAGTGCGTGAGCCGCTCTTGGTCTTCATTCTCAGCGTTTTTCCTTTCCAACTGAACTTTTTTACCAGTTCAGGGGAGTCCTGTTTGTCTTACGAAGAGAAGATTGCTTTGCCAACGATGCGTCAGTGGCTGGATGAACCAATGCCGCAGTCTGTTTCGCAAGAGGAAGATGCCCGCCTGGAGGAGCTGGCCTGGAATAATGGAGAGGGTCATAGTATGGCGGCACTGACTCAAGCCTTGATCTCTGTACGTGCTCAAGAGATTCTGCTGCTTGGTGAACTGCGAGAGTCAGCTCTCACTGATCTCGTCAGGCTGTCTGGGGAATATACCCCTTGCAATGGGTTCTGACCAAGACTTATCAACATACTCTTGAGCACACCGATGAAATTCTACGTGACTATCTCTGGTGGCGCTAATCTCGTGCTGTGCTCTGCTTTTTCTTCGGCGGATTCGTTCCCCAGACGGTGAGTAGCGTCCATGTGGCGCGAAAGTCTGGCTGCTGCATATCGCTGAGCGCTTGTTGATAGATGCTTTCGTAGTCGTCTGGCACCTGTGTCCACTTGTGCATAAAAGGCAACATGGTGCGGAATACCAGTCTCTGATCCTCGTAAAATCTTTCCCCCTGCTCAGTACCTCCGCGATATTCCAGCGTAGAGGTCCGCGTCTGTACGTTCTTGAGTCCATACTGATTCAGCAAATGAGCAAGTTGATTGATGACTCCATCCCCCGTTGGTGTGAAGTAGTGCCCTGATCGACAGAAGCCATCCAGCACTATGTCGTAGAGACGTTTTAGCGCTTGACTGCTATTTTCGGCAATGAAATTGGCCTCTGTGACGCGGATAATCCCATCTGGTCTACAAACGCGCTGGAACTCCCGCAGGAGGTTCGGCCAATCCCAGGTACGCAGATAGCTCTGTCCAAAACGTTCGTTGACCAGATCAAAGGAATCTGCCGGAAATTCGAGCTTACGTAGCGCATCCATCTCATAAAATTCTACCCGGTCATTGACCCCTTGCTTCTCTGCTTGTGTACGTGCATAGTTTATCATTCGCTTGCTTACATCCACTCCTACCAGCTTGCTCATCGTCGGATACGTTTTTGCCGCTTCAATAAGCCAGTCGCCTGTGCCACAATTAACATCCAGCACACGCTGAAAGAGTGCCGGATCACTCTGCTCCGGTAATACTCCGCCCATCCCTGTCGTAAGCATCTGATCCTGTATCTGGAGCCGCACAAGTTCTTCCTGGTTAGAACGATCCTGGACAAAATAGGTGTTCGGTAGCTCTGAAGAGGGTTTGTCCGGTGTTGTCATATCGGGCATACTCCTTGCTCTGGTCTTCATGCAAAAATATCTTTTGTTGCCAATCTCTCTCCAATTATACCTAGTTTGTGTAAAATAGACAAATCCCCTTCTTGCCCAATATTGCCTGATCCTCTTCTTAGCTAAATACGAAGCTCCAGTCATCTTGGCCCTGGTGGCACAACGTTTGTATTGGGCCTAATTCGAGGGAGGAGCAGGCTTGTTCAACCATAAACCCATCAGGTATACGTCTACGTAAACGCCTTCTGCCATCTTGATCTGGTTGACCAGGTGCCCTTCTTGCCGGAATCCCAGCGAACTGTAAAGGGCGAGACCGCGCTCATTGTTGGCAAATACCTCCAGACTTATCTTCTCAATCCCCGATTGCTCTTGCGCCCAGGCGATCAGGGCCTGAAGCAGGGCGCGACCAATCCCCCGGTTGCGCCACGTCCGGCTGACATTGACGCTCAATGTCCCGTTATGCTTCATCCGTTTGCGCGGATCAAGATGAAAGTTCAGCAGACCAATTAACTCCATCTCATATTCCGCCACTATCGCGAGATGTCCTGGCATTTCGCACACATCTTCGAGCCATTCCATCTCCTGATCCGGCGTGAAGCGAAACTCTTCCATCGTCGTAATATTAAAATTATTCTCGCCCAAGATCTCCTTTGTCATATATAATAGCGTCTCTGCATCTTCTGGCATTGCAGAGCGCAAAATAATTTCATACCCGTCCTTTGTCCACATCGTCCGCCTGGTAATAGTACTCATGGGTACCTCCTCCTTACGAAAAAAAATAGCCCCATACATGAAGGCGATTACGCTAGTAAGTATATCAGTTTTCTTTATGAGTATTGTGCTTACTTCTACCAAAACTTCGCCTCTGGCGCGTTCATTTCTATATGGTGCTCACCTCAGGGCGACTTTTTTTGCGTTTGCGTGTACCAATATTTTTGTATGCCGTGACTTTTCGTACAAATTGGGGTACATTGCTCTTGCGGGTGCGGTGACTTGCTTTGATATAATGTATGAGATTTTGCCTTTTGGTGTAAATATATTACTGATGTACCTTGCACCTGATGATTTGCTCGTAGTGCTATATACTTACGTGGTATGAAGGAGTGAACGGGATGAATAGCAAGGTTACCTATCACCAGCAGGTGAGCTATTGTGGAAAGCCCCGTTGTCGCAAGTGCCGCGAGGGGACTGGACATGGCCCTTACTGGTATGCTTATCAAACGGTAGAAGGTCGTACGACCCGTACATATATTGGCAAGGAACTTCCGGCTGAGGCGCGTGCTGCTCTTAGTGGCCCAAAGGAGGCGACTCCTGCCCATGCCGATGAGCTGGCCCACTCTCAGATTCGTATTTATACGCTGGGTCAGTTTCGCCTGGAGCGCCGCGGTAGCCGCGATCCCCAGGAGTGGCAGACGGTGACCGATTCCGCCTGGCAGCATCAGCGCGTGCGTTTTCTGCTCGCGGGTCTGCTGAGTAATGCCGCTCGTCGTGTGGGTCGTGAGCAGTTGCTGGAGCTTCTCTGGCCAGAACTTGAGCTAGAGATGGCTTCGAGTCGGCTGGATCGCGCTGTACATAGTCTCCGCCAGCTCTTTGAGCCTCAGCGTGCCAAACCTGCTACCTCTCCGCTCCTGCTGACTGAGCGTGAGCTGTTGGTGCTGGCTGACCATCCTCAGGTCTGGATCGATGCCGATGTATTTGAAAAGCTGTTAAATGAGGCTCGTGAGGTCGGCGAGAAGGATCTCGGTAAAAAAGAGGGCCTCTTGATTGAGGCTATGTCTATCTATGGTGGTGCCTTCTTGCCGGAGTTGCGCAAAAGCGAGTGGACGCAGTCTCGCCGTGAATCGCTCTTGCGGGCCTTTATCGGTCTGTTGCTAGAGCTGTCGGATGTGCGCAGTAAACGCGATTCCTGGGCTGGTGCTCTTGAACCTCTGAATAAGCTCTTGTCGCTTGATCCCACGAACGAGGCGGCGGTTCAGCGGATGATGCTCCTGCTCTTTCGCCTGGAGCGCCGTGGTGAGGCTTTGCAGGCCTACAAGCAACTGGTGGGCGTGTTGCGCCGTGAGTTTAATATCGCTCCCCTGCCGGAGACGCGGGCGATCTATGAGAAGGTCCGTTCCGGTAATCTCCCCGATAAACAGCCTGCGATGACGAATTAGCAGGAAAAAGAGCAGCGCCACATTCCGCCTCTTCCTCCCTCGCTCTTTGGTCGTAGCCACGTTAGCCCTCTGGTTGGTCGCCAGGAGGAGATCAATCTGCTCAGTGGTATGCTGAAGGAGATTGAGAGCTCGGCTAAGTTTCGTCTGCCAGGCCAGAAGAAGAGTATTGCTAGCCCTCTGGATACGCAGCGCCGCCCTCAGTGTGTCCTTTTGATGGGTGAGGTCGGCATCGGCAAGACGCGCCTCGCTGAAGAGGTGAGCCGCGAGGCCCGGCGTGGGAACTGGGCTGTAGCCTGGAGCCGTGTCTATTCCCAGGAGGGTAGTATCCCGTATCGCCTCTGGACTGAGGTCTTGCGCCGCTCCCTTGAGCAGGGCCTCTGGCAGCGCCAGGAGATGCAGCGCCGTTCCTCGATCTTGCAGCCTTTAACGACGCTTCTCCCCGATCTTCAAGAATTTATGTCTCCTTCACCCTACGCGCTGACGCAATCGCCTGAGCGCGAACAGTTGCGTCTCTGGGAGGCTGCTCTGGAACTGCTGACGATGGTCAGTGAGAATACGCCTCTGGTGATTGCTCTGGACGATTTGCAGTGGGCTGATCCGAACAGTTGTGAGTTGCTGGCCTATCTGGCCCGCCGCATTAACGGTTACCCTATCTTCATTGTTGGTACCTGCCGTGAGAACGAGCTAGGTCCCAATCACGCCCTGCGCCCGCTCCTCACCGACCTCTTGCGCGAACACGCCGTTGAGCAGGTTCCTTTGCAGCCTCTGGAAGACAAAGAGATCGAAGCCCTCGTCTCCTACATTCCGCACCTGCCGGAGACGATGGTGCAGCGTATCGGTGAACGGGCTGGTGGCAATCCTTTCTTTGCTGAAGAACTTGGCCGCGCTCTCGGTGCCGCCGAATCGCAGCATGTCAACAACGGTCATAGCAACGGCAATGGCGTCACCCTGCTCCCCGACACCATCACCGCTGTCCTCGATCTGCGTCTCAGCCGTCTCAGCACCGAATGTCAGGGTCTCCTACGCAAAGCCGCTATCCTGGGACGCTCCTTTGAATTTCCGCAGATAGCCGCGATGGAATCCGGCTCCATCGATTACGACGACGACAACGCCGACCTCGTCCTGGACCGCCTGGAGGAAGCCTTAGCCTCTGGTATGCTCACTGAAGAAGGCACCGGCACGCGTATCACCTATCAATTCTGGCACCCCATGCTTGTCAGCCACCTCAGCGAACGTCTCTCCGCCGCCCGCCGTGCCAGCCTGCACCGCCGCGCCGCCGAGATCCTGCGCCGCGAATACCAGAACCGCGAAGAAGAGGGGGCCGCCCTCATCGTAGACCACCTCGTCAGCGGCGGCTCCGACACCAAACTCATCGCCCACTACGCCGAACTGGCCGGCAACCGTTCCTACAGCCTCTCCGACTTCCCCGGTGCCGAAAAATACTACCGTATAGCCATAGACAACCTGGATGTCACCCCTGAAGAACAACTCCATCAAGCATTTCTCTTTGAGTATTTGGCTGAGTGTAATAGAGTTTCAAGGAAAATCTGAAGAGGCTCGTCGTTATTATCAGCTTGCTTTGGATATTTATACTCAACATTTAAAATATCTTCATCGGATGTTTTCCAGCAGGAAGCGCAGATTCTTGCTTTGCTCTGGTGTGAGATTGGTGCTACTTGGTATGACACGGGTGATAATCCACAAGCATTAAAGCATTTTGAAGAAGGTGAACGTGTTTTAAGAGAAGCGAATGTTATCGATGGAGCAGTTTGGGCTACGTTACGTTTACGACAAAGTTATATATTTTTCAGAGAAGGAAATTATAATAGTGCTCTTATGAGTGCTCATGAAGCCCTTAAATTATTTGAAGAGGTTCTTGAAGTAGCCTGTAGATGTTCCTGCAAATGTACCTTGTTCTCCTCGAACTACACGCACTCTATCGGGTAGATCCTATTGATCTAGGTCGTACATATTCTTTACTTGGATTGATTGAGAATACTGTAGGTCAGCCTCTAAATGCTATACAGCATCTAAATACAGCTTTAACTATTTTGGAGCAGCAACAAGCCCATAGAGAAATAGCTACTGTGCATTGTAATTTGGGAGATATGCATTTAAGGAAAGCAGAGCTAGAGGAAGCGCAGGCTGCACTACGTAATGCGTTAACAATTGCGCAGAAAGTTGGTGATCAGGCATTATCAGCTGTTATTTTGAATAATTTAGGGATTGTAGCTGCATGGTATGGTGATCTGGCAGAGGCAGAATCTTTATATAGACGTGGTCTGGTTCTTGCTGAACAGGTAAATGATCCAGTCTATATAAACTGGCTATTAGTTTATCTTGCGATGGTTTTACAGGATCAAGGTAATTTTCCTGATACCGAAAAATATTTGCAGAGAGCATTAAAAATTGGACATAGTATCCACTTTGATCCTTGCATTGGTGCGGCTTTAGTTGCTATTGGCAATATGCGTATTTATCAAGCTTTAACTATTTATCAGGGCCAGATGAAAGAACGAATACTGAAAAAGGGCCAGGCAACTCTGCTTCATGCACTCTCTCTAGAGGGTTTGGAAGCCCAAACGCAGACTGAGGGGAAATTAGCCCTGGTCTATATTGAACTATTACAGGGCCAATATGAAATGGCTCTACAAAGAGCCAGGGAAACCTTAGAAGAGGCTCAAAAGCATGAAATGATCTGGCTTGTAGCACGCTCACAGCAACTGTTAGGTAGCATTTTAGCCGCTACAAAACCAGTATGAGCAGGCCTATAAATATTTTTCAGAAGCAAAAGAGACCTTTTCTCAGCGTGGTATGCGCCTTGAATATGCTCGTACCCTCTATCATTTTGGGCATGCCTCGCTGCAACAGAACTTGACCGAAAAAGATCGTGCCCGTGGCCTCTTATTTTTGCAAGAAGCGCAACAGATCTGTACAGAGTGCAAAGCCGCTCTGGACCTGCAACTAGTTGAGCGCCTTTTAGCCCAACATCACGTTTCTTCAACCCAGGCAAAATAGTACCTCTGCCAAAATTTTAATAACTGCTTTCACCGAGCGTCTCTATTAGTAGAAGGTTCTTCTCGCAACACCAAATCTAGTAGGGCAGAGCGGCTTGACCGTCTCCTGTTGGCTAACCACTATGTTGCCGCCTATAGACTACGCAGGGGCGGTTGTTGGTCTCTGGTCGTGCTTGCCGATGGTCCATTTTGCCCCGCCGTGAGAGAGCGAAAGGGTTTGATGAGAACCACGATCTTGTTTCGAGAGGATCGCTTGGCGAGGAGGAGACGGGCAAGCCGATCTGCCCTACGGGATTTTTGTATTACTATTAATATCCGACGAGATTGCTCGGCGAGGAGGAGACGGGCAAGCCGATCTGCCCTACGCGATTCTTGTATTACTATTAATATCCGACGAGATTGCTCGGCGAGGAGGAGACGGGCAAGCCGATCTGCCCTACGGGATTCTGGGTCTGGAAATCTGATTCGCCCTCTCGCAGCCGAATTGCGAAATTGTTGCAGGTTTCCCTGTCAAGACATGTCAAATTTCTGCGACGTCTATGTCATTTTGCGACGCCTTTGACAATCTGCGATCTCCATCTCCCCACTCTGCGTCGTCGGTGTTGCGCTGAGTTGTCCTACCACTATCCTCCCTCTTCGACATACCTGAAAAGCCAGGAAAAAAACGCCACTTCGTGCCGCTATTTCAGGTATATTATATTTGCGCAAGAGAAATAGCGCGAAGTACTCAAAGGCCCGCGAAAAAAATATCTGGTACTTCGTCCCTCTTCCCTTGCAGCACGAAAACGGTACAAGGAATATGTGCATGAGCTACCGGAATACCAATATCTTGCCTGCAAAACAGGTAGGGACCGGGTTTATCCCCGTCCCGTCAATCTCCGGTCTGCACCCCCTTCGCTACCTTGAGTCGTATCTGCCCTGCTGCTCACCGGACGCGCCTGGCCTCCTGGTTCGGCCTGCTCAGGGCGTAGTATAGCGCAGACCTCTCTTTTGCGAGAGCTAGATTCTGCCAACCAACCGCTATCGTTCTTTTTTATTCAACCATTGCCTGTGGAGACTGGCTTCACAGACAACGTGTGTTGTTCTTGTGCAACATCACACACCTGTCAGCACTTGCTCGAAAGGAAGACCACCATGAACCTGAATTTTGCCCTCAACTCCAAAATGTTTGCCGTTATCGTTCTCGTGCTCTTAACCGCTATCATTGTTACCCTCTTCCTCGCCAGCATGGTGGCCCACATCGACGTGTGGCATCTCTTCAACTTTGGTCGCATGGCTGTTGGTGCAAGCCAGTTACTAGACAAAGTTATGTCCTGTTGTCAGGCAAAGATCGCTGTAAGAGGTCTCTCATAAAAAAATTATCAACCTCTTGCGGGAAAGGACGAGCACAATGTCTCACTACGAATAAAAAGAGCGGCCACCAGCCCCAGCTAGCATAAACCAACCCGCCACGTAAGCCGGCGACTGAACTCATAGCTCAAAAAATGATCCAGCCAGAAAAATAGGATCGAGGGAGCACAGGAGCAGTCGCCAGCTTCTTTTTTATTTCCTCCTATTTTTAATTTACCTCACCTCTTTCCGTTCTCGCTCGAAAGAACAGATAGGGAGAGAGGTTTATCTCGGTTGATCCCTCTCCATGTATCCGATCGATTCTCTCGCTCTTAAAAAGGTCTGTGGTAAATATGTAAGTCCCAACATTCTGCGGGAAGAAGCTGTATACGTTTCGGGGCGAACAAGCATCCTGGGGAGAAATCTCTCCAGGATGACCCGCAGAGTTATGCAAATTTCTCCCGCAGAATGGATCTGGCTCAATCCTGATGAAGGATGAGTTTATCTGACGATTGCTCCCTTTTGTCTTCACATGGTAAAGAAGAGCAAAATAGCTGCTCTTCCTGAACTTTCACCAGGAGTGGACCGGTTCCGCAGAATCCTGGAATTGACACAAGGCGTGGTTATGTCCCAGCGACGATGCCCTTGAGCTGGTCGAGGGACTCTCGGAGAAGTCGCGACAGATCTTGCTCGTTGGGTTCGCTGACCCAGCGGTCAAACGCTGTTTTGAACGCGATGACTCCGACTTCCGCAGCGATACTCGCCGCAAGGTCGCTCACGCCGCGCCTTCGCAACGCATCGACCATAGCGGAGGCAAGTGCTGCACTCTTCAGCATCTCGCGTTCTTGGAGCTCCGGGTTTGCGGCAATCACAGCCTGGCGCAGCCGTACGAGTTCATGGCGCTCTCGCAACACTGGGATAGAGGCCTCCAGCGCTGCGACGACTACATCGAGCGGCGTGGCGGAAGCTGGCGCAGCTTCGATAGCACTTACATAAATAGTGCGCAACATCTCCTGACTCCCGAATAGCACCTCGCGCTTATCGGCGAAGTAGCGGAAGAAGGTCCGCTCGGTGAGGCCAGCCCGTTCAGCGATCTCCGTCACCATCGTCTGCTCAAACCCGCGTTCCTGGTACAGGTCCAGAGCTGCCTGCTCTAGTCGGCCTCTTGCATTGGGTTCCCATCGGCTCATACGTTCAACCCCTCCTTCATGGCAGCTATTGACATCACTTCCATTATACGGTATCATAGCAATGTCAGCAACTGACATTGCTGTTTTGCCTTACCGAGAGGGATCTGTGGCGTAGCGCAACAGAAAAGGGTGTTGAGTCAGTGGATTTTGTGCGTAGGCCTCCCTCACGACAAGAAAACAAATGCTCTACATAAGTAGAGCATTATCGAGGTAATAAGCGACAAAAGGAGTACGTTCTATGAGTCGAGCGATTATGTATACGTCATTTGGCGGACCCGACGTTTTAGAGCTGCAAGACATGGCAGAACCACATGCTGGTTCAGATGAAGTGCGAGTACGAGTGGCTGCCGCAGGCTTGAACCCGATGGATTGGATGCTCTCTTCAATGCCCGATCTGGCTGCAATGTTTGACATTACCCTGCCATCAGGATTCGGTAGTGATTTCGCAGGTACCATTGATGAGGTTGGCCCCAATGTCAAAGATTTTCAGATTGGAGACCGTGTCTTTGGCGGAGCGCTTGGTCGCGCTGTCGCTGACTATATTGTATTGAAAGTTTCATCATCAACAGAAACATTGTACCATACTCCCAGTGGCATTCCAGACGTCATCGCAAGCGCTCTTCCGGTTGCTGGTCTTACCGCCGATGCGGCACTGGGCGTTATCGGTGTAACGTCAGGTGATACCGTGCTCATAGGCGGTGCTGCCGGTGGCGTCGGCACATTCGCCGTCCAGCTCGCAAAGCTGGCTGGTGCAACTGTTATCGGTACCGGGTCAGAGGATTCATTCGACTATCTCCGTACGCTTGGTGCTCTTCCTGTCACCTACGGACCAGGATTGGCAGACCGAGTTCGTCAGCTCGCCCCAAATGGCGTCGACGCGGCGACAGTGCTCGTGGGGACAGAGACCATAAACGTAGCCCTTGCGTTGGGTATTTCGCCTGCTCGAATCTCTGCGATCGCTGCGGGACCGAATCCGCCGGGAGGTGTGCATGCAACAGGCGGGGTACAAGCTAGTCCTGGTGCACTCGATAGAATTACCAATGCCATAAGTAGTGGGAAACTCACCGTCCCAATAGCCGCAACGTTTCCAATAGAACGTACCCGCGAGGCTGTAATCCTTCAGCGCGGGGGGCATGTTCACGGCAAAGTGGTCATTACACTTTCTGAAAAGGACAGCTAAACTTCGATGAGGGGTCGGCATAGCAAAGTTTGAGTTCACTTTATCTAGCTTCCTTTGCGGAACTAAGATTATATAAGAAAGTTGAATCTGCCAAGGATATTGTTTTGTCAGGGAAAAAATGATATACTTGGCTTTATGAAAGTATCTGAGGTCAATGAACCAACAAGCCATCTACCTGAGACCTGTACTGCAACCCCTTTGGGACGGGCCATCCATCTCCTGGGGGACATGTGGGTCTTGCTCATCGTCATGAACCTTTTGCAAGGGTCCATGCGCTTCAATACGTTGCGTACAACACTTGGGCATATCAGCTCTAAAACCCTCTCCAGCAGGCTCAAGCATCTAGAAGAGTTAGGTTTCGTGCAGCGGCTAGCCTACCTGGAGATCCCGCCACGCGTCGAATACCGGCTCACCGAAAAAGGCCGCGAACTAGGAGACGTCATCGCCGCCCTTGAACAATTCGGCTGCAAGCACCTCTCCAATCCCAACACAACAGTAAATTGCGAAGACACCCCCACCTCATAATAGTTCGCCTCAAAAATATGTTCCAGAGAGAGCCCCTCTCTGGCCTCTCATCCCCGAAGAACCACCTCGTAGGGCCGAGCACCTTGTCCATCTCCTCTCGCCTCTTCAAAAATATGTCCAGGTGAGAGGTAAGATGGTCTAAATATGGGACGAATTGATACCGATGCAAGGGTCGCTCTCGCCCGGACGACAAATCCCCGGCTCGCAGTCTTGATTGCAATAGTTTCAAAATTATGTAATCTACCTTAATACCTCTTGATATCTTCTCAGCCCAGATGCAGGGGTAATGCCAGGAAACTGTTGCTACACATTCGTGACATTTTTGACATATTCCAGTCATGGTCGGCGGGTATTCTTCTCATGGAAGCAGAAGTACCTCTCAAAAACATTCTTTTGTTCCTATTGGGAGAATATTATGAATACCATTCAAACATCTCTAAAAAAGCAATCCATAAAAAAAAGTTTTCCCTATGAACAGGCTGGACCTGTTGATCGTCTTGGCTACCTCTGGCTGGCACTTGGTCTACTCTGCTGGCTCTTCGCGGCCAATGGACGGCTGGATGTTCCTCTGGCTGCCTGGCTCAGCCCCCTGTTTTTGCTGCGCTTTACGCGCACAAGGCGTCCGCTGAGCGGATTCCTTTGGGTCTGGTTGGCTAGCCTGATTGTGACCATTTTCTGGCTCTCTGAGTCAAATTTCTATGACACGCACCACCTCTTCTCTGTGGTAAATTTGGTCGTGCTCGCAATTTTCCTGGTCTCCTTTACGCTAATGGTAGTCCCCTACCTGCTTGATCGGCTGCTCACACCCCGTGTAGGGCTCCTGGGCGGCCTACTGGCTACCTTGATCTTTCCTTTAGGACAGGTCACCTGTGAATACCTCAGAACTCACCTGGTCCCGTATGGCTTTTTCTTTTCGCCCGCCTATACCCAGCAGGGTAACCTGCCACTCATCCAGATCGTTTCTATCACCGGGGTCTACGGTCTCAGTTTCCTGATCGCTTGGTTCGCCTCGGCCTCTAACAGCATCTGGGAGCAGCGCTTTTCCTGGCCCAGGAGCCGCACGACTGCCCTGGTCTACCTCAGTGCCCTGGTGTTAGTCTTATTCTTTGGTGGCATCCGGCTCGCCTTCTCTGGTTCCCTCCGCTTCAGACCGTTCGGGTGGCTGGTGTCAGTGCGCGACGCGCCACCTACGAGCAGGCAACGGGGCTGGATGGCGATCCTGACCAGGCGAAGATACGCGCTGCCTTTGCCTCTGTCACCAATGAACTGCTGGACACTTCCAGGCGCGAGGCGCGTGCTGGAGCCAGGATCATCGTCTGGCCTGAATTAGCAACCTATACCCTTTCCAAAGATGAAGCCACGCTGATCGGAAGCGGACAGGCTCTGGCCCGGCAGGAACACATCTACCTTGAGATGACCTATGGTGTGTACGAGCAAGCAGTGAACACTAAAAATAGAGCCGTCCTCATTGATCCGCAAGGCCATGTACTCTGGACGTATGACAAGGCGCATCCTGGCATGACTTTACCAACAGTCAAGGATGGGCCTGGCATTGTTCCGGTTGCGAACACTCCCTATGGACGCCTTGCTACTGTGATCTGTATCGACGCGTGGTATCCTGATCTGATGCAGCAAGTTAGCAATAAAGGCATCGATCTGATGCTTGTGCCCGGTCTGGAATGGCCCGGAGCCTATCTCTGGGCTCCCCAGGATACCAGTTTCCGGGCCATTGAGTACGGTTACTTGCTGGTACGACCCGCCGGCATGGATCTGGGTATGACCTTCGATTACCAGGGGCATGTGCTGGCGGCAACCGATTACTACACGACAGATCAACAGATCGTGGTCTGCCTCCGTTCCGCTGAAGGGGACCTGGACGATCTATGGCATGGTTGGAGGAATCTCTTCGTCTGGTTCTGCATAGCGAGTCTGTTCGCGCTTACGGTGTTGGTTATGGCTCTCTCTTTAGCCCGCTCAAAGAATGTCAGGGTTCAGGCTTCCGCTGTGGAGGTGGACAGCACAGATAAGGAGCCTGAGGCAGTGACGGGAAAGCTCTAATATGCGCGTTTCCGGCTTTCAGATCCCTCTTCTCCACTTCAGTAAGATGTGGCGCGGCCCTCCTTCAGCAAAAGCAGGGAGGCCGCGCAGTTCTTCCTCTTCTTAATCTTCCTTCCCCAGGTGTTCGCCCTGGTTGCACAAGAGCCGCAGCTAACCAACGGTTGTGAGACAGCTCCTCTTGACATCCTCCTCCACATGTTCTATCATAGACTCATCGAGTCTTTAATTCAAAAGGAGAGAGCCATGAAATATTCGCACGCCACCAACTACGCGCTCCACACCATGCTCTATTTTGTCGCTCTCCCACTTGGAAAAACCATCGGCGTCCAACAACTGGCCGCATACCAGGGACTTTCCCCGACGTACCTTTCCAAGATCCTGACCAAACTCTGTAAAAGCAGGCATGATCGAATTTACTCCCGGCATTCACGGAGGCTACAAGCTAACGAGAAACAAAGAGGATCTCTCTTTCCTGGAAGTCATTCACGCTATCGAAGGGACTGCCTCTCTGTTTCACTGTCCCGGTGGGCCTGACCATCAAATGTGCTTAATCCAGAGAGTGATGGCGAATGCCGAACTCCAGATGGAAGATTATCTCAAAGCGTGCAAACTTATCGACCTCGCTGAGCCTATGCGCGATATCGCCTTGAGCGTGGTAGATCAGTAGATAATACAAATGCACGTTTTTTTATCGTAATTATAGATATCAAGAGTCTATAAAGTCTTTTTATGGGAAAGGGTGTTACTCATATGCTACTTGACTGTGCTATTATCGGGGCTGGACCGGCTGGTTTAAATGCTGCTCTTGTGCTGGGCCGCGCCAGGCGTCAGGTGATCTTGTTTGACGACGATAAGCCCCGCAACGCTGTCACACATGCATCACACGGATTTATTACACGCGATGGCGTCAATCCACACGAGTTCAGAGCCATTGGTCAGCAGGAACTGAGAAAGTACCCTTCAGTTGAGGCTCGGTCTCTACGGATCGAGAAAGTGACAAAGCAGGACGAGACTTTTGTTTTGCTGGCGGCCAATGGTGAGCAATTTGAGGCGCGTACGATTATTCTCGCCACCGGTTTTCAGGAAGTGCTCCCGCAGGTTGAGGGGATCTACGACTACTACGGAAAAAGTCTCTTCAACTGTCCCTTCTGTGATGGTTGGGAGATGCGCGATCAGCCTCTGGCTATCATTGTGGAGGATGCGCAGGCTGCCTTCCATATGTCGAAACTATTATACAATTGGAGCCATGATATCGTCGTCTGCACTAATGGTCATCATGTCTTAAGTCAGGAGCAAAAAGAATTCCTCCAGAAATATGCGATTCAGGTTATCGAAGAGAAAATAGTCGCTCTCCGTGGAGAGCATGGCCAGTTGGAGAGCATTGTCTTTGAGGACCAGAAAGAGATCCAGCGTACAGGCGGCCTCGTAGCAGTTCGCCCAATACAAGCAACCACCATTGGTGCAGATCTAGGCTGTGAAATCGGCCCCCTCGGCGGTCTCGTTACCGATAATATCACAAGAACCACTATCAAAGGCGTCTATGCCGCCGGAGATACAACTTACATTATGCCATCTCAACTAATATGCGCAGCCGCAGACGGCAGCAAAGCCGCTGCCTGCGTCAGTAACGATCTCATGATGAGCAACTTCGCCGAATAATCTCTCTCGTGAAAAATGGTATCATAGAGGTGCGTCGGAACAACCTGTTAACTCACCCATCTCTAAAAAAGACCCCTCATTCTGGCGGGTTATTTCCTGGTGATCTCTTTTCTCGTGCTTTATAAAGGAGAAATTCTATGACAGAAGGACCATCATCTACCGCTCTAGAAAGCCGTGTTGAGCATGGCTATGCCGACAATAACGGCGTTAAGATTCACTATGCCAGCCTGGGCACTGGCCCATTAATTGTCATGATCCACGGTTTTCCCGATTTCTGGTATACCTGGCGCAATCAGATGCCCACACTTGCAGAGCAATTCCGTACCGTCGCCATAGACCAGCGTGGCTATAATCTCAGCGACAAACCTGCGGGCGGCGAAAATTACAGCATGCCCCATCTCGTCTCTGATGTCGCCGCCGTCATTCGCCACCTCGGCCAGGAGCGGGCCATCATCTTAGGCCACGATTGGGGTGGCGCTGTCTCCTGGCAATTTGCCATCCATCAGCCAGAGCTGACAGAAAAATTAATTATTCTCAACCTGCCGCATCCGCGTGGTATGGCGCGAGAATTGGCCCATAATCCCCAGCAGCAACAGAACAGCGAATACGCCCGCAACTTTCAGCAAGAGGGAGCGCACACCCGACTCTCGGCGGAAGGTCTCGCCGCCTGGGTCAAAGATCCTCAGGCCAATGCGCGTTATAAAGAAGCCTTCGAGCGCTCAGATTTTGAGGCTATGCTCCACTACTACAAACAAAACTACATGCGCCCGCCCTATCAAGAAGACACCCGCCCCGTACGCAAAATCCAGGCCCCCGTGCTCCAGATTCACGGCCTCGAAGACCAGTTTCTGCTTGCTGGAGCACTCAACAACACCTGGGAATGGGTCGAACAGGACTACACCCTGACCACCATCCCCCACGCCGGACACTTCGTCCAGCACGACGCCGCCGACCTCGTTACCCGCACCATCCATAGCTGGCTCAACCGCTAGCCAGAAACAAAATCGCCTATTTCTCCTACTTATCCTATCACTAAAGAGAATACATCGGAAAATGTGGACGATGTATTCTCTGTTAAATGTGCAAAGAAGTTCCTATGGATGTGACGGTGTGGGTAGAGCCGCATGAAGGTAAAGAAACGGAGCAAGGAAAACCTCTCTTCACTACGTCCTTTATTGAAAGGGAGAGTCTTCGCCTGTTAAAGGAATAGACTTTTTCAGGAAAGGAGTATGAAAATGCAAGAAAAACGCGTGGTCAAGCAAACAGAGTCCGACCAGACGCCGAAGGCTGTGACACGCCAGAGGCCTCCAACCAGGAGGCAAGAATCCTCCCATGCCATTGACCCTGGTCATCTGCCCTTCTCCACTCAACTTTTAGGTCTTCGTCCGCCGCCAGATTTACGCTTGTCGACCTTATCACAAGAACAACGTATGCCGACAATACAACTACGTCAGGGAGAGAAAACGACTCCTGTGCAGCGAAAAGAGGCTGTACTTCCGCAACCCTGGGGAAATCAAATCCCTCCTGAGTTACGTCTCTCTCCTCCAGTACAGAGTCAGCAAGAGGGAGACGTGGCACAAGGGCAGGTTGAGCCACTCCAACGTAAGAATATCACCGGTTTGCCTGATACTCTGAAGGCTGGCGTAGAAGGGCTCTCAGGCATGGCTATGGACGATGTGCAGGTGCATTATAACTCCTCCAAACCTGCTCAGGTGCAAGCATTGGCGTTTACCCAGGGTACTGATATTTATGTGGGCCCCAGTCAAGAACGTCACCTCCCTCATGAAGCCTGGCATGCCGTGCAACAGAAACAAGGACGCGTGAAGCCGACGTTGCAAGCAAAGAATGCGTCAATTAATGATGATAAGGGGTTGGAGAAAGAAGCGGATGTGATGGGGGCAAGGGCGTATGTTGCATCGTCTCAGGCTGCGCGACCAGTATCCGAGCCATGAGCCCTCCCGAGAGATAGAGGGATCATCCAGCGATTGGTGTGGGGTCTGGATAAGAGTGACTTTGGCCGGTACCCACTTGGTCGATCCAAGCTCACAGAGGAACAGATCGAACAACTTACGTCAATAGCGGCTACAGTTGATAAGTTTGTCAATCAGGCACAGGCTGAGTTGGTCGGAGGAAAGATAAATGAGATGATTGGTCAGATTCAGACTTTGAAGGCCTGGTGAGCTATGCTTTCACGGATGCGGACGACCCTCGGCGCAAGTTAGGCTATGTCATTGAGGAACGTACCTATGCTCTCATGCGCAATGCTAGCATCGCGTTCTTCGAGCAGAACTCACTTAATTTTGCATCAGGCATCACTCGCCCGGATATTGTCATTCGTTCGTTTGGGCAGCCCTTATTGGAAGCATTTATGGATATTACCGCCTCCGATAGCAGGAACCACGTACTGGGAAAAGCTGGTGGTGGCTGGTTCAAGAATGAAAATGTAGTGTGGGTCAACGAAATATTGTACAAATCCTTCACTGTAGAGAAGGCAAGGCTTGTCGTCACCGCTGCTAAGGCAGCCAAAGGTGGGATGAGTCAGGACGAGATTAATACGCTAATAGAAAAGAACAAAGCTGAGATTTTAGCCTCGCAGGAAGCGGCACTCAAAGAAGTCGAAGCCTTAGAAGTTTCGCTTGCTGAACAGCAAGCGAAGTACGAGGAAGATCCAGAAAACAATCTCGATCCTATCACCGCTTATGCCATCGAACAAGGATTCATGACAAAGGATAATAAGAACTCCAATGCAATTTACAGGGCGAAGGTTGATTTGTATCATCGTGGCGTGGGTGAAGACTTTTTGGCAGATTTTCGTCCTCGCAAAAAGGTGATTTCTGAAACCCAGAAAGAAGTGAAGGCAAAAGAAAAAGCAAAAAGAGAGCATGAGAGGAAACAAAAGAGAGCAGAGGAAAATAGCCGAAATTATCGTATATCACTGAGGAGGACTTCCTATAAACAAAAGTATACAAAAGGTCTGACTGCTCTCAGCGATTTAGTCTCGGCAGGACAAAAAGGAAAGATTCCTGCTAAAGCAAAGGATATTGTGAAAAATTATCTGCTCTTTGAGGCAGCAAATCAAGATTATCAGACAAAGATTGTAGATATAGCCACGCAAGCAGAAATAAAGTTATTCATCCAGGGGATAACTAAAGACGCTAAGCAGATCGAGGAAGCAAAAAAAGATGCGGAAGCGACATTCGATGTAGATATGGCAAGTCTCCCAGAAGAGTAGATAGCTGTCCTCATGGGAGCATTCAGTGAAAAATCGGTTCTAACACAAAGCCAGAACCGATTTTTCTTTTGGTAGGCAAATCTGCCTGCAAAAATAATAAGATAGAAAATTATAAATTTTATGTACATAGTATCCATGTTTTTATGGCATAAAATTGGGAATAGAGGTGTTCTAAAAAGTAGCATATCCTTTCCCCAAGACAATTTTTACCCACCTCTATGGGGAGGGTCAATTTTGTTTTGTTGAATTGATATCAGGAATGTTGAGCAGAATCTTCTCTCTCCAAGTTGAAGATCTAAGCTCAAAAAGACTGCGACCCCCTTTCAATGTCAGGAGACAACACATGTATGAAGAACGATTTAAAAGTATGTATGGGAAGTTTGAAACAGCTTCATCTAGTAGTGCGAAGAAAACTTTTTCTCCAGATTCAGGGTTACACTCTGAGCTCTTCCCCCCGTATTCCCGCTGTTCGGCCTGTCCAAAATAAGAAGCCTGCCGCCACTACTGCTGTCCTTGCCCGGCCTCTCCCTCAAGCCGTCAATAAGTGGGCCATTCTCTCTATCGCCGCCGCCAGCGGCTTTATTACTGCCCTTGATGGCTCTATTGTGAATATCGGCCTGCCCGCTATCTCTCGAACCTTTCATGTCGGCGTGAGCGGCGAGATAGAGTGGATTATCATTGGCTACCTTGTCATTATCGCTGCCGTCCTTTTGACCTTTGGTCGTATCGCCGATATGATCGGGCGCAAACCCGTTCTTATGCTTGGCCTGACGATCTTTGTGATCGGCTCTGCCCTCGGTGGTATGGCTCCTACTCTCCCTCTGCTGATCCTTGCCCGTCTTTTCCAGGGTCTGGGTGGAGCTCTGATCTTTTCTGTCAATATCGCCATGATTACCAGCACTTTTCCAACTAACGAGCGTGGCCTCGCCCTCGGTTTGAATGCTGTCGTAGTCTCGCTGGGCGTTAGCGCGGGGCCAACTATTGGGGGAATTATCACTCAATATTTGACCTGGCGTTGGATTTTTTATGTGAATGTTCCTGTCTGTCTGCTTGTTTTGCTTGCGGCTTTCTACTTCTATAAAGAGGATCATTCTCAGCACGCTCAGGCCGGACGTTTTGATCCTGTAGGGGCTATCCTGCTCGCTCTTGGTCTGGCCTCGCTTACTCTGGGACTCTCCTTTGGCCAGGAGTGGGGCTGGCTCTCGTTCAATACTCTGGGTGCCCTGGGTCTTGGTATCATTGTTCTGGCTATCACGGTCTACGTGGAAAATCACGTTGAGCATCCCATCCTGCATCTGAGCCTGTTGCGCAAACGCGTTTTTGCCTTTGCAAATATCAGCTTTATGCTCTGTATGATGGCGCTTTTCGCACCGGGCTTTCTGATGCCTTTCTACTTTGAGCAGTTGCGCGGCTTCTCTACTGTCCAGACTGGCCTCTTGCTGACTCCCCTACCTCTGACGTTTGCCCTTATTGCTCCCTTTAGTGGCGCTCTGGCAGACCGTTCTGGCTCCCGCTGGCTCTCTCCTGTAGGATTAGCCATCGCCTGCTTTGGCCTGTTTCTCTTGAGTCAGGTGAATCTACAAAGTTCTATGCTGGATATCATCTGGCGTCTGGTCGTCATTGGCATCGGTCAGGGCATTTTCCAGTCTCCAAATACGCGTACTATCATGGGTGCTGCCCCACGCGAAGAGCAGGGCGAGGCATCTGGTATGCTTGCTACCGGACGCGTTATCGGCCAGAGTCTGAGTGTCGCTCTGGTGGGTACGGTTTTCGCCGGTTTCGGTGGAGCTCTGGCTGGCAATACTCTGGTCACCCAGAGCCACAACCTCTCCCCTGCAAGTGTGAGTAACTTGCAAACGATGTTCGTCAATAGCTTTCACGCTGGCCTGATCGTCTGTGCTGCCTTCGCGGCCATAGGCATCTTTACTGCACTCGCTCGTGGCAAACAATAGCTAAGCCTTGTCTCCGTTTGTGAGACCTGGCCACTCTCCACAACCAGATTGTTCTTTGCATCGTAAGAAACGTAGATGCGTTTTTACCGCAAAGAAAAGAAATGCAACGCCGCAACTGGTGGAGATGTTAGCAAGGGCTACCACTCTCTATCGCTTGCTACTTTTGGCTCTTATATATATGAGAGAGAATGGATAGGCCGTCGATGATTGAACATCCCGCTTTCTCTGTTGAGGATTGGAAGATTCACGAGACTGAACTTCACCTCGATAAGCTCGCCCAGACCGAATCTATTTTTGCTCTCTCTAATGGTCACATTGGCTTTCGTGGCAATCTCGACGAGGGAGAGCCCTATGGTATTCCCGGCACTTATTTAAATTCTGTCTACGAACACCGTCCCCTCCCGTATGCCGAGAGTGCGTATGGCAACCCTGAGTCGGGCCAGACGGTGATTGATGTTACGAATGGCAAGCTGATCCGCCTCCTTGTCGACGATGAACCCTTCGATATTCGCTACGGTACCCTCGAAGGTCATGAGCGCGAACTCGATCTGCGCGATGGCGTTCTGCGCCGTAATGTCATCTGGACCTCGCCCACGGGCCGTAAGGTGAGAGTCTCTTCGGTGCGCCTGGTCTCTTTTACTCAGCGCGCTATCGCCGCGATTAGCTATGAGGTGGAGGCTATAGATACCGAGATGCGCATCGTGCTCCAATCAGAGCTGGTCGCAAATGAAGCTCCGCCGGATGCCAGTAAAGATCCTCGCGCTGCTACCTTTCTTTCGTCTCCCCTTGAGAGTGAGGAGCATCAAGCTGAAGGCACCGTTGGCATTCTGGTGCATCATACCCGCACTAGCGGTCTGCGTGTTGGCGCTGCAATGGAGCATCTGGTGGAGGGACCCTCTGAAATGGTCGTTGAATGCGCGAGTTACCCTGATCTCGCTCGTATCTCTATCACCGCTCGCTTGCAGCCTGGAGAGCGCGTCCATCTCGTCAAATTTATTGCCTATGGCTGGTCGAGCCAGCGCTCCCGCTCTGCCATCCATGACCAGATCGTTGCCGCCCTCTCTGCCGTTCGCCTGACTGGTTGGGATGCTCTGCTCAAAGAGCAGCGTACTTATCTGGATGAGTTCTGGGCCAATGCCAATATTGAGGTTGAGGGTGATCCTGAAATTCAGCAGGCTCTGCGTTTTGCCCTTTTCCATGTGCTCCAGGCAGGTGCTCGTGGAGAGCGCCGTCCCATCCCGGCGAAAGGTCTGACCGGCCCCGGCTATGACGGCCATGTCTTCTGGGATACAGAAACCTTTGTCCTTCCTATCCTTATGCTCACTCTTCCGCACGCCGCCGCCGATGCCCTGCGCTGGCGTCACTCTACCCTTGCTATGGCCAAAGACCGCGCTCACCAGCTCGGCCTGCGCGGCGCTGCCTTCCCCTGGCGTACTATTCACGGCGAGGAATGTTCCGGTTACTGGCCTGCTGGCACCGCCGCTTTTCATATCAATGCGGATATTGCCTATGCCGTTACCCATTACGTCGGAAGTAGCGGTGATACTAGGTTTGAGGAAGAATGCGGTGTAGAATTGCTTGTCGAGACCGCCCGGCTCTGGCAGTCCCTCGGCTATCTGGACGCCAATGATCGTTTTCGCATCGATGGTGTGACGGGACCCGACGAGTATAGTGCTATCGCTGACAACAACGTCTACACTAATCTGATGGCTCAGCATAATTTTCGCTTCGCAGCTGATGCTGCGGAAAAATACCCCGCTATTGCTCAACGACTTGGCGTTGACAAAGGTGAGGTGGTGGCCTGGCGTAACGCCGCCGAAAAAATTCTGATCCCCTATGACAAACATCTCGGCGTTACCCCTCAGGACGAGAATTTTACCCGCCATGAGGTATGGGACTTCGCTGATACCACGCCGGACCAGTATCCTCTCCTCTTGAACTTCCCATACTTCGATCTCTACCGCAAACAGGTTACCAAGCAAGCCGATCTCGTTCTTGCTATGCAGCTCTTTAGCGATGCCTTCACTCTGGAACAAAAAATCCGTAACTTTGCCTACTATGAAGCGATTACCGTCCGCGACTCCTCGCTTTCGGCTAATGTCCAGGCCGTTCTTGCCGCCGAGGTGGGCCAGCTCGATCTCGCCTATGACTATCTCGGTGAGGCCGCGCTTATGGACCTGGATGATCTGGAGCACAATTCGCGCGATGGCCTGCATATTGCCTCGCTGGCTGGTGCCTGGACTGCGCTCGTCTCCGGCTTCGGTGGCCTGCGTTTCCATGCTCACTCGCTCTATTTTTCACCGCGTGTGCCAGATCATCTGAAACGGCTTGCCTTCCATCTTATCTTTAATGATCGCCGTCTGCGCGTTGAGGCAACACCAAAGCAAGCTACATATACCTTGCTCGACGGTCAATCTCTAAAGATCTGGCATCATGGCGATGAGCTTACTCTGCACGCAAACAAACCTGTTACCCGTCTCATCAAACCCATCAAACCAGGCCCACGTCCTACCCAGCCCAAAGGTCGCCAACCTATTGCCCGCAATAAACGCGACTCATCATCCGAGAGGGCAAAATCCTTTCATACTACCAACAAGAAGTAATAGTACTCTGGTCCTACAGTTGTAGTTGCACAACCTATGCGCGTCTGCGAGGCAGTTGTCTCCAGCCCCTTGACTCTTTCTTCTCTTCATGGTACACTTCCTTCAATGGAAACGATACCGGACCGTAACCATACAAAGAAGAAAAGGAACAAGTAGAGTGACGACTAAAGAGGAGTTGGGAGCGTCTAAAGGGGGGCGTCCGCGCAGTGTGCAATCACAACAGGCGATTCTCGATGCCACACTTACCTTACTGGCAACAGAAGGATTTGAAGCGATGAGTATCGAAGCAATTGCTGCCAGGGCTGGCGTCGGCAAAAAGACCATCTACCGCTGGTGGAGTTCAAAAGAAGCGCTGGTTATCGATGCCATCAAAAATGTGCAGCAGATGAAAAATCCAGTGATTGATACAGGCTCGTTGCGCGATGATCTCATTGCCCTCTTCAGAAATACATTTCAGACCTGGAGTAGCCCTGATGCAAGGCACTTGTTACTTGAGTTGATCGGGCTGATGACAACGCATCCTGAAGTTTTCCAGGCATACTATGACCAGGTATTCGCGTCTCGTCTTCAGCAGGCTCTTCAGGTCATTCAGCGGGCGCAAGCACAAGGAGAAGTTCGACGGGATCTTGACGCAACTGAGATTCTGAGTCTTCTCGCAGGCCCCATCTGGTCCCACCTGCTTTTCAACGCGAATAAGACACTTTCTGCACCTGCCCAACCCGAGCGGCTCATCGATGCTATCCTCCAGGGGATTGCAGGACAGAAGAAACGTGAAGAAGGCGGTGTGGATGCTCCTCTGCGAAACACGTAAGGACAATGAGCAGAGACATCGACGTATGATGAAGGTGAGAAACAGAACAGATAGCGGAAAGGAACATCCTATGACTCAGGAACGTGTCCCTGTTTTGATTGTAGGCGCTGGAGGAGCGGGCTTATCCCTCTCACTTCTGCTCCTCCAACAGGGGATTTACCCATTATTGATCGAGCGGCGGAACGAGATCTCGATCTATCCGCGCGCGCGTAACCTCAATTTTCGCACCCTGGAAGTGTTACGCGGTCTGGGATTGGCAGCAGAGGTTCGCGAGGCTGGCACAAGAATCTCGCAGGTAGTCTTCAAAGAGACCCTTGCCTCCAAGCCTGAGCAGATACTCGATCCAACCACGCTCATGCATCATGAGGAGGCCCTCAGCCCAGACCCATTTGGGTGGCATTGTCCACAAAGTCGGCTTGAACCACTCCTGCGGGCCGAGGCTCAGCGACGTGGCGGCGATGTGCGTTACAGCACAGAACTCATCTCTTTTACACAAGATGACGGTGGTGTGACTGCAACTCTTGAGGAACGCACAACCGGAAGACAGTATGTCATCCAATCGGACTATCTCGTTGCTGCTGATGGTGCTCATAGTCACATTCGTGAGGCACTTGGTATCCCAACGCAAGGGATTGGAGTGCTTCCTGAGCACTTTATCTTCGTCTACTTTCGCGCTCCCTGGCAAGAACTGATTGCAGGCCGCGAAGCTGACGGGTTTATGATCAAGAACGCGGATGTCCAGGGCATTTTCCTGGTCGCTAAAGATGATCTCGGCATGTTTCTGATTACCTATCGGCCTGCACTTGGAGAATCCTTCCAGGACTTTACCGCCGAACATTGTAAGGATCTGGTCCAGAAGGCGATTGGGAAACCGGAGATGGAGGTCTCGATAGTGGACGTTGCCTACTGGCAGCCTGCTGAGAGCGTCGCTTCGCAATTCCTGCAAGGGCGCGTCTTCCTGGTTGGCGATGCTGCCCATACCATGCCTGCTTACAAGGGACTTGGCGTCAATACCGCTATTCAGAGTGCGCAGAATCTGGGCTGGAAACTGGCAACGGTCATCCGTGGCCAGGCGGCTCCCCAACTGTTGAGAACTTATCAGCAGGAGCGGCATCCCGTTGGCTGGTTTGCAGCCAGGCAGTCACTCACTGGCCCAGGCGCGGCCTGGCTGCCGGAGGGAACAAAGAGTGAACACCTGCCTTTAGAGAAGGACCTCCCGCTCTTTTATCCCATTGTTGGCTACCGCTATCGCTCCCAGGCGATTCTCTCAGAAGATGCCGTCGTATCGTCGCAGGATGAGATCGTGCTCCTGGACCGCGAGGAGCTCATCGGGCTTCCTGGCACACGTGTCCCGCATCTGTGGTTGGAACAGCAGGGACAACGCATCTCCACGCTGGACTTGCTTGATGGCCGCTTCGTCTTGCTCGTCGGCTCCAATGGCACCGTCTGGTGCGAAGCGGCGGCGGCAGTCAAAGTGTCCCTGGGAATCGAGTTGATGGCCTATCGCATCGGGCCAGACGCCGACTTGCTCGATCTGGAGAATGGTTGGACAGCGAAGATGGGCGTCTCACCTGAGGGAGCAGTGCTGGTCCGACCTGATGGCTTTGTGGCATGGCGCAGCAGGACCCTCACGGCCAGTGCTGAGTCTGTGCTTGAGCAGGTACTTTCGCATATTCTGGGCCGATCTACCGCTCCGTCCTAAAGTCAGGTGCAGGGGCAGGCGAGGAAATGTAGCCGTGTCTTTCCCGTTTTTTTGCTCTCGTACTCGAAAGAGCAGGGAAGGACCGGCTTGTCCCATAGGTCTTCGTAGCCTCGCCGAGCGATTCTCTTGCCCCAGGCGATTTGGTTGGAGGAGATGGCTTGTCCCCGTCCGCCTCGCCAAGCCATGCTCATTTGATGACATATCCCCAGCATGTTAGAAAATACCAGAGCGCCCGGAAGTCTTCCATGAGCATATCGGTAAGCATCTGCTCATAAAGACGCTCTAGTTCTTCTTGTGTAGCAACACCCATCGCACATAAAAACGGTTCGCCAAGTTTGTAAAGCACTTTCAGGTTATCATGTTTGAAACAGCTTTGTGAGGTACTTATATTGTAGTTGATGACGTGCGCTTTCTCTTGAATCTGTTGGCAGCCAACGTCGCAGAGAAATTTCCTGAGTTGTGGTGTGACGCAACTATTCACAGATCCGTGGAGTGGATGAAAGCTCTGACCGTTTCGCGCCAGCGCCTCGTTGTACAGGAGTTTCAAACGCTCACATGCGGCACTATTACTAATGAACGGTTCGTCAGATTCGATCAAGCGGATAATCGCTCCTGCTTTGCTGACACGTACGCATTCCTGCATAGTAGGTGGCCAGTCGCAGGTATGGAGAAAGGTGGAAATAAAACGAGCATTGACAATATCAAATGTGCCATCAGGAAAGTCTAACTCCTGCACTGGATTCATGCAGACGAAATGGATGTTGTCTAATCCCTGTACTTTGGCCTGGGCCCTCGCGTACTCTATCATATGCTGGTTACTATCTATGCCGACAATATCAATCTCTGGATGATAAAAGGCCATCTCTAAAGCCCAGCTGCCCGCGCCACAGTAGATATCAAGGAGGTAATGAACATCACTGAAATCGGCCTTTTCAGTGAAAAGGCCCCCCATTGCCTGGAGAAGCAAAGGCTCCTGACTCATCTGACGAGCGATCTCTGCTCCACTGTCAGAGTTGATAAAAGTACTATTTTTTTTGCCGGATTCTATCCTCTGTGACATCGGCTGCTTCCCTCTTTATTGGCTGGTTTCGCAATGGTGATGTAATATACAGCGTGTATTGCATTAATTATATTTTAACATGTTGTAAAAGCTGATAAGCTCATTTAAATGTAATTATGGAAGGTTTCTGTCTTTATATATTAGGTCTTCCATCCAAGAAACCAGGGGCGGCGCGCCTTTGGCCTTGTTTTTCAGCTCGATTTCTCGCGCCTCTCTTATAAAATTGCTGGTTTTTCCAACTATCTCTTTTGTACGCGTTCCAGATGGGTTCTAGAAATACCTGTTAACTAGATCACTATTCAGCAAATCTGCTCTTTCTTTATATTGACTTATGTATTTATATCGGTTTATAGTAGTACTATAGCCGCAGTGTTTAGGCGCTGAAATAACCGCTTATGACCTACCTGCTGAAACGGCACGGATGCCTGCCGGATCACATTCATGTACCACTTTTATTGTCAAACTCTCTTTGCGCCTTTTTGGATATGGCATTCTTATTGTTTATGTATATATGGTATAAAAAGTAAGGAGTACTGTGATGCAAAAATTCAGGCGGAAGCCTGGCTTGCGTGCCTTCTCGGTCACGGCTGCCTCTTTCCTGATTCTATTGGGCACTATATTTATGAGTGCAAATGTATCAGCGGAAGCACTTCCGGCCAGTAATCGCCTGGTGTTTGGCCCGGTTAAGACAAATATCGTTGTTTCAAATCAGGGCGTGCTCGATCTGAGTAAGACTGCGGATCAACAGTTCGCTTGTCTCTCCCCTACGGCTGCGGTGCGCTGTTATACCCCTCAGCAAATTCGTAATGCCTACACTATCTCTAAGCTCTTGAACGCTGGTATTACTGGCGCTGGCCGCACTATCGTTATTATCGATGCCTATAGCAGTCCGACGATTGCTACCGATTTGAAGTTGTTTGATAAGCTTTTCAACCTTCCCGATCCAAATTTTAAGGTGATTGCGCCTGATGGTGTCCCCGTTTATGACGCGAATGACCCCAATCAAAATGGTTGGGCTGGCGAGATCTCGCTGGATGTCGAGTGGGCCCATGCTGTCGCTCCCGGTGCGGCGATTACGCTGGTTGAGGCGAAGTCAAGCAGCGATGCTGATCTCCTCAGCGCGACGAAGTATGTTGTCGATAACAATCTGGGCGATGTTGTCAGTCAGAGCTTTGGTGAGGGCGAGGCCTGCTCTGCTGTCTCTCTCTCTGATCTCCATAAAGTCTTCCGCGAGGCTACTGATAAGGGTATTACCCTCTTTGCTGCCTCTGGCGATGAAGGCGCTGCTCAGCCGTCTCAGCCGCCTGCCTGTGGTGGCAATGCTCCCTTCTACTTGGCCGCCTCGACTCCTGCTACTGATCCTCTCGTGACTGGCGTCGGTGCCACTCAGCTCGATGCCTCTGCAAAGAAGGGTTCATACGTTGGCGAGATTGCTCTGAATGAGACGGATATCAGTTCTATTCCTTATACTTTCGCCAGTGGTGGTGGTTTTAGCACTCTTTTCAAACGTCCTGCTTACCAGAATGGCGTCCCTGGCATTGGCGCATTACGCGGTGTGCCGGATGTCTCTTATAGTGGCGCAATTAATGGTGGCGTGCTGGCTGTTATCAGCAATTCTGCGCCTCCTCCTTACGTACCGCAAGTCTTTACCTTTGGTGGTACCAGCGTTGGCTCTCCTCAGTGGGCTGGCCTGGGCGCTCTCGCCGATCAGTTCGCAGGCCACCGCCTGGGCTTTTTGAATAAGGCGCTCTACGAAATTGGCAAGGGTGGGGATTATTCCGAGAGTTTCCACGATATTACTTTCGGCAATAACACGTTCCACCTTTCTGATCTGAGCCTGGTCGTCAATGGCTACAATACGCGCTCTGGTTGGGATGCAGTGACCGGCTGGGGAACACCCAAAGCCGCAGAACTGATTCCGCTCCTGGCGCAAACTGTCGGCTGGCACGATTCAGACGGTCTGTAACCCTAAACGCGATCTCTGCTGGCTATTCTGTCCTTTGCCCCTTCCAGGGCAAAGGACTTTTCTTTGCTCTGCTTTTTTCTATTTCAGTTCTAGCTCCATCGTATAGCTATGTAACCCAGGCGCGAAACCATTCTCTAGCACTTCCCGTGTGACGAAGCCGGCCTGCTCAAAGAAACCTGTACTATACTGGCTCGTGTGGATTATCACACGTCCAATAGCTGTGTTTTGCCGAATCTGCTGAAGCCGGGCGTTGAGCAGAAATGTGCCAATTCCCTGCCGATGTTGCTTTTGGGCAACCATACCCCAGCACAAAATTGCGCTCTCCTCCTCAAGTATATAGCCTCCACAAGCTACAATCTCCCCCTGCTGATTTTCTACAACAAAATAAGGAAAGGCATTTTTCTCCAGAAAGTCCCTATATTCAGCTAGCTCGAAGGGCGCAAAAAATAGTGGAGTGTTGCTTGTAAAAAGCGCCAGGCAAGCGTCTTTATCGTTGCTCTGATATGGACGAAGTGTAAGTGGCATGTTAGACCTCACAATTGTGCTTGCAAGTATGCAATCAAAGGCTCATAAAAAGCCTGGATATTTTTATACTCCATCATCTCTCCTGGCGTCGTCTGCAATACCTGAAGCATACGCCGCGTATGTTCTCTGTTTTGTACCTCTTCCATAATTGGAGCCTGGTATGTATGAACCGTAAAGAGTACGGCTTTTGTCCGTGGCAGACGCAAGAGGGTCTGCCGCTCCATGCGCAAGAAGCAGCGCTCACCTATGTTCTCTGCACATATCTGTCGACAACTCTGCCTCTGTTCATCCGCAAAACGTGGCATGAGATTTAGTCTTGCCGAACCTTTGAATGCCCAGTTCGTACGCCAGACAGGCCGCCCAACTTTGAGACGCTCAAGTAAGAGCAGTGAAGAGCGACCAATCTGTTCCGCGAAGAGTGGCACCGGTTGATGAATCACAAGAAATGACTGTCCCAGCTTCTCTTCTAGACACCAGTCGTTGGGAAAACAGAGCACGCCTGCCACCAGAGGCATCCCATTGGCCGCATCATCCTGCATCAGTAATAGATCTTCTTGCACCTGTCGCCCTAACCAGTGGAGTGGTGCAAACGGCAAACTGTCAGCATCTCCAGGTACGAAAGTGTGCTCATTCTCCAGTAACCTGTTTTGCCAGTGCCAATGTCTCCCCTCAATCGTCAGCGTGAAATGCTCAGGATAGCGCCGGGCCATAATCGGCAAGAGGGACTCAATTGTCTCCCATTGCAGTGCCAATGTCTCCTCTGCTCCCTGAAAATAACAGCTCTGTTCTTCATCAAGAAGGTGCGTCTTTAGCGCCAACTCATCTCGATATCTGGCACTATCTACCTCTATTATCAGTTCAGGATCGAGTGCCTGTGTCCCCATCGTCATTTTATACTGCTCTTGCTGAATAGGAAAATAAGGCAGCACGGGCACCCCTCCATCTTGACTCTCAATACTCAGACTGGGCTTGTAGGCTTGTCAGCTTTCTCATCACTATATCATTGCTAAATAGAAGGATGCAAATAGCAAGAAATAGTATTTTGAGAAATTTTTGCTCTGGCTTACACGTTTGCTCATTATTTGATCTCCCCTTTTTTTCCCCTTCTTCCTGCCGATAGAGGAATATATAGAACCGCAAATGAACGACTGGGTTGCTCAGATTGGTTTGCGGAGTTCGATAATCTGCTGTTCTTCACTGATTGGCTATTCTCGTTCAACTTTTTCTACTCTTAGCAGCAAAGGACTATAGCTATGCAAACACCGATTCTTGCAGATAATGAAAAACAGAGGCCCTCAATGCTCCAGGCATTGCAGATCCTCGACACTTCTTCAGAGGAACGTTTTGACTGCATTACGCGTCTGGCTAGATCGTTTTTTGAGGCTCCTATTGTTTTGCTTAGCTTCGTTGATGTTAATCATCAGTGGTTTAAGTCATTCCAGGGCCTCTCTCTCTCTGAAACCCCGCGCTACGTTTCTTTTTGTTCTCATACTCTGCTTTCACAAAATCTATCTGTCATTCCCGATACTCTGATGGATGTTCGCTTTGCAGATAATCCTTTAGTGACGGCTGATCCCTGGATTCGTTTTTATGCCGGTTGCCCGCTCTACGCGCTTGACGGTAGTATCATCGGCTCGTTATGCATTTTTGATCGTCAACCACGCGCGTTTTCTGCTGTCGATCAGCAAGTTCTGCGAGATTTAGGACACTGGGCGGAAAAAGAGGTAAATGCTGTCCAGATCAGTCAGCCTCCTCTTCAAGGGGAATATGAAGCGCGTCGGCGTTCTATTCGGGAGAGTGCTTATGATGTGGCGATGCTCCTTGAGAAGGATCAGTACCGCCTGACTGTCAATAGGTGCTTCTCTACGTTCTTTGGTATACCTTTCGATGAGACGAGCGAGTTTTCCTGGTTTGATATTGAGGCCCAGTTTGCAGGACTCTTTGCCAATCCTCAGGAGGTCTCTCAACTGATTCTTGAGCTACTGGCCGAGCCTGAGGGCAAGATGACAGAGGTTATTCTTCAATGTAGCCCTGAGAACCGCAGCTTAGAACTCTCTTCAGCTCCTATGTTTAACTCTAATAAGGAGTATCAGGGTCGGCTTTATATCTTTCGCGATATTACTGAACGTGCCGCAATGTTAGCAACTCTTCAGCACCAGGCTAACTATGACTTGCTTACCGACTTACCTAATCGTATCTTCCTTCAGAAACAGATGGAATTTGTCCTGCTTGCCGCAGAAAATGAGGAAAATAGTACGGTTCTTCTCGTGTTTGACGTTGATCGTTTTAAAGAAGTGAATGATACTTTTGGCCATCAGCAAGGTGATCTCCTCTTATCACAGGTGAGCGCTCGTCTGCGCCATCTCTTATCTATCTTGCCTTTCCCTGGAATAGTCGCCCGCCTGGGCGGCGATGAGTTCGCTCTGTTTTTATCCAATGCCGAAAAAGAGCAGGCCGATGCCATTGTCCAGGCTCTCCAGAGAGTCTTTGAAGAATCTTTTATCGTGGCGGATATGCTTCTGCAAATTGATGTGGCTATCGGTATTGTCCTCTCTCCTACTCATGGAAAAGATGCACAAACGCTCTTGCGCCGGGCAGATATTGCTATGTATATAGCCAAACGCACTCGCTCAGGCTCCGCTTTCTATGATCCCTCTATTGATAAGTCTAGCCTTCGCCGCCTCACTATTATCAGTGCGCTCCGTGAGGCTCTTGCAAGCAATACTTTACAGCTCTATTATCAACCAAAGGCTGATGTCAAAACTGGTGCTATCCAGAGCGTTGAGGCTCTTGCACGCTGGATACATCCTACCTACGGTTTTATTCCTCCAGATGAGTTTATTGTTCTGGCTGAACAGATAGGCCTGATTGCTCCTTTGACTCTCTGGGTGCTTGAGACTGCTATAAAACAGTGCCAGGCCTGGCGCGATGCTGGACTTGAGATTGCTATCTCTGTTAATCTCTCTATGTGGAATTTGCGCGATCTTGATTTACCAGATACTATTGGGGCTATGCTGCAATCTTATGGCGTTCCTGCCTCTCTCCTTTGTGTAGAACTGACTGAGGGGGCGGTGATGTCTGATATAAATCGCACTGTGGAGGTGTTAAATCGCCTCGTCGCTCTGGGAATATGCGTTTCTGTTGACGATTTCGGCACTGGCTACTCATCATTGGCTTATCTCAAACGTCTGCCAATCCATGAATTGAAGATTGATCGCTCGTTTGTGCAGTTTATGGCTACTAATCAGACGGATGCAACTATTGTGCGTTCTACTGTATCGCTGGCGCATAATCTCGGTTTGCAGGTCGTGGCAGAGGGCGTGGAAGATGCAATCGTCTGGAATTTGCTGCTAGAGAGCGACTGCGATGTAATACAAGGTTACTTTCTCTCTCGCCCCATTCCATCCGCTGAGTTTGAGCAGTGGCTACGAACTCGTGAAGACCTGGATAAAAGCGCTCGCTGTCAGAAGGAATTGGCCGGGTAGCCTACAAATTTTTGTGTTTGTAATCTTTTCGTGCTTAATGCATACTATGTTCAAGGATGAAAAACGATTTTATGGCTCTACAAAGAGGTGTATTCATGTCTTCAATCGTTGAAGCTGTCTATCACTATGCGCAACAACAACCAGATCAGCCTGCCATCTTCTTTGCCGATCAGACAATGAGCTATCAGCAACTCTATGCTGATAGTGAACGCTTCGCCCAGGCCTTGCTTGCCTGGGGCTTACAGCCTGCTGATCGGGTCGCGCTTTTTTTGGAGAACTCTCCTACGTTTGTTTCTGCATATCTTGGGATACAGCTTGCTGGCGGAATAGTGGTCCTGGTGAATACGCAGTATCGCCAGGTTGAACTAAGCCATATTATGACTGATGCTGGTGTGCGTCTCTGTGTGACGAGTGCTCAGGGGGCGCAGGAACTGCTGCGCCTTTCGCTGCCGGATCTGCGGATGCTGGTCATTGTTGGCGCTTTTGCCGCGCTGTCTTCAACTACGGCCTGTCTATGCCAGCCTCTCGCTGATTTTGTTGCGTTGTACCATCCTATCTCGCCTGTTGCGTTGGGCCTTCCTCAGGCCGAGGCTCCCGCTCTTCTTGCCTATACTTCGGGTACGACTGGCCGGGCAAAGGGTGCTCTGCTCAGCCAGCGGAATCTGCTTGCTAATATTACGACTCTTACCTCTGCCTGGCGCTGGACACGGCAGGATCGCTTACTGCTTGCTTTGCCCCTGTTTCATGCCCACGGCCTGATGGTTGGTATGCATGGCACGCTCTTTACGGGGGCAAGTGTTGTCTTGCGCGTCAAGTTTGAGGCCGCCGATATTCTCGCCACTCTCCAGCACGATTCTCGCATTAGTCTCTTTTTTGGTGTGCCGACAATGTATGCCCGCCTGCTAAAAGAGGCTGAACGTCAGGACCAGCCGTTACCTCACCTGCGTCTCTTTGTTTCTGGCTCAGCCCCGCTCAGCTCTCATCTCTTTACTGACTTCGAGCGCGTCTTCGGACAGCGTATTCTTGAACGCTATGGGATGACTGAGACGATTATGAATATGACGAATCCTTACGATGGTGAACGCCGGGCCGGAACTGTGGGGGCTCCCTTTCCCGGCCAGGAGGCACGGATTGTAGATGTCCGTACTCGTCAGCCTTTGCCTGCGGACGAGATCGGCGAGATTGAGGTACATGGCCCAAATGTCTTTGCGGGCTACTGGAATCGTCCTGATGCTACTGCCGAAGCTTTTAGCCCTGATGGCTGGTTTAAGACTGGCGATCTTGGCTCGTGCAGCCAGGATGGTTACTATACGATTACGGGACGCGCTCGCGAACTGATTATCAGCGGCGGCTATAATATCTATCCTCGCGAAGTTGAAGACGTCCTCTCCACTCATCCCGCCGTCGCTGAAGTTGCCGTGCTTGGTCTCCCCGATCCAGAGATGGGCGAGCAGGTAGTTGCTGTCATTGTTCCCAAACCGGACCAGATACCAGATACCGCAGAGCTTATCGCCTTCTGTCGCGAACGCCTTGCCAGCTATAAAAAACCCCGCCGCATCGTCTTTCTAGAGGCACTCCCCCGCAATGCAATGGGCAAAATCCAAAAACACCTCCTGGCCGAACAACTCCCACCCCCACGAGAAACTACGTAGGGCAGATCGGCCAGCCCATCAATCAATCGCGTAGGGCAGATCGGCCAGCCCATTTCCCACCCCCACGAGAATCAATCGCGTAGGGCAGATCGGCTTGGCCGTCTCCGGTTCGCCTACCACTCTCTCGCCGAAAATTACCAATCTTACATATCACTTCTGATAGTTGTATTACTTCCTTTATAACTCTGATAATCTGTGATATACTTGCCTTGTACTGAGTTACTTAGAGAACAGGAAAGGAGGTGCCCTATGAACACTACCCGTTTTTCCCCGAAGAGTGTTTTCCCCAAAAAAGATAGGAGTACCTCCAATGAGGATAGATACCGCGTTATTGATTGTTGATGTGCAACTGGGACTGGTGGCAGGAACGAACCCTGTCTACCAGCTCGACATACTGTTGGAGAACATTACCACGCTCATCACCCAGGCACGTGCTACAGGTATACCGATCATCTATATTCAGGATAATGATGTGGATGAGATCGGCTCGCCTGGATGGCAGATTTACCCGGCTATCGCGCCCGAAAAGGGAGACCTGGTTATTCGCAAGCCTGAAACGGATGCCTTCTATGGCACTATGCTGCAGCAGGAGCTGGAGGCGCGCGGCATTGCGCATCTCATCGTCGTCGGATGTAAGTCAGAGGTGTGCATAGATGCGACCTGCCGTAGAGCGACCAACCTGGGTTACCATGTGACGCTGGTAAGCGATGCGCATTCGACCACGGACAATGCCGTTCTGACGGCACCACAAACCATCGCCTATCACAACCATATCTTGCAAATGGTCTGGTCCGATGAACATGGCGAGGTGGTCGAGGTGACAGTCAAACCCACGCGTGACATTGCTGCGAGCAAGTCATGACTCTAAGCCTTTCGGAGAAATGACATTTATGGAAAGTCTATACCTGAATCACGAACTTGAATTAGCCGCAAAAAGAACGCTGACCCGCTTTTCTGTCTTAGAAGATGAACCCTTAAAACCCTTATATCTTCAGCCAGACCGTGCCATCTTCTTAGCAGAAAAGCAACATATCGTGTTAAAGGTCTATAAAGAAGGAAACGTTCTTCAGCATGAATATGAGATTGCGCAAAAAGCTGCCTCTATCGGTGTGCCAACCCCTCAAATTATCGCCTTTGTCGCTGGTCCGCCTGCTGTTCTTGCCATGCAACAAGTAATAGGCCAGCTTTTGTCTTCCCATAATCAAGCCGCCGCGCAAGAAGCAGGCAAATATCTTCAACGCTTCCACACACTACCCGCCCATCCGCCATTTTCCGGTGGGCAACAGCATTGGGACGCATTCATCTCCTGGTGGGCAGAAGATGAGCTGGAGAAGGTAAAAAGATTAGCGCTCTTTGCCGCCTCGCAAATAGCTGCCCTGCAAGAGCGCTTTGTCGCCCTTCAACCTCTTCTTGCGCATAGACCAATTGTACTCTTGCACGGTGATCTCCAGCCCGTCCACATCCTTGTCGGTTCTCATCCTGAAAAGGTCCTTGCTTTTCTTGACTTTGCCGACGCCCAACCCGGCGATCCTCTTCTGGATATCGCCGTTCTTACCTTGTGGGATCATCCGCTTGCCGACTTTCTTTTAGCAGGATATGGGAGCATCGAAAATAATGCCGAAACAAAACATCTCCTCTCTCTCTACCGACTTTTACGCCAACTTAGTGAAATTCCCTGGCTGCTTGAGAGAGGCTTTCATGAACTTGCTGCAAGAGATATTGCCGCCCTTAAAGCTTCCTTTGTGATGTAGGGATATAGCTTTTCTCCACACAGTTGCCGTATTTTCTATAAAACTCGTTCTGGAAAAGCTCTTCTGGATCGTATCTGCGTTTGAGCTGAAAAAATTGTGTAGCTTGCGGGTAGGCTCGCTGAAATTGCTCAATGCTTGCATGGAGACGATAGGGGAGATAATAACGACCACCTGTTGCCAGGGCTGCTTCAATCAACTCACTCGTCATCTCTGCCATTTCTTGCTCGGCCTGCGAGCTGCGAGACTGATTGAAAAGCATGACTAGAGCAAACATTTCCTGATCCGCATAGCGTAAGAAACTATCAGGATCAGGTGCAACAAATCGTATGGTTACATTGAGCAGATCGACAATCTTGAATGTGGGAATGATTCTACGCGCTTCTTTCAGGAACACTTCGAGCTGTTTAAGGGGGATAAAATATTCATGCAGGATATCTGTACTGCCTCTGCTGCGGTTTTGAAAGATTTCAACTCCTTCATTGAGCAGATGATTGCGGGTAATACCATTTTTTGTCGCGTACTGGCCCCAGCGCTTCTCAGCGTTCCAACGCAAGGCTTTTCCATAAGCACTGCCAACGGAACCGCGAAAGATCAGCCGCCGTAGCCAGCCTAGCCCTGGCTTGCTCAGCGCTGGCAGAGGCCCGGAAGGGAGAACGGTGTAGATCGTCGAGAGGATCTCACGCAAAAAGCTGCCAGATTCCACACTCAAGCGTCCATAGGCCAGGCCGATAGGTATCTGTTGTTCTAGCATATTCTGGTAAAACGCAGGATAGTCAGCGCTGGATAAGAGCGAGCAGGTAGGGCTATAAAGCTCATTCGTCGTTACTGCAAGCTCCGCATCAAGTAAGATGCCGAATAGACCATATCCGCCGAGTACCAGCGAAAAAAGCTCAGCCTGCTCTTCCCGGCTGCATCTGACGAGCGTCCCGTCCGCGAGTAGCAGCCGAAACGCAAGAACCTGCGAGGCAATTGGCGGACTTAGCGGCTGCCAGCCATGACAGTTGGCGCTCAGTGAGCCACCAACGCTAAAAGAGTTGTTTGCTTGCATAATCTTAATCGAGCGTCCGTGTTTATGGAGATAGGGGAGTATATCGCACCAGCAAGCCCCCGCCTGTACGTGCAAAATCTCTTTCTGTGTATCCAGTTGCATCCCACTCTGGCCTAGCATATCTAGAATCAGGCCATCTGGTGTAAATGTTTGCCCACCCATCGTATGACGGGTACCAGCTATGCTGAGAGCCAGCTTTCTACTGCGAGCTTCTTGCAGATAAGTACGTAGCTCCGCTTCGATCTGTGGAGCAGATCCAAAGGTAGTACAAATCTTAGTGACGCGTGTCTGGTTCAATCGGCTGGCATCGTCAATATAGCCTACAGGAATGCGCTCAAGTTTGTCTCTATCATTCAGCGCTGTCTGTAACAAGTGGAGGAATGGCTGCATCATCTGAAGTGTCTCCTTATAGAATCTCTGCTTGTATTGTATTACTTACTGTTCTTACTCGTTATTCTATCGGAAGATACTTCCTGGCATATCGGAAGAATTACGTATCTGAAGTACGTACTTTCCTTTTAGAGAATCTCAGCAAAATCTTGTTCTTTTCTCCCGAAATCTGTTATGATGAGTCATAATAAAAAAGCATTTCAAGCTTAAATAAAACAAAAATGAGGTGTGCTATGGATGTACGGTTTACCCTTAATAAAGAGGATCTCTGGCACTATACGCTCTATTCGTTATTTCGTAAACGTTGGAGACTTATCGTGTTTCTCATTATGGTTATAGCTCTGTCTCTGTCTCTTGGCATACTACTGAATTTACTTTCTGCTGCCGTATTTGTTCTCTTGTTCTTAGCTTTGTATGTATTCAGACTGCGCAGAAGCGTCTCTAAAATTGCTAAAGGAGCAGGAAAAAGAGGCTCACAGATCATTACTATCAGTTCTCATGGCGTGCAGCAGCAGAATGAGATGAGCGATTCTACTAGCTCCTGGCGAGCGTTCAAAGCTATCAATCAGGATAAATATAATCTGTACTTTATTATAGATAATCCTGGCTCAATTATGATGGCCTATGTTATTCCTCGGCGTGTTTTTGCTACACCACAAGAAGCCGAGAGCTTTCTGCAACTGGCACGCGGCTATTGGAACGAGCAGGCTGGGCAGGCTATTATGGTCCAGTAATGCTTATGAGCACGAAGCAGGAAAGAGGTGATGCCGCAACTCGTTTCTTTCTGAGAAGGAAGATAGGCTTCCGCAAAGATATATCTACTCTTTAGTAATATGAAAGGGGCAACGAATAATGAACCAGTTACTTACGTATAAAGATGACCATACACTGACTCCACTCCTCTGGCATCAGCGCTCAATTGCATGGTGCCGTGATATGCGTGCCAGTCAGCCTGTAGCATATCGTGAGGAGTATGGTTGGTTAGTTTTCTCTTACCAGGAAGTTGTACAGGTCTTTTCTGATTATGCCACCTATTCTTCTGAAGTTCAGAGGCCCTCTTCTTCAGAGATGGAGGAGAGCCGTAGTATTATTGCGATGGACCCGCCACGTCATCAGCGTCTGCGTTCCCTGATCTCACAGGCGTTTTCAGCTCGTGCTATTGCACAGATGGAAGCGCGTATCCAGGCAATTGCCATTGATCTGCTGGAGAAAATTAGCCTCAAGGGCCAGGCTGATTTTATGGATGAACTTGCTTCTCCCCTGCCTGTCATCGTGATTGCTGAGATGCTAGGACTTCCGCAGGAAGATTGGCCGCTCTTTAAAAAATGGACGGATGCGACGGTTCGTGGTCTGGCTGGTAAGGATGGATCAGATCAGGCCCTCACTGCCTATTTTTTTCAACATATCGAACATATCCGCTCCTCCGCTAACGGCAGTCTCATCAGTCTCTTGCTCAATGCGGAGGTAGATGGCGAACGCCTTTCTCCTGTTGAACTGTATAGCTTCTTTCTGACGCTGTTGGTAGCTGGAAACGTCACTACTACAAATCTGTTGGGCAATGCTATGCTCTGCTTCAATCTCTTCCCCGAATCTCTTGCCCAACTTCGTGCCCAACCTGCTTTGATGAGTAGTGCCGTAGAAGAGATCTTACGCTATATGGGCCCCGCACGCGTCCTTGCGCACGATCCGGTTGGTAGCCGCATTGCCCTTGCAGATACAGAGCTGGCAGGTCAGCATATTCGTAAGGGCGAGATTGTTCGCCCCCTCACTTTTTCGGCAAATTTTGATGAACAGCAATTCGCTGAGCCTGAACGCTTTCTCATTGATCGTCATCCCAACCGCCATATCTCGTTCGGTCATGGTATTCATTTCTGTCTGGGTGCTCCCCTTGCTCGCCTGGAAGCACGCGTTGTGCTTACTGAGATGCTCAAACGTTTCTCACATTGGGAGATTCTCGATCCCGGCCACCTGGAGCAGCTCGATACCGAATTGATCTTCGGCGTCAAACATCTTCCCATGACTTTCCAACCCGCTACTACAAACTAGGTGGATCTCTACTGAAAGGCAATCATGATCTGCTCGTGACATTTGTACTGAAGTGCACCAACCCGGTTAGCGCAACCTGGACTATCGAAAAGTCTCAATTTCATGCTACGATAGAATGGTGCATTTTTAAGACGACCTGTATAAAAAGTCAGAGGAGATCATGAGTTCATCTTTCGAGCCTATTAACGCAAAGCGTGCAGAGATAGACAGCACTGTGAATGCCCATTCAGACAGATCATCTCCACCGTCTAACAATCGTTGGCAAGGTCTAACACACAAGGTACCTGCTCAATTTCTGGCATTGCTTGCGATTATCTCGGTACAGATGGGGGCGGCGGTGGGTAAGGGACTCTTTGCGGCTATCGGACCGTTAGGGGCGACTTTCTTGCGTCTGGGTTTTGCGGCCATTCCGCTCCTGCTTATCTGGCGACCACAGGTGCGTGGGTTGAAGCGGACACAATATATCAATGTTCTGCTCTTTGGTGTGATACTGGCTATCATGAATGGTGTATTTTATTTGGCGCTTCGCTATATCCCACTGGGTATTGCGGTGACGCTAGAATTTGTGGGACCACTGGGACTGGCCCTGGTACAATCTCGGCGCGTCAAGGATATTGTCTGGGCACTGTTGGCCGTGATCGGTATTTTTCTGCTAGCACCTATTGGACAGCAGGCGGTGAATTTGCTGGGGGCGGCTCTGGCAATTCTGGCTGGCCTCTTCTGGGCAGGCTATATTCTGTGCAGCGCGAGGGTTGGACGCTCTTTTAGCGGCGGCGGAGGTCTGGCCCTGGCTGTGGCTGTCGCGACTATAGTCATCGCACCACTAGGAATCAGTACTGGAGGCGCGGCTCTGCTCAGGCCCCAGGTCCTATTGACCGGCGTAGGCCTCGCCATCCTCTCCAGCGTCATCCCTTTCTCGCTAGAATTAGAGGCCCTCAGGCGACTCCCTTCGCGCGTCTTCGGTGTCCTCATGAGCATCGAGCCAGCCGTCGCTACCCTGATCGGCTTCCTCCTGCTTCACGAAGCCATAGGCCTGCGCGAGATCCTGGCTATCGCGCTCATCATCACAGCCTCAGTCGGCGTCTCACTCGACGCCACAGCGAGACATCAATAGCTAATTTTCTTCCTTTCCTAAAAAAGGCACTAAAATAAGCAGACGCACTTAAAACTGGCTGGAACCAAAGATCAAGACTAATACCGAGAAAAGACAAATTTCTCCGTACTCACACTTGTCCGTTGACATTCGCAGTCCTGATAGGTAAAATAGAAAAGGCGGCTCAGAAGATGTTAACTAACGAGGAACATGAAATTTGTATCCTCAAAAAAGTCTTGATGAGCCGCCACCCAAACACCATAAACACCCACCTCTTTCCTGCCCATTTCAATATTCTCCCTCTCCACCCTCTTTTGGTATCATCTGTTATCTTTTGTCTTCTCCATCGTCGTCAGATAAGAGAGCAAGGAGGGAGATCAACGATGGGAAATAGACCATCATATCGCACAATGCTGCTAAAGCGATTTATTCAATTAGGGCTTCTTATGGGTGTCGTTTTTTTTGTCGTTTACCCACGCTATCAGCCACAGACACAAGCCCCATCATTACAGACCATTCCTACTCCCACTCCCACTATTTCTCCAGCTAGTGCTGACTCAGCCCCCCAGGCTGATCATTCTGATTCTTCTAAACCAACCACTCCTACCCCTCCCATGCCAGACCTGACCAGTACTACAAGTACTGATACTAGCCCCAAACTTGCTCTGTCAGGTGCCTCTGTCTGGATTTTTTCCTGCCTGGATGGCTGGCAGCGGCAGAAGATTTATCAGACAAACCCCTTTTATACAAATGCACAGGGAGTGCAAAAACCGAAAGATATCTACGTCTTTGGCAATTTCTGGCTCCAACCAGATACCGGCGCTCTCTGGTCCTATTCTGATCAACCAGCTATGCTTAGCTGCCTGTCTAATCTGATTACCACCGCTCACACCTATTACCATGCGCGTGTCTGTGGGGTAATTGCTGCGGACGAAACTGGAGTGGAGACGGCGAAGAAATGGCAAGGCTCGGATGTTGCCGCCTATACCCAACGCGCAGTCGCTAATCCTGCTCTGCTGGCACCGATTATTACACAAGCCAGGCAGTATCCTTATGACTGCATCATTAACGATATTGAGGATGGCTACAGCACACATCCTCAAATATTTTCTCAGTACGATGCTCTTTTACATCGCGCATTACCAGTTGTTCTAGGACAAACATTGCTCTGGAAAACGGCTCAGGTAAGCAGCTATTGGCAAACATGGCAGGATTGGAGCACTCTCGTCAACTCTGCCGACTTTTTTATTGTCATGGCGTTGGATCATGATTCGATCAACACTCCTCCCATCCCTACTTCGGTAGTGAATGCCGATTGGGTCAGGCAGGTCTATGCCTATATGCGCTCGATACCTCAGTTGTTTGGCAGTCATCCGGTTGCCTGGGAGCTTCCTACCTATTATCGTCTGTTTACCCGACAGACGAATAACACCTGGGCTGTCTCATCCGGGACGGACGTCGCCACGCAAATAACGATGGCTTTGCAAGGGAAAACGATTCCACAAAATTATGAGCAGGACCCAAATAATGCGTACCTCGAATATACGAATACCGCAGGCCAGGATACCTACCTGTTTTTTGAAACAGCGAGAAGTTCCGATATCCTGGCAGAACTTTTGACTGGCCTCAACCAGTCAACCTGCCTTATGGCATCCTTTTGGGATAACGACAGTGGTACCGCTAATTCCCTGGGCTGGTCTGCTATTGCATCTGACAATCAAGTCCGCCTGTGCTAAATAGCTGTTTCTCTACCTTCTTCTCTGTTAAGAATACTTCAGGTGTTATTAGCCCTGGGCACAGCCTTCTCTGTATATTTATACTCGCCGTTCGCTCAAATTTGGCGAGATTTTCTGTAATCCACTAGAAGCATGTTATTGCTTTTGCATTTCGTTCTCTTCCAAAAACGTGAGTGTCTCATACAACCAGCGCAGATAGGTGTTTTCAAACTCAACCGCGAAGCGCGAGATAAGACTGAAGAAAGGGTCTCCTTCATTGGCATCAGCGTAGGGATTGTGGCGACGCCCTTCTTGTAGAGGTTCTCCACGAGTGGGAATGTATTGTTGATTTTGACGGTAGTTGAGAAGGCGTACCTCATGTTCTGTAATACTCTTTTTTATATTCGCTGCTAAGTCACCTGGAGGTGCAAAAGAGCCAAATAAGACTTTTAATAATAATTCGTCGCGAAGCTGCAAAATGCCCGCAGGTTGTGCTTGCCAGGAGGCTAGCGCTTCACGTCCTGCTTGTGTAATAGAATAAACTTTACGATCTGGTCGCGATTCTTGCTCCTCACGCTCCATCTCTACCCAAGCCAGATCTTCCATACGCCGAAGCTCATGGTAGATCTGGCTGTGGGCTGCTCCCCACATTGGTGAGAGGATGTGATCGAAAAGGCGTTTGAGATCATAGCCAGACAGGGGTCCCCAAAATGCAAGCAGCCCTAATACTCCATAGGTAATTGGATAAGCATTTGGCCGATCCATTGCCCCTCCTTTGTAATCTTGTGTAATCTTGTTCACTCTACGTTGGTAAAAATCCAGCGTGTTCTATGTTATCACGTCATATGTTGCCTTGACAATGTTCCCTTTTTCGCTTTATGATTGTAAGTAATATGATTGGAAGTCATATGGATGAAGATACTCTAGACAAATATTGCTAAAGGAGAAGTGAGTATGTCACCTGTTATTCAAGGCGTCAACATTTACCTGACAGATTGTGGTTCTGGTTCTCCTATTCTCTTTCTACATGGTGCTCCTGATTCGGCTGATATGTGGAGTAGCGTGATAGAGCATCTGAAGGCTCAATATCGTTGTTTTGCTCTTGATCTGCCGGGGTTTGGGCGTTCTTCTGCTCCGGAAAATTTCGTCTGCTCTCTAGAGAATATGGCTTGTTTTCTCGACAAATTTATAGAAGATACTGCTATTCCAACACCGCTCAACCTCGTTGTCGCAGACTTTGGGGCCACATATGGCCTATCCTGGGCCGCAACCTATCCGCAAAAGGTACAACGCCTTGCCATTATTGGTGGCTCCAACTTTAGTTCGCGCTATCGCTGGCATGGGGCAGCTCGCTTATTGCGTACACCGTTGCTTGGTGAATTAGCGATGGCAACGATAACCCTTTCTTCGCAAGAAAAGATGATGCGCCAAATGGCTCCGTTAGTAAGTCCAGAGTATGTCCGTGAGTCCTATTTCCGCTCTCTTGCAAAACCTGAGACGCGGCGCATGATGCTGAAATTGTACCGTAGCATCAATCCGAAGGATTTCATTGGGAGAGAAGATCGTCTCCATAATCTGACAGCTCGTATTCCTACGCTTGTACTCTGGGGAGACAAAGATCCCTTTATTACACCAGAGTATGCGGAGCAATTTGAGGGCGCACACGTTGAACATTTTCCTCAGAATGGTCACTGGCTTGCTATTGAGTCTCCAGAGGTTGTCGCACAGCGGCTAATTGCATTTTTTGCTTAAATCAACATGATGAGGGGATGTCCAAAACTCAGAGTTCCCTCCCCTCACAGAAAACAATCCTGGGTTATGGGCAGACCTCCTCTTCTCTACATATATCAAGCGCAAGTGTGGAAGGAGCCGTTGCGTGCTTTTGCCCGCGAGTTTATCAAAAAATAACCCGTTTTTTCGCTGTTTTATACTATTCTTAAAATACCAAAACCCTTTCTTGACAAAATTCTCTTGATCTTCTATAATGTCATTAAGTAGTGACGTAATAGAAGATCAGGAGGATCTTATGCCAACGCTGGTTCCACACGCTACAGCGCTTAAAGCAAAATTGTTTCGTGGCTTTTCAGATATGTCTCGTCTTTCCATTCTCGAAGCGCTCTGTGCTGGACCCATGACGGTAGGGGCGATCACTGAAAAAACGGCCCTCTCTCGCACTAATGTCTCGAACCATCTTCGCTGCCTGCTCGATTGCGATCTGGTCGTCTCTTCGCCGCAGGGACGCTATACGCTCTATCAATTAAGTGATCCACGGGTGGCAATCCTGCTTGGCCTGGCCGATGATCTGCTTCACGATGTGGCTCACGGTGTCTATGAGTGCACCCGCTACGCTCTCGATGCACGCAATGCCCTGGAGAAAGGGGATGAGCAATGAGCGCTGGACATGATCATACTCATGGTATGGCAAAAAAGATGTTGCGTCTGGCTTTTTTCCTCTCGCTTATTATTGTGGTGTCTGAGGTCATAGGTGGCCTGCTGGCCCATTCTCTGGCTTTGCTCTCTGACGCGGGACATGCGCTTACTGACATCTTTGCTCTTGGCCTGGCCTGGTTTGCTACGGCCCAGGCTGAACGGCCCGCTAATGCCCGCAAGACCTTTGGCTATCATCGCGTTGGTATTCTTGCTGCATTTATCAATGCCATCACGCTTATTCTTGTGACGGTCTGGATTCTCTATGAGGCCATTCAGCGTTTTCAACACCCTGAACCGATTCAGCCCTTGTTTATGTTTGTCTCTGCCGGAATTGGCATCGCCGTCAATCTGTATATCGGTTTTGGCTTGCGTAAAGGAGAGGAAGAGAATCTTAATACGAGAGCCGCTGCCTTACATGTTTTTGGTGATGTGGGAGCTAGTGTAGGCGTTATTGTCGCTGGCCTGGTAATTCTCCTGACTGGTTGGTATCCCCTGGACCCCATCCTCTCTCTGGGTATTGCTGTACTGATTGCTATTGGTGCCTGGCGTATTGTGCGTGAAACTATCGATATTCTTCTGGAATCTACCCCTAGAGATGTTGATCTCCCTGCGCTGGTTTCGGATATGAAGAATATACCCAGTGTAGGCAATGTCCATGATCTCCATGTGTGGAGCATCACCAGCGGCATGTATGCCCTCTCTGCCCATGTGCAGACTGCAAATTTGTCGCTCAACGAATGTGCGCCAGTCCTGCATCAATTAGAAAATATGTTGCGCAGCAAGTATCGCATTGGACACTCAACGCTCCAGTTTGAATGCTACGAGCATCAGGGCAAATGTTGCGATGTCAAAGGCTTTTATTGTCAGATGGAAGAGACTCATGATCACGATCATGAGCATGAGTATGAAGAAGGTGCACACGTTCATTCTTAAACCTGTTCAGAAGGGATAGTCGATTATGGCACATGAGCTTCCCATCAGGAGCATAGCTTCTGCCGCCTCGCCTGTTTCCTTGCGCACTGGCGATCTTCGCCAGGGAATCCAGATCGAGATTATCACTATTGCCTGGATGGTTATTGAGGCAGGTGTTGCCATCACTGTTGGTTTTGCCACCCGTAGCGTCTCGTTGCAAGGGTTTGGCCTGGATAGTGTCGTCGAGCTGGTTGCAGGCGGTATGCTTTTGTGGCGACTTCTGGTTGAACAGCGCGGTGGTGACGTGGAGCGCGTGGAACAGGCTGAACGGCGTGCCTCCTGGGTTACTGCTCTTAGTCTGTTTGCTCTGGCTGTCTATATCGTCGGCGATAGCGCTTTCACTTTCGCCTTTTTTCAATCTCGATCAGAGCCGTCCTGGTGGGGCGTCGGCCTCGCCCTGGTTGCCGCAATGCTCATGCCGCTTTTATGGCAGGGCAAGCTCCGTGTTGCGAAACGCATTAACAGTCCTGCTCTGAAAGCGGATGCCGCCTGTAGTGTGACCTGTGCCTATATGTCTCTCACCTTGCTTGTAGGCCTCCTGCTCAATCGCTTCTTTGGCTGGTGGTGGGCCGACCCTTTAGCCGCTCTCGCCCTTGTCTACTTCCTGATCCAAGAAGGCCGTGAAGCCCTCCACGAAGCCCGCACAGGCGAAACATGCTCCTGCTGTGCCGATGATACTGCCTGCTTAATTAGCCAATTTACTCTGATTTGATCCGAAAGACAAATTTACGTCTACTTTATATACGGTTATTTCGTAGAAAAGATAAATATATATAGGGAGACGTATATGAATGTTCTTGTAGTTGGTAGTATGGTAGGAGGAGTCCTTCTGCTTGATCTCCTCCTGAGTGGAGATAACGTTTTGGTCATCGGTGCCGCTGCGGCAGGCTTAGCTCGTCGCCAGCGTTGGTATGCTATCGCTATCGGCGGTGCTGTGGCTATGGCCTTGCGCATTCTCTTTACCGCCCTGGCCTCTGTCTTACTTAATATCCCCTTTATCCAGACTATTGGTGCCTTGATCCTCCTCTATCTGGCTCAAAAACTCCTTCGAGATCGTTCGCAGGCCAATCTCTCTCCTACAATCACAGAGCCTGAGCCTGCTTCTTCTACAGGTATAGCGGCTCTATTTAGACGCCTGACAAATTCTCATAGCGCTTTCTTTTCTGCCTTGCTCACAATTCTCATTGCCGATGTGACTATGAGTCTCGATAATATTCTTGCGGTTGGTGCTTTAGCCAACGGCGAGATTCTCCCTCTGGTGATAGGTCTCGTGGGTAGCATTACTGTTCTGTTGCTCGGTAGTGCTCTCGTCTCTATGCTTGTAGAAAGACTGGGTTGGATTCTCGATATCGCCGCTCTTGTCCTGGGTTGGACGAGTGCTACGATGATCCATGATGACCTCGCTGGTCTTGGATCATCGTATCGGTCGTTCTCCTTCCTCGATACGCTCGCTCAACCAACGCTTCCTCTCCATCTTTCCTGGCTTCTGATTCTCCTGGCCATTCTTACCTGCGGCTTCGTCCTTGCTTTTAATATCCTCTACCGCCGCCGCGCTAACCACCAAAAAGCAGAAGCGTAAAGCCAGTACATAAATATCGCAGAACAATTTCTGACACCAATTTTTTGTGATTTTTTTGTTCTAGGCAACCCAATAATGATGGACAAAGAAGAGTGTCAAGATCACAAGTAGGACTACACTGACCGTCTTATAGATCCACATAAAAAGAGGATCTTTGCACCAGTGCCCCAGAAGCACAAAACAGGGAAAGATCGTGAGCATATAGCGTGGTGCTGAGGCCAGTGGTTCGCTAACGACAGAGGGATTACTAAGCAGGAAAAGCATCATCGCCAGTGCATAGTATCTATACGAAACTGGTAACCACCTCCATCCGACTAGCAGCACAATCAGGGGAAATACTGTAAATACCAGGTCCAGTGTATTATGCAAAAGCTGATAGCCAGTGAGGAGGTCTGTAATCGTTTCAACTAATCCGACCCAGGGCAGCGCACTATGCCGTCCCCACCCGGCCTGTTCAGCGACAATAAAAAGCAACGGATTTTTCCAGGTAGCCTTCAGAAAAAGTGCATAGCCGCCGATACTTACTAGTGGAAGGAGCGTTGATAGTAAGGCCAGTCCCCTTTTCCACCATTGTTCTTTCCACAAAAAGCGCTGGACATACACGATACTCAATGGAACGATAAGCATCAGCCCCGTTGCTCGTGTAAGTGTTGCCAGTCCCGCCCACACACCGGCAAGCAACCATACTACAAAATGTTGAGATTGTAGACAATAAAAAGTTGCCAGGCTCAACAGTAAAAAAAGCGTCTCGCTGTAGCCTGTAAAAAAAAATAGCGCATAGGGATACAATGCCAGGCAGAATAGTGCCCTGCGTGCCACGCTCTCATCAAATAGCTTGCTTACTAAGAGAAAGAATATCAGTAGTGCTAGAAAGAAGAAAATATTTGCCAGGAGCAACGCCGAGAAAAAATAGGCCTTTTCTGTTCCGCCTGACAAACTCCCCAGCATATGCAGGCAGAGCGGCCAGAGAGGAAAAAAGACCGTGTTTTGCGCAAGACGATAGCCGTAATGCGCAATATCACTATAGGCGAGCAGATCCCAATAGTTCCATGTCAGCAAGCAAGCAGTTGCTTGTTGTATGCAGTTCAAACCATTTTTTGTCCCATAGAGAGGAAAAATGCCGAGGCCAATCCAGCTCGTGCCAAGAATCACGAAACGGCTCACTATAAAAGCTTGTGCGGCCTCGCTCCAGGCCAGCTTTTGTGTCGCCATTGTCGCTTCTCCAATCTTATCTATTGCGCTATTCTACCATTTTTTCTCGTTATCGATCTTCGCTTTCCTGTAATCCAACCAGCAATAAGATTTTTGCCACTACATTTATGAGAGCAATAAATGGAGGAAAAACAGCGAGGTATATGCAAGAGTATTCCGAATCTAAACTTCTCGCCCTGGCTCGTAGCAGTGAGAAAGAAGCCTTTAGCCAATTGATGAACCGCTATCAGCCAATGGCTTTCTATTGGTAAATGCCTCACGAAGTGAGACGATCTGGCCCACAAACGTGAAACATTGCCCTCAATCTTGAACCTTGGGACAAAAATTCCTGGGAAAACCGCTCTCCATCAGGTATACTTGCTTCAAAAGCTGTAAATCGCTTTCCTCATTGCGGGAACTAACACACCATTGGTATTGCGGAAGATGGACGCACGAGATCGAGGCGAGGATGTGAATGCGCGCACCGGAAGTACAGGGCATTGATCTGTTCAAAATAGCGGGACGCTCCATTTCAGGATGGGTTCCCAGTCTCAAAACGGGCACGGTGATCAGACAACCGTTTTGCAGCCAGCTCGAAGAACGCTTCATGCTCTGGCTTGAGTATCACCCCCTGGTTGCTAGCTACGCACGTGGCGACATTGGTCCAGAGTTTGCCACGCGCGTATCGACTGCCGATTCCACAACACGCCCCGTTCGCGATTGGCTACACGTTTGAGAACACCCCCCATCATTATCTGCCCGATTTCGTGGGCACGCTCGCCGACGGAACACCGTTCCTCGCCGAGGCAGGCATGGAAGATGACAAACGGAAAGATCGGAACCTGGTCAAAGCTGAGGCCGCACGACGGCTTGCCAGCTAACATCCACCACTTCCCCTCATTGCTGGCCCGACGTTTGATGCCTCGACGCTTCCAGAACCACAACGCACGCAATTTCACCGGAATTTGCGGGCTGTGCAACAAGTGCTGGCCGGGGCTACCCAAAGCAGCGTTGCCGAAAAGGAAGGCATCCCTCCTTCGACGCTTTCGCGGCTGGTGAGTAGGACCCGACAGAGAGGCCAGCTCGCCTGTGTGCCTCACGGCAGCTACCGAAGGGCGACGAGCCTTCACCCGGCCTTCGCCGCATGTATCCGTCGGCTCTTTGGGCTGCCCACACGGCTGACCATGACGGCCATTCGAGAGCATACCGAAATGCAGCAGGTCGCAGCACGAATATCCTCGGAAACCGGAACCATCGTCAAACTTCCCTCCTACAAGCAGGTGCGTACAGCCGTGCAGCACTTGAAGCTTGACCCGGACTTGATGGCGATGCGCGAAGGAGACAAATCGGTGGTGCGTCCCCGTGAGTCCACTGAGTCCTTTGTGCTCTCCATTCCGGCTCCAGCTCTGCTTACTCAGGTCGATGAGCATACGATGGACCTATATGTTGTTACGCCTTCTGGTGAAACGGTGGCGAGCCGGGTGCATGCGGCGGTGCTCATCTGTGTCAAAACAGCAGCAATCCTCGGCGCGGTCCTGGCTCTAGGGCCACTCAAGGAAGAAGACTATATGCGCCTGGTCAAGGTCTGTATGGAGCGGAAAGATCACCTGGTTGGCATCAATGGCTGTGAGCATGTGTGGCCGTGTTTTGGCAAACCTGCGATTATCTTTCATGATCGAGGGAAGATCTTCACCTCTGAACGTGCGCGACAAGTGCTTGTGGATCGGTTGGGAATTATTACTGAGCAAGTCCCGCCGTATGCGCCATCAGCAAAAGGAACGGTCGAAACGCTCTTTCGGTGGATGACGGAACGTTTTGAAAAACGACTTCCCAACTCGTCGTACGGTGTCCACAATGCCGAAACGGCGGCGCAGGCGGGAGGGATGACGCTGGAAGACCTGGAGCGCTGCTTCTATCAGGCCATCGTTGATGATTACCAACGCGAATTTGACACGACCCGACAACAACGCCGGTACATTCTGTGGGAACAGGCGGTGGCGGCATCCGGGGTGCCACAGTATTTGGGGTCGCCCGATGATTTGAAACTGCTGCTCATGAAGGCCCAAAATCGCAAGACACTCCATCATGGCTATCGTGTGCAAAACAGCAACAGATTGTCGTTTCAGGGGCGTTGGTATGTCTGTCCAGGACTCCTCTCACGACTGCGTGGCCGTGAGTTTGACCTGTATTATGACAGAAGGGACGTGGGCGTGCTCTACATCTTCGTTGAAGGCGAATATGTTGGCGAAGCCTATTGCCCCGAACTGATGGGAGGCCGAGTGAGCGAGTGGGAAGCCAGAGCCATGCGCAAACACAATGAGGAGCAGCGTCATCTTGCCCGTGAACAAGGATTGCCCGTTCGTGCTCGTATTCAGGACGAAGCAAAAGCCTCCCGCCGTCGCCGTAGCACCGAGATTCGTCAAGGCGAACAGGCCCGTCAATGGGATCGCCAACGCAGTGACATTCATCCCGCCCTCGTTTCTGAACGATTAGCGGCTGTCTCAGCCGAGATCGCGCAAGTCGTCACGCTTGCGGACCCTGTCCCGGATGCTGAACCGGATCGTCCCGTGCCTCTCTTACCCGTCCGCATGATGCGAGAGGAGTAACGCGCATGACTCATCCTCTTTTCAGAAAAGAGATGTTTGTCGAAACCGCCTTCGCCAAACGGCTCCAGAAGATGCTCCAGCACTCCTGGGACAATCGTTCCTGGCATCTGCTCGTGGCTGATCCGGGTGCAGGCAAAACCATGAGTATCCGCGACTTGCAAAAAAGGGCTGGTGGACGATCCGTTCTCGCAGTGGTGGCTCCCAAAAACAATGACAATGAACAGGCGTTAGGTGACCAGTTTTTGGCAGCGCTGGGCTTGCCGATCCGAGGGCATTGGAGCACGCGTAAACCCAAACTCATGGGACACTTGCACCAATACGGCACGGAATTCCTCATTGTCGATGATGCACACGATCTCTCTTTAGAACATCTGATGTTACTCAAAGAAGTGACAGACCAGGGAAGGTTACAGTACGATTATCCGCTTGGCTTGTGTCTGGTAGCAGCAGGGCGTGGGGACACGATCCCCTTGAAGGAAACATTCGATTTGCCTGACCCGACCTGGCTGCAATTCCGACGACGCTTCGATAAATTGCAACCCTTTTGTCGCATCGCTTCCCACACTTCCGATGAAGTCCGTGCCATCCTGGCGACCCTGGAAACAGGTGTACCAACCTCTCTTTCCACAACTCAACCTGCGCCAATGGACGAGTAGCATCTATGGCTGGCTCACCAATCCCGTCCTGGACCCGACCCACTCAGGCCGTGTCACGATGGACAACCTCATGAAGTTGGTGACGGCGGCCCTGGAATGGTCGTATCTGGCCGGGGAAACAGAGGTAAGGGCCGAGCGGTTCAAGTTTGCCGCAGAATTGTTGGTCCTGCGCCATGATACGCTCAAGCTCATTGATGGTGCAGGTCCTGAAGCTCTCCCTCAAGAGCAAAACCAGGCAGAGCCAGCCAGCTTGAATGGGAAAGAGCCCGAACGGCAAATCGTCCCGGAAAAAGACGCGCTTCACACAATGGAAACGGTGGAAACGGCAAAAGAACAGGAACCGCCGCCTACCTCACCCAAATGCACGTTTTCTAAAACGGTGATTCCCGTTGATCTCAACCGATTTACGGCCAGTTCTGTCACGGTGGTGGAATGTCCTCGTTGCGGAAGAACCCGTTCGCTCACTCCAGTCAAGGGCGTCCTCCGGTTCCCACCACATGAGCCACGGAAAGTCCAGACCGACGTGCGGGGCAAGCGTTGGTCGGCCACAGGAAAAACAGATTGGGACGTGGTTGGAGGAGGAAGCAGGTAAAGTGTAAATGCGAACGTTAAACGGCTCTTCTGCACTTTGTGTAAAGGCGCTAATACATGTAAAGAAACCATGATATGAAACTCTTAAAGCAAATCCCTGAAGCGGCCATGGCCGCTGCTTTCCTTAAAGCAGAAATCTCTTCTCCAAGGTTTGGCGAGGACGTACGAAAAGCGATGCAGTCATTTGGTGCCGATGACGTCATTATTACCCATCCCGATATGACAAACAACCAGGAGAACGAGCTACGCGCACGGGTACTTGGCAAGTGCCGTGGCTACCGTCAGAACCGTGAAATGTTTGAAGGCGTCCCCACTCATCTTCGTTGGTATGAAGCTGAGCTGTCACACAACGAGATTGATGATCTACGATATGTTGACTATAGCTATTGGAACGAGTTGACGGACGGCACGCACCTCGTGAAGGATGGGGTAAGGAATATACAAAACGGGAAAGTTGTCTTTGATGTCCCTAATGATCGGTTTTTAACACTTGCAGAAGCGGTACAAAACGGGAAGCACGATTTTGAGCCAATTATTTTGTGGGGTCAGAATAGTGATTCACCGCTTGAGATACTTGAAGGTCATTCT
>CAVZQK010000064.1:0-10101 GCA_963777355.1 uncultured Chloroflexia bacterium
GTGTAAAAGATGATTTGAAGAGCGGGAGAGGTTCAATTTCAGCTATTCTACCCCTGGAATATCTCCTTCAGATGAAGTGTGTCATCTGAGAGCGGGATTCTATGTGGTCAGAGATTATTGATAATGTAGTCGATATCTGGCCAGGGTGTGGTTGGCTGAGTAGGAGTATGGTCTAGCCGATCTGCCCTACTAGATTATATGGATTATCTACGATGTGGGTAATTCATTTCCAATTGCTCTTTCGCAATTTCCTCCATTGCTACGATACTTTGAGATCAATCTACCACTCAGGCGGGATTATGTCGTTCCAATTGCTCTTTCGCAATTTCCTCCATTGCTACATCGATGAGCAATCTCTCGGGTTGGCCTGCAACGCTCTCAAAGTTCCAATTGCTCTTTCGCAATTTCCTCCGATTGCTACAACAGACTGTCAGAAGTATCATTCATAGGGATGCTGGCTTGTTCCAATTGCTCTTTCGCAATTTCCTCCATTGCTACTTCTTGGATATTTCTTTATGTTGTTTGAGAAGATAAAATAGGAAAAATTTCAATTGCTCTTTCGCAATTTCCTCCATTGCTACGCTGCTTTTCCTCCATCATCCTTCCTGCTCAACTAGCCACAGTTCCAATTGCTCTTTCGCAATTTCCTCGATTGCTACTGCGCTCGACTCCTCGTCCTACACGGACCTCTGGCAGTTCCAATTGCTCTTTCGCAATTTCTTCGGTTCCTACCTTCTTCCTCGAAGGTCGAGAGTATGACGAACTTCGTGGTTCCAATTGCTCTTTCGCAATTTCTTCGGTTCCTACTAGAGAGCTACTGGTAACAATCTTTGCTTTTTTATTCATATCTTCGAACTTCCAATTGCTCTTTCGCAATTTCTTCGGTTCCTAGCGATGGAGAGGATCCGAAATATAATAACGCCCCGTCCAATACAGTGTTTTAATTGCTCTTTCGCAATTTCTTCGGTTCCTACTTTGGTATTTCTTGACAATAACGGAGTGCAGTCAAATGGGGAACAGTTTCCAATTGCTCTTTCGCAATTTCTTCGGTTCCTACCGCATGGCCTCGTGCAACTACCGTGGACTTCTCCTTATAAAGCTCCAATTGCTCTTTCGCAATTTCTTCGGTTCCTACTGTGTACGCTGCTGGGCTTGAGTACTATATTACTGTGACAGTTTCCAATTGCTCTTTCGCAATTTCTTCGGTTCCTACCCCAACATGGGGGAGAAGAGTAAGCACATTCTTTTTAATCTGAGTTCCAATTGCTCTTTCGCAATTTCTTCGGTTCCTACGCCAGAGGCCAATTGATATTGTTGCGACATCTTTGATATCGTTCCAATTGCTCTTTCGCAATTTCTTCGGTTCCTACTCAGCTTTCGCTTGTCAGAGTAGCATCACTTTATTGCTCTGATGGTTCCAATTGCTCTTTCGCAATTTCTTCGGTTCCTACGTCAGCGACGGCCTCCTTTTCGGTGACAATGCGTCGATCTTGTTCCAATTGCTCTTTCGCAATTTCTTCGGTTCCTACATATGGCAACACGGTGATGATAAAAAATGGCGTGCCATCTTGGTGAGTTCCAATTGCTCTTTCGCAATTTCTTCGGTTCCTACTTGATATACAAGGAGCTGCTTCAGCGGCGTCGCACTGCGGTTCCAATTGCTCTTTCGCAATTTCTTCGGTTCCTACTGGAATGAGCAGCTTCCAGGTCTTGAAGCGGCCAGGCGGTTTGGTTCCAATTGCTCTTTCGCAATTTCTTCGGTTCCTACCTCGATGAAGGGGATGCCGCTGATCAGGTTGGATGACTTCCAGGCGTTCCAATTGCTCTTTCGCAATTTCTTCGGTTCCTACAGAGGGGGCCAGCCGCGCCGTACATTGAATTGTTCGATTTTGAGATATGTTCCAATTGCTCTTTCGCAATTTCTTCGGTTCCTACCTCTACCAAACCGAGACTACCGGGTACTGCTAGCTTTGTACCGTAGTTCCAATTGCTCTTTCGCAATTTCTTCGGTTCCTACTCTATAATCGATATTTGGTAATTCTTTTGCAAAGGATATTGTAAATTCCAATTGCTCTTTCGCAATTTCTTCGGTTCCTACGCTGTATATGCATTCCTGGTAGTCCAGGACTATGGTCTGGTGTTCCAATTGCTCTTTCGCAATTTCTTCGGTTCCTACCCTGACTGTGGGGCTTATCTACCTGGGAATTGAAGTCTCACTGTTGTTCCAATTGCTCTTTCGCAATTTCTTCGGTTCCTACGTCCCCTAGTCGCCCCTCAGGTAAGGGAGACCTTTGCAGAAGTTCCAATTGCTCTTTCGCAATTTCTTCGGTTCCTACGCCCTGATAGCGTTCCTCCGTGCCGCATGTTAGAGCTGCTGGCTTAAGTTCCAATTGCTCTTTCGCAATTTCTTCGGTTCCTACTGCGAGGGAGGCAATTGAAGATTGATCTCGCCGGAGGGCACAGGTTCCAATTGCTCTTTCGCAATTTCTTCGGTTCCTACAATTCAAATCAAGAGATACTAGCGCCTCTCGTAAGGCTTGGCGGTTCCAATTGCTCTTTCGCAATTTCTTCGGTTCCTACCCCTCGTGTAAAAAGGCGGCTTCTGGGGCGGGTTTAGAGGGGCGTTTGCGAGAGGCTCCTCTCTGAGGAGAGTATAACACACTTTTGGGCTGGGAGGAAGGCTTTTTCTGGCGCATTTGAGCTCGATTTGGGTTGCGAGAGGCTGAGCTTAGCAAGTGTACAGCTACGCCTCTCGCTCTTTTCTCTTCTCTGGCTAGATGAGGTATATCTTTTCTACTATGGGTTTGGTGATGACAACTGTCTCTTTTTTTGATGCAGGAATTCAGAATACAGTTCACAAAGCCTTCACAATTGACAGCATGCTGTCAATTGTGATATACTCTGTCCATGCGTAACGACATATCAGAATGTTTCACACAATTTACGAGAGCATTGTTCGCTGCCAATAACATGGTGCTCAAGCACGGAGATCTCGTTACCGGGACGTATCAACAGACAAGCGCTCGCTGGCAAATCCTGGGGAACATTGAGCCGTGCCCTCTCACTGTGAGTCAGATTGCCAGGCTGACTGGCTACACGAGACAGAGCATTCAGCGACTGGCTGATGCGCTGGTGGATGAGGGACTGGCGACCTATGAGTCTGCCAGCGACCGGAGAACGAAGAACGTTTGCATTACGGAAAAAGGAAGGGAACTCCTGGAGAAGCTGGCTGAGTATGAAAATGAGTGGGTTGCTCGCATCACGCAAACCCTGAGCGTAGAGGAACTCACCAACCTCACACTGGCTCTTGAGAAAGTCAGAGATGTTTTAGCGGAAGATTATGCATACAGACGACAACATCAGCGGAAATCAAAGAATAGACGAAGGAGATATCATATGTCCAATAATACTCTTGCCCTGATTACAGGTGCGAATAAGGGAATTGGATTTGAGACTGCCAGGCAACTAGGGCAGCAGGGTATCCACATGATCATTGGGGCCCGCGATAAAGCAAGAGGTGAAGAGGCGGTCCGGAAATTGGCCGCGCTCTCTGTTCAGGCCACATTTGTGCAGCTCGATGTCACTGACGAGGAAAGCATTGCGCGAGCGGCTCAATCTATTGCGGATACGTTCGGGAGACTCGATATCCTTATTAATAACGCAGGCATATCAGGGGGCAATGCGAACAAACCAAGCGACACTGCGTTAGCGGTAATGAGAACCGTCTATAACACTAATGTGTTTGGCGTAGTGGCGGTCACCAAAGCCATGCTGCCCTTGCTGCGCAAGTCCCAGGCCGGGAGAATTGTGAATGTTTCAAGCGGGCTGGGTTCGATCACGCAGGCCAGCGATAGGAACAATGAGTTCTTTCAGGTCAATAATCTGCCTTACCAATCCTCAAAAGCGGCAGTGAACGCGATTACCGTTGAATTTGCAAAAGAATTGGCACAGAGTCCATTAAGGTAAATGCTGCCGATCCTGGCTTTACGGACACGGATTTCAATAACCATAGAGGCTATCGAACCGTTGAGCAGGCCGCGACTGTCATCGTGCATCTCGCGACTCTAGGCGAAGATGGCCCAACAGGATCATTCCAGGATGAAAACGGAAACATCCCCTGGTAAGCTCTCTATAAGTTGTATGGGTTAGTCCATGCTTCGGAGCGAGGTCGGCTATTGGCTAGCACGGACAGAGACCCCCAGAGGAGGCACGGTGAACAGCATGTCCTTACAGATCTGTTTGCCTCTTGACAAACGACACGGTATCTTGTTTGTTAGATCGACAGGAGGAGGAGAAACTTTAGGGGAAATGAGGATAAAAATAAATGAGAAGCGCTCGGTAGGGCGGACACGATTTCGCGTGCAGTCTGCGAGGGCGAGGTGGGTGGCTCGGCGAGGCGGTCAGAGATCAACACTGTCTTTTACCCACAAAATTCTATTCGATGGAGAGTTGAGAAGCGAGAGCGATGCCTTCCAGAAGAGTTTGGATATGCAACCATCCTTTCCAGAGGGTTTTCCATCCTGGCTCTCCGTCTCCCTTGCGTCCCAAAAAACCACCAGCCTGAGCAATACGACGCCAGCACTCTCGCGACGTCAAACGCTGGGGAGCCACCTTCGCCAGATGTGCCACCACGCGGACCACGTCGGGGGGCAAGATCTCCCCTGCCAACCGCTGCGGGTCTTGGCGAGCCACTGTCCGCAGTTGCAAGAGTCGCACCGCTAAAGGAGCCAAAAAGCCTAAGATCGTGCGCAATCCTTCATAGCTTTGCAGGTGACGCGTCTCAATTTGACACCCCGTTTTCAGGCATTGATGGTAATCCTCCACGATCCAACGCATCCGATACCAGGCGACCCGCTCCCAGGCCTGCTCTTCGTTTCCCACTGCCACACTGGTCAGCAACAACCATTCCAGCGCTTCGACTCCCTCTGGGGCCTCGGCTTCCCAGGTTCTGACCACCGTGACCACCATCGGCCCGGCTCCCTTGCCTGCTTCCCCATCTGGTGGCCAGAGTCGCAGTTCTCCCCAACTGATGGACAAGATCGCATCCCGTTGCTTGCGTTTCTGGTTCCCATCCAATCGGATCGTCTCCTCCCCCATCTTCGGCCAGCTTCTCACTTCTTCAAACAGATGCTTGCACGGCTCCAGATCGGCGTTGCGTTGCTTGCCATGACGAAGCTCGGCGGGGGGGACTGCCGTTCTTGCTTGATCCACGCGCAGGTCCACCCGCCGATCATGATTGACCCGCACCTCGAAGTCGCAGTCTTGATCAAGGCACTCCTGTAAGAAGGAAAAGATATCACTTCCCCGATCTCCTACATGAAGAAAGTGGCAATCTGCTGGTGCTTTTCCTATCTCTCGTACTTGCCGGGACCAGACCTGCGTTTCTTTTTCCTTGCGTTTGCTTCGTCCATGACTCGTCTCTCCCACAGGCGCGCGTTGGCGCAAAAAGGCTTCCTGAGCTGCTATTCCCAGAACCTCTCTCGTGCTGGGATCAATGGCGAGCACCGTTTGCAAGAGATAGCCCTGGCCCTTTCCTTGCCGGCCCACCGGACCCAATCCCCTCGTTTGGGGATGATGGCTGTAATGGACTTCGGTCATATCTTGAACCAGCAAAATCCGCTTCTTCTTTTGCATCAAAGCGCGGGTCTGCTCCAGATGGGGCGCGATGAGCTGCTCATAGCTGGTGTGTGCGCTTTCTAAGAAGCGATAGGCGGCTTTCGTTGCGGCCTGATCTCCCATTTGTTTGGGCAAGGATGCCTGCGGATCTCGCGCCAAAGCGCTTCCCATCTTGATCACTCGTTCGCTTCGGTCCGCATGCGCTAAGTGTGCCCCTGCAAACGTCTTCACCGCCCACTCGCTTGCACTTTCCATGCAATTTTCTTGCATTCTTTCTTCCCTTTTCTTGTCTTTCTTGTTTTCCTTTCCTTCCATTGTATCATCTTGTTTTCCTTTATTTTTGTGGGTAAAAGACAGGATCAACAGCCGACCCTACGTAAATATGCGGGGGCTGGGCTCTCTGCCGGACACCTTCTGCGGGGCGAGGACAAGAGAGGCGTGCAGTAAGGCGGACGGGGAAAGCCAACCCTACAAATTTGCGGGGGCTGGGCTCTCTGCATCTGCTCAAAAAATCGCCAGGGGCGAGAGAATTGCTGGGCGAGCAGGACACGATTACGCGTGCGTGCCATTGTTTGATGGTGCCAGGCGAACAGCACGCTGCATCATGTCCCTACCAGGTTGCGGAGCAGAGAGCGGTCAAGAGTGCGTCAGGACAGGGAGATGCAGCAGGTCTCTCGGGTTCAGCCGGCTTCTACAAAGTGTGTCATCAAGATTGACAGAGCTCTACGTCCTCTGTGGGGCGAGAGAGTGTTTTCCCATTGAGGCATTAAGGTAGTTTGCATAGACGTGATTATATTTCGCGACTCTTTCGGGTTGGGGGGTCGCGATAAGGGATGTATGGGGGGCTAGCGCTGCTGTCTCCGAAGTGTTAGCCCAGATGCCACTGGCGATACCAGCAGGAGGGCGGCACCGCGTCCTGAGGCGGCAGGGGTATCAACGGTAAGCAGGGCTCGATTCAGAATATCGGCAGCGTCTGACGCCAGGCGGGGTGTTCGCTGCCACCTCCGGCCAGGCGTAATGTGTCTGTCTCGTTGGCTCCGGGAGAGCTTCAAGGGCGACACGCAGGCCGAAGGCTACGCCTTCAAGGCTGGCGTGGAGCAGATGCTCGCGCCGATGGTTGCTATGCATATTGAGGAAGGCTCCGGCGCTAGATGGATCAGGATGGTGGGGACGCTCGCCTGTCAGATAGGGCAGAAAGAGCAGGCCGTCAGCGCCAGGGGGGATGGAGGCGGCGCTGGCGTATAGTTCATCCCAGGTAGCATTGAACATACGGCGTACCCAGTCGAGGGCGAGGCCAGCGTTTTGGACTGCGGCCATTGTATACCAGTTGGCAGCATCGGCTGCACGATAGAGGTGCGTGCGCAAGGTCTGATCCGCTCTGGGGTACGAAGAGAGCTGAATAAATTGTGCTCCGGTGCCGAGCGTCAACTGGATTGGGCCGGGGGCAAGCAGGCCAGTGCCAAGAGCAGCGGAGGCAGTATCAGCCGCACCAGTCGCGACAGGAAGTCCGGCGGAGAGGCCGAGTGATTTAGCGGCAGATGGAGAGAGTTTGCCAGCGCTGGCCGCGGATGGAATAATTGCTGGAAAGAGATCACGATTTAAAGCGAGCGCGGCAATGATTTCAGTGGCCCAGGTATCAGACGATAGATCATACAGGAGCGTGGCAGAGGCGTCACTGGGGTCTGTGGCAGCTTCGCCAGTCAGACGAAGGCGCAACCAGTCTTTTGGCTGGAGTGCCCAGCGAGCCTTTTGATAGGATGCAGGTTCGTGCTGCATGAGCCAGAGGAGCAATGGGCCAGCCATGCCGGGGACAAGAGGATTTGCCAGATGTTCTAAGAGAGATGGAGGCAACTGGCGATAGTGCGCGAGCTCTTTTTGAGCGCGGGTATGGGCCAGAGAAGTGCAGGGCGGACAGGTTGGGCTGTAGCGTCAGTGAGCACGACACCGTGCATCTGTCCAGAGAGCCCGATAGCAGTAAATCGGAATCTGAGGAGGAGTTTGTGAGAGCGCGATTTGCACAGCAGAGACGGTAGCGGACCACCATTCGTCGGGGTCGCTTTCGGACCAGCCAGGTTGAGGGGCAAGGATAGAATAGTCGGCTTTGCTTGTGCTCAAGGTGCGCCCTTGCGTATCCATGACAAGGATCTTGATAGAGCTTGTGCCGAGGTCGATACCTAGTAGTGCAATTTCATACTGTTTCTTTCATTCTTCACAAAAGCGCTTTTGTTTCTTCCAGGATAGCATATTTTGATAGTAGTAGCTAAAGAACAATGTTGGTAATATACAGCCAAGCCTACGTGGTTCTACGGGACAAGAATAGCAATTTTGTCTCTTGCCAATACAAAAGTACTAAATAATTGATTTTACTTATTTTGCAGCGTCTATTGAAATATATTCATCTTTAAATATAAATATTGGTAAAATGGCAGTTTGTTTGATCATAATCTATACTCTTTCGGAAAAGGGGATGTAGATGGATAACAGGATACCTGACTCTGCGCAGGCGCAACCAGACGATATTACTGAGAGCAGAGCTTCACAAGCACAACAAATCCCTCTGAGCAACGATGGAACCTCGCAAACGCAGCAGACCGATAAATAAAAAGAGGGCAATGGTTCGTTTTCCTTCTCGTTATTGGTGGTAGCCTCGCGGTTGTTTTCGGGGTCAATACGTCGAATAATTTTGTGCATATTATAATAGGTCTAGTCTCAGCACTTGCGCTTTCTGCGGGTATTTTTCAATTCAGTCCTTATCTTCAAGAACCTGGAGAGACGGTCATCAAGCGTATAGGAACATTGATAGACGAGGGCCTGGATTGGCGTTCTCGACCTAGAGTCCGCTCCCATGCTAGCCAACAAACACCTCTTGCAAGTAAGCTATCCTCGAAAAAGATATTTCAGGATTGGAGACTGGCATGGGCAATAGCATCTACGGCACTAGTTGTCGTGCTTTTGGCAATAGAGCTCTACCGATTATCCCTCATCTCCCAAAATATTGTGGAGATTTCTCTCATTGGTGTACATGGCCGACGATATCTTATCCAGCAGCCACGCAAGAGCCTGTAGGCATCAGTAGTAGTGAAGCGTGTTTCGACTTTGAGAAGCAGAACAATGATGAGCACAATATCGAACAATTGATTTATAGCGAAAACCAGCAGTATGTGCCAGATACGAGCAAGCCACATATAACACTTATCGTGGCAGCAAGTTTAACGGGAACGGATAGTAGTTCGATTGCGGTAGGCGAAGTTGTCTACAAGGAGCCTAATCGAGCAAAAGGCCTATAACGAGATGGCCTCTCAAAAGCAACTTCCGCCTTTACGCCTGCTTGTAGCGAATGATGGCTCGAATGCCCAATATGCCAACGAGTGGCAAAATATATTGTGAAACTAGCGGCTAAAGATAAAACCATCCTGGGAGTAATGGGAGGCCATTTAGTACACTTCCAACCGAAACTGCTCTGACAACGCTTGAGCAGGCACATATCGTCAGCATCTCACCAACGTTATCAAGCAATGATTTCGCCGGAGCCTACTCTTACCTTTTCCATATAGCCTCTCCTGATTTGCACAAGGTACAGATGGAGCGTCTTTTGCAGAAACCCAATGGAAACCCAAAAAAGTAGTGGTCTTTGTCGATTACGGGAATCCCTACAGCCGTAGCCTGGCAACGAGTTTTGCGGTAGCACTGCAAGTAAAAGGTGTCAGAGTATATTTCGTCAAGTATCTACGCGATGAAGATCAAGCTGTCGTTCCAGGGCTTGTGCAGAAGGCACTGACCTATAGGCCAGACTTAATCTACTTTGCAGGATATGCTAACGACTTTGATCCTATCCGGGGCAAATTATTAATTACATCGACCGTGCCGGTAATGGGAGGAGATGGCTTGTATGAATTAGGGGGCTATCAGCAAAATGATAGCAATTTCCAGGGCGTCTACTTTACAACATTTGCCAGCACATATAAGGACAAAGAATAAAGAAAAAAACCGGAGCCCAACCATTTTCTACTTACTACAGCAATACATTTGATCCACTACATCTATATCCAAACGGTATTGACCGTGCCATTGCAGAAACTGATGCTATTCTAGCATATGATGCAACAAACGTATTTTTAACGGCATATCTCCGTTCAGATCAGGAAAATCCATTGTCGGAAGCGATATATCAGGTACTCCAGGCAATGAATGACAATGGGGCAGGGCAAGGGGCCGTACAGGGAGCCAGCGGACGTATTAGTTTTGGCCCTGATGGCACCCCTGAGAATAAGGCAATTCTGGTGCTCTATGCTAATAGCAATCATAATACCTGTATTGCTGCGATTTATGGTACATATCAAGCAAGTACTACAGGGCAAACGGTCCCAAACCTGATTGTACTACAAACGACACGGTGAATCCTTGATCCCTTTTAGGTTGCATGTAGTGAAATCTCAAGCAGATGGGAAGCATTTTATTTCTCGATTTATTCCGCCAAATAAAATG
>CAVZQK010000065.1:0-6143 GCA_963777355.1 uncultured Chloroflexia bacterium
TACCGCATTCTTTCAATTGCATCCCACCATACACCTCGTGCGTGGTCAATATAAGAGCATTTGCGGCCCTCCAATCAGAATAGAATAGACACTGTGCCAACAGAAAAACATTTTTGCGCGCAAGCGTGATGTATCACCTATCACACCCCGATGAGGGCAGCAAGATGCAGGTTTGTCTCATCTATTACAGCGAAGGAGCTGCTGTTCTATGCAAAATCGAATGGGAAACAGGCGCTGGGGTATCGCCGCGCTACTGGCTGTCGGCGTCATTATTACGTATTTTGATCGCGTGAGATCTCTCTGTCGCATCAACCAGTCTCACCAAAGAATTCCACTTTTCCCAGGGGGAAATTGGTATCCTGCTTTCTTCGTATCTCTGGTCCTACACTCTTTTGCAAATCCCTGTCGGCGCAATGCTCGATAAGCTCGGTGTCAAATGGCTGATCCGCGTTGGTACGGTTATCTGGTCGATTGCTTGCTTTATGACCGCTCTGGTGAGCGGCTTCGGCCTGATTATTCTCTCTCGCCTCTTGCTCGGTATCGGTGAAACACCCGTCTTCCCCGGCTCGTCAAAGGCGACTGGCTACTGGTTTCCTGTAAAAGAACGTGGCCGCGCTACTTCCTCTTTCGATGCCTCGGCAAAATTCGCCAGCGCTCTTGGCCTGCCCATCGTCGCGCTTGCCGTCTCCGCCTATGGCTGGCGTGCTGGCTTCGTCATCACTGGTATCCTCAGTATTCTCTATGCCATCGCTTTCTGGTTTCTCTATCGTGATCCCGGCAAGTCAAAACATCTCTCGGAAGCAGAGCACCAGTATATCCTTGAGGGCGGTGCCCAGCAAGAACACGTTGCACCAACTAATCTCTGGGATAATCTAAAATTTCTTGGTCGCCAGCGCAAAGTCTGGGGCCTCACACTCGGCTTTACTGCGTACAATTATTCTTTCAATCTGTTTCTCGTCTGGTTGCCCGGCTACCTTCAGACACAGCTCCACGCCTCGGTGCTCAAGAGCGGCATCTATCTCATCATCCCCTGGCTCGTTGCTACCCTGACCGATCTGCTCATTGGTGGCGTCCTGGTGGACAGATTGATTGCCAGTGGCAAAGAACCTACCAGAGTGCGAAAAGTTCTTTTAACTATTGGTATGCTTATGGGCGTTGCCGCCGCCGGAGCCGCCTTCACTAACAATATCAATGTTGCTGTCGCCTGGCTCACCGTCTCCCTTGCAGGCCTGGCCTTTGCCGCCCCGATTGCCTGGAGCATCCCATCCCTAATCGCGCCCAAAGGCACCGTCGGCACCGTTGGCAGTATCATGAACTTCTTTGGCAATGCTGCCGGTATCGTCGCTCCAATCGTTGCTGGCTTTGTTGCAGACCGTATGGGCTTCGCTCCCAATTTCTTGATTACTAGCGCCATTTTAATTGCAGGCATTTTCAGCTTCCTCTTCCTGCTTGGCCGCATCGAGCAGATCCAGACTCCCGATACCGGTGAGAGCGGTATCGCACCAACAAAACCCGCCCTGCAAGCCGAATAACCTCGAAATACGTGTAGGGAATGCGCACCCGGTCTGCCGAGCGATCCTCTCGCCCGGCAGACCGGGTGCGCAATGGGATCTAGGCGGGCTCTTTCGCGCCATCGCTGTTGATCTCTAACTGTGCTCGCCTTATGAAGCTAATCCCCTTACCTTGCTAACAACTAGGCTGATATCGCCTGGATTTGCTGGCAACGCATTCCCAGGAAACCAGTTTCGGGCGATGCTGACGTTTTTGATATCCTCACGGCCCCCCAGCAAGTGCATCACATCATCCTGTGGTCTTCCTGCAATCCGGCGTAACAGTTCTTCTTGCCGTTGGACGGTCCATTGAAAAGACCAGATGCCATCGATCTGGACAGAGAAGCTGGCGGCGTCTAATGTTGCAGTATCAAGTGTTGGCGCTTTCATCTGCATTCCTCCCACCACATCGTAGCCCTGACCAAAGCGTGTCAAACCATCGGTTTTGTATGCCGTCCTGGCTGCCTGGAGCAGGTCCTGCTCGTTATAGACCAGGACGGCGCAGGTCATGCTGATGCCAACTGTGACGGTATTCGCCTGGTCATTGGCTTTGTGATTGGGCGAGGCGTTTGGCGTACATTTCATGTCCCCTGCCATTCGCTCGCCGGGTTTGATTTGCGCTGTAACCTTTGTGCGCGTCTCCGGTGTTAATTGCGTTACTAAGGTCGTCGATATCTTGTCGATGTCGCTCTGCTGCACAAAGAGAAAATCAGAGGCGTCAGTCCCACTTTGAAAGCTTTGAGGATTGGTAACGTAGCCAGTGCCAATGTGTCTGTTGGTAATAGTATCGACAATTTCAACGGGAAAATTGAAATCGTTAGGGCCAATAGTTACCCCACTCCCTGCTTGATTGGCATGCGCATGTTGCGTTACGGTTGCTCCCTCTGAGATAGTTGTATCACCTTCAGTAGTTACTGAGACTCCATTTAGACTGGTAAGGGTGCTCGATGTTAGTGTGTGATATACAGGATTATCGAGGTGAATCTGAGAAAAGACCAGATCTCCGGTTGCTGCTGTGGCATTGTGGTGTCCTTTGCCTGTTGCTGCTATCGTTTGCTTGAGTTGCCGCAGACTTGAAAGAAATTTTGTGCCCCTTGATAGTGTTCGCTTGGATAGTGTTCACTGTCGCACCGTCTTCACTCACGCCGATTTCGTAACCCTGGTTTAGCGTTTTTGTCACTGGCATAATAGTTATCGTCGCTGCCCAGGCTGGCGTATGCGTATAAATCGCAAAGCTTCCCCAGCCCAATAGCGCTACTACCAGTATCGCCAACACGAGACGCTGCCAGAGTTTGAGACGCTGATACTCTGCAATGATTCTTTTTCTCCCCATTTTCACAGAATTTGTGCGTGAGAGATCTGTATCGTGTTGTTGTGTATTTGTAGAAGTTTCAGCGAAGTTGGACGGTTTGTCCTGTGTAGCAAGACCCGTGAATAGACGCAAAAATACTTCGGTTTGCATACGAGGATCGCTCGGATGTAGTTCGTTTGTGGATTGTAAGACCGATCCTATCAAACTGAGATGCTTTTGTAATATCTCCTCTGCTTGTGTACTATAAGCTGTAATGATCTAGGGATGTTGCTGCTCGATGCCTGTATCCAGAATAGGAATATATGATGAGCCACCTTGAACAGCACTGCCTGCACTCTTTTGCTGAAATGCGCTGCGGTCCTCGTCTCTATTCTAGCTCGACAGATGGCCATAGGAGAAGAAGTGCCGCTGAATCTGCACGAAATGTGTGCTCAACTATGTAAAGTTCACCAGCCATCTGTGAAGAGAGCTTTGTTAGAATGCGGTAATTGCCAATAAAATTCACCCGTATCTCTCATAAAATCCCCCATCTGCTAGACTAAAGAGAAAACAGATATTTCAGTCTTATGGTCATATATCTTAATTGAGAATCCTTTCTATATTATAGAATATAAATCGCTGAAATGGGGATATTATAGTTGTAAATCCCAACAGTATTCTGGTGAAAATCCTGTAATGATCCTGGTGGATGGGTTGCTTGAGAGAGCTTGCCCACCAGGATTATGAGTGTAAAACGACCAGTTTACTGTTGGGATTTACCGGTCGTATCACCCACAAACATGCGATTCTTGCGATATGATCGCTGAAGATATATGAGAGGTGCTGTATCTGATAAGGATCTCTCATATCGAGTAGATGTGAGAGCAACATACCATGTGTCATGATCAGCTTTCGTTTCCACTCAGTTGAGACGAAAACCACATCATTGGAAATGGAGCAACTCCATGCTTTTTACTGGTGAGAGCTATCCTCCCGCTCCGCAATCACAGTCAGTGAAGCACTTTCCTCTCTGGAATGTGGTATACTTTTCTGAGATTATTTGAGAGGTACGATTTTTGAGGACGCTCCAATTTCTTCGGTCGAGAAAAATGGCCCAGGAGATATGATGGAATTCCAGCCTTCGGTTCCAATCACGGTCCATCCTGATTGTGTGGAGTTTGTCAGGGTCATTGAAGCGTTCTTGCTTCTCAGGCAGCAGGAAGCTGGACAAAATCGTAAGTCTCTGCCATATGATGCATGGGGAGATGATTGGGGACCACGCAAATGGCACCGCACGGAACTCGAAGATCTGGTCTATAGCAGCTATAAACGCATGCGGCAGGGGCATATCACCCGTCCGCCCCGGCGGGAGGTAGTGATGGAGATCGCGGACTACTTCCAATGTAGCCTGCTGGAACGCAACCGTTTGCTTCTCGCTGCCCACACCTTCCCGGTCGAACTCTATTTGAGAGGGCCAGAACTAGAGCGCGTGTTGCGCGTGGCGATTGAGACCGCACGTGCCTTGCCGATGCCAACGATGGTTCTCAACCGGGACTGGCGCATTCATTACCTCAGCGAAGCCCTCCTTCGCCTCTATGACGTCTCTCCCCAACAGATTGCCGCGCTTCCTACGCCCTCGGTGAACCTGCTCCAGTTGCTCTTCGATCCCGCACTCCCACTGTACCCCAATCTGATGATTAATCACGCATCCTGGGAGCAGATGGCCTTGCAGACCATCTACGGGTTCAAAATGGCCAACCTGCTGAGCACGTACGAACCCTGGTATCTGCAGGTGGTCAGCCAGCTCATGTGCCTGCCAACATTTTCCTGGTACTGGCAACAGGTTCATCTGGAAAAACACATGGAGACGGCACCAACCTCACCTGCTGGTGTGACGCTGGAGACCGCCGTCCCACGTCTGGGAAATCCCTCACGTTCGCTTTCCTTGCGTCCGCTCGTCATTTCCACAGGCTATTTCCACTACACCTTTCCCCTGATTATTGGCCTTCTCCCCATCTCGGCTTCGGATCAGGCCATTTTCGAGGAGATCGGATTGCCGTATCTCACCCCTCTGCCCGGCGACAAGTTGTCCCTTGAGCTGTCTCTACAATAGAGACAGGAAATTTAATGCAACGAATGTTCTTGATGCATGGTCAAGACAAGAAAGGCAATGTCCTCTGTCACCACTTTATTTCAACCTATCTCATCGATGGCCTCAATTGACCATCCAAAGGGAGTAGCACATGACCGTTTTCACCATCCATGAACAGCAAGAGATCGACCGTGCGAACACACAAGGGAAGCAGCCCGTTGTGTTCGTGCATGGCCTCTGGCTCCTCTCGTCCAGTTGGGACCGCTGGCGCGTCTTGTTTGAAGAACGAGGCTATACGACGCTGGCACCAGGCTGGCCCGATGATCCAGAAACCGTCGAGCAGGCCAATACCGACCCGCAAATCTTTGCTCACAAGCGGGTGGGGCAGGTAACACAACACTATGTCGATGCCATCGGGCAACTCAAGATCAAGCCCGCCGTCATCGGCCATTCGGTGGCTTGATTGCACAAAAGCTGGCTGGGGAGGGCGTGGCTGCCGTCACGGTCGCCATTGATCAAGCTTTTTTCCGTGGTGTGCTTCCTCTGCCACCTCATCGTTACAGTCGGCATCGCCAGTCATCGGCAACCCGTCGACTATACCCGTGCCGTCCCACTGACCTACGAGCAGTTCCGTTTTGCCTTTGCCAACGCCGTAGAGGAAGAGGAAGCTCACCAGTTGTACGAGACCTTTGCTGTGCCAGGTTCTGGCGTACCGCTCTTTCAGGCTGCCACCGCCAATCTCAATCCCTGGACGGAAGCCCAGGTGGACACCAGGAACCCTGCACGTGGACCGCTATTGCTTTCTCAGGAGAGAAGGACAACACCGCTCCCTGGGCGATTACTCATGCCTCCTACAAGCCCAGGAGAAGAATCCTGCCGTGACGGAGATCCCTGAAATCCCAATCGTGGACATTCGCTGGTTATCGATCATGGGTGGCGTGAAGTGGCTGAGATCGCGCTCGCCTTTATCGCGCAGCACCTTGAGCACGACTGTAAAAAAGGACACTCTCGCGCTCACTCCCTTGATTGAAATCACCCCTATGGGTATCATTCGTCTCAAGAGCAGGTAAATCCCAGTAGTAAACTGGTCGTTTTTATACTCATGATCCTGATGGGCAAGCTCTCTCAAGCAACCTGTCCACTAGGATCATTACAGGATTTTCACCAGAATACTGTTGGGATTTACAGGTGTGATAGAATAGTAGGGTGA
>CAVZQK010000066.1:0-5454 GCA_963777355.1 uncultured Chloroflexia bacterium
AGAGCTTCCTCTGGCTCATAGACCAGATGCTGCCAATGAAGGCTCTTCTCTTCCTCTCGCCTGTAGACTTCGACATGAGGAGCATATTGGTTGACAAGCACGATCTCTTGAATGGTCGGGAGCGCTGATACACATCTCAGTTTGTCGATACGATCACTTTTCTCTGTGGAAGGGGAAAGCACTTCAATCACAATACGAGGGGAGCGGATAAGGATTGCATCTCTGCGTCGATCGGCGACGTCGCATGTTACCGTAACATCCGGATAATAATAGCAATCCTCTGTAACCTGGACCCTCATATCTGATCCCTGGACAGAGCAAGGACCAGATTGAAAATGTTGCTTCAAGGCCACACGTATATTGAAGGCGATATCGTCATGAGCTTTGGTCCCTCCAGACATGAGCCGAAGCGTGCCAGCATCATATTCATAACGTAGATCAGGCGCTATCTTATCCAGATGGAAGTATTCCTCAAGATCCATCTGTTCTCCCATAAGAGATCCTACGTGTTGTGGATTAGTTGCCATTATCTATTTCACCTCTTCATACATCCTCAGCGACATCTCTCCTGCCATAAAACCAGTATAGCACACTCCTGCTTTTTGGCGCATCTTTTCCCAAAAAGTGAAATTTTTTAGATTCCTTTCACCTTACGCTTATCGCCTCCGGTCTGTCTCCAATTTGTAATAAAATGCGTACGCAGTTCACCAGTAACTTTACATGCCCGTGCATCATTTTCTGCCGTGGTGTACGCCGTATGGAAAGAGGCCACAGTTCCGGCCAGGCGAGCAATGGCTCCGATCACTTCCAGACTCTGGCTTGCATACGCCAGTGTTCCGTCTGCATGACCCTCTTTCCACCCTTCTGAATACAGGGAGCGGCAATCCTCTTCTTTCAAATAAAGAGTGCCAGGTTCAAGATTTTCCTCTGACCTGTTCAGCAATTTCGGATTGCTCAGCGCCTTAGGCTCGCACAATGCTCCCGCTTCTGGCTCGGTGTGATAGGTTGCTACCCCGGTCTGTAATTTTGAATACGCATTAAAGAATCCTAATACATATCCAGAGTCTTTCATCTTCTGCCTATCCAAATTTTGTCTTGCGTCGTTTGGCATATCTTGTATCTTTCTGAAGAAAAGCGAATATTCGTTGTTCACATTCCTTCTGTTAAGCATTGTACCTCAATTCATTTAACCCATGTTGCAAGAGTATGCAATCACACGAATGCCGAACCCTGTTAAAGCCAATGTCCGCTGGCGTTGACAAACCCTCTATACCAGAGAAAAGAGCCATCCATCTTACGATAAACAGCCCTTTATTGTTCTCTATTCATAACTGGACGGCAGATGCAAGCTACTTTGTCGGAATCTGGATAAAAGGAACTCCATTTGTTGAGAGGGGCAATTTTCCGTCCCACTTTTGTATGGCTAAGAACTGCAAGTACTCAGGAGAAAGACTCCCCGAATCTTTTAGCGCCTTCTGGGCCTCAGCCTGACCTTGAGCCTGAATCAAAGCACTCTCGGCCTCAATCTGCGCTTTCTCTTTATTCTGTTCTGCGACGGTTTTTTGCTCGATGGCAGCGTTAAACTCTGGTGAAAAGGCAAAGTTCACGATATTGAAATCGTCCATCACAATATCGTATTTCGCGAGACGATCCTTCAACTCTGTATAAGCAATCTGCTTGACCTCTTCTCGCTTCCCAATCAGATCGGACGCCGTAAATTGAGAGGTCGTCGATTTAAAAGCCTCTTGCGCGGCTGGAGCAATAATGATATTAACATAGTCTTCCCCAATATTTTGATAGACATTTAACGCCTTTTCACCGCGCAAATGGAAATTTAGCGCAATTGTTGACGTAACCTCCTGTAAATCTTTAGAGGCGGCTAAGGCCTCAAATTGAGCTTTTTGCGTTCTGGTATCCATTGAGTAAACACCATCAATCAAAGGGATCTTGAGAATAAAGCCGGGATTCACAACATAATCTACTGCACCAAACCTTGTCACGACACCCACATGACCGGCATCAACAGTCGTCCATATACCGAGTCCAGGAATAAACAGAATAAATGCAAAGATACCAAGACCAATAAGTAGTACACTTAACCCTCTACGGTTTTCAGTAGAAGCTACGTTCATAAAGGTAATCCCCTTTCAATCCGGTAGATAAAGTACTTTTGTCTCAAGTAGCTTAGAATAAAGAATTAGTATCAATAGCATCCTAAAGGAACATCATGGTTTATTCCCGGTGCAATTAGCAGAATTTCATACTATTGCTTATTCAGTAATATTCCTACAAAAATACTACTGAAGCTTTCTAATGGGTAAGACGTAATTTTACCGTAAAGTTTAAAAAGTACGGTGTAGAAAAGTAGAGCGAACGCTTGCCATGCATACCTCTATTTCCTCAATAGAGTTCCTCATTTCTGAGGTCGGCTCTTAGAACTGAAACGAAATTAAAAGCACTGGTATTGACAGAGGTAAGAGGATGATTTACGGCCAGGCCCAGGCGCTCGAAGGCTTGAAGACGATTATCGTAGAGTTTGAACTTGCGGCCAAAAGAGAAGGTATATTGCTGTATCTGGTCCGTTTGGCGGTTGAGTACCAGAATATCATCGCTGCTGGCACATCTGGGATTTTCCAGGCAAGATTGATGCAAAAATGAGCCGATGAGTATTTGCCAACTCTGATCCCAGCTTCTGATGGTATACTGCTGAATATCATTCAGGGTGCTATTGAAGCCAATAAAAGTACTTTCACCAAGCTGCGGTTCATAAAGCATAATACTCAGAGCAGGCATACCGAAATGACCAACGTATAAGACACTATCAGGTATCCAATGGACATACGTCTTTTGTTTTTCAACACGAAGATCGTGGGCAAGCATGAGCATTTTCGCCTCTCCACTCCCAGGATCATAGAGTAAGAGTTGCGCCCGGCCAATGCCAGTAAAATCGCCACTATAGACGACCCAGTTGCCGCTGAGATGATGCAGTTTCTGATAGTGCTGGACAAGCATCTGCTGATTAAAATCCATGAGTCGACCTTCGCCCATAACACGGTCAAAAAGAAAAATTCCATCCTGATTCATACCTGCAAACCGGCCCACATAGACCTCCCAATTTGCGTGCCAGAGAGTATATTCCTGCTTATAGCGGATACTAAAATTGCTGTTGAAATCTAGCACATAGATATTCGCGAAACGATCCTGCTTCTCCCATGTCATCAGAGGTGTACCACTCAGCTCTGTCAAAGCATTGTGGGACACAGGCTGAGGAAGAGCAAGCCGCACCTCATCTCCCAGCATAAATTGAGCTGATCTAAAGGCCTGTTTCGCTACAGGACTGGTAGAGGTAGACTGGGGCGCTGCGGTTGCTCCAGGGGTTGGAGTTGCAACAGGTAGAGAAGATGGCGATGTTGGCGTTTGAGTAGGTATAGGTAACACATTTGTTGGACTGGGTAATAAAGTCGGAGTTGGAGCCGCTGTAAGAGTGGGCGATGGACCTGGCACAAGCACTGGCGTCGAGGTCACCAGGGGAGACGGAGTTGGTGCAAGCTGAGGCCTGTGGGGCCTGGGCTTTACATCTGGTTTCGGTGCAGGTTTCAGTTTCCGTGTCTTTGCTGGCTTTCGGACTGTAAGGGGATGTGAAGGTGGCGTAGAAGCGGTAGGGCTGGCAACGCTAGGCGGAACGACTATTGGGGGGGATACCTGGGAACCCATCGGCGGCAAGGAGGGATTTGTTCCCTCAATCATCGCCTCAGAAATAGGGGCGGCAAAACGGTTGTACAAAAAGAGGCCACTGCGTTGCTGATCAAACTGTCCAACATAGAGTTCCCAACCGGGACCATAGCCGGGCAAGGTAACATGCCGATTAATGCTAAAATCATCACGCAGGCTGATAAGCTGGATGGTTCCGCTTACACGATTATAGAGAAGAATATCGGATGCAGATGTACCGGCAAAGCGGCCAATGTGTACCTCAAGATCTGGTCCCCACTTTCCCACAGGTGTAATAGTATCTCCGAGCTGAATCAGCTGTGGAGAGGCATCTTCGGAGATAGGCGTATCTTCTTCAAAAGGTTCGTGTTGCGTGTAGCGGAGTGTGAGGCCGGGAACATGGGGATGGTGCAGGCGCAAGAGAGTGAGCTGGCCCGCATGGCGATTATAGAGCAACAGATCACCTGGATCTGAACCTGTGAAATTCGCATGAAACTCTTGATCAGAAGAATCTGGAGCCAACCCCAGAGTCAGCCGATCACTTGTATAGGTTGATCCAACAGCATTTGTCTCATTCAACAAAGAATTCGCGTGCAGCAGTCCCTGGAAATTCACGCTCCCAATACCTGGAAGGCGGACAAAGCGCTGCATATCAAGAGGTTGGGGGAAATAGATAAAATTCATCGTCCCATCTTGAAAACCTGCCTGATTGATGAGCGAGACATTATAGTTTCTGCCGATGTACATAGGAGTTGGATCACCATAGTTTTGATAAGTAACATCAAAGGTCTGTCTATCTGGATAGACGTTGGTCACAAAAGCCACATGGCCTGCTGGTCCATAGGCCCAGACACCGTCGGCACGTGGAAAGACCGCAATAGATCCAACTCTTGGTAGCGGGCCAACGCTTAGTCCAGAGCGTTCGGCATCAATAAGCCAGTCGGCGGCATTACCCCAATTGACCGGAAGATTATAGCCGAGCAAGTGCCATTGCTCCCATGCCCACCAGACACAATTTCCGCCAGTTAAGGGAAAGGGGCCTGGACAGAGAGGAAAGGGATTGCCATCCGGCGAGAAATCAACGCTGCTACAGGACATATTCACTGTCGGAGACGTATGGGTGCTTGAAGCAAACAACTCAGCACTGGCCGATCTAGAGCCTTGCAATCCAGATAAGAGGAGAAAAGCAAGAAGAGCGAGGAGAAAATAGCGTGTATGAAGACAAAATAGCTTTGACTGCCGATGGAATACATATCTACAAGAAGGATGCATACCCTCCACACCTTCCTAAAAAAGCACTAGCAAAAGTACCGATTAGCGTTTGTGTCTCCCTATTGATAGGGACTCGTTTTCAGTATACAGAGGCAAACGAAACTAACTTGCTTGCTATACGATCGAAACACTATTTTCGGGAAGTGGAATGGTGAAAGGAAGAAGTAGAAGAAAGGCTGATTATTTTTGTCAGAGGCTTGAAAAATTGGGCAAGAATTTGCTTGACAACGAAGATGAGCGATGCTATTATAGTACACGTTCCGGGGGCAATTAGCTCAGTTGGTTAGAGCGCCACGTTGACATCGTGGAGGTCACAGATTCGAGTTCTGTATTGCCCACTTTGTAAGAGCTATTTTCTATAGCTCTTTTTTGTTGCTATCTATTATATTCGTGTTTCTGCTACAAAAAAGCACCAGTCCTCTTCGTTCTCATTCTCAGAGAAGAGCAGAGCTGGCGCTTTTTGATATCTGG
>CAVZQK010000067.1:0-19120 GCA_963777355.1 uncultured Chloroflexia bacterium
GCGTAGTGAGAAGTCATCCCCTCCTTGCAAAGAGAATCCTCAAGAGAGAAATCATTTGGAGAACTTTCACACAAGCGTTAAAAAAACGCTTGTGTTATACTCAATGTACGATGATTCGGGCAAGAGCGACAGCATGTCCTGAACGAGTAAATGCATGCTATTTTTTACCTTTGGCGACCTCACGGGCAACTTCACTGCTCATCGTAAGCGATAGGCAAACGACGAGAAAACGCGTAATACTTAGCAATTCTCCGGAAATCATTGCCACTCCGGAAGGACAGGCGCAGACCTGAGCAGAAACTATGCATGTGAAAGGACAAAGAAGTGAGTAGTGACCAACTTCGTATGCAGATCCAATCCCTCATCCAGCAGGCGAACCAAAAAGTCAGTTACAGATCGACCAGACTACCTTTTCCGACCCGAAAATCACCACTTTGCTTAATACTTATTATGCCAGGACTTGAGTTTATTCTGCGCGATGTAGTTTTGCTTCCCGCGCAAGCCAACGATACCTCTGTTACTCTCAGCGGCACCTCATCATTTCTTCAGGTCGCAGACGCTCCGGTTTCCGCTCTTTTTCAAGAGGCTCAGGATGGTCTTGATCTGACGCTCAAGTATCACCTTCCCACAGGTTGGAAGTTCTCGCAAAGCTTTCCTGCCCTTCCCATTTCCCTGGATTTTCGTACCCCGTTTGGCGCTCCGCAGTCCTCTTGCCTGGATCTACTCACTCTGACTGACCCTTTTTTCTTGCTTCAACGTGCGCGTATCAAGAGCCGCAAATTTTAGGTGCAGGTAGAAGCCGGGCTCACCTTTCTCAGCCATCTCACCCTCAATGGCATCCTGGGAGAAATTGAGACAATCTTATCCGTTCCGTCTGTCCTCGTCTTTTACGGACCAATTCTCCTGCCCACACTCACTCAGCAGATTGTCCCGCCTCTTGTGCCTCCTCAGCCTCCACAGAGAAACAGTCCTCCGCGACCAGGGATTAATCTCAAAGCGGAGTTAGGCACTACGCTCTCGTTTGAAAAGCTCACGCTCAAAAATCTCTCTTTCCGTGTGTACAGTCCGCTCACGGCTGATTGGCTGACGAACAATCCAAGCTATGAGCCAGGTATGTTTCTGGGAGGCGATCTGTCCCATCGCCTCACTTCCTACCCTCGAAATCCTCGCGGAGAAACTCGCTGGTGAGGATTCGACGCTGGTATTTACTAGTATGTTTACCGATCTGACTCTACCGAGCTTGAGTGCTGTTGCTGACCTTGTGGGAGGTGATGATCTGCTCGCAACTCTCACACCACCAGATCCGGTGCCAACTTTTTTATCTCACACCGGCTCGCTCAGCCTGGAAACGCTGACGCTCGTTCTCACTGCCGACCTCTCTCTCTTATCGGTCTACCTGACCGTTGGCTTAAAGGATATGGCCTGGGAGGCAATGAAAGGACTGTTCATGTCTCTAATCTGGCGGCGCGTTTTCAGATCGAAAGTCTTTCTCTGTGCAACGCTCTCTGGATGTGCTGCTCTTGGGTCAGATGAGCACTGCTGGTCTCCCTCTCTCTATCGTTGCCAGCGCTCCCGAATTTATCGTCCAGGCAGAGCTAACAGAAGGTGTAACCATCCCCCTTTCGACCTTTTTGAAGACGTATCTGCCTGAAGTGCAGGCCGTTAGCGATCTAACAGTGAATGACCTCTATCTGGAGGTTGTGCCTGGTGACTCTTTCAGCCTCATGGCTGGTCTGGCGGATACCCCTCAGCCCTGGGTGCTCAACCTGGGCAATACTCCATTAACAGTGAGTTCAGTGGTATTAGTCGTGAATGATGATAGTGAGAGTGGGAAGAGCGGAATGTTTGGCGGTACCCTGACTCTGGCAGGTGTGGATCTCGCTTTGGCCTATCAGATTCCCGGTGAGTTTGTTCTGCGTGGACAATTTCCTTCGCTCTCCTTAAAAGCACTCCTGACACAGATCTGTGGTGCGAGTATGCCCTGGCCGTCCGGTTTTGATATTGATCTTGACCAATCTATTGTCCTCATTGAGGAGCAAGGGACCAATCTGAGCTTGAATGTAGCTGCCGATGTAAAGGATCTGGGGCTGTTTGCTCTGACTGTTCAGAAGCAAGCAACTTGGGGCTTTGCTCTGGGAGTGGATCTTCAGGTGAGCAATCTGTCGGCTCTACCTGGACTGAGCATCCTGGCTCCCTTCGACGCCTTTATTGGCCTGGATGCTTTATTGCTGATCTTCTCATCGCTGGCTCAACCAGATTTCCAGTTCCCCGACCTCGCCAATTTCAACGTGCCATCCATCGGGAACCGCAATCTATCACTACCACCGCAGGCCGGCGGCCTGACCACTGGCTTCAACCTCTACGCGAGGCTCAATACCACCAGAAGCGGAGGCTTTCAAGCGCTGGCAAAGTATCTGGGTATTCACCTGGATGGCAGTGTAGGTATCACGCTCGCGATCAGCTTGCCCGATCCGGCTACCAACTCAAAGTTCTTCCTGTCGGTCAGCGAGGAAATCCAAAAGGGACGACGCTGGTAGGCGAATTGGGTGGGTTCTTACAGGGTAGCGATATCGGGGCGTATCTTTCGGCTACGGTCAAGACACAGGTGCAGAGCCAGCCGATGGAGTTCAATGTCAGCGCCCTGGTCCTGGAGAATGGGGTGCTCATCTCCGGCACCATGAAGGGAAAGATTTACTTCAGTACCGTCCAGCTCAGCAATCTGGCCCTGGTCATCGGTATCGATTTAGAGGGTATTCCCACTCTGGGCATCGCGGCAACGCTGGATGTCAGCAGCTTCGAGAGTGCCCTGGCGCTCTTCTTCGATTCTGCTACCCCGGCCAATAGCCTGGTGGCTGGAGCACTCTCGAATGTCAGCCTGCGTGATATTGCTCAGAGCCTCGCGGGCCAGACCCAGTTGCCCTCGGCACTGGAGACCGTGTTGGGTCTGATCGCGCTCAAGGCGCTGGGTACCTTTTCCATGCCCGCCGCACAAGCTAAAGCTCTGGATCAGCGTGATATCGCAACTATTGCCAGCGCATTTAAACAGTATGGCCAGATCTCCCTTGCGGCAACCAGTGATCAGATCCTGCTGATCATCAATCAGCAGGGAGCAAGCTGGCATTTGACCGATCTCTCGACGATGAAGCACTACAGCCTGACACTCCAGGGGGAGAGCATTAGCGTTGTCTTGCAACCACAGCTCTACCTCGCGCCTCAGCCCACTTCCATCGGCTCACTTGCGTATCCTGCCGGTTTTACCATCACTGCCCAGATCGATTATGTGTTGATCCATGCCCAGCTCAATATCCAGATTAGCCCCCAGCAAGGAATCCTGGCTGAGATCGATCTAGCGCCGATTGTCTTCTACAATCAGACGTTCTTTGCACTCACCGGAGCCAATGAGCAGGGAGGTCCACGTTTCTCACTGGCAACCTATAATAGACCGCAGATCGCCGATCCTCATCTGCGTGATCCCCACCTGCTTCTCTCCGGCTCGCTCTTGTTGCTGGGAGCAAACCTGGCGGAGATTGCTATGCTGGTGAACGAACAAGGACTGAACATTCTGGTTAAGTCTCAGGTGAACCCGGTGCTGCACGTGGACCTGGGTGGAAGTATTGGTCTGTTGGGCCATTTTTCTCTCCAGGGGGGAGTGATCGTCGGGATTGATCGCACCCTGGATCTGGGCGAGCGTGGGAGTTTCTCTGTGAACACCTCGGTGCAGGGCCAACTCTCTGTAGCTTATGATGGTAGTACTTCTTCCATGCCCACTATGGGAACTATGCCTGTTATAGGTTTGAGCGGAAGATCGATCTTTCAAACTCTCTCTGGACAGCCCCATGTGATCGCTAGGGGGAATGCACCTTCCGCCGATTTTAGCGGGAAATTTGTCTTTCAAACTATCTCCTATACCATCCCTACGTTGACATTGGAGGTAAGTGGTCCAGCTCTTCAAAACATCGCAGAGACGCTCTGGCAGCAGATCAGCGCGATATTCCTCAACCTGTTGAAAAATCCGGATCAATGGTTAGCATGGGTCCACGGCGGAGTGATCAGTGGAGTCGATACAAGTGCGGAAAGTATCGTCAAGATCCTATACACCGTCTATCAGATCCCGGCCACCAAGATTACAACGAAAATGGAGAACATAGGCTATGGAGCAGCGGATATCGCAAAGGCTCTGCTCGCAGAAGGAGTGGGAGCAGCAGGGACCGTTGGGCAGGGGGCAGAGAGCACTACGAATGACGTTGTGGGCACGCTGAAAGACACTGCTACAACGGGCATCGGTGATCTCAAACAGGGTGTTAATGACTTGAAGCATTTGCTTTAATTAAACTGATTTGCCTTCCCGTACAAGCAGATACCCTTCCCTGCTTGTACGCAGAAGCCGCCAAATACACAAAGGAGAAGAAACTATGCTGCCAACAATAAACTACGCAAATGTACAATGTATTGCCTATCACCTTTTTACAAGTACTCCTTTCAGTACACGTTACACACGTGTTTCCCTCGATACTGTGATGCGAATGGACGCGATTTTCGATATCATGCAGTATTGTGCCAAGCAACCAGGGATAGATACTCGACCTACCACATTGAAAATTTTCGTGGCCCCTGAATTTTATGGAAGATCTTTTAGCGGACAGCCGGATGGTACGGGGCACTATATAACCTCTCATGTTTTGCAGGGCTTTGCACACTTGAAAAAAGTGTGTATGAAAGATGAACGATTTCGAGACTGGCTCGTGATACCAGGAACGTTTGTCTCAGCGGAAGAAATAGGTCAGCAGAGAGTCATTTTCAATTCTATCTATGCTTTTAAAGGTGACGGGTCTATCTCGCGTATTCTACATAAAAAGTTTTTTTCAAGTTACGATCAATTAAATTTCCGAGCAAGAGCAAAGGCCAAAATACAGTTTGGCCTAAAGGATATTGTGACAAAGCCATCTGCGCTCATTGTTGTAGGAAATGTCAGCATTGGGATAGAGATTTGCAAGGACTATCTCGAAGCAAGATTGAGATTATCCCTTGAAAAGAAGATGAAGACGATGCTTCTCAAGGTAAGCGATGGAGTTGATGTGCAGGTGCTGACTGCGTGTGGCATGCGCTGGAATGAAAGGGCAACCACTGCCACCGATATGAATGATCGTGTTGCAGTCAAAAATGCTGGTCACTTCTTCCGGGTTGATGGTGACCAGCAGGTTTTTGATAAGAACAAAGGCCTGGTACCAGGAACGGAGTGTCTTACTCTCATCTGGGAGCAGCAGCCAACTATGCTGGCGTTGGAAGGACAAATAGAACGTATTCCGCAGGAGGTGGACATCCCTGATGAACTACAGATAAATCCGTCTGGTCCTACTAAGAGCTTTGTTGCTATTTTCCCGGCCTTGCCGAAGCCTGCCTGAAAGAAAAAGACGTGATGATGTGGTTTGATCATTTTCTATGCGCGTCATAAACTATCCCATCCGCCTCTAGTTGTTGACAGCGTTCTGAGACTCAGGCCCAGAGATCTGAAAAACATGAACGTATGCTGGCCCAGGACAGGAGCCGGACGATATATCTGTGGAGGAGTCATGGAATATTTTACTGGAAAACCAATTGTATGTACCTGGCCAGCGATGGGATGCTCGATTTCGATATCCATCTTTCGTGCCTGGACCTGCCGATGCTGATAAACCTGTTCCAGTGTTAATACTGGCCCGCAAGGAACATCAACGCTCTCAAGCGCCTTCTGCCATGCTTCAGTCGTGCGTGTTTTCAGCGTATCTGTCAGCGTATCTACCAATGCTTCCAGATTCGCCATCCGCTCACTGTTCGTCGCGAAAAGCGGATTTTGTAATAAGTCACTCCGCTCTATCGCTTGTGCCAGGCGTTCCCAGTTGCGCTGATTAGCGGCTCCAATCGCAATCCAGCTATCGGCTGTCGGGAATACCTGGTAAGGAGCTGATAAACGATGCGCCGTTCCCAGACCCCGTGGACTGCTCCCGCTGGCCCAATATTCATTCGATTCCCAGATGGTATATGCCAGGGATGCCTCAAACAGTGAGGTGTCAATATATTGCCCTTCTCCCGTACGAGATCGGTAGAACAGCGCCGCCAGAATCGCGTGGCTCGCAAATAATCCCGCGTTCAGATCACTTATCGGTACCCCTACTTTAGCAGGCTCCGTCGCTGTACCTGTGACAGAAAGCATCCCGCTCATAGCCTGAGCTACTAGATCAAAACCTCCGCGTTCATGATCCGGTCCAGTCTGCCCAAAACCGGAGATGGAACAGTAGATCAATCCAGGGTGTTTTGTGTGTACCACTTCATATCCAAAGCCAAGCCTCTGCATCGTTCCAGGCCGAAAATTCTCGATTAACACATCGGCAGTAGCGATCAAATCCCACAACAGCTCTTTCCCTGTGGGCGTACGAATATCCAGCGCCATCCCATACTTGTTCCGATTCATCGCAATAAAGGCCGCCGATTCTCCATTATAGTAAGGAGGAGCCATCCGCCGTAAATCATCCCCCCCACGCGGATTCTCAATCTTGATCACCTCTGCCCCCAGATCTGCCAGCAACATCCCACAAAACGGACCGGCCATGATCTGCGTCAGCTCCAAAACGCGTATTCCTTCCAGAGCAGCTTTTAACACAAATACCACCTCTTTTTGATTACGTTAGTACAGTGACCAATAAAGTGTACTATAAAAGGACTATGGCTCGATCCTGCTTTAGCTGGGGTACTTCACAAAAGCTTATAAAAGATGATTGTTGCCTCAAGCATCCCGGCAGCATTTTGAGCGTAGGAAGGAATGCTGCCAACTTCTACATAGTGCAATTTCCGATAGAGACGCTCGGCATTATCTCCTAAACAAGTGTCGAGCACCAGTAAAGTGCGTCCAAGTTCACGCGCTTTCGATTCAATTGCCTCCATGAGGAGTTGTCCAATGCCGCGTTTACGCTCATGTTGCAACACAAACAACTTTTGGACTTCTGCTCGATGCTGTGCATTTGGCTTTGTTGCAAGCTCAAGTTGCACGGCACCGACAACATGTGTAGTGTCACGTGCAATCAGCAGCACACGTTTGCTTTGAGCGATGTCCTCCAGGACGGAAGTCCAGTATGTTTGTGCTTCCTCTTCGCTCAAAAGGGGAAGAAAACCGACAGAGGCACCGCTTGCTACCACGTCTTGAAGCAGTCTGACGAGTTCTGAAAGAATAACCTGACCTTGCTCTGGAATGATCGTTTCTAGATGATACATTGCTTCTCTTTCTTCGCTTTCTATTGCAATTAGAACCTGCTTACTTCCCAAATATGCACGTTTGTTACCCTAAGATATTCCCTTGAATATACATGGGTTCTGCGGAAAGCTTCAGCGTGAGCTGTCCTGCTGTGGGCCGTAAAGCCTGCTTTCTCCCTGTGATGCCGGTAGCAATGACTGGACCTGTTGTGGCAAATACTATACTCTGATCCAGCGGTGTGGCCCAGAGCACATGCAGGTCGTCGCTGAAACGCATGTGATAAACACCTGGATTAGTCGGTACGTTGCCAATAAATGCACGATTGGCCAGTCTCGCGAATCAGTACTGCATAGGCGGTGTAGGCCAGCTTAGGCGTATAGTATCCGCTGGCATCGGGTCTTCTGAGCAAGCCGAAATTCTCTTCCGGATTGAAAAGTTCGCTTCCATCGTTTAAAAAATCGTACCAGAAGAATTTTTGTACGCCTGCTGACAGGCTGAGTACGGCGCTGCGTACAAGATAATGAGCCTGCTCCCTGTCGTTTGTAATGTTGAAAGCGGTAGACCAGCCCAGCTCTGTGATCCAGATTGGCTTCGTATCCCCACGATTGTTTGCTTTGATCAGAGCTTGTAACTTTTGGATGTGCTCAGCGATTTCCCGTATTTCCGGGGTATCAATAAATATATCCGAATAGGGATGAATGGAGATGACATCTGTATAAGCCAGTCCGCCAGCCTCAAAGAGATCTTCAAACCAATCGAGATCAATACCAAACGTCGCCCCAACAACCACTGTCACATCTGGCCGCACAGCTTTAATGGCCTGATACGTGGCACGTAACATCTGTGCATAACATGAAGCGTTGCGCGCGCATGGCCCATTTGAGAATGTGCCGTTGTACTCGTTGTATACCTCTACCGCTTTCAACTCTGGACCATAATAGCTCACAAGTGCTCTGGCATAATTGGCAAAGGCCGTAAAGCCGACCTCATCGTACGGTGTCTGGTTGTTATCGTAGAAAGGATTATTATAATCCAGGATCAGCAGCGGAGCGAGCTTGTTCTGGCTAAATGCCTGCATAAAAGGGTCTACCTGCGCGAAATTGTATATGCCTGCTGTTGTCTCGATTTTTGCCCATGTAGCATCATCTCTAACCAACCTGACTCCCAGCGTTGCCGCCATCGGCACCGCATCCAATGGATCGTGCATAGAAAAATGGGCGCTTACACCGAATGCTTCATCCTCTGACGGCGTAAATGGAGCAAGAACCGCAAACGAGAGGGTCTGAGTTATAGCCGTTTGTGTTGTATGATCTGTCACTGTTAGTACATAATGGTTATCAGGTAAGTTTTGTACGGAAAATGTTGTCTGTTTCCCATTTACTGCTACTTGATCTTGGGTGATGGTCGCACCAGTGTAATCAGTTATGCTATATGTGATAGTGCCGCTAGCTGCCGCTGTCGAAATAGTAAAAACAGGAGATTGTGTATTGAGAAAAATGGTGTTCTGCATGTCTTGTTTCTGCCTTTACGTAAATTTTAAAATCCTACGATTTTCCGCATATTGGTACTGTTAACGGATCTTATTTTCTAGTATAGTATAATTGTTGAGATACTCAACAAACTCAAAAAACTTGAAAAGGTGTAAACAAGATGCAAGAAGAAGGTGTCGTTCTCCTCGAACGCACAGAACGGGTTGCCACCATTACTCTCTCTCACCCCGGCGTCCTCAATGCTTTGACCTGGAAAATGTATCAGCAATTGGAAGAGCATATTGAAACCCTCGCTCAAGATGAGGCGCTTCGTGTCGTCATCATCCGTGGCGCAGGTAAAGCCTTTGCCGCTGGTACCGATATCTCACAATTCCAAAACTTTGACGGTTCAGCAGGCGTGCAGTACGAGCAGAGGATAGAAACAGTTATCGAAAACTCTATAACTTTCCCCGCCCCACCATTGCCGCTATTCATGGCTATGCAGTTGGAGCAGGCATTATCTTCTCGTCCGTGTGTGATCTGCGCTATGCAACGCCCTCTTCGCGCTTTGGTGGCCCTATGGCCCGTACACTCGGCAACGCTCTAAACATCAAAAATTATCAACATATCGCTCAAGCATTCGGCCAGATGCGTACCAGGGAAATGTTATTTACCGCACGTTTGCTATCCGCTGAAGAGGCGCTACAATGCGGCTTTCTCACCTCTATCATCGATGAAGAGCAGATCTTCACCCAGGTTTCTGAGATAGCCACCCAGATCAGCTTGCTTGCCCCTCTCACCATCTGGGCTGCCAAAGAGGCCGATAGACGTATTCACGCCACCGAAGAACGCATCCCCTTCAATGATGTACTGGAGCGCGTTTATAATAGCCAGGATTTCGCCGAAGGTGTGCAGGCCCATCGAGAGAAGCGCAAACCCCTATGGAAAGGGATATAGAGAATAGGTTCTATCTCGTTCCACACCTCTCGCGCCGGAGGCATCGTAGGGATGGCTGTCTCTCTCCCGGACACATTTTTTGCCCTTCACCCGAAGGAGAAATGCGGCCTGATCTCTCCCGTTTTTCCTCTCTCGCCCTCAAAGAAGAGGGGGGGACCGGCTTTTCCCCGTCCTCCTCGTCGAGCGATTCTCTCGCCCGGCAAAAAGTGTCCGGGTGAGAGGGATGGCTGTTGACCGTGCCCCCTATGGGAGTCTCTGCCCATGTTGGTTCGCGTCGCAGCTATCTAATTTTTTACAAACGCTACCAGACGGCAAAACGCAGCCTCACCACCGCTAAACTTCCACGGAAAACAGCCGATCCAGACGCGCTGATCCAGCACTTCATCAATCATCCCACCTGCATTCTCTACATGAAAGACCCCATGCGGGAACATATCATAGTGCATCAGTTGCAAATCATCGTCGGGCCAGATCTCCTCCAGCGGCTTCCCCAGCTTCTGCGCACACTTCACAGCAAGGTCAGGACGCACTTTCCGAATGACGGTATTCATGGGATGATCCATTGAACCGGCATCTATGGCAAACCAGGAAATTTTGCGCTCCAATACCCAGTTGGCAAACTCTCGTGTCGGTCCAGGATGCTTGATAAAATAGCGGGTTTCATCCGCCTGAGACTCACCATACCAGTTGCTAGGATAATACTTATGGTAACCAGTATGTACCACAACAATATCGTTTGGCTGGATGCGCAATCCCGTTTTGCGCTCCCACTCCTCAAAGTGGGCCGAGGTATAAATATCATAATCGCCCAGGCCCAATGCCTCAAGATCTACCACCACGCCAGGGCCTACCAGCTTATCCAGGGGAATACTCCCGATGTCCTGCCCATTGGTAATAAAGTGCAAGGGAGCATCAAGGTGAGTTCCAACATGCAGCGTTGATGCAATATGTTGCCCTCCCACTTTGTCGAAGGCGACCCGTTTGATCCATTTAATCGTCGGCCCTTCATACGTCGCAAAACCAGGCGTATGCATATCCCAGTTTTGTGAGAGATCAATCACTCGCATATTGCTCAGGTCGATTGGCTGCATATAGTTTTTCTCCTTACATCACCTTGCTCGAAATAACAGGTATGATTGAACACATTAGAACGCTGGTACTCATGATATATTTTTTCTTATCTTACCCGCAAGTAGTGCTAAGAACCACTTGTTTGATAGTATCGACGAATATTTCACCACCTGCAAAATTGCTAAATGTAAATTGGCCCAACCTGCCTGTACAAAGAACTTCGCACAATGATACAATGCACTATCTGCTTTTGTCTGTTCACATGCTACCTCTGGTGGCAGAGAGGAGATTCCCTTTGGCATTGCCAGCACCTCTCGTGGCAACAGTTGAAAAACTTCGTGGTGGTCAGCTTGATCTGTTCGCCTATATTGATGAAATATGTGATCACATTGATGCAACCGATCCATCTCTGCACGCACTTCTCCCTGAAACGGATCGTCGCAGCCGTCTAAAAACTGATGCAGCAGCCTTGCAGGCGCGTTTCTCCGATCCTGCCAATCGTCCTCCCTTGTACGGTATTCCTATTGGTGTCAAAGATACGTTTCGTGTTGATGGCTTTCCCACTCAAGCCGGATCGCAGTTGCCGCCAGAGCTATTTGTCGCCCCCGAAGCTACCTGTGTTACTATGCTCAAAGCTGCCGGAGCGCTTATCCTGGGAAAGACTGTCACTACCGAGTTTGCCTATTTTGAGCCAGGACCAACCCGCAATCCTCACAATCTCAATCATTCCCCAGGTGGCTCCAGTAGTGGTTCGGTTGCCGCTGTGGCCGCCGGATTTTGCCCCCTGGCGCTGGGTACTCAGGTCATTGGCTCGACCATTCGTCCCGCTGCCTATTGCGGCATTGTCGGATTCAAACCAACCTATGGCCGTATTCCTACCGCTGGCCTGGTGAAATGTGCCGATTCCGTTGAGCACGTTGGCTATTTTACGCAGGATGTTGCAGGTAGTTCATACGTTGCCTCTCTGCTCTGTAGCAACTGGCGTGCACAAGACCTGGCTCCCTCCAAAACGTTACCAGTTCTTGGCATACCAGATGGTCCCTATCTGGCCCAGGCTTCCACGGAAGCTCTTGCAGAGTTCGAGAACCAGTTATCGCTCCTCGTAAATGCTGGCTATACTGTGCGCCGTGTGCATGCCTTCAACGATATTGAAGAGATAAATCGCCATCATACACGCATGGTCTTCGCTGAAATGGCTCAAATACATACTTCATGGTTTGCCCAATACGAATCCCTCTATCGACCTCGTACGGCTGCCGCGCTTCGTGAAGGACAGACGGTGGGTGCTGAAGAACTGGCTCAAGCGCGTGCTGGACGTGCCATTGTGCGTGCAGATGTAGAGGCACGCATGAAACAGGCTGGCATCGATCTCTGGGTAAGTCCTTCTACAACGGGTCCAGCTCCTGAAGGATTAGAGTCTACGGGTAGCCCGATCATGAATCTCCCCTGGACCTATGCCGGTTTACCTGCCATCACCCTCCCAGCCGGACTGGCTGCCAACAAGCTGCCACTTGGCTTGCAGTGTGTTGGCGCTTCTATGGCTGACGAGCGCTTGCTGACCTGGGTAGCCCCTATGGCGGAGATATTTGTCTCACGCTTGAAGGGGGAAGGCTATGTTTGATACGGTTATCCAGGGTGGTCTGGTCGTCTTTCCTCAAGGACCAGTCCAGGCCGATCTCGCCATTGGTCCCGATGGACGCTTCCATGCCATCGGTCTAGCAGGGACCCTCACGGGAAAACATAGAGTGTCGGCTGAGGGTCTGGTCATCCTTCCTGGTGGTGTTGATCCTCATGTTCACATTAACATGCAGTTTAGCCCGATCCAGAAGACGACTGACGACTTTTTTACTGGTACGCTGCCAGCAGCCCTGGGTGGCACGACAACGCTTATCGAGTTCGCTATCCCCAGATCTGGAGAGACAACCCTTGACGCACTTGAGAGGCGTTATCGTGAGGCAGGTGGCAATGCTGTCGTTGACTACAATTTTCACGGCTGCGTAGTGCGAGACCGCTTTGCTGAATCTCTTGCCCAACTGGCTCAGTTGCCCTCTCACGGTATCAGTACAGTTAAGCTTTTTAGTGCCTACTGTGATACTATTGGCCTGGACCTGGGCCAGATCCAGTCGGCGATGGAGACATGTACGCTCTGCTGGCCTGCTTGTTCTCGTACATTGCGAGACCGAAAGCCTGCTTCAGAAGGGCATTGCCGATTGTGTCGCGGCTGGTAATCTCAGTCCCTATGCTCACCTCCTCTCGCGCTCATCCCTTGCCGAGGCTGATGCTGTACGTAGTATCTGCGATCTTGCAGCCCGGTCGATGTTCCTGTCTATATCGTTCATGTCTCTAGCTCCGATGGGGCCGCTATTGTCCGCGAACGCCGCATGCGTGGAGACCGCGTGTACGCCGAAACCTGTACGCACTACTTATACCTTGACAATTCGGCCTACAAGCGACCCGATGGCGAACTATGGGTCTGCTCACCCCCTATTCGTGAGCACAAGCATCAGGAAGCTCTCTGGAAAGGTCTGGATGAAGGTACTTTCGATATCATTTCCACGGACCACAATTGCTTCAATCGTAGTCAGAAAGCCGCACGGCGCGACGACTTCCGCCTGATCCCCAATGGTATACCCAGTGTGGAATTTCGCACGCCTCTGCTGCTTTCGGCTGTTTCTGATGGTCGCCTGGATTGGACCAGACTTGCTCGCTTCATGGCAGAGGCTCCCGCCCGTATATTCGGCCTCTGGCCGCGCAAAGGTGCTATCGCAGTTGGCTCAGATGCCGACCTTCTCCTGGTTGATCCTTCCGCTGAGACAGATCTCTCGGTTGGTCATATGGCAACTGATTACTCGCCATTCGTGGGAATCACTGCACGGGGTCGTATTCTTCAGACGTGGTTACGTGGCACTTGCATCGCCAAAGATGGTGCATTGCAGGTTGAACCAGGCTATGGCACCCGGCTGATGGCAAAGTCGCACTCCACCGTCCCCATCAATGTTTCCCCTGCTTTTAGTACCCTCAAGCGGGTCGAGAAATGACACATCTCCTGACATTCCTGAGAGGGAGTATCCAACAGGAAAAACAAAAAGGGTAGCTGGAAATGTATCAGGTGAATAATAATGCAAAGAGTGCTCATGATTGGCGGTGGTATTGGAGGATTGGCCGCAACGCTTGCATTGCGTCAGGCGGGCTTTGACGTACAGGTGTTTGAATGCGTTCCCACTATCAAGGTTGTTGGGGCCGGGCTAGCCATCTGGTCCAATGCATTGAGGGCATTACAGCAGATTGGCCTGGCGGACGCAGTACGGGCAGCGGGCAAACCTGCCGCCTATCGTGTGATTCGTGCCACGAACGGAGAGCTACTTGCAAAGCTTCAGATTCATCAAATGGGCAAAGGGGGGGATGCGGCCCTCTTCCATCTTCATCGTGGTGACCTTCAGAAGGTATTATTAAACGCTGTCGGTGAGTCAACAATACAACAGGGTGCGCGCTGCGTTGGTTTTAGACAGGACGGGAAGCGTGTCTGGGCGCAATTTGCCGATGGACGCGAAGTACAGGGTGATCTCCTGGTGGGTGCCGATGGAGTCCACTCGGTAATCAGGCAACAACTCTTTAGCAATGCCAGGTTGCGCCTGGTTGGACAATCCTCGTGGCGTGGTCTGGCACAGCTTGACCATGAACAAATCGCAGAAGGAGGGGCCGGTGAGACCTGGGGCATTGGGCAACGCGTCGGCCTGATACCTATGAGTCAGGGTAGGGTGTACTGGTTTCTGACGAAAAATGCCCCTCCTGGCGGAATGCAGGGTACACCAGATGAACAGAAGCAGCAGATGCAAGCGCTTGTCAAAGGCTGGCATGAACCCATCCCTTCCATGATCCAGGCAACAAAGGCCCAGACAATCATTCACACTGAACTGAACGAGCTGGAGCCTCTGGACCAATGGCATAGAGGAAGAGTGGTTTTATTGGGAGATGCTGCCCATGCCCTGACTCCCAACCTGGGTCAGGGAGCCTGTCAGGCAATAGAAGATGCCGTGACGCTAGGACAATGCCTGAAAGATGTAGGGAATATGGAAGAATCGCTCACTCTTTATGAAAATAAACGCGTCGCACATGTGAATCGCGTTGTAGCTGACTCACGCAGATTTGGCGAGGTTGCCCATAATGAAGCTTCTCCTCCCTGCTTGTTACGCGGTGAACCCTTCCAGGAGATATTCAAAAGTATTTACGTAGAACCCTTAGAATGGATCATAAAGGATTTATAATGATATGTATGGATGGCTGTTCACCGTGCTCCCTCTGGAGGTCTCTGTCCGTATAGCCTGTAACAATGTGTAGGAAACAAAAATTAAGGAGGTGCAACCATGAAACCACCGCGTTTTGCGTATCATGACCCGGCAACACGCAACGAAGTATTGGCCCTGCTGAATACCTATGAGGATGAGGCCAAACTGCTTGCTGGTGGTCAAAGCCTCGTGCCTCTGCTCAATATGCGCCTGGCTCAGCCTGCACACCTGATAGATATCAATCGCCTGCCCGATCTGGCGTATATTCGTGAGGAGGATGGCTATCTGGCTGTTGGTGCACTGACCCGTCATCGTGATATCGAGCACTCGTTATTAGTGCGCCGCTCCTGTCCCCTGTTGGCTCAAGCTATCACCTTCGTAGGACATGCACCGATCCGTTCGCGTGGCACAATGGGAGGATCGCTGGCCCATGCCGATCCGGCGGCTGAATTGCCTGTTGTGCTACAAGCATTGGGAGGCCATGTTCGCGCGGAATCATATGTGGGCAGTCGTGATATCTCGGCGGAAACGTTTTTTACCAGTGAATTACAGACCTCTCTCACGAGTAAAGAATTGCTAGTTGAGGCACGATTCCCAATCGCGCCACCGCGCACCGGGACCGCATTTAGCGAAGTCAGTCGTCGTCACGGCGATTATGCTCTGGCTGGTGTAGCTGTACAACTCAGTCTATCTGCTAACGGTACTATTTCCGCCGCCCATCTAGCACTTATGGGGGTAGCCGAAACTCCCTTACGTATACAGGAGGTGGAAGCTATGCTACTGGGCCAGCAGCCATCCGAGGCACTATTTAGTGCGGCGGCAGAACAGGCCTGTTCTCATCTTGTTCCCGCCGAGGATATCCACGCTTCCTCTCAATATCGACGCGACGTGACTGGTGTTCTGGTCAGCCGGGCCTTATTTACAGCCGCAGAACAAGCAAGCATACGAGGTGAAGCATGAGTGAAAATAACCCGCAGGAAAAACGCCTGATACAGCTACGCGTCAACGGTGTAGCATATCAGCAGCAGGCCGAGACACGCTGGCTTTTAAGTGATTTTCTCGTCATACGTTGCATCTCACTGGAACCCATGTGGGCTGTGAGCATGGTGTGTGTGGAGCTTGCACGATTATCTTCAATGGCACACCGATTCGCTCCTGTCTAATGCTCGCGGTACAGGCTGATGGCGCTGAAATCCTCACAGTCGAAGGATTGGCTCAATCTGATGGCACACTCCATCCTCTACAACAGGCCTTAAAAGACAATCATGGCTTGCAATGCGGATTCTGTACGCCCGGTTTCCTGTTGACAATTTTCGCCCTCTTGCAAGATGATCCCAACCCGAATATGAGTGACGATGAGATTCGCGCGGCTATTTCTGGCAATCTCTGCCGTTGTACTGGTTATCAGGGAATCGTCGCGGCAGTACGCCAGATGCTGATGCAGCGTGTAACTGCTGTTACACAGGTCGAAGCATCAACTATAGGGGGAGGTGAGGGCGCATGACCACAAAAATATTTGGCGCACCTATCACACGCCAGGAGGATCGGCGCTTTTTGACCGGTGCAGGTATCTATATTGATGATATCGACCTGCCTGATATGCTCCATGTAGCCTTCCTACGCAGTTTCTATGCTCACGCACGTATCACTTCTATCGATGTTAGCCAGGCCGCTGCTCTGGATGGTGTGGTGGCAGTGCTAACCCACAAAGATCTCGCTATGGCTGCTGGACCTTTGCCGCTGCTGATCCCTCATGCGGCACTAACCCATCCCCATACGCAATACGCGCTGGCCAAAGATACTGTGCGCTATGTCGGCGAGGCGGTTGCAATGGTCGTTGCTCAAGACCGCTACATCGCGGAGGATGCTATTGCCCTCATTGATGTTGATTATGAGCCATTGCCAGTCGTCAGTCCCGCCGATCTAACAGAGGTAATCAGCCCCGATACGACGCTCATATATGCTGATACTCCTGATAATATTGCTGCACACCTGGTACAACAGGTTGGCGACGTGGACGCCGCCTTCGCCGGAGCAACACATGTTTTCCATCGGCGCGTGCAACTTGAGCGCAGCGCCAGTCAACCATTAGAGACGCGTGGTGTTATCGCTCGCTTCGATGCTTTCGAGCAGGCCCTGACGGTCTGGGATACTACCCAGGGACCAATCTCGATCCGCAACGGCCTTGCGGTTCTCTTCGGTCTTCCTGCCGAAAAAGTACGCGTGACTACACCAGATGTTGGTGGCGGATTTGGCGGGAAGATGATGCTCTTCTATCCAGAGGAAGTACTTGTGCCGTTAGCCGCGATACGCCTGGGAAGACCGATCAAATGGATTGAGGACCGCCTGGAGCATATGGTTGGCTCTAATCAGGAACGAGGACAGGTGCATGATGTCACCATTGCGCTAGATGCCAATGGCCGCATCCTGGGTCTGCGCGATGTTTTTGTCCATGATACAGGTGCCTATTGTCCCTATGGCATCATCGTTCCACAAATTACTTCATGCCAGCTTCCCGGCCCCTACAAATTGCCAACCTACTATTCCGATGCCACCGTCGTCTACACCAATCGCACACCCGTTAGTCCCTATCGTGGCGCGGGTCGACCACACGGGGTCTTCGCGATGGAGCGCATCCTTGACTATGCCGCCGACCAGCTTGGTATGGATAGAGCAGAGATTCGCTTTCGCAATATGATCCAGCCCGACGAGTTTCCCTACGATGTTGGTCTGGTCTTTCAGGATGGCCTGCCCACGCGCTACGATAGTGGCAACTATCCTGCTGGCCTGGCACGTGCGTTGGAAATGATCGGCTATGAGCACTTCCGCGCAGAGCAGCGTCAGGCACGAACCGAAGGCCGTTATCTGGGTATCGGTATCGGCTGTTACGTGGAAGGGACAGGCATCGGACCATACGAAGGGGCACATATTTCTATCGACAATCTGGGTGAGGTGCATGTCGCTACCGGTGTTACAACACAGGGCCAGGGCCACCAGACATCATTTGCACAGATCGTTGCCGCAGAGTTGGATATACCAGTGGAAAAGGTGCATATTACTACTGGTGACACACAGCGTTTCCGCTGGGGCATCGGTACGTTTGCCAGCCGGGCAATGGTTGTCGCAGGCAATGCAATCGGGCAGACAGTCATCGCCGTCAAAGAGAAGGCCCTAAAAATTGCTTCTTCAATCCTGGAAGTCGCGCCTGAAGATCTCGAATTGGTGGATGGCCGCGTGCGTGTCAAGGGGATGCCCGCACGCGGTCTCTCGCTGGCGGCACTCTCCATCGCCTCTAATCCCATCCGCTATGCCTACGGTGCCAGCGCCCCCGATCTGCCAGCAGTCCTGCCACCACGTGAAGGTCCACCTCTCCCACAGGGAGACGAACCCGGCCTGGACGCTACCCGCTACTTCAGCCCTCCACATGCTACCTTTGCCAGCGGCGTGCATGTGGCGATTATCGAGATTGATATCCATACGGGTATTGTTAAAGTGCGCAAATATGCCGTGTTGCACGATTGCGGCGTTCTGGTGAACCCACTGATCGTTGAGGGACAGATTTACGGCGGAGTAGCCCAGGGTATTGGGGGTTCGTTCTACGAACATCTGGACTATGACGACCACGGCCAACTGCTCAACGCCAGTTTTATGGATTTTCTTATGCCCTATGCAACCGAAGTACCGCATATGGAGATTGATCATATCGAGACGCCCTCACCAATTAATCCGCTGGGAGTAAAAGGTGCAGGTGAAGCTGGTTGTATTCCCGTTCCCGCATTGATGGCTGGAGCTGTTGAAGATGCACTGGCACCTTTTGGGGTCAGAGTAGACCATATGCCGTTAACGCCAGATGATATTCGTAAGCTTATCGCTGTGAAATAAAAATAGTAGTGATGTGCAAGTGGCACCGTTGCCCACACATCACCACTAAATCTTTCCAATGGAAAATTTATGAGGCTAATCGCTTGTACCATGCTCAGCAGCAGGCTCTGGTTGGTGAGCATCAGCAGGAACTATTTCCTCTCTCTAATGAAGAGAACAATACTTAAGGTACAGGAATTCTGTTACTCCTCTCTAGAAATTAGAGTGTTTTTATGTTATAATTGAATTGT
>CAVZQK010000068.1:0-284655 GCA_963777355.1 uncultured Chloroflexia bacterium
CCACCAATTTCCCTCCGCCTCCGCCACCACCTCCCCCTCACTCCTCACGGCCTCATCAATCAAAAGACTCAAATAATGATCCTGCGCCGCCTCCCCCAGACTATAAAACTCCGGCCCACCCTCCACATACTCCCCCATCTTCTCCAGACAACTCGCCACTGCAATCTCATCATCATTCAGCCGCCCCGGCGCAAAAGGATTTTTATACACCCACTCCGCCCCCGCCAGAATCCCCTTCAGATAATACCCCTCCAGGTTCCCATTCTCCCCCGCACTCTGCCGTAGCAGCTCTAGCGTAACCGGCGTCCGAAAATCCTCTAGATACCGCACCACCTCATTATTAATCTCTCCCCGTTCGCCCCGCACCAGCAAGCGCGGCGAGCAAATCCAGGAGTGATACTGGTCATCATTGAAATCAAAAATTGCTAGCCTTTCTCCAAAATCCAGGCTAGCAATAATCTGTTTCGATGCCTTCATCTCCTCCCGCTCCGGAGGAACATAACGGTCAGGCCCACCAACAATTGGCGAGACAAACACACGCGCCGTAATTTTCGGACTCACAAAACCCACGTCCAGCAGCTTCCGAATCAAACTCACGCCATGATACCCATGCGCCACCGAGACCTGCACCTGGCTAATAGTCCCCAACTTCCCAGACCTTGCCAGCGCAATCCGCGCAGCATGCAATGGCTGAAACTGATACTGCTCCGCCACCTGAATCTTTCCTCCAGCCTCCACCAACCCTTGCAGCTTTCGCAATTCCACTACATCCTGTGCTGGCGGCGTCTCGGTCAGCGCCGCTATCTTCCGCCGCGTCAACTCTTCCAGAATCTCCGGTGCAACCGAGCGCGGCACCGAGACAACCATAAACGCAGGCTTATGCTTCCCCAAAAACTCATCAAGTGTGCGGAAAGTAGCTATATCCCATTCGCGTTCAAGCTGTTTCCCCTTCTCTGCATTCCGCACGACTATCCCTGCCACCTGGAAACGCTCCGGTAAGGCTCGTGCCACCTGCAAAAAAAAGCCCGCACGCCAGCCGCCGCCAATAATTCCAAAGATATTATGCTTTTGCATACGTTTCTCTATCTTACAAGTCTTTTTTTAAAAGACCGGGTGCATACTTCGCCAGGGACTGGCCGGGTCGCTTGCCACTGCTGGCTCCCAGCCCTCTTCTCCAAAGAGAATGTTCTCTCTCCACTTCGGATTTTTACGATAAAATTTGTATCGCACCTGCCAGCGCTGCCCCACTTTTTGCTTCTCGTGACAGGCCGTTTCTACGCCCAGACGAAATGCCAGCAGCTCAGCATAATAGGGTTGGAGACGATACTCCATCTCATCAGTATCGAGTTGGTGATCCGTGAACGACATCTGTAAGTCAAAACAATAGGGGTAGTCCATGACTTCAGGCTCACGCTCTTCCGAATCTGCCTGGTGGATGAGGACAAGCATACCCAGCATTTCAAACTGGCAGTATGGCTCACCTGAGAAGGTGTTCTGCGCAAACGGTGGTAATGAGAAGAGTTTGCGTATCTCCGTGGCGAGTTGTTGTAATGACTTGCCGGTCTTGATACAGATTTGAAATGACATACGAACGTCTCCTTACGGATACGGGAGGTGTGTAAGAATTTGACCTTCATCTTACGCTTGTTCAGGAATGGTGTCAAGGCTATATCTGCTATCTTCTTCCCTCGCCAGCGAATTTTCTACACCTTTTTCACAATAATTCTAGCAGCCGCAAAAAGTGCGCTCTTCTCGGTCTCATCCCCAATACTGCATTGCTTTTCCTGCGTCTTGCTTTTTTTCGGTATAATTAAAGTAGCACATTCTATTGTACTAAGATAGACAAGGCGTAGGGGCTACGATTTTCTCTTGCCTCTTTCCTGTTTTGCTACACTAAATTTTTTCTGGGGTTGGTAAGGGAGGTGATGGCTTATGATGCTTTCAAATTCTACTGGACGCCTTTCCCCTCAATTTCTGTTGCGCAATCGCTATATCATTCTTGGTCTGGCGGGACGCGGTGGTATGGGCTGTGTCTATAAGGCTACAGATACTCATACAAATAATTCTCTGGTCGCTATTAAAGAGATGAGCCAGGCCAATCTGAGCGCCGAAAAGTTGGGTGAGGCCGAAGAACGTTTTGGCCTGGAATCTGAGATGCTCGGCAAGCTATCTCATCCCAATCTTCCTCGCGTCCTCGATTCGTTTACGGAATCTGGTCGCTCTTATCTTGTTATGGATTTTATCGCTGGTAAGACGCTTTTGCAGCTTTTAACTGAGAGCGCCGATCATCTTTTGCCCGTTGAGCAGGTCCTGCGCTATGCTATCCAGCTTTGTACCGTCCTCGACTATCTCCATAATCAGTCTCCCCCGATTATCTTTCGCGATTTAAAACCCTCGAATGTGATGATTACGGAACAGGATGAGGTCTATCTGATCGATTTCGGCATTGCTCGCCATTTTACACAGGGCAAACAGCAGGATACTATTCCTCTCGGCTCCGAAGGTTTCTGTCCCCCGGAACAATTTGGTACTGGCCAGACCAGTCAGCGCTCCGATCTGTATAGCCTGGGAGCCACTCTGCATTATAGCCTGACGGGCAAGAATCCCCGCTCCAATAAGCCGACTCTCTTTGATTTTGGTTCGGTTGCCGAGTTAAATCAGCAGGTGCCGGGCGATCTCGATAAGCTTATTCTCTGGCTCGTTGCCACCCGTGAGGAGCAGCGTCCGCAGAGCGCCGCCCAGGTGCGCCAGATTTTACTCTCGATTGAGCAGTGGACTACCGCTTCGACAAATAGCACTATCCGCAAAAGTAAGACGCTTCAGCTTATGCGCATGAATAGCAGCCATTTTTACGATACAAAGACCGCCCGCGCCGCCCAGTCTCGCCAATGGCTGACGCAATTTAATATTCTGCCTGGTCGCGCTGGCAACTGGTGTACTCTGGTCCTGATTCCCTTTCTGGCCTTGATTTACGGCCAGGTCGAGGCCTGGTTGTTCCTGTTCGCTCTCCCTATCGTGCAGCACATTCAGGAGGTCGGAGATCATCTTTTCCAACGTATCACTCAAAAAGAAGAGTCACCCCTCTGGACGCGTATCCTGACTTCTCGCATCTGGACACCTTACTTCGTCTTCATCTTTTTTCTGACGCCTTTGCTCTTGCTTGCAGGCAGCTTCTATCTCTTAATTGAGGCCAGAAGTCCAGCGCCCTTTGTCGCTCTCTGTCTCTGTCTCTTTTTGCTGCTCCTCGTTCTTTTGCTCTATCCTCACAGCCGCCCAAAGAAAGCGAAAATGAGTGTCGTTCCTAACTCACTTCAACCGCGGAGCGCACATGCCGGGAAGCTGAAGAAGTCCGGTGCACCGGGCATCCCTGCTATCCACTCACGCCCAAATCCAGCTCTCCGCTTTACCTCTACAAAAAGCCTCTTTATTCTGACAATTCTGGCCCTGGCCTTTCTGGCTCTCTCTCTCTTCTCTCAGTCAGGTGTACAATCGGTTCTGCAAATGCTTACTCTCAATCAACTCCTGAGTTGTGCCTTGCTGTTCCTGGCTCTTTTCTCTTTCTTACGCCCGCGCGGACGTTTTGCCTGGGCCGATCATCTCTCTATGGCCTGTACGATTGCTGTCTATGCCTTTCTCCAATATAGCTTCGGTCTGCAAGAACTGACGTTTTCGGGGGCGCAGGTTGTCAATAATATTCTTGTTGGTATCCTGGGTGGCTTTGCTCTGACTATGCTCTTGCGCTTGCGCTATCCTTTTACCTGGGGTGAGCGCACCTTGCTCTGTGTCGTCTCCTGCATCTGCATCGGTCTACAATATACGTTTGGTCTGCAAGAGATTGCCCACGCGCCCTTGATTGCTACTCTGCTCCAGACTGTCCCGGTTGATCCGTTGGATCTGGTCTCGCTAAATATTCTGCTGGCTGTTGGCCCGACGCTCCTGACGCTCTGCTGGCTTTTCCTCCCGTCTGTTCAACGCTCTCTGCGCCTGACGCGTCTCCCCCTGGTCGTCCTTGCGCTGACGGCGGCGGGACTCCAAAATTTTCTCGCTAGCTCTCTCTCTTTGCCTCCGCTTTTTGCGCAAGCTTCACCCCTGGCTCTCCCTGTTGCTAATCTGTTGAATCTTGCGCAGTTGCTCTCCTGTCTCCTCTTCTTCCTGATTATTCTTCTCGCTATCCGCCTGCTTGGACGCTTTAGCCTGCTCGATCATGGCGCAATTTTTACTGTCTCGCTCACTTGTGCCCTGCTCCAGAGCGCCGCCTGGGATAAAGCTACTCATCTCTCTGCCCAGGAAGGTAAGCCCGCCAGTCTTCTCTCATCTAGCCTTGCCACGCTTAATCAGCCGCAGTTTTATACTGCCGCCTATAATAAACTGCTGGCCCAGGGCTTGATGGGCTTTGTTATCTGCACTCTTTGCCTGGTGAGTCTGCTCTGTGCCGCCCATCTGCTGCGAAATCTTGTACCCTTTCACGCTCTTTTTCTACGTCAACAACGCTTCTGGTCATCCACTCAACAGTTTTTATATCGCCTGGAGCATGGCCTCTTGCTTGTGGTGACGGTGACCTGTCTGCTTCTCTACTGGTTCTTTGGTGCGAGCACTATGTTTCTACGCCTCTCTCTGGGCTTCTTTACTCCTGGTAATCTTATGCTACTTATTCTGTTTGTGGCGGCTCTCCTGGCGCTTGTTCGCGTTGCCCATCCTTTCTTTGGCCGCGTCGAGCGCCTGCTTGTGCAGATTGATGCTCTGGCCTGCGCTCTCTTGCTTCTGCGCGACCCCGCTGATACTTCGCCTCTCCAGACTGTGCAACGCTGGCATCTTACCTTCTCTCTCCCTTCGGCTTGCATCTCCTTCGGCCTGCTCTTGACCGCCCTTCTCTCTCTTCTCTGGCTCTGCCGCACAACTACCCCAACACGCAGAATCTTGCTTCTCCTCTTTGGTGGCGCTTTGCTCTGTACTCTCTTACAAGGTCTCGGCTATCCCTTCGTTCTGACCACACTTTTGCTTCTTGTAGAAGGCATCCTGCTGGCGTTCCAGGCAGGAAAAACTGTCTGATCTCTTGCATATCTTTGCCTGGCTTGCTATACTGAAAATGTTCTATTCGAGGATAATAATAGTATATTCTGTCAGAGATCACTTGGAGGATGCGCCGACCCGGACGAGAAATCTCGTAGGGTAGATCGGCTTGGCCGTCTCCTGCTCGCTGACTACCATCTCGCCAATCACCGTTCGCATTTTGGTAATTAGAGTGAGGTATACGGCAATAGCTCATGCATGCACATAGAAAAAATTTATCTCTGCCAACACCACCACCTCAGACGCAGCAACCAATTATTCATGGTGACCAGGCGACAATTCAGCCCTGGCTGATGCACTACTGGCAAAAGCTTGATCTTCCTGAAACAGAACTTCGTCTTCTGGCAATTACACAGGATCGCGCTGAATATATGCGTTGGACCGGCAAGCGCCTGAATGCTATGACGTTGGGCTGCTATTGCTATCTCTCGCCCTCCTCGCTTTCTCTCTCTCGCCTGCACCGCGAACCAGAACTGATGACGCTCATGGTCCATCGCCACTTGATCTTTATCGAACCAGCTATGCAGCAGAAATCTATCGAAGTGACTATCGCCCACGAACTGATTCATCTCGCTGACCGCTTCAATGGCACCCCTCGCCGCCACCGCCATCACGGTTACGATTCGATTGCCGCCGATGAAGCTGCGATTACTGGCTACGGCCTGGAGGAGCTACGCGCTCTTCTCCACGAGGAAAGTACCCGCCGCGAACAGGCCCGCCGCGCCGTCCGCCCTATTCGCTATCTCTATCAATGTCCCAGTTGCGGCAAAACTTATCCTCGCACCCGCCGCTATTCCCAGGCTGTCTCGTGTAGTAGCTGCGACAAAAGTTATAATCCCCGCTTCAAACTCCTCCTCACTCCGCCAGCTTAAAATTTATTTCAGTACCCTCAAACGGGTCGAGAAAGGACAGAGTTCCTGCCGCCTCTGAAGAGGAATCCTACAACAGGAAAAGCGAAAAGGTCAAGTGGAGATGTATTAGGCAGACACGTCAAAGGCCCTGCTCGGACGCTATACATCCGAGCAGGGCCTTTAACAGTCAGAATTTTGGGGAGGCATCCTAGCCCGAGAGAGCCAGGAGCTGTTGTAAAACCTCATGGGGAGGGGGATACAGCCTTTCAAGAGTAAGATGAGCTTCTCCCATAAACGGCTGAGAGCCCATCGGAGCCGATAAAGAGGTATCAGCGTCTGTTGATATCTATTTCCGGTTGATGACACTGGAGGTGCAGAACAGATTGAACGAGATCTCTGTAGACTGGATCGAGCAGATGAAGTAGAAAAGAATAGACCAGCGTGACGATCCCAAGAAGTTTGAGGCGATTTTCAAAGCCCAGATGCGTGGACTCTCCAGAGCCAATTCGCTTTTTTCATACCGAAAACTGGTTTCAATAGGCAGCGCCTGCGATAGAGAAAAACAATCTCCCATGCGTCCTCTGTCGTGATCCGCTCTTCGTGATAGGATACCAGACCTTCTTCGTAGAACGACACACAACGGAGGAGAGCCGGGCAGGGGCCCAGAGGCAGGAGCCACCGGGGAAAAAAAAAGCAAGCCCACAAGCGCAAAGAAAGTACGAACGCGGAAAAAGCAGCGAGAAAAAGGGGAGAAGAACGAAGACGGAGAAGCAACGAGAAAGGTGTGAGCAGGACCAAAGCGCAGAACGGAAGGGGGAGGGGAAACACAGAGCGACGAGACGCAAAGGCAGCAGCAGCACAGAGGGGGGAGGAAAAAGCGAGGGAGGGGGAGGAGGGAAAGCGAGAGGGAGAGAAAAGCAAAAAGGCGAGCTAAGAGAGCAAAAAGGAAGGAGCAGAGAGAGGAAGGAGAGCGCGGAGCGAAGGAAAGTGACCAGAAGAAAAAAAAGCAGGGGCAGAAACGCAGAGGCAGAACAGGAAGGACAAGCAAGCAGCGAAGGGAAAAAGGGGAGAAGGAGACGAGCTGCGCGCTGCGAGATGCTGGCAGGGCCTTGAGTCTGTACTGCATGAGAGCATGTTCGCTTGTTGTAAAGTGTAGGAGAAGGTGACAAAGTTGCTTACAATTTTTTTTTACTTAAACCCTTATAGGGCGCGACGACGACCACTGACAGCATGTAGGATCGCGATCAGGATACAGGCACCGATAAAGGCGACTACTATGCTACCCCAGAAACCAAAGCTTGCATCGGGAGCGAGCAGGTTCATCACCAGACCGCCGAGGAATGCACCAACGATACCTACGATGATATCACCAATGACGCCATAGCCGCCGCCACGCATTACGACACTCGCCAGGAAACCAGCGATCAAACCAACGACTAACCATGCCAGAAGTCCACCAGGCTGTAATGCTGCTGCAAGAATAAGTGACATATGTTTATCCTCCTTATGGATCTAATGAATTACTTTTTTATGACTGTGTTTTCGTTCTTCTACCAGTGACACGGGTTACAAATTAAGATAGTTTCGCTCAAGCCTCCCTTTTGCCAAAACTTAGCATATCCTAATCTTCCTATTATCCCTCTCTCATCTCCCTGAAGTTTTTTCTTCCTTTCCCAATATCCTCTCTTAGGGCTGGTTCCTCTTCGCCCGTGGGAGATTTGGTCCAATATTTGGTATTCTCTCCTTCTATCGTGTATCTTGAAAAAAGAATCTGGTTCTCACTACCTTTACCAATACACAACAGAAATTCGGTTGTGAACGTTTTTTTGCAGGAAACTCTGAAATATATCTCATTTTAACCTTGACAGATAGAACTGACGTTCCTATCCTTTAATTTATAAGGATAAGATTTTCTAAAATTGTATGGCGGTATGTATTTCCGCCGAAAAAAATATCGTAACGGAGGGATTTTATGGGGGGAGATTTTGCCCATCTTCATGTCCATAGTGAGTATTCTTTGCTCGACGGCTTTAGCCGCACCAAAAAGTTGGTCCAGCAAACGAAGGCTCTCGGTATGCAGCATCTGGCTATTACCGATCACGGCGCGATGTATGGCGCTGTGGAGTTCTATAAAGCCTGTAAAGCTGGAGGCATTAATCCTATTATCGGTGTAGAGGCGTATCTGACCGAGGACATGTACGATCACTCCAAACGCTTCAGTGACGACTATCATCACTTGCTTATCCTGGCTAAAAATAATACTGGCTACCGCAATCTTATGAAGCTCACTACGATTGCCCATACTCAGGGCTATCACCTTCGCCCGCGTATCGATAAGAAGGTCTTGCAGCAGTATTCCGAAGGTCTTATTGTGACCTCTTCCTGCCTCTCCGGCGAGATTCCTAAGATGCTGCTTAAAGAACAGGTGGAGGCTGCCTACAAGATGGCTGATTGGTACCGCAATGTCCTCGGTCCCGAAAACTTTTATATCGAGATTCAGGAGCATCACGGTATCTTCGATGATGGCAAACCTTCTCCCCAGGGCCAGCTTAATCAGATGCTCTATCGTATGCATAAAGAGAAGCAAATTCCCCTTGTGGCAACTAACGATCTTCACTACGTCGATGCTCACAATTCTGGCTCTCACGATGTTCTGCTCTGCGTGCAGACGGGCAAACAGCTCGATTCTCCTAAGCGTATGCGTTTCGATAGCGAGGAGTATTATCTGAAGAGCCCGGAGCAGATGGCCCAGCTCTTCCCCGAACTCCCTGAAGCTCTCACGAATAGCGTCCGCATCGCCGAGCAATGTTCTGTCGATCCCCTCGCCTACAAAGCGCAACTCCCCAATTTCCCTGTTCCTTCGGGTTATGCCTCTTCTAATGAGTTTCTCTATTCTCTCTGTACAGAGGGCTTGATAGAACGCTTTGGCGAGATCACTGATCGTGCGAAACAGCAGCTTGACTACGAATACAATATGATTGCTGACAAAGGTTTTGTCCCCTATTTCCTCATCGAGTGGGACTTTGTCAATTATGCTCGCTCAAATGGTATTCGCTGTTCGGCTAGAGGTTCTGCCGCTGGTAGTCTCCTTGCCTACTCTCTCGGTATTACGAACGTTGATCCTTTGCGCTATCAGTTGCCGTTCGAGCGCTTCTTCAATACTGAACGCGCCGATATGCCTGATATCGATATGGATTTCCCTGATGACCGCCGTGAAGAAGTGATTGAGTATGTGGCCCGCAAATACGGCGACGATTGTGTGGCGCAGATGGTGACCTTTAATACGATGGCCGCTAAAGCTGCTGTGAAAGATGTTGCACGCGCAATGGGCCAGCAAGATGTTGGTGATCGTATCACCCGTCTCATCCCTACCGGCCCCCGTGTGACTTTGCAGGGTTCTCTCGATTCGGTAAAAGAGCTAAATGCTCTCTACAATGAAAGCAAGCCCGCCCAGGAGATTCTGGATCAGGCCCTGAAACTCGAAGGTTCGGTCCGTACCACTGGCGTCCATGCCGCTGGCGTGATTGTAGCTAACGAGTCCCTTGAGCATTTTGTCCCTCTTCAGTTGCGCGATCCAAAAGATCCCTCTAAAGGTCGTATTACCCAATATGAGCAGATGCACCTGGAAGAGCTTGGCCTGATTAAGTTTGACTTCCTCGGCCTCTCTAACCTGACTATTCTGGATAACGCCGTCAAGTTTATTAAGGCTTCTCGTGGTGAGGATATCGATCTGGAAAAGGTTCCCCTCGATCCTATCGGCGACGAACTACAAGATACGAAACGCCGTAAGTCCTTTGAACTGCTTGCCAGCGGTGAGACTACTGGCGTCTTCCAGCTTGAGGGCCCCAAAGATGCGCGAGTATATCAAGCAACTTAAACCTACTCGCGTCGAAGATGTGATGGCGATGATTGCTCTCTATCGCCCTGGCCCGATGGATAGTATTCCGGATTTTATCGCCGCTAAACATGGCCATAAGAAAATTACCTATCTCGATCCACGCCTCTCTGAATGGCTCGAAGAGTCCTACGGTATTATTGTGTATCAGGATCAGGTGCTTTTTATCGGCGTCAATCTGGCTGGCTTCTCCTGGGGCAAAGTTAATAAGTTCCGTAAAGCTCTCAGCAAAAAGAAGATGGACGAGGTTGAGGCCTATAAGGGCGATTTTATTAAGGGCTGTGTCGCTAATAATGTGAAAAAGGAAGTTGCCGAAGAACTTTTTACTCTGATTATGCCTTTCGGTGGCTACGGATTCAATAAGGCCCACGCCGCTAGCTACGCCGTTGTCGCTTTCTATACCGCCTATCTCAAAGCGAACTATACTCCCGAATTTATGGCCGCTACGATGACTACTGAGGCTGCGGATGCAAAAAAGATTGCTAATGCGATTGCTGAGTGTAAGCGTATGGATGTCGAGGTCCACGGCCCCGATGTCAATAAAAGTAGCAAGGGCTTTACTGTTGAGGATGGCGGCGTTCGTTTCGGCCTGCTTGCTATTAAGGGTATCGGTGAGAGCCCAATTCAGGAGATTGTTCGTGCCCGTGCCGAGGGTGGCCCCTTTACTTCGCTTGGCGATTTCTGTACCCGCGTCGATCCTCACTCCGTCGGCAAGGGCGCTATTGAGACGCTGGTTAAAGCTGGTGCCTTTGATAGTATGCTTCCTAATAAACGTCACGTTCTCCTCGCTGGCATTGAACGCGCTATGCAATACGGCAAGGGCGAACGAGCCGCTAAAGATCGTGGCATGGTGAGTCTCTTCGGGGAGATCTCAGAGAAAAATACTTCGTTTGCTTTCCAGCTTAGTGAGAATGTGCCGGAGATTCCCCGTAAGCAGTTGCTGGAATGGGAAAGAGAGCTGATCGGTCTCTATATCTCCAAGCATCCTCTCTCCTATCTCGCCGATGTTTTAAAGGAAAAAACAAAGCACACAACTATAGAAATTACTGAAGAGCACGATAAACAAAAAACGGTGATTGGCGGTACTATCGTCGAAGCTCGACGGATTCCGACGAAGAAGGGCGATACGATGTGTGTTCTCCGCCTCGAAGATATGTATGGCTCCATTGGTGTGACTGTCTTCCCTAAGGCCTATGAGCAATATCAGGATCTGCTTGTAGAAGGAACTGTGGTGATTGTGCGTGGCGAGGTCCAGGTTCGCCGTGATGAGCCTGGCATTTTGTGCAATAGTTTAGAGGTGCTCAATTCAGCCGATGAGGAGATGAACCGCAAGCGTTACCAGGTCTGGTTAACCCTGGACCGTAGCGGAAACGATGAGCTTTCCGTCTCAAACGATATGCTCAAAGTGCAGGATATGTATCGCTATCTGCAAGAGCGCCCAGGCCGCGATCACTACGAGGTTCTGCTCACTGGCGACGGCTGGCACCTGCGCCTCTCGCCCGGCGACAATACTATGCACTATACCAGCGAACTACATAACCGTCTCGAAACTCTGCTAGGTCGTGGCAAGGTCGAAGCCCAGGTCGTAGACTTGTAGAAACCTTTATCCAGCACAACACGTATATCTTTAAACAGATCATAACTCTGTCACTAGAACTCTGTCCCTGCTGGCCGAGGAGAAACGCGGCAGGGACGACTGTTAATCTCTGTCCGTGTTGGCGCGGTAGGGACGGCTGTTAACCATGCCCTGTGGGGGTCTCTGTCCATGCTTGATTATATCTGTCCTTTACATAAAAAAGAAAAGGTCGCATAACTGTGAGCTCCGAATATATGGGACCATCCTATGGCCCCCCGAAACAACCAGACCAGACACCGCCTCCTCGCAAAGAAGACGCTCCCCGTCTAAACGACGTGGAAGACGAGGATACGCAACCGCGCCCTGTTGTTTCTGCCTCCACACACATGCCTGCTATTTATCAGGAGCCGGCCTACCGCGAACACGTCTCAGGCTCACTTGTTGTGCATCCCTCGGACGCCACACAGTTTCAACCCGCCTATCCAGCCTACCCACCCATCTATGGCTCCGGCCCCACTCCCCAGCCTCCCGGCCCCTACAGAACAATGCCAGGATACCCACCGCAGCCCGGCCCGTATCCCCCTCACGCCTACTATCCCGCCTATGGCTGGCGTCCAGGCTATCCGCCTCGATCATTTCCTTATCCCCCTAAGCCGAAACGCGATGGCTATCTTTTCGGCATCTCTATCGCTTCATTTATCTGTACTATTCTGGTCTCGCTGGGAGGGGTGGCCTGGTTCTTTTTCTTGCTGCTTTTTGCTACCTTGAGCTCTCGCACTCATCTTAAACCCGATCAGACCTTTGCTGCCCTTATCGAGTTTATTGCCTTTGGCATGGCTTTCTTGCTCGGTGGCGGATTCGGCCTCTACCATAGTATTCGCGCTCTCTTTTTCCAGAAGCCTTCTGCTGATTTTAAGCTACCCTGGTTCTGGCTTTTCCTGCTCTTCTATATCCTTGTTATCACTGCTTCTGAATTCGTTCGTTCCGCTGGCCTTGCCGTCACGAGTATTCCGCTTTCGGTCTCTTTGATTCTGCTCTGCGGCGTTCTGCCGGCTCTCTCTGTGATTGCTCTGGCCGTTCGCCGTATCCATTTTCCCAGGCAGATCCGCTGGCCCACAAGCTGGCGGCGCGTGACGCTTTCGCTTGTGAGCGGCGCTACTCTGGCGATTCTCCTGGCCGCAGTCTTTGAGCTGGCTCTCTCTGCCTTGACCGCCCAGGCACTCCATATTACGAATATCCAGCTCGATAATCCCAATGCTCCCTTGCCAACTTCTCTGCCTGAGATTGGCTTTCTCTTTCTCCTTGTCTCTATCATTGCTCCTATCGTCGAAGAAACTGTTAAGCCTCTCGCTGTCGTTCTCCTGATTGGACGTGTTCGTAGTGCCGCTGAAGCCTTTGTCCTCGGTATGGCTGGTGGTATCGGTTTCGATCTGGTTGAGACTGCTGGCTACATGGGCCAGGGCTATCGGGATTGGATAGACGTGGCGATTCAGCGCACCTCGGCTGGCCTGCTGCATGGCCTCGGTGCCGCAATGGTTGCTCTCGGCTGGTATTATCTTACCCATCGCAACGCACTCAAAAAGCGCAAACGTGTTCTCATCGCTCTCAGTTGCTGGCTCTACGCCATCCTGCAACATGGTATCTGGAATGGCTCTGGCTTTCTGCAATTGCTCCCCGGCCCCGTTGGTCACTATCTGAAATCAGGCAATATTACCCTGGGCACCTTCTCCTTCCCCGCCTTCCTGCTCATCTACGTCCTGGAGACCGCCCTGATGCTCGTTTTCCTCTTCTTTATCACCAAACGCCTGCGCCCAAATCTCTCGCAATCTTCCACGCCTGCGCCTCAAGCCCAGATCAGAAAGGACCAACCCTATGCACCCACAACCCCCCCTCTCGCCATCCATAACCGCTAAAGAAGATGCCGTATCTCGTTTCGCGTGGCTGAGAAAATCACCCTTGTTACTAATCATCGGATAGCGGCAAGGAGACCCCGCGCCTTGAGGCCGGGGAGGAATTGCCGCCTCTCCTTTCTTAGTAACTATAGCCATCGCTTCGATGAAGGATGGTACAGGAGCGATAGCTCAAACCTTGTACCACGCCTGTTTTTGTGGTGATATTGAAAGAGCCAGTTGCGCGAATGGCCACCTTGCCAACGTAGGTGCCAATCTTTGTGCCTTTGGTAACGACAGCCCGAACGATATCCCCACTTTGGAAGCTCTTGATCTTCCTGGCCTCTTTCGGGCCAGTACGCGGGAAACCATACTTGTTCATCAAGCACATCTGGCGGCTGCCGTGACCTGTCGCTTTGATGAGCAACGGCTTGACCTGTTCCATCTGGAGCACTGGCGGCGTACTGGCACCGACGCAGGTCGCATCTAGCCAGTGCGTTTTGTCCAGATGGCGCGTGACGCGATTGAACTTCGTGCGGCCTCCACTTCCGCACTCGACTGGCAAGCCCGTTGCCTGAAGGGTCTCGAAGAGCTTCCAGCGTGTTGCATTCATGGCTGCGGCGTCTTTGAGTGGTGCTTTGGCTTGAGCAAGTATCTTTTTGAGGAGTTCCGGCTTTTTCTTGAGGAACACGGCAATAGCGAGTGTTCCCTTTGCCTGATTGCACTTCTCGCACGCCAGACACAGATTGCTTATCCTATCGGTTCCCCCGTTGGCTCTGGCCTGGATATGCTCAATCTGGAGGGGAAGATCCTTCTTGCCGCAATAGGAGCAAGCTCGTCCCCACTTTTCCAACAAGTATTCTCTGGTTTCATATCCCGCCAGTGTGCCTTGCTGGTACTCGCACCCCTGGATATCGGGGTTCTCCTGGGCCTGCATATCGAAGCGAACGAGCTCCATGCTAATTGCTCCAATCGGGCAATATCGACGCAAACGCTTCACCCAGGTTTCTATGTTCTGTACGCGGCTCATGAGCGAGGGGGGGAGCCAACCCTTTGCCCGCCGGCGATTGTCAAACCGGGGCTTTCTGTAGCGCATATGGCGTGCTCTCCTTCCTCGCCGCACTCCTCTGCGGCTCTCAAGATCGCTTTTAATCTTGCCTCCTCTATGCGTCAACTCCGCCGCAAAAACCACTTCACCTGAAGCATCGTCCAGCAGGGCCATCCCTGTTGTTTTGCTGCCAGGATCAAGTTTGAGGCGTAAGGGCTGGAGCTGTGGCTCTCTCACTTCAATTTTCAAAATGATGATAAAAGGGTATCTTCTGAACACGGCGGCTTTCCCCTGCTTGAGCAACACACGTGCTCGACCAGGATGGACCGGATTGAGTGGCTTCTCGTAGGTATCTACAACGAAAACATTGCTCAAAATGAGCCTCCTATCTCTAGGGTAATGTTTGCCTCGACAAGGTTAGCGAGAGGTTTATCGTACACAGCACTGGCTTAACCCTTAGACCTGTTTAACTGTGTACCGTAGAGGTTGAGACTGGCAAGTATCCCAACGTACCTAATTTCTCCCGTAACATAGCTCTTACGAGCTGAGTCTGGTCAGGTGTGGGCCTATAGTACCCCTTGCGGGAAGCTACAAGCCCCGATTTTTAAGCCGGGGTTCCTGACATGATCCAGAGAAAACTGCTACAACCAATCCTTCTTGCATAGTATCTCCTCTGCATGTTACTATTAAAAGTGGTCAGATCACCCTCCCCAAACGGGCTTTAGCTGTTTTTTCTACTCTGTTATTATGATCGTCCAACTACCGTTGCACGTGAAACGCTGACCTTGACACAAACCTGACACACATCATCAGAGCGTAATCGGTGTCCAGCGCCGGACACAATAGGAGACACTATGTATGTATCTTTTCACCCTATCCTCCTCTATTGTGCCTCGCTCACACAAGCATTTCACCAACACTCTATTTGCATCGTTTTCTGCATGAAAGGGGAAACAAGAGCATGACAATCGCCAAGCGTATGAGCGAAGAGACTATCCGCGTTCTCTATGATCTTGCTATCTATAATTGTCAGCACTTTGGCACCTATACGCAACTCATTTTTGAAACCCCCACCCAGGCACGCCAATATTCAAATATCGACGTCGCACGCGAGGCTACTAAGCTCGCGGCTGGCCTCCGCAAGCTCGATATCTCTGCGGGTGACCGCGTGATTGTTATTCTCCCTAATTGCCCCGAAGTCATTATTGCCTATCAAGCAATCGCTCGCTCCGGTGCCTTGATTATCCCTGTCCTTCCTGTTCTCAAAGCCCCCGAAATACGTTATATTGCTGAGAACTCTCGCGCTAAAGCCATTATTACTAGCTCTGCTCTCTTGCCTCTCCTCTTGAGCGCAGTCGAAAAATTGCCTCTCCTCCAGACTCTGGTCGTGACTGATCTGGACCATTCTACAGAGGCCACTGATCACTTGCCTCAGTTGTTGCCCTATACCGATGTCGTTGCCATAGGCGCGAATCAGGTCGACTATTATCTCACTGATCTCCCAGGTGTGCTTCCTTCAGAAAACAATACGGCGGCTATTCTCTATACCTCTGGTACTACGGGCCGCCCTAAAGGTGTTATGCTTTCCCATAAGAACCTGGTTGCTAATGCGATCTCTGGCCACAGTACCGCTCCTAGCAATGAGCGGGCCGGCAAACAACTTGCTGTCTTGCCCCTGGCCCACGCCTTTGGCATTCTGACTGCGAATGTCTCCTACCTGGCTGGCGCTACTATTGTGATGCATCAGCGCTTTGATCCAAAGGCTGTCCTTGCCGATATCGAACGCCACTCGATTACTTCGTTTGCGGGCGTCCCTGCTATGTTTGTTGCCCTTTTGAATACTCCTGGCGCTGAGCAGTACGATACGAGTAGCCTGGAGTATTGTGTGAGCGGCTCCGCTCCTCTTCCGGTCAGTGTCCTGGAGCGCTTTGAACAGCTCTTTCACTGCCAGATTCGCGAAGGGTATGGCCTCTCTGAATCTAGCGCCGCTCTGACTGGTCATGCTGCCGATATAGAAGTCAAACCTGGCACCGTCGGCAAAGCCCTCCCTGGTATCGAACTGCAAATTGTTGATGAGCTCGGTCAACCTCTCCCCGCTGGCGAAATCGGTGAGGTGATTGCCCGTGGCCCGAATATTATGCAGGGCTACTACGATATGCCCGATGAGACACGCGTCGCCCTCCGTAATGGCTGGCTCTATAGTGGCGATATGGGCTCTCTGGATGAGGATGGCTATCTCACAATTGTTGAGCGCAAGAAGGATCTTATTATTCGTGGCGGCTTTAATATCTATCCCCGTGATGTTGAAGAGGTTTTGAACCGCCATCCTGCCGTGATTGAGGCCGCTGTCATCGGTGTCCCCTCTGAACGTATGGGCGAAGAGGTCAAAGCCTTCGTTTCTACACGCGAACCTGTGACTGCTGAGGAGCTTATCGCCTTCTGCCAGCAACACCTGGCAAATTATAAAACACCCAGCCAGGTCGAGTTTGTGAACGCCCTTCCTCGCAATAACGTAGGCAAAATTGACAAAAAAATCCTGCGGGCTAAATAATTATGGCATAAAATAAGGACAAACAAACTGTGCTCATGCACAACAGATCGCAGCGATCAGAGCCGATGTGCAGCACAAGTTCACCACTGAGTTAGCCCAGACGGCTGGCACGATTGGCATCGAAGACCTGCATATCTTGGGGATGATGGCGAATAGGAAGCTGGCGCGTGCGGTTGCAGATGCGGCAATGGGGCAACTGCTACACCTTCTTGAAGAACAAGGTGGCAAGTGCGGGAGGGCAGATCTTTCAGGCCTCGCGCTGGTTTCCCTCGACCAAACGCTGTTCAGGGTGTGGGCTGGTGAAAAAGCGCATGCCGCTCAAGCACCGCACCTATCAGTGTTTGGGCTGTGGGCTGGTGATCGACCGAGACCTGAACGCGTGCTTGAACCTGGCACAGTTTGCCCATGAGAGGCTCGCCACCTTCCGGCTTAAAGGTGACCGTCTGGGTAGTGGCTACGACCGGACGAAAAAATGCCTGTGGAGCCAGTGTGAGACCGAAACGGGAGGGCTGATTAAAGGTTCCGTGCGATGGATGCAATAAAGGAGAAACTCTATGGTATCAGCGATAGTTTTAATAAACGTTAAGCGCGGTGAGATCAACGAGACCGCTCAGCAACTGCTGGAGATTCAGGGCGTCTCCGAGGTCTATTCGGTCACTGGCGAATATGACCTCGTAGCTATCCTACGCTTCCCCAACTATGAAGATCTGGCTGATGTCGTCACCCGCCATATGCAACAACTTACCTCCATTACCAATACGCATACGCTTATGGCCTTCAAAGCCTTTTCCCGCGCCGATCTGCAACAGGCCTGGGACATCGGCATAGAATAGCTCTCTTCCTGCAATAGTGGCATGGTTAAGAATACGTTCATGCCACTACTACTCTCCAGATGTGGGCCCTCATGTGATTTTACCGTGCCATTGGTCACATTCCCTCGTTGTGCTTCGTCAATTGTATGGGTAAAAGACGCAGATAATAACCTTATCGGGCTCAGGCAGTTCCCTTCTTGAGGTAGATCCCAATATTCAGTAGCTATTCTAGCGATGTGAGAGGAAGCATATAGTAGCATGGTTCAAGAGTATATCGAGATTCGTGGCGCTCGCGAGAATAATCTCAAAGATGTCTCGCTGCGGCTACCTAAGCGCAAAATTATCATTTTTACCGGCGTCTCTGGTTCGGGGAAGTCATCGGTAGTATTTGATACTATCGCAAACGAAGCACAACGGCTGTTGTTCGAGAACTTTAGCATGTTCATTCGCAACTTCCTGCCACGCTATCCTCAACCAGACGCCGATGCGATTGAGAATCTGAGTATGGCGGTGGTTGTTGATCAGAAACGCCTGGGTGGGGGATCGCAATCGACGGTGGGCACGGTTACTGATATCGCGTCTGTCTTGCGCCTGCTCTTTTCGCGGATCGGTAAACCCTACGTTGGCTATGCAAATGCGTTTTCCTTCAATGATCCCCAGGGCATGTGCCTGGAGTGTAATGGACTTGGCCGCAAGATCGGCATTGCCTCCGAGGCGCTGATTGATAGCACAAAATCGCTGAATGAGGGAGCTGTCATCGCCCCAGGACTGGCTGGCTGGGAAAACGATCTTTATGCGCGTTCTGGCTTCTTCGATAACGACAAGAAGATTGCCGATTATACACCGGAGGAACTGGACCTGCTTCTCTACAGCGAACCGCGCAAACATACAGGTCTGGCGTACAACACCTATGAGGGTCTGGTGTATAAGTTCAATCGCAAGTTCGTTGCGCGGGACATCCAGACGCTCTCGCCTCGCATACGGCAAAAGGTCGAGCCTTTTTTGAAGCTCGGCCCCTGTCCGCTCTGCAATGGTGCCCGGCTCAATCAGGCCGCCTTAAGCTGTAAGGTCAAGGGGTACACTATTGCCGCTATGGCTGCGATGGAGGTTGATGAGCTTTTAGAGGTAGTCAAGGGTATCACAGAACCGGCGGCGACACCAATTGTTCGCACGTTGACCGAACGGCTGCAACATCTGGTAGATATTGGTCTGGAGTATTTGAGCCTGGATCGACTCACTGATACGCTGTCCGGGGGGGAATCACAGCGCGTCAAAATGGTCAAACACCTCAATGGGAGTCTCGTGGATGTTATGTATATCTTTGATGAACCGAGTGTCGGACTGCACCCGCGCGATGTCCATCGCTTGAATGAACTCCTGGAGCAGTTACGTGATAAAGGCAATACGGTGATTGTGGTGGAGCATGACCCAGATGTCATAAAAGTGGCTGACTACGTTGTGGATATGGGACCGTATGCCGGGAGTGAAGGTGGTCGGGTCGTGTACGAAGGTAGTTTTGCCGGCCTGCTCGAAGCTGATACTCTGACCGGCAACCATTTGTTGCATACAAGGCCGCTCAAGGATACATTCCGCCAGGCTACTGGCACCTTGCCGATTGTCCATGCTACAGTCAACAATCTGAAGGATGTCAGCGTGGCTATTCCCAGCGGAGTTTTGACGGTCATTACTGGCGTGGCCGGCTCAGGCAAGAGCTCGCTGATCAATGAAGCTTTTCTGCGCCAGCACCGGGAGGCGGTGGTGATTGACCAATCGTCCCTGAGCACATCCAGTCGCTCCAATCCCGCAACCTATACTGGCATTATGGATGATGTGCGCAAGGCTTTTGCGCTGGCTAACCATGTCGATGCTGGTCTGTTTAGTTTTAATTCAAAGGGTGCCTGTTCCAATTGCCAGGGACTCGGTGTTACCTATACCGATCTTGGCTTTCTTGAGGGCGTCAAGCTCCCTTGCGAAGTGTGCGCTGGGAAGCGCTTTAAGGATGAGGTATTGGCCTATACCTTGAACGGAAAATCCATTGTTGATGTGTTAAATATGACCATTCATCAGGCGCTGGAGTTTTTGAAGATCAAAGAAGTGCAGCCAAAGCTCCAGGCTCTGAGCGACGTGGGCCTGGACTATCTGACTCTTGGCCAGCCCCTGAGTACTCTCTCCGGCGGCGAATGTCAGCGTATTAAATTGGCCAGCGAACTCCACAAGCAGGGCAGTATCTATGTCATGGATGAGCCGACGACTGGGCTACATCTCTCGGATATCGGTCGCCTGCTGACTATCATGAATCGACTGGTAGATGGCGGAAACACGGTGATTGTGATTGAGCACCATCTGGATATCATTCGCAATGCCGATTGGGTGATTGATATGGGGCCAGAAGGCGGCAATAAGGGTGGCACGGTGATCTTTGAGGGTACGCCACGAGAACTGCTCAGCGCGAAGCATTCGTTGACGAGTCAATATCTGTGATAGACTTGTCTACCGCTCTATGGTGGTCGCGTATCCAGGACCACTGAGATAAAGCAAACATACATCAATATATATGGAACGCTTAAAGACTATTTGGAAAGCATCTGTATAATCAAATTGCAATAGTCGTAACAAACCTTGCTGCATTTTTCAACGTATGGCCTCACCATATGTATTTTTGTTACACTAAGCACCCCGTTCACCTATGAATTTTTTGTTTGTTACACATATACCGTATATGTGGAGAAGGGAAAATGTAGATGAGGATGATCCCACCCATACGCCAGGCGTTCGGGAGGCACGGTCCCCGACGTTGGTTCTCCGGCCTATTCACTTTTCTGTTCTGTCTACTCAATTTCTTTAGCATTACTGGCTTAGGCTTCGCTCTCCCCACAAGCCACGCCGCATCCCCCTGGAGCCGCACTGGCTTTCAATACCATAAAGTTGTGCATACTTCTGGGCGAAAGACCGTACTCCGTAAGGTCAGTACAGGCGTACAACACCATTTGAAAACCCAGATCCGCCACATTGCGCTAACAGCACCGGATCTCGGCATTACTGATACTTCTTCTGCCGCAAATTATACTACCGGTGCTACTGCTACCTATACCCTGACCGTTTCCAATGGCGCTTCAGCCGGCCCAGTATTAGCTGGTCCAATCACTGTCACCGATACTACTATAGCACCTGGCCTTAGTAATATTGTTGCTACAACGAGTCCTTCTGGAGCATGGACTTTTAATACTACTTTAAATACGGTTACCGCTACTTACGCGGGTGGTTATCCAATCCAATCGGCAACTACCTTGCCAATCATTACAATTACCGGTACTGTGCCCACTTTGCCGTTTATTCCTTTGAATAATATTGCAAACGTTTCTGTTCCTGATGATGCCAATTCAGCAAATAATGGAGCATCCACTGTTTCTATGATCTTACCGGGGCCGCCACCTCCACCTGATTTCGCCCTGACAATGGCTCATACGAATGTTGGCTGTGCCCTGGTTGGTAGTTCTGCTACTTTTACTCTCACTGCCACTAATGGTGCAAGCTCTGGTCCAGAAGCGCTTGGACCTATTACGATCACTGATACTCTCCCTGCCGGCCTGAGTGGTGTTACTGGCGTTGGCACCGGCTGGACTTCAACTATCTCTGGTACTACTCTCACTGCTACCCACGCCGTTACTTCCCCTATCGCTGCTGAAGCCTCCTTACCTACCCTTACTGTTAGTGGCACTATTAGCAATCCATTAAGTATCAATCTTGCTAATTCCGCTACTTTGGCCGCTCCCGGCGATACAAATAGTCTTAATAATACCGCTAATACTACTGTCTCGCTCTGCGAACCCGATCTGGCAATCATTGAAACTACTCAGGGACTGGCCCTTTCGAGCTAGGTCAGAGCGTGAGCCTTTATTCTGAGTGTGATGAATAAGCAACAGGTGCCGGCCCTGTTCTTACTGGCAATACTGTTACTGTGACTGATCAGATTCCTGCTGGTCTTATAAATGTGACTGCCAGTGGTACCAATTGGACTATCACTACGGGCAATGGCGCTCTGACTATGACCTACGTCGGTGCTTACCCAATCAATACAACTTTGCCTAGTATTATTGTCTCTGGTCAACTCACTGGTGCCACGTTGACTTCTCTGAGCAATACTGCTACGGTCAATATGGTCGGTGATACCAATATAGGAGAACAATCTTCCACTGTCTCTTTCCCTGTGCTGAAGCCACCTGATCTGGCCCTTTCTTTAACGCACGCGGATACGGCCTGTGATACTACCCATACGGTGAGTTACTCACTTGCTCTCAGTGATCTCTCTTCGGCTGGCCCGCTGCTGACTGGTCCGCTCAGTGTCCAGATAACTCCTCCTGCTAATCTAATCAATACTGCTGTGGCTGCCGAGAAGTCCTCCTATTGGAGCCTGGCACAAAATAGCGACCAGAGTTGGACTGCTACCTATTCCGGCGGCTATCCCATCGCTCCCGGTGGCATCCTGCCTGGCTTGACTATTACGGGCGATGCTACCGACAGCCCTGTTATCCTGAGCGCTGTGGCGGCTGTCGCTAATGATGCCAGTACGGCTAATAATACCGCCACGGATACGATTACTATTTGTGCTCCCAATCCTATCATCACCGAGACGACTGTTGGTAGCGGACCGTACGAGATCGGTCAAAATGTCAGTTTTACTATCGCGGTCAACAATTCAGCTGGTAGTGGCCCTATCCTGTCTGGCCCTCTTACGATTACTGATCAGGTTCCGGCTGGCCTGACCAATCCCGTCCTGACCGGTAGCGATTGGACTGCTGTCTCTCCCAGTATTAGCGCCAGTGGCGTTACCACTGTCTCGGCTACCTATGACGGTACTTTCCCGATCCCTGCTGGCACAACGCTCCCAGCTCTTACTATGACTGGACAACTGACTCACGCCGCTGGCGCGATTCTGACTAATCCTGTCAATGTAGGTGCGCCTGGCGTCTCCAGCTCCGCAAATACGACGGCAACTCAGACTGTCCCGGTTATCGTGGGACCGAATCTCTCGCTGGTTATCACTCCCCAGACAACCTGTGGTAATATCAACGATCAATTGAGCTATACTCTGGCTGTGAATAATGCGGCTAATGCCGGTGTCGTGCCCGCCAATATACCGGTGACGCTTACTCTGAATCTTCCGCCTGAGTTAAGTTCTGTCTCAACTAGCGCTGCCAGCGATTGGCAGGGACTTGGCCCTGTTAGTGGTAGTACCACGACATTGACCTACACTAGTAGTAATCCAATCGCTCCAGGAGAGAGCTTGCCTGTGATTTCTCTCATCGGTCAGTTTACTACTCCGACTATCACTGGCGTTATCCTCACGGGTGCTGTCTCGACTGCTGGTGACACTGACACAGGTAGCGAAGCGGGCACTGGTATGATCGGCGTTTGTCGGCCAGATCTGGCCATTGCTAAAACCCACCTGGAGTCTGGTCCTTTCCAGATCGGGGATGCTGTCAATTTCCTTCTGGCTGTGACGAATGTGGGTAAAGGTTCGGTCCTATCCAATGAGCCAATTGTGGTCACCGATCATATCCCTTCTGGTTTTTCTTCTGTCCAGGCAAGCGGTCTGGATTGGTATGTCACGGTCCTGAACAATACTGTGATCGCCGTCTATACTGGTAGCTATCCTGTAGACCCTGATATCAGTCTTCCTAATATCATTGTCTCTGGTCAGCTCACCTCGGATTCCCATCCTACGCTGACAAACACTGCTACGGTGATTACTCCACGGGATAAGAATCCCGGTAATAATATCTCTACTGAGAGAATTATTGTCCAGGCCGCACCCGATCTGCGTCTGCACATCGATAGCCCCAATAGCTGTGTCAGTAAGGACAGCAAGGCGACCTTTACTTTCAAGGTGACTAACGATGTCAATGCCGGACCCATCTCGGCCTCATACCCAATTACGCTGACTTTCCGCATTCCCGATGGCCTGGAACAGGTGCATTTCAATGGCTCTGCTTGGCAATGGCATAAGAATGGTTCTCATATCACTGCAACCTATGTCAGCGCCCTGGCAATTCCTCCCGGCCAGGATCTAGACAGTTTTAGTATGACCGGAAAGGTGACTAAATCTGTTGGCGGTGTCGTAGGTTTCAGTGCCGTTGTCCACGTGGACAACGATAGCCACACCAGTAACAACACAAGCTATGGAAAGCTCTCTGTCTGTAAACATTCTCAGACTGGCAATGGCGGCACCAGTCATAGCGGAGGTGGAGGTACCAATCATGGCGGTGGAAGTGGCGGCGGAACGAGCGGCGGAACGAGTGGCGGTGGTACCTACCCAGGCTTACCCCCCACCGGCAGCGACCCGCTAGCCGCTTAAGTACTCTATGAACGTAGAAAAGGGATTGCTATTAGAAGCTAATTGTGATCCCTTTTCTGCCTCTCTTCTCTGCTGAAAAAGAAAATTGCGTTGATATATAAAGAAATGAAGATTTGGTCCGTATCTGTATAATCAAATTGCAATAGTCGCAACAAAATCTATTGTATTTTTCAACGAATCATTTCACTTTTATCTATACTATCGCCTATTGCTCTCTCAGAGAGACCATCAGTAGGGCAGATCGGCTTGGCCGTCTCCTGCTCACCAATCGCGCTCTCTCGCCGGATCATTGCCTCTCTTGCAAATCGCATCTGAAAATGATCCAATCCGCGTAGGGACACCATGAAAGGTGCCATTAGGCAGACCAGCCTCTTGCGGCAGAACGCACGCGAAATCGTGTCCTCCCGCGCTGTTAATCTCTGCCCGTGTTCGCTTAGGGAAAATAGGGGAAGAAGGGGAATTGTCGATGAGGAAATCTCTGCCAATGCCTGCTGGCTTTGCTAAAATTTGTGTGCGCAACTGGTTTTTCAGGTTACTCGCTTTTTTACTCTGTAGCTTCAGTCTGTTGATGAATACATCCGCAGTTGGGTTTGCACATCTTTCAGATCATGTTCTACCCCATACCACTTTGGCTCCGTATACTGTCTCCGGCACGGTCTTTGATGATTATAACCAGAATGGTATTCAGGATACCCGTGAACCAGGCTTGAACGGCGTCGTTGTGACTGCTTATGATAAGAACAATGCTGTTGTGACAACCGCTACCACAAGCACGAGCGCAGGGATATCTGGCGTCTATTCTTTGCTTATTCCTGCCGCTACAGGACCTGTACGCCTGGAATTTAGTAACTACGGCCCGAATTCAACAGATGACAATTTAAAACTTTTTCAAACGAGTAATCATGCTGGCGGTACTGAAGAAGCTTTCGTGAGCGGCGCTTCAACTACGAATACTGTCAATCTTGGCCTGGAAATTCCTGGTGAGTATTGTCAGAATGCTTCCCCTGATGTCGCTGTTACCTGCTTTACGAAGGGCGATCAGACTGTTAATGCCCATGTCGTTGTTCGCTTTCCCTATACTGCTTCTGGCGATAATACCCCGCCAGGCCCTCTCGCCTCCGCTCCTGATGTCGGATCAACCTTTGGTATCGCGTACCGTCCATCCACAGATACGCTTTTTGTCGCTGCCTATATGCGCCGCCATGCCGGCTTTAAACCTGGTGGTAGCCCAGGATCAATCTATAGTATCAGTAATGCTGATACTTCCACCCCAGACGTCAGTCCCACTCCGTTTTTTGATTTTAATGCTCCCGGTAGCTCTACGACTGCTGGTCCTGACGAGCATACGCCAGGGAGCGATGATTACCAGCTCGACGCTGGCTCCTTTGATGCCGTTGGTAAGGTCTCTCTGGGAGGCATGGCGCTTTCACAGGATCAGCAGTTTTTGTATGTGCTGAATCTGTACGATAAAAAGCTCTATGCAATCTATATCGGTCAGGCATCCTCCCAACCCTTTGGCACCGCCGCCGCTGGCTATATCTTACCCAGACCCTCCAACTGCGTCGAAGACGATTTCCGCCCTTTTGCGGTTGCTACCTATCGGAATAGTGAATATGTTGGCGCTGTCTGCTCCGCTGAATTGACGATTACTCAAGCATTGCCTCATGGTGATCCAGCGGCCCTCCATGCGTATGTCTATAAATACACGTTGGGGAGCGGGTTTGTTCCTACTCCTGTTCTCCAATTTCCCCTGAATTATCCACGCCATTGTGCAAATGATACTCAGATCCCTGCCTGCGTGACCCAGAATTCAGCTAATTGGAATCCCTGGACGCCGACGTATCAATCGCTTGCGCTCCAACCCTCTCTTCCCAGCTATCCTCAACCTATGCTGACTGGTCTCGCCTTTGATCGGGGAGATATGCTTATCGGTCTTCGTGATCGCTTCGGTGATCAAACTGGCTATAATACGCCCGCACCGGATAATAGTACCTATATTAGCGGTGTTGCCTCTGGCGATCTCCTGCGTGCCTGCCTCACTACTCCCGAAGAACCATCTGGCGGCTGGACTCTAGAAAATAATGCCAGTTGTGGCTCTTCTCAGACTGCTGGTGCTAATAATGGCCGGGGACCGGGCAATGGCGAGTACTATTTTCAGAATAACTACCCTCAATACCACGATCATATCTCTCTTGGTACTCTTATCCAGGTCCCTGGTTTCCCTGGGACGATGAATACTGCCTTTGATCCAACGGATACTGTCTTTAGCGGCGGTACTCAAACCTACGATAATGTTACTGGAGCGTTGACAAACTCTTACCGTGTCTATGACTCCTCGGTTTCGGGAACCTTTGGGAAGGCGAATGGTCTGGGCGGTATTGTGGCGCTCTGTCACTCTGCCCCGGTGGAGATCGGCCATCGCGTCTGGTTGGATAATAATAGTAATGGTATTCAAGATGCTAATGAACCACCTATTGTTGGCGCTACTGTCCATCTTTATGCTGCCGATGGTCATACTCTTCTGCATACTACAACTACGGATTCCAACGGCAATTATTATTTCACTGTCCCCCCTTATGTCGATTATGTGGTGAAGTTGGATAACCCTGTCGATTACGCTCCAGGTGGCCCATTATATGGCAATGGACTTACTACGATGGGCCAGGGATCTGATATTCTGGCAAACTCGAAGGCCTATCTACCCACAACCACCAGCCCAATCGGCCCGCATAATTATCCACAGATGGATATCTCTTCTCTGATTCCCGGTGGTAATACCCATACCTATGACGTAGGTTTTACTCCACCCCCCGATCTCTCCATCACGAAAACGCACCCTGTCGCAAACTATCAGGCAGGCCAGAATATTACGTTTACTCTGACTGTTACCAATGCCGCCAGCGCCGGTCCGGTTGTCGCCGGCCCGATTACTGTGACGGATACTCTACCCGCAGGATTGAGCAATATCAGCGTAAGTGGTACCACCTGGAACTTTAGCACTGTCGCCCCCTCAATACGCCTCTCCCAAACCCATAATCACCCTCACGTAGGGCAGAGCGGCTTGCCCGTCTCCTCTTCGCCAATGACCCCTCACGTAGGGCAGAGCGGCTTGCCCGTCTCCGGCTCCCCGAATCAAAGAAACCCGCGTAGGCAGAGCGCTTCCCATCTCCGGCCCCGGATCCTCACGCTCTGACTCAACCTCACCTACACCTGCAAAGTGTTCCTGATAGTCCAGCAACTATTACGGCTACCTATACCGGGACCTTCCCTGTCGCAGCTGGCGCATCCTTGCCCGCTATCACTGTCATCGGGACGTTGACCAGTGCCGCTGTCGCAAGCTTTCAGAATCAGGCCTCTGTCTCGGTTGCTGGCGATGCGAATACTGCGAATAATACTGTCACTGACACGGTTGCTGTCTCACCGGCCCCTGATTTCTCTCTGGCAATAAGCAATAATAGCAATAGTGGCTGCATAGAAATTGGCGCTACTGCCACTTATACTCTGACAGCAACAAATGCCGCCGTCGCTGGCCAGGAGACGAGTGGTCCTGTTACCATTACCGATACCCTGCCTGCTAGTCTAAGTAATCCTACGGTTACTGGGGCTAATTGGACTACCTCTCTCTCTGGTTCGACCCTTGTTGCTACGTATGCTGTGACAACTCCCCTTGCTCCCGGTGCCAATCTACCTGCACTTACTATTAGTGGGACGATAAGTAATATCGCCGCTTCGAGCCTGGTAAATACTGCTACTTTGAGTGCTCCCGGTGAATTAAATAGAAGCGATAATAGTGCCAGTAGCACCATCTCTGTCTGCCTGCGTCCTGATCTGACAATCAGTAAGACTCACGCAGGCTCCGGCCCTTTCCAGGTCGGACAGCAGGTGACTTATACTCTCAGTGTGAGTAATGGGATTGCTGCTGGCAGTGTCGATCTGGGACAGGATATTACGGTCACTGATAGTATTCCTGCTGGTCTGAGCAATGTAACCGCCAGCGGCTCATCCTGGAATATCACTACGACGAGTACAACTATCACCGCGACCTACACCGGCTCCTACCCTGTAAACCCGCATGTCACGCTGTCTCCTATAACGGTCACTGGCATTCTAAATAGTGGCGCGATTGGTGATCTGGATAATACGGCGACGGTCAGTACCCCGCTGGATACTGATACCGCTAACAATAGCGCAACTGATACTCTGACCGTCGTTCCACAACCCGACCTGGCTATTACTCTCTCTCATCAAGGGAATGGCCCTTTCCAGGTTGGACAGAGTATCGCCTATATTCTTCATGTCAGCAACGCAGCGCACGCTGGCCCAGTGCAAACAGGCGTGCCAATTACTGTGACCGATCAGCTTCCTGCCGGCCTGAGTAATGTCATTGCCACGGGTACTAACTGGAACGCCAACACAGATCGCGGCCTCTTGACGCTTACCTATGCCGGCCCCTATCCAATGAATGCCGGAACAACGCTACCTGATATCCTTGTCTCAGGTCAACTGAATGACGCCGCAGTTTCCACTCTTAGCAATACAGTCACCGTGAATGTAACTGGCGATACCAATCTCTCTGATAATACAGCTACCGATAGCGTTCCTGTTCTCAGCCTGCCAGATCTGCAACTCCATATCAATAGCGCAAGCGGTTGTGTCCGTCAGAATGATCTGGCTACCTTCACATTGTCAGTACTGAATAGTGCTAATGCAGGCCCTATCTCCGCCGCGCATCCAGTTATTCTAACCATGCATATTCCTGATGGCCTGGAGCAGGTTAGCTTTAGTGGTACAGCCTGGCAATGGCAAAAAAATGGTTCGGACGTCACCGCAACCTATATCGGCTCCCCTCTGGCAATCGCTCCCGGCCAGCTATTAGGAAGTTTTGAGATGACTGGCAAAGTAACTGCATCGCTTGGTGGCATCGTAAATCTCAGCGCTGTAGCCCAGTTGAACAACGATAGCGATACCAGCAATAACACCAGTACTGGCAAGCTAACTGTTTGCAACTTCGGCAACGGCGGTATCACCCAGAGCGCGACCCCGCCAGGCAATAAAAAAAACAATCATGGCTCCCCAACCAGCCACAGCGGTCACACCGGAAGCGCCAACGGTGGCAGCGGCCAACAGAACTACCCCGGCCTACCCCCCACCGGTAGCGACCCTCTCGCCCCGCAGAGAGGTAGGGCCAACTGTTAACCGTGCCCCCTGTGGGGGTCTCAGACTGCGCTTGCCCCGCAGACGCGCGTAGGGTCGGCTGTTGATCTCTGACCGTGTTCGCCGACCACGCACCTGGTTTTTTAATAGTTAAGGAGCATCTACAATGCAAATCTTCAAACGCCACTGGTTTGTTTTCTCTCTCATCGGTATCCTATTCCTGATAATAGCCAGCATTGCAGGCGGTATCTTCCTCGTCTCTTCCCTGACTTTGCCGCATAGCTCACATACGTCTACAGAGATTGCCGCAGGCTCACCAGGAAGCCATCAAAACACAACTTCGACGCCAATTCCCCATATCTGGGGAAAAAATGCTCATCTGGAGATCCCTTCTCTTGCCCTTACCGCTCCAATTGAGGCTGTCGGCGTTCAAAATGATGGCGATATGGATGTCCCTAATCACAATCCCTGGACGGACGTAGGCTGGTACGAATTTGGTACCTTTCCTGGCGACCAGGGCAGCGCCGTGATCGACGGTCACCTGGATCGCCCCGGAGGCTCTCCCGCCATCTTCTGGAACCTCAATAAATTGCACGTTGGCGACATCATCAAAATCTTTACCGGCATGCAGACGCTCCGCTTCCAGGTCCGCGCTATTCACTATTATCAACCCCAGGATGCCCCCCTCCCCAAAATATTTGGAGATCGCGCTGGCAACTATCTTAATCTCGTAACCTGCGCAGGAACCTGGATACCCGCTATCCATCAGACCACCCTTCGCCTTGTCGTCTATACTCAACTCCTGCAAAGCTGACTGACGAACAAGCCTTCTCACCCCGCACGAAATTCGGTCCCGTCTAGCTCTTTCGTAAAAGCCTTCAGAATCTCTCAGACCTGTCGATAAAGAAGATTGAGGAGGCCTTCTCTATCACAGGCATTTTGTATAGATATTGTTCTACACACAGAGATACAGTACAATAGATGCTGGTAATGGCGATGATGGATGGGTCGTTGAACAGCAAGGAGAGAGCAACGTTGAGAGCCCTTGAAGAAACATTGAAGCGCCAATTTGGCTATGATACCTTTCGCGTGGGACAGCGCGAGATTATTGAACTGGTACTCAATGGTCACGATGCGCTGATTCTTATGCCCACTGGTGGGGGCAAATCTTTAACTTACCAGCTTCCGGCACTCCATTTGCCGGGCCTGACCGTTGTGGTCTCACCTTTGATTGCTCTGATGAAGGATCAGGTAGAACGCCTGCAAACAAATGGTATCCCTGCTACTTTTATCAATAGCTCTCTCGGCTCTGTTGAGCGCGAACGGCGTGAGCACGCGGCTATTAATGGACGTCTTAAACTTCTGTATCTGGCACCAGAACGCTTGCTTACTGCTAGCTTCCTTCACCTTCTCGATGAGGTCGATGAACGGATCGGTATCTCGCTGCTTGCTGTGGATGAAGCCCATTGTGTGAGTGAATGGGGCCACGATTTTCGTCCAGAATATCGCCAGCTAGGTCAGCTACGCGAACGCTATAACCATGTGCCAATGCTGGCCCTGACTGCAACCGCGACAGAACGTGTACGCCTGGATATCCTGGAACAGTTGCGTCTACGTGATCCGCATATTCACCTTGCCAGCTTTAATCGCCCCAATCTTACCTATGAGGTCCGCCAGAAGCATAAAGGCACCTTCCAGGAGCTTCTCCAGCTTCTCCGTCAACAACCAGATGCCTCAACCATTATCTATTGTCAGAGCCGCAAGGGTGTGGAAACGCTCAGCGAGGCTCTGAATGAACAGCGTATTCGCAGCCTTCCCTATCACGCTGGCCTAAGCGATGAAGAACGTTCGGAACACCAGGAACGCTTTATCCGCGATGATGTCCCTGTGCTGGTTGCTACTGTGGCCTTTGGTATGGGAATCGCCAAGCCCGATGTGCGTATGGTAATCCATTACGATATGCCGAAGAGCCTGGAAGGTTATTATCAGGAATCGGGCCGCGCTGGCCGCGATGGCCTGCCAGCTCGCTGTATTTTTTTCTTCCAGTATGGTGATCGGGCCAAAGTAGAATATATGCTTGCTCAGAAGATTGATGAGCAGGAGCAACGTATCGCCCGCCAGCAGTTGCAGCAAGTGATCTCTTACGCGGAGAGCAATATTTGTCGTCGCCGTATCCTGCTTGGCTACTTCAGCGAGACCCTGGATGCTGGCTCTTGTGACAATTGTGATAACTGTCTGCATCCTGTCGACCTGGAAGATCGTACGATTGATGCCCAGAAGTTTCTCTCCTGTATTGCCCGCACGCAGCAACGCTTCGGGATGCGCTATATTATCGATATCTTGCGCGGAGCCAATACGCAGAAGATTCGTTCGCTTAACCATGACCAACTTTCCACCTACGGTATCGGCAAAGACCTGAGCGTAGATGCATGGCAGCAGCTTGGTCGTGCCCTCCTTCACGAGGGACTACTCAGTGAGACGAGCGACGGCTTTTCCATTCTCCGCTTGAATAAACTTTCTCTGGAGATACTGCGCAAAGAGCGCCACGTTGAGCTTGCCGTTCCCACATTGCGCCAGTCTTCTGCGAGTGGCCCGCAACCTGCAACCAGACCAGCAGGCGAGACCACCGAAGACCTTGATGAGGATGAGCAGGGGCTTTTTGCCTTTCTGCGCGTTCTGCGCAAACGCCTCGCAGACGAAAAAGGGGTACCACCCTACGTTGTCTTTCCCGATAGCAGTTTGCGGGCAATGGCTCGCCTTCGTCCACAGAGCAACTCCCAATTTGCACGCATTCCGGGCGTCGGCTCTACCAAGCTCAATGCCTACTTTACTCCCTTCAGCCAGGCTATCGCCGTCTATTGTAAACAACATAACCTGGAGATGGGGATAAAACCAACCTATGCGGAGTCAAGTCCGCCTCAACAATTGCCCATTTCATCAACTTTGCCTGTCACCGGACCATCCACGCGCCAGGTGACGCTTGATCTCCATCGCCAGGGCTATACTGTTCAGGAGATTGCTAATCAGCGCGGCCTGAAATCTGTCACTATCCTCTCTCACCTATCAGACCTGGTTGAAAGTGGTGAGGATATCAATATCGCGGAACTGCTTATTCCAGGTCACTACGAGGTTATTTCCCAGGCTTTACACCAGGTCGGCGATGAGACGCTCAGACCCGCCAAAGATCTGCTCGGCGATGACTATAGCTACTATGAGATTCGCCTGGTGCGAGCCCTGCTCCGGCAAACGCAGGAAACGGTATAAGAAATTCATCTCAGTTGGTTGAGCATAACGTCGTTACCGACTGCATTATTATAGAGACTCAGAGGAATTTATGCGTATTAGCGAACCAACCGAATATGTTATTCTGGGACTCCTTATGAGTCATCCTATGCACGGCTATGAACTCTTCCAACATTTTGAGCGCGGTATTATCCACGAAATTGTGCACTTAGAGATGAGCCAGATGTATGCCTTTCTTAAGAAACTGGAACATCTGAATTATATTCAAGCTCAGATAAAGACGCAGGGTACCCGTCCGCCACGCAAAACCTTTCAGATCACCGAAGCCGGACGCAATACGTTCCTGGCCTGGCTTCCCCAGCCTGTCGAGAAGCCACGCGATATCCGCCTGCTTTTCCTTTTGAAACTCTACTTTATAGAACGCCTGCTTCCTAATCGTACTCCGCAACTTATGGAGCAACAGATTCAGGCCTGCCAGCGCTTCCTCAATCATCTTGAGGCCAGGCAGCCAGAGCAGATTGAGAACAGCGACGAAGCCTTTTTCGCTCATGTTGTCCTGCGCAGCCGCATTCATCAAACACGCTCACTCCTCAGTTGGCTGTATGAGCTACAAGGAGAACTGGCCGGAAAAACACCACCCTGAACCCCAGAACGGAACAGGCCTTCGTAGGGACACCATGCAGCGTGCAGACAGCGTCCCCCGTAGCTGCTCCTCGCCCGCACGCGAAATGGTGTCCAGCTCGCCGAGAGATCCTCTCGCCCGCACGCGAAATGGTGTCCGCCTCGCCGAGCTATTCTCTCGTTTTCATCAGCGCAAAAAAATGCTCTGAGGCCAGACTATAAGCGGTAATGCCATCTCTTCCAACCATCGTCTCGGCGGCAAGCATGGCGTTTATAATCGCTTCTTCGGTTGCTTCTACAACCGCAGTAAATAAATCGGAGATGTACGTATTGGAAAGCATCGTGAGAGGTACCGTCAGTGCACTCTCGTCGCTATACTCGCTAGCGGGCAATCCTCGATTTGCCGTGGAAAATGCAATGAAGAGGTCGCCACTCCAATGCTCCCCAATCCCGCCAGTTCGGGCAATACCCAGGCCTGCCCGCTGCGCCAGGCGATCACATTGCGTAGGAATCAGCGGCGCATTGGTCGCAATCACAACTATAATCGAACCGCCGCCCTGGTGATGCAGTTTATTGAGGATAGGAATAGTGGGAATGGGGACTACTGAAGCTGGAAGTGCCTTGCCAACAGAGATACCATTGATCTGCAAACGCGTCCGATCTCCGTGATTGGCCTGCACAAGTACTCCAACAGTATAGCCTCCAGCCGCAGAATTGATGACTCGCGAGGAGGTGCCGGTGCCGCCTTTAAATTCATGACAGATCATGCCGGTGCCGCCTCCTACGTTCCCCTCAGCCACGGGTCCTGCGGCAGCCGTTGCTAATGCCTGTGTCACGTGTTCAGGTTTGATATGCATCCCATTGATGTCATTTAAGAGGCCATCATAGGTCTCGGCCACAACGGGAAGCGCCCAGAAAAGTTCGCTCGTATGGTGCCGCACAATCGCATCAGCGACCAGCGCGTCCCGTACTACTCCTAGACTATGTGTATTCGTAATCGCAATTGGAGACATCAGCATGCCAGATTCACGCACCCACTCTAACCCTGTCATCTCACCATTGCCGTTTAGACGATGGCAACCAGCAAAGAGAGGCTCTTTCCAGATGTTGCCTTCATGTGGCTCAATCACGGTAACTCCCGTGCGCACTGGCCCTTGCCCTGTTCGCAGCGCCCCCTCGCCCTCGATAAGCGTCGTAAATCCAACGCGTACTCCAGGGACATCGGTAATGGCATTGACTGGGCCCGTGGGTAAACTGCCCGGTTTAATACCTAGATCACGCGCTCGCATAGGCTGTTCTCTTTCTCTTTCCCATAACTTATTGCTCTCTTCCTGTTTCCTGGCTACGTCTTTGCTACTAGGTAATATAGAACAAAATGGCGCGATCTGGAATGCCTTAGCATAATGCGAAAACTATTGGTCAAGTAAGGGTCTGAAATATCTGTTCAGAATGACTTGTCTTTTGGCTGTATCTCTGATATAATCTCCCCAATTGGTGCAGTCAACCGAAGACAGCAAGCATGCCTCTGGCATCTAAGTGATGTGTACGATCAGCTTGCCGAGGGAAGACTATTCAGATGCCAGTATCGTAAGCGCTTTTATCTGCCTTTAAGTAGATGAGCCTTGTGGGCGTGTAAATGTCCCACATGTACTGAGCAGAATAGAATATGCTTTCTCAATCCTTCGGTTTCAGACCGAAGGTTTTTTTATCTCTTTGGAAAGGAGGGAGAGCGTACATGCCAACACAACAGAAAAGTGAAAAGATTGAAGAACTTACAGAGAAGCTTGGTCGCGCCACTATCACTATCCTGGTCCAAACTCAGGGCCTGAATATGAAGGATATGACCGACCTGCGCAATAAGATGCGTACTGCAAATCTGGAGTTCCAGGTCGCAAAAAACACTTTGTTGCGTATCGCTTCCGAACGCAGCAATATGAGCCAGCTCGATACAAGCATTTTCAATGGTCAGACCGCTGTCGCCTTTGGCTATGATGACGAAGTAGCCGCCGCAAAGGCTGTCAATGACTACATTCAGAGCCAGAAGATGGCTTTGTTGAAGTCTGCCATTCTCGGTGGCCGCGCCTTGAGCGCCGAATCCGTTGAGAATCTGGCTAAGATTCCCGGTGGCAAACTTCAGAGCAAGGCTCAGGTGGTAGGCACGATCCAGGGCCCACTTGCTAGCGCCTATGGCTTATTAACCGCTCCTTTACGCGATCTGTGCTATGTGTTACAGGCTCGCGCCGAACAATTAAACGGCGGAGATGCCGCTGCTGAATAATATCTTTACCCAGGAGGAAAGATCATGGCTGTTGCTGATATCATTTCAGAAATTGAAAAATTAAATGTCCTTGAGCTCGTTGAACTTACTAAGACTCTTCAGGATAAGTGGGGCGTCAGCGCCGCTCCTGTTGCTGCCGCTGCCGCCGCTCCTGCTGCTGCCGCTGAGGCCGCCGCTCCAGTCGTCGAAGAGAAGACTGAGTTCGACGCGGTCCTGACTGAGGTCGGTCCTAATAAGATCAATGTCATTAAGGTGGTTCGCGAACTCACTGGCCTGGGCCTGAAAGAGGCGAAGGCTGTCGTCGATGAGGCTCCTAAGGCAATTAAAGAGGCTGTCTCTAAAGAAGAGGCCGAGAAGATTGCTGCGAAGATGTCCGAGGTCGGCGCGAAGGTTACTATCAAGTAGCTACTCTCTGGGACTACAGTGCGGCCCTGGTCTTTCTGCAATTAAGCTAATAGACCAGGCCGCTCTCGTTAGCTTATGGTAAGATCAGAATTGGATCGCATTCTTGCGCTCAAGAACGGGGAGGCAACCCGCAGGTGCTCACCTTCGGCCATTTCAAGAGCCTCCATATTCTCTTGCTTCGCTCTCCACGTCCTGAATGTAGGATCGCGAAACAGTTCCGCGCTGTGACTTTTGTTCATTGCGCCAGAAATTGATCCATGCTATAATGCAAACATGAAGTTGTTTTTCCCACCTTTACAATCTTATATCGAGGAGGTGATTTACTAGCGTGACTTTGACTGTAGAAGAAAAATCGGAAATTATTGAAGATTCCCGTATTCATGAAACTGATACTGGTTCGCCAGAGGTGCAGGTTTCCGTTCTTACAACCCGCATTAAAGATTTAACCGAGCACCTGAAAACTCATAAGCACGACAACCACTCACGCCGGGGTCTGTTGATGTTAGTCGGCCAGCGCCGACGCTTGCTTACTTATCTGAGTAAAAAGAGCCCGGACCGCTATCGCGCGTTGATCGCGAAACTTGGTCTGCGCCGCTAGTTCGGGGTCGTTGTGGTGCGGTCGGCACAGCCATGATGTGATAATTACGGAACACATCGTGCCCGACCGCTGCCTCATTTCTCTCCACTTACCTGAAAATATTCATTGGTTGGACAAGCAGAAAGATGGCGATAGGCAGAGAGGCATTTCTCCACAGACACGTATGGTAATTAGGATTTCGACACGCAAAGAAAAAGACCGCAGTGGATTGATTGCGGCAGGTCTGTGAGTGTGTTTGTACTCACCCAGTCTTGACAAAGATGGGCGAGCTGTGAAGATCTCTCGGCGAGAAATGATTACCCAGTAGATTTAGGGTGCCCTTAGACGGAGGAAATATGATTCATCGTCAAGAAGCTGTCATCGGTGGCCGTGTTATGAGCATTGAAACCGGTCGGGTGGCAGAACAGAGTAGCGGTGCCGTGCTGGTGCGCTACGGAGAGACCGTCATCCTGGCAACTGTGGTTGGCAGCGATGTACCTCGTGAAGGTATTGACTTTTTCCCATTAACTGTAGATGTAGAAGAACGTATGTATGCCGCGGGTAAGATCCCCGGCGGTTTTATCAAACGTGAAGGCCGTGCTACGGAACACGCAATTCTCGCCTGTCGTCTCGCTGATCGCCCTCTTCGCCCTCTCTTCCCTAAAGGATATCGTAACGACGTTCAGATTGTGATTACTGTTCTTTCTGTAGACCAGGAGAATGATTCCGATATTATGGGCATCGTTGGCGCTTCCGCCGCCCTTAGTATCTCCGATATCCCTTTCTCTGGTCCCGTTGGCGCTGTTCGCGTCGGCTATATCGACGACCAGCTTGTGATTAATCCTACTGAGTCTCAGTTGCCCCAGAGCCGCCTGGATCTTACTATTGCTGGTACTTCTGATGCGGTGATGATGGTCGAGGCGGGCGCAAAAGAGTTGCCCGAAGACTTGATGCTTGAGGCGGTACGCTTCGGTCAGGAAGCTCTACAAGATATTATTAAAATCCAGGAGAAGCTGGTTCAGGTGGTGAATCGCCCGAAACGCCCATTTATTCCCCCTCCGGCTGATACTGATTTGCAGGCGAAGGTTGTTGCCTTTGTTCAACCTCGCTTTGAGGCGGCTGTTAATAGCCCTGATAAGGCTTCTCGCTCGGCTGCTCTGAATATGGTGCAAGATGAGCTGGTTGCCGAGCTGGGCACTCAGTATCCGGAACGCCTGAAAGAGATTATTACTTTCTACGAGAAAGCTCTGAAGGCCTATGTGCGCAATACTATTCTGGATACTGGCCAACGCCCCGATGGCCGCGATCTGAAAACGATCCGCGCCATTAATTGCGAGGTCGGTCTCCTCCCCCGCACTCACGGCTCTGCGCTTTTCACTCGCGGTCAGACTCAGGTCTTGAGCGTGGTTACTCTTGGCTCTCCTGGCGAAGAACAGGTGCTCGATGGCCTCGGTCAGAGCGAGAGCAAACGCTTTATGCACCACTATAATTTCCCACCCTATTCCACTGGCGAAAGTAAACCTCTGCGCGGACCTGGCCGCCGTGAGATTGGTCATGGTGCCCTGGCAGAACGCGCTGTCGCTGCGGTCATTCCTAGCCAGAGCGAATTTCCTTACACTATTCGCGCTGTCTCCGATGTCCTTTCTTCCAATGGCTCAAGTTCGATGGGCTCAGTCTGTGGCACAACTCTGGCTCTGATGGATGCCGGTGTTCCGATTCATGCCCCCGTCGCTGGTGTCGCTATGGGCCTTATCACCGGTGAGGGCGAACGCTCAGGCAAATGGGCCGTGCTGAGCGATATCCAGGGTATCGAGGATGCTCTCGGCGATATGGATTTTAAGGTCGCTGGCACCGCCGATGGCGTTACTGCTCTTCAGATGGATATTAAGGTGAAGGGCATTACCTACGAAATTATGTCAAAAGCTCTGGAGCAGGCACGCGAAGGTCGCATGTTCATTATGGAGAAGATGCTCGACGCTATCGACTCCCCACGCGAGGAACTCTCTGACTTCGCTCCACGTATTCAGACGATTAAGATTAATCCCGATAAGATTGGCGCTGTCATCGGACCAGGCGGTAAGATGATCCGCAAGATCCAGGAGGAGAGCGGCGCGAAGATCGATATCGAGGATGATGGCTCGGTCAATATCTCCGCTACCTCCGGCGATGCTATGCAACACGCTATGGATGCCGTCCGGGCCCTGACTGAAGAGGTCGAGGTTGGTCGCATCTATACTGGTACTGTACGCCGCCTGGTTGATTTCGGCTGCTTCGTCGAGATTCTGCCAGGGAAAGAGGGTCTGGTACGCACCTCTCAGTTGGCCGACTACCAGGTGATGCGCCCGGAGGATGTGGTCTCTGTCGGCGATGAGATTACTGTGATGGTAATTGAGGTCGATGGCCAGGGCCGTATTAATCTCTCACGCCGCGCAGCATTAAGTGGCGAGATGCCCTCTCAGGCTGAACTGGATAGCGAACGCGGCAATCGCGGCGGTGGCAATCGCGGTGGTGGCGGCAATCGCGGCGGCTATGGCGGCGGACGAGACCGTGATAGTGGTCCGATGCCTGGTGGTCGCCCCGGTGGCGGATATAATGATCGCCCCGGTGGCGGTGGTTACGGTGGCGGCAACCGAGATCGTGGTAATTACGGAGACCGTGATAGCGGTGGTCGCGGCGGCTACAATAATGATCGTAGTAGTGGCCCTGGCGGCGCAGGCGGTAGCGGCAGCTTTGGTCAGCGTCGCCCAATGGGTCCTAACCGTGGTGGTTCACCTGCGGCCCTGGTGGCCCTGGTGGCCCCGCCCCTCGCCGAGATTCCGGCTTTGGTCCTCGCCCACCAGAACGACGCTGGTAACTCCTATCCATCTATCTGTGGGCGGAAATAATTCTGACCCACAGGTAGTAATTATCAAGAACCAATTTGCAGGGGCGGAGAAGAGCTCTGCCCCTCTGCCATTTATATGTATTTCTTTAGGAAGATTTCCCTATTCTCCTGACCAACCAGACGGACGGAGATAAGCTCTGCTCCTATGCCCCATCTATACTTTTCAATGAAACGAGGTATCGATGCTATGTCGTCAGAAGACATTCTGAAAGAGGTTGCTGCTGAGGTTTCGGTCTGCACGAAATGTAATCTGTGTAAGACGCGTACAAAAGCAGTACCTGGCGAGGGCAGTGTGAATGCCAGGATTCTTTTTATTGGTGAAGGTCCAGGCTTCCATGAAGACCGCCAGGCGCGACCTTTTGTTGGCCCCGCTGGCCAATTTCTTGATGAACTGTTAGGTAGTATCAATTTAAGACGCACTGACGTCTTTATCACGAATGTCGTGAAATGTCGTCCCCCTGGCAATCGCGATCCTTTGCCCGAAGAGATCGCTGCCTGTGATAATTATCTTGACCGCCAGATTGCTGCTCTGAAGCCCCAGGTCATTGTGACGCTTGGTCGCTATTCGATGTCTAAGTTCTTTAGTAACGAAAAGATCAGCGTTATTCATGGCCGCGCCCGCAAAAAAGACGGCTATATCTGTATTGCTATGTACCATCCCGCCGCCGGTCTGCATCAGGCTAGCCTCAAGGATGTAATCCGCGAAGACTTCAAAAAGATCCCGCTGGTAATCGCTGAAGCCGAGCGCATGGTCAGCGAACCACCAGCCTCGAAAATTTCCGCTCCCCGGCACAAAGAAGAGCCACCCCCACAGCAACTTTCGCTGTTTTAAATAGTCTCACCAATCGCGTAGGGGCGGGGCCTGCCTCCGCCCATCAGCCTACGCTACATCCTTTCTCGCTCCATGCGCAGAGATCTCCAACGCTGGCCAAAGATTTATCGCCAGACAAATTACCAATGCCAGCCCGGTTGGACCAGAGAGGGCGAAGAAGATCTCTGCTCCTGGAAGCACAGGGGCGAATAACAATGGGCCAACGCGAAATAGTGCCGCAAGATTCCCAAGCACAAGTGTCGCCGTGACAAGCCTGGGACTGAGAATCGTCTTACCTGAAAAACCTGGGACCATCCGTATGGCTATTCCACAAATCAGCAAGGTGATAAAACCAACTGCAAAGCTATGTCGGATGACATCAATTGAGATTAGCTCTATTCCGAATACGAGCCATGCTATTCCATCTATTATCATAAGCAATGCACCAAGCAACCCCCACAGGTAAGCGCTCCCGATCAGTACACTATACGGACCATACCTCTGGCGTTCTTCGTGCTTGCGCCGCCTGACACGTTCCGCCAGCATTTCCGCGTTCGAGCTGGAAGTGTTATTTTTTATTGGCATCTGTTTGCGCGTGCGTAATAGATAGAGAAAATATCCAATGAAGATGACTATCACTATCCCGATTAATAAGAGTCCTGATCCACTAAAAGATGTATATACACCTTCCAGCCAGGAGAAGACTAAGCAACCAGATGACTACTCCCCCGAAATAGAGCAGTGCCAGTATCCTGAGCAGTCGCGTAGGGAACGGCTGGATATTTACATAAAGTGGCAGCATGCGCGTAGACATTGCGAGCGCAACAGGAACCAGGAAGCCAAATAAACCAAGCGTGATATCAGCTTCATCGCCCGCCGCCGGTATTATCCCTCTACCAGAGAACGCCGCAATACAATTGAACAGGTTGAGAATGCCAGCCAGAGCAAGCCCCAGGAAAGCACCAAGAATAAAGGGCGCGATGGAACTTACTCCCTCTACCTTGCTTTTCTTTGTTGGCCCTTTTAACGCTGTCTGCAAGAGCAAGAGTAAGATTGCTGGTAACACAAGTGCTTCTAGTACCCCACTTCCTAGCAAGGCACTTTTCCAGAAAAACCAGCCTGTTATAGCAAGAAGTGGCTGGCTGAGAAAGCGCAGCACCAGCCCCAGTACATATATCCCTAAAATCCACGGTAGCAACTCTGGCCGAGCTAATGGTATCCCTCGGAGACGCGGCAGAAAGTACAGGGCTACTCCTACTACAAATAATCCTGCCCATCCAAAGAGCTGAAGATGTCCATGTGTCTGCACGGTTGCAGCCCACCATGTGCTTAACGGTATACCAAAAAGAGGCGCAAGCGTAAGTACCGTAGCAAGCGCAAAGCCGCCACCACAGCCAAGAAGTAAGGCTGCACGCAGATACGGCGCGATTAGTACAAATGAGACATGCGACTCATGATCGCTGCTTGCCAGTGGTAAGGTGCGCATGATTTCTTTTTCCCTTCTTAGGCATGGTTCAAAATGAGCGTGAACCAATGTGACAATTGGAGAAAAATGGCGCGAAGAAGCTTTCTTGCCTATCTCATTTTTTCCCCTCTTGGGGTTCACGTGGCAAACTCCAGAATGGATAGGCTATCCCTGCCAGGCGATTGATGACCAGCGCTTGCAAGGTGAGGAGTATTACCGCTATCATGAGGAGGACGAGTTGCCAGGGTTGTCGTAAGATACCTAGCGAAATGATGAGCGTGGTTGCCCCCGCCGGTGGATGGGGTGCCTTGAGTAAGACCATCACTCCCGCTGTCAGTCCCAGGGAAAGACCTGCTGCGATAACACGCGGCCAGGTAACTCCAACTGTCAATGCCGGTCCTGCCGCTGTCAATCCCGTCAGCACAAGGCTCAGGTACCCGGCAATTACACCTATCGCATGCCCGATTATCGTGTTTCGGGGAGAAGCAGCGGGAGCCGTTGGTGTATAGAAAAAGAGAAATGCCGTTGGACCTAGCGAGGGGAAAATGAAAGGCGAATGGGTAATGACTGCCAGCACCGACATTAATGCAATACTGATACAGCCATTGATAAAGCTAAAAAGGGCAAGTACAGGAATGCGTGCGTAATGTTGCAAGAGCCACGAGAGCCGCCCGCGCACAAGAAGACCTCGCACGATATCAGACATCTGGCCCCCTATTGGATGCTTACTATCAATCGGACCAGGTGTAGTCTTCCTTGTTGTGTTCGCTTGTTCTTCAGGCGCATCCTGCTGGCTTGCTGCATCTTTCTTCGCGTCCATACTACCATTCTCCTGTTTCTTCAAGATCCAGAACGGTGGGTGGTTCCTCGTATTCATTCCTCTATCTGCTGGTTTAACGATGTGGCGGAAGCTGGCGGGGTGAGCGGGGATGACGCTCTAGCACACGGAGTACGAACAGCCCCCCCAGGAATACAAGACCTGATATCACGCCCATGAGCCAGAGAAATCCTCCATTGCCTGCCAGATAGAGCTCAAGTGCCACGGTCAGGAGCCAGAGCTGAATTCCCATCAGCAGGACGCCTATCAGCAGTGCCGCCGCAAATAGGGCAACCCGACCGGGTGGGACATTCCGTTCAGCATCATCTGTGATCTTATCTTTGAGTAGGGATGATGTATTATCCATTCGGGTCCTCCTCAAGAGCATAGATCATTGCTCCGTCCTGGTGCACCTGGATATTCGGCAATGAGCGCTGTGGTGGGCCTGCAAGGGGTGCCCCTGTCTGCGAATCGAACACTCCCTCATGGCAGGGACAAAGCAGATGTTGGCTTTCCGCATCATGATATACGGCACAGGATAGGTGTGTACAGCGCCCGCTATACGCCACAAAGCGTCCATCTGCCAGGTGTAACAGAATAGCCGGGTCTTCAGAGGTGGGATACTGGAAGTAGTATACACCACCGAGAGGTACGTTTGCTGCCTGGGTAATAGCTTGTTGGCGCACTGTTTTCAATGGCTTGAGATAGTTTAATACAACCACTCCCGCTGTGGCGGCAAAAAGTGTCCCTGATGCCATGACCGCAAAGCGCAACAGCTCACGCCGCGAGACCTGATCGTCGACATCCCAATGATAAGGAAATTCTAGCCGCCAGCGCGGAAGACCTTCGCGCCCTCTTCGTTCCCCCTGATTGCCCGTCGTCATAGTACCCATGCCTCCTCTTGCACATGCTCTCCCAACCCCGCTCTGTCTGTACGTGTACGAGCCGCATCCAGCAGCGCCACAAGATCTAGCTTCGGTGTCTCTTCTGGCAATACCTGGTAGACTCTCGTATGCACGGTCTGTGCTCCAAAGGCGGTAACATTGACGGGATGCCCGTTGCGCTGATTCATAAATTCCTCGTAGTCTCCATACCAGAGCGCCTGCGTTGGACAGGCCTGCGCACACCACGGCTTAAGATCCTGGCTAGTACGGTCATAGCACAGATTGCACTTTTTCATGAGTCGTGCCTTCACATCAAATTTTGGTACACCGAAGGGACAGGCGTAGACGCAGTTGCGACATCCGATGCAGCGCGACGGCTCTGCCTGCTGCACAACTCCTTCTGGCGTGATTAAGATTGCCATGACCGGACAGACCTGCGCACACGGTGCGAGCGGATCTTGACAGTGCATACAGACGGTTGGTTGTGTCGCCACACTCATACCCCGGTCTATGAAGTCCACCATCACCATGCTCTCCCCCTTGTGCGAGTCACATTCTCGACAGGCGGCCTCGCATGCTCTACAGCCAATACAGCGTGAGGGATCAACGAATAACGTTTTGATTGCCACTCTCTTTTCCTTTCTTTCAGCTCTTCCTGTCAGGCAACGCGGTACCTTTTTCTCTCAATAGGCTTTGGCTTCTTTTTCTGGCGGCTGCTTGGTCTCCCCAATACTGTATGGGAACATCTTGGGAGTGTCTTTATCGGTGAAGTTTGTGATAAACCCGGCCTCTTGATCTGGAACTGGTGTCGTTGTGAGCTTCTCTATCGTTGCTGCACAGACCTTGTATTCAGGGATCTTCACTGTTGGCTCAACTGCCGGGTTTGTCAGTTGGTTTACTGCCTGCTTGTGTCCATAGTGATAGGGGATGAAGAGGGTATCGGGACGAATGGTGGGAACGACAAGGGCCTTGACCTCCATTGAGAAGCGTGGTGAGCGTACCCGTACCATCTCGTCGTTGACGATTCCCAGCCGGGCCGCCGCCTGGGGATGTATCTCTACCCACGGTTCCGGTGCTTGCGAGTTGAGGAAGCCTAATCGGCGCGTCTGGTTTCCTGAAAGATAGTGATATACGACGCGTCCTGTGGTGAGCCGGAAGGGATAATCGCTGCCTGGCTCTTCGGCAGGTGGATGGTAGGAGATAGGAAACATTTTCGCTTTGCCATCTGCATGTCCGAATCGCTCGGTGTACAGGCGCGGTGTCCCCGGATGATCTTCTGAAGGACAGGGCCAGAAGACTCCTCCCTGCGCATCTATCTTCTCCCAGGTGATACCGTAGTAATCGGATACTCCCCCCTTAGAGGCGTTTCGCAGTTCGTTCCAGATGTCCAGGGCCGATTGATAGGGGAAGAACTCCCCTCGCCCAAGTAGCTTTGCTAGCTCACATACAATCTGCCAATCCGGTTTCGCTTCCCCTGGAGGGGCCGAGGCTTGATTGATCTTGATGACACGCCCTTCAAGATTCGTGGTCGTTCCTTCGTCTTCACACCAGACGGTTCCCGGCAATACTACATCGGCAAGTTCGGCGGTCTCCGATTGAAAGAAGTCAATGACGATGAGCGGATCAATGTTTTCTAATGCTCGCTTTACGACCTGGTTATCTGGCAGTGAGACCATGAGATTTGAACAAACAACCATGCAGCTTTTGATCTCGCCATCGGCCATCAAATGTACCATCTCGGTTGCTGCTGCCCCTTCCCACGGCAATTCCTCGACGGGAATTCCCCAGAAGTCGGCTATGTGCTGCCGCTCCTCCGGTACGTCAATATGTCGATAGCCGGGAAGCTGGTTAGCCTTCTGTCCGACCTCGCGCCCTCCCTGCCCATTCCCCTGCCCTGTGACCATCATTGTGCCGCCACCCAATTTGCCTACCTGCCCACGCGCCAGGGCCAGGTTGATGCAGGCCAGGCAGTTATCAACACCATGCGTGCTGTGCTCAATTCCTCTCGCATGCATAATAAGTGATGTGGCCGCTCGACCATAGAGACGCGCTGCGGCAAGTATACGCTCGGCTGGTACCCCTGAAAGCTGTTGTGCATATTCGAGGGTAAATGGCTCTACGATCTCTTGCACCTCTTCCCAACCATGCGTTCGTTCGCGTAAATACTCCTCATCAATCAATCCATCATGAATAATTTGCCGCAACATGGCATTAAGTACTGCTACATCGGTCCCTGGACGCACTGGCAACCAGAGATCGGCGGTGCGGGCAAGTGGCGTCTCTCGCGGATCAATGACGATCAGGCTGGCTCCTTTATCTCTCGCACCCCATACCCATTGCATCATGATGGGAAAGCACTCTGCAACATTAACTCCAACGGCCAGAATACAATTGGCAAAGGGGATATCGGTCATTGGCAATGGCGAACGGTCAATCCCAAATGCCCTGGCATAAGCCATCGCTGACGATGACATGCACAGACGCCCATTATAATCTATATGCCGCGTCCCTAATGCAACACGCGCAAATTTTCCCATGATATAGCATTTTTCGTTGGTCATTGAGGAGCCACTGTAGATTGAGACCGCATGCTTGCCATGTTCGGCTTGAATGCGCTTCCAACGGTCGACGATATAGTTCAGTGCTTCATCCCAACTCGCTCGCTCTAATTTACCGCTCTTCCCCCCGCGCCGAATCATGGGATAGCGTAAACGATCTGGGTGCTCTACCTGCTGATATGCCACAACACCTTTTGGACAGAGTGAACCACGATTATGCGGGAAGTTGCGCGATTCAACACCGATGACTTTGCCATCTGCAACTTTGAGATACATTCCGCATTGTACCCCACAGAAGGCGCAGTGCGTTGGCACCAGTGTCTCAGGGATACGCGTTGCCTCTCGCCATCCTGTCTCAGGTCTCCCTGTGGACTCAAAATCATAGTTGAAGTCGCGATTCTGCTCGAAGAAGTCTTTATTTACCGACATTGTGTATTCCGTCCTTGTTCTAAGGCTCTGCCTGATGTCTGACTGTTTTAGTAGACCTATAAAAGGTAGCTTTTAGAGGAAGCGCTTGCCCATAAGCTGGTAATATGCCTCGCCACGCAAAATACGCTTACACGTTGGACAGTAATCCTGAAGTATGCCACGCTCGGCGCTCAATGTGTAGTTCTGGCCCACATCGCTTAGCACTCCTTCCAGGTCATGCACAAATTGTAATGAGGGCAGTTCATGTCCACACCGCTTACAACGACCTGTCTGGGGCTGTGCGCCATAGTGTTCTATTTCCTGGTTCACTGTTTGATAGAGCGTTACCCCAATGCTCGCTGGCCGCTCAATGATGTGGAAGAATTTGCCAAATGGCAGTGAGAGCAACCATACGACTACTACTGCCTGATGCGTGAGCGAGATGAACCAGTAAAATTTTCCACCCCACCAGGTCGAGGAGGCTGTGAGCGCAAATCCCGTTATGGTAATTGCCAGTAGAAGCACGAGGGGCATGAGGTCAAATCCGAATCTCTGGATGGCGAGGAAGCCTGCATCTGTGACTCTTCGCCAGAGCGCTAGCAATAGCCCGATGAGCAGAAGGGTCGCGGTGATATCCAATCCGTGGTAGATGGAAAAGCCGATGATTGATGTGATGGGAAAGATAAAAAGTGGTACTCCGAAGAACCAGACCTGGTATTGAGAGTGTGGCAGTAGCGTGAAGTGCAGCCAGCCAAAGGTGAGCGGGAGCGTGATTGCAAGTGAACCGAGCACGCCCCAGAAAATACACATATGGGTGATCCAGCGCCGCAGTCCTCGCTTGAGAATAAATGTCTGGGCGAAGATGTCGGTCCACCAGGCTTTTGGAATAAGCAGGGTGTAATGCCGAAAGTTCCGCCATGAGAGGAAGTTGGCCCAGCCTGCCCGAAAGTATCGCCATGTCGGTGGCCGGCTAATCCAGATAGTATAGCGGTAGGTTAATGCGACGAGGGCAAAGAGCACGGCAACGGCATAGCCAATTAATGCTGCATCAAAATCGCGCAACTCGCGCGAGCCAAGAAAAATCAAAAGTATAAGTATTGCTGCTGCAAGGATAGCAATGAACATCGCAAATCTTATAGAACCTGTCTCCTCTGACCTTAGATCGCGCTTCATCCTGCAACCTCCTCTTGCGTTCAGTCAAATATACTCCCATATCCTTCTATAGGAGTGCTTCCTTGACGCCGGAAGTTCAATACACTTCTTTGAACTTCTTCTCATATATTCTATGAAAAGTTGTATCATAAAGAAGATGTTAAGACAAGCAGAACCATGTTATTTACCACCAACAAAAAGAGGAAAAGATATGGAGAACTACGATCTCTCTGCTCAGTATCTGCCCTTGCTTCCAACTACTCGTGTTTGTATCCCCTCGCCAAACAGTCTGGCTGCTCTCTTCAATGAGGTCTATACTGAACGGCTTGTACTTACCCGTCTCCAGCCTACTGATGGCCCCGCTCTGTTCGCAATTGATGGCGATCCAGCAACTAACCAGTACAATTCCTTTGGATCTGCTCCAGATCTGGCAGCCAGTGAAGAGAGGTTGCGCCTCTGGCTACAAAACTGGGAAGACGATGGCTTTGGCTACTGGTCAGTCACTCTTCCTCAATCAAAGCAGGTGCTTGGTTTTGGTGGCGTGAGACATCTGCTCTGGCAGGAACGGGATGTGCTAAATCTCTACTATCGTTTCACTCCCAGTGCCTGGGGACAGGGATATGCAACTGAGCTAGCAAAAACTGCTGTGGCCCTTTCCCAAAAACATCTTCCCATGTGGCCCGTAATTGCTCGTACCAGACCGGGAAACATTGCCTCTATGCGCACTGCTGAACGCGCTGGTTTGCAACGACGCACTGACCTGGATACTGAATATATGGTTTTTGCGCTTGGCTGGCCCAATGGCTCCTAATGAGAGGAAGGCTTTATAAGTTAATATTCTCGATTAAAGAAAGTGTAATTGCAAAGAATGTCGCTAGACCAATTACTGCAATTACCGGATCGAGGAGCGGAGCACTAATTAAGCTGCCTCGCAGGCGCAGACGCTGCAACAGGGCCGGCAATGCTACCCCACAGAGTGAGGCGATAAGCAATGTCACACCAATCCCAATTCCGCTGAAGAGGGCCAGACCGCCTGACTTGAAAAGCGCAAAGGTCAATAGCCCCACGAGCAGACTGGTGATGACTCCTCCAGCCGTTCCTTGCAATAATTCACGCAAAAGCCCACGCCAGAAATCTCGCCCATGCTTGGAGCGCAGTTGCCAGCCCGCTATTCCTAATGATTGCGAACCTGCGCTACCAGTTGTCAGCAGCACGGTAGGGATGAGACAGAGCATTCCTGCTATCGCTAGATTCGTGGTAGGCGCATGCAGTAGCGTTGAACCGACTAGTGCTAATGCTGTATTCTGTGCCAACAAGGGCTCACCGATGGTATAGACAAGCCAGGCCAGCAAAAGACCTGCAATCGCATTCACCGCCAACCAGGAACTACGCGTGAGTACCGTGCCCCAGGAGAAGGTGGCTTCTTCCTCCCCTTCTTCAACATCTGTGCCTGCAATCTCTGAAAAGTCTTCTGCCTGTTCCTCATGAATGACATCGATCACGTCATCAACTGTGACCAGACCAATCAGATGCTCTTCCTGGTCAACGACTGGCACCCCTAGCAGGTCATATTTGGCAATGATATGCGCGACCTCTTCCTGGTCAGTTGCAGGATGGACTTTAATGACATTGTTGTCCATTAGATCTTGAATCAGTGTCTCTGGCTCAGATATGACTAGCTCTCTCAATGAAACAACTCCCTTGAGATGGCGTTCCTGGTCGATAACATACAGGTAATAGACCATCTCCAGGTGCTCAGAGTGCTGACGCAGATAGAGCAAAGCATCGGCTACGCTGGATTCTTGCCGCAGTGCCAGGACGTTTGTGGTCATGATGCCACCGGCGGTCTCGCTCCCATAACGTAAAAGCTCACGAATCTGTTGGGCCTCGCTCGTAGGCATTAAATTGAGCAGACGCTCAGCCTCGCTTTGCTCCATGTCTTCTAGTATGTCTGCCGCATCATCAGGTGCTAACCTCTCAAGCAGATCAGATGCTCGCTCTGGATCAAGCTCACTTAGGAGCTCAGACTGCAATGGATATTCGACTTCGTTCAATGTATCCGCTGCGGTCTCCATATCCAATCTGTCCAGCATGGCTCCCGCTTCGTCCAGGTCCAACTGCTCCAGAATATCTGCAATATCCGCAGGCCGCAGGTCAGCCAGTTTGTTGTGACTTACATTTAGTTGCACCTGGGGAATGACTCCCGTCGCGCCAGCACTTGCTCCCGCCTGTACCGGCGTAAGCTGCCCGGTTGTGCTTGCCTGGATCATCTGTAATGGCTCGACGTAGTTCCAGGTAATGGTACGCTCAGGGATTTGTAGGGGAATAATCCGCCCTATCATATCTAACGTTGGCTGCATACCCAGGCGGCGCAATAATCCCCCCAGGCTAATATCTACTCCTACGAGCCGCGCCGTTTTCTTAATTTGTGCCAGCTTGAGGTCATTGACTTTGACGACGCGGAATCCCTGTGTATCTACGATCTGCTTATCGAGAATGTCTCGACGCAGTAAGATTTCATTTTCATAAGGCTCATATGCCTGGATCTCTGACTGACGCACGCTGAGCGGAACTTTATGATCATCTTCTTCTATGGTGTGAATCTGGGACCAGGGAATGTATAATCTCTTCTTTCCGTTGGGTGTGTGAACGACCAGGGCCGTCACGACTGGAAAGGTTTCATTTAATGTGACGCATACGTCACTAAGTATGCCAACACGCCGATTCTCGTTGTCATAAATGCCCTGGCGGAGCAAGGTGCTGAGGAAAATCATGAATATCACCGCCTTTTCTATGCTAGAAAAAACCATAGAGTTATCCACATATATGTGCATAAGTATATGTATGTGGATAACCTTGCCCATTATGTAACTCTGGTTACGATGATTTCTGCACATTTATCCTCAAACGTTACAAAGAGATAGGTAACGCTTGCTCTTTCGATTCGCGCAGGTGCTCATCGTTGGGGATGCTGCTACGCAGCTCATAAGGACTTACTGGCAGGCGGGAGTGCCCTTACTCGATTGTAGTTGTTTTCATCGAGTAGGGCGAAAGGGGGGTTACGAGGGCGCTATCGCTCTCTTCCATTCAGCAGCATACTCGATGAGGAGTAGGACAATCCCTTGAGTAGGTACGCATTGTATCTGCGGTCTACTATGACTGGGGCCAGCGTCCATGTCCCTCACCTCCTTTGCCCGGCCAATTGCCGCCTCTTCCAGGGCACTCCCTACGCTGGAAGTGCAAAATTACGCTGGATGGCAGGAACAATTGTGGGTTTGAAAAAAATTTTTACTCCTGTGAAGTATAGCACGGCTGCTCTAGATCGACAAGAGCTAGCTTATCTATGATGCTATGGTACTACTGAAGCATCTTTAGCTACTACTTGTAGTATAAACGCTTTTGGAAGAGCAATTTCTTTCCCCTCTTGTAGCTCACTTGACACTAGTTCTCTCTTGACAAAATCTTGCCCAATCTCGTTGTTAAAGACAAAGAAGTTGTGCCCATCGCTCGTTCTCTTCACTGAAATACGTTTTTCAGGAGATGTTCTATTGCAGCTTTCGAGTCTTGTGTGGTAATATCCTCGGTATGTAACTCAAGTTTTTAATGTCCCTGGTCGCTGAAGGTTGCTTCGTGCTTTTGGCACATGCTGTCTATCTGTCACGTATGTTTGTGGTACCGTATCGGTCACGTATCTTTGTTTGTGTATTTAACTGGCAGTCAGGTACAATGGGGTGATAGTGTGGAAGAGAGAAGGAAGGCAAATTACTCTATGAGCAAGTTGGTAATGGTTATTGATGATTCAACAACGGTTCGCAAGATTGTCGAGACTTGTCTGGGTCGCGAAGGTTTTGAAGTGAAAAGTTTCGCCGATGGCGTGGAGGCGATACGCTGGTTTACAACTCCTCAAGCTCGCATCCCGGATCTGGTGATTCTCGATATTGGCTTGCCCAAAATGGATGGCTATGACGTCGCTCGCCGCCTTAAAGCCAGACCACAGTTCGATAATACGGTGATTGTGATGCTTTCACGCCGCGATGGCGTGATTGATCGCCTCAAAGGCCGCCTCGCCGGGGCAAAAGATTATCTGACAAAGCCGTTTAAAACTCAAGAATTAATCGCTACCATCGAATCCCATCTGGGTAGCCCAAGCACTCCTACAAATACTTTATAAGTGTTTTTGTATGATCCTAAGAGATAAAAATAGTATGAATGAGCAACCCGCTTTTTCCTCGGTAACTACTAGTGGTGAGTATGCACAATTTTTAGCTCAATTAGATGATGCTGCTTTCTGGGACTATGCGGTTGAAATGTCCCAGGAACATACCTCTGATGTCTTACTACAGGATTCTGAGCTGCTCTTCTGTACTCTGGAGGACGTTTCTTGCCTGTTGCCTCTCTCCTATCTGCGCGAAATTCTTTCGGCTCCTCGCCAGTATACGAGCTTGCCTTTAACTCCACAATGGATGCTGGGGGTCATTGCCTGGCGCGGCGAGACTATTCCTGTCCTTGATCTCTCTGCTTATCTGGTGCAACATCCCGCACACTGGCATGCCGATGATACTTTGCTGATTACTGAGTCCGCTCATCACGCGGTTGGCTGCCTGGTCACGACTGTTGAGGCTATTCCTACCTCGCTTTTAGATCCGGAAACTTCTGCTGATCAGCTCTCTACTACTCACAAGCGCTGGTATAAGTCTCTATCATCTGATATGATTATGAAAATCTATGGCGATCTACCTTTACTCGATCTGGCTCGGTTAATTGCTGATGTCACTCAATGCATTGAGAGAATGCCTTCTTATGACGAGTAATAAGTTTTATCCTTTTGATGAGAGTGAGCTTTCCCCGGAAGACTTGGCTGTCTTAAAGGCTTTTGACTCTATGGAGTGGGCAGAGCCTTCTTCTGACATCTCTTCCCCTGAAGAGGTGTCACTACCGGCAGAGCCTGTTGCTCTCGAAAATGATGCGGCTTTTTTACAGGAGATGCAGTTGCTCTTTGTGACTGAGGTCGAAGAGGATCTGGCTGCTATGCGCCAGGTCTGGTATCGGCTCGATCAGGCTGGGCAGTTGCAGGCCGAGCAATTTCTTCCTTTCCGACGCGGTGGCCATAAGATTCGCGGCTCGGCTGGCGCTGTAAATTGTCAGGCGTTGGCTACGATTGCTGGATATATTGAGGATAATGCGGAACAGGTCTTGCTGAATCAGCTCTCTCCCGATATTGGCCTGCGCGCTCTTTCGCCCACTCTCTCTGCTCTTGAGGAGACTCTCCAGACCCTTGTTACTACTGGACATGAGGATGATGCTCCCCTCGCTCGTCTTACTCCACCAAAAAAGCTGGATGCTCCCTCTCTTTCTCCTGCTTCTCCTATGATGACTGCTGAAGATCAGGCCGCTCTTTTTGATGCGCCAATGTCTACACGTCCACTCTCTTTTTTGCAGGAGCTTGATACTTCTCAATCACTTTTGCTTATTGAACCTTTTCGCGTTGAACAGTTGTTGTCACAATCTCAACAATTAACTGAACTACGTGCCTCTTTGGAGGTTTCTCAGGCTCAGGTGACTCAGGCTTTGCAGGAACTGCATATCGCTCAGGCTCGCCTGCATCATCTGCAACCTCTTCTCTCTGCTCTCTTTACTACGGTCCCTCGCTCTCCTTTGCTCGCAGATCATTCTTCTTCTCTGATTGCACGCATTCTTGCCCAGGCTGAGCCCCGCGCAGAACGTTCTCATGATCATAAACAGAGAAGTGTGAGGAGCGGCTCTCATAATGTAAGTGGTTCTGCTGTCTGGGATGAATTGGAGATTGAGCGCTATTCAGAGCAGGATCTTTTGCTTCGTTCTCTCAATGAGGCGATGGCTGATGTTTCTTTGCTCTCTGCTCGTGTTCAGGTTACTTCTCAACAACAGGAAATTCTTCTTCAACGCTATATGGCTCAGGTGGCTCTGGTCCATAAAGGTGTCTTGCAACTTCATCTGGTGCCGTTTCGCCTGCTTTTACCAGAGCTGAGAAACTTTATTCAGCGTTTTTCAACGCAGGGCCAACCTCTGGAGTTTGATGTTCAAGGTGATACGGTAGAGGTTGATCAGTCTGTTGTGAATACTCTGGCTCGCCCTTTGTTACAATTCCTTCAGGCTTGCCTGGCTGATATAGCTATGTCTCTTGTTACTTCTGAGATAATGCAGACGCCACGTGTCTGGTTTTATGCTCGACAGGTGAGCAATGAGGTGGTTCTGGAGATTGGCTTCTCTTTTCCTGTGAGTGGCGGAGCCTCCGATTGCTTGCGTGAACCTCTTCAGCGTTTAAATGGCTCGTTTTCTCCTGCCCGCAATTCCACAGATGGTGTGAGCTTTTATCTGCGTTTCCCTCGTTCACATGGCGGTGCCCATTGCTTGCTGGTACGCGTCGGTGCCGAATACTGTATTGTGCCCGTTGCTCAGGTGCAACGCATTAGCGATTATGCTCATGAAACGTTGAATGTCGTTTATGATCTGGGTACTTTGCTCGGTTTCTCTTCCAGCAGTAACGAGAATACGCGCGTTCGGCCTGTCCTGGTTCTCCCATCTGCCAATTCTCCCGTTTTGCTTGGCATTACTGTGGATGAGGTAATCGATGAGATGGAGTTTGTTGTGAAGCCTCTCCCTGGCTATCTTCAACGCCCCGGCATTGTCTGCTCTGCTATTGATGGTAAGGGGAATGTTTTGCTCTATCTGGATCTTCCTGAACTGATTCGACACTATACTCTCTATGCTCGGAAGGCTCAGATGCAGATACGCGAAGAGCCTCTTCCCCTACAACGCCCTGGGGCCGCTAAGATTTTGATTGCTGATGATTCGGTCTTTATTCGCCAATCTATTCGCCAGATGCTGAGTTGGGCTCAGTATACTCTTTTAGAGGCGCGCGATGGCATGGTTGCTCTCGAACAATTGCTGGAGCATTTACCAGATGTCTTGCTCCTTGATATTGAGATGCCCAATCTTAATGGTTATGATCTGTTGCGGGCTATCCGTTCTTATCCTCAGCTTGCTTATGTAAAGACGATTGTCTTGACTTCACGCTCGTCTGAAAAGCATATGGACTATGCAAAAGAACTGGGGGCACAACTCTATATGACGAAACCGGTGACTTCGGAGGTTCTGCTTCCGGCTATTAAAAATCTCCTTGCCTCTTCTTGATGTTTTTCGCAAAAAGAAAACACAGTGCCAGAAATAGCTGGCACTGTGTTTTCTTTCTTGTCGATTTTAACGATAGGAGGCCGGTGCTGAGTCGATGGCTCCTGTCTCAATGAGAATCTCTCTCAGTTGTTTGGCATCTATGGTTTCGTGCAATCTCAGTGTCTTGGCAATTCGATCTAATGTCTCTCGATGTTGACTGAGCAGTGCAACTGCCTGGTTGTGTGCTCTGTTGACCATTCGTTTGACCTCTTGATCAATAATACCGGCTGTCTTCTCACTGTATTCTCGCGAACCTGTGGCAAGGGCTGTTCCGGCGAATGGGTCTTCTCGCTCACTATAGGAGATGGTCCCTAATCGCTCGCTCATCCCCCAACGGGTGATCATCTGCCTCGCGATAGCTGTTACACGCTGGAGGTCGTTCTCCGCTCCTGTGGTGATTCTCCCTATCGCTACTTCTTCGGCGGCTCGACCCCCCAGTGCTGTTACGAGCTGCGCCTCCAGGTAGTCCTGCGTGTAGTTATAACGATCATCCAATGGCGTGTATTGTGTGACTCCCAGGGCCTGCCCTCGCGGTACAATCGTGACTTTGGTCACGGGATCAACGTATTCGGTGAGGAGACCGGTGAGTGCATGTCCACCTTCATGATAGGCAATGACGTTGAGATCTTCATCGCTGAGAATGAGTGGCCGCTCGGCTCCTATGAGGATCTTGTCCAGGGCTTCATCAAAACAAACTTGCGTGACTGCATCCAGATTTCTCCTGGCTGCCAATAGCGCTGCTTCGTTGATCAGGTTCGCCAGGTCCGCTCCAACCATCCCTGGCGTTGCACGCGCTATCGTGATCAGGTCAACATCACGCGCCAGGGGCACGTCCGCTGAGTGAATCTTGAGGATCGCGAGACGCCCATTCCAGTCGGGTCTGTCAACTGTGACACGCCGGTCAAAACGTCCAGGCCGTAATAATGCTTTGTCCAGACCGTCTGGTCTGTTGGTCGCTGCAATGACGACTACTGCCTGCCGCGTGTCGAATCCGTCCATCTCAACGAGCAATTGGTTTAAGGTCTGCTCTCGCTCGTCGTTGCTGTTAATGCTTGAACCACGCTGACGACCTACGGCGTCAATTTCGTCGATAAAGATGATGCTTGGGGCCGCTTTTTTCGCTTGATCAAACAGGTCACGCACACGACTGGCTCCAACTCCTACCAGGACTTCAACGAATTCAGAACCACTCATGGAGAAGAATGGGACTGATGCCTCTCCTGCTACTGCACGCGCTAGCAGGGTTTTACCTGTTCCAGGAGGGCCCACGAGCAGCACTCCTCGCGGAATCTTTCCGCCCAGACGCTGGAACTTATCTGGCGTCTTTAAAAATTCTACGACTTCTACAAGGTCGCTCTTTGCTTCATCAACTCCGGCTACGTCTGCAAATGTGGTGCTTGGCCTATCCTCCAGTACCATCTTGGCCCGGCTCTTGCCAAAGCTGAAGATGTTCTGCTGACTCTGTGAGGCACGCCGGAAGATGAGGATGAATACACCCGCTACCAGTAACCACGGTAGAAAGTTAATGAGGATGTTGAGCAAGAGATTGTTGTCGCTCGCTGGCTTGGCCTGAATCTGTACGTTGTGTTGTAACGCGAGTTGGATCAGGTCGGGATTCCCCGCTGGGAAGGTTACGAAGTGGTAGTCTACTCCGGTTTTTGGCGCTCCGTTGTTTGTGCTGCTGGGACTGTCAGAGGTGACGGCTGTGCTGAATTGACCCGTGACGTCTTGCCCCTGCACGACCATTGTCTTGACGTTGTTCGCTTTGAGCTGATCATAAAATTGGCTGATTGACACTTCTATTGTGTTGGGGTTGCTGCTGCTGCTGTTGTTTCCTGTAAAGTATTGGAAAAAGTACCATACAACCAGGACAACTACTATCAGCAGTATTGAACGAATGAGGAGCGATGTCCCGTTGTCTTTTCCATCACCTCCATTGCCTCCTCGTCCATTGTTATCCCCATTCTGCGATCCCCTCGGTTGTGAGTCATTGGGATTATTTTGATACATATATATAGCCTGAGCGTCCATGGGTTCAGACCTGCTTTCTTCTTCTGCCAGGACACTCTTGGGAAAGAATGTGCCCGCAGAGATTGGAATAGTTCCTTACTAAATAGCGGTTGTTTCTCTGCATAATTCTTTGTCGCTCCGTGGTGTGTGCTTTTTCTACCTATTCCCCTCTCCGGGATCATCCGCATGTACTTATTTCTGCATACATGAAGGCTCTGCGAATGGAGATGTGAGCTTACTCATGCCAGGTACTTCAATTACGTTTATCCCCACGAAAGGTTTCACTCACACTCGCTTTTTTTGCTTGCTTATAGATGTGGTTCTTTTCATCGAAAAGTATACTCTCTCTATTCTACCATTCTCATCTCGTAGATGCCAGAAGTACTCTATGAGGGGTACAAAAAAGGAGCATTCACTTTCTTTCTCAATAGGGAAGGATGCGACATCTGTTGGTCTCTGCCCTTGCTCGCCTTTGACCTCAAGAATGAGCGTCAAGAATGAACGTGATGAGATATTTGGTGAATCGTGCATTTCTCTTGCGTTTCCTGTTGACAAGGCGGGTAGGCTTCCGTAGAATCCATAAGGAACACTTTTTTCGCTTACGACAATAAGAGGTCTATCCCTTTCAAACAGTGAGATAACACATTTGATGAATAATCAAGAGAGGCAGATTGCTGCTTCAAACGCAAATGCACAGTACACCCTGGGCGTCAGTTATAGAATGGCTGCTCATGGAGATCGCCAGATGAATCTGCGACACGCGATCTCTTGCTTCCAGGCTGCACTTGATATTTATACGATTGATACGTTTCCGTCCGAATGGGCTGGCGCACAATATGAATTGGGTGAGGCGTATCGCGAGTTACAACAGGGCGATATTCAGCTCAATTTACGCAAGGCCCGGCTCTATCTCCAATCCTCTCTGGAAATTTATACGTATGATCTGTTTCCAGCAGAATGGGCCCGCACTCAGTATAGTCTTGGCCTGACTTATGCGTATGATCTCTCTGACGATGATCGCCAGCGATCTTTAGAGAAGGCGCAGGCCTGTTTTCAGTCGGCTCTCAGGGTGTATACGTATGCTACTTTTTCAGAGGAATGGGCACGCGTTCAGGTGAGTCTGGCCGATCTCTATTGTCAGTTCCCTGGCGATGATCGTCCATCTCTTCTCAAAAAGGCTATCACTTGCTATGAGATGGCTCTTAAGGTCTATACACGTGCCTCTCATCCGGAAATATGGGCAAAAACACAGCATAGCCTGGGCAATGTCCTCGCGTTTCTGCCAGGCGCGAATCGCCACGTTCATCTCACACGCGCCATTACTTGTTATCGCGCCGCTCTCCAGGTGAATACGTATGAGCAGTACCCTCTCCTCTGGGCGGCAACGATGCATAGTATGGGGAATGCGTTTCGCAATCTGCCCGGCACTGATGCCGATCTCGATCTGCGAGAGGCGATTCGCTGCTATGAGGCCGCTCTTAAGGTGTATACCTACGAGGAGACGCCTGCTGAATGGGCTGTTATCCAAACGAGCCTGGGCGTTACTTATAATCTGCTCTCTCAGGGCGATGAGCAGTTTCGCCTGGAACAGGCGATTAGCTGCTTCCTTTCCGCTCTCCGGGTCTATCGCTATGATCTGTATCCCTATGAGTGGGCGAAAACACAAAATATGCTTGGCCTTACGTATCTGGATCTTTCAGATGGCAATCTCCAGGCTAATCTGCACTCAGCTATTTCTTGCTTCGAGGCGACTTTACGGGTGTATACACGGGAGTCTTTTCCTATCGGCTGGGCGGCTGTGCAGAATAATCTGGGTAATGCCTATTGCAATTTATCCGGCGGCGATCAGCAAGAGCATTTGCTTAAGGCTATTGCCTGCTATGAGGCGACTTTGCAGGTCTATAATCGTAAGGCCTTTCCTCTCGATTGGGCAAAGACTCAGAATAATTTGGGTAATGCCTATTGCTCTTTGTTGCAGAATAATCATCGCCAGAATGCTGAGGAGGCGATTAAGCATTATCGCGCCGCCCTGCTGGTCTATTCCGCTACTGAATCTCCTAATGAATGGGCTTCTACTCAGAATAATCTGGGTAATGCCTATGCTTCTGTCTATGGCGAGAAACGCCAGTCTTTTCTTGAACGCGCTATTTCCTGCTATGAGGCCGCCCTCCAGGTCCATACACGCGAGACTTTTCCTTTTGATTGGGCTAAAATTCAGAATAATCTGGGCGCTGTCTACGCTGAATTGACTACTGGTGATCCTCAGTTGAATTTGCGCAAGGCTATCGCCTGCTATGAAGCGGCTTTACAGGTGCGCACCCGCCGCTCCGCTCCACTCGATTGGGCCGCTCTGCACTTTAATCTGGGCAATGCGTACCGGGAATTGCAAGGCGGAGAATCGCCAGCATTATCTGGAAAAGGCGATTGCTTGCTATCAATCAACTCTCCTGGTGTATAAACGCAATGAGTACCCCTTTGAGTGGGCGGCAAGCAAGAATAATTGCGGTAATGCTTTTCGTGATCTTCCCGCTGGCAATCGCCGCGCAAATCTTGAGGCCGCTATTAACTATTATAAAGAGGCGCTCCAGATCTTTCTTGCTCTGAATCTTCCTGAGCATGTCTGCGGCGTACGCGAAAATGCGGAGAAGGCTGCGGCAGATCTGGCATCGTTCTAAAGACGATGTTTGGGTTGAGCTCTCTTTTTGTCCATTGTACGTTAGCTTCTGATACGCCCTTAACTGGAGCCGGATCTGAAATGTGAGTTCCTGCCCTGCCCTGGTCAAGCTCATTCCTTCCTTGACACTGGTGATTGCTACCCTTTATACTCAATGTATGAATATTTGTCTGCGAGAATATTCATTCGCTGAGCAAAAACAGGTGGTTTTTCTATAGTAGGGGGAGTTTTCTTGGACCTATTTTCTATGGGATGACTGTTCTTGTTACTTTTTCTGTACTCAGCGTATGAATAATCACTATTGGAGGAATGTATCGGTGGAACAGGCACTCAAACCAGGACGCCACTTTCTCTCGCAAACGTTTTCTTTGCTCTCCTTTCTTCTCTGTCTTTCTCTGTTCTTTAGCGCTTGTGGCTCTTCTACAACAACAACCTCATCTGCAACTCCTACCGCGAAACCTGCTGGACCGGTGCAGGTGATGTATGCGGCTTCCCTGACCAGTATTATGGAGAAGCAGGTTGCCCCTGCTTTTAAGCAAAGCACTGGTTATACTTTTGAGGGCGAAGCAAAGGGCTCGCTCGCTCTGGCTAACGAGATTAAAGGCCATCTGCATCGCCCGGATATTTTTATTAGTGCCTCACCTGCTGTCAATAAGCAATTGATGGGGGCGGCAAATGGCAATTATGTCTCGTGGTATCTCAATTTTGCTCGCTCTGAGATCGTTATTGGCTATAATCAGAATAGCCGCTTTGCTAGCGACTTCCAGGCCGCTGCCCAGGGAACGAAGTCCTGGTATCAGGTATTGGAGGAGCCGGGACTGCGCCTGGGAAGGACTGATCCTATTCTTGATCCGAAGGGGCAGGCAACGATCTATATGCTGGAACTGGCCGAAAAGTATTATCATCAACCAGGTCTGACGCAAAAGATTCTCGGTGCTAACGAGAATACGAGTCAGATCTTTCCCGAAGAGGAGTTGGTCACACGCCTGGGAGCCGGACAGCTCGATGCTGGTTTCTTCTATAGTAACGAAGCTAAAGCTGCCACTATCCCTACTATCACTCTTCCCGATCAGATCAATCTGGGTAGTCCCTCGCTTGCCTCGACTTATTCTACTGTTACCTGGACGAACCCGAAGACGAGGGCGGTGAGTAAGGGTGGCCCCATTATCTTTACTGTGACGATTCCGAGTACGGCGCAGAATCAGGCGGGTGCGCTTGCTTTTGCTAAATTCCTTCTTTCGTCCCAGGGTCAGAGCCTCTTGCTCGCTAATGGACTGTTGTCTACTCCGTTCACTGCTTCTGGCGACGCTGCCGCTGTTCCTCAATCGTTACAGTTTCAATTCCTCAACAGGTTATAGGAAATTGTGGCAATGCTCATTCATCTGTAGCCAGATGAGTGTCAGGATACAACACAGCGTATTATAATGCAACACACGACTTTTTTCAACGGGGTTGTGTGTGTATGCACTAGCGAAAGGAAAATTTGATTGATGCTCGGAGAAGTAGAACAGGCAGATAAGAGGAGGCGGGCGCGTTCCCTATTTCGCGGGGAGGGCGCACTTCTCTGGTTACTGGGTCTCTGTTTGTTCTGCTCTCTCCTGGGGCCAATCCTCTTTTTCTTGCTCTACCTGCCCTGGCCTCAAGTGCCAGCCGCTCTCGGTGATCCTGACGCGCTTGCTTCTCTGCTGACTTCGCTTATTAGCTCGTCCCTCTCGACGTTTTTTATTGGCCTTACTGGCATTCCTCTGGGTTATGTGCTGGCCAGGTTTACTTTTCCGGGCAAGACTCTGCTCTCTCTGATTATCTATCTACCTCTGATTTTTCCACCTGTGGTGAGTGGCATTATGCTTCTGCTTCTCTATGGTCCGTATGGCCTGGTTGGCGGACCCCTGGCGAATGCCGGCTGGGAGGTCGATAATAGCCTGGTAGGTATTGTCCTTGCTCAGATGTTTGTCTCTGCCCCTTTTCTGATTATCGCTGCACGCGTCGCGTTTGAAGCGATTGATCCCCGTCTTGAGCAAGTGGGGATGACGCTTGGACAAAACCGCTTGAGCCTGTTCTGGCGTATTAGCTTGCCGCTTGCCTGGCGCGGCATTCTCGCTGGCCTGATTCTGACGTGGGTCCGCGCCCTGGGCGAGTTTGGCGCGACTATTGTCCTGGCCTATCATCCCTATACGCTGCCCGTCTATGTCTATGTGCAGCTAAGCGGATCGGGCGTTCCAAGTTCTCTTCCCCTGGCCCTGCTTTCTCTTGGCATTAGCATTATCATTATCGGACCGGTGTTGTTGATCGAACGGCGCACTCACCTCTCTTTTCAAGTCTTGCCCGGCAGACCTGATCTCTCTGCAAATAGACGGGAGACAGATATCGGATGATGGATGAGAGTAGTAGCCAGCAAGAAGCGTCCCTCACTATTGCAATTCAGCGCCGCCTGCCGCATTTTTCTCTGGATGTCAACTTTCAGGCTCTGACTGGTCGCACGGTGCTTTTCGGTCCCTCCGGTTCTGGCAAGAGTCTTACTCTCCAGGCGATTGCTGGCCTGTTTCCTCTGGATGAGGCTTATATTCGTAGAGGTACGACTGTCTGGCACGATAGTAAGGCTCGTATCTTTGTTCCTCCTCAACGACGCGGGATTGGCTATTTGCCACAAAGCTATGCGCTCTTCCCTCATCTGACTGTGGCGCAAAATATCGCTTTTGGACAGCGTAAGCAAGGCGAAAGAGCCAGAAAGCATGTGGCAGAGCTGGTCGCTCTTATGCAGTTGCATGGCCTGGAGCAGGTGCGTCCCGCTCAACTCTCTGGCGGCCAGCAACAGCGCGTGGCGCTGGCCCGCGCTCTGGCTAGTGAGCCTCGCTTGTTGCTCCTGGACGAACCGTGGAGTGCGCTAGATGCTCCTGTGCGTGCAACGCTACGCGCTGAGATCTTGCGGTTTTATGAGCAGTTCCAGGTGCCGCTGGTTCTGGTGACGCACGATATATTTGATGCTCAGGAACTTGCTGATACTATCGTGATTCTGTATCAGGGCCGTGTCCTCCAGGTCGGATCGCCAGAAGCGGTGTTTCGCACGCCTCGCTCTCCCCTGGTTGCGGAACTCGTTGGGATGCGCACACTTTGGAACGGTGTTATTGTGGCTCTGGAACAGGTCCGCCGAGCACGATTCTCTGGCTGTCATTCGCGTGGCTGATCTGCTTCTTCATGCTCACGTCCCCACAGGCAGAATTGTGAATATTGAGCAATCCGTTGAGATTGGCATCTTCACTGATGAGATCTCTCTCTGCCTGCCCAATACGGATCTCTCAACTCCCCAGCTTACAGAGCACGCGAAGTCAACCGATGTCCTGGCGTCGGGAACGGTGATACACGATCAACCGTACGGCGCTTTCTCTACTGTGACTGTGAGCCTCTCCCCTCATCTGCATCTGGAGATTCCCGTGCCGCGCTGGCAACATCGCGCCTTTCAGATCTCGGTTGGTATGCCTATCGTTCTGCGTATTCCATGTGCAGCTGTTCACCTTTTCGAGTGAGATAACGTCCGCCCCACTTCTCACAAACCAGAAACAATTTCAGATTCTTCCACATCTTACAGAAGGTAGAGTGTGGAGATCGATGGCAAAAATCGGAGCCGGGCGGCTCTTTTTTCTTTGGCTGTGTTTGTGCTAGAAGCATATGCTAATCTTACCAGGGAAAAATATGAAATGCTTTGTTGCAAAAAATATGAAGAATGTTCAGGTGGTGAGAGTCTATGGTAGAGATAACTCTTCCATTCGATCAGCAAAATGGGAATCCCTACTTTTTTCCCATTTTTGAGCATATAGCAATTGGTATAGCCTATCTCACTATCGATGGGCATTGGCTTGCTATGAATCAGAATGTCTGCTCTATCACGGGCTATTCACGTGAAGAATTGCTCCTGCTTACTACTCAGGAGATGACTCATTCGGCAGATCGCGCATCCGAGCTTTTATTTTTTCAGAGTCTCCTTAACGATGAACGCTCTACCTATTCGCTGGAAAAACGCTTTATCTGTAAAGATCAGAGCTCTATCTGGGTGAATATGACGGTTTCTTTGCTGCGTAGCGCCCAACGACATCCGCTCTTTTTTATTGTGACTATTGAAGATATTCAAAAACGGAAAATGCTTGAAGAAGAGAGCAGGCTAAGGCTCTCTCGTGAGATGGGCGAACATGCACTGTCTGAACGCGAAAATGAACAGCTCCAGATCTTACAAACGTTGACTGATATCTCGCTAACACATTTAAGCCTGGATGAGCTTTTTCAAGATATTCTGAAGAGAATTCGTGAGATTATGAATGCCGATAATATAGCGGTTCTCTTGCTAGATGATACGGAACGCCAGTTGACTATACGGGCCGTGCAAGGCGTTGAGGAGGTTATTGCTGCTGATGTTCAAATTCCTCTCGGTAAAGGCTTTGCTGGTACTATCGCGGCTCAAGGGATTCCTCTGATCGTGAATGAGCATACGAATATTGAGATCCTCAATCCTGTGCTCCGCCGGGAAATTAAGTCCTTGCTCGGAGTTCCTCTGCTGGTAAATGAACGCGTTATTGGTGTTGTCCATGTCGGTATGAAATATCACCGCGACTTTAATGAACAGGATGTATATCTTTTTCAACGGGTTGCTGAACGCATGGCTCTGGCTATTGAACGCACTTTGTTGTATGAGGATGCTCGCCGTGCCCATCAGGATGCTCTGGGCCACTCAAAGCAATTGGTGCAGATGTATGAACATCAGAGTAACTTTGTCTCTATTGTCAGCCATGAGTTTCGTACAACTCTGACTGGTATTCAGGGATTTAGCGACATTCTTAGAACTGGAGAGTTTTCTCAAGAAGAGGTGCAGGATTTTTCCACGAATATTTATCACGATTCACTACGCCTGGTGAGAATGATTAATGATCTGCTGGACCTGGAAAAGATGAAGGCCGGCTCTGAGAGCTTATCTCTCACTTCTGTGAATTTGGTGACTTTGCTTGAGGAGCAGATTAGCCGCTTCAAGGTCTCGACAACTCTCCATGTTTTTGAGTTGCTGGCAGAGACAGATCTACCACCTATTGCTGGTGATAGAGATAGGCTTATCCAGATGATTGCTAATCTGCTGTCTAATGCTGTGAAATATTCACCAGGAGGGGGCCTGATTACTGCCTCTGTTTATCGGAATGGTGAGATGGTACATCTCCAGATACGAGATCAAGGCATTGGCATTGCTGATGCGGCCTTGAAGAAAATCTTCAATATGTACAATAGGATTAATGCGGAATCCTCTCATCATATTCAAGGTACTGGCTTAGGCCTGGCTATTGTTCACCATATTGCCCAATTACATCACGGTCAGATCTGGGTCGAAAGCACGCTTGGCAAAGGCTCCACTTTCAATATCGTTCTGCCTGTAAAACACTTTACTTGAATCCAGGTGTAGTATCGTCCCACTCCTGTCTCACTTCATAATTTTTCTCCTCTTGCCCCACTCCTCTTTCTTCGTCTATAATCATATTTTAGTGCAGTATCCTCATGAGCGGCCTGTTTACAGAAACGAGGACACATTTATGTTACTCACGGCGAATATTCGCAAGATGCTGGTCGATGGCGATCAGTGGGCGCAATGGCGTGGCTATCAGCTACCGATTAGCGAACAGTATGTGACGATCTGGACTCCTATTGGCACTGCGATGCACTGGAAACCTGGCACCTGGATCTCGGAAAAACATTCTATTATGTATTTTTGGAATCACCAGTGGTACACCATTCATGTTTCCTATCATCCAGATGGTACGTTTGCTAGTGGCTATTGTGATGTCGTTCTGCCTACCGCCGCTTATACCAGCACCTCCTCTGAGCTTGTGTATGTCGATCTCTATATCGATGTCGTTATTCGCGAAAATTTTAGCGTCTATACTAAGGATCAGGAGGTCTTTGAACGCGCGGCCAGGCGCTATCCCATCGTAGAAGAATCGCGCCAGAAGTCTTTTGAGGTCCTCGATTGGCTGGAAGATCATGCGAAACATTGGAGTGGACCTTTCGCGTCAATGCCCAGGTTTTTGCCGGTGACAAATTTTGAGCAGATGAGCCCTGCTGAAGCCCAGGCGCTTATGCGGACAATTGTTAAGTAAACTATCTGCTGCTGAAACTATCTGTGGAAAAGAAAAAATATGCTGCCTGACGATGTTTGTATTCAACTCGCGAGTTATGGTATTCATGACTATGGCGAAGTGGCGTTGCGTGAGGCTTTGGAGCGCTATATTGATACCTACACGCTCTTTAAGCTCGCGCCCTGGCCTGCTCGCCGCTGGAAGTGCCACTATCGGGTAATGATGGGCGAGGGTATGTATGATGCCCAGACGGTTTCTGAGGCCTATGCCCTCGCTCTACTTGCTGCACTGACAAAATCTTCTCCTCCATCGCCTGCTTCATAGGTAATTAGTCATAATCTCTCTTCTCTTCAGGTTTTCCTGTTCCCAAATGCCATAGCCTGTCGTTATTATAAGTATAGAGGATGGAGAAGAGCCGTCGCAAAGCCAAAATTATGAGGCTTGCTCTTCTGCTGTAAAGCCTTGCTTGCAGCATCCATGCTTGCCTATGCTATATCCTTGTAATAGAGTTATGTAATACTGAAAATTTTACTCCACGAAAGGAAACCTCTCCCTATGCTACGAACGATGTGTAAAGGCAAAATCCACCGCGCTACTGTGACCCAGGCCAATCTGAACTATATCGGTAGTATCACGATTGACCAGGATCTCTTGGACGCGGCGGATATCTATCCTTATGAGAAGGTTCAGGTCGTGAATATTAATAATGGTTCTCGTCTGGAAACCTATACGATACCCGGCGCTCGCGGTTCTGGTGTGATCTGCCTGAATGGCGCTGCTGCACGCTTGACCGCTGAGGGCGATATCGTCATTATTATCAGCTATGCCCAGTTCAACGAAGCCGAGATCCGTAGCCTGGAACCACATGTTGTCTTTGTCGATGCCGAGAACCATATCACTGAGAGCAAGCACGTTGCCTTGATTGAAATGTTGCCTCTCTCTGCTGATGAAGCGCTTACTGAAGCGGAAGTAATCTTCTCTTAGCTTCAAGTAGTACATTTCATTCGACCTGCACGGTTGGATGAATTACTGCTCCCCACTCCCTAACAAACGTTCGTCAGGCTACCTCCCCACTTGATTTCTCCCCTTACAAATCTTTTCCTCTGGTTTTTTGTGCACGCGTTTTTAATGCACCGCTTGCTCTAACTCCCACGGGATGCGCAACGAGATGTACTTTCTCGCAGGCTGGCTCTGGACCTGCTTTTAGCGATGTGCTAGGTGGTGTCTTGGAACCACATCCAGGAAGCTGTCAAAGTAGAGAATGCGCATATCAATCTCCTTTCCCTGTGAGAGGATTTACAAATGATGATAATCGTTGTAGCGCTCCAACACCCACGTTTGGGTATGAGTTGGTTTGAACCAATGAGTAATAGATGTATTCTTCGCCCCAATGGAAACGCGTGCCGGAGTAGCTCCACTCAAGCCGAAGAAATAGTGAAACGAGGCTCCAATAACGCCCCCATGGCTCACAAGCACAATCGTTTTCCCGTCATATTCTTGCAGAATACGATTGAGCGCCGATTGGACCCGTCCCGAGAATTCGATCCCAGTTTCATAACCCTGCATGAAGCGAAAGAAAGGTTTTTGCGCTTCGGGGACTTGTTTCCAATGTGCGGAGAATTCCTCGGGGGGAATGGTGCCATCATCACAAACCCACTCTTCAAAACCTGCATCGAAGACGATCGGCGTACCTAATGTGGGTGCCAATATTTCTGCTGATGCTTTTGCTCGTCGCATCGGACTGGCAATGAGCACATCGGCTTTGATTTCTCCGGTTCTTACGAGGCGATCTCGCAGGCGTTCTACCTGTCTGATACCCTCTGGCGAGAGACCTAAATCCTGATAAGAGCCATTCTCCAAGTCTTCAACATAGTCACCATGACGTATAAAATAGAGATGCGTCAATTCACGCCTCCTTACAGCTTCTCGTCATAGACAAAATACTATCTGTTACGGATATATCCGTAACAGATAGTATAAACAATCATATGAGAGGTGTCAAGGCTGAACGCTGCCTTTTCCTGCTGAGCTAACACTCGTTGCGCATCCGGTGGGTAACTCTACTCTGCCAGCTCACCGCCCTTCTTGCTCTAACTCTACTCTGCCAGCTCACCGCCCCTCTCGTAGGGCAGATCGGCTTGCCCGTCTCCTCTTCGCCAATGACCCCTCTCACCCCGCAGACAGGGAGCGACCTTCCTAATTACCAACAAAACGTGTCGGCATGTATTAAAGGACACGTTGACAAAGAAAGAACAGTGGACATTTACGACACCATTTGACCCACAAACAGGAGTATGTTAGAGTGCGCCAAAGAAGAAGAAAATTTTGGAGCAATAACTATGCCCTATCCTGTTGTTCTTTCCGCCATTCAAGCCGCAATCCTCCTCCTTGCTCGTCAGCAGCAGCAAGCCAGCGTAGAGGTTTCGCCTGACCTGGGTATCTCCCTCGTCCCTGCTACCCTGACAGATGAGGGTGTCCGTTTTCCTCACGATGAACTGGTACGCTGGCCCGATATCGAGAAGATCAAAAAGTCCGAGATTTCCTGTTTTATTGTCGAGAAGGACGGTATACACCCGATTCAAACCTTCTCTGAAACAACAAATAGGATGTGTAGTCTCCTGGCAACAAATCGCACACCGAGTATGCTGATCGCTGGTTTTACGATGCATCGCATCGTTGGTATTGACCCGATGGCAGATACGCTCAAAAAAATTGCTACCATTGCGCCCATTACGGGCAACGTTTTAGATACTGCAACTGGTCTGGGCTATACCGCCATTGAGGCCGCGAAGACTGCGCAAGAAGTTATTACAATTGAGCTGGACCCCGGCGCTCAGGAGATCGCACGCCAGAATCCCTGGTCCCGCGCCCTTTTTGAGAATCCTCTTATTCAACAGGTAATGGGCGATGCCTACGAGGTTGTCCCGACTTTTCCCGATGAGCGCTTTGACCGCATTATTCACGATCCCCCCGTCTTTAGCCTCGCTGGCGAACTGTATTCCGGCAGTTTCTACCGCCAGCTCTACCGCATTTTGCGCAAAAATGGACGCCTCTTTCACTATATCGGCAACCTGGAAAGCAAATCAAGCGGAAACGTCACTCGCGGCGTTTTGAAACGCCTGCAAGAAGCTGGTTTTACCCGTGTCACAAAACGCCCCGAAGCCTTCGGCATAGTGGCCTATAGGTAGGGTCGGCTGTTGATCTCTGACCGCCTCGCCGCGCGCAACCCTCTCGCCGCTATTCGTGTACGGTCTCGCTCTGCCATTCACATGTCGCCGGAATAGCCTGCTTGAGAGCCGCAGCAAGATCATCAATATCTGTCACATCATCACGATAGACGGACCACGCTTTCGGCTTTTGCTCTGGCCCATTCACTTTGCGGTAAACGTTCACGCTGATCCGCTTCCCATTGGGAAAAAACTCTTCTTTGACTTTCGTTAGATCTTCCCAACGTGTCGAGATCTCCTCTCCGTTGCGACTCCTTTTTACAAGAGCATCAGGAGTGAAGGTGATCGTAAAAGGCACTGGCGCGACGATGCGGAGGTAAATGACAAAACCTGTGATGAATATCAGCGCGGCAATGGTACTGCCCACAGCGGAGAAACCCTGATGCAGGGCGATCCAGAGGACAAGGCCCGTGACCAGTATGACCCCAAGAATAGTTGTATAACGCTTAAAAGGACTTAGGCCCGGACCGATAAATTCTTGTACCTGGCTGGGTGATGATGATGCCATGAGACGCTCCGCTCTCTTGTAGCTGAAAAATAAAAAAAAGGACTTTTGTATTTTAACAAGTGCCACTCATTATTGCAACAAAACCTCCTACGTAGGATGGCTGTTCACCGTGCCTCTTCTGGGAGTCTCTGTCCGCGTACCACATTGAAAGAACTGGTACAGGCATCCTAGCATACTTTGCGTAGTTCTTCCTGTATGATATACTAATCGCGTTGTCCTGATAAGACTCAATCTTAAAAAGAAGAAGAATTGTAAGAGCACAATCTGAGAATTGCGCTAGCAAATATCATTTATTATTTGTAAAAAATCATTGAAATAAGTAAGCTTGAGGGGATCATGGTGGAAACAGGCCGTATTATTCAGGGGCGCTATCTGCTACAGCGCCTGGTAAAACAGGGCCAATGCTGCGCCGTGTATCAGAGCTCGGACCAGGTGCTACAGCGTCCCGTGATTATAAAAGTTGTTCCTGGTGAGTATATCCCTGCCTATCGTGCGGCTCTACGTGCCACATCTCAGTTTGCCCACCCTAATATTATTGGTATTTATGATCTGATAATGGAGGCGGAAAAACTGTATGTTGTGCAGGAGTATGTCGAGGGTGAGGATTTTACTGCTCTTCTGCAAACACAGCAATCGGCCTATCAGGTGGCAGATCTAGGTATCCAGCTCTGTCAGGCTTTAATCTATGCTGGCGGCGGCGCTAGAAAAGCTTGCCACGGCGATTTGACGCCTACTTCGATCATTAGGGATCAGCGCGGTCAGGCTCGTATCAATAATTTTGCCCTACCAAGCGATATCTATTATTTTACTGGTTGGAGTGTGGTTGGCGGCGATGGGCGCGTGGTCTCTGATCGCGAACTACCCTGGGGCAAGAGTAGCGATGGCCGCCGTGAAGATGATACAAGGGCGGTGGGACTGCTTATGTATCAATTGCTTATGAGCCGTACTCCGGGCTCTTCTACGGTTGAGCCGCCAACCGATGGCCGCCTGCGTTTTACCCGTAATGTTCCCGCCGAGTTTTGCGAAATAGTTGCACGCGCTATTATTCGCCAACATCCTCAGCACATCAATAATCCAGAAGATTTGCATCGCGAACTAAAAGCTATTATTGAGCTTTTTGAACCACCTATCCCTGTGTCTGTGAATGATCCTGTTGCGGCCAGGGTATTGGCCGGCTCTGGCCAACCTGGTTCATCCTATTCTCCCGCTCGCGACCCCGCTGGACTCGCAGCTCAGGGCGCTCCTGCCTATGCCGCCGATACTGTGATGGCCCAGGGCGTCGCTACTGAGACACCCATTGCGGGCGCTGTCCCTGACCTTTCAGTAAAACTATCAGCGGCACGGCAGGCTGCGTATCCTCAGGAGAATTTGGAGGCTCAATCTCGTCGTCGTGTGAATTTGCCTGTCTTGATCGTTTTAGGCCTGGTTCTCTTTGTACTTTTCTTTGTAGTTGGCTACTTTGTCGCCAATGCTATCATTCATTAGTGAATGGTATCATACCTGTGGCTTCTGGCGCTTGCCAGCGTTTCGCATCTCGTGTGCGATACTTTTGCATGATCTCGGTGAAGGCTGTATCCAGATCAATATCTAAAGAATTGGCCATTGAAGCTATAATATAGAGAATATCCCCCAATTCTTTTGCGATGTTTCCCTCTTCCTCACTCGCCTTTTTCGGCTTTTCACCATACTGATGATTGATCTCACGCGCCAGCTCTCCTACCTCTTCAGTCAGGCGAGCCAGGCTGGAGAGCGGACTCCAATAGTGGCTCTGCCATTCCTCTTTTATCAAAAAATCAATCTCCTGCTGCATATCCTGTAATGTGCGCATTTCTTCTTCTTCCTTTATTGCCAACTTGCATAAGACATATGTTCTGTATTCCAGGCCGAACCAATGTTCCCGTTATGGTCAACTACAATCACTCCACCTCCGCCAGTTGCGTTTTCACTCAGATAGGCTATTACCTTATCGGCAGCCTGCTGCGCATCGAGACCTTGTGCAATGTAGGCCGCCGCCCGCTGTGCAATGAGCAGGCGCACGAAATCTTCTCCCTGACCCGTGCAAGAGACGGCGGCGTATTGATCGGCATAAAAGCCACATCCGACCAGTGGCGAATCTCCTACGCGCCCCGGATGCTTATTCAACATGCCACCTGTCGAGGTTGCCGCCGCAAGATGTCCATACTTATCAATTGCTACCGCGCCAACCGTTCCATGCTTTTTCCCACTATCTGCGCTGGTATCGGTGAAGGCGTCAAGTGTAGCATGCAGAGGACCACTCTGTTCATGCGTCCTCAGCCATTTCTGGTATTGACCCTCAGTGAGTAGATCGGCCTGTGTACAAAGCGAGAATCCCTGTTCCTGTGCAAACTGCTGTGCTCCCTTGCCAATCAAAAATACGTGAGGACTCTCCAGAATCTTGCGCGCTACTAGAATCGGATTCTTCAGCAATTCAAGACCCGCCACCGCACCTACCTGCAATGCATATCCATCCATGATTCCAGCATCCATCTCAATCTTTCCCTCAAGCGTCGGGCAAGAGCCAGTCCCCGCATTATACTCAGGATTGTCCTCCATCATCCTTACTGCCTCCATCACTACATCCAGAGCAGAATCCCCCTCTTGTAATTGTGACCAACCGCGTGAAGCGGCAACCTGACAGCCCGCATGGGCATGCGCACGCTGCTCAAGCGGAATAAACCCGGCCCCACCATGAACAAGAATAGCCATCGGCATAAATAGTGACTCCTTAAAATATTTGCCCATATTGTAGCACGATGAGAAAACAGCCATGCGCGACGATTTTGCCCATCAGCGCATTATAAAGAGTGAAAGAGATCTGCTCTCCCCACAGAGAAGGGGGCGGCTGTTGATCTCGACGGTCAGTTGCCACACAGAGGAAGGTAGGGTCGGCTGTTGATCTCTGACCGTGTTCGCGATCACCTCTCTCCTTCTTTAGTTTGTTAAACAACTATGCGAAAATACGTCGGGAGAAAACTGCAATGAAAAAGTTCTACCACAAAAAGTGGCCCTGGCAAATCCTTCTTGTATGTAGCTTGGCAAGCCTGCTTGCGGCGTGTGGTGGATCAGTGCTAGGTGCTACCGCTCCTTCCCACCTCACGACAACACCCGCTCTCATAAATCAACAGGTACCATCTACAACCGGCATACAAACAACCACTATGCCGCCAACACAGACAGCCTGCCCGCCGGAGAATACCGCGCGTCCTGCTATTATGCGCCCATTGCGCCTGGGCACCGCTCCAACGGCAGTCTACATCTTTAACGAAGTGCCTCTCCATACCACAATTGCCTATGGCCGTTTAATGCGTTCTGCGGTTGGCCCAGACCAGAACTCAGAAATCGTGAATAGTGGCCTGAGTATCCAGTGGGCGCAAGTCTCGGCAGATGGACAATGGATTTTATTCCTTAGTACCCCTGACCCGCGTGGTGATCATCTGCATAGCGGCATGCTTCAATTAGTACGCATGGATGGTCAGGGACTTCAGACCCTCTATTGCATTCCAAATTCGGTCACTAATAATACCAACCAGCAGGGCCACTACTCTCCCAATATTCAATGGTCAGAGGATCAAAAATCCATCCTTATTAATACTGATACCAACGATATGACCAGCACGATCACTCTGCTCAATCCCGCTACCGGAGCCCTCAAGACGCTTTTGCATATCACCGATCCCAATCAGCTCTATCGCTATTCTCTGCTTACCTGGCTTGATAATAGCCGCGCCTACATTCTCAAACTGGGCCGCCAGGGACCCTCACCTCCATTGACGCTTTATCTCCTCAACACCAGAACCAGCCATGATACTCAGGGCGGCGACCTGAAAAAAGTTCTGGATAGCGATACTCGCTTCCACAATCTCTCCTTTGATAGCAGCTATGATGGCACCAAGCTCTTTTTCTCGAATTGCTTTCAGATGGCGATTCCCTTCAATCAGACTATCTCCGTTGGCCCTGCCACCGGTGGCACCTTCACTACGCTGTATCATCAGGACGCTACCTCCTGTGTCTCAACCTTACGCGCCGGGGCCGAAAACGCTCTGCTTATGGTCGGTGAGCAGACCGATAGTCAGGGACAGAATTATTCAAATAGGATATGGAAGCTGAATCAAGATGGCACTGGTTGGCAAACTCTCTATGCTAGGCCACGACCAACCAACCAGTATGAGTACTTTAGCCTGAACACCTATACACAATTTCCCTGGTCCGATTTCTCACGCGATGGCAACAAAATTGCCTTTTCACTGAAATCTGGTGATACTGGTGTGCAACAGCTTTTCTACCTTACTATCAATGGCGGTCAACCTCACACAATTGCCACAACTCCTGCCGACGAAACGAACAGCAGTATCTCTATGGTAGGCTGGACAACATATTAGTCTGACCTATGGGAAGCATTTTCTTTCAAGATTATTCCATCAAAGAAATGCTTCCCATCAGCTTGAGATTTCACGTGTCATTTGTAGTACAATCAGGTTTAGGGCCGATCTAACTAAAATATGCTATTCTAGAAACAAAAATGAAAGAACGATATGAAATGGCACTGCTAGGTATCGACCTCGGCACAAGCTCAGTCAAGGTCCTTGTCCTGGATACACAAGGGCGCATTTTGAGCACAAGCAAAGCCGACTATTCTATCCTCGCTCCTCAACCAGGCTGGTCCGAAAGCGACCCTGACGAATGGTGGTCCGCTACCGTCTCTGCTGTGCAAATCGCGCTCTCACAAACTCCTCCTCAAATCCCTATTACTGCTATCGGGCTCTCTGGACAGATGCACGGTGTCGTGCTCACTGACGCTACCGCCCAACCTGTCCGCCCTGCACTTCTCTGGGCCGATACCCGCGCTCAAAAAGAGCTCGCGCACTATCGCCTGTTGCCCCCATCTCTCTTAGAATGTCTGGCAAATCCTCTCGTCCCCGGCATGGCTGGCCCATTGCTCCTCTGGCTCATGCATCACGAACCTGCATCCTATCAAAAGGCTCGCTGGGCACTCCAGCCAAAAGACTGGTTGCGCCTTCGTCTGACTGGCGAAGCTGCCACAGACCCCAGTGACGCCTCTGCCACGCTCCTGTATGATCTATCGTCTGATACCTGGGCCACTGAAATCATTGCCGCGCTCGCTTTAAATCGTGATCTCTTTCCAGCAATTATTCCATCCGCGGCCATCGCTGGCAAACTCTCTCCATCTGCCGCTAAATCACTTGGCCTCTCCGCCGGACTTCCTGTCGCGACTGGTGCGGCTGATACTGCCTCCGCTGCTCTTGGCACTGGCCTGCTTGCCCCCGGCCCAATCCAGTTGACGCTCGGCACCGGAGCACAATTTATTCAGCTCTCTTCGTACCCCAGAGCGGATCAGACCTTGCGCACGCACCTCTATCGTGCAGCCGATGGTGCCAACTGGTATACAATGGCCGCAGTCCAAAACGCTGGACTCGCCCTCGACTGGGTACGCCGTATGCTCAATGCTACCTGGGATGAACTATACGCCAGCGCCGCCTCCATCCCCCCTGGCGCTGACGGCCTGCTCTTTCTACCCTATCTGACAGGCGAGCGTCCCCACCATCCTGATCCATCTAGCGCTGGGGCCTTCCTCAATATGCATAGCAACCATCGGCGCGAGCATCTGCTCCACGCCAGCCTTGAAGGCGTAGCCTTCGGCCTGCGTGTCGCCCTTGAAGCTCTCCCCGGAGCCAACGAGACAGACACATTACGCCTGGCCGGAGGTGGCAGCGAACACCCCGCCTGGCGTCAGATGCTTGCCGATATTCTGAATCGAGCCCTGCTTACCGTTGATACCCCTGCCGCCTCAGGACGCGGTGCCGCCCTCCTCGCTGGTATCGCCAGTGGCATCTGGGCTAACACTTCGGAAACAGCAGCGCTAGCCCCTCATACATCCCTTATCGCGACCCCCCAACCCGAAAGAGTCGCGACATATAATCACGTCTATGCAAACTACCTTAATGCCTCAATGGGGAAACACTCTCTCGCCCCACAGAGGACGTAGGGTCGGCTGTTGACCCACCTACTCCAACAAAATCAAACAGGTCTGCAATGACCCTCCTTCGCTCAGAAAAAGAGAGGAGAACGGGTCTTGATAGGAGAACGAGTGTTGGTAGGGACATGATGCAGCGTGCAGTTCGCCTGGCACCATCAAACAGTGGCACGCACGCGAAATCGTGTCCTCCTCGCCCAGCGATTCTCTCGCCCCTGGCGATTTTGTTGGAGCAGATGGCAGAGAGCCCAGCCCCCGCAGATTCTTGTAGGGTTGGCTTGTCCCCGTCCGCCTCACTGCGCGCCTCTCTTGTCCTCGCCCCGCAGAAGGTGTCCGGCAGAGAGCCCAGCTCCGCAGATTTACGTAGGGTCGGCTGTTGATCTCTGACCGCCTCGCCGAGCCACCCACCTCGCCCTCGCAGGCTGCACGCGAAATCGTGTCCGCCCTACCGAGCGCTTCTCATTTATTTTATCCTCATTTCCCCTAAAGTTTCTCCTCCTCCTGTCGATCTAACAAACAAGATACCGTGTCGTTTGTCAAGAGGCAAACAGATCTGTAAGGACATGCTGTTAACCGTGCCCCCTCTGGGGGTCTCTGTCCGTGCTAGCCAATAGCCGACCTCGCTCCGAAGCATGGACTAACCCATACAACTTATAGAGAGTTTACCACGGGATGTTTCCGTTTTCATCCTGAAAGGACCCTGTTGGACCATCTTCTCCTAGAGTCGCGAGATGCACGATGACGGTAGCTGCCTGCTCGACGGTTCGATAGCCTCTATGGTTATTGAAATCCGTATCCGTAAAACCAGGATCAGCAGCATTTACCTTTATCGGAGTCTCTGCCAATTCTTTTGCAAATTCAACGGTAATCGCGTTCACTGCCGCTTTTGAGGATTGGTAAGGCAGATTGTTGATCTGAAAGAACTCACTGTTCCTATCGCTGGCAAGCGTGATCGAACCCAGTCCGCTTGAAACATTTACAATCCTACCGGCCTGGGACTTGCGCAGCAAGGGCAGCATGGCTTTGGTGACCGCCACTACGCCAAACACATTCGTGTTATAGACGGTTCTCATTATCGCTAACTCAGTGTCACTTGGTTTGTTCGCGCTGCCCCCTGATATACCTGCGTTATTAATCAGGATATCGATTTTCCCAAACGTATCCGCAATAGCGTGAGCCGCCTGCGCAATGCTCTTCTCGTCAGTGACATCGAGCTCCACAAATGTGGCCTGAACATCCAGTATCGCCAGCTTTTGTACCGCCTCTTCACCTCTTGCTTTAGCGCGGGCCCCAACAAGAACGTGGATACCCTGTTGCCCCAATTGCCTGGCAGTCTCAAATCCAATCCCCTTATTCGCACCAGTAATCAGAGCAATAGTGTTATTTGACATATGAAATCTCCTTCGTCTATTCTTTCTGATGTTGCCGTCTGTATACATAATCTTCCGCTAAAACCGCTCTGGATTTCTGAACCCCTTGTGAGGAGATGAGGCGAAGCACTGCGCTCCCCCGTTTCAAAACAGCAGGTTACCTGATTTCCAAAACGCGGAGCACGATGTTTGTTCTGGGTGTGCGGAAGGTGAGATGAATGCCGGATTGATGGGTATCGACCATCGCGAGGAAACGCCCCTTTGGTGACCAGGTGAGCTGGTCAGGAGAAGAAATCACTTCATAACTGAAGGCCAGTTTTCCCGTGTTGGCGTTCCAGAAACGGAGAGAAGCAGGACTGCTGTTGGATTGACACGCGGCAAGGTAGTTGCCGTCAGACGACCAGGTGAGACCCCAGTATTGCCCTGCAACAGGCTGACAGGAAAAGAGCAGAGAAGTTGTACGCAGATCCCAGACCCAGATCCCGAGGTGCCCCTGTTCCAAGATATACAGAGCGGCGCGTTGACCATCAGGAGAGAGAGCTGCGTCTGGTCCAGAGAGGAAGAGTTGAACATTTCCTTCCGATGCTGAAGGCACATCGGGCTCACGATGAAAAAGGTTCTCTCCAGTACGTGTGTCCCAGATATCTAATTCTCCCTGCTGCCAGCTGGTAGCAAGGCGATGACCGTCGGACAACCAACCCAGAAGAAGGTTTTCGCCGGAAGTGACCTCTTGCTGAAACAACACCTGCCCATTGCTGGCATTCCAGACCTGCACCGATTGTGACAACGCTGAATCGTTATTCTCATTGAATCCGGCGAGACGGGTACCGTCAGGCGACCAGGCAAGTTGATTGTAGGCAGGAGAGCCCTGATTACTTTTCGAGACAGGATATTCAGCAACTTTCTGCCAATCCTGCACCTGCCAGATCTGGATAAATGAAGATAGGTGACCAGAGGAAGGACTAGAACTGCCTGCGAGGGCAAGCTGTGTGCCGTCGGGCGACCAGGCAATCGAGTCGAACCAGACCCCGGCTTCCTGGTGCGTCCACTTTTTCTGTGCAGTCTTGACATCAACAACAATCACCCCTTTCGATGCAGGTTTACCAAGCATAGCACTACAGGCGATGCTGCTGCCATCAGACGACCATGCAAGGGAGGGCGAAGAGAGACTCCTCCCGACGGCAGACAACGTCGATCCTGAATCAAGGAGTATCTCTAATACAGGTTGGCCTGGCTGTGGTAGAGATGGTTGAGAATGTAGGGACGAGGCAAGCAGGAATTCTCCTGCGCCAAGCAGTGCCGCACCGGTAACGAGTCCACCGACGAGTAGAGTGCGGCGAGAAGTGTGCAGCCGTTCACGTATAGCGGGAGCAGGGGACAAGCAGACGCCACATCGCTTGTAGCGCGTAGAGTAGTTCACTGCGCCACAGGCATCGCAATACCACGACTGCGGCCTCTTCTCGAAGACTGGTTCTGTCATGGGAAGACACTTCCTCCTTACAAGAGATCTGCTTTCCAGCACCTGACGCGCCGCCCTGTTGCTTCTGCCTGGAACCGGGGCAAATTGGCAAGGCGAACTGGCCTACAAAGAAGAGTATATCAGGCAAAGCGTGAATCTTCTAGATGCCACCTGTCAGAATACTTTCAGGCTCCTGCGGGTGCCTGGCATGTTGAGAAAAAGAAGCAGTCTATCTCCTTGTAAAAACCTCTGCCTGGCTAACCACACTCTGGCTCGAAAAAACAGGTGGGACTGGCTTATCTCTCTCCTCCTCTCCCCGCGATTTTCTATTTCTCAGCTTCTGCTATTGGCGTAAGAGATATTCTAGGTGTCTGTAATGCCCGCCACAGACCCAGCTGAACCAGGGCAATGAGAATACAAAAAGGCAGTAGCGACCACAGACCAATATGCTGAGCCAGATTTCCCATGATCCACGGGAAAAACGCCGCCCCCATGCTTCCCAGACTCACCAGAAAACCGATGGCACTTGCCAGGATGCGCGAAGGTAAAATCCGCGACATGACCGCAATCGTCGTCGGGAAGATCGGTCCCAGACTGAATCCTGTAACAAAGAGACCAAGCGCAGAAAGCGCCTCCACCGGCGCACTCCAGACAATAAGCAGGCCCACAATCACTCCCAGGAGACAGAACTGAAGCATCCGTTTATCTCCAATTCGCCTGGAGAGACTGCCCAGCAGCAAACGCCCCAGCGTCAGACCCAGCCAGTACCCGCTGACAATCCAACCTGAAATCAACGGCAGACCATGCCGTTCGTGGGTCAATAGACTATAACTCCAGTTGCCCAGTGTTACCTCGCCACCTACATAGAATAAGAGAAAAAAGGCTGCAATCCACACATAACGTAACTTGAGGATAATGGAGAGAGAACTTTTCTGATTCTTCTCTTCCTCGCCTTCTCGCTTGCTACTCTGCCAGTCGCGAAAAACAATCCTGAAGCTTACAAATAGCAGCAGCCCAACCGCGAACCAGACCATATAGACGCTATTCCAGCCAAAGTGCAGCGCCAGCAGCGTAGACGCAATAATTGGCCCCAACCACGCCCCGATCCCATAGAAGCCATGCAGATAATTGAGCAGCGCCGTATTACGCGGCAGACCCGCAATATAAATGTTTAGCCCTGGATCAATAATTGCTATCCCCATACCAAGCAAGAAATAGGCGGAGAGCAGCACCACAAAAAGGGGCTGAAATAGCAATATCCCCGTACTGAGCAGTTCAAGCGTGATACCAATCAGCAACGTCTGCCAGTTGCCGAATTTCTCCATCAGTAGCCCAAGATTAAACGAGGCAGTCAAATAGCCAAATGTAGTTGCCAGGAAGAGCAAGCTAACCGTCGCCTCATTGATCCCATAGTGCTTCATAATACTCGGCAAAAGCACACCAACAGCCCCATCATTTGCCCCCACTAGAATAAAAGCAAAAAAGCTCAGCCCAAGCTTCAGACGCGGCGAAGTAAGCATCCTGGCTCTCTCTCCTCCATTTTCTGCATTAAATGATTTCTCTTCTCTTGAGGTTTTTAATTTCATACTCTGCTGCTCACCCATTCTAGTTTTCTATTGACAGCGTTCTTATTTTTGCTCTATACTGCACTATCATGATGGTACCTGCAAAAAGGCGCATTGTCAATGTGCAAAAAACGCATAAAAACGCAAAAAGGGGCATGGGATATGTTGAAAGAAGAGCGACAACGCCTGATTCTGGAGACGCTGCGTCTTCAAGGAAAGGTTCTGGCTTCGAGCCTTAGTGAGACGCTGAATGTCTCGGAAGATACGATTCGCCGCGATCTGAAAGAGCTGGATGAGAATGGTATCCTTCAGCGCGTACATGGCGGTGCCATGCTGCGCCTGCCCAATGTCCCCTATGCCGAACGGCGTGAGCAGGCCACATCTGCCAAAATCGAGATTGCCAGGGCGGCCCTACAATTGATACGCAACGAGCAAGTTATTATTATGGATGGTGGTACGACTACTTTACAGGTTGCAAAATTCTTGCCACGAGAGCTGCGCGCGACCATTGTGACAAATAGCTTGCCGATAGCTATCGCTCTGGCCGACCTCCCTGGCGTTGAGGTGATTATCGTTGGTGGACAGCTCTATAAACGTTCCCTTGTCTCTGTCGGCGTCGAGGCTGTGGAGATGTTGCGCTGCGTGCGCGCTGATCTCTGCCTGCTAGGTATCTGTAGCTTGCATCCAGAGGTTGGCATCAGCGTCCCGGAACGCGAAGAACTCTACACCAAGAGAGCAATGATTAATAGCTCAGCCGAGGTTGTGGCCCTTGCAACATCTGAGAAACTCTATACGGTTGCCCCATACGTGGTCGGTCCCTTGAAAGAGCTAACCCATCTCATTACTGAAAGCATTGTCTCAGCAGAGCAACTTGCTCCCTATTATCAGGCTGGTATGACCATCATTCAAGGTCGCGCAATAGATTAATTCTTCCTGGTGCTGCAAATCCTAATCTCAAACCCCTCAAACGAAATTCCTCATCCTGCCGATATTCTCTTTAGGGACCCTTTTCCGACCCTGTGAGGATAGGGACGGCGTTATCCACCTTCCAACAAAATCAAACAGGTCTGCAATGACCCTCCTTCGTTCAGAAAAAGAGAGGTGAACGGGTCTTGGTAGGGACATGATGCAGCGTAGCAGAAACGTTGGCTTGCAGAAGAAACGGAACATGCACGCGAAATCGTGTCCTGCTCCCCCAGCGATCCTCTCGCCCCTGGCGATTTTGTTGGAGCAGATGCTGTTCATCGTGCCCCCTCTGGGAGTCTCTGTTCGCAGCGAGAGGGCTCCACAGGCCGCTTGTGCTGAGTATGTAGCGTGTCTAGACGTTGCAACACATTCTTTCAATGAAAGGGTCTTTTGTTTTTACCAATCAAGTTGTTTTTACTAATGTAAACTTGTTAGGCTCAAATCTCGGCTCCAGAGGCCATTTCTGTATAGTTTGTAGAGTTGTAGGGTTTTCTACCTATCTCTCTAAAATTTTTTCTCTCCTCTCGCACAAAAAATTGTGTTGACAGGGATGAAATTAGCCTGTACTCTGATGAAAGCTGCACGATGTCTATCCAACGAAGGAGACTATTATGAGCCTGCCTCTTAGCGGCATACGCGTGCTGGATCTGTCGCGTTTACTTCCCGGTGCTTATGCATCTCAGATGCTTGCCGATTTCGGTGCCGATGTTATCAAAGTTGAGGAACCGGAGCGCGGCGATTATGGCCGCATGACTCCACCTCATGCCCAGAACGGTTTAAGCGTCTATTATCTGGCGATCAACCGCAATAAACGTAGTCTGACCTTGAATTTGAAGAGTGAAGATGGACTCGCCCTTTTCCGTCAACTCCTTGAGCAGAGCGATGTCTTGCTCGAAAGCTTCCGCCCTGGCGTACTTGAGCGGCTCGGTCTTGGCTATGAACAGCTCAAAAAAGACTATCCGCGCCTGGTCTATTGCGCTATTAGTGGCTATGGTCAGGATGGCCCCTATAGCCAGCGTGCCGGCCATGATCTCAATTATGTCGGCTATGCTGGCCTCCTCCACTACAATCGTAATGAGCAGGGCGAACCTGTTATGCCTCCAACTCAGTTTGGGGACCTCGTGGGCGGCAGCTTTATGGCGGTTATCGGCATTCTGACTGCTCTGCTTGGCCGTGCTCAAAGCGGCCAGGGTTGCATGGTCGATGCCGCTATGAGCGAAGGTGCGCTGGCTCTCCTGCCTCTGCTCTCTTCTATCTATCTGAATACCGGAAATGCTCCTCTGCCCGGCCACTCGATGCTCGATGGTGCCTTGCCCTGTTACAATATCTACGAGACAAAAGATGGCCGCCATGTCACTCTGGCCGCTCTGGAGCCGAAGTTCTGGCACACGTTTTGCACTCATGTCGGTCACCTGGAACTCTTACCGTTTCATTCTCCGGTTGGCCCTGGCGAACGCGAGGAAGCGTTGCACTTGCTAAGAGCAATCTTTAAAACAAAGACCCGCGACGAATGGTTGACCGAGCTGGCTGAGATTGATGCCTGTGTCGGCCCTGTCTATACCTTAGAGGAGGCTCTACACGATCCACATATGCAGGCTCGTCACGCTGTACTACAGGCAGGCGCTGAGGGAAAAAACGAGTCTCGCAGCCTGCGCAGTTTTCCTCGTCTTTCTGGTGTTGAGCCAGAGGTACGTTATGCTCCTCCCCGTCACGGGGAACAGACCTCGGAGATTTTGCTGGGTCTCGGTTATTCCGAGAATGATATTGCACGTATGAGAGCAGAAGGGACGATTTAAGCCATTATGAAGACTTCTCAGTTTGTGCCACCCGCCGAGCAGTGTATGGAAGCCTATCTTGCCGATCTGCAAGCAGTTGTGAATATCGACTCTGGCACCTATAACCGTGCTGGCAATAATCAGGTTGCAGCCTATCTACGCGAGCGCTTTCATGCCTTCGGTTTCAATACCTATCTTGATCCTCAGCCTGAGTACGGCGATCACCTGGTGGCCACGCGCAATGGCACCAACACGAAAGGGCCGCGCATTCTGCTTATTGGTCATATCGATACCGTTTTTGCGGACGGCGAGGCTAAACGCAGGCCTTTTACTATCGCTGAACGTGAGGGCAAACGTGTCGCCCTGGGACCCGGCGTGCTGGATATGAAGTCGGGTGTTCTCATCGGTCTCTATGGCTTGCAGCTTTTAAATGCTGCCCAGCAAGATAGCTATCAGACCGTTACCTGTATCTGCAATTCTGATGAAGAGATTGGCTCTCCATCCAGCAAAGCTTTGATTCAAGAATTGGCCCGCCAGTCTGATGCCGTTATTGTTCTGGAACCTGGCCGCGCCATCGGTACGGTGGTCTCTTCGCGCCGTGGCTCCGGTCTCTACCGCGTCGAGGTGCGCGGCCTTTCAGCACATGCAGGCGTTGAACCTCACAAAGGCCATAACGCTATTCATGAGCTATCATATCAGGTTCAGGCTATGCAGGCCCTCCACGGAACTATTCCCGGTACCTCTCTCTGCGTGACGATGATTCACGGTGGCGAGCGCTCCAATGTTGTGCCAGAATACGCCTACTGCGATATGGATGTTCGCGCCAGTGATCGCGATGGCGTGAAAGCTATTGAGGACGCGATGCAAAAAGTCGCCGCAAAGACGACTATTCCCGGCACTACTGCCAGCGTCAGTGGTTCGATGCGTTGCATGCCCTTTGAGCATTCTCCCCGCAATAACCGCCTCGTGCATTATGCAAAAGAGGCTGGCAAAGAGCTGGCTCTCAAGATTGAGGACCGGGGCAGCGGCGGCGCTTCGGATGCTAATAATACTTCGGCTATTGGTATTCCAACCATCGACGGTCTTGGTGCAGGTGGCGGCCTCGCCCACAATCCCGACGAGTATGTCGAACTTGATTATCTACCCACACGTATCGCTCTGCTGGCTGGCTTAGTGCAGAAGATTAGCTCAAATGGTATGCGGTGAACGAAAATATGAAAACAGGCAAAGAACACATCTCCTCCTTACCAATAAACGCCATTACTAGCCTGGGTATGTATGCTGATCGCTTGCAGCAAGAAGCCTCGGCTCGTGGCGAGATCCTGCCTCCGCCTGTCCGCCTGCAAATTGGCGAACCCGATTTCCGCACGCCTGAGCATATCTGTCGTGCCGCTCAAGAGTCCATCGCTAACGAACGTCTGACGTATGCTCCTGCCGCAGGCTGGCCCTGGCTACGCTCTCTGATCGCCGAAAAAGTCAAACACGTCAATGGCTATCCCGTTGAACTAGAGAATGTCGCCGTGACTCTTGGCGGCACTGGTGCTCTGCTCGTGGCCCTGAGTGCCATCGCGGGACCGGGCGACGAGGTGTTGGTCTCCAATCCCTGCTGGCCCCTCTATATCCGCCAGTTTGCTGTCTGTGGCGTCAAAGGCGTTGCTTATCCACTTGATCCGCAAAGTGAATGGTATCCAGACATTGCCAGCCTGGAGAAGCTTGTTACTCCTCGTACCAAAGTCTTGCTCATCAATTCTCCTGGCAATCCAACCGGCGCTGTCTTCCCCCTTGAAGTGATGCAGGCCCTGCTGGACTTTGCTAATCGCCATGATCTCTATCTGCTCTCGGACGAGTGCTACGATCAGATCATTTTTGAAGGCGCTCATATCAGCCCTGCCACCTTGCTCTCGCCTCGCGAATTTGAGAGTGGACGCTTCATCGGCATCTATACCTTCTCGAAGTCCTATGCTATGACCGGCTGGCGCATCGGCTATATTGTGACCAGCGCAAAGCTGATCGAAACTATGACGATTGTCCTTGATGCTGACTATACCAGTATCGCTACCCCCGTCCAACGCGCCGCCGCCGCCGCCCTGACCGGTCCACAGGATTGCGTTCTGGAGATGTGCCTCGCCTACAAACGCCGTAGAGATATTGCCGTAACCTTGCTAAAAGACTATGACCGCTATATCTATACTCCTCACGGAGCCTTCTACACTCTCATTGATGTGCAGAGCCGCCAGGGGAAACTCCGCGATGGCGAGCAATTCGGCCTTGCTCTTTTACAAGAACGCAATGTGGCCGTTGCCCCAGGAATCGGCTTTGGTAGCGTCTCAAAAGACTATGTGCGCATCTCTCTGGCCAGTTCAGAAGAAGATATTGCACGCGGCGTCCGAGAGATCTGCCTCTTTGCAGACCGCGAGTGAAAACATGTCTCATCCACCGCGCTCTAGTAGGGCAGATCGGCTTGCCCGTCTCCTGCTCACCTGCCCACGCTCTAGTATTTCGTCATTCCGCCAGGGCTAAGAGTTCTCGTTTGGCTCCCTGCCATGATCCATTGCCCTTTCTCGAAGGTGTTCCGTCGCTGTTGTGCTACCTCTTCTGGCACACGCATCAGCACCAGGCGCATTGGCAAGCGTTGCTTAGCCCACTTGCACGCTCATCTCCACGCTCTTGCCAATATGCTGAGGCGGATACCTCTCAAGACAATCCGATGTCCATTCTTGGTGTACAAGGCGGTCTGCGGTTGCCAGCGCGTGATGACAGAGCGCCGCTCTTGCCGCGAAAGACAGATATCTGTGCGAGCCGTCCTACCCCAAAGAAGCCGAGATCCGCGAGATAGAGCCCACCCACCTTGAGATATCGAGCGCAAGGGGACTGCGTTTGTCGCTGTGTTTGCCATCAGTGAGCACCGGTCCTTGCAGCTCCCCGTCCGCAAATCCCAGCGCACAGAGTTGACCGCGGCTTTACTGCCCCCGGACTGCCTCCCATCCTTCCAACGCTCCGCACCCTGGGCGAGGTGCTGATCACCGAACATCTTCCACGATCACCTCGCTCCAACGTGAAGCAGGGAAGATCGACCTCCTCCCATTGGAAACGGGTGCAGCAAGCGGAGGAGCATCTGTTCACAAAAGTCTGCTGCCTCTGGCTAAAATGTTGACCAGAGCCGAAGCGGTGAGTGTGGCATTGGTACGCGTAAAGGGAGGGCAGTTGTCCAACTTTGATCTCCTCTGTAACATCTGGGACCAGACTGAGACGGCGTCCGTGAGGGCAGATCGGCTTGCCCGTCTCCTGCTCACTTTTTCATCTGAAACGCATAGAGCCGACCATTGTTCGTAGAGACGTAGACGAAGCCATTGACAACAATTGGCGAAGAGAGAATCGAGCCACTGGTCGTTGCCTGCCAGAGCATAGGACAACTCCCTTGCAGCCCACAACCACTGGCACTGAACGCTGAAATGTTGCCCGTGCTGGAGCCGACATAGAGCACTCCATTCGCAATCGTGGGCGCAGAGGAGATAGAACCACCTGCAACTGCTGTCCAGAGTGGCAGACAGGTTGGCTGCTGCCCACACCCTTTGGCGCTGAATGCATAGACTTTCCCATCACTGGACCCCGCGTAGATGATGCCGTCGCTTGTGGCTATCGAGGAGACAGTTGCCTTCGGTGTGGAAGCTGTCCAGAGCGAGAAGCACATCGATAAACCACAACCATTGGCATTGAATGCGTAGATCTTCCCATCACTGGAGTCGGTGTAAACATAACCATTGGCGATGATCACAGAGGAGATGCTGGCCGGTCCTATGGAGGCTGACCACACTGGCGCACAAATATGTTGCGCCCCACATCCTCCAGCTCGAAAAACGGAGAGTACTCCGTTGCGGGAGCCAACGTAGACAAAATTATTACTAATAGCTGGCGATGAGGATATACTATCTCCGGTAGGGGCCGTCCATAACGGAGCACAGGTGATCTGCCCACAGTCGTCGGTGGCTGGAAAGGCATAAAGGTTGTGATCAGAGGAGCCAATATAGAGGATGCCGTTGGCAATGGCTGGCGCGGAATTTGTGGAATTGCCAATAGTAGCGGTCCAGAAAGGCGGGCAGGGAGAGGTTGTACAGCCGTTAGCATTAAATGCATACAGCTTGCCATCGCTGGAGCTGACATAGATGCTGTCGTTTATGAGCGCAGGGACAGAACTGATACTGCCGTCTGTGGCCGCGTTCCAGAAAGAGGTGCAGGATTGCGGATGCCTGCATCCATAGGCGTTAAATGCATAAAGTTTGCCATTGCTGGAACTTATATAGACGGTTCCATTGGCAACAAGCGGCGATGAGGAGATGTGCGCACTACCTGCGCTTGCAATCCAGGCTAAGGCTAATTTTTGCACATTTGCAGGAGTGATCCGCCATTCGTAGGGATTAGCATGGTCATGTTGTGCATCGAAACCAAATTGTGTTCCATTTTTTTCTGTTGCTTGATCATATGCCGTCGCTGTTGCCGCCTCGGCGGCCTGGGTTGCCTGTTGGCTCCCCTCTGCGTTTGTCCTGGAAGTGCTCACCTGGCCGCCCGTCCGGTGAATCGCCCAGAGAGTACCACTGCTAGCTATTATAAGAACGAGGAGCGCGATGGCAAATACAAGGAAATGCTTGCGGGTGTGATCTTCAATACGCCTTTTCGCTATCGATTGCTTTCCTGGTAACTGGTCTAGCTTCACTACTTGCTGTGGCCTCGTATGTCGATCTGAGGTGACAATCGCCCGCTCTTGTTCTGCTAATGATGGAGGCTTTTGAGGCTTTAAAAGATCGGGCCGGAGGGACGGCGAGATTTCGTGAATGATCTCTGGCGGCGTGGGTATCTGCTGCCCTGCTATAAACAGGTTGTGTGCCCCCTCTTGCTGAGGCCGATGCTGTAGAAGCACTTCAGAGATAGGCAGTGGTTGTATCTGTATATCAAGTGGAGGGAATGGTGGCGTATATTGCCCTGGTATGTTGTATTGCGATAGTAGAGGCTTTTTTGCCGCTACCTCAAATGCACTGGCAAATGCCTGCACTGAGGAAAATCTCTGCCGGGGATTTTTCGCTAAGGCCATCAGTATTACTTTTTCAACTTCTGGCGAGAGACCAGGTGCATACGCGCGGGGCGGCGTGGGCGGATCTAGACGATGTTGAATCGCCAGCTCCATCCCATCTCCCAGAAATGGACGCCGCCCACAGAGCCATTCATAAACGACTATGCCCAATGCATATTGATCACTGGCCGCACCGGGTAGCCCCCTGGTCTGCTCTGGAGCCATATAGGGCAATGTACCAATAATACTTTTCGTGTTGACCTGCACACTTTGCGCTAAAATATAGGCAATGCCAAAGTCAGAAAGTAAGACCCGCTCTTGTGCATCTAATAACATGTTTTCTGGCTTTACGTCTCGGTGAATGATTTGTTCGTCATGCGCATATTGTAATGCACTCGCCAGTTGCTGCACATAAGTAACTACTACGGGCAGTGGCACACGCGAACCATCGGGATACCGCTTCTTCAATGTCCCATGAGGAGCGTAATCCATAACAAGAAAGGGATACTGGCCTGCAAGACCAAAGTCTAGAATCTGGATAATATGGGGATGTTTGAGACGAAACATACGTGCTTCCGTGAGAAAGCTGCGCAGACCTTCTTGTCCAAGCGGCGGCAGGAGTTTTAATGCAACCTGATTTCTGGTACGGCTCTGTTCTGCAAGGTATACTGTTCCAAATCCACCTGAACCTAATACCTGTAGAAGACGATAACGGTCAATCTGCTTTCCAACCCAATCTTTCATGGAACCGTTCTCCTTAAAAAACGCCTACCTTGATTTCTTCTTCTCAGGCTCCTGTGCAGAAGTAATTACGTCTATCAATGCCCAAAAAGTTTTAGCACACCTATTGCCGTTTGTATAGCAAAGAACAAAAAGTTAAGGCCTGATCCGAAACTGTGCTTGAAGCCAAATAGCTGTTCAGCGAGAGTAAGATCTTCGCTGAACAGCTATTTTTTACCTTTGCTTCTCCGGCATGTGTACTGCGAGCCATTGCTTAAAATCTCTAAGAGATAGATTTCTCCGGTTTTCTATCATTATGCACTATAGCATTTTTACTTGAGATCGTCCCAAATACCATGTTTTTTCGTATTTTGACAATTATAGAACACCAAAAGTGCATATACAAATAAATTACTTTCTTGTGGACGAAAGTACCTGGAGAAAGATGATGGAGGGAGAGATGAATAACCCAAATAATAAAGAAGTACCTGAATCACTCTTTATCTTTAGTAATCTCTGGATGCCACTTTATGCGAATGAACACCCTGTTGATGAGATGGTAAACAATAAAACTGCCTATGAAGAGATTAATGCTGCCTGACGCACTATAAAAAACGATTTTAGGTAATAGCGGCCTCTCTATCACGTAAAGGAGAATGTCTGTAATGATGAGACCCAGGCAGAGACCAACTATTAGCTCAATAGAGCTTTCTTCTGCCAGGTTCTTTATGTCTTGAGGAGTGGCCTTCCGGAAGAAGTGCCAGGATGAGATAAGGAAAGGGAGCATCACGCAAACAAGCACGCTGATGAGAAAAAGAATGAGAAAATTCATTAGAAAATGGGCTGGTAATGTATCCATATATCTAAATGCTTTCATAATAGAAAGAAGATAAGCTGATACTATTGTTGATACTAGTAAAACTATCTTCTTAACATAATTTGAAGGTCGCCCTATTGTAATACAATCTATTTTTTAATGCAACTCTCATTTTAATGGCTCAGGAAAAAGAAACAATCGTCTGAGCCAAATAACTTTCTCTCTCACTTACTTTTTGTCGGTAACGCTACTTGCCTTAGAGAGAGAAACATGGTATACTTGATTACAATAACATCTGATTTGGCACTTAGAAAGTAGTATAATGTTTTATAAACAGCAAGCGGATAATTTCCGCTCTGGGGACGAGATAAACTTCTCGCCTACATATTATCGGCTGATCAGTTATATTTTATTCAGGTTTACTTGGTACAGATCGGAAATGGCAGGCAATCATGGCGACGAAGCCGACGGAGGCTACTCCGTTTACTACTTCAATTGAAACAAATAAATGCCCTCGTTATGAACACGCTATTCAGATATTGGGCAAGCGCTGGACTGGCCTCTTGCTCGATACTTTGATGCAGGGACCACGCCGCTTTTGTGAGCTTACTTCTATCGTGGAAGGGCTCTCTGATCGTGTTCTTAGTGACCGTCTACGGGAATTAGAGGCTGAAGGTCTGGTTGTACGCCTGGTGTATCCCCAGATTCCTGTGCGCGTGGAATATCAGTTGACGGCAAAGGGATATGGTCTGAAGCCTGTTATCGATGCTATCCATACCTGGGCAGAACGCTGGATTGAGCTGCCTGATCTGACTGATCTTCCAGCTACTTTGCCTGAGAAGGATGCTCAAGATCAGGAAATTTAATTAGAAACGCCACACTCGCTTGCTGGTAATGATGCTATACAATTACTATGTAGTCGCTGTTGTGGCGTTTTTGTGCTTGTTTGGAGGCTAGAAAGATCCATGAAAAATTTATGGGCACCCTGGCGAATGACTTTTATTCGCCCAAAAAGTGAACCTGCCCCTGGTTGCATCTTCTGTATGCAGCCTGCTGCGAATCGGGATGATGAGTATTATATTCTTCACCGGGGAAAATACTGTTTTATGATGCTCAATCTCTACCCTTATAGCAATGGTCACTTGATGATTGCCCCCTACGAACATGTCAATAGTATTGAGAAGCTTTCAGCTGAGGTGTTGGCCGATCTGATGGCCCAGGTGCAGTTGGCTTTGCGTGCCTTGCGCATAGACATGAATCCGGATGGCTTCAATATGGGCATCAACGAAGGAAAAGTTGCCGGAGCTGGCTTTGCTGATCATATGCACTATCATATCGTTCCTCGCTGGAACGGCGACACCAATTTTATGCCTGTGCTTGCCGATATTAAGGTGATGCCTGAGCATCTTGATGTCATCTATCGCGAACTAAAAGAGACGCTCACAAAGCTTTAGCCCCTTTTGTAGGGTATCTATAGGATATGGTCGGCGGCGTAGATGTAGAGAGAGGAGAAGGACAGGGCGGCTACCAGCGGAAGACGTAGCCTACGCCCCGTACTGTCTGAATCAGTTTGGGATTCGCCGGGTCTTCCTCTAGTTTTTCACGTAGCCAGCGCACATGGACGTCAACTGTACGTGTGTCGCCTGCGTAATCATAGCCCCAGACGTTATGGAGTAGTTGATCACGCGTGAGAACTGTCCCCCGATTGCGCACAAGATAGGTGAGTAACTCAAATTGCTTTGGCTGCAATTCCATGTCTTGTCCGCGACAATTTACACGCCGCCCCGCCAGATCGATGCGCAAGGGACCCGCGACTAGCTCTCGGCCCGCAGGCCGTTGCTCTGAAGATGTATCCTGGTTGTGATGATCTTCACTCCCCTGACCGGGATAGTCGGCACGCCTGAGTAGCGCCCGGATTCGTGCAAGCAGTTCTCTCCGCCCAAATGGCTTAGTCATATAGTCATCAGCGCCGATTTCGAGGCCGACGACTTTATCGATCTCATCTCCTTTGGCTGTGAGCATCACTATGGGCGTCGTTGCCGTGCTATTCTCGCGGCGTAGCTGACGACACACTTCCAGACCATCCATTCCTGGTAGCATAATATCCAGAATAATCAGGTCGGGTAGCTCTGTACGGGCCGCGTCAAGCGCACTCCCCCCGTCTGTAGCGGTAACGACCCGGTAGCCCGCCTGCTCCAGGTTGTATGCCAGTGTCTCTACCAGGACGTCTTCGTCGTCAACTACCAAAATTTTACGTGCCACCATGATTCTCCACCCCAGGCGTTCGGATCAACCGAAACGCCCACTGATATAATCTTCCGTCTCTTTTTTCTTGGGATGCTCGAAGAGCTGAACGGTAGGAGAGACTTCGATCAATTTACCGCTCAGAAAAAAACCTGTATATTGCGAAACACGGGCCGCCTGCTGCATGTTGTGCGTCACTATGACAATAGTATACTCTTTGGAAAGCTCTGTGATAAGTTCCTCGATCTTTAAGGTCGCGATAGGATCAAGGGCCGAAGCTGGCTCATCCATAAGCAAGACATCAGGTTTGACCGCGAGCGCACGTGCAATACAGAGACGCTGCTGCTGCCCACCAGATAAGCCCAGCGCTGAGGCGTTCAAACGATCTTTGACCTCATCCCAGATGGCCGCGCCGCGCAGACTGCTCTCAACGGTCTCTTTGATGTACTTTGCTGGCTTGCCCTGAATCCTTAACCCATAGGCGACGTTTTCAAAGATCGACTTGGGGAATGGGTTAGGACGCTGGAATACCATGCCGATGCGCTGTCGTAGGAGTACTACATCTGTACTTTTAGCATAGATGTTCGTCCCATCAAACATTGCCTCTCCCTCAACACGTGTGCCCAGTATCAGGTCATTCATACGATTGAGCGTTCGTAAGAAGGTCGATTTCCCACAACCAGACGGCCCGATCAACGCTGTTACCTGCCGTTCACGAATCGGCATTGCAATATCGTAAAGTGCTTGCTTTGGTCCGTAAAAGAAATTTAAGCGTTTCACGTCTATTTTTACTGATGCTCCCTGATCCAGTCTCTCACTTGCATGAAATTCACCCATAATATCAGAATGAGAGATATCATTTTCCCCTTGTTCCGCTGCTGCATCTCCTCTACTTTGCAATGTTGGTTGCTGTATATTCAAACGTGAAGATTCCATTCCCATGAATAGTACCTCTCTTTTGCAATAGTCCCTACAACTATTCTATCACTTTGTTAGATGAGCGAATACTCTTTGTGTAAGGGGATAGATGCGTCGACAATGAGCCGATCCGCCAGCACTACTAGTCGGATATAACGCCCTGCCAGGGCCTTGCTGATGAAGTATGGCCGCCCCTCATAAGAGATATGACCACTGCGTGCAACTTTTCGCGAAAAAATGTTTGCTCCCTCTGGTAGTATGGAACTGGTTGCTCCATGCGCCGCCAGAGAATCGGCTGGTAAAACGTTCATAACAGCTTAGTCCTTGCTTTAAATAGGTGCGGTAACCTGTATCTTAACGTCGTATGCTCATTAAGCCGCCGTGACCCGGCGCTGAATGTAGCGACCAAGAATACGTGCTCCCAGATTAATAATCAACAAAAGCAGAATGAGTAGCGTCGCCGATCCAGCAGTGATAGTTGTTTCTTGCGCTGAGGTTAAACCTGTGCTGCCCGCACCCGGACCCGCTACATAGTAGAGATGGGTTGTCAGGGTGTCGCTGGCAATTAATGGATTGAGGGTAAATACGTTGGGAGGATTGTTTAGTCCCATTGTATAAAGCAGCGCTGCGGCTTCACCAATGATCTTACCTGCCGTCAGAATAAATGCTGTTACGATCCCTGGCAGCGCCGATGGAAGCACTACTGTGCGAATGACATGCCACTTCGTTGCTCCAAGCGCCAGACCGCCCTCCCGCAATTCACGCGATACTGAGGTTAATGCATCTTCAAAGAGACGCAGTGCCAACGGCAAATTTAGACAGAGTAGGGTAAGCGCACCCGCCACACGACTCGTTCCTAGATGGAATGCGCTACTGAATATAAGTACCCCAAACAGACTTAAGACAATAGACGGCACAGAAGCCAATGTCTCCGCTGCAAAGTGGATAATGGTAACTAATCTTCCTTGTGTTGCATACTCAACAAGGTATATCGCTGCTGCCAGCGCTATTGGTATAGAGATAGCTTCCGCTAGAATGAGTATGTAGAACGTATTGAATAGCTCTCTTCCAATACCCAGGTCGCTCGTCCCATAAAACTCTGGCTTGAAAAGATAGCCCGCCCCTTGTACAAGCAGGTAAACAATAATGCCAACAAAGAGGATGGCTACAATCGCTGCTATAATCCATAACAATGTAACACCTGCGCGATTACCTGCCTCGATGCGCCTGCACGACCCGCTTCAGTTCTGCTACTCTTTCCTGACTCTCTGGCACTTGTACTACTTGCTGCACACTCATTTGTACACACTCCTGCTGGCGAGATAACGGCTAAGACACACAAAAAGAAAGGAGATGACCAGAAGGACAAAGGCCAGCGTGTAGTAGGCATCTCGGCCTGCGCCTGTTGCTTCACCAAAGTCGATGGCAATGAATTGCGTGATGTTTACGTTTGGCTGAAAGAACAGGGCAAAAAGATTGGTGTGGGTTGGAAGTGAACTACCATTAAGCACGAGACTTACCGCAAGTGTCTCGCCAATTGCGCGTGCCAACCCCAAGACTACCGCTGTTGCCAGACCTGTTGTTGCCGCAGGCAGAATCGCTCCAAACATCATCTGCCAACGTGTTGAACCCAGCGCCAGACTGGCCTCACGCACACTATTTGGTACTGCCCGCAATGCATCAATTGCAATGCTAATAATTGTGGGTAATGTCATAATCAGCAAAACCAGGATTGCTGCCGCCCAACCATTCCCCGCTGTCTGGTGATTCCCAACGATGTTCCCAACCAGACGTTGCAGAAAGGGCACTATTACCACTAGTCCAAGAAAACCAATTACCACTGAAGGCATGCCGGTAAAAACTTCGATTAAGGGTTGCAATATGCGCGTCAGCCACGCCGGGCTTATCTCTGTAAAGAAAAGTGCCATGCCGAATGCCAGCGGTGTCGCAATAAGCACAGAGAGAAAGGTGATTACAATAGAGCCGAGGATCAGTCCGCCTGCTCCAAAGGATGGATTGCCATTGACGTCACCATTGCCTGTAGGGTCCCAGTTTATGTTGAAGAAAAAGTTTTTAACAGTAGCACCTTCACCAAATACTTTAAAGGCATTCGTCCCGATGAAGATGAATACGGCAACAATGACAACTATCAGGATTGCTGCACATACTAAGAAGATGATTCGCGCAATTCGATCTGCTGCATATGCCCCTTGAGAACTTTGTTGTGTTTGTTGCACAAACACACTCCTTCCCGGATTGATGAATGATATGTGCAGAGCTACTGCCTGTATCCCTGCACATACGAACATGTTCCGCGTTGATGAATTAATGCTGGTGCGTTTGTAGCGCTGTTGAGGGAACATCTGTGATGGCAATAAAATCAAGTTTCTGTGCCGAGGCTTTGCCGTCATCGCTTACCATGTAGTCGATTAATGCCTGCGCCAGGTCTTTTGGCTTGCCTTTTGTATACATATGTTCGATGTTCCAGAATTTGTAGGTGTCGCTCTTCACGTTGTCCGCTGTTGCATCGGCTCCGTCTATTTTTAGCACTGTCAGACCAGACTGTTTGGCCGGACCTGATGCTGCGTAACCAATTGCGCCAGCCGTCTGCTGCACGTTTTTGACTACTGTTCCTGTGCTGTCTGTGGTCAGATTGGATGGCCCGCTAATTGTCTCAACTGTGCCAAGTACGAATTTCTGGAAGGTTGCCCGTGTACCAGAGCTTGTTGGACGACTCACTACGACGATTGGCAGGCTCGGTCCACCAACCTGGCTCCAGTTCGTTGTTTGGCCGGAGTAAATACCTTTGAGCTGCGCCGTTGTCAGGCTCGTTACACCCGTTACTTTGCTGTTGATAATCAGGTTGAAAATGACGACTGCTACCTGGTGATCGACCAGATCGCTCTGACCGGTCTTTGAGAAGATATCAGAGTTGCCAATATCAATACTGCCATTTTCTGCGCTTGAAAGGCCTGTTCCACTACCACCCAGGTTGACGGTAATGCTAGATCCGCTACACTTGGCCTGGTATTTACTTGCAACATCCTTTACCAGAGGGGCCAGTGCCGTTGAGCCAGCAGCCGTAATGCTACCCTGCAAGCAGCTATAAGTACCAGGCGTCCCAAGTCCGCTGGCAGGCGTAGAGGAGGAAGAACCAGCGGTAGAGGTACTTCCAGTAGCTGTGTCACCACCACAGGCCGAGAGAAATAGAGCTAATGCTACAAATATTCCTATGGATATAAAAGCAAGACGAGTGCGTTTCAACGTGAATACTCCTATTCTTCGAGGGCGAAACTAGTACAAATTAGGCTTTCTATAGATGTCTCAAGGGCAATCTCTTTTCCTCAAAGAAACTGCTCTTGTTTGTCATCGCATTTATACAGTACCATTGCCAAATTAACTATGCTTTATGGATATGTTAAGTCCTGGTTAAACTTTCCCCTGGGATAGGCGCTTCTATTTGAAGCGTACAGGGCTTTTATGCTATTTGCAGGACACCCAGATCGCCTGAATCTCTGGGGCGTAAATGCTGGGCCCAGAGCACTTACAAAATGCCGAAAAATCGATGTATCTGTTCTGGAAGAGATTACCAAACCTGTGCTATACTGTTCGGGATGTGATGTTCGGGATGTGATAGTTTGGGCAGTGAAGGCACCACAGGGGATGCTATGGCTCATCAACTACACGCAATCGTCCAGGATGGAAATCCTCACCTACCAGCGCAACGAACAGGTTGCTCAGGCTGTAATCGGCTCTCTTGAATGGCAGAGTTGGCTTGAAACAGCCTCCAGCTTCATCTTTGACAGTCCCACGGGCGGCTTCACCGCTCGCCGCGAGCGAGCTGGCAATCAACGTGGGAGAGCCTACTGGCGTGCCTATTGCTGGCGACAGGGGAAGTCTCATCGTGCTTACCTGGGCCAGTCGGAGCACCTGACGCTTGAGCGACTCCAGGCGGTCGCGGCGACCCTGACCAGTCCGGAGGCGAGGGGCGATCTGCCCACTGGAGCTGAGCCGTCTTCAGAAATGCACAGACGGTCTGCCATTTCCTTGCCTACGGAAGATTCCTCACCTCACACCCTACGCCTTGCTCCAGGTGGGTCCACTCGGCCCTCCTTTCCAGATCTGCCGAGGTTTCTCACACCATTGGTTGGCCGCCAACAGGAACTTGCTGCGGTGTGTGCGCTGCTTCTGCGTCCAGACGTACACTTGCTGACCTTAGTTGGGACGGCAGGGGTTGGTAAAACACGCCTGGGTCTTGCCGTCGTCGAGGCGTTGCAGGAGCACTTCGCCGATGGCATCTGTTTCGTCTCATTGGCCTCGGTCAGCGATCACACACGCGTTCTACACGCCATTGCTCAGACTCTCGGCTTACGAGATGCTCCAGTACTTTCTCTCGAAAAGCAGGTGCGGACGACGCTGCGTGATCGGCACTTGCTGCTGTTTCTGGATAACTTCGAGCAGGTGATCCAGGCGGCCCCCCTACTTTCTTCCTTCCTCGCCTCCAGCCCCTGGCTCAACATCCTGGTCACCAGCCGAAGCATCTTGCATCTCTCAGCCGAACAAGAATTTGTCGTTTCTCCGCTCGCATTGCCTGATCTCAGGCGACTCCCTGAGAGTGAAGGACTCGCACAGGTCGCTGCGGTGCGCCTCTTTGTCTTGCGTGTGCAAGCCATACAGCCGGCTTTTACGCTCACCGCTGCCAATGCTGGCACCATTGCTGCTATCTGTGTGTGGCTGGACGGCCTGCCCCTGGCCCTCGAACTAGCAGCCGCCAGAATCAAGTTGTTTCCTCCAGAAGCGCTGCTTGCACGCCTCTCTCGTCGCCTGGAGATCCTCACGGGGGGAGCACGCGATATGCCTACCCGACAGCGAACGCTGCGTGCCACACTCCAATGGAGCTACGACCTCTTGAGTGCAGAGGAGCAGCGGCTCTTTCGGCGGCTCGCGGTCTTTGTCGATGGCTGCACCCTGGAGGCGGTCGCGCTCTGTCATCTCCAGAGCGACCTCGAAGGAGGCGTGATCGATGTGGTGGCATCGTTGCTAGATAAGAGTATGATCCTCCAGACGGAACTGGAGGGGAAAGAACCGCGTCTGCGGCTGCTTGCAACGGTACGTGAGTTTGCATGGGAGAGGCTTTCGAGCGCGAGGGAGCTGGAAGCCATGCGTCAGGAGCACGCTGCGTACTATCTTCGTCTGGCAGAGGCCGCTGCTCCCCATCTATTTGGCGCTGAACAGAGGGCCTGGCTGGACCGCCTGGAACGCGACCATGAGAATCTACAAGCCGCGTGGGGCTGGTTCCAGGGACACGGGCAGTTCGAAAGCCATGTTGCGCTTGTGCGTGGCTCTCTGGCCTTTTTGGTGGATTCACGGGCACCTCAGCGAAGGATACGCACAGTCGGAGAGCACACTTGCTGCTCCTGCTCCGTTGCTGGAAGCGTTACGCGCACAGGTCCACATCGGTGCCGGGGTGCTCGCCTATGAGCAAGGGAGAGCGCAGCAGGCGCACCAGTGCTGTGCAGCGGGGTTGGTCCTGGCTCGGCGGCAGGCTACGCCTCGCGCTTGCATCATCGCTTTGCGGGTGTTAGGCCGTGTTGCCTGCGTCACAGGTGACTATCCCACGGCTCGTAGACATGCTGAGGAGGCTTTGGCCTTCGCTCGACAGAGTGGCGATGCCTGGGATCTGACCGCCGCCCTGGAAACCCTGGTCGTTGTGACCCGTGATGAGGGGAGAGACGATGAGGTGCGCCGCATTAGCGAAGCTTATCTGGCAGCAGCCCGACAGGCGCAGGACTCCAGAGCACTGGCTCGTGCGCTCTTCCACGTGGGGTCGATCTACTGGTTCGCGGAGGGAACTCCAGACCAGTCAAATACTGCTTGAGGAATGCGTGGCCTGTGCGCGAGCCGTCGGCGACGTGACCACGATCTGCGGTGCTCTGCTTCTTCTGGGAGGGATGGTAGGATTTCAAAATGAAGAGATGCGCAGGTTGGAACTGCTGGAAGAAGGAGGTGCCCTGATGCAGGAACGGAACCCCCGCGAGATCGTGGCGCTCGTCTCGCTGTGCATGGGCAAAGGAATGAGGGCTCTTAACCAGGGTCAGTATCTATTGGCCCACGTCAGCCTTGCCGAGAGCCTGAGGCTGTTGCGTCATCAGAACGAGAGCTACAACATCTATCGCGTGATTTGTCTGGATATGCTGGGCGGAGTCGCTGCCGCACTGGAACTGCTGGCATGGGCAGCTCGCCTATGGGGTGCCACAAGGACTGCCTGCACAGCCGGAGGGATGGCCCTGCCCGCAGTAGTTCGCCACTTCGTCGACCCCTGGCGAGCAAAAGTCCACGCATCTTTAGGAGAGACGGCCTTCCAGGCCGCGCTGGCTGAAGGCCGTTTCTGGGAACTTCGGCAGGCTTTGGAGGCTGCGGAGCATCTCCCTCCTCCACCAAACCTTTCAGCGCCGGGCCTGCCACTGTCAGCTTCCGTCAGCAAACCAGCCAGACTGCCAGCCGGGTTAACAGCCCGCGAGGGAGAGGTGCTCCAGCTCGTGGCCCAGGGACTTACTGCTGCCCAAATCGCCAGGCGGCTTGTTATCAGCCAGCGCACGGTCACTACACATCTCACCTCGATCTACAGTAAGCTAGGCATCAACTCACGAGCAAGAGCCGCTCGCTTCGCAGTCGAACACGGGCTCGTTTAAGCCGTATAAGGAAGATACGTACCCGGCTACGTCATTTATACGATCCATTTCTTGTTCCTGCCAGATATACTACTTTCATTCCATTGCCCCTTAAGAAACGCCTACGTGAAAGGACAAAGAAGTGAGTAGTACCCAGCTTCGTATGCAGATCCAATCCCTCTTGCAACAAGCCAACCAGCAGCCACAATTCCAGATCAGTCACACTACCTTTGCAGGTACGAAGATCGGCACGTTGCTCGATACCTATTATGCAGGCAACGATCTCATTCTCAACAATGCCACTTTACTGCCAGCTGAAGATGGTGCCACCTCTGTTGCAGTCAGCGGCACTTCTTCCTTTCTTCATGTTGCAGATGCACCGGTTTCTGCGGTCTTTCAAGAAGCTCAAGATGGCGTTGATCTGACGCTGAACTATCAACTCCCTCGCGGTTGGAAGTTTTCGCAGAGCTTCCCTACTCTTCCCACTTCCCCAGATTTTCGTGCTCCAGACGGTGCGCCTCAGTACTCTTATCTCAGATCTGCTGACGCTGACCGATGCGTGCTTTCTTGTCTCAACGAGCGCCTATCAAGAGCCACAATTTCAAGTACCGGTAGAAATTGGACTCAATTTTCTCAGTCATCTCACCCTCAATGGTATCCTGGGAGGAATTGAGGCGGTGTTGTCCGTTCCCTCGCCAATCGTCCTTTCTGGACCAATTCTGCTTCCCACACTCACTCAGCAGGTGGTTCAACCCCTGCTCCCTTCTCAACTTCCACTGAGTGCTAGCCCTCCCCGACTGGGAATTAATCTCAAGGCAGAGATCGCTAGCACCCTCTCCCTTGCAAAGCTGGTGCTCAAAGATCTCTCTATTCGGATATATAGTCCATTGACGACTGATTGGTTGACGAACAACCCGACCTACCTGCCTGGTCTCTTCTTTGGAGGCAACCTGTACATCAGCACCCTCTCCCCTCTGGAGATCGTGGCCGAAAACTCCTTGGGGGTAATTCGACATTGGTCTTTACTGGCGCGTTTGATAGTCTGTCTCTGCCGAGCTTAAGCGCTGTTGCCGACCTGGTAGGGGCCGATGATCTTCTCGCTTACCTGACCCCCCCAACGCCAGCACCAGCCTTTTTCTCCAACACCGGCACGTTAAGCCTGGAGGGGATTTCGCTTGCTCTCGCGACCAATCCGTTCTCACTCCTTTCGGTCTACTTGACGGTTGGATTAAATGGGATGGCATGGCAGCCCATTGAAGGGCTAAGCAATGTCTCCAACCTGGCAGTACGCTTTCAGATTGATGCCCCTTTTCGACGCTCAACGCTCACTCGAGGTCATGCTCTTTGGTCAGATGAGCATGAAGGGCGTTCCTCTCTCCCTCGTTGCCTCTGCTCCCGAATTTATTATCGAGGCAGAGCTGGCGGAAACCGCCACCTTACCGCTTTCGACCTTGGTGAAGACCTATCTGCCTCAGATGCCAGCCGTCAGTGATCTCACGGTGGATCAGATGTACCTGGAGGTTGTACCAGGTGACTCTGTCATTTTTCAGGCTGCGCTGGCAGATACACCTCACCCCTGGGTCATCAATCTGGGGGATACTCCTTTGAAAGTGAGTGATGTGCAATTGCTGCTGAACTATATCAAGGGCACTGGTGCGAGTGGGACATTGGCAGGTACGCTGACGTTGGCAGGCGTAGACCTCGCGCTACTCTATCAGGTTCCCGGCGACTTTGTTCTGCGTGGGCAATTCCCCTCCCTCTCTTTGAAGGCACTTCTGACCCAACTCTGCGGCGGGAGCCTGCTCTGGCCATCCGGCTTCGATCTCGATCTTGACCAATCCTCTGTTCTCATTGAGCAACAGGGGAATAACGTGAGCTTGAATATAGCGGCTGACGTCAAGGGTCTAGGCTTGTTCGCCCTGACAGTGCAAAAGCAAGCCAGATGGGGCTTTGCCCTGGGTGTGGATCTCTCTCTCAGCGGCCTGGCAGCCCTTCCTGGTCTGAGCATCCTGGCTCCCTTCGACGCTTTTCTTGGCCTCGATACTTTGCTATTGGTTTTCTCATCGCTGGCCCAATCGCCCAACTTCCAGTTCCCAGATCTTGCCCACTTCGATGTACAATCCTTTGGCAACCGCCAGGTAACGCTACCACCGCAGGCCAATGGCCTGACCACCGGTTTCAACCTCTACGCACAGCTCAATACCACGAAAAGCGGCGGCTTTCAAGCACTGGCAAAATACCTGGGCATCCGTCTGGACGGCAGTGTTGGCATCACGCTTGCCGTCAGTCTGCCCGATCCAGCTACCAACTCCAAGTTCTTCCTTTCGGTCAACGAGGAAATTCAAAAAGGGACGACGCTGGTGGGCGAACTGGGTGGCTTCTTACAGGGCAGCGATATCGGAGCCTTCCTCACGGCTGTCGTCAATACGCAGGTGCAGGGCCAGCCAGCGCAGTTCACCGTCAACGCCAGCGTCCTGGAGAATGGAGTGCTCATTTCTGGCTCAATGCTAGGAACCATCCAGTTCAGTAATCTCCACTTGAGTAATCTGGCTCTGGTCATTGGTATTGATTTCGAAGGTATCCCTAGTCTAGGCATCGCGGCAACACTGGATGTGAGCACGTTCGAAAGCGCTGTGGCGATCTTCTTCGATTCCACCGATCCGGCCAAAAGCCTGGTGGCCGGGGCCATCTCGAACGTAAGCTTGCGCGATATCGCCCAGAGCCTCGTAGGTCAGACCACCCTGCCCCCGCAACTGGATACTGTGCTAGGTCTGATCGCGCTCAAGGCTCTGGGCTCCTTTTCCATGCCCGCCGCACAAGCCACAGCTCTGGATCAGCGCGATATCGCTGCCATTGCTAGCGCCTTCAAACAGTATGGCCAGATTGATCTTCCGGGAACCAGTGATCAGCTCTTGCTAGTCATCAATCAGAAGGGAGCAAGCTGGCATCTGACCGATCTCTCAACGATGAAGCACTACACTCTGGCGCTCCAGGGAGCGAACATTACCGTGGTCTTGCAAGCGCAACTCTATCTCGCTCCTCAGCCGACTTACATCGGCTCGCTTCATCCTGCGGGTTTCACTATTACAGCCCAGATCGACTACGTGGTGATCCATGCCCAGATCAACGTCCAGATGAGCCCACAACAAGGTATCCTGGCAGAGATCGATCTCACGCCGATTGTCCTCTACAATCAGACGTTCTTCTCATTCACAGGGGCCAGCCAGCCTGGAGGTCCGCATTTCTCACTGGCAACCTATAGCCGACCTCAAATCGCTGACCTCCTGTTGAGTGGTCCTCACCTGCTTCTCTCCGGCTCTCTCTCGTTGCTGGGTGCAAATCTGGTGGCAATCTCTGTACTGATAAACGAGCAAGGGCTAAATTTCCTGATTAGGTCTCAGGTGAATCCTGTGCTGTACGTGAATCTGAGTGGACTTATTGATCTTCAGGGACACCTGACCTTCCAGGGCGGGCTGACTGTCGGGATCAACCGCACCTTAGATCTGGGCGAATGTGGCAGCCTCTCCGTGAACACCAGCGCACAGGGCCAGCTCTCCCTCAGTTATAAGAGCAGTGTGCCCCCTTTCGTGCCCCCTGTGCCTGTCCTGGGTTTGAGCGGAGGATCGACCATTCGAAAATTCCCTCGCTGGACAAGTGAATACCCCTTCCGCTAACGTAAGCGGGACATTTGCTTTTCAAGGGACTTCCTATTCTTTCCCTATCCTAACATTGGATGTGAATGGTCCAGCCCTTCAGAACATCGCCGACACGCTCTGGCAACAGATCACAAAGACGATCAACGCTCTGTTGAAAAATCCTGATCAGTGGCTGTCGTGGGTCCACAGCGGGGTAATTACTGGAGCCGATAAGAGCGCAGAAGGAATCGTCAAGATCCTGTACCACGACTATCAACTCTCCGCCACCGATATTACGACGAAAATGGAGCAGATTATGGGCTTTGGAGCAGCAGATATAGCGCAAGCCCTACTCGCAGAAGGAGTAGGGACTGCCGAACAAGGGGCCAAAGGCACCGCGAGTGACGTCACTCAGGTTCTAGGACAGGGCGTCGATACTATCACACACGGCATCAATGATCTGAAGCACTTGCTGTAGATCATTCACAAAAAAGGAGAAGAATAGATGATAGGATCCATTTCAGACGTCAATACCAAAACGGAGCAGAGTACCTATGCTCAGGTTCAACTCATCGCATACTACATGTACACACTGAAGCCCTTCACAACCCGCTTTGTTTCCCCTTCTGTAGATGCTCGAATGCGCATGCGCAGGATTTTTGATGTGATGAAGTTTTGTTCTGGAAAACTAGAAAATGATCAGCCCAGCACACTGAAGATTTTTGTCGCACCTGAATTTTATGGGAGATCTCCTCTAGGAAAATACGATGGCACAGGACATTATGATCCGGGAGCAGTTTGGAGGAGCTTTGATGCATTGAGGGAAATGTGCCGACAAGAGAAGTGCTTTCAACATTGGTTAGTGATACCAGGGACATTTGTCACCGCAGAAAAGATAGGTGCTGGAAACAAAATTTTCAATTCTGTTTACGCTTTCATGGGTGATGGAAGCACATTTGGTGATGGAAGCACGTTTCGTATTATACATAAAAAGGATTTTGCACTGATTGATGAGCTAACTCTAAGGCGGAGAGGAGGAAACGCGCAGTACAAAAAACTGCCAGAAGTATCGAGGGGAACACCGACGAAGCAATCCACACCCATTCAGGTAGGAAATCTGACAATTGGGATAGAAATTTGCCGGGATCACTGGTTAGAAAGATTGAGAATGTCTCTGAAAAAACAGAGATATATCTCTCCCTCCTTCCCCCTTCCGACAAGCGAGGGCGTGAGTGTGCAAGTACTACCTGTTTGTGGATCCGGCACAAGGTTACGCCACTGCCACCAAAGATGGTGGCTACGTCTTTCGCGTTGACGGACATCCTGATCCTAGCTGTGTACCTACAGTAGTGTTTTTCCGTCTCATGGCCAACTCTGATCATGGGAGATAGTATAAATACTAGAAACGCTGGTACTCCCATATCTAAAGGCACACTGCCTCAAGAATTACAGATACGTAGTGATTATGACCTGTCGGATCAGACGAAGTGTAGCACCTATCTCATTTCTCCGGCCATGAAAGTTTAAGGAGGAAATAAGCAGGCTCTGCACGCAGGATGTATAACAAGTTTGCAGCCAGCGAGCGAGCTACATAAGAAGAGAAGGGATCTCTCATATCTTCTCTCATTGACCATGCGCGATGGTCAGCACTTACGCCGGGGTATGACCCTAGTCAATTTTAACAGGCTTAAGCGCATTTCTGGGAGTCCCTTCTCTCTGTCTCTGGCTTGCTCTTCTCTTGAGCCGCTTCGTCCTAAGATACGCTGGTCACACGATGAGGCAGAAGGCGAAAGTGCTCTTTGCCGAGGAGATTGCACGCAAATATCCCCGGCTTCGGAAGCAGTTTCAACCGGGACAAGAAACATAAGAAGCGTAGCTCGATCTTACATTTCAACCACTAGCAAAAAAAGGAATTGGCTATGCTCTACTGAGCTGAAAAAAACAGGAGAAAAGCTGCTTATGAAGTTTGCTTCCATTCCTCATAATCGAGGAAGAGACCGCCTTCGACAATATAAAAACCTGGTAATGTCACTGTTGACTGCCCCTCTCCAGGCTTGATTTTGAGACGATACAACGCTAGATCATTTTCGCTTTTACCTGTGTAACCAACTCGCCGCGCTTCCCCGCAAATCTGCTTGGGCGCAGCACTTGTTGCCACTGCTAATCGGTTGACAGAATGTTTTAATGTCGCACGCTGAATTGCAATGGCTGGTATATAGTGATTCTGTTGTGATGATAGCACGACAGGTTCTTTCATGCATGTGCCCCATCTTTTACATGCATATTTTCTTTATGGAAAACTGTATCGCTCAAAAGAAGAGTATCCCTTTAAAGCTAATACGCATAAACTCTGGAAAAGAGAGACAACCTTTTTTGCCAAAAAGAGGAGCGCATTAGCCGCTCCTCATTTAGGATATCTTGCCCTATGTTCTATCTATCTGCATAGAGATTGCTCGTAGCCGCGCTACTGAGCGCATTTTAATCTTGGATGTGCGTCGTCTCGTCTTTCTGCATACTCTCTGCTTCGGTTTCTGTCTCCTGCTGATAGTCGTAGGCCCCATGATCAACGAGAATCGTTCTTGCTATCTCATCTCGACCATCCGGACGCACTGAGACGACTATATGGCCGGATTTGCATTCCTCATGATAGTAGGCCGCCCGCTCTTCTTCAACTCCTAGATTCATCAGGTCCTGGCTCAGATGGTCAACCGCAGGTCCGCTCTCGTGCATGGCGACTCCAATCTGGTCACGACCAAACTCTGCTCCACGCAAGGCTTCAATGGCGTTTTTCGCCTGATCCTCTTCCTCAAATACTCCTGCTACAATCGGAATCTGATACGTTGTCAAAATGATTTCTCCTTTCAAGTTAAACAACTTTAACGGATGAGATATCCTCAACTGTGATATATTTATATACGTCTCTACAAAAGAAGAAGCATACAAATGTATTTTTGTATAGTACCAAAATGATTCAATGTATATCAAGTTATCTCGATTCCTTATAGTACTTTTTTCGTATATCCATTTTCTCTGCTACTTATGGTAATGCTACAATCGTTTTGGATACTCTCGTCGGTATATTTACTTCTCAGTTTCTCTCTTCTTTCCTATTTTTTGCCTATGTCGACTCCCTATTTTTTCTTGTGGAAGGTTTGCTCAATGACTCATCTTTATCTCATTCGTCATGGTCAGGCGTTGACTCTAGTCGATGGTATTCTCAACGATTACGGTCTGACCTCTTTAGGCGTAAAGCAGGCTGAGCACTTGCGGGACCGCCTGGCAGGGAGCGGCGAGATTATTGCTGATGTTTTGATCGCTAGCACTTTTCCCCGTGCGCGTCAGACTGCTGAGATTATTGCTCCATCCTTGAAACTCCCTATCATTTTTGATGATGAGATTCAGGAGCAACGTCCAGGTACACTGCTCGGTATGCATATCGATGCTTATAATGCTCTGCTCGCAGAACATCAGCACGACGATCCGACATTTCTCTCTCTTGCGCCGGGAGTTGAGAATTTTGCTCAGTTTACTGTACGTGTGGCGATAGCATTGCAGCGTATTGCTGAGAAGTATGAGGGAAAGACTATTGTGCTTGTTTGTCATGGTGGAGTAATTGATAATGCTTTTACCTATTTTATGGGCCTTGATAGCCTCCGTTTTCCCCTTGTTACCTTTGAGACTCTCAATACCTCCATTACTCATTGGCAGAAACGGCCCGTTGATGTAGATCATAACAATCTTCACTGGCATCTGATTTCGTATAATGATGTTTTCCACTTGCGCGATCTCGCTTCCTCGGTTCGTATTCCCTGGGAGGCACTGAGTACGCAAAAACCGGTGCAGAAGGCCGATCAACCGCTTCTATTTCCCTCAGAAGAGCCTGCCTCGTAAGGTTTCTTTTCGTTAAGATACCTCATTTTGCCCCTCCTATGCGATGCAGGTAAACGCTTTTTTGACATGACCATGCCAGCATTGTGCCATCCGGAGACCAGCTAAGCGTGCGTATCCAGGAGGGCTGGATAGCAGATATAAAGTGTGTTTCGCCTGTAAGGGCCGTCCAGACCTGAATCTGGTTATCCTCTCCTCCTGTGGCAATCTGTTGCCCATTAGGAGACCAGATGAGCGCTTTTATCGCTCTCGTGTGTCCACGATAGATCAGAATCGGCTGCCCTGTGCTCGCTGACCAGATATGCGCGCTCCCTTCTTCACCAGCCGAAGCGATGCTTGTGCCATCTATTCCCCACGCTGCTATATAGACTGGACCACGATGCCGTCTATAGGTGATCTTAATTTGATCGCTAAAAGCCTTCCAGATCTGGACGCTGGCATCAAAGCTTGCCGAGGCTATGCTTGCGTCAATCGGCGACCACGAGACGGAAAAGACCCGATACTGCGAGCTGTGAACGAGTAGTTGCTGTGCGCTCATTGCCTCCCAGACCTGCGCTGTGCTATCTCCAAAGTCTCCCCCTGAGACCAGATAGCGTCCATCCGGAGACCATGCGACACTGCGCACAAATCGTCTGTGCCCATGATACCGGCTCATCACTTTGCCACTCATTGCTTCCCATACCAGTACGCTGCCAGTAGTATCCCCTGAAGCAAGCTGAGAACCTTCTGGCGACCATGCTAGCGAGAGGATACAGGCGGCACTGTCTTGTAAGCAAGAGGCGACTTTACCAGTTCCGGCTTCCCAGATGAGAATCTCTCCATCTTTGCTTCCTGATGCGAGGTGGCGGCCATCTGGGGACCAGGCAAGCGCGAAGATGGTATCTTTGTGGCCTGAATAGGAGCTAAGCATCAGTGCTCTTTTGGTCCCTCGATCAGCAGGTTGATGGCGTGAGGCAGTACTGGCAGAATGTATTCCAGGCACTCTTTGACTGCCTTTGGACTGCCAGGCAGATTGATTATCAGCGTCTGACCCCGTACTCCGGCCAGACCTCGCGAGAGCATCGCCATTGGTGTATAGCGCAAACTATTGAAACGCATCGCTTCGGCAATACCCTGCGCCTCACGTTCAATGATCGCTCTTGTCGCTTCCGGCGTCACGTCGCGGGGAGCTAACCCGGTCCCGCCAGTGGTCAGAATGAGCTGAAGATGCCGCTCGTCGCTCCATGCCCGTAGTGTGGCGGCAATCTCTTCTTGCTCATCTGGCACTATCGCCGAGATCTCTACATGGGTCTCTGCCATCTGCGTGATAAGTGACCTCATCATCTCACCGCTGATATCCTGCCGTGAACCGTGAGCAGCCCCGTCACTAATGGTTAGTACGCCAACTGTAATTGTCATTTTAACCTCTCGGTGCCAGTTCGCGCATTAACGCTCCGATCTGCCGACGTGAGCCATAGACCCAGACGGTGTATTCATCAGGGAGATCCTCTACTTCGATGTTACACTGCATCTCCCTGGCTAGCTTGCGGGCAATATCCAGAAATTGACCTCGCTCAGCTTCATTGCGGCTCTGGGTATTCATGGCCAGTCGCCCCAGTTTCTCATCAGGGGCCAGCACGCCGTTAATCAGCGCCTGTAACTGGTCAATACCAAAAATCACTTGGAGAGGAGGAAGGAGCTCGGCCTCTGTAGCTGAGATCGAAAGCGTATGCCCACCCTGCCCTTGCTCATTGGCCATCTGCCGCTGGTGCTCTTGAATGGCGTAGATATCCATATAGACTGTACGCAATTGCTCCAGGATCAGCGTGCGGGCCTCGGCTGGCGCATCAGTTCGCGGATGGACGTAAGCCAGCAGGTTGTAGTTAGGATCGGAATAGATGAAAGGGGTGGCAATTGCGGCACGACGACCACACATAGGACATGTTGAGACGTTGAGAAGACCCGCCAGGACAATATAGCGCAGTTGTGGGTCCTGCAAAACATTGACGTATTCGTACGTCTGGCTGGTAAAGACCTTGCCGCAAGGACAGGTAAAGGTATGAGTAATCGAACGTGACATAGCTTTCTGTTCTTTAGTTCTAGTACCTAAGGCGGAAATACTCCTGCCAATGATGAGGATTATACAATAGGAAAAACGAAAGGTCAATGAAGATGCAGGGTGAGTAAACTTGACAATCAGGAATAGACTTGCAACAAGTATACCATATTTTTCCCGTTTTCTTGGCTCCTACCGCAGACTTTATTTCCAACTCATCCTCATGAACATCAGTCTCATAGGCAATTTTTTTATGCGTTTGGAACAAAAAATTTATATGTGTGCGGCGAGAAAACCGCGAAGTCTTCAGCTTCGTGGATGAATCGCCGCTCCTCACCCTTGACTCTCAATAGAGTGTCTGATTGTTTCCTCACTTGCATTGCCAAGAGTACAACAAACGTATCCATCACTCCAGTTTGTCTCCTCTCCAGAGCGTCTGAAAATGCTTTTCCGATCCTTGCATACAAACATCATATGGGAAAGGAGAAGGAATTTGGCATGGTTCTTTGTGTCATCATCCATGAGGAACGTGCGCTTACTCTTCTCATCTTCTCAAACTTCGGAATTGGCTTCAACGCTACTTTGTTGCCAGAAATATCCATCAAGAGAGTGTATCCAGTAGACATTCTTCCCTTGATAAAGTACTCCTGGCCCTGATAGCGTACTTTGTCGAACTTGCGAAATCCCCTGATCTTACCAGTTGTGATTCTCTGTTCGCTCCTCACTCCCTTTGTTTGCTGATAGTCACCATCAGACACACAGCATTTCGAGAGCACGTTGCTGGTGCAGAACGTTGGCTTCCTTCCTCGTGTGGCGATCATGGTTGCATCGAAGATATGTTCTTTGGGCAACCCTGCCAGGAGACGATGCTCTTTGGTAACAAATCCCCAGGTCTCCTCTGCCTCAACCTGTTTGAGCAACTGGATGCGAATGCTGTTCATCTGCGTGGCGTGCAGCAGACTCCCCTTTTTCTTGCCCATCTTCTTGAGGAGGATCTCGCCTCGATGCAACCCATCATGGCAGGTTTTACACAGTGTCAAGAGATTGCTTTCCTCATCGCTTCCGTTCTGGCTAAGGCTTTTTGCGCTGAAAGCACCGGCCCTTTCCTCAAGCCTACTTAACTTCCAGCAACAGAGCAGCGGTCTGATGCGTCAACCGCAGGTGTATTGACCTCTCAAACGGTCTTCCCATTTCTGGAAAACTTGTCTGGTGAACGTAAGCCTCCGAAGAAGCTACGAGACGAAAGACTCCGTGACTTCCGAAGAAGCCACTGAGTCTTTAGCTCAGTGGTCGTTCACTCTGGTGCTATAATTGTAACGGGTAGCTCTATTATAGGGCTACCCGTTACATTATATGCTGCTGAAGGATACTATTGTTGTGTCTGCTAAACCAAGTCGCCCTCATCTCAACTCTCGTCTGGCAGAGCGGATTCTTCGCAAGAAAGCTCAGCTAGATGGCTATCGTCCTCTCCCCCACGATACTATCCAACGTTTAAACGCCGATCTTCGTGTTTTTCTCACTTACCATTCTAATGCAATCGAGGGGAATAGTCTGACTCTTCAAGAGACTCAGATGGTCATTGACTATGGTATTACTGTTCATGGCCATCCTTTGCGCGAGTATTTAGAAGCCACAAATCATGCCGCTGCCTATAGCTATATCACTGATCTCGTGGAGAAGCGATACATTCATAGCCTGAATACAGCGAATGCAGGCCAGCATACTCCACTTCTGAATCTGCTTGCCCAATCTGTTGAGGCTGGTCTTGATCTCTATTTGGAGTCGTGCGCGACAACGAGTACTTCAGATTATCAACCGCTTGCCCAACTTGAAGGAATTGGTGGCTACAAACTTGAATATCTGAGCTGGCTTGCCCGCCAGGGTCGCCTTGATGCCGTGAAGCGTAATGGTCGCTGGTATAGTACCCGTGCCGCTATTGAGCAGTACAAAACTGAGGCCGAAGAAGGCCGCTTGAAAAGAGGCCGCCCTTCTTCGCACTCTGAAAAAGAAGATCTCTAGCATATCTATTGATTAGCGCCGACGCCCTTTGCTCATCGATTTCGTCGAGAAGGTGAACTTGACGCCCTGTCGCTCGATAAATGCCTGGAATTGTCCGTAGAACTCGTTGCGGTCCTGCATGGTAATCACCGAAACTGCATCGGCTGTCTCAATTGCATAAGGATATCCATTGCCTGCGATTAGCTCTGCACGTACCACATCCATCACCGGATCTACAATTCCAGCATCCAGCATCCAGCGCGGAAACTCCAGCCGGGCCGGTGGACGTCGGGCGCTGGTCTGAAGATAAGAGAACGCGACCTTATCGCGATAATGCCCGTACCCCTCCAGAATATCTCCTCGCGCACAGATCATCGCTGGCGTTCGATCTCCCCAGCTCAGATGTCCTTGCCAGAGCAGCGCATCATGGATCTTCCGCGTTTCTCGCAAAACCGGCTGCCGCTTGAGCGAATCTACGCGCCGCAGCATGGTAATCATGTCGCGGGCATAGCTCGTGTCAATATAACCGATCAGCGGTACACGTAGCTGCTCGGAGGTCTGTAAAAGCGTAATCGCTGAGTCTATATACTGTTTGCGATAGGTATCAGGCATTGTGAGCGCGAACGAGACTACTAGCGAGCCATCAAAAAAGACTACTGGACTGTGTACGGGATCGCCAGCACGCCGCGCCTGCGCCAGCAGCTCCATCTGGTTACAAAGGGTATCGATCTCCAGTAGATAGCGCCGCAAAGTTACTTGCATATCTGAGTAGGGATAGCTGTCAGAGTCCGAATGGTCGTCCTTTGGCGGCTCCGCTATATCATCGGGAGCCAGTACCTCCATGCGTACATCCTTCGTGTAAGGGCGACCAACTGTGTGCGGATTGACAAAGAAACCAACCTGGACCAGGGCTACGGGAATCGAGGCATCTCGCCACGGCAGTAGCTGGCTCCCATCAACGGCCACTGTTGTAATCCCTTCAATACATTCTGCCCACTGCCGTGCCTGCTCGTGATTGGCAAATTCACGCCCAAAGGGGAAAAGTGGACCATGATAATCTGCTTGCTCAGCCGTAACTAACCAGCGATCAAACTCAATATTTGGACGCGCCCCCGCAGGTATACCGCTCCCATCTGGAGGCAGAATCTGCTCAAGCTGGGTGCTTGTAGAATAGTTCTCATAGAGTGTTTCTAGCGCAGTCTGATACTCTTTAAGCTGCTCACTATAAGTGCCATCATAAAGCGAAAATTGCCCTCGCTTGAGATTGAGCGCCGCCTGTAGCTTGCCTTTGTGCAACATGCTTTTAAACTACCTTTCCTCTTTGCGCATACATTCTACCAACTCCATCTGAAACTCAAAAGCGCGTTGGGATGGTGCTTGTCTCCGCTGGATGCTGAATGTTCCAGGCCTGTTCCATCTGTCCATCCTCTTCCTGAAGAAAGGTCTCTCCATGCACTTTATTTAAGCGTACCAGGCTGTCCAGCCCCTGCTCAAATGTGTCATCGTGGCTGATGACAATCAATTGGTCGAAGCCGCGTACCCGCCGAATCTGGTCCGCCAGGTTCATCCTACGCAACTCATCCATATTTTGTGTCGGCTCATCGAAGAAGGCAATGTTCAGTGTCGAGAGCTTCTTGAGCAGTGCCAAACGTACCGCAAGGGCCGCACTCATCTGCTCACCACCGCTCAGTTGCGCAAACGTGCGATTTACCCCCTGACGGCGCAGTGTGATCTCATAATCATTCTGCCATGCCAGCATGGCTGTGCGATCACCCATGATTTCACCAAAGATCCGGTTGGCTTCCGCTGAGATATCTCCCAGCATTGCCTTTAATACATGTGGTGCCGCCTCTTTGATAAGCTTGCGGAATTGTTCCATCATTGTATATAGATCTTCCAGCTTGCTGTATTCTTGCTGGGCCGCCTTAAGCTCAAGCAGTAGCGCTTCGGCCTGCACAATTTGTTGTTCCAGGCCATTCATTAATTCCTGGTTCTGTTTCATCTGCTGTGCCAGTGTTGCTAAGCTACGCTCCAGACCTTGTACTCTCTGGTGTACCTCTTCCAGCAGCGCAGGATCAAAGGCTGCGTCGGCTTCTCTGTACCCCTGCTCCGCTATCTGAAGATTCTGCCCTGTCTGCTTTTGTGCCTGTAGATTGGACTGATAAGCAAGCTCTCGCTCCGGCAGACGCTGGGCCTCTTTTTGATGTTGTAGATAGAGCTGGTAGCCACCGTAATTCCCTTTGCGCTCTTCCTCCTGCCGCTCAATATCTCCATCAAGCGAGGCAAATTCCATAAGTTGTTTTTGTAGACCCTGGAGACCTTGCAAGATCTTTGCCGCCTTCTCTTGCTCTTCCTGCAATTGTTGGAGATGCCTCGGCTCACCTGCGATAATACTCTGTTGCGCCTGGCTCTGCCCACGCGGATCATTCAGCTTTGCTCGTTCGGTATCAACTTCGCCCAGGCGCTTTTCGCTCTCTTGCAGACTCTCCGCAATCTGGCGAAAATCTTGCAGATTTTTCTCTCCCTGCTGAATCTGTTCCTCGAATTGCTGCACCTGTTTGTACAGCCCCGCTAATTCACGAACCTGCTTGTCTGCCTCCAGACTCTTCTGGTGCGCTATCTCAATCTCTTGAAATCGTCGATCTACCTGCTGCAACTGCGCCAGACTCTCTGTCAGGTCGTTAATATCGCGCTCCAGCCGCGTCAGATCTTTCGCTGTACGCGTGAGCTGCTCTGCCGCCATATCACGCCGCTCGATAAATTGTTCTAGCTTGCTCAGCGCCTCTGCATAACGCTTTATCTGCCCAATCCGTTCATGTATCTGCCCCTGCTGGTTTGCGATCTCCGCCAGGTTGGCCTGCTCTTCTGTCAGTAATCCCTCAAAATAGGATTCCAGACTGACTATGCCTCGATGTTTGATGTTCAGACAACTTTCATGCAGCAGTGGACATTGACCTCCCGCCGATTGTGCCCGCGAACGTGCATAGCCCTCGATGTTTCCCTCAAGACGATGTTGTTGCGCGGCAAGCTGCTCTAAATTTGTCTGTAGTCCAGATAGCTCTTCGGCCTCTTTTCGGTGTTCTTCAATGACTTCGATGCTATGTTCGGCTTTACGCAGCTTATCGGCGAGCTGGTCCCTCTCCTTCTGTTTTTTATCATAGTCACCCTTTTTCTCTTGCAGTTGCAGCACTTTATTTTTTCGCTCATTGCGTTGTACTTTTAGCTCGGTAAGCTGACTGCTAAGCTCTGGTAGCTGGTTAGCTAGAGGTACCAGAGGTTCGATGTCGCTGATACGACGCTGGAGCTGCTCTTGATCACGCCGGAAATTTGCCACGCGTATACTCAGCTTTTTCTCTTCGCTGACCGTGGCTTTATAGCGCTCAACCTGCTGCAATAACTCCTCGCGCCTCCGTTCCAGCTCGATCTGTTGCTGCACAAATGGTGCCAGTTCGCTTAAACGCGCCCGCGCTGTTGCCACCTCGGCCAGACGCTCCTGAAGATGGGTAATCTGTGTCTGACTCCGCGCCTCGTTTTTTTGTAGGATGCTCTGCTGCCGTAAAAGCTCTGCCCTCTGCTGCTCTGCCTTGCGCAGGCGTTGTAGCATCTCTTCTGCTTGTTGATAGCGCTGATATGCTGTTAGATTGGTCGTCACAATCTGATGTGCGTTCCGTGCTGTACCAAGCTGGCCTTCGGCGGCTGTGAGCAGTTTTTGTGCATTCTCATCCTGAAGTTGTGCTTGCTCATAGCGATGGCGCAAAACTTGAAGCTCATTGCTCTGTTGCGTAAGCACTTGCTCGCGTATTTTGTTCTGTGCAAGCTGACTGGCGTCCTGGGCGTTGAGCTGCTTCTGCTCCTGGTCCCGCTGACGGGCCTCTTGCAACTGTATCTGAAATGTTTCTAGTACCGCAGTCTCGTACTCTAGTTGTTTGATCTTTAGCGTCTGCTCGCCCATCTGCTCTTTATATTGCTTCTGTGCATCCAGTAGATAATCTGCGGCGGTTTTGTAGTCTTCGATCTGGAGGAGTGCATCGAAGGTCTGTTTGCGTTTGCTGGCTGCCTCAAGAAAAATAGCGGTAAATGTCCCTTGAGGAACCCCTAGTGCATCTCTAAAAAGCGAGTCGAGTGGCCTCTCTCGCTCTATGCCAAATAGCTCATGCAGCTTATCCAGAACATCGGCGCGTTGTTCCAACCGACTATTCGCCTCAATATCGTATACCGTCCAGCGCGATCCACTCCCACAGCGCCGCTCCACTTCATAGGGACGATCATCGCTGCCGATAAGATAGATAACGACTCGCCCCTGTTTCTCCCCCTCGCGTACAAATTTCTCCTGGTTATAGGGCAGATAGCCAAAAAGGGCGAAACCAACCGCCTCCACCAGAGTCGTCTTCCCGGCACCATTTGCCCCACTGATCGCCGTTGTCCCCTGGCGAAAAGTGACTGAGACCTTGCGATAACTTTTGATGTTCTCTAACTCAATTTTTGTAATGAGCATACTTTCCTGGCCAGCCTTCCCAGCAAACACATAGGTAACGTTACTCTCCCAATCCGCTATTCCCCTTCTCTCAAGCAAAAGCGGAAAACCACAGGGCGATTATATCATAGAAGCCTATTTTCTGTATGATCCTCCTGGCAGATCAGCCTGTCAAAGGGGTTTATCCCCTCATAGAGACAATTTTTTATATGCTATAAAGGCCTATTTGAGAAGAAATACGTACAACTTTTTAGGAAGCTCAGGAGTGTTATATATAGCTTTTCTTGCCATCTCGTAGAGACGGCTGTTGATCTCTGTCCGCGCTGGCCTATATCCAGCGAGAAACCTTGAAAGGAGCTACACGAGTATGGCTGAAAATAGAGTCGTTGTCGGCGTCTTTGCCAAGCACACATTTGCTGAACAAGCTCTGGAAGAGTTGCAGAATAATGGCTTCCGCAATGAGCAGATTGGCTTTCTTTTTCGTGATGGCCAGGGGACTCCAACCGAAAAACTGGTAGAGCCAGGTGTTCAGTCTGAACTTGATAACAGTACGGCAACTGATGCTATGACGGGAAGTATCGTCGGAGGCGTCGTCGGCGCAGTTGCCGCCCTGGTTATTCCCGGTCTCGGACCTGCTATTGCTGGCGGTATTCTCACTACTCTCAGTGGTCTGGTTGTAGGGGCCGCTGCCGGTGGCCTGATTGGTGCTTTGATCCATATGGGCATCCCTGAAGAACAGGCTCACTACTATGAGCAAGAATTATATCAGGGCCGGACTATCGTGATTGTGCAAGCCGACGAGCGCCCTATGGATGCGTTTGCCATTCTCAAACGTAACAGGGGCTACGATGCTGAGGATACGGAACGGGTGCAAGATCAGTCTCTGCGCCGAAAGGATGATCCCGAAGCTACTGTAAAATTAGACGATGTATCGTGATCAGGCCTATTCTCCTTGAGGATTGCAAATTGCGTTCATGTGTCCCAGGCAGCCTGATTGTTGGAATGCTTTATACGTTCCATTTGCATGGAGACATAATACGAATGCTTTTCTGCTTTTCTCTCCTTGAAAATCTCTCCTGGACCGTCTATACTAAATAGGTTGTTTATTGATTTGTTTCAATGAAAGGTTCGTTCTCAGATGACCTGGACGTTAGCTTGCTAATATCTCCACTGACTGCATAAATTTTTCCATTTTCTCTTGATCGCATCCTTTGTAGGACGCGTTCTGTTGGCTTGTCACTCAAGACGATATGCTTCGCTCCGGTGGGCATCCCTTTCTGAATGGGCCAATGAACGAGCACGCAAGGCTGGTTAAGTGAGGGAAAAGGCTGTCGGTGGCGGATGTTGAGCAAGAGAGGCTGTTCAGGTGAGCGCGTGCCGTGTCCTCCTTTCCTGCATACAGGGACTTTCTCCTTTTCTCACATCCCTTCAATCCCATTCCTCTTTCCATAGTGTTGGATCTCTGTCATTTTTGCTACTGAAAAAAGATGCAGAGACAGTGACAAAGGAGATATGTATGCCCGATCTACGGCCAATGGTGACAACAACTCAGGTACTCACGACATTGAACCAGCATTTTCGTGAGCCGATCCGTGATCTGACCCCTGTTGAAGGTGGACAGGTGGCGCGGGTGTTCTCGTTTTGCGTGCAGGAGCAGGAGTATATCGTGCGCTTCAATCTGGATGCGATGCTCAACTCGAATTTCCCCAAAGAAGCCTATCTCGTGCGTAAACTGGCCGGGACATCGCTGCCTGTCGCACCTATTCTATATGTAGGACGCTTAGATGATCTGCATTTTGCCATTTCACGCAAGCTGCCAGGCAAGACCCTTCAAGAACATACTCCTCAGGAGGTTCAGGCGCTGTTACCCCAGATATTGGATCTTCTGGAGATAGCACATAATGTCGATATTAGCGGGACTCAAGGATACGGGGTATTCGATGCTCAAGGCAAGGGATCAGATGCGAGCTGGCACGCCAGTCTGTTAAAGGTTTCCGAGGAAGAGGATGAGCACAACTACTTCGGCAAATGGCATCGTTTGTTCGACGAAACCTTTTTAGAGCGCGATCTCTTCGAGGACCTCTATCAGCGTATGAAGGAACTGCTGCTCTCTTGCCCTGAAGAGCGCACACTGCTTCTAGGAGGGTTCACGACGAACAATCTACTCGCCCAGGATGGGAAGATTACCGCCGTGCTAGATCTGCTTAACGCAAGCTATGGTGATGCCGTTTATGATCTCGTTCCACTGGATTTCTGGTGGCCCGCGCTGGGTATCCGTGAAGCGTTTCTGGCAGACCAGCAACAGCGTGGGCGTGATCTACCTTTCTATCCACACCGCCTGCTCTGCTACGAGTGCCACCATGCTCTGGATGGCTTACGCTTTTTTGCGAAGAGCGGTAATCAGCAGGGCTATCAGATGGTGCGTGAGATTATTCAGCGAAAGCTTGCGGCGTTCGGTATGTCGTTGAAAAACACGCACTGATTGTCGCAGAGAAGCCTTGTGGTTCCGTCGCCGACTGACGACTAGAGTACCCGGCGAACCCTGGCTGCTGTGCATCGTTCCAGCTTGCCAGGGTTCTTATTTACAACGCTCAATTTCAGTACACTCAGGCGCAGAGCGCTTGAGCTTCCAGACAATGCATTCCCGTTGCTCATCTTTGGTCCGTGACCAACTCACTCTTCATCTTTTCCTTATTTTTCCCAAAGACCTTCCTTCGGTTCGTATGGAAGAGGATAAAAATCCTGAGCGGTATATTTTTCAAGTTGAGGAAACGTCCAGCTATCTTTCCCTTGAATATATTGTAGAAGAAGGACGGTTGTTTCTGAGGTTCCATGTGACCAGATAAGATGCCTGCATGTTCCGCATGGTGGCGTACCATGTTCTTGTACTTCTGGAACAGGATCAGCTATTACAATACTTTTAATCTTGGCTTTGTATGACTCCTGGAGGATCATGTTTGCGATAGCATGTCTTTCACCACAAACTGTAGCATGAGCAAGATTTGGCTCATAGCAAGCACCGTCATGGATTTTTCCACTGTCTGAAAGAAGGAATGAATAGAGTGTATCTATGCCACCATGTGCATGACGGATTTGATTGTATTGAACAATAGACTCTTTCGCATATTCAACAAGTCTTTTTTCCTCTAAAGTGAGTGTTATGTTCATATCTGCTCGTACTTGTTCAGTAAGGCTTTTGCTTTGGCAATCTGCCCTGCGTCGTGTTCCCAATCCTCTCTGTCGTGGTCGTCGGTTTTGATTGGTGTCTCCATCAGAACCGCGACGTGGTCCAGGCGCGGATCTTGCAAGAATGCCCTCAGACCTTCCTCGCCAATTATGCCCTCGCCAAGCCGGGTATGTACATCCCGGTGACTGCCCAGCGCTTTTTCTGTATCATTGAGATGAATAATGTGCAACCGCTCAGTTCCCACTATATCTGCAAATTGTTGCAAGACCAGCAGAGCCGCCTCTTTATGAGAGATATCATATCCCGCTCCCCACAGATGAGCGGTATCGAGACAGACACCGATTCTATCGTAATATTGTGGCAGAAGCTGTAAGATCTCGTGTAGGATCTCAAAACTCCGTCCCAGCGAATCTCCCGCCCCTACATCATTTTCCAGGAGCAGCATGACTTCTTCTGGCGACTCTGCTAGCACGCGCGTAATCCCCTCAGCGACGCGTGCAATCCCCGCCTCGACTCCTGAGCCTCGGTGACTTCCTGTATGAAATACAACATACCTTGCCCCAAGCAGCGCTCCACGCTGTAGTGTCCAGGTGAGCAGCGCAATCGACTTTCCCCAATTTACTGGATCAGCAGCTCCAAGATTGATGAGGTAGGGTGCATGCAACACAACCGGGTAAAGATGCCGCTCTTTTGCCGCCTCCGCGAAAGCCGCACAGGCCTCTGGGTCATCCGCTGGCGGTTTCCATGCCGTAGGATTGCTGGCAAAAATTTGGATTGCCTGACAGCCGATCTGTTCCGCCTGCATCGCGGCGCGAACCATATTAGAGTGCGTGGGCATATGACGACCTAGACGCATCAGCTCTTTCCCTCATCTTCCGCTGTGGTGGACCAAATATTTTGTGGATTGATGGCATTCGCAAGCGAGACACCAGGAAGCTCTTCCAGATTTGTGAGACCAAACTGCTGCAAGAAGTCCGCAGTTGTGGCAAATAAGGCCGGTCTACCAACCGTCTGCGCTCGCCCAATCTCCGCTACCAGTCCATATTGTACCAGACTCGCCAGGGCGCGATCACTATTTACACCACGAATTGCCTCGATCTGACTCCGCGTAATCGGTTGACGATAAGCAATCACCGAGAGCGTCTCCAATGCCGCCGCCGTCAACTTCGCGCTTAGCGGCAAACCAAGCAGAGCCGCGATATAGCGTGCATTCTCAGGAGCCGAGACCAGTTGTACCTGCTCTCCAAGCCGTTGTAGACGAATCCCCCGTTCCTGATCCTGCAAATCCTGTTCCAATATTCGGAGAGCCGCACTCAGCGCAACTTCATCGATATTCAAGATCTTGCGCAGCTCCGCACGCTCCAAAGGCCGGCCAGAGACAAAGAGTAGGCCCTCAACAGCCGCTCCCAGCCGCCGCTCCTGTTGCCCTCTCTCTACCTTATGACCATCAAGCACATCTTCTTCCATTGCCAGGAATTATATCATGTTCGGCAATCGTCGTCATCAAGATTGTCTATCATCAATCGTTTTGTCATAAGATAACGCTGCTCATGCGCCTCAAAGCCCAACTTTCGATACAGCGCTAACTCCGGCTTCGTTTGTATGCTCTACCTCATTGCTTCTCGTTGAAAATGGATCTCCACAAAAAGTCCCCCTTCCCTAAAGAAATATTTTTTCATGCCGATTGCGGACTATGTAGGATCACTCTGCTATTCTGGCATTGTCCTGAAAAATCTCTGCTCTTACCCTACTGCTTTCACTAGGAAATGTTGAAACTTGCGTAGGGCAGATCGGCCATGCCGTCTCCGGTTTGCTGACCACCCTGCATTGTATTCGAACTCAATGAGCTGTTTACGTTATCAGATGTAGCGTTGCGATGTAGCGGTTACATCTTTGGCTAGAAGCCAATTCTCCATATCATGATAACCTGTAGCCTTTTTCTTTTTAGCTGAGTTGATTTCTATTCAATCTGAGGCCATCTTATGCTAATAACATGTTCTAATACCGAGACAGCCATTGCAATTCTGCTTTCAGCGCCTCATAGCGCTGGTGCTCTGTTGCCCCTGGCAACGGTAACGCGATCTGTACCTGGTGGAGGGCGCGATCAGGAAAGAGTGCTAGTCCACGCCCCGGAACTGCTTCCGGTAGAAGCGCTGTGGGACCAAAGAGTTCAAAACGCTGCTGTTTCGTCAATTGAAGACCAATTTTCGTTGCAAAGGCACTGAGCAGCTCTGCTGGCAGATGCTGCGCATCGATCTCTGCACTGCTGACAATCAGATAGAGACCCATTATACGCATCTCGGCAGTCAGCAGTGCTAGCTTTTTTAAGGTCGCCGCTGCACTACTCCGTTCGCTAAACGTATGATAATTGCTAATAATCAGGAGCAGTTGCGGGACTTCAAGCCCCTGAGACCACATCTGCGCCAGTGTTGTCTCATTCCAACGTTGATAGGGATAACCTTCGCGTCTCGGCGTAGATTCTTTGTTGAATGTGGCAATAAATTGATTCAGTTTCTCATCTGAACTGCCATCTGTCCACATGAGCGTCCCATCGCTGGCTCGCAGATGCGGTAGCTCCTGAAAAAAGTCTAGCTCATGGAATGGATCGATGATTGCACAACGAAGCTGCTCCGGCAGAAAGCGAGAGGTCAGCCAGAAGAGTAGCGTCTGTAATGCCGTCGCTTTACCACTGTGTTGCGCGCCTGCAATGAGCAGCGGGCCACCAGGATTGCCATGCAGGTCAATGAGCAAGGGATTGCATTGGAGCAGCTCCGGTTTGTCCAGCAGACCAAGCGGCATCTGCATCGATGGCTTTAGCTGCTCTCGGCTCCGTCTTTCCAGAATCTCATGCATTGTCATGGGAATCACTGATCGACGTTCATCTGTCTGCCGATGCAGACCATTTGCTGGCTGATTTGGCAGAAAGAGTACCAGCGGATCAGGCGCGTTCAATGCATGAGGCAGAGGAAGAGCGGCTGGCCAGTAAACAATTTCGTCGCTACGGGCATCTTCTCGTGAATAGGTGGCGTTGATGCGCTCGATGACCCCCTGGAGAAATTGTTGCGCTGGACGGGTAGTATTCAGTCTGGGAAGTGAGAGCGGAAATGCATTCGACATGGCTTATGCCTCCATAACTGAACTGTTAATCGACGTTGCTACTGTTTTATCGGTTGATGGTTCAAGCTGGGGGATGAGCCGCGCCGATTCTTGTACAATGTGTTGCGGGATATGGGCACCCTGGAAGAGATCAAGTTGGTTATCGCTGTGCAGGAGATAGCCACGTCCCGGCAGACTGGCCGGCAGAAATGCCGCGTCATCCCTATAGATTACTGCCCTGCTCTCTTCGGTAGTTGCGCAGCGTAAACAGAGGCTGTAATGGACCAGCTCTCGTATCTGTCGATAGTGCCGAGATACATGTTCGCCATCTCCATCCCGGCTGAAGGGACTAGCAGTTGTAAAAAGAAGATGGACTGCAAGCTCTCGGCTGGCAATGCCTGGCATCTGTAGTTCGTCCAACAATGTCTCTCCCTGCTTCGTCAGCGCAAGACATTCATTGACCAGGATCAGGAGGCGTGGAAACCCTTTCCCTTCGCGTAAACGGCCCTCGCGCCCTGCAATTTCGGCGTGTAACATCGTTAAAAAACGTTGTACCAGGGCCGGTGAAGGATCAGGGCCAAGATAACTGAGCGTATGTGGCAATGTCCGAAATGGCGAGAGCACCAGTCCTGTTCCCTGGTCGATGAGGAGCAGGAGCAGCTCTGAAGGTCGATATGCCAGGGTTAGCGAGAGGAGTAGCGCTTGCAATAGCTCGTTTTTTCCGGAACCCGCCTGACCAACAAGTAAGCCGTGTGGACCATCTTTCAATAAATCAAGATATTGTAGCTCATCGCCATTCTTCATCCCGATTGGAATGCGTAGCAGGGGATTGATCTTGCCGGTGAAAGATGGTGCACGAAAAGCAGGGTCATGCCAGCGTAGTAGTTGCTGATTCCCTGCCAACTCCAGTGCTGGTAGAAAGAGCGTGCGCACATCGACTTGCGCTCGTAACCCTGGCCGCCTATCGGGCAATGCTCGCAAGCATTGTATGCGCCGCGCAAACTCATGTAATATTGCCGCTGAATAGACCTCAAGTCTCTCACAGACCAGGGGTGCTGGCGGATCGGCTTGTAGTTCATAGAATATGGCCTCTCTCTGAGCCACCTGATTCGCCGTCGAGGTTTGTGTATTCTGTACTCCTTGTTTTGGACCATGTTTTGTCATGACTGGCAACGGCGTCGTTTCAGTGAGTTCCATGCCTGAAAAATCGTTCAACTGCAAAATTGCACTGCTATTTTCCGGTAACGTCTGTTGATCTGCGCTGATACACAGCACAGAGACTCCCAGATGTGAGCCATCATAAAGTGCCCGTATAAGTTCTGGACGTTGCAAAGGCGAAACTCCTGCTTGAGTCGGTATCCGTGGTGAGAGCATCCGCCCTGGGTATAATCCAGTGCTTGCTTCTTCCTCTGCATCGAAATAGTCAACGATGATGACTAAATGCGGAAGCCGGGCAGATCTGTCAGAGGCTGCAAAAGCAGATGCCTGAGACGAACTATCATGTAGCAGCAATTCTCGTCGGCTGAGCTCACGCGCAAGCAGTGTAAGCTGTTCATTGATTGCATATGTACCAAGCGCGATTGTACGTGTTTGTTGTGTCTCTGTCGTTGCCTCGTAGCCATCGCTACTATCAAATAGTAATGTGTGTGGCAGGGCACGCATCCATTGCCAGGCAAGATTTTGTGTCTGGGGCGCAAGCAAAATAATGCGTACATCTTGAGGTGAATGATGATAGGCTAGCTGGGCAACCAGACTCTGCATGACTGCACGAGCACGTTGTAATGTCTGTTGTGAACCAAGAATAGCGACTGGACCACGCTTGTAAAGTGTCGTCGTAAGTGGTATGCAAAGCGAGCTGTAGCTATTGTGTAGCTCTTGCACTGATGCCGCAAGATCCGTAAATGGTCCTGTTAGCCCACCTGGTAGCTCTTGAATGCGAAAGCTTGTCGGACGCCGACCCAGTCCGAAACTTAGGGAGAGAAAGTCCGCATCTTCGGGACGTCGCGCCCACAATTGCAGATCCTGGTCGTCAAAACTGCGCTTGAGGATTGGTGTAATTGTGAGATGTTCATAGGCTGTAGGCAAAGGCGAAGAAAGCGAGAGAGGCGGCGAAAGCTCCATTCGCGCCTGGCGCTCTTGCCAATGAAGCACCTGTAAACGCTTTTCAACCTTTCGCAGATCTTGCTGATAACTGTTTCGGGCCTGTTGGATACTAGTGCGATTTATAAGAGAGTGCAGACAAACAAGCACAAAAAGCGCAAGCATGAGTAGCCCGCTTCCCAGCGCACAGAGCACGACAAAATCAACTTTGGGAAGCAAATATCTGGAAAGCAGAATTCCTATACACAGGAATAGCCCGTATAAACTCCAGAAAATAGCCCAGGAAAAAGAGGGAGGGGCCGTCAATACAGGGGGAGTTGGTAATTCCACCGTCTCTTTTGGAATCTCAGGCCAGCGACGCACCTTACGCGTGATCGTGGTAATAATGGTTAATGGCTGGTAGGACAACAGACCTTCTCCTCAACGTATCCTGACTTCCACACAACACTCTGTTGTAAAAAAGAAGTAGTAGTATCCACTTCTCTTGCCAGTATAATAACAGAATATCTCGCACGATGCAACATTTTACGCGTAGTAATAGAAAATAAAGATAGAAATAGTTATTATTTAGGAAGATAGTCATTTGTGTTTACGAAAAGATACGACATTCATATACTTTTTTGCGGAAGCTAGGAATAAATGTTTTATTGGTTATTGTTACAAACTTTGATAGATAGGCACTCAAAGTTTTTGAGATGATAGAGTTCATTGTGCTATAATAGAGAAACAGTATGAACCGGAAACTACGTGTAAGGCAGGTAGGGAAATCATGAAGATAGAACGTTTTACTGATAAAGCTCGCGAGGCCATTCAGGAGGCATCTGAATTGGCCCGTCAACATAGTCATAGTCAGATTGAAGTTGAACATTTACTTCTTACGATGCTTCAGCAGGAGGGCGGAGTCGTTCCTCAGGTGCTCCAGAAAGCTGGTGGCAATCTCCAGGCTGTCCGCCGCAATCTCGAAATGGATCTGGACCGTATGCCCCGCGTTTATGGCGCAAGCGAACCCGGTATCTCTCCCCGTCTACGAAAAGTTTTAGAGGATGCCTGGAGCGAGATGAACCTGTTTAAGGATGAGTATCTGAGCGTGGAACATCTCCTGCTAGCAATGTTCCAGAGCGACAATCCTGCTCAACAGGTACTTAAAGCTTCTCATGTCACACGCGAACAGGTTATGAGCGCCTTAACTCAGATCCGTGGTGCCCAACGCGTGACCGATCAATCGCCAGAGGGCAAATATCAGGCCCTGGAAAAGTATGGTCGCAATCTCACTGAACTGGCTCAGCTAGGCAAGCTTGATCCGGTCATTGGACGCGATGAGGAGATCCGCCGCGTGATCCAGGTCTTGAGTCGCCGCACGAAGAATAATCCTGTCCTGATTGGCGAACCTGGCGTCGGCAAAACTGCGATTGTTGAGGGTCTGGCCCAGCGCATTGTTCGCGGGGATATTCCAAAAACTCTGGCAGATAAACAGGTGGTGACGCTTGATCTGGGATCTCTTGTGGCCGGTGCGAAGTTCCGCGGCGAGTTTGAGGAACGCCTGAAAGCTGTGCTAAAAGAGGTGACTGGTGCCGACAGTGGCATTATTCTCTTTATCGATGAGCTGCATACTCTCGTAGGTGCTGGTGCCTCCGAAGGCTCAATGGACGCTTCTAATATGCTCAAACCTATGCTCGCCCGTGGCGAACTCCATTGTATCGGCGCTACGACTCTGAATGAATATCGTAAATATATTGAGAAAGATGCCGCCTTAGAACGACGTTTCCAGCCTGTCCTGGTCGATCAGCCTACGGTTGAGGATACAATCAGTATTCTGCGTGGCCTCAAACCTCGTTACGAGGTCCATCATGGCGTCCGTATTCAGGATAGTGCCCTGGTCGCCGCTGCTACTCTCTCAAATCGCTATATCACTGATCGCTTCTTGCCCGATAAAGCGATTGATCTGATCGATGAGGCCGCCAGCCATCGCCGGGTTGAACTGGATAGTACTCCCAGCGAGATTGATGCTCTGGATCGCCGCATTCGCCAGCTACAGGTGGAGCAGGAGGCTTTGAAGAAGGAGACTGATCCCGCCAGCCAGGAGCGGCGTGCGAAGGTTGAGCGCGAGATTGCAAATCTGAGTGAGCAGTTGCATTTGATGCGCCTGGCTCTGGAGAGTGAACGCGAGCCGGTGGAAGAGATGCGTTCTCTTAAAAAACAGCTCGATGCGGTCCAGGTTGCCTACGAGAGGGCCGAGCGCGAGTATGACTACGAACAGATGGCCCGCTTGCGCTATGGGACGATGAAAGAGCTCCAGCAGCACATCCAAGAGATGGAATACAAGCTGACGAATCTTAAAAGTGCCCGTATGCTCAAAGAAGAGGTCGATGCAGAAGATGTGGCGACGATTGTCGCTAAATGGACCCATATCCCGGTCTCTCGCCTCATGGAAGGCGAAGTGCAGAAGCTACTACATATGGAAGAGCGTTTGCGTCAGCGCGTCGTTGGTCAGGACGTCGCCCTGGAAATTGTCTCCGATGCCGTTCGCCGTTCGCGAGCTGGTCTGCAAGATCCTCATCGTCCTCTCGCTAGCTTTCTGTTCCTCGGACCAACTGGTGTCGGTAAGACTGAACTGGCCCGCACCCTGGCTGAGTTTCTTTTTGATGATGAGCAGGCGATGATACGGATCGATATGTCTGAATATATGGAGAAGCATTCCGTTTCGCGTCTGATCGGTGCCCCGCCGGGCTATGTCGGTTATGAAGAAGGCGGACAACTCACTGAAGCCGTACGCCGCCATCCCTATAGCGTAATCTTGCTGGATGAGATCGAGAAAGCTGCACCCGATATCTTCAATGTCCTGCTCCAACTACTCGACGATGGCCGTCTTACTGATGGCCAGGGCCGTACCGTGGATTTTAAAAATACAGTGATTATTATGACTAGCAACGTCGGAGCTTTCTGGCTCCATGAATACGACGGCATGAATGAGGATGATATTCAGCGCGAGATTCGCCTGCGTCTCCGTGAGGAGGGCTTCCGGCCAGAATTTATTAACCGTATCGATGAGCTGGTTGTCTTTCATCAGATTGATCGCGAACGGATCAAGGGCATCGTCGATATCCAACTCAATCACCTGCGTCCACGCCTGGAAGAACGCCATATTGATCTGCAAGTAACAGATACGGCCCGTGACTATCTGGCGGATGAAGGCTACGATCCTCAATTTGGGGCACGACCCTTGAAAAGGGTTATTCAAAAAGAGGTTGAGAACCGCATCGCCCGTGCTATTCTCGATGGTACCCTTCGCGATGGAGCTCACATTATTCTGGATACACAGAATGACAAGCTCGCTCTATCCATCTCTTAATCCGTGAGTGCCAACCTGCGCGCCAAAGGAAGGTAGGGCCGACTGTTCACCCTCTGGGGGTCTCAGACCGTGCTAGGCCAATAACCCCCTCGGACGCGACAAGGTAGGGGCGGCTGTTAATCTCAGACCGTGCTAGCCCCAATGATCCCTCGGACGCGATAGGGTAGGGTCGGCTGTTAATCTCAGACCGTGCTAGCCGATAACCCCTCTCGGTATTGTGAAAGTTTAAAAGAAAAGAGCAACTATGCAAACAAGCGATGCCCCTCAGGAAAATATCCATGAGCGCCTGGTTGAAATAGCGAGTATGCTAGTCGTAGAGTTGCATGCTCTACAAACATTGGTTGCCGCAGAACAGAGTGAAATGCCGGAAGATCGCCAGATGCTCCGCTCTGGTCTGCACGAAGCAGAATTGCATGCTCGGCAGATTCTAAGCAGCATACACATCTCTGGTGAGGAGGTATCGCCCGCAGAACTAAATGGTATCTCGTTAGCCGAAGCCCTTTCGCGCCTGCTCGAAGAGAGCGCGGAACAATTGGCTCTTGCCAGCCGAATCTCGCTTTCTGGCGTCGATGAGCATAGCCGTCCTGCTGAACAGAGACTCTCCGCTACGGCGGAGCGCATCCTCTATTTTATCGCCCGCGAAGCTCTGGACCAGGTTCCATCTCATAGTGGAGCCCGCAAGCTACGCCTCTCTCTCAACTACGGACCAGACGAGGTGCAGATGAGTATTGAGGACGACGGCCTCAACCTGGCACTCCTCTCAACAAATAGCAGTCCCTTGGGTGCCGATGAACCGCTTGCGATGCCGTTTGCCATGCCTGAATCCACCGCTACGGATAGCATCTGGCGCGAACTACGCCAACAAATTGAACATCTGGGCGGCTTGCTCGTAATTCGTGCATCCGGCGAGCAGGGCACGCGTGTTCAAGCTAGCGTATCCTATATGTCTCATCAGCACGAAGCCTCTCTCACTGACCTTACTCAAGATGAGCCAGGAACAACTGCAAGCCCCTCATCTCAAGTCGAGCATGTGACTATCCTGATCGTCGATAGCCAGGCGGTGATCCGTGCCGCCTTGAACCGCTTGCTAGACTCTTACCCCGGCCTCTCTGTCATCGGCCAGGCCGCCGATGGCCTCCAGGCCGTCAGTGAGACGCTGGAACTTGGTCCCCAGGTCGTGCTGCTGGATTCACAACTCCCCGCAGGCCAGAGTCTGGAAGCTCTTCGTCAGATTAAACAACTTAATCTCAATACAAAAGTGTTGCTCTTCTCAACTCAAGAGCGCGAAGAATACCTCTACGAGATTTTGCGCGCGGGTGCAGATGGCTATGTCCTGAAAGATATCGCGCCAGATACCTTAGCCGAAGCCGTGCGTGCTGTCGCACGAGGAGAACTCTTAATTCAACCGCAAATTGCCAATCGCCTGCTCTCACGCGTAGGCCGGGGCCGCAACGACGCTCTGACCACACGCGAACAGGAGGTCTTACGCCTGCTAGCGCGTGGTCTGCGCAACAAAGAGATTGCTGCTCGCCTCTTTGTAAGCGAACGCACCGTCAACTTTCACCTTGCCAATATCTACCAGAAGATGAATGTCTCCGGGCGCACCGAGGCCCTGAGCAAAGCTATAGAACAAGGATTAGTGTAGAAAAAAAGGTGTAGGGGCGGCGTGTAGGGGCGGCGTTTAGCGCCGCCCACTAGGATATGGGTTTACACGCGGACGGTACCTGCCCGCCAGGTAGCAACCTCAGTTTTTACGGAGTTAATATACGCAGCTTCATTATTGTTATCTGAGCTAGGAGCATAATGGGGAATAATCAGGTCCACTGTGTTCGCACCCCAGTCGGTCACATACAGATTGCGGATCAACTGGTACCAGACCTCAAAGCCATCTTCCCAGCTGTTCATCTGGGCATAGCCACCACCAATGCTTTGGTCAACGCAGGGACGGCTGTTGATACAGCGCAGATTGCCAAGCGACATGGTTTTTGCCGCTTCCCCCCGCGTCCCAAATGTGCTTTCATGCATAAAGAAGGCCAGCGCAAAGACCGGATCAATACCATATTTGATCCCCAGATCGTAAAGCGCCTGACCTTTTCCTGCTGCCGGTGAACCATAACTGGCAAGCACTTTGTTGATAAAGTCCGGCGTCACAGTCGGCGGACCCAGAACAGAGTAAGGACCAGGATGGATGGTAATCGCAACTTTGGAAGGCACCGCCTGCGGCGTCTGCCAGCTCTTTACCAGTTGATTTCCACCGACCTGGATACTATAGCTCTGACCACCAAAGAAATGTACTACCTGGGCATCATCTGGACGCTGATACAGCGCAGACCAGGCCAGCACACCGATAAAAACGATCCCTATACACGTACTTGCCAGAAGAATACGCATCCACGGCATATGTCGTGTAAGAGGATGTGGCTGAAATTCGTTGATGACAACCTGATTGGTGTGCAGAACTGCCGTGATTTTTTCTTTCTCTTTCGGTTGTAAAAATGGAAGTGCTCTCGTAATACGAGGAGCCGCCTCTTCTTCGTAGTGTTCCTCTACTTCTGTAGTTAATTCTGGTAACTGGCGCGTAGCACGTGGGGGAACTATGGTCCGGGGTTGTACCGGTTCCTGATGATTTATCAGTCTCCGAGTACTACTACCACTTGCCATGTATCGCCTCCTTCAATAATAAGAACTTCTGTTCTATTATTATAGCACAGTGTAAACGAGTGTCAATCTGTGAAGCCACGCACCACGTTGCGTAGAATTGTGCCATAGTCCTTTATTTGCCTCCTGCATGAGCAGAACGAGAGGAACTAAAGAGCGTCCCTGTCTCTTAAAACGTGTCTGGGATGAGCATTATGTATGCCAGATATAAGGTGCTTCGACACGTTCTTATAGAATCGGCTAGTGCTGCTGCTGTATCTATCACGGATGATACTACTAACATCGCTAGCTAAAAATTATAATAACATTTCTTTTTCTGCTAAAGAATGAGAAAAAAGTACTAGGACGTTCTCTTTTATGCTCGCTTTAGTCCTGCTTCTAAAAATGAGAAACCCTATTTATTGCTATCTTTCAAGCATATTAGATATAATATTTTTTATTCTCATAGAACCGTTACCCCTCCTGGTGTTGTGGATTATGCCATCACAACATTTCTGAGAAGGTGTCTGAGAACGTGCTTGCTCCCGATTTTTGTTGATCTTGAGCTGGCTGCAAAGACGTTCGGTGAGGAGCACGGTGGTTGCTGATGGTAATCTGGTTTAAGAGATTTTCTTAGCGCTAGGCCGTCAGTAGAATTTCAGGAGTGTTATGAACGAGCAACTTACTATTCTTATTGTTCCTCATACCCATTGGGATCGTGAGTGGTATCAAACCTTTCAGCAATTTCGTTTTCGCCTGGTTCAGGTTGTGGATAAGCTGCTCGATCTTATTGAACATGATGAAACTTACCAGTATTTTATGCTTGATGGCCAGACGATAATTCTGGATGATTATCTCGAAATACGCCCTGAACAGGAGGAGCGTCTTAAACAGTATATACGCAGTGGTCGTATTTTGGTAGGCCCCTGGTACCTTCAGCCGGACGAGTTTCTGGTCAGTGGTGAAGCTCTGATCCGCAATTTGCAGATTGGCCTGGAGCGGGCTGGCGAGTTTGGTGTGCCGATGCGTATTGGCTATGTGCCAGATTGCTTTGGTCATATCGCACAGTTGCCGCAGATTTTGCAGGGGGTTGGCATTAGCAGCGCTGTTTTCTGGCGAGGCGTCGGTTCAGATATCCAGAAGAGTGAGTTTTTCTGGCGTGCCCCTGATGGTTCTCAGGTGCTGGTTGTCCATCTCGCCGATCCTCTGGGTTACTCGAATGCACGCACATTGCCTTTGCAGGTCGATGAATTTATCTCACGTATCCAGTTGCTCGCTGCTCCTATTCTCCCTAAAGCTACTACGAATATGCTCCTCTTTATGAACGGTTCCGATCACCTTGAGCCACAGGCTGAACTTCCCGCTATCATTGCCGCCGCTAATAGCCAGCTCTCTCATCTAAGTGAGCAGCAGCAGCAGAATCTTGCGCAGGTTCTTGCTCCAGATCAGCAGGAGGCACATCTACACTACGATTCTATTCATATAGAGCTTGGCACTTTGCAGCAGTATATCGATCATGTACGCGAACAACCGCAGACCTTTCAGTCCGTTCAGGGAGAGATGCGTAGTAGCCGCTATGCTCATCTGCTTCCTTCTGTCCTCTCCGCACGCATATGGATTAAGCAGCAGAATAATCTAACAGAGCAGCTTTTAGAGCACTGGGTTGAACCGCTCACCGCCTGGGCTGCTCATCTTGGGGCGACCTATCCGCGTGGTCTGGTACGAATGGCCTGGCGCTACCTGCTGCAAAATCATCCTCATGACAGTATTTGTGGCTGTGGCATCGATCAGGTTCATCAGGAAAATCTCGTCCGTTTTGCCCAGAGTCAGCAGATTTCCGAAAGCCTGATTAGTCAGGCGATGCATCAAATTGCAGAAAAGCTAGAGACTACTGCACCTTTTCCTTCTCGTGGCAACAATGCCGAACCTTTGCCTATTGTGGTCTTTAATCCTGCTCCAGGACCCAGAACCGAGCGCGTCCAGCTCGAAATACAAATTCCCGGCTCTCTTCAACAGGCCGTATTGCTTGATCGAAATGGACGATCTTTGCCCTGGCAGCTTGTCAAACGCTGGCGACAGGAGATTGGGAGCATGGCTTTTGCACGAGAAATGCTTGTTGCTGGTATTGCTCTCTCTGGTACAAGTGAACCCGCACAACTTCTGGAGATGGCCCAGAGTATGATTATTTCTGCCTTGAGTGAAACAAGTGAGCCCCAGGTCATTAGCCATATTGTCATTGATGATCCTTCTCGCCCCTCTCTACACTCCAGACATCATGCTACAAGAGAGGGCGTTGCTGCCATCGAAATTATGCTTGCCCCTGCTGCGCGTGTGCAGCTCGTGGCAAATGAACTGCTAGAGGCTGGAACACAGATTATGGCGTTATTAGAACGCGAAGATATTCATACTGTAGAGATAACTCTGGTCGATCAGGCACGAGAGACTATTGAGTTTGTGGCCGCCGATCTGCTTGCGTCTGGCTGTACACCCTTCTGGCTCTATCCTCGTGGGGTAAGCGCAGGAGATGTACAAGAAATAGCTCCTCTCTCTCCTCTCACGGTACACCAGAAGCTAGCCGAATCTGAGGTTTATACTATCGAAAATGAGTTTTATTCTGTGACAGTTAATCCACAAGATGGCAGCTTACATGTGACCGATAGGCTGACAAATGTATCTTTTTCAGGACTGAATCGTTTCGTAGATGGAGGGGATATTGGTGATTTATATACCTATTGTCCACCAGCACAGGATGTGTTTGTTCATGAGCCTGCCGCGCCTCCCTCTATCGAACTGCTACAGCAAGGTCCTGTCCAGGCAACGTTGCGCGTTAGTAGCCATTGGGCGTTACCTGCTTCTTGTACCAGTGATCGAGATGGACGGAGTACCCGGCTTGTAGACTGCGCTATTGTGAGTGATGTGACTCTGGTACCTGGCGTGCAGCGAATTGATATTCATACTCGTGTAGATAATAGAAGTAAAGATCATCGGTTGCGTGTTCTTTTTCCTGTATCATATAAAGTAGAACAGGTAGCCGTTGATGGGACGTTTGAAGTGAGTACACGCTCGCTTGGAGAGACGCATTCTGCTGATAACACGGAGTGGGCTGAGGCACCGGTAAATCTCTTTCCGCAAAAACGTTTTGTTGATCTCAGTAATGATGCCTATGGCCTGGCAATTCTCAATCGCGGTCTACCAGAATGTGAGGTGATTCAAAATGTTGCTGGCGCTGCTGGAGGACAGGCGGTGGCAATAACTCTCTTGCGCTGTGTGGAATGGCTCTCAAGAGGTGATCTGGCGACACGCCGTGGCCATGCTGGCCCAATGGAATATACGCCAGAAGCCCAATGTCAGGGCGTCAATACTTTTGACTACGCGCTGGTCCCTCACTCAGGCTCCTGGCAGGCACAAGATGCCCTGGTTCTGAAACAAGCTCAGGCATTTCAGATACCGCTTACTACACGCGCTTTTGTGACGAACCAGCATCCAGGTGCTCAATTGCCTTCCCTGCTCGAACTGAAGCCTGCTGCTCTCATCGTTAGTACGATTAAACGGGCCGAGAAGGGACAGGGAATTGTGATTCGTCTCTATAATCCTTTGCGTGAAGAGATAGGAGGAGAAATTAGACCCGGCTTTGACTTCACTGAGGCCTATCAAGCTAATTTGTTGGAGGAGTACCTTGTACCTCTTGATGTACAGGCAGGAATGATTCCTGTACGTGTTTGTGGTGGTGGTATTATGACTGTTGTATGCGTTTAACTCTACTCTCTTTTCTGGAGAAAGTGTCTCAAGCATTTTCTCAAAATATGGACCAGGGAAACAACGAGTACCTATTCTTGGGATTCATCCGGATTCATCTAGATTGGTCTTCTTCTGTAACTTATGGTCCTATACTGTCAACATCTGGCAGTGCAATACGTTGTAATTCAGTGTATACAGACAAGAAAACTGCCAGGCGCAATGCCTTGCGTATCGAATGCTGTGCTTTATCTCTGATTTTGAAAGGGGCGTTCGTCCTGTGAGTTCTACTATAGTTCTTCTTTTCGCAAATGCAGGTACAGGTGGCTCAACGAATATATTAACAACACTACAAAGTCTTGCTGGCCCATTGATTGGTTGTACGGCAGCTTTTGTGGTCGCTTTCTGGGCAAGCCTGGTTATCTGGACATTTCGTGATATTCGTGCACGTACGCAAGATTTTCTTTCTCAAGTCCTATCGACGGTCCTGGTTGCGGTCTTTCCCTTTATTGGCGTCTTCATTTATATGATATTGCGCCCGCGTCAGACCCTGGCGGAAATCTACGAACGCCAGTTGGAAGAAGAGTCTCTGTTAGCTGAGATGACGGAGCGCCAGACGTGCTCCAATTGTCATGCACGTATCGAATCAGACTTCCAGGTCTGCCCTTCCTGTGGTCAGAAACTCAAACGCTCTTGCCCTAAGTGCGAACGCCTTCTGGAACTTCGCTGGACCTTCTGCCCCTATTGTGCTTCCAATCTGAGTGGAGGTTTACAGCAGAATATGCCTGGTATGGCTCCTAATATGGCAGCTATGGGGATGCCCGGCGGTCCACCGCCACAACAGGTAATGGGCGGCGGGCCTCGCTATTAGGCGCAGACACTTTTTATGCTTGCTCTGAAATGTAGTATGCTATTTATTCTTTTAGTGTGGTGATTTTATTGTGCAATTCATCCCGTAACTGAGTATGATGTACCATCGCTCGACCTTTTCGATGGTACATCTCCTTGAATTTTTCAGGTCCTGCGGTGAGAACCCTCTGCGGTTGTCCGTTCAACCTGTCTGCTTTCTTTATTCTCCGAATTATGGTATAATAAAGGAACGAAAACTAGTAAATTTCCGCATTTTCTAGGTACGATAAGAAGCCTACTATAAGAGGGATGTCACTCAGCTTTCTACAAGCGCTCTCTCCAATCCTGCTATCTGTGTACTTACGTGTTGCAGCGTAAGTTCTTAAAGTATCTATTTAAGCAGATGGTCAGTTCTGGAGACCAGCGATTCTTGGAGAATTTGCCTTGCTTATGACTGCAAGGAGAGCAGGGGTATGTGGTTTGTTGCAGTATCGTTATGCGTGTAACACCTGCCGCCGCTTTTTTCTGATAGAGAAGAGTACGCTTTATATGCATACCTGTGGCGCTGGCACTATGACAAGTTGGCAGGTATGAAAGGAATATCCAGGCACTATGGCAAATACGAGAGATGCGATTATGGCAGAGCAGCTTTCTGATGAACACGATGCTCTCCTCAATCATGAATTGAATACACAAGGGAACGGGAATAGTAAGGTGGATGGCAACGGCAAGACGAGTAATAATGGCTATGGCGGACAGAACATTCAGATTCTTGAGGGCCTGGAAGCGGTTCGTGTTCGCCCAGGTATGTATATTGGTGCCACCGATCAGCGCGGCCTCCATCATCTGATTCAGGAGGTGGTCGATAATAGTGTTGATGAGGTTATGGCGGGTTATGCCGACACTATTACTATCGTTATTCATCCTGACTGTTCCGTTACTATCTCTGATAATGGACGTGGTATCCCTGTTGAAGATCACCCTCAGCGCCCCGGCCTCTCAACTCTGGAAGTCGTTATGACTATTCTACACGCTGGCGGGAAGTTTGGCGGCGGCGGCTATCAGATCAGTAGCGGTCTACACGGTGTCGGCGTCTCTGTTGTGAACGCGCTCGCCGAGTGGTGTCAGGTAGATGTTAAGCTTAACGGACGTCTCTGGCGGCAGCGTTACGAGAAAGGTCTCCCTGTCACTCCTCTACAAGATATTGAATCCGTCGAAGGCACTGGTACTACTACTTCGTTCCTGCCAGATCTGACCGTTATGGAGACACGCGATTTTAACTTTGATATCCTGGCTCAGCGTTTCCGTGAGATGGCCTATCTCAATCGTGGCATGACTATTAGCCTGCTCGATGAGCGCACTGATCGGGAAGCCACCTTCTATTTTGAAGGTGGCCTGGTCTCCTTTGTACGTTACCTCAATAAGAATCGCAATACCTTGCAGGCGCGTCCAGTCAGTGTCAGCAAAGAAATTGACAAAGTGAAAGTCGAACTGGCTGTCCAGTACAATGATAGCTGGTCCTCTACTGAATATTCCTTTGCCAATGGCATTAATACCGTTGATGGTGGAATGCACATCACGGGTTTTCGTAGTGCCCTCACCCGTACTCTCAACGACTATGCACGTAAAGCCAATATCCTCAAAGAGAAAGATGGCAACCTGACCGGCGACGATGTGCGTCAGGGTCTGACGGCAGTCATCAGCGTGAAGATCCCTAATCCTCAATTTGAAGCCCAGACCAAGAGCAAGCTCAACAATGCCGAAGTTCGCCCTATCGTAGAAGCTATCGCTACCGAACTCTTAGCCCAGTACCTGGAAGAGACGCCCGGCGAGGCCAAAGCTATCATCGATAAATGTCTGACCTCTGCCCGCGCTCGTGAAGCCGCCCGCGCTGCCCGCGACCTCATCCAGCGTAAAAACGCTCTCGATACTACCCTCCCCGGCAAACTTGCCGACTGTAGCGAACGTCGCGCTGATCGCTGTGAACTTTACATAGTCGAAGGCGATTCGGCGGGCGGTTGTTTCTCTGGCGATACTTTAGTAGCACTTGCTGATGGCCGCGCTCTCAGTTTTAACGATTTAGTTAAAGAGCAGGCTGAGGGAAAAGAGCATTTTGGTTATACGATTCGTAAGGATGGTACAATCGGACTAGAGCGCTTGATTAACGCCCGTATGACAAAAGCGCATGCCAACGTGATTTGTGTGACTCTGGACAATGGAGAAACAATTGTTTGTACTCCCGACCATCGTTTCATGCTACGTGATGGTACCTATAAAGAGGCTGTACAACTTACTCCCAACGATTCGCTTATGCCGTTGTACCGCAAGTTATCTGATATGAAGGAACCAGAGATAGCTACTCCTCAAGGTGTGTTAGCAACCTATAATCACCGTATAACTTCAATTGAAGTCTTGGAAGAAGAGATGGATGTGTACGATGTAGAGGTTCCTGGCACGCATAATTTTGCACTGGCAAGTGGCGTCTTTGTCCATAATAGTGCAAAGCAAGGACGTGATCGTCATTTTCAGGCCATCCTCCCACTGCGTGGTAAAATCCTGAACGTCGAGCGCGTAGGACTGGACAAAATCCTCAAAAACGAAGAAGTCAAAAACGTCATTACCGCGATTGGTGTCGGCATCGATGAGAATCTCAACAAAGCCAAACTCCGCTATGGCCGCATCATCATTATGTGCGACGCCGATGTTGACGGAGCGCATATTCGTACTCTCCTGCTCACCTTCTTCTTCCGGCATATGCGTGTCTTGATCGACGACGGCCATCTCTACATCGCCCAACCGCCGCTCTTCCACGTAAAATTCGGTAAGCAAACGCGCTTCGTTTATACAGAAGAAGAGCGAGATGTCCTGATTGAGGAGTATCGCAGCACCCACAACGGCAAAGAGCCAGAGGTTGGCCGCTACAAAGGTCTGGGAGAAATGAATCCTGAGACCCTCTGGGACACCACTATGGACCCCGCCAAGCGTACCGTTCTCCAGGTGAATATCGACGAAGCTATAGAGGCCGACAAGACCTTTAGCATGCTCATGGGCGACGAAGTTGCCCCTCGCAAGCGCTTCATCGAAAGCCACGCCAAAAACGCCAACCTGGACATTTAATCCAGAGTATCTTTGAGACTATGAGACCGGCCTGAAAATTAGGCCAATCTCATGGTCTCAAATGCTATCGCCAACGAAGTATTTTCGCGTTACTAGCATCAACTTTTCAGGTAGCTCTCTAGTACATCTTCATTTTTGATAACGTAAAAAGAACGAATTAAAGGAAAAGCCGTATTGCTGTATAACGCTGTGCAAAGCGTTCAGGCGTAATCTTTGGGTAGCGCCCTTTGCCTAGCTGTGCCAGGACTTCCTGGTAGCTTGCATCCAACTCATCCAAAAAAATACGCCCTTGCTGAACCAGCAATTTCACGTCTTCAATATCGCGCGTTGTACCACGTTCTATTTTGCTGAGAGCAATACTGTAGAAGTCAAAGTAAAAGACTTCAATCTGCCCATAGCGCCCAATGTATTGCGCATGCGTTTCCCACTGTACAGGCAGCGGAATGAAGTCCTTCGGAGATGCAAATTCGATATTGATCTGCTATCTGGGAAGAAGAAGCCTGCTCAAGACCTATCAAGTACTCAATACCCCATGCTCGAAGGATAATGATAAGCCTGTTTGCCTCTTTCCACGAGCTCTCTATCGATGTATTGAGTATCTGGCTCACAGCAGTTATTCCCTCTCGCTAGCCTGCAATTCCACGTTCTCTAAACTTGTTGCTCCATGCTATTCTTTGTGCCTGTTGCTGTCAATGTATATAATCTTAACGCCAATCAATTTCCGCTACCTGCCCAGTGTAGACCGTAGCTTTTGCTATCCGCTCTCGTCCATCTTTACAATGTATTTTATAGTTACCCGTTAGCAGTTGGTGCTGTAAAAAATGAAGAGCGAAATTTGTATATCTCTAACCGTTCAGAAATCTGGCTTTTCTGCCGATGGATAGTACTATCCATCGCTTTTAACCCTACCATTTGGCATTATGACTCATCCAATAGTGCCAATCTTCTATTGCCTGCCTCACCTCCTCATCCACTTCACTACCTTCTAACTGCCCTAGAGGCACTGCTAACCGGCGCGATTTCCAGCGAATTAGTACCAATATCTCGTGCTCACTCTCTTCTTCCGATGCCATCTCTAAAACCTTTACTTTATCTCCAATCTTTAATGGTGAGGTCGCACGAGACATGACGCAGCATGCGGAAAACGGAAATTCTAGCCTCTCAGAGAGGTAGATATGCCATGATATCGCCTCTTCTTGAGGACCAAATGCATCTGGCATGATCTCCTCACGAATCCGCTTTTCTCGTACCTCATCCTTATTCTGCTGGGCTATGACTTTCTTCCTTTTCTTTCTCTAAATAGATTCTGAGAGATAGGTAGTAACGCAGATTGTGAAATAAATTTTTGTCTCTCATCTGCTAACTTAAAGTAGATCTGGCGGCGGTGCCATCACTAGATAGTCAAAGTTTCCTGGCCCTGCCGTTCTCTCCAATTGCTTTACGATCTCCTTTGCGTTGTCACGCGGGCCTGCTACAAAAAATGGTTTTCCATCTTTGCCATAGCTGATATCATATGGCTCTTCCAGTTCGCCACGCGGTGCTAGTATATATTGTGTCAGCTCAAAACCGTGTTCGGGCGAGAAGCCAAACTTTGCCGCGTACTCAATCGCTCCATAGATCATTTGATGCGCTAACTCAGGCGGACATTTTACTGGCGTGGCATGGGTAAACATATGTTGTGCTTCTGCCTGGTAACGTGCAAGACGATAACCAGTATGCGCAAGAGAGTTTTTGAGTCCCAGGCAAAACTTGTCCACAAGGTAAAAACCAAAACAGATTGTCTCATCTGCTTGCTGCCGTGCTACAAGCACCTGCACAAGTCCCAGAGTGCCAGTCTGCCAGTCCTCATTTATCCAGCACTCTAAGATAGGGAAGGATCGAGCATTTCGTACAATATCCTGTGAGAGACCCGCGACAGCAGTCTGACGCTGAAACTTATGCTTTGAAGCTGCTTTTTGTTTGCTACGCTTTTTCATGGTTGCCTTCTGGCGCTGTTGTTCATTCTGTGGCATTGCGTTTTTCCTTGCCCTTCCCTTTTTTAATTTATAGGCAATAATAGCAGATTTTTATGGAATTGCAACTGACAGGCTGTGGTAGAATGCGAATGGCATTTGATGTTTGACAAATCAATTCGTTCTTATCATACGTAATAGGAAAAGATGACTGGAATACTTGTGCATGCTATCAGAGCATTTTTCTAGGATGAGAGAGTGATCCCTAATGGCGTCTGAAATCTTTTGTGATACTTGTGGTGCGGCTAATCAACCGGGCCAACGCCTCTGTTTTGCTTGCGGTAGACCCTTGACTCCTGACAATGTTTCACTGAAGCCTCTTAACTCTTCCATTGGTCTGCTACCCACCCAGGTTCTCTTAAAGCAGCGCTATCGCATTGTACGCACGATTGGCTCTGGCGGCATGGGCGCTGTCTATGCCGCCGAGGATACTGAATTGGGAGACCGCCTGGTCGCCATTAAAGAGATGAGCCAGCAGAAGCTTTCGGCTCAGGGCATTACCGATGCCGCCCAAAACTTTAAGCAAGAAGCCCACATGCTTGCCCGTTTGCAGAATCCCAATCTGCCCAGTATCCACGACTATTTTACTGAGGGTGGCCGCTGGTATCTGGTAATGGAGTTTATCCCCGGTGAGACTCTGCAAAAGTATCTTGCTCAGCATTCCGGAAAACTCTCTGTCGCTGAATCTGTCCAGATTGGCATTATCCTCTGCTCGGTTCTGGAATATCTCCACGCTCAGAAGCCGCCAATCATTTTTCGCGATCTCAAACCTGCCAATATTATGCGTACTCCCGAAGGTGAAATCTATCTGATCGATTTTGGTATCGCTCGCCATTTTAAGCCCGGTCAGGCCAAAGATACTGCCGCCTTCGGCTCAGCCGGTTATGCCGCCCCGGAGCAGTATGGCCGTTCTCAGACTACTCCTCGCTCGGATATCTATAGCCTGGGTGGCGTCCTCTATCAGATGCTTTCTGGACGCTCGCCCTCGCAGACGCCCTTTAATCTGCCGCCTCTGCAACAACTGAATCCCGCTCTGCCTTCTGATCTCGTGGATCTGGTTATGCGTATGCTTTCCCTCGATGAGACACAACGTCCTGCAACTATGAGGGCCGTCAAACAAGAATTGCAGCATATCGCGGCCTCTGTTGTAGCTTCCGCGAAGATTCCTGTCGCCGCTGCCGCGTCCGCGCAGAGAAAGGTGGTCTTACCCGCTCAGCCACCAACTGTTCCTGCTACTTCAGCTACTCCTGCACCTGTATCAGGTCTCTCAATGCCCGATCTGGCGGCGTTTATGCGTAAACAGGTCGCAAATATTGCCCAGGTCAGAAAAAAGCTCCAGCCATCCTCTCTCCAACAACCTGCTCCAGCCGTTCAGCCCGCAGCTCGACCTCAGGCCGCAGCTCAGTCCCCTGGCTCCAGATTGGCTTCGGTACTCCACATACCCGCATTTCTACGTTATCAATCTCCGAATGCTACTCCTCTCGCTAGAAATATACCCCAGCCTGTTGCTCTCTCTAACAAGCAGAGGATCTTTTCAACTGTGTTGCTAGGAACCCTGCTCTGTACTCTGATTATGCTCTGGCTCGATCATGGCACCTTTCCAACCTGGTATAAATTTATAGTGGGGACTGCGTCTTTCCGTATCAGTCTCTTCCTACTTCTGGATACTGTGACTCTCGTGTTGGCCCTCTACTTCGGTGTGACCTGGGGACCCTGGGCCGGACTCTGTGTGGGCGGCGCTGGCACTCTTCTGGGCGATTATATTAGCTATTCCAATGGGCATTTTGGCTGGAATTGGGATGTCCGCGTAGCTCTGGTTGGCTTGCTGGTGGGATTTCTTGTACGTCGCGCTAGCTTCTCTCGCCGGGTTACCCGTCGCATGATTTATAGTTATTGCTCTCTGGCAATTATCATAGGTACAGCCTTTGCTAGCTATAGCGATCTCTTGTTGCACAATGAGACGTTTGTTCTGGCTACGACTATTTTCTTTGTCTATACGGCACTCTCTCTCATCGGGAGCCTCTTGCTCTTCTTCCTGCTCCAGCTTTTCATGGATGTACGACAGCGCTTTCAGCATATCCCCTGATCAGGAAATAGCGTAAGATTTCCTGATCAGCCAGGATAGTCTATTTCTCTATTCAAAAAAAGGTTTAGCGGGTTGAGGGAGCCGAGCCGTTTCTGCTAATACTTTTTCTCTCTGCACCGGATCAAAAGCAAATTGAAAACAGAACTGACGAATGACGCTATCATTAACTTCGTTGTCTTTGAAATGTCGTAGAAAACGCTCCTCACTGAAGATATGGCTCTCAGCCTGAAGCGTTTCCAGATTATAAGCCGTTTGCTCCAGCTTGAGTAGCTCGTTTTGCCGAAAATCCTGCTCCAGTTGCAGAAGGAGTTTCTCCTGCTGACGGCGCAGATCGCGTGTCTTATTTCCTGTTCTTTCCCCCACTCGCTTTTGCTGAGTTCTCTCATATGCAAAAAAGGTCGCGTGCTTTTCTTGAAAAGCTTGTTGAAGCGCTTGCTTTTCCATCTCCAGTTGCATATACAGTTGGGCACGCAATGGCTCTTTTACTGCATAAAGAAGCTGCTCTAACCTGAATTCACTTAACGGTACTGCATGTATATCTATTTTCTCGGCCATCCAGAGGGTGAGCTGACCTGGTTCAACCGCCGGCCCAGCTTCTAATTCGAGGATAAAACGAAAATTCCCAAAGTGAATTCTGTTGATGATAACGTGCATTACTCTTCCCTCCCACATAACATCCGTGAATTTGTTCATAAGGTGCATATTCATAGAAATATGTATGCTTAGTTATAAGACGTACAACAGTAGAAAGAATAACGAAATAGCTGGAACTCTTTAATCCTTACTATATAGTCTACCTCTATCGGCTATTCATAAATTGATATCCCTTGTGGCCATATTTCATCTTGACAGATGAGATTAAGACTGCCGCTCTATAATCCTGTTCCCCAATGCTCCTCTAGCTGCTTTTGCTCTACTGGTTTGGGACGATGGAGCCGCTGAATTAAATAAGGAACCCAGCTGCTCAGATATCGTTGCCGCGTCTGTTCAAGTCCTCTGGCTCCGTAGCGTTCACGCGCATATGCCTGGGTAAGCTCTTCCAGAATGGCAACTTCGGCTGGCGCATCTGCGGCAGGCTGACCAATTGAGACTGGCGCTGTCCTGATTGCTAGAGCCAGCCGCTTCTGGTATTCCTGTGGTGTCTCAGCAGGTAGGCGTGCGAGACCTGCACCATCCTCTTGCAGTGCAAGCAGCAGGTCCCGATAACGCACTCTCACCGAATTTGGATCGAGCGCTTCCAATGCGAATGTTGCCTGCTTCTGTCGCCGTTTCTGCCGCTCTTCGCGGCGCTCATTTAAAATCGCACCGATATCCAGATTTTCACGCTCCTCCTCTTCCGCCTCGTCTTCTACACGTGTCTTCAATCTGCCAAGTATCGCACGCACAAAGAGAATTATCACCACCACTACGACAACCAGCAGCATAATGCGTACGAAGAGGATCAGATCCTGCGATGGTGCGCCGATCTTTGGGTTGAAGCGGATGCGAAGGATAGTCTGCTTGTTGTATGTGTGTCAGAGGGTAGGAAGACTTTCCATCTTTGCTGGCTTGAAGAAAAAGTTAAAGATGGTGGCGAGCAGAAAGAAGAGCACTTCAAGAATCCAGAGCACGACTGACCCCAGGAGGTTCCAGAGAGGTAATATGATCTTCTGGATGATTGTAAAAGAGAAAGTTTCTAATGCCAGGGCAACGATTACCAGGGCAATCCACACACTGCTCAGGATAATTGCCCAGGATCGCGTGGGATCTTTCTTGCTGCCAGGATGGAGTGCATTGTCTTTTTGAATCTGAATGAGCCTTGTAAATGAAAGTGCCAGTAGACCGCTCAGGAAGAAGAGCGGTAACGCCTGCGCCAGTACATCTGTGGGCAGCGTGAAATATTGACCGGGCAGGATGGTTGTGAACATAAGCATACCAATAACGATGATAAAGCCAATTCTGAAGGCGTTAATGATCTGCTCTTCATTTAGATCTGTCCGTGTTCGGTCAATGCCGCGCTTCCAGGACCAGAGTACCGCAGCGACGACAACGATACTGGCAAAAACGATGTTCTCTACTGTGAAGACATTGATGAGGATAAAGATAAGCAGCGCGGCACAAAGGCCTGCTACCTGAAGGATGCGGGCTCGTTCCGCCGTGATTCCACGCGCTATAAAGTGTTGTACGAGCAGTGCCCACCATTGCATACTCAGCAAAATAAGCGTGAGTTGAAGTGTATTGATCGGAATCTGCCCACTTTGTGAAAGTACTGGCCCTAGAAAGAGCAGGATCATTATGATGGGCTGCGTCTCCATAATGCTCGATGCAATAGGAATCGCCAGCACTTCAATCCAGTTGAAGCGCGGTTGCACTGATCCCTGCATCGTGTTCTCCTTCGTTGACTGTGGCGACAAGTTCATGCCATTTCTCCCTTCCGCCCAGATAAAAAACTGGCAGATCGTAGGTCTCGATAACCTTTTCTTCTTTCTGCCAGTGAGGGCAAGATAGACCGCTGCCCCATGCAAACGCTGCTCAAGCAATTGCGCAACTGTCAACTCGCTCAGGGTGGCCGCTGCACTCACCAGTACCACCGTTACGCCTAGCGGAAACATTCGCTCTTCTGTCTCGATAAATCGCTCAATCGGCGAGTGATATTCAGGGACCAGACAGGCTAGCGTTGAAAGCATATCTTGAGCGTGTTCCGGGTCACTTGAAAAGGGCACCGTTACGCCTGGGGCGCTGATGGTTGTTTTGCCTGTGTCTCCTGTTGAGATCGGATTTGTCGTCACGCTTTGTCATAGTGATGTGCTGAGTGCATAACCGCACTATTGGTAAGCAAGCCAACCATATAGCCTTCTTCCAGAGCCCACAGCGCAATCGAAGCCGCCGCTGTAATCGAAAGCTCCTGAATTGCCGGGTCTGCTTCTTGCAACTCGTTAGAATTGTTATAGGTATCAAGTAAAACCAGGAGACGCCGTAAACTGCTAGGTTCGTAGATTTTACTCCGCATCTCGCCTGATCTCGCCGTCGCTTTCCAGTGGATGCGGCGCGGGTCATCGCCCAGCATATAATCTCGCACTCCTGAGAAGCGCAAAGGATCTTCCAGCAGTGAACGCGTCGAGCTATACTCCCCAAAGGGATGGAGCGAAGCAAGACCGAGTGCTTCCAGGGGCGCGATCAGTGGATAGACCAGCAGTGCCTCCATCGCTGTTACATCGGCGCTGCATTCTAACCAGCCGAAAGGATCGCTGCTCTCCAGCCGTAAAGGTCCACAGAGATGCAGACCGCGTACCTGGCAAGGCAGCTTATAGCGCCGTGTCACGCGCTGGTATGACCAGATCTGCCATGTGGTATTTAACTGTTCTTTGTTCGTCTTCTGCAAACGCATAGGGGATCTTGCATTGAGTGTTAGAGGAGGTGTAATACTGTTTTTCACCTGTAGCCAGGGGAGAGGCAGAAACTTACGGTTTTCAATGCTTACCGAAAGTGTTACCCGCTCCCCGAAGAAGAAATTATGCTGGTTCACTGTCTGGCGTACCACAAGATGCTGTAGCCCATGTTGATACCAGGTATTCGGTATATACCCGATAACAAACGTAAACAACGCAGCCAGGAATGCTAGAGGCTGATGCGTAAGCACGCTGATAAGCAGAAGAATGCCTGAAGGAATATACCAGTAGCGCTGCTTCTTGAGAACGGCTTCATCATGCTCAATCGAGAATTGATCCATTTTCATGTATCCACTGCTTGCTATTTTCTTGTTACGGGCGCTGCAATTACTTCTACGGGTACAGCACTTGCCTGGACAATTTCGCTGATAATCTCCAGTGTGCGCTTCCCTCGCATACGTGTCCGTGTTGTTGTTACCAGGCGATGGGCCAGCACCGCCGGAGCCAGGAACTTCACATCATCAGGTAGCACGAAATCGCGCCCTTGCAGCGCGGCATACGCCTGACAGGCACGATACAAAGCCAGCGTCCCGCGAGGACTGACGCCAAGCTGTATCGCATCATAGCTACGGGTCGCCCGCACGATTGCCAGCAGATAGCGCTCAACCTCCGGCTGCCAGTAGACCTGCCGAATAGTCTCTTGCAGGCTTTTTATCTGCTCTGCTGTGATAACTGGCTCCAGGCTCTCAAGTGGTTCCTCAGTCTTAAAGCGATGCAGAATCTGCTTGCTCTTCTTCTTCTGTCGGATAGCCGACCTGTACCCGCATCAGAAAGCGATCTAGCTGCGCTTCGGGCAGAGGAAAGGTCCCTTCCTGTTCAATCGGATTCTGTGTGGCAAGGACCAGAAAAGGGCTGGGTAGGAGCATCGTATCGCGCTCAACCGTCACCTGTCGCTCTGCCATCGCTTCAAGTAGCGAGGACTGTGTTCGAGGCGTCGTACGATTAATCTCATCCACCAGCAGAATTTGTGCAAATACTGGCCCTTTGCGAAACACAAATTCATTGCGCCCCTGATCGTAATAGCTTACTCCTATCACATCCGTTGGTAGAAGATCAGGCGTCCCCTGCACACGCTGAAAGCTAGCCCCTAGAGACCGCGCCAGCGCCTTCGCCATTACCGTCTTGCCCATCCCAGGCACATCTTCAAGAAGCACATGCCCATTGCTCAGCAGCGCCACCAGCAGTAGATCAATAACATCAGCCTTCCCAATAATGACACGGCCAACATTCTTACGGACCTCTTCGCCTAGCCGCTGCACTGTTTCCACAGAAGAAGCATTTGTATCATTCCCCATAGAAATATCTCTCCGTTCATACAAAAGAAAAGAGCCTCGTTATTGCTTCATAAAGTATAGTAAATCTTATATCCAGTTCGCCGACCAAGATCGCGTAGGGCAGATCGGCTAGGCCGTCTCCAGCTCGCCGACGAAGTCCGTTGTGGCGATCGGCAGGTCTCTGGACCGCGCGTAGGGCAGATCGGCTAGCCCGTCTCCAGTTCGCTGACCAGGATCGCGTAGGGCAGATCGGCTTACGTCTCCAGTTCGCCGACCAAGATCGCGTAGGGCAATCGGCTGGTCTCCCGCTCGCCTGTCACCTTTTCCCCTTCTTTAACGATCTTTCAAAAAAGGCGGTCAGGATAGGATCAAATTGATATTTTGTACCACTCTCCTGTAATGCATAAGCTTCTCATTTAGGTAGAGAAATAACTTTATGTAGATCTATGCTACGACAAAAGTACTAACAGAAGGGTCATGTAAAAGCGGGAAAACGGGATGGCCAGACGCTGCAAGGGGCACAACAACTATTACTCCCATAGAGATTCACTCACACAGATCTATGTACTCAAACCTTTGCATCTCCCTCTTTTCTCAAGTATACTTCTCATAGAAGATTTTGCGAATGCATCTTCTCGTGTATTGCTGGAGGGTTCTTCAGCGCTTCTACCGCATTTATGCGAGTGTACAATCTGTCATAGACACTATCCTTGTATACATATGGAAAGATTATCACAATGAAAATTATAATTGGACCAATCACTTTTGACATACTTCAGATTATACGTGCCTGCCTGCCTGCCACGATCTTCATTTGCTTCTGCGTTGGGATATTCTTGGGAAGTTTAGAGATGATACCGGACTCTGGTCTCAACTCTATTGGAATAGCATTGGCCGTCTGGCTTGGACTCCTTCTCGTCTACATTGTCCTTGGTGTAATCTTCACCTACCTCACAGCACGCTTTTTCCATCGCTCTTTTGGGATGGAGGATCAACATGTCCAAACGAAGATAGCCCTTGTAAGTGGTATTCCATTCTATGCTGTTAGTCTGTTAGGGCTCATAGGAACAGTGTACGGCTATACCTCTGGTGGCGCAAGTTTCACCAGTCTGCTTGCCTTCATAGGCTTCATTTCAATCTCGATTGGCTACCTGCTCCTGCTGCGCTTCTTTTCAAAACGCTTGTCTGCTCCAGCCCTTTCATAAATATCCACTGAGCGTAGAAATCTCTGGCATCAGCGAGAAATCAACAGAATGCTACACAAGCTAACCTGTTCCTGTGATACGATTGTAGCAGGTTTACTTTCTCTGCACCTCAAAAGCAGGGAAAGCATCGTTTTGTTTAGTAAGAAAGTAGAAGCATGGCACAGGTTCAATTTGGTTTAAGTGTTCCCATTAGCAATCCTGATCCAAATCTGCCTCGTCAGGAGTTTCTCAGTAAGATCCGTTCCGCTCTTGATCTGATTGTGGGTCATTTTGATTTGGTCTGGCTTCCCGATCATCTCCAGTTTAGCAATCACCCTCTCTTTGAGGGTTGGACGATGTTGACCTATCTTGCCGCCTTACAACCAGAATTAAAATATGGACATATGGTTCTCTGCCAACTCTTTCGCAATCCGGCGCAGCTGGCAAAAATGGCCACAACTTTCCAGTATATGAGCCAGGGAAAATTTATCTTTGGCTTCGGTGCTGGCTGGGCCGAGGAAGAAGCCAGAGCCTATCATCTTCCTTTTCCCCCACCGGCCCAGCGCGTGAGCGAGTTTGAAGAGCAATTACAGATTATCAATGCTCTGTGGCGCGAGGAGAATGTAACCTTCGAGGGCAAATATCACCAGGTGACAAATGCCAACTGTCTGCCTCATCCAGACCCGATTCCCCCTGTTCTCATCGCCGCCTCTCAGCCACGTATGATGCGCATTGCTGCTAAATATGGCGATTGGTGGAACACCGGCATCGAGACGCTGGACAAAGCAAAAGAACGCCTTAATGCACTGGATGCTGCCTGTGAGGCCGTTGGTCGCGATCCAAAAACGTTACGTCGCACCGCGATGATCAGCTGCTATTGTGCTGAGAATGAACAAAAGCTGAAAGAACTCACGGCAATGCACAGAGGACCGTTTGGCCTGGGCTTTGTCGGCACTCCTTCACAGGTCGCTGAGCAGCTACATCCCTTCGTCGAAGCCGGTTTTGACTACTTCATGGTCTCAGCCGGAGGCGTCCCCTACGATTTTACCTCTTTAGAATTGCTTGCACACGAGGTTCTACCAGCCTTGAATAAGCAGTAGGCAGCGCTATATGTTCTGAGTTTTCCTGTTAGGAATGCTTAGAGCATAGTTTTTCTCTTCCAAATTATGCTTACAGCAAGGTATCCTTTTATCGAAGAACGTGAAAGGATACCTCTTATACTATGTCAATAAATTCTCCAGAAGATTTGGAAAACAAAATCCGAATATGGAAATTCCCCTCTCCCTTTGTGGCGCAATCGTGATTATCTCCTCTTATGGAGTGGTCAAAGCATCTCCTGGCTTGGTAGTGGCATCTCACAACTCGCCCTTCCCCTCCTCGTCCTCGCTCTCACAAAGTCGGCCACCCAGGCTGGATTAGTCGGAGCTCTGGAAGTTTTGCCTCAAATCGTCATCGGACTCATCGCTGGAGCGCTGGTTGATCGCTGGAATCGCAAGTGGGTGATGATTATCTGTGATATCGGACGTTCGCTCATCCTCGCTAGTATCGCTATCGCGCTTGTCCTGAAGAGCCTGCCTATGCAGCTTCTCTACTTCCTGGTCCCGGCTGAAGGCGCATTTGCGGTCTTTTTCAATCTTGCTGCCAGCTCTCGCCTACCCTATATCGTAGCAAAGGAGCAACTCCCGGCGGCTGTTGCTCAGGACCAGACCTCGCAGGCGGTAACATCCCTGGTCAGCCCCTCACTTGGTGGCCTCTTCTATAGCCTGGCTCCCTTTCTCCCTTTCCTGGCCGACGCCGTTTCCTACCTGGCTTCGATTATCTCCCTCTGTTTTCTCAAAACCGCATTCCAGCAAGAGCACGCTGCTAAACCACCTGAGTTGCATCTGGCGATACGGGAAGGATTCCTTTGGCTCTGGGAGCAACGTGTCGTTCGCTCTCTCTCATTCCTTATTGGCGGCGTCGGCTTTACTGCTGGTGGTCACACTTTGCTTTTGATTGTGCTTGCTCAGCATCAGCACGCCTCATCCACTCTCATTGGTTTGATGTTTACCGTCGCAGGTATCGGCAGTATTATCGGTTCCCAACTTGCCCCTTTTATTCAGAAACGCTTCCCATTTGGCTGGATTACTATCACTGGCTGTGGCCTTTTTGTACTGCTCTGGCCGCTTTATGCCGTTGTCAGCTCTCCTCTTGCTCTGGGAGCTGTCTTTGCTGGCCTGGCATTCTCAAGTGTAATCCTCGAAATCGGCCTGCTTAGCTATCTCTTAGTCCTCATCCCCGACGAGTTGCGTGGACGTGTCAACAGCATCACTAGCCTCATTCTTCTCGTCTCCCGCTCTCTCGGCATAGCCTTGACCGGTTTCTTGCTTCAGCAGTTCGGAACGTTTCCCACGACCATGTTTTTCTGGGTCTGTCTTGTCCTTGTCGCCCTTGTGGCAATATTCAATCCCCATCTTCGTAACGCTCGTTGATTATTGCCTCCCTTCCCTGCGTACCAGGAGAGCGCAGCAGAGCTTTAGACAGCCATTGCACGCAGAATCTCTTCAACGGCTCTTGCTCTTCCTCTCTTGTTGAGATATACATGCTGATGATCCAGCGCGTTGTCGCGATGAGTATCTCCATCACTAGTTCGGGATCATAGAGACTGAGATAGCCTTCATCAATCAAGCGACGGATGATCCCGATGCCCCTTTCAATCTGTGGACCATGCGTCGTACGTATCCCTCGTCGCCCCGCGCTCAAGCCATTATCCAGATTGAAGATGATGATCTGATCGCGGTGTTCCTGAGCGTATGTGCAGATGATCTCGACGAACTTCGCAATGTCCTCTTCTCCTCTCAGATGTGCCAATACTGGCCCCAACTGGCTGAGCAGGATCTGCTGGTTCTCCTGGGCGATGGCACGCACCATCTCTTCCTTCGAGCTAAAGTAGAGATAGAGGGTGCTGGTGGATACTCCTGCACGCTGCGCAATATCGGCCAGGCGGGTGTCGCTAAAACCCTGTTCGGTGAAGACCTCCGTTGCTGCACGCAGGATCGTTTCACGCCGATGTGGCTCTGCGAGACGGGCCATCTAAGAGACCCCCTTTATCATCTCTGTTGCCTCTAACCGTTCAATTGGCCCATCTGCTGACCGCTGCTGTGCCATGCGTCGCCGGGTTTGCACTACCCATAAGAGCAACAAACCGTAGACGGGGAGCAGGCCGATATTCCAGGCCAGCCAGGTTGGTATGGCCGGTGGCGAGACTGCCGTCAAGGGGATCGCGGCTTTGCCCTGACCAGCAGGTCCGTTGATGACAATGTTCAGCATCCATGATCCACGCGTGACCAGCGTAATGCTCCCTGGCACTCCATAGGGGGTGTTTTGCTGCGTATTGACATCGCCCTGCGCCTGCGAGCTAGCGGGAACACCAGGGCCTGCGTTTGCCGTCACCTCGTAGGTGAGCGGTCCCTTTGTGCCGGACGCAACCGCTATATTGAATGGAAGGGTATCACCTGCGTTGATTGGATCATTGTATAATGCAAGCTTTATAGGATAGGGTCCCGCTGTGGCCTCGATGAAGCGCACCGGAGTACCATGTATGGTCGCAGCCAGCACGATCTGATAGAATGCTACACCTGTCACGATAAGTGCGACGACAGCGAGCAAGCAGAGTATAAGTTGAATGGTTTTGAGCATAATCTTACCCTCGCAATGCTTGCAATGTGTCACTAATTGTTAAGCCCAACCAACCTCCAAGCAGGCTACCAGGAACCGCCAGAATGAGCGCGAGCAGGATTTCCAGCACGATTCCCCCCCTCATGCTCCCACCTTGTGTCGTGTGCAAGCGCAATCCTATCTGTACCAGTGTGAAACCTGCCACGAACATGATGCTAACCGTCGATACAACGCTCCCCCATATTTTCTGCCTGGCTGGTGCCCACTGGCCGCGCCGTCCCAGCCAGATCACGCCATCAAGGCAGAGTGAGGTTAGCAGCAGCAGAGGCGTTTGTCCCAGTAAGGGGATGATCAGTGAACCAATGCGGCTTGCTCGTGCCAGATAGGTCTGGTGCTCAGCCTGCATGAGCAGCGCCATCATCGGCGGCACGAATGTTCTAATCAACAAGAGGAGTAGGAGAAATACGATTACAACCATACTGGCTGCCCCCATCCAGGGTAGTAGCCTCACGGCTAGCACGCAGATGAAAATGGCAGCCAGTGCCATCAGGAATGGAAAGAGGCTCACCGTGAGACCTGCAAAATGCAGGTTATCTCCAGTAGAGGTGATTGTCGGTGTCAGGAAGGTGCTCAATTTGGAGAGGAGGATGCCCAGGAGTACAACGATGCCTGCGTAACTGAAAGACGCTGTCCTACGATCCTGCTGCATCTCAGATAGGTGAGCCGCTGAGAGCAGGAGGTAGATCATACCAAACGAGCCGAGTATGCCACCGGCATAAATCATGGTGTGGAAGGGTGCCCATAGCGAGACATCAATGCCGTAGAGTGAGTGCCAGTAGGTATCCAGGGGGAAGGCGATAGCAGAACAGACAGCTCCAAAGCCAACCAGGTAAGAACCGAGTGAACTGTGCAGGACACTAAGAAAATCGGTGCTATAGGGTCTCAGCTCAGGTTGTCGCTTCGCCCATCTCGTCTCGATCAGGATGCTAATTAGTGCTACGATCCCAGCCAGGCCAATACTGCTCAGAATCATGTCGTGTGGGGGCGTAAAGGTGCGGTCTCGCCCGATGACGGCGTGCCACTGAATATCCCAGTCTGCTCCAAATGTTCCAATAAGCGAAACAAGAATCAAGAGAGACCCGGCCACGAGACGCAATCGTGCCAGGTCTCTGATACTTTTCGTGCCTTCCGCCAGCAATTGTGTGCGTATGAGGAAACGAACTAGCCATATTTGCCATTGCGTACTCCTTAATTAATTAATGAAAATTATTTATTAATATGAGTATACGGAAAATACGGAAAGAAGTCAAGGATCTTTTTCAAAAGATTATCTTCTTCAAAATTTTGAGATGTTCTATTGATCAAAAGCTTTCACAGACTATCTCTATGTTAATTGAAGAAAGGTCTGTGAAAGCTTTTCTTTTTCAGCTAGATTACCACCATCCGGGATTCGGCGAGACTGCTCCAAATCCCGGCGGGGTCCAAACATAGGAGAAGTCCGAGGGACAATAGGGTGTGGTAATCGTAGGACCAGGCGTTTTCTTGACGGGCTGCATTGCAGGCAATTCTTGACCCGGCGGTGGAGTGGCTACAGGAGTAACAAACGGCGTTGGCTCCGTTGGGAATGGCATAAATGTGGGGACTGTCCCTGGCATAAACCAGTCGCTGGTCTGCACCCCATCAGGATAGGTTACTCTGGCCCATTCTAATCCACCCGGATTAACAAAATTGCGAATCGGCTTCCCCTGTTCTGCAACCAACATGGAGGCATGCCAGATGGGAGCTGCACCAGTAACTCCGGTTACACTATTCATTGGCGTGTTATTGTCGTTCCCTGCCCAGACTCCCATGACATAATCAGTGGTATAGCCTACCGTTAAATTATCGCGAAAATCGTTCGTTGTCCCGGTCTTTACTGCCGCTGGACGTATCTGCCCCCGGTCTCCTTCGTAACAGCTCTCCTGCGAGTTTCTGATAAAGTTGCAGTACGTTACAATCATAAAACTCTGGTAAACGATCCGTGTTGTCGCTCAATACACTGGTCATCATATAGGCCAGCTGTGGACTGATGACCTGCTTACCAGGGTTGGCGGGATGCCCAAAGGTCTGCTGATTTCTCGCTAGTGTCACTTTTTCTATTGCATAGTATGGGACATGGACCCCATTGTCGGCAAATGTTCCATAGGCCGAGGTATGGTCGAGCAAACGCACTCCCAGCCCGCCCAGGACTAGCGAGTACCCCGGCGTCCCTTCGTAACTTGTGACTCCCATGTCATGGGCAGTTTTCATTGCCTGGGCAATGCCCACATGCTCTAATGTACGTACAGCCGGAACATTGAGCGAGTTTTGTAACGCGCAACGAAGTGTCATGTGACCATGATAGCGCAGATCGTAGTTCTGTGGCGTGAATACGGGGTCTACGGAGTACGGAATCTGAATGCTTGTTGGTTCGTCTGAGATTGCCTGGGCCGGCGAGGCTCCCTGCTCGAATGCTGTTACATAGACATAAGGTTTAAATGAAGACCCCGGCTGACGGTATGCTGTGGTAACGTCGAATTGACCATCAATGCTTGTGTTGTTGTAATCAATACTGCCAAGCAGTGAACGAATGGCTCCCGTATGAAAATCTATGAGCACTTCAGCCGCGTTTGTTACATTGTTACCACTCAGTTGCGCAATATGCTGCTGGGCGATTTTCTGGATTTTATCCTGTAATCCTATGTCTAGTGTCGTTGTGACGATCATGTCTGAACGAGATAATTGCGCTCGCGTCAAATGAAAGCTCTGCTCAAGTTGCGTGAGCACAAAGTTGAAGAAGTGTGGCGCACGATTTTGCTGGGCCGCAGGATGCTTGAAGAAATGAGGACTCCTGGCTTCCTGGATGGCGTCCAGTGCCTGAATTTTTGTGATGTATTGCTGGTTGATTAACGCATTCAACACAAGCTGGAAGCGGGCAAAACTTACTTGAGGATGCTTTAAGGGATCATAAGTATCGGGCGAACTTGGAATACCCGCGAGCATGGCCGCCTGCGCTAGATCTAATTGTGTCGAAGCTGGCCTGCCCGCTTGATCTGCTATACCAAAATAGGTAGTCGTTGCCGCATCGATACCGTATGCTTGCTCACCATAATAGATGGTGTTCAGGTACATATTCAGAATATCAGATTTACTATAGTGGCTGTTAATATCTGGTGTTAATACAACTTCTTCCAGTTTTCGTAAAATGCTTGTCTCGTTGCCTACTACAAGGTTTTTTATGAGTTGTTGGGTTATTGTGCTACCACCTTCTACGACGTGGCCCTGGCGTAGATCATCTATGGCGGCCTGGATGATGCGCAAAACGTCGATGCCTGGATTGGACCAGAAGTTTTTATCCTCAATCGCTATCGTAGCATTGATGAGGCTTTGCGAGACCTGGTTGAGGGGAACTGAGGTGTGTAACCCGCCATCTGCCAGTTGGCCTAGAAAAACACCTTTGCTATCATACATTTTGAGATTATCTCGCGGTAATAGATCATGTAAAGATGTTACCTGGGGAATGTATTTCTGCTGCGTGTCATTATAAAAACGTACTGCAATATATGAGGCAATGCTGGAGACTGAGACGAGCAGTATCAGAAATAGCGTGACTATCGTTCCTATGACTAACCATAAACGACTGGCAATCTGCCTCTGATAGCTGCGATCTGTGCGCATATGTTTGCGCGAGAGATGGCGTATGAGCAGCTTTTTATGCCTGTGCCACTGTAATGTTTCATCTGCCCCTCTCTGTGGAGAACTGCTCAGTGTCCCTACTTCGTGAAGATGATTGATCCCTTGCTGCAAGTTCTCTGGCGGCAGAGGTGTGCTGGGTTGGCTTAGATGGTTGTGCCCATTCGATGCACTGACTAGTACCTGACGGGCCTGTTTGCGCTCAAGATAGTGCTGCGCTCTCTCCTGACGATCTTTTAGGGCTTCTACTTCATGCTGCGGAATGGCTAGTAAAGCAGAGTCTGTGCTTTCTAGATCGTACTCGTTCCAGGAATCTGTCTGTTCTTCGGGGGTCTGATGCTCATCTGACATATAGCCTCTCTTTTCTAGACTCTGCTCTTTATCCACTTACTTGCTTGTATGCTTTTTGTTGGATAAAAACTATTATACTTTATTATAAAGAGGTAGCTTATACTAAGAAGAACGTTGTATACACCAGGAAGTTCCAATTTATGGATGGCTTTGTACGCCTGCAAGAAATCACGGAGATAGACGTATAGTTACTGCCCAGCTTGTTTTTCTGTGGATTCCTGCGTCGCTTCAATAAGCGCCGGTAGAATCTCGTTGGTGATTGTCTGTATATGGTACAGACTTTCAATCCAGGGGATATCGTGCTCGCGCGATCCCCGTACTTCGGCCAATTGCAGCACTCCTTCGTCAAGTAACGTGCGGAAATAGAGGAAGGCACGCACTGTATCGGCCACTGAGACATGCGAGTGAAAAGAGATTGAGGCATACTCTCGTCCTAGCTGTATCGCCTCGCGCCGCAGTTGTTCTTGATCTGTCCCTTCACTCATCGCCCGTAACAACAGATCCAATACACGCCGACCAAGCAGCCGGTAGGCGTCTCGCGCCTGGTCATCAAAGCGCTGGTACCAGGGGAGCGCATTTAAAACACCGTCCGTAAAGGTAAAACGTACACGCCCCAGGACACTTTGAATTAGTAATTGGGCCGCTGCATTCGGTTTCGGCTCAGACTCCTGCCGTAAATGCGTCTCGATGTCGCTACGACGAAAACGGCGATGCCCACCACTGGTTCGCCTTGATGGTATCTCGCTACGATCTGCCCACAAACGCACGGTGGCAGGGTGCATACCCAATAGTTCAGCCGCTTCACGCAGGCTCAGCCACTCTTCTCCTGGCTGTGATGACACTCCAGCACCTCCTGATCCTGATGGCCCGACTCCACTGAAGCCTCTGCTTTCTGTGTAGCTTGATTGTAGGGAATTCGTCCTTTCACGTCAAGTAGCAAAAAGCTGCGAATCTGTCCCAGCTCTTGACTCGGTTACGTTCTATTTGATGAGGCATTCGTACTATCTTTTTAGCTGCCTGACTGCTGATTTTTTCTAAATGCTTCTACCTATGTTATAATCCATTGCGCAGCGTTGTGCGTAGAGAGAAATAGATATTGCTCTAGCCTTTTCACAATGATTTTTATTGCTATGAAGACTGAATGTCCCATACTTAATAATAGGAATGCAGCATGAGTATCGCAACACCCGATTCACGTTCGCATGATCTCCCGGCGTCCGCATCTGCTTCCTTGCGTAGTATGCGCTCGCTTCTCCTCTCTAGAGAACTCTATATCGCTATCGCCGTGGTTCTCCTTGCTGGCTTTTTGCGCCTCTATAAAATAGATAGCAGTACTCTGGATGTTGATCAGACGATGGTTTTCCGCATGGCACGAGATGCTATTTTGCATGGCCATCTGGTTGCTACCTCTAATGCTTCTTCCATTGGCAATACTAATCCCCCCGGCGCAATCTATCTGATGATGATTCCTGCCGCCTTTACCTCTGATCCACTCTGGGGCACGATTTTTCTGGCTGTGCTTTCTACTCTTTCGGTCTTGCTGGCTTTCCTCTTCACACGGCGCTATTATGGCCTGCTGGCAGGCTCCAGTGTCGCTTTCCTCTACGCTGTTGCCCACCGCTCGGTGGCCTACGCTCGCTATATCTGGCAACCCAATCTCATGCCTTTTTTTGTGATGCTTTTTATCTGGCTCCTCTTTCGCGGTGTCGTCGAACGCAAGCGTGGCTGGTTCGCTCCCGCTCTTCTCCTGGCTGGCCTGATCTTTCAACTCCATACTACGGCTGTCCTCCTGCTGGCTCCGCTTTTTGTTGCTGTCCTGCTCTCTCCCGGCACTATTCGCAAGCGCGATGTCGCCCTGGGTATTCTCGCTCTTTTCCTGGTCTATTCTCCCTACCTCGTTTGGGAAGTCTCTGTCCACTTTAGTGATATCCTGGCTCTTTTTAGTAGCAACAAAGCTCCCGCTCATATTGATAGCGGGGCCCTGTATGGCTATCGTACCTATATAGATCCTCTCGATGGCTCAAAACCCGATCCTCATACACTCCTCGCTCAAGTAGCTGGCTTGCTCTATTGGGTGGCTCCTGTTCTGGATCTTTTGCTTCTTGGCGCAATGCTTTTTGCCCTGTTTATTGGCCTGAGATTGCCTCGTCTCAAACACAAGGATGAAACGTTGCAGGAGCAGAAAGCTCCTCTCTCTCCCATAAATCAAGCTGGAAACTGGTGGCAAAAACTACGGGCTTCACCTTATCACGCTGGCTTGCTTGTGCTTTTTACCTGGCAGATTATTCCTCTGCTGGCTTTCACCCGCCACTCTCTGCCCATCTTTCGCCAATATCTGATGTTTACTCTGCCGGGCCAGTTTATTCTTATCGGTCTCTTTATCGCTGTTCTTACTCACTGGCTGCAAACTCGCGGCGGGACCTGGCAGATTGGCCGTTTCTTTAGCTATCTCATTGTTGCTTTGCTTATCCTGACTCAGGGAATTGGTACTCTTGCTACCGATCTTGATCAGGCACGCGGCGATACGCCAGATATCTATTCTGGCAATCTCTATCATAGCGATATCGGCTCAATGCAGAATGCTCTCAATCAAGCCGATCACCTTGCTCAGCAGATGCATCTCAATCGTCTCTATATTACAACTGATTCTACTCAGAATGGTATTGCCTATCTCTCTGAGCAGCTTACTACTGCTGTGACGACTTTTGATGACAACCGCTGTCTCGTGCTCCCTTCTCCTGCCAATGGCCCTGCTATTATGCTTGTTGGACCTCATAGTACGATGACTGATGCTCTGCTCGCTAATTTTGCCCATGCAACTCTGCTTGCACAACCCCCTCATCGCGGCGGTCCCCCCTACAAGATCTACCTGGTGAGACCCGATACTGCACCCTCTCTCTATCAGAATGCCTTTCTACAAAATCTGCAATTGCTCGATGCATCTGCCCAAAAGATGCAACTTGCCCAGAATACTTTTCTGGTCACACGCTGGAATCTGCAACGCTCCTCCGTTCCCAGCTATCGTAAAACTGATACCTATAATCTGACTGCTCAAACTCCCTCAGACCAATCCTGGCAGAGCAGCGGCTCCTGTACCTTTAATGCTATTCGTCCCGGTGACCATCTGCTTGTCGCTATGGGCACGCAAAGCTCTCTCCCAACGACTATGAATATCAAGGTTCAGTACTATGAGACGACGCCCCATCTGCTCAAAACTGGTCCTATTACTTTTGAAACAGGGAATAACGATGTTACTCCCTGGCTCTATCTCCCAGTTCAGGACGGCAAGGAGAGTCTTGCCGTCCCGATTGCTTGATTCACATTATTGTGCTACCCATACTTTCGCAACGTGGTTTCCCTGGCTATTGCCTTCGCTGGAGACAATATATTTGCCATTGGGCGACCAGACTATTTCGTTGATGTGCAGGTTTTGATGCCCTGTATAGGTGTAGACTACCTTATCTGTGCCCATATCCCTGATAACCACCACTTCGGCGGTATTGCTTTTATGATCTGAGTAGGCAAGATATCTGCCATCGGGCGACCAGTCCAGGCTCCCTGTACCTACACCGATATATCGTTTTACCAGGTTCCCTGTTACTCCGTTCCAGATCTCAAGCGTTTCTAACAATTGGTTGTTAGAAAAAAATATTCCTTCAAATGCCAGATTGTGGCTGCGGGGCTGCCAACGCACTACTCCGTCACTACTCGTCAAGGAGTCTGTATGTTGGAATATCATCTGATGGGTAGATACCTGCCAGACTATTATCATATTGGTGGTCTGCGTCGGATCTGCCGCTGTTGCTTGCGTATTCCATGTGGTTGCCGCAATATATTGGCCATCCGATGACCATGATACTGTACCAATATTCTCAGAAGAACTTGCTGTAAGCGTAAAATTTGTTGCTCCTGTCTGCGGATTCCATACCTGAATGATTCCTGTTGCACCATAAGAGTATACTGAGGCCATCTGCTGACCATCGGGCGACCAGGCAGGGTCCCGATATCCATAACCACCACCTTCAGGTAATTGATTGGAGAGATACATGCCAGGCGAAACAGGATGCGTTACGGCTGTTATGTTTCCTGTATACGTTCTTACTATTTGACCGCTCTCACCATTTACAAGCAAGACATGCTGGTTTGTCGCAATGGCCACAATCTGACTATTGGGAGACCAGTCTATTCCAGTGGGATACTCATTTGCACCTGGCATCTGTACAGAGACCAGATGTTGACCATCTGTGGCATCCCAGATCTGGACCCCGTTAATTGTCGAGGACGCTACACGCTTACTATCAGGCGACCAGGCGATGCCATTGAAACCAAAATTATTAGCAGGTGTGGTATAGAGTGTTTCTCCTAAATGTCTGCTCGCTATTGCTGTTGGCGTGGACTCTTTTCCTGGGTTTATAGGTGTTGCGCGAATGGGCACTGTTTCTCCGCCTGTTATCGTACTTCTCTGGTGTACATAACTCAAAACGAGCATTATACTGCCGATGAGTAGGAAAACTATTGCGACCAGGCTTACACTTCTAGCGAAGCTTGCCAGCCGAGAGATTGGTACACGGTTTTCTTGCATAGGTCTTTCTCTTCGTCTTCGCGGTGTTGTCCACTGCGTAAGTTGTTGTGTTCTCTGTAATGAAGGCTCTGCTGTGTTGCTGGCAGAAAGTCCATCTCGTGCTGCATAATGCTCCAGTAGCCTGTTCTCTACCCGTTGTAATGCTCGCTGGTATTTTTTTTGTTCAGGATTGTAGTGCTTCTGCAAATCGTCAACCAGACGAGCGTTCGCATCTGTGCTCTCCTTGCGAAAGGGTATTTTAAATTGCTTGTTGGCTGTGAGCTGTTCAATTTCCTCTTCTACGTGCTGAGGAAGGAAGGGATCATACTGGTCTGCCATAGAATATATTCCTCCTACTCATTCTCGTAGATTTTACGTAACATTTTGAGTGCCCGCGAAAGCATGACACGTACTGCTCCTTCGCTTCTATCGAGCACCATTGCAATTTCTGTACTCCGTAACCCATGCAGAAAGCGTAATCGTACGATCTCCTGTTGTAGCGCAGGTAGTTGTTGAATGCTAGCTTGCAGGTGCGTAGAATTCTTCCCGCCGCAGCAGAAGTACTTCGGGCGTCTCGTCATCTTGCTCATATAAATCTTCCGGAACAAGCTCCAGAGGTATACCCTGCCGACGACCATACTTGCGATAATGATCGGTCATCTTGTTGCGCGCCACACGCCAGAGCCACATCTCCCGCTCTTTCTCCCCTAGCTCTTCAAAACCCGGACGCTCCAGGGCGGCTAGAAAGACTTCGAGTAACAGGTCCTCTGTATCTTCTGGAGAACCAGTATGTCGCGCCAGGTAAGCAAAAAGTACAGGCGCGTATCGCTGATAGACTGCCGTTAGATACGCTTTATCGGTAAGAGGGGCCGGGGCCGCTTGCTTTTTCCGCATGTATTCCTCTATACTCCCCTTTTGAGATCTCGGAACATACATCGCAAAAAAACGCTTTTCGTTACACAAAAGCGCTGCATCTCACCTTTTTGAGGTCGGGTTGATTAAGCAGGCTGGCGATTTTAAGTAGCTAGGGGCCCCAATGCTCGCCAGATGACATAACGCGTTTTTTATCATTTTTATAACTCACGCTATGAGCTAGTTTTTCAACGATTCTTGAATTGAAGAGGATTTGCTGGTAGTAAATGTGGCGGATTTAAAAAAACAAGCGGACATCACCAACTATATTAATGGTGCTCCACTTGCTCTTTTTCTGGATTGCTATAACTTATTCAACGCCTGTCGCACATCATCAACCATCTCTGGATTAAGCGTATTGTTTGTACGCGCAATGTCTGCTGCTTGCCACACGGCATTCCACTTCTCTCCATTGAGCGTATCTTTTCCGATATGCTTTCCAGTATATTCTCTCAGATAGCCATCTAAACGCATCGCCAGGCGCATCTGTGTAATGTTATCACTCATAATTGTACCCAATCAGCGAAATCCTGGTCATACCTCCAATAGAGCCATTCTTCTTGTTACCTACCTGTAGTATCAGCAGAAGGTCATTTTCCTACCCTGTTGCTAGCAGCATCGCTCACACATGAGCTTTGAAGAGGGTGGAGCCTCCAGGATTGATTTCACTCAAATGAGGGATCTTCTCCCAGCGCAAAAAGGTATCAATGCGAGAGAGTATAAGGCGGCTAATCCCAGGCGGCAGATGCTATTGATAAAGAGGATTCTGTTCGTTAGTATCTACAAGAAATGTGCTTGGAGGGGCAAGCTCATAAAAAGATTCATAAGCTCCCCCTAAGTGTACACTATTTTTGGAAGAATTGTAATCGCTCTCGCCTGAAATAACCCCGTAGGGCAGATGGCTTGCCCGTCTCCAATTCGCCGACCATCCCTTGCTGGAAGTCATTATCCTATCGAAATAAGCGCGTAGGGCAGATCGGCTTGCCCGTCTCCAGTTCGCCGACCACCCCTCGCTGGAAGTCATTATTCTATAACAGGAAGGTGACCAGGAGAATCGAATACTACGGACGCGCTATATACTGTTGCTGATTCGGCGTTCGTGACCTCACTAACCAGTTCAACCCGATCAAAAAGATGGCAGTTCCAACTGCCACAAATGTCATCCCACGCGTATCCTGTCCCTGCGGAAACCATTCTTTAAAGGGCGCAAGCAATACGTAAAATGCCAGCGCACCCGTCAGTAACGCTGCTTGCTGACTATCTTTCCATTTCTGCGCATCCCCAGACATCGCTAGCACTGTTCTAAGCGTATAAAAGGCCAGTCCCACAAATGCTGCAATCGTAATTGGTGCTGGTAATGGACTTCGCGGCAACAGCCAGCCACTCAATGCAAAAAGCAGTGTCCCTACAAATGAGAACATCCCAAACACATAAGGTGCCGCGACGTTCTTGCTCTTCGTTATGCGAAGGGTAGAGGGCAAACTGAGCGATCCTATACTTATACCTACTGCGGCTGCCAGGGTGAGAATATAATAAATTGGCGCGGGATGATAAGGCGAAAGAAAGAGGATACCGAGAATGAGCCCACTTAGCAAAAGACCAATCAGCCACCATGCTCCTGTGACGTTCAACCAGGGCTCATTGCGTCTTTGTGGGAAGAGTAGATTGACTAGCAGAATAGGAATTGCGATTGCAAAAATGCTCTCAAAGAGCAGGCTCTGCACCAGCCAGACCCAGTTGACACCAAGAAAACGCCCATAGCTGCCTAGCGGACCCGCCAGATCCGGCGTGAAAAGACTCGCCGTCATTAATCCCTCTTTCAGCAATACCACCCCTGCTCCCAGAACCAGCATCGTCGGCCAGCCTCTCCCTGTCCGTACCGCAAGTTCCCGACACAGTACCGCTCCTGCACCATAGAGGGCAAATAAGAAGAAAGAGACAAAGGGGTTAAGAAATTTGAAGGGTGGAGAGAAGCCTGTCAAGAGCTCTCCCACAATTGGGGCCAGCAGAAATAAGATCCATGCCGGAGAAAACTTTGTTGTCTGTGTCGCACTCATATATATGCGGCTCCTTATCCATTACTCCTTAGCAAATAGCGATAATTTTTAATGATATTATCTTATGCCTATCAATGTGGTAATACGAAGAGGAGCCGGAAAAGTTTGCAAATGGGAAAGTTAGTCCTATCTTCCCTCCTCTCAGACCTCCCCTTTCTGAATCATGCCTTCGCTCTTCTGTCCTTGCTGTTGCTCGTTTTCCTGGCGCTTCTGCTGCTGCTGCTCCAGATCGTTCTGCCGGTTGTAGGCATCTCGGTTAATTCGCCGCCCAGCGTCGTTCTTTGTCTCGGTTACGTCCGACTGTATCTCCTGAGCTTGTGGTCCATGCGGATCAGGCTTTCCTTCTAATGTATACTGGCCTTGCCCATACTGGCCTTCATTCCCCTGTTGACCATATTGTTCCAGCGCTTCTTGCCGTTTTTTTTCCTCTTTAGTCATAAAAATCTCTCTTCTCCAATCATACTTTATCTCGCATTTTGTTATTTCTACTAGTGATACGAAATGTAGAGATCAAAAGAAGACAAGTATGTATAATGCTGTGCTTTATTTGTTGACAGGCACGAGTAAAAATGCGTAATATAAAGCTATCTATCAGGAATGACGGCGCAAAAAGAAATTTCTAGGGCGGCACAATCTTGTGCCTCTCTGCGAATCTTCTGAAAGAAAGATGCAAATATATGACCGATACACAACAAGATCGACCTTTGGAGCAATATTCAACGCTTACCTCTTCTCAAGAAGATGGACCGACAAAGACTTCCCCAGGCTCTGCACGCGATCTAGCTACTGTTGGCGGGGGCAATATTCCCGGCGGAGGATCAGTCTCTAAAGATTCAGCTCTCCCTCCTGAATCTGGTGTACCCTCAAATGAGGCCCAGGAGCAGCAGAATAATGCTAATACTGTTGATAAACATGCCCAGACGAATCTGGGTGGACGCAACCCCGGCCAGGGCGGCAGCTCTATGGGCGATCAGGATCGTACTCAGTCTCGCCCCGGCGATGATCCCACCGATCCTATGACTTCCCGCACCCCCGACCAACTCAAAAAACAAGCATAATGCTGCTCTATCGCATTCGCTACAAAAAATCTTTGTGTCTTATACCTATCGAGATGCGCAAGCATCTCGCCATTTTTTGGAAAATTTCTCGCTCTCCTTCTGTGCATACACAAAAACTCGTGTTACAATGAAAAAATCAACTGCCTATTCATGAGCACACAAACTCACCAAATACTAGAAATACAGAGAAGGAGTGTCATTTTATGTCTACTATACCAGCCCTACCTCGCTGGGATATGAGCGTGGTTTTTCCCAGCCTCGAATCTCCAGAGTTCGCCCAGGCTTTTACTACTGTTATTCAGGATATTCAACATCTCAGACTGTTTTTTGATCTGATAGGTATCAAAGAACTATCCGCTCCGCCCCCCGTGGATGATGCGCTTGTCCAGACCTTTGAAACGGCTATTGCTCGCTATAATCTTCTTCTGGATAGCCTCCGTACGGTGAATGCCTATATCAATTGCTTTATTACGACGAACTCCCACGATGCTCTCGCCCAGGCTCGCATGAGTGAACTTCAACAGGCTCTCGTTCAGGTCTCGCAACTCTCTATCCGCCTGACCGCCTGGTTCGGTGCTCTGGACTTTGAGGCATTGCAGGCTCGCTCTCAGGTCGCACAAGATCACGCGTATGTCTTGCTGCACTCTAAAATTCAGGCCGCCCATCTGCTTTCTCCCGCAGAAGAGGAGTTGGCTAGCGAACTGAATGTTAGTGGCGGGACGGCCTGGGCTCGCCTGCATGGCAATATCTCTTCTCAGTTGCTGGTGCCGTTTGCTCTACAGGGTGAGCCGCAAGAACTGCCTATGAGCGTGATCCGCAATCTGGCTTTTGAGGCAGACCGCGACTTGCGCCGCCGTGCCTATGAGGCCGAACTGGAGGGCTGGCAACGTGTCTCTGTACCCCTTGCTGCGGCTTTTAATAGTATCAAACATGAGGTCAATATTTTGACCCACAAACGCCGTTGGAGCTCACCTCTAGAGGCTTCTCTCTTTTCTAATAGTATTGATCAGGCTACCTTCGATGCTATGCTCTCCGCTGCGTACAATTCGTTCCCCGATTTCAGACGTTATCTGCACGCTAAAGCTCGCTATCTTCACCTTGAACGCTTAGCCTGGTACGATCTCTTCGCTCCTCTTAGCTCTAGCGATAAAAATTGGTCATTTGCTGAAGCGACGACCTTTATTGTGGAACAGTTCGCTACCTATTCACCTCGCCTCTCGAACTTTGCCGCACGCGCCTTTCGTGAACAGTGGATCGACGCCGAACCTCGCTCTGGCAAGCGCGATGGTGCGTACTGTACTGCTCTACGCGGCGATGAATCCCGTGTCTTTGCTAATTTTAAACCTGCCTTCGGTGGCGTGAGTACTCTGGCCCATGAACTCGGTCACGGCTATCACAATCTTAATCTGGCTCAACGCTCGATGCTCCAACGTAGCCATCCTATGACTCTGGCAGAGACCGCCAGTATCTTCTGTGAAACGATTATTCGCCATGCCGCTCTGAAAGATGCCGATAAGCACGAGCAACTTACTATTCTAGAGGCCTCTCTCCAGGGTTCTTGCCAGGTTGTGGTTGATATCATTAGCCGCTTTCTTTTTGAGCAGCGCGTCTTCGAGAAACGCCAGAAACGCGAACTCTCGGTTGCTGAACTCAATGCTCTGATGCTCGAAACTCAGCGCGAAACCTACGGCGATGGCCTGGATGATGCTATCTTGCACCCGTATATGTGGGCGGTAAAAACTCACTATTATAGCTCCTCACGCTCCTTTTATAACTATCCTTACATGTTCGGTCTGCTCTTTGGCCTCGGCCTCTACGCTCGCTATCAGCAGGAGCCAGAACGTTTTAAACAAGGTTACGATGACCTTCTTTCGGCAACTGGCATGGCCGATGCCGCTACTCTGGCTGCGCGTTTTGGTATCGATCTCCGCACTGAAGCTTTCTGGCAGTCCAGCCTGGATATTATCCGCCAGGATATTACCCAGTTTGAGGCTTTGATCTGACCTGATATGAAACTTGATTGGCAATCGGCAACTGCTATTTGTCTCGCATGCCATAATAAGCAGAGGGAGCAAAATTGTTAATCCTAAGCAGGGGGAATTATGACTCAACTGAAACCGGCGGCACGAGCCGCTATTTCCGCGCATGAACGGTGGGAACAGGCCCTTGATACGGCTCTTGCCCAGATTGGTACTGACACTGTAGATGTGGCTTTCTTGTTTGTTAGTGCTGCTTACTCTGAACACTATCCGGAATTACTACACCGCGTTCGCCAGGCTACTGGCGCTTCTCTTCTGCTTGGCTGTTCGGGACAGGGCGTTATTGGCGCTAATCAGGAGTTGGAAGATGTTCCTGCACTCTCCTTGCTTACGCTCGATCTTCCTGGCACGACTTTTCATGCTGTCCGCTTTACTCAGGAACTTCTGGATGAAGCGCTCGAACCACCGGCTTTGCAGCAACGCTTAGGCCTGCTTCCTGAAAATATCAATGCCTGGCTACTCTTTGCCGACCCTTTCCAGATGGACTGTGAGCAACTGCTCGAAGCTCTCTCTGCTGCTTATCCGGATCTGCCTGTGGTGGGCGGATTGGCCTCAAGCGATTTTGTGCAGCAACGCACTTTTCTTTTCTGGAATGAGCAGATCTTTCACGATGGTGGGATCGGCCTGGCTCTTAGCGGCGACTATACTGTCTTCCCTCTGGTCTCTCAGGGCTGTGAACCTATTGGCGAGACCTGGACGATTACGAAGGTTCAGGATGATGGCCTCGTTGAGACGATCTCTCATCGCCCTGCTTCCCATATGCTCTCTGAGACGTTTCAAAGCCTTCCACCCGCTCTCCAACGCCGCGCCCAACGCAATCTCCTGGTCGGCCTGGCCGCCGATGAGTATCTTGATACTTTTGCTCGCGGCAGCTTTTTGATCCGTACTCTGCTCGGCGTAGATCGCCGCAGTGGCTCTCTGGCTATCGGCGCTTTTCCTCGCGTCGGTCAGACTATTCAGTTCCAGATGCGCGATGCCGATACCGCCGATCTCGATCTTAAGGAACTCCTGAAACAGGTTCGCTCTACTCTCACCCATAATCTTCCTGTGGCCGCTCTCCTCTACACCTGTAATGGCCGCGGCGAGAATATGTTCGCTGAATCTGGCCATGATGCTGCTCTTGTTGAGCAGTTTCTAAATTCACCCCCTCTCGCTGGCCTTTTCTGTAATGGCGAGATTGGACCTATAGGCAAGAAATCCTATCTTCATGGTTTTACCGCTAGTCTGGCTTTATTTGTAAAAAAACTTCAAGAGTGACGAAAAATTAGCTTCTGATTTCATGTCTCTTGACAAGTGAAATAAAATAAAGTACACTCAGGTCAAACGTTTTACTAAAACCCTTAACTGTCTGGCAATGACGCGTACAGTCTGTGGTATGACTTCTCAATCTACTACAGCGCACAAGGAAGAGAATATGCGCCGCAAAATCGTTACTATCCGTGATGTCGCGGAACAGGCAGGTGTCTCGGTGAGTACGGTCTCCCATGTGTTGAATGGCAATGATCAGCATGTGAGTAGCGAGAAGCGCGAACTTGTTTTGGAGATTATGGATCGGTTGAAGTATCGACCCAATGCTATCGCTCGCAGTATGGTGAAACGCAAAACTGCTACTATCGGCCTGGTTATCTCTGAAATCGATAATCCTCTCTTTGTTCCGGTGACTGCTGGCGTGGAAAAAATCTTACGCCCCGCCGGTTATCATATTGTCCTTGCCAGTGCCAGAGATCTTATGAGTGAGATGCAAGCTATTGAAACTCTCCGCTCTCAACAGGTCGATGGTTTTATCTTTATGTCTCTCTCCTTGTGTAATCCCTATCAACATCTTGTCCAACTCAAGGAGGAAGGGGTTCCTTTCGTTGTTATTAATCGCTGTCTGCAAGATTCTCAGATCAATCAGGTTCGCTGGAATGATCACCAGGCCGCCTACGAGGCAACGCAGCATCTTTTGCACCTCGGCCATTCTCGCATTGGTACGATTAGCGGCCCTCTCAATAATGTGCCTCCACGACGGAGCGCTCTTGAGCGCCAGCAGGGCTGGTTGCAAGCCCTCCAGGAACAGGCTGTCCCTGTTCTACCTGAGTGGATTCTTGATGGCTCTTATACATATGAAGGAGGTTTTCAAGCTATAAAACGTCTGCTTGACCGCCCTGCGTCGAGTCGCAATTTACCGGATGCGCTTTTTATTGCTAGCGATATTATGGCTGTGGGGGCGCTAAAAGCTCTCAATGAGGCCCATCTCTCTGTTCCCGACGATGTCGCTATTATTGCTATGGGCGATCCGCCGTTCGCTGCCTATACTCTCCCGGCTCTTTCTACGATGGTTCTGCCTGTTCCGGAAGCTGGTACACGCGCCGCTACTATTCTTCTTGATTGGTTGTCTGCCGGTCAGGAACCCGCTGCACAACAGGTCACTCTGAAGTGTACTCTGTGCATACGCGAGTCCTGCGGCACTCTTAAAAATCAGCTCGGCTCTTTTGCTTTGGAAACTGTGTAGGCTTTCTTTGGTTCATTGATCGTTATCGTAGACCGCTTGCGTGCTCATGCTATTGTCCTGCTAATTACTTGTTGTTGTGATTTATTTACCCATAGTATTTCATCAAGGAAGAGGTATTCTATGTGTACGACAACGAGGCTTGTAAAAGCTTTGGCTTCAGGCGCAATTTTTCTCCTTTTAGCTATTCAGCTTGCTGCCTGTGGCTCTAGCTCATCCCCCTCTGGCTCTGCAAGTCAACCTGTCTCTCTCCAGATCGTCGATGCCGGTGGCTATATGTCTATGGCTAAGCCGATGATTGAGAGCTACAGAAAAGCTCATCCAGATAAGGTCTCTTCTATTACTTATCTCCCTCGCGTGCAGGCCCCTGATCTGCCTGGCCGCATTAAAACTGAACAGGCTGCTGGCAAGGTGCAAACGAGCCTGATTCTTAGTGGCTATGATGGTGTCTCGGATATGATTGACCAGGGCCTGGCTGAGCCGATCTTGCCTGCCCATTCCAGTCTGTTCCCAAATCTGGATGCAAATTATCAAGCTCCAGCCAAAGCCTTTAACGCTATGGCCAATGGCTATGCCTTGATGTTTATGTACACTCCCAGTGGCCCTGTCTTCGAGTACGATCCTACGAAGGTCGCTACTCCACCGACAACTATTGAACAATTGCGCTCCTGGATTAAAGCGAATCCTCACCGCTTCTTGTATGCTCGCCCTCGTAATTCTGGCCCTGGCCGCACTATGCTTATGGGTCTTCCCTATCTTCTCGGTGATAAAGATCCGCAAGATCCTACGAATGGCTGGGCCAATACCTGGTCTTTCCTGAAGGATATTAACTCTAGTGTTAGTGCCTACCCCTCTGGTACGAATGCTGTGATGCAGTCTCTCGCTAAAGGCACTTCCTGGATGGTCGCTAGCACTCTCGGCTGGGATATTAATCCTCGTGCCCTACAACAGGTCCCTCCCGGTATGAAAACTTTTGTTTTGCAAGATACGACGTTTGTTGCTGACGGTGCCTTCTTGATGATGCCGAAGGGCCTGGATTCGGCTCACCAGGCTGTTGTTCTGGATTTGATGAATTGGATTCTTCAACCTGCACAACAGGCCGAGGCCTACGATACAGGCTATTTTTATCCCGGCCCTGCTATCAAAAATGTCCCTCTCTCTATGGCTCCTCAAATAAGCCAACAGGTGATTCAGCAGTATGGCCGCCCTGAATACGATTCGCTTATTCAATCGGTCAAGGTGAATACACCGCTCACGAATACTAATCTGATCGCTGCTTTCGATAAGTGGGATCGCGATATTGGCGGCTCTCAATCTAAGTAATCTCTCTCCTGTTTGCGATGAGGACTTACTGCTGGTGCTGAGAGGCGATTCGTTCGCCTCTCCACTATTCTCCACATAGAAAAGGTTAGATGTATGGAGAAGATACAAACTCTACGTATGCGGCACGTTACCCGCCGCTTTGGGACCTCTACTGCCCTCGATGATTTTAATCTGGATATCACTGGCGGCTCTTTTACTACTCTGCTTGGACCCAGCGGCTGCGGCAAATCTACTGCCCTGAATTGTCTGGCTGGCCTCCTGAACCTGAGCGAGGGCGAGATTCTCCTGAATGATCGGCAAGTTCAGCATGTCCCGGCTGAAAAACGCGGCTTCGGTATGGTCTTCCAGAACTATGCTCTCTTTCCCCATCTTACGGTTATGCGCAATGTGACTTATGGCATGGAGATTCGCGGTGTGGCGAAGACTGAACGCGAACGCCGCGCTCTTCGCGCTCTGGAACAGGTCCATCTGGCTGAATACGGCAAACGCTATCCCGCCCAATTAAGCGGCGGTCAACAACAACGCCTGGCTATTGCTCGTACGATTGTTCTGGAACCCGCCCTGCTTTTGCTCGATGAGCCTCTCTCTAATCTGGATGCCAATCTGCGCAATGAGATGCGCATCGAGATTAAACGCTTGCATACTCAGCTCGGCTTGACTACTCTCTATGTGACCCACGATCAAAGTGAGGCTATGTCTCTCTCTGATACTGTGGTTGTTATGCGCAGTGGCCGCATTGAACAGATTGGTAAGCCCCAGGATATTTATCTGCGACCTCGCAGTCTCTTTGTTGCTGGCTTTATGGGCTATGCTAATCGTATCCCCGTCGAACTGCTCGCTCGTGAGCCTGATGGCTGGCTTGTGCAAACTCCCGATGGCCAGCAATTGCATGCTATTGCCACTCCCGCCGAGAGTACTCAATGGCTGCCGGGTGAACAGGTCCTGGCCTGCGCAAAGGCCGACGAAACTCTGGCCGATTCGCTCGCTACCGGCGGTAATCGCTTGCGCGGACGCGTCCAACTCGTGGAATATATGGGCAAGTCGTTTGAGTTGCTTGTCCTTATGGAAGGTACTAAGGATTTACAACTTCTGGTTCAGTGCGCTCAACCTGTGGATGCTGGTACTGTGATCGATTTCGGCATTCGCCCCGATAAGCTCCTGCTCTTTTCTGAGAAGGAACCTGCAAGCCAGCTTGATCCTGCACTTCCAGAGCCTGCAACGGTCCAGGTAGAGAGGTAGATGGATATGGCAGATGTTAGTATGACTCCAGTTTCTACTGCAAAACACGATACTCGTTTTCGTGTAGACTATCGGGCGGTCCTGCTCTCTCTCCCTGCTGTGCTGATTGTCCTGGGCCTCTTTGTCTATCCCTTGCTTTTCGGTATCGATCTGAGCTTCCGCGCTACTGATATTGCCCCTACCTGGAGTCTGACAAACTATATTGCGTTCTTTCATGATCCATATCAGTATGGTACGATCTGGACGACTTTTAAGGTCGCTCTCCCTGTTACTTTTTTTAGTATCGCTGTTAGTATCCCTCTGGCTTACTATATGCGCCGGGGGATTCGCTTTGAACGCTTGATTACGATTCTTTTGATTTTGCCGATTACTCTGGGTACGGTTATGATCGCTCAGGGTATGCTCGACTATTTCTCTCCAACGGGTTGGTTCGATCATGTCTTGCTGCTTTTGCATATTATTAATCAACCGGTTGATCTGCTTCACCATACTATTGCTGTCGAGATTGCTCTCTTTATTCAGGGATTCCCTTTTGTCTTCCTGCTTATTCTTGGCTACATGTCGGCTCTCAGTCCAGATCTGGAGCGGGCTAGCTCTATGCTTGGCGCAAACGCCTGGCAGACGTTCTGGCGCGTTGTCTTCCCTCTTTCTTTACCTGGGATCGCTGTTGCTTTCTGCCTGAACTTTGTCGCTAATTTTAGCGTTTTCCCTTCGGCAAATCTCGTCGGCGAACCAACTCACGAAACTCGCGTTCTGGCAATTGCTGCTTATGAAACTGCCTATAGTAATTTTAATCGCCCTCTGGGTAGCGCGATTGCTTTGATTATGGGGGTTTTAGAACTTCTGGTTATTGTGCTTGTGCTCTGGCTGCAACAACGCCTGGTTCAACGGGCCACTATTAGTGGCGGAAAGGGTGCATAAGCGATGACACAGCATAGCGAAGCGCCAGTAGAGGCTTTAGAAACGGCTGCCGGACAGCTTTTGTCCGCATCGGGAAAACCTCTGCCGCCACGCAAAAGACGTAAGGGCCTCTGGAGTTCAATTCTCTTTTATGTGACGATTGGCTTCTTTATTCTCAATATTCTGGGCATTGTTGGTACGGTGTTGATCGATTCTTTTGGCAAAGAGTGGTTTAATACCTGGCTTCCCGATGGCTTGACGACAAACTGGTATGTGTATCTCTCCAGCGATCACGATATCGGTTCGCTTATCTTTAATACGCTTTTTATTGGGGTGAGTACGACTCTGCTGGCCCTGGTTATCGGCTTTCCTGCGGCCTATGTCCTGGCCCGCAAACAGTTTCGTTTTAAGAATTTGCTCACTGCTCTCTATCTCTTGCCGATGCTGATTCCGCCACTCGTCTATGGTATTCCTCTGAGCTACTGTTCTGCTCCGCTACCTCGGCGGTGGCCTCTTTAGCGTCGTGCTGATTAATCTGGTTCCCATTTTACCCTTTGCTATCCTGGTCCTGATCCCGTTTATCGAGCAGGTGGATGGCTCTCTTGAGTCTGCCAGCCGTATGCTTGGTGCCAGCCGCTGGCAGACCTTTCGCCGTATCGTCCTGCCTCTTATTATCCCCGGTCTGCTTACTGCCGCCGTTCTTAGCATTGTACGCACGATTGCTATGTTTGAGCTGACTTTTCTGCTCGCTGATGCGACTTCGCAAACAATGGTTGTGACTCTTTACGGCGATGCCTTCGGGGCCGGTATGAGACCAAATCAGGCTATTGATGCAATGGCGGTTATCTATACCTCGACAACGATGGTTCTGCTTGCTGTTGCTCTGTTCTTTGTGAAACCTACCCAATTTGTTACCCGTCTCAAAAATGTCTAACCCATGTATCCACCCGTAGGGGCGGCGAGCGCCGCCCCTGACTCCCTGTCCTGACGCACGCGTGACCGCTCTCGGCCCTCGCAATGGTAGGGACACGCTGTTGATCCTCTCTCCCGGAGACTTTTGGAAAGGGAGGCAAAAGAGAGACAACAAGGACGAAAGGCCTCGCTGAGAGAGACCCTTCTCCCAGCGCAATTCAGGTAGGGTCGGCTGTTCATCTCCAACCGCCTCGCCGAGCGCTCTCTCGCTCCGCAGATTCAGGTAGGGTCGGCTGTTGATCTCTGACCGCCTCGCCGAGCGCTTCTCTCGCCCTCGAAAAGGTGTCCGGGAGAGAGGGTCCCTGTCCTGGCTCGTCTTTTCACAAATACATGAGGTTTTTGATAAAGTAAATATATAACTACCGAGAGAACATTGCTCGGTACCGTTACTTTTTGCTCTCCTCTTGCGTTTTTAATCACGGGAAGAAGTATCACATCAGGCCTTTTTGTCCCAGTCTAACCTTTTTTTGACGCATTGCATATCTGGATTTATCCGGATTATAATAAAGCTATAAGCATGTAACACTAATCATGTAGTACATATAAAATTACACATGTACTCATATTGTGAGTCGTGTATCCTTATTGTAGGGGGCATACTGCTTTCTTCAAGCCGTATGGGTTTCGTAATTACATTCTGTTAATAAGGAGGATGTGTCTTAAAATAACTCTCTTCAAAGAAGGAGAGCTTATTTCTGACATATTCTGCCGCCTTGAGGTTTTTTTGCCCAAAAAGTTATACGCTCAGAATGTATCTTTTGTCTTTACCCGGCGCTTAAGCCTGTAGATGCAATGACCGCAGGGGAAATAGGGGGGGATAGCGGAGATGAGAGGTGGCTGTTTCCTCATAGAGGGTAGAGGAGGGCCGTGAATATTCTATTTCCCACTGTGTCTTTTATGATTACTTAAATACTGTATGTTTTCTATGGCACTATGAGCTGTTTTCTAGGAGAACGTGTCGAAAACAAGCTCAATTTTTACAAAAATGGTGTGCCTTCGACACGTTCTTAGAGAGAAGGTCGGCAATGCAGACAGAACAGCGCTCGACGTCTTTACCATCCTCAGAGGAACAGAACCTTCAGACGGCCCAGGCGACACCGCCCCTTGCTGAAGCAGGACTACCACCAGGGATACGTGTACCTGCTAAGTTGCCTCCTCATAGCCGGGCTGCCGCCGCTCAACGCCTCAATGATATCCCTGAACATACGCCCCGTGGCGTTTTCTATGAGGTGCCCCATCAGCCTCTTAATCCGGCTGGCTGGCGCACTAAACGCCATTTAAGACGCAAGAATCTTCACTCTACTAATCAACAGGTCGCTGAGGTTGAACGCTTTAGCCGCCGCACTCTGACTACTATTCTGCTCGCTGCCCTGGTTTTTTGTGTCATTGCAGCTTCTGTCACTGTTACTCTGGTGTCAGTGGTTCAGGCTACTCAACAGCAGTATGGTCAGCAGGTTGTTACGTTAGAAAGCCTTTTGCCTAAAGATAGTTTACGCATGTATGATAAAAATAATCTCTTAATCTATCAGATGGCTGACCAGGGCCTACAAACAACTGTCCCTCTTTCTTCGATTTCTTCCCACCTGGTTCATGCCGAGATCGCTATTGAAGATCAATACTTCTGGAGTAATCCAGGCTATGATATCACTGGTATTGTTCGCGCTGCCCTCTCCGATCTGACTAGCGGCCATGTGGTTGCTGGCGGTAGTACTATTACTCAGCAGTTGATTAAAAATAATATCGTTGGCAATCAGACGACGGCCATACGTAAGCTGCAAGAGATTATTGTTGCTCCCACTATTACCCGTTATTATACGAAGCAACAGTTATTGAGTATGTATCTGAATACAACATATTATGGCGAGCAGGCCTATGGCGCGGAGGCTGCGGCTTTTACTTATTATGATTTGCAGGCAACTCCTACAAAAACTGCCGCCTCTCAACTCGATATTGCTCAATCTGCTATGCTCGCTGGTATCCCTAGTTCTCCTGTTGCTCGTGATCCCATGCTTCACCCTCAGGCCGCACTGACACGGATGAAGGAAGTCCTTAATCAGATGACTGTGCAGAAGTATATTACCCGCGCGCAGGAGCAGCTGGCCCTCTCTGAAGCTCAAAAACCTGGCTTTATTAAACCTGGCAAGATTGATAATTCTAAGGCTCCTCATTTCGCTAATTTTGCTCTAAATGAGCTGGCTAAAGATCTGCATGTGAAGGTTCCTGATCTTTCTCGCTCTGGTCTGGTGGTGAATACGACGCTCGATCTGCCTTTCCAGAATAAAGTTCTGAAAATTGCTCAGGGCCATATCGCTCAATTGGCTGCTGCTCATAATATGTCGAACGCGGCTGTGGTGATGATCGATTACCATACCGGTGCTATTCGTACTCTGCTTGGTAATATCGATCCCAATAGCCCAAAAGATGGCGCGTTCGATGTGGCTTCAGAAGGCTATCGCCAGCCGGGCTCGTCCTTTAAACCGTTCATCTATGCAACTGCTTTCGAGCAGGGTGTGAGCCCCGGTACGCCTGTCCTTGATTCTTCTTTGGTTGTGCCTCTGTGCTGTGGCCTCCCTGCGTATATCCCTCAAAACTATGATCAACGCTTTCATGGCTTGATTACCTATCGCTATGCCTTGCAGAATTCGTTCAATATCCCTGCTGTGAAATTGCTTATACAGACGGGCGTCCCTGCCGCTTTGCATACTGCTCAAGCTATGGGGATTAAGGACTTTCAGGGGGTGCCAAATTATACGATGGTGCTCGGTTCTCTTAGCGTCCATTTGACCGATATGACTTCTGCCTATGGTGTCTTTGCCGATGGCGGGGTCCGTGTTCCTTATCACTCTATCGCTACTGTGAAAGATGCTGCTACTGGTCATATCATTTTCCAGCCCGCGCTGACTGGTCAGCGCGTTCTGAGTAAGCAGGTTGCTTATATGATGACGAATGTGCTGAGTGATAATGCTACCCGTTCTTTTGAGTTCGGCCCTTGTAGCGCTCTCTATCTCTATAGTAATTCTCAGCAGCAGTGCTATGCTGGAAATCCGGGTACGATTCGTCCGGTAGCCGTGAAGACAGGTACTTCTAATGATTTTCGCGATAACTGGACGCTTGGCTATACCTCTGATTATGTGGTGGGAGTATGGGCTGGCAATAATGACAATTCTGCTATGACCAATATCACTGGCGTTGATGGTGCCGGACCTATCTGGAGAGATACGCTGATGTTGGCCGAACAGGGCCGTCCGATTAAGGGTTTCGTGAATCCTGGCGGTGTGGTGACAAAAACAGTCTACTATCCTGGAATCACTACGACAGATCTCTATCTGGCTGGTCAGTAATTCGCCTGCTAAAAAAAGAAGGTAAGCATAACGCCTACCTTCTTTTTTATTGGATCGCTATTCCTAAACGTTCAAGTAGCTTCCGACTAACTTCGGCTCGATGCTTCTTCGGCAACCTCTGCTGATGCCCATGCGCATCCGATCCTGTACTCAATAGCAGATTATGTTTTGCTACATAGCCTAGATACATCTCGATTGTTTCGGGACTGTGGTAGGGATGGTAGACCTCTAGCCCGTCTATCGGCACTTCCGCACGCAATTGGTCGAGTAATTCGGTGTCGTAGTAAACAAATCCACTCTCTTTGCGCCCCGGATGCGCTATGAGACTGACTCCTCCACTGCGATGCGTGGCCTCAACAGCCTCTCCCATGTCTGCTAGAATGCTCCGAAATCCTGCCTGACGCATCATCTGCACTCCCACCCGATTATCGGCTGCATATCCATGCGCTACTAGCAGCTTCGCATTATCTATTGGCCGGAAGAGTTTCCCCTCTTTATCGCTCAGAACCTCTTCCTGGCGCGGAAAATCATATCCCTGCCGCCTCAGCTCTGCATTGACTTCCTGGGTGTTCTCTAATTGGAGGCGTTCTACCTTCTCGCAGACCGCCGCTATCTCGTTTTGCTCAGGATCAAAACCATAGCATAGTACATGTGCCAGCTTGCCACGCCATTCGGTGCTCATCTCCACTCCAGCTAATACCGGCAATTGCTGGTTCGCCGCCATCTCCTGAATTTCCGCGACTTTATCCACTCGATCATGGTCCGTTACTGCTACTAGATCAAAATGCTCCGCTGCAAGATAATCAATCAGTTGCTGAGCGGGCCAACGACCATCACTATAGGTTGTGTGCATGTGTAGATCAATAGAGGCATCAGGGGCTAAGGTGATATTTTTCGTCGAGGCTGTCAAAATCTACTCCTTAGTAGTACTATTGTAAAGAAGAGTCGTGTCATCTACCGCTCATTATAATATCACATTTTTGAGCTGATTCCTGACAGAGAGAAAGAAGGAGCCCGATTATGGATGAAGTAGACAAGAGAAAAAGGTTCGACGAAGAGGTCTTTTCCTATCGTGTACTAAAAGATGGGCGGATCTTTCTCTTCTGGTATCAAAAGCAGGTAAAGATTTTGAAAGGTCCGGCAGCGCAAAAATTCCTCCAGGATATTGATGGGCAAGACCAGAGAGGTATACAATTGGTTATTGCTAAAGTTACCGGTAATTTTAAGCGTGGCAACGAACGCTAATTCGTTATTTTTTGATGGAATTCAGTGCCGCTTGCAGTTCTTGCCAGAGCCGTTCTATGTCATCAGCCTTCGTGCGGATATTGCCAATCGCAATTCGTAATGTAAACTTCCCATGCAGCTTTGTGTGCGAAAGAAAAAAATGACCTGTAGCGTTGATCGTCTGCATGATCTGCTCATTTAACTCATTTAACCTCTTCTCTTCTATAATCTCTTGCGGATGAGCACGGAAACAGACGATACTAAAGGGTGTCGGTGCCAACCTCTCAAAATCCGCCGAGGTATCAATCCAGACTGCTAGCTCTTGCGCGATCCGCCAGTGCTCCCGAATCCGGCTCGCCAGTCCCTCCTGCCCAAAATATCTCAGGATCATCCACAATTTGAGTGACCGGAAACGTCGCCCTAATGCATTCCCATAGTCCATTAAATTCGGTACTTCTTCAGTCTCGCTCTCTGTGTTGCTGAGGTATTCTGGCACTAGACTAAAGGCCGCTTTGAGCCGCTGCTGATGCCGCGTATACAGCACGCTGCAATCAAGGGGCGTAAAGAGCCATTTGTGCGGATTGACAATAAAGCTATCCGCCCGCTCGCTACCCGCTAGAATCCAGCGCATCTCTGGTACTAGCGCAGCTGACCCACCATAGGATGCATCAACATGGAGCCACAACCCATGCTGCTCACAGAGGTCCGCAATCTGTGGCACGGGATCAATACTCGTTGTTGCTGTCGTGCCAACTGTCGCAACCACTGCGAAAGGCCGCCAACCATTTGCTTTATCTTCAACAATGGCCTGTTCCAGCGCTTCAATGTCCATGCGAAATTCATCATCCGTCCGAATCGTCCTTACACCTTCTTGCCCAATTCCTAGCGTTATCGCCGCTTTCTCCATCGAAGAGTGTGCCTCCTGTGAAGTGTAAAGCCGTAATCTCGGCACATCGCTTCTACCGCCCAGTCCTTTCTGGCGAATGTGTAGCTCTACCATTGCTTCGCGTGCCGCTGCCAGTGCGTAAAGTACACCAGTGGAAGCTGTATCATTGATTACGCCAAACATCGGCTCTGGCAGCCCCATCATCTGTCGTAACCAATCCAATGTCACTTGCTCAAGCTCTGTAGCCGCCGGTGATGTACGCCACAGCATCGCGTTCACATTTAATCCTGCCGCTAACAGTTCTCCCAAAATTCCCGGACCAGAGCCCGTATTACTGATATAAGCAAGAAACCCTGCCGTATTCCAGTGTGTGATACCCGGTACAATCAAACGCTCAAAATCGTCCAAAATATCTGTCATCGCTTCTGGCTGCATTGGTGCCTGAACCGGTAATGCCTTTTTCAAATCTCCCGGCTTTGCCTGCGAAAGTACTGGATACCTGTCTGCCTGCTCAAAATAATCTGCTAACCAATCAATAACCTGGTGCCCATAACGCCGAAAGTCCTCCGGACTCATATCTCCATTACCCACCTGCTGAGCACTATCTAAAGTATCTCTCGTATCTGCCAAAATAAATAGCTCCTTCTCGCTTCGCCGATGTTTCCTGCTCGGTCTCTCTCCAGTTGGTACTATCGTGCCGACCATCGTCAAATCATATTTTACTTCATTTTTCCAGGCAGTTGTATTCGATACTCTATCCTTACTCGTCATAATATATAGAAGGGTTTTGCGTCTGTGACCTGAGGTAGAGAATGTATTGCTATTTATTATTTTTTAAGGAGAATGTGATGGATAAAGTGGATGTTGAAAAAGCTTTGACTGGGGCAGGATTAGCTCGCCTGGTTGAGCATAGTGCTCTATTGTTACGAAATTCCATTCGTATCACCGCGACCCCTGCCGACGAAACAAAGTTGCCTGCTGGATCTTCAAAGTTCGGTGGCCTACCAGATCTTCCGCCTGCTACTGCCTGGCCGGTCTGGCAGAATGTACCTCAATCTTTTATCGCTCAGCTCCATCTGGCAGAGCTTCAACCTTACGATACGCAAAAACTGTTACCAGCGCAGGGTATGCTCTGGTTTTTCTACGCCGCCCAGCAGGATGTCTATGGTGATGATCCTGCCAACAAAGGTGCCTGGCAGGTGCTGTTTTCTGCTAGCGCGGAAGGAGAAAAACTTCAACGTCTGCCTGCCCCTGCTCAGCTTCCCCAGGAAGCTCGTTTCAAATCTGCATCTCTCTCTTATGCCTCTGAACTCACTATCGCTGTCCAACCTGAATTAGAGATACCTGGTCTTCAGTGGGATAACAACGAGCAGAAAAAATACGATTCCGTTTTTGCCGCTTTCCATGCAAGCGACGATCCATCTGCCCCTCATCATCGTATGCTCGGCTTTGCCGACGTCTTACAAGATGATATGCGCGAACAGAGCCAGCTCAATAGCAATGGTATTACCGATTGGGATAGTCCAGAAGCAAAAAAACTGGCCCAGGGAGCCAATGACTGGCAGCTCCTTCTCCAGGTAGATACTGACGAACGGCTTGGTATGACCTGGAATAATACTGGTCGCCTCTATTATTGGCTCAAAAGCGCCGATCTGCATGCCGGCCAGGTCAATACAGCCTGGTGTGTTTTACAGTCCGAGTAGGGACACCATGAAGCGTGCTGTTAGCCTGGCAAGCATCTGACGGTATTACGCACGCGTAATTGTGTTTCTCTCGCCTCTCGCTCCTGACGAGTTTGTTGGAGGAGATGGACTTGTCCCCGTCCGTCTCGCCTCGTAATAATAGAGGATAATTAAAAGGTAGGTATGAACAATGGCAAGAAAAGCTTTTCAATTACTGCCGATCATCGGCGCAATGCTCCTGCTCTTGAGCGCTTGTACCGCAAGCATTTCTTCGGGTGGCACAGGCTCATATGGTGGTAGTACAACGGGGAGTGGTACGAATGGCGGCACAAGCGGTGGTACGAGTAGTGGTACAAATCCCTCTGCTCCCAGCTCCGGTACGCCACACTGGGGAGTACAGACAAAGACCTCCGGTTGCACCGTCAATGGTCCACTTCAGGATCAGGCCTGTACTCCGGGTGCTATTATCCAAAGCGCCACAAAAGCCCAGATCTGTGTCCCCGGTTATTCCAAAGGTGTTCGCAATGTCCCCCAGAGCGTCAAAAATCAGGCCTATGCTGAATATGGCATTACGAGCCACAGAGCCGGCCAATATGAAGTAGATCATCTCGTCAGCCTGGAACTCGGTGGCTCAAACGACATCTCTAATCTCTGGCCCGAAGCCGCCAGTCCCAAACCAGGATTTCACGAAAAAGATAAAGTAGAAAACTATCTGCACACTCAAATGTGCAATGGCAGCGTCAGCTTACAGCAAGCTCAGGTAGAGATTGCCACCAACTGGCTCAACGTCTACAACAGTATGCCCGCTAGCAGCAAAAGCGGCAGTTCCAGTAGTGAAGGTGGCGCTTAAGCTTCTTTACGCTTTACCGCTATCTCTATCTTTATCGGGTTTTCCCCTTCTTCGGACTGACGCAACCTGATCTCAGCCGTCAGTCCTAAGCCCAGCAAAAGCTCTACTATAGTTGAAAGGGTCGGATTTGTGTTTTCCCCCGTGAGCAGTCGAGACACCGCCTCCCTTTTCTTTCCCATCTGTTCCGCTAACGCCTCTTTGCTTATCTGCTGCTGATCCCGTATCGTCTCAAGCGCCTGCATCAGTTGCAATTCAGCAGCCATCTCTTGATAACCGTCTGTGACTTCAAAATCTTGTAAGAACTTCCGCTTACGTTGTTCATATCAATTCATTATCTTCCTCCTGGACAGGACTCACCAGACGAGTTCTTAAGTATTCAGCCCAATAGGCGTAAGCGATATCCATATCGCGTATTGAGGTTGGTTGCCCTACTTGTTTGATATAACCGTGGAGAAGTATAATGCTTCTCTTATCAAAACCGAAAAACTCACGAATAAGCATGTCGCTGAAAATTACACGTATCTCCCACAACCCCTGATAATTGCGGCATTTTTCAATATATCCACCACCTAGATGCGGACCATATTGTTCTAAAGACTCGGTAATTCGTAGAAGCTTCCCTAACATTTTTTTGTTAAAAAGGAAGAGCCTATCCTCAAATATTTCCGCTGGTTGCGTGCCGTCTTCTTGCTCAAAATACTCAATCATCCACCACATGTTTATATTGTAACATATAAGTTACGAATTTGCAACTGGACCTTGTACCTGCAATCCTTGCTTCAATACCACTGAAGCTGCTCCCGTCGCCAGTAACATCGCCACAACAATTGCCACCAACCACGCAATATTTCCCTGTCCCAGTCCATCCCCACTCCTGGCAAATTCAGGCGCATCTACAATGAGACATACTATCCAGACACAGGTCGCTACTAGTGTCACACCCATCGCTACCGTTGTAATCGCAATCGGTAGGAGCGACAAACGCAGCAATCTCTCGTCAAACACGCCCCGTTTAACTACTAACGCAAGCGCAGTCGTCACTAGCAGAAAGCCGAATACCAGCAGGGAGATAATCAATCCCAGTACAAGCAAGAGCAGAAAAAAGACGAAGGGCGGCAACGCCGGATCTGGCGCTCCCAGTATCGGAACTCCAACTAGAAAATTTATCAGCACAAAGTAAATCATTAATCCTATGGTGAACAATACAGAGATGCTAAACATCGCCAGTATCTGACCAGGCTTGAGAAAAAAGAGCCGCAATGGATTGCGCTTTTGCTCGATAAGCGCATAGTTACAGGCCGCGACCAGAACAGGTATCCCACCCAGGACAATTGCCAGAAATGCAATAATTGCCCCATTATTCATCACTGAAAACGCTATCCTCACCTCTGTATGAGCCTTTGCCACAGCATTAAAAGGTGCGCGTGGATCAGTCAGACGCATCAATGCTGTAAATGCCAGCGCAAATACCATGAATGCTGCGAAAGTTACAATCATCGCACGCCGCATAATTGGCTGCATCGTTTTCAGCCCTCTTTGCAGCGCCAGATGTTCCGCCAGCATCCCCATTACTACCTCACTAAACATCCCAGGCCAGAGCGCCACTACCCCCCACGCTCTTCGGACCTTGTAAGCGTCCCGACAATATTGCAAAAAAACCTGGAGCGTTGGCTGTCCATACTTATCCTGATACTCCTCTGGTCCCAGACTCAGCAACCAGCGATAGATACGTAACGACAGCACAATACTCTTCGGCTGCTTTGAAGTACTAGCCATTACCATCCTCCTTCGAGCTGCAAACCTTTCAGAAGTGGTTTCTTACGTGCTATTCCCACTGTCCGTGCCATACGCTGTGTCTCCGCAACCATCACCTGCTCGCCTAGCCCCGTCAATTTATAATACCGCCGCCGTTCATCATCCAGCTCAGGATCAGGCCGCTCATCCAACTCAACAATCAACCCATCCGCCAGCATCCGTTTAATCGAGCGATACAGCGTCGTTGGTCCAATGCGTATGCTTCCCTCTGTCTGTACCTCAATTTCGCGCATAATACTATACCCATGTCGCTCCTGATCTGCCAGCGCCAGCAAGATATGAAAAACCGCAGGCGTCAATGGTAAAAAATTCTCCGGCCCTGTCGGCATAATATCTCTCCTCTCAATGACTATGCTGTTGTAATCTCTGCTTTTAACTATTTTTACTTTCAAGGAGACTATAGTCACTATGGGTATAGTACAGCAAAAAATATATTCCTGTCAAGGAGTACTTCACTGCCTGTTGCGGCTTTCCCCTCTGTCGTGAATTTAGGATCAGGAATGCACACAACGATCAACAACTTGGCGCATCGGGTTGCGCGAGGTTTATCTTCATAGCAAGGCGGAAGGCGGCTCACGATCTTGCAGGTTTCCCTCTATCCTCTTTAGTACTCGCTGCCGGAGCACAGAGCGCGGCAAGTACGCACAGAAACACCACAGGAGCTAATGCAAGACGCATGCCTACATGATCAGCGAGAAAACCAATTATGGGGGGACCGACAATCATGCCCAAGTATCCCCACGTCGTGACCGTCGCAAGGATGGAACCTCTATCCTGTTTGGCAAGACGTCCTGCTGCAACACGAGAGGAAATGGAACCGAAAGGCGAATCTACCAGACCCAGCCCAAAGCACGTCGGCCCCAGGCAAACATCAGGGCGAGAGCGAGCCCAATTGCCGCAAGCGAGCAAGCAATACGCACAAGGACAGTCGCACCAAAGCGCGCTGTCAGCGTATCACCAATACCGCGACCAATAGCCATACAGACTAAAAATGTCGTGAAGCCCACTGCCGCTAATCCAGCCCCTGTATGCAGCGTCCCAGAGAGATAGACAGCACTCCAATCGAACATAGCTCCTACGCTGAGAAAAGAGCAGAAGGCAATCGCCCCCAACAACATCAGTGTTGGAGAGATTTGAAAAGAGAGAGCGATCTTCGCAGGCTGCTTTTGCACCATCTGTTCCTGTTTTGAAGAGAAAAGGAAACGCGAACTCCACACAAGAACAACGCAACCAACGACGGTGATGGCGAAGAAATGAGGTTCTGGCCTCACATCTAAAGCGGCCAGGATACTCCCAAGCGATGCACCAGCGAAACTTCCCACACTAAAGTACGCATGAACGAATTCATGATGGATCGACCATATGCTCGCTCGACATCAGTCCCCTGGAGATTCATGGTCACAATCCATGGCACCACTCCCCGCTCCAAATAAGACCAGTGCCAGGAGAAAGAGGGGCAATGTCGGTGCAAGCGCGACCAGAGGAAGCGTGATACACATACCAGGCGCGGCAAGAGTCACGATTACCTTGCTCCCAAAGCGTGAGGAGATACAACCAGCTATATTCATTGCAAGAAGTCCACCAAATGGTACATCCCAGTAAAGCGAGTCCTAATTGACTGCGGAGGCAAGGCCAGCCTCATTTGCATCGCGGAAGGCGCGTTGAAAAGGTAGCAGTCATCACACCATTCAGAAAGTCGTCCACTGCCATTCGAGCTAGACGTAAACGCCGCCTCTTTCTCGTTAGTATTTGATACCATATTAACCTTCACTTCTAGGGGAGAGCCGCATCCAAAGATGGAAATGGGGCAGAAACTATTTGGATGAGCTACTCTATCGGGCCACAGCGGCCACACATGTAATCTGGTAGAAGGACATACTTTCGCGATGGGAAAGCAGCGAAAAAGTATGAAAAGGGCATCGCAGGTTCTCTCAAGAAACGCGAGATTCCAGCGATACACACCGCGAAGATGAAAAGAGAGAGAAGGCATCAAAAACGGACCTTATTACAATAGGTGAGTCGTGGAATTATGCCTAAGTTTCCCCGCATAAGGCACGGCGTGATCTTATGCGGGAAATTTGCTTGCGATAACAAGAGTACCAACACTGTTCAACATACATACTTTCCTTAGAAAGAGGGCAATGATTTTCTAGTGCAGGTTCCCCAAAAGCGACGAAGCAGAACCTTGTTGCTCACTCCAACCGCAGAGAGTACCCAGAATGAGAGTGGATTTGCACTAGGAAAGAACTCTATCAGGTGATTGGTACTCTGTCAAGCGTACAAGTAGTATTTTATGCGGGTTACTGTTGCTGGAACGATCCTGTGCCTGGCGTCGCTCTGGTGCTGACCGAGAACTTCCGTATTAGATCGAGCAGGCGCTCAGGCTGCTCGATCTGCGGCAGGTGGCCCGCTTCGGGGATCGGTTCAAAGCGCGCGTTGGAGAACGATTGGGCATAGACACGGCCATACTCCAGGTCTGCCACCCGATCACTCTCTCCCCAGGCAACAAGCACGGGGATTTTTACCTGCTTGAGGCGACGCTGGAGCTTGGGATCACCACCCAGCCTCTGGCTATCATAGACATAGAGTGTCTCGGTATTGGCTCTTCTGCCTGCAATTAGCTCCGGGGTGATGGTCGCCGGGTCAATCTTAAAGGCGGCGGGATTGTGGAAGCTGAGGGCGGCGAGCTCCTCAGGTGCCAATTTGGAGACATCAGGAACGGGATGCCCCTCTACTACAATCCCCACTCCATTGACCAGAACGAGACCGCTTATCAGTTGTGTGGTATCGCGCAAGGCCATCTCAGAGGCGATCCAGCCACCAACCGAGGAGCCAATGACCAGGACATCACGCAGGTTGAGCCGTTCCAGCAGCTCAAGATAGGCAAAGGCGAGATCATCAATGCTATTGAACCACTCGGGACGCGGCTCACCCGCAAAGCCCGGATGGGTCGGAACCACGACGTGCGCTCTGGCTAGCCCGGCAGCAAGCCCTGCTACGGTCTGCGGACCACCACCACCATGCAAGATGAGCATGGGACGACCATTGTTTTCTCGCTCATCAAAGCGTAGGATCAAGCCATCAGCGAAAGACTCTCTTCGAGTTGTCAGAGGAGTAGGTACCGTCATGTTATTCAACCTTTCTGTCAAGTCAATTTCTATTGCAATAATGCTTGCTATACATTGCTCAAGCAAGCAATTTACTTCAAAATGGTTAAGAAACTATCTCCGTATCGTAGCGAGCCATCAATTCGGCCAGTTGTTGCTGCGTGGGTGCCACCTCTCCCTGCATGAGCTGGCTTAATTCTTCAAAGTAGTGAATATACTGCGGAGGCGTGAACGTGTTGAGAAAACGTGCAGTCTTCTCTGTTGGGTTGCTAAAGGTATGTACGGCTCCAATAGGTACCATCACAAATGTGCCCTGGCCCGCTCGCACTCTCTCCGTTCCTGCTAGAAACTCCAATTCCCCTTCGAGGACATAAAAGACCTCTTCATGGGCATGATGAATATGTGGTGGCGGTGTGGGAGCATGAGGAGGCACTTCAAATTCAGCTACCCCCAGTGTTCCTCGCGTATGCGTTCCATCCTCTTGCACTACCATCTGAATAGGACCGAGAGAAACTTTGCGTCCTTCTCCCGCCTTCAATATTGCAACATCCATAAAAATCCTTTCTCTCGTTGTTTTTTCCAATAAGCAATTGATGGAACAAACAACGCTTCTTCACTGCAAAGGGTTCGTTATTCATGATCAGCAAACAAAAGACGCAACATGCGTTCGAGTAAATGATACGAAGCTGCAAGATCGAACGTCGGGTCGAGAATCTTTTGCAATGCCAATCCATCGAAAAGAGAGAGCAGAAGGGCTGCCAGGATCGTTGGATCGACGGATGGACTCTTTCTCCCTTCTGTTCTCTCTGTGTTCTCCACAACCTTTGCCATGATTGAGCCAATTTCTTCCCGTCGCTGTGCAAGCCGTTCTCGCACTTGTGGAGCAATGACGGGATTGTGTAAGCCAAGCGAGAACGATTCGTAGCGCAGGCGATATACCTCAGATTCCTGCCCGACGCGTTCAGAGAGTTGCGTCAAAAACGCTTCGAGAGACTGATCTTCAGGGACCTGTTGGATAAGGTGCTCCATTCTTTGATGGAACTGCTGACCAGCAGCTTGCAGCACCTCAACGAGCAAGGCATCCTTGCCCCCGAAGTAATAATGCACTAATCCTGGTCCTGCCTGGGCTTCGCGTGAGATTTCTCTCAGCGTGGTCGCATCATACCCTTTCTCTGCCAGTACCTTCGAGGCTGCGGCGATGATGCGTTCTCTCGTCTTGTGTTGTTCCTCTGATGGTTCAGATGGGATGTCTTGTTTGCTCATGCAAGCAATATAACATATCTAAATGGCAATTGCAAGCCTTTGCCTCAGGAAATTTGGAGGTGAGGAAAATCAGGCCCTGGTGAATGGGCTCTCTCGCTCGCACTAAATGCCCTATCCAATCTCTCTTTATTAATGTAGAAATGTAGGAATAAGCAACTGTGCCGCGTAAACAAGATGCCATATGGTCAGACCAATTGTGGTAAATGCCAGGAGGACATGCAAAATCCGCCAGTAACGGATAATATAACGATAGCATTGCTCTAGTTGTAATGCCTGCTGTACGTTTTGTAATGCCTCAAGATGCTCTTCTGTCCCCGGTAAAAAAGTGGCTGGACGGGCCAGTTCACTTTTGCGATCCGGCACGAAACGGTATTGGGCCGTTTGTTTGTTAATCTCCTGGGGCGTCTCGTCAATGGAAAAATAGGCGAGATCCCATGAACTCGGTATCGCTAAACTCTTCCCTTTCATGTCTTTCTCTGTGACTGCTGCACGCTTCTCTGACTGGATAAAAGGGATGCCGCTCATTGAATTGTCTTTCGCTTGAAATCCTCGTAGCTGCTGTGTGTTGTGCACTACTATATCTTGAAGCTGTTGGGTGATACTTTCTATCCGATCATTCCCCTGGGCTGTGACTGCCTTGCGGACCTGCATTGCAATCATTCGTGGCAGAATTCGATCAATCATTTTCCCGATTAGGCCGCTAATGACCAGGGCGATCATTCCGTAAAGTGCATAGGTGCCCGTTCGCGGATTAAAGTTTCCGAATGCATGCAGAAAGAGGATAAATATTGCCAGGATACCAAAGCTGATGTGCCAGTTTAATCCGCTGTTGAGCTGCCCAACTCCCCTCTTGCGCGAACGCCTGTAAAGGGTGTATTTGACGGCTGCTAGCATCATAAATCCACTACCAACAATCGCGTCTATGTATCCACCCAGGCTGTCCGGCGAATTATCAGGACTGAAGTGCGCGTAAATCAGGTTTAGCCCAAGCGCAATTCCCATTCCTACTACTGTTACTAGCGTCGTCTGTAGCGTGGTTTTGCTCACAGATGCAAAAAATACTGGATACTCAGATGCTTTTGTCTGTTCCATTGTCTGCTACTCTTCCCAGCCTGAACTTAACAGGCGCACTTTGAGCCACATGACCATTGCGTCTCTATGCAGACCAACCGGGCAGGGATCTACACAGGCCCCACATTGATAACAGGCCTGAGCAAAACGCGCTACTGGAGCCGAGATCTCTCCACCTAGTGTCTCTCGGTTTAACATGTTGATGGTGATTGGTTCAGATACTGCCGGGCAGGCTAACATGCATTCGCTACAGCCAATACAGGCTTGAATCTCTTGTCGTACTTGCGGACCATTTTTGTGCAGTAAGACTGGCTTCGGTTTGAGCATTTTAAGCATCTATCTGTCTTCCTCCTCTTTATAATGCTAACGCTTCTCCTGGTCACTATAAGCCCACAAACCTCGCGTATGCTTGCGCGGTTCTTTGTTTGTTGTCTCTACGGCTCTCTGTACCTGTCTCGGTGCAGGTTCAGGCTCTTTCTCTGCGTAAGACCAGATGCTGCGTAGTTGGTTGTTGTTCCACTTGGTATCCTCAACTGGCATGAGGGTCGGCGCTGCCTCTGCCTCTTGTAAGAAGTTGTTGGATCGTATCCCTCTAAACTCTTCTGTGGAGGTGACACCTGGAATCGCTGGCAGCTTTCCCGAAAAGGCATCAATTGCATCTTCGTCGAAGATTGGCGCAGAACGAGACTGTAGTGGCTCTGTCTGCTTTCGCCCTGGCGTTAGTTCTCCTGGCTCGTAAACTCTGGAGAGTGTTGGTAGTTTTCCTGAGAAGGCATCAATGGCCTCTTCCTCGAAACGCGGTACCTGGTATGGCCCTGTCTCTCGCGGATTATAATTGTTGTTCTTAGACTGCCCTTGTCTGGTGCCTGGTACCATAGGCATCGGCCCACTGTCCTCTTGTCTGGCGGCTGGTATCATAGGCATTGGCCCGCTTACATCCTGCCTTCTATCACTCTCCATATACATGGGCCGCTCTTGCCTGGCGGCTGGTGGTATGCGCATCGGCTCACCAGCATCTTGCCTGCTGTCGTTCTGCATATACATAGGCCGCTCTTGTCTGGCGGCTGGTGGTATGCGCATCGGCTGCTCTTGTCTGCCATTTGGCGAGATTCGTAGTGGTCCACTGGGCAGACGCGCAACGAGCGGCTCTGCCAGGGGCGGGAGCTGCCGCGTGACTATTCCCTGCGCCGCTTTTGAGCGTACCTGGGCCATATATTTACGCGCGTCAAAGTCTCCCTTGAGGAGATCTCTCGTGATGTTTCTTACAGGATGCCCTTCATCTATGATTCTCTTAATCGCTAGACTGTCAGGCTGCGCCTTGCCAAGTGAGAGATAGCCAATCAATCGATCATCTTGAATAGAGACGCGCCGGTATCCCTTTGAATTGGAATCGGTGAGCGTTATGACCTGCGAACCTTCTTTTAACGGCTCTCCAACTGTCAACATGGAGAGCTCTCCCAGGTGCGTCGCATGCCACAATACTCCAAATGGCTCCTGGGCAATCTCTTCATGACCCGCGAGCATTGCCCCTGCTATACGACCCTGGTCTACCGCTGCATACCACTGGGCCCGTGGCTCATATTTGTTTGTCTGCGGATTCTTCAACGAGGCAACATCGCCGGCTGCAAATATATCGGGTACGTTGGTGTGGAGCTGGTCGTCAACCTGAATTCCGTTTTGTAGCTTTAATTCCTGACTACAGTGCTTTGCCAGGTCTAGCTTCGGTTGCGTCCCCGTGCAGGTGAGTACAAGCTGGCAAGGGATCATCTCTTGCCGATTCGTTATTACTCCCGCTACTGAGCCAACTCTTCCTACTACACCTACTACCTCGGTCTCTGTGTATATACGTGCACCTGAATGCCTGATTCCTTCCAGTACCATGCTGGAAGAAACTTCGTCTAGCATACGTGCCATAAAAGTCGTTCCACGAATGAGCCAGTGTACCTGGATGCCGTAGTAAAGCAGCCCCATGACCGTTTCGATGGCATGTACTCCACCACCAATAACCACTGCATCCCGTACTTCTGCTAGCCGCCGCCGCAGGCTGAGGTAGTCTTCTAGCCGGTGTAAGGTCATTACACCGTCAAAATCTCTCCCCGGTGTTTTCGCTGGTAATCCAGCCGGAAAACTTCCGGTGGCTATCAATAATTTGTCATAGCCAAAACCACCTTTGCCTTGCAATGTTATATATTTGCTCTTTGCGTGAATCTCTTCAACTCTCGCTGTTACTACATGAATCCGATCACGGCGCTCGGTACCAGAAGGATAAGCCAAAAGTTGCTCTCGATCCAATTTCCCTATGGCAAATTGCTTCAGAGCAGGCGTGTTAATCGTCGGATAAAGCTGATCTGTGACCACTACAATGCGCTTCTGTGGAGCTAGTTTCCTCGCTTCCACTGCCGCTGTGAGACCTGCAATCCCATTGCCTATAATCACAAAATCTGCCCGATCCAGGTATTTCTCTCCCGGCTGCTTCTGCTGTGTGGGAGCTAATGCTTTCTCTTGCCTGCTTTGCATCACAACTTCCCCTACTTACTAATGACGACGCCCGAAGACGTCTTCCTACAAACAAACGAAATTATTTTTTTCACGCGATCTTCTAATCTACATCTATGACCATTAAGGTGCTGTCTGGCCCTGGTAGGTAGTAGACGTCGGTGTGTGCCTTTTCTTTGACATGGCGTTGCATGTGTCCCAGGGAGGCACGGCATTGGCTTCGACATTCAAAATTCATCCGCTGACCGTGGTCCGTGAGAAAAATAAAGTCTTTACCGCTCTCGATAGTGAGAATCTTTCCCCCCTCGTGCTGGACATGGGTCCCATGCGCTAGAATCGGACCTACCCAGTTTACTAACCCGATGCCCACAATCGCCAGGCAACCGATTAGTAGCAATACGATCACTGCTGCCATAACACGAGGAAATCCCATATACTCTTCACTTTACCTTGCCATAGCTTGCTATTGGCGCGATGCCTTTCCCCCCAGGGAGGCATCGCGCCAATAACAACTAACTAAACATCACCTTTATCGGGTCTGTAGTATTTACTGTTATGTATCCCATTGTATATCAAGCAATGGCAGGTAGCCTGAAAATTAGCCTAAATGTCTTATACTTCTGCTTGGATTGAAACGAAAGACAACTTTTTGAGATAGATTAGTGTTGATTTATAACTGCTCTCTATTTCCATACGCCTGGGAAGCCTCTTTATACTTCTTTGCTTAAACAAGGTATGCTGTTTGCGTCGGCGGCGGACTGATCCCTTTGCACCGTCAGGCTCGCAGGGTGATGAGACCTCTCTGGGCCGCCAGCGATACTGCTTCTGTTCTGTTTGTTGCTCCCAGCTTGCTCATTATTGAACTGACATGAAATTTTGCGGTCCTCTCACTGATGACTAATCTGGCCGCGATCTCTTTGTTCGGCATTCCTTGCGCTAGCAGATGTAAGACTTCTAATTCTCGCTCGGTCAGCTCGTCAATGAGAGGCATCTGTCCCTGGCTTGATGACGGAATCTTATGCGTCTGCTGACTGAGATGCCTCAATAGCTTGGAGGCGATAACTGGCTGTAAAAGAGAACCACCATCCATTGTTAGACGAATAGCATTGAAGATCTCGCTGCGCGGTGCTCCCTTTAATAGGTAACCATTGGCTCCCGCTTGAATGGCTTGAATGATACGTTCGTCATTGTCAAATGCTGTGAAGACTATCACTCGCGGCACTATGGGGCTGAGATGGAGTCTGCGGATGGTCTCTACTCCATCCATGATGGGCATCTCTAGATCCAATAAGACGATATCAGGCCTGTTTTCTATTGAAAGTGCTAAAACTTCACTTCCATTACTACATTCGGCTATAACTTCAAAGTCTGCCTGGGTTTCTAAAACGGCATGCAGACCTTCACGTACAATTGGATGATCGTCCGCAAGCAGGATTCTGATCATAATGCTGCCTTTCTCTTTAAATACTAGTACTCTATCAGTAGTCATTTATAGAATGGAGAAACTCTCGTAGGGCAGATCGGCTTGCCCGTCTCCAGCTCGCTAACCACCATCTCGCCGGAAGTTGTTGAGGGTGGTGAAACGCGCGTAGGGCAGATCGGCTTGCCCGTCTCCAGCTCGCTGACCACGCTCTTGCCGGAAGTTCCTCTCCTACAAATCTATGTGGACAGAGTACCAGAATGGGCATGATTTCTCCGTCTGGCGTCTGACTCGTAAGTTTGCTTCTTTAATCTAGTAAGGGATCGCTACGTCTATTAATGTACCTTCATCTGGCGCACTCTGAATATGTAGCGTGCCACTGAGCAGTTTGACCCGCTCCCCCATTCCTGCTAGCCCAAAATGCGCCGGCCCTGCCCCCTGGGAGAGCGTCTCTGGCTCAAATCCCTGACCATCATCCTGGATGGTTAGACTTACCCAGTGCTCATTTACTGTTAGTGTTATGTCTATCGCGTCAGCCTCTGCGTGCTTGTGTGCGTTCGCTAATGCCTCTTGTGCAATACGGTAAAGTCCAGCTTCGATCCTTGCTGGCAGGGCTGGAAAATGTTGCACTGGATATACTCGATATCTGATCTCTGGCCCTTCGGAACTATGCACAAGCTCTGCCAGCGCTTCTGCTAATGTGCGATTTTGTAGGGGCGCGGCCCGCAGATCCATTACTGAACGCCTCGCCTCTTCAAGATTGTTTCTTGCTACTGTTAATGCACGCTGAATTGCCTCTCTGGCACGCTCTGGACGCTGTTCAACTAGCGCATCTGCCGTCTCTAGGTGCAGTGTAATGGCCGCCAGACCCTGCGCAATGGTGTCATGAATCTCACGGGCTAATCGGTTGCGCTCCTCTGTTGTTGCCAGCCGCGTTGCTGCACTGGTATGCTCCGCCGAGAGGCGCGCACGCTGCATCGCTAGCCCTATCTGATCGCTGATAATATGCAGTAATTGGAGCTCTTCCTCTTGCAGTTCTCTCCAATCTTCGCTGGCTACATTTAATACTCCCAGTGGCGTATCTCCTGCATAAATAGGTACGCTCGCATGAAAGCGCAGACCAAGCGCCGAGGGATCACTGTCTCGCTCGGCATTTTTTAAACGGCTACAACGCAATACATTGATGTTTGAGGCCCCTTCCAGATCCCCGCTCAAAAAGGTATCCAGGCAAAGACAAGAACCTGTTAGCCTCTCAGGATGATTGGCTAGATAGGGCGGTAATGCCTGCGCCGCCGCTAGATAGGGCTCTGCCTGCTTATCTAAAAGCCAGACCCACGCTGTCTGTAAGGCAAAAAGCTCCGTTACACGCGCCAGTACCTCTTGAAGCGCCTCGTATACGTCGATTTTATGATTAAGATAGCCCGCTATATCGTAAAGGACCGCGAGATCACGGTTTCTACGCAGCAAGGAAGTAAGCTCTTGTGGCTGGTTGTCGGATTGCATAATGTTCTTTGTGGCTCTATCATAAAGTAGTGCTCTGTCAGATCTCAAGTGTGTAGCGCAGATCGGCCTGGCCGTCTCCTGTTCGCCAATTACGATCTCGCCGGATGGTGTTCATCCTACAATGACCTCTTATAAAGCAATAGTGTACAGTGACGAAACATGAAGTAGGAAATGTACTATTGAGTATAACATTATGCAATTAGAAATGTCGAGCCTCCTCTCTAAAATCTCTTGTATGATAACCTTGCTAATGCTATGATAGGAACAGTTATTTTTTCCGATGCTTAACACTCATGGAGGCTATTTTTCTGCCTCCTATCCCAGGAGGGTACTCTATGGCTGCGACCACTACGTCACGCCGTACTCCCGCTATCGTTGCCTGGCTCCGCAAGGCCAGGTCCACTCTCGCTCGCCCACTCTTTGCTGTGATTCTTGCTCTCTTTGCTGGGAGTATTGTTATCTTGCTTACCGCTCCCGGCGCATTTGGTGACCGCTTTAATGCCGTCATTAATGCCTATTCATCGCTCTTTCAAGGCTCCTTCGGTGATGCCCAAAGCTTTTCTTTTACTCTTGTTCGCGTGGGGCCTCTGATCTTTGCTGGCCTTTCTGTCGCGATTGCTTTTCGCGCTGGCCTCTTTAATATCGGTGCCGCCGGACAACTCGCTATGGGTGCGATGGCCGCTGCTCTCATTGGCTTTTCTTTACATTCTTTCCCCGCCTGGTTGCTCATCCCTCTTATGCTCCTGGGGAGTATCCTCGCTGGCGGGATCTGGGGCGGTCTGGTGGGTATCTTGAAGGCCTGGCGCGGTGCCCATGAGGTCGTTACTACTATTATGCTTAATTGGATCGCTTTCTATTTTACGGACTTTCTGATTGATGGCCCCTTTAAAGCTCCTAACCAATCGAACCAGACTGCGGCTATCCCCGTGCAGGCCCAATTTCCTTCGCTTGCCACTTTCTATAATCAAACTCTCGGCTCGTTTCTGCCTAAGATTCCTACTCCCGACGCTTATTCAGTCGATGTGACTATTTTCTTTGCCCTCTTGGCTCTGGTCGTCTACTGGTTTATTACTTCTCGTACGACCTTTGGCTACGAGATCCGTGTCCTGGGCCAGAATCTACGGGCCGCGAAATATGCTGGTATCCCTATTAAGCGCAATATGTTTCTGGCTATGGCTCTGGCGGGCGCTTTTGCTGGCCTGGCGGGCGCTTGCCGCTTGATGGGCCAGGCTCCTTTCCAGTTGACTGGCGCTACTTTTAGCATCGATCCTACTGGCTTCGATGCCATCGGTGTGGCAATGCTGGGACGCACAACTGCTGTCGGTGTCTTGCTTGGCTCTCTGCTCTTTGGCGGTCTGCGCCAGGGCGGCGGCTTTATGGCCCTCAATGCTAATATTTCGGGCGATCTGGTCTACATTATTCAGGCTCTGGTCCTCTTTAGTATTGCCTCGGAGTTCCTGCCCGCTATTCAACGCTCTCTGCCACGTTGGATAGGGAGAAGCAAACGCCCCTCTCTGGTACCTTCTGGACCAGTCTCATTTGTGGATGATGCTGCTGTCCCTCTCCCTGACTCTCCTCCAGATGCTGATCGCTCTGCTGAAGAGGTTGCTCCTTTTGTACAGAGTGCGTCTGAACGCGCTCCACGTGATGGAGAGGAGGGGTAGCGGTGTTTCTTCAGGTGTTATTCCGCGTCCTATTATCTTCGGACCTCTGGGCCGCGACGCTCCAGTTTGCCGCTCTGCTTCTCTTGCCTGCCCTCGGCGGCGTGCTCTCTGAACGCAGTGGCGTGACGAATATTGGTCTCGAAGGGATGATGTTGATTGGTGCCTATGCCGGTGTTATGGTTGCACGCGGGACAAATAGTGTCTTGCTTGGGATCGCTGGTGCTGTTATCGCCGGTGCTCTGATCGCGCTTGTACATGCTGTTGTCTCAATCAATTTTAAGGCGGATCAGACGGTCAGTGGTATTGCGATTAATATTGCTGCCCTCGGCCTCACAAACTATCTGCTCTTTGTGCAAACAAATAATCAGGGTGTCCCTTCTCTGAAAAATTCTCTTCGTCTCCCTCAGGTCAATCTGGGTGCGCTGAGTAATATTCCTTTCATCGGTCCTGTCCTTTTCCAGCAGAATGTGATGTTCTATGTCTCTATTGTGGTCCTGCTGGCGATTCAGTTTTTGCTCTTCCGTACCAATATCGGCTTGCGTATTCGCGCCGTTGGTGAGCATCCCCAGGCCGCCGATACGGCTGGTGTGAATGTTCGCTTGATACGCTATGCCTGCGTGATTTGCAGTGGCATGCTCTCTGGCCTGGCTGGTGCCTTTCTCTCTCTAGGAATTGCTGGGGTCTTTAATTCAAATATTACTGCTGGCACGGGCTTTATTGCTCTGGCCGCTATGATCTTTGGCAAGTATACCCCCTGGGGAACCGCTGGTGCATGCCTGCTCTTTGGTCTCGGTGAGGCTCTCAGTTTCCGCTTGCAGGATACGGGGATCTCCCCTAATCTGCTTAGTACTCTGCCTTATATCTTGACTCTGGTGGCCCTGGTCGGCCTTGTTGGCCGTACGACGGCTCCCGCCGCTGATGGTATCCCCTATGAGCCCGGCTCGGAATAGAAAGAGGAAGAGAAGGAATATGCAAGAAAGTACTCTGGTCGCTCCCGCAAAAGATCTCTCCTCACCCTACGCGGTGGAGATGCGCGATATCTGTAAAGCCTGGCCTGGCGTGGTTGCAAACGATCATGTGAATCTGACTGTTCGCAAGGGCGAGATTCATGCCCTGGTCGGTGAAAATGGGGCCGGAAAATCAACTTTGATGAATATCCTCTATGGCCTCTTGCATCCCGATAGCGGTGAGATTCTTATTAATAACCAGTCGGTCTCTATTCATGGCCCTCGCGATGCTATGCGGCTCGGTATTGGTATGGTTCATCAACACTTTATGTTAATCCCGCCCCTTACGGTGGCTGAGAATATTATTCTGGGCCGTGAGCCAGGTGGCCCCTCCGGCAGGTTGCACTTGAAACAGGCCCGTAACGATATTCAAGCTTTGAGCAAACAGTATGGCCTGCCTATCGACCCTGATGCACGCATTGCCGATCTTTCCGTGGGTTTGCAACAGCGCGTTGAGATTCTGAAGGTCTTGGCGCGTGGTGCGGCTATCCTGATTATGGATGAACCAACTGGCGTGCTTACTCCGCAGGAGACAACCGAACTCTTTACTGTGTTGCGCGGTCTTGTCCAACAGGGCAAGACGATTATCTTTATTACCCATAAACTCCGCGAGGTCCTGGAACTGACCGATAATATTACGGTGCTGCGCCGTGGCAAAAATGCGGGTACTCTGGTTACTAAAGAGACTAATCGCGCGGAGATTGCCAGGATGATGGTTGGTCGCGAGGTTCTCTTGCGCGTCAATAAAACTCCTGCCCACCCCGGCCCCGTTGTCTTCCATGTCGAAGATGTCCATGCTCAATCTGACCGGGGCCTGCCTGTACTGCAAGGCGTTAGCTTTGAGATCCGCTCTGGCGAAATATTGGGCCTTGCTGGTATTGAGGGCAATGGTCAGTCAGAACTCATCGAGACCCTGACTGGTATGCGTAAGATTACTTCCGGCAAAATATCGCTGACTCCTTTTAGAGATGGCAAGTCAGAAAAGATACAAAATATTACTGTCCTCGATGCACGTCAGATTCGTCAGGCCGGCCTCTCCCATATTCCGGAAGATCGCCGCGAAAGCGGTCTGGTTCTCACGGATTCGGTTGCGGATAATCTGATTCTGGGCCGCCAGCGCTGGAATCAGTTCTCCTTCAACGGATTTATGCTCCGTCTGAAGTATATTGTTACCTGGGCCAAACGCTTAATCACCGATTTTGATGTGCGTACTTCCTCGATAGAAACTCCTGCCCGTTCCCTCTCAGGCGGTAATCAGCAAAAAATTATTATTGCCCGTGAACTTTCCTGTGAGCCCGCCGCGCTTATTGCCGCACAGCCCACCCGTGGCGTCGATATCGGCGCTATCGAGTTTATTCACCGCCGCCTCATCGAGCAACGCGACGACGGCAAAGCGATCCTGCTCGTCTCCGCCGAACTCGACGAGATCCGCTCCCTGGCTGACCGCATCGCCGTTATGTACGAAGGCAAAATCGTAGATATCGTCTCACCAGATGCCTCAGAAGAGCAACTAGGTATCCTCATGACCGGCGGCCACCTGGACACATAGGAGGCAGATAGGCACGGCTGTTCACCGTGCCCCCTCTGTTGATCTCCGTCCAAATCTCGGCGAGGGCCAACGCAGGCCGGGACGGCTGTTCATCTCAGTCCGCCCCGCATCAGCAACATTGGCCCATATCCCATGTGGCCCCGTAGGTACCTGTAGGGTCGGCTGTTGACTGTGCCCCCTGTGGGGGTCTCAGACCACCCCGCCTCGCCAATCTCTCGCCCCGCCTCGCCAATGTTGCCCATAGGTGCAGGTAGGGACGGCTGTTGATCTCTGTCCGCCTCTCGACGAGGGCCAACGCAGGTAGGGACGGCTGTTGATCTCTGTCCGCAGCGAGAGGCAGAGAATCACAAAAGACTTCAGAATTTGCCATACCTGCCGATAAAGAAGATTAAGACCCACCCATCTCGTAGGGCAGATCGGCTTGGCCGTCTCCAGCTCGCCTACCACTCCCTCACGAGATGTTGCTATCCTGTAGAGCATGTATAGTGTGTAGCGTTATTGCTGGCAAGTCCTGCCAGATTAAAGCCGTCCCTCTCGCAGGAGCTGAACGCTTTTTTAGTGGTTCCTGTAGAGTCTATAGAGATGTAAGGTTTGCTCAGAAAACTCTGTAGGGTTAAATCCCCTTCCCAGGCCGCCTCTGTAAGGTTTGTAGGGATGTAGGGTTTTGCTGACACATCTCGTTTTTCAATTACAATTGTAGCGCTTGCCTGTATAGAAACGAACTTTAACAAAAGAATACAACCAACTGGTTAGAGAAGCCTTATTCAAGCTTCTCTAATCTGGCAAAGTCCAGGCTCAAGCGCTTCTTGCCCTGCTTGCCCTGAAATTGTACCTCCACAAATTCGGTCCCGGCTTCCATCTCGCTTTTGAGAATTAATCCCTCACCAAACCTGTCATGCCGTACTTTATCTCCGGCTTTGAACTGTTGTACCTTTGGCTTCTCTGGTCTGGTTGGTTCTACACTCCGACCCGCCCTCGCCGCTAGGCGGTACTGCTGAAGATGAGGGATAGCCTGGCCTCTGTGTCGGCCTTGACCACTGTGAAGGTGTTGTTGGCGGAACGCTGCGACCCGGTTTGCCACTGCCAAAGATATGCCCACTCTCTTGATTATCATAAGGGTCCTGGTTAAAATCGTCTTCCCAGCTCGTTTGCCTCCCAGGACGCTTTGTCTGGGTGTTCTGCGGCTCTGGCGCTTTTCTAGCCGTTATGACAAGCTCTTCAGGAATATCTGCCAGGAAGCGCGAAGGCTCTGTGTACTGGGTCTCGCCAAAGACTGAGCGCCGACGCGCTCTTACCAGATAAAGCCGCTTCATCGCCCGCGTGAAACCGACGTATGCCAGCCTTCTCTCTTCTTCAAGCTGATCTGGATTGCTCACCGAGCGCGAGTGTGGCAGCGAACCCTCGTCCATCCCTACGATAAAGACAACCGGAAATTCTAGCCCCTTTGCTGCATGTAGCGTAATCAGTGTCACCGCATCACGATTCTCCTCCTGCATCAGCTTCCCATCTTCGCCTGTCTGCGTCGTATCAGCACCACCAACCAGGGCTACGTTCTCCAGAAATAACTCAAGGGCCACATGCGTCTCAATCTCTGCATAATCTTCCGCAACCCGCCGCAGCTCCAGGACGTTCGCCCAGCGGTCTAACTCTTCGTCTGGATTCGCCCGCAGCTCTGGACCATAGCCGCTTCTTTCTGCTATCCGATCAAGCAGATCAGGTAGATTGAGATCTTCCAATGCTGAACGTAAGTCGCTGATTAGCTTGCTAAAACTCTCTAGTGCCGACTTCGCCGCTTTTCCCAGAGTTGGATGTCCTGCAATCTGCTGCGCAACCGTAAAGAGCGAGACGTTTTTTACAGTTGCCCAGGCCTGTAACTCGCCTATGGTCTTGGGACCAATCTTGCGGTTAGGTACGTTGACGATCCTCTGAAAGCTCAGGTTGTCATCTGGATTCGCTAGCAATCTCAGATACGCTAGCATATCCTTGATTTCCTTGCGCTCATAGAACTTGCGACTGCCGATAACTTTGTAGGGAATATTAAAACGCAGAAATTGCTCTTCCAGAGCCCGCGATTGTGCGTTCGTCCTGTACATCACCGCAATATCGCCTAGCTGCTCAATCTCGCCCCGTGCCTGCATGAGCCGCACTTGCTCTGCAACGTATAGACCTTCTTGCTCTTCGTTGTAGGCCTCATGGATCGCTACTTTTGCTCCTGTCCCCTGCTTTGTCCAGAGCTTCTTATCTTTACGCAGCCGGTTGCGCCGCACTACATGTTGCGCGACATCCAGAATTGTCTGTGTCGAACGATAATTTTGATCCAGGATAATTACCTTTGTCTGTGGAAAATCGCTCTCAAAGCGCAAAACGTTTTCTGCGCTGGCTCCCCGCCAGGTGTAGATCATCTGGTCGTCGTCACCAACCACACAGACGTTTCCCACTCCCTGGTGATTATCGTCAGTACCATATCCCAGCAAGCGTACCAGTTTATACTGCGGAAGATTGCAGTCCTGAAATTCATCAACATGCAGGTACTGCCAGCGTTTTTGATAGCGACTCAATACCCCCGGCTCCCGCCGCCAGAGACCCTCTGTTAGCATCAGCAGATCGTCAAAATCGACGCCGTTATTATGACGCAACTGCTTTTGATAGACCTTATAGACGCGGGCCGCTACTTCTTCAGCATATTTCGCTGCCTGCTCGGCCATCTGCTCCGGACCAAGCATATCGTTTTTCGCACGCGAGATAAGTCCCTGCATGACCGCTGGCCGGTATTGTTTCTCATCAATACCCAGTTCTCTCACCGCCTGCCTGATAAGCGTGTTCTGGTCATCGGTATCAAAAATCACAAAAGAGCGGTTCAACCCCCACGGAGCTAGATAGTCCGCTTCCATGCGCAGGACACGGGCACAGATCGCATGAAAGGTCCCAATCGTCATCTCTTTGGACTCATTTATGCCAACTAGCTTCTCCAGTCGTTCACGCATCTCGCGGGCCGCTTTATTCGTAAATGTCACCGCTAGAATGCGCCAGGGCGAAATCTGCTCGTGTTTCACAAGGTAAGCGATCCGGTGCGTGATAACGCGCGTCTTGCCACTCCCCGGACCTGCCAGAATCAATACTGGCCCCTGGGTGGTCGTCACTGCATTACGTTGCGGTTCGTTCAGCCCGGCCAACAAATCAGTCTGCTCCAACATTATCACACTCCGATGCTTAATAGAGAAAAATACGCGGAACAAATAGGGAGGAAAGACAGCTCGTTCTGTATTGAACATGCCCAGTCTCTATAGCGTTTGCTTGATCTCACGTCTTTGCCCTCGCTCATTCTATCGCTTTTGCCACCCAACGTAAAGCCTTTTAAGATTCTGGGTGCCTTTTCTCGGCTGGAATAATCGAGATAAGAGAATGTGTTCTTGCTGGAGAGAAGAGATTTTCAGCAAGGCTTACAGAGCCTTGCTGATTTGTTAGGACGACATTTTTGCAGTCCTATTGTTGTAATGTAGGAGCCTATACTTATGCAAACTCTCCCTCGCAAAGAAAACGAGGCTAATAATCATACCGAACAGATCACTCCACTTTTTCAGCCTTTACATCTGCGTGGCCTTACTCTGCGCAATCGTATCGTGGTTTCGCCTATGTGCGAATATTCATCCATAGATGGCTTTGCCACTGATTGGCATCTGGTTCACCTGGGCAGCCGCGCCGTCGGTGGGGCCGCAGTTGTAATGACCGAAGCCGCAGCAGTTGAGGCGCGTGGCAGAATCTCACCACAGGATCTGGGCATCTACAAAGATGAGCATATTGAGATGCTTGCCCGCATCACTGCTTTTCTCAAGGCTCAAGGTGCTCTAGCAGGTGTCCAACTCGCTCACGCAGGAAGAAAAGGCAGCACCTATCGCCCCTGGAGTGGCAAAGGCGAGGTATCTGCCTCGGATGGCGGATGGCAGACTATTGCCCCAAGCTCGATCCGTTTCTCTGAGTCCTATCCTTTGCCCCATGAGATGACCCTGGATGATATTGCTGAAGTTGTACAGCAGTTCCGGATTGCCACCCGGCGTGCACTCCAGGCTGGCTTCCAGCTTATCGAGCTTCATGCCGCTCATGGCTATCTTATTCACGAATTTTTATCTCCCCTCTCCAATCACCGCACAGATGCCTATGGCGGCTCTCTCGAAAATCGCCAGCGCTTCCTTCTGGAAATCGTTGATGATGTACGACAGGTTCTGCCAGAAGAACTTCCGCTTTTTGTGCGCATTTCTGCCAGTGAATGGGTTGAGGGTGGCTTCTCTCTTGATGAAAGCGTCGAGGTTGCCCGTGCTTTAAAGACACACGGCGTTGATCTGGTAGATGCCTCCTCAGGTGGCAATGTCAGTACTGCAAAGATCCCTCTCACACCAGGATATCAGGTTCCTTTCGCAGCGCGCATTCGCCAGGAAAGTGGCATTGCAACAGGCGCGGTAGGCTTAATTACAGAACCGGAACAGGCAAACGCAATTGTACAACAAGGTCAGGCCGATCTCATCTTTCTCGCTCGTGAACTCTTACGTGACCCCTACTGGCCACTAAGGGCCGCTCATGAGCTCCAGCAGGATATTCCCTGGCCCGTTCAATACGAGCGTGCAAAGCTCTCTTAAACTTTCTACCTTTCCATGATCAAAGCGAGAAAGATTTTCATACTACTACCTTTCTCGCTTTGATCATGAAAATTAATAAGCCGAATCAATATGATGCATCTTATTGCTAACGTTGCTCGTGATGAAAGATCTCTTGATAATGTTCCGCTACCAGGTCGGCAGGGAAAATACGCAGCAGGCCCATTCCCACTAGCGCAAAGGCAACCCAATCAAAACCTGCATCTATTGGTATACCCAGGATTGTCCCAAGAATTGGTAAGACGGTACTGAGAAAGGCCTCACCAAAGGCATCTGGAAAAATTAGAATCACTACGAGTAGGAGTATCGATCCGAAAAAAGCTACTTTTCTCACCATCGATATTCTCTCATCAATTAAGAGTGCGCGAATTAAATTTAACGTTTTGAATCCATGAAAAAACATGGAAAACTTAGAAGGTCGTTTTAATGTTTGTGTCCCGTGTGTTGTTTGTTGCATCATTCACTAGTTCCTTCCTGCTAGACCATACTTATACTACGTAATAAAACCTGCATTAGTTCCTGATTCTTGTAGGTAAAGAGCAAGAAACGTAGTGTAGAAGCGTCAATAGCCAGTAGATATACTAGTATCTATATACTGGCTATTGCACTTTTGTAAGCAATCAAGTGAGAATCATCAGAGATGAATTTTGTCGGTGTTGTTGGAAGGTCTGAACTTCGTCCCATCATTAATAAAAATGGAGATTTGATCTTGTGAGGGAAGATGGATATGCAAGATCATGTCTTTTAGATTATCACCCGTTACATCTCGAAATTCCACTGTAATTGGCGCTCGGTCTCCACCCGGACCGGCAATTACAACAGGTGCGATATAGGTGATGGCTTTTTGTGGATCTCCTGCCATCATTTCGATAACTACTGCCTGCCGATTTAAGTTGATGGCGATAAAATGGCTTGGATGGGCAGCACTATCATGGTTATGTCCTACTACTGCATCTGTCTGATAGGTTCGTGGATAGCCATAGTGGGCATCATTATAAACCTGTGTCCCCCAGGATACGATATTTGAACCCACCAGCCAGAGTGCAAGCATGGCCAGCATACCAATGCCGATTGGTAAAAACCAATGGACCCGCCGATGCGGAACTTCCTGCGTTTTCGTTATGGTCTTGTTGCGAGGAGAGTCGCGTTTGTTCGGAGGACCATTGCGCCGCTGATCTCGTGTCTGGTTTGGTGGGATGTTACGTGTTGTCTGATATCCAGTAGTGGAAGCCCCCCTGCGTCTCTAGGACCAGTAGAGCGACGACTAGTGTTGTACACTTCAGAATCTCTGGGACCGGTAGAGCGACGACCAGGAGGAGTGTAGATCTCAGAATTTCTGGGACCAGTGGGGCGACGACCAGTGTTGTACACTTCAGAATTTCTGGGACCAGTAGGGCGACGATCAGGAGGAGTGTAGATCTCAGAATCTCTAGGACCAGCCTCCGTGCTCACTTCGTATCCATCGTCTTCCTCGTTGAAGTCGTCTTCGTCTACATTGTAGGTATCAGGCTCTTTAGGACCGGTCTTCCGACGTATTGGCATGTTTGTGGATGTAATACCTGTTGTGTGGGGAGACTGGTTGTTATAAGATCCTGTATATCGTCGTGCGCTGGTGTTTTTGCGAGGTCCCTCGGTATACCCTGTGTCAATCTCTTCTTCGATACGTGCTGGAGGCGATAACCTTGGTTGCGGGCGGTCTTGCGGAGGAGGAATAAGTAACGGCACCGATTCTCCGGTTCGCGTTTTCGCATACCTCTTGTTGAGTTGAGGATGCTCATCATCCCTTGGCATAGCTCTCCCTTTCTCTCGCTGCTCTACCATTCCTGGCCTCTCCTTATCCAGGAAGTGCAGACAGTTCAGCTTTTGAACTGTATCGAAAGTTATCATACTATGGGAATGATGGTGCTGTCAAATAAATTGTGTCATGTTGTACCAAAATGGCTTTTATTGCATTCTTTGGTCGATAGAATACTTCACTATCATTGCTTGATCTGCGCTATGATCTTCTTGCCGGGCTCAATGGATCTCTGCCTTTTTACTACATTTTCTGCTCAGCTATTTGATTTATCCTCTCATCTTTTGGCTCTCTGTATGATGAAAACAGAGAGATATACTATACGGAGGATGTTATGGTAAGGGCGGATCGATTACTACAATTTATTACACAACTGCAAAGCGAAGAAAGTGCCGTTCAACGCCGCCGTCTCTTACTGCGCTATATACGCAAAATGACGGAAGCTCGCTTCGTGGCTTTGTTTCTTCTTAAGAAAGAAGAGCAAAAATTGGTCTTGTTGGCCCATAGTGGCAGATGGCCTCTGCTTGCTGAACCATCCATTGCTGACGCTAAGGCTTCAACTCAGCCTCTCAGTGACAATTTAACTATTCCGTTGCACGGACTTTTTGGCGCTATACTCACTGTCCAGGGACTGGTTGCCATACCCGATCTGTGGGCTGAGCAACAGAGTCTTTCACAGGAACGGGCATTGGCATGGCCTGAGGGCCGTGTATTGCTGAGCCCTGTGAGGGAGAACAGCGCTACAACGGGTGCAACTGGTCTTTTGTATATAGCCTTTGAGGCCAACAAAGAAAACCAGCGTGCAGATGTTCTCCAGGCTTCTGAAACTGTCGCGATTGTAGAGAATGAGGGCGATCTGCTCGTTTGTATTGCTTTGCTATCTGCCTATCTTGTCGCATATGACGAAGATGGCCCTGCTATGTCACGGGCTCGCCGTGAAAAATTGGTGCCATATGATGAATTAGATCGAGCTATGGGTCAATTATTGCGCAATCGACGTAGCGAGCAACAGGGAACTCTGCCTGAACTACTTTATAGCTTATCTCGTATTACTGATCTCTATGAGATTGGCCTGGTTGTTGGTGCTGATATCGATATTCATGAACTCCATCAGCATATTTTAAGTGCTTTGAGCCAGGTAGTTTTGGCTCAGGGAAGCTGTCTTCTACTCTATCAGGCCGCTCAACAACGCTTTCTTCTTGCCATCTCTCAGGGTATTGATCTCCCTTACCACTTGCTGACCTCCTCACTTGATAACCGCGAGATGGAACGTCTGGCTTTGCGCGGACCAGGCGAGACGGTGGCTCCAATTTTGCTGGATGGGCAGCGTCTTTTACTCGTTACGTTGAGCTATAATTGTATCTTGCTTGGTGTTGCTGCCCTGGCGATTAGTGAGAGTGATAGTTTGCTGGATGAACGCAGTCTCCTGCTCTCTTATCTGGGGAATGTCGCAGCCCTTATTTTGAAGAATCAAGAGTTACGCACGCTTGAGGTACAAGAGGCTATCGAGGCGGAGCGAAATCGCATCGCTCGCGATCTGCATGATGGTCCCATCCAGAATGTGGCTCATATCCTGCACCGCCTGCAAAATATTGAGCATATGTTGGAAGTGCAATCTTCCCCTGTGTCAGAGATCATTGCTGAGGTGAAACGGACTGCCCAGATTCTTGATACCAGTCTGCGAGATCTACGTCATGATGTTGCCTCTCTGGTCCCACTGGCGTTGGAAGAACAGGGTTTTACCGCCGCCCTGGAGGCTCTGATCGATGAATACAGAGAACATAATCCACATTTGAAGCTTTCCTTTCAGGCGAATATCCCCGCTCTTCAGGCCCCAGGCTTACAAGGGGCCGTTTTCCGCTGTATTCAAGAAGCATTGAGTAATATACGTAAACATTCCCAGGCAAAACAGGTCTCAATTCGACTACAAGTGGTGCAAAATATGCTTGTCGTTGAAATCCATGATGATGGGATTGGTTTTTTGCATCACGCAGTAAATGAGCGCGTGCTGGGAAATGTGCCTGTTGCTTTGGGCGAAAGAGAAAGCGGGGGGCAGGTTTCCCATTTTGGTCTTCGTAGTATGGAAGAGCGGGTGAGAAGTGTTGGCGGTATCTTAGAGCTTGAGAGTCATGTGGGAACGGGTACCTTGCTCAAAGCCTATTTCCCTTTGCCTCAGCAGGTGCAGTTCTTGACGAATCGTGAACGTGAGATCCTACGTTACATTGCTCAGGGGATGACTAATAGTGAGATTGCGCTTAAACTGACGATTAGCCGCGAGACCGTGAAATCTCATATTCATCATATTATGCGGAAGTTGCATGTTCATGATCGCACCCATGCTGCGGTACTGGCTACTCGTCAAGGCTGGTTGTAAGCTTATTCTTCGTTAGGAAGAAGGCCTTGCCGCAGGGCAAAGATGGCAACCTGAGTGCGATCACGTAGATGCAGTTTCTGAAAGATGATAGAGAGATAGTTTTTTACGGTCTTTTCTGAGTAGGCGAGCTTTTCGGCGATTTCGCGATTGCTGAGTCCATGAGCCACATAACGAATAATATCGATCTCTTTCTCTGCCAGGGATTCTATCCCCTGGTTGTGTGTTGCGGCTTCAGAAAGTCGGCGGAATTCGTTGACTATTGCGCCTGTCATCTCTGGTTCCATTACCACTCCGCCTGCATAAACTGTTCTGACCGCCTGGGCTACCTCGCGGATAGATGCATTTTTGAGTAGATATCCTTTTGCTCCATTGCGTACGGCCTGTAAAACTTGTTGATTCTGTCGATGCATGGTGAGCATAATTACGGAGATTTCTGGAAATTCACTGGAGATCTGTCCGGTGATCGCTATACCGCCTACTATGGGCATATGAATATCCATGAGGATCACATCGGGATGAACCTGGCGAATTTGAGCTTTAACCTCCAGTCCGTCAACTGCCTCTCCTACAACCTCGATATCTTCTACCTGCTCAAATAGCTGGCGCAGACCCTCACGCATGAGGGCATGATCATCAACGAGAAGGAGGCGAATCTTTCGTGCTTGCTTCTGACGCAACAAGTTATGGCTATCAGTCTCTTCTAATCCAGAGAATGCTGGAGTCGAGGCGAGAGGTAGCTGATCTCCTGGGTGTTGCGTATCGCGCGATCTCTTTTCCTGCGACATCTTTTCCACAGGTTGATGCTGCATGACGACTCCTTTCGTATTGGAGAGAAGCAAGAAATATTCTCTCTTTGTAGTATAACGAGCAGACAATGTTCGTTATATACTCCTCTTTTCTATCCCTTTAGGGAGACTGTTTGTTGTGGTGTATACTCAAGAAATTAGAGACTTTTGAGAAAAAGAAAGGCATTTACTCATGGATGAAACGCGTATTGCGAACACATTATTGGAGCAGGCCTATCGTGATGTTAAGCAACTCTTCGCTGGTACCGATGATCTGGCTCATGGCTGGGAGCATGTAGAACGCGTCTACAAGTTGTCTTTGATGCTGGCTGATCATGAGAGAGCCAATCGCGTTATTGTTGGGCTGGCTGCTCTTTACCACGATTTAGGTCGTACTGTACCTCTTGAAGAGGCTAATCACCTGGTGCATCATGCCGATCTTTCGGTGAGTCTGGCCAGGGATATGCTAGCTCACTATCAGCTTGCAGAGAGCGAGCGAGAGGCTATCTTGCACGCGATTATCGCGCATAGCTTTAGCCGTGGTGTAGAGCCACAAACGCTGGAAGCCCGCATTGTGCGCGATGCAGATCGTCTTGATGGTATTGGCGCGATAGGTATTATCCGTTGGGCCGTTACCGGGGCGCTAAGAAGAATACCTGAGACACAATCGTATCATCCAGAAGATCCCTTTGGTGAGAGCCATACATTGGATGATAAGCGCTATATGCTCGATCATTTCTATAGCAAGCTATTGAAACTGTCAAAGACGATGCTCACAAAAACCGGGCACGATCTGGCTCAGCAACGCACGGATTTTATGTTGAGCTATCTTGAACAGTTGAAGTACGAATTGGAGGTATTCGAGCCAAGCTCCGTCTCTTAATCCTCTGTTTCAGGCCCAGAGACACGGATCTATCTATGCCTCTGGGCCGATCCTGACTCTTAAACTGTCAGAGTGAGTGAAGATCACACCTATGCTATTCTTGCTTACTTTTTCTGGTTTTTCAACTTCTCATGCAGGTCAGCAAGCTGTCTGGCATGTTGCTTATCATGGTAGGGAAGTACGTTCACCAGTTGATAAAACTTGAGCTCTCCCTGTTCCTCGTGACGGTAGGGACGTTCCCAGGCTTCTGCGGGGAGTGCTGCGAGGTACTCGAAAATCTCCTCGCGTCTTGCCACCATGCCTCCTAAAACAGCGTCCAGCGAGACGGGGGTCTCTGCAATCTCGGTGAGATGCGGAATTTGCTCTGCAAGATTGTCAATCAGGGGTGTATCTTCATCCTGAACAAGCTGCATCTGTTCCAATGCAACTCCATCCGCAATATAGAGATGGTGGGCAATCTGCAAGGGAGACCATTCCCCTTCCGCATGCTGTTGTGCTAATACCTCTTTACTAAATCTTGCAAGCTGGCCCATAAATTCAATGCGGGCCGCGACCATTTTTTGACGAACTTTCTCAAAAGAGCCGTCGACAATTGCCATAAATCCTCCAGGCTACTCTTCGCGTTTCACCAGTCGGCTATATAAACCCTCTAATTCTTCCTGGTCGTTAAAATGTAGGACCAGTGTGCCTTTTCCCCGTGCGTTTAGCTTTAGATCAACTTTTACCATCAGCGCGTTCCGGAAGTCTGCTTCAAGATCGTTATGGCTGGCGGCCTGTCTGGGGGTGACGGCTACGTTTTGTATCGCAGTCTCAATATCTTCTTGAGCCTTCAGCCGGGCTGCCAGTTTTTCGGCTTCGCGCACATTCAAGTTGAGCGCAATAATCTGGTTCATGGCTTTGATCTGGTCTTCTTCACTGGTGATATTTACCAGGGCGCGGGCATGGCCTTCAGTGAAGTTGTCGGGGAGATTTACCAGGGCTTCACGCACTTTAGGGGCCAGTTGTAACAGGCGTAACAAGTTACTAATTGTTGAGCGATCCTTGCCTACCTGTTTGGCAACACTTTCCTGCGTCAAGCCAAATTCCTGAATCAACGCTTGATAGGCCATTGCCTCCTCAATGGGATTAAGATCGGCCCGCTGAATATTTTCAATCAAGGCCATCTCCAGCATCTCTTGAGGAGTGACATCTTTGACAATCACTGGTACCTTTGTCAGGCCGGCAAGGCGCGAGGCTCGCCAGCGCCGTTCGCCCGCGATAATCTGATATTGGACGACATGGGCGGTATCTGTTTGAGTGCTTGCCAGAGTTGGAGCCGCTTCCTCTCCAAACCAGGAATCTTGTGCAGGCTGCTCGGCAATTTTCCCGGTTGGCTGGACCTCCAGGCGTTTAACCACAATAGGTTGAATCAGGCCATGTTCTTTAATCGAGATGCTTAATTCCAGCAGCTTGGGGTCGTCCTCGCGGAACGCCTTACGAGGCTGACGTGGATTAGGCATAATAGCGTCAAGCGGGACCAGGGGTGGATCAAGCGTTTCCTGGACCTGGGGAGCCTGTTGTTGTTGCTGCTGATTCGCCATGACGTCCGAAGCGCCGGAGATCAAGGCATCCAGGCCGCGTCCCAGTCCAAACTTTTGTTTAGCCACGGGCCATTACCTCCTCGGCCAACGCACGATAGGCCAGAGCTCCAGGAGAGGTGGCGTCATAATCTAGAATAGCCTGGCCAAAGCTTGGAGCTTCGCTCAGGCGGACATTGCGGTTAATAATTGTCTGAAAGGCTTCAGTGGGAAAATGATTGCGTACCTCGCGCACGATATCACCTGCTAAACGTGTACGCGGATCAAACATGGTCAGGATAACACCGGCGATGTAGAGGGTGGGATTCAATTTTCCTTTAACCAGATTGACAGTATTAAGCAACTGGCTCAGACCTTCCAGGGCTAGATATTCGCATTGGATGGGAATCAACAGACCGTCAGCGGCAACGAGTGCGTTGATCGTCAGCAGGCCAAGCGAGGGGGGCAATCGATAATGATATAATCACAACGGTTACGAATAGGTTCTAGAACCTGTCTTAAACGATGTTCGCGTGCCAGAGCGCCAACCAGTTCAATCTCTGCTGCGGCCAGATCGACTGTGCAGGGCGCAATTACCAGTTCGCGACGTGGCGAAGGCACAATCACATCGAAAATCGATACATCATCTTGTTCCTGAATTAAAAGATCGTACATCGTATGTGAGCGTTTATTTTTGCTGGCCCCGATTCCGCTCGAAGTATTCCCCTGCGGGTCCATATCGACCAGCAATACCTTGCGTCCTGCTGCTGCTAGATACGTAGCAAGGTTAATGGCAGTGGTTGTTTTGCCCACGCCACCTTTCTGGTTCGCAATTGCATACACTTTAGACACAGGCTGCTACCGTACCTTTCCACTCGCCGGGCTATTCAAAGCAGTCGTGCATATTGTCGATTTCTATGAATAGCAAGCCGAAGAAGCAAAGCTGTGCTTCTCGTCGCATCGTCATTGTAACAAATGTCCCATCGAGAAGCAACTCCTATTTCTTCTATAGAACTCTATCGGCTAACTTTTTCTTTACAATAGGGTGGCCTGACGCACTTGGATAAAGGCAGGCTGCAAGCTAATGCTCTGAATTACAGTGTGACGCGATTACCACCAGCGGGCATAGTGAAGCGTAGGAAGCCACCCATTGCCAGACGTGTACAGATAACTGCCATCGTATAAAACGTCAGAAGCAAGGCTGCGCTTTTGGCTTCGTAAAGGCCGTAGTCAGCCAGGCTGAGTGCATCTGAACCATGACTCAGCAGACGTAGCAGGGCAGAACCATGTTGCGTCCCGTAGACATTACTGATTGGCAAGCCAAAGGCCATCGTTATCAGGAAGTCAACTCCAAAACAGAGCGCGGCCAGGCGTGGACCGAGCAACCAGAAGCGCTTGCTCAGACGTTCTCGTTTCGTCGAAGTGATACGACGTGTTGCCCAGAAGGGAGCAAAAATATACTGGAGCGTCAGGAAGAGCAGAGGAGCGGCAACATACGTCCAATCAGGGAAAACTACAGGATCGATAAGAGCACAAAGACGACCTAGCGTGAAGAGGACCAGGCCCTCTATCACACCTTGTCGATAGCTAACTGTATGAAACATACCCGTAACCCGATTTCAATGATGAGAGAGACTAGTTACAGCCACAGCCACCACCACCACAGGCGCACCCGCCCATAGAAGGAGCTGTGTCATAATCGGCGTCCGAATCAGCGCCGTTATGGCGTGCGGAAAAGACCGAGAGCAGGCGGCGTACATGTTCGCCCTGACACTTCATGCAGATAATATCATCGGCGTGTTTATGACTGACAAGCAGTTCAAACTTGGATTTGCAGTCCGAGCAATAATACTCGTACAATGGCATAGAAATAAGCCTCCTGTTAAAATGACGGCAAGCAAGAAAATATATTGACTTTATTGTAAGGTCTGTTAGAGAGATCGTCAAGGTAGGTACTACGAGATGGAGAAGGAATAGAGAGCTATGGCCCTGATTATCGGTATCATTGGTTTACCTCAGAGTGGAAAGACCACCTTATTTAATGCGCTAACAAAAGAGAATGCGCCGATCAGCGGATATGCTACCAGCACAGTTCAGGCGAATGTAGGGATGGTAAAAGTGCCCGATGCACGCTTGCAGCCGCTGGCTGATATATTTCATCCCAAGAAAGTCACGCCCACCACCGTCGAATTTGTCGATGTTGCGGGTATGGGCCAGGTGCAGGGGGGCAAAGAGAAGGAAGGCGTGAGCGCAGAATTCCTGGGTCATATTCGCAACGCCGATGCTCTGGCTGTCGTCTTACGCTCTTTTGCCAATGATAATGTCCCCGCACCCAACAACCGCATCGATCCAAATGGTGATCTGGATAGCCTCAATGCTGAACTGGTAATGACCGATCTGACCTCGGTTGAGCGGCGTATTGAGCGTACGACGCGGGCGGCGAAGTCCGGCGATAAGAAATACCAGCAAGAACTAGAAGTTCTGAGGCGTCTCCAGGATGCCCTCAACGAACTAAAACCGGTGAGCCAGATTGAGCTTACTCAACAGGATCTGGGCCTGTTAAGTGAGTTGTTCTTACTCACGATGAAGCCGAAGATGTACGTACTCAACGTCAGTGAAGATGTCCTCGGTGAAGCAAACGAGCTGCTTGCGAAGATCGCGAGTGGCGCAGAGGTCCTTCCTGAGACACTAGAGGGAGAACTCCACGGCATTGCTCAAGTAGCGTTACGTGCAAAGGCGGAAGGCTCAGAGGCCGTAGCTGTCTCTGCTCGCCTGGAGGCCGAATTATCTGAACTGAGCGAAGAGGATGCACATGAGTATCTTGAATCGCTAGGCCTGCCGCAGCTGGGTGCGGATCGTGTCATTCAGGTAGGATACCGCCTGCTCAATCTGATTACCTTTCTCACCGCAGGAGAGGATGAAGTTAGAGCCTGGACCGTGACGCGGGGCGCGAAAGCACCGGAAGCCGCCGGAAAAATTCACTCTGACATTGAGCGGGGCTTTATCCGCGCTGAAGTAACAAAATTTGAAGATTTCATGGCTTGTGGTTCCTTTGCTGCCGCGTCCAAGAGGGGTCTACAGCGTCTTGAAGGCAAGGATTATGTTGTGCAAGACGGAGATATCGCCCATTTCCGCTTTAATGTTGGAAACAAATAATATTCCAATATCCTGACTATCTTTTTTTCATGCAGGGGTGAGATAAGTAAGTTCCATCCCTGCGTGAAGGGCCAGATAGAACGAATGCCAGATTGCAGGTTGCGACAAGAGATCTGAAATGGGTTCGTGTTTTGAGCACCTGTAGGATGAAAAGATGGTCCTATCTCCACCTATCGACAGAAGGTGAAATTTCTTGAGGAGATCAGGATATGTATTTTTTTACTGGTGGGTGGCAACAATTTAACAATATGGATGAGAAGAGCAAAAAAATTGGTTCTTGAACGCATTCAGTGAGCCTGTTTGCTTTGGAGAGCAAGTGATCAGGCATCGGGGAGATAGGGGATAACCCTCTGCGGAGGGCTTCTTCCTGGATCTCACGTGGTGCATGGCGCACATCGATAATCAAACCGTTGATCTCAAGCATCCAGACCAGTGGATTTTGGTCAATCATCGATGGAATTGACCAATCAGGGTCCATTGGATACATGCCCAACAGATCGCGGATCTGCTTGGATTTGGCTTGCATGGTAGAAGAACTCAGATCGAAATACTCCCAGATCTGGCTAGCTGCAATGTGAGGCGTCTGCGAGGAATTCAAAGAGAAAGTTGACCATACCCAGCGCGTGAACGATCCCACAGGCCCAGGTGGTAGCCTTACCTCGCACCAGAGGGGAAGGACGTTTCCGACATAGCGTTGCTGTGAGCTCATGGCAGAGCTGCCCATACTCGTTATTCAAATAGGTCTGGCAGAAAGCATCTGTGATCTGAGTGATCTCATCGAAACGCGCCTGCATGTCTTTTGGGACACTTGTTGTGATAAATCTCCTTTCGGCATATTCTGTCTCCTTCACATCTTCATTGTAGCGCATCAGCGCTAGAGGGAGCAACTGAGGCATCCATGTTAGAAACAGACTACTTTAGCATTTAGATAATCTCTGTACTTTGTTCCAGCCTACAATATAAGGAACGAAATCTTCCTTGAAGTAGTCTGCGACGCGCATGTTTCCTTCCAGGTAATACGTTTCATATATCCATAAGCTATGCATGTTGAGCTGGCTGTATGCTATTGCGGCCTGTTCCAGGTCTGCTTGTGCAAGAGGTTGAATGTTGCGATAGGCGGACAGGACAAGGGCACAGAAAGAAGGCTCTAGCTCACATGCATAGTGTAGGGTGCGGATAACCTCCCAGGCACGCGGGGCGTAGTAGGCCTGATCCCAGTCAATGATTGCACTGATACTGGTCTGTTGGGTGGCGGGATCGCTTCTAAAAAAAAGGTTTGCTTCTTGATAATCGCCATGAATGACCTGGCATTCCAGGCCTGAGAGATCTACTGAACCATGAGCGACGGTGCTTTGTTCAAGACAGCGACGTTGCTGACCAAGACGTCTCAAGGCGGCGCGATCAACTGAATCGAGCACAGGTTTAGTACGTATTGTTGTTTCTAACTCTTGCATTTTTGTGAGCGTCTTTGTGCTATCAACGTAGAGATCACGTTGGTAAACGCGTGATTGGGGATAATCATGCAGGGCCAGGTGTAATTGAGCAAGAAAAGAACCGAGAGCAGTAAGTTCAGCCGGGGTGAAGCGTTCACTGCGGGATTGGTATCCGGTAGCAAAGGGGAAGAGGGCGTAAAAGTGGCCGTGGTAAGAAAATATTGTTTCTGTGCTACCTGCTAAGGGCAGAGGAGCCAGGGCAGGAAGACCTTGAGAGGCGACGTACTGAATAAGCTCATGCTCGTATTCGATGCGCCAGCGTTGCTCTTGCGTGAAACGATAGGCGCGAAGGGCGTAGGCCGCAGTCGTCGTAGTAATAAGAAGAGTCTGGTGAACAGTGCCAGTTTCGGGGTTGCGTGTTGAGGTGATTGGTGCGAGATGCCAGGCGTGTTGAATAGTCGGAAGATCAAGCATAACAATAAAAAACTCCTCATAATGGTAGTAACTACTTATTTATCGGTAGTAGAAGAACGGAGCAAGACGTGAAAACAGGTGCCTTCGTTGACTTTACTTTCAACCGAGATAGAGCCGCCCATTGCCTGCACAAAATCTTGCACAATGGCCAGTCCCAGACCAAAACCGCCGGAGGTGCGGGCGCGTGAGGCGTCGGTGCGGTAGAAGCGCTCAAAGATGCGTATCAGGTCTTCCTCTGGAATCCCCATGCCGGTATCAGCTACCTGCAATTCTACCTCACCAGTTGGCGCTAGCAAAAGCATAATCGAGACAATACCGCCATCCGGGGTATAGGTAATAGCGTTACGAGTGAGATTTAATAGGACCTGAAGCAGGCGGCGGCGGTCTGCCCAGACGGCAGGCAGATCAGGGGTCAACGTACGCACCAGCGTAATCTGGCGCTGGCGGCGTGCCAGGGGCATTAAGGTTTGATAGACTTCCTCAACTACCTCTGCGGCATCAACTGCTGCGATATCCAGGCTGAGTTCGTGGGAATCGTTGCGGGCCAGCGAGAGCAGATCATCGACCAGGGTGCCCAGCCGGGTCGCCTCGCGATAGACAATATTCAGGTAGTTGTGCAGCGCTTCGGGGGAGAGCGTGCGCCCTTCTGCATCGCTGGTCAGCAGCAGGGATTCTATATGACCGCGAATACTTGCCACTGGTGTACGTAGCTCATGGGAGACATTCACGATCAATTCGCGTCTGCTCTGTTCCGCTCTTTCGGCCTTTGCCCGCTCCAGGGCCGCAACACGCTCGGCCTCGGCCACGCGTATAGCACTCGTACTCATACCAAGCATAGTCGCAGCAAACTGGCCCCAGAGATTAGCAATCCCATTGAGCAGGTAAAATGGTAACAGAGCAAACCCATAGGCTGTAAGAGAGAGAAGAAACCACTGGCGTAAACGTGTTTCTAACGTGCCTGGAGCAGAGAGCACACGAAGTGCTCGTGTGCGGGTCGAAAAGACGAAAAAGCCCAGGACTATTGCAGCGATCAAGAAGCAGCTAAAAAGAACAATATAAGTCGTCTCAGCCGCGTCAGGTGGCATGTGATTGTAAACGAGCATGAGAACGCAGAAGACAATTGAGCAGACCAGGGTTGCCAGCCAGAGCACAGAAAGCAAGAGTACAGAAAAGCTGCCCAGCTTCAGGGGCCGACCAATCAGTAGGTAGAGACCATAAAGAGGAGGCACCAGGGTCAGACCAAGCACGAAAGAGAGCGCACATACTGTCAGCATCAGAGAGAGCAGACTGACGAGAAAGGTCAGTGTCAGGGTCCCGAAGAGAAATTTTACAAGCAGATATACCAGACTCTTCCAGGTAATGGGATTGCTCAGGTAGCCATTAATCTGTTGCCAGAGCGTTTTGCGCGTTGGATCAGGGAGCTGCATAGGGGGAATCGAGATTGCAAGCCAGTTTATCGCAAGCCGGCGCTCGAAAGTCGCCGCCCAGCGCCAGGCGGCTATGGTGAGAAGGAGCACCGGAATACCAATCCAAATAATAAGCGTACTCAGGCCAACGGAGATGCCAATAATGAGGAATAAAAAGTAGATCAGGCCAAGTGGAAAAGAGATCAGAAGATAGAGAATCTTAAGATAGGTCTGTCGTTGTCTGGCAAGAGTGAATGTCTGCTCAATCATAAAAAGCTCCGTTTGGCGGTCCTTGTCTATGGTTCTCGCCTTTTGTTTACTACTAGTGCTCTGTCCTTTTCCTTCCAAGGATAATGGCATCAGGAAGATGGTGGTTGGCGAACCGGAGACGGCCAAGCCGATCTGCCCTACGAGAGTTTCCTCTTGCCAGGGAAGATGGTGGTTGGCGAACCGGAGACGGCCAAGCCGATCTGCCCTACGAGATTTCTCTCTTGCCAGGGAAGATGGTGGTTGGCGAACCGGAGACGGCCAAGCCGATCTGCCCTACGAGAGTTTCTCCATCATCCTACAGAGGACTAGTGGGTCTATCTGTATTTGTATTGAGCATAGCAAAAAACTGTTACAAAACTATGACAATAAAGAGGGTAATTAAAGGGGTTTTCTTATTAGGATATGGCTAATTCTAATCTAGGACGGCTCCCTCCCTGCCACTCGCTCTGAAATTCCTCTGGACTCAACATCGTCCGCGCCAACTTTACTGCTTGCAGGTAACTGGCGCGATAGATCTGTGCTATTGGTGCCACTATCATTGCACGAATTGCCGCCGCCTCACCCCAGGAACGCACCGCCCTTCTGATCTCTCCCTGGTTGACGAGCACCTCTCCATAGCCCTCCAGGCATTGCGCCAGCAATTCCTGAGCATCTAATCTCTTGCACTTTTCCTGGCTTTCTTCATAGAGTGTACGCGCCTCATTCCATCTCTGGTGAGTAGCCTCTGCCCATGCCAGGGAGAGCAATACTTTCGCTATTCCCAACCTGTCTCCAATCTCCTTGAACAGGTTTCTGCTTTCTTCTAGCATGGCATATGCCTGTTCCTCTTCACCTTCTGTGTATCTGATCTGCCCTAGCAGATTGAGGACATGGGCTATCAGCCTTTTATTTCCCACAGCGCGAAAAAGGCGAAGGCTCTCCTCTGCCAGTTCTCGCGCTGTGGCTGGCTGTTCAGTGAGAAAATAGATGCGTGCCATGTGGTAGCGAGGATAGGCAGCACTATATGTTTCTCCTCTGGCTTCGTAGATAGTCAGGCTGGTCTGCAAGTGGAAGAAGGCTTGTTGATAATTGCCCTGCGCGATAGCGATCTGAGCCAGTGCTCCCCGTGTGGACGCAGCTCTTTGCATGTTGCCCTGTTCCTGATCGATGACTCGCGACTCTTCAAGCAAACGATTTGCCGTCGTATAGGCATTCTTTACCATTGCCAGGTTGCCCTGCAAGCGCAGAATACTGGCCATCGCTGCCCTATCTCCGCTTTCGCGGAAGAGGATCTGGCTCTCTCGTAAGTATACTTCTGCCTGCTCAGTCTCATCTTGCATCAGGGCTAAAAAGCCAGCACTGTGTAGTCCCTGGGCTCTCACTGCTGGTGCAATCTCTTGCCCGTTTCTCAATGCCCGCCCTAGCCATGCCTTGCCCTCCTTAAAATAGCAGCGGATCTCCCAGAAGCGCATTAAGGCCACGCATAATCTGACTGCCTGCTCTCTATGCTCTTTGCTCTGGCCATGTTCAGCCAGTAACCAGGTAAGTACCGACCTCACATTCTCATACTCATGATCTAGCTGGTCTAACCAGAAAACCTGGTCGGCTCCAGCTAACATAGGTACGCATCTCTCTAGCCAGCGAACTATATATGCGCTCAGAGCTGCATGGGTAGTTTCCAACTCCCCCGCCGCTGTCAGACGCTCCACGCCATATTCACGCAACGCCTGTAATAACCAGAAACGCAATTCTCCCTTACCATCCTCTTGTCGCTGAAATCATACTCTGATCGACGAGATTATTTAGGATCTCTGTAATTTCCCCTGCGGGCCTATCGGCGGCTGTACAGATGTGTTCAGCTTCTTCTTGTGTAATACCTCCAGGACATACTGCTATCCTACGGAATACCTTTTGCTCATCTGGAGTGAGCAGATTATAGCTCCAATCGATTGCCTGTCGTAGGGTCTGTTGGCGTTCAGGTATATCGGCGGCGCTTTCTTGTAAGAAAATTGTGCCTTGTTCCAGTTGTGTCCGCAGGTTCTCTGGAGAGAAATGTCTCAGGTGTGCCGCAGCTAGCTCGATTGCTAGAGGCAGACCATTGAGATAGGTGCAGATCTTAACGATATCCTCGCTATTGGCCTCAGTCAGCTGAAAATCTGGTACCACGGCCTGGGCTCTTTGGAGAAAAAGAGCGATTGATGCCGAAGCTAAAAGGCCCTCTTGATTCGCCTGCTGCGTGGATAGTGGGAGTGGGAGTGGGGCAACCTCAAACAGATGTTCCGCTTGTAGATGCAGTCGAACCCTGCTGGTGACGATGACACGCAACGCTGGACAGCACGCCAGGAGATCTGCAAGCAGGGGGCGTGTTTGCAGAAGATGCTCAAAGGTATCCAGTATGAGCAGGAGTGGCTCCCTATGTAGAACCGCTTTGATCTGCGCTATGAGGTTCAGACTTTTTTCTGCCTGGATACCGATTGCCTGAGCAAGCGCAGACAGAAATTCATCCTGGTTTCTGACTTGTTCCAGGGCCACAAAACACTCAGCACTTTTCTCTTTGAAGATATTTGCTACTTGTAAGGCTAGCCGTGTCTTCCCAACCCCTGCGGTGCCAATCAAGGTCAGAAGGCGTATTTCCTCTCTTCCCATTAAATGACTCAGGGTTGCTAGCTCCTGCTCACGGCCAACGAACGAGGTCAAAGCCGAGGGAAGCTGTTGGATATTCTGGCGGAAGAGCGGCATTCTGAGAGCCGGAAATACTTCTTGCAGGCCATCTATCCGTAGTTGGAAGAGTCTGCTCGCTCCTGCTATATCCTTGAGTTGATATTCCCCTATATCTTGTAATGTGACACCCTCTATCTGTTCAGATTTTACCAGATCACAGGTTGTCTGGGAGAGGAGTACCTGGCCGCCATGAGCTGCACTCATAATGCGTGCGGCTTGATGCACATCCAGGCCGACATATCCTTCTTCTACCGCCTGTGGTTCTCCGGTATAAATCCCCATACGCACGCGCACGCTGGCGTTCTCTGGCCAAAGAGTGTTGAAAAGAGTTTCTTGAGCAATGCGAGCAGCCAGAATCGCATCGCTTGCACGCTCAAAAACAACAAAGAAGGCGTCTCCCTGCGTATCAACCTCGTATCCGTTGGCTTGTTGAAAGGCTGCCCGTAGAATATTTCGGCATTTCCTCAATATCTTGATGTAGTTCTGACCAAACTGCTGGACTAAACGTGTCGATCCTTCAATATCAGTAAAGAGCAGAGTGATTGTGCCAATAGGCAATTGTCGCATAGTTTCTTAACTTGCTCCCCTTCTCTGAAAATGGAAATGAAAATGGAAATGCTTCTCTATTACTATGCATCATAGCACAGAGAGAAGCCACTCTTGTCGTTCAGGATTACCAGGAAAGAAAGCAAAAACAAAGAAGCCTGAAGGTTTTTTCTTCCTTCAGGCTTCTCTCCATCCACACATCATCAACACTTACCTCCACGTTTAGATGTTTAGCACCCCTTACCTCATAGCCACACGGTCCCCCCAAACACCCTTTCCACATAACAGCAGCATCATAAAGGTTACTTGCCCCGGCACGTTGATATGTCTCTTTGTAAACACCCTTGCCACATAGACCATTCCCTCACTACCATCCCTGCGTGCACCTCACGACCAACCACCCTAACCAGAGCAGGACCACTTCCCTTTACCACATAGCCGCTACCGCGTCCTGCCATCCTCTCCTGCAACCTCCCCAGCATCTCCACGCCCACAACCTTTCCCCCACCGAAACATAGTCGTCGTCCAACCACCCTACCTGAACCCATTCCCTACCACCAGAACCGTTTCCCTTTTCGTTACATTAGAAATATAGCATAAGGTGATGACGATGGGATGAATACTGCTCTCCTATTGATGAAGTTTTATTCATGAAGGAGAACTTTTCGCGAAAAAGCAGATTACAAATTTTTCATCTTTTGCCAATCCTGCGAAAAACGCGCGACGGCCTCCTCGCTTTGCGGGTCTTTCACCAGTTCCAACAATACCGCCGGGCCAATAGTGAGATCATGTGCGCCTGCCAGCAGGGCAGATTCTGCCTCAGCGCGCGATTTGATGCTGGCGGCCATGATTTCGTGTTTGGAGCCGATGGGCCTGAAGCAGAGTCATCATATGGGCAATGCGTTCGGCGGCATTAACACCTGTTCGTTCCAGACGATTATAATAAGGGATGATATAATCAGCACCGGCAAGAGCACCGCTGTATGCCTGGATAACCGTTGTGACTGCTGTGAAGGCATAGCGCTGCTTTTCCTTAGAGAGTCGTAGGCCAACGCTCAGGCCAGCAGGTATCATCGGTATCTTCGGCATGACGCGTTTTGTGTCTGCTTCAATATAGCTCATCGCTTCACGGTACATCGTCTCTGCCTCGGTGGCTCCTGGCTGAATAAAAATTGTTCCTGCAAGCTGATTCAGTAGCTTTTGCAGCAGAGCCGCAGGGGCTAATCTCTGTCCTCGTTCGGAGGCTGCCAGCAGGATTGAAGGATTCATCGTGACGCCGCTTATCGGTGCAGCATCTGCTGCCGCCGTGATATCATCAAGATACGCACAATCAACGTAAAGGGCCATAAGTATGCTCCATTCTCAGTTATTACTGAATACGCTGCAATTTAGCCGGGGCGAGCGAGTACTCTTGCTCAATTCGGCTCGTGATCCGATAGTACAAACCGCCAGCCGTCAGGGTGCTACCCTTGTCCTGGCCGAGGACAATATAGCCGCTGCTCAGGAAGCGAACAGGCTGAGTGGTAAGACACTCCAACATCTTGCCTTTCATGACTACATCTTACACTCGCCAGGCGCTGATATGGATATAGCCATGCTCAATCTGCTCTATCAGCCGAGCAATGCCTGGATGTTCTACGGCGTCCAACTCGCCTTTTATGCCTTGCGTCCAGGGGGCAGACTCTATGTCGTTGGAGCGAAAAATCGTGGGATCGCTTCTGTTGGAAAACGTATGCAAGAGCGCTTTGGCAATCTCGAAACGCTCGAAAGAAGCAAGGGCGAGCATCTGCTCTGCTCACAGAAACAAGACGCTGCAACAAACCTGCTTGCTCCAGAGGTTCAGCCACTCCAACTCTTTGCAGAAAGCAAATTGGATGAAGGCACGGCTCTGCTGCTCGATGCTCTGGAGATCAATAGCGCTGACAAGGCCCTGGACATTGGCTGTGGAGCGGGTTTTATCGGTTTATCTATTGCTCAGCGTGCTCTCCAGGGTCAGGTGACGATGGTTGATGCCAGCCTGGCGGCGGTTGCGGCAGCCGGGTTAGCAATTGAGCAGAGTGGTTTAAAGAATATACGCGTACTGGCAAGTAATGGAGTGCAAGCGGTTTTGGGGCAGCGTTTTGACCTTATCGCGACCAATCCACCCTTTCATCAGGGGGGAATCCAGACGACAGAAATAGCGCAGCGTTTTATCAGTGAAGCTGCGCAGGTGCTCGCTCCAAAGGGAAGTTTTTACCTGGTTGCGAACCGTTTTCTCAAATATGAGCCAACCTTGCAGGCGCATTTTCAGCATGTAGTAGAGGTAGCAGGCAATACCCGCTACAAAGTAATACGTGCAAGTGCGGCAAAAATTGGCGGTTGACAAGCCGGGTTGATGAATTCTATGCTTTTAGCAGAGATCCACCTACCCGAATAAGGAGTATAAATTTGTCTATTGCCTCGCGCATACCCTCTCCTGACTATTATTGGTGACCTGTTAATTGTCGCGAGTGTGTACTTCATTTCTCGATAATGCCTTCAATATGAGAGAGGAATATACTCATGCTAAAGCCACGCAACGCCTTTATTGCTATTGAGGATATCCGTTTACACTATCTTGAATGGGACCCTACACTCTATCGCCAGACGCGTTCACTGACTGCTTCAGAGGCCTCTCTGCGCATGCAGGAAAGCGAAGATAATATTCCTATTGTATTGTTACACGGTCTGAGTGCAACTGCTGATACCTGGTCTCTGGTGGCTGAACAGCTCTGCAACGAAAATCTGGTGATTGCATTTGATCAGCGCGGACATGGGCAGAGCGACCAGCCCGACACAGGCTATGATATGCAGACGCTTACCGAAGATATCATACGGGGCATGGCCGCGCTGGGATTAGGGCAGGTTGTGCTGGTCGGTCATGGCTGGGGCGCACGGGTCGCGCTGGTAATGGCGGCCCAGCATCCGGCCTTGTTTAGTCATCTGATCCTGGTAGATTGCCCACATATTGAGCCACGCCATTGGCCGGGGATGACCCGCGAACGTTTTCTGCGTGAAAGGGCTGGCAAAGAGAGCTATCCTTCAGCCGAGGCCTTTCTGACTGGCATGCACGATGAGATCGGCAACTTCTGGTCTCCAGAAATTGAAGAGATTCTGCTAACCTATATCCATGAGCAACCGGATGGGATAGTAGAAGAGCGTTTGAAGTTGAGCAATCAGCGCCAGATTCGTGCTGCGACCTGGGAGGATCGGGCGCTTTCTTATTATGGAAAAATAGTCTGCCCGGTCTTGCTGGTGCCTGCCGCCGCCGCGCCACAGGTGGGAGAAGAGCCACCGGAACGTCTGGAGAGTGCCGATGAGTTTTCTTATGCCAAAGGTATTATGGCCGCGCAGGTGGCTCGCACTATCCACCAATGTACTGTTCTCTGGATGCCGGATACTGCTCATGATATCCAGCTTCAGCGCCCACAACTCCTGGCCCAGGCCATTGCGAGTTTTATCAAGGAGTGAGTGACTCATGACTATCCTGCTCTATCTAAACGGGAATATCTATACGATGGATGACCAGCAGCCTCGCGCCCAGGCACTGGCCATCGATAGCCAGAGTGGACGCATCCTGGCGGTTGGTAGCAATGATGAGGTGCGCCGTTTTGGAGACCGTTTCAGTCCTCAGATCGACTTGCGTGGGAAAATGGTGCTACCGGGCTTTATCGATGCCCACATCCATCTCATCAGTACCGCCTATCGTCATCATCATGTCGATGCGCGTGCGAGTACGAGCGAGGAAGATGCCGCCGAGCGCGTGCGCGAGCGTGTGAGCCAGACGCCGCAGGGCCACTGGATTCAGGGTGGTCAATGGGACAAAAATCTCTGGCCGGGCAATAATTTTCCGACGAAAGCCTCGCTCGATGCAGTCGCACCGGACCATCCTGTCGTCTTGTGGAGCAAAGACGGTCATCTGCTCTGGGTAAACTCCCTGGCCTTAGCGCGTGCGGGAATCACTGCGGAGACGCCCGATCCTGAAACGGGAGTCATTCTACGCGACGGTTCTGGTGAGCCGACTGGCCTGCTGCAAGAAGAGGGCGCGACCAATCTCATCTACCGCGTCATCGGAGATTCTCCGCTGGAACTCAATCGGACGCTGATCCGGCGTATTCTCCCCGAACTTGCCCGTTATGGGATCACGACTATTCATGATATCGAGGGCGAGAATACGCTCAAGCTTTTTCAAGAGTTGCGGGACGAAAACCAGCTCAAGACGCGTGTGCAGATGATCTTGCCGCGCCAGATGTTGCCACAACTGCGAACTTATGGCATTACGAATGAACAGGATGATCTCTTGCGTGTCGCAGGTATCAAAATTTTTGCCGATGGCACACTTGGTTCACAGACCGCTGCCATGCTGGAGAGCTTTGAGGGCAGTCCGGGCAACTATGGTCTCCTCTCTACGCAGGAGCAGGAGATGAAAGATAGCGTGAGTGATGCGACTGAGATGGGGCTTGTTGTCGCTATTCATGCCATTGGAGATCGTGCTGCCCGCGTGGCTCTGGATGCCATCGAGCGGGCGCAGATGTTGCTGGCCGAAGAGGGAACTCCTGAATCTCCTGCCTCTGGCCTGCGCTACCGTTTAGAGCATGTGCAATTGATTGCGCCAGAAGACCTTGTGCGTATGCGCCGCCTGGGCGTAATTGCCTCTGTCCAGCCCTTCCACGCTATAGCTGACCGAGACCTGGCCGAGCGCTATTGGGGCAAGCGCCACCGTCGCGCTTATGCCTATCATACAATGCGCGAGATGGGTATTCCCCTTGCGCTGGGCTCAGATGCGCCTGTCGAGACCTTCGAGCCTCTGCGCATTTTGTCCGCCGCCAGCCTGAGGCGCGATCCAGCGCTGCAACGGCCCGCCTGGCTGCCTGACCAGGCTCTTTCGATCAAGGATGCCCTGTGGGGCTACACTATGGGGGCAGCTTATGCTGGTGGAGAAGAGCAGCAGAAAGGTTCATTGAGTGTGGGTAAGCTGGGAGATGCCGTAGTGTTACGGGAAGATCTCTTTACCGTGCCGCAGGAGCATATGCTTGAAAATAGCGTCCAGGCAACCATTCTCGGTGGTTCTATCATCTATGGCGAAGTCTAAATCCTGACTCGTGCGTGATATACTCAAAGATAGCTATTGCCATTCACGAGAGGATGCCAGCCGTTATGACTTTACCAGATATTTTGTTGCTCTTTTTTGTTGCCCTACTTGCAGGGACACTCAATGCCGTGGCAGGTGGGGGCAGTTTTTTCGCCTTTCCTGCCCTGGTTTTTACCGGTGTACCCTCTATTCCCGCTAATGCGACCAATACGATAGCCCTCTGGCCTGGACAGATTGCCAGCATTGGCGCGTACCGTAAAGAATTCAAAGGCCTGGATCGGAGTCTATTGATCTTACTAATGGTAATCGGGGTAATTGGTGGGGCCATCGGCGCAATCCTCCTGGTCAAGACGCCGTCTACGATCTTTCAGCATCTGATTCCCTACCTGCTCTTACTGGCAACCCTGCTTTTTGCTTTCAGCCCGACCCTGACGGGCTGGTTGCAGGTGCAGGCGTTGGAAAAGACGGCCATGACGTGGAAAAGAGGGATCTGGATCACCGTCGTTCAACTGGTAATTGCCATCTATGGCGGCTATTTTGGCGGTGGCATTGGCATCATGATTCTCGCCAGCCTGGCGTTAATGGGCATGGAAAATATTCACACGATGAATGCCGTGAAAACGGTGATGACCAGTTTCATCAACGGTGTTGCCGTCGTTACCTTTATCATTTTCGGAATTGTTTTGTGGCCTCAGGCCCTGCTAATGATCGTAGCTTCTGTTATTGGCGGTTATGGTGGAGCTTATTATGCAAAAAAGCTCGATCCTCGCTATATCCGCATCTTTGTAATTATTGTTGGTCTGACGATGACCGTCATATTTTTCTTTCGGCAGTAGATATTATTCTGATGGCTGATTGTCTGAAGAGAGAGGGCGTTCTGTGTGTTTAAAAATGATTGTCTATGTAACTGAAACAACTACTAATGCGTGGAATTGTAGAGACGAGGTTTATCTCTGCCTATCTACGGTCAGACAATGCCTTCAGGAAGCGAAATATTTTATGACACAACAAGAGATCGATGCTCAGCAAACGCCGTCCTCTTCTGATAAGAATGAGGCTATTGCAGGTCAGGTTGGCAACGAGGGGAAAGAGACGGCTGGCAAATGGCCGGTCCTGGGAGTGGTCGCGATTGGCGTTTTCATGGCGACTCTGGATAGCTCAATCGTGAATATTAGCCTGCCCACGATTGCGCATGATTTCAATGTGCCACTCAATGGAGCCGTTGAATGGGTGATTATCGCGTATCTTGTTGCCACTGCCGCTATTCTGCTCACGGCAGGACGCCTGGCGGATATGTTTGGCCGGAAAGCGATGTGGGTCATAGGACTGGTGATTTTCACAGGTGGTTCTGCTGTCTGTGGCGCTGCTCCCTCGCTTGGCCTGCTGATTGCGGCACGGGCATTACAGGGGATCGGTGGTGCCTTGCTTATGGCTGTCTCACCGGCGATGCTGACCACTTCTTTTCCGCCGCAAGAACGGGGACGCGCGCTTGGCATTAACTCTGTGATTGTTGCACTTGGTGTCAGTGTTGGACCAACGTTGGGTGGCGTCATTACCACGTATTTTACCTGGCGCTGGATCTTTTTCGTGAACGTGCCTATTGGGATTATTGGTCTCATTCTGACGTTGCGCATTCTCAAAGAGAAATTGCACCGCAACGCAGGCAAATTCGATCCAGCAGGAGCTATCGCGCTGGCAGTTGGCCTGGCCTGTATTACTGCCGCGCTCTCCTTTGGTCAAGAGCTCGGCTGGACCTCGCCACTGCTGATCTCTCTGTTCGTGCTTGGTGTGGCCGCGCTGGTGGTTTTGCCTTATATAGAGTTGCACGTGGCAAATCCGATTATTGTGCTGAACCTGTTGCACAATCGCGTTTTTGTCTCTGCAATCGTCAGTCTGGTTTTGAGCTTTCTGGCGCTTTTCGCGGTAAGTTTTATGCTCCCTTTCTACCTGGAACAGTTGCGCGGCTTTCCAACAGAAGAGGCTGGCTTACTGCTGACTCCCTTGCCAATCACTATCGCTGTAGTAGCTCCCATTAGTGGCAATCTGGCTGATAAGATCGGCTCACGCTGGCTGGCAGCCGGGGGCTTAGCGATTGCCTGTATCGGCCTGGTCTTCATTAGCCAGCTCAACGCGCAGAGTTCCCTCTTCGATATTATCTGGCGGCTCGTCTTTACTGGTGCTGGACAGGCCCTTTTTCAATCGCCGAACAATAGTGCCCTCCTGGGTTCAGCTCCCAGAGAACACCAGGGAAGCGCCTCTGGTTTCCTGGCCACCGGGCGTACGATGGGTCAGAGTATCAGTGTTGCCCTCTCAGGCGCAATTTTTGCGGCTCTAGGAGGAGCAGCCGCTGGCAGTGTTCTGGCTTCAGGGAAGACGGGGATAAACTCTGTCTCTACCCTTCAGCAAACATTTACGCATAGTTTTCAGATTACATTTATTGTCTGTGCCTGTATCGCCGCTGTTGGTATCTTTACCTCGCTTGTGCGCGGCAAGGAGAAGCGTGCTGCGAAGCGCTAGTTCTCTCGTTGTGGACAGAGACCCCTATAGGGGGCACGGTGAACAGCCGACCCTACCTGGGAAAGAATTCTCGGTGAATAAAGCGGAGAGGAAATAATAGAGTTATGCAAATTAGCGAGCATTGTTATGCTATCAGTGGGCTTTCTTTTATCCCGCCCTGGTCGGTGAATGCAGGGTTTATCGTGGGGGATAAGCAGACGCTAATTGTCGATACTGGAGCAAATACTCTCTCTGCCCAGACGATCTATGGCTATGCCAGGAGCGTACGTCCTCAGAATAGCCTGCTTGTGGTCAATACTGAATTGCATCTCGACCATCTTAGTGGCAATGGTTTCTTTCAGCAGCGCGGCATTCCGATCTACGGCCACCATAAAATTCAGCGCACAAATGCCGAACTAACCAGCGCCATTGCCGAGTTCAACGCGCTCATTGAGAATCCTGTACGCCGAGCACGCAACGAGGCCCAAATTTTTTATACGGAGACCAGTATCGTCAATCCCGATCATCCTCTTGAAAGCGAGATTCAGCTTGATCTGGGAGAACGTCCCATCCAGGTCTTACTCACGCCCGGTCATACCCAGGCAAATATCTCTATTTATGTGCCTGATGAACGGGTGGTCTATAGTGGCGATTGCTTGATTAGCGGCTACCTGCCAAATCTAGAGGCGGGAACACAAGAGGATTGGCAGATCTGGCTCTCCTCATTAGAGAAAATCCGCGCTCTTGCACCCGCCATTGTTGTCCCAGGCCACGGCCAGATTCTCCGAGGGGCACAGATTGAGGCTGAAGTAGAGCAGACATGCCAGGTCCTTCAGGAAGCCATACGTGTTGGTAGCGCCCCCACATTGATTTCTGAGTAGGCGATGCTATGAATAAAACTGACCGTTTGCTCGCTATTGTCCTGGAACTGCAAGGCAAGAAGAGGCAGCGTGCAGAGGACATGGCCGAAACTTTCGAGACCAGCAAGCGTACGATTTATCGCGATATTCAAGCTCTCTGTGAGGCTGGTGTGCCGATTATCTCTATTCCTGGTCAGGGCTATTCGCTGATGCCGGGCTATTTCTTGCCGCCGCTGAGCTTTAGCACCGAGGAAGCCACGATGCTCCTGCTGGGCAGCGATTTCATGGCTCAGCAATTTGATGCACAATATCGTCTTGCCGCGCAGAGTGCCTATCGCAAAATCGCTGGCGTGCTCCCTGAGCAGCTCCGGACCGATGTAGAATATCTCCAGGAGAGTATCCGCTTCATTGCTAGAAGTATGCTAGAGGGCGAGGCTGAAAAGCAGATGCTCTACCAGCTCCGGCGGGCGATCATTGGTCGCCAGTGTGTACATTTTATCTACCACAGCCGCCATACCGCTGAAGAGCGGTCTGAGGCTGGTAGCGAGCGCCAGGCCGATCCCTATGGCCTGGTCTTTATCTGGAATGCCTGGTACCTGGTGGCCTTTTGCCATATGCGCCAGGCCGTTCGTAATTTTCGCCTGGACCGTATTGACCATCTGGAACTTCAGGAACAGACCTTTCAGCGTCCCGCAGACTTCCGGCTTCAGATGCGTAAAGACCGTCAAGACCGCAGCATCATCGTTAAAGCGCTCTTTGAGCATAGTATCGCTCGTTGGGTGAAAGAGGCACGCTCATATTATGTCGTTTCTGAGGAAGAATGTAAGGATGGTTTGCTTGTGACCTTTTGTGTGCGCCAGGAGCGCGAGGTGCTTCAATGGCTCCTCAGCTGGGGTAGCCATGTCCGCGTTCTTGAGCCGGCCTCTCTGAGAGAGAAATTGCAGGCTGAAGCTGCTGCTATGCTCGCTGCTTATACACAGGTAGACTGATTGCCCATCCCCCCTCCTCTGTCCCGCGAACACATTTTTGGGGGAAATCACACTGGTTGCTTGCCCGATAGCTCTATTGACAGTTGAACTTAATTACAATAGAATGATGTTCGCAAAGAAAAACTTTTTCTTTACTCTACCCTTTACTTGCTAGTAGAGTAAGCTAAAATCTGCTCATAGGCAGCAATATTTATATGGATCTTAACCACGTTTTTTCTTAGAAGAAAGGGGTTTCGGCGAAAAAGTTGTACCATATCCAAAAGACACATCAAACCAGACCGATCCACTTTTATAGACAATCTATACACAAAGGAACACGGTGCGATGATGGACTTCAAAGATGGCCATGACTATACCAGAGCCGGAATAGCGCACACATCCATAAGCAAAGATCAGCTCACTCTTGAGGAGCTTGACCAGCTTATTATTCGTAGCCCTTATGATGCCCTGGCTTACTACCGCCGGGGAATGGCCTATCGCAATCTTAAAGATTACCAACTTGCCCTCAACGATTTTGGCCGCGCGATTATTCTACGACCACAGCACAGCCCGACGTACTATCAACGTGGCCTCATCTATTCCCAACTTAAACAATATCGCCGCGCGATTATAGATTTTAGTATGGCTATCTCTCTGCAAGGCGACGATTTTCAGGCTTATCTTGCACGTGCGATCTGTTATTTACTGCTTGAGGAATATGAACAGGCCACGCTCAACTTTAATACTTCCCTTAAGCTAAATCCCCAGCTTGCAGGACAGGCTGGAGCATATAGTGGACGCGGCCAGACTTATGCGGCTCGTCAGCAATTTGAGCAGGCCCTGGCAGATTTTCAGCGGGCTCTCTCCTATAAACCTGATGATGTGATTACTTTGAATAGATTGGGTGCGGCCTATACCGATAATGGACAGCCGCAACGGGCTATTGAGGTCTATAAAACGGCCATAGATCTGCATCCCTACGTGGCTTTTACCTATAATAATCGTGGTGAGGCCTATCGGCTCCTCCATAAATATGGAGAGGCTATCGAGGATTTTGACCGGGCTATTGCGCTCGATCCAACTATGGCTCTGGTCTATTATAATCGTGGACTCTCTTATGCCAAGTTGTACCGGCCATACAAGGCGCTGGAAAACTTTACCTATGCCCTGCAACTCCAGCCCGATCTGGAAAATGTCTATAAAGATCGTGCCGCTGTCTATCAGCAATTGAAGTTGTATCGTGAGGCTGTGAACGATTATAACCATCTCCTCGCTCAGGATAGCAGCAATTTCCAGCACACCTTTCAGCGCGGTGTCTGTTATCTCCAACTTGCTGAGCGAGAAAACGCGATTGAAGACTTTACCAGCGTTATTGAGATGCAGCCGAATTTTGCCGCTGCCTATTTCAAACGCGCGCTTGTCTATCTCTATTTGTCTGATATGGGGCAGGCGAAAGCCGATTGTCATAAAAGTTGGCAGCTTGACTCAGGGCAAGCCGAGTATGGGCTACTGGTCTATTGGATTGATCTCTGTCTTGGACGTCCTGATAGTTATTTGCCTGAGCGCCTGAATAACAGCGCCGCCCTGAATCCGGACGCCTATGCGGCTTTTGTCTGTCGAGCGGTTGCCTCTTACTTACAAGAAAACAGCCAGCAGGCTCTGGACGAGCTAGAGCAGGCAATCAGTAAAGAACCGGAGCAGTGGGAGGCCTATTTCTGGAAAGGGATGGCCTGCACTGTGCTCAGAAAAGACAGCGAGGCCCTGCTAGCTTTTGAGCAGACGTTTCGCCTGAATATGCCATCGATACTGCTGGCACCTTTGCATCTGTTAAAACAGCAGAGGCCCGATTTTTATATTGAATACGCCCTGCCTTTGTTGAATCGCTCGTAGTGGCAAGAAGCTCTTTTCCTGGCAAATTTTCGGAAAAAGAGGCAAAAAGGGCAAAAACTTTCGTAGGGTCGGCTGTTGATCTCTGACCGTGCCAGCCGAGCGATCCTCTCGTTTTGCAAGTTGTGTCCGGGTGAGAGCGGGGCGAGAAGGGGTAACTCTGCTCTCACCGTCTGGTCGGTCTTTGCCTAAATTAACAGCATTGCATCCCCAAAGCTAAAAAAGCGATAGTGTTCGCGGATGGCTTCTTGATATGCCGATTCCATCAGTTCTTTTCCCATGAATGCGCTCACCAGCAGCAGCAAGGTTGAGCGCGGCAGGTGGAAGTTTGTAATCAAGGCATCAACTACCTGATAGTGATATCCTGGCGTGATAAAGAGCCGCGTGTGACCATGATATGGTTCGATCTGCCCCTTGTGCAGACTCGCCACGCTTTCGAGCACGCGCACAGAAGTTGTGCCGACTGCGAAAACCCGTCCACCCTGCGCACGCGTCTCATTAATCAAGGCCGCAGTCTCGGCATCCAGCTCGATCTCTTCGCTATGCATCGTGTGTTTGCTGATATCCTCAACATCGACGGGACGAAACGTATCCAGGCCCACGTGTAGCGTCACAAAGCCAATCTTTACCCCCTGCTGTCTGATCTGTTCGAGCAGATGAGGCGTAAAGTGCAGCCCTGCGGTGGGCGCGGCGGCTGAACCTTGAATGCGTGCGTAGACGGTCTGGTAACGTTCCGGATCTGCCAGGGTTTCATGGATATAGGGTGGAAGTGGCATGCGTCCGATCTCGTCGATGCGCTGGCGTACTGTGAGCAGAGAATAAGGATTAGCGGCATCCGGCGTTTGATCCGGCACGGTGAAATGGACGACGCGACCCCCGGCGTCTGTGCGCTGGAGAATCTGGGCCTGCAATCTCACCTGTTGCCCTGCATCGCCAAAATCTATCATTGCCCCTTCGCGCAGACGTCGCCCAGGGCGTACCAGCGTCTCCCAGTAGTCACGCCCTAGATCAGAGCGCTCTGCCAGTAGAAGCAGTTCAACCGCGCCCCTGCTCTCGGCTCGTCGTCCCAGCAGACGCGCCGGTATGACGCGGCTCTGATTCGCGATCAAGAGATCACCGGGGCGCAGATATTCACCGATATCGCGAAAATGGCGATGCGTGAATGTCCGCTGCTGACGATTGACCACGAGCAAGCGGGAAGAATCGCGTGGCTCCAGCGGTGTCTGGGCAATAAGCTCGGCAGGCAGATGATAGTCAAAATCGCTCATCTTTGTCTCTGCCGGCGTCTGCTTTAAGAATTCATTGTCCAAAGTCCCATTCCACCTTCGCCGCTAGCGGGAGCGGTCAATCCCAGATGTTCATAGGCGGCACGCATCGCGATGCGCCCACGAGGAGTCCGTGCTATAAAGCCTAGTTGCAGCAGATAGGGTTCATACACATCTTCGATTGTCTCTGAATCCTCGCTCAGACTGGCCGCCAGCGTATCAAGTCCCACCGGACCGCCATTAAATTTCTGAATAATTGCCAGCAGCATCGTGCGATCAGTCTGGTCCAGACCAATCTCATCGATCTCCATCGCATCAAGCGCCAATTTTGCTACGTCTTGTGTGATAACTCCATCGGCTCTGACCTGCGCATAGTCGCGCACACGTTTGAGGAGACGGTTGACGATACGCGGTGTGCCACGCGCTCGTCCTGCCATCTCCGAAATTCCCCCGGTCTCCGCAGGTACCTTGAGAATATGGGCTGAACGTTTCACGATCTCATACAAAGCTTCTTTATCGTAGTATTCCATACGATAAATTGCGCCGAAGCGATCCCGTAGCGGAGCTGTCAGCGAGCCAACGCGTGTGGTTGCGCCGACCACGGTAAAGGGAGGAAGCGTTAAACGCAACGACCTGGCGCTTGGTCCTTTGCCGATCATCACATCCAGGGCGAAATCTTCCATTGCCGAATAGAGCCGCTCCTCAACTGCGCGTGCCAGGCGATGAATCTCATCGATAAAAAGAACTTCTCCCGGTTGAAGCGCGGTCAGAATCGAAGCGAGGTCGCCGGCGTGCTCGATTGCCGGACCCGAAGTTGTGCGCATATTCACGCCCATCTCGACGGCAATAATATTGCACAGCGTCGTTTTTCCCAGCCCTGGAGGACCATAGAGCAAGACATGATCTACTGGTTCATTGCGGCGACGGGCTGCCTCCAACAAAATCCCCAGATTCTGCTTGATTTTCTCCTGCCCAATATACTCTCCCAGACGACGAGGACGCAGGCTACCTTCAATAATCTCTTCCTCTTCGCTCAATTCAGGCGAAACGAGGCGATCCCTCATAGCTCACTCCCTTAGTTGAAACCTGTGTTCTATATTATCTTTCATTATACCAGAAAGCGAATACACTCGTCGAGGGCAGGCTTTAGCAATTTCTGCTGAATTGTGCTCTATATTTTCATAGTTTGCAATCTTCGATGCTGGCACTCTGTTTTAATTGAGCTGTTTGGATTGGCAAAATGTGCCTGGAGAGAGGGTAAGATAAAGCTTCTTTTTGCAAGTGTGAGTGGTGAGGTGTGAGCAAAGAAGAGAAATAGCGAGAGGCTTGGCTGTCCAGATGCTGAGCTGAGCCTCTCGCAAACGAAATTGAGCTCAAATGCGCAATAAAAAGTCTTTTGGTCAGCGAAAAAATGTGTTATACTGCCTTTAGAGAGGAGCCTCTCGCGAATGGCCCTCTAAAACGGCCTCAGATGCCGCCTTTTTATATGAAGGGTGGGAAAAGAAGAAATTGCGAAAGAGCAATTGAAACTCCATTCGAGACAGTGCCAAGAGGAACACTTGGCGTGGGAAAAGAAGAAATTGCGAAAGAGCAATTGAAACTGCTCTCAGTTGCTTCAATCCTGAGCAACTTATTGGTGGGAAAAGAAGAAATTGCGAAAGAGCAATTGAAACGGACTGATGGAGCCCGCGATAAGTGCATCCTCCGTGGGAAAAGAAGAAATTGCGAAAGAGCAATTGAAACTGGCGAACATTGAACTCAATGATACCTGCATGAGACGTGGGAAAAGAAGAAATTGCGAAAGAGCAATTGAAACACGGCTTTATCCGGCGATGTCTAGCGAACCGCTGTTGCCGTGGGAAAAGAAGAAATTGCGAAAGAGCAATTGAAACATCAGCGTTGAGCCATGCAGCGAGGTCAACTCATCCGTCGTGGGAAAAGAAGAAATTGCGAAAGAGCAATTGAAACGCATCACCTCTGAGAATTCTTCTCAGCGGGTGGGAAAAGAAGAAATTGCGAAAGAGCAATTGGAACGTCCTCTACTCCGATGATCTCAAGCGTGTAGGGTGGGAAAAGAAGAAATTGCGAAAGAGCAATTGAAACCGTTGCTGCCAGTCTCGAAACAAATGAAGACAGTCGATGTGGGAAAAGAAGAAATTGCGAAAGAGCAATTGAAACCGTCGTTCGCAGATCAGCACACCGTCCATGTTAAGTTTCCGTAGAGTGGGAAAAGAAGAAATTGCGAAAGAGCAATTGAAACTTCTCCCGAGGTACCTTGTTCGCGTTAAAAACGACAATGTGGGAAAAGAAGAAATTGCGAAAGAGCAATTGAAACGAACATCGAAAGCACCGCTTGCAGATCACCCAAAGCCGTGGGAAAAGAAGAAATTGCGAAAGAGCAATTGAAACACGACGAAGGAAGGCAGGAGCTACTTTGTACCCGCGAAGAAACTTCCCGTAGGGCAGATCGGCTTGGCCGTCTCCTCCTCGCCCAGCGCACCTCTCGCCCGAAATAACAGGTAGGGAGAGCGTTCATCTTTTGGTTCATCCCTCTCCTCCTCCCCAATCGATTCCTCCCACCCGAACATTTTTTTGAGGGGAGAGCGCCTCTCACCTAGACACAATTTGGAAGGCGAGAGGATCACGCGTCGAGGAGGACGGAGACAAGCCAGCCCTCCCTGTGATTTCGGGCGAGAAGGGAACCAGGTGCAGAAGCACTCTTTCGCACTTGCGTTGTGGGGCGAGAGGAGTGATCGGCGAACAGGAGACGGTCAAGCCGATCTGCCCTACGGAGTTTCTTCGCGGGCGAGAGGAGTGATCGGCGAACAGGAGACGGTCAAGCCGATCTGCCCTACGGAGTTTCTTCGGAGGGGAGAAGACGTTGGGTGAACCATTTTGCCCTTTTTTCATCTTCCACCTTCACGCCCTTACCATTACCTATTTCCTCTCTCACCCGAAAAAATAGATCTTGCCTCTCAGAAGAGAAATCACAGGTAGGGACCGGCTTGTCCCCGTCCTCCTCGATGAAGTACCCTCGTGTGAGGAACTAGAACACTGACCTGAATGTCCTAGAAAGATTGTCATCCTTCTTCACAATCTTTATGCTCTATACAGAGAAGGTATGTGTATCAGGGAGGTTCAGGGCGGATTTCTTGTAAAGAGCACGATCAGGAGAATCATATATGTATTGTCTTCACTGTGGCAATAGCCTTCCCGAAGATGCCCCCTTCTGTTTACAATGTGGCACACTGACTCGTAGGAGGAGTGAAGAATTGGGGGCGTCGGAGCATAGTCCGACTCTGGCTTCCACCTACTCACCTTCTAATCCTTATAGTCCTCAGCCCGCAACCTCCTATGGACCACTGAATTCTGAAGGAGAGACACAGAATCCCTATGCGCCTCGGAGTCCCTACGCGCCTCTGGTGCCGCCTCCTCCACGCCAGCGCCGCACTTTCCCTGGCATTCTCAAAGGTTTTTTCTGGGTTATACTTGTGCTACTTCTGGTAAGTGGCGCTCTTGGCGGTTTGCTTCTTCTCAAACCGGGAATGTTCTCTCCATTGCTATCTCACTCTGCAAGACCAACGGCAACTCCTCACCCAACTATTTCTATCGCCAGTCAACCAACAGCAACCCTTCAACCAACCGCTACCATACCTGCCATTGTTACCACCCCGTTGTTAGCGGGCACATGGAAACAGTGTGCTATAGAGACTGCGACTTGCAGCTTTAGCGGGATGATGACCGTGGCATTTGGCGCGAATGGCTCATTTCACTATGCTACAGGGAGTAATGGAACAGCCTGTGTCAATGCTGTCTTTGGTGATCCGCTTATGGAGTGCATAAAGCTTGCTATATAGAAGCAGCTCCCCCAACGGCGAGTGTATGGACAAAGTGTGCTGCTGAGAACGCGGCTTGTAGCTTTAATGGGACGATGACTGTGGCATTTGGCGCGAATAATTCCTACAAGTACGCTACGAAGAGCAATGGAGTAGCCTGTACTACAGCTGTCTTCGGCGATCCATTATCTGGAGTTGTTAAATCCTGCTACCTGATCTCATCACCCACTGGTGCCGCAATGTGGAACTCGTGTGCCGCCGAAAACAACACCTGCACTTTTACAGGCAGCCACGAAGTGGCCTATGGTGCTAACGGAAAATACCTCTATAGAAGCTTTAGCAACGGAACAGCCTGTAACAACAGTGTTTTTGGTGATCCAACTCCCGGAGTCGGGAAAGCCTGTTATTACCAGTAAAGCAGATCGGCAAAGGAACGTCCACATGGGAAGCATGGTCTGATTACACTCTCGCCCGAAAAAAGAGGTAGGGACTGGCTTGTCCCCGTCCGCCTCGCCGAGAGAATTCTCGCTCCTCAAAAATGTATCCGGGAGAGAGGGGTATCAGTGATATGTTTGCAGGGTCTTTGCAAGTGTATCGTTCTGGCCGCGCACACGCCCTTTACGTTTCTCTGCGTAGGAGTGCAGACGTGTTTTTAATTCGGGATCAGCAATTGCCAGCTCTTTAGCGGCATGAATTGCCGCGTTGACCGCTCCCGCCGCGCCAATTGCCATTACCGCGACTGGCGCACCTTCGGGCATCTGCACCATCGAGAGTAGGGCGTCGATTCCCTGAAGCGCCCCCAGGTCTCGCGGCACACCGATCACCGGCAGGTCTGCCCGCAGATCGGCGATATTTCCCGGCAGATGGGCCGCGCCGCCCGCGCAAGCAATAATCACCTGGACCGATTCGGGTAGCTGCTCAATATGCTCAACCACCGAGCGCAGATCACGATGCACCGAATTGATCTGGACCAGGCAGGCGATCCCAAATTCGTAGCGCAACGTATCGACTGTTTTCATCATCAGCGGAAGATCAGAATCGCTCCCCATCGTTACCAGCACCCGTGGCACTCCCCGCGCTGCTTCACCTACCCCCTCCGCCGAAACTAGAACACCATGTTCCGTCGCCAACTTCGCCTGTACCAATTCTTCATTTGTATCTGACATCTCTTGTGTTATATAGAGAGCGCCGCTCTCATCTCCTTCGCCTGTTGATAGACTGAAGCAAGATCGCTTCCTACCACCGTAATATGTCCCATCTTCCGATCAAATTTCGTCTCGCGCTTGCCATAAAGATGAATAAATACCTGCTTCGTATCGTACTGCTCCGACAGAGAGGGCTGAGCCGGACCGTTGCGCTCTCCCAGAATATTGATCATCACCGCTGCCGGATAGAGGAGCCGGGTTGATCCTAGCGCCAGATTGCAGATCGCACGCAGATGCTGTTCATACTGCGAGGTCGCGCAGGCCTCAATGGTATAGTGACCAAGATTATGTGGACGAGGTGCGATCTCGTTGAGCCAGAGTTTTTCGCCGCTATCCAGAAACAGCTCTACGCCAAAAATGCCCACGCCCTGAAGGTAGCCGATAGCCTTGCGTGCGATCTCCTGGGCCTCAAGTTGCAGCGCCGTAGGAATCGCTGCCGGAACCAGGACCTCCTGGCAGATGTCCCGCGCATGAAGCATCTCGACGACTGGATAGGTGGCGATATCGCCCTGGGCGTTGCGCCCGATCATCACGCCCAGCTCTTTCTCCAGCTTTAGACATTTCTCAACATAAAGTTCGCGCTCCCCCAGTTTTGCCAGGGCGGCGTCTATCTCTTCGGGGCGATTGATGCGGGCGTTGCCGCGTCCATCATAGGCATCCTTCTGCGCTTTGAGCACCAGAGGATAGCCCAGGCGTTGAGCTGCCAGCTCGATATCTGCCCGTGACCCTACCTCTAGATATGGTGCTACCGGGATACGGCGCTCGTTCAAGAACTTCTTCTGGCGCAACTTATTTTGAATGATTGCCAGGAGGGCCGGGGCGGGATGGATCACGCGTCCCTCGTCCAGCAGTTCCTGTAGGGCGGGGACGGAGATATGCTCGATCTCATACGTCAGGATGTCGGCCTGTGTGGCGAGCTGGCGAATTGCGGCGGCGTCTTTCAGGCTGCCAACGATCTGTTCGGCGACCACTGAGGCCGGGCAATTGGGTGTTGGGTCGAGTACGGTCACTGCCGCGAAGCCCATCTTGCGGGCGGCCTCGGACAGCATCAGGCCAAGCTGTCCCCCGCCGATAATGCCTAGACGCGTCGAAGCAACAGTTGCCGCCTCTTGTTTCTGTATCATGCTGTCTATTCCTGCTCCTTTGCTACTTCAGGCCCTATTGTAGCCGGAAGCCCCCGGTAGTGTCAAATCTGTTACCTTCCTATGTCTCTCTCTTGAGACTTTTCCAGATGTTCTGAGAGAGGGCAGGCAGGTAGGGACGCTGTTGATCTGTGTCCGAGGGCGAGAGGTTGAGGCGAGTGCGAGGAGGACAGGAACAAGTCGGTCCCTACCTGTCTATTCGGAGGAGAGTGTATCTCTCATTGAGACCTTTCCAGAGGTGTCTGAGAGCGGGTCAGGCAGGTAGGGACGAGCTGTTGCATCTCTGTCCGAAGCGAGAGGGATTCACAGTACAAGATGGATATGACAATTTCCTTGCCATGTCGCAAGCCCGAACGGGAGTCAGAAGTCATTTAGACCCGCAAGCCGTCGTGGAACACGAGGTTCATTCGAATTGGGTCGCAAGCCCGAACGGGAGTCAGAAGTCATTTAGACTTCAGCTTATTATCAACGAATGTGAGCCATCAACATGAAGTCGCAAGCCCGAACGGGAGTCAGAAGTCATTTAGACTGCTGTATTCTGTAGTATAGCATCAGAAGCCGCTTGAGACAACCTTTTCCGCCAACCTAATTTTTGCGAACAATTTGGAGCTCTGAGAGAGAGAATTTTTGAGCCAAAGAGGGCTAAATTGGCTTGTGAAGCCTGGCGCGAACCTCAGCTCAAAGATGCCATCGCTGGAGGTTCGCGGAAAGCTCAATCATAATACTCACAGAATGAAAAAGAAAACCTTCTAATAGTTTGAGAAGCAGGAAGAGCTTATACATTTCACTACCTCCCAACTCAGAAATTTCAGATAGCATCAGAAGCCGCTTGAGACAACCCTTTCATCGGGCTATTGCACCTGCCTTTTGACTATGTTATGCTCCGACCAGAGAAGATGAGAAGGGCTATTAGAGGAACAAAGGTATGTTGGATGGCGTATTTGACTGGGATGAAGTCGATTCCTTAATTTTTCTTTTGCAGGCGAAAGGCATCTCCTACCTTATAGGTGAGAGTTCGTCGATGCATGAGGAGGATGGAAATCTGAATCCTGTTAGCCTTCTACAACGGTTAGCAGCGTGTGGCTATCCTCTTGTTGAAAACGCAAGTATTTCTCTGTTTATTCTTCACCCAGAGCTTGCTCCGGTTGTTGTAGAGGCACTTCGACAAAGTGAACCGGAGATTGCTGAGAATATTGCCGTGCTCACGCTAGCGACCCTTTATCTGCAACAATGGTGGCTTTTTCCTCTGGCAGCTGCTCTTGGCCGTCTCCCATCTTTTCCTGAAGCTCCGTTTGCTGCTCTGTGGGAGAAACGTCACTTACCCGCACCTGATATTGGCTACGGGCTGGATGGACTGCTGGCGCTTCAGGAATATCAACAGCAAAGATATAGTATTCCATTAAACTTTCTCGACGACTGGCAGAACCAGCTCAATCATTTGCTTGCCCAGGAAGAAGCCTATCATCGTGAGCTTTCAAGCGATGTGAAGGAAACGCTGATGAATCTGAGCGCGTAAGAAGGAACAGCAACCATGAGTATGCGACAACGTGTTGGACGACAGGAAATAGAGAATTTTCTTGTTCAGGTAGGTCGAACACGGCAGCCTGGAAGGTTATATCTCACAGGAGGGGCTGCCCTGGTTCATCGTGGTATTCGCCCTGGACAAACACTAGGACATTGATATTCAGATTACTGTTGATCCCTCTTCATCTTATGGCACAGGTTGGACAGTTGAAGCAGAAAATGAATATCAACATCGAGTTTGCTTCTCCAGGCGATTTCATTCCTCTTCCGACGCAATGGGAAGGTCGATCAGCGTTTATCAAACGTTACGATCAGGTGGATGTTTTCTATTTTGATTGGTATAGTATCGCATTATCCAAGATGCAGCGGGCAAATCGGCAGGATGTAGTTGATGTGCAGTTGTTGGTTCGTCAAGGTTTTGTTGAGCTTGTGGAACTCGACCAGTTGTACCAGGATGTCTTGAACAAGATTGGCGTGCCTCCTTACGATAAACTTTTTCCCAATCTTTCTCAACAACGCTTTTTACAGCGTTATCAAGTTGTGCGCCAGCTTCTCTAAAGGCATCTCCTAAATTGAGAAAATAGATATAACTTATACTCTCTCGCTCTTAAAAGGAGAGCTTACTCAGAATTTAATATATAAGGTAGGGAGAGAGGTTCATTCTGTGGTTTATCCCTCTCCACCTCGCCGCGTGTTTCCCTCGCTCGCTGTGGGGCGAGAGGAGCGCTCGGCGAGGCGGTCAGAGATCAACAGCCGACCCTACGTCTTATGCTGTCGGTGAATCCAGGTGGGTACGCACGATTTATCCAGGTCGGACATATCCGAAAATCTGCGTCTGCTTATGCTGTCGGCGTATTCAGGTGGGTGCGCACTACCTCTAAAAAGACCTGGGCGTTAAATGGCTTGGTTAAATAGACGTTTACCCCCGCTAGACGCGCCTTAAAGCGATCAAGCATCTTGTCGTGGCGCGAGAGGATGATTATCCCCGTCTTTTTCCAGGCTGGCTTTGAACGTAAATAGCGGGCAATATCGTAACCGTTGATTTTCGGCAGATCAATGTCTAAAATAATGAGATCCGGGATGCGGGGTAGCTCTTGATTCGTCAGGGCCTGCAAGGCCTGAATGCCATCTTCAAAGCTGACGACGGTATATCCTTCTCGCCGCAAGCTGACTTCGACGATTTTTCGCATCGTTAGCGAATCGTCGATTACCATTATCAGTTTGCTCATTATTTCCGTTTTTCCTTGAGCACTTATCATCTATATGTACCTTTTTAACTATTCTTTCCTTAGAATTATGCAAGCGTTAGCTTCTCTGTTACAATGACAAGTATACGTCAACTAGACAGCATCTCTCCAATAAGTAACCTATACGATTACGAAAAGGGCCTTTTACACATTTTTAATACGTTTTTAAAGTCAAATTTTTTGATGTAGAATTTTCAATGGAATTCCACCAGGAGCTCCATAAATTTTCAAGCAAGATTTCAGCGAATTTTGACGAGAGCAGCATGAAAGCAAATCTGCGCTTACGGCGAGAGCGCGAACTACGGGCCTGGTCTCAGGCGAGGGTGGCGGAGGAGATAGGTACCGATCCTGCGACAGTGAGCCGCTGGGAGCGTGGTCTCTCTTTTCCCTACCCTTATTTCCGTGAGAGGTTGTGCGCTCTTTTCCAAAAAAGTCCTGAAGAGTTGGGCCTTGTACAGGGTCTGGAGGAGTCAGCTGAGCATACAACCTCCCCTTCTACACATTATTTTTATGCCCAGGAGTCAGCGCCAACGTTCCCGCATCTCCATGATCCCGCGATTCCGTTGCTCTCGGTTCTGCATGGCTCCCTGGTGGGACGTGATGCTCTGCTTGCTGATGTGACCCAGGAGCTCTGTTCAGAGCATATTTTGCCTCTGGTTGCCCTTCACGGCCTGCCTGGCGTCGGAAAAACCTCTATTGCAGTCCAGCTTGCCCATGATCCTCTCATAAAAGAGCATTTTTGTGATGGGGTGCTCTGGGTCAGTCTTGGTCCCACGCCGAATCTGCTTTCGTGCCTGGCGCGTTGGGCCGAACTGCTCGGCGTCAACCGCTCGGATCTGCATGCCAGTAACAGTGTTGCAGCCTGGGCTGAGGCGATACGCTTTGCTATTGGTTCTCGCAAGATCTTGCTGGTCATAGATGATGCCTGGGACCTCTCCGAGGCGCTGGCATTCAAGATTGGTGGCTACAATTGCGCCTGCCTCCTGACGACGCGCTTTCCACATATCGCCCTGCACATGGCTGCCAACGGTGTCTATCCGATCAGTGAATTGACAGATGTGGATGGAGTGCTGCTTTTGGAGCGCCTGGCTCCTGGAATTTCAGCGTATGAGCCGTTGGCCGCACTTGATCTGGTCCGTTCAGTAGGAGGACTGCCTCTGGCTCTCACTTTGATGGGAAAATATTTGTGTGCTCAATCTTATAACCAGCAGCCGCGCCGCATTCGTGCCTCTGTGAAACGTTTGTTAAATGCACGTGAGCGCTTGATGTTGAGCGAACCGTATGCCCCTCTTGACCGTCACACCAGTCTTGTTCAGGGAACTATTCTCTCTCTGCAATCGGTCATTGCCGTGAGTGATGACCTGTTGACGACTGATGCACGACATACTCTACGCATGTTGGCCCTCTTTCCCGCAAAGCCCAATAGCTTTACCGAAGAGGCCGCTCTTGCCATAACAGCCCAGGGAAGTGATCAGTTAGATGCGCTTTCAGATGCCGGGCTGCTGGAGAGCCGGGGGCCGGGACGCTATACGCTGCATCAAACAATCTATGACTACGCGCGTTTACAGAGCTTTGATCTGGAGGCCTGCCAGCGCTTTGTCGTCTATTTTGTTGCGTATGCAGAGGCGTATGAGCAGGATTACCACGCCCTGGAAGAGGAATTTAACAATATTCTCGCGGCCCTGCGTATGGCCTATGAGCATAGGATGCGTCTCGAATTAGAGCGCGGCATCCTCTCGTTTATGGTATTTCTGGAAGCCAGTCGTCATCCTTCTGCCTACCAGATAAGAAGCTTGCTTACTGCCCAGGACTAATCTATAACCTTTTGTCTTCCTATTGTTATTAGAAAGCACAACAAGTCGCTGGTAATCTGTGCTATCCTCTTTCTCGAAAGTTACGAACATGATACAATACTCCCATTGTAACAGAGAACCAGAAGCGCTATCTTATACCCTCTTTCTGTTTCTCATAGCCGGGTACTTGACGAAATTATTAAGAGAACAGCAGATAGTATAGATTTGATTTTAGCATGTTAGATACGATTATCTCGCTGGCGCAAGAGTTCCGCGCTCAGCATAAACAACTTTATATGGTGGGTGGTACGGTGCGGGATGTCTTGCTTCAGCGTGGCGAATCGCCTGATGCTGATCTCGCAACCGACGCCCTGCCCGATGAGATCAAGCGTCTGGTTGCGCCCACGCGTCCGAGTGCGATGGTGCTGGTTGGAGAGCGTTTCGGCACGGTTCGTCTGCATTATGAGAGCAATATCGTCGAAATAACGACGTTCCGCTCCGAGCGTTACAATCCGGAGTCGCGCAAGCCTGAAGTCTGCTTTGGCACTGATCTGCTTGAGGACCTGAACCGCCGCGATTTTACGATTAACGCAATGGCACGCGATCTTCTCAGCGGGCAGATCATCGATCCTTTCGGCGGACGCCAGGATCTGGAGGCGCGCCTGTTGCGGGCCGTTGGCAACGAACCGGATAAACGCTTTGATGAAGATCCCTTGCGCCTGCTCCGCGCCATTCGTTTTGCCGCCCAGCTCGATTTTGCAATTGAGGGGGAGACCCGTCGTTCGATTCAGCGCCAGTCTTCTGGCTTACAGAAGATCAGCCGCGAGCGTATTCGTGATGAGATGAATAAATTGTTGCTCTCCAGCCATCCTGCGAAGGGTCTGGATCTACTGGTCGAGCTGGGCTTGATGCAGTGGATTATCCCCGAAGTAATGGAGTTGCGGGGTGTCAGTCAGCAGCCGCAACCGCGTACGGTCTCAACCAAAGATGTCTACGCCCATGTTCTGCGCGTCGTAGAGCGCTCCTCGCCGCGCTTGAAGACACGCTGGAGCGCGCTGCTGCATGATATTGCGAAGCCGCGCACAAAGACCGTCAAAGAGAATGAGGTACATTTCTTTGGTCATGAAGATGTTGGGGCATATATGGCTCGTGATATCTTGAAGCGTCTGCACTTTGATCGTGATTTTATTGACAGTGTCTCGCGGTTGGTGCATCTGCATATGCGTGCAAATGCATATAGTTCAGAATGGAGCGATGGAGCGGTGCGTCGCCTTATGCTCGATGTGGATGATGATCTGTATGATCTCCTCGATCTCTCCAGTGCCGATATTACCAGCTATCGTGCCGACAAGCTGGCGCGAGCATCTGCCCGTGTTCTAGAACTGACCGAGCGTTGTGAGCGTCTCAAAGAGGAGGCCACGCGTGTTCCTCTGAAGAGTCCTCTGGACGGCAATGAGCTGATGGCCTTGTTTGAGCGTGGACCTGGCCCCTGGCTGCGCCCCATTAAAGAATACTTGCTGGGCCTCGTCATTGATGGTCTGCTCGCCCCTGATGATAAAGCAAAAGCAATGCAACTGGTGAAAGCATATCTGGAAGAACAGCCGCAGTAATCCTCTTTTTTGTTTTTCTGATCTAAACCTGTACTTTGTGTAGTGTATTTTGTAAGGAGTCGTTGTGTGCAAGAGCAACAAGATGTAGGGCAAGAGAACACCAATGATTGGTGGGCAACAAGCGATTTTCCTGTGCGCGATATGTTACGTTCCGCTTTTCTGATTGATGGCCGTATGACTATGTTGGAGATGTGTGTACACTTCCTGACCGCCCGGACTTCGATTACTATCTGTGCCTGGGGCTTGACTCCTGATCTGTTGCTGGTGCGCGGCCTGCACCATCGCGCCGGCCCTGCTGACTCGCCTGAGCAGCGCAGGTTGTTAGCCTGGTTGCGTGGCAAGGGTCTGGGGGATGAAGAATTGGCTTTCTGGCAGCAAGAAGAAGAGCTGAGCGTGAAAAATGTTCTGGGCTATGCCGTATCGAAGGGTGCGGATGTCAGACTCCTGCTCTGGGATGCCTATACGCTGCCTTTTCAGATTGGAGCAAAGCAGGTCTGTGAACAGCTTGAGCTTGTCGGCGTGAAAGCCCTTGCTGATGATAGCCATAAAGATCTGCTCAATCATCCTATCGAGTCGCTCCATCAGAAGGCGATCACTATTGATAGCTGCTATGCCTTTGTTGGTGGCATCGATATGATGATCCAAAACGATGGCGATTTTGACCGTTGGGATACCAAAGGCCATCCCTATTTTAATCTTTTGCGCCAGGATAAGGCCGGGCATATGTCTCATTCCTGGCATGATGTCCATGTTTTATTTGAGGGAGAATCGGTTGCGGATGTAGAGCAGAATTTTCGGCAACGTTGGAATAACGTGGTTGAGCGCCATAATCTGGACCCACTTCTCTGCCTGGAGTATCTGCCGGGTGAGCAGGGACCGGTGCAGAGTCGCGAGAAAATTCGTATGCAGGTGACGAGAACTATCCCCAGCAAGACCTATGCTTTTACCAGCGTGGGTGATGCCGGGGAGGATACAGGTATCGCGACAATATTTGAGACGTATCGCAACGCGTTTCGCCGCGCAAAACGTATGATTTATATCGAGAATCAATATTTCTGGCGACGAGTCTTTCTTGGTCTGGAGAATCCCGCCCTGCTCGGCCCTGAACATTCGGAGATGGTCGCGCTTTTTCAGGATATTGCCGATGCCTTGAGTCGTGGCGTGGTCGTCTCATTGATCTTGCCTGATAATCCAAATGTGGGTCGCGAATTTACTGATGATGGCTTACAATATCTATGGGAGCTGGCACCACATGCTGTTGCTTCCGGAGCCCTTCATGCCTATACGCTGGGCTCTTCCGTCGAAAAGGATGGAGAACAATATTACCGACCAATTTATGTACATTCAAAGGTTCTGATTGTCGATGATGAATGGCTGACACTTGGCTCGGCTAATCTCAATAACCGGGGTATGCGCGATGATGCCGAGATGAATGTTGCCATCTATCATCCTACTATGGCTCGTGGCCTGCGTATCCTGCTGATGGCGGAACACCTGGGCCTGAGCGATGAGGATACCCTTTTTTCCATTATTGAGATCATGGGCCGTTCTCATCCAACAAGCGAATTGGCCCATCTTAGCGGTGATCTGCGTACCATGTGGAATCATTTGCAGGAATTGTTGGGTGAGCCTTTTGAGGCTCTTGCTCGTTTTGCCGTTCAGGCAAAAGAGAATCTAGAGGCTGTGCGTACACGTCAGGAGCTAACCGGTCATCTTCTCCCTTATATCCGTCATGATATGGCTGAGGAATACGCCGTCAACGTTCACTCGGTGAATGGCTGGTTAGATCAAATGGCTCTTGAGAGTGATGCATATCTTGAAAATCTTCCATCTGAGCAGCCTGTCGCTGAGTCAGGCCCGGCTGAACTAGAAGTTGATACAACACATTCTGCGACAGAATAACAAGAGAACAGGAAAGTCTTTCTGGCTGTAATAGCAAGAAAAAGAGGTATATGATGGCGAAAGAAAATTCTTCGGGGCAGAAACAGGCGCAAAATCAACCACAGACAACAATGCCCCCTGTAGCAGTACCCACTTCAAGTTCCAGTAAAAAGAGGAAGGGGCAGCGCAGCAATCGTCCACAAATCGGCGGGACAGCCGTGACGGGTGCCAGATCGACGCAGCCTCGCCAGCCAGCGGAGTCAAGCAATCCGCAGCAGCAGCAATATGAGAGCTATAACCGTACGATGCGTCGTCGTATGCAGCAGCTTGGCACGGCTCCCGATGAAGAAAATAAAATGCAGAGCGTGCAGGACAAGCGAAAAAAGCGTATTGAGCGTCGTAAACAGCAGTTAGATGTGCGGCGAGAAGAACTGCGTCGTCAGATGCCATCCTTTGGCCGTCGTAACCTCTACTTCTTCCTCGGTACCCTTGCGGTCATCGTCATCTTGATCGTCGTTTTTCTCATCCTGCGTGCCAATCACCTCATCGGCGGCTAAGCTCTCTCGTTCCCAGAGAGATGGGTAGGGTCGGCTGTTGATCTCTGACCGCCTCGCCGAGCGATCCTCTCGCCCCACAGCGCGGGCGCGCAATGGGGTCCCGGCGAGGGCTTTCCTCCACCCTTCAAATGTTCATCTTTTTTCCAGGTTCGTATCAAGAACCTGGATTGTGCATATTCAAGATGCACATCCTGCCCTTGCTTTCCACTTATTGGTCCATCGACGTGCAGGAACCATTCGTGTGGATTGTTTTTGTAGCGCGGAGCTAGCTCGTGTTGGATGACGGTCCCCGCCTAGGCATGAAGAGAGCCATATCTTTGAGACGCCCTCTCTCGTGTTGGTAGCCGATGCGCCACGCTATTCAAAGATGCGCAAACCAAGTTTTATTAGTAATGGCTTTTGTATTAAGGGATGGACATGCAGGAGAGTGATCCGCTCGTGGGGATCGCCTGCCCGTTGCCGCTCGCCAACGAAACTTCTGTGATCTGTTTGCCACAGTCAGGACATTCCGCACCATGAAATCCAGACGGAGGAGCGCCTCTTATCAGGAGTGGTCGGTGTAAGCGATTGAAGTGTTGTTCCCCTTCCAATTCCAGTCAATCCAAGCACAGGATTCGTGGAGCATGGAGCGTTGGAGCTAGGAACCCTGGATTGCATCGCCTGTGAATGCGACCGAATACAATTCTTTAGTGACCAACTCAGAGCAATGTCCCATCTTGCTAGTTGTACCCCGGAGAGCCAGGAGATGACGAGCGCGGGGATCTGCCAACTAAAGCTTATTTCTCGGCACATGGTAGGCTTGTCAACTCTATACCGAAATTTCTCGATCAGGAATTAGGCTCTGATGTAGACTTGCAATCCCGCTCACAGGCGGGTTGTGTATACTCTGCATATTTGTCTGCAATTCTATAAAACCTTCTCTTGTTCAGTATCCAGTGTCATTCCATTATATTCACATCAACAAATTCCAGGGACGGTAGCTCCGATTATGTCAGGTCTAAGGTAGCGCTTGCACGTTACTTGTTCTGTCTCCTGCTCTTTCGTCTCTTGTTGCTTCTCTCGCTCGTACTGCCTGCGATTTCTAGCGGCCAGCAAAATGAAGATCATATAAGCTGCACCTGCGAAATACGAGGGTAGACTGCGCCAGGCGAAAAATAAGGGAATGACTGCAAGAAGCATTGCCGCCTCTGGAACACGTCGACAGATGCGCCAATACCAATAGAGAGCCGCTAGCATTGCCAATCCTTCCAATCCTGTGTAGAGCCAGCCAGGAAGATAGGGCAATAAATGTATGCCACTGAGGCTAATAATTCCGACACCATCTGGAAACATCGGATCAGCCATCGGCGTGAGCATACCAATAAACCAGGCATGGGCATTCCATACAAGAAAGGGCAGGTTAATAAGTAGGGCTACTCCTCCTGCTATCAGCAGGCGTTTGAGTGCTTCAATCCAGATACTTTCTTTCCAGATCAATATCAGGTAGAAAGGTACAAAGAACCATGCCGTCTGCTTCGTCGCGCAGGCCAGACCCAGGCAGATAGCCGATGCCCAACGACGTTCAGTTAGCAGCCATGTCAGGAGGAGAAACAGGAAACAGAGCACATCAATATTCCCACCGACAGTGGAGCTCCACATAGGAATATTGGCCAGACCAAGCAGGACGGTCCAGACTCGTATCTCTGGCCGCGAGACGCGCCAGGCGATAACCAGAATGAGTAGATAGCACACAACATAGAAAGGAAATACATTCTCAAGATGAAACAGGGCAAAGGGTACAAAGGGCAGAAAAGAGAGCGCCGGATAGCTCACTTTCTCCTCAAATTCATTCGCATGTCCACTGCGCAAATCCTGTTCAAAGACGCTCTGAATCTCTGTCTTGCCGGGATAATTCACACGCCCTGCGAAGCGTCCCATGCGCAAGGGCGTGGTCCAGTCTGCATGAATAGAGAAGCGTTGTACCACCTCACTCAACGACGAGGCACTATAGGGGTCGCGCCCCTCCAGCAGAAGATAGGCGGCATTGGCGCTGAGCGAGGTCCCATCATTCCAGTACTGCGGTGGCTGCTGCATACTCTGGTTGATTCCCCGCCCAAACTCATAGATGCCTCTAAAGCCAAATACTATTGTCGATATCAGGATGAGCACCTGCCAGAACTGGAGCTTTTGTATCTTTGTCGCCCCTGGTTGTACGTCTGCCTGTTTCAGCGCCTGCCAGAGTGCCAGAAAGCTTCCAAGATAGAGCATGAAAGGAACAATCTGTCCGCCCGGACCGAGATACTCAAGAAACCAATCATGCCCAATCTCATTGCAGGCTTGCAGAACCAGCGCCAAACCAATCCAGAGCGCACTCCTCTGGAGATTGATCAGGGCATTGTTTACCTCTGGAGATTTCTCAGTCAAAAAATAGCGAAACCAGTTTTGTTTTTGCATGCCTCTCTCAGTTCTTGCTCATCTACCTGTTTAGCGGATCAGGACTAGGAGAAATAGATCGGACAAGAATGAAAAAGGCTTTCTATCTCCCCTACCTATTCTATACGGAACTATTTAACAAAAGCGGAAGAAAAATGCTATGAATTAAGACCTTTTTTCTCATCAAGAGAAAATATATGTGAGCTTACAGAAGAGAGTCAAGGTCGTTTCCGAATAGGTAAATGAAGATGTAAAAAAGATGAGAAAAGTTATAGATTTATATCTGGACATTAAGCAACACGGTATTCTGATCGTAGAAAGGTCTTTTTATAGAACAGCTTTCGCGAAAGGAAACAATGATGTCAAATTGTCAAGGACAGCAAGCAAGACAAGTTCAACATTCAATGGCTCGAATGGGTATTTTCCTCTTTATGCTCACCTGCCTGTGTGGCTTATTTCTGGCAAACCCCCACATCACATACGGAAAATCTCTCTCTTCTGCCGATGCTCAGCCAGTTTTGGCACCCGTTTATTTATACCATGTGGTTCAGCCAGATAAACGCTGGAGATATATTCTCTCGACAAACCCTAACTTTGGTCAGGGCTGGACGCTCGATGGCAGCGCTTTTTATGCCTATGCCCAACCTGAGACAGGAGTGATTCCGATCTATCAGTATCACGCTCTGCGCAAGCATGGCGTCTTGAGATATACCTTTTCAACGCAGTCTCTCTTTGAAACATAACTGGACGCTCGATGGCGTCGCTTTTTACGCCTATGCCCAGCCTCAGACTGGCAGTATTCCGATTTATCAGTACCATGATAAGGAAAAAGGTGATATTAAGGAATATAACTTCTCGACAAATCCCAGCTTTGGCCAGGATTGGATGCTTGACGGCGTGGCTTTTTATGCCTTTGCTGGTCCTGCCGGTTCCTCTGTTGCTGTTTACCAGTATCATGCGAAGCAGGTTGATGGTAGCCAACGCTATAATTTCTCGGTTAATCCAGACTTCGGTAGAGGTTGGATTCGTGATGGTATCGCTTTTCATGCCTATACTCAACCCCAGACAGGCAGTGTTCCTTTGTATGAATATCACTTGATGCTGGGCTCAACTATCGGCTGGGCATATAACTTGTCTACCAACCCTGACTTTGGAAAGGGCTGGACGCGTGATGGCATTGTTTTTTATACATTTACGCAGCCTTCTACTGGAGTAGTTGCTGTCTACCAGTATCATGTTGTGCAAAAAGATGGCATCTGGCGCTATTATTTCTCGACTGACCCCAGTCTGGTACGAGATTGGACCTTTGATGGGGTGGCTTTCTATACTCCTGCCTGAGCTTAGCGCTCTTGCAGATCAATACAGGAAGTAGTTTCGTCACGCATCCAGAGTCTGCCCTGGATGCGTAACCTTCCACTCTCTTCTATATTGGCTGTGTGCGTGGATTCTTTACTGCATAGAGGCGGAAGTGCTGCCCCCACTGATCAATATCGCGCTCGTATTCCATCCCGATACTAACGGCAATGTGGCTTGAGGCCCGGTTCCCAGGTGGAATTAAAGAAATAATACGTGGAAAGCCTAGTTTTTGAAACCCGTAGTCTTTGAGCGCTTGTATGCCTTCCAGGGCCAGACCTTGCTTCCAGTATGCTTTTGCCAACACGTAAGCAAGCTCAATCTCTTGCTCCCCTTCTACTTCCTGCTTGAGCAGTCCACAATGTCCAATAAAGCTCTGATCGCTTTTGCGGATTGTGGCGAAGAATGAATGACCATAGATCTGGTACTCACGAATATAGCCATTCAAGGCGCTCTGGACCTCTTCTCGGCTACGTGGTCCACCCAGAAAGCGCATCACTTCAGGATCTGCGTACATGACTGTTAGTTCGTCCAGATCGTCCAGCGTTAATGGTCGAAACAGCAGGTGCTCGGTCTCTAAGATATTCATAAATCCTCAATTAATCTCATCAAAAGAATACGGCCCCTCTTCCCTTCCACTCAGGTTCCCATTATATTATGATACCATGCCGTCTGTCACTAGAGGAATTTCTTCTGTTGTGTATCCTACTCCGTTCTTCTCCTGACCAATGACACTATCTGCTCACTCCAGAAATGATACAGAGCCTCTCTTTAGAGGCTCTTTCTTCCAAAACTCCTTGTAAATCCTGGCGAAATATGTTATAATTATTTCAATAATTCTTTTAAGAACTGACCCGTAAAACTGTTTTCCACCTGAACGATTGCCTCCGGTGTTCCCTCTGCAATGATATAACCACCAACGTCACCTCCTTCGGGTCCCATGTCGATAATCCAGTCGGCTGTTTTGATAACATCCAGGTTGTGTTCAATTACCAGAACGGTGTTTCCTACTTCAACCAGACGATGTAAAACATCAAGCAGACGCTGAATATCAGCAAAGTGTAGCCCGGTTGTAGGTTCATCCAGAATGTAGAGTGTGCGCCCGGTGGCGAGACGACTGAGCTCTTTCGCCAGTTTAATACGTTGCGCCTCTCCTCCGCTGAGTGTCGTAGCGCTCTGACCAAGCTTGATATAATCAAGACCAACGTCGTGAAGGGTCTTCAGAATACGGGTGAGTCTTGGGTGATCGTTAAAGAATTCAAGCGCTTCCTGGACATCCATCGCAAGTACGTCGGCGATCTGTTTGCCTTTATAGCGAATCTCTAGTGTCTCATGGTTGTAGCGTGAGCCCTGACACTCTTTACAGGGAACCCAGACATCTGCCAGGAAGTGCATTTCAACGACTTTCTGTCCATGCCCTTTGCAGCTCTCGCAGCGTCCGCCATCAACATTAAAGCTGAAGCGGTCAGCCTGGTAACCTCGCTTGCGAGCCTCTGGAGTATTGGCAAAGATTGCACGAATGTCGTCAAAGATACCAACATAGGTCGCAGGGTTTGAGCGGGGTGTGCGCCCGATAGCATCCTGCGTAATGTTGATAACTTTGTTCAGATGCTCTAAGCCTTCCAGACGGGTAAATGGTCCCGGTTGCTCACTACTAGCGTGCAGTGCGTTCGTCAGAGCTGGATAGAGTGTACCATTAATAAGGCTACTTTTACCGCTACCGCTGACCCCAGTAATACAGGTGAATAGACCGATAGGGAGACGAGCCTCAACCTGCTTGAGATTATGGAGCGTGGTTCCAGCAATAGTGAGCCAACCTTGTACTGCTGGCCTGCGCGGTTGGTTATTCGCTCTGCTAATCTGAAGTTCGCCCTTCAGGTAGCGCCCGGTCAATGAGCGGGACTCTTGCATGACTGTCTCTGGTGTACCTGCAACGACAACTTCGCCACCGAGAATGCCTGCGCCCGGTCCCATATCAATGAGCCAATCGGCAGTGCGCATCGTTTCTGCATCGTGTTCAACAACCAGGACCGTATTGCCAAGATCGCGCAATTGCACAAGGGTTTGTAGTAGCGTCTGCTGGTCTCGTGCATGAAGACCAATCGATGGCTCATCCAGGACATAGAGCACACCAACGAGTCCGCAACTGAGCTGACTCGCCAGACGAATGCGCTGTCCCTCTCCACCAGAGAGTGAGGGCGCTGGTCTATCGAGTGTCAGGTAATGCAGGCCGACGTTGAGCATAAACTGGATGCGCTGGCTTGCCTCTTTGAGTATCTCGCTGGCTATCATAAATGTCTCATCGTCGAGTGTTTCGTACAGCTCATCCAGCCAATCCAGTACCTGGTCTAGCGTCATACTGCTTACTTCGTGAATATTCTTGTCACAAAGGGTGACGGCGCGAACCTCTGCTGAAAGACGCGTCCCGGCACAGCTCTTACAGGGCAGAGTACTCATAAAGCTGCTATACCACTGTCGCGTCCCTTCCGAGGAGGTCTGGCGGAAACGACGATTGATCTCGGCGATGATACCAGGTACTGTATCTTCGCTTTCATGAATCCAGGTTCCCGATTCCCATTCGTTCTGGCGGTTAATCTTGATTTTCTCTTCGCCTGAACCATAGATGAGGATATCACGAAAATGTTGGGGTAGATCCTGCCAGGGCTGTTCTAGATCGACATTATAATGTTCGGCAATGCTACGTACATAGTCGAGCTGCCAGTGGCTCTTCTTTTTGCGCATATTGCCATACCAGCGGAGTGCTCCATCAATAATTGAGAGGGAGGCATTCTCGATAATCAACGCTGGATCAACTTCCAGCTTGTTGCCGAGACCATTGCACACCGCGCACATGCCAAATGGCGTGTTCGGACTGAAGTGTCCGGAGAAGAGCTCTGGAAACGTCTTACCGCAATTGGCGCATACTTTCTTTTCGCTCAAAAGTATGTCATGTCCATCGTTGACTGCAATGATGACATTCCCGTTACCCTGTTTGAGCGCTTTACGTAGGGAAACAATCAGACGATCATGCCAGCTATAGTCTGCCTGTTCTGGTACTTTAAGACTGTCTACTACTAGCTCAAGAGTATGCTTTTTGTTCTCTGCCAGTCTGGCCTCAGCCAGGTTACAATGATTCTTGCCATCGATACGTGCAAGTGTATAGCCATCGCGTAGTGCCTGCTCAATGCTCTCGGCCTGACTCCCTTTGCGCTGTTTAGCGATAGGTGCCAGCAGGTCTAGTTCTGTTCCGCCTGGAAGGATGGTGATACGTTGGGCCATCTCCGTGGCCGTCTGTGGCTTGATTGCATAGCCACATTGCAGACAATGCGCTGTGCCAACACGCGCAAAGAGCAGACGCAGGTAATCCATAACTTCGGTGATGGTGCCAACTGATGAACGAGGATTTTTGCTCACCGTCTTTTGTTCAATGGCAATGGCCGGACTCAGCCCGCCGATGAAATCAACTTTCGGCTTCTCAATATTGTCCAGGAAGTGGCGTACAAAGGGCGAGAGACTCTCAACGTACCGTCTCTGCCCCTCTGCATAAATTGTATCAAAGGCCAGAGAGGATTTGCCGCTGCCGCTAACACCTGTGAGCACGACAAACTTGTAGCGTGGGATAGAGATATTGATGTTTTTGAGATTATGCTGTTGGGCTCCATGTATGACGAGCTTGTCTGGTTCCAACGTGTTGACCTGCTGTTCTGCCCGTTGACGAATCCTTCTTATACGCCGTTGAACATGCTGCTCTCCCGCTTCAGTGTTCTCTTCACCTTGTAAAAGCGCAATAAAGGGATTGTCTTTCTCTCGCAGAAACGAGGTAGTATCTTCCTCCTGCGTAAGTGTATCGGTGATGAGTTCAACCGCTCGGTAAATACGCGGATTTTGCTCATAGACTGCCCGCATTGAGAGAAATGTTCTGGCTCGCTATTTACTGTCAGGGCAGCGATCTGGTCAAGCTGGTTGATTTCCTCGGCTGAGAGTTGTTGTACATGCTGAAAGGGGCCGTTTCCATCACTAAGGTCCCAGGCCAGAAGTTCAATTTTATTAAGTGAGGCCAGATCGCGTATGACACTTCCGGCAATAAAATTTGCTCCTCGCCAATTCCGGAAACCAAAGCGGCGGGGATCGACCTGCTTGTTGCGGTAGAGCTGCCAGGCCTCACCTGCAAGGATGAACTGCTCTCGTGGCAGATTTTGTGGATCAAAGCTGTTTTTCAGAACACGCTCATGCACCGCGTCGATCTCAGGATCAACAAGAATCCAGCCTTGAGCCGCCTGTGACCAATATTCAGTGACCCAGTGATCGTCGTATTCATAGTAGGCCGCGAACCCACAGCGAACTCGTGCCGCGATGCCCTGCCGGTGGAGCAGCGCACATAAGAAGAGGGCGGCATCGCGGCAATTTCCAACAAGCCTTTCTCGCGGTAATCGTGCGACAGTAAGAGGCTGGTCCTGGATTTCTAGCAGGCGTTTAAGCATTGCTGGCAGAGGACGAAGCAATATATCTCTTTGTCGACGTACACTCAGCTTTTCGCCATACTCTTTGGCCCAGAAAGGATGGATAAGCAGACCCTGGACAACACGGCAGAGTCCGGCAATATCATGAGGGAGATCATCTAATAGGGGAGCATATTCACCGGGATCTGTCATCATTCCAGGAGATTTGTAATAGTCAAGCATACTAGTAAGAGTTGTCATAATAGAAGAGGGGAGAATGGTATCAGGCATAAAAATGGAGCCTCCTGTGTTATCAATAGAAAGCATTCAGATACAATCAGTATAGTATTTCGTAACTGACATCTGTTGTCAGGATCTTGCCTATATATTCGCAGTCGGCGTTTTCGCGGATATTGAGCGAGAGGTGTGGGTAGTAAGAGGTGCGGAAAGTAGCGTGCTTGTCTTTTCCAGGTACCTATGGTAAACTCTTAAATGGACCCATATAACTTAATTTGGCTTTTACTCCTGTTTGTAGCGCCAGGAGTGGAGATAGATACACATTAACAATTATTATAGAGTAAGGAAACTACATATCCATGTAGTACGGTCAGGAGGTTCTTTATACCTTGACAAAAGAAAAAATTCGACTTGTCCCGCTAGGAGGCCTGGGAGAGGTCGGAAAGAATATGATGGTCGTTGAGTACGGCAACGACATCATCATCATCGATGTGGGAGTAATGTTTCCCGATGATGAAATGTTTGGAGTCGATCTGGTTATCCCCGATACGAGCTATCTCGCCGATAAGAAGCACCGTATACGTGGTATCCTCATTACTCACGGGCACGAAGACCACGTGGGAGGCCTTCCCTACATTCTGCCAATGCTTGATTTTCCGCCAATTTATGCAACGCGCCTCACGCATGGCTTGATTAATGTCAAACTCAAAGAGCATCGTCTGCTCGACAAAGTCTCGGTCAATGTGATCGCTCCGGGAGATGAAGTGCCGTTGGGCTCGTGCTCAGCTGAATTTTTCCGGGTGAACCATAGTATCCCAGATGCTGTTGGCATCGTGCTTCATACCCCTATCGGAATCGTTGTAGATACCGGCGATTATAAGTTCGATTATACTCCGGTTGATGGCAAACCTGCCGATTTTGGCACGATTGCTCGCATCGGCAACGAAGGTGTCCTGGTGATGATGGGAGATAGCACACGCGTAGAGTCGCCTGGCTATACACCATCTGAGCGCGTAATTAATGATTCGTTCGATAAGATTTTTGCCAACGCTCCAGGACGTATTATGCTCGCGACCTTTGCCTCGTTGATCTCGCGTGTTCAGCAGGTAGTGGATACCGCCGCTCGCTATGAACGTGTTGTGGCTCTGGTTGGTCGTAGCATGATCAATAATGTTCAGATGGCGCTTGAGCTCGGCTATCTGACTATTCCCAAAGGGATGTTGATTCGCGTCGAAGATATCAATAAGTTCCATCCCGACCAGGTGGTGATTATCTGTACTGGCAGTCAGGGAGAGCCGACTTCGGCTCTGACACGCATTGCCAATAAGGATCATCGCCAGGTGCGTGTGGAGCGAGGAGATACCATTATCCTTTCCGCAACTCCGGTTCCAGGCAATGAGAAGATGGTCCATCGAACCATCAATAATCTCTTCCGCCAGGGGGCAGAGGTCTTCTATCAGGGGATCTCAAATGTGCATGTCTCAGGTCATGCCGCCCAGGAAGAGCTGAAGTTAATGCTCAGTCTGGTGCGACCAAAGTTCTTTATGCCGGTTCATGGAGAATATCGTCAGCTTGTCTTACATGCAAAACTGGCCTACTCTCTCGGTATCCCAGAAGAAAATATCGTTGTTGCCGAGGATGGCGATATTGTTGAGCTCACGGCTGATTCTATTAAAATGGTTGAGCATACCTCATCCGGAAACGTTTTTGTTGATGGGCTGAGCGTCGGTGATGTTGGACATATTGTGTTGCGAGACCGTAAGGTGCTTTCGCAGGATGGTATTCTCATGGCAGTGCTCACGGTAGACAAAGAGACTGGACAGCCTATTGCAGGGCCTGATATTGTCTCTAGAGGGTTTGTCTATATGCGTGATGCAGATGAACTCCTTGAAGAGGCTCGCATACGTGTTCTCGAATCTTTTGCTGGTTTGAATGGCCATGCTTCAGACTGGTCGTTTGTAAAAGATAAGATAAAGAACACCTTGAGCGAGTTTCTCTACGAGAAAACGCATCGTCGCCCAATGATTCTACCCGTAGTTATGGAAGTCTAATCGGCAGATCTTCTGTTACGGAGTAGCTTGCGCCACACATAATCTGGGTAATAGACGAGCTGTCTGTTACCCAGATCGTTTTCTCTCTTGCATGCCCCCGCTCTCTCTAAATCTCTTTCTTCCTGAAGAATATGTATCGTTTTGAAGGGAACAGGGAGAAAAGTCATAGGATTGTTTTTTGAGATCCGCAACAGGGTATACTATGAAATTGGGTAGCATATTATCATTATCAATTTACTATCATGCTATTTTAACGAAATGAGGAAAAATGAAATTATGTTTAAGGGGCACAATCTGCTGGCATTCTTATTCGCAGTGGCTTGTATTGCAGTAATTATTATCGCTGTTTTTATGACTGATTATTCTCATCTCTGGTGGGTCGGATAAAAGATATATTGATGCAGGGGAATCTCATAGGTAAGTGTATACGTATGAATGTGTGTGAATGAGCGATAGCCCTGTAAATAAGTAGAGTATACTCATAAATACGTAGGTATGTCTGCCTTACCTTCAGGCTATTGCTACGTAGTATAAAAGGGGAGAACGTGAAATGAGGAAGGGTTTGCGAGAGAGATACCAGATAGATAGAGGAAGAGAAATACATTCGTTATCTTAAATGGGGAAGAAGTGGTAATTCCGTATTTTTAGCACCTTGTAGGATTGATTAAATTTGCATGGAAAGCGGTTTTCTGTGAAAAGCTACTGGCAAAAAAGGGTTTGTTCTGCTTCTCCATTTGAAGTACTTCCTGGCCTATTGCTTCTATGGAACATCTGCGCTATCATACGGTTGTCTACTCTTTTTGAAGGAGGAAACCGGCATGGCGGGCAGTGACCCAAGAAATAATGGCAGGCGTCAGAATGGGCGCATTGTGCCGAGCATTGCGCAAGGCTCCTCTCGCGTGAGTAGAGCTGCTGGTAGCGTTGGTTCACAGAGTATTCAAAGTACACGGGTGGAGCAACGTACAAATGCACCTGCCGGTAAGCAAACATCCGGGCGAAGTGGCTCACGCCAGCAGAGCCAGCGCGGGAAATCCACGCAGGGCTCTACTACTGCGAAAAGAGGAAATTCTGCCACCCGCTCAGGGCGTAACTCGTCCTCCTCTTCAAGCGCTCCCGCAAGTGCTCCCAAAGATCCCCAATTGTTGAAGTGGGCGCATGAGAAGTGGAATGCATTGGAAGCTCATCAGCAGCAGCGGATAGGCGGGAGTGTATTTCTATTTCTGTCTCTCCTGGTATTTGGAGCGCTAACGATTTTTCAACACTCGCCGCTCCTCGGCTGGTTAAATAGTTTTCTTCTTACTTTTCTGGGCTGGTCGGCCTATCCGTTTGCTCTTGGACTCGTAGCTTTTGCTCTGGCACATTTAATAGAAGGTATTCGTAATCAGCGCCTTATTCGCTGGTCAATGGTTCTGGGACTTACCTGCATCTGGTTACTTGTTTTAATCGAGAGCCGCCTGATTATAGGCAAGTCGGTTGGTATTCTTGCTGAATTACTTGTCAATCCTCTAATAGGATGGCCAACAGCAGCTCAACATATTTTGATCCTCGGTCTTTTACTGATAAGTGTGATTGTGACCTTTCGTATCACCTTTGGGCATGTTTTACTGGTGGTTGGTTTCATCATGCACCTGATCGGTGAGCCGCCGAAGAGTCCTATTGCTGAACCAGAGCCGCTTGACGAAGAAGATGATAGCCAGGATCAGCTCTATCTTGGACAACAACAACAGCAGCAGCGTCCTCGTTATAGCCGCTATGCAGCCGGTATGGAGACGGTGGAAGTTGAGCCACCTGTTGAGCAGAAAACCGGACGGAAACCCTGGCGTGTCCATCGACCAATTGAGGATGATGATATCGTAGAGCCTCCTGATTCTGAATTTTTTGCCGATAGTTATGAAGAGGAGCAGGATGATGGCGTCGTTGAGTTTGAGCCGAGTTTTGGCCCTGATGAAGATGACGATCCATTAAACGATATTAATATTCATAAACAGGAGGTTGGTTCGGTGCCGCGTGGTCCTCGCGCACCAAAGGCGATTGATCTGGATGAACATGCTGCGACTGTACTTGGGGCGCGGCAGGAAGCGCTGCCTTTTAATAAAGGGACGCAGCAGGATAAGTTGTTTATTCGGCAACAGAATGCTATGGAGCCATTATCTCCCAATCCAAACCTGATGCCTCGGCAGACGCGTTCGCGCCAGAAGGCTGTCCATGCCCAGGTTGATTCAATCGCCATGCCGCAGATCACCTCACCCTGGACCTTACCGGGAACGGAGCTGCTCAATAGCGCCGATGAGGTAAAGCTACAGCGTATCGGTGATGATACTTCCACACTGGCGCGTACCATTCAAGAGACGTTGCGCAGCTTTCGCGTCGATGCTGAGGTACGCCAGGAGGATATCAGTATCGGTCCTACGATTATTCGCTTCGGTATTCGCCCTACTGGCAAACCAGAGATGAAGCTAGATGAGAAGACCGGTAAGATGGCTCAGGTGCGCGATGCAGCAGGGAATCTGCTCTACGAGACCCGAACACGCGTCAGCCGGATTATGGCTTTACAAAACGATCTGGCTCTGGTACTGGAGGCAAAGACTATTCGTATGGAGGCTCCTGTCCCAGGACGCCCTTATGTCGGTGTAGAGATACCGAACAAGAATAGCCGTCTGGTCACCCTGCGCGAGGTCCTTGAAAGCAAAGAATATGCGCCGGCCAAAGCGAAATCGAAGCTGGCGATAGGATTGGGCAGAGATGTCGCTGGCCTGGTACGTGTTGGTGATCTGGCACGAATGCCGCACTTGCTGATCGCTGGCGCAACTGGCTCAGGCAAGAGTGTCTGTGTCAATACCATCATTGCCAGCATTCTCACGCAGGCTACCCCAGATGATGTACGTTTGTTGATGGTCGATCCAAAAATGGTCGAGCTGAGTATGTACAATGGCATTCCTCACCTCCTCTCACCGGTCGTGACGGAAGTTGAGAAGGTTGTACCTCTGCTGAAAAATGCGATTAGTGAAATGGAGCGACGCTATCGTCTCTTTTCGCAGCTCGGTGTGCGCAATCTTGACGGATACCGGAAGTTGCGGCTGGAGAAGATTGCCCTGGGTGATATCTCGCTCAACAATCTCCCTGCGATAGTCATTATCATCGACGAATTGGCCGATCTGATGATGGCGGCTCCGGAAGAGGTTGAAGGGATGATTTGTCGCCTCGCGCAGCTTGCGCGTGCAACAGGTATTCATCTCGTTGTTGCAACGCAGCGTCCAAGCGTCGATGTCATCACTGGTCTGATCAAAGCAAATATCCCGACGCGTATCTCCTTTATGGTCAGCTCTCAAGTAGACTCGCGTACCATTATCGATATGGGCGGTGCTGAGCGCTTGCTTGGACGAGGCGATATGCTTTATCTACCGGCGGATGCAGGAAGGCCTGAGCGCATTCAGGGCGCGTTTCTGGCGGATGAAGAGGCGCAGGCGCTGGTGGAATATTGGAAAGAGCAGATTATTGCGCATGCGGCTGTTGTGGGTGGCTCTCGTAGTGAGCCGGAGAACCTGTTGGCTGTTGTTGAACCAGGTTGGGAGATCAAAGAAGAGTCTGGCGATGATTTTGAGCTGGATGATGATTTGCTGGATAAGGCAGAAGAGGTGGTGCGTGAATATGGAAAAGCCTCTATCTCGCTGCTGCAACGTCGCCTGCGTGTTGGCTATTCACGGGCGGCTCGTTTGATCGATCTTCTTGAAGATCGTGGTATCATCGGACACGCCGAATCTGGTGGGCGAGGGCGCGAAATATTGGAGCAGAACGATGATCCTGGTAGCCGCACGATGAGCGACGAGGTTGCCGATATCATGGCAGAAGAGAAGGCGCGCGACGACTTTCTACGCAAGCAAGCGGGAAATAGCCGTCCGGTACCCCCACGTCAGAGCATGGCTCGCCGCTATGCGGATGAGAGCAACGAATGAAGGCAAGAGAGTAATAACTAACGCCTGGCACGATTTTGGATCTCTGGTATTGGGGCTTGCTGTAATACCAGAGATTTTTCTTACATAATCTCCGCATAAGCGTGCTAACTCAGCGTTTGATCTTTGTTCGCTGCTTGCGTTTTTGTAAGTAAGCGTATCTTTTCTAGAGAGGCTATTTTTCATTTAGTACCCTCAAACGGGTCGCGCAAGGACAGAGCTTCTGCCGCCTCTGAAAAGGAATGATACACCAGGCAAAACGAAAAGATTAAGTGGAGATGCACTAAGAAAGTAAGCGAAGCAGTAACAAAAATCAGGTTTATCTCAGAAAGGTATTGCCAGAAGAGCATGTGATGTTGGTATTTTCTCTTGTAGAGAGAGAAAATTACTGTTATGATCAGCGCTAGTGTTTATAGTTAAGAGATACAAAGGGGGTTATACGTGGTTTGCCCTAATTGTCATAGCCAGGTAGCCGATGGTGTGCGGTTCTGTGGCGTTTGTGGAAAGCCGGTTCAAGGGACTCCACCGCCTGCTGCGGGACAGTACAATCAGCCACAGGGTGGATTTGTGCCACCTAACCAGTACGAAGAATATTCAAATAGTATGTTTGGTAATGCAGTCCCCAAAGCTGAATTGCATAATCCAAAAAGCCCGCTCAAGATCGCCGATATGACGATCTCGATTGACGGTGAACTGGTGCCAGTCGTAGACGTTATGTTGGGAAATCAGTTAAACGTCTATTTTGAGCATCACATCTTATTGTGGAAGCATCCAGGCGTGCAGATTGGTTTCAAGTCTTTACAGGGGATGGCCAAACGTTTCTTTGCCGGTTTGCAAATCTTTATTACTGAGGCTCAGGGCCCTGGCAATATCTCTTTCTCGCGTGACTCTGTCGGCCAGATCGTGGCTCTGCGCCTGCAACCCGGTCAGATGGTCGAGGTCAGAGAGCACCAGTTTTTGATTGCGACTGGCAATGTCGATTACGGTTTTACCTTTGTCCAGGGGGCTGCGAACATCCTTTTCAGTCGTACCGGTCTGTTTGTAGATCAGTTTACGGCGCGGAATGGAGAAGGAATGGTGCTCTTGCACGGCTATGGTAACGTCTTTGAGAAGACCCTGGCCCCTGGCGAGGTGTTGGACGTGGAGCCAGGGGCGTGGCTCTGGAAAGATCCCTCGGTGCAGATGACCGTGACCTCGGTTATTGGTTCGCAGCGTAGTGGTGGCATCCTGGGTGCGATTGGAAATTTCTTCGCCGGTGCCTCGATTATGATGAACCGTTTTACTGGTCCTGGGCGTATTGGTATCCAATCTATGAGCTATCATCCACCTACTCCTGAAGGGACGCAGCAGGCGGGCGGACAGAATAATATCAATCTAGGCAACCTTTTTAACAATTAAGCAGGTGGGGGCCGGGGCTAAGAAAAAGCAGCCCCGGCTCCCGGCGCAGTGTTTTTTGTCAAGTGTTTAAATTGTTGCCCTTCTCTTTATTGATACGCAAGATTTTCAGCATATATTGTTCCGAGTTGAGATAAAATGGGTTGCGCTTGATATACTTGCCAACGACAGAGATAGGGTGTAGTTTCAGGATTTCCACGACCAGGCTGGGTAAAAGTTTGCTATGGTCGTAATGCATCAAAGCAATAATCGGTGCATTCTGAAAAGTAAATACGGCATCAGAGGCAGCTTCATATTTGAGAACCTGCTCTGGTGTGGCGATATCTTTGGCGAGCCAGGTCATATCAATAGAGATGCGTACCGCCTGCCAACCCTCGCGGAGGGCCTGGGCAATAAAGGTCTGGTGAGACGACAGTAGGAAATAAGGGTCGAAGCGCTTCCCATTTGCAAGAAAAGGTTCTCGCTCATCGTAAAGAACGAGCTGGCCGGATGCTAGTAGAGCATCAACATCAACCTGGAGCTTATGAAGCTCATCTTTAAGCTCTTTAATCTGAGCAGGAGAAGCGGCAAAAAGGCACTTTTCAGAGAGCGAGAGGCCAACGCGCATAAGACGGGCAGTGACACCGGGAATCTCTGTGACTTTGCTATAGAGCTGACAAATATGCGAACCAGGTGGAATTCGCTCAGATTTACCTTCAACGCTAAGATCCATACCTACCTCCACTGGTGTTGTTGGTCCTTGCAGCGAGAAGCTGCTGCCGAAGTCTGGCAGAGCGGTTATTCATGCTGACAGTGAGCCAGGCCAACGTACCAAAGACGAATGCTCCAAAGGTGAAAACCACCAGGAGCAGGAAAAGAGTTTTTTGCCAGGCGAGATTTTTGGCAAGCGCAACAGCAAGGGTAAAAAGCACCATCGAGCCAGGGAACGTAAGCATCCAGGCAAAGATGACTCGAAGAGACTGCCTGGGAGTCAGCACATCTTCTCCGCTAAAGGGAAAAAGGATACGCCGACTGAGGCGATAGCGTGGCTGAGATTGCTGCATAAGCGCTATTTCAGTCCTTCCTTGCGCTGATAGAGTAACCAGCGTTGTAAAATTTCTTCGGCTTGATACAGGATATGAACCTCATTCTGATAAGTGAGCCGTCGGCAGGCTTCGTGCAGAGGGAACCACTCTACCAGATCGTATTCATGGTCATGTAACGTTGTATCACCGCCAATGGCTTCCAGCAGATAGTGGCGCACCTGTTTATGGTAACGGATCTGGTCGCGGACAAAAGAGTACGAGATACTGCCGATGTACGAAATGATACGGACCTGCAAGCCAGTTTCTTCTTGAGCTTCGCGGAGAGCGACCTGTTCGACAGTCTCGCCGGGTTGGGGCGTGCCTTTAGGCAGAGCCCAGATACCGGCATGGCTACGGCCAACCAGAGCGACTTCCATGCTCACAATCTCTTCAAGGCCTGATTCCTCCGTTCCGAGCGGAAATTGAGCCAGGGCGAAGGCCTGATGGGCAGATAGAGAGGCAAGACGAAAAACGACTCCACCCGCTGAGTAGGCTCTCATTGTTTGATAGCGCTCCATGTCTTGCGATGTACCTTCTCTCACTCAACCAAATTGTGGCGCTTGTCCCTGTATTGTGAAGCTCAGACAGTTGCCAATTGTGCAGAGCAGAGAACCGTGGGGTGCTCGCTCAGAGGAGGCTCGTGCTATGTGACGTTGGCTTTTCTGCTTTCGGAGCACAGGGCGAGCTATGTATGTGTTTCTGTTTCCTCGTTTGCATACTGACGCAGCCTGGTTGAATGACAGAGGCGCTATGCGCTCTAGCTTTGTCTATGTCAAGATATACTATACAACATTTTCTTTTCTACTGTTGACCTGTCTATGAAGCAGGATTGAAGTGTTCGGGTATCTATAACTCATAAGGGCGGAGAGAAACACCGCCCTTATGAGTTATAGAGTTACGTGAGAGTATAGCGAATGTCCTGTAGTGTGTCAAGACAACATACTGCGGATGGCCTCCTTATTTTTGTTCGGTGTAGCAGGATCGATGGCGCAGCCGGGAGCGAGTAAGAGGTGGCGGCTATTAGTGAGTTCGAGGGCATGACCAATTTCATCCTGGATCTGGCCGCTAGTACCGTGGAGTAAGGCTGTCTTCTCGCTAATGCCGCCCATCGCGGTCTTCCCTGAACGGGTGATTCCTTCTTGCAGGTTGGGGTTACCTCGCTCGGTGGCGGCCCAGCTAATGGCGTGAACCGGATAGGAGGCAAGCTGATCGAAGTAGATATGCGAGCCGCAGTTATGGAGAATGGTCAGTTTGCTGCGGCTTTTGATAGCATCGAAAAATTCCAGATCGTACTGTTCGCCGAATTCCCGATACTGGTCAGGGGTGAGCATACCTGCGCTGGCCCAGCCGTTGGTAGCGTAAAAGATGCCACTCGCACCATATTCGAGGCTAGCGATAGCAAAGTTAATAATGGTTTCGGTGATATTGCGCAGGGCTTGATGGATGGCGTGGCGATCTTCGCGAATACTGTGTTGAACGGGGGCGGCATCATCACCTACCAGATATTTAGCGATGCCTAAAGGGCAGAAGATAGTCTGAGCTACATAGGCTTCAAAGCCAACGGCATGATTGATAAGTTTAAGAGCATGGAGTTGTTCGCCGAGCGTCTTTTGATCGGGTTCCAGGGGGCGAATACGCTTCCAGTCTGTGGAGCTACGAATGGGAGTTCCTTTGAAGAGAGGTGGTTTATGTGGGTCGCCGGAAGGTTGATATTTAGCGCCCCAGCCCTCGACCAGGAAGCTAGCGCGAGGATTGACCTTGAGATAGTCCCAGTCGTAGCGGGTAAACTCTTCAATCATAGCATCAGCCAGCCCTTGAGGGCTCCATTCACGTGCGTAGTCGTGACCCCAGAGGCTCACAGGAACGCGGTCAACAGCGTCGCCGCGTAGTGCGGCCTCAACGCGTTCTTTTTTATTCATATGTCACCTTTCTTAAAAGAGTTTGCGCACGTTCTTTAGCAGAGAGAACAGAAACAGAAGAAGAAATTTGTGTTTTTACGAAAGGAAATGAAAAATTGCGCCTGGCACCGCAGCACTTTCCATACTATAGGAGAGACGGGCTATTCGAGTTCTTTGAAGCGATAGCCTACGCCACGTTCAGTCAAGATATATTTGGGATGGGCCGGGTCTTGCTCGATCTTCTGGCGTAGATACGTGATGTAGAGACGCAGATAGTGCGCCTCGTCGCGGTATTCACGGCCCCAGACTTTCGAGAGCAGCGTTTCGTGTGTCAGCAGACGACCAGCATTGTTTACCAGATGATAGAGCAGGCGGTATTCAGTGGGGCGCAGGATCACTTTTTTGCCGCGAACAATAACCTCGTGGCGGGCAAAATCGATCTTGAGATCCGGATCGACAACGATCTCGGTTTTGCGTGCGGGTGCAGGCATCAGAGAGCGGCGCAGCAGAGCACGGATACGCGAAAGGAGTTCGCGGGGGCTAAACGGTTTAGCCATATAGTCATCGGCCCCCAGATCCAGGCCGTGAATACGATCCTGTTCGTTTTGGCGAACAGTGAGCATAATCACAGGAATCGTTGAGACCTCGCGGATGGCTTTTAAGGTTTCAAAACCATCCATTTCGGGCATCATCACATCCAGCACGGCCAGGTCGGGCAGGTGCTCACGCAGCTCGTCCAGGGCCTCAATGCCGTTGCTGGCCTCTATGACGCGATAGTTTTCCATCTCCAGATTCATGCGCACAAAATCGCGGATGCGAGGCTCGTCATCCACGATCAGAATAGTCATATCGCGCTGATCGAATGCTTCCTTCTCCATTTAAAACACCACCATCGGTAACTGTGCTTTTTCCTCACGCGGCAAACTAAACGAAAATGTTGAACCCTTACGCAGAGTACTCTCGACCCAGATATGGCCGCCGTGAGCCTCCACGATTGCTCGGCAGATATAGAGGCCCAGGCCTGCGCCAGGGGTGGCCTGAGAGAGAGGATCGCCGATGCGGTGAAAGCGGTCAAAGATCTGTTCCTGCTCGCGCAGGGAGATACCCATACCACTATCGCTCACACTAGTAATGACCTCTTCTCCAGTTGCATAACAACTTACTCTAAATGTTTGCTGCTGTGGCGAATACTTCACAGCGTTATCCAGTAAATTTTGTAAGACCTCTTCGATGCGTTCGGCATCGGCCATCACAGGTGGCAGGCTCTCTGGTAGGTCTATGTGAACCGTGATACCCGGACTTTTAATTTTCAGACGGCGCACCACTTTCTCAATAAGCGGTCCGAGGTCTAGAGGACTGATATCCATTTGTAGGCCGTTCGCTTGAATGCGTGAGGCATAGAGCAGATTACCAACAAGCTTATTCAAACGGTCAGCCTCCTCCTCAATAGCAATCAGGCGTGAGCGGAGACTCTGGGCCTCCAGTCTGGCGTCCGGACGAGCCAGGGTAGAGGCATAGCCTTTAATAATCGCAATGGGCGTTTTTAGTTCGTGAGAGATGACCGAGATAAAGGTCGAGCGCTGCTCTTCCTGTTGTTGCTCACGCGTAATATCGCGCACATTAAGAATACCATTAATCGGTTCGCCCTTCTCAGAGCGGACACAGGACGCAGTAACCAGGACCGAGAGCGGCTGATTATCGCGAGTGCTAAGAATCATTTCGCGGTTCACGATAGTTCTTCCGGCGAAAGCCTGAAGGATCGCGGAATCCTGCAAGCCCAGATCGTTGCCCTGGCGATCTTTTGGTCGCAACACCGTGAAATAGAACTGACCGAGGACCTCGCTTTCGCGCCAGCCAGTCAGATGTTCCATAGCCGGATTAAAATCAATGATGCGTAAAGCAGTATCTACTGTAAGAATACCAGCGGCGCTATATTGAAAGACAGCGGCGAAGCGGGCCTGTTCTTTGAGCAGAGAGCGAGCCTTGAGAGCAAAGCGCAAACTCGTTGCCAGTTGAGCAATAAAGAGATGCAGCGTAATGCCGGACTCGCGAATGGCCCCATCCTCTTCGGTCTCCAGACAAGAACGTCTGTGAGCGGGTCGGAGAAAATGGAGCGTCCCCAGAGGGCCAATGAGATCATACAGGAGGAGCGAACAGCATTCCATCGCTTGAAAAGAAGAGAGTTCACTCACATCCTCATCCATCTGCAATTGCGTAACCAGAGTTGGAGCAAGGGGTCTGGCGACAAGAGGATGGAGAGAGTTCGGTTGTGCCCCCTCCTGTGTAGATCTGAGCAGGAGCGATAAAGTCGCCTCACTCAGACGATACAGCGTATACTCATCCCCGCTTTGTGGATCGAACGCTTCATTGGCGATAACAAAGACACCCGTCTCGCCGCGCAACAAACGGATCGCACTTCCTACGAGGATCGTCAATTGATCGCGCAGATCCTCAGCATTCCGGTTCTGGGACCAGGACATAATAACAACAGGCTCCACCGATAGGATACAACAAGCTATAAAAAGCAATCAGGAATGGCGCACCCCTTGCGTCACCTGATTGTAAGACATACCACCACCCAGGATGACAGACTTGTCAGCGAGAGGCAACGGTGTTATTGTAACACATATATCCAGAGGGAAGTAGATTCATGCATTTTGACATCTTTACGCTCTTTCCCGCGATGTTCCAGGGGCCATTCACAGAGAGCATCTTGAAGCGGGCGCAGGAGCGGGGGCTATTGAGCATCGCGCTCCATAATATTCGGGATGCGACAAGCGACAAGCATCATATGGTAGATGACTACCCCTATGGGGGTGGTGCTGGAATGGTCATGAAGCCTGATCCAATCTTTACCGCGATAGAAGCCGTCCATCAGGGGGGACCAATCATCTATTTAACGCCACAGGGGCGGCTATTTAATCAGCAGAAGGCGCAAGAGCTGGCGAGCGAGCCACGCATTACGCTACTGTGCGGACACTACGAAGGCATTGATGAGCGTGTCTGTCAGCACCTGGTGACCGATGAGATCTCGATAGGCGATTACGTCCTCACGGGCGGAGAGCTGGCGGCAATGATTGTAGTAGATGCGGTGAGTCGGCTAATGCCAGGCGTGCTCGCGGACGATTCCACGCAAGAAGAGTCGCACACCAGCAATATGCTTGAGTATCCGCATTATACGCGACCTCCCGAATTTCGGAGCTGGAGAGTGCCAGATATTTTGCTTTCTGGACACCACGAACAGATCGCGCGCTGGCGGCGAAAAGAGTCGCTGCGGCGGACAAAAGAGAGGCGTCCCGACCTGTATGCCAGACTGGATTTAAGCAGCAAACAGGATCGTAAAATTGTAAAAGAGCTAGAGGTCGAGGAGCAAGAGCGCCATGACCAGGATGCGTTTTCAGACGACCATCCAACGGAATAAAAAGACCATTTATAAGGTCCTGACGGATCTGCGCGGCTATCCATCCTGGTTACCTGCATCTCCTTTATATAATGAGACGCAGGAGATCTCGGATCATCCTATCAGAGTAGGCACAACCTACGTAGATAGGGGTACGAGATCCATCATGCGGGGGCGGGTCGCAGAACTGGAGCCAGAGAGCCGCATTGCTTTTGTGCAGACAATGGAGCGCAAGGTATCCGGTCTACCTGGCAGATTGGATATTCAGGCAAGCTACACACTTGAAGCAGCCGGAGAGATGAGTACGCGGGTGACCAGGGAGATTACACTGAAGACTCAGGGAGTTTTTCTGTTGCTGCAACCGGTGTTGTCAGGAGCAATTCGCCAGGAGAACGAGCGTATTCTGCAACGACTGAAATGGTATCTAGAAGCCAGATAGAGAATTTACCTTACATTAAATCCTATAAGGAAGAGCTATTGTCAATGGATATAAAAGAGCTAGCAGAGGAAGTGGAACAGGTATCTCAGCACTATGCTGAAAAATTTGCTATCGCGCGAGATGATACGTGGTTTGTCTTAAAATTGCAAGAAGAAGTCGGTGAATTGACGCAGGCCTATCTGATGCTAGCAGGGAAGGCGCGTACAAAGGGAAAGTCTGCCGAAGAGATGCGTGCTGAATTCCAGAAAGAGGTGGCCGATGTTTTTTGTCAGACGCTGCTCCTGGCTCGATTTTACGGGATAGATTTGGAAAAAGCAGTGACAGAGAAGTGGCTCTCCTGGAATAAGGTCTGAAAAATAGGGTTTTCCTTTTTATTTTATTGACAAAATGAGGAATTACCGAAGGGTTTCAATGTTATCGACCTCAAACGCGACATACTACGTCACAGTTGAGAGGTTTCTCATGCAACTTTATGAACAGATGAAATGCTTACAATGGTATACGAGCTTTTTTAGCGATTGCAAGTGCGAGATTTCTAAAATCCAGAAATGCTCCCTGGACGGCCTGGGTGTGCGCTCCAATCGCGCCATCTGCAGGCTTTAAATAAAACATGGGCTTTTGTGCTTCTTGCGCGAGTGGCATAAGGCTACGATAATGTTTTAGCAGTGCCAGACAGTAGGGATCGTTAATCACAGCAGGAGAGCCGCTTGTTGTTTCTTGTAGTACATATTCCCGGTATTCTTCAGGAATACGTGCAATCCAACGATCATACGCCTTGACAGGCCGATCCATACGTACAGCATGTTGCAAGACAATATATCCTATGGGTTGCATCTTTCCTTGAGGCAAAGGTATATTACTAATTGTATTTCGTTTTAACCTATCTTCCCATTCTCCTCTCCATTTGCGCAGAGTGGGTCCGAGATTGCGCAATCCTTGCAAGGAGAATAAGTCGGGTGATAAAGGCACTGCTACAAAATCAGCTGCGATTAATGCTGCCCGATTAATTGCTCCAAGATTAGGTCCTAAATCTATCAAAATCACATCGGCTTTATGGTCAGTTGCTGCTTGTTGGATGATACGCCAGAATGCTGAGATGACACGAAAAGAGCGTTCATTTCTATCGTAGCATCTGGGCCATGCATCTGAAAGATCATCTTCAAAGCTGGAAAGTAAGAGATCCCCTGCAAGGAGAGCAAGCTGGCTGCCAAAAAGGGATAGTTGTTGAGTACCATATTCTACCTGTTCCAGGTGCGGTTTCCCAATATCACCGCTGCCGCTCATTAATGGTTGGATGCAACCGAAGATTGTATCGGGATGTTCTCCGGAAGGCCAGAGTTGTTCCAGGCGATCTTCATTCAAAAAAGCGGCGGTCAAGTTTGCTTGAGGATCTAAGTCAGCGGCGACGATGCGTAATCCTAATTCGGTATACATCCAGGATAGATGATAGACCAGAGAAGTCTTACCAACGCCTCCCTTATTATTGAAAAAAGCGATAACAGGAGTATTATGCATTACTTTTCCTCAATATGATCAGGACGTTTGTATCCTCTATATTGAACTCTAGCGGTGGATTTCCATTCTTTTGTAGTTCTTTTTTTGCCAGTAGAATTCCTACGCCAAAGCGTTGGATGTAGCCGAGGTTTTTCATAGCTTCGGCAAGATGGGGATTGCGGTAATCGGTGATGCCTGGCTTGCCAAAATTACTGATGTTGACCTGGCCATAGGGGCCGCCGGGGTTAGAGATTTCGATACGGTCCGAAAACCAGTAGATGCGGACAGGAGCGTTTGTTCCTTCGTAGGTGCGATGGAGCAGGGCGTTACGTGCAAGCTGTTGCAAGGCGACGATGGGATAATCAGGGTGGCGTATCTCGATAGACCCGGAGGTGATGTCTGTGGAGGCGGCAATATGAGCCTCGAATGTTTCATCTAACATGCGCATAATATCGCTAATAGGACCATCTATCTCACGTTGGGTTTTGATAGGATCGGTCAACTCCTCGCCATCGAAACGCACAAACTGGACGTAGGCTCCCGCAATAAATTGTCTTGGATCTTTGCCCGCAACAAGAATACCCAATGTTGTCGCGCTAGGGGGAGTGTCTGTGTTGATGAAGCGCATGGCTCCCAATTGTTGTTCCAGGGTACGGTTATTCGCTTCCAGAATATCAAAGGGCAGCGTAGCAGGGAGATAATGTTGGCGAAATAGTTCTTTATCAATATCGTCCAGGGTTGAAAAATAGACTGGTTGTATATCAAAGGGCAGATTTTTTGCCCTGCGCTTCTCAATTAAGCGGCGTTCTTCTTCCTGTGTGGCAAGAGTGCGGCGCGGTCCAACTCTGATCCATGTACGCCCTTTGAAACGCACTGGCGGATCATTAGATGGTTCTACAATGATGACCGCAATTTCGCAGTTGTTCACACGTCTTTTTTGCACCGACATAGTAGGAAACGGGAGGATATTGCCATTTGAACGCAGATCTGAGAGCGAGAGCAGAAGTTTATCGTCTATTGGCAGTTGAGCGCAGATGCCGTTATCATGGACGCCGATCAGCAGAACGCCAGGTTTTTGATTATGCGAGAGATCATTAGCAAAGGCGCAGATTGCTTCACAGATTTTTTCTTTGTCATTGACCATCGCAGATTTTCGTTCGACGCGTTCAGATTTTAAATCAGAGAATAATGCCTCTAGCTCCTGGTCATCCATACCCAGCAACTCCCTTACAATCTTTTTACTTCTTGTTCTAAAAGTATTTACAGAAGAGGATACATAGCAGTAAGAAATATATCACAGAATTTCAGCAAATTGAAATGTTCGTACAGTACCAGAGATCATTTGCAAGATAAATAGCGGTAGCACGTGGAGAGATGATGGTAGGGGAGGAGGAGGAGACGGTTGCCCTACGAGTTTGGTGGTGAGGTCGATTACGGAAAAGCGAGGCGAGCTTTTGAGAGAAAGCCCGCCTCGTGGTATCCAGGTTGAGTGAAAGTAGGTAGGTGTATTTGCGGCCTGCCGTATAAACACAGTCTACTGGAAAAAGCCATATGTTGCGTTCCTCGGCGGTATGTTGTATTCTGACACTCATCTATCCCGAGATGAATGGGCTTTGCCGCACTTTCCTAAACCTGTTAAGGATTGAGATAACCTGTTGAGGATTGAAACCTAGTAGAACTTCGGGACGTTGATGTCGTAGAAAGCTCGCTTCCAGATATTCCAGAAGCAGGGCGAAGTTCAGGATATCCAGGTCGCTCATCAAAGGCTTCGAGGGATCGGAGCCACCGTTGAGGCTTTCAATGAAGGGAGCGACATCGGCGACGATCTGGGCCTGGGAGATGGGTTTGTCGAAGGCACCATTGGGACTCAGGGGGACACCGATGAGAGCATCGAGATAGCCAGCGTGGCGGGCCTCGATAGTCAGGATCGAGCCAGCGGCGGCCAGATTGGCTTTACTGCTAATAGCAGGGGCAGCCAGGAGATATGCGCCTACGCCGACATTCTCGAAGACCTGAGAAAGTTTGACGAAATGGGAGCGGTCTTCCTGTTCCAGGCCTTTAAATTTTGGTTTGGGACGAGCCAGGTCGCCGAGAGCGCCCTTGATAAAAGAGACGTGAGCATCTTCGTCTTTTTTGATCTCCATAAATGCATCTTCCGCGCTCAGTCTCATGGAAGCAGAAGAGAGCGTAGCAGCATTAGCGGTCTGCGTGAAAAGCACACTTGCACCAGCCACAGTAGCCGCGCCAGTCAGAGAATTGCGCAGGAGTGCGCGACGTCCGATAACTTCAGCAGATTTCTTGAATAGATTGACCATTTTTTCTCCTAGTAATTAAGCATGTTGTCTAGTAGAGAGTACGTCTCGACGAACTGTTCGGATCACTACATTTTAAGAAGGAAGAAATCTTCCCGAAGCGTTCGTCATTTCCAATAAAGTGATCACGTTGTCTACTAGAGAGTACGTCTGGATGAAGAATCTGGATCACCCGATTTCGAGAGAGAAGAAATCGCTGCCAGCTTACTCATCCGCTTAAAGGATTTCTCTTTCTGAAGAGGTTTCCTTTCTCTATTTGTCAGACATTATAGAGTACGTGCAGACAGTTCTCCTGGATCACTTCAATTTTTAGATAGAGAAAGGAACCTTTCAGAAAAGGTTCCTCAATTTAGCTAGCTTGATATTCTATTTGGGATAACAGGCAAGCCATCTTAGCTGGCGGAGTCGCCATCGGAGGCTGAGCCCTGAGCGGCATTGGGATTAGCAATATTTTCCTTTGTATCCTTTTTTGCAGTTGGTTCCATCGTATTCGTGCCAGGATTCTTCTGCGACTGGGACGTAGACTGCTTCTTAGTAGTTTGTTCTTTTTTCTCTGTATCATCCTGCTGAGTCATTGTGTTGTTTCCTCCTGATTGCTGAAAATGCTGCTTTTCTGGAAAGATACCAGGTACAGAGGGTACCACGAAGAGAAGATGTAGAGCGTTACAGTTTTTTCCATACTTGTTCCCCGAAATAAAGAAGTTTTGCTAGCGCCTTTTTAACATCTTGCTCCTCGCGCGTCTATAGAGTGAGAATGTTAAAAAGGTGATAGCTCTTTGTTAGAGAGTTTTCTGCTAAAATATTCTATTCTTATCTTTCGATACCTTACGCATTTCTGCTTTTGCTTTCTGCCTGCAAGCATTTTTGCTAAAGATCTTCTTTTAAACCCGAATAGCATAAATTACCTACTTTATAGATAAATTGCATCATTGGAATTACGATTGAAGATATGGTGGTGACTCTATCACTACAGGTCATATCCAGCGTAGAAAAAAGAAATGTGAGATACTATGCCCGGTACAGAACCAGGTCATATCCTGCTGGCAACTCTCGGTAGGCAACCGCAAGTAGTAACATTTACTCTGGATCTCCTTCTCAAGCAGGGAATACCTATTCAGGATGTGATTGTAGTTCATCCAGCTGAATATCCTGATATTGATCAGGCGATTGAGCGGCTCAGTGCCGAATTTCCGGGTGATATTTATAAAGAAACTGGCCGTTCTATTCGTCTGCGCCGTCATGTGCTGCGTCTCTACGAGCAGCCGTTGGCCGATATCACGGATGAGCGAAGTGCTGATGGTGCGCTGAATGCAATGGACAGGCTCATCTATGATCTCAAGCTGCAAGAATATACTATCCATTTCTCGATCACTGGTGGCCGTCGTCTGATGGGATTTCTTTCTTTTTCGGCGGCATTGTTGAACTTTGGTTCGGCTGACCATCTCTGGCATATCCACACGCCGGAAGAGGTGAAGCAGCGGGCAAGAAATGGGGCGGTGATGCACGCTCAGCCGGAAGACAACGTACACCTGATCGAAGTTCCTTTTGCGCGCCTGGCCCAGCCGATTTTATTGCGGTTATTGAGCAGTGAACCAACAAATGCGCGGCGCGTCATGAGTGAGCAGGAGAAGCGCGAACATGCTGAGCAGCAGCAGCATTGTCGGCGTGTTGTAGAGAGCATCACACCTACTCAGCGCAAAGTATTGCGGGCGTTTGCGCGCGGGTTGGCTCCGCAGGAGGTGGCGTTGGAGTTGGGCAGAGAGATGACCACGATCAGCACACATACAAATATGTTGCTGCGAGAATGCCGCAATACCTGGAATGTTCCTGAGGGCAAGCGTCTTGATTACCATTTCCTCCACAACATGTTTGCCGATTATTTTATCAGACAGGAGTGAGAGTAGTACTTTTCGAGATGAGAAAGATCCAAACAGACTATGAAAAAATTCCATAGTGGTTTGGATGCCAGGCGACCAGCTTACGGGTATACTTCCTTTTTAGAGGGTTTTCTGATCTAATAGTGGTTTGGCTGGGCGAGGTGGTTGGTTGGCGAGACGGTCAGAGACCCCCCCACAGGGGCACAGTCAACAGCCGGTCCTACGCGTGTTTGCGGAGCGAGTGGATGCCTCTCAGCGAACCTTTTTGTTGCCCTTTCAACAATGTGTCCGGGAGAGATGGTGTAGGGGCGGATGTTCATCCCTGGCCGCCTTGTCGAGAGAAAATCTCGCCCTGCAAAAATGTGTCCGAGGGAAAGGGTTCTTTTCTTCAGGTGACATGTGTCAGAGCGATAAGTATGTAAGAAGTTATGGACTGCTGGTAACAGGAAAAAGCAGTGTTAGTAGCTATGGGGAGGCAGAAATTTGGTGCAAAGAACACTTGTAGCCTTTGATACGGATAAAATTAAGGGATATGTTTTTGGGACGGATAGGCTCAAAGAGATTCGGGGAGCCAGCTCTATTCTTGACTACTTGAACCGTCAGGTGATGAGAGAGATTGCAATAGAAATGAGCCTGAAATATAGGATCATTTATGCTAATGGCGGTGCAGGCCTGTTTCTTGTTGAGGCAGATGAGGCAACTGTGAAAGAGTTTGCCTTGCGCGTCAAGAGAGCTTATACAAAACGAACTCACGGCGGATCATCAATTACTTATGTTCTCCAGGAGACTCCCGCCAATGCTCCACCTGATAAAGCTGAGTTTATGGATTACCTTCTTGAAGATACGCTCAAGCTGCTCCGCTATAAGATGCGTGAGAGGAAAGATTGCGCTCCCACGCAGATTGCTCTCGCCTCACACCCTTTTATGATGACCTGTGAAGCTTGTGGTGTGAACTACGCGGAGCAACTCAGGCCAGATACTGATGGCACGCCTCGCTATTGTTGCGCAAGCTGTTCTGGCAAGCAGAAGGAAGATGAGAATATTAAAGACAAAATCTTAGCTGCGACACGGAAACATAAAAACATTCTAGAGGAACTTTCCAAAGAAGATGCCATGAAAGAGGCCTTGTGGGAGCGTATTATTTATCAGCTTAAAGTAGATGGGTATGATTTCTCTATAGATGGAGATGACATTACTGAGGAGAAAGTCCCTCAACGTCCAGGGGACTTTAATATCTTTCGCGAGTTTGGGAAATCGAAAGAATATCTCGGCCTGATTTATGCTGATGGCAATAATATGGGGGCAGCTATCGAAGATCTGAAGAAGCTGAACGAGATTAAAAAGTTCTCGCTTGATATAGATAGTGCCATTCATCAGGCAATGGGCAAAGCAATGACCAAACACTTACCCGTCATACCTGCCAATCCGCTTGTGCCTGGGGATACGCCGCATTTTCCCTTTGATGTCTTGCTATTGGGGGAGACGACTTTGTGCTTGTGACGAGTGCGACAAAGGCGATGGATGTGGCGCTGACAATAGCGCAGGAATTTCGTCAGGCAAGCGGCGAGGAAGGCGAGAAGCGCTATTCGCTCTCGGTGGGGGTAGTGCTGGCTCCGGTGAAATATCCTTTTTCGCAGTTGCAGGATCTGGCCGAAGAAACCTTGAAGGCGGCCAAGAAAGCCAGTGCTCAGGTGCGCAGTGAGGCTAAAAAAGCGCAATCAGGAGAACTCGATGATACACGCATCAGTTTCCTGGTGGTTGCCGGTGGGAGTGTGCAGAACTACAAACGGATGGTAGGGGAATTGGAGAAGGGGAAGCATCCTGAGAACCTCGGTGATAAGGAATTTCATGCCACCTTGCGTCCCTATGCTCCCGACACTCTAGAGATGTTGTTGAAGGCTATTGGCACCGCCCATAGATAGGCATCAATCGCACAAAATTGCACCAGATGCGTGAGGCGATCTTTAAAATGAACCTGACGACTTCAGTAAGTGAGAGCAGGGCCATAATCAGAAACTGGCAGTCAAAACAATATGAGCATGTGGTCACATCGCTCTATAAAATCGGCCTGGAAAATCAAGTGAAGCAGCAGGTAGAGCAGAATCTGTTCGCTGATTTCCCACGCATCATCTTCCCCTGGGTTTCCGATGGGAAGAACGACTACGATAACGAGATCTACCGCACCTCAATATTGGACTTTATTGAACTTTATGACTTTGTGGATAGAGAGGAGTAGGCATGGCCGTTCCGCAGATTGACCGAGTTGAGCTGAACTATACGCTCACCTTTACAATGCCGTTCCATTTCGGCACCGGAATGCGCTCCGGGTTGTTGGATCGCACAGTAACCCGCGATGCCAACGGCTATCTCTACATGCCCGCTTCTACGCTAAAGGGGGTGTGGAGAGAGAAATGTGAGCAGTTGGAGCGATTCTGTACGGGGAAGCGAGGGGAGGAGTTGGTAGATACGCCACATGATGCGAAAATGGCGCTGCGAGGTCTGGGTTATACTCGGACTATGAGTTCACGTATCTTTGGCTCACAACAGCATCCCGGCCACCTCTTCTTTGAGGATGCTCGCATGCTGAAAGAAGAGCAGGCGCTGTTTGATAGTCCAGGGAATAACGGAAAAGGGCGTAATAAATCCTTGCAGACCAGTAGCTACACACAGGTGCGGCTCGAACGTTCTACTCATACCTCCGTTCCTGGTGCACTGTACACCAGCGAGTTTGGGCGGCGCGACCTGCTCTTTCATGGTAGCGTTACTGGTTGGCTGACCTGCATGGCCGTTCCGAGGCTGGAAGTGCCTGCACCCACCTGCTCTCTGCTGCTCCTGCTGGCAGGATTGCAAATGGTAGAGCGACTAGGCGGCAACAAATCAGCCGGGAAAGGGGCCTGCACCTGCGAGATTACCAGTCTGAAGCTGAATGGGAGCAAAGAAAAACTTCCTATTGGTATCTGGCAAGGCTGGTTGGAGCATCTGGATCTCCTTGCTGGGTATGATTACGCCTTGAAGGAGGAGGAAGAGGAGGAATGAGAACACTCACCATCTATCTAACAACTGAATCGCCACTGGCGATTCGTGCCGATCATTCCACAACGGGGGCTGGGACTATCGACTATATTCCGGGGAGTTCATTTGTGGGGGGCTGGCTTCCCTCTATCGCGACCTGCATCCAAAAAGGCCAGAATTTACGCGCTTCTTTTTGACATCAGAAATACTCTTCTCTGACCTCTATCCAGCGAACTTTAAGTATCTGCATGAAGAAACAGAGACACCAGTCTATCCCTTACCTCGTACCGCAATAAGTTGTAAGCGGCATCCCGGCTTCCATTTTGATAAAGGTGAAGCAAAAGAGAATCATGGTGTAGAGGACAATCTACGCAACTGGGCAATGTTTGCTCTTGGCAAAAAGAAAGGTGCGCCTGTGCTGAGCGCATTGGAAGACCATAAGCATTGCCAGTTTAAGGAGCGCGAAAAGGGTACGAACCGCCAGCTAAATCAATGTGGAGAGAGCATGGATCGCTTGACGGGTTACTATCGGCGCGAGGTGGAAGATTTGCTAGAGCGAGAGCTGGCACAGACGGATGGCCGGCACTTACAGACGCGCACAGGGATCAATCGCCAAACAGGGACCGTCGAGGATGGAATTTTATATAACCGCGTGGTCTTTGAGGAAGGCGTCCACTTCTGGGGACAGATCATGTTGCCAGATGATAGTAAGTTATATGGTGACTTTTATGACTTTCTCGGTGAGATTGTGCAGCGGTATCCTGATACGCAGCAAACGCATAGCTTGCTGCATCTTGGTACGGGGCGAACGCGTGGTCTGGGCAGAATAGGACTGCAAGCTATTAAGCCAGCAGAGGATAAGCAGCTTGGGGAGGAAGAGCGCTTGCAAAGCTTCCAGGAGCGTCTGGATAAGTTTGATGATTTGATAAGAGGCATGGCTGAGAAGCATGATTTAGCTGATGCAAAGAACGATTACTTTTTTGCCGTGACGTTGCACTCCGAGGTGATCCTGCGTGATGAGCTGTTGCGCTATCAGGGGCAGATTGATGAAAATGTGCTAGATAAAGAGTTGGGCGCGAAGAAGAAAATTACAGGGCTGAGTCTCTTGTATCAAAATGCCGGAATCAAGCGCGTGACTGGCTGGAACGAGCTGTGGGGAACGCCGAAGACGAACGAGTATGCAATTGAGGCAGGTTCGGTCTTCTTTTTTCGCTGTGCGGGCAAACCTGATAAAGAGCAGTTCAGAGGCACTTTTTCAGTTGGAAGAACGAGGCATCGGTAGGAGACGGGCAGAAGGGTTTGGGCGCATCTGTATCTCGGATGCCTTTCATAGCGAGGAGCCGCAATAATGGTTGAGCAACAGAAAAACGATAGACATAGAGCGATCAAAATTATCCGCGAAGTGAATAATCAGGCCGAGATCTTTTATGAAGAGGCGGTAAAGCTCGGCGATCACGCATCTATAGCCTTTCAAAGAAATCATCGCTCACAAATGACCAATCTGGAGACCCTGGCCGAGAGTGCCCTAAAAACGACAGATATTTTCGATTATATCAAACGCCAGACCGCTCGCTATCCATCCTGGCGATACGTATACGAAAATGTCCCCTTTAGTGAGCGCTTGCGCAACTATCTGGAGAAGAATTTAAAGGATACACTTACAACAGTCTGTAACAACTTGAAGATTGGGAACAGATTCCGACGAAGAGAAGCAGCAGCGGCAGCATATCTATCTCCAATTAATTCGGCAATTCATTCGCCAGATGGTGATTGAGTATGAGTATCGGGCTAGTCAGGAAACAACACAGGTCGCTCGCCAAAGGCAGCAGCGCTAGAGAGGAAAGTTAACGTGCTCTCACAAAAACAGCAACAAAAAATCTGGCAGATCAGCGATACCATGCTCTATCCGGAGGCAAACGAATTTTAGGTGGACTGATCCGCAACAAGGGTTGTCATCCACTACCAACCGCACAGATGAATGGTCTGCTCAATATCGCCAAAGGGCAGCGATATAGCGATCTGGAGCAATTTATTAAGCATCAGCGAGACCGCACCTGGCCCTACTCCAAATCGTATATTCAGACGTTCTATACGCGAGTTGGAGCGGCTCTTCACCACCATGAGAAGCAAGCGCATCCGCGAAGAATTTCACCTGCTCGAGCCCGGCCTGACGATTTCGCAGATGCAGCAGCAGGCCAATGAGATCATGATGGCACTTGCCTACGATTTTATCCAACATCTGGAGGCAGAAAATCGTCTGCTAGATGCGTTGGAAAGGGACCAGCGCTCCGCCGGCCGGAGGTAGCATGAATAGAAAAGGGAAAAAACGATGATAGAGTATCCATCGCGCCGCTTTGGCTTGTCTAATCGCTATCTTTTTACAGGTAAGCTGGAGATGCAGACCGCGTTTCACATTGGCGGCGGCAAGGCGACATTGAGCAATAGTGATAGCCCGGTGGTGCTTACACGCCTGATGGCACGCCCATTTATTCCTGGCTCAAGTTTTAAAGGTGCTCTGCGCAGTAGCGTCGAAAAGCTCGTCGCTGGATCTAGTCCGACACCACCGATCTCTGGTCCTGTGGTTTACAGGATTTGAGTGAAGATGAGATTAAGATAGCGCGGGCTACAGGAGATCAAAATCTGTTCTACGAGCCGCCAGAAAGAGATTGCCAAAAACGCAGAGGGAGCGCGGAAAATAATCGTGCTGTTCTCGAACGGGCGCTTGAGGGATTATGTGATACCTGCAAGCTCTTTGGTTCCCCTTTCGCCGCCGCCAATATGAGTATTAATGATCTCTACCTGATCGAGAACGAATGGGGCGATGTTATTCAGCGACGAGACGGCGTAGCGATTGATCGGGATAGCGAGAAGGCGAAGGATCGGCTGAAATACGATTTTGAGGTTGTGCCAGCCAGCACAACCTTTAGCCTGAGAATCACCCTGGAGAACGCCTCTCCCTATGATCTTCAGTTAATGAGTATTGGCTTGAGCGAATTTATGCATGGCTTTGGCTTTATTGGTGGCAAGCGTTCGCGTGGTCTGGGTGCCTGTCTGCTTAAGGAAGTATCCGTCTCTTATCTCGATCTTGAAGAGGAAAAGGGGAAAAACAAGAACGCTCATCTCTACAAATATCTCTTGAATAAGGAGTTTCCCCACAAAATCGATGGTGAAGCATTTCTTAAGCAACAGATGGAGACTATTTTTCCTGAAGTGAAGGAAAAGGAATAAGCAACCAGAACGCACGTTTTGTTCTCTCTATATAAAGAAGCATTTTTCAGTTGAAGAAATTGGGGAAGGAGCGGAACTTCTTATGTTAAAGAAATCGGTGAATGAGGCATATTGCCGTGTGCGTATTACCACGATTGGTCCCTTGCTTGTGCGTTCGGGGCAGGCCACGATTAGCGGTCCCGATCTGACGCCCGTGTTAACATTGCGCAACGGGAAACGTGAAATTTTTCTGCCAGGAAGTTCGCTCAAAGGCGTCTTCCGCAGCCATATAGAAAAGATTGTCTGTGGGCTGAAGCAGCAGGTCGTCTGTTATCCTTTTACTCCGCAGGATAAACAGGAGGAGGAGCGGCTGAGAGAGCAGCAAGACTTTCGCGAGTCCTGTGGTGGCTTTTTTAATGAGCTGACTAAGCGTAGGGATGAAGAGCTGCGTAAAAAGGTGGAGGAGCGCACCGATCTCGTCTATAAAGCCTCCTGCCCGACCTGTCGCCTCTTTGGTTCAACAGGTTTTATCGGGCGGATTGCCATCGGGGATGCGCACCTGGTTGCGACCTGGATGAATACGTGAGATGTTGTCATCGCAGACAGAGTTCCGCGATGGCGTTGGCATTGATCGTATGACCGGCGGGACCAGTCATGGGCGAAGTTTGAGCTGGAGGTTGTCAGCACAGGTGTCACCTTTGAGACGGATATTCATATACGCAATTTCGAGATCTGGCAGCTAGGTATGTTTTTTGTGGTGTTGCAAGATCTTCAGGATGGCCTCATCCACATTGGTTCGGGACGCTCACGCGGCCTAGGCAAGGTCACGGCGCAGATCTATCGAGGAGAGCTATAATGGTCAACCGGGCGGGTTTGTTACCAGCACCTTGCGCACTAGTGAGGAACCGTCAAACGAGCTATGGGGTCTGGGACGCTGGCTCAATGACAATAGCTATGGAACGAGCAAAGAGAATGATCTGCTCAAAAATATTCCTGAGATAGAGAAGCAGCCGCGCAGTATTCGTAGTCTGCGAGCATTTCAGGGAGACAACTTGCGGACCTTACAGAGCGCCTCTATCGATCATTTCGTCAAGCGGATGCAGCAGTGGCCCAGCCAGCAGGAGCTGACCGCCGAGCTAGTTGGTACGCGTTAAGGAGCATTGCTGTGATTCCTATTGTTTATAGCGGACGCATCGCCCTGGCTGAGCTAAAACCTCTGATTCAGCAATGCCAATTTCTCAGAAGAGGCCCTGATGTTGCTGGAATCCCTACCTCTGCATCCGGTTATCGGACGAAGTAAGCGGCAAGAGCTACTTCTGTTTCGCGTGTTCGAGCCGAACTTTTCTTTTCAAGATTATAACACAGGTCGCGTCTTTCAAAAGAGTGGCGAATTGCGCTGGGAGAGAGAGCAAGATCAGTTCCAGGTGGTCTATATAGGCGAAGAGGGGATAGAGCTTTCGGCAACTATAGAGGCCCTGTCACGCGATTATCGCCTGAGCAGTGCGACCCTTCCACCTGTGTATTCAGAACCCAAAGAATATTATCTCTTTGGTACGCGATTACAGGAAAATGAGCTGGATATGATTGGGCCACCAGCGCAGCCAGGAGATTTTGCTGAGGTGCGCATCCATCGCCTGTTGCGCTATCCTCTCAAAGATGAGGGGAAGGAGACACAGGGGCCGATCCGTCTGAGGGTCAAAGAGTTCTATGATAAAGTGACAGGTCAGCTTGTGCTGTTCCGTTTTGTAGGTCTGAATGAAGAGGAGCCGAAGGAGGCGAAAAAGTCATAAATCCCTATGATTTTGTGCGCATCGATTGGCAGACGCCACCACAGCGTAAGGCTCCGCGCTGGCATCATCGTCTGACGGGAGATGCGAATCAGCGGCTCTATAGTGGCACGCTCGATATCGATATCTACGCCGAGACGCCGCTTTTTATCGGTGATCCGCGCTCAGTCTCGCCTGATCCCAGGATACCCGCTCTCTCCCTCAAGAATGGTCGGGGAGACTACGCCATTCCAGGGAGCTCGCTCAAAGGACTGTTGCGCAATGTCTTCGAGACGCTGGGCAATGGTTGTTTGACGCTGTTTGATGGTAGCATATGAACAGAACCAGATCAATTATACCAGGGAAGTTGCGCCCGCATTTCAGCATTGTAGCGAGACGAATAATCTTTGTATCGCCTGCCGTACCTTTGGTATGCTCAAAGATCGGGCGAGAAGCGCCTTTTTAGGCAACGTCAATGTGAGCGATGCCGTAGTCAAGCCGGAGACGCTCCATCTTTACGAGCCAATCTATACTATTCCGCTTATGGAGCCAAAGCCGCATCATGCCAGCTTCTACCTGGATGAGAGTGGCAAGCATATCGCGGGGCGCAAATATTATTTTCATCACAGTCCCGACGAAGAGCCTCATCAGGCGAATCGGTCTGATTACCTTTGGCAGAACAGCCGCCAATCGTTATATTCAGCCAATTGATCGAGATACCCAATTTCATGGTCAGATCGAATTTAGCAATCTGGAAGAGGATGAGTTTGCTGTGTTGATGATTGCCGTTACGCTCGAAGAGACGATGCGGCATAAGATTGGCTATGGCAAACCTATGGGACTTGGCTCCATCTACCTCTATCCCACAAAGTCTGATGCTGGTTGACTATGTTGCCCGTTATACACAGCCTGGAGTAAATCATGGTCGGCGAGTATGAGGGAAAACAATTCTGGAACGCCATTGATGGGCCTGTGAACACGTTTTATGCGAACACGTTGAATAACGATGTGATGGATGATCTGCGGCGCATCTGGCTCTGGCCGCCGGAAAGTGGGATCGATTATGCCTATCCCGACAAGCGCGGTTGGTTTGACCTTCCCGCAAATCGCACCAAAAGGATTGCTGATACCATCGATGCCTGAGATTGAGAGAGCCTCTAAGGAGAAAAATTTATGGCTAATGTGCTGATTGCCTCGCTGGGAGAGTCGCCTATCGTCGTACCTGCTATGTACCATCTTTTGAAAGAGCGGAGAAGAGCATTAAATTGATGAGGTGCATGTGCTGGCTCCAAAGGGCAATCTGGTCCCTCTCAGCTATGATCTGGTGAAAGAGCATTGCAGAACGAATGTAAAGTGGAGCGGATTGATCTTGATTTTGACGATGCAAACACGCTACAGTATTGTTTGCAATTCCTACAAGCTTTGGTCAAGGATTTAAAACAGCAGAAGCGGGCAGGAGAACAAGGTTTATCTCTCGCTGGCAGGCGGGCGTAAAAGTATGTCTGCACTGATGGCCTGGGTGGTACCATATTTCTCCTGCATTAAACAGCTTTATCATGTACTTGATCCAGAAGGAAAAACAGTTCCCTTCAATGGAGAAAATGTTCGACGCTTATTCTGATGCTGGGCGCAAAGAGCTTATGCGTTCTACAGGAGAAGAGCGGGAGAGGCTTGACCTCGTCAAAATACCTTTTACGCGAGATTTACAGATAAGCAGCAGCTTCTTTAGCTTTCTGGAGAAGTTGGACGAAGAAACGCTTGAAAAGATCCAGCAGAGGCTGGCTAAAGAAGCGCCTGAAAAGACACAAAATGAGAATCTCGAAGCTGCGGTCACTCTTTTTCAACAGGTGAACAGCGATGAGAAAATTCTTGAGGTGTGGGTGACAAAGCTTGCAGCAGAGCAGTATAAAGAGCTGTGTAAAAAAGATGCGAACAATGCCCGTTCATTTCGTGTGCAGTATCTGAAAAGATGAGAACTTCCGAATGGATAAGAGCTTTGTTGCATAGCACAGAAAGCTGATATTAAGATCTGGTCCAGGATTCGCACTATTGTAAAAGTGAAAGAACAGTCATACGGCCAGTC
>CAVZQK010000069.1:0-71088 GCA_963777355.1 uncultured Chloroflexia bacterium
ATCTATACGGAACCTAATACGCGTCCAGAAGGACGTGAGAGAGCTAGAAAGAGTGGTTGTGTGTGCTTTGGAAAGAGAAAAAAATGGTCATTATCCCTTATTGCAAGAGATTACATCTAGCTCCAAATTTTCGCTGGGAACCTTTCTGTTCTATAGACAAATTGCCACAAATGAGTGAAGATACAGAGAAAGGGCATATCCTGCTTGTGCCTCTAGGGACGCGGCCAATGATTGCGACACAGCTCTATACGCTTTTAACTGAAAGAAGAAGGGGTGCCGATTCAGGAGATTATCCTGTTTTATCCGGGATTGAATAGAGAGATCCGCGTTGGGGTAAAATTGCTTGAGCGTGTGATAAGGGAGGAGAAGCGAAAGACGGGCAAGAGTATCAAATTGAGCAGCGTGAAAATTTCTGGGAGTGATATTGATAGCGAGGAAGCTTGCGTAGAATTTCAACAAAAGCTGGAGGAAGAGATCGCCGTATTCAGAAGACTGTCTGATAAACGGTGTGCTACTCTCTATTTCTGGTGGGCGCAAAGGGATGGCGGCGATGTCGATGTTTGTGGCGCAAAAGATGGGGCTTCCCTACGTGTATCATACCTTGATTAGCGATGAAAAGCTGAAGCAGAGATATAGAGGATGAGACTACCGTAGAGGCACTTGAATAATGCTCACGGTAGAACGCAATGACAGGCTCTTTCTGCGTAGCTATGATCGTTCACTGTTCACGCTGTTTCCTGTGCCAGTCTTACAAAAACATTGGGCTATTGTCCCAGATAAATAAATGTTGCAGAATTGGAGAGGGGAAAATTAGCGAATGGATGCATCCACACCGGAGATACCATCAACTGGTCCTGTACGCCTTTATGCTCTGCTGTTGAGGTTGCGGCCACTTCAGGCGGGGACGCTGATGCCTTTTTCGGGCGAGCTGGTACATGGGGCCTTTCTGAAATGGTTGCGCACGTCCGCGCCCGATGTTGCTGATTGGCTGCACGATGGGCAGAAGCGGCGGCTCTTCACCTGCTCCAGTCTGCAATTTTCGCAGCCAATCTCGCCCTCGATCAAGGCCGAGCGCGAGCATATTCATTTACCTCTGACATCGCAGAAGACGTATATGGTGCGTGTTACCTTGCTGCTCGGTGAGCTTTTCCCGATTTTTCATAAAGCTTTGACCCAATTTAATCTGGCGACATCGGGCGAGGCAAGCCTGCCGTTTATCCAGCTTGGCAGGCAGCTTTTCCTGCTCGAAGAGGTGATGCTGAGGAAAGATGATCCGAGTGGCTGGACCGGTTTTACCTCTTTGACAACACTGGTAGAGAAGGCGCAGCACATGTATTTCGGCAAAAATGCCGAGTTCACACTTGAGTTTGCCTCGTTGACCACGTTCAATCGCGGCAGTTCAAAGACAGGCTACGGCACTCACCACGTCATGTTCCCGCAGCCTTTATATGTCTTCCAAAACTTGCTGAAGCGCTGGCAGGATATTGCGCCGCCGGAACTGCTCTCCGTTATTCAGTCCGAGCGGTTGGAGCAGTATCTGCAAGAGGACGGGATTATTGTGGTTGATTATGATCTGAAGGCGCACCATCTCCAGTTCACGACGCATCTGCAACGCGGCTTTGTGGGTACCTGCACCTATCAGTTACGCGGCTTTGATGATAAGCCGACGCCGGAAGCTCCCTTGAGTCTGCGCCAGCAGCTCTATGTGTTGGCACAACTGGCCTTTTATAGCGGGATAGGCTATAAAACCGCGATGGGTCTGGGTCAGGCGCGACTGAGAGTGTGAGTTGTGAGAGATTGAGGAGAATTGGAGCGCTGTTGCCATACTGTTGTCACTGGCTTCTGGCATACTTAAAACATCGAATACACATCCTTAAGAATATAAAAAGGAGCTGGAAAAGATGTTTAACGGTTTGAATTTTGTGCTGGTCCATGTTCCCTCAGTTGCGGCGGTGTTGCCTTTCTACACAGAGAAGCTGGGTTTTGAGATTGAGGATCAATTGCCTGGCTTTATTCAGTTTAAGCAGCCCAACGGTCAGGGGGCAGCCTATGCACTCTCCGAGGAGGGGCATGTTGAGCCGAGGTCGAGCGTTGAATTGTGGTGGTTTGTAGATGATGTCGAAGCTATGCGGACACAACTCAAGACACGGGATGTTCCCATTATCGAGGAACTGGCGGATCAGCCTTTTGGGCGTACTCTGACTATTGAAGACCCGGCTGGCAATAAGATCTATCTCTTGCAGTTAGTCCCGCCCACGGCTGGCGATTCAGCAGCTTCTCCGAAATAGTGCCCTCGCTCATCTATCGGAAGGAAAGGTGAACAACTCACCTTTCCTTTTTTGTAAGTCATGATATTTTATGTAAACTTTTATGTTATAAGAAGATAAATAGTAAGAAAAGAAGATGAAAGATTAAAATTTTATATAAGAAGGGAAATATGGTTGAAAATTCTATAAAAAGGTCTTCCAAATTGCCTTATCTTTGGGTATACTTATTACGGGACAAGAAGAAACAGAGCGTATTATGGTATATTTAGGGACTAACGCGAGAAGAGTATGCAGTGTTGAGCCAGTAAGTAGGGCTTTACGTAGAGCAGGCTGGAAGCGGCATTACACTCGATCTCTCGCGCTATCACGGGAAATATAGCACTACGTGTCTCTTCCTTCATGCCCCTTGATTAGAAAGATGAGGTGAGCGTTTATATGCAGGCCACACTTGCTCTAGAGAGCTTTTTGCCAGAAGACGAGAAAGCTTTTTGCGTAAGAGGAAGAGCTAAAGATGATCAGGTCTGCAAAGGGTTCGTTTCTGCGGTCACCTCTATAGTAAGAAGAGGGGATAAGTATGGCAACAGAGATTTCTTATATGGAAAAAGAAGAGCGTATTCTACAAGATGACTTTTGTCATGTCCTCCAGTCATACAGCCAGACGTTTGTCAGGCATAGAGGCATATATTCCGATCCTTCAGTCCTCAAACAGCGCTGGCTTGTGACGCCTGGGGACAGGAAGTATGGCGCAAAGGCTTTTTACTTAGCTTTCGATCAGACCAGGTTTCGCCAGGCCCTCCGTTTTCTCGTCGCCAATTCTACCTACACGCTTGATCAGATCGCGTCTTTAGCTCTCAACGTGGAGCAATTTACCTTTCTAGAAGAGCAGGATTTTCTGACGAGATTGTTTTCAGGGAAACGAGAAGAGGCTGATTTATTAGCTTTTACTGCGCTTGACACACACAAAAAGTGCTGGAAGAAGGGCTCTGCCTGCCAGAACATTGCTAATATTGGTCATACTCTGGAATGGTATGTTGCCGAGTGGTTTAGAAATGAGTATCATGCGCTGGCGCGGCATGGTGTGGAGACGAAAGAATTGATTTCGGGTGATCTGGACGTTGTGGCTTTCAAAGATGGGATGCGCATCATGGTCGAATGTAAATCTTCCTCGCAGATAGAGGAACAAAAACTTAGCCTCTTCTTGCAGCGTTCCGCCACCTTCCAACCGGATATGACCCTGCTATTGATCGATACAGAAAGCGCAGAATCGGTAGAGATACGGACAAAAAAGCTTTGCGAACTCCTCGCTTTACCATATGAGCCGAAGTACAAACAATTGCAAGGCAAGACGACCTTCCGCTGGATTCCCAGGTACAACATTTATATTACCAATACAGGGGCAAGCATTGCCGCAACCTTGAGAGCAGTCCTCCATTTACATAATAGTCTTGCCCAGATGCGTCGCCCTCACTGAGTAGCAGACAGTGTTGCCCACTTCTCTTTGCATAAGCTTAAAAGAGAAGTGGGCAATGCATGACGGAATTTTCGGCTCTTCATCCATCCATCATCAGATATCCACGATCTTCAAAATTTCTCTGCTTTCGTCGTAGCCTTGCATGACTGCTCGGTTCTATGTTACATTTCTCATATCCAGAGCTGATTACAGATATACATAGTAGCTGCTATTTTGTAAGCAAAGAGGAGCAGAGCAGGGAGATGTAGATCTGAAGCGGCCCTGGGCCAACCGAATAGCTAGAGCAGTCTTTCCCTTTTTAATAGGAACGGGAAAGAAAAGGAGCGAATGGCATGAACGAGGAGTTGTCTAACATTCCCCTTGAAGGAAAAACGTTAGTCTCCCTGGGTTCGGATCGGCTTCAACGCGGTGTATTGAAGCTAAGCGATATAGCGGCAGCTACAATGGCCAATATCGGGCCAGCGATGAGTTTCTATTTTAGCTTTGCCCTTATTGCTTCAGCCGCTGGTGTGGCTTCGCCGCTTACTATTATCCTGGCTGGTATTGCAATTGCCTTATTAGGGAACACACTTGCGGAATTTTCCCGTTCTATTCCTTCTACAGGTTCGTTCATCACATTCATTGGAAAAACCTTTGGACCTGTGATGGCGATTGCGACTACCATTGTGATCTGTGTGGGATACATTATCGCAATGGCTTCGGTGATTGCGATTTCGGGTGGTTGGACGCAGATTATTTTGCAGACCTATCTGCATATAAATATCCCGTGGCAGCCACTGACGCTCTTGTTCTCTGCTATCGTTTTCTTATTGATGGTGCGAGGTGTTGGTCTCTCTACGAAATGGGCCGGTTACTTCTTCCTGCTCGAAATGGCGGTCTTGATCCTGGTCTCGGTTGCCACGCTTATTGCGCATGGTTCACAGCTTACTCTGGCTCCTTTTGATCCTACGAAGTTATCGGGTGGAGTTACTGGCCTGGGACTAGGCTTCCCTGTTGCCGTTTACATGTTCGTGGGTTGGGAGAACTCGGCTGCTCTGGCGGAGGAGACCGAGAATCCGCGCAAAAATGTGCCAAAGGCGATCTTTATCAGTATTCTTTTGATGGCAGTGAGCTACCTGCTCTTCTCTTATGCTACTGTTGTCTCGTTTGGCTACGATGTCAAAACACTTGCCGCGGCTGATGTGCCGTTCATCAGTGCGGCCCAGAAAGTATCAGGCGTGCTGGCTTTGCTGGCCTACATTGCCGGATTCACTTCGACGATTAGTGTTTTGATTGCAGGTTCTAATTCCCAGGCTCGCTTGATTTTCAATGCTGCACGTGAAGGGTTGCTGCCTGCCGCGCTCGCCAGACTGCATCCGAAAACCCGCACACCCTGGGTCAGCTTCCTGGTCTTTTTCTTAATTGGGCTGGGCATCACCTACATTTTCGGCTGGAATGTGCCTTCGGTGACCTTCTTTGGTGATATTGCAACCCTGGGAACGATTCTGATTGCGCTCACCTATCTTGTCTCGAATATTGCTCTCCCGGTCTATTATAGAAGATTTCATCGGGACAGTTTTTCTCTTGTGCGCCACCTGATCTTGCCGGTTCTCGGCGTGTTTGCCATTGGTTTTCCTCTCTGGGGTCTGATTGCTCCCGGACAGGACGCACCTTTTAGCTACTTCCCCTTGATTGCACTGGGAATCATCATTGTGGCCTTCATTTATGCTTTTATTCTCAGTCGGCGCGATCCCTCGTTAGGAGAGCGTGTTGGATCAATTGTTGCGGATAGGGAATAGCCGATCTACAAAGTTATTCTGGTAACGTTTCGTTCTGCCGGGTCATCTTTAACGCGGTAGTTCATCGACAGAAAGCAAGTATTCCTCATTTGGAAGTTTATTTCTAAAAGCGAGGAATACTTGTTTTCTGTAATGAGCCCACTGAGGATTTCCCCGTTTTGAAGTAGATGGTCGAGAAGCGTACTTCACCTGGATGCAGCAATATGGCAAGCTATCTGTGTTTGTAGGAAATGTCCCATATCTGCTACCTCAGCTTCTACCTGTTGTCGTATTGGCTCTGAGAGCTCGTTGAAGGGCTCGATAATCACCGCCAGACCTTGATGAGAGCGCTTGCTCGTCCACGTTCCCTGTACATATCCGTCTACAAGCAGCGTAGGATAGATCAGGCCGCCACCGGGATGAATACGTCGGCTATGTTGGGGGGCAAGGATGAGATCGCGATTTTTATATCCCAATAAATAGGTATCAAAATCCGGTAGTAGGCGCACAATAGGGGAAGCGGGAAGCGGTTCGTCGAGCCAGGGAGCTTGTTCTGGAAGCATCCAGGAGGGTTTACCATCGATCTGAACCTCAAAAAGCTGAGTCGGCGATGCTTTTCCATCTGCCTCGAATCTCTTTTAAGGGGAGACCTGACCAATGAGCGAGATCTTCGGGATCTGCTGGAGCATAGGCCGCCAGATAGCGGTATATGAGTGCAGCCAGTGCCGCTTCACGCGAAAGTGTTTGACCATGCTCTATCCATTCAGCGAACAAAACGTAGGTCGTCTTGGAACCTTTCTCTGGTCCAAGACAGATTTCCCCTTCCAGCGCGGCACGCATAAGTAAATGAGGAAGTGCCTGGCCTTGCAATTTTAGGCCGCGTTGGGCCAGTCTTTCTGCAATCTCAGCTTTGAGGAGTGGCCCCTGGCCTGTTAAGAGTTCACGTAATTGGTTGATACCTCTGGCATAGGTTTGTTCATCTAATCCTAGTTCGGTACGTCGTCTCTGCGCACTGGCGACAAAAACGGGGCGCAGGAGGGGCAAAAGCCAGTGCAGATCGTGGGTGGTCAGCAGGTGTAAGGTCCCGCGCAGTGCCCAGGTACGTACAATTGAGCGTTCTTGAGAGCGAGCGTGCTCAATATCATGGGAGGTGAGGCCCGAACTACGTGCCCAGAGCGAGAGTGAAGCGGCGGCAGCTTCTTGCGCTTGCACACAACAGAGATGTTGCAAGAGTTGTGTTGCCGAGAGAGGTGATCTGGTCGTGAGTCTTTGAGCACGCAATCGCAAGAGACGCAGCTGATCATAGGAAAGTGAAATAGTCATATATATCGTCTATTATACCTCTCCTTTGTTAGATTGCACAATCAAGTGATAGGCTTATGAGATGAGAGGCTCGAAGGTTTGAAACAATAGGTGACCACTTTGTTGAAGGGAGTGGTCGATGAGGTTGGGAAGAGGCTATAATGAAGTAGGATAGCGTCATTAGCTCTCATCTCAGGAAGGTGGTAATAAAGATGTCACGCGCATTTATCATATGGACGGGTACCAGGCTCTTTCCCGAAGCAGCATCGATCCTTGAAAAGGTGGCGACGATTGTCGTGAGCCAGGTAGGCGAGCTGTATGATTGGTACGCGGAGGCGGCTGACTGCCCATGCTATTTTTGTGCGGGGGACGACTTTTATTACCGGCGAGGTCATGGACCGCCTCGGCCCACAACTGCGTATTGTGGCCCGCAATGGTATTGGCGTTGATCGCATCGATCTTGCTGCCGCGACGCAACGGGGCATTCTAGTGATCAATACGCCCGATGGTCCTACCGAATCCACAGCAGAGCACGCGATTGCGCTTCTGCTCAATCTTTGCAAAAAGGTTGCCATCGGTGATCGCCTGCTGCGTTCAGGGCAGGGCTTTCCGAAGCCGGGAGAGTTCGCGCCAGGACTGGAGACTGCCGGGACGACGCTGGGGTTAGTTGGTCTGGGACGTATCGGGAGCCGTGTGGCTACGATTGCGCTGGCGCTGGGTATGCATGTGTTAGCCTACGATCCTTTCGCCACGCCACAACGTGCCAGCGAACTGGGAGTTGAACTGTGTCCCTCTCTCGCGGACTTGCTCCCACGCTCACAGGTAGTTTCCGTGCATTGCCCTGCGATTCCAGCGACCTATCATATCATCAATGCTGAGACCTTGAGCCAGATGCCCAGAGGAAGTTACCTGATCAACGTCTCTCGTGGTGCCTTGATTGATCATGTAGCGCTGCTTGACGCTCTACGCTCCGGTCATCTGGCGGGGGTAGGGCTGGATGTCTTCGATCCGGAGCCACCCCTGGCGAACGATCCACTTTTCGCCCTGCCGAATACACTCTGTACCCCACATATCGGTTCCTATACCGCTGCTGGCCTGATCCGCATGCAGGTAATGGCCAGCGAGCAGGTAGTGAGTATTCTCAATGACGAGCGTCCAGCCAATCTGGTCAATGCCGAAGCCTGGGAGAAGCGGCGGCGCTAAAGAAAGAGATGCCAGCACAAGAAAAACGATGGAGGACAAAGGAGTGATCATTACAACCTATAAGCAGGTAAGCGATTTTCTTATGCGCGCACGAACGGAACTTGAACACAACGAGGTCTTAAACAGTTTGCTGTTGGGGATCACGCTACGCCTGCAAAAATTCCCTGAGCGTATCGAGGTGCTCCCTTATCTGGCCGTGGTTGAAGATGCAGGGAAACTGATTGCGGCAGCCGTGATGACGCCACCTTTTAGACTGGTTGTCACAAGCAATCAGTTCGATGCTTTTGCTGAGGCTCCCTCGCTCGTTATCCACAGTCTGCGCGAACAGGGGTGGTCGGTTCCCGGCGTGATGGGACCTTCTCCCCTCTCAGACCTCTTCGCTCAGATCTGGACTAGTCTGACCGGTGAAGTGTCTCATCTGCGAACACGGGAGCGGCTTTTTGAACTGACGCAGGTCATCGCTCCAAGACCAGGACCCGGTTCGTTGCGTATCGCTACTCCAGATGATATCTCGTTAGTTGCTCAGTGGACCAAAGCCTTTCAGTTGGAAGCAGTGCGTACATCTCTCAGTGATGAAGAGGCACTAACGTGGTCTCGAACACGAATCGGTAGTAGAGAGGTCTTTCTTTGGGTGCTGCATGATGGAACTATTGTCTCATTGGTAGCTACCTCGCGTCCGATCTCGCATGCCATCAGTATAGGTCCTGTCTACACTCCTCCAGAACTGCGCGGTCATGGATACGCCTCGCGGAGTGTTGCAGCTCTCAGTCAGCGTTTACTTGAGAGTGGATGGGAACGGTGTAGCCTTTTTACCGATCTCTCCAATCCCACCTCCAATAGCATTTATCAGCAGCTAGGCTATCGGCCCGTTTATGACTTTAACAAGTACGACTTTTTACACAAATAGGATGCCTGTGAAAAATATATTTTATCCCCCTCTATCAGTATTACGCTTGATGCCTACTAGCACCTCTTTACAGGGAAGAGGCCGTGAGCCGCTTGAACATGCTACTGTTAGGCCATGTTCAGATTTGTCTATTGGCGTTGCTCACCCTAGTTGGTACCATCGCATTGAACAGAAGATTTACTTTGATCCCAGGCAGTGCAGATTTTGTGTCCATTCATAGTAGTAGATTGAGTAACAAGGTTTCCTCCACTGTTGAATTAGAACCTCTAACCTTGCTTATAGGATATCACCTGATCTATCAGATGATATCCTATAATTGACTTCTATCTATATTTATGGATATAATTATAGATATACATTTATTGCTCTTAGCGCGTTATATCCTCTTGCGTAAATTTATTCATGCTTCTATAACGAGGTGAATAGTTATGCCCGATGGAGACGAGGTACGTAGCAAGCTAGAAGGAAAGTATCGTAGTGCTTACAAACACCTTTGTGAAGGGAAGACAGGCGACGATGAGCTAGCGCACGAGGTCATCGATCCTACAAATAAGAAAATCCAGGATTATGGCGACGAGGCACTTCAATTGATAAGCTCAATCGCCCTCGAATATGAAAAAGTGTTGTCTAACAAAGATCAAGTGGACTGGCAAACCGTTTGGAAACAGGTGGAAAAGATTGCTCAAGAAACCTGTATGAATAAAAGAGCCAAGCATCTCGTCTTGCATGCATGTAGAGATCTGGTAGAGCAACTCTGCAATGGAAAAACAAGCGACTCATTATCGACTGACATACTTCACCGCTACTTTCAGCAAATCTATCGAGCCGATTTCGAGGCGTATGTCGAATCTGGACCCGACCACATGTACAATACAAGCCCCGATACCGTGATAAAAACACTTGAGCGTATGAGGCCAAAAGTAGACGCACATCTTTTGTTTCTTGCCAAGCAAGCAGGCCATCAAGAAACGCTACAGAATCTGAAACTGCCACCTCGGGTCATCAGCAAAAACACAGATATTGCTTTAGATGCCAACCTCTTAAATAAGCTAAGAGCATAGGGGAGAAAGATCATGGGCAATAACCTTCATACATACGAATTTCCAAACGTTGCAGACAGAATAAATAAAGGAAATTTCTCTTATATCCGTTACGAAGCTGACGACAGACAACCTTTTGATATAACAGTTCATATCAGTCAATATCTAACAAGAACAGCTTCTAGCCAGATAAGTGCCCTTCTAGCTGATTTAATAGATTTGGCGACCGCTGTCTATGTCGCCGACCGTCTGACAAGCAGAAAGGATAATAAAACACAGCGTATTTTAGTGAAACTACCACTACGCAGTTATGAACTGCGCACCCAGATTTCCATTCATGAGACCCTTCACGATCTTCTGTATTGGTTTACTGAAGATCTCTGGTCTTTTCAGTTTCTTCCTTATAGAGACGACTCTACAGATCTATCTCAGCTATCTTTACCCTGGATTCTAGATGATTATCCAACGCGTATCGCACTCTGGAGTGGTGGCCTTGATGCCATCGCAGGACTCTATCATCAGTTAAAACAGGATTCTTTTCACTATACCCTCTTTGGGACTGGTGGCAACAATGTAGCACTTGGCAGACAAAAAGCTCTCTATCAGCAAATGAAACAACATTTTCCTGGACGCTTAAAATTCATACAAATCCCACTTCAAATGAATAAGCGCGGTCTCCAAACTGATTCAAGCTCCAGAGCACGAGGTTTTGTTTTTCTCGTATTAGGAGCAGTTTGCGCAATTCTGGAAAAACAGCAAACGTTGTATATCCACGAAAATGGCATTGGCGCAATTAACCTGCCCTTCCGTGATTGTGAAGTCGGATTGGATCATTCACGCTCTGTAAATCCACTCTCACTCTCTCGTATGGGCAAATTTCTCACCGACATCCTGGGAGAGCACTTCTCTTTCGAGAATCCATTTCTCTTTGAGACCAAAGCGAGCATCTGCGAATCTCTTCTCAAGGAAGAACCAGAACTGGCGTTCAAGACCATAAGTTGCGACAGTTGGCATCATCGTACCCCGCCACAATGTGGCTATTGCTCGTCCTGTTTGCTACGCAGACAAGCTATTGGAGTATTTCATGTAGAAGATAAGACACCATATCAAATCACCACATCATCGGGAAGAGAAAAGAAAAATACCGATGGGGTTGAATTTATAGCCATGCGAGCCCAGGTGGCAACTCTGCAAAAACTTCTCAAAGATGCTAATTCATGGCTATCTATGGTCAAACACTATCCAATCCTCGACGAAATATTACAAAACAACGTTGAGGAATCTCATGAAGATCCGAACTTAATAAAAGACCGCTTGCTTCGCTTATACATAAATTATGTCGCAGAATGGAAACAGGTTGGTGATAGCTTAGCACAGGGACTACCCACGAAATTGCCTATCTACGCAACACCGCAGAAAAGCTGATATAGTAACCGGTTTTTGTATTCTCACTTCTTCCTCCGCCTCTGTTCGGCCTGCCGCAGCCGCTCACCACGACGGGATAACGGGGTGTGGGCTTTGGATGAAACCCTTTGGCCCACCCTGGCGATTTTCCCCGCTTTTCTCTCTATATCGTTTCGACTGGGTATGGATAAACCCAGGTATGCACGCCCGATCCAACTTCGATTGGTGCTCCATCATTACCTGGAAGGTTTACACTGGCTGTGGTATTGGGTGGAATCACGACTCTGACCGTCATCTGGCCTTCCATGATCTTCCAGGAGGATTCGGCCAGGCCATAGGGCGTAGTGTGTCGCGCACAAGCATGGGTAAGTTTACCTCCTGGATAGGGACGAATAGTGAGACGACGATAGCCCGGTTCGGCAGGCGTGAGGCCCGCAACGGTGCGATGCAACCAGTCCGCGACAGCTCCTAGAGCATAGTGGTTGAATGAGGTCATCGTCACCAGAATTAATCGAGCCATCAGGACGCAGACTATCCCAGCGCTCCCAGATAGTCGTGGCTCCCATAGGTTACAGGATAGAGCCACGAAGGGCATTCCTGTTGCGTCAATAGGCGAAAAGCCGCATCAGCGTTGCCTGTGCTGCATAACGCGTCACAAATCAAAGGTGTGCCTACAAAGCCAGTGCTAATGTGGTAGCCACTCTCACTTACCAGTTGTGCCAGCCGCTCGCCAGCGTGCTGGCGTTGTTCAGCGTGTTTGAGCAATCCAAATTGCAGGGCTAGCGCGTACGCCGTCGTGGTGTCGCTGAGAACGCGTCCGGCAGGCGTAACATATTCGGAGTTGAAGGCATCACGCACCAGCGTAGCCAACTGGGAATAATAGGCTGCGTCGTCAGGCCGTTCAAGTATCTCAGCGATCTGTCCCAATAACTCAGCGGAGTGAGCGAAGTAGGAGGTTGCAATCAGATATGCATTGGTACGTGCTGCACCTGGTTTCTCTGGAGGAGCGTTGGGATCAAGCCAATCTCCAAACTGGAAGCCGTGATCCCACAAATGTGTCTCACCTGCTCTATTCGCAAGCAGATTAACCCACGCACACATGCTATCGAACTGGGTAGCCAGTATACCCACATCGCCGTAGCGTTGATAAAGGACCCAGGGCACAATTACGGCGGCGTCTCCCCACGCGGCGGCTGGGATCGCTGATCCACTCAGAATGTTGGGAACAACGAAGGGAACTACACCTTCAGCCGCTTGCTGCTCTGCCGCCAGATCTGCCAACCAGGAGGTGAGAAAACCGGCTGTATCGTAGAGGAAACTTGCGGTGGGAGCAAATACCTGAATATCGCCCGTCCAGCCCAGACGCTCATCGCGTTGTGGGCAGTCGGTTGGAAGATCCAGAAAGTTGCCGCGCATACTCCATACCACATTGTCGTGCAGCCGATTGATAAGCGGATCTGAGCATTCAAACCATCCAGTGCGCTCCAAATCAGAGTGGCAGACGACAGCTTGAATATCATCTGCGTGCAATTCACCCGGCCAGCCCTCGATCTCGGCGTACCGAAAACCGTGAAAAGTAAAATGTGGCTCCCAGGTCTCCTCGTCGCCGCCCCGCAAGGTGTAGCGGTCGGTTGCCAGAGCGGTGCGCAGTAGCCGTGTACACAACTCACCATGTTCAAGCACTTCAGCGTGACGCAGCACAAGCGTCTGTCCGGCCTCTCCACGGACCTTCAAACGGAGCCTGCCGACGAGATTCTGACCAAAGTCAACAATCGTACGACCACTCGGCGAGAGAGTGATCGCCAGCGGGGAGATCAGTTCGGTCCGGCGCACAGGTGGTCCCGACGGTGTAATAAGAATGGCAAGATCACGCTCCAACAGGCGGACGCTGTTCCAATCGAGATCATCATAGCCCGGCATGGACCAGCCTGGACGCTCAAGGCGAGCATCGTATGTCTCTCCATCGTAGAGATCACTAACCAGGATAGGACCACGGGTAGCATGCCAATTCTCATCGCTACAGACATATTCTCTTCTGCCATCCATGTAGGTAATCTCAAGCTGTACAAGCAAAGCCAGCCGATCACCATAGATGTTACGCTGACCGCCGCCGAAACCAAGTCGACCACGGAACCAACCATCTCCAAGCAAAGCGCCAATGGCATTGCTGCCTTCATGCAGTGAGTTGGTCACGTCAAACGTCTGATAGCGCAGCCGGTGGTGATAACTGGTCCAACCAGGAGCCAGAACATGGTCGCCAACAGCGGTCCCATTGAGTTGCAGCTCGTAGACGCCAAGAGCAGTCGCATACAAACGCGCTTTTTTCACGTCCGCGCTCACCACAAATTCGCGGCGGAGCAGTGGAGATGGTTGGGCCTTGCTTGTGTCCTCATCCCAGGCAGGCGTCACAAACCGGGCGTACCAATCCTCGGGAGACAACAATCCCGCCTCGACGGTTGCGGGTTCACTCCAGACTGATAACCGTCCATCAGTACCCCGGACACGAACCCGGATAGTAAACTGTTCACGGGAAGAGAGTGGTGCAAATGGCCAGGGAACAAGAACCGACTGATCGGATTGAACCGGACCCGTTTGGGCAAGAAGTTGTCCCTCCTGGTTAAGCGCCTCAATCTCATAACCAGCCTGAAGCCATCCGGAAGGTGCCGTGTCAATGGTCCAGGAAAGCCTGGGCCTTGCTATGCCGATACCGAGTGCCTCATGGCAATGCTCAAAGCGTATCTTTGCAATGGTGACTCCGGACAATGCATTGTCCGGAATAATTTCTTGTGGTGTGACTATCTCGGAGAACTCGCTCATCATTATTTTTCTTCTCTTATTAGTCGTTCTTGAGAAAAGGTGTATGCTTATTGTGTCGTGGCGTCCTCACCAGGACAGCATAAACATACACCACGTTTGTACAGTTATTGCACTATATCAGACAGAGGACAGATGAGCAAATTATTGTGCCCAGGACTCATTTCCCCAATTGTTATCCTTAATATTCTGGGTAGCGGCCAAAAGCCAGGCTGCATTCAGGGCCTGTTGCGTCTGGTTTAAATAGAAGCTCGTAATCTAGAAAAATAGCGGCATGCTACTGCGGGAAGTTGAAAACCCTCCAGGTAGATGTATCGTCGAACGAAATGTTCAGAGAGTAAATTTTGGAAATAAGCGATTCTGCCCGCGAGTTGTGCAGAGTGGGGCTGGGCGGACTCGAACCGCCGGCGCACGGTTTAGGCATTCGGGCCGGAGCATATAAATCAGTCTATTAACGTCTATTTCGAGCTCGAAAACAATGATGAAATGTGTAGTGAAAGGCATGAAAATCGAGGGATGTATAGAGGCGTTGCTGTCAAATCGGTTATAACTTATCCAGTATCTGCACAATATCATGCATTGTAGTTTCTATAGCTCTTTGACGTAGGTCGGAGAACTCTAGCTCGTCTGTTTGAAGCTGTTCAGCCAGAAGAAGTAATTGTTCTTGTACAGTTTGCCGTTTAATGTATTGTTGTTTATTCCTCACCATTTTTAATAGGCGGTCCAGGGCCGCTTTCCTCCGTAAGGCTCTATCGTTACACCAGGTTTGAATAAGATGTCCATGCTTTAGATCGTATTCGCCTATTTTAGTGAGAGCAACTTTTGCCTGCTCTCCTTCAAAGGTTGATTTTGGTAATATCACTTGCCAGGAACCATCTGCACGTTCTAATGGAAGCACTCCTGTGATTCCTTTTTCACTGAGCCACTCGCTCCAGAGATCACGTGGAGCAAATGCTTGCTCTCCTCTTAGTGTAGAGTAGATGGCCGGATTTTGATTGATCAATTTCTCAAAATAAGTATCATGCATAGCTTTTATTCCTGTATAAGTGAGGTAGTATGGCTTTTGCGAATATTGAGGGGAGGTAGAAGTAGCGGCCTGACTTCTTGTTTCAATAATATACATAGGAAGATAGGCTGATCTGCAATTGAGAGCCCGTATGCCCTGCATCTCAGGTGGTACATTATAGTCTCTTTTATCGTTTTTAGCTTCTAGTTCGCTTAATGCAGATGTTTGCCACTGCGTTATGCTGAAGATAGGATAGAATCGGTATCCTGCTGTTTTTAGCTGCAGGCTTTCTGCCATTTCGTCTGAAGTAAGAATATGCACTTTTCTCGTATAATGTTCTTTTCGTAAAGGTTGAGAAGTGTAACCATCAAAATAGAAGCGCACACGTTTCTCTTTGGCGATGTAGTTTGTCCCTTCCGCTACCGATTTCATCCCTAATGGTGTAAGGTTCCACTGGTTACCCGTACAAGTGACATGCCCAATTGCATCGAGGAAGTGTAAGATCTTTTTGACCATTTCGTTTTGGAGACCGAAAAAGTGTGCTAGCTCTTCAATTGTATGCATGTAGCCCTTGTCAATACCACGCTCTATGTATTTCTCTAATAACTCATATGGCCTTCCCTCAGTCTGAGTGGCTGTTGTCTCAACATCCCATAGGGGAAAGAAAATAGCGAATAGTCGTATTGGGTGTATTCCCAGTAGTGTTTGCACATGTTCTATTGCCTTTCTGGCATCGTAGAGAAACCTGGATCGAGCCGGTTGCTGTTCCGTCGTGCTCATTATTTTCCTCTTTTTACTAAATGTTTCGCAGTCTTCTATAACAGGAAGCCAGGGAGAGAATTTCTCCCTGCTGTAAAGCATATTGTTGTAAGTTTGTGATTACCTGCCTGAAATCTGGCATCATTAGCTTGGGTAAGAGTGGAAAAATTGCCTATGAGGATTAAATGTTGTTGCGCTCGCGTCATAGCGACATTCAATCGTCGCAATTCTTTGAGAAAACCTATTTTTCCTGCTGTATTACTACGTGTAAAACCATAAATTACTTTTTTTCTTTCTCCTCCCTGGAATAAATCTACAGTGGCGACTCGCTCTTCCAGCGCGAAGCTATGTTCGTCAATGCGCGATTTTAGTCCTTGAATGATATAACGCGCTTGTGCTCTATATGGCACGATCACAATCCAATCTTTGCCAGTTCTCTCATACACTTCTACTAAACTAATGATGATCTTTGCCTCTGCAATATTAATATAGCCTGCTTCATCGATATTTTCGCGTTTTTTTTGCTCTCGCTCCCATTTTGTCGTTGAAGGTTCATCGCTTGTGTCTATGAGTGTTAGAGCATGACGAAAAATGGGGTCACGATCAAGGGTATGTTGCATTTTGTTGTCACTGAAGGTACCTAACTGGTCGTTATAGAAATGATGGGAAACGAAGTCCGCGATCATCTGTGGCATACGTCCCTGCCTGGTAAAGCGCACTTTATGAGCTGAATCCAGGTTTGTAGCAAATAGCTGCTCAAATGCGCTTTTGGTGAGCAAATCGGAGATCACTCTATTATCTCTTGTTTCGTGGTCTTCTTCTGAGCTAGATGAAAAGTTTCTGAGCCAGTTTTCTACTTCACTGCTCATGAAGGGAGGTAATTGGTTATAGTCTCCTACGAGAACAGCTCGTTTTGCACGCACGAGAGGGACCAGGAGATCTGGCAAACCAATTTGACCAGCCTCGTCAACAATTGCGAGGTCAAAGTCTACGCTTTCCAGGCCCCTGGCTGTAGCAGTACCAATACAGGTTGCGCCCACAACATCCGCATAGCGTAAGAGCTCAGGATAGAGCTGATCTGTGGGTTGCTTGAGTTCTTCTCGCCAATCTTGCATGAGTCGAGCCTTGTGTTCCAGTTTTACCCTAGTTTCGTTATACCAGGATATATAATGTTGGAGTGTAGCCGCACACTTTGGCGCAAATCCTGGTTGCTGAGGTTCCAGATCTACGATTGTCGCTTGCAGTGAACGAGCAATTTTTAATAACTCTCCCCACATTTGCTCGTTTTTAGCTGTGAGATGTTCTATGTGTTGCATGCACTGCTGATATGTTCTATCGGCATGTAACATTTGTTGACTAGCTTCATATACATGACTCTGTGCTTGCTGTATTCTCTGTATTTCTTGTTGTGTTTCCTTAATGATTGCTATTCCTCGTTCTATGTTTGTTGTATAACGTTCAATGAGGAATGTAAAGATCCAGCCAATCATTGGTAAGTGATGCCTTGTCTCAGCTTTCGCAGATTTTTCTTCCCAGCTACAGATATTTTTTTGTACACTCGCAAATCGCTTCTGATATTTTTGTAGCTCTATGCTAAGCTCTGCAAATTTACCTCTGAAAGGTGCTTCAATCTGTTGCTCAATTGAGAAACGCTGTTGATTGAGTGACTGTAGATAGGTTTCGTTTCCCGCCAAGTATGTAGTTCCCTGGTTCATCCGGGCTATCCAGTCGGTAATCTCGCGTTTGTAGTGCAATAAACGGGTGAGTCGATTGGCCTGATTCTCAGTGTTCTCCAGGATTATCTTTTGCATCTCTTGTGCCTGGGCATCAATCATATGTGGGCGCATCTTTTCTGAAATGTTGTTTTCATGACCAACGCGCAGCACAATGAGGTCTGGAGGCATACGCTCTAGCACATTATCCACCGCTTTATGAGTACCAGATGTCACAAGCACTCGTTGATGCCTTGATCCGCTATAACGGGCAATTTCTGTGATTGTACGTGTCTTTCCTGTACCTGGAGGTCCTAGCACCATGAGCATGTCGGGCACAGTAAGTGCCCGTCGGAATGCCTCAAATTGCTCAGATGTCAGGAGTTTTAAGTCTTCGTCACTCTCTTGTTGAATAGGATCAGGTTGATACGGTTGATACATATGGCTGGCTAGTACCGGTAAGAGATGCACATTTTTAGCTTCGCGTGCCCTGATTGTCTCTAGAGCTGCACACTGTTTATGATATATAATCGGGTTGACAACCGGTTCCAGTACTCCATAGTCTGGAATGCGCTTTCTATCTATCTTCGTTTCAAACTTCAGAGTTAATTTTGCGCCTTCTATTTCCTGAACGCGTCCCTTCAAATCAGGGGCATCCCTCACGCATAGCATGCTTTTCTCAGTCAGTAGGGGGACTTCGTTCAGGTGGAAGATGTAAATATCACGAGAGGTCTCCCTTTCTCCTCCCGCTGTCTCCACACTTTTATAAGAGATGCCTGCACTCAGGCTGTTTTTTCTTGCTCCAGGTGATGAGTGACTTCGATGAGATCCGCAAGTGTATCTAGATAGTTCTCATGGGCTTGTGAGAGTGCTTGTTGCTGCTGTTGGGGAGATGTTTGTTGTCTTTGTTGCTCTAAAATCTGCCATTTTTGGGCAATATAATTCCAGAAATTGGTTCCTCCGCGTGGAACCGTTCTTAACTCTCGATGCAATATCCAGTCCTGTGCCTGGAGCAAAAGCGCACCCTGGCTCAAACGCTCATGTTCTCTAAGATAGAGCGTGTCTACATACGCAACTGTATAAGCGTCCCTTTGAGGCAATTCATAGAGTAGTAGATGGTAAGAATAGGAAGGAATATAGAGCAAGAGCTGGTTTTTTCCTTCGCGATTGCTAGTAACAATAGCTGGTATTCCTCCTAATCTGCGCATTTCCTGAATGTGCCTGAGTATGGTCCCTTCATCTGGCAAAAGGGGATTGCGTTGTTTTTTTTCGTATAAGTTCTGAAGAACTTTGCCTGTTAACACTATATGTATAGCGCCTATCGTTACAGTAAAACTGTTCATTTACTCTCCCCGGTATAAAGCTCTCTTTATTGCAGCAGAAAAGTCAGTGATCTTTGTCCAACGCTTTTTTATCTGTGGCTCAATTGCTTGCTGGAGCACACTATCCATCTCTGGAGATAGAGCATTATTCCAGGTACGCAGAGAAATGAGTGGACTGTTAGACGTTGGCCGTTCCCCTGTAATCAGGTGGTACAGGATAGCTCCAAGTTGATACGTGTCTGTGTAAGTGCCAGGCACTGCAATATGAGAGTTTGAAACGTTTTGTTCTGGTGCACGATACAATTCTGGCCCTTCGCCCGGCTCATATTTCCATGTACTGAGTCCCGTATCCTGAAGCACTGTGCGACAATTATTGAGGAGCAGAATATGTTCTGGCTGAAGCATGCGATGTGCAAGGTTTTTCTCGTGTAATAGTTTTAAAGATGTACATATGGAAATAGTGCTCTGCAACAATGTGCGGATTTGTCGTGCATCCAGGCAATGATGAGAAGATCCAAACATTTGCTTCCACGAATGGCCTTGTGTCGCAAACTGAATGAGTGTGGTTATTGCACCAGTTTGGTCGAAAGCGAGGCAACGTGGAAAGCTTTGGTCTTGCCTCTCTTCCAGTGTCTCTAGTAGCCGTTCTTCTTTTTCTAGTGCTGCTTTCCAATTTGCTGATGCTGAAGTATCACGATGAACTTGAACTTGTTTGAGCCAAACAATACGCGTTGTCCCTATCTGCTGTGCTTTTGCTTGTTGATAGCAAACACTATGATCTGCTGACCATCTCACTGTAATTGGTTCATGAACGATATAATGTAGACCATCCAGGCCTTTTTGTGTTTTTACCTCAGTGCCCTCTTTCCATAGATCAAGCGTGGTTGTGATTTGTTCTATTTTTAGATGGGCTTGTGTATGTATTTTCAATAGATTTCCTGGTCGGCAAAGTTCGATAAATTGAAGGCTAAAATGCTCGCTTGTAAATAACATTAACTGCTCTATCACACGATTTTTTTCGGCTGTGTTATTTGAGCTCTCGCCGTATTTCTGTTCTGCATTTAAACATTCAAGCAATCGGAATTGGAATAAGCCAAATTCCGCAGCAAGTTCTGGTGCCTGTTGTCGTACTATGTTCTGTAACCTTTCAAGTCCAAACTCGTACTCTAAACTTGCCATTTCTAACCCACTTTCCAATTCATCTTGAAACTTCTTGTTCTGTGAACTATTTGACCTGTATTTACAGACAGGAGAATGTCTATTTTAGAATGGGTGATTTGAAGATGATTACTTGCTTTTATGTTATCATAAAGATAGATAAAATAAGAATAAATTGTACCAGTGATTACCAGAATATACTATATTTTGTTTTTTTATAAGAATAAATAGATTTTTTAAAGCTTATCCATATACGTCCATACATGGGCAAGAGATGTGAAAAAGGTAGAGTGTTATAATTAGTGACGTATCATCTGAGCTATATAAAAAAGCTCATACCCTTGATATCATCTTTCAACTACTAAGAGATAGTACAGATCAGGTTTCTTTACAAGGCCAATATGATTGTTGGAGCATGAAAATCATAAGGTTGATTTGTGCGGAGATAATAAAAAATGGATTTTGAACAAGGACTTGAACAACTGAAACAATTGGCATGGACGACGGATTGTTATCAGGAAGTGCTTCTTTACGAAGCCCGATTACAGGAAAATTTGCGAGAAGAGCAGCGTTATGGAACGCATGAACAAGTAAGAGCTAGTCGCGCACAGATTATCTACCAATTGAATCGCTTGACGCTAGAGCATTTTCATAAAAGCTTTAATGACCTTTGTCAGAGCCTTGCCGTACCTTTTTCTCGCATTGAACTTCAGGAGATGCAACGCAAACAAAAAGAAGAGAATGTACCTGCTCTTCCTCTGGAATATTGGCCGCAATCGTCAACTGCTCAATCTGTGCAGCGTGCTCATGCTTTTATTGACTTTAGCGAGCATGATAGACGCTTCTTGAATGAACTACATATACATCTCGATCAGTACCTACAAGCTGGTACAGTGGAATATTGGGATAATACAAAAATTCTGCCTGGTGCCCAGTGGCAGAAAGAGATAAATCAGGCTCTTCAATCGACAAAAGTAGCTGTTCTGCTGGTGAGTGCTTCATTCTTAGCAGATCCCTCTCCTCTTCAACAAAAGCTTTTTTCTTTGTTACCAGCTGCTGAAGAAGGTGGCACCAGGATTTTCTGTGTCATTGTACGACCGTGTGCGTTTGAGGATTCTCCACTTGCTCGTTTTCGTCCTGTAAATACAAAGCCATTGAGTCGTTTGAATCTGGCAAAGCGTGAAGAGGTATGGCATGAAGTTGCTAAGTTGGTTCGTGATAGTCTGTAAACGATCTATAACGGGAAATTTTTGACATCATCCCGTGTTGTGTGTAAAGGAAAGCGTGAGCCGCCTCAATCACACATTGACGCAACAATTTGAAACTTGGCGTGAACGCCCTCTCCAAGAACACTGGCGCATCCTCTACCTTGATGGGGTGTACTTCGCGGCACGCCACGGAGACCAAACCAATTCGACGGTTCTGCTCACCGCTCTCGGCGTTGACCTGGAGGGGAACAAAGAAGTGTTAGCGCTGCGTGCCTGTGCCGAAGAAAGTAAGGATGGCTGGAGTTGTCTCTTGCAAGATGTGCGACAGCGTAGCACCACTCAGATAGACCTGATCGTCACCGGATGGGCATGAGGGCATTCTTTCCGCCGTGGTAGCGCTCTTTGCGGCAACCCAAGACAACGCTGTGTGGTCCATAAACATCGCAATGTCATGTCAGGCCAGGTCTAGATTTGTCTATTGGCGTTGCTGCCAACCAGAGAAAATCAGCGTAAAACAGGGTTTTCTAAAAAAACAAACCCGCTTCCAGCGCGGGTTTACAGGGTGGGGCTGGGCGGACTCGAACCGCCGACGCACGGTTTAGGAAACCGACGCTCTATCCACTGAGCTACAGCCCCTTCCTATCCATCATAGCATATCCGTCAATCCTCTTTCAACCCGCTTCACAAGCCATTCTTTCACCAACCGTTTCTGCACGTTCTTTGTGGAAAAGTCTTAAAAATTGGAGAAAACCGACGCTGTAAAATAGATGATTGCCAGATAAAGCACTAATGCCTAAACATACTTTTCAAGCTGTTCTAAGCAATAGTGCAGGCAACAAAATTGCACCACTAGAACCGATGCTCTTTCCAGCATTTATTACTGATCAAACAATCCATCTGAGTTTTTTTTTCTTCTATTAGATGCCTGCTTAAGACGTGTGATGGGTGAAAACAAATTCTCAATTCTTAACAACTAGCAAAAAGAGATTGTGAATTGGCAAATTAAGCAATATCACCCAATGCGATACCACAATGCCCACAGGTATAAGAGCGTTTCTTAAAAAACAGTCCAATGAACCCTATGAGCAAAGAGAAAAATGCCATACACCCCATTGTTGTCTCCTGTGTTGTTGGTACGAGTGCCAGGACACAGCCGAGAAATAGAAGAAAAAAGATCAAAAGCCAGATCCACCCGCCAACCGAAACTTTTTGTGTAATTCGAGAAGGGCTGATATGGTGGCAATAGGGGCACTGAAGCTCTGGTCCAAATTTACCAGGAGATGGTGCATAGACAATACTTTGCTGCATTCTGCTTGTATATTGCTGCAATTCTTGCAACTTTGGATGATGTGGCTCAAGGCGGGCAAGGATCGTTAGGATGTCCTGAGCCTCCTGGAACGAAGGAGTCGTGTAAGCAATCCAATAGAGCAAGGTTACATTATCAGGGTAGCGATAGTAGAGTTCTTCAAACTGCTTATAGGCTCTCTGTTTCTGTCCAGAATTTGCAAGCTTTATAGCCTGCTGGCAACGCGCAGTGTCTTTAGCGTTCATGGTTCTCTCTCTTCAAGATATTGAAAAACTTCTCTATTATGCAAACGAACGAAAGGGCATTTTGTACAACTGTTAATCGAATTTTACAATAAAAAGAGACCTCTAGCATTCATATGCTGAGGTCTCTTTTGTTGAGATATCTATTGCTGTGTTCAGATACTTACGCCCTACCTATTTCATCCCATTTGGTAGTACATTCACAAGCGCTAGAAAATCTTTTCTTTTTAACATATATTATGTTAAGATAGACCTATCATGTCCATTTTCATCGCACTTTTATTTGATGAGAGTAGGGAAGCACAGGAGAAATGCTGCACGATTATCTGGAGCTTTCGCAAGAAGATATACAGAAACAGCTTGCTGAGATAGGTGCCAGGCAAGAGCCGATTCCTGGTCGGCGTCAGGCTCCATTTACTGCGGTGGAGACACTACTCTGCTATGGCCTCTTCACTCTCTGTAATCCTCATCGATATGGTGGTGCAAATATCCATACTGTTCCTCCTGTTGTGACAACTCTGGCGACTTTCTTTCAGCGCTCTCCAGGCTCTCTTCTTAACAAAATGTTGAATTTAGATGGTTCACGCGTCCATAGTGCGCGATCAGAACCTCTTCTCTTTGCTACATTAGCTGCCGATCCACAGCTTTATCCTATCCTCTATCTGCGCATTCTCAATGTTGCACGTGACTTGCATATTCATGAGCGCAGTTTGCCCGATTTTCTTGACTACTTATCCCCCTCTTATCCATCTGAGGAGCTCTTAGGGCAAGAAGATTTACCTAGTAGTTCAGGAATATTGCTGGCGGATGTAGAGGAGGAGATGAAACAGCTAGAAAATACTTTTGCACTTGATGGACGATTAACTGAAAAATTGGCTGAACGCAAAATACGACTGGCCCAACATCGCTTTGCTAAAGAGGTCCTAGAAAATTGTGAATATCATTGTGTCTTTTGCGGATTTGAATCTCGCTCGCTTCTCTCAAAAAGTAATTTTCTTCGTGCTTCACATATTAAGCCCTGGGCTGTTTCCTCTCCTCATGAACGGGTGGATTTAAAGAATGGATTAGCGGCCTGTCCTATCCATGATGCGGCTTTTGATCAGGGCTATCTGACAGTCAGTGCAGAACTCTCTATTTCTTGTGCAAGTCTGCTTCAGGAAAGCACAATCAGAGACTATAGGGCTGATATCTATTTCGGTCAGATTCTCTTTCATCATCTCTCTTTGTCAGAAAACGCAAAGAAACCCGACAGCCGTTATCTACTGTTTCATCGTGAGCACATATTCAAGGGCTAGCCAGACTTTTCTCATCTCTGCCCACTATGCTCTATCCAATAATGGTGCGTCTTCGCCACTACTGTAATCACATTCTTAATCTCCATTTCTAGCCTGAACTTCGGACCTACCGGCACAAACAGAATCGCACCCTCGCGTCTCACACAAATATTTTCTACCACAATCGCTCGCAGTAGCCAGAGCGCCATCTCTTCGTCCTCACACGCGATCCCAACCCAGCCCGCCTGCTTACTCTTCACCGTCTCCAGACCCGTCACGAGGCGTAGTCCACGCTCAACTTCCGCTACATTGCGTTCATACGCCTCCAAATCAGCCCGCACATCCTCCGGCAGCACAGGCTCTAACAGCGTTCCCCGATGCGGCGGCCCCCCCGCCAGGGCCAGATCACAAAACCCTGTCCATATCTGGTCCCATGCCACCTCTCCATCTTCCGTATAAAGCAGCGGCGCAGCTCCCATTGGTGCGGCACTCACTCTTTCCCTTCCCTGATAGCGGGGCGGTAATAAGCTATCGCGATACGCCGCCGTTGTCGGTTTACGCACCGTTGAACACGTATCGTGACGCCCAAAAATCGGAATATAGGCCTCTCTTCTATCGCACCAGTCTACCTCGCGGACCTCTCCACCGACGATGGTAACCGTGCCGTCCGCCTGGCCGTTGCGCCAGAGCGTATAGTCCCCTGCGCGTAGCTCTTGAAAGACTGCCGCGAAAACTGTGCGCCCACTTATCTGGCGCTCATGTACATTGGTGTGTGTCCTGCGTGCATCGCTTCCCCGCAGACTGACTTCGATCTCTCGGCTGCACAACTCCGGACGCGTATAGACGATCAATGCTCCTATCTCTTGTCCAATATTAAGGATGAGAGCCTCTGTGTGAACACGCTCAACATATTCCTCGATCATCCGCTTATTGCTCCTCCGACCCTCTCTCATGCTCTGTATCTCTTTATCCTGTTTGTAGGAACGCTATGCGGCGAGACTCTATTTTGCTTCATAGCGTCCTTACCTGAAATTGTTTCTGTTATGCGGAAGGATGATCGTAGCCATCGTTAGGGAGGCCGAGATAGGGAAACGTAGTTAAGTCTGGCATAGAGACATCGACTGGTGTGGTCCCATCAGTAAGCTGGGAAACGGCGGCATCGGGTGTGTAGTTGCTGTTGACCAGCGCATAGGTTGCTCCAGCTATCGCCCGCAACTCGATTGCGACGACATCATCATCAATACGCCGCCCATTAGGGAAGCCCGCCAGGTCCCCGTCCAGTATTCCGTAGATGCTGGGACTCGTAGCTGGCGGAATCGCCATGTTGAGACGCAGCAGGTCCATTTGCTTGCTTCCGGTGTAATTTTGAAAACCAGGGACAACTCCTGCTGGAAGACCCGTGAGGAGAATCGCAACCAGGTCCGTACGCGCTGCCGTGAGATCGGCCAGGTTCGGAAAGACTCCAGGATATAAGACTGGTAGGAGTTTTCGCGACCTCCGGATACTGCACGTACTCGCTAAATTTGTAGTCGTATGCAGGCTTCAGCGAGTTCCAGAGATCTTTCTTTCCCAACGGTACAATTACTTCGTTGAAGAGCGGATTGCCGAGACGAGAAACCTGAACCCAGGGTCCAATTTGCTGCTCTTCTCCCTGTCCATAGCGCACCGTTACCTTCTGGCGACTGGCTGAGGCGTAAACACCAATCACCGCGTGCGGATTGGTTGGATCATTGGGGTAGGAATGGTTGTGTGTGAGCATTTTTTTGGGGAGCTGGATGGCAATCGAGTGTACGTTTAATCCCTTCGTTGCGTTAACTCCAGAGGCCACCAGCGAAGCAATCTCGTGCAGATTCTGGAAGGGCCGCAGATCGAGTAGATCGAAGATACTCCCAAGATCGACATAAAATCCTTCGTTGCGTTGTCCTGCGAAAACAGTCTCACCACCTGGCAGCGTATGTACCGCTGCCGCGGCCAGGCTTGCATAATCCGGTGTGGAGTGTGGACCAATATTGCATGGCGGGCAGGCCAGGCTGCTTGCCAAGAGCTGCGAGTGCCCTTTCTCAACCTTGATGACCGAAAACGTCTGACGGCGATTCCAGTTCGGGCTATAGAGCGAGGTGATTGGCCCTGTATTATAGAGAAATGTGTTTGGATTGAGGACATGCGTGGAGAAAAGAAACTGATACGTAATTTCGGATTCACCATCTGCGTTATTGTCAATATGAATTTCGTAAAGGACATCATCTCCAAATTCATAGAAGTTTGGTCCAGCGGCAGGCCCTTCTAAGGGGATATAGTTGGCGATGAGGGTCACTGTCTCTGGCTTGTCGGGACTTACAAATGCGTAGACATCAGTATTATCTGCTACCGGATCTTTAGCAATCTCAGGGGCTTCACGATGGGACGACATATACTTACCTCACTATCAAAATACTCCAACCAACCTTTAGCGTATTGCTTTCAAGAGGCGTCCAACGAGTTCCGGGGTCACGATAGATAATTTCCTGGGTACCAACCAGGAGCGAGATCTCCCCGCTGGCAATGTCACGTACATGGGCTACCAGCGTATCGCTCATAATAGCAGTTGACAGCTCATCCGCTACTTCTGACGTAGCTGGCGACTCGGTAGCTGTGACCAGCCCTGGTAAGGCGGCGATTGCTCCAATAGTAGCTACTCCAGCGCTAGTCTTGCCGAGAAACCTGCGTCTTGTCAGTTTGAACATGCTTGTCTCCTCTTAAAACAGTAGAGCTATGCATGATGCACTTATCTATCCTGCAATCAGTATAATAACCCCCTCTGATCGGCATATTTTTGTCTATTGATTCCAAACATCCGAATGTGATCCTGTTAATAGTAATGCACTCAAAGGAATTTGTTTGTTCGTTCTATTTTTCTCTTTGCTAATAGTATGGTATTATAGATATGAAGTATAAGAAAGAAATAAGCGCAAAAAGATGAGGAGCTATGCAAGATAAAAATAAATCTATTGAGGGAAATGATGAGCATGCTAGTCCTTCATTGCAACGCACTGAGCGCCTTCTAGACTTTCTGGAAAAGCAATTAGAGAGACCGCATGAGCCAGCCGATAAAGATTTCAGAAATATTATCGCACCTCTCGTCACTGAATCTGAACTATATAAAACAATCGGTTTAACAACAGTCGCCGATCATTTTGTTAGTGGTATGCGTTTACATTTACTAAGCCTTGTCGCAATATTTAAAGGGAAAGCAGAGCAAGAAGGTATACCTCAAAGAGAATATCAAACAACCTTAAATGATGTTTTGCCAAAGACATTCCTCGTACTTGAAAAGCTTCGTAAGCAGCTTACTATTCACTCGTTAGATGAATTAGTAGCTCTCTATAACATAACTATCAAACTTTATACATTCAGCAGTATAGAGACTGCTGAAGATGCACAAAAATGGTTGTATGAATTGCCAGAAACGTATATCCGTCGTTTAAAACAAGCTGGCATGCTTTTTGAGGAAGAAGATACTGAGAATAGAGTTACAAGTGCTTCAACGGTGCCATCTACTCCATTTGTAAGTTGGCAAACGGTTTATGTTTCTAGCAACAAGCTAAGTGATGGGAATATCATTGTTTCAACTGCTGAAGAGGCTTTGGCAAAGCCTGTAACTGTTGAAATAGAGACGCGAGATCCGAGTATTGGCTCTGCTGCATAATCTCAAACATGATTAGGAAGGCTTACACAGTATGGAATCTAATAATCTCCATCCTGAAAGCGAGAAGAGATGGTCGCTGGGGGAAGAGGATCAACAAAAAGTATTAAAACCGATTTATTTTTTGCCTTTCGATGTGCAATTACAAAACACATTTTGTATAGAAGTTATAGCGAGACGTTTTCCTGTTGAGAAAGGAATACTCCCTCGTGTTAATGTACACTTAGAAAGTGTACAAGTTGACGAAAATACATTACAAGCTCACGTAGTATTTCATGTTCACACTGTTCATGAAAGTGATGATAATGAACAGAAGCCATTTGAGATCTCTTTCAAAATTGTTGGTATTTTTACTTACACAGAAACTTATGAAAAAAAAGATCTGCTTGTATTCCTGGAGCAAGGAAGTTTAAGCATTCTGTTGCCATTTGCACGAGAGCTTTTACTAAATATTTGTACGCGTTTACAAATTCCTCCTATGATGTTGATGATGGTACAACTTGCTCCTCATCCTTCTTCTAAAGGAAACTAGAAAATACAACTGCAAGGAATATTAAAGTAAATAGAGGTTGTTGGGATGAGACTAAGGCCTGCACCAGGAAGTCCTGATATGAGGAAGGCCCTTTCAAATCAGTACGTGCTTGAGATTGTTACTATCCTCCATGAAGTAGTAGACAAAGAATTTTTTCGAGATGTTGCTCTATTTTTACGGACTTATACATCCAGCTCTCAAAAATTTTTAAAAAATTCATTGGATGATCTTCGTAATTCAGATTTTCCAGATGAAGACGCTTCATTTGTATCCTCTGATTACGTAAACAAACTTATCAATATGCTGGAAGCTTTATACCAGTACGATGATAAATATCTGGGTTTTTTGCGCGGTGCTATCGTCGAGAAGCTAGCTTTCCGCCTTATCTCTAATCGCTGCATAAAAGGTGAGTGTTTTAGCAATTATTATTTTGAGGATATGCGTGGCAGGAGAGTTACCGCCCAGATAGATGTTGCAGTTCTCTCAAGAAGTATAGAGGATACTTACTTTGCTGAAGGTTATGAATGTAAAATGAGCCCGGAAGGCGTTAAATCTGAAGATTGTGACAATTTATGGGCTTTGATAAAAACTGCTCTTGATGAGGAATATTATGTACATGCAGGAGTTGTTTCCTTTGAGAATGACCTCTATATAGAGAGAAGGCTGAAGTATTTGGAAGCGTCACGTTATATCAAAGGCTATGGTCTTGATAGCTTAATAGAGCTAGAAAATCTACCGGAATACATAGGTCCTGCTAACAGCATAAATTGATACAACATCAAAGTTGTATCACAAAAAGGATTTTAAGTGCATTTAAGCTCTAGATGCGGAATGAAACCTGCTTATCAGGCACAATACATTTCGTATTTAGTACTGGATGCACTTACACTCCATCAAGCTTTGTGTGATGATGTCCTGTTATTTCTCTTTCCAGGCTAGCAATGCCTGTTGCTCCTGTTCCAATGTCACCCATGTTTTCAGTGGCTTATCGCCCTTCCAGGCCAGCGTGTCGCGGATCGTCTCTTCTTTGGGGCGGAACGTCAGACCCGCTTCAAGTGCTTTCTGGCAGTTGACGGCTCTAGCTCCCTTGTATGCTTCAGGCGCGTAAAGAGGGAAGTTCAGGCCATGCTTCTCCTGAAAATCATCGCTGGCCCAGGTAAATTGGGCGTTACTATTGCTAACGCTTTTACAGGCTTCTAGAAACTGTTGCATACTCAGCCGATAATCGGGACCTGTCGCATTGTAGATGCCTGTCTTTCGCGCTTCAGCCATATGGATCATCCAGCTTGCCAGATCGCGCACGTCGATAAATTGCGTCTGTTGCTCAGGCTTGCCGGGCGCGAGCATGTTTCCACCACGAGCCACCCGCCAGGGCCAATACGTAAAACGGTCAGTTGGATCGCCGGGTCCGACAATTAGCCCTGGACGGATAACCAGGGTTCGCTCTGGTAGAACCTGCTCTACCGCCTGCTCACAGAGCGCCTTACGCGCACCATACGTCTCATCTCTCATATCTTCCGTCTCGCCGCTGCCTAGTTGAGCAACCGCCGCCTGCTCGTCAAGACCTTCCTGGCTAACATCGGCATAGACTGAAATACTGGAGACAAAGATGTAATGTTCGACGCTATTTGTCAGTGCGTGGGCAGAGGCGCGAACAACCTGTGAAAGATAGCCACTGGTATCGATCACCGCATCCCAGTTCCGGACGGTGAGCGCCGCTAGATCTCCGGTACGATCTCCTCGAATCTGCTCAATCTGGGGAAACAGATCTGGGTTGCTCTGCCCTCGATTGAACAGTGTTACCTCATGGCCTTGAGCCAGGGCTGCATCGACAAGGTGGGGGCCGACAAAATGTGTGCCGCCAAGCAGTAATAGTCTCATAAAGTCTGCTCCTTTATTTCTATTTGCTGCTTCTAGCATACGGACTTTTCGGGAAACTTGTAACTTGCTAGCTATGCTAACAGCATATCTTGTTTCTTTAGCTATGCTGCTGGCATAGGTTTCTTTGTTTTTTAAGAATGGGAAGGGCGCTGTTCTCTCAGGTCAGCATAAAAATAAGCGTACTCTCGACAATAGTTGCGCCTCTTCTCATGCTGCTCTTCATAAGCTCACGCCCCTTCCTGTCACAGGATAGTTTTGCACGGGGTGGTCTAGGACTTTATTAAATACAACAGGGGTCGCTGATCTTTTCAATCATCGCTTGCCTGTCCGCTTCTCCTCTCAAAAGGAGAACCGCTCAAAATTATTGGTTGATGAACGCAACACCACCACCCAGCGTGAATTCTGCTCTGGTGACGGCATAGGGATTGGCTCCCCAGTTCATCGAGCTTGCAATGACATGGCCGTTGCTCAGCACTTGTTCTACGACTGCGACATGCCCATACATGCCGGCTCCCTGAATGCCTGGCTGGAGCACCAGGATCGAGCCAACTTGGGGCCAGCCGGAGACTCTCCAGCCAAATTCGGCTGCGCGAGCATTCCATTGCCAGGCCATTGCGTTATTGGTCCAGGGTACAAATAGTCCGTGTACCTGGTAGTACCTCTGATCTGCCCACCAGGTACAGGCTGGATAGGGATAGGGATTTGACTTTCCTCCAGCGCCTGTGGGGGCCATATAACCGATTGGTGCGCCTGAAGCAGGTACGGGAATTGGCGAATTCTCTACCGCTTGAGCACCAATGGCTGCCTTGCTTGCTTTAGATACAAGGATTGCCCTGGCACGAAGATACAGCTTCTGTGCTGGTCTGGCACCGATATGGGCCGCGACGTTCAACATCTCTGCTGTTTGTGTGCCGACTTCTGCTTGCTGTGGCCGGTTCGTAACACAGCTTTTTTGTTTGCTACTACTTTGCTGGTTGCGCTTTGTTAAGGTTCCCTGGCTCAAATTGAAATGTGCCGCTAAAGCACTCCAGGTCTCACTCGATGTGACAGTGTATGTGTGCTCGCTGGTAACACAGCCGGTTGCAGAATGAGCAAGCGTTCCCTCGCTGCTCATACTGAGAGAAGCACCACCTACCGAAATCAATCCTACAACTGCCGCTACACTTGTCTTCACTACGAAATTCACTACGTCGTGCTTCTGGAGAAACTTCCAGACTGGTTGTTGTGTTTGCAATGTATCCTCTTTCGAATATACAACTTGCAGACCCCCGCGTTGTGCAGTTCACATTGACGCAAATGCGCATGATGAAATTTTTCATGAAGCATCTGAGTAAATGGGAACAGATGCATATTAGCACTATACATGGTGAATAGCTATGAAACATGTTGATATATAGTACTAATCGGCTATATAAACTGAACAGATAGACCCGAATTTGCCTGCCCTATAGCCGAAATGTCTTATCCTCTGCTCTAAAAAGAAAAATATGCTATGCTTTAGTAGGTATTTATGAAGCGGAGCTTGTGGATGAGCATAAAAAACGCTCTACTATAGCCTATGCTATAATAGAGCGCTGAAGCAGATGAGAGACGAGGCGCTCTTTTTGTGTTTACAGACCGCTTCCTGGTCTGTTTCTCCGGTCAAAGCTGACTGCTCTCTGGCTCTCACTGGAGCGTGAGCGAGCAGGATTCTATGCGCTCGGCTCACCGGTTTCCTGATTATAGCCGATTTCGGCAAGCTGCTCTGGTCGCAAGGGGTTCATCGAGTGTGTCCCCGGCGGTGGCGGCGTCGATTGTGGTCCACGCCTTGAGGTGGGCCATTCAGGGAAGGCGATACGAACTACTGGCCGGGCCGCCGCCTGTTCCGGCCTGGCAATAACCTGGACTGCTGCTTCGGTTGTCTCGCTCTGTTCAGCGAGTACTGTTTGTGCCGTTATGCTGTTTGCTGCTTCAGGCCGATTTTGTACTGTGTTGTCTGTTTGTGCTTTTGGCTTGTCACCAGGAGTAACAACCTGGGCCGGGCGTTTTTTTGCCATCTATTGATCCTCTCTTTTTTGTGCTATCACGTCCAACCGACGTGCAAAGTAACGTCAGTGTTTTGTTGAACTGAGAACGTGTCTGGAATGGACTTACTAATTGTTTGTAGCGAGCTGATTTGAGCAACGTTCAAAAACAAAAATAGTACTTCAGGCCTGTTCCGTTGTGAAAATAGCTCTGTTTCGTTGCATAATAAGACGAACAGACCTTATTCTCTATTGTACACCGATATATCCATAGAATGCGATTCATGTCGAAGGAGTATTATGAAAGTACTGATCACTGGTGCAACGGGCTTGCTCGGTTCGCACCTTATAAAAGAATTACAAGATCGTGGTGAGAGTATTCGTGCCTTAGTTCTACCTGTGGAAAATGCTAGTAAACTGGAGGCTCAGGGTGTCGAAATCGTTCGTGGCGACATTACTGATGCTAGTACTCTGGCTCCGGCAGTGAAAGATGTAGAGCTTATTTTTCATCTGGCGGGGATGATGGGCGTGTATCGTCCAATCGCTGATTATCGTCTTGTGAATGTAAATGGGTCTGAAAATCTTTATAAAGCTGCGCAGACTGCCGGCGTTCGCCGTTTCGTCCATACGAGCTCTCATACGGTCTATGGTCTGGGCCATGCCCGCGCTATGGTCGAGAGCGATCCCCTGCGCCCTGATGCTGATCCCTATAGCATCACGAAGGCTGAAGGTGACCGCCTGATGCGCCGCCTGATGGTCAATAGCGATGTGGAGACGGTTATTCTGCGCCCTGATACTTTCTTTGGCCCTGGTGACCGCCTGCATTTTGGCCGTATGGCGCAAAAGACTGTGAAGGGTTCTGCCCTGATTCTGGGCAAGGGTAATCAGTATATTCCTTTCTGCTACGTGACCGATGTCGTGCAAGGATTTCTGCTAGCTGCCTATCATAAAAATGCTCCTGGCAATGTCTATAATATCGCCACAGATCATCCGCTCACTGTATTGGAAATGTTCAATGAAATCGCTGATGCCGTTGGTGGCAAGCGTCCGAGAATTTTCTTGCCTTACCTGCCGATCTACTATGGCTCCATTGTCGCAGAGAAGGGCCTGGCCCGTGCGACCAGGACAAAGCCGATTGTGACCGAGCTGGGTGCAATGATGTTTGGCACAAACAATGTGCATAGCATCGAGAAGGCCCGTACAGAGTTGGGCTTTGATCCAAAAGTCGATCTGCGCGATGGCGTTCGCCTCTCTGCCGAATGGTTCAACGCCGGCGGTATGGATCAGCCATCCGTCACTCAGGCGAGCCAGAATGCACCTCTGGCCGGTGCCGCAAAATAACTGCACGATAGGTTAGTGCTTGTCTATGCAACGCACGTAGGTTCACACGTAGAGAAGGATTTCTCCTACAGGTGAACCTATTTTTTGCTATCTGTTTCTGCTCTTTCCTTTTTTTTATATACTGTCAGCCGTTTGTCAAACTCATCGTTTGATTGCAGTCCATTATGCACGCGAATAGCGCATGAGTACCACGCCTGAGGGCAGTGGCCTGGATTCGATCAGGCGCAGATTCACGCGTAGCCCTTCTGGAAAAAGCTTCTTACCACCGCCGAGTACAACCGGGTAAACAAACAGGCTATATTCGTCAATCAGATCGTGCTCGGCCAGGGTATGAACCAGTACGCTGCTGCCATCGATGACGATGTTCTTACCAGGTTGCGCTTTCAAAGTTCGTACTTCCTCGACCACATTCCTGCTGATCAAGGTGGAGTTGCGCCATGCCGAAGCCGTTGTCAGGGTTGTTGAAACAACGTATTTCGGCATGGTGTTCATGAGATCGCCAAACACGTCACCGGCTGGCATTGGTTCAAATGCTCCTCCGTGGATCTGCCATGTTTTGCGTCCCAGAAGTAGCGTGTCACTGTGGTTCATTTCCTCAAAGAAGTGCAAGCCAATGTCATCGTGCCAGAACGGCGCTGTCCATCCCCCGTGGGTGAAGCCACCCTCGGTATCTTCTTCTGCACCACCAGGCGCTTGTATGACAGTATCCAATGACATAAATTCTGATACAACAATGTTTCGCATGATTCCCTCCGTATCGAGCAATAACTCTAGATTTTCAATAGCGTACCTCATCGTACTGGAAAATAAGTCTATTAGATCTCCATGCCTCGAAGGACAAGGGCCTGTCCCTCTTCTCATGCTGATCCATATATAGCATCAATCGAAGAAATGTGAAGTTCTCCATTGTGCAAAACCATTTCTCCTGTAAAATAAGAGTGCCCTCACTTATGGATTGGTACTCCAGGACTCTTCTTTTTGTTCTCTCACAAAGCGGTTACAGGAAGGTGCTCTGCCTTTCATTACAGACACCCCCACCGTTCAGTCGCTGCCATCCATCGTCAGATGATCGCTCTTGCCAGTGAGCAGGGATGGAAGCCATCGAGCTATGCTCATGTTCGTCAAATTATCAAGAACCTGGCTCCCCAGCTAGTCACCCTCGCTCATGAAGGTGAAGCCTCGATTAGTGCTGGCAAAGGATTACAAGTTCTAAAAGAAGAAGAGGCTTATGAAGCCCCAGGGGAAAAACAAACGTACTACCAATAGCACAGAGATCTTCGTGAGACGACAATCATTCCTCAAACGGCGAATATCTTGAACCAGCGTCTGATCCAGGCCGGGCCTTGCTTTCGCTTGAGAGCAGCCAGGCATCTGAAGATGAAAAATAAGCGTTTTTTTCTGTCGAGTTACATGTACCATTAGAGGAGGAAAACGATGATCCTGGTCACAGGTGCCACAGGCAATGTGGGAAGAGAACTGGCCCTCGTATTGGTCAAGGCTGGTCACAAGGTGCGCGCTCTGACGCGTGGTACCAGGCAGAGTATGAGTCCTCCAGGTGTAGACAGGGTCGCTGGGGATCTCAATCAACCAGAGACCCTGTCTGCTGCCCTGGATGGGGTGCAAGGGGTGTTCCTGCTGAGTGGGTATCAAGACATGCCTGGTGTCCTGGCCCAGATGCGTCGTGCCGGGGTGGAGCGGATCGTGCTTCTCTCTTCCGGTTGCGTAGTGGGCGGAGAGATGAGCAATGCCATCACCCGCTACAACGTGCTTTCTGAAACTGCGGTACGGGAGTCCGGAGTACCCTGGACGATCCTGCGACCTAGTGGCTTTATGTCCAACGCCTTGCAGTGGGTCCCGCAGCTGCGTGCCGGTGACGTTGTGCGTGCCCCGTGGGGCGGCGTCCGAATCGCGGCCATCGACCCCTGCGACATCGCGGCGGTTGCGGCAGAGGTGCTGTCTGCGCAGGGGCACGAAGGCCACAGTTATCGGTTGACCGGTCCAGAATCGCTCCTGCCCGCTGATCAGGTCCGCGTGTTGGCAACGGTTCTGGGGAGGGATCTGCGCTTCGAGGGGCAATCGGACGCGGAGGCCAGGGCGGAGATGAGTCGCACTATGCCAGCCGAATATGTCGATGCCTTCTTTCGCTTCTTTTCCGATGGCACCTACGACGACTCGCGGGTCTATCCAACCGTGCAGGAACTCACCGGAAGGCAACCCCGCACATTTGAACAGTGGGCACTTGCATACGCCGAGTCCTTCCGGTAAATGGGAGCTGTAGTAATCATCGAAGATAGCCTGGCTGTCGGGTAAGACGATGCTCTTCTTGCAGAAAAACCGCATCGTGATGGGAGTAAAACACTTTCTAATAACAAACTTGCTGATAAACCACACACTGGTTGAAGTTCGGCTAAACTTTCCCGCTGACTACGGAACGGGCCACGAATAGGACTAGATACAAAAAGAAGCCCAGACTGCTCTCTACGGTCTGGGCTTCTTTTGTTTTCGGCTAGTTTGCTGTGGTTGAAACTCTCTTGCCGGCTCCTTTGAAGCCAAATTTCTTAATGGTGCTGCGCAGCCAACCTGCGGTTGGACCATCATCGATCTTCTTGCTGGTATCTACCAGGAAAGAGGCGGTCTGTGGACGTGGTGCCATTCCTCTTGACTTACGCAGACTGGCCAGCTCGTCAAAGTGTTGATACGCCCAGTACATGTTGACGCGGCAGCTTTTACAATTTTTGATATCATCTTCGTTCATTGTTCCACATTGTGGGCATTCAGTCATGATTGGTACCCTTTCTGTTAATCTCTGATACTCTCTTAAAACGCAGCTACGTTCTTACTACCTATAGGTATTCTAAGCGAAAGATCTCTTGAATACAATCTTCCTGCCTGTACTACAACAAAATACAAAAATCTCAAATGAGACCAGTGCGAATCGCTTCCGCTACCGCCTGGGCGCGATCCGTCACTTGTAACTTGCGGTAGATGTCTTGCATCTTCCGTTTCACTGTGACTTCACTCCAGAATTGACGGGCCGCAATCTCTTTGTTACTGCATCCCTGCGCCGCCAGACGGACCAACTCGATCTCCAGTTCACTAAGACCTGAACGTGTACGGTCCTGCTCTCGCGTCAGGCGCTGAAACTCGCTGAGTACCTGGGTGAGCGCGTGCGGTTCACCAATCACCCGTTCGCCCCGGTAAACAGTCCGTAATGCGCCAAGCAACTCTGCCAACGGCAAAGATTTTTGTAGATACCCCTGCACTCCTATGCGCATAGAACGCAAAAGCAGTTCTTCGTCAGCTAGCCCGGTCAATATAACAATTTTAGCCTCAGGACAGGCGCGTTGCAGCTGTTGGGCAATATCCAGTCCGTTCGAGGACCCAAGAAAGATATCCAGCAAAACAATATCTGGCTGGAACTCCTGAGCGCGGGCAATTGCCGCAATGCCGTTATCCGCTTGCCCCACGACCACGAAATCTTTTTCCTCGTTCAATGCCGTCACAAGGCCTTTGCGCACGACTTCATGGTCATCCACTACCAGGACACGAATACCGGTCCAGGCTGCGGAATGAGATGTCTGTGTAGACAATTCTTCGGTCACTGCATTCCTCACGAGATTCCAACAGCGATGATACGAAAGACGTATATACCTTATACGGTTGTGACTTGTGCCAGCTCTAGAAATACGTAATACTACAGAATAAGTGGCATCTATTTTTATTGAGCCTGCCTATTAGTACAACGAGCAACCGTATTTATCATGCATAAACAAACAGTATAAGGGGATTCAAGCTATGTCCGAATCAGATACGCCGAATGCGTACCAGCCAATGCCGAAAATGTACGATGCAGTAACAGATGAACACAGTTCTGTTTTGCCAGAAGAAGAAAAAGTCTTTGAGACTATCGAGGCCCCCAAAGCTGATTATGGGAGCATCGCTTATGAGCTTCTACTTCTACAACAACGCCTGGCCGCATATGAACAACTTCATATTGAAGAGATGGCCGAACTGCGCCAGGAGATAGAGCGCCTGCGCCGCACGTTTTTGCAGGAGACAAATCCTCAGCTCCGCGCAATCTCTCCACGGAATCCCCGTAATCTTCGATAACTAAAACGCATCTCGCATCTGGTGAGTAAGCAGACAAAGGGCGGCTAAGAAATAGAGATTTCTTGCCACCCTTTGCCTTTTGTCTCACTGTATGATTCGCCAACTAGGCCTGAACTTTCACTTTATCGGCGGCTTCCTGTGCAGCGTTAATAACTGGTAGGCTGCGCAGCTTGTCGGATTTTCCGTTCTTCCCTTTGATGGATGTTCCGGCAATCTCTCTCGCTACTTCCAGGCCAACGGCTGTGACGGTTGGTGTGTGGCAGACCATGTTGGTGTAAGCTGCATTTGCCAATGGGCAATAACACTCGCCAGCTTTAATGCTGCGGCGCATCTCGTCGGCTTTGACTGTACGCCATGCACTGCCAAAGTCGTAGTTATGCTCGCGCAGATTTCCAACCGACTCGGCGCGGATGCAGCAGGTCCAGACGTCGCCGTTTGGCGCGATCTGAGCTGAGGCTATACCTGCGAGGCAGGGGATGATCTGGCGCTTTTCTACTAGTGTGCGCTTCACGATATCATAATAGCGATCACGGAACGCCTGCGTTACACGGGCTACTCCTTCGCTTTCTTCCTGACGAATGCCTTCTTGCAGACGCTCGATCACTGGTTGGTACTTCTCAATCGGGGGCGTGATGCCCATACCAACTGTATCCAGCTCGACGCGCTCTTCAGCAATTTCGCTGATAAACTGGTCCGGTTTCAACTCTGTGCTGACAAATTTGTAGATGTTGTCAAATTCATCAACGTTGAAGTTTGAGATAACGGTGTGGATGCCCAGTGTGAAGTTTTTGTAACGGCTCTTGAGTGCCTTGAGACCAGCATAGGTACGCATGGAATGCTCAAAATTGCCCTTGACGCCGCGCACAATATCGTGCTTTTCACCGATACCATCAAGGGAAAGGTTGATAACTACCTCTGTGCCATGTGCTGCCTGGAGCACTTTCTCGACACGGTCCGGTATAATTTTATACTGAATACCATTGGTTGGGATATTGATAATGCCAGGGCGACAATGACGGTAGGCTGCACCAACCATATCCGGCAGATCTTTACGCAGCGTAGGCTCGCCACCACTGAAGGTAAACCAGTAGGGGGCATCTCCCAGCGACTCAAATGTCTTTTCGTATTCTTCTATTGTAAAATCATCATTAGGGCGTTGCCATACATTACATGTTTTACAACGCAAGTTACAGCGATAACTCACGCTGATCGTTAAATTCAGAGGAAGTGCAAGAGGTTTGCCCAGGGCATAGGATGCTTGCATTACCGGAATTTTTGGTAGAATTTCTAACATTCGTCTGCTTTTCCTCCCCTATAATTTGACAATAGGGTGATTACATAGTTCTCAATGAATTTCGATGCCAATAGGAAATACTTGAGAGCAAATACCTGGCTCCAACCTCAAAAATAACGATGAACGTGCCTCAATTTAGCTTAGTAAAACTTGAGTTCATCCCATCCACGTCTATGAAAGTTGCGCCTTCATGCCACTCAACCCACGGACCCCGCCGCTCTTGCTTAGTGTATAAAAGCTTGACTCTTTCTACAAGTTACTAACGTATAGAAGGATATGTACTATTGTATCTAGCACCACACTCCTATCCACGTAAAGTACCTGGAGAAGTTGGCTCTTTCTCTATCTGAAAGCTTCGCTGCCCTCTATCAGACTAGAGCTCATTAAAAGGAGCGTACTTTTTTAACGGGGCCATTTTCATTCTCTTTTAAGAATATACAATACTTTTCCCGTACTTGTAAAACTCAATAGTACCTTTGCCCTCCGCTACACTCTCGTAGGGTAGATCGGCTTGCCCGCAATACGGTTTAGTTAAGTGCAATTCATGCTCGTAGGCATGCGAAACCTGAGCGTAAATTGTAGCGTGATTGTAAGGTATTTTCATCCATCGGAGACTTTTTCAACAGGCTGGAATGTTTTCTCGACTGAGCTATGCAGCAGAGAAGACTGTTCTTCCTCTCATTGCCTTTACAACCCAGATTGTGAAGTTTGTTACGCGAATACGTTATATCCATATATATCTATTTTATCTCGTATGACGGTGTGCTTGCTTGACGAGAGGAAGGAGTGGTTCTTGACGCAATTCATCAAGAGCATCAGCAGGTGTTTGCCCAGCAGCAAAATGTGGCTTCCTCTTATGGTGCAAATCCGTTCCGTTGTTTCTCAGAGGTCTATAAATGTCCGAAACAAAAAAAAAGTCTCTATGGAAACAGCGCAACTTCATCCTTCTGTGGAGTGGACAGCTCGTTTCCTGGATGGGTACTGAGGTTTCTGGTATTGCATTACCATTAGTGGTGCTCGCCTTGACCGGCTCTCCTGCCCGCGCTGGCTCCGTTGCTGCAATTCGTGGGCTGGTATTTGTTATTTGGTCAATTCCGGCTGGTGTGCTGGTAGACAGATGGGATAGAAAAACTGTTATGTTTGTTGCTAATCTTGGTAGTGGATTAGCAATGGGCAGTATCGCACTGGCACTTTTCTCTCATCGGCTTACACTTCCAGAGCTCTACATTGCATGTGCCATAGAAGGCTCGTTCTTTGTGTTTGCCAATATAGGTCGGATTGTAGCTTTGCCTAAAGTCGTCACTAAAGAAGAACTCCCAAGTGCTAGTGCAATACTGGGTACAGCAAGTTCTGCGGGAACGCTTGCTGGACCGCCACTTGGTGGTTTCTTGTACCAAACCGTGGGAGGCTTTATGGCATTTTTCGCCGACAGCCTATCCTACATAATTAATGCCTTTTCTATTTTTTTCATCAACGCTCCGCTTGGAGTCGAGACACCAGTAGAACGTAAAGCCCTTCATCGTGAATTCAGGGAAGCGCTTTCGTGGTACTGGAACCAGCCAGTGCTTCGCTTTCTTAGCACTATGACAGCGGGGCGTACCATGATCGTTTCTGGCCTCTATCTGCTCATCGTAGTTTTAGCCAAAGAGCACCATGCAGGATCGGCTTTTATTGGACTTATCTTTGCTTTTGCCGCAGGAGGTGAAATTGCAGGCTCATTGCTCTACGCTAAAGTTCACTCCAAGCTTCGGCTTAAACAGTTGTTGGTAGTAGTATCGGCGCTTAGTTTTGTGATTATTAGCCTTTATTCCCTCGCTACAAACAACTTCCTTGTTTTAGTAATCACTGTCCTGGTCTACATGGTAGACCCATTTTACGTTTCGACAGCGAGCTCTTATACCACAAAAGTTGTCCCCGACGCCATCAGGGGCCGAGTTATGAGTCTCGTACGACTTGTAACCCTGGGTGCCTATTCGTTCGGTTTCTTTATTACTGGTATTATGCTCGAATATCTAGGAGCTAGGTGGACGGTTGGCATTTTTTCTTGCCTATTGCTCGTCTTGTTAGTGATGGTAGTGAGCAACAGGAGACTTGCACAGGTTTGAATGATGGCCTCAGAGCCTGACTCTTTCTTCCTTGCTTTCACTCATTTTTCTCATCCTACCATCATTTTCCGTTGCCGTCCAGATGCGCAGAACTTCCTTTTATCGTGAGACCCTGGTCGTTCTCCTACGAAAGAAGGCTATCAGAGTACTATTGCAGGAACGTTAGGAATTTTCACCCCACTTTCTGGGTTTTCTGTTTCAGCAATTTCTGTTATGCTTAACATGTGTCTCAGGCCCGACTTATTTACTTATAATGAGCAGAAGTCTCTGCTTCTCTCTTTTAATTTCTACGTGGAGAGCGAAATTGCTCTATCAGCGGAAATGATTACCGGAATTTGTAGGCGGAAGAAGAATAGCTTTGTGGGAGACACGAAAGCGAAAACCACGGTAACTCTTGGGGGGATATGATGATCGACCTGAGTGATCCTACGCTTGCCGAGCGTTTGCGGCGTCGTACACCAGAAGGGCGTTATGAGATAAGCGAGATTGAGCTGGTTCTCTCTATTCGCGGTTTGCAAGGCCAGGGCAAGACGGAACATATACGCTATCTGTGTGAAGTGCTATTGCAGCGTTGTGTACCTATGTTTCAACGCCATTCACAGGGTCTGCGCCATCGACCAGAACTGCGTGAAGAGGCTATTGCGAATATGTCTGAGCATCTGTTGCGTGAGGCGATGAATGCCAGAGAGGTGTTTATCACCCAGAATTTTGTACATTATTTGCGCTGTCTCTGCGTTGATGAATTTAATCGCGTTTTGCGGCAAGAGGGCCTCTACTATCGCCGAGACGCTGATGGCCGCCCCGCTGGCAGACCACAGCATGTGCCTCGCTCCCTGGTTGAGTCTCTGCACCCTGTTATGGCTGACGACGAGGGGAATACTAGTACGGCTGATGTCGCTGATCCCGATGATCCATACGAAGATCTGCACGCTGAAGCCGAAAGTCAGCGTATCCTGACGTATCTGCAAGATCCGCTGGATCGCCAGATTATGGTTCTTCGTGCTCTTGAAGGTATGAAATGGGATGATATTGCTGAACTTTGTAAACGTACTGAGCGCACTGTACGCTTGCGCTACGAGCGAGCACGCAGCTATCTGCGCGAATGTGTGCTGAAAGAGCAACAGGCAAGCTTTTCGCCTGTAGTGCAGCCTCAATAAGAAGCATAATAAATAGGAAGTATTCCTTGCAGCCCATATGTGGCCTACCCGTGAGGTGGAAATCACACAAATCTGATGGGGAATAGAAAGGTATATGTACCATGAACACTCCAGAATTGCAGCGTTTGAAGATGGCCTGGTTAGCCGCAGCTGAGGCCGGAGATACACTGAGTCAGCAGCGCTTGTTGCGCGAACATCCGGCTGAGCAGAGGCCCTGATCGATTTTATTGCTGGCTATCATGCTACGCGAGGTATTGATCTGGCCGAAGAAGCAGCATTGTTGCCCATAACACAACGTGCCTTTCAACGTGCTCTGGAGCGGACATTTGCTGCGCAAGAAGCTTCCTACGCAACCCTGGCAGAATTGCGTAAACAGCGCCATCTGAGCAAAGTAGAGACGGCCAATAGTCTCCGCATGAGCGTTGATGTCTGGAATAAATTTGAAAATGGTGCTATCGAACTGGTGAGCCTGAGCCAGCGCCAGCTAGAGCGGCTCGCTCACTTTTTCCAGGTGGGCATCGATCAGTTTGGCAATCTGCTAGAGAATAGTCAGCCAGCCATCTCGCTCAATCGACGCCAGAATCAAGAAGCCGCCCGCAGTCCACAACAGGGACCGCAGCACCAGAGCTTTAGCGAAGCAATCGCTCGTAGTACGATGTCCAAAGAAGACAAACAGTTCTGGCTAGAATAGGGGATGGGCTAGCGCCCTTTCGTTGCATAACCAATGTACGAAACGCTCTTAAACCAGCCGGGACTGAGCGTGAGACGCCCATTTATAATATGGGGCGTAAATCCAACCACTTCTTCTATCTGGAGACCAGTGGCTTTGATCTGAGTCTGAAGCTCGGCGGGCCTGATAAATTTTCTATATTCATGAAGACCTGGCACCAGACCGTACTTTTGGAAGAAGCGCTCCCCAATCCAGATCACCGCCAGGCGCGAAAGAAACGTTCGATTAATCGTATCAAAAATAAATATTCCGCCCGGCGCAAGCACCCGGCTAATCTCACTGAGCGTTTTTGGCAGGTCTGCAACATGTTCAAGGACATCCAGACAGACAATAACTGAGAAACTGCCGCTGGCAAAAGGCAGAGACTCGGCGTATCCGTGTACAAAGGCAACGTTCTGCCCCATGCCGCTCTCTCTCGTATGAAGCCGTGCCGTCTGAATCGCCTCCTCAACTGGATCAATTCCAATCGTCATTGCACCCCGTTGAGCCAGTTCTTCACAGATCAAGCCACCACCACAGCCTACTTCCAGAATAACCTGCTGGCGTAGCGCCTCGCGGCCAAAGACTCGGTCTACACGCAATTCGATATAGTCACAGCGCTCTTTATTGATCCGTAACAACATGCAACCTTGCTCCCACCAGCTATAGTTGCTAAAAATCTCTTCCTGAGAGCGTTTCACGGTATGTACTATCTGTGCCATCCTGATCTCCTCTTGTCTGCGGTCAGGATTAATCATAGCACATTTTCTTTCCTCTACAACGCGCTTTCTCTCCTTGTGCTCTAGCTCCAAAGGCGCGTTAAATCCAGCGGGCCTTTCCTACAAAAAGCCTTGTGCCTCTTGTATGTTTGTTGACGCGCCTGCTGCTTTTCCCTATAATGACGATGAAGTACGTAAAATACAGATTGAGCGAGCATAAAGCAGTATGAATAAAATGACTATTCGCGGGGCCGAGTATCCGATCCGCAAGATTTTTAGTGACGATTTTGTCTTTACTATTCCTTTATATCAACGAGCCTATTCCTGGACATCCGAAGAGTCCGAAGAGCTTTTGCAAGATCTTTTACGGGCTATGAGGGGATCTCTGCCCCTATTGACGATCTGGACCCCTATTTTCTGGGCAGTATTGTCCTGATTAAGGGCGATAATTCCGATGCCCAGGTCGTCGACGGTCAGCAGCGCCTGACGACTCTCATTATGCTGCTGGCAGTTTTACGTAGCCTGGTTCATAAAGATGATGCAGACAGTCTTACCTCGTTTCTCAGTGAGAAGGCAAATAAGATTGTTGGTACTCCTGCCCGCCATCGTCTGACTTTGCGCAAGCTGGATAGGGAGTTCTTTCAGACCTATATTCAGGATGAAGGCAGCATCGAGAAGCTCAAAAGTCTGGGTGATGTTCAACTTTCTGAGAGCCAGAGAAACATTCGTGATAATACGCTTGGTTTCATTCGCGAACTGCAAAAGTTTACGCCTGATCAACTAATGACGTTGGCGCAATTTGTGATAAATCGCTGCTTTCTCGTCGTCGTTGCCGTTGATTCCTCTGATCTCGATTCTGTCTATCGTATCTTCTCGGTCCTCAATAGCCGGGGTCTCGACCTCTCCTATCCGGATATTTTAAAGGCTGAGATTATTAATGCGGTCCCTCTGCAAGCCCAGGAAGAATATACGGCGAAATGGGAAGAGATCGAATCGATGCTGGGCAGCCGCTCTTTTGAAGATCTCTTTGAGGACCTGCGTACGATATTTTCACGCAAACGTATGCTCAAGGGCATGATCGAGGAGTTCCGCCATTATGTCTTTCCCTGCCCTTCGCAGCCAATGAGCGCCCAGGATTTTATCGATAATACTTTGATCCGTTATGCCCATGCGTATAACTATATGCTCAAGACAAACTATCAGCATGGCAAACATGCCAAAGAGATCAATGCTATGTTTCGCTGGCTCAATCAGATTGATCGTACGCGCTGGGTTCCCCCGGCCCTCTACTATTTTTTCGAGCATGTGCAAGAGCCTGATCTGGTTCTGCGCTTCCTGACCGATTTAGAGCGCCTGGCCTTGAGCTTTGAGATCTGCCGTGTTCCGCCCTACAAACGTATTGACCGCTATTGTGAATTGTTGGATGCGATCTATCACAAAGAGGATCTTTTCGTCGATACCTCTCCGCTCCAACTCTCGGCCCGTGAATGCCGCCAATTTATCCTGGCTCTTAACAGTAATATCTATCAGATGCCTCATGTCTGTCGCTATGTCCTCTTGCGCCTGGACTCGCGCCTTTCTGAGGGTATCGCCACCTACGATTATCATACCGTCAGCGTTGAGCATGTCCTGCCCCAACGTCCATCTATCGATAGCGAATGGGCCAGTATCTTTCCTACGCGTGAGATTCGTGACCGCTATGTCAACAAGTTGGGGAATCTGCTCTTGCTCTCGCGCGGAAAAAATATTCGTGCCGAGAACTATGATTTCGAGTATAAAAAACAGTACTATTTCTCTTCTTCTGGTGGCATCTCGCCTTTTGTTCTGACAACTCAGGTTCTGGGCTTCCGGGAATGGACACCAACCGTCATCGATCAGCGCCAGAATCAACTGGTGAATGTCGCCAAGCAACTCTGGCGGTTGTAGCACCGATTAGACGTGGTATAATAGGGCTCATTATGATTCTCCATTCCATGTTTTGAGAATTTGTGACTGACTGGCGGAGAGAGGAAATTTGCATTTATGGCGATGTTTGAAAGTTTATCCAAACGTCTTGATGGTATATTCAATAACTTAAGTGGGCAAGGAAAACTGACTGAGGACGATGTAAACGCTGCTCTACGCGAGGTGCGCATCGCTTTGATCGAGGCCGACGTGAATCTGAAGGTTGCACGCCAGTTCGTCGAGCGTGTCAAAGAGAAGGCCATCGGCACCAATGTTATGGGCAGTCTCTCTCCAGCTCAGCAGGTGCTCTCAATTGTCAATGAGGAACTTGTAGAGGTCCTGGGGGGCACTGACGGCAAAAATAAGTTGGATCTGAGCGGTCCGCCTCCACATATTATTATGCTTGTTGGTCTTCAGGGCTCTGGTAAAACAACTAGCGCCGCAAAGCTGGCGAACTTTTTGCGCAAACAGGGCCAGCGCCCTATGATGGTTGCCGCCGATATGTATCGGCCCGCCGCCGTTAATCAGCTCAAAACGCTGGGTAAGCAGATCTCCATTCCGGTCTACTCTGAGCCGATGGGCGCGGACCCGGTTGACATTTGTGTCCACTCGCTCGATTTCGCCCGTGAGCAGGCCTGTTCGGTAATTATTCTGGATACCGCTGGCCGTCTGAATATTGATGAGCGTATGATGCAAGAGGTGACAAACATTCGTAGCCGCTTGCAGCCCCGCGAGATCTTGCTGGTCGCCGATGCTATGACCGGCCAGGAAGCGGTCCGTGTTGCCACGGACTTTAACCAGGCCCTCTCGCTCACCGGTATGGTTCTTACGAAGATGGATGGTGATGCCCGTGGTGGTGCCGCGCTCTCGATCCGCTCTGTGACTGGCGTGCCCATTAAGTTTATGGCTACGGGCGAGAAAACCGATGCTCTGGAACCCTTCTATCCAGATCGCCTCGCCTCGCGTATCCTGGGTATGGGCGATGTGATCTCCCTGATTGAGCGTGCGCAAGAGACCATCGACGAGGAAGAGGCCCTGAAGACGCAGGCCAAGATGCAGCAGGGCAAGTTCGATCTGGAAGATTTCTTGAGCGCTATGCGCCAGTTGAAGCGTATGGGACCGATGCGCCAGGTGATGGAGATGTTGCCGGGCTTTAATAAGCTGGCCGCTATGCCGGAGATGGAGGAGGCTCTGGAGGGCGATCAACTGAAATACGTTGAGGCTATGATTCTCTCCATGACCAAAGAGGAGCGCAGAAATCCCGATATTATCAACGGCAGCCGCCGCAAACGTATCTCGCGCGGTAGTGGAACTACCGTTGAAGATCTTAACCAATTGCTTAAACAGTTCGCCGAGATGCGCACTATGATGCGCCAGATTACCAGCGGCAAAGGTCCCTGGGCTCAGATGGCTCGCCAGTTCGGCGGTGGCGGTGGCATGGCAGGGATGCCGGGAATGCCCGATATGTCCGGTATGCCAGGCCTGCCCAGACCTGCTGGCGGCAAGAAGACTGGTAAAGCCGCTCGCAAAGAGAAGCGGAAAAAAGCAAAAACCAAAGGTGGTCGCCGTTAGTCTCCTGGCAACCCGACGCCCCCGGATCTCGTAGGGCAGAGCGGCTAGCCCGTCTCCAACTCTCCGGCGATCCCCGATCTCGTAGGGCAGAGCGGCTAGCCCGTCTCCAGCTCGCGACCGATCTCGTAGGGCAGAGCGGCTTGACCGTCTCCAGTTCCCGGCGATCCCCGATCTCGTAGGGCAGAGCGGCTTGACCGTCTCCGGCTACAGAGTAGGTACTATCGCCGCTGAAAAGGCGTTTTGAAACGGTGGGGTAGCATTGGTTCGTGGTTTATAAAAAGTTCTTTTTTGTACATTAATGAGGATAGTTGAAGAATGTGTTTTAAAAAAATCACGTTCAATAACAAATATTGTTCTGCCAGAGTTCATTTGCAAGATAATCAACATCCGATGAGATGGTGGTCGTCGGCGAGGAGGAGACGGGCTAAGCCGCTCTGCCCTACGGGATTTGCACCATCCTATAGATGACCTCTGACAGGGTAGTATATTTCTCATCAGATACATTTTCAGGATTTGTTGGGAAAGGGAACTGACTGTTATGGCTCGATCCTTTTTTCGGGGCCCCACCGCCCCCAGACTACTACGCGCCCTGCTCGTCGCCGTGTCGCTGCTGAGTACTTTGCTGGCTCTCAGCTCCTGTGGCAGCGCCAGTCCCTCTCAACAGCAGGCTACTCAGGATCAGGCGCACTTTGTACAGTTGCTCAATCAGGCAAAACACAATGGCGTCCCCTCTTCAGCCTTGCAACCTGTTCTCCAACAACAGCAACTACTCAGTACCGCTCAGCCACCCCTTACCCTTTTTAGCGCCCAACCTGCGAACGACTATTATCAGAATCTCGCCATCCGCTACTCACAGCTATCTCTGCAACTGCAAAGTATCAGTGCTACTGTTACACAGCGTGCGCAAAATCAGGCTCAAAGCGATCTGCAAGCACTGCAAATTCTGCTGGCGCAGCAGCACGCTCAAGGTCTGCCCATGCAAAGCTTCTCTCAGCAGTTTCAACACAGCCAGAACGCACTTCTGAGTGCTACTACCCCTGTCGATTTTGCCCGTGTCAGCACTCAGGCCCATACAATCAGCCAGGCCCTTGCTTTGCTCCCAACAGTATCTACACAATTTAAACAGCTACAAACGACGATCACGCAGATGCAGAGTGCCCATCTGGATGTGAATTGGTTGCAGGTGCAGGATCAAGGCGATCAGAAGTTGCTGACTTCTGCCAGCACTCCAGCCGATTTACAGCGTATCCAGACGCTTATCGATGGACAATATCAACTCGCGCTTGTGCATTCTACGCTGGCCCTGCCCTTCGTTACTGCCAATAAGTACAAAGAACTGGTCGCGAAGGTCGCTTTTCTTAAGACGTATGGTGTTGATACCAACGCCTATCAGTCCCGCCTGAATGCTGATCAGGCCCAGATAAGTAAGGTCAAGACTATTCAGGACTACGCTGCTTTCAGCAAACAGATAGATACCGATATTGCGACTATACAAAATGATGTAGCGCCAGCCCAGGCCCGCTACCTGGTCAATCAGTTTCACCAGGAGGTTCAGAAATGGGGCCAGGCACATCTCTATCATGACAGTTACGATGGCAATACGTATCCTCTGGATGCCGGATATATGCAGCAAGGGATTGGCTCAGATCTAGATGATGCCTTAAGCCAGGCGGTGAGCAACGCCGATTTTCAATCTGTAGTCAGTCTAGCGAATAATGATCTCTTTAGTCTGCACCTGTTCGAGAGCGATTATGCCGATAAAACGCCTTTTGACCAGGTTCACAAGACCGACCAGCAGGTTCTCCAGCAGTATGGCCTGCTCAATCGCCAGGTGATTGTTGTTTCGCTTTCAAATCAGGCTATGCGCATCTATCAAAATGGGAAGTTAGTGCGTGGCTTGCAGGTGACGACGGGTCGCCCGGAACTCCCTTCGCTCCCTGGCGTCTGGTCCGTCCAGGCCCGTCTCTCACCAACAACTTTTACCTCCAGTGAGCCGCCCAACTCGCCCTACTGGTATCCGCCGACGCCGATTCACTTTGCTATTGAATATCATCTGGGTGGCTATTTTATCCACGATAGCTGGTGGCGGGCCGACTACGGTCCTGGCACACAGTTTCCCCACGTAGACTCAAGCGGCGATGCGAGCTTCTCTAATAATGGCAGTCATGGCTGCATTAATGTGCCCCTCGATCAGGCCGACTGGATCTACAATAATACTGATTGGAACACCGCAATCGTCATTTATTAAATCCCAATAGCATTTAGGTGTATAATAGATTGTAGGGGTTGTTATGTGGGGATGCATGTATTGAAGAATCTATGTTCATGGAGTTATCAATGAGTGAGATCGCTGCGGGCTTGCACATTCCAGAGGCCGTGGCCCACGCCGCCTCTGAGGAGAGGCTGGGCCGTTTGCAGGCTGTCCATGTAGCTATGCGTACTGGAAGCTTTCGCCTGCTAACCGGGATCGTCGCGCTCATGATCGGTGTGGCGATAAGCGCTGCGTATCTGGTGAGCTACTCTAGCATTTTCTCCTGGCTACCCTGGTGGCAATCTATTATTATTCCTCTTATTGGTACCGCCTGGATAATAGTTGGTTGCTGGACTATTTTTGTCCCTTTTCTTCTTCCTCGCTCTACTGTCTACGTTTATCCAGAAGGCTTGCTCTACGTTACGCGCAAAATTGAGATTATCCCCTGGCAGGCAATGGAACGTATCTGGAAGGTGAACCGCCACGTCACAAATAAGCCTGATCAGGCTACGTATGTTATCCGCCGCAGCGATGAACAGCTCTTTGAGTTTGGACCACAATTTTCTGAAAGCAAGCTTCTGGGCAGTTTACTTGAACGAGAGATTACTCAGCGCCTCTTGCCCCGTGCGCTAGCGGTCTATACACGCGGAGAGACCGTGCTCTTTGAGGAGATCGCCCTGAATACTGAGGGTATTACTCTCCGCACTGGACGCAGAAAGCTGCTCTGGTCGGAACTGGAGCGGCTTTCTGTTACTGCAAAGCAACTCGAATGGTATAAACGCGATGATCCACAGCCCTGGGCCGTCCATCCTCTAGGAATGATTCCGAATATTGAGGTGTTAAGAGGTCTGGTGAGCTATGCACAACATGCTCTTTTGCGCGAAACATCCCCAAAGATCGTTGCCTATCAAGCTGGAGCAACCGTCGATTTTGGTGCACTGCACGTCAATAAACAAGGCGTTAGCCTGGATGGCAGCGCTGATTTTGTCCCCTGGAGCGAGATTGCGGGCATTGGTGTGAGTGACCGGGAAATTATTATTGGCAGAAAGGATACTGGTCAGTGGTATACTTTTCCAGATTGGATGATTCGCGATGCCGCTATTCTTAAAGATCTGGTTGAATATGTTCTTCAAAAGAAGAGAGTTTAGGAGCGTTTTGGTATGGTACAAAACACGGATGTTTTTCCTGCTTCAATAGGCGTTCTCAATCCTCAACAGGTAACGGCAGTCTCTCAACTCGGTCCTTTACAATCTCACTATAAGATCACTTATAATCGCTGGTCAATCACGATGATTATTCTCGGTATCGTTGGTGGTATTGTCTTTGCTTTTTTCTCTGGTATGGCTTTTTTTGTTTCTCAACCCGCCCAGATTGAACCCGCTGCCCTTATGATCTGTGTCAGCGTCGGATTCCTGGCTCTCGCGCTCTATCTGTTTCTTGTCCCTATTCTTTATCGTTGGAGCGTCTATATCTGTGCGTATGGCTTTTTGTTTATAAAAAATGAGAAAATAGAGGTTGTGCGCTGGGAAGATATTGAGGCTGTCTGGCAGCGTGTGACGAAGCATTATACGAATGGTGTGTATGCCGGGACATCGCATAAATATACGGTGCGCCGGAAAGATGGCCTGGTCATTGTGCTGAATGATCGCTTTAAGCAGGTTGAGAAGATGGGCAATGAAATTATTGAACAGAGTAAGCAACATATGTTACCATCTTATCTGGCGGCGTATCAGGCGGGACAGACTGTGCTATTTGGGCCGTTAAGTATTAATCAACAGGGTGCAAATAACGGGAAAGAGCTGTTGCCCTGGCCGCAAGTCAAGGGCATCACTATTCAAAAGGGTGTGCTCACGATCACCCGTGAGGGCAATATCTTGAGCTGGTATACGAAGCCAACATCTCAAATTCCCAATCTCGCGGTTTTGATGGGTTTACTGCAAATTGCTTTTAAAGGCAATACTTGATTGTTCGTGGGAGATTACGAAGGACAGGCAAGTTCATCTGTCTGTCTGTGCCTATGTGTCTGAAATAAGTAGAGGACTACTACCTATCTCAGCTACATTCTCCGTGTTTCAAAGAAAGGAGCAGATGATGGGAGTGTTTACTTCAGATCTGACTCTGTCCGCTGATGCTGCTATTGATTTACAAATGCATACGACCTATAGCGATGGTATCTGGGAGCCTACGCAATTGGTGGACTATCTGGTAAATGAGCAATTTTCCCTGATTGCGGTTACTGATCATGACCGCCTGGATGCTACTGCCGATATTCAGTATCTGGCATCCCAGAAATATCTTCCTGTCTTGCCTGCTGTTGAGATGACTACTCAGTGGCGTGGAAAGCCAACCGATCTGCTCTGCTATAACTTTGGTCCCGATCATCAGCAGCTACAGGCGCTGTGTGAGCAGGTGATCCGGCGACAACGTGAGAATGTGCAGGCTGTGTATTCTGCATTGCGCCGTAGGGCCTACCAGTTTCCACGTCAGAATGAAATTCTACGCTTGAGCGGTGGTGAACCATTACAGATCCGTGATATGTTTCTTTTGCTACAAGAGCATGGCTACGATACACAGGATCTCCCTGTCTGGCGTATTCTGGTCGAAGCTGGTCTGCGCCAAGAAAAAAATGATATTGTGGAAGTGACTGAGGCGGCTCATCAGGCTGGTGCAGTCTGTATTCTGGCCCATCCTGGACGGGCGGATATCACGCGCTATTATGAAGATATGCTCAATCAATTGTGCCGCGAGGTCCCAATCGATGGCCTGGAGGTCTACTATCCTCTCCATACCGCCGAGCAGCAAGCTCTCTATCTTGCCTATGCCCGCAAGAACAATCTGCTGATTGCCGCCGGTTCAGATACACATACGCCTGACCGCAAGCCAATCAAATATCGCGCCGAACTCTGCCGCGATCTTCTAGAACGAGTAGGCATCTCTCTCATTTGACGGAGATGCCTTATCTCGCTCAACTTTTCCGCTTTTTCTAGGGATAAAAAGATCTATTCTAGACTTCTTCTAAAGGAGGTAAAAGCCCTTTTGCAATCACTGGCAACTCTCGATAAAGGTCCGCACCCGTCTTCTGTGTGCGCCAACTTCTGGTCAGATGCAGATCATTCACGAAGTCCTGCTGAAGATCAATATCTAGAGCCTGCCAGAACAGACTGATTGCTCGGCGCGCAAAGGCAATATCATTGCGTGGCTCAATGCGATCCAGGTCTTCAAAGAAAAAGCCGCAACTGGTAAAGCTATATTGCAGGTAAAATTCTGCCTCTAAAAGCAGTTCGGTTGTATAGATGCGTTGCTGGTCGGTGGGCTGGAGGTATTCGTGGCTATGGCGATTCCAAAAATCCTCCTGGCTCTCCCAGCCGTTGCGCAGAGCGATATATTCATCCCGCGCCTTCCAGGGATCTTGCAGCGTCTTGCTGGCGTACTGTTCAAAGATGGAGTTGCCTTTATCGCTTAAATGGATAAGTGCATCTCTCAGTGTGCCTTTCCAGCGACTGTCGCCTTCCGTGCATTCACAACCGACGCTCCAGCGATTGACGCCATGCCCGCAACTCCAGGCGCTGGGCACACGCAGTTCTACCTGCCTGGTCGCAGGAAACATCTGCATATAGCGTTCGAGCGAGCAGACCTCAAAGCCGTAGCTCGGCGCTCCATAGCGCACGAGGTGCGCTAGAAACTTGTCGCGCCAGGGTTTGTGATGTCCATAAAGCTCACCATCGGTTGCAATCACGACCAATTGCGAGATTCCTGCCTCTATCTTGTTTTGTACAAGATGGTTTGGCAGATAGGAAGCTGCAAAGACATTCGCATCGTTCGTCGTGTTCCAGTCGAATGAAACACCACCTGAAAGAGGAGCATTATAGAAAAAGACTGTAATACTGCGACCCTCGCGCAGAGGGACGATATAGGGTTCAGTCGGATCGATCTGCGTAGCCGCCTGCCAGGGAGCAAGGACCGTGTACGTAACTCCACACTGTGCCAGTATATCCAGTGTCTCTAGATCAACCGCCGTCTCTGCCAGCCACATGCCGTGCGCTTCATGCCCATAGCGGTAGCGGTAATCTTCCAGACCCCAGAGAATCTGCGTGCGCTTATCGTGCGTCGTTGCCAGGGGCAGAATCGTATGATTATAGACCTGGGCCATTGCATTGCTGACACCGTAGCTCTGGAAATGCTTCCGTTCTGCATTGATTATTGTTTGATAGACATCAGGATGGGCCTGTTCTAACCAGGCCGCTAATGTAGGACCAAGATCAAAATTAATATATTCAAAATTTCCAGCTTCCGCATTAGGTCGATAGCATTCCGCAGTGATTTTCTCATTATAATTGCTAAAAGGTGTGGCACCGGGTTCGAGAGGGAGAATACCAGAGAACGGTTCTACGCGTGGTGGCTGATAAAAATGACCGTGCAGACAGAGGTAATTGAGACTGATCGGCGTCGTCGCGAAGAGCTGGCTGGGAATGATTTGATTGAGCATAGTACCACCTTTGTTGGCATGCAGTAAAAACAGCACTGCTACCAGGACAAAAACACCGTTGTTTTAACTATAACATATAAACACAACAATATATTCCATCGTACTGCTGGCCCGTCAGGACAAATTTTCGCATGCAGGAAGGTTAGACATATTTTCTTCCCTCCCTATGAACGATAAGATTCTCCCGACATTTGGGATGGAACTAAAACTCTTTCCCTGTAGAGTATATATACGATACGAATTACTGCCTGGTTACAGATACAAACAAGGGGCGCAGGTAGTACCTGCACCCCTTGCCATCTGTTTCTAGTATAAGAAAAGAAAAGAAATGGGCATCTATACAAGAACAAGAAAAAGTTTTGCATAGAAGCAGACGGCATCTTTGATTGTTCTTCATGCAGGCTTATGACGCCTGTGAGGCAGTTGTAATAAATTCCTCGTAGGCCTCGCGCAGTCTGGGATAGCGCAAAAGGAAGAAGCCTGCATATTCCTGAGACAAAGCACGTGGCGGTCTCAGCAGATGCATCCCTGCCTCTTTTAAAAGATGACTCCCTTTTTTGCCATTACAGAGCTTACAAGAAGCAACCAGATTTTCCCATGTGCTTTGCCCGCCACGAGAGCGTGGAATGATATGATCGAGCGTTAGATCGCGGCCCCGTTTGCCACAATACTGACAGGTCTCTTCATCGCGCAGGAGTATATTAGAGCGTGTGGGCTGGAGGGCCACACGCGGTACCCGGACATTGGCTAGCAGTTGCACAATGACCGGGCGTTCAAGCTCAAGACGTCGGGCCGCAATACTCTCTTCGATTAACGAACGCACCTTCTCATCCACAAAAGAAACTTTGTGTTTTGAAAGCAGGACGATAAGACGGCGTTCTGGAATAACCGAAAGCGGTTGTAGCGAGGAGTTCAATACAAGAACAGGCATAAGTAATATCCCTTCCTCTCTGTCAGAGCCGATGACAGGTGCAAACAGTGAGGAGAGAACCGAGGAGGAGAGCCTGGAGAGAAGCCCCAATCCTTCAGTTTCTACTGCCGTTTGCAACAACTAGGTGGATAAGGGCGGAGCTGCCTCGGATGTCCAGGAGAACCCGGTACAGCAGGGGTGGCTCCGACCTGACTACGTTCAGCGTCAACGAGAGAACAGTTGTCTCGCATTGCTGACGTACTCATTGGAGGTATCAAGCGCCAACACGCGGATGCGGTTGTATAGCTGATAAATCCCTGCATTATCATGAACTCCTTCGTACCTGTGGTAAAAAATCTGGCACATACTCTGCAATACGTGCCATCCTGGTCGGGGTGAGAGGACTTGAACCTCCGACCTCAGCGTCCCGAACGCTGCGCGCTAGCCGACTGCGCTACACCCCGTTTTTATTTCCGTGCAACTGACTCGCTGACCTATCCGTTGAGCTGGCACGCTGCCGGATGGCTTGAAGACCGTGAATACTCTCACTTTCTTTAAGCACCTACCTTGCTCATAGAGAGTATAGCATACTATACCGATTGTTGACAATAGGGAGAAGTAGGAAATTTGGACGTTTTTTCTAGATTAGCGCAATTTAAGGAAAGAAGCGGTCTCATTGTATTACAAGAGGCCATTTCCTCTGCGTTTCTTTATAAAAATCTGTTAAGAGACGATATACATACCGACCATGCCGCCCATCATATGATCGGTGACATGACAATGATAGAGCCATTTGCCAGGATTATCGGTCACAAAATCAAAGGAGCTTGCCAGCGCTGGACCCATGTGCAGCGTGTCAGTATATTTGCCGCTCTCGTTGAGCCAGCGATGACCATGTAAGTGGAAGACATGAAATTCTTTGCCCAGCGCACCTACATGCCAGCGCACACGCTTGTTCATACCGATATTTAAAGTGGGAGTATTACCGAGATACGCACGACCATTAAAGCAGTCATAATCTTGTGAGAGCGACGAGACATCAGCCTGATAGATATCATGAATAAAGGTAAAGAATTCCTGGTCAATGGCTGGAGTTGAAGCGTCGGTGAGGACTAAGAAGCCAAACATCCCTAGTTCCGCGCCATATTCCATGAGCATATTAGGACCAAATGGAATAGAATGATCATGATAGACCCAGGTGCCAACAGAATTTTTACGTACTTGCCACTCGTAGGTATAACTTTCACCCACCTTCACGGCTGCACCTGGCTGCGGATCTAGGGCAAACCAGGCTCCGTCATTTTCAGGCGTATAGAGCACACCATGAGGATGCATACTATGTGGAGCGTTATAATGCGTATCATTGTTGCGAAAATGGACACGAATCGTATCACCTACAGAACCGCGAAGGACCGGACCAGGAATACCATTGTTATCTCCAATTGCAGCACTGGCCGCCAGCCGCTCTCCCCAACCAGGAGTATAAGAACGATACCCGATTGCCCAGTAGGAAGTCTGAGATGAATTCAAATTTCATACCCATCATACCATCAAGATTTGTGGGTATCAGAGTATGAAAATAAGAATCAGCCTGAACCCAATACTCTCTTAGCTGCCCTTTGGAAGTAGTAATTTGAACCTGGGGTTGCTGCACGTGCTCATTTTGAGTCTTGTGGGTAAGCACTGCTGCACCACCGGCTACCGCTAGCGAACCTTCCCACCGCCGCTGCTCCTAGTAAGATCTTACGCCGCGAAAAATCTCGTGGGTGCTGCTTTGCTTGTTCAGTTCCTCCCTGAGGCGTAGGTACTGGCATAGTTGGTTGAGCATCCTTATCTGATATCATAATATCGTTCCCTTAATCCTTCACACAGTTTTATAGTTTTTTTGCTAGAAGAGTCATCAGTTATTCATTAGCATAGGGTCTTCATGCTTAATAAAAAAGAAGGATATCTCTATCTCATACAAAGGATAATAACACAACAATAACCAGAAGGCGTGTGGTTAAGGTTAAATTTAGATTAAATAAATGCAGAAATGGTTATGAAACAGTAGGGTCGGCTGTTGATCTCTGACCGTCTCGCCGCAGCGATTCTCCCGCCCCACAGCCAGGATGCGAAACGCGGTCCCGGCCCGCGTTCTCGCCCGCTCTTCAAAATGTGTCCGGGAGAGAGAACCACTCTTCTTCCTTCTTTAGCAAGCAACTTCGCCCAATGAAATATCAGGGCAATAGTTTGTGGACTAACTTATCTGCCAGCTCCAGGGAATAGTTCTGGCCGCGATCATGAGGATAGATCTGGAACATATTTGCAACCCAGAGGCCCTCAAGCGGCGTATCCAGGGGGGGAATATGCTGGCGATAATCGGTGGTGACAATCGGCTGGGCAAAAGGCGCAGAGAAGCTCCAGCTCTCCTGCACCCAGTCTAAAGAGAAATCGGGAATGATGCGCTGGAGGGCTGGCAGAAATTCTGTAAGGATCTCTTCTTTGCTCTGTGTGAAAAGTGGATCGTTCATTGGCCGATAGTTGCCCAGGTAGAGCAGATGCTTTCCACCATATTCGCTGGCAGCGCGAAAATTGGTATGCTCAAACAGGCCCGTAAAAGGATAACCACGATCACAAATATTAATCCAGTAGCTATCAGTAACCTGTCTATCCAGCGCCAGAATCAGACAGTGCGCCCCATACGCCTGTCCCCAGTTATACTTTGCCTGATACTCCTCTGGCAAAGCTGGGATCAGTCGACAGGTGAGCCGTGTTGGCAGCGTAGAGATGACGCGATCAAAGCTCCAGGAACCCTGCTGAGTCTCAATCTGCCAGCGTTCGCCGTTCTGCTCGACCTTCTCAACGCGTGTACCCTAACAGCACCTTGCCTCCCAGTCCCGTGATACGTTCAACCAGGCGTTCATAGAGCAACTGGAAGCCACCGCGCAGATAGCCGAGTTGTGTGGTGCGATCATGCAACCTCGCCCAGAACCAGGGAAGCGCGATCTGATCTGCGAGAGGACCAAACTTGCCGACAAACAATTGCTCAAAAAGCATATCATAGGGACGCGCCCCCATCGTACGGCGCAGCCAGCTCGTTGCCGTCTTGCCCTCAAAGAGTGCGGGTGGTGCCAGCTTGATATAGGCCATCACCGCCGCCACGCGCAGCCGTTCCGGAATGCTCCAGGGCCGAAATGCCAGCAGCGTTGCTGGTGAATCAAGCTGATTGAATTTGCCACCAATCAGACTGACCGTGCGCGGACGTTTCCATTCCAGGCGATCCTGCAAACCCAGTTCATCAATCACCTGAATAATCATCTTATCGCTACGAAAGATATGATGATAGAACTTCTCCAGCCAGGCATCACCAATCTGAAAGCCGGAGGCCAGGCCACCCGCCAGCTTCTCCTGCTCAAAGACCATCACCGACTGACCCGCCTGTGCTAAGCGATAAGCCGCCATCAGACCCAGCGCCCCACCGCCAAGAACCGCGTACTCCATACTCTATACATCCTTATTTTTATTTGGTCTCGACGGATAAATCCGGCTAGATCGTTCTATTATGGAATAACCCATTTATCACGAACCTATTCTAGCATATTCCTGAGCCAGAAAAAGCTTTCTATGCCTTTCTGTGGTATGATGCAGGCAAAATATTTCGTATATCCATATAACGTATAAAGGTAACTGGCTATTTATGCATACTATCCATCTACTCTCCTGTCCATTCTGTCAGGAGGCGCTTGAAGAGACGGGGAATACGCTTATCTGTCCCAATAGGCATACCTTTGATATTGCCAGAGAAGGATATGTCAATCTGCTCCGTAAGAAACTGCCGGGCGATACCAGAGAGATGCTAATTGCGCGGCGTGCCTTTCTCGAAAAGGGTTTTTATCAGCCGCTTTCAGACGCCCTCAACGAACTGGTATTAGCACAGCTTCAGACAAGAGAGCAACCTCTGCATATTCTGGATGCTGGCTGTGGCGAAGGTTATTATCTTGGACGTTTGCAGCAATCTCTACAAGCGCCGGTTCGTAGTGAGCAGGATGGTAATAATTATCTGGGATTAGATATCTCCAAAGACGCAATCCGTATGGCGGCGAAGCGCTATCCCGAAATAGATTTTATCGTTGCGAACCTGAAAGATCCTCTACCAATAAAAGATCAAACCGTGCATCTTTTGCTTAACATCTTTGCCCCTAGAAATCCCTCAGAGTTTGCCCGCGTGCTTGTGCCTGGCGGGTGGTTGTTAGTAGTCATTCCCACCTCTGAGCATCTGCGCCAACTGCGCGAAACCTTGCAGCTATTGCAGATTGAAGACCAGAAGCAGCAGCACATACAAGCCCAATTTCAGGCCGATTTCTCCCTCGTACAAACCGTATCTGTGCAATATCCACTACATCTGCAAACCGAACAGATTGTGCAAGCCGTCATGATGACGCCGAATTACTGGCACATGGAGCCAGAGAAGCGCCAGATGCTGGCGTCTTTATCTGAAATTGAGACAGAAGCGGTCTTTACCTGCCTGTTATTGCGCAAGGCTGGTGTATTAAATATCCCGACAAAGAAATAAGTGGGGGATGCCAGTAATGCTCTGACAACCTTCATTGCGCGGGTAGAGCCTCTGCTTCTTCTACCCCAATTTTGGGATAAAGGTGTTTTAGCTTGACCCGCGCATCACTCGTGGTAAACTGCCAATTCACACGAAGAGGGAGCTTCTCCCGTTTTGTTTGCCACGCAGTCACTTTCTCTCGCGCCAATGAGAGATCTTTTGTTCGTTCAGAGAGAGCTTGCCCTTTTAACACGCATAGCCCGATCTTTGCCATATTCAGCCAACTCCCATGTTTCGGAGTAGGATGAATTTCGAGTTTCTTGGCCAATCTTGCTGCCTCTTCTGGAGGAAATGCCTTATACAATGATCCAATTGAATGCGTATTTAAGTTATCCATCACTAGCACCAGCTTTTCCACATCGGGATACACTTCATCACAAATTTTCTTCACAAAATGCGCAAAGTCGATTTTCGTGCGCTGCTCCGTCACCTCTGTCACGATTTTTCCCGTCAATGGCTCGATCATCATAAAAACATTACAGAAGCCTTTTCGCTCATATTCATAGTCTATCTTCCTCACTTTTCCTGGTTTCGTCTCAATAGAATCATGCTTGCTTGACACTAATTGGATCATTCCCTTATCAATATCAATCTATGACGCTTTTACATCATAGATACATTCATGAACGTTTAATACATCTTCCATATGATAGACATACTCTTCATCTCCTACCGGAACAATACACCATTCCTTCTCTTGCCAGGGCTTGAGTTTATTTTTCTGCATCACCGTCCTGACGGTTTCTCTGCTCACTTCCTCGACAATCTCCAATTCGATGATACGTGTTGTCAATTCACGAACAGTCCACCTCTCTCGCCCTTCCAGGTGCTCCGTACAAGCCGTTGCAACAATTTGCGCCTCCTGCCTTCCATTCATCTTTCGCTTCTCTGGCCGTTCTGGCTGAGGTCTTCGGTTCAGTGCTTCTTCTAACCTATTTTCCACAAAGCGCTTCTTTACTTGCTTGATCTGCGTTTCTCCTGCCCCAAATGCCTCTTGCACCTGCTTAATGGGCCAGTGTGGCCCATGCTCTCCCTGATCCACTTTCAGCAAAATCTGCGCATACATGATCTTGCGAGCGGGTGCGGTCCCGCTCTTGATCACTTTTTCTAACTCCTTGCGTTGTTCCTCATGTAATTTTACACTATACTTACTCAATGAAGTCTCCTTGCGTATGAGATTGTAATTTTCACAAGGATACTTCTTTTTTTTCTTCCTTGCCAGTCTCTGGGTTGAGAGTCCTATCCCTCTGGGTTCGCTCTACCTTGCTTCTATCCACTCTCCTCCCTTGAGGATTCCACTCTGGGTTGAGAGTCCTATCTCTGGGTTCGCTCTACCGTCAAATGAAGGTTGTCAGAGCACTAATACTCTGTCAATCTTCATTCGGTCCTTTTCTGCGTAGGCTAAAGTAGCCTGAGAAGCTCCCTTATACCCTGTCATAATGGACGCAATCAAGATTGACAGCATAGGGACGGGATGATAATCACCTACTCCAACAAAATCAAACCAGCATGCAATTGCCCCTCTCCCAGCGCAGGTCTCGTAGTATTCCATTTTGATGATCCTTTCATTTGGTCGCAATACCCTCTCCCAGCGCAGACGTAGGGTCGGCTGTTGATCTCTGACCGCCTCGCCGAGCGATCCTCTCGCTCCGCAGAGAGGGAGCGAAATGTGGTCCTTTCACCCCTCCTTCAAAATGGGTCCGGGCGAGAGCAACGGGCTCCCCAAGTCATTTAGACCAAGAACAACTCAATTCTATCAAGTTAAACTAAAATAGCTTCAATCCCCAACGGGCTCCTCAAGCCATTTAGACTCTGGACGCATTGGTCGAAACCAAATGTCGTTGATAGCTTCAATCCCCAACGGGCTCCTCAAGCCATTTAGACGAATTCTATCACGGGCTACCCCTGGTCTCGAAGTTGGCTTCAATCCCCAACGGGCTCCTCAAGCCATTTAGACTCTGGCATTGCATCTCCTTTACAGACATCTGTACAAGGCTTCAATCCCCAACGGGCTCCTCAAGCCATTTAGACAAATTTACCACCAAAGCCAAGCAGGTTTACTTAAGGCTTCAATCCCCAACGGGCTCCTCAAGCCATTTAGACGAATAGACGGGAAACGTTCACGATAAACTCGATGCTTCAATCCCCAACGGGCTCCTCAAGCCATTTAGACGTGAGTATATGGCTAGGAGACCACGTTGAGCGGCTTCAATCCCCAACGGGCTCCTCAAGCCATTTAGACTTCTCTAGGGTCACGTTCAGCGACTATGCTTGGATGCTTCAATCCCCAACGGGCTCCTCAAGCCATTTAGACGTGGGTGCGACTTCTGGATTACGTCCGAACACTATCGCTTCAATCCCCAACGGGCTCCTCAAGCCATTTAGACCTCGCAAGTGGAGATCATATACAAACTCATGGTTATGGTGCTTCAATCCCCAACGGGCTCCTCAAGCCATTTAGACTCATGAACTGGCTCCTCAGGCGGTGCAGAATCACTACAGTGGCACTTTGAAAAGAGGGAATTTTCCCTGGAATTTTCCCGCCATTGACCCATTTTCCACGACGATCCCTTTTCATCTCACATACCGGAGATACTCCTGGGAGTTTTCCCCGGAACTTTCCCAGGATTCTTCGTGCTCTCCCTCCCAATGTGACATGCTAAAAGTCCAATCTTTCTCTTTCGCATGCGTGTTTGGAAAGGAGATCTGCATGAAGCCCTCTCAGCATATCATATCTTTTCCGGTTGAGCCACCTATGGAGACGATCTGCCAGTGGCTCCAGCGTTTGCATCTGCTACATCAGCGCCTTGCTCCTCGCATTGCTCGCCCCCAAGTGCGCCGGCATCTCTTGTTGTATCTGCAAGCCATTCTCAGCCAATCCCACGCAAAAATGGGTGGCAGATTGCTGAACATGCGAGGCTTGCTCGTCCTTACGGGATACAGCGCCTGCTCTCGCGAGCCGTCTGGGACCAGGATGGCGTGCGCGATGACCTGCGCACCCTGGTCTCTCACAGCCTCCTGCCCTCTTCAGGCGACCCTGCTCTTCCCTTCCCCGTCCTGGTTCTCGATGAAAGCGGATTCCCCAAACGCGGACGCTGTTCCCCAGGCGTCGCCCTTCAATATTGCTGGAAGGACTGGTCGCGTGGAACTGTCAGGTTGGCGTCTTCCTTTCCTATGTCACCGCCTTCGGCCATGCCCTCATTGACCGCGAATTGTACTCCCCGAAGACTGGTGCTCCGATCTGCCACGCCGACATGCCGCTCATATTCCCGATGACGTCTGCTTCGCCACCAAACCCGAACTCGCTCAGCGCATGGTACAGCGGGCCCAGCAGGCTCATCTGCCCATTGGCTGGGTCGTGGCCGATACGGTCTATGGTCACGCTCCTGAGCTGCGCCGGTGGTTGCAAGAGCAAGGATATTCCTACGTGCTCGCGGTCCCCGTGCACCGAGGTCGTGCTGTGTGCAGACCTCGACGGCTCTGCGGCTCGGCGATGTCGCAGCCTCGTCCAGCAGGTCGTGCGCCCTCGCGATTGGCAACGACTCTCCCAGAGCCTGGGCACCAAAGGTGAACGCCTCTTTGACTGGGCGTGCCTACCGTCTGGCTCCTGCTGGGATCGTGGACGAGCATCGGTTCCTGCTGGTGCGCCGCTGCCTCGATGACCCCAGCATCCTGGCGTACTTTCTGGTCTGGGCTCCTCCCCAGACCCCTCTGCCCCTCATGGTTCAGGCCATTGGCGCGCGCTGGCATATCGAAGAGGATCTGGAAACGTGCAAAGATCTCGGTCTGGGACATTACGAGGGGCGCAGGTACCTGGGCTGGTATCGTCATATCACCCTGGTCCAGCTGGCCTCAGCCTTTCTGCTGAGTATCACCATCGAGCATCATCGCTCGGTGGCTGCCTCTCCGATTGAGGCTTGCGAGCACACTCCCCTCATCCCTCTGACCTGCTCGGAAGCCCGTCACCTGCTCGCACACCTTTTCTTTCCAGCGTCTTGCTCCCCAACTCTGCTCATGCAGTGGTCCCTGTTTCGGCGAGGCCACCAGTATTGGGCGGGCTACTACCATCGTCGTCGTCGCCAAAAAGCGCCCTGAATTAATCGGTGCGCTCCTCATCTCCTTCCCTGGGAAACTCCCCGGAAAACTCCTGGGAATCTTCCCTGGGATGATCGTCGTTCTTGCTGTCTTTCTCACACGAAAGGAGTCTTCCATGATCGTCTTCTCTGTAGCTCAGGCCACCACTCATTTGGGCATTGATGCCAAAACCTTGCACTGCTGGCTCTCGCAGGCCCACCTCCCCCTGCTTCCCCATCCTGAGGATGCCCGCAAAAAAGCGCTGAGCCAGGAGGATCTGCTCCTGCTTGCCCACCTGCATCAGCGTCATCTCCCAGCTTTCCGGCAAGCAGAGCCGTCTGCCTTGCTTGCCGAGCCAGATCCAGAGCCGCTTGTGGCCCTCAACGCCCGCCTGGACGGCTTGCACGCTCAGATCATTGCCCTGCAGCAACAGGTCGCTGAGCTCATGAGCCTCCTGCAAGCCCATCCGTCAGCTCCCGCCACTCCACCACCTCCTGCTCAAGAGACCAGGGCTCCCAAGCGCCCACCCAAGCCTGCCAAGCCCAAAGTGCCTGCCAAGCCCACCCATGTCATTCCTCGCGTCGAATATGCAGGAGACGGGCACTATGCGGTGATCTGTCCGAAAAAAGGGTCTGCTTCCTTTTGAGCCTGATACCCCTGAGTGGTTTGCTTGGGTAACTGAACAGGAGTCGTTTCGCTTTGTGGGAAAAGAGGGACATTTCTCGGCACATCACTGGTGGCGCGTCCCCAAAGGAGCGTGGCGGGCCCATCGCCACATTCGCAACCAGAACTACGTCCTGCCTCTGGCCCCCAACCAGGAACTGACTCTTGCCGTCTTGGAGCACGCCGCTCGGGAACTGCAAGCGCGCCTCGCCTAACCACCCTGTTGCGTTGGCCCCCACCCCCCACCCATGCGTTGCTGAGCTTCTAAGATGGGCTTAGGCCATCGTTTTCAAAAAGAAGTGCCACTGTAGTGAGAATTGTGGCTTCAATCCCCAACGGGCTCTCAAGCCATTTAGACATCACTATTCCAGTATATAAGCGAGATGGGAGTACCGCTTCAATCCCCAACGGGCTCCTCAAGCCATTTAGACCATTTATGGCTAGTTTTCTTACAGTCGATCTTCAAGCTTCAATCCCCAACGGGCTCCTCAAGCCATTTAGACCTGCAAGTTGCACATCCCAAACAGCACTTTCCAGCGTGGCTTCAATCCCCAACGGGCTCCTCAAGCCATTTAGACACAGAGCGGATGAGATCTCTAAATCTATCGCTCAGTAAAGCTTCAATCCCCAACGGGCTCCTCAAGCCATTTAGACTTTGACTTGCCGTAGCGTTTATGCTACGGGTGCTCCTGCTTCAATCCCCAACGGGCTCCTCAAGCCATTTAGACGGTCATAAGAACGCAGCCGCACCGAGGGCTGTAGCGGCAGCTTCAATCCCCAACGGGCTCCTCAAGCCATTTAGACTGGATCATAATGGCGGAGTGTACTGTGTACTGGAGGCTTCAATCCCCAACGGGCTCCTCAAGCCATTTAGACATGGAAGATTACAACAAGCCTGAACAGGAAAAGAAGAGCTTCAATCCCCAACGGGCCCCTCAAGCCATTTAGACAGAAAAATGTTCAGCAGCCATTCGCCCTATTCCGCTTCAATCCCCAACGGGCTCCTCAAGCCATTTAGACTCCAACTAGCGTTAACCTCTCGAACTCCTATGTTAGGCTTCAATCCCCAACGGGCTCCTCAAGCCATTTAGACCCCACCAGAGGACTTTGATCAAGAGTTCTCACTGTGCTTCAATCCCCAACGGGCTCCTCAAGCCATTTAGACGACATTTTCTGATCTCGGATCACCTCCAACATTGAGGCTTCAATCCCCAACGGGCTCCTCAAGCCATTTAGACCTCGATCCATGGAGAGTACCTTGTCTTTCTAGAAGGGCTTCAATCCCCAACGGGCTCCTCAAGCCATTTAGACCCCACCAGAGGACTTTGATCAAGAGTTCTCCACTGTGCTTCAATCCCCAACGGGCTCCTCAAGCCATTTAGACGACATTTCCTGATCTCGGATCACCTCCAACATTGAGGCTTCAATCCCCAACGGGCTCCTCAAGCCATTTAGACCTCGATCCATGGAGAGTACCTTGTCTTTCTAGAAGGGCTTCAATCCCCAACGGGCTCCTCAAGCCATTTAGACCTCGATCCATGGAGAGTACCTTGTCTTTCTAGAAGGGCTTCAATCCCCAACGGGCTCCTCAAGCCATTTAGACTTTGAAAGCCTAGGCTTCCCGTAACAATAGTACTGTGCTTCAATCCCCAACGGGCTCCTCAAGCCATTTAGACTAAGCAAACAGAATAGTAGTTCATACAGTTATTGGGGCTTCAATCCCCAACGGGCTCCTCAAGCCATTTAGACTCATTTCAGCTAAATGTAAACACGTCTCCAGATGGGCTTCAATCCCCAACGGGCTCCTCAAGCCATTTAGACGAGTAAATTTCCGTTCCATAGCGTGAATTGGTCTATTGCTTTAATCCCCAACGGGCTCCTCAAGCCATTTAGACTCTAAATTGTTGCCTAGCTGCTATAGGTTGTATGCTTCAATCCCCAACGGGCTCCTCAAGCCATTTAGACTTAAAAAAGAACCCATTCATTGCATCATTTGCTTCTGGCTTCAATCCCCAACGGGCTCCTCAAGCCATTTAGACTTTGTGAATACAGCTTTTGTCCTAGTCCCTATTGTTGAGCTTTAATCCCCAACGGGCTCCTCAAGCCATTTAGACGTTGCGTTGACGTTCTGGATAGCATTGTTAAGTTCTGCTTCAATCCCCAACGGGCTCCTCAAGCCATTTAGACACTCGAAGACAATGATGAGTGTCATTGCGAGTGGGTTTGCTTCAATCCCCAACGGGCTCCTCAAGCCATTTAGACCTTACTTGTTGAGTTGATGACTCGCAAAACGGAAAGCTTCAATCCCCAACGGGCTCCTCAAGCCATTTAGACCTAACTTTGGTCCAAACGTTACATTGCCACGATAGTGCTTCAATCCCCAACGGGCTCCTCAAGCCATTTAGACTGGGACTATAAGTTCTCGACGTATGAGACGCCTGAAGCGCTTCAATCCCCAACGGGCTCCTCAAGCCATTTAGACGTTAAATCACACTCTGGTATCTTTCGGATACCATACGCTTCAATCCCCAACGGGCTCCTCAAGCCATTTAGACGGGACGGTGAGTGTTGATAAACACCATATCCTTGAGAAGCTTCAATCCCCAACGGGCTCCTCAAGCCATTTAGACTGTATGTCCCTAAGGGACTGCTTACAAAAACACTTTAGCTTCAATCCCCAACGGGCTCCTCAAGCCATTTAGACGAAGCTGCAAAAATACACACTGCAATGATTGTTCTGCTTCAATCCCCAACGGGCTCCTCAAGCCATTTAGACTCGGAGGTATATCCTATGTTGCAATTGTCCATCTGAAGGCTTCAATCCCCAACGGGCTCCTCAAGCCATTTAGACCTGAATGCTCTTATCGATCAGAGATGCTTGTTCGCTTCAATCCCCAACGGGCTCCTCAAGCCATTTAGACTGGTGGCGGCGGCTTCCGTAATCAGTACGTTCTTCTTTAAGCTTCAATCCCCAACGGGCTCCTCAAGCCATTTAGACGCTTTTGAGGAATACGACCCTCGTCTAGATCCATAGCTTCAATCCCCAACGGGCTCCTCAAGCCATTTAGACTCATCACTGGAGCAGTCATCTTCCTTTTATGTGAATGCTTCAATCCCCAACGGGCTCCTCAAGCCATTTAGACTGACCCCTTTCTAGTATAGCATGGGAAGCCGTTTTATGCTAGTGTTTCCGAGAACCTCCTTTTTGGAGAGATTTTCCAGGGAGAAATGCGGTCATATCCTGTCCTATTTGCCTGTCCAGCCGCCTGTGGAGTGCTCCGAGAGCGTGAGCTCAGGCAGGCCATCACTCGGAGTTTCTCGGAAATTGCTCAGCTTATACAAGGAAGAAGGGCTCATCACTTGGGAGCGGCCCTCCTACAGTTTCCACCTTACTTACACAACTCGCACACAGTGGATAAAATCGGACGCTATCCTCTTCTGCTACAAGGTGCTCTAGCAACTTTGCCTGCAAGAGTATCAACTCCTTCTTACTCAAGAAACATTCAAACAAGGAATACTGCGTCCACTTGCCATATCCCAGCAGGATTTTATGCACTTTTGTGCGCCTCTTATCTTGCGGAATATCATAGGCAATCACATAACAGGTGCTCTGATTGCTTATCCTGGTCTGACGTCTCATCTCTCCTCCCTCTCCCGCTTCTATTTGACCAGCAATGGCGGATAGTCATCTATCTCTCCTGTCAACACTTTGGCGAGGAGCCTGGCTTGTAATTCGAGACAGCGGCGATACGTTACTTTATACCCGAAAAGGGGATGAATCACTTCTTCGTCAAGCCGCTCCTCAAATTGGGTAAAGAAGATCTTGCGTCGTTCATCTTTCAGCCGATACGCTCCCAACTCGACCACAAAATCTCCGGGTGTGAGCATACGCCTATTTAACAACGTCAAGACCACCGAATTTACGATGATCGGCCTGAATTCTTCCACGAGATCCAGTGCTAAGGAGGGACGACCATAGAATGAGCTGTGCAAGTACCCGACAAAGTGATCGAAGCCTACCAGTTGCACCGCACTCGCAACTTTGTTGGTAAGCAGAGCATACCCAAAACTGAGCAGCGCATTCACCGCATCCGTTGGTGGACGCTTCACTCGTCCGGCAAAAGGCCATTGCTCACGGTTGACCAGCAATCTGCCAAAGGAGCGGAAATAGGCTGCGCTTCCAGCTCCTTCCATACCCAGAATCGTTTCCAGGGCTGTGTTTGCAATTCGATTGTCCCCACTGTTTTGCCTACGCGCAACGTGAACATTCTCCAATGGCAGATTCGCCAGATGGGACAACGATGTTGCCATCTGCTCAATTGCCTGCTTCATCTCAGGGTCGGACTGACGGCGGTTATATCGTTGCAACATCGTACGTTGATTCGAGAGCTTGCCGATCACAAACTGTCTCGCCAGCCCACAACGCCTCGTCATATCCTGATGCGCCCGATACTGCGCCATGCGCAGGACTGCGTTCTTGGAAAAGGGGGGCGAGAGCCGACCCTTGAACTGTCCATAGGGGCCCAAAAACGTAATCTCGATGTCGCGTTCTAGTAATAAATGGATCGCCGATGCCGTCATGGTAATCTCTCCCAGCACCACGACCTCATCGATTTTGATCAGGGGAAGACGCTCTTTGCGAGCGGGCGCTGGTTGTACCCCGTCCTTGCCCCGCCTTTCGGGAATCTGCACCAGCAGACAGTCTTCGCTATCCCGCTTCACCACTGCATAGGCTTCTGTCAGATAGAGGGTTGACATACCTCTCCTCCTCCTTTTTACTTCTCTTTCCGCGCACGCAACTGTCGCACCTCTTCCGGCAAACACAGAGGCAGCAAGCTACACGAGGCACAGCGAGCGGCAAGTTCTTCAGATAGGGGCGGTGGCGGAGTCTGGCGGGCCGCCACCTGGAACGCCTGCGAGATCGCCGCCTTCGTCCTGGCCCGCAATTGGGGCGTAAACGGGACCTTGACGCGCCGCCGCGATTCCACATAATAGATATATCCATGCGCGATCTGCGCCTTCCCTGGCTGCCGCTCTTCCAGGCAGAGCGCCTGCGCACACAACTGGATATGCTCGTTGAGCCAGTTGCCCTGTGGGCCACGTTTATACTCCACCGGAAAGAACGCCCCCGCCCTCTCCTCCACAACATCAGCAAAACCGGTCAGGTGCAGTATTTCACTGACAAGATAGAGTTGCGTCGTCTCGATCTCTCCCGCTTCGGTGGTTCGTGTTCCGGGCTGATGAACACGCTGATGAGCAAGCTGCCCTTCCAGCACCGCTTCATTGACCACCATCTCGCCCTGCACCACCTGATAGTAAAAGCTGCGTGGACAATATTCCAGCGCATTGAGCGAGGAGATCGGCAGCATCTCCAGTACATTCTCCTCAAACATCGTCAAACCTCTTTCCATAGCCTCTCGTCTTCACTACCGCCTGTCGATAGGTGCGCAACTGACCGCCTTCCGGTGCGGCAAAGACCCAGGCACGCGTTCCCACATCCTGCCAATAGCGCTTGTGCAGCCATTCCTGCGTCTTATTCGCATGACGTTTACGGGCCCAATGCAGCAACAGATGCTCTAGCTGTTCATCATAGCGCCCCATCGCTTTCTCCGAGACGAGCCCATGATAGTAAGCAGCCCACCCGGCAATAAGCGGATTGAGCTCACGAATAACCTGTGTCTGTGGGGCCGTCTGAAGCTTCAGCAGACGCTGGCTGATGGTTGCAAGATGCCGCCTACTGGCCTCCTCGCTGGGAGTAAGAATCGTCTGAAATCCCGGTGCTCTTCCTGTTGCTTTCGCTTCTGGATACTGGCGAATCGTAAAACCTAAGAAATCAAAGCCCGTCTGCCCCTGGAACGGCGTCAGCGTATGCGTAATCCGTGTTTTCTGCACATTGAGCTGTAACCCCATTCTTGCCAACCATTGCCTGATACGCCTTGTCGCCAGTTCCAATTCATGCAGATTCGCGTGCAATACGATAAAATCATCCGCGTAACGCACCAGTAATGGCTGTCCCTTGCTCTTACCAGGGGCAGGATCACCCGTTACCACCGCCTCCAGCCCATGTAACGCAATATTCATAAGCAATGGAGAGAGGACGCCTCCCTGGCTAATACCGCTCTCGCCTGGCGTATAGGTGTTCCCATCCACCACTCCAGCCTTGAGCCATCCCTGAATGGCCTGTCTCAGGGCCGGATAGGTCTGGAGCTTCTCCAGTAACGCGGCCTGATCGACAGTATCGAACGCCGCCTCGATATCAGCATCCAACACAAAGCAGGACTGTTGTTTCAGTGCCTGTTGAATTGCTCTCAGCGCATCCTGTGTACCTCGCTCAGGTCGAAAGCCATAGCTATGCACCTCAAATTTTGCCTCCCATTCCGGCTCAAGCGCCAGTTTCACCACTGCTTGCTTACAGCGATCAATCATCGGTAGGATAGCGAGCGGACGCCGTTCCATCGTCCCAGGTTTGGGAATCCAGACCCGCCGCACCGGCCTCGGCTGCTGCTGACTCCAATACGCCGGGTGGATCGTCGCAGCCATCGCCAGGCGTTCTTCAGGGGTGAGAGACTTCACCCCATCGATGCCTGCCGTATCCTTGCCCTCGTTCTCTTCCGTGACTCTCCGCACCGCCAGCAGCCTGGCAGCTTCCGATTCCAGCACCTGTTGTTGCAGGGTATACACCGTGCGCCTATCTCCATTGCGACTGGCCCGATAGATCTCTTTCTGCATACCCTGCACCTCTTGCTCTAACACGCGCCACGGGATACCCTTCCACGTTCTCATGACCGACTGAAAGTTCGCTCGTGGCTGCTGAATACCCGGTTCTCTCTTATCCTTCTTATCCTTCATATCCTTCATCTGCAATCCAAACATCACTTTCATTGATTTAAGCTTGCCAGGAGGGAAAGA
>CAVZQK010000070.1:0-9127 GCA_963777355.1 uncultured Chloroflexia bacterium
AGGCGGCCTGGGCAGCGCCGATGGCAGCATGCTCGCCTTGACGCGCATTTTTATTACGCCCTCCAGCTCTATTGGAGGCGCAGCAACGCTGCTGATCCGCCTCTGTACACTCTGGTTTGGCCTGTTACTAGGAGCCTGTGCAGGGCTCCTTTTGCGGATAACTCAACATGAGACTATTTTTGTGGGGCAGGGAACTGATTGGGAGGGGAAACAACAAAAAACAGATACTATATCGCCTATGAATGAACGCTATGTGGATTACGAAGCGGCATCAGCATCGGCACACACTGGAGAAAAAGTTCTATGAAGACAATTATTATTATTCCCACTTATAATGAAATTAAGAATTTGCGGCCCCTGCTGGAGGCAACCTTCTCATATGCACCTGAAACAGATGTGCTTATCGTTGATGACAATTCACCGGATGGCACGGGAAAAGTGGCAGATCAGATCTATGAGCAGGACCCTCGCGTTCATGTCCTCCATCGAACTGGCAAGCTAGGGCTAGGCACTGCCTATATTGCCGGGTTCAAATATGCGATTGAGCACCGTTATGACGCGGCATTTGAAATGGATGCCGATTTCTCTCATGATCCCCCGCTATCTCCCTGACTTTTTACAGGCTATTGAGAATGCCGATCTGGTTATCGGCTCTCGCTATGTACCAGGGGGCCAGACTCCTAATTTGGACGCTTCTGCGCCGCATTATTAGCGGTGGCGGCAATATTTATACCCGCTTTATGCTGGGCATTCCCGTACACGATTGTACAGCAGGCTTCCGCTGCTATCGCCGTGAAGTACTGGAGAATATTGATCTGGACTGAGTTCACTCTCAGGGCTATGCCTTCCAGGTTGAGCTGGCTTATAGGGTGATGCGTAAAGGCTTTAAGATCGTGGAAACGCCCATCATTTTTATGGACCGCCGCGTCGGGAAGTCAAAGATGTCGAGTATGATCTTTCTTGAGGGGTTTACTTATGTCCTCAAAACACGCTTTGGCAAGAAGCCTCACACTGAAGTAGTAAAAAAAGGAACAATCAGTCAGCCAATACCAGCAAAGAGCGAAAGCTCTGTTAATGTCGTAATGTGAGCAGGCTAAGCGAATGAATAAGCATAATCCTCTATTTTTTCCTCCGCCCAGGGAAATGGAGGATTATCTCTTGTGGTAGCGAGATTTTTTCTTTTTTTTCTTTCCATAGAGGTAAGGACGCTCTTCTACTTCATCGACCCATTTTGGGGGCAGGATTGATTCTATAGATTTGGCGCATCTCCTGACGATGGGCTGAACGCTGAACCATGTCTTGAGGGGCTGCATTGAGATGCTGAATGAGCTTGCCAGATGATTAGACGCCTCCACCATGCCCAATGACCGTAGAGCGCACCTCCTGGTCATTGCTGTACATCATTACAGTGCGTCCCGACTGTTGCGCCTCTTGCGTTAGCCGAGCAATGACGCTATCGGCGGTCTCCCCATAGCGCGGCAAAAAATGATGCGGATATGCTCGTCGTGGCTCACTTGCTCTTTTTTACCATTCCCATCAAAAACAACAATCACCCGCAACTGCGAATGACGATAACGATTTTTGAGCTGATGAATAAGTAACTGGCGAGCCTCAGCCATATTCTTCGTCCCCATAGCCTGAAACATCATATTATTTTTAATGACATTGTAACCATCAATAACTATATCGTGATCCATAATAAGAAAAGAAACCTTTCTTCGCGCCCCTGCATCATTGTTGTCGCATGCTATCTTACCCCTTTCTGCACCAGCAATCGTAATCCTTACCCCCCAGCTATGCAACATCCCCTGAGTGAACACACACAATTTCCCTGATGGGAATCATCCTGCTCCCTATTGTATCCTACGAGTATAGATGGAGATATGAATCTCAAGAAAAAAGCGGAGGAAAAAGGTTTCTCGCTTCATAAACTTCACGAAAAAAGTTGCTGAAAGAGTTGTAGCAGATAGGCAATCTCTGTACGAATATTAATATGCAGCAGAGCCAGAATAGCAGCATTGGCTTCAGGGGAGAGAACGGCGATCACAACCAGAGCGACAACCCCTAAGAGGATAAATACCAGAAAAAAAGTCAACAGGCGCTCTACAACGCGGATTTTCTTTGCGGCAGGTTCGCGTACAGGTTGAGTTTGACCTCAGTAACAGGATCTTGAGCATTGAGTGCTCTCGTGGTCTTCTTGCGTTGAGATGGATGAAGGATAGGTGCAACGCCCACATCGGTCTGTATTTGAGCGTAGAACGGCTCAGGTCTGGTGGTAATTCTATCAATAGGTGGCTCCTGCATGGGAGTATAGATACCTGGGCGGATGCAGACCAGGGGAGAGCTAATCCGTTGTTCACGCATAGACTGAATCTGGCGTACAGGCGCAAATAAAGTGCCATCGAGGGGAGGAAGTCTGTACGAAAAGGTAATTGGCCCTCCTGAGTACAAGCTCCACAAAGTCCGTGGATATAATCCCAACATTCGGGACAGGAAGGACGACGACAGCGGAAACAAAAATGGCACATACTCATAAAAGCCGACTCCAGTGCAAGCGGAGAGGCTTTCATAAGGTCGCCACGCTGCCTGGCAGGCGCATAAGCCGCCTGGCAGATGATACAGGAGACAGAACTTCTCTCAGGCACAGCACGCCTCTTCTCTTGTAGTACCTTGTGGTCTTTCTGCACGCTTGCCTCCACCCCGGAAAAACATTCCACAAACACGCCAACGAACAATAGGTTTACAGAAATAATTATACCGCGTATTTTCGGAAAAGAAGAAGCTACGTTGGCGAAAAAAAGGTATTTGTGGCAGATAAAATAATTGTTTCTTAAAAAAACGGAGTGAGGGAAAAAATTAGAGAAAAAGGTGTTGACAATTTAGCTATGTTCTGTTAGTATTAGTGCCGTAGAGATGACGTACAAAAGTGCGCCAGATCCGCAATGGAGCCGTGGTGTAGTGGCCTAACATGTCTGCCTGTCACGCAGAAGACCGGGGTTTGATCCCGTCGGTTCCGTTTCAAGACATAAAAGTGATACACTGACAAATTAAACCGGTGTGTCACTTTTTTTATCCCCTTTTAGCTATCACCTCTCTCTATAAGCCTACGCAGCGAGAACGATTTATCCCAAACAGCTTCGCTACCTGCCTTTTTGAGGTACCTGCTTTCAGCAAATCGATTGCTTCTTGTCGTTGCTCTTCAGGAGTCGCCAGTTTAAAGAGTTTCAAAGGGATCAATAAGTAGGACAACACGTTCATTCTTTGGATGCTGCTGCTGCCAAATTTTGATGCCTTCGCGGACGTCCTGTACGTCGGGCGCTCCAAGAAGCGAGAGAAGCTGCGAGGTGGCATGTTCTCCAGGAGGAAACGGGAGAATTTCCCAGGTGGCACTGCGCGGAAGCGTTCGACCTTCGCGCAAGAGGGGGATGACACCAGCCTGAAGGATGGAGGTTTTGCCGCTACCAGTTGGTCCCAGCACAATTAAAAGCCGTCTATCCTCAATCAACTTTTGCAGAAGGCCAAAGATAAAGGTGGTTCTGCCAAAAAAGAAACGTGCATCCTGCTCGGTATAGGGTTTCAAGCCGCGATAGGGGTTGATCTGTTCAGCAAGAGGGTCTGGAGGAAGTCTCAGAGGGATGTTTTCTGCCGACGATCTCGTATACTACAGAGCGAATTTTTGTGGCAATCTGCGCATAGACTTCATCCCTATCTTCTCCCCAGGCTGCAACAGACTTATTTCCAACACGGAACAGTTCTCTCCCTGAGAACAGGTCATGAGTAACATCGACGTGTCTCACTAAAATTGGGAGAATGCGAACCTCCTCTTTTTGGTAGCGCTCCAAAGCACGCTCTTTTGTGGTGATACAATCGTCAGAGCTTATAAAATCTGAGCTGACCAGGAAAAGAAAAAGATGAGCGGTGTTGAGATGGTTGTTGATTTCTTTCTCTTTCGTTTGTCCAGCACTGAGATCATCAGGTCCCCAATCGGTGAGTAACTTTTGTCGTAGTAATTGACCGAGATGTGCTCGTAATTGTTCTTGAAAAAGTTTATCCTGATCTGCGTAACAATAAAAAAGGCTGACGATTTTTGTAGGTTCCTGTACTGGCAACATAGAGCACCTCACCGATTTTTGGTGTTCTTCAATGTATTGAGAATGAAGTTGGAGTCAGACAAAAAAATATCGACAACATACAAGGAAATCTTAAGGGGGAAGTTTCAATGATTTTGATATTCGTATATCTGGACGAGCTTTTCTAGAATGACGTATGAGTGCTTTCTTTTAGAAAAGCGTGTTTTAGCGAGTAAAAGCGATTGGCTAGTAGTCGCGCAGGGCGAGATGCGGGGTGAGGGGATACAGGACAGAGATCAACAGGTGTCCCTACCTCGTCTGTGGTGCAAGAGGAGGATCACTCACAGATGGAGGAGCGTTACGAGCCGGGCTCCCTGGAAGAGGTGGAACCATTTGGAACGGAGTTTCCCATCCTTGCAGTACCCTCGAACGGGCCTTTCCCTCGGTAACGGCTGGCATCCTGCTGCTGAAATGGAGGAGCCCACTTGCAGTACCCTCAACGGGCCTTTCCCTCGGTAACGCAAAAACTACTAGCTACATCTGTAAAGGATACTGGAACTTGCAGTACCCTCAAACGGGCCTTTCCCTCGGTAACGCCACCCGATGGAAGTGGCAGCAGTGGCATGGCAATCTTGCAGTACCCTCGAACGGGCCTTTCCCTCGGTAACCACCAAGTTATCAACGCCTCACACGCCGCACTTGCTTGCAGTACCCTCGAACGGGCCTTTCCCTCGGTAACACGCTGTGACATGGCGACAGTCTGCTCCGGAGACACTTGCAGTACCCTCGAACGGGCCTTTCCCTCGGTAACAACCTCTCTCGGACCTGTAAGCTGATATGAGATCATTGGCAACTTGCAGTACCCTCGAACGGGCCTTTCCCTCGGTAACGGCGTAAATTACAGATGCAACTGCTAGCATTTGACTTGCAGTACCCTCGAACGGGCCTTTCCCTCGGTAACAATTGACGATCCCACGATGCCAGCCCAGAGAAACAACTTGCAGTACCCTCGAACGGGCCTTTCCCTCGGTAACCTTAAGAACATTAGAGTAACAGAACTTTGGCAGGTGGACACATACTTGCAGTACCCTCGAACGGGCCTTTCCCTCGGTAACCCGCGCCACGTTGGCCCTAAGAGGATTTTCGTGGCTCTTGCAGTACCCTCGAACGGGCCTTTCCCTCGGTAACAATTCTCCAGCGAAAAACGACTGCTGCAGACTAGCAACTTGCAGTACCCTCGAACGGGCCTTTCCCTCGGTAACATCAACATGGAAGAAATTTACAGCTCATGAATCTTGCAGTACCCTCGAACGGGCCTTTCCCTCGGTAACAATCGTGAAATCGGCTAAAGTGCAGCTTGGCACTTGCAGTACCCTCGAACGGGCCTTTCCCTCGGTAACTTGCGTGCGCATACTCCTCGATGGAACTTGCAGTACCCTCGTACGGGCCTTTCCCTCGGAACATCATCACTGTCTTGCAGTACCCTCGAAATACTTGCATTTCCCTAACTGCGGCCGCTATAACTGAAACTGCAGTACCCGAACGGTGCTTTCCCTCGGATAACTAGATACCCTCTATCTTGCAGTACCCTCTAACGGGCCTTTCTCTCGGAAACAGCGCATACGTCAGTCATACTTGCAGTACCCTCGAACGGGCCTTTCCCTGTAAGCATCCTGAGCGCTGTCGTGCCGCTATCTCTGCAGTACCCTCGACGGGCCTTTCCCTCGAACACATCCCGTTGCTAGTTACCTTGCAGTACCCTCGAACGGGTCTATCCCTCTGTAACTATAGCCGTGTCCTAGCGGACATCAAGCAGTGATAACTTGCAGTACCCTCGAACGGGCCTTTCCCTCGGTAACGTCGTGTCATACCGTTGTCATAGTATCGACTAGCATACTTGCAGTACCCTCGAACGGGCCTTTCCCTCGGTAACCGCCGCTGGTTTCAAAGTTTTTTCTTTGGTATATGGGCTTTTTGAGAAGACAGGGGCTTTCCTGGGCTTCTCAGGGCGCTTTTTTTTGCGGTTCTCATGGATTAGTATACTCAATTCTGCTGTTTTTCGCAAATCGTTTTTTGTCCAAAAAAGTGGGGGGATTTGCGAAAGTTTTTTTGAGAGATTTGAGCTCGAATGGCTCTTTTTTATGGCGCGATGGTGGCTATTATGGCTAAAAATGAGGGGGCAGGGCTTCGATTTGCGAAACTGCATGACTCTGAGCCCCTCTTTAGATGGCTGCCGGGCTATACTACGTCGTTGCAGAAGCGACGGAATTCACAAGTGGGACAGCGCTGTTGCTTCTCAGGAGGCGGGGGCATTATTTCGTTGGTGACGAGATGCTGGATGGCCTGGATGGTCTGGGTCACTTGCTTTTTGAGGCGCGGCGTGATCGTTACCTGGCTCGGCTTTTTGAGCGGGATGGAGTAGAGGTAGCCAGGGTGACGGGGATTTTCCAGGCTTCTTCGATGAGAGGGCATAGGCCGCAAGTTGCAATTTGAAGTGTGGGCCGCTTTCTGTTCGGTGTATTTGTATTCGACGACGATGGCTTCGGCATTGGGCGCTGCACGAGCAGGGGTGGCAATAGCGAGGTCCATCAGCCAATAAGGCCGAGCGTTTCTGAACGCACAAGAGGTGTGAAATGCACGTTCACCTTCCTTTAGGCCATAGTTCCGCAAGCTACGCCTGTTCTTCACGCGCGTCTTCTTGCTCGTGCTGGCGAATACCTTCTTCCATCAAAAAGGTGATGGGCGAATATCGGGCAGACAATAGCGATAAAAGACGATGCGTGGACAATAGGTGTATTGTTTGAGGTCGGTCACTTCGAGAAACCAGCTGAGCCATTAGAGGTCCTCCTCTTCCATCTGCTCCAGAATACGCCGGCCGGCCCAGGATTTTTCGTCGAGAGGGAAGAGATGCACACGAGCATGCGTTTTACCAATCCGTCTTTTCGATTTGGACCCAGAGTTCCTGCTGATGGGTCCGGCTCAATTCTCCAAGAAGGCGCTGTACTGGACACGCTCCAGTCCGTAATCCAGACAGGCATCGGCAACTTTTGTCCGGCTCCATCATGGGAGATATCGTAGATGAGAAGATAACGCATTCCAAATTATTTCCTATCCGATTATCTTATCCGTAATCTGTCGTTTTTTTAGGTTTACCAGCTTGCGACAAAAGGTTCATAGTGTTCGCGCTCGCCACGCAGAAACAGGCCAGGTGGCGGGCCTGACTTTGCAGGATGAAACGCAGGGCCTGCCGCTTCTTTTCGTACGACTTCGCTACTTTCGAGACGCTCTAGGACTTTCTCGGCGATTTTCTTGCGCGTGGTCTCGCTTAAGCGATGCTGCTCGTCCTGCTCAATGGCGAATGTTTATTGACCAGGCCGATGACGGTACGATCAACGACGGTCTGGCGAAACTCTTCGATCAGTCGAGGACGAGGCTGGGTTTGCCAGGACGGTCGGCATGGAGGAAGCCACCATAAGGGTCGAGACCAGCCAGGACAAGTGCCTGTTCGACCTGGCATAGAGGATGCCATAGCCATAGTTGAGGGCAGCATTGAAGGGATCAGTCGCGCCCCGTGTCTCGCGACCAGGCCATGCCAGATCCTGAAGCGGGATGAATGCTGCGCGATCTGAGCCAGTATTTCTGTGCGGCACGTCCTTCGACGGAGAGCACTGTTCGCGAGACGTATCGATCCTCTCGGCATGGAGCTGCTCGAGTTCGTAAGGTAGTCGCGCATCTCAAGAGCGACCAGCATCAGTTCCTCGTGCAGCGACAGGTCGGTTTCTTTGCGATACTTTGCCATGTAGCGCAGCAGGTTCGCCTGGTTCTCCAGCTTGCCGGAGACGAAGGCTTTGGCTGCGAGCACGCCCTGTACGTTTTCGTAGGCGAGCAGTTGCGCACGGCGGGTGAAAACGGTTCCGGTCAGGCCCGCTGAATAGAGGCTGGCGACTGGATTGCCCCGGCCACTCAAGAAAGTGAATGGGGATACCTTCTTCGCTGCACACGCGAATGACATCGCTGGAGATGGCAACGCCGGTACTGACGATAATGACCTGATCCAGATGGATGAGCGGGACTTCTGTCACCGTTTTCTGCTCGCGTGTGACACGCAAACGGCCCTGATGTTTGCCGAGGAATGTTCCCCGCCCTTCGACGATAAGTTCCATTGTTTTGCTCCTTAAAAGTTTTTTAGTGGAGAGAGAAATATAAATATGTTTCTTAAAAATGAGTATAAAGAGGGAATCCCGAAGTTTTTACGGTTTTTTTGGGAATGTTGGCTCTTTTGAATGATGTTGGCAAATTGTTTTCAGGGTGTTACTTTTCTCTATCGGTAGGATAGGGAAAAACTTTAGCGAGGATTTTCTGGTTTTGTAGTACCGGCCCTGCTACCTTGACCGACTTCTCTGAAAGGATGATAAGGAAAGGGAAAAGGGGTGTTGACTGGAGGCAGGCAGAGGGGGAAAGCGGAGAGAGAGCGGGCAGTTTCCGCGCCGCCAAGAGGATCGTCAGCCAACAGTGAGCGGGCAGGTTTCCGCGCCGCCAAGAGGATCGTCAGCCAACAGGAGATAGGCGCTCCAAGCTGCCCCTACGTCGTTTCTCCCGCCGCAGAAGCGGTTCCTGTGGCCTGGCTTTTTCTCTTTCGCTAGGGACAAGGAAAATGTGTCTGGGAGAGAGCCTCCAACGGGCCGCCTCTCTAAACGTTCCAGGTACAAGACGACAATGGATATCAATACCCTCTTCACTCGCCGTGCCTCTAGAACTTCTCCGTGTCTGGAAAGATGCCCTGATTGATAGCGTCTTTCAGTACCCTCGAACGGGCCGGGCTCTCTGAAACCTTGGAGGAGACAAATGTTGTCTAAAATGGCTTCTCTTGCAGTACCCTCACACGGGCCGGGCTCTCTGAAACCGCTTATCAATGCCACATATCGTATTGCTGAAGACCTTGCAGTACCCTCACACGGGCCGGGCTCTCTGAAACTGCTCTGAGTCTTTTCCTGATGCATTGCAGATCTGGTGCTTGCAGTACCCTCACACGGCCGGGCTCTCTGAAACCTCATCTC
>CAVZQK010000071.1:0-3646 GCA_963777355.1 uncultured Chloroflexia bacterium
TCACATAGAGTGCGCCATATTCCCATAGAGTTGTATATATGATGGTTTGTGTCATGCTAGCCAATACGCTCCCTCCTTTCTCCCATGAGGGCATAGATTTAGTTTTTTTTGCATACAAAGATGTATTCACAAAATAGCACAGAGATTGCACTTTCGTCAAACGGTGAATGTTTTAGCAACAGGCCGAGATATACCTCATCTATATCAAGCTCACTAGCCTTCTCATATGCTTCCTGGGCTTGTTGGATAAATTGCTGGTATTTTTGGTGGGCCAGCGCATCAAATACTTTTGCCTGGCCTTCATAAGATTTAGCGGAAGAAGAATTGAGGCTACTCGCTGTCTCAAAGGCTTTTAGTGCTTCTTCGTACCGTTTAAGATGAAACAAGGCATTGCCCTTTCCGACATAGAAAGCACTCTTATCTGATGCTACAGTGATAGCCCGTTCATACGTTGTTAATGCTCGCTTATAAAATCCCAGAAGAAGGAGAAGCTTTGCAATTATTCGATTTGTAAGGATAAGAGAAAAATAGCAGTATTACAAGTATTTTCACAAATCGACAATTAGGTGAATTGCTATTTTATAGTTGTGTAACATTATATAATCTCATACTAGAGCAAGGGGACAGTAATAGAACTCATCTTTTGGACTCATGCCCTGTCAGAGATCAATTGCAAGACAGGCGAGATCGTGGATGGCGAGCAGGAGACGGCCAAGCCGAGATTCCCTACGAAATTCTCGTGGGGCCAACAGAAGCAGGTAGCAAATCGTTCAGCATCTTGATACGCTTGGAAGAAACAGGATGTTGAACGACTTTTTTAGAAGAGGAGACGGTCAAGCCGATCTTCCCTACGAAATTCTTTAACCTCTCATCATGTTGAAGCTAGACGTTACAACGTTGTAGAAGGGTGAACAAATTGTTGGGGTTGTTCCTGAGTTGGTGCTTGTTTTTTGACCGGGAGGGAGGTTTGCGTCTGCCGGGAATGGGATAGGGGAGTTTTAAGACGGCGAAGAGGTAGTAGAGCGAGGGGATGAGAATAAGCAGACCGGCAGCGATACCGATCAGGAGTGTGACAATGACGGCGGGACTGTTGGCTGAGTTGTCAATGGTGTAGAGAGGCGGGATGACATAAGGATATGAGAGAGTCCCCAGGAGCCGAGCAGACAGGCCGCTTCAGCGATGACGAAGATACGGGCGAGGCGATAGTGACGCAAGTAGAGGGTTACAGCAGTTGCCAGGCCAACCAGCATCGTGATGATGACGACAGGAAAAGAGCGGGCAAGCAGGCCGTGCCAGACAGGGGGGCCTCTGAGGTGGAGAGAGAGAGGCCGAGAGCACCCAGCACAGCGGTAACAGCTCCAGAGATCAGAGCTCGTGTACGATAGATTTCAGCAAGCGGGTCGTCTTTATCTTGACTAGCTTCTACGGCAAGATAGATTGCGGCCAATGAGGCACAGAGCGTAATGGCCATTGCACCGATAGTTAGAGCAAAGGGCGAGGTCCAGGAACTATAGGCATCGGCATGGGCAATGCCATTGGCGGCAACGAGGCTACCACTGGCGACAGCGGCGGCTCCAGCTCCCAGAAGAAAGGCGTAATCAGGCTGGTGACACTGAAGACGCGACTCCACCAGGCGGCGGGACGGCCATGAGTATTGGTAGAATAGTAGCGAAAAACGAAGGCAGAGCCGCGCAAGACGATTCCGACCAGGACAATCGTAAAGGGAATAAACAGGGCAGTCGAAAGTGCAGCAAAGGCGGCAGGGAAGACATTAAACAGACCGACGATCAAAAAGATCAACCAGACGTGATTAGCCTCCCAAACGGGACCGAGAGCGTGATTGATAAGATCACGCTGGCGCTCGGCCTGTTTTCCCACCGCGAAGAGGTCCCAGACACCTGCGCCAAAGTCGGCACCACCAAGAACGGCGTAGAGGATGAGTCCCCACCAGAGAACAATCAAAGCGATTAAGGCAACACTCATGCTTATACTCCCAACTTTTCCGGCGTACCCTCTTGCAGTTCAGAGACCGCTCGGCCTTTGGCAGAGGCGAACGGGCGATACGCAAGAGCAGGCCAACAAGGGCAACCGCCAGAAGAATATAGATCAACGAGAAGGTGAAGAAACTGATATTTAAGAAGGGAGAAGTAGAGACTGCATCCTTTGTACGCAGGTAGCCGTAAATGATCCAGGGTTGACGGCCAAGCTCAGTAACCATCCAACCAAGCTCGATGGCGATAAAACCGAGAAAGCCAGAGAGCACAATGCCAGCAAGCAGAAATTTGTTCTCAGGAACATTGTATTTTTTACGCCAGTAGAGAAACCAGAAAACGAGCGCGATCAGCATAATAAAAGAGCCGCTACCCACCATACCATCGAACGAGGTATGGACAAACTGTACTGTTGATGGCCAGTCATTTTTAGGGAAGGCATTGAGACCACGTACTGTCGTATTTGGATCGTAGGTAGCGAGAATGCTCAGGCCCTTCGGGATCTCGATAGCGTACTGTACCTGACCAGTCTTTTGATCGACGATACCACCGATGGTAATGGGTGCACCCTGTTTTGTATCAAAAAGCGCTTCCATTGCGGCAAATTTCGTCGGTTGTGCCGTATAGAGGAAACGAGCGTTAAAGTCGCCACTGATAAGCTGAAAAGGAGTGGCAATTAGGGCCATACCCATCGCGAGAACAAGACCTTTGCGATAGTATTCGTCACGTTTCCCACGGAGGATGGCAACAGCGTAGACAGCGGCCACGGCAAAACCAGTTGCGACATAACATGCCAGAGCCATATGAATGGTCTCATAGGGCGTACTGGGATTGAGCATGGCCTGCAAGGGATTGACATCGATCACTTTACCATTTTTAAAGACGAAACCGGCAGGAGTATTCATCCAGGAATTGGCAGAGACGATAAACCAGGCAGAGGCCAGACCGCTAATCCAGATAGGGAAAGAGCAGAGCCAGTGAGCACGCGGCGTGAGGCGGTCCCAGCCATAGAGATAGAGGCCAAGAAAGATCGCTTCCGTGAAGAAGGCGAACCCTTCAAGCATAAAAGGGAGCCCAATCACCTGGCCGACGAACTTTGTATACGTGGGCCAGAGCAGGCCCAATTCAAACGAGAGAATGGTACCGGAGACAGCGCCAATAGCAAAAAGCACGGCGGCGGCACGCGTCCAACGGCGCGTAAGCATCATCCAGGCGGGATTTTTAGTCTTCAGGGCGAGTCCCTCGGCGATACAGAGGAGCAGAGGTAGGCCCACACCCAGAACCGAGAAGATGATATGGAATGCCAGCGAAGTACCCATCTGAGCACGAGCGGCAAGAAGTTCTGACATAGAGACGTTCCTTTTGTGGTAAAACTAATTTATTCTGTATCACGTTGTATCTGTTAATTGGGTCACTGGTATTGTATGGCTCGTCAGGGTTAACGAACAAGCTGAACATAGTCAGGAAGTATCAAGTGTTTTGCAGGAAATACAGCACCCACAGTAGGGATAAGTTCGGCAAGCCTGGGAAGGGGGTTGAGTGAAGGGTAGATTGACTGCGCAAAGCGAGATATTGTCAAGAAATCAGGTACATACAGTATCTTTTGTAGGATTACAAGACTGACATTTTACATCTCTATTCTTTATCAGATATAT
>CAVZQK010000072.1:0-5087 GCA_963777355.1 uncultured Chloroflexia bacterium
CTGATTCAAGTAATGGTATCAAAGAGAGAGAGTTGCTTCAACTGATGCCGTTTACTATCATAAAAGGCAATATAGTGTTGTAGCCAGAGCGTCTTGAGAAGCTTTAACGTTGCTTGCCCATCAGTTTGCATGACGCCTATGAGTTCTTGTATATTTCTTTGTCCATCAATAAGCGTATAAAGGTGACGCAGTTCGCGATCCGACATAATAGATGAACGAGCAAACGGATTATTGTTCAACATAATGTCAACTTCATTCAGCCGATAGGGGATAAATGCATATTCCTCCTGATTAGGAAGAGCATTTGTAACAGGCCGTTGTACTGAAGACAGAGGTGAAGTTTGTGGCATCGGAGCTTGCAGAGTCGCCGGCAGCAACTTTTTCACCATCTGAAGTAACTCATCTTCACTAAATGGTCTGGAGAGATAGCCATTGGCACCTACCCTTAAAGCATAATTTTGGTTAAGAAGGGTATTTCCCGTACCAACAATGATAATGGGAAGAACAGGGAATGGATTTCTTGTTCTCACCTGGCGACAAAGTGCATAGCCACTGGTACCAGATACAATAGCACTCAAGATCAGGCATTGAGGCGGAACCTCCAATACGCGTGCCAGGCCAGCCCCGGCATCGGTTGCGACATCGACCTGGTAGCCTGCTCGCGACAGAATATTGCCCATCGAGGAGCACTCTGCCAAATTACTTTCTATAACAAATAGGCGAGGAGGACCGAAACGCTTCGTAAGATTCATAAAACTCACAATCCAGCTAACTACTGCCAACTTCTTTGCTAATTCCATGACACAGCGACAATAAGAGCAACAAGACCGATGATAGTAATAATACTACCGAGGTCACTTAAGAAATTGGCATGGAACGTGGGAGCAAAACCTTGCATCAGCGCTAAAAAATTGCCAAGACTAATGAAGAGGAAAGCTCCAGTCATAAACCGATTAAAATGTGTTGCTTTGCTTAGCAGGGCAAAATAGTAAGCAAAGAAGATCATAAAGCAGAGAAGCCAGCGGTCCACTTCCAGAAATATCTGTATTCCTCCCTGGGGAAGAGCTGGTAGAGCAGGAGATAGGAAAAGAAGCAGCAGCAATGGGAGGACAGTAAGAGCGCTTAGAAACATCAACGATTTCAGGACCCTGGCAGAACTAGAGGTAAGACTAAGGAAAATGAACAAGAAGCCACTTATCTGTGCTATATAGGAAAACCAGCCAGTATGCAACGTCACAACTTTTACATAATTCGCAGTAAAATTAGCCGCAGCAGAGAGTGAGAGGAGAGCCATTGAAAGCCCCAGGATGAAAAGACGAACATAGCGGAACTGAGTATAGACATCAAAAGAACGAACCGAGATAAAAAGGGCCACGAGGCAAAGTGACACATCGATCAAATTAGCAATCATTTTTGTATCCATAAGAAGAAATCCCCCTCCTGCTACTGCAAAAGTGAAAAGGTAGTGAAGAACGAACGGCGTTCTTGTCGTGATTTCCCTATGCTTCGCAGATAAACGCTTACCCTACTACGTCTCAAAACTCCGTTCATAGGTAACATCTTAATACAAATTCATCGATATACCATGAACAGCATTTCTTCATACATTTTGAATATAAACTGTACTCATTCTAACAGTCAATGCAATAGCATAAATGTACTATTTTATTTCTCTTTCTTCGGGAATACGTTAGAATAAAATGATTGATCTTTACGATAAGGCTTAACATATACTCTATTCCCAGATTTGCTATCTAGCGGTTTCAGTAGGCAGTAAAGTAGAAGGAGCGTGGATTTAATGGGAACGACGGCTACTAGCATTCCTAAACAGGAAGAAGGCATTGAAACTCAAGGAGTTGAGCGAGTATTACCACAAAATAGAGATCATCTGACTCTTTTTGATAACTGTACAATGTGGCTCTCTTCTAATCTAGTTATCTCTACTATTGCATTGGGCGCTCTCGCGAAAAGCGTCTTCACACTTGGTTTCTGGGATAGCATCCTAGCGATCCTCCTTTTTAACATTCTTGGTACCCTCCCCGTAGCCATACTCTCGACACTAGGGCCCCGGCTTGGCCTGAGACAAATGATTATTTCTCGGTTTTCCTTTGGTTGGTTTGGTGCGGCCCTGATGGCACTTTTCAACGTTGTAGCCTGTATTGGTTGGTCAGCGGTAAACGTCATTGTAGGTGGTCAACTGATAGAGGTATTGAGCAAAGGTGCAATTCCTCGCCAAGTAGCTATCCTGGTCATTGCGATGCTCACAACCATCATAAGCGTCTATGGATACAGATATATCCACCTCTATCAGCGCTATGCCTGGGTCCCAATGGCTATCGCGTTTTTTTTGCTGACAGTAGCGGCGGGTCCACAAATCACAGTAGCACCTACTCCTACACTAAACATGGCAGAGGTTGCTTCATTCTTCTCCTTTGGCGGCACTGTTTATGGATACGCGACTGGATGGGGTTCCTATGCTGCTGATTATAATGTCAAACAACCTGAAACAACTCCAGGGCGTACTGTTTTCTGGTACACATTTCTAGGGATCATGCTTCCTTGCGTTGCTCTAGAGATATTTGGGATGGTGCTAGCTACCTCTTATAAAAACTTGAGCGGCATTTCGCTCCTGAATGCCGTTGCCAGTCCTTTAGGCAGTATTGAAATCGTATTACTGTCCATGCTATCGCTGAGCACAATTGCCAATAATGTGGCGAATGGTTATAGTCTTGCCCTTTCGATGCAAGTACTGAGCAAGGCATTTCAAAAGCTCAATCGCGAGGTATGGACGCTCATTGGAGCCGTAATCTATGTCCTGATTGCAGTTGCCGCAGGTACAAATTTCAACGAGACCCTGGCCAATTACTTGCTCCTCATAGCCTACTGGCTGGGTCCCTGGTCTATCATCCTGATTCTTGAACATACTGTTTTCCGGCGTGGCCGATACAATGTTGAAGATTGGAATACGCCTGAGAAGCTACCTACAGGCTGGGCGGCCCTCCTTGCTTTAGTTTTCGGCATGGCAGGGGTTCTGTTGGGAGCGGCACAGGTTTATTATGTTGGTCCTCTTGCAAAGCTCTTGATGCCTCCCTACGGGATGGATATCGGTTTTGAGCTGGGCGTCATCTTTGCCGGTCTTGCCTACTGTGTATTACGCACATTTGAACTTACCCAGACCTCTCGTTAGAGGACCTATTTTCGTATCCCTCTCAGTGCGGCGAGAGGGGTGGTAGGCTGACGCGGCCAGAGACCCCCGATGGGGCACGGTGAGCAGCCGCATCTACATTCCTCCCGCGCCCCCATTCTGTGCATCAGCCAGGTGGGCCTGCATCAAATTACCAGTTGCACTTATTGCGGTATCGGTTGCCGAGGAGAGCGCTTCGGCAACGCGTTCCTGGTCCTGGGGTGAACGATTCTGATTGAGCTTGTATTTCCCTTCCAGATGGGTAATTGGAATAGTGAAACCGACGATGCCACGTGCCAGGCGTTGGATATACTCATCAGTGGGATTAAACGTCCAGGAGCGTGCAGGGTTCGTTTCCATCATCTGTGTCAAGGCAGCCAGATGCTGAAGCAAGGCTTCGCCATCTAGTTTCTTCACTATCCCGTAGGCATGAACCACAGCATAATTCCAGGTTGGAACACTTTTTGAGGGGTTCTCATACAAGGAAGCAGAGATATAGGCATGGGGACCTTGAAAGATAACAAGCGCTTCATGAGTGCCATCAAAGGTTTTCCACTGCTGGTTTCCCAGCGCGACATGACCAAAAAGGTGCCGTAGGGACCTTGTTGCGGCTGAAAGGTAAGAGGAAGATGGCTGGCGACAGATCGATTCTCTAACTGAGTAATCAGTGTGGCAAATGGATGGTCCTGGATAAAGGTCTGTAAGGTGGCAAGATCATCTTCGCGAAAGTGTTGAGGAATATACATAAAGCTCCGGCTCCTTTTCTGATAGAAACAAAGGTTATTGTGCCAATGTTCTCTCACCACACAAATTCGGTTGCTTTGAAAACAATGGACGAACGAGGCAGATACACTTCTTGATAGCTCATCCTACACTAAAGATAGTACAAAAGTGGTCGCGCACCAAGAACCATTTTTCTAAAACGCCTCAGGCCAATTATGGATTAAGCGTCGTTGTAGCAAGCGGTTGGTTATCCTGTCCAAAGGTAGATGTAGGCAAGATATGCTGCATATATGTTATCATCCCTTTATCAAATAGATTTGCGTATTCCCTGCTCAAGTGAAAGAGCAAAATACGGTTGTTATTTCACAATTTCCTGTAAGGAGAAACTGATTATGCGTGCCGATATCGTACCTGGTGGTATTTTTCCTGATGGCCGAGCTTACTTGATCATGCCAAAACGCGACGCAAACTCAGCGAGCTACAAGGGATTAATCCTATGATCCTCGTGCTCTCGCGTGGTCATTATTGTCCTAAAGATCATCAGCAGCATCTGGATCTGGCGGCCTTTTATTCGAAGATCGCCGTAGCGTATACCCAGATTGTGACGATCTCGACGGACAATATTCTGGAGACGAACGAGTTTCGAGACGCAGTTGGCGCACAATGGACCTTTCTTTCAGATTCGGGGCGCAAGATTCAGCAAGAGCTGGAGATCCAGGAATATACAGATCCCCATCATAATCCGATGATTCCCCATAATTCTGGTTCTGTGGAGCCAGGGCTACGCATCTACAAGATCTATAACGGCTACTGGTTCTGGGGGCGGCCATCGCCAGAAGAGCTACGTTTAGATCTGCGCGAGATCATGAAAAAAATCCGCCCGGACTGGGATCTATCCACACCCGGCCTACGCGAAAACTGGGAAGGTGACCAGAGCCTCCACTATCCTTACAAGACACAACGTTAAAGCAAAAGCAGAACAGGAATACTTGATCCTTTCGTTTCAACCTACTTACCCTTAACCTACTATTCTGACCAGCTTCCTTTATAGGAGAGACACCATCCGGCGAGAGAGTGATCAGCGAGCCGGAGACGGCCTAGCCGATCTGCCCTACGAGCCTTTCTCCTTCCTTTATAGGGGAGACACCATCCGGCGAGAGAAAGGAAAGCCAGCCGGAGA
>CAVZQK010000073.1:0-19762 GCA_963777355.1 uncultured Chloroflexia bacterium
AATGCCGCTCCACAAATGCAGCATTCTTGCTTCCATAAGAAGCTTAAAATAATCGGTTATATGGCAACAATAGGCCCAACCATCATTTGAGTATATTGTCGTATTATCTTGAGCAAACTCTTCATAGCTGAATACATGGAAGCGCTCACTCTTCTGGCGTTAATGCTGGTTCTCTGCATGATAACAGGCGACAAAATCATCGAGGTGTTCTCGCTTCAAGGGATGGTTACGTAAGATTGCCAATCAGCTTTTCCATCTGCGTAAAACCTTCTGGTGAGATCTTTAGCACTACAAAGGCCTTCTTGATCGGATCTCCATCAGGGCCAAACTGAATGTAGCCACTCACACCTTGAAAAGCAGTCGTTGCCAGCGCCTGTCGCAAATCAGCCATCTTGATCGTTGTCTTGCCAGTAGCTACGGCGGCATTGAGGAGCGCTGACATGGCATCATAGGAGAGGATGGCATCATTGGTTGGCCGATCAAGGCCATAGCCCTTCTGCCCGCCACTAAAGGTGGCAGGATAATCTGTGAAGAACACCGGTTTCTTTCCTCCCAGACCAGCGACATCCCACTCGTCAGGATAGGAAAACGTGGTAAAACGTAAGCGAGACCGCTCAGCCGGACTGTTTCCATTATAGCCGCTCAACTCATACAGTGCATCGCCTCCTAGCACTTTTAACGTGTCAGGAGTACCCGCTGCAACCAGGTCCTTGAGCAAGGTACTTACATCGCTTGAGTACCCAGAGAAGTACATCAAATCAGGTGCTTGCTTCAATGCATCTGTCAGAGCTGGCTGGAGCGTTTCGGGTTTGCCAACGGTATAATTTTCCGTGATCACTTTGCCCCCATTGCCCTCAAACTGCTGCTTGAAATCATTGCCCAGGCTCTGGCTATACAGATTGGTCGTATCGACAAAGACTGCGACGTTTTTCACCCCCTGCGACCAAGCGTAATGCGCACCAGCAATCCCCTGTGCTTTATTGGGAGGCACAACGCGGAAGAAGGAGGGCGAGATCCCTGTTAAATCATCAGCGGAGGCCGCAGAGGAGACAACGGGGATCTGTGCCTGACCCAATACCTGAACAGCTGCGAAAGCCAGATTGCTATGGGGCCAGCCCATCACACCCACAAAGGTTGGATCAGATTTTGCCAACTGCACAATCTGTTGGGTCACCAGTGTCACATTTTTGGGATCACTACCAGAGCTGGCAATCAGCAAACGGACCTTTACACCGGGAAGCTTGTTGCTGCCATTAAACTCTTTCTGAGCCAGATACGCTCCCTGCAAGATATCACGTGAGACTCCCACAAGAGAACTATCGCCGGAAGGCATCGCTCCCACAACAAAGGTAATATGAGGGGAGGTGGCAATACGCAAGTTCTCCTGGTAGATCAGCGCCTCACCATCATTGCTCTCAGTCGCAATAGCCTGACTATAGAGAGATAATGCGGCACCAGTATCACCTTGCTTGAGCTTATCAGCCGCTTGCTGCTTCAAAGTGCCATCTTTTCTCTTCAAATCGAAGGCTGTGCTACCGTCGCTAATCCCAATTACCTCGTTACCAATTGTGCGCACGCTAATCGGCTGCGTTCCACTCGTTGAGGATGTGCCCTGCAAGTGGGGTATTGCAAACACTATTCCTCCAATGACAAGAATAGCCACCACAAACAGTGAAGCACCCGTCACTAGCCAATTTCTTCCCCTCTTTTTAGCAGAGACAGGGGATGAAGGATGTGTTCCTATGTGTTGTTGGGGGTAGGTTTGTGAAGGCGGAAATACATAGGGATTACTCGGTAGGGGCATCGAGTATGGGTAGCTCTGCGGGGGCATTGAGTACGGATCATTGGACGGAGGGGGAGGGGCTGGTGCAATATGAGGGTAGCCTGATGTTAGCGGTGGATACTTGGGAGTGAACTGTTGACCGCCTGGATTGAATGGGGGATTATACAGACTCTGAGGATTCGAGTAAGGACCTGAGCCAGCTGGCATATTGGAGAAAGATGAAGATGCTATCGTAGGAGCATATGCCGCTTGTGCCATTGCTCCGCAGTTCAGGCAAAACTGCTGCCCTGGATAAATAAGATTTTTGCACTGTGTGCAAGTCTGAGGCGATACTTGGGTCACAGGATTTCTCCTATTTAATTAATTGATAAAATAAAAAATACATGTACTAAGACAAATCAAGCGAAATGGAAAGGAGCCAGATGGATCAAAAAAGAGAGAGTGCTATGATTGGGATCAAATCCACTGGCTATCACAATAGGCAGAATTTGCTGATTAACTTTAACCCTGTACTGCCCACTCATGACAGCATAGATTACTTCATTTATACTACCCTTTCGTTGTCTACCTTTTATAGATAGACAACAGTATAACACAGGCAAGCCGCTTATGCCCCCTTTTCCATAAAGGACAGGAATAAAGAACGGCCTTTTTCTGCACGCAAAAATGCCTGGCCAAAACATTTCAACCAGGCGCATCACTCTCTATCTCTTTTGTCACACCCCTACGCTTTCTTCTTTAAGAACTTCTTCCCTAGAATAGAAGGTGCCTTCTATATGTTACACTTAATCATAACTCTTCCAGAGAAAAACACCGTCAGTAAGTACTCATCGTAAGGAAAAGCAACGTGACACAAGGCAACGAACAGCCACCCGAAGACGAAACTCCAGAGACCGCTCTGGCCTCTCTCACAACGCAAACAGATCCCGCCCGCGATTCGTACGGCTCGCTGCACTTCCGCGATTTTCGCCTCCTGCTCATCGGCGTCTTTCTAACGATGTTCGCACGCCAGATGCTGACCGTCGCCATCGGCTGGGAACTCTACGAACGCACAGGTTCCGCGCTCGTCCTCGGCGGCGTCGGCCTCGCTCAAGTCATTCCTGTCATCGCCCTCTTTCTTCCCTCTGGCTATGTCTCGGACCGCTATAACCGCAAGTCTGTCATTATGGTCTCGCAACTCATCTTCACCTTCGCCTGCCTGGGCCTCGCCCTCCTTTCCTATCAACAGGGCTCTTTCTTTCTGATCTATGCTTGCCTCGTGCTAATAGGCGGCGTCCAATCCTTCAGCAATCCAGCCAGTTCAGCAATCGTCTCACAGGTCGTCCCCGAATCTGCCTACGAGAATGCGACCACCTGGCGCAGTAGTATCGCCCAGCTCTCAGCCGTCATCGGTCCAGCTACGGGCGGTTTTCTCATCGGTATTTTTCACAGAGCTACCATCGTTTATATTATCAGCGCCGCCGCCGCGTTCATCTTTGCTCTGCTACTCTTGCTCATGCACGTCCAGCCACAAGTTAGAGGATCAGCAGGCGGACAGAGAACGCTGGGCGCATTACTGGAGGGCTTACGCTTTCTCGGCAGATCACGCGTCCTGCTTGCGGCCATTACGCTCGATCTCTTCGCCGTCCTCCTCGGCGGTGCAACAACGCTCTTGCCCATCTACGCCAAGAGCATTCTACACGTCGGCCCCATCGGTCTGGGCTGGCTCCAGGCGGCAGATTCCCTCGGAGCTGTGGGTATGGCCCTTGTCCTTGCCCACCGTCCGCCCTTGAAAAAAGCTGGCCGGACCCTGCTTCTGGCCGTGACTGGTTTTGGCGTGGCAACTATTATCTTCGGCTGGTCACAATGGTTCTGGCTCTCGTTTCTGATGCTCTTCCTGCTCGGCGCATTCGACAATATCAGCGTTGTCATTCGTAGCACGCTTCTTCTCATCCGCACTCCGGACGAGATGCGCGGACGAGTTAGCGCCGTCAGCTCGCTATTTATCGGTACCTCTAACCAACTAGGCGGCTTTGAATCAGGCCTGGTCGCCCAGCTTATCGGCCCCGTCCTCGCAGTCGTTACCGGCGGAATCGGCACCATTCTCGTGGTCATACTCGTCGCATGGTACTGGCCTGAGATGCGCCAACTTGCGTACATTGCGCGAAACTACATCCGAATAACTCTTTTGCAGATAACAAAAAGGACATCTTTTCGCTCGAAATAAAGATGTCCTTAAACAGCATTCCTGGCATCAAATGGAGGGCAGTTCCCCTGCATTTTGCATGCCAGACCAGTTCTATCCATAATTTCTTTTGTAAATTCCTGGGCCTTCATGAGAAAAATCTCCCAACAGTTCTAACTTATGAGATGCCTTTTCGTTTTCTTCTATAAACACGTCTCTAGATAAAATAACGTGACAATTTGATCTATCAGAAAATACACTTTTTATCAGCATCCCCACACTAATAGTCCCATTTGCATATATGTCCTTGCTTTTAGTAACACAAGGTAGTATCTTGAAATAGGGCATTTATTTCATCATTCCCTGCGTCTAACTACATAGAAGAGGACTGAACATGAATGGCCGCATCGGGCAAAATTTAGGAAATTACCGTTTAACACGTCGTTTAGGGAGCGGTGGATTTGCTGAAGTATATTTAGGCGAACACGTTTATCTAAAAACTCAAGCCGCAATTAAAGTGTTACCTATGCAACTTACGAGCGAGGAAGTAGAGCACTTTTCTCACGAAGCACGCACTATCGCAGCCTTAAAACATCCTCATATTATTCAGGTACTCGATTTTGGGATTCAGGAAAGTACCGGTACGCCTTTTCTCGTTATGGACTATGCCCCCAATGGAACCTTACGTCAACAATATAAAAAAGGGATACCTTTACCTCCCGCTATCCTTCTCCCTTACATCAAGCAAGGCGCTGAAGCTCTGCAATACGCTCACGATCACCATATTATTCATCGCGATGTGAAACCAGAAAATATTCTGCTCTCTCAGAACTATACGATCTTGCTCAGCGATTTCGGTCTGGCCGTGGTTGCACAAAGCACGCAACATCAGCAATCACAAAAAAACATCGGCGCTGGCACCATTGCCTACACTGCTCCCGAACAGAGCAAGGGCAAACCCTGTATTGCCAGCGATCAATATTCGTTAGGTATTATCGTCTACGAAATGTTATGTGGAGTTCGTCCTTTCAACGGTACCCCTGTAGAAATTATGATCCAGCACGCGCAAACGCTGCCACCACCTATGCACGAACACGCCCCCTCGATCCTCTCAGCAGTAGAATTTGTGGTGCAAAAGGCGCTAGCGAAAGACCCAAAACAACGCTTCTCCAGTATACAGGAGTTTGCACAGGCCCTAGAAGAAGCTTGCCTGCTTCAGAAAAGTGAAAAACCTACGCTCCAACTGGCGACAATACGACGTGCAAGTCCTCCTCCTATAGAAAGGGAACGCGTTCCAACACTTATAGCCACTCCTCCCGAAGAATCTTCTGTGATCTGGAACATGCCCTATCGCCGCAATCCTCTTTTTACAGGCCGTGAAAACATCCTTTCATCTCTCTATGAGAGGCTCCATTCGGGAAAAGCGATGTCACAAGTCCAGGCGATCTGTGGCCTGGGCGGATGCGGTAAAACGCAGGTCGCTGTCGAATATGCTTATCGGCATCATCATGAATATAGCATGATCCTCTGGCTGCGTGGCGATAGACGCGAGACGTTGCGCGAGGACTGCAATGTTGTCGCGACCCAGTTTCTCTTTCAGGGCAAAGGCGACCACGTTGTTGATTTTGTCAAATCCTGGCTTAAGGCAAGCACCAACTGGCTGCTGATTCTCGACAACGTGGAAAATCTTGCCCTGCTAAAGACCTTTATTCCGGCAAATGTTCATGGTCATATTCTGCTTACTACCCGCACACAAACCACGGGCACTATCGCTCAGCGCCTCGAACTCTGCAAGCTAGAACGAAACGAGGCTATCCTGTTCTTACTACGGCGTATCAAAAAGCTTGCTCAAGATGCTCCTCTCACTGATGCCTGTCAGACTGATGTCAGTAAAGCCCATGAGATAGCAGAACTACTGGGCGACCTTCCCCTCGCTCTCGATCAGGCTGGCGCGTACATCGACGAAACTGGCTGCAATCTCAATGACTATCTCTCCCTCTATCGCACAAAACGTATCAATCTCCTCTCGATGCGCGGCAGCCTGGGAGTAGAGCATGCCGCTTCCGTCAGCGCGACCTTTGCCCACACATTTGACAAAGTGGCCCAGATCAGTCCCGCCGCCCTTGATCTTCTACGCTTCTGCGCTTTCCTTGATCCCAGCGCCATTCCAGAAGAACTTATCCGCCATGCCGCTGAACAACTCGGCCCAACGCTCCAACCAATTGCGAGTGATCCCTTCGCCTTAGATGCAGCGATTGCTACTTTACGTAAATATTCGCTGGTGCATCGTACCCCTGAAACAAAGCTGCTTTCTCTCCACCCACTGGTACAGGCTATCTTGCGCGACAGGATGTGCGAAAAAATGCATGCCGAGTGGGTGGAACGTACAATACGGGCCGTTAATCATGCCTTTCCCGATATCGAAGAGATCGATATGTGGCATCGCTGCCAGTCCGCTATACCTCATGTACAGGCCTGTATTATCCTGATTAAATCCCATCACCTGCTTTCTGTTGAGGCGGTTCGCCTACTCTATCAAGCAGGCCGATACGCCCATATTCAGGCATACTATAGCGAGGCTGAGATGCTCTTTGAGCAGGCCGCCACGATACAGAAACAACTCTCCTCAGCAACAGAACAAGAAACCGCAACCGATCTCAGTATTGCTTTCTGGCATCGCTACAATAAGCCCGGTCACTACTCTCTTGTCGAAACACTGATACAAAAAGAACTTGCTCATGCTGAACAGGCCCTCGGTGGTTATAACCAGTACGCTGCCATTCTTTCGGTAAAACTTGCCGAGCTCTACTATAAGCAGGGAAAATACAGCCAGGCGGAACAGGCCTTTTTGCAATCACTCACAACAAAAGAGCACTATGTAGGTCTGTTACATTCCTCTGTCATTGCCAATTTTACTGGTCTAGGCTTTGTCTGTCTCGCTCTCGGCAAGTATTGCTTAGCAGAGTCCTATCTCCTCCACGCGCTCAATGTATGGGAACAACTTCCTGAACCCAGACATCCTTTGATGGGCCGCACATTAAACGCGCTGGCACATCTTTATACGCTACAAGGGAAATATATCCAGGCGGAAAGCTACCTGACGCGAGAACGTGCATTGCTGGCACAATCTTTACAGCCACTCCATCCAACTATCCTTTTCAATTTGAATACCTGGACAGTTCTCTGTATGGCTCAGGGGAGATACGACCAGGTCGAAATCCTCCTCGATCAGGCACAGACCCTCCTGGCAAAGACCAGCGGCCCCAAACGTCCCATTACCGGATGCGTACTACACACGCTGGCACAATTTTATTTCTTGCGCGGCAAATATATCCAGGCCGAACAGCTTTTGCAGGAGGTATTGAATATTCGTGAGCAGGTATTGGGATTTGAGCATCCCGCCGTTGCCAGTACGGTTAATACATTAGCGGATGTCTATATGGCCCAGAGTCAACGCTCTCTGGCAGAGGCGCTCTATAAACAGGCTTTTGAGGTCCGTGAAAAAGTGCTGGGACCTGAGCATCCTGATGTGGCTCAGACATTTCATGGTCTGGCCGAACTCTATTTCACTCGCACAGACTATCAGCGGGCCGAACTCTATTATCAACAGGCTCTGGCGATCTACGAAAAGGCCTTCGGCGAAGAACACCCTGATGTCGCCCAGACACTCCATGATCTCGCCCGCCTCTATAGCAACCGCAAGCTCTATGAGCGGGCGGAACAACTCTTCAGACGCGCTCTGGCAATCCGTGAAAAGCTGCTGGGACCTGAGCATATCGATGTGGCCGTCACCCTTAAATGCTTCTCCCTGGTCCTCTGGGCCATCGGAAAAAAAGAAGAGGCCGCCTCATACATCAAGCGTGTAAAACAGATTCGGGCAAAATACGCCTACTTCGATCTCCTTAACGAATAAGCGGCTCGTTCACAGCTCTGACTCTTCTTCAATGGCTCCTAATACACAAAGCGTTGTTCGCTGAGCAGGTGTCAATCCTATTACACCGGTAATATTCATGTCCTCATAGAGCTTTTTCTCCCTCATTTGAGAAACGAGCAAGCCATCTCTGCTATCCCACAAACAAATCGTCCCATCCAGACTACAACTTGCAAATAAAGTACCAAGAGGATGGAATGTTAGTGCGCGCAACCAATCCTTATGAGCAGTAAAAGAATAGAGACAGGTTCCGGTTGCCACATGCCAGACATGAATAGCACAATCCTCTCCTCCACTTACCAGTAATGTCCCATCTGGACTAAATGCGAGAGAACGTATACGCCCACGATGTCCGCAGAGTATATGCAACGAAGTCACAGGGTTGGTTCTACAAAGAACAATTCTACGATCTTCTCCGCCACTGGCTAACAACATACCATCTGGGCTAAATGCTACTACCTGAACTCCCTCAGTATGCCCTTCAGGAGTGTACACTAATCTTCCTGAAGCAACATCCCAAATCTGGACAGGCTGCGCTCCACTCGCACTCGCAATAAAACGTCCATCTGGACTAAATGCTATCGACTTTACTCCGTCAATATGCCGAGGAAGGCTACCCATATAGCGAATAGGAGCAGTTTCCCAGATGTGTACATAACCATCATCACTGGCACTGGCTAGATAGGTCCCATCAAAGCTGAATGCGATTGACTTAATGCGATTTGTATGTTTATTCAGGCGCAGCAATAATTGCCCTGAACTCACTTCCCAGAGGCAAAGTACCAGGTCTTCCCCTCCGCTCGCCAAAAGCTTCCCATCTGGACTAAAAGCCAGTGTCCTGATACGGCCCTCATGTCCAGACAGTTTTTGCAAGCAACGCTTTGTGGCAATATGCCAGACACGCAAGATTCGATCCTCTCCACCACTAACTAACACCTCTCCATCAGGACTGAATGCGATACTCCGGATTCCATTCACCTGACCATATCTGCAATAGCGCAACGCTCCGTTAGAGACATCCCAGGACCGTAAGGTCTGATCGGTACTCCCGCTGGTAAGTATTTGACCGCCAGAATTAAACAGAAGTGCCTGTACTGCCTCAGTATGACCTTGAAGAACTTGGACCCTCTTACCGCTCTGCATCTGCCAGATAATTATCTTCGTATCTTCCCCACCACTTGCAAGAAGTGTTCCATCTGGACTAAAGGCCAGTGTCCGCACACGTCCCTTATGTCCACATAAAATATTTTTACAGCGCCTGATTTTCACATCCCACAGACGGATCGTTTGATCACCACTAGCACTTGCTATATAAGTATCAGAAGGATCAAAGGCAACAGACCATATTTCTTTTTCGTGTCCACTGATGTTGAATATATTCCGACCACTCTCAGGGTCCCAACCCTGAAGTACTCCATGATCATTACCACTTATGAGAAGAGAGCCATCAGAATTGAATGCCAGACACCAGATTTGAGATGCCTGATTTTTTAGCGTATGCAGGCACTGCCCTGTCTTCACGTTCCAGATGCGAATAGTATGATCCTGACTTCCACTCACAAGAAAGTTCTCACACGGGCTAAAGGCAAGTGCGCGTACACGACTTTTATGCCCTGAGAGAATACCGAGACATTTTCCCGTCACTCTCTCCCAAATACGAATGCTTGCATCTTCACTTCCACTTGCTAACAAGCGACCATCAAAGCTAAAAGTAAGCGCACGAATACGATCACCATGACCGTACAAGATCTGGAGTGGCACATACTGGATACTATCCCAGATCCAGATCTCTCCTGTAGCTGTCCCTGATGCCAGCAAATTCTGCGGCAAGTAATGCGCAATCGTAAAAATACTTCCAAAGCTGTTGCTAAAAATAGGTTCAATAAATCGTGCATGCGCAAAGTTCACCTGATTCAGTGCAGTACCTTGCAAATAAGCACTGCTAATAGTTAGCCAGGAACAATCAAGCCCATCGAGATTACAGTGGGATTGCACCAACAAATTGAGTAAGTTACCCGCCAGATAATCGGGAAGGTGAGAAATATGCCGAGGAACGGTTGCAAGTATATCTTTCAACCTCTGCTCCATCCCCCCTTGTCCCATAATTCTGGATAATTGGTTAATAAGAGGAGAAATAATGCTGAGGATTTGCGTATTCCGTACGCTAGCTGGCGATGCGGCATTTAACAATGGGACACGCTGCAAAAAGAAGGGCCGCATCTCTAAAATCTCAGCAACAATTAGCTCCAGCGCATAACATCTCACCGCCTGTGTGTAGATAGGGAAAAGCAGTACCGGAGATTCCTTCACACGCCTTACCAGTTGCTCCTGCTGCAAAGAGGCAAGCAAGGCTTCTATACTTAGAAAAGGGAGAGCGAGCATATCGGAAAGTTCATTTACTTCCATCTTTCTACATGCAACTGCCAGTATAACTACTACCTGTAACTGTGCTTGAGGAAGTCGCTGAAGCATTCGACGCAATTTGTTGGATAGGTTAGTCAACGGCATCAGAGCAAGTCCTTTCCAATTGCTACACTGAAATAGACTAATGAGTTCACTGATGGATGCACTTTCCTCCCTGGCGCTATACTTGAAAAATAGAACTATGAACAACATAAGCAAAGATAAAAAATCATATTTCTTTACCACTATATCATATTTTATCGTTTAATTCTCGACATAGCAACAAATACTACTTCAAAACGCTTTTCTTGTCAGAAGTATAAGCTCTTCTTGAGAGGCTTTTATCCCTTTTTTAGTAGTTAATCTACTAGCAAACAGTTATTTGAAAAGCATGAGAATATTTTGAGATAAATCCTTGTGCTATAATAGCTAACAGGCAAGAGGAACTTATAGGTTCTGACGAAAAAAAGAGTGAGTTGGATCATCGATACACCATCGTATTTTTCTCGAAACATCCATGCGATGCAGGAAGAAAAAAGTAGACTATGCCAATATATAAACAGGAGAAACAACAGCAATCGTCACAGGGACACCCCTACCACTGGCGTTGGCTCATCGTTTTTGGGATATTTCTAGCGTTAGCGGTGGCTTCGATTATCTGGATTCTTAACGACAAAGAATCGTTTTATACCATCCTCGCCACTATTATTTTTAGTATGATCGGTATTATTATCGGATTGTTTCAATGGCTTTTTCCGCTCCCTTCCAATGATTCCGATCCACAAGTATCCTCAATACAAATCGGCTCACCCCCCGAAACCTCCAGAACCTCCAGCCTCTATTCTGGCCAACGAATCATTATCGGGATTATTCCACCTACAAATCCAATCAGTATTCAACAACGCGAACAAACCGTAAAAAATGTTTATAAGCAACTCGCAGAGCAACATACCACAGCCATCGCCTTAACAGGTATAGGTGGCGTTGGAAAATCTACGCTCGCTGCTCTCGTCTACCATTATAGCGAACAACAACGTCTGAAAAAACTCGGCCCATTCACCGGAGAAACGATATGGCTCAGTATCGATAATGCAATGACACTACTGGAGCTTGTAAGTACCCTTTCTCTAGTTTTACACAAACCACTTCCCGACCTCGAACGCCTCGCCCCTACAAATCTAGCGGTGATCCTATTTAATCTTCTCAATAAGCTGGAAAAGCCCCGCCTTATTATTCTCGATCAATTCTCGAATTTGCTTGATTGGCAGACTGGCCATCCACTTGCGGATCGTCCCGGAATTGGCGATTGGCTTGATCTTATCAATAGCCAACCCTGCCGCACCAGGCTCTTGCTGACTAGCCGTTCTCTTCCACTGAGCACGCATCGGTATCCATCGACCTATCTACACAAGTATGCCGTTCAAGGTTTAACTAAAGACGAAGGGATCGAATTATTACAAAAACAAGGCATCCAGGTTACTCCCCAGGAAGGCGAACTCATCGTTGAGCGCTCTCAAGGTCACGCCTTTGCCCTTACACTCCTGGCATCTTTATTGCACCATCAGCGCTTACGTGTGACAACGGTATTCCAAAACCTTACCTATGCTCGACTCTGGACAGGAGATATTGCCCGAAATTTACTGGATGTTATTTATACAGAACAACTTGGCGATAGAGAACGCCAATTGCTCAAAGGATTTTCTATCTATCGCGAACCGGTACCATTATCCGCAATTCTCGCTCTCACCCAATTTCCAGCAACGGTAGTATCTGACCAAATATTTATGGCCCTCAACACCTTGTTAAATCAACACTTGCTACAGCCTCCTAACGAAGAACGCTATCAACTCCATTCCATTGTCGTCGCATATATCCAGGACCATTTTATAGAAGGTGACGAGCTCGCTAATAAACAGGAACTCAATGCATGGCATAAACGTGCTGCCCAGTACTACCTGCAACAACCCTATCCAACACGCGAACACCGACGAAAAATACACGATGTGCAATCACTTATTGAGGCTACATGGCATTATTGCCAGGCCGAACTATGGCAACAAGCCTGTGATTTAATGGAACAAGAGGGCATGTTTTCAGACCTCAACCGCTGGGGGGGAAATGCTATTTTACTGGAAATCTGCCAGTTACTCTTACCTCTTGAGAAGTGGCAGCCTACAGAAGAGCGCACGGTCCGCCTCTATAATAATCTCGGCGGTATCCACGCTGACCTGGGACAAAAAGAACGGGCCAGACAATACTATCTCGATGCATTAAACATATGTCAACATACCGACGATAAACGAGGTGAAGCGACAGCGCTCAATAATTTGGGTGGAATTTATGCCGATCTTGGACAGAAAGAACTGGCACTTCAACATTTTAAACAAGCTCTGATACTACGCCAGACTATAGGTGATCGTAAAGGCGAAGGCACTATTTTAAATAATATTGGCAGTATCTATAATGATTTTGGACCAAAGGAACCAGCATCTGGCTATATACGCCAGGCCCTGGCAATTAGCCGCGAAGTGAAAGACCTCGGCGGCGAGGCAACAGCACTCAATAACCTGGGCCTCGTGTCTGCAAGCCTGGACCAGAAGGAAAGAGCACTCGAATATTATGAACAGGCACTAACTATTTATAAAGAAATTGGCGACTACAAAGGGCAGGCAACTATTCTCAATAATCTGTGTGGGATTTACAGTGAACTGGGAGAAAACGAGCTCGTATTTCGCTACTACATGCAAGCATTGCAATGTTGTAAGGAAGGCAAAGATTCTATAGATGAAGGACGGATTTTTAACAATCTCGGCAGATTCTCCTGGAATATTCATCAGGTTGAGCAGGCAAAAGGCTATTATGAACAAGCATTGGTACTCCATAAAGATACAGGTGATCGACTCTGGGAGGCCAGAACTCTCAGCAGCCTCGGACAGATTGCTCTATTCAAAGACGAAAAAATACAGGCCCAGGAATATCATCTCTCTTCTTTCCGCATTGCAAAAGAAATGAATGATCACATAGATGAGGCTACTGCCTTATCTGGGCTGGCAGAAGTATCTATCGCACAGGGAGACCAGAACCAGGCACGACGCTATTATGAACATGCTCTCTATCTCTATCAGGAACTACAAATGAAGGAACAAGAAGGCATAATTATCTTTCAGCTTGGTATGATCTACCAGCAACAGCAAAATTATCCCGTTGCCCTCGCCAGTTTCTTATGGGCACAAGAATTGTTACAAGATGCTCAAACACTGAAACGAGATATGCTTCAACAAGCTCTTATGACTCTCCGCGTGACTCTTGGCAACAAAGAATACACTACTCTGTTTCAAAAAGTACAACCCATTGCTACCCAGTTGCTCAAGCAAACCTTACAACAAGAGGATTAGCACACTCACTTTACGAGAGTAAAAGTTGCTCTTGCAGCTCTTTTACTACCTGCTCATCTTTCCACGGCTCTAACTGATGCATAAAATCCCGGACACGCCGCAAGACATTCTCTGAATTCGTTTGGAGCGTAATATTCAAAGCTTCACCAGAAAGCTGACAAGCCTTCTCTATTTCTTTTTGAGCAACATAGCTTGAAGCAAGATCTGTGAGAAGCACTGCTTTATAACGCACACGGCTAGGAGAAAGTTGTTCTAACGCCTCTTCAAGCGCCAATTGAGCCAGGATAGGCTTTTGTAAAGATAAGTAGCAAACTCCTTTATAACCAAATAACCCTGAACGATCAAATTCAAGACAGTATACATCATCAAGTGTCGTAATTTGCTCAAAGGCACGCTCTGCACGCTCTAATAACTTTAAACAATCATACGATTCTCCTACGATCATGGAAACTTCCGCATTCACCGCGTTCAGCCACGCCTGTATCAGAGGAGGCGCGCTTTGCTGGGCTAATTTACGCGCCTGTGTCAATGGGGCCAGCGATTCCCGCGTACGATTCGTATAGATGGGGGTAATACTCATTGCACCTAAAGTTACTGCCAGGAGAGAGGGATCATTTAACTCTTTTGCACGATCAAGCGCGAAGGTATAGTAAGAAATAGCAAGCGCGAAGTTGTTCCGATCAAAAGAAAGAGCGGCTGCCAGCCGGGCAGTCTCGCTGGCAAGGGCGTAGAGCCGTTTCAGGATTGGCGGCGCTTGATAGGTTTGTAGTAAATTCGCTATCTGCTGAAAATGAACATGAACCTGATTATAGAGAATGTTGGCACTAATCGTGTTCTCTTTCGTAAAAATTTGCCAGTACAACTTTGACAGATTTTCCAGATCCTGCAATCCCTGCTGATCAAGTGAACCTGCTTTACCCACAAATCGCTGAGATCGTTCAAGAGGATAAGGCTTCAGGACATTGGGAATCTTCGCAAGCAGCGCGGTACCTGTGGCACCTACCATCTGTTGCAGAAAAAGACGCCGAGAATGATCAAGATAATCAGTCATAGCAAACCTCCAAAGGGTCTATGCTTTTATCAGAACAGTAGCTTTCCACCACAAATGCATTTTTATCTGTATTCTATCACAGAATTTTCTATTCACAAAATCATTGCTTTTACTCGAAAATAATGGTAAAACTAGTTTAGTCGAAAAGAACACACGGAGGTACTCTATGCCACAAGTCAAGGTACTCCTGGATACTGATATCGGGAGTGATATTGATGATGCTATTAGCCTGGCATATCTGCTGGCGCAATCTGAATGCGAATTACTTGGCATTACCACCACAACAGGCGAGGCAGAAAAACGCGCAATGTTGGCAAGTGTACTGTGTAAAGCGGCGCAGAAAGAAATTCCTATTTTTCCTGGAGTAGAACAACCTCTTTTAATTGCTCAACGTCAAACAATAGCCCGCCAGGCAGATGCTTTACAAAAATGGCCCCATGAGAAACATTTTCCTCATAATGAAGCTATCTTCTTTTTGAGACAAACCATCTATGACTATCCTGGCGAAATTGTATTATTGACCATAGGCCCTCTCACAACGATTGCTCTTCTGTTTAAAATCGATCCAGAGATTCCACACTTGTTAAAAGGTCTTGTTAGTATGTGTGGTTCCTATACTAATTTCTCTCCCATACCCGATATCTCTATCGAGTGGAATGCACTCGTTGACCCACATGCTGCTGCGATTGTCTATCAAACTATCCTGCCATTTCACCGCTCTATCCCCCTCAATGTGACACATCAAGTTACTCTGCCAAAGGAAGATTTTCTGAGATGCTTTGACAAGCAACCACTTCTTCCTGTGGTAGATCTTGCCTCTGTCTGGTTTGATGATGGCGGTAACACCGTTGTTTTTAATGATCCTTTGGCGGCGGCAACAATTTTTGATACCCGGATCTGTACCTTCCAAAAAGGGACAGTAGAGGTCACCTTTATGGACAAACAATTATCAGGAAAAACAAATTGGTATCCCGACTACAAAGAAGGCCACCATGAGATTGCAGTTGCGGTTGATCCAAAGCGCTTTTTTGATCACTACTTTTCTGTCTTTCGCTAAATAAAGAACTCGAAATATCAGGGCTTGCTCTGTCAGGTTACGCCTCTTTGTGATAATCCTTCCCACGGTATATGGGCTTGAGATTCTATATCGTGAAGATGGAAATCGTCGTTGTATTTTACTAAACGCCAGCCTGGCGACCATCCATCATTCGCTACATACTGCCAATGACTCATTGCTGTATTACTTAGATAGAGATGCACAGGTGAGAATGTTAGAATAGGCATGTGATAAAAATAGTGCAGAGATGCATCAACGATCCCCCCGTGACAGACAATTACAATCGTTTTCCCCATGTAGGTACTCGTGATCCGATTCAAAGCACTACACGCACGCAGCAGAAATTGTCCCCAATACTCTCCTCCGGGCGCAATAGGCTGATATGGCGTCTGCTCAAAGTTTACTTCTCCAATTCTCGTCCTATATTCCTTTAGATCCATACCCTCTGCACTCCCTAAACGAAGCTCTTGCAGCTCATCATCCCCTATGATTGGCAATCCTAACGCTGGCGCAATGATCTCAGCAGTATGCATCGCTCTGCGCATCGTACTGGAAAAAAGTATATCGGCACGAATCTCTCCTGTAGCATTTAAACGATCACGCAGGCGTTCAGCCTGGAGAATACCAAGAGGAGAAAGCTCTCCATCTCCCATTGTTCGACGCAAAGAACTCATCGCCTCCCCATGACGTATCAAATAGAGATTTGTCATCACAAATATCCTTTCAGCAATAGACCTTAATAGGAAGAAAAATGAGCAAGCCAGAGAGAAAAAAGAACGATCTTATCCTTCATTATAGAACTTCTCTCTGGCTTCTAGAAAATAGGAGTAAATTTCGCTAGACAGGTGTAACAGGGATACGTGCTTGCAACCTGGTCGGAATTTCTGATCCCACTACCTGAAAATAGTGCTCAAAAAACCTTTCTATATGTATGTCGAGCGCTACCTCATGGGGCCCATTATGTAATGGAAGCCAATAGGTAAAGCCTGCCCGGCTCTCGCTCGCCACTTCTACCTCTACTTTTCCCCTGGAAAAACGACATATCTCTTCATCAAAAATTACTGCCGCAGCTAGTGGATCATGGAAATAAAGCTTTTCTGTCTGTGTGAACCATTCTCTGGCAAAATCAAGCAACGGCCTGAGTGCCTCTATTTTCTCACAATATTGGCGGAACGCTTCTACGGTCATCTCCGTCTGATAAGTAACATCAATACCTAAAGACCGATGCTGCGGCACTCTGGCCTGGTAAACGATGGCTGTTGCATGCGGATCTACTAGAGCATTCCACTCCAACTGAATGTTATGAATACGATGAGTAAAATTACCACACATTAGCACTAACCCCTTGAGCAATGCAGGAATTTCTGGGTCCAGACTGAAGAGCAATCCAAGATTAGTTAATGGTCCTGTAGCTAACAAAATGATCTCTCCAGGGTACTGCCTGATTGTATCCTGAAGGTATTTTATTGCCTCTATCGGCTTTCCCGGCTTGAAGTCTTCATGCTCCCAGGTAGTTAATACATGCTCACTCGCCTGCTCTGCATATCTCTGCTTTTGTGCTAAAAGCAACGGCGTCTCTGCACCAGGAAAAATGGGTACGTTTTTTCCCGCTCTTTTACATAGAATATCGGCAAGCATCGCTCGTTTATGTGCCTCTCCTGTTACTGTGGTGATACCAAGCAGTTCACAAGCAGGCTGCGCTAAAAGATACGCCAAACTCATGGCATCATCAAGATCCGTTCCAATATCTGTGTCATACAGCAACTTTACTGACATATATATTCTTCCTTAAATTTTTTGTATGCACTGTCTATCATCGTGCATCATCACCAGAATGAGCCTCGGTTCTTTTAGCCTTTTCTTGTTCGACTAAAATATTCTCATCCCGATGACTATTGAAATACCTTATTTCCATAGTCATTGTCAACATTTTGCTAAAAAGTAATGTGCGAATCGATGTATTCAAAATCTCCATTTTATGTGCGCTCTATTTTATGTATACTATACTTTGCATATAATCTATAGAAATTCACTGACCCTTCTTTTCTTTCTACCTGGGTAGTCATACCCTACTGAGAAATACTACGAACTATTTTTCTTTGTAAACTAAGATTATTTCGGATAGCTTATTAAAAATAAGCAGATCTATACTACAGTAAAACGCTAAATGAAAGCAAAATAATGGGCTGATAAGTACTAGATCGTACTATAAGATAGTGTATGAAGACTACTTACTTTGATCTAAAACTCCTTTTAAGTGAGAAGAAAGCAAAACTCAAAGGGATAATTTAGCTTGCTTTTTGCTCAGGCTTTATGCTAAGCTCTGCAATGTGTTTTTCTATTCTCATCTTTTTGTCTTTTACCGATTCACAACACACGAGGTCTTCTATGCCCTATGATATGGGTGAATACTACGAACGCGTCAGCGATTACGATCTGGAATACCAGAGCCAGTCGGAACAGGATCTTCCCTTCTGGCGCGAACTTCTGCTGCGCTATACCCCACAATATGTCCTGGAACTGGCCTGTGGCAGCGGACGCATCGGCATCGATCTACTCCACCAACCTGGCAATTTTACTCTGGAAGGTCTTGATATCGCTCCTGAAATGCTTGCTGCCTATCGCCGCAAACTTGAGCGTGAACCTGCTCCACAACGACAACGCGTTACTCTCTACGAAGGAGATATGACTTCTTATCAGTTGGACCACAAGGGTTCCTTTGATCTGATCTTTCTCCCTTTCAACTCTATCGCTCATCTCTATGAACTTGATCAACAGATCGATACCTTTAAAAATACGCTTGACCATCTGGCACCCGGAGGCCGCTTCGTCGTCGATACTTTTCTTCCAGATCTTGACTATCTCAGTAATGCTCTCAATCGCCCCTCTACGGTCTATCTGGAGGACGAAATTGATGAGTCCGAAGAAGATTTCACGATGCTGCTCTACAGTAGCCGCAAATTTGATCCCATTGAACAAAATCAGCATATCGTCTGGACGCACGAAAAGTTTTTTAATAAGACTGGCGACAACGAACGCTATCTAAGTAAGCTGGATATGCACGTTTTTTTTCCGCGCGAACTCCAATTGCTTTTCCTGGCAACTGGCTTCAGTATTGAGGCTATCTATGGCAGCTACGACTGGAAACCCTTTGGCCGCGGTACGCGCCAGATTGTGGTTGGCCGCCGCCGCAAAGCTGAGAGCGAAAGTGACAATTTGACCATATCCATAATGTCTAGTTGAGATTGCTAAATTCCTATGTTATATTAGGAGTATCTAAAACATTTTGCGCGTAAGAGGCAAGCACTAGCGTTCGTTGTAGAACCACTAACAAAACAATTGCCGCCGACAATACTTCACCCATGAGATGGAGAGGAGCCGTCATGAGCCTTACGGTAGTAGATAACGTTCTTACTTTCAGTATTCAAGTCTCTTATCTGGTCGTAATTGCTGTTATCTTTGTTTTGTTGACGTTGTATAATAAGAGAAAATAACCGCACCACCATTCCAGCTATCCCCTCAAGGGCGGCGCTTCTTGCCGCCCTTTTCAGACTACGTGCCCCGAAGTAAGCCAAGTGAGCCCGGCATCTCTGGCTCTGCCAACACTATGTGTCAAAAAGCGAATAGAATTAAGTCAAACAACCTTTACCTAACGTCTAAAACTTATAAATGCGTCATCATCTCCATAGTCTACAGCCGCACCTTTCCACTTATTTTTATTCATTTCTTCTTTATAGAAAAATTCTAAGCTTTCATAACCAAGTGCCTGTTGCCACTCAGGTTGTTCTACATTATTAATTTTACACACTTTCCAATGGGAATTATGCTGTGTATTCCGCCAGAGATAAATGTGTAATTCTTCCATAATATTTTACTTTCTTTCATGGTTACTACGAGATTTTGTGGTTGATCCTGTGCGTATACTCTAATAACTTATAAATTCTAACATATATATCTGAGGGTCGAGTAGAAACCGCT
>CAVZQK010000074.1:0-79131 GCA_963777355.1 uncultured Chloroflexia bacterium
GCTCCCAGCAATCGTGTAGCGGAATTTATTCCTCACCGCACAGGTAGCCATACAGTCCTCTTTGTTGGCAGCGACTGCGCCGTTGGTAAGATGACGGTGGCCCTGGAGCTGGACCGTGAGGCAAAACGCCGAGGTCTGAAGAGTGCATTTCTGGCAACCGGACAGACAGGAATCATGATTGCCAACGACGGTCTACCCGTTGACCATATTTTAAGCGATTTCGTTGCAGGCATGGTCGAAGAGAAAGTCCTTGACTATACGAATAAGCATGATTGGGTCTTTGTTGAGGGGCAGGGAGCGCTCAATCATCCTGGCTTCTCGCCTGTAACGCTGGGTTTAATTCACGGCTCCATGCCTGATACGATGATCTTCTGCCATAAAGCAGGGGCTACCATCGTCGACGGTTATCCTGACAACCCTCTCCCGCCGCTCAAACGCCTGATCCAGATGAACGAAGATGCCGTAAGCTGGGTACGCCCGAACCGTCCCAGCAAAGTGGTTGGTATCTCGCTTATGACACCAGGAATGAGTGAGCAGGAGGCAAGAAACGAGGTCAAACGCGTAGCCAGTGAGACCGGGCTACCTACGACAGATCCTCTACGCTTTGGCGTAGATAATCTACTCGATGCACTTCTCGTTTAACCTTAGCAGTGTTTTTCTAAATGGCTCGTATAGAAATGGACGAGCCTTTTTTCTTGCAATTTTTGCGGAACGCAAATAGAGATGCTTATTTAACACACGCTATAAATAGAGGAGCACCTCCTTTCAATTTATTCCTTATAAATTCATTTTCTATAAAATAGCGTAAACTTGCGCTCATGCCTGTATACGTTTATAATAATCGAACTAAAAACGTTCATAAAAAGAATGAGCTATGACATTATTTTATGGAGCGCTATGTGAGCGAAGACGCAATGATTCTGCCATCTGGATTTGTGGTGCGGACACCAGACGGAAACCAGTATAGTGTAAAAGGCTTGCTTGGTCGGGGAGGATTTGGCGCTGTTTACCTGGTCAGCGAGAAACATGCTCCTCAAAATCTCTTTGCCTTGAAAGAGATTACGAATCCCGATCAAAAAGAGCGCGAGCGTTTTCTTTTTGAGGGTGGGGTCCTCAAACGTTTACAACATCCCGCCCTCCCACGCGTCTATCAGGTCTTCGATAATTCACGCCTCAAACGGGTCTATATCTTAATGGATTTTATTAGTGGTCAGAACTTAGAGCATATTCGCCAGCTCCAACCGGAGAAGCGTTTCCCACTTGCTACTACACTCTCTCTCCTCAAATCTACGAAAGAAGCCCTCAGCTATATTCATCGCCAACATCCGCCTATTATTCATCGCGATATCAAACCCTCAAATATTATCGTTTCTCAGTGCATGGAGCGCACTATCCTGGTTGATTTCGGTATTGCGAAAGAATACGGAAAGAATGCAACAACTACGGCCATGCGTCACGGTTCTCCCGGCTATGCCTCTCCAGAACATTATAGCAGTGGCACAAACGTCCGTACCGATATCTATGGTCTGGGAGCTACTATTTATACCCTGCTCAGTGGCGTTGTACCCCCTGATGCTATTATCCGCGCCACCTCACGTCGCCACCATGATCCACTGATACCACTCAACAAAGTAGATCCTACCATCTCCCTTTATGTGGCTCAGACGATTCAGCGTTCTATGGCTATAAGCAGTGAGGATCGCTTTTCTTCTGTTGAAGAGTTCTGGCGGCATCTTACTTATCCTGCCCCAGCCGGCTCACCTGGTCGTATGCGTGTTATGCAGCATGCCCAGGTCTCCCTGGCAGACATCACTACAGTCAAAGAGGTCTCGCAGATAACAACATTGTCTCTTCACAAAACGGAACCCAATAAACATCAGCGCACCCTCTACCCACGAGTTCTACTGCTCTTACTCCTATTAATCTGTGCGACTATTCCCGTCGATGTCGGTCTGGCGCGAGCCTATCTAACGCATAAAACACATCCCATAAGCTCACATCCCAGCCAGATAGCCGCCGTCTATCCCCTCCTCGCGTCTACCTATGCTGGCACAATTGCAGATCCATATCATGAGGATGTCGGCAAAACCCTCTACCTCAAAAAAATTCAACAGCAGCAACAGCACATCTCTGGGAGCTTTGAAGGTCTGGGCATCGTCAACACGTTCTACGGTACAATTACGCCAAAGGGGCAGGTAACATTCACTGTGCAATATCCTGATGGGATGGAGATACTCTCATTTGAAGGAGATATCAATCTTGGCGGCGGAATTGGCGGCAACTACTCCATCTTTAACAACAATAATCAAAGTACCGGCCTTCATGGTGTCTGGCAAGTACAGCCATAGACGTACCTGAATAAATGACTTTTATTCAGGCATGGCCAGAGACAGTCACCAGATTGTTTTAGAGTGCAATAGCAGTATGCTACGCATATTGCACCCGGCGCAACAGGCTGATAGCAAGGGTAAGGCTGACAGTGGCAAAAACAAAAACAAAAAGTGTGCTAAATAGCCAGGCAAAAAATGGCTGGCTATGGAAAAAATCCTGGGAGGGAGACTGAGCAAAGTGCGGTTCCTTTTCTAGAGCTAGAGATGATAGGATGCCCGCGCTCTGCGCTGAGACCAGGCGCAGTTCTGGCATAGCTTTGATGGTGCCAATCACAAAAATGCTGGTCACTTTGTTGGGCGGCAAGATGGCAGGCAGCGAAACCGTCGCTTGCGGCGCAGTGGCTTTCAATGTACAGGAACCCGGCGGCACTAACAGATAGGGGCTGGCCGTCCGATAGTGTACATCTTTCAACCGGGCATCTTTCCCTATCTCAATGGTCGCACGCCCATAATCTGGCGAGAGATGATAGACGCGCACTTTCGCCATTCCCGTCTCAAGCCGATTATCATCTATAAATGCCTGAAGCGTTAAGGCCTGGGGGCTCACACCTAATGCTGCTACAGTATAGACTGTCCCCGCCGTAATACTAATATTTTGCGTCAGGACTGCCGCGCCTATGCCTTTGCCAACCGCCGAAATCTGGATTTTATGCGCTCCAACCGGCACCGGTACATACCCTGTCACCGCCCCAAACTCAAAACTGCCCAACAACTTCTTCCCATCCACAAAAATGTCCGCAATTCCAATGTACGGAGATGCATGAATCATGCGCACGTAGGCTGGCGCTTCAGCCCTGGCTTGCTGAAGAGGCATAAAAAGAAGACATCCTGAGAAGACAAGCAGAGTCATACAAAAACAAAAACCAATTTTTTTCCCTCGCAATACCAACTTCATAGCCCTACCTCCTGAAATATTCACAATCCACTTCTCTACTTCTATAAGACATTATAAGAATCGAAATACTTGAAATATTCCTCTAAAAACAAAACGAAAACTTTTCTCTATAGTAACTGTCTATACGCCCATCTTCTTTTCTTTTCTTCAGCACTCTCTTAAGAACGCCTGGAGGTAACGTTTCAGGAACGCTCTCTCTCCTATACTCTTCTTGAGAAGAACAACAATGTCGATGCAGAACAAAGAAGTATCTGCTAGCAAAGATATCAGGAGGGGCCATATGAGTATGGAGAAACCTTCTTCTCGTCGTCGCTCTCATTTGTTTACGCTTCGGGTCTGGGAAGAAGAGATCGAACCAGATCAGACTGAGTGGCGAGGCAAGATCCAATTGTTGAGCAGTGGAGAAGTGCGCTACTTTCGCGAATGGATAGCAGTAGTACCTCTCCTTCTTACGATGTTAGCAGAATCTGAACAAGATACAAAAGTGTAACAGGTACGAAAAATATTTATGACCATTTCGCCTTATGCTTTGAGTGTCCGAAGTATCTTCGCATATACAATCGGACTGGATACACGGCACGATGATAAAAAGAAAAGGATCAAGCGATGAGTGAAGGAATAAATAATCAATCAGAAACGATAACTCCTACAACAGCAAATATACCGCCGGCTCCAGACAACAAGAGTGTTTCCACGTCAATCGCGCTCCACACTCTGAAAAGATTGCTCTCTGGGCCTCTATCCTCTGTACTATTGCTGGCATAGGGGGCGTCCTCGCTCTCAAACTACTGGCTGATACGATCAGCCCTGATATGCTTAAAATATTGGTCTGTGCCCTGCTCAGTCTGATTCTCCTGGCAACGAGAGTACGCTGGGCTCCCCTGGTGAGCACACTTCTCAGTCTCTTTTTCCTCTATACAATGCTCACTCAACCATTTGTCGTGGCAAGTCTCACCGACCCTCATGGCCCAAACGGTGGCGTTGGCAAGTTTATTGGTCTGGTCTTTAATATCGCAGTCGGACTGGTCCTGTTTGGAGCCAGTCTTGGCGCTACGATTTCAGCTCTTCCGCCCCGGCAATCGTCAGGCTCCCCGCTGGCTGTTATCAGGCTGGTCTTTGCTTGTGGGTATGGTTCTTGGCGCAATTTTTATCGGTGTCATCTCACAACCCGCCATCCTGGCGACAGGACCCAGCTTTACCAATGGCGTACCCACTGTACATCTTATCGCTGGCGGCTTTGTCCAGACCTCGGTTGATATTGCCAAAGGCTCCAAACTCCTGCTTGTTGACGATAGCACCTCCCAGCACAACCTTTTTAATGGCAGTTGGCAGAATGGAACCCCGCTGGTAAAACATGAACCAGGTGCGCCTCTCGTTCAGAATCTCATTCTCAGTGGAAATAGCGCTACCATTGGGCCATTTGTTACGGCGGGTACCTACCACATCTTTTGTACTATCCATCAAGGTATGAACCTGACAATCAACGTTCAATAATACTTTTGCACTATAAAAAATAAGCAGATACTTGCCTGTCCACTTAGAGATAGAAAGAGGATACGATCATGACCCAGGAACTACCAACCGAACAAGAACCAGCCGTCAAACTACCTCAAGTACGTACACGGGCACCACGCTCCGCATTCGAGAAAATTGCTCTCTGGACATTCTCTCTCGGCTCTCTCTCAGGCATTGGTGGCGTCATCTTACTCACGCTCTTAAGCGGTAGCCCAAGTCTGGATATCGTACTAATGACGATCTGCTGGATCACAAGCATCGCGCTCCTCGCTATACGAGTTCGCTGGGCACCATTGGTCACTACACTACTGGGCGCATATCTCATCTACGCCCTCTTCACAGAGCCTTATGTCCTTGAAAGTCTGGTCAGTCCAAAGGGCCCTCACGGCGGCTATGGTGCGTTTGTAGGAGAAGTTTTCATCCTGGCCTGTACATTTATCGCCTTTGGCAGCAGTCTTGGGGCAACCGTACAGAATTATGATCGCTGGAATTTGAAGCCTTCTCGCTGGCTGGCACCTGGCTTTAGTATTGTCGCTGGAATGGTCATTGGTGCTCTTTTCATCGGTCTTCTCTCACCTACACCCTTACCATCTACACCCACCACGGCTGCTCCCTTGCAAACGCCACAGATGGCGGCAGGACCTGGTGTCCCTACCTCTATCAATATGGGTATGGCCGGTGCTCCTACCTCTCTGACCCAACTACAAGAAGCACAGACTACCGCCCATGTGGATCACTTCACGCTTACCGCGCAAAAAGCACAACTTATCCTGAACTCCGGCATCATTGTTCCTGCCTGGACCTTCAACGGTACCGCTCCTGGCCCCACGCTCCATGTTCGACAAGGCGATGAGGTGGTTGTGACTCTGGTCAATCATCTCTCCTTTGGAGTCACTATCCACTGGCATGGCGTGCGTGTCCCCAATGCCGCCGATGGTGTGGCTGGCGTAACCCAGGATGCCGTACAACCAGGTCAATCCTATGTTTACCGCTTCACCGCTCTAGATGCCGGAACTTACTGGTATCATTCACACCAGTTCAGCTACGAAGAAACCACGAATGGCCTCTACGGTATGCTGATCGTCGATCCTACCACGCCGACGCTCCATGCCGATGTCGATTATGGTGTCGCGCTTCATACGTGGAATGGTCCAAATAACCAACCTATCTATACGATGAACGCTACCGCCGGGACGCTTAACCAGCAAGCACGCTCAGGCCAGTGGGTTCGCCTGCGTATCGTCAATACCGCGGAAACTCCATCCGGGAATCCACCCCTTGTGACGCTCGTTGGCGCACCGTTCCAGGTTGTAGCATTGGATGGGCACGATCTACATGGCCCGCAATGGCTCTCCGCGACTCCACTCCCCATCGGCACTGCACAGCGCTACGATCTCTTTTTCCAGATGCCTGCCACTGGCTCTGTTTCTCTGGTAACGACAAATGACAATCCGAACTATGTCCGCACTCCCGCTCTGATCGTCGGTCAAGGATCACTTCCTGCAACGCTGCCTGCGGTCACTAAGTGGTTCGATCTCACCACCTATGGCACTGCTGCCCCCAATTCTATCACAGCTCAAAGTCATTTCAATGCGACCTACAATATTGTGCTCGGCAACCAGATGGGTACCTCGCTTGGGCGCTCCGGCATGACCTATACGATGAACGGCAAGGTCTTTCCTGATACTGGCATGATTATGGTCAAGGAGGGCCAGATCATTAAGCTTCATTTCGATAATCAGACCAGCCTGTTTCACCCAATGCATCTGCATGGACACATCTTTACTGTTCTGGATCAGAATGGCAAGTCGCTCACCGGCAGCCCTGTACATCAGGATACGGTCCTGATTCCCCCACATACTACCTACGATGTCGCCTTTCTCGCCAATAATCCGGGAATCTGGATGCTCCACTGCCACAATTTCTTCCATGCCAACTGGGGCATGGATATGATGATTGCATATAACGTTTCTACTCCCTATACTATTGGTACCACTTCCGGTAACTTTCCCGACTAGTACAGCATATGCTAGCAATCAGCCTTCACAACAGAACGCACCAGAGAACAATAATCGCCTCTCTGGTGCAACCCTCACTCATATCACATAGACGGATTCCCCATTGCTTAAAGATAGCCCATACTCTTCGCAAGTGGTACCGATTCCAGGAGGAGCGCACGAGCTCCCTCCTGCTGTCCAGCATCCCATGCCTGCAACACAGCTTGAAGCTGTTTCTCCAGTTGCTCCGCTGGCGGCTGTTGCGTCGGATGAAGTAACATTCGGATGGTTGTTATTACCGTTTCCATTTGCTCCTGAGCCAGCGCTACACCTAGCAGCGGCCAGAGTCCAGCCCATTGAAATGGGTCTACCTCCACCTGCCGTGGCTGCCGCTCCTCTTGCGCTTTTCGAGCAAACATCTCAGCTTCGGCCAGCTTGCCATCCCGCCACGCCACCCAGGCATGATGTCCGGTGAGAATGCTGTTGTTTCTCGTAGCCCCTACGTCCTGAGCATGAACAAGCAGACCGCGCACCTGCTCTACCTGCCCACGCTTTCTAAAGATAAAGGGCAAAAACGTCAGACAACGTGCTTGCAACCAGGAAATACCGCTATTTTCTGCGAGACTCAATGCAGCACTCAGTTGCTCCTCCGCCTCATCAAGCTGACCCGCCCACAAAAGACTGACACCAAGTGCCAGATGGGCAATCCCTACTAGATCCCTGTCCTCTGAGTGCTGAAGGGCAACAAGGGCCTCGCGCCGCGCCTCGACTGCTTCCTTCGTGACTACATAGCGACTGCGAATTGAATCACGCATTGTTAGCGCAAAGGAAAGTCTTCTCCGTTGTTCTTGCGTCCCATGCTCCTCTATAATCAGCCGCGCCTTCTCTATTGTTACCGTCATATCGTCCGCAGATCCGCGCAAGGGCCAGATCTGGGCAAACTGAAGATCTATCCATTCTTCTCGCCAGTCAGCGCTCAGGGGGTCGGCTATCTGCGTTAATATACGCTCTGCCTCCTGAAAAGCCTGAGTCGCATTCTCATGAAAGACATCATGAGGGTTGGTGGAGACATAATTCCAGGTGTTCGCCATCTTTCGCTGAAAATGGGCCTGACCGAGATATGCCTGATCTGGTAGATAACTCATTGCACTATGATAGGCATCTCGCGCCTCCCCATAGCGTCCAACTACCGCCAGGACATCCCCAAATGACTCATATATCTGGACCGCTGTCTCCCCCGCTATACCCGGCGACGACTGACGTGTGGATAATGCTTTAAGCAAGATTATGGCTCGCTCATACGCCGCTATCGCATCGCTATTTGCATAGATACGGCGTGAAAAATCACCACTCTGCTTATAATAAGGAATAGCCTGGTCGAGCAAGCCTGCACGCTCATAATGGAGCGCTATCTGGTCACTGACGCACTCCTGATCGCGCTCATAGATGGCTTTGAGGGCCTCTGCAATTCGCCGATGCAGCAGGCGGCGATATGCGGGACTCAAACTATCATAGGCCTGCACTCGTAGCTTATCATGACTAAAATCATAGCCATCATCCATTCCCGTAGATTGCTCACGTACGATACGCCTCTGCCACAACTCATCCAATCCCTGCACGACACTATCTTCACTCCCACTACAAACACGAGCAAGGACAGAAAACGTAAACTCACGCCCAACTGCCGCTGCCACATTTGCTACCTCACGGGCCAGCGGGGAGAGTTGCGCCAGCCTGGCAGCTAGCACACTCTGCACCCCCGGTGGAAGCGGCAAGCTAGATGATGCCAACAGGGAAGAAGATTGCCCCTGATGCTGCCTGTTCTTGTACTGGTCAATTGTCCCCGCACGCACCATCTCCACGATGAACAAGGGATTCCCTTCCGTCTCAGAATAAAGCACATCGCTCATGGCGGCATCAACCGGAAGATTCATAAGCTGCCCCGCCAGGGCCGTTGTCTCTTTCTCGCTCAGTGGTTCGAGGGAAAGTTCTGTCACCAGTTTATCCCGTTGTACTGCATTTAAGAATAGTTCCAGAGGATGTCCAGGCAGCGTTTCGTTGTCCCGCACCGTCCCAATGAGCAGCAAACGCGCATCAAAACGCAACAGGTAATATAACCATTCTAGCGTCTCACTATCACACCACTGGAGATCATCCAGCAACAGCAAAAGCGGCTGACGCGCTGCAAGCACTGCACGAGCTAACGCTTCAAAGAAGTTCTGACGCTGCCATCCCTCTGTCATAGGCGCAGGACGAGCCAATCCTGGCCGTGTCGCCAGGATATCAGGCAGCAATCGGGCAATCTCTGTAAGCCAGACTGGACTGAGGCTTGCAAGGCCCGCTTGAACTGCTGATGTACGTAACCAGGCAGCAACAGGCGCATACGCCAGGGTTCCAACAGCAGCATAACAATGCGCACTCATTGTCGTCATGCCCTGTCGATTTACCCATGCCTCCATCTCCTCTGCCAGTCTCGTTTTGCCTATCCCTGCCTCGCCGGACAGAATCACGACCTGCGGATGCTCCCCATCAGTGGCCTTCCGCCAGCATTCCTGCATTTGTCGCCACTCCACTTTCCGTCCCAGCAACGGTGCTGCATTTCCACGCGTCCCCAGTGGACCTGTCGGCGTCTGCATCGTGCTATCCGGTTGCACAAGTAAGTCGTAAGCTGCACGTGTAGCCGCGCTCGGCTCTGCGCCAAGTTCACGCTCTAACGTGCTGGCACAGATATGATAAACACGGAGTGCCGCAGCCCGGTCCCCACGCAGCGCGTACAAACGCATCAGTTGTCGATAGGTCTCCTCATGTAAAGGGTCCTGACGCAAGAGACGCTGGGCAACCGGAATCGCCGCAGCAAAATCTCGTTCCTGTTCCAAAAGCGCAAGCAAGCGTTCCGCAGACGTAAGAAATATCTGGTGCCAGCGATCTCGCTCAGGAAGTATCCATTCATCGTAGCAACTGGGCAACAGATCACCACGAGAGAGAGAGACCACCTGTTCGAGCGCCTGGCGCAGCGCGGTTGTATCCTGAGCCTGTACTGCCTGCTCTGCCCGGACCAGAGCCTGTTCAACATCAAGCAGGTCAAGAGTCCAGCAGGCATCGGTATGTCCAGTTCTCCATTGCACGTTGTGATTGTCGATAAATAGAAAACTGTCTATCTCTGGCAGAGCCTGGCGCAATTGAAACAATAATTTGCGCAGGCTAGCATGTGCTCGCATCTCAGTTGAATCGGGCCACAAAAGAAAAGCCAGGTGAGAACGATCCTGCGGCGCATGGCGATGGATAAGAAGATAGGCAAGTAGAGATTGCAATTTGGCACTATTGAAGGTCATTACAGGAGTATCATCCAACAGCAGCGAAAAATCGCCCAACAGATGAATATGGAGGATTGGCATAACGCAATAACTCCTTATGCGAACAGCGTCCCTTCTGATCTCCTTATCTTTCTTCTTTTATGAAAACAAAGGAGATTTCGCGTAACCAGCATTATACACATTCTCTTATCTCAAATCAATGTTGTTTCTCACAAAACCTTTTTCGCTCACCAACTCCAATATTTGACGCCTGAAGAAGACATGCGACCATAATAAAAAAGGGAAAGTTCTTTCACACTCTTTTCATCTGCGATAACGTAGCGCTCTCTATCACGAGATTTTTTCAAAAAGGATTGTGCAGCATGATTTAGCTTAACGCCAGACCCATCAAGCTAACCTTGACAACGCCATTTCGTATTTCACGTAGTGTGGAATATACGGCCTCCAATGTCGTTGTAGAGCTCAAATATCAGGAGTATACCGGCTACGGTGAGGCCGCTCCCAGCGAATATTACGGCGAGAATGCGGAGACTGTGACCACCAATCTTCAGAACTTTGCCGCCCATCTGGGTGCAGACCCTTTCCTGCTAGAAGATATTCTACACAATTTAGAGAGCGTCATTCATCAGCATCCCTCGGCAAAAGCGGCAATAGATATGGCCCTTTACGATCTCCTGGGCAAAATACTGAATATCCCTCTCTATCAACTTCTCGGCCTTAATCCAGCAAACGCTACCTATACATCTTTCACTATCGGCATCGATACACCAGCAGAGATGGCCCGGAAGGCCCAATTGGCAAGTGCCTATCCTATTCTAAAAATTAAAGTTGGCACAAAACAGGATCTTGAGGTCCTTAAGGCCATCCGCGCTGTCTCTTCAGCAACCATTCGTGTGGATGCAAACGCGGGTTGGACCCCTAAAGAGGCAATCAAAAATATTGAGGCTCTCGTCCCCTACAATATCGAATTTGTAGAACAGCCCATACCCGCCCACGATCTGGCCGGACTCAAATTGATCCGCGAGCATTCACCTCTCCCTATTTTTGCCGACGAGAGTTGTGTGAGCATCCACGATATCCCCAGACTGAGCGAGTGCGTCGATGGGGTAAATCTGAAACTGATGAAGCACGGCGGCATTAATACTACCCTTAAAATGATTCATACCGCAAGAGCGCATAATCTACAGATCATGCTAGGCTGTATGATTGAAAGTTCGCTGGCAATTACGGCGGCGGCCCACCTGACACCACTCGTAGATTACGCCGATCTGGATGGTCATTTGCTGATTAACGATGACCCTTATCGAGGAGTACAGGTCGAACAGGGCAAGCTTATACTACCCACTACCCCTGGCCTGGGTGTCGTCGCGCGCTAGCTGTGGGGCGAGAGGATCGCTCGGCGAGACGGTCAGAGATCAACAGCCGACCCTACGCCTATCTGCGGGGCGAGGTCGGAGATCAACAGCCGACCCTACGAATTCCTGCGGGGTGAGGTCGGAGGTCAACAGCCGATCCTACGAATTTCTGCGGGGTGAGAGGAAACGAGCTTCCGGGCAGAGATTATTTCTTCACAAACAAATAGATCGCCTTCCCTTATATAGGGGAAGGCGATCTATTTGTTTGTGCTGCTTGAGACCCTCTTATACTAGCGCCTGGCTACCATGAGCCGTTATGGTTACTAGTATGTTTTGCGCGTGCGACGAAGCTTGCGCATCTGCGCAGCTGCTTTCCGTTTGCGGCGGGCCTGTGGGCTCTCGAAATGGGCACGACGGCGAATCTCTGAGAGATCCCATCCTGCTGGACTTTCCGGTTAAAGCGCTTTAAAGCGACCTCAAAGGAATCACCAGGGTTAAGTTTTACCTCACTCATGGCTTACCAGCGCGATCTGCGGTCATTTCCGCCGCCGCGGCTACCGCCGGAAGAACTCTGTGGCTGAAAGCAATCGCTACAATAGACTGGCTTATCACCGCGAGGCTGGAAAGGCACAAGAGCCTCATTGCCACAGCTGGAGCAGGTGGTTGAATACATCTGGCGTGGCTCACGGGAAGCGCTACCACCGCGTGCACCACCACGGGAATTGCCACCATTTGCACGACGTGCGGAACGGCAGTTGGGACAGCGACCTGGAGTGTTTGTTAGACCACGGCTAGCGAAGAACTCCTGCTCACCTACGGTAAAGACAAATTCCTGGTTGCAATCGCGACAAACGAGGGTCTGATCACTTAATGACATGTTTCTCTCTATTCTTGGATCTGTATCCGGTGTAATGCTGTGTATGGCGCGGCTGCAACTGAATAAGTATCGAAGCATTACGCACTGCACTATACAACTTCGCCTAGTATACCACTAGCTCTGCCCTCTGTCAACCTCCTGCGGTTTTGATTTTTGATTTTTCCCGTTTAATCTCTAAATAGCACTTTATCACTTTTATCACATCTCTCATTGATACCATATTTTAGCTTCACTCAACTTGACGCAAGCTATGGTATAATGCAGCTACATGCGGCTCTCTCCGCAAAAATAAGCTCAAGTAAAGAGGATTTGTATGCCGACACGTGAAGATGCTTATCGTTTTATGACCGCACACGTGAAAAATGAGAGCTTACAGAAACATATGCTCTCTGTAGAAGCTGCGATGCGTTTCTACGCACGTAAATATGGCGAGGATGAGGAGCTCTGGGCTATGACTGGCCTCCTCCACGACTGCGATTACGAAGAATTTCCCGATCTTCAGGAACATACACAGGTGGCCGCCCGCTGGCTGCGTGAAGATGGCTACGATGAGCGCATCATCTACGCTATTCTTGCCCATAACGATCTGAATCTCGCCGATTATCCACGCACCACACTCCTGGCAAAGGGTCTTTATGCCTGTGACGAGGTTACAGGGATGATTACTGCCACGAGCCTGGTTCGCCCCAATAAAAGTATTCTTGGCCTGGAGGTCTCTTCGGTCAAGAAAAAGATGAAGGCAAAAGGCTTTGCGGCTGGCGTGAATCGCGACGATCTCGTTAAGGGGGCACAAGAACTCGGCGTTAATTTAGATGAGCATATCGCTTTTGTTATTCAAGCGATGTCCAGTATTGCGGAGACGCTAGGCCTGGCTGGTATTCCAGCAGAGAGCTCTCTTTCATAAGATATGCAGTACAAAAAACAGCAAGAAACGCATCTTTTTAGCGCCACCGATGTCGCTGAATATGAATATTGCTCTCTGGCCTGGTGGCACGACCATTTTGAACCTCTCGCCCTCGCCGAGACTGAGGATTTACTCGCCCACATGGTTGAGCTGGAGCAAGAGTTTGATACCCAGGCTCCCCTCCATCCAGAATACCAGGTGATCGAGCAACTCCTCAAACGTCGTGGGGTTTTTGAGCAGGGGCGCGAGCAGCACCAGGCCTACTCTGAGGTTGTGGCAGGCCATACCTCGGATGCCCTACGCGTTCCAGCCGAGCGGAGACAGCATATGCGCCGTCTCCTCGTTACGATAGTGCTTATTCTGTTGCTTGCTCTACTGCTTGTTATCGCAGCTCTAGTTTTCAGGTAAGGATGCCTCGATGTTACGCAGCTTACTCTTGCCTGCTGGCCTGGCTCTATTCTTGCTTGCTCTTGCGCTCCTGCTGCTTCTCATCAACGAGTGGAGCGACCAGCGGCAGCGCTTGCAGAAAGAGCATCATCATGATCTGGACCTCCCTGAAGGTGAGCTGGTCTATGAGGATGCCGATGGTCAGGGAAAACCTCTTCTCTCGGAGCATTTCCCTCTTATGGGCAAACCGGACTATATTATCCAGCTTCCTGATGGTCGCCCTCTGCCTGTCGAACTCAAACTCGGCGTAGAGGATGCCTCTATGCCGTATAGCAATCATATTATGCAAATCGCCGCCTACTGCCTTATCCTCGAAGACTACTTTGAGCAACCCCCCACCCACGGCCTGCTCCGCTATGCAGATCGGGATTTCACCATCGAGTACACCCCCACTCTACGCAAAAAAGTCATCCGCCTGCTGAACGAGATGAGCTACGTCAATGCAGAAGAGCAGCCCTTTTTGACCAAACAGCGCGTCAGCAAGTGCCGCGCCTGTGCTTTTCAATCTATCTGCCCTGTTGGTCATGATAAATAAACACTTATCTATGTAACCGGAAGAGCTTCTTTCAAAAAATGCTGTTTTTTCTTACGAACAAGTCGGCATTTGACAAGGTTTTAATCATTTTCACAAGAATATATTTCTCCTCTTGACATATTGTTGTATCTATGCTATATTCTGTTGTGTAAGCTTATATCACAAAAGGAGGCAAGATCACGATGCCTGAAACCGTCATTTACAATCGTTTGCCGGTGTTACGCGCCGAACGTGGGATGTCTCGGCAGGACCTGGCTAAAGCTCTCGGTATCAATTATCAGACGGTGGGCTATCTGGAGCGTGGAGAGTACCATCCTAGTCTTGAACTTGCCTTTCGTATCAGCGATTTTTTTGCTTTACCTATTGAGGCCATCTTTTCACGGAAACCATTCCGACCATTGAGTGAAGAGGTCTACCAGCAAAACCGTCTTTAAATTCTGAGGAGAAAAAAACATGAAGCTACATAATAATGATACTGTTTTTGAGAACTCGTATAGATCAGATAGGCATTCCCTCACGAGCCAACGCATACTCGCCCTTGTGCTCATCATTATTCCTTATCTCATGATCATCTTTGGCTTGCTTGCCGGTACATTTCTCGAACTCAGCTCATCGAATATCATCTATGGCACAGGCGGATACTTACCCACGATGATTATTCTGGTGTTTCTGGGATTGAGCTACTCTCTCTTCAAAAACAATCCTCGCCTCAGAAGAGCCTCAATGCTCACATTTCGATCCTATACAAAAAGTGTCATGGGACTCGACGAGCGCGAGAAGTTGGTCGTTGATCAGGCATTCCGTACCTCCTACCGAATCGTTGTCCTGACTTGCTTACTGGCACTTGTCTGTGCTCTCATTAACGTTCAAATATTCCACCTGTCCTATCAGCCTAGAACAGTCAGCATTCTCTATATCATGTATGGTGTATTCGGTCTCCTGACCTACCTACCATTGGCCGTCGTTGCCTGGAAAGAAGAGGCCTAACCAGCGTTTCACGCTACTCCTGGCATCTGCTACTAACCCGCGTTCTGATGAGCCATTCTCGAAGGGAGAAAGCTGGTCATAGACCAGAATGAGCCATATGAGATTGGTACCACTGCATCCAGGTTAGTAGCAGGCAGCATTTCTCTCCCTCCTCTTTTTACTTTCCCTTCTTTGAACGGAGCAGAAAGATACCTTTTTCAAACCTCTTGACCGAATTGTTAGCATATTGTTGCTATGTTATAATTGGGAAACGAAAGTAATACCACCTCAATTGGTCCGTTTCAAAAGAATCAAAGGTGAGAAATGGCGACAAATCCTCGAAACGAGCACACACTACCTCTATGGCATCTCCCCGGTACGAAGATGGCTGAGGAGCAATATCACAAACTGGAACGGCTCTCCCCCGACCAAAAATATGAATACATCAATGGAATTGCTTACATGCTGAGTGGTGGAAGTGTCGCCCATGATCGCATCGCTTATAACGTGCGCTTCACTTTAGACATGCATTTTCGATCTCATCCTTGTACTGTCTTCGGAGCAGATGTCCAGGTATTTCTTGCCTTAAAGAAAAACGGGAAACCCCACTTTGTCTATCCAGATGTAACCGTCTCCTGTGATGCGGTGGATAGTAGAGCGGATAACACCCTCATAGAATCGCCCCGTGTCGTCGTAGAAGTGCTTTCTCCTGGCACCGAAACCAAAGATCGCGGCCCAAAATTTAAAGCCTATCAGAACCAGGAAACTATCCAGGAAATAGTCTTGCTTAGCCAGTTCGCTCAATACGTTGAAATCTGGCAGCGCAACGAACAAGACCCCAACAATCCCCAGGCCTGGCTCTATCGCCACTATGGCACTGGTAACACCGTTCATCTGATCACTATTAATCTACAAATCGACATTGCAGAGTTCTATCGAGGATTGGTCTTCGACGACGCAGAAGATGAGTGAGTGATGATTGACATTCGCTCCCAGGCAGATTAGACTAACACGTAATCCTATCGTCAAATAACTATCGATTGTACTAATACTCTCGTCCTTGCGAACATATAGGGACCGCGTTCTCTTATCAATAACCAGGGACCGCGTTCTCTCATCAACAGCCAGCTATGAACAGGTAGAGACTGGGTTCATTACTATCCAAAGAGAGAAGAATATTTATGCAGACAGTCCATGAGGTTGTGGAATTTAGTGGCCATATTATCGACTCCTGGAGCCTGCCACGCTCCTGGGATATTATCATGGATCGCGGCGGCAATTTCGCTGTCGAGGAGATGCGCGTCGGCGTCAGTAAAACCGAACCAAGCTACTGCCGCCTGCGCATTGAGGCCCCCGATTACGAGATCCTGGAGCGCATCCTCTCCGAGGTCCAACAACTCGGCGCTGTTCTGACCCACGCCGATAATGTCCATACTACTGCCGTCGAACAACCCGGCGTGCTACCTGCCAAATTCTACTCTACCACCAATCTCCCTACTCAGGTACGCCTGAATGGTCACTGGGTCCAGGTCGAAAATATTGAGATGGACGTAGCTATCGCGGTTGACCCGGCCAATGATCGCGCCTACTGTAAACCAATGCACGAGGTACAGGTCGGCGACCAGGTCGTCATCGGCCATGATGGTATCCGCGTCAAACCCTTTGAGCGCAATCGCGGACGTGAAACCTTTGCCTTTATGCAAAGCGATGTCTCCAGCGAGAAGGTAAAAGTGCTGGCAATTCAAGAGATTGCCCACCAGATGAAAGAGACCCGCGCCCACAACGGCAAAATCCTCTTCGTGCTCGGTCCCGCCGTCATCCATACGGGAGCAGGACGCTATATTGCCGAGCTGTTGCGTCGCGGCTATGTCCAGGTTATCTTCGGTGGCAACGCTATTGTTACTCACGACGTAGAATCTGCCCTCTTTGGTACCTCTCTCGGCGTCAATCTGGAGACCGGCGAACAGGTTGAGGGCGGCCATCGTAACCATCTCCGCGCCATCAATGCCATCCGCGCCGTAGGCTCTCTGGAGAAAGCCATCGAGGTTGGCCTGCTCCGCGACGGTATCACCTACGAGGCCCTTACCCGCAATGTTCCGATGGTCCTGGCTGGCTCTATCCGCGATGACGGCCCGATGCCCGGCGTACTCTCCGATATGCAAGAAGCTCAACGCCGTATGCGTGAAGAGATACCCGGTGTTGAAATGGCCATCATGGTCGCCTCTATGCTCCATGCCATCGCCACCGGCAACGTTCTCCCCTCATATGTCCATACGGTTGTCGTCGATATCAATCAATCGGTGGTGACAAAACTGGCTGATCGCGGCAGTTTCCAGGCCGCCGGACTGGTGACCGACGCCGAACTCTTCTTACGAGGCCTGCTCGAAGCTCTTTCCTGAACAAAATCAAGGGGGATAGCTCCATCCCCCTCTTCCTCCCCTCGCTGGACACATTTTTGATGGCGGGGACCCCATGTCGCGCCGGATCTACAGGGCAAACTGTGTCGCTCGGCGAGACGGTCAGAGATCAACAGCCGACCCTACCTTCCTCTCTTGTTGGAGATTACCTCCGGAAATAGTCAGAGATCAACAGCCGACCCTACCTTCCTCTATTGAAGCCATACCACCAGGGCAACACGACCTTGACACGTCCACATTTCTATGATATTTTTCATTGAGTGATGTTCTATTTCATACAGTGAAAATTTAAGCAAGCTAAAAGTCTGTGGAGGCTCGCGATGAAGCATCTTGCCCCCGACTACGTCTTTACTCCTCAAGGTCTGCAAGCCAATAAAGTTATCTCCATTTCTGCTGAAGGCTCTATCAGTGCTATCACTGAACGCGAAACAGCTACAGAAATTACTGACTTCTTGCCCGGCATGGCTCTGCTCCCCGCTTTCGTCAATACCCATAGCCATGCTTTTCAGCGTGCCTTACGTGGCCGAACTCAGCACGCTCGCTCTCCGCGTGATACCTTCTGGACCTGGAGGCACGCTATGTACGAGGAGGCCCAACGCTTAACGCCCGATCTCCTCTACCAGCATACACTGCAAACCTATCGTGAGATGCTAATAGCCGGCTATGGCAGCGTTGGTGAGTTTCATTACGTTCACCATCAGCCAGATGGGCAACCTTATGCAAACGAGAACGCTCTGTCCGAAGCTATCTTACAAGCGGGACACGATGCTGGAATATCTGTTGTCTTGCTGCTCACAGCGTATGCCCAGGGAAATTTTCACCAACCGCCAGACAGGGAGCAGCGCCGTTTTTGTGATGCCTCTCTTGACGCCTATCTCGCACGTGTAGATGCTTTGCGTACAAAGGGCGTGCATCTCGGCGTTGCCCCTCACTCTGTACGTGCTGTTCCCGCCACATGGCTGTCTGCTATTGCTGAGTATAGCCGTTCCTATCATCTGCCATTGCATATCCATGCCGACGAGCAGATAAATGAGATTGAGCAATGCCAACAAGCAGAGGGCTGTACACCAATAGAGCTACTTGAGCGTTGTGGCGCACTTGGACTTCAGACAACGATTATCCATGCAACCCATGCCAATCAGCAGGAGATTGCCTTACTCGCACAACGCGGTGCAAGCATCTGCGTCTGTCCAACTACTGAAGGCGATCTTGGCGATGGGATCGCTCCTTATGCTGACTTTGTAGCGGCCAATATTCCGCTGGCAATTGGTTCAGACAGCAATACACGCCTTGATCCCCTTGAAGAGCTACGTTGGGCCGAATATTCCGCACGTATGCGCTATCAACAGAGACGCGTCCTCGTTGCAGATGCATACGCCTCTCTCGGCTCTTCACTCCTTACCAGCGGTACGCAAACAGGCGCTCATGCCCTCGGTCTACAGACCGGAAAGATTGCTCCTGGCCTACCTGCTGATTTTGTCACCGTCGATCTTCATGCGCCATCTCTTGCCGGCTGGACCCCGGACACCCTTCTCGATACCCTCTTCTTCGGGGCATCCAGCCAGGTGCTCACGCAAACATGGGTTCAGGGAAATAAGGTCTGGTCCATTTCATCGTAGTGCTCTTAACACACTTCAGCAAAAGGAACGAAACAAACATGTCACACAATGAACCCTATTTCTCTTCAGCGCCAACCCCGGTACACGGACCACGTACCGTTCGCGCACCCCGTGGTACGACACTTTCCTGCAAGGGCTGGCAACAAGAAGCGGCCATGCGCATGTTGATGAATAACCTTGATCCCGATGTTGCCGAACGCCCGGACGATCTTGTTGTCTATGGCGGATCGGGCCGGGCAGTTCGTTCCTGGGCCGCCTTCGATGCGATTGTCCGCTCACTCCAAAACTTAGAGAACGACGAAACGTTACTGGTGCAATCAGGCAAACCCATCGGTATCTCTCGTACACATGTAGATGCGCCACGTGTGCTCATTGCCAATTCTAATCTTGTTCCTCATTGGGCCAACTGGGAAGAGTTCCGTCGCCTGGAGGCTCTGGGACTGACGATGTATGGACAGATGACGGCTGGCTCCTGGATATATATTGGCTCGCAAGGCATCGTACAGGGAACGTACGAGACCTTTGCAGAGGCGGCACGCCAGCATTTCGGCGGCTCGCTCAAAGGCAGGTTCGTCCTGACAGCCGGTCTGGGCGGCATGGGCGGTGCGCAACCATTAGCTGTCACGATGCAGGGCGGCGTTTGTCTTGCGGTAGAGGCCGATATAGCTCATATCAAGCGACGTGTGGAGACTGGATACTGCGACGAGATCGCCAGTACGCTTGATGAAGCCTTGCATCAGGTGCAAGAAGCCTGTGAGCAGGGCCAGGCACTCTCCATTGGAGTCATTGGCAACGCAGCACAGATCTATCCGGAGCTGGTACAGCGCGGTATTATTCCCGATCTGGTTACCGATCAGACCTCGGCACATGACGCGCTCAATGGCTACATTCCTGCCGGGCTGTCGCTACAAGAGGCCCAGGATCTGCGCCTGCATAATCCACAGGCCTATATCCAGCGCTCTCAGGAATCAATGGTTGAGCAGGTACGTGCTATGCTGGAGATGCAAAAACAAGGTGCCATCGTTTTTGACTATGGAAACAATCTGCGTGGCCAGGCATTAGCCGCAGGTGAGACGCACGCCCTCGACTTTCCAGGCTTTGTTCCGGCTTATATTCGTCCCCTCTTCTGTCGTGGCAAAGGTCCATTCCGCTGGGTCGCACTCTCAGGAGATCCCGAAGACATTTATCGCTGCGACGAAGCTCTGCTTGAGCTCTTCCCTGAAAATGCTGGCTTGTGCCGCTGGCTCTCTCTTGCGCGAGAAAAGATCCAGTTTCAGGGCTTACCTGCTCGTATCTGCTGGTTAGACTATGGAGAACGTGCTAAGGCCGGTCTGGCCTTCAATGATCTCGTTGCAAAGGGCATCGTGCGTGCACCACTGGTGATTGGACGCGACCATCTCGATAGCGGCTCCGTCGCTTCACCGTACCGCGAAACGGAAGCGATGAAGGATGGCAGCGATGCCATTGCTGACTGGCCGTTGTTGAATGCTCTACTCAATACGGCCTCAGGTGCAACCTGGGTCTCTCTGCATCACGGAGGAGGCGTCGGGATTGGCTATTCTCTCCACGCTGGTCAGGTGATTGTCGCCGATGGAACTCCTGCTGCGGCAGAACGTCTAACACGCGTGCTTACAAATGATCCTGGCATCGGGGTGATGCGACACGCCGACGCAGGATACGACGAGGCTATCGATTATGCCCGTGAGCATAACCTGCACCTGCCAATGCTCGATTAGTAGGGTAGAGCGGCTTGCCCGTCTCCGGCTCGCCGACCACCATCTCGCCCGATGGTCTCTCTTTCCAATGAGGGCGGGCAGAGCAAGAGTACCACGACTGCCTTTCTTTGTAGGATGGGCAAAATCCAGCGAGAGCGTTATCGGCGAGCTGGAGACGGGCAAGCCGATCTGCCCTACGCGGGTTTTCTAGTGGACAGGGTAATAGTATTCTGTGCACGTTGATTTGTAGAATAGTAACTGCCGGCGAGAGAGTTATCGGCGAGCTGGAGACGGGCAAGCCGCTCTGCCCTACGAGAGTTTTCTAGTGGACAGGGTATACGAGAGTTTTCTAGTGGACAGGGTATACGAGAGTTTTCTAGTGGACAGGGTATACGAGAGTTTTCTAGTGGACAGGGTAATAGATAGAAAGTCACAACAGCAAGAAGGGATCTTTTTATGACAACAGAGGGTTCTGTAAATATAGCTCCTACACGGATATCACAGATTATCATTCATGGGCAGGCGCTCACTGTCGGGGAGGTTGTCGCTGTTGCCCGCCATTCTGCAAACGTTACGCTAGGCAATGACGCCGAACAGCGTATTCAGGCGGCCAGAGCGATCATTGAGCGGATTGCCGATGAAGGGCAAAAAATCTATGGTGTCACAACTGGCTTTGGACACCTGAGTAAAATACGCATCCCGGCTGAGCAGTTTGTAGACCTCCAGCATAATTTGCTGCGCAGCCATGCCGCTGGTGTTGGAGAACCTCTCTCCGAAGAGGTGACGCGTGCGATGATGCTCCTGCTCGCCGCCAGCCTGGCACGCGGGCATTCAGGGGTGCGCCCCATCATCGTCCACATGCTGCTCGCTCTGCTCAACGCTCAGGTCTATCCCCTGGTTCCATCACGCGGCTCAGTTGGGGCCAGCGGCGATCTGGCTCCCTTAGCTCACCTCGGACTGCTCCTGATCGGTGAGGGCGAAGCTCTCCATGAGCGGCAGCAGTATAGCGGTGCACAGGCCTTACAAATAGCCGGTTTAACTCCCCTGCGTCTGCAAGCTAAAGAAGGACTGGCTCTTATTAATGGCACCCATCTCATGGAAGCAATTGCGCTCCTCGCTCTTTCTGATGCGGAAGTCGCCCTCCAGACGGCTGAAGTTGCCTGTGCTATGAGTCTTGAAGGATTAATGGGCAGTCACGTCTCTCTTGATGCTCGTATCCATCAGTTGCGCGGACAACACGGGCAGATAGCGAGTGCCGCCCACTTACGCTCTCTGGTGCAGAATAGTGAGATTAATGCCAGCCACCAGAATTGTGCCCGTGTGCAGGACCCTTACACGCTACGCTGCGCTCCTCAGGTATTTGGCGCGGTTCGCGATGCAACCGCCTATTGCGCCGATATCTTTAAGCGCGAAGCCGGGGCCGTCACTGATAATCCGCTGATCTTTCCTGAAGATGGCGCTGTACTGAGCGGTGGCAATTTTCATGGCCAGCCTCTGGCCCTGGCCCTGGATGTCCTGGCTATCGCCCTGACACAACTTGCCAGCTTCTCTGAACGCCGCATCTATAGCTTGCTTGGTCCACACGAATGGGAGACAGCAGGCGTACCACTCTTTCTCACGCCTCATCCAGGCCTGCATTCCGGTTTTATGATTGTCCAATACGTAGCAGCCGCTTTGGTAAACGAGATCAAAGTTCTTGCGCATCCTGCTAGCATCGACTCGATCCCCACTTCCGCAGGTATGGAGGATTTCGTCAGTATGGGCGTAACCAGCGCTCATAAAGTGCGTCGCATTCTTGAAATGACGCAGCAAGTTCTGGCAATTGAACTACTTTGTGCCGCTCAATTGCTCGATTTCCGTCTTCCCCTCAAACCGGGCCTCGGCGTACAACATGCCCACATGCTCGTACGCTCTTACGTCACAAAACTCGAAGAGGATCGGGTGCTTGCACCTGATATTGAAAAAATCACACAGGCGCTAAGAGCAGGTGTTTTCGCTACTCTGAGCTAACAGAAGGATTTTCCATTATGCTATCTGATCCATCACAACCACCGCCAATACTGGCAGATACGCTTATCCGCCACATCGGCCAGCTTGTTACACTTGCACAGCAGCCTCTTCCTCATGCCAGTGGCTCGCTACAGATTATTTCTAACGCCGCTCTTGCCGTTCATAACGGACGCATCACCTGGATCGGTTCCGACGATGAGGTCCCAGCTCTCTTTCTTCACGCATCAAGCAATCCAACTCAGGATAGAACGACAATTGACGCTAATGGCTTAGTGGTGACGCCTGGCCTTGTCGATTCCCATACGCATCTACTTTTTGCGGGAGATCGCGCAGCAGAATTTCACCTGCGCCGTCAGGGCATTTCATACGCTGAACTACTCAGACAGGGACGAGGCATCCTTACGACAATGCACGCCACGCGCAATACATCTTCAGAAACGCTGACAGCACTGGCAAATACGCACCTTGCAACAATGCAAGCCTATGGCACGACGACGGTAGAGGTAAAAACAGGCTATGGCTTAGAGTTCGCCTCAGAAGAACGCTGCCTGCAAATTATTAATGCTCTGGCTTCTTCCCACAAACAAAACTCCATCCGCATCGTCCCTACTTTTTTAGGCGCGCACAGCGTCCCCCCCGAATACAAAGAGCGGCGCAGTGCTTATGTCGATCTGGTGGTTGAGCGAATGCTACCAGCATTTGCAGGTTTAGCCCGCTTCTGCGATGTCTATTGTGAGCGTGAGGCTTTCACTATAGCAGAGACGCGCCAGATTCTTACCCGTGCGCGCGAGCTGGGTTATCAACTCAAGATACACGCCGACCAGCTCAGTCCATCTGGCGGCTCTCGTCTGGCGGCGGAGCTTGGTGCAGTCTCGGCAGATCATCTCGACTATGCCAGTGATGCAGACCTGGATGCGCTACGAACCGCAGGAGTTGTTGCTACCCTCTTACCGGGCTGCTCCTATACCTTGCAAACACCCTATCCGTCTGCGCGCCGTCTGCTGGATCGCGGTCTTTCTGTCGCGCTGGCTACTGATTTTAATCCAGGGACATCCTATTGTGAAAATATGCAGATGATGCTTGAACTTGCGATGTCTACGATGGGCATGACGCTTGAAGAGGCTCTCGCAGCGGTAACCATTCATGGCGCACGCGCCCTCGCGCTTCAGCACGAGATCGGCAGTATCGAAGTCGGCAAACGTTGTGAACTGGCTTTATGGTCGGTGCATGATTACCAGGAGATCGGCTATCACTTTGGGGTAAATCTAATTCAGTCGACGCTCGTACTGTGACTGATTCAAGCAGATGACGTCGCCCCAAGTTTACTAGAGACCAGTTGTGCGTGCTTTGCTACCAGGATACCAATCTTCCTTAGCATCTCATCAGAGATACGATAGGTTGGACCAATCACGTTGATGGCTCCAATGATGATGCCATGACGGTCAAACACAGGCGCTGCGGCTGAAGAGATATCTGGCTCAATGGTATGACGGGTGGCTGTATAGCCTTCTGGAGATACGTGGCCCTGGATTGCAGCGCCAATTGCGGTGTTCTCGGCAGGAACTGTCCGCCCTATCCAGGGTCTGGCCTGTACGAGACGAGGACTGGCTACCTGATCGATATACAGGACATTTTTCCCCTCAAGGACGCCCAGTTGTACACTTTCCCCGCTCTCCTCTGCCAGCATCCGCAGATGAGGTTTCGCAACATCGTATAATGACATGTTCTGGAGTGCGATCAGCCCCAACTGAATCACCTGGGAACCAAGATAGTAGAGGCGATCCGGCCCACGCCGCACAAAGCCATACTGTTCGAGCACTTTCAGCAGGCGCGAGGTAGTCGATGGTACAAGATCAGCCTGCTGAGCCAGCTCTGTCAGCGTCATACCCTGGTTTTGCGTATTAAAACAGGTGAGCAGTTTCAACACACGCTCAACGGGGCCTGTCACTGGAGCCGCATCCAGGGATTCGCTCAATGTATCTCCTACTTTAGCCTGTAATTTACATAGAAAGTTGCAGATGACCGTGAAAATATAGCACACAGGCGGCAATGCGTCAAGAAAATGAGCAACGCTCTCGATTTATTGTTCACCATGATTGCATTAGCCCTTCCTCTATGGTACAATTTTTAAGATAAGAGGTACCATCAAACCCGGCAGTATCTATTACTTCCTGCTGTTTCGATAACTGCCTCCCGAACAGAGAGAGTTTTTCTCAATTCCTCGTAACGCTAGCTCTTTTTATTAACCACTAGCATTTCAAATGTAGAGCAGTTCAACACATTGTTAGATATATGGTATTTTAAATAATGAACAATACACAGCTCGAAACCGCTACCGATCAATTAGCTACCGATATGTGTCCGCTTAGACGCACGGCACGTCTGATCGGTGATATGTGGACGCTACTGATCATCTATACTCTTATGCGTGGCACCAGGCGCTTTGGCGAGTTGCAAGATGCCCTGGGCAATGTTAGCCCTAAAACAGTCTCTCAACGGCTCAAATTACTTGAGCAGGCAGGCTTTGTTAGCCGCCAGGCCTACGCAGAGATTCCCCCTCGTGTTCAGTATTCTCTTACTGAAAAGGGCCATACGTTGGGCGATATCATTAAAGCGATGCAGGACTTCGGTGAAAAATATATGACTGAAGATGCTCTTCCACCCCCACCATCTGCTTGCCAGGAGCCATCATCAGCCACACTTCCACCATCCACTTGCCAGGGGCCATGCTAATTCTCTACGCTTAGCTCTTGCTTCTTGCGTCCGCGCTCATAAAATTTACGCACTTTTGTCCGGTTTCCGCAACTTTTCATATCACACCAGCGACGACTATGGTTTTTGCTGGTGTCTAAGAAAAGCCAGCCACAATCATCTGCGGCACATAGGCGCACAGAGGAAAACTCTTTTTCTTCTGTCAACAATTCCTCTGCCGCGCCTACCACAAACCAGAGCATACTCTCCAGTGAATCAGCTGTAATCTCCCAGTGCCAGACACAATGTTCTCCAGCAGAGACTAATCTCCCTCTTGCCATCGTTTCTGCAAATCGTCTACTCAAAAACAAGAGATCCTCGTCTCTCGGTTCCTGCTCCTGCGCAACCGCCAGAAAGATACGGTACATGGTCTCACGTAACTCAATCGCTTGCCTAAGCACCCACTCGGCCTGCTCCGTCCTCTCTTGCGCCGTCTTCTGCAATTGTACTGCCTGCTCAAGACTAAGAATCTCTGCCTGCACACTCCACGCAAGTAGATCCTCATATCTGTTCAGATGTTCGCTCTGCCGCTCCATCAAGCGATCACCCAGTGTATTAATAAAATCCAGGCAGAGATGATCTCCAGAAAAACTAAACGTATAGTCAGGCAGACCATTTATGACACTTTCATTCATTACTCATCTCTCCCGCTATTACCTAGACTATCTCTCTATAAGAAAGGCCGTAACTATTGTAACATATCAATTTATTTTATTCCTAATATTAACCTCTAAAATCCACTTGACAGGTTAGTATTTCTGGTATATAATTTAACCATCAATCATGGTTTGGGTGGTTAGCTTTAAAAGTAAGAACACTGTAGACGTTGAAGATATTCCTGACCTGTTCTTTACTCATAGGAGGCAACATTTCGATGTACAGACTTTATGTTGATCTACTTAGCTCCAAATATCAGCGATACACATGTTCCTCGGAGAAGTTGCACTACAAAGCCTCTATCCCTGAAACCTCTCCTTACGAGACGGCGATAAGAATCTTTGGTCGATATCTTGTACGCGTCGGTCAGAAACTTGAAGGCTTTAACACACGTAAAGCGCTTTATTCACCGCTGCGCCAGCATAGCGCATGAGGAGGTAGCCCGATGACTCTGCTCATTCTTCTTTTACTTGTCGTTCTTCTCGCCTGGGCTTCACAACGTTGGGGCATTGACAGCCGGGATAATATAGATAGCGCTGAATGGAAGAGGCGTAGAGACTATCGGCCTCACCACCATGTGTAGTTTGTTTATGCCCTTAAGATAGTCTAGATAAAAGGAAGAGTTACGTTATGACCCCAGAGCACCTGAAATATGATGAGATCACTTTACCCAACGAGTCGAGTGCATTGATTACTCAGCATATACCATCATCAACAAGCAAGAACTTGCTCTGGCGTCGTATTGGACCGTTAGCTGTGTTGATCCTGGCAACGATGATCTGGGGCAGTACATTTCTGGTGACACAAAATGCCATTAAGCTCAGTGGCCCTTTTACGTATCTCTTCTTCTGCTTTGGCTCGGGAGCATTAGTGCTCGCACTGATCTTTCGACGCCAACTCGTCCACCTGACCAGGACTGAGATAAAGGGCGGCCTGCTGATTGGCTTTCTCCTGTTTGTCAGCTATGCTTTTCAGACCTTTGGTCTCCAATATACGACAAGCAGCAAATCCGGCTTTATTACCGGTCTTTACGTTCCTCTTGTACCAATTTTTGCTTTTTTTCTGCTTCGCCAGCGCCCTGCTCGTGGTGCTCTCATTGGCGTAGCACTCTCACTGGCCGGTCTTTTTCTGCTCTCGCTTGGGAATACACTCAATTTTACCTTTGGTCTCGGCGAACTCCTGACTCTGGGCTGTGCCATTGTTTTTGCTTTCCAAATTCTTACCGTGGGCATCTTCGCCTCACGCGTCAATGCTGGCAATATGGCTATTATTCAACTTGCCTCTACCGCCCTGTTTAATCTGCTGGCTATCCCTTTTACCCACGAAACATTGTTTGTGTCCGCGCCCCCATTCTGGCTCGCGATTCTGTTTATGGGTACTGCCGATATGGCCTTCTGTTATGTCGCTATGAACTGGGCTCAACAGTTCGTCTCCAGTACAAAAGCCTCTCTCATCTATGCCCTGGAACCAGTCTGGGCCGGACTCTTCGGCTATCTAGCTGGTCAGACATTAAGCTTACCTGCCTGGTTTGGTTGCGCCTGTATTCTTCTTGGCATGATCGCTGGCAGTGTGCGCTGGCAGAAAAAAACTAGCTGAGGTGAACAGATCCATACAGAACACGGGGAGATTTGTTATTGTTTTGCCTCGGTCAGTGTCTCTATATACTCCTCCCCCCACTCCCTCATAAGCAGCAGGATTGGTTGCAAACTTTGGCCAAAAGGAGTCAGAGAATACTCCACTTTTGGTGGCACCTGTGGATACACTGTACGGATGACAACTCCATCTTCTTCTAACTCTCGCAGTTGCAAGGTCAACATACGATGAGTAATACCCCGGAAGGAACGATGCAATTCGTTAAAACGCTTGGTTCCTGAAAGTAAATGAAACACAATGGGACCCTTCCATTTGCCTCCTATTACATCCAGCGCCGCTTCTACTGAGCAGGCGGAATGACAATCATATGCACCCTTTTTCATGAAATAAATTCTCCTTTTACAGTATCCTTTTTGATACTGTATCACAAAATTGTGCATACTTACAGAAACGTCAATGCCCTGGTATAACTAGAGCAGGTCTTCGCCGAGAGGAAACGTGAAGGTCTTTCACATAAACATATTGTGCGTTCAGAAGAGTTTCTGAGGAAAAAGTGAGGAAAATTTAATGGCAGTCTATTTCGTTCTTGAGATTGAGAAAGTAGCTGATCAACAAAAGCTAGCCGAATATAGTCAGCGAGGCGTACCAACTATTAAACAGTATGGAGGAAAATTAGTAGTGATAGGTGGAGCACCAGAGACAGTTGAAGGAGGCTGGCAACCGCAAGCAGTAGCTATCCTGGAATTTGAGAATGTGGAGCACTTCAAACGCTGGTATCATTCGCCTGAGTATCAGGAGGTTATGCCGCTCCGCTTACAGGGGACTACCTCGCGGGGAATGCTTCTACAGGGAGCTTAAGAAGGTCCCTCGCCGCTAACAGGCAACTCCTATGATGGTGCAGACCTGTAGTATGCAAGGATGACCAACTGATGAAAGCATATACGGTTGTCCTCTCTTACGTGCTACAGGTCTGCACTCAGTGTATCTGATTCATTTTTGATGGAGACAGAAAAACGACAAGCTTATTGACCCGTTGCTGTGCCATAATGAAGAGATAGATCACCTCAAATAGTGTGCATAAAAGAGAGAAAAAACATGCCAGATAGCCTTCATATGACCGCTCAATCTCATACCGTTAACTTGCCTGCTGGTCGCTTCCATTATCTAAGCTGGGGAACTGAGCGGACCGAACTACCCACTGCGCTGTTGCTACATGGTATAACAAGTACTGCGTGGAGCTGGGTGCGCGTTGGACCTGCACTCGCGGACCGCTACCGGGTCTACGCGCTCGATATGCGCGGACATGGTGATAGCATTAAACCTGCACGAGGAGCTTATAGCCTTCGTCATACTGCCGATGACGCTGCTGCGTTTATCAATGCTCTGCATCTGGAAAAACCTGTGTTGATTGGACACTCCTGGGGAGCAGCTACAGCAATTGTGCTAGCCAGTGGAGAATGGTCCCAGGACCCTGCGCCTGACTTCTCTCATGTGATCCTTGAAGATCCTGCTCACAATTTTGGTCAGGGCAATGCCGAAGAACGTGCCATTCCTTATACCAAAAATATCGGACGCCCTGCGCAACTCTTGCGGAGCGAAATCGCAGCCGATAACCCTGGCTGGACCGAGGCCGATATTGAGGGCCTGATTGACGGCTTGCACAAAGTGACCCAGGAAGCGATCATCAGCGTCTTTGCCGAGGCTACTCCTTCCGGTAGTATCCTTCCACTGCTCGCTAAAATCGCAGCACCTACACTCTTAATCCGGGCAGATCCAGCACTTGGAACAACGTTGGATGATGCTGCCTGGGAGCAAGCAAAACAGTATCTCCCCTCCCAAAGCCAGGCTGTTCAGCTTGATGGCGCTACCCATAATATTCACCGCAGCAAATTCGACGAATTTATGCAGGTAGTGAACGATTTCCGGTTCTGACGCAACATTGGTGGCAAGCCCAACAAACGCTACCATAATATCATATAATGAATTTTATATATGAATGGAACGGCAGAGTATTGGGTAACCAGTTCTCTTGTCTCGTGAGAGCAAGAGGAAGCTCTTTGATTGATCTTAAACCAGCTCCATCCGTTCCATTCGAGACAAGCGGAGTTGTCAAGTGAGCCTGCAACGCTGAATGGAATGATAGAACTCTTGCCTCCAACACATACAAAAAGGAAGTCCTTTCGACAGATGAAAGATCTCTCAACCGGATTTGCACGCCTCTCCATCGGATTGTCATTCTACAGTTTTGCTCTTGTTGGCTTGAGTGTTGGTATAGGAGGCGTCATTCTCAAAAGTCTGAGCACGTATTATCATGTGGGTGATGCTGTGCTGGGCACCTTGTTTTTTGTCTTATATCTAAGCTATTCTCTCTCCTCTTTTTTCTGTGGCCCGCTGGCTGAACGATTGAGCTTGCGCTGGCTCCTGGTCATAGGCACGGCCCTCTTTCTTTTCAGTATGCTAGGCTTTATTCTTCAAGTCCCTTTTGTGCTGCTGGAGATTTCCTACGTCTGTATGGGCCTGGGGACTGGCATCATTGAGACAGGCTTCAATATTTTTATCAGTGCGCTGCCTCGGCGCACGTCGCTCCTCAACTATTTGCATGCCTTCTTTGGGGTGGGCACCATCTTTGGCCCACTGCTGGCGACAGGCATTCTTGCCCTGCTTTGGGGATGGAACATCATCTATGTGGTCCTGGCCATTCTCATCCTGCTGCAACTGGGTGGAATTGTGCTCTTCTTGCGCGTTCCTGCCGCTGAAAAAGGCCCCTCTCAAGAACCGACTTCGACTCAACGCCCTGCTTTTCGGGAAGCACTGACTCAGCGCCTCATCTGGCTTACCGCGCTTTTTCTGCTGGTATATTCAGGCGTGGAAATCTGTGCCGGCAGTTGGGGATACACCTATCTGGTAGATACTCATACGCTCGGATCTCTGGCGGCAGGCTGGGTTGTCAGTGGCTTTGGTATTGGTCTGACCCTGGGGCGTTTCCTAATCCAACCGCTGGCTGAACGCAAGGGGATCAGCGTGACCACACTTATGTACACCCTGATCGCTGGTGCGATCTTGAGCCTACTGATAACGTGGCTAATACCGTTTGGCATTCTAACAGGTATTGGCTTCTGTCTTCTCGGCCTCAGCTTAGCCCCCATTTATCCACTAACCATCGCTCTCGTCCCCAAACTTGTACCAGAGCGCCTCGTCCCCAGCGCAATAGGTGTGCTTGTGAGTGTGAGCATCAGCGGTCTCTCTGTCTTGCCCTGGCTTGCGGGAGTTCTGGCTCAGTTTCAAGGCATCTGGACGCTCATGCCATACCTGCTTCTCCTTGTCCTCGTTCTGCTTGCCTTCTGGAGCTATCTGTCGCGGAAAGTCAGCGCATCAGAAGCTCCACAGAAAGAACTGACTATCGTCCCAAAAGTAGATTCCTAGATGGTACATATATTCAGCTCAATTATCTGCCAGGATCATGATCTTTTCAGACAGGTTTTTCAGTGCAGCTCGTAACTCAAAGGGCTGGCATACCTCAAACGGACAGCCCAACCCCACCAGCACATAAGCGATCCACTCCAGGCTCTCTACATAACAGCGAAAACTGACGCCTTCAGGTTGTTGCTCTAGTAGCGCCAGAGCCGGTGGAACAATACGCTGTGCCTGCTCCAACGTAGTCTTCAACAAAACATCAATAAACCAGGTACCCGGCGTCTTTGGTATCGAGGAGAGCACATAGGCCAGAGAATCAAACTCTTCTGGTCGCTCAAAAGTGGCATCTTGTATCACTGCCCACTGCATACGATCCAGCCGAAATATACGCAGATCTTCACGCAGATGACAATACCCTGCGCTATACCAATAACCAGAACGATATACCAGACCATAGCAATCAAACAGCCGCTCCGTCGCTTCGGCCTCCCAGGCCTGGTAGCTTAAAAGCACACTTCTCCTTTGCAAAGAAGCTGCCGAGAGTGTACCAATCAGCGCTGGCGTTGGCGGCACTGCCTTTTCTGGAAAATCGATCACAAGTGTTTCTTGCAGAGCACGCACATGCTCACGCAGCATCACTGGCAAGACACGCTCAACCTTCGCCAACGCCCCTTCAACCGCAGGAGCCGCTCCCGTCAATCCCAGCTTACGCGCTGTGAGCAGACCCAGCGTCAGGGCAATCGCCTCTTCATCCGTAAACATCAGTGGCGGCAATTTGAAGCCGGGCCGCAGACAATAGTTTCCATATCTCCCGCGCTCTGCCTCAACCGGGACACCCAGATCCTGAAGCATTACAATATAACGCCGCACCGTGCGAACATCAACCTCTAGCCGCGCCGCCAGCTCTGGCCCGCTGATTCTCTGCCGCGACTGCAACAGTTCTAGCACAGTCAACACGCGTGTTGTTGGAAAATACATGCCCTTTTCCTTCCTAATGAAGTAATCAGGACCGATTATATCCTCTTTCTCTGTTAGACTCAAGACAGTGCACAAAATAGGCAGAGACAGATGTTCACCATGCCGCTGTCCGCAGCGTGAGGCAAAGATCGCTTGATATCAATATGAGGAACATATTCCTTCTCTACGTGCATGGATCGCTCAGCAAAATCAATGGCTGGCTGAGACACAATTCAGAAAAGGAGCTTTTCTAGCATGAATACCTATACCGCATTTGTGATTATCGATATGCAAGTTGATCTTCTTGCATCCGCGTACCGGAGCAAAGAGGTACTGACAAACATTGCCACTCTTCTTGAAAAAGCCCGTGCCAACCAAACTCCGGTCATTTATGTGCAGCACGATGGCCCTCATGGTGATGGCCTGGAAGCTGGCACTCCTGGCTGGCAAATTCATCCTGCGATTGCTCCAAAACCTGATGAGCCAATCATCCATAAACGCTCTTCAGATAGCTTTCACAAGACGACGCTGCAACAGGAATTAGCAGCACGTGGCATTCAACACCTGGTAATTGCTGGCGGCCAGACAGATTTTTGCGTCGATACAACCGTCCGCCGCGCAACAACCTGCAACTACGATGTGACGCTGGTCTCCGATGCCCATACAACGTCCGACAATGAGCACCTGCTCGCTTCCCAGGCAATTGCATATTATAATTATCTCTTAGACGGTTTTACTAGCGATAACTACTCGATACAGGTTAAACCAACCAACACCATTACCTTCTGATTTTCTCGGAGAACAAATAATGATTTCTCTTTCACGCGAACAGGCCCGTCGCTTCCTGAGCACCTACCATTTCAGTGAGTCCGATCTCCCAGGCATCGTCAAGCGCCTGGGAACCATTCAGTATGATCCCCTCAATCCCGTCGGACGCAATCCAGATCTGGTTTTCCAGGCCCGCGTCCCCGGCTATCACGTCGATGATTGGCAGAAAGCAGCATATCAGGATCATATACTATACAATTCATGGGATAAACAAGCCTGCCTGGTTCCCGTTAGCGATTGGCCTCAGCGCGCTCTTCTCCGAGAGATGTATCGCCCTTATCATGATCACGAGATCTTGCAGGAAGGTCCTGAAGCTGCTGACAAAATTCTGGAAGCGATAGATCGCCTGGGGCCACTCTCTTCGTCTGAATTTGAGGATCGTGTCCGCATCGCCGCTCTGGACTCCTGGTCCGGTGCCACTCGCACAAAACGTATGCTCCGAGCGATGTGGGTTAGCGGTATCCTGGTCACCCACCACCGCCGCCACGGACGCCACTATTATGATCGTCCGGAACGCGTCATCCCTGAACCATATATTACTGCTCCTCTCCTCAGCGATAAAGACGCCTATCACCGCTGGATCATTGCCAGACGATTTCAAGCCGCTGGTCTCCTGCGTGCAAACGCTGAGGCCTGTATCTGGAGTGCCTGCGGAGAGAGCTCCTTACGCAAACAAGCCATCGCCGAACTGGTCTCCGCAGACGTACTTACATCGGTTACCATCGAAGGCAAAAACTGGATATATTACCTCCCCACTAGCGCACTTCCTCTTCTCGAAGCTCCCTCACTCGCACCTCGTATAATTTTTCTCGGCCCCCTCGATAGCTTTCTTTGGGATCGCAAAGGGATTGAACATATCTTCGGTTTTGACTATACCTGGGAGGTCTACAAACCCGAAAGCTTGCGCAAATGGGGCTATTATGTACTTCCAGTTTTTGATACGCACAAGAACCGTTTTATCGCTCGCCTCGACTCTCGCCTGGAACAACAGACCTGGTCTATCACCCGCTGGTGGTGGGAAAAAGATATCACCATTGACGACCAACTGTTATCCACCCTACAACTCGCCGCTACCCGCTTCCTCCACTATCTCGGCGCTCAAAATATTCGCGTTGACCCATCTATTGACGAAATCACACGTACAACACTTCTCAACCAGTAGCAACAAACCATCTGCGATAAGCATATGTTGGATCTTTCCAATCCTTGCAGATCCAGATCACTTTGTAGCCCATCATTGTCTGCGCCAGACCCAGAAAAGGCCAGAACCATAGGAGTCCTGGTAGGGAATCTTGGCAATCAACTCGTACTTTTTACTTGCGATCACCGCATTCCTGATCACCTGGGCAGTGGCAGCATCAAAGCCGTAATTTAATTGGACCAGATCAAAATGACCATCTTGAATCGCATGAATATAGGCATCATTGCCTTCATAATAGTGACCATGACTATCTGTGTATACATAAAAATCCAGGCCAGTCCATTGCCAGTTCGCAGTGTTAGCGCGTAGATTATAGCGAGAAACCTCAAATTGTTCTGCTAGATAGTGACCATTATCGGTACGCACCTGCGTATTAAGCACATATGAGAGGCGATCAGTAGCAGGCCAGGAGGTAAACATATCCTGCCCCTCTCGAACACCTATCATAAAGAAGATCAAGCAGGCCGCAATTCCGGCAAACCAATAGCGTCCTGATGAAAAGTTCTGACGAAAGCCAGAAAGCGAGGCCAGAGTATAACCCGCGAGAGGCATCACAAAAAACATGCTAAACCCCAGATGCTTATCTAGCGAAACCAATTCACCTTTATAAATGTGATAAGCCGGAATGAGCAGTGCTGTTCCCATAAACAATAGTATCAGGAGGATATTCTTATTACGAGCAAAAAAAAGACTGGCAAGACCTACTGCATAAGAGAGGCCTACCATCTGCAAAACATGGATTGCCAGGCTCATGGGCGAATTTTCATAGGTGACGATACGATTTGTCGTGGTAGCACCAAGCGCATGCAACATATCTCGGTCAAAGTGCAACACGATATACGCTCCAATCGCTGCCGCCACTGCAAACGAGAGCACAGCAAGGCCGCCTCGAATAAACATACTCAACCAGCCTCGCTTGAACAAGGTCTTTAAGAACAGAATCGCGAAAATGGAAGGAATGAACAACAATGCAGCATACTTTGTTCCAAATGCCAGAACCAGTAAAGGACCCAGAGCAAGTGTCAACCAGGGCTTCTGCGTATGGGCACTCTTTACAGCAACCAGCGTTGCAACAGCCAACAGGCAGATACACAACGGATCATAGGTTGCCAAGCGACTCAAGAAGAGTATAGGCCCCTGGCAGATCAGAAAGATTGCTGCAAAAACAGCGCTTTTCTGACCAAAGAGCAATTTTGTTATATGGTAACCACAAATAGTTACAACTAACATACATACGAGACTGAAAGATCTGGCAAGCTCTGTGCCGCCTAAAAAATCTAAAGCACCACCTATTAACGGATAGATATATGGATTTCCTGAAAAGTAGTAGCTATAATTGTCTAATATCGCTGGACCACCTGCCCATGACTGGAGAATCTGGCGGCCTGCGTAGACATAAAGAGCTTCATCTTGAAAGATCGTGTTCTGTAAAAAAATCCAGGAGATCGCTGCTTGAAAGACGAGAATTATTGGTAAAGCCCAGGACGAGGTCGCTTTGTTTTTCCAAATCTGCGCACGTGTGATTTTTCTCGTCCCTATCGGCTCTTGAAGAGGTGTAACTACAATCACGTTTCTATCCTCACTTGTCGGCTGTCCTTATCTCTATCTCTAAATTTTAGCAAGAGAATGTTTCCGAGGAATGGTAGAACGGGTCAGAATGAGCATACTGAACAATCAGTATGCCGTGATTGAGACCCATTCTGGCCGGGAAATGCTTCACCGTAGAGGTAAAACATCTCCCTTTCAGCCTTATCGTTTTAACCCTTGTTCTCCAATAGCCACAATTCTAGTACGCGTCTCCGCTCTTTGGCGGAAGTCCAACAGGATTTGACGCATAGCCAGAATGGAGGCAGGATCAGATGTCAGCGACCAGGTCGCAATCTCTTTCTTTGAGGCATTTAAATCAGGTCCACCTTCATGGTAGAGCAACGCATACACCTGCGTATTCACCGCTACAGCTTGCTCTAACTGCGCTAACCAGGCAGCCTTCTGCATGGCAGGACCACTCGCACTTGCCTCTACAAAGAGAGGTTTTCGGGGATACTTCTGCGCCAATTGCTGAAGTACTTTTACAGGATTGCCCCATTTGGTTCCAGGATAATTGATGAAACTTTGTAGTACCGCATCAATCCTTGATGCAGGAGGATTGTATAATTGACTACTTATCGGATCAGCCGGAGCCCAGACCCAGGCCACATTATCCGCACCAAGCGCACGGAAAATATCTTGTACATGCATCCATGCTTTAGGTACATCCTGCGGGATACCACCATTCGCCACACCGGACGAAAGCGACCAGTTGCGATCAGCATGCTGAAGAATAGTGAGGTAGACCGGCTTCCCATAACTACGAATATCTTCAGCCCAACGCCTGATCTCCGGATCATGCAAACCGTTGATAATCGCTGGCAGGTTCGCATCAAGTGGAGGAGTCTGTTTCGCACCAAACACACCAAACTGGAGCGTAATCCAGGGGTGCGTATGCTGCTCAGCAAGCTGCTGAGCCCAGGCGCTATCAAACTTATCATGGATGTCTTGCGTTCGACCTAAAACGGTAAACTGGGTACTTAAATCACGCTCCAGCGTTGCCTCATCATTATTCCTGAGCAACTGTACTGGCAAGGAAACACCAAAGTAAGGAGCTGCAACTTTATCTTGAGCGATCACAAACTGTGGCGCTGGCTTTTGTGCAAATACCATCAACGTATTATTCAGCAATATTGGAACCGCAAACAGGACCGCCAGCAACAGACACCAGATTGGCTGGATACCACGTTTGCGTTGCCATAACTTCGCTGGATAGTGCTGATTCGCAATTGTCTCGTTCGTCTCTCCGCTTTTCTGCACCGCGCTCTGAAAGCGCATATCCTTCAGATTAAGCCAGAGAAAACTTCCGAGCATGACCATCGAATAAAGCACCCACAATACACTGATGAAAAGCGACGTCTGCTCCTGCCCCTTCGCCTGCGTTGCCCAGATCAGACAGACAATACAGAGGAAGAAAAAGAAGATGTATGTTCCAAGATACCCGAAAGAGCGCTTCCCGTTTCGCTGCTTTGAGGTCACAGAGAATCCTACCTTCCGTTGTAGAACCACCGAAAGCAGACTCTCTATCAATACCGGGAAACTGCCGAAGCCAATAATAATGCCTCGCAGCCCCGTGATATCACGAGCAGAATACCAGAGTGCAGTAAAACTGAGCACACAGTAAGGAATGAAATGCCAGAAGAAATCTCCCAAAGTGGAACCACGCACCGCTGGAATCCCTGTAAAAATGAAGAGGATTGGGCTTACCAGATAGATAAGGTCACGTAGTCCACAGAGATAATGGGTACAGGCCAGAAAGTATTGGATACGCTGTCCAACGCGTAAACCATTTTTTCTAGGAAGAAAAATCTCTCGCCAATGCGTACGAAAGATCCCTAAAGTACCTATAGCCCAACGCTGCTGCTGTTTCAAGAACGACGGCACATCCAGCGGTCCCAGACCAGTGGCCAGCACATCAGTCAGGTAGACGCTACGCCAGGTCGGGTGCAGCGCAATAGAGGCGGCGAAATCCTCAGTGACTGAATTTTGCGGTAGGCCACCAATCTGATCCAGCGCGGCGGCACGAATAACAACATTGGTACCACAGATAAAGGCCGCATTCAAAGAGGCCTTTCCGGGGCAGAGCAAGTTATAAAACATCGACTGCTGATCATCGGCCCAGCGAGACACCGGATTATCCAGGTTTGCATAATACTGCCCAGTCTGGACCCAGCCCATCTTAGGATCACTAAAAGGAGGGATTGTTTTGAGCAGGAAATCAGGCTTCGCCACCTGATCCGCATCAAAAATCACTAAGAAAGCATCGCTTGTGGCTTGAAGCTGCTGACGTGCATTTTCGATATTGCCAGCCTTTGCACCGCCTGGAATAGTGCGTGTCACACACACAACGCCCAATTCTCTAGCTAACGCTTCAGTCTCTTCCCAGCCGGGAACATTCGCAACACGTCCATCATTGCAGATCACAATCGTCACTTTGCCATGAGGATAGCGAGCCAGGTATTTGTTGCGAGCTGAGATAATGCCTTCCAATGTAGGCCGTAGAATTGAGACTCCTTCATTCACAGTTGGAATAAAGACATAAATCGGATGCCCGGTTGGATCTTCTCGCTGCTCAACCGTTGGTGGTCGCCAGGGCCAGACCGTCACTTGAAAACCAAGAGCATGCAACGCACCCAGGAATTCAGCAAAGAGCAGAGGGAGAGCAATCCACCAGCCATGCCAGTTGGCCACAACGAAACGCCAGCTTAAGTAATCAATGCTGGCAACGCCTACGCCCAATGCCAATACCATCGTAATGGCTTCATCATAGCGTACCTTTTTTGAAAGCAGCACAGCAGCAGCCATGATAATAGTAGCCACGACAAGTAAAGCACCAGGTAAGGTATAGCTAACCCAACATACCGCCACCAGGACAATCAGAGAAGCGCTCATCGCTACTATTTTCTCTGAGAGCGTCTGTATCTGAGGTAGCCGCCACCCTTTTCGTTTCGGCTTCGCGAGCAACCCGCTTTGCGATCCAGTTTCCAACAAATCGACATTTTCCGGTAGAGGCGTGATCGGTAGAGAGATTACGCTCTCTGGCTCTGTATCAAGTAAATCAATGTGAGAGGAATCAGGCAACGCTTTATATTTCTTGTCTTCAATGTAGGCTGCTGGGAGATGGTTCCTAACAATGATAGGCGAAGGGAGAATGAAACGATTGAGGACAAAAAAATCTAGACCTGCCATGAGCACAAAAAAAACAGTTGTCAACCCGCTCGAAAGAGTGACTAGAACGCTACTCAGTAGAAACACTACCAGAGTAATAACTACATTCAAGAAGAGGAGTGAACCAATCTTCCAGATGCGTCCAGCCGTAGGAATCTCGTAACATAAACGCATCATATGTTGCAGAGCCATAATGCCCTGGCGCATTGTAGCCTTACTCTGACCGTTTGTTCTGGCACGAAAGTGGTAAGGGACCTCAACAATATGCTCCCACTGACAACGCAGCAGGACCTCTAATAATATTTTATAACCAATAGGGCGGAGAGTAACACCTTGCAAAATCTCGCGGCGAAGCAGAAAAAAGCCACCCAGAGGGTCAGAGAGGCGCAAGAGTTGCCCAGGGAAAAGAAGTTTAGCCGTCCATTTCATACCTACCGAGATAAAGAGTCGGCCAAATCCATCCAGGCCCTGATAACTCCCCCCTTTAATATAGCGGCTAGCGACCACGAGGTCAGCTCCGTTCCTAATTGCCTGCTCATAAAATGTCCGCAACTGTTCTGGCGGATGCTGTAAGTCTGCATCAATAACGCCGATATATGCAGCCTGAGCTTTATTCATACCATGAATAACCGCTGTCGCCAATCCCCCAGCCCGTGCGCTCCCCGCGACACGGTGTTCAAGAGAAATCTGAAAACGCTCAGTACTCATAGTCTCGATAGCGAGATTAATAACCTCAGGAGTTGTATCATCGCTATCATCGACAAAAATCACCTCAACAGCCATACCAGTCAGAGCCATATGCAGAGCCGTTAAAAGAGGTGAAACATTATCTTGCTCATTACGTGTCGGAATAACAATACTCAGATGAAACCTTGAAGAAGACTTCCCCTCTTCAGATTTCTCTTTACTCCCTGGTTGCTGCTTTTGGAGATACTTTAACCGCGCTACTGAGACGAGCTTCTCTGTTTGTTCTATCACCTCTGAACTATGCAGTTCGGGTGGGCCACTTTCAATCGTCATATGTGGCATCCTCAATTAAAAGATAATTAAATACAAACTTTTATCAATCATCAACATTGACAAACAATACATCCACTACTCACCGACATCATTGTCATAGCCAAAAGGTGCTACGAAAAACGCAAGCTATTTTTATAGCGACATAAAAATATTCAGTAGAATACACATCTTTGCAGATATCCTTGCTAAAGCACAAAGATATCCTCAAAAAGGTATATTTATTTGAACATCTTTGTCAAACCACAAATAGAGCGAGCGAAGAGCAATCTTCTTCAGAGACTGCTAAAAACGAGAGAGAGGCGTCTATGCGTACCTCTAGAAAGATCACAATAGGTAACGGACGCTCTATATCTTTGGTAACAACCTGCATTCCTCCCCCTGAAGAATGCCGTTTACCTATTAGCCAGGATACGTCCACTAGTAATGGACCGCTATCTGCAAGCTACCTGTATTGTTAGTTATCATGTAATTCTTTTTTACTAGCTGAATTTATTCATTCAGTATCAAATAGAAAAAACTCACATGCAATACTTTTATTATATGCAATCGCTTAGAAAATATCAAGTCGCACTCATTACCTTGTTACATCCGAGTACACAACTCTGCTCGCAAACAAAGCTATCTCCTGTATTTCCTACCTTAATCATACACATGAACAAAGCTTTTTGCAATCCAATTTTTTTATTTTTCTACAAATATTACAATCCCGTAATTTAGTAAAAAAGTTTTTACCCAAATATTCTGTTTCGTAATTTTTTGCTTTTGCTTAGTAACTTCTATTTTGAACATAAAACGAACACAGCAACTATTCAAAAGATCTATATATTTTCCGCAAGAGAGGCCATGAATCGTTGCCAATATACTAAATCTGTGTGTCGTGAGAAATATTTTACTTTTTGTAGTAATTTTTAAGTAGGGCCATAGCATTTCCTCTTAAAAATTAACTTTATTATTACTCTATGTTTCTGTCTCTATTACTAAAGATGATATTCTTTTTATTCATGTCCAAATAGATTAAAAGCATATTTTCACTTCTCTTTAAAAACAGGAGCAATAGATAGGTATTCTTCATGGTTCACTTCTACGTTTACTATCCACCAATTAATTATTTATGCAGATCTTCTTAAAGGTCAGACCAGACTCTCATTACAAAATCTGCTGTACTTTTGATGCCTATTCCAGAAGGGTATTGAGTGGTATAATGAGCATGTCTATTCTTCAAGTGCTTGCAGGAAACATCCTGTCGTGTTTATATGCACACACTGTGCTGTGCTGAAGCTCTCATATACAGTACGTTATAAGATTGATAAAAAGAGGACTACATTCTGTAATCTCATACCTTTTTATCTCTGTTTCACAGATGGGAGCAATAGATGATAGAGAAAATACCAGCACCAACGCCAACCATTAGGAGAACTTAGCATATGCAACTACTTGGGAAATTAATGGGCGATCCCACAAAAAAAGACTTGAAGGCCATCCAGCCGACAATTGACAAGATTAATGCCTTTGAACCAACAATCAAAGCACTCAATGATACAGAATTGGCTGCAAAAACGGTGCAATTCCGCTCACAACTTTCTTTCCATCTCAAAGGTGGCCTGGTGCTTGAAGATGAACTCCTTTCGCTTTTTCATGACGCCCTCAAGTCCGCTGAGCCACTGGCAGAACGCTGTAGCGCTGAAGAGCTACGTGCGGCAATCACAGAGTATCGACAGAAAATTGATCGGCAGAAAGATCCTGATTATCTCTTGCGTGAACGCCTGCAAGATACCCTTACAGAGTGTTTTGAGCAAGGGTATAAGAAGCTTTCTCCGGCCCTGGATACTTATCGTATCAATGCGTTAAACGAACAGGCTGCGTCTGAGTTAGAAACGATGACCCCTGAGACGAGTGCGGCAAAAGACGTCTTTGCGCTACTGACAAAGATCGATCCAGTCTTTGCTACGATTGAAGAAGCGATACAAACAGAGGCGTATGAGACGGCTCTAGAGCATTTCAAAAAAGGCAGCACAGCACAAGAGAAATCTATAGATGCTTTTTTCCTTGCGCTTTTACGACATTTACAGCCTGAACTTGTTGCGCTAAAAGCCGACGTTATGGATGAGTCTATTCCCGGAATAGTGAAGCGCTATCGTTCTTCAGGAAAGACGCTTGATGATCTGCTTCCAGAAGCCTTTGCGGTGGTACGTGAGGCAGGGTGGCGCGTGATCAAAATGCGGCACTACAATGTCCAGCTTATCGGTGGGGTTGTCCTCCACCAGGGTAAAATTGCCGAGATGCGTACAGGCGAAGGGAAAACGCTGGTAGCGACATTGCCAGTGTATCTCAATGCACTGACAGGGCGTGGAGTCCACGTAGTAACGGTCAATGATTATCTGGCTCATCGTGACTCTGAGTGGATGGGGAAAATTTACAAGTTTTTAGGTTTAACAGTAGGAGTCATCGTCAACACCATTGATCCTCAGACAAGCGAGCGTCGTTCCGCTTATCAGGCTGATATCACCTATGGAACAAATAATGAATTTGGCTTTGACTACCTGCGTGATAATATGGTCACATCGCTTGAGCAAATGGTGCAACGCGAACTAAACTTTGCCATTGTCGACGAGGTTGATAATATCCTTATTGATGAGGCTCGTACACCGCTCATCATCTCTGGTCAGGGCCAGGAATCAACCGATATGTATGCAAAGTTCTCGCGCTGGGCACCGCGTTTGAAACTTGACGATGACTATACCATCGAAGAGAAAACCCGCACAGTGCTGCTCACCGAGGCCGGCATTGAAAAAATTGAGCAGTTGGCCGGTGTGCAAAACATCTATGATGAAGAGAACCTTGACCTCACACGCTACATGGAAAATGCAATCAAGGCAGAGATTATCTATAAAAGAGATAAAGACTACATTGTGAAAGATGGCGAGGTCATCATCGTCGACGAGTTCACAGGTCGGCAGATGCCAGGAAGGCGCTATAGTGAGGGTCTACATCAAGCGATTGAGGCCAAAGAAGGGGTAACAGTTCAGCGAGAGAATCATACCCTGGCGACCATTACGTTTCAGAATTACTTCCGTATCTACCGGAAATTGGCAGGAATGACAGGTACGGCCCTGACAGAAGCGGAAGAGTTTCACAAGATTTATAAACTGGACGTTATTCCTATTCCTACAAACAAGCCAATGGTCCGTGTTGATGAGGCAGATCTCATTTATCGGACAGGGGAAGCAAAATTCCATGCCGTAGTTGAGGAGATCAGGGAACGGTATGAGAAAAAGCAGCCAGTACTAGTTGGTACCACATCAGTTGAGACATCGGAACATCTTTCTCATCTATTAGAACGAGAAGGAATTCCTCATCAAGTACTGAATGCGAAATACCACGAGAAAGAGGCTCAGATTGTCGCTCAAGCGGGGCGCAGCAACGCGGTCACCATTGCCACAAACATGGCTGGTCGTGGTACTGATATTCTGCTTGGTGGCAATGCTGAGGGTTACTTTGACAGCATTCTGCAAAGGCATGCAGCACAGGTTGACTACATTCGCACGATGCCTGAACGCAATCAGGACGAGCACGAGGAGAAAGAGGCGGTCATTCAAGAATACATTGCGAATATGACCGAGGATGAGAAACAAGAACTTTTCCAACAGAAGGTACGAGAGTGTCAGCAGGATCATGATCTGGTAGTCGAGCTTGGCGGTTTGCATATTATTGGTACAGAGCGACACGAGTCACGCCGCATTGATAACCAGTTACGTGGTCGTGCTGGTCGTCAGGGAGATCCAGGTTCTACGCGCTTCTTTCTTGCCCTTGATGATGAGCTCATGCGTCGTTTTGCGGCTGACCGGGTAGCAGGGATCATGGAACGGGTGGGGATGGAAGAAGATATGCCTTTGGAGAGCAAGATGGTTTCGCGTTTCATCGAGAGCGCCCAGACACGCGTTGAGGGGTATAACTTCGATATCCGTAAAAATGTCGTTGATTATGACGACGTCATTGCGAAACAGCGTGAAGTCATCTATGCTGACCGCCGAGCTGTTCTTGAGCGTGGTGATATGCACGAACGCATTCTCACGATGATCCGTGCCGAAGTGAGTAAGCTCGTTGACGCCTCTATCCCTGGCAACATGGTCACAGAGGAAGAGCAGCTTGAGATGCTCTACAAGCAGATCGAGGTCTGGATAGACGTACCAGAAGAGGCGCTGCCAGAGAATATTCATGCGGTTCGCCGAGACGAGCTAAAGAACCAGATCATCGAGATGGTTATCAACCACTACGAGGCGCGAGGTGCGCAGTTACGCAAGCAGGCCCAGGACCAGGGGGTAGAAAACTTTGAGCCACAACGCGAGTTTGAGCGTTCCTACCTGTTGCAAGTTGTTGATCGTCTCTGGATGGACCACATTGACGCCCTGGATGTGATGCGTGCAGGTATAGGTTTCCGAGCTATCGGTCAGCGCGATCCCCTCGTTGAATTTAAAAACGAGGCCTATCGTATGTTCGACGAACTCAAAGCTGCTATTCAACATTATATTGTCGATGCGCTTCTCAAGCTTTTGCGCAATGATGTAACGATTACTTTACAGCGACCTGAACCGCCGCGTAAGCTTCCACAAAAAGTGCAGACCAATGCTGAAGATATTGCGCGAGCCAGTGGTCAACAGAATAAGAACGAAGATGCAACAAGAAATGAGATTCGTGCGTTAAAACAGAACCAAAAGAACGGCTCTAGTAGTACTACTGGTGGTCAGCGCAATAATAGTCAGCGGAGCAACGCTCAGAATAGTAATAATCAAGCTGCTGCTCAGCAGAGCAACGGGCTAGCGAAAGTTGGGCGCAATGACCCTTGTCCTTGTGGAAGTGGAAAAAAATATAAGAAATGTCATGGCGCATAGGACATTTCTGAAACTTCTTTCATAGTTCACAAAACGAAAAAACCGAGAGGGAGATAGGTCAAATGGTCTATCTCCCCTTGCGTTTCAAGGGTATAGTCCCCATCAAACGACAACACAAGAAGATACTTTTATGCGACAATACTAAAAAGGATCGTGTCATCAGTGTTGAAAGGACAGGTTGTTTCATGGTAAATTCTTCTCACCCCCAATACGCGGAAGGGATCTCAATTCAGGCTCCCATAACGCCCGAATTTGCAGAAATCCTGACTCCTGAAGCGGTACTTTTTGTTGCGACCCTGGCGCGTGCTTTTCAGAGTCGGCGTGAAGAGCTTTTGCAGCATCGTGCTCAGCGCCAGAGAGAACTGGATCAAGGGACATTACCTGATTTTTTAGCGGAGACTGAGCACATTCGGAACAGTGCCTGGACAATTGCCCCTATTCCTAACGATATACAAGATCGTCGTGTTGAGATTACCGGTCCAGCTGAACGTAAGATGGTGATAAACGCCCTCAATTCGGGTGCTAAAGTTTTTATGGCGGACTTTGAGGATGCGCACGCTCCGACATGGGAAGCAACGATTCAAGGCCAGATCAATGTGCGTGATGCGATCAGGCGTACTATCGACTATAGCAGTCCCGAAGGAAAAGCCTATCATCTGAATGAGCAGATTGCAGTGTTATTCGTCCGGCCCCGTGGCTGGCACTTACATGAAAAGCATGTGCTCATTGACGGGAAGCCGATCTCTGGTGGTATCTTTGACTTTGGACTCTACTTCTTTCATAATGCTCGTGCTTTATTAGAAAGAAACAGTGGACCTTATTTCTATTTGCCAAAGCTTGAAGGACATTTAGAGGCCCGCCTTTGGAACGACATCTTTGTGCTAGCGCAACAAGAGTTGAGTATTCCGCAGGGAACAATCAAGGCAACAGTGTTGATTGAAACCATTCTAGCAACCTTTGAGATGGATGAGATTCTCTATGAGTTGCGTGAGCATTCGGCAGGTCTGAACTGTGGGCGTTGGGACTACATCTTCAGCGCGATCAAAAAGTTCCGCAACATCCCCGATTTTATCCTGCCTGATCGAGCGCAGGTCACAATGACCACACACTTTATGCATTCTTACTCATTACTCACAATTAAAACATGTCATCGGCGCAACGCGCATGCGATGGGTGGAATGGCGGCCCAGATCCCGATTAAGGGTAATCCCAAAGCGAACGAGGAAGCATTGAGTCGGGTACGTGCTGACAAACACCGTGAGGCGGCTGACGGTCATGATGGCACGTGGGTAGCGCATCCAGGGCTGGTGCCGATTGCGCTTGAAGAGTTCAATGCCGTAATGAAGACACCCAATCAGATCGAGCGCAAGCGTGAGGATGTGCATGTAACGGCTGCCGATCTGCTTGCGGTACCGGATGGGACAATTACAGAGGCGGGACTGCGCAATAATATCAGCGTTAGCTTGCAGTATCTTGAATCCTGGTTGCGGGGGCTTGGCTGCGTGCCTATTAATAATTTAATGGAAGATGCGGCCACAGTAGAGATATCGCGTGCGCAGATCTGGCAATGGATTTATCATCCCAAAGGTGTTTTAGATGATGGAAGAAAAGTGACCATTGAGCTTTTCCATCAGCTTATGGCTGAGGAGTTAGAAAAGATCAGAGAGACCATTGGCGAGAAGCAATACGAGCAGCGCAAGTTTGCAATTGCCTCGCGCATACTTGACGAGATTATCAGTAGCGACAACTTTGTCGAATTTCTGACACTGCCAGCGTATCAATACATAGATTAGATCTTCCGGCGAGCCAACAATCGTGAAGAGGGCAGAAACGAATTGTCCATTCACGATTGTACCTAATAAAGTGAACAGGTTTGAGAGAGAAGTTCTTTTCTCCATCGCCTCGCTTCTTTGAGAGAGGATATGCCTCCGCTCCCAACTTCAGAATAGTATTCGCCTTGAACAACGTGTTAATGGAGTGTATGATTATAAAGCGAAGAGAGTCAGCAAGCATTATGAGATAGAGGAAAGCACCAATGGCACAAAAAACGGCAGTTTCAGCGGGGGCAATAGTCCTGCGCGAGATTGACGGCGAACTGAAAATCGCGCTTGCGCAACGTCAACGTAGCGAAAAAGTCTGGGTCTTGCCCAAAGGCCATGTGGAGCCGGGAGAAACGCTGGAGGAAGCCGCTCTGCGCGAGATTCACGAGGAGACAGGGTTAGGAAAAGTTCAACTCATCAAACCTCTCGGTACAGTTCTACGCAAGACCCAGAAAAACGGCGAAAAGATTCTGAAGACCATCCACTACTACTTAGCCTATGCCAACCACTATGATCCCAGTGAACTTCCTACAGATCAAGCATTTACCGAGGTTGGCTGGTTTTTACCGGAACAACTTATCGAAGTGCTTGTTTATGAAGAAGAGCGCTCGTTTTTTCGAGAGCATCTAGACCTTTTATTAAAAGAAGCATAGCATCTGTATTCATAATGCTGTCAGCCTCTGTATTCTTTCTATAAAAATGCAGAAAGGCCGATAGCAACTTAGCAGGAAACAGCACACGTTTTCTATTCAGGTCATAGGTATACTGAATGTAGGATGAGGAAGTAGTATGCGGCGGAGGAATCGGAATAAGGATGATCAAATTGGTTGAGAAGGAGGTTTTGCATGTTAGACGAACTATTGGAAGAATCCTGGGCATTTCAGGAAATTTTGCAAAAGGGCTTTGAGCAAGGTTTTGCAAAGGGCTTTAAGCAAGGCTTTGAGCAAGGTTTTGCAAAGGGCTTTCAACAAGGTCTTGAACAAGGTCGGGATTTGTCGCGCCAGACGTTGATAGCGCTGGTTGAGAATCTGTATCCTGCACTCGTGACTTTGGCAAAGAAGAAGGTAGACGGGATCGCCGACCAGCAGACGTTGCAAAATCTCATTCTCAGGGTAGTGCTGGCGAAGCATGAGGCTGAGGCACGCGAATACCTGAAAGAGGAATAACAGCTTGCAAAACGACAAACGGGCGGCGAGCAGGCGGCGGCAAGCGCCGCCCCTACGTGGATGTGATCTACCGGATATGTCATTCAGGGCCAGAGTTCGCGGCTCTTGGACTTGATAATCGAAGAGACGCTTTCGATGAACTGGGTAACGGGCATAGATTTCAGATCGACGTTGCTGCGCAGGCGGACAGAGGCGGCTGCGGCCTGGGCTTCTTTATCGCCGACGACGAGCATATAGGGAATCTTTTGCATCTGGGCATCTCTGATTTTGGCGTTCATACGATCCCCGCGTATATCAACCTCGGCGCGGATGCCAGCGACTTTCAGGGTTGCCAGGACGCTGTTGGCATAATCGACATGGCGGTCAGCGATAGGAATGATCATAGCCTGGACAGGTGCGAGCCAGACAGGAAACGCGCCCGCAAAATGCTCAATCAGCAATGCCAAAAAGCGCTCCGTCGAACCCGTAACGGCGCGATGAATCATGATAGGGCGATGAGTCTGTCCATCCTCGCCGACGTATTCAAGCTGGAAATTCTCCGGCTGATTGAAGTCGAGTTGAATCGTCGAACACTGCCATTCGCGACCCAACACATCGCGCACCATAAAGTCTATTTTAGGGCCATAGAAGGCTGCTTCGCCAATCCCAATCTCATATTTGAGGCCCTTATTTTCGGCGGCTTCGCGCAATGAAGCTTCAGCCACATTCCAGACCTCATCGCTACCAATGTAGTCTTCTTTCTTCTGGGGATCGCGCAGGGAAAGGCGTACCGCGTAGTCAGAGAGGCCATACGTCTCAAAGACTTCCAGCGTCAGATTAATAGCATTGTCAAACTCTTGCTGCACCTGATCGGGGCGCATAAAGACGTGGGCATCATCCTGCGTCAGGCTGCGAACACGAGCCAAGCCCGTGAGAGTGCCCGTCTTCTCATAGCGATAGAGAGTGGCAAACTCGGCATAGCGCACTGGCAATTCGCGATAACTATGCATCTGCGACTTATACAGCGTAATGTGATGTGGACAATTCATTGGTTTGAGCACATAGGCATCATCCTCAGAAAGTTCCTGCTCACCCTTCATAATTGGGAACATATCTTCGCGATAGGTATACCAATGTTTCGACGTTTTATAGAGGCGCACTTTGCCGAGATGCGAGGTCCAGACATGCTGGTAGCCATAGCGTTCCTGCGTCTCGCGTACGTAGGTCTCCATCTCGTGGCGGAGCGTCTCTCCACGTGGTAGGAACAGAGGGACGCCAGCAGGGACTTCGTCGCTCATAACAAAGAGTTTGAGATCTTTACCGAGCTTGCGATGATCGCGTTTCGCGGCCTCTTCCAAACGCCAGAGATACTGGTCCAGATCTTCTTGCGTAAACCAGGCCGTACCGTAGATGCGCTGCAACATCGGGCGATGTTCGTCACCGCGCCAGTAGGCTCCCGCGACACGCATAAGCTTGAAAGGGCCAACCTCCTGAGTATTAGCAACGTGGGGACCACGGCAAAGATCCAAGAAAGTATCCTGCGTATAAATGCCGACCTCCTGATCGCTCAAATTCTCAATGAGTTCGACTTTGTACGTTTGATTATGCTTGCCGAAGTATGCCAAAGCGCGCTCACGCGGCCACATATCATGTTCAAAGGGATATTTGCCATCGATAATGCGCTGCATACGCTGCTCGATATCTGGTAGATCCTCCGGAGTAAGCGCTCGTGGCAATTCAAAATCGTAGTAAAAACCGTCTTCAATGGCGGGGCCAATAGCCAGGCGTGCATCAGGGAAGATCTCCAAGACAGCCTCGGCCATAATATGGGCAGCGGAGTGGCGCATACGCTGGAGTGGCGTATAATGAACCGATTCTTGTAATTCTACTTCTACCGTCATAATTTCAGCTCCTCGCAGACAACCTGCAATGCTAACAGATTTTATTTGATCGACGTCCCACGGTCAGAGACCCCCAGAGGGGGCGAGGTAAACAACCGACCTTACGCGATGATATTGGTTTTGCAGATATTGTTAGAAGACGGGGATAACAAACAAAAAACCTTCTCATCCCCATTGGGACGAAAAGGCTGCAATTACTTTTCGTGGTTCCACCCAGATTCCGCTTCTCTGCACAACATATTCAAAAGGATACAAAATGAATATGTCAGAGCAATGAGAACGCGCTCTTAACATAGCAGATAACGGTGCTGATCCGTGTACTTTACTTGCTCAGTACAAGCTTGTGAGGGGTATCATCTTCACGCAGGTGCAGGAACACTCTCAGCCGGTGGTGTTTCCTCTCTGTCTCCCATAGTTGAAGAGATATGGCTCACGTTATAGCTTCTTTATTAGAGTCTATAAATTATACCATAAATTGCGGTAATTGTAAAGAAATGTCTACTGAGAAGATTGAGAAAGCATTTGTCAAAAACTGTTACGGTACTTTGTGCCCAAAGTATTAGAGCGGGGCGCGAAAATTGATACAGATGAGACAGTAAAGTGTTATAATACTACCATTACGAAGAGTCCGCTATTGCTAGCAGGACCAGCATGCAAAGCTTTTATCTTTCTCGAAGTTACAGATCAGGAGCTGCCATGAGCAATCTCTCTTCCTCCTCACTCACCTACCGGGTGGCTGCGATTTAATATGAGCCGACGCTCGGCGAGAAAGAAAAGAACATTCGAGATCTGTTGCGCCTGGTAGAGCAGGCGGCTCAGCATGGAGCGCGGCTAATTGTACTCCCTGAGATGGCAACAACGGGCTACTGCTGGGCTTCGCGCCAGGAGATAGCGCCTTTTGTTGAGGCTATTCCGGGGCAGACAACAGAACGCTTTCAGATGCTAGCGAGCCGCTACCAATGTTATATTGCGCTTGGCATGGCAGAGGTCGATTTTGCGACCAATGTCTATTATAATAGCGTTGTCCTGCTTGGTCCCCAAGGGTTGGTTGGAAGTTATCGAAAGATCCATTCTTATATAGCAGAGCCGCGTTGGGCGAGAGATGGGGATCTGGATATTCCAGTATGGGAGACAGAGCTGGGGCGTTTAAGTGCACTTATTTGCATGGATGGATCTTACTTTGAAGCAGCGCGTGTTGCGGCATTGCGCAAGGCGGATGTACTCATTTTTCCGGTCAACTGGGATAACGAGAAATGTCCACATAGCTGGTGGATGGCGCGTGCATTTGAAAATGGGCTCTATATCGTGACCGCCAACCGCTATGGTCGAGAACGAGGGGTACAATTTGGTGGTGGGAGTTGTATTCTCAATCCAGATGGTACACTACAAAGCTACGTTGACAACGGAGAAGCGATTGTACTAGGAGAGATAAATCTTTCGCGCTCGCGTGACAAACGCTGGGGTGATGCGACAGAAATGCTGGGAGATCGCCTGGCTGATCGGCTGCCAGAGGAGTACACATCGTTAATACAGAACACGTATTTGTGGGAACCGCTACGCTATCATGGTCTCTACGATCTAGGCGAACTGCCACCGGGTCAGCTCTCCTGTGCAGGAATTGTACAAACAAACCTCGAACAGATTTCGCCACATTCCACCTTAGAAGTGCTCAGTACATTACAAAATCAGCTCCGCACATGTATGCGAGATGCAGCGCCAGCCATTCCCGACGTATTGGTCCTCCCAGAGCTACTACTACCGGGGCCAGTACCTATGACGCGGGGACAAGCGGCGACAGCCGACGAGATTACAGCCTATTACCAGGAAGGTGCAATTACTATTCCCGGTCCCGAAACCGCAGCCCTCACCTCTCTAGCAGGAGAGCTACAAATCAGCATGGTTCTGGGCGTAGCGGAGCGGACAGAGCAGGGCTACTTTAATACAGTGTTATTGATTGATCCAGAAGGCATCTATGGGACCTATCGTAAATTGCATCTGACCGAGCGGGACCGGCTCTGGGCGACGCCGGGCAACCTCGGGCTACTCACATTTGACACACCTGCGGGACGCATTGGTCTAGCGACAGGATACGATGTACTTTTTCCAGAGACATTGCGCGTATTAGCGGGTCAAGGAGCAGACCTGGTATGTGCCCCTGCCCTCCTCAACTTTCCGGAACCAATTGGTTTACCCCCGACAAGCATCCAGCATACAATAGTCACCGGACCCGACGAGTTTGATCCTTTTCATTATCTTATCTGGCGAGTACGAGCGGCAGAACACCAAGTCTATCTCGCACTAGCAAACTGGAAGGGAGAGAAGAACGGTATCCGAGCGAACGGACTAAGCGGCATCTTCTCGCCTGGTATGAGCAGCTATCCCTGGTTAGAGGTCATCGCAGATGAAGAAGAAACAGGCCTGATGATGATGACTATTGATACACGCGAACAACGGACAGGGCGGCGCACCACACGAATGCTGGAATATAGTCCTGGGGATATGGCTGGTTCTCTCACAGGAGAATTAGCGTATAACATTCTGGATACAATTCCAGGAAACCTAGTGCGTAGTAAGCCGCTATTGCGCAAACGGCAACCCTTCTGGTATCTAGACCTTGTAAGGAGAAATCGTTGAGACTGGGCGAAGGTAGCTAACGCTCTCACCTGGACACCTTTTTCTGGGAAGGTGAAACCATGCGCGCCGATCTGCGGGGCGAGAGGGACCATCGGCGAGCGAGGTCAGAGACTCCCAGAGGGGGCACGGTCAACAGCCGACCCTAGCGGAATTCTCCCTATTTGCATCCCCAAATTTTTTCTCATTCCTGAAGTTGTTCAAAATTGAACAACGTAGTAAAAACACGCCATACAACCCGATGTCTTACTACCCAAATAAAGGGATGGCATTGAATAGAACAATGTTGAATTAAGGCACTTTGGAAACCAGATAGATACATGAAGACAAGCAACTCCCCGAATAGTGAATCAGATGAATCTAAGACAACTATTGCCAGAACTGGAAAATTTCTGAAATGGGCATTATAGAAGATTTTACCTCCTATCCAACGATAAAACGATAGAAAAATGAGATATAATTTAGATAACAAAGTGTAAAATGGTCGAATATACTGCTAACAATTGTTATTCCTGTTTGGTAAGGATTGTAGGTGAATACGCCATTGATAACAAAAATAGCTCCTGAATATTTAAAAAGATTAACACGCGACAATTTCATTCTCACTTTTTTTACTGGCTTATTTATTCTTGGCAGCTTATACGCGCTCTACAGCCATCCCGGTGGTGGACAAATGAGCCAGGATTTTGCGTATGTAATATACGCGATCAGTGCATTCATAGGTGCAGGCTGGACACTACAAACATGTTATCGAGGCAGCCGTGGTCCTGTAAGTTTAACACAACGCTACAGAATAGCATGGCTATTGATCTGCCTAGGACTTTGCAGCGATGGAACAGGCAGCTTGTATTGTTGGTATCTAGGACACACAGGAAACATGTCTTCTTCTCTGTATACAGATCTCTTCTTTCTCCTCTCCTATCCCCTATTTTTCATCAGTTTTCTGCTTCTGCCAACGCAGGTTCGTTTTCGCATGAGCATGGCCATCGATGCCATCATTACCACCTGTAGTATTGCAGGAATCAGCTGGTATTTTGTAATTGGTCCACACTATTTTCAGAGCACAATAGACGCGACATCGTTTGCAAACATTACCAATTTGACAGTCAACCTCTCCTATCCCATCTTAAACATGATCGCCCTATTTACACTTTTTCTGCTCGTGCAAGGCAAGATAGAAACGAGCTTTCGTCTGCCCTATCTTCTCCTTATGCTTGGGCAGATCAGCTTTCTCTGGGCAAATACAGCGTATGCCTATCTTAGTGTCATCCAGGTCTATCAGATAGGAACCGTCTATGTAGATATATTCTGGTTTGTAGGAGTGCTCCTATGTGGTCTAGCAAGTCTTTTCCACTACACAGCGCTGGTGCGTGAGGTGAGTCAGGAACAAACCGGGGAACAGAGCGAGGTAAGCAAAGAGAGCAGTTCAGGCGGCAAGAGAGGAGTTAGAAGCTGGCAGAAAGCGGGCTTTTCTATCTATATCCCTTTTGTCGCCCTGCTCATTCTCTGTGGCTATGCGCAGATTTTTCACAAAAACGCTGTAAGCAACAGTCTGGTACTGCTCACATTGGGAGTGAGCATTATTGTTGCAGCACGCTATCTTTTAGCAATGCGAGAGAATGAGTTTCTGCTGCAAGAGAGAGAACAGCAGGGTCTGGACGCAGAAAACTTGCGATTACTCGTCATGCGGCTCAACCAGATTCTGGATATGGATAGACTGCTGGAGCGTACGATCAGCCTGATTATCGAGGAGTTGGGTTTCACAGCGGCGCTGCTACTACTACCGGCAAAAAAAGAGAGAGAAGGTTTTCCAGTACAGATCTTTGCCAACTCAAGACTGGCCCCAATGAACAGTTGGTACAGTGCAGATAATGCACTTCTTCAGCGTATCGTGCAAGAAGGGAAAGAGACAGAGCTATCCTGGGAACAAGACTTGCACGAGGCACCCCCAGAGATGCAACATTGGTTACAACAACAGCAACTAACAGCAACCTATTTTCTGCCACTCAGGCATCAAAACAGAGTGATTGGTAGTCTAGGAATAGCGCATAAGCAGGCAAGAAGCGTGGAGCAGCGTACACTCACACTCACCAGGGCATATTGCGAACAGGTTGCGACGATCATCGAACATGCACGTCTTTATCAAGAGGCACGTGAGCACGAAATCTTCGCGAACGCCATGACCACCATCGCAGTGCGATTGAACACAGCAGTCGTAGAAGCGGCAGAAATTGGACGGCTCATCTGCCAGGAAGGAGCCAGAGCGCTCCATGCAAACTACGTACTGCTCTATCTTGTGAACGAGCAGGAGATTCTCGAACCGTATGCACTTTCCGTCAACGAGACACAAAAAGAGAGCGGCCTGAAGAATTTGCAAGAATTGAAAACGCTCCATGAAGTAAAAAAATGGCCGAGGATCGAGCCGCAGGAATCCGCCGCCCAGGCACTCCATGCACCTGAACCATTTCTCCATGCGATTCCACTGCCAACACTTGTGGAAAGTCGTTTTACTGGGCCAGAAACACCCTTCAACACGAGCTCCAGGCTAGCAGTAGTATCGGGGAATACGCCACAACACATCACACTTCTTGAGAAACTGAGGTCACTACGTGTGCATACGATACTCCTCACCCCGCTTATCTTGCGAGAAAAACCGGCTGGCATCGTCATTTTTGCGCGTTCAGAATTTGGAGAAATGAACGAATATCCGCCATTCGATACTGCCGATATTCCACGAGCCCAGGGCTTTGCGGAGCAAGCGGGGGTAGCATTTACCAATGCTCGCCTCTATCAACGGCTAAAAACTGCCCATCAGCGGCTGAAGGAATTAGACCAGCTCAAAGATCAATTTATGATTACCGCATCTCATGAATTGCGTACGCCGCTGACAGCGATACAAGGATATGTAGAATTACTCACAAATTTTGGCAAAGAGCTTACGAGCGAGCAACAGCAAGAATTTCTTCAGAAGGCGAGACAGAGCTGCGAAGAGCTAGCGATTCTGCTCAGCAACATCATGGATGCGAGTCGGCTGGAGGTAGAGATGGAGCTCCATCCACTTTACACAAGCAGAATTCAGGTAGATGAGATCATCAAAAGCACATTGATTATTATTGAGCCGCAAATTACACAGGAACAGAGAGAGGTGCATCTGCATCTCGTAAATAACCTGGTAGTGATGGCCGATCCAGTGCGTTTGCGGCAGGTCTTAATGAACATCAGTGCAAACGCATTAAAATATTCAGATCCACGAACGCCAATTAGTTTTTTTGCGCGTGCGAGCAGTGAGCCGGGGCAGGTAGTGATCAGTATTGCGGATAAGGGGAAGGGGATTGCGCCTGAAGAGCAGGTCCACATCTTTGAGAGGTTTTACCGACTGGAGAGCGATATAAATAGTGCGGTACGAGGATCGGGGCTGGGTCTTTACGTATCGAAGCGGCTGGTTGAGGTGATGGGGGGAAAGATCTGGATTGAGAGTAGAGGGGTGGAAGGAGAGGGTTCGACGTTTCATATTCAGTTGCCGATGGCTTGATCGAATTGTTGAGCGGGAATAAAGGTGCGGACTGCGGTGTAAATTTGGGAATTCCCAAATTTACACCGTCATCTTTCGTGCAAGAAGATGTAATCCTTGAGAGTGCCAGATGGAACTTTGCTACTAGAGCCAATCGATGTGAACCACTTTTATTAATGGCTAGCGTTCTGAGTTTTTTCTTCGCGCTCGGCAGCTTTTTTTACGGCGTCGGAGGCGTGCTCTTCACAGAAGAGAAGTTTCTGGCCGTTGGGACCGCCTGCGGCTAAAATTTGTTTGTAGACGGCTGGTTTATCGCAGCCGCTAATTTTGCAGCGTCCTGTACTTACTTTTACTGCTTTCATGATAGTTAAGCTCCCTTGTTCTGTCTATAGTACCTTGACCGCCTGTCCTTGTTGGAGTTTACCCTCCGCGAGACCGTGGTCGTCGGCGAGCAGGAGACGGTTCAACCGTCTACCCTCCGAGAAAGGGGAAAGGATTTGTTCTGGTTTCTCTCATCATACCACAAAGTTGTTCTCTCGCCGCAGCCGCTTTCGATCTCTGCCTACTTGTCCTGATTATAGAAACAGTCCATTTTTGTCTGATATTCCATAAGAGATTCAGGGATTGTCTTATGTAAGACTTGCAGAAACTCTTATCTATGTAAGTGTGTTGTCCAGAGAGCGCAGGCATAGGAAGTAGAGCTAGGCGTGCTTGAGAAGGTCTTTTTTATGGCAGAGAAAGTAGAAAAAAGGGTGAAGTAGAAAAAAAGATGGAAGAAAGCGAGGGGCGCTATACTGTATGCAGTGGTTGGTGAGAGCCGAGAGGGTGCCAACTCGTTCTGTTGAGCGGTGCTCCGGGCTTGTGCCGGATTGTTCCTGTGCTAGTCGATGTTGAGCCTTGCTCCAGGCTAGCATGGTCGAGCAGCCTCCAACGGCCTCGGTCACGTGTAGCTCGCTCCGAACAGTATTTTTCGGTTCTCATCACCACAAACCCCTGTTTTGACACAGCGTATTTGACGTGCCTCCCCTACCTCGTTTCTCCTCGGCTAGCACGGACTGAGACCCCCACAGGAGGCACGGTTAACAGCCATCCCTACCTCGTTTCTGTCGATCGAATCCTTTTGTTTGACAGGGGCGGTATGATTTAAGAAGAAAGATTTTATTTATCCAGAGGAGGATTTTGATGATCAAAGCAGAACGTCGTGCAGAGGCAACCTGGAAGGGTGATCTTCCACATGGACAGGGAACAGTACAATTTGGGAGTGGGGCGGTGGGAACGCTACCGATTACGTGGGCATCACGGACGGAGAGGTCGGACGGAAAGACGAGTCCGGAGGAGTTAATCGCGGCGGCCCATGCTGGTTGCTATTCGATGGCCTTTTCTAATACGTTGGCGACGGCGGGGACACCACCTGAGCAGTTGACGGTGAACGCGGTCTGTACGTTGGAGCAGGTGGAAAAAGGGTTTAAAATAACGACGATGACGATTGATGTACGTGGAAAGGTACCAGGGCTGAACCAGGCGCGTTTCGAGGAGTTGGCGAGACAGGCGGAACAGGGTTGCCCAGTCTCGAATGTTTTACGAAATGGGCTGACAATTCATCTGAACGCGCATCTAGAAAATGCTTAATGGCCCTTTATATAAGGGAAACTGGAATTCTTGCTAAAAAGAAATGCAATGAGCAGAGAGATAAGAAATCCTTGTCTCTCTGCTCATAATCGTAATCCGGTCAGGCGTTTACTTCGGCGTCATAGACGGGAGAAGGTTCTACTTCTTCTTGCTGGGGTTCGCGGATATCTATCTCTAATTTACCATCGGCTGCATGAACAAAGACTTCTCCGTTTTCTGGAATATTTGCCAGGAGGATGCGCAGGCTGAGGGGAACAGTTAAAAGCCGTTCGATAGCGCGGCGCAGAGGTCTGGCTCCCTGGGTCTGGCTGAAGCCCTCTTTACACAGGAGATCGACAGTGCTCTCATCGGCGTGCAAGACCAGGCCCTGTTCCAGCAAGCGTGCGGCGAGCTCATTCATTTGTAGTTGAGTAATCTCACGGGCTTGCTGCTGATCCAGGGGATGGAAAATAATGACATCATCGATACGATTAAGAAACTCAGGGCGGAAAGTCTGACGAAGACGTTCCATTAAACGGTCTCGCTGAAGTTCCTGGCCGGTCCCCTTGATACCAGCGTGAAAGCCGCTGGGCATGGAGCGTCCAAGCATCTCAGTACCAACATTCGAGGTCATAATCCAGACAGCATGCTGGGCATCGATAGTATGACCTTGAGCATCCGTCAGGCGGCCAGCGTCAAAGACTTGCAGGAAGAGGTCAAACACCTCTGGATGGGCCTTTTCCAATTCGTCGAGCAGAACGACAGAATGAGGGCGGCGGCGGAGCTTGCCGGTAAGCTGACCTTCTTGATCATAGCCAACATAACCGGGAGGGGCACCGACCATACGAGAGACAGCGTGCTTCTCCATATACTCCGACATATCTACACGAATCAGATGATCCTCAGAGCCAAAAATTTCCGCAGCCAGAGCACGCGCCAGTTCAGTCTTACCGACGCCGGTTGGTCCCAGGAACATAAAGACGCCAGCGGGACGATTGCGAGGTTTGAGGCCAGCGCGAGAGACTTAAATCGCCTGGGCAACACGTTTAATCGCCTCATCCTGACCAATAACACGAGCGCGAAGACGTGTATCCAGACTAAGCAGGCGGTCTCGTTCCTCGCGTCCAGGAGCTCGGACAGGGATACCAGTACGATAAGAGATCACCTCAGCGATCATCGGAGCAGTAATAACAGGCGTCTCCGCGCTATCGTCACCGTCAGCCTGTTCGACAGAGAAGACACGAGCCTGAGAGCAGGCCTCATCCAAAACGCTACAGGCCTTATCGGGGAGGCGCAGATTAGGGAGATACTGGACGGAAAGATTCACAGATGCCTGCAAAGCCTCATCGGTAATCGTAGCATGGTGGTGCTGCTCATACAACTCGCGCATCCCCGTAAGAATCGCCATAGCCTCATCGACAGAAGGCTCTTCAATAATAATCGGGCGCAAGCGCCGTTCCATAGCGGCGTCCTTCTCGATCAGGCGATATTCCTGGGGAGTAGTAGCGCCGATACAGCGGAGGCGTCCTCCCGCCAGAGCAGGTTTAAGGATACCGGCGGCATCGATACTGCCATCAGCGGCGCGACCAGTGCCGATAAGCAGATGCATCTCATCGATAAAAAGAATAATATTGCCGCTATTCTCCGCCTCCTCAAGTACCTTTAGCAAGCGTTCCTCAAACTCACCGCGATACTTTGTACCCGCCACCAGCGAACTGGCCGAGAGTTCAATCAAGCGTTTCCCTCGGAGCTCGGTAGGAACCTTGCCATCGACGATACGTTGGGCAAGACCGCCGACAATAGTTGTCTTGCCGACGCCTGATTCGCCAATAAGGATAGGATTATTGCGATCCTTCAGCATCAGCGTTTGCATAAGCTGGCGGATCTCCCTATCGCGTCCGATCAGAGGAGTTAATTGTTTCGTACTGGCCTGTTTCGTCAGATCGCGTCCCAGGCGTTCCAGGACAGAATTACCACTTTTCGAGGGGAAGGAAGCGCCATCGGGGCTAAGAGCGCCAGGGAGTTCTTCAGGAATAATTTCGGGACTTGCGCCCGCGGAAGGAACCAGTTCAAGGAGAGCGCGAGAGGTACTCGCCATAATAAGTTCGATCAACTGAGAAGGATTAATGCCAAGCTTCGTAAGCAGCTCGTGAGTAACGCCATCCCCCTCACTCAAAACGGCCTGAGCGATAGCACGCTCATCGACAGCATTAGAGCCAGCACCCAAAGCATTGCGTTCAGCGGTCTGCAAGATCTCTTTGCAGCGGCGCGTGGGGAGGATCGGAGTATCGCTTGTTGCTTTCCCCAGACCGAGGGCCAGACGAATAACATCGCGCACCTGTTTTGAGGAGAAGCCGAGATTGCGAAGAGCATCCTGAGTACAACCGCCATCTAACTTCGTCAGAGCGATAAAGAGATGAGGAGTGCCCAGATAATCCTTGTGCATACGTTTAGCCTCACCCAGTGCCAGTTCCAGAACAACGCGCAGGAAGCGGCGGTCAGGAGTATTGGCAGAGGGCAAGATAGGGGCCATCAGATGGCTGTCATCAAAGAGATCGAACTGAGGCTCAATGGGGCGATCCTTGCCAGAGAGAGAGCCAGCGACCAGGCGTTGTGTTGGATCGCCATAGAGAGTAAAAGACATCCAGGAAGTATCATCAATATAATGCTGTGCCATAGAGACACGGGCGCGACGTATAGCCTCACCAAGCATCACACCATCGGCAACATCCTGATAAAACAGAGCGGCAAACTCGCGAGTACGCAGCGTATGAACGGGCCAGCGAGGCAAAAGAACAGCGCCCGCGCCCGCCTGAAGCAAGGAAGAAGCAAGACGATCCATAGCTTCATCCCGTTCACCCTGTGAACCAAGAGTATTCGTAGTAGAACGGGATTGGCGATCATCCTCGTGATAACTCAGAAAGATCAGAGGATTGCGAGGAAGATTTTGAAACAACTGATCCATCGCAGAGTTATCAAGGCGAGAATTCCCGGCCAGAGCCAATACAGGTTCACTTGCGCCTACCAACAGAGGAAGAGGTCCGGCGTAGTGGAGAACCTGGGGAAAATCCGAGCTCATCTTCATACGCATTTCAAGTTGATTAGCCTGCTGGCGATAGAGAATAATGCGTGAGACCGACTCAGGCAGATTAGTACAGAGAGAGGCCACCTCTTCTTCAGCCAGAGCACGCTCGCCGGTAGGATTGACAAGAAAGAGAACAGAAAGCCCTTGCAAGTCACGTCGTCCCATTTTACGCGCTGATTTTTCGGCTGAAGAGCCGCGTTGAAGAAGTTCGCGTTCGCGGCCATTATTCTGTGCCAGGCGTCCAACATTGAGAACATTACAGAGATAGCGTCCGGGCCTAGTACTAATATCGAACATCAATTCCCAGGGGATATCGGGAGTATTCGTATCCAGGACAAGAGCGCCCTCTAAACGGCGCAGAGCCTCCTGTAAAGGTGGAGGTATAAGAGACTCAAAGAGAAAGCGGCCCAAAGTGAGCAGAGCATCATTTACAGCACCCAGCTTCAACGTTTGACGCTTAATCTCAGTAAAAGCCAGCGTCTGCATTGATTGAGCTGAAGCCAGGAGAGAGCGGCGTAGTCTTTCCCGCAGATCAGCGGTTAGCTCGGTACTATACTCCTGACCTGCAAGAGCTGGACCATCGGGAAGATCGAGCCGAAACCGATATGAGCTCTCCGAACGTGTAATACTTAAAACGGCTGGTTGTTCCATGTGTACTCTCTTCAACAATCTTCCCGTCAATCGTTTAGCAGTACGATTGCATTGTAAACAGACTTGAGATTCTCAGACAGACGCTAGTAAGTATGCAGCGCCTCTCCAAGAGCCATAGAGCTTTTTCAGCCAAAGAGAAAGAAGCAGGCGAGGGATTTGCTGAGAATATAGTTACTCTCATTGAGTATATGTCTCACACAATATTTTGTCAATTTCGCCCTTTTTAGTGGGTATCCGTCAGATTTTTGTACAGTTCTACAAAAGTGTGCGAAAAGGAGAGAAAGGCGGAGAGGTCAACTTCTCCGCCTTGCGAACTTTGCCAATTAAACAGGGGGCTGACTATAGCAAGAAGGATCGGCAGGGGACGATGGTAACTTCATAGGGAGAGAGAAAGTCATATCCGGGCCACCAACGATGCCATCAAAGTGAAGACCGGGCTTTGCATAGCTGCTACAGCTACCTGGGGTAGTTTGCAGAGTGATATCGATTTCCGGCAGCGTACTGGGCTGGCGTTGCACGAGCAGACTATACGAATTCCTGACTGATAGGTGGAACATACCAGGAGACAGTAGCAGTAGCGGTACAATTTTTCGGAACGACCATATAGCCGCCGAACATAGCGCGTCCCGGCATATCAGTAGTTGTATTAGCGGGTGGTCCAACAGTGCGGAAAGGGTGATTTTTGACAGAGTAAGGATCATTCAGCAGATAAGGAGTCACGCCAGCATTATCGATACCGGCAGGACAGAGCAGGTCGCCATTCTGGTAGACATCGGGAGAAGGACAGGTACCATAGCCGCCGCCACAATAATAGCCAGCCGCATCATAGCCAGGAGATCCAAAGCCATCGCCCCATAGAAGCTGGCTATTTTGCGGAGCATAGACACGGATATAGTCGCGCAGAGTATCCATGCCATAGACCGGTCCATTTTGATTATAAGCCAGGCGAATCTGCAAAACGTGAGTCGCGCCACCTTTAGCATCAAGAGTAACAGTATCGTGCAAAAGAGTACTTGTATATTGAGAAGCCTTAGTAGCATTGACATTCGCCTGAACGACCATAAAGCCATCATGCTGAGTAAAAGTATCCATCTGAGAGCTCAGAATCATATTTTGCCAGAAGGGCTTGAATTTGAGGATTAGTAACATAGACCTGCAAATCCTTCGTCTGCAAATCATGCAACATCTCGCGACCAAGAGTAAGCAGTTCATCGGGTGGAGCATGGCGGACACGATCCATAAGGACACGAGCGACCTCAGAAGTAAAAAGCTTGCGCACATCGCTATCGGGAGCATCCGGAGTATGGTTAAGAATTTTGATCTTACGAATGCCCACATTATCCAACTGATAATAGTGAAGACGTTCCTCCAGATTTTGGGCAGTAACCGTATCCTGATATTTCGTAATCTGCACCGGGCCAATCACCTGAAGGACACGAGAGATCAAGAAAGGAGAAAAATAGACCACGCCATCCACCTGCTGATTTAACTCCAGTTTATAGAGATCCATAGCAAATTTTGCCGAAGTAGGGAAATCGGCAGAGAGATTAGAGTCGCGCAGGCCCCAATCGGAAAAAGGCCACCAGGAGCGATAGGCGGCAGGCGGCTGATTACCCAGGACGGGGCTATTCGGGTTAAAATCTTCCAGAGCGCCGATATCTTTAAGAGAGAAAGGACTGAGGCGAGCGCCATTAATATCGAGTTCGCCATACTGGCCAGTAAAGCCGCCGCTAGGGCGTAACTCAGCGCGGTCCATCGTCTGCACAAGCAAGCGTCTTGGCTGGCCCACACCGAGAATCCAGCCCAAAGCGCCCATCAGATCATGAGCCATCGTAAGATCAGTGCGTGCAGTAGGTAAAAGTTGGACCACCTGTTTGAACTGATCCTTGAGATGGCTACTAATCGGCAAGGAATCGAGGGCAAGATTATGGGACTGGCTCTCGATATCATTGAGGCGAGGAAGAGCATAGACAATCGACTGATCGAGACTAGTCAACATAGGCTGAGTAATCAAAGGGCCTTTACTGGTAGGATCATTAGCTAGCGGGCTACGAAGAGTGGGGGCAAGAACCAGAGCAGTCGAGATAAGATTTTGGCCCATATCTGTCACATCCACGCCGATCTGGCTCAGAGAACGAGCGGTAGTAATTTGTCTAGGAAGAAAGGCCGAAAGGGCCCCCACCATCATATCCTGATTTAAATCAACATTCAACTGGATAAAATCCTCATGGGCAGCAGTAAGCTCCAGGCGGGCCTGGGCCAACTTATTGACATCGAGCAGGCCCTTTGTATGATTATCGCCAGTAAGAAAAATGGTGCGCAGATTCAACAGATGTTGAATGCCCGCGCTAGCATTTTTATAGATAATATACGTATTGATACCCTCCCCCGTGCCAATAACGAGAGGAGCGAGGAGACAGAAAACAAGAAAGACCATAAGCATACGAGCTTTGAGAGAATAGTGAGAAGCCTCGCGCAAGCGAGAGAAACGGCGATAGGCAAAAGTGCGGCGATAGAAGCGGCGCTTCTTCAGGCGTGGAGGCTGGCTTTCTTCCGGCTTTGCGAGCGGCGGGGGGGTAGGATTAGTGAGAGGAGGGAAGGGGCCCTGTGGAAAGGCAGGTGGGGGCATAGAGGGTGCAGATTGATAAGGATAGTTACCCTGAGGAGGATAAAAAGGCGAAGAAGGACCTGGACCAGAGGGTGGTAAGCCATTGCCGCCTTGCAGTGAAGAGGATGGGTTTTGGAACGCTCCAAATGGGCTACGCATATCGGATATAGGGCCAGCAGGCGAGACCTGGCCTGGAGCAAGAGGGCCAGTAAAAGGCACCTGTTCAGGCTGAAAAGGGCCACCTGCCATCGACATATTTCCTGCCTGATACTGGCGGGGAGCGCTATGGATATGCGCGCCGCCGAACTGAGCAGGTGTATTAGAGTTGCCAGGTACCGTTCCGTAGGGCATTGGACTTTGTGGAACAGATCCTGGTCCGGGCGGGGGCAAATTATCTGTAGAGCGGACAGGATAAGGGGGCTGACCAGGAGATGATGCGCCTGGGAAGCCTGGGAAGCTCTGGCTGCTATTGCCGAAAGGCGCACCTGGTTGCGGCGGTCCATACCCAGGCTAGTCCGTTCCCCAAAGAGGGGGAATGCGGATGAGCGTGGAGTTGTGGGGTAAACCGCTTTTCTGGCTCAGGCGTATCTGACAAAATGCACCTCCAGCCCTAATTTACCAACGTGGCGTAGATTGTATAAACTGTATAAATTATATAAGGCGGGCAAATTATACCCATGCCGCCATAAATAGTGCTCTATCATAATTATCCGCTTACCTGCTCGTGTTACTCCTATCAAAAAGTACTAACGTAGATCTTAACGTTTCAGAAATGCTATTGTTGCTTTTAGTCTACATTTCTCACCAAATTATCCCACTCAGGGCCGTCATAAATCGTTTGTCAGGCAGGAGATGGCCGGAGAGAGAGAGATCGGCGAGGAGGAGACGGGCAAGCCGATCTGCCCTACAGAAGCATTTCTCACCAAATTATCCCACTCTGTCTTGTCAGGAAGCGTTGGCGAGGCAGGAGATGGCCGGAGAGAGAGAGATCGGCGAGGAGGAGACGGGCAAGCCGATCTGCCCTACAGAAGCATTTCCCGCCGAATTATCCCACTTTGCCTTGTCAGAAAGCGTTGGCGAGGCAGGAGATGGCCGGAGAGAGAGATCGGCGAGCAACGCACTCATGAGAGTTGTGATAGAGTGCAGGTGCGATTTACGGCAGAACTTTTGAGCGAGATAAGCAGATCCTCTTGCAGCACCTGGTCAAGGCTCAAAGGAGTCTGACTACAGGGTTCAGCGGCGGGAGGGGTAACAGAGAGATGATATTCAGGGTAGGTACCAGCCTGACGTTGAATCAAGAGCTGATAGCCAGAAGTCATAGCGGCAAGAGGCGGCACATACCAGGAAAGCGTGAGAGTAGCGGCACAATTTTTCGGAATAACGACATAGCCACCAAACATAGCTCTACCGGGTTCGTCGCTTTGCAGATTATCCGGTTTACCAACAGTATCGAGAGGATGATCCTGCTCCACATAGGGATCATTCAGCATAGCGGCGGCGTAGCCGGCATCGTATTGACCAGAGGGACAGACGAGCTCTTTTTGAGGATAGACATTATCGGCGGCACAGGGACCGAGGGGGCCGCCACAGAGAGGTTGGCCGCTATCAAAGCCATCGCCGGCGCGCAACACAGCGCCGGGTGGGAGATAGAAGCGGACATAATCGCGATACGTATCCAGGCCATAGACCGGACCAGTCTGATCATAGAGCAACTGCATCTTCAGAGAATGAGTAATGCCCCCCTGCTGATCCAATTGCACATTGTCAGTAACAATTGTGCGTACATACTGAGAGGCCTTGCTCGCGCTGACATTGGACTGAACAATATAGAGACCGTCGTGTTGAGTAGAGCGGTCAAGCAAGCCGGCATAGCCATACTGAACAAGGAGATCCTCAATCTGGGGATTTTGCAGATAGATCTGGAGATCGCGAGTTTTGAGATCGTGAAGCAACTGCTTACCGATCTGAATCAACGTCTGAGGGGGATCATGGCGGACCGTATCCATCAGGACATGAGCCAGTTCAGAAGTAAACTGTTTGCGTGCGGCATCATCATTCGTCAGATGGGTCACCGCCTTTTGTTTCGCGATACCGGGTCCAAGTTGATAATAATGCAAGCGGTCTTCCAGATTTTGAGCAGTAATAGTCTCATTATACTCAGCGATATAAAGAGGGCCAGTAATCTTCAAAACATCCTCAATAGCGAAAGGAGTCAACATAACGACGCCATCAACAGAACGGCCAGCTTCTTTTTTATAGAGATCGATAGCAATCTTTGCCGAAGTAGGAAAATCAGCGGAGAGATTGGAATCGCGCAAGCCCCAATTAGCGAAGGGCCACCAGGAGAGATAGGGCTGAGGAGCGCTGCGACCAACATTATAGCTATTATCATTATATTCAAGTAAAGCGATATTGCGCATAGAGAAAGGCTCGACGCGGCCCTGATTAATAGTCAGTTCGCCATACTGGCCAGTGAAGCCGCCGGTAGCACGGAGTTCGCCGCGATCCATCGGTTGAACAAGCAAAGTTCTGGGGCCATCGACGCCCAGGAGCCAGGCAGCGGCAGCCAGCAGACTATCGCTCTGAGTCAGAGCAGACTGAACCTGGGGAAGCAGAGACAGGTAGCTAGCTACTTGTAAACGTTGACTTTGAGTTAAAGGCAAAGCATCCAGATTCAGGTCAGAACTTTGCATCTGAATATCATTCAAGAGAGGTTTGAGCGTATCGAGAGTCAGATGAATTTGATCCAGATCATGACGAGTAAGCAGAGGCGTCGTAGCAGTACTCAAGAGAGAGCCATGCAAGCGGGGGCCAAAGAGCAGGCCCAAATTTGTCAATTGCAAGCCGATATCGGCAATATCGACCCCGATTCTACTGCCATTCTCTACAGTAGAAATCTGCGTGCGGTACTGAGGAAAATACTGCTCAATCGTCTGAATGACCGGAGTATAGTGAAGGAGATTCTGGACCTGAGTAAAATTGCTACGGGCAGCGACGAGCTCTTTTTCAGCTTGAGCCAGATTTGAGGGAGTAATAGCCGTAGTAGGGTGGGCCTTAATAGTTGAAACAAGAGGTTTCAGATTGAGAAAATGGTGATAGCCGCTATAGGCCTGATCATGGACATGTTTATAGGTCGTATAGGCGCTCAGGCCAAGGCCAGCGAGGATAGCCACAGGAATAAAAAGCTGAGCGAGCAAAAGAGCAACAAAAGAGAGAGAGATAGCTTTCTGCCAGCGGGACGGGCCTTTCTGGGCAGCGACAGCTTTCTTTTCGCCAGCAGTGATTATCTGGACAGGGATCGGTTCAGTCACCGTAACATAGTTTACCTCCGAGATCGAAGTATCTCCAGAGACGCTGGGAGGTTCCAGAGTTGGCACAGACGCATCTTCTTCTCCACGAATAGGAGGCAAAAGTGTTTGAGTCTCATGAAAAGAGAGAAGTTCAGAGTGAGTAGACGGAATTTCAGTTTCTGGAGCATACAGTTCTAGTATAGGTGTTTCATTGGCACCTATAGCTTGAGGTATAGTGCTTTCTGGCATAAAGTCGCTGAGCATGGGCACCTCAAAAATAGTAGAATTTTAAAAGTGGATAAAAGTAGTAGATTCCTAAACCACGCTCATCATTGAACAGGTCACAAAGAGATCAGGTATCAGCGATCGAGATCTTAAAAGGCAGCTTACACCGAGCAAAACCATGCTCAGCTCAGATGCGTACATGCTTACTATTTCATTTTTTATAACGAACGAATCTCGTTAAACGTTTCACATTCAGCATTTATAGAACCATTGGGGGATTAAGAGGGAGATTGAGCGAGCAGATGTATCGAACAGTGGACACAAGCAGAAGAGAGATAAGCCATTTTTTCTCAGAAAAAGGCTTGCTTGCAGTAATTCGACGTATGTACATTTATAGATTATCTCGCTATTTTACCGAACATTATTTGTTATAGAGCTTAAAGATGTTGTACACCGTTTATAATATATAAAGGAGCAAGAACGTTTCTTGCTGCTTTGACACAGAAACTTGTGTGTCAACGACCACTCCATAGGTGTCTGAGAGATGCAAAATTATTGCCAATCGTGACAATTTCGGACACGTTTTCAGAGGTATTGGGAGGATTTGTGTATGTCGAAGAGAAGAAACCTCATCCTAGTAGTGGCGCTGGCTTTTGCAGCATTGCTCTCCATCCCGTTTGCGGTCAATGCAGTGCACGCACAGACGCCGACACATGCGTCAGTCACCACAACCGATTACGCCTTCACAGCGTTAATCACGAAGGGTGAAGGGAGAGCGACAGAAATGACAGGTGGTCTCACCTTAGATACAAGCAAAGCGGGTGATTTTACCGGCAGCTACCGTCTATCGGATGACAGCACCCAGCAAGTAGTGGGAGCCGTCAAAAGCGACGGGAGCATCACATTCACCTTTTATAAGCAGAACGTCGCCTATCTTAAAGGGCGAGGCAAAGAAAACAACAGCCAACAATTCAGTGGAGACTTCGGCCTATTCCAGGCAGGAAAGCTCGTAAGTACAGGAGCCTGGAGCACATTAGCCGTAGATCCAAAGAGCATGACCGCTCTGGCGCTCGACGGAACAGTGAACAAGGGCCATGACAAAGGAACATTACTGGCGGGAGCAATTATCCTCAACAACCAGACACTCACGGGAGCAATACTGGATGCATCAGGGAATACGATGCCCTGCCAGATCATAACAAGCAATGGAGGTAAAAACATTCAACTAACAGTCAACAAAACCACCATCATAGGGACAGGAAAGCTAGTCACCAATCCAGGGAACAAAAACAACAAAGGGTATAGCGGTGTTTTCGCAGGTCCCAACACAGGAGATAAAGGGAACTGGAAAGCCTTCTTCTTCAAGCTTTAAGCGAAAGCACTAATCTCTCAGAGGCATAAAGAGAGAAGTACTCATCATAGGATGGTTTCTCATAATTGAGAGGCCATCTTTTTTGGCAATTTCTAGCATCAGAGGATTGTGCCACTTCAGGGAGAGATTAAAAGGTTATGCTACAATTGAGAGTATCAACAGAGAGCAGGAGAAGTATTTCATGGGCACAATTACGTATAGTGATTTTGAGCAAGTAGAGATACGGGTGGGAAGAATAGTGCAGGTAGAGGATTTTCCCAAAGCGCGAAAGCCAGCTTACAAGCTAGTGATTGATTTCGGGCCAGAGATTGGTTTAAAAAAATCATCGGCCCAGATCACCACGTACTATACGAAAGAAGAGCTTCAGGGCAAGCAGGTAGTCGCAGTAGTGAACTTTCCGCCGAAGCAGATTGGTCCCTTTATCTCAGAAGTCTTGACCCTGGGTGTACCAGATAGTCAGGGGCGTGTCGTACTGCTCAGTCCAACACAAGACGTGCCTCTAGGGGGAAAAATGTTTTAGCAGGATCAGAAAGGAAGACGTTTTGCGGGCTAAATCCGAAACCAATTTCCCGTTTCTTCCATACTAAGGTTTCAATCCTCAACAGGTGAGAGGAAAGTGGGACAAAGCCCATTCATCTCTGGGCAGATGAGCGTCAGGATACCATACAGTGCATTGGAACGCAACACACGACTTTTTCCAAGCGAGTGTTTATACACATTTATACACATTCAATAGGAAGAGATAGAAAGGACAGGAAAAATGGCGGAACAGTACACCTGGAAAATTAAGGAAGGGGATAGCGTCAAACTGAAGGACTATGATCCAGCTGACACGATGAAGCAGGATGAAGAGGGGGCAACAAAAGAGCTAGAGGAGTTATCACAAGAACTGGCCGAGCTACAGGAATTCTTATCGGCAGCGCAACATCATAGTATGCTCATCGTCTTGCAAGGGATGGATACCAGTGGGAAAGACGGCACGATTCGGCATGTACTCTCGCACGTTAATCCAGAGGGCTGCGAGGTTCATTCATTTAAGCAGCCAACACCTGAAGAGCTTTTACATGATTTCCTCTGGCGTATCCACAAAGCCGTACCAGGGAAAGGAACCATAGGTATTTTCAATCGATCTCAGTATGAGGACGTACTAGTAGTGCGGGTGCATAACATCGTGCCAGAAGAGGTATGGAGTCGGCGGTATAAAGATATCAACCATCTTGAAAAGCTGCTAGCGCAAAACGGGACGATTATTCTAAAGTTCTTTCTGCATATCAGCAAAGACGAACAAGGAAAGCGGCTAGAAGCGAGGGTGCAGGACAAAGACAAAGCCTGGAAGGTCTCGGCGGGAGACTGGCGAGAGCGGCAGTACTGGGATGACTATCAGAAAGCGTATGAAGATGTGCTCAGTAAGTGCAGCACAGATGAAGCGCCGTGGTATATCGTCCCTGCGGACCACAAATGGTATCGGAATCTCGCGATAGCCCATACACTAGTGCAGACCATGAAAAAATACAAGGACGAGTGGAGAACAGACCTGGAAGCGCGAGGGCAGCAGGAGCTTGCAGCCTTAGAGCAATATCGCGCCTCACAGCATCAGTAGAGTCTGTGCCTCAATTCGGCATTGCATTCATCCGAGAAAAGAAGGTAATCGATCACCTTCTTTTCTCGGCTGGCTGCAGTCATAGCTTGCGTGTAGGCCTACCGCGTGTACGAGCTGGGGGTGGATAGTAGGCAGGGGCATTTGTAATAATATCGCCTATGCGCAACTGAACCTGAAGATAAGTCGTCATAGAGTGATGATAGTGAGCAAAGAGCATCAAGCAATGATGGGCAATAACATCGGCCTCATCAGTATGGCGTGAAAGAAGCATCTGGCCGCCGAGAGTCTCCTCAGCAGTAGTCACAGCCATCTCATCGCCTCCCTCCTCATCCATCACCAATTTCCGGGTTTGATGGCGGACCGCATGACTTGGCCAGAGGATCAGAGCGATAGCCTGGCCCTTCAGACGTTGTTCAAGCAGGCGTTCACTCAGATAGTCAGCCAACTTACGAATAGCGGCACAAGTCTCATCGGCATCGGCGGCATGTTGAAAGCGCACACGTGCATTCTGGCTCAGAGGTGGAGCGTCAGGAACAACCAGGCTAGTATCCTGACCAGAGGCAACCTGGTAGATCCAGCTACCCAGGCGGCCCAGGCGGCGTAGCAGAGCTTCCTCATTGAGAGTAGCAACCTGAGCAAACGTCGTAATGCCAAAATCCTTCAGATGAGCAACGACTTCGGCAACAGCGACAGGGTCAATCTGTTCGCCTCTCGTCTCAATTTCTGGTGGGCGGGTAGGCTGTTCGCGTATCTCGCTCAATTCAGGCAAAGCGGCAGGAGAGCCAGTCCCCGCGGCCTTCACCTGTAAGAGCATTGAAAGCTGTAGAGTTTGCACAAAGGAACTTTCGCGTCCGGGCGGAATATAGAGAACCCCCTGGCGGCCATCGCGGCGGCTCATCAAAGCCGCCAACTCAGCGATAGCCTTGCCATTAGCAACGCCGATCAAAGCAGTCAGGCCCATCTCAGCGATTTCAGCGCAGAGGCGTTCGGCCAGGGCTACCGGGGAATCAAAAGGCAATTCGCAGCCACGAAGATCGATAAAAGCATCGGCAATAGGAATAGACTCAATAATACGTGAATAAGCGCGATAGCGTTCGCGTAATTTCAGCAAGATAGGCTGATAGAGATCATAGGAAGCCGGGAGAAAGCGAGTGCGAGGAGCCAGGCGGTGGACACGGCGCAAAGGCATACCGGGAGTAACGCCCAGGCGCATAGCCGCAACAGAAGCATCAATAACGCGACCAGGTTCATTTGGGCGGCCAGTCCCCGTCCCCACAACGAAAGAGAGTCCGCGCAAAGTAGGATCAAAAGATTCTTCCAGAGTACAATAGAAATGGCGAATGCGCACATGCATAACCCCCTGGCGCAGGCGTGCCCGCTCCGCCGCACGAGCAGCCTCATGAATAGTAGCCATTGCATCCGTCGTTGGGCGCTCCATCGGCATAGGCTCAGCCCTTTGTGTGATACCCTGCGGTGCAGAGTGAGTGTTCAAATCTTGCATACTCATTTTCTATATCTATCTTCTATGTACATAAAGTAAATCATAATAAAACGTAGTGAGCGCTTCACTTTCCCCTTCTCTATTACCAACGTACACAATCCCCAGGGTTCGCATATCCGAGTCCTCTTTTGGCTGAGTAAGCAGAGCTGAGGTATGCAACGTCATAAGCGTAGTGCAGGTCCAGCTTCAGCATCAGCCACCGTCCATAGAAGAATCCCCTTGCAGGGTCGAGCATACATTGCGGGTGCTACCTACATTTTCATACTGAACGATAAGCATGTCAAGTAGTGAGAAAGTATTCGTCCAGAGCGGCGGGCTGAAGCAAGCAGATTGTCAGATACCGTTTTTTTATTGTATAGTTATACAAGCTTCAGATTTATTACTTATTGCAATTTCTTTTTACCCGTGCATCGTCATTTCTGTAAAAGGAGGTCAATACATGGAATTTGATAGAAAGCAATTTGAAAGATTTACCGGGCGTGCCCGCAAAGTCCTTACGACAGCGCAAGAAGAGGCGCAAAGGCAGCAGGCACAGATGACGGGCACAGAGCATATCCTCCTGGCATTGATGCGTGATGGAGAAGGAGTGGCGGCCAGAGTATTAGCGCTACTTGGAGTTAAGCTTGAGCAGTTACGCGGCACCATTCTAGAATTACAACCTCAAACATTAGAGACAGAGGTCTCAGCGCAAGAATTTACACCTGAGGCAAAAAAGCTCATTCAGGATGCTAACGATGAAGCGCGGCGTCTGAATTATCATTATGTAGGCACTGAGCATCTGCTACTAGCCATCATGCGTGTTCCCACCTCTCTAGCAGCCAGGGCACTGCAAGCGCTAAATATTCAAGCCGAGGCGTTGCGTACGACAACTATTCAGGTAATCAGTCATAGCGAAGGGAGTAGCAGCAGTAGCAACAAATTCAAAACATCTACTCAGAGGAGCGCCTCGACACGTGAAAGTTGGAACAGTCCACAAAATCGGGACCGTTTTGATAAATTTACCGAGCGGGCGAGGAAAGTATTAAGTCTGGCGCAAGAAGAGGCACAGCGCTTCCAGCATAACTATATCGGCACCGAGCACCTCCTGCTAGGACTGGTGCGCGAGGGAGAGGGAATTGCGGCCAGGACATTGGGGAGGATGGGAGTTTCACTGGAGAAAGTGCGCAATGCGGTAGAATTTATTATCGGGCGAGGTGATCGTATTGTCCTGGGAGAGATTGGCTTAACGCCTCGCGCAAAAAAAGTGATAGAGCTGGCAGTTGACGAGGCCCATCGCTTGAATCATCACTATATCGGCACCGAACATCTGCTCCTGGGGCTAGTGCGTGAAGGAGAGGGGATTGCGGCGGGAGTATTGGAGAGTCTCGGCGTAAGACTTCAGAACCTGCGCAGAGAAGTCAGCGTAACGCTTGGACAGAAGGGGGTAGCAGCCGATAGTGAGAGGCTGGCGGGGAACGAGGAGCAGTATGTCTACAACACCATGCATATCGTCCATCATATTACACAGCAATTATATCAGGCAATACAATTCGCCGAGGGCGAGCGAGAGCGGCTGAAGCATCCAAGCTTTGGCACAGAGCATATCCTGCTCGGTCTGCTCTATGATAAACAGAGCGTCACAGCTCTTGTATTCAAAGAACTTGGCATTGATTTTCCGGAGGTATATCCGGCGATTGAAGATCTGCAAGAGCGAGAGGAGAGGGTCTATCCCTGGTCTCCAGAACATACACCGCTGGCCAGAGCGCAGCAGGACCTGGCTGGCCATGAAGCGATGCGTATGAACAAAGATACGATTGGCAATGAACATATGCTCCTGGCTCTATTACATTTTCCTGAGAGTAACGCAATGAAGATCTTGCAAAAGCTAGGGGCAGAGAGAGAAGTTCTTCGTAGCAAGGTATATGAGCGGCTTGCGGCAGAGTAACACTCTATCCACAGTTAGAACACATCTGAAGGCGGCACAGACAAAGCGAAGAGTAATCCTTGTCTCAAATAGATGCTAGGCATAGCGATTATAATGTTCTGTAGGACACGTTGTGGTTGTATGTCAGGGGAGGAACATGCGCGATATGCCAGAGACACAGGAAAAACACACCGAACAGATTTGGAACCAGAGCAGAGAGACGACGGCGCAGTCAGTGGGCTATCTGGTCAGGCAGACTGCGCCGTCGCTTCTTCAGCAGACGCTTCAGGCAGTATGGGCGAAACAGCTTGAGGATGATGATCTGGAGTTGCTAGATGTAGGTCTCTATCATCTTTTTCACAACCTGAATCTGCTCTTGCAAGAGATTTTGCCGCAACTAGCAGAGATAGCAGTGCAAGCAGAGGCGGCCCAACCAGCGCAAAGCATGCGTTCGCGGCAGATACTGCGCCACCAGCTCTGGGTCTGGCTAAGCGAGATGAAACATCGTCTTGAACGAATCGAGCCGCTGTGCCAGATTGGCACAATTACCCTCACGCATCTGCTCACCACACTTGATACCAATAAACATGCAACATTGCAGAAAAGCCAGCAGCAGCAACTCTTTGCGCGAGCGCGTCAGAGCGAGCAGTGGGCGCACACCCCCCTGACGGAAGAAGAGCTTGCATATTATGTTGAGGGGCTACAAATCTGGCAAGAGCGCAACGGCCAACGGCAGAAAATCCAGGCATTCAGAGAGCTTTTTTCTGATCTGCCCGACAGTCATATCCAGTTGGCAGAGCTAGATAGTGCGATCATCCGAATCTATCAGAGTGCTCAGATCGTCTTCACCACAATTCTGAGCGCCAACAAAACCGCGCTCAAACCCAGAGCAGCAATCCTTCTGCTCCTTGACATTCAGCAACACATAGATAACTTGCAGATCCAGATTGAGACAGCGCTGACACCGTTGCGTGCATTACTTAAACATTATGCACTTCTTGTTGAGCTTTGTTAAGAACATAGATAAAAAGATCCGGTGTTTTCAGAGAGCTGGAGCCTGAGAGGGGCAAACGTTGCAAAGGCAAGACGATCTTAACCATAAAAAGAGAGTCTCAACAAGAACACAACCATTTTTCAGCCCTCTTTTTACCTAAATGCTCTATGCTTATCTTACAGCATATTTCTCTATGCAGCGATCTACATAAAAAGTACATATAGTACACTATATAGATGTTTATCACTGGATGAAAAAATGTACAATATACTCTGAACAGTTCAGAGCAATTATGCAAGCAATAAGGAGAAGGGCAGATGCGCATGGAAGCTATGACTCTTTCACCATTAGAAGATACGAAGAACACCTCTATCGACGAAGAAACCTCTTCCACCCAAGATATCATTCACCTTCTCCAATCCAAGATCAGCCAGACTAAACAGATCGGCATAGTAGTAATTACCTTCCAATTTGAAGATGTAAGACAGAAAACCAGGATCATCCAGAGCATGCAGCGTTTATTGGAGAGTCTGCGTCCTCTAGTAAGAAAATCGGATACCGTCCTGTTACTAGAACGAAGCTGCTACTTTCTCCTGGACGGCGCGAATCAGCAGGGGGCGAGAATTGTGCAAGAGCGTCTCTGGGAGGCACTCTTGTGGGCAGTCCATAATATGAATGATGAACTGCTCCGTCCGCGTTGCATGGAAGCCGGGCATAGCGTGTGGCCAGATGATTTAGCCGCACCTGAAGAGTGTCTAGATGCGGCCAGAGACCCCTCTATTCGTTTCGCAGCCCAACGAGATGAGACTGAGCAGGAAGCCGATTCACGGTCAGCGTCCTCTCTCAAAACCTCAGAGTTGCCACTACTGGCGCGTCAGCTAGGTATTCCCTATCTCTCATTGCTGCCACGTAAGCTACCGGGCAGAGTGTTACGTCTCATCCGTCCGGAGCTAGCACATGAGCTGCGCTGTTATCCTCTGGGGCGTGAGCGAGACATGTTAACGGTAGCAATAACTGATCCGCAAGATCAGGGGATTATAGAGCGATTACAGCGAGAGACCGGGCTACGCATCTTCCCAGTACTTACCCAGCCAGAAGAGTTACAAAACGCGTTAGAGCGTCTGGTATAACAGATACAGAGGCATGGGAAATTACGCCTGCGCCGGGCTAAGATCGGGCCGAACATAGTACAATAGAGCATGGGTATCAGGCTGAAAACGTTTTTCAGCAGAAAAATAGCAGAAAGGTTGCTATCCCATGCGTATTCTTGTCACAGGTGGAGCTGGTTTTATTGGTTCTCATATCGTAGATCATCTGCTAGCGGCGAACCACGAAGTAGCAATTGTCGATAGCTTGTGGACCGAAGGTGGTGGAAAGAGCGGGAACATCAATCCGCAGGCGCGGCTCTACCGGGAAGATATTACCGATGAAGCGGCGTTAGCGCGTATTTTTGCTGAATTCAAGCCAGAGCTAGTCAGTCACCAGGCGGCACAGCACAGCGTAGCAGTATCGACACAAAATCCCACCCTAGATGCCCGTGTCAATGTACTAGGGTTACTGAATGTACTGAATAATTGCACGAGCATTGGCACAAAGAAAATCATTTTTGCCTCCTCTGGAGCCACCTATGGGACACCTGCCCATCTGCCAATAGATGAAGAAGTCTTACAGCGTCCTGAATCCCCCTATGGAATTACCAAGATGATGGCCGAACATTACCTGCGTTACTGGCAGGCAGCGCATGGTTTAAACTACACAATTCTTCGTTACGGCAATGTCTATGGTCCGCGCCAGGACCCCAATGGCGAGGCGGGAGTCATTGCTATTTTTGCCAAGCAATTTCTGCGGCATGAGAAGGTACGTATTGATTGGGATGGAGAGCAGCGCAAGGACTATGTCTATGTTGCGGACGTAGCGCGTGCGAATACGCAGGCAATAACGCGTGGAGATAACGAAGCCTTCTGCATAGGGACAGGGCGTGCTGTCTCAGTCAACGAAATCTACGCACTACTGGCCCAGATCAGCGGATTCAAGCCAGAGATCACCTATGCAGCTAAGCGGCCAGGGGATATTTATCTCTCCTACTTCGCCTATAGCAAAGCCGAGCGCCAGTTGAGCTGGAAGCCACAGATGAGCTTTGAAAATGGAGTGCGGGAGACAGTAGAATTTTTCAAGGCAGGAGAGCAGAAATAACCGAGAGAGATTTTCCAGGAGAGAACGAGCAGGAATAACCTATAAATCATATTCTCTTCATGAATGCTTGACAAGAGAGAGGAGTGAGCATTAGAATCAACGCACAGAGACACTAATCTACAACCATTGAACTCATTTGAAACATCACCTCCTAGCCAGATAAGGAGCAATCCTCTTATGGTGAGCTATATCGGGCAGCAGTTTGGCAATTACCGATTACTGCGCCTGTTAGATACGGGCGGATTTGCTGAGGTCTACCTGGGTGAGCATGTCCTCTTACAAACGCAAGCAGCGATAAAGCTAGTGCTCACCCAGTTAAGTCGGCAGGAGGAGAAATTTTTCTACGAAGAGGCGCGAACCGCAGCCCGGTTGGTTCATCCGCACATAGTGCGCGTACTAGAATTTGGAGTTGAGGGAAAGCTTCCTTATCTCGTGATGGATTATGCGCCGAACGGCACATTGCGAGACCGGTATCCGCGTGGGAGCAGTCTGCCACTTTCCGTAGTAGTAGAACAGATCAAGCAGGTTGCGCTAGCGTTACAATTTGCCCATGACGCGAAGTTCATTCACCGAGATATCAAGCCAGAAAACATGCTTATTGGACGCAACAACGAGATTTTGCTTGGTGATTTTGGCATTGCCGTAGTTGCACATAGCACCCGTTCGCAACGTACACAAGACATTATTGGCACAGTTGATTATATGGCTCCAGAGCAGATCAGAGGGCATCCTTCCACCAGCGAGTGATCAATACGCGCTAGCGGCGCTGGCTTATGAGTGGTTATGTGGGATAGCGCCTTTTACAGGGACCAACATCGAAATTCTGGCAGGGCATCTACACGCGCAACCAGATCCCATGCGTCTGCGGCAGGTAGCAGTGCCCCCCCTTGTTGAGCATGTCATCCTCAAAGGGCTTGAAAAAGAGCCAGGGAAGCGTTTTGCAAAAGTTATAGCCTTTGCCAATGCCATCGAAAACGCCGCTGGAATGCATTCTCCCCCAGCTACACGGAGTACGCCGTCTCAATTTTATGCAGCGGCGACCAATAGTGCGCCCCCCAGTACAGCGATGGCATCTTCGTCGCCGGCACCTACCATCTTTAGAAGACCGGGATCTTTACTGCACTTATATCGTGGGCACACAGATCATGTTCATACGCTAGCATGGTGTCCTGATCGTCGTCGCATTGCGTCGGCGGGTGTGGATAGCCAGATTCGGGTATGGGATGCCAGCAATGGCAGAGAAGAAGCGGTCTATAAGCATCCTGGCTATGTAGTAAACGCGGTAGCGTGGTCACCGAATGGTCGATTCCTGGCATCAGCGGGAGACGATGGCAGCGTACAGATTTGGAACACAGCGGGGAATCCCCAGGGAGCGGAAAAAAGCTACAGCGCGGCCAGTTGTGCAATCAACGCGCTCGATTGGTCGCCGGATGGGCAATACCTGGTCGTTGGCTATAGCAATGGCAAAGTAGTGATCTATAGTTTTGAGCATGGGTATCAGACCGAACGACGGGCACCCAGTAGTATCACCTCGCTGGCATGGTCGCCGGACGGAAACCTGCTTGCGTACACAGACATCAGTGGAAACCTTCAGATTGACGAAGTCATCATAGAGGAGAACGAAACAGATTACGAAGAGGAGGACGAGGAAGATTACGAAGAGGAAGATGATGAAGTTGTTGAGGCAGAGACGACAGTCCAACTGCAAGACAAATACAACTATGAATATGATGTGTGGATCAATGTACTGGCCTGGTCGCCCGATAGTAAAAGGCTAATTGGCGGCTACGAGGATGGGCAGGCAGAGATCTGGGATGCCACAGATGAAGAGGCGACCCAGGCCATATTGCACTACTCAGAGCATAGTGACACCCTGCGGGCCGCATCCTGGTCCACGAACCGCAAGAGAATCGCAACAGGCGGAGATGACACCACAGTACATATCTGGGATGCTAACACGGGGCGGCAGGTGTTTGTCTACAAAGGTCACAGAGATGTAGTGCGATGCGTAGCGTGGTCGCCGGATAAGAAACGGCTGGCGTCTGCGGGTGAAGACACCACAGTGCATATTT
>CAVZQK010000075.1:0-19793 GCA_963777355.1 uncultured Chloroflexia bacterium
AGGTAAAATCTCCTAGAGGGATGCTAGGGGTATTCTCCATACCGACGTGGATTATTGCCAGGTCTTGAATGTCTGGGCTACTCTCTTTTTTGATTGTATCAATCGGTGCATAGTTGCTCTCGGCGATATTCTTAAACCTGTCTTTGCGCTTTCCTGCCCTGTGTAGGCTGTGCTCAGATATACCTGACTCTTGGGCTTATCATACTGTGGCTCAGAACGAAATGTGCCAGTTGCCAATTGCATTGTCAATCTGGTTTACATTCATAATTAGGATAATTACATCCAGTATTATTTACATAATTAGTGATATCTTGTGCCTGTTAGCTGATAGAGATAATCGGTCATCTGCCTGGGGCAGACGACAACATTAATCAGCAGTTACGATGTCTCCATGAGAACTGATGAAGGCTCCGCTGCCGGAAGAAATCCAGCGAATAGCTACCACCGTTGCGTGGAAATACCATGCTGTCGTTTGCGGTAAATTGAACCGTTAAACGGGCCGGAACGCTGGTAATGATTCTAACGACGGCTGGCTCTGCAATATCAACGGCGCTAATGACGGTATTCTTCATATTGCCACAGGTACTCCCTGGGCTTTCGCTCCCGATGTCGTAGTGATAAGGCCAAAAAGCGCACAGAATATAACACCTGTAGCCGAAGAAGACTACAATGTTTCCCGAACAATATGAAAATAGGTGCATGTTTTTATGCTAATTCATTGAATTTTTGTTCCCTATCTTTATAAAAGGGTAATGGTGATGTACAAGTAACAAGGAGGAAATAATAATGAAGTTGACAAATATTCACGACAGTATAAGTAATAAGAAACCTCCTGAGAAATTTATGCTGGTCTCTTGCGGAAATAAGACATGATCTAGGATTAGTATGAAATTGCAGGAATTTTCATCTGCTGTCTATCAATTTTCCGCCCAGCAACCAAAAATACCACACGGTGCCTGCTTCGAAAGGGGAATAGGTTAAGATACTGTTGCTACCTTCCGCTTTCTGTGTTCAATCTGTATTACTTATATGTATAGTCGATAAAAAAATATACCGGAATTCACCAATCATGGCGATGTTGCTGAGCTTTAGAGGAGAGAAAGAAGAATATGTCAAAGCGCGTATCAGAACAGGCAGAAGACCACAAAAAAGACACCGGGCAAGGAACAAAAAGGTTACGCAAACGTGAACATCGTCTCCTTAAGCGTTTGGAAGAGGCTCAGGGGCGTTATGAAAGCGCTCTTGCGCGTTTACAGCGTGCTGAAGCACGTTTGCAAAAACGTCAGGAACGTGTGGAACGCCTGGAGGGCCGTCTTTCCCTTCTTCAGCAACAAATGTTGCCTTACACTATAGTCCTATCAAAGTCTGAGCTCAGTCCTGATGTTGAAATAGTCGAGATAACTCTTGTAGAGCTAGAGCCCTCTGAAGTGAAGCCAGATGTACCTGCCTCTGAGGAGGTACTTCAGCGGGAGAAGAATACGAGCAAGAGGGAAGTATAGTGCAAGATAATAGTACTATTCCCTTTGCGATACTGAAAATTTGACCAGCTTGAGCCGGAACAAGCAGAAGAAGTGCCTGTCGCTGACTCGCTTGAGCCAGAACAAGAGGCTGAAGTATTTTCTGAGCATGAAATGATGTTGCTAATACAGAATTTTGCTACGCAGATTTCCACTGATGAGAAACGGATACAGGTTGTAACTCCTGAGGCTCCGACACAGCCCTTTGTGGCAACGCAAGAAGAGGTAGAGGTCCAGCATACTCCTAAGTTAGGCTCTCATGATATCCGATCCGCGCTGATCCGTGAGGCACGCACTGCTTCAGAGACTGCTCAGCAAGCGGCAAATACTGCGGTAATACGCGCCAATCATATACTTGAACATCTAGAGCAAATGTTTGATAGCCGCTTTCTTCTTCAGGAGTTAGCGCAACTTCAGTCTGAAACGACTATCCTCTCCTCTCTGGCTCGTGATGCCCGCAGAATTACTGAAGCGCTCCTTTCTCAAGAGATTAATCCAGAAATGATTACAGTTCTGGCTCAAGAGGTTGAGCAGCAACAGCAGGCTCTTGCCTTGATACGTATGAGTATTGACCTCTCCCAGAATGGTGATAGACTGGCAGCCCCACCCGTTGACGATGTTACTGCTGAGAAAGGGTATGGCTCTCTTGTAGGCTTAGATGAAGATAACTGATCTCTATGAAGAAGAGGAGATTGCTTTCGATCTCCCTGCGGCTCTATTCCATCAGCCTCTCGCAGGGCAGGGCCGCCAAAAGAGGATTTCGATCTTGCTGGAGGGCAAACCCTTCGATTTCTCTCACTGCTATTGCAAAGGCGACTAGAGCGGAGAAATCAGCAGCGGGACTCACTCAGGGAGAGTCTGAAACAACCTCTTCTGCTCCTGCCGATGTTGTTCAAGTTAGCCACTTAGATGAGGATGAGCAAGAGGTGGAGACAGTAGCTGCTATGCTTGTTGCTGATGTAGCTGCCGCTGCTGCCGCCGAAGCCGAGGCCCTGGCTGAGGCTAGTAGTCTGCAAACACGTAACGCCGCTGTGGCAGCCGCCCAGGCAGATGTGGTTCTTGAGCAAATTCGTGCCGCTATCCAACGGGGTGTACTTTCAGATTCCGAAGCTCGCTCTGCTCTCCAGCTCGCTGAACGTTCTGCTACTGAAGCCCATGCTGCTCTGGCTGATGCTGAAGCCGCCGAAGCCCAGGCCATAAGCACAGCTATCAATGCCGAGGCCTCGGCTGAGGTGGCTGAAGGTATGGCCCTGTCTGTACATGACCGGGCTGAAAAACAAGGGTCTACGTTTTCAGAAGCTACTTACGCTCTCGACCATCAGAGCAGACTGATGAATACCTCGGCGGTAAACGATGCCAGAGTTGGATCTTGCCATAAACCGCCTGGCTGCTGACCAGGAAGAGATCCGGGCTAGAACTTCCTCTATCAGGAGCTTGCGTGAGGAGACCTTTAAAACCTTGAGCTCTTTGTCCAATCGTGCTCAGTGCGTCGCTTATCATGAATTAAAGGTCGCTCGGCGTTGGTGGTCTCTGCCGTCTGGCTCGCCTCTGCCGGCAAGCAATGGGGCCACCTATACGCTTCTATTTGCTGGCCTTCCCGGTGGGACAACAGGACCTGACGTGCGCGATGCCGTTTTTTCGGTCTCGTACCGTCCACTTTTATTATTGTTCAACCGTCGCGTCTGCCATTGTCACAGGTAGTTGGTGATGTTGAATTTCATGTGCACGCGGCAGACTGGATTGTCCACGGCCATCAGCAAGATGCACGCTATAATGCCGTCGTTCTCCATGTTGTTTTTTCTCTGGATGAGTCAGGCATCTCACCTATCGCCAGGATGGTGCTGATTTTCCGGTCTGTTGTCTTCAGAGTATTTTCCGGTTTCCAGCGATTGGCCGTTACAGCCAGTTTCTCCCGAACTGGTACAGTGGCCCTGTCACATGGTAATGCAGCATATTTGGCCTCTGCTGAAATCAGGCATATTTTGCTTCTGGCTGGGCAATTGCGTTTCGAGCAAAAGGTCGATATTTTTGTGGAAGAGGTGCATTACGCGTATGTGTTTGCTGGCTGAATACATCTTTTTGTGTCTTCAATCAGGTCTTGATTGTCGCTCTGGCTGAGGGCCTGGCTTACGGGCGTGATCGTCTTTTCTTTCGCGCTGCTGGCCTGTCTCTCTTAAACGAACAGCGTAGACAGGCTACTCCATCGACTGTACTGCCCGAACCTTTAGGGCGTGCGCTTCAGCCGTCCCCTCTCGACGCTCGCCGTCTTCGTAGTCTGGGCCGCCTTATCTCCGCCTGGAGTCGTAGTGGACTACTTGCAAACTTTTTATGCCTTACTTGTAACCGTTCAATCGCAAACTGATAACGCACAGCTTCAGGCTCTGCGCACGCTTTTTAGCTCTGTCGATATCGGCCTCGCACGAGCTGATATATTGATTTGTAACGTTATCCTGCCTTTTGCGGCTGCAATTCGCCTGATCGAGCACGATCCTGACTTGTATGCTCTGGCTCTCCATCTGTATCTTGTACATCCAGGTCTCTCAACAAATCGTATTACCAGGCTGATGGGTCAGCAATTGCGCTTACCTGCCCTTCCTCAAGGAAGTTGTCAGCAACAAGGATTACATTATATTTATCAGCAAACATGCCGTGAAAAGCTTTGTACACGGCAAGATTGTATTTTTCGAAAAGGGGCATATGAAGGATGAGCAGGCAGAAGGTCAACAAGAGGCAACGCTTCCCGGTGAGAGGCTGGAGCCATTTCTCGCCCATGCTGGTGTCGCTTCTCGCCGTCATGCTGAGGAATTGATTGCTCTGGCCATGTGCAGGTAAATGGCACGACAATTACTACACAGGGGACGCACGAATGCAGAACGCGACCAGGTTTTTGTGGATGGTCGCCTCATCCAATCTGCTAGGCGTATGTTTACTTACTGCTCCATAAACCTGCTGGTTATGTGACCACCGCCCATGATCCTGAGGGTCGCCCTACTGTGCTGGATCTGCTTCCACGGGATCTGCGTGCCTTGCGTGTCTATCCCGTTGGTCGCCTGGACCGCGATACTAGCGGTCTATTACTCATAACTAACGATGGCGGCTTCTTGCCCTTCGCCTTTCTCATCCTCGTTATACAACTGAGAAGCAGTATGAAGCGCTCGTCAGGGTTTTACTAGCGAGGCAGAGGTACAGGCCTTGCGTCGTGGCGTACTTATTACTGAGGATAATAGTAGTAAGCATCAAACAGCCCCTGCTCATGTAGAAGTATTGCAACATTGGAGAGTAGAGTCGCCGTATTTTGTTGACTATTCACGAGGGTCACAAACGCCAAATTCGACGTATGTTCCTCGCTGTTGGACACCAGGTTGTTCAACTCCAGCGTGTGGCCGTTGGCTCACTCGTGCTACAAGATCTTCCTGTCGGGAAGTGGCGCTATCTCACTTCCACGGAGGTTGCGGCGTTATTAAGTTCAACAGATCTTGTTCAGGGACCTTGAAAAGCAGCACGCTTGCCAGGCGTACAGATCGCTTCTCCATGCGTAAATCGTAGGGGTATCCACAGGCCGAGATCTGATGATATAATCGCAACGAGAAAACTTTATTGATGAGTGGAGGACCCATGCGAGGGCCAAGACGCATTGCTATAGATGGACCGGCAGGCTCAGGCAAAAGTACCATCGGAAAAGAGTTACTCGGCATCTGGATTATCTTTATGTCGATACTGGTGCGATGTATCGTGCGCTTGCCTGGCTGGCTTTGCAGGAAGGCATCGAGGTTTCTGATGGCCCTTCTCTGGCACACCTGGCACGCCATGCAGAGATTAAGATTAGCCGTCCAGAGGTTGCTGATGGCCGCCAGTATACAGTTACTGCGCACGATCATGATATTACCTGGGTTATTCGTGAGACAGCGGTAACGCGTGCAGTCTCACCAATCGCAGCACATCCTGAAGTACGCACTATTTTGATTGCGCAACAGCGCGAACTGGCTGCTCAGGGATATGTAGTCATGGTTGGTCGGGATATCGGTGCAATTGTTTTGCCCGATGCAGAGCTCAAGATCTATCTGACTGCAAGCCTGCTTGAACGCGCCCGCCGCCGCTATGCTGAACTGGTTGCCCGCCTGGGTGTGAATAACCCGGCACTTTCCCCATTGGAGGAGGTTATGGCTGATATAGAGCGTAGAGATGCTATCGACCATGATAATATGTTGCCCGCGCCAGATGCTATCGTTATCGATACCGATCATCTCAGTGTCGCAGAAGTACTTGTCGTAATTATTCGTTATGTGGAGGGCAGAGTATGAAACAGGATCTTGACTCCTCTTCAAAGGTATCGCCAGAGAAAGCAGCAGCTAAAAAGCCTGAAAAAAATTTGTATGAACCTTACTCGACGCCTCCAGTGCTGTATCATCTGATTCGTTTTGCAGCAATTGCTCTCTTCTCTATAACTGCCCGTATGCATATTCGTGGCCGCTATAATATCCCTCGCCAGGGACCCTTTATCGTCGCATCCAATCATATCTCCTGGACCGATATTCCTATGGTGGCCCAATATATTCCTGAGAAGGTTGTCTACATGGCTAAGGAGGAATCCTTCTATAGCCGCGTTGGTTGGCTGGTTCGTTTCCTGGGCGCTTTTCCTGTAAAGCGCGGCGAGGGAGATCGGCGTGCAATTAAGGCCGCCGACGAGCAGCTAAAAAAGGGTAAGATCTTTGTGATCTTTCCTGAAGGGACGCGCTCTAAGGTCCATGCACTGGGGAAGGCGCACGCTGGTCTTGGTATGATTGCTCTTCGTTCAGGTGTCCCGGTGATTCCGGTGGCAATCTGGGGAAGTGAGTCGGCCCTGAAAAAGTTCTGGCCAGATATCACTATTCAGTATGGCGAACCGCTGGTCCTAAAACCAAAGGGGAGCAAGATTACCCGTGAAGATATCGAATCTGCCACGGAAGAGGTTATGTTGCGTATCGCTGCTATGCTGCCACCGCAGTATCGCGGTCTCTATGCTGAACAGATAGCGGAGCAGACAACAAAGAATGTTTAGAGGAACGCTGTGTAGCCACTCTGACAAATAACCTGGAGTGGCTATACAGATGCATCTATTGCTGGTAATGCTCTACTGTATTTGCTTCGCGCTCTTTAGCCTCGTCCGGATTGAGTCCAAACTCTTTGCGGGCACGGCGTTGTCTTAATAGATCCCAGCACTGATCGAGCGCAATCTCAAGCTGACGAATGCGCTCATGCTTATCCTCTGCGAGTTGTCCTTGACTTCGCGCTTCTAGAAGCTGATGCTCTTCAGTTACCAATGTATTAATATGTTGTAAAAGTTCTGTATCGTCCATCGTTTCTCCTGCTTGTTTCTCTGCTGTTTTACTGCTCCTCCATGTGTATAAACATAGAAAACGGATAGCGCATCTATCTCAATGTTTTCAGCATGAGTTGCTTCTCTCTAACCTCTGTTCGGAGAGTATATCACTTGAAAATAAAGAACGTCCATGTGTGTTTCACTCAGGCTGGACAGATCAGGAAAAAGGGACAGGTAGGACAACGAAATGGCTCGGCTGGTTGTGCTGGAAAGACGTTCTCTTCTAAGCCTTTTATGCTCTGTTCAGCTTCGTTATAGAATTTCTCCTCTTTCTTGGCGGTCAGTTTTACAGGGGTGATTTCGCCTGTACTCATATTATGGCTATGTAGCTCGATGTTTTGACCAGGATGGAGCTGCCGATAGGCGAGGGTATAGAAGAAATCGCGCAATTCTGCGGCTGGCTTATCCTGGCGTTTCCCAAAACGTGTGCGCACAAAGCGTGCAGGTTTGCTGCTCTCCGCTAAGGTTGCGGCTTCAACGCGATCTACGGTGATCTGCACTGTCTTACCGGCGATATTGACGGTATATCCTGGGTGCATCTCCCAATTTATGCTCTCCTGTGTAATAAGCTCTCTACGTAATAGCTCAACTACTTCGTGTCCATGCTCTTCATACATTGAACTAAAGAGGGCCATATCACCGCCTAGTTCTTGCCAGTGCTTGCTATAAAGGCTCTGGAGCTCTTGTTGTGTTGGCTGCTCGCCCTTTGTCTGTAGCTGCTGTCGCAGGCTATCGAGCGTACGGTGCGTTGCCTGCCAGAAGAGCCGATACCCATCGCTAGAACTGTTAAATCGATAGATAGTATTATAGGCATACTGGCGTGGACAACGTTGGTAAGCCTCGATGTCACGCGCTTTAAGTTCATCTGACTTCATTCTTCTGCTAAAAGAAGCACTGGGCTGCGACGAGGCGCGTAGCGGTTCTTCAGCAGAGAGCACTTCTTCGCTTTTCTGTTCCCAGTGCAATTTCTGCAAACGTTTCTCTGGTAATCCGGCTTCCAATGCGTCCAGATAGAGCGAGCGCTTATATTTCATCTTGCCATACTGTTCGCTATAACTTAGAATTAATTGATCTCTGGCCCGCGTGACTCCTACGTAAAAGAGACAGGCTTCTCCACTGCTATGAGCGCTTGCGCCTATACTTTCTGGAGGAAGCATACCTTGTGGAGCACTGATAGGACTTGAGCGTGCTTGTAGAGGGAAACGCCGCTCTACCAGTCCAGGCATATAGACAATTGGAAATTCTAATCCTTTGCTGGCATGGACCGTCATAACCCGAATGAAATCAGCGCCTTCGCTCTCTTCATCCTCTGCGCCCTGGCGGCTATTGCCATCCTGGCGCAGTAAAATGAGCAGGCTGAGATATTCCTGGAAGCCCTTCAGACGTTCTTCCAGTGTCTCTGGCTCAGGTGGTGCCTGACCTTGTGATAATGCCTCCTGTACCCTCTGCTTGAAGCGCTGCTGCTGTTGTTGATCGTAATGGCGGGCAGACTGGAGCAGATGCTCATAGTCTGCCAGACGAGCCTGGTATAATTTGTTTTCAGGCTCTTTCAAAAGAGCATGCCCAAGTCTGCTTTCAATAAGTAGGTATTGTGTCAAGACAGACCAGGTGTCAGGGGCACGCTGTAGGTTCTGAAGGGTGGTTGAGAGATGATCCAGGGTATGCCAGCCTTGAGGGCTAACCGTGAGTGGAGTCTCTCCGGAAGAAAATAAGAGTTGCACAGGACGTTTTTGTTCATGGGCTGCCAGCAAGATGGCCTCGATGTCATCTTGTGAAAGAAAATGCTCAGGTTGTTGCGCGACACGTAAGAGCCCCATTCCTGTAGTATCTGTGAGGAGGAGGAGAATGGAGAGAAGGTCTCTGATATGCTCTTGTTCTAAGACTCCTCCTCGCTCGATTACAGGCAGCCCGGCGTTTGCTAACGCTCGCGAAATTTTCTGGGCGTGAGCACGGGTGCGGCAGAGCACAATCATATCTTTATAGGCATAGCCGCTTGCCTGTTTATAGCGTATATCAGCAATGATGCCAGCAAGCTCACAGAGATCGTCGCTGGCTTTAGCGAGTGTGACGTATGTATCAGGTTGCGTGAGACGGACTGGCTGATTCTTGCCAGGTTCCTGCCCCAACTCCATCTGAAGACAGCGAAACGATTCCGCCAGGGCAACCAGGTCTGGACGCGAGCGATAGTTACGACTGAGTGGCAAGATGTGGGCACCGGGAAAATCATCACTGAAGCGGCTGATATTTGCTGGTGAAGCCCCCCGAAAACCATAGATAGCCTGGTTTGCATCTCCCACTACCCAGACACGCTGCGTCTCGCCCGCTAATTCGCGTAGCAGAACGGCGCTTGCTCGATTAACATCCTGAAATTCATCGACCAGGATATGCTGATACATTTGCTGCTGCTCGGCGCGAATAGCTGGCTGTTCGCGCAATAGACGTATGGCCTGAGCAAGCAGACCACCAAAGTCACTATCTCCGCGTTGCTGTAGCGCCTCTTCATAAAGCTTGTAGACATGAGCAATCTCTAAAGCTTTCTCCGCCTCTTGCCTTGTTTCCCCTTCCACGGCCTGCTCAAGCATATGTTGTGCCAGATGCATATAGTCATTTGGCATGATGAGCTCATCCTTCGCGCGTGAGATGGCTTTAAGCATGTCGGGAAAATAGTAGGCGGGGGCCTGGAGCTTTTGATAATGTCGTAAACGGAGATGATTGGCCTGTTGGCGTAAAAGAACATACCCTTCAGCATCATCGATCAGGGTGAAGTCTTCGCGCAGGCCAACCAGTTTGCCATACTGACGTAGCAGATCGGCACAAAAAGCGTGAAAAGTACTGACGCGTGGCAATGCACTGCCTGAAAGCACTTTCTCCAGACGCTCCTGCATCTCTTGCGTCGCTTTGCGTGAGAAGGTTAGCGCAAGGATCTGCCGGGCTGGGATCTGTTGAACATTGATGAGATATTCTACGCGACCAATTAACGTACTGGTCTTGCCGCTTCCCGGTCCAGCAACGATCAGAGCTGGAGTATCTGTCTCTATTGCGGCCTGCTGAAATGCATCATAGGCTTTCTTCTCGGCTGTCCTGGTCTCTATAACTGGAGAGGGATTGTTGTTGAAGGTGGTTTCAAAAATGGTTTCAGGAGTTCCGGGTAGGTCAGTACCAACGTTCTGAAGCAGGCCAGCTAGCCTGTTCAGCAAGGCTGCATTAGAGACACCAAAGCGGCTGGCAAACGTGCCTGGGGCAATGTCTTCGGTCAGGTAGAGAGCCTGTACGCGTTCTAAAGGCATGAGAAGCTCGGCGGCAAAGATATTTGCGGCCAATTCTCGTTGACTACGTGGATCGTAACGGTTATATGTGCCACCCAGAAGTTCTTGCAGATGTTCTTGTGTTGAGCGACCATCGATCTCTTCTTGTATATCGTTTTCCTGGCAAGGATCAGTGCGGGATAGTTCGGGAAGCTGTTGCTGAGAAAATTCTTCTAGAAGCAATGGTCCTATCGTACCCAGGATGGTTTGAATATGTTCTGTATGAGCGCAATGGAGTAATGCATGGCCCAATTCGTGAGCTAATGTGAAGCGGCGTAGGGTCTCGCTGAGATCCTGACAGAGCCAGATGAGATGCTCATCTTCATCGGCATCCATAAAACCATAAGTGCCTTTAGGCTGATCGTTTGGATGAAATGTCGCTATATCGAGACCAAGCCAGGTCACGAGCTGGTCAAGTGGTATTTTATCGTCATCCCATGCCGGGTGGGCTTGCCGATAATGCTGTAGAACCAATCTGGCAGTTGCTTCTGCCAGCATCTGTGTGCGCTGATCCATCAACATCCCTGAAAATTCATGAAACAGGGACAGGGAGCACTCGTTTATTGCTTTGTATTGGTCATAGCTGTTCATCATAGACTACTATTCTGAAACAGCTTAGAGAGAGTGGAAATCCCTGTCTTATCACGTTCGTAGAATATGTCTGAAGACAGTTTACTCAAAGCAAAACGTGTCCCAGACATATTCTAGTATTTCTGCTGTTAGCATATCACATTTGAGTTGACGAAGGTTAAGCGCTGCCAAAGATATAGGCCGCTGCAAAAACCAGTGCTCCACTGCCAACAACCTGGAGAAATGAGAGCCACCAGGTTGTTTTGAAGTAGCGGTGTCGAATGGCTGAAATGATCACGAGTTCAACAGCAACGACGATGTACGCCGCGTAAAGAGCGACATGGATATTATTAATAAGAAACGGCAGCGTATGCAGAGCACCGCCAAAGAAAGTCATAAGGCCAGTTATGCCGCCACGTACTACCGGGCTACCACGACCTGTCAGCTTTCCATCATCGGAGAGAGCCTCTGAGAAAGCCATACTGATGCCTGCTCCTGTCGCCGATGCCATGCCTACGAGAAATGCAGTGAAGGGCATTTTCGTTGCAAAGGCGGTTGCGAAGATAGGGGCTAGCGTTGAGACAGAGCCATCCATCAGTCCCGCAAGGCCAGGCTGAACCACCCGTAGCAAGAACCGATGTGAATTTTCGTCATCTGAACTCGCTGCATGAAATAACTCCTCAATCTGGCCTTTAATCGATTTGGAGTCTCTTCTACTGCCTCCATCGTTGTAGGGGAGGCATTCTCTACAGAACTGGGCTGATCTGGTTTTGGCTCTTGATCTAGTGACATGCTTCGATCTCCTTATGAGGGAAATGTGGCTCATTTTGTTCAGATGTACTGTTCTGGATTATCTGGCACGATGCACAACGTCCATAAAGACGTACTTCGTGTGACTCCAGCGTGAGCCCGATAGTGTGAGCAGCTTCTTGTAATGCCTGAGACGAGAAGACAACGTCAACAGGAATATCAAGGAGGGCACCACAGGAACGACAGATCGCGTGATCGTGACGTGAGGTATGTCCATCATAACGGCTTCCCTCGTCACCAGGTAGCTCCAGGATAGAGCCCTTTTTGACCAGATAATGCAAAATGCGGTAAACGCTTGCTAATCCAATCCGAGGCCTCTGCTGTTTTACCAGGGTATAGACCTCTAAAGCCGTTGGATGAGTATGGATAGCTTGTACCGTTTCCAGTACAGCTTTCGCATTAGCATTCAGTGTTTTTTCCATCTTAGGTCAACCTAATAATGATAATCATTCTCATTTCTTGTAAGAGAACTATACAAGAAAATATGTTTTGTTGTCAAGCAAAGCTAAAAAAATTTTTAAGCCCAGCGGAACTTATTCTATCCTCCATGAAGATACTAAATTTAGGAGATTAAATCTCAGATGGAGGTTGAAAGTAGCACATGTATCAATTCTAATACGTTTGAATGGTGAGCGTTGCTGACAGGGCCTATGCTTTATTTTCTATGATATGTCCTTTCCTGCCGAAAAAGTCTTGCGGTTTTCGGCAGGAACAATGGAATGGCTTATTAGCAGATGAACGCTCTTACCGGTGGAAGAACTTCAAAGCGTTACGTTAAATACAGTACTTAGCAGCCAGAGGATGACCAGGGCGGTGATAGAAATGGTGGTGATCCAGGCCAGAATATTCAAGCCTGTCGAATTTCTACGGCGGCCCATTAAGCGGCGGTTATTCACCAGGAGGATGATAAAGACGAGTAAAATTGGGAGCATTGCTGCGTTCAAATCCTGGAGGACAACTAATACCTGAATAAATGGTAAGCCCGGAATAAGTGCAATAATGACACCCAGGATGATCGATCCGGTGAAGAGCGATTGAAAAACAGGAGCCTCTTTGAAACTACGTGAAACTCCGCTCTCAAAACCAAAGGCTTCACAGATACCATAGGCTGTAGTGAGTGGTAAGACGGCCCCTGCCAGCAATGAAGCGCCAAATAAGCCGAGCCCAAATAGCAATGAGGCGTACTGACCAGCAAAGGCGCGGAGCGCGAAGGCGGCATCGGCTGCGCTGTTTACTACTTTATGGGCAAGGAAGAGTGTTGCTCCGGTGGCAATAATCATAAATGCAGAGATGATATTAGCAAAGATCGTGCTGCTATAAACATCTACCTGTTCATAGATGTACTCATCGGCGCGAATGCCCTTATCGGCAACGGCGGACTGAATATAAAAAAGCATATAGGGACTGAGTGTGGTACCAACGAGGGCCGCCGTAGTTGGCCAGTAGGCTTGATCCATGTTGAATTGAGGCAGGATAGTCTGTTGGGCAACGGTGTGCCAGATTGGATGGGCGGCGAAGGCGGCTGGAATATACGCGAGAAAGCCCAACGAAATAATGAGAAAAATTTTCTCTACGCGCCTGTATGATCCTCTCGTTACCAACCACCAGAGTGCGAGGCCAGATAGGGGAACGATGATATAAATCAGCGGTGTATGGGGATCATTTGCCAGGACCTGCACGCTTGCGGCAATACCAATAAATTCTGAGACTGTGACGCCTACATTTGCGATAAGTAGGGCCAGCATTGCCAGAACCGTCCAGCGTACACCAAACTGCTCGCGTATAAGATCAGCCAGACCTTTTCCGGTGACTGCTCCCATGCGAGCGCACATTTCCTGGGCAATACCAACAAATACCGTAGTAATTGCCAGGGCCCACAGCAGATTGTAACCATAACTTGCGCCCGCCGAGGAATACGTTGCCACACCGCCAGCATCATTTCCCGCATTAGCCGCGATAAGACCTGGACCTAGAATGGTCAGAAGCCGAATGACAGGCGAGAAGCGTTGCCAACGAGGACGCGCCGCTCCCCGCCTCTTCCGTTCCGCACGGTCTTTGGATTTCTCTACTTTTTGATCGGGTGTTTTTTTCATACGGCATAGGTTACAGAGAAGAAGGGGTGACTATATATTCTACCCTGTTTCCCCTTTCGAGTCATCATTTGCTGCTTGATCATAACACTCCAGTAGGCTGTCTGGCAACTTGAGTATGAAAAAAGCAGGGTAGAAAGAATATGCAGCGTTTCTGCTTTTCATTTCAGACAGAAACTTCTGTTGTTTGATATAATATGGCGAAATAAGATTTTATCTCTTTCAATGATGAGTAAGCAACAAGTAATGAGGAGCTGCATATATGGATGCGGATGCAATCCTTGCGCGTGCGAAACAAGATTCTACGACGCCAGAGGGCTGGATGATTTTTCCTCTGCTGCGGCAAAAGGTTCTGCTTGGTCTATTTGGCTGGGCCTTTGGAGTTATAATGGGCCTGGGGCTGTTTGGGGCGATTGCTAGCGCCGTGATTCCCCAAAATTACCAGAACGGTGCATTGCAAGCGATTATTACTACGATTATCCTGGCAATGTTTTTGTTTATTGGCCTGGGTAGCGCCTGGACCTTTGTTGTGGATGTGTTGCGTCTGCGCCATGCTCATGAGCACATTATTGTGATTACGCCCGAAGATTTTGTGAAGCAGGAAGGCAAAAAAGTCGTAGCGGTGCCACTCGCCGATATTCGGCATGTAACCGCACGCGGTCTGCCTCCGCCTGAGCGAGAGAGCAAGCAAGGAACCGCTGTACGCGATATCGCAGGCATTGGTGATAATGCCACCTCTTTTTTCGTCGGGCGCAACCTGTCATCCTCTGGACGGAACTGGCTACGCAATCGCAAGCGAACTCCCACATCGTTAGCCTTCGTCGATACGCGGACCGATAATGAAGTAATCGTAGTGCAGGATAAAGCCTACGGTGATCCCTTTTTGATTGCCGCTTATCTGAAACAGTATGCCGCTGCCATGCGCTAGATTTCCGATTCAATGCGTAGATTCTGAGAAGTTGAGAAATTGAGAAAAATGTCTTGACGGGCAGTCGTACTCTCTGGTATACTAGTGTCGTTCCAAAAGCGGGGTGTAGCGCAGCCCGGTAGCGCACTACAATGGGGTTGTAGTGGTCGGAGGTTCAAATCCTCTCACCCCGACCAAAAGCGATAGTAGGTAACTACTATCGCTTTTTTATTATCTACATTGCCTGAAACCCCGTCAGACCGTGCTCTATAGTGTTACAAAAGAGGCTGCTCAAGCCTTGTTATGGCACTGATCAAGAAGCACTATAGAGCAGAAAAACCACGTGGAGTAAAATAGGGAGCAAAACGTCAAACGAGAGCAATTCAAATGGTAAATTCAGTCTTTCCAATCAAGTTCGAGTTCCGCTACCTCATAAGACGCTATACCAAACGAGAGAGGACGCTATCACTGCTCACTTCCTGTACCGCTTCAGGATCACTACTAATTCAAGAATATAAATGCTCTTCTGTGTTAGGATTGCTGAATTGGCTGGTTGATCCATCTGTATGCACAGTCGCCGCAATAGTATCCATAGAGATATCCAGGGTCATTTTTTTTGACCGCACGTTCAATTAGCCACCAGGGAATGGTAATAATGAGTAAAGCCCCAAATGATATTACTCCCATAGCTAAAGCTAGAAATAGAGGCATATGTCTCTGTTTAGGATCTGGGTACGTATGGTAACTATGACAATTAGGGCATTGGACAGAGCTTGACATTATGTGTACTCCTTTTATGATATATGCTTCAAGCTTTTGCTGTGTCTAAGAACTGAGGTGGTGGTGCTATATAGCTTTGTAATGGATATTGTGGCTGGTATAGTGATAGCTGATAATCTGGATAGGGTGGATGTTGTTGCATACTTCCCTCTCTCCCTTAAACAACATAACGATAACAGGTTGCATCTGAAGAACGAGGTGAGAAGAGGAAAATAACACATAAGAAGTGAAGGGGCACGATTATGTATCGTGACATAAACTATCGATAAAAAACACTGTTTAGGAATGAGGCAAGAAATATGCTCGCAAAGATACTTCCTATCCCATACAAGCAATTAACAAGCTCTACATTTGCTATCAACTTTTTTGTTTGATTGAGGTAATAAGTGTCGCCCCCGGCGTCAATAACCTATGTTTACGGATCTTTCCCATGCCTGCCTGCTCCAACCAGTCTTTGACCGTTGCAAGGGGATAACAGGTTCCGCCAACTGTTGCCATCGTCAGAGCCATAAATTGGACCATAAGTGTCGCCAGCCGCGAGCCATGCGTCTGATCGGTGACCTGGTCAACGAAAATGAGCATGCCGCCCGGCTTTAAGGTTTGAGTTACTTTTTCCAGGACTTGCTGATTTACTTCAGGTTGTAGGAGGTGGGCGATATGAAAATAGAGTGCGACATCAAAGGTCTCTGCAAATTGGGTGCCAAAGTCGTCTTTTACAATATCTCCACAGACGAAGCTCATGCGGTCTTTCAAGTGCATCACCTGGGCGGTGCGTTGTCCTGCCTCAATACCAGCCTGGAGATCGAGGATGGTTGCCTGGAGAGTTGAATGACGGCGTACAAACAGGGCGCTGTATCCAGCATGTGAACCGCCTACGTCTAGCAGATGTCGGGCTTCTTTGGGCAGCTTGACCCGATAAATGATTTCGCGACCCAGCGTTGTGGCAAGTGAGGCGAGGCCCGCATAATGTCGCATGAGCAGAAGCTGTTGCTCTCGTGTATTTGTGTCCTCTTCATAGGGCATACGCATTGCTGGCGTGTTAGTCTGAATGACCTCTGGTACATGCTCCCAAATTGCACTGATATCGGGGCTGTGAATGATGTAGGGGGCGATATTCAATGCTGAGTTGCTGACCAGCCAGCGCTGAGTTAGACGTGTGTTGTAGTAAGATTTGCCTCGGAGACGCAGGTAGCCCGCTGATACCAGGATCTGAAGCAGAAGCTCTAAACCCTGGGGATGGCACTTCAGGCCTTCTGCCAGATCCTCCAGACTCATACCTCGTCTATCGAGCAGATCAAAGAGTCCTAGCTCACAAGCTGTTACCAGCATTTTAGCGACACCAACAGTCAAGGGGGTATCAAATAGTGGGGCAGGGAGCAGGTTGAGGCGCGTGAGAAGGTATTCTGGCGGAGTTAAGCGTAAAGGCATTAAAGTACAACTCCTATGATCCATCCAATTGCCAGCAGAAGACTGGCACACACGACAAGGTAAAAATAGCGCTGATAAAGCTTTTTTTTCTGCTCATTCCTGAAGTAGACGTATGCTGCCACAATTCCGGGGCAGACTACGAAAAGCACAGGTAGAATGATCTGGTTATGCGTGGGAATGATCTGTGTAAATGAGATAAAGCCAACCAGAGCGGCACTTAACAGAATACAGGAGGTACATACAATTGAGCTGGCATTTATGTCAAGCACAACTGCTAAAGTACGTACGCCGCTGTTTCTATCTTCCTCAATGTCTGGAAGTGAGTTTGCCAGATTTATCGCAATTCCTAGCAGCGCCGCTACAGGGATAAACCAGCCAAGCACTGGCACAATATGGCCCATACCGACGAATGCATACACCGGTATAAGTGGGATGGCCAGGGCAAATACGATGCCACTTAGAGGCGTTGCCTTTAGTCCAAGATTGTAGCTTAGTCCGAGAGCCAGATAGAGCAACGAGATAAGCAATGCCAGCCTGTTGAGCGGTAAGAGCAGCAGGAGCATCAACCCTATGCACAGGATGCCGAAAAATAATGCCTCCTGTGGTGTGATAAGACCCAGGGGTATCGGTTTCTGCTTGTTGCTCTTCGTATCTGTTTTGCGGTCACAATAATCGTTCAGTACCGCGATTGCTATCTGCATTGCTGCATGTGCTCCGATAAGTGAGAGAATGAGCGGCCATTGCACTCTGGGCCAGGCAGCGAGGAAAGCAAAGAAGGTGACTGCAAGCACATGAAGGGCGACTGGTATTGGATGGATGAGAAGAAATAGGCCCGTGGCAACCTCGCGAGGCTGTCGTTTTTCGGACTTCTTCATCGCTTTGTTTTTCCCCCTGCCTGAGAACATTTTAGGATAAGCGCAAAATTGCTCAATATGAGCCGGTTCTTGGTATAATCCAAAGAACCTGTTTTTTCTTACCAGACCGGTAGGCGATCCATCACCGCTTTGTACCATTCAGTACGCATCTCATCGCCGGCCAGGGCCAGTGTGATCCACACACCAATCACCGTGCCTATAACCCATAACATAAGGCTTAGTGTTCCTGGACTCATAGTAGTAAGGTTTTGTATGAGATTAATGAAGAGCAAAGAGATTGAGTCATGTCCGTTTGCAATTGGCAGCATAGTACGCAATGTCGGCTGCGCGAGAATGAGTCCCAGCATAGAGACTGTAGCTAATAACATCGCAGACATAAGCTCCTGAAGTGAAGGTCGCAACAGGATAAATGATGTTTCACGCACCTTTTTTTCTTTTTGCTGGACATCAAGCGCGACTCGTCGCATAATATGTGCAGTAAGATTGGTTGGTTCTACCACCTGCCCCATCTCTTGAAAAGCCCGAAACATCTTTTCTAAGGCATGTAGCTCTGTCTGACAGGCTGAACAGGTTGAGAGATGCGCCTCAAGGACACGGACATCCTCTAATGATAGTTGTCCATCAAGATAGAGCTGTAACTGCCAGGCCGCCTTATCACAGCGCATAAATACCTCTCTCATTCTTCACTCTTATAAAATGCTTCTAAACGTTCTTTGAGCAAATTGCGCGCACGGAACAAATGTGTTTTAATAGTACCTATAGGCATCATAAGAATCTCTGCCATCTCTTCGTAAGACATCTCTTGTAGATGACGTAATACTAGGACTGCCCGGTACTTGGCTGGAAGCTGTGAGAGATGTTCGCGTACAAGATGCTGGCGATCTTGTGTATCCAATTCCGTACGGATCTGCTCTTCACTGCTTGTATGTTCCTCTTCCATTGCACTCTGTAGCGCTTTATCACGTTTTCGGAGCTCCAGTTGTTTAAGACTACAGTTATAGGCAATACGGTGGAGCCAGGTAGAAAAACGTGCATCTCCTCGGAAAGAACCGAGTCCCTGCCAGGCTGCCAGAAAGCTCTCTTGCGTTACTTCGTTGGCTTCTTCATAGTTTTGAAGCATACGAAAGACAAGATTAAAGACCCGACGCTGATGGCGTTGTACCAACAAGGCGAAAGCATCCTGATCTCCATTCTGACTGGCAGTAACGAGAACAGTATCATCTTGTTCGGTTTGCGTCGATGTAACTCCCGGCAAATGTAAACTCATATTGCGCAATGGCTGTAATAAAAAATCGCTCATGATTACCATACTTAGAGAGTAGAGGAATGAAAAAAGTTTCAAATTTCTGCTGAAACATCTTCTTTACTACATGTATCATATCATAACATGGCGTGAATAGACTGGAAGGAAAAACAAATGTCTTTAAATGTTTTATTGGTGCTACTTGGCTGGTTATTTGCGGTAGCTATCTTCTTTGCTTTCATTATCTTGTTGCGCTATCTGCAACATCGCGAACATATGGAGCTAATTAAGCAGGGAATCAATCCGCATATAACTCCGAAGCAACGCCGTAGTCGTGGCATTTTGCGAGCGGGTTTAATTACGATGATGGTTGGCCTTTCTTTAACCATAGGTTTGTATCCGGTAGGCTTTTTATTGCCTACTGCTTTTACCAATACACCCTTTCATCTAGGACCCTGGCTCCTACCAGGTCTGATTCCCTTTGGTGTGGGTGCCGCCTTGACTATTAGTTACTATCTGGAACAGTCAAGCCAGATTGGTGGTGAGGAGAAAGAGGAGAAAAAGAACATTATTCAGCTAAAAGAACATCGGCAGCGGGAGCATAATGGACATAGCGAGTAAGCGATTTTTTCTGAAGTTTCTCAGTTTTTTAAATTTATAAATTTCCTAAAAAATTGCTTGAAAACCCCTTGACAGATGAGCAGAGCAGTGTTATCATTCTCCATGCGCCGAACGAGAGATCGAAAAGCGCGAAAGATGTGAAGACATCGCAGATGAATGAAAAGTACCTGAACAACTGAAGAGTGATAAGAAAACAAGAATAACACATAGATCCTGTCATAACTTTGATAAGCTTGACATCCAAATTGCACGTAAATCTCTTAACGGGATTTGCATATAAATTTTTGA
>CAVZQK010000076.1:0-10010 GCA_963777355.1 uncultured Chloroflexia bacterium
GCTCGGCATGGATACGAAGCCCATTTGCGACAGGCTGTAGCGGCTTTCTGGTTATTTACACAGTTAAGTAGCCTAGGATTCGCGCCAGGCGCTGTGCTGGAAGTTTGGCGGCATCCTTTACCCCTGAATTTTCAGACAAAGCCCTGGCTGAACTTTTTCCTTTTAGTCAGCAGCAAGTCCTCAGGCGTTAAAGCAGCAGTTTGAAAGTGGCATTCAAGAAGCCAGAAAACTTTTGCAACCGCAGAATCAATCAGTCCAACTTCGGCAAGCAAATTTTGATGTCCTGGCAAAGGGTATGTGCCGGATCTGGATTTTGCAGGATGCCCAGGCATGGACGAGCGCGGATATTGCTATGACCAGGCTCGGAGAGCGTTTACAAAGTTATCGTAGCGAGATTGATATCAACCAGCGTCGTATCTTTGGCCTGCCCTTACCGCCAAAGTTCTTTAAAGAGCGGCGCTCATCACCCCTGCTCCTTCGTGTGACCGAGCTTCAAGGGAACAGGTATGTCGGCATCGCGGTGCTTTTTAAGACCAGCGGAAAAGATATACGCGTAGGGGATTATGCCGTCATAGAACGTTGGGTGGATAAATTTCAGGGAAAGCTTGAGGTGACATTATGAGCAAAGAATTTATGCTGATGTTTTCGCTTGGGCCTGTCCAGCCCTTTATTGCTCAGGCCCGCAAGACGCGAGATCTCTGGTTAGGAAGTTTTTGTTCTCAAAGTTAATGGAAGCTGCTATGGCACACTTGAAAGAGCAATTAATCTTTCCTACTAACCCTGTACTGGATAGCTCGATTCCTGATATTCCCAATAAGTATGTAGCGATTTTTATTACCGCTGAAGAGGCCAGGGATGCTGTAAGAAAGAGTCAGAAGGCAATTTACGCACGGTGGAATGAGATTTGCGAGGATGTATGGTTGCAAATATTTGCGAAAAATCAGTCGGAAAGCATGGAAGAAGCTCGTCGCATCTGGGATCGCCAGATTAATCCAGAGACGCTGTTTCAGATGTTCTGGGTAATTGTGCAGGGTGATGATAAGCACTATCATGAATGGCTGGAGCGCACGCAGCAAGCTTTTGATGCGCGTAGCGGCTCCGTGATTTTTATCATCTTTACAATCGCGATACTCCCCAGCAACCTTTTCATGAGACTGGCGAGAAGAGTACCATTTCTGGAAGTCGTGAGGCATTACACGGAAGCGATGACTCTCGTCAGGGAGTACGGTCATTCTGGAAAGCTCTTGCAAGTGGGAGCCTCCTTTCTGAGAGTGATCTGAATCAGGAAGGTGAAGAGCGTCTCGATGCTATCGACACTGTAAAACGTTTTGCCTTCCACTCACCCATTATCCGCGAGAGAGTTGGTAGCCTCACTGTAGAGGAAGGTGGGCAATTAAGAATAGGTTATCCATCAACCAGTTCTATCGCCGCAGCTTCATACATGGAGCAGCTTTTACGACAACTTATTACGCAACCGTCGTGGTCAGGAATTGAAGCCTGGCGCGTCATCACCAGGAAGCATGATTCCTTATCAAAGATGCCTACAAGTACATTGCCTTATCTCCATAAGCGTGCGGGACGTTATGAGGATATATTAGCGAGAGATGGAGATTGCTACTTCCTGGATACCTTTACGGTAAATCGTCTTGAGAAAACCTATCGTATTCGTCCAGATAAAAAATCGGCAGCGGCTAAACACGAGCAGGAGGTACGACAACTGGCAGCGGATGGGACAAAGGCTCTTGAGAAGCTATTGCAATCTACTAACGAATTGAAGATTACGCCACCAACTCCCTATTATGCAATGGTGCAGATGGATGGTGATCGTATGGGAATTTTGCTTAGTGGGGTGAAAGAAGTAGCAAAACACCGGGCCATCAGTGCAGCACTTTCTAAATTCTCTAGAGAACATGCTCGACAGATTGTTGAAGAGCAGTATCCTGGTCGTTTGATCTATGCGGGAGGAGATGATGTCTTTGCCCTTGCTCCACTGGTTCGTGATAGAGTAGAGCCAGAGGGAGTCAAGAGCATTCTCTCTGTATTTGGTCTGGTTGACCAACTCCAAAAAAGCTATTCTGAGACTGTAGGGGCAGCAGTAGCGCCTGATCTGGTGCATACTGTCAGTGCCAGCATAGGAATTGCTATTGCCCATCATTACACTTCGCTCTCTTATGTACGGCGACTCGCAAAAGCCGCAGAGGACCTGGCCAAGAAACAGTATGGGAGAAGTGCGCTGGTTGTTTCAGTGATGCGCCGTTCAGGTGAGCAGACCATCGTTGGTTGCCATTGGCGTTACTCAGCTCTAGATAAAAATTTTTTACAGCCTGATCCAGCTCCAGATAAAAATTTTTTACAGCCTCTAGGGCTATTTACCCAATTTTTTACTCTTTTTAAGGACGATCTGCTTTCTCCTAAATGTATCTATATCCTCCTTGAGGAAGCGCCTGCACTTATTAATATGGCGGATAGCCTTGAGAAAGCGAAACAATCTGAAAAGCAGGATGAGAAGACGGGGCAGCCTGAAGAGAAGGATGAGCAGAAAGAAAACATCTATAAAGACGATGTGCGCGTAAGCGAGATCAAGCGCATTTTGCAGCGTCAGAGCGACGAGCAGCAGATACGCCTTGCAGGAAATATAAATTTTTTATATCTGGCAACGAATATCGTTATGCTTGCAGATGCGATGGATGAGGATAAGGATGAGAAGGGGCGGATAAGAGTAGCGAAAGAAGATCGTGCGCTGGAATTGCATTCGGATCGCCCAGGCGTGGCCTGATTGAGGTACTTGGCTGGCTGCAAGTGATGGTTTTTCTCACAAGAAAGGGGCAAGAGTGATGCGTCTGTTCATTGAACCCCTGGAGCCGCTTTTGTTTCGCACGGGGCTTCCCTTTGAAGCAGGGGAAGGGAATTTAGCCATAAGCACTTTTCCCCAACGCCGGAAACGCTACAAGGTGCGATTCGTGCTCTAATCGCCTCGATCAACTATCCAGAGGCGAGTATGGTAACGGCCTTTGCCGCAGATTGGAGTTAGTGAAACTGATCGGGAATCGTGAAGATTATGGACGTTTTCGTATTACACAGATAGCCATTGGAAAATATAAGCGGGATACACCTGAAAATATTGAAGTATTGCTTCCAGCTCCGGCCCATCTTCTTCAGGATGAACATGGAAAACGCTTGCGGCTGGTTCCCAGGGCTATCTCAGATCTTGTAGTAGAGACCAATCAACCTGAAGGAATTACGCATCTGCTTGCATTAAGAGAGAGCGGGGCTGAGACAAAATTAGAATCTTTGAGTGGCTGGATCTCTCAAAGCGATTTACGACGTGTACTGCGCTCGGATGCCAACCTCGAAGAACTGAAAATTGTGAAGCCTGACGAGGTTTATGAACGTGAATCGCGTCTGGGTATGAGCATGGATAGTCAGAGAAAAAGGACGCGTGATGGTTTCCTCTATCAGCAACAGCTTATTCGTATGCAACCAAAAACAGGTTTTGTTGTAGATATTGGTCTGAGTACAGAGAAGAATGAGCAGACGCTTATTTCGGATAGCGAGGTACAGGAAAAACTGTTTTCAAAGAAAACTTCTGGTTGGCTCATTATTGGCGGAGACCAGCGAGCAGCCTATTTTCGTGTAATAAAGACCACTGAACCTCCTGACGCTCAAACGGTAACTGCTGGAAATCTAGTTTATCTAGCGACACCGGCCTATTTTTCCACAGCCTGGAAACCATCCGCCCGTTTTGCGCCTCTCGATCAGCCAATCACCGCTGCAATATCCCGTCCAGAAGCAATTGGGGGTTGGAGGCTCAATACAGGAGATGCCCAGGGAGATCAGAAAGGATTACGCTTTTGTGTTCCGGCAGGGAGTGTCTTCTTTTATGACCAGCAAGTACCAGTTCCTCAGTGGTTGACAAGAATACGGTCAAGAATCGGTTATGGAATTACTTATACAGGAGATTGGAAAGAATGATTACAGAGACTTCAATGCTCTATCTTTATGTCGAGACCCCTCTCCATGCCGGCGTCGGTTCGGGGTTGAGCAGTATTGACCTGCCTATTCAACGTGAGCGCACCACTCAATATCCAATGATTCAAGGGAGCGGCATTAAGGGGAAGCTACGTGCGGCAGCTTATGCCGCATGGGCTGAGAAGGGTGTGGAGACGATATTTGGCCCGGAGAGAAGGGCTCTGAGTATGCCAGCGCCCTCATCACAGGTGATGCCCGTATTCTCCTCTTTCCCGTGCGTTCACTCAATGGTGGTTTGCTTATACCACTTCACCCGATGTACTGAGCCGTTTCTTGCGTGACAGTGGCGAGGAAATGCCGCGCCTGGCTGGAAGGGGCCTCCTATGGTCAACGAGCATAAGGCGCTGGTAGCGGAGAAGAATCGCGTGGCGGCAGATGGAAGCGTAATGCTGGAGGAATTTAGCTTTGATGCTCAGCCTGATGCAATAGTAAAAGTGATTGGAGAGTGGCTGGCGAAAAACGCTTTTCCACAATCCGCGGAATATGCCTACTGGCGGCAGAAAGTTCAGGATTCTCTGGTGATATTGCCCAACGAAGATTTTCGTGATTTCGTCGTCAATGCCACCGAGATTATTACACGAGTGCGTATCGACCGCGAAACTAAAACTGTAATAGGTGGAGCACTGTGGACCGAGGAGCATCTGCCCAGTGATACGCTGCTCTACGTCCCGGTCTATGCTACCAATGCACGCAAGCTCAAAGGACCGGTTGATAACAGAGTCCCGGAGATGCTAGCTGCCGATATCCTCAAAAAGGCCAGAACATTAGAGGAGAGCCAGCAGAACTATATCCAGCTCGGCGGTGATGAGACCGTTGGTCGTGGCATTGTCCGTATGCACTGGCGTTAAAAGAAAGGACAGATGATGAGCGAGCAGAAAACACAGCGGCAGAATATTGAGCAGGAGCGTGGTCGTGCTGCCTGGCAGGATGTAATAAGTATCAAAAATAATCCCTCGCCTTCACTCAAGAAAGAGTACCGTGCCCTGGCGCGGGGCTTGAATGCCATGATTCAGATCAATGGTCTGGGGCAGACATTGGGATTTTTGAAGGCGAAAGGGAAAGATCAGACTAAACCCCATTATCATCTGCTTCAGCATCTTTCTTCCTGGATGGGGAGCAAGGATAGTCAGAACAGGCCACATTTTGCTGTGCACAATCACGATGTCATACAGGGTAGGGATGGTCTGCTCATCTGGGTTACTGATGCAGGACAAGTAGTGCCGATTATCGGCGGGCAACTACAGAATGTCTGGCATTTGGTGGCTGGCTTAGCCGTTTCGCTGAAGGCGAGTTAGAGGGGGATGAAAAGCCACCTCAAGCAGGAGGAGAGGCAAGCAATGGCTGATCAGTATTATCTACCACCACAGACTGCCGAGTTGCTTGATAAGGGTGCGGCTGGCTGTAAAAATTTGGGTCTTATCCTCGACAAATATGTCCCTCAGGATGTTATTGAGAAGAATGAGAAAAAGGGAGACTGGCTCAAATATCTTGTGCAGGAACAAAGCCACGTATTTGATGCCGAGCTTTTTCAGGCCGTCGCTCTTCGGCAGCGGCGTATGCTTGCCAATATTCGTGGTATTCACACCTTCAGCGCCGCTTTAGCCTGGCGTATGGTCGTTGGTCTCGGAGGCGAGTCCGTACTGGAGACTGATCTTACCCTTCACCATCTCTACGGTGTGCCTATGATTCCAGGGAGTGCCTTAAAGGGATTAACCAGGGCGTATGCGGCAGCCGAGGAGAAAAAGTACTTTATCTGGATGAGAAGGATAAGCAGAAGCGAATTCCAAGCCCGAAAGCTGAGGAGGATTCCGAGGATCTTCAGCGTATCTTTGGTTCCCAGAAAAAGGCAGGTAGCGTCACCTTTTTTGATGCTCTCCCGGTTGATACAAACATCTCTATCGTCGTTGACATTATAAATCCACACTACCCCAACTACTATAAATCCCTGGAGAAAAATACCATACCACCAGCCAACGATCAGGCACCGATCCCGATTCCCTTCCTGACCGTTGCTGAAACGGCGTTTCTCTTCGCGCTTGCCCCCAGTGATGCCAGCGATAAAGAACACCCGGAAGACATTGGGCTAGCCCTGAGCTGGCTAAAGTCTGCCCTGCAAAAGTATGGCGTGGGTGGGAAGACCAGTGCAGGGTATGGGTACTTTACTATAAATGAGGGAAATGAAGCTGCTCAACACAAATTTTCAGAGGAGCAGTCATCTGCCTCTACTTTGTCACTCCCTAAAAAAGAAGCATGGCAGCGTCCAAATATTCCTGTATTTACTCCTGGTGCTGTGCTTTCCGATTGTTTTGTTATCGAGCCGACAGAAGAGATGCGTACGCTCTCTCCAAATGCCAAAGCCTTTTTACGTTTCCGAGAGAACCCACCAAAAATTGTCTACGTGGTTATAGAGGAAGAGATACCTGATGTTCAGAGCTGGACATTGAGGCAGCAAAAAGCCTGTATCTATCAAAGGGAAGAGCAACGAGGGAATAGTTTGGTGTTGATTTGTAATCCAAAGCCGAAAAGCGAGAAAAAGATGATGAAAGGAAAGAATAATAATGGACAAAGAAGCGAAGATTTCATATACTTGTGGTTGCTGGTGGGAGAGGGAAATGCCCGGACGTATTAGCTTCTTTAATGGCGGTAAGAGCCTTCAATATAATTGTAGTTCCTAAAGTCAGAGCAAGGCTGGGGCAGGGAGAAAGCAAGTTTTACTGCTATCTGCACAAGCTCTTCCGGGTTGCGAAGAGCTTAAAATACGTACTGCATGATGCATACTACACTTTTGAAAAAGCGCAGTTGGCATGCCAAACTGCATACCGCCGATTTTCCAGAGGTAGAATGGGCTTTTTCTGTTTGGTTTCTGGGTCCAAAAATTTCGAAGTATTGCAGCATATGAAGTTGCAAAACGATATAATATACCTTTATCTCTTTAATTGATATGCCTAGCCGTTTAAAAGTATTGTTACCCTGGTAAAAGATCTGGGTATCGCTGCGTCCGATCTTTTTGAGAATGAGTGTTGATCAATTATATGAAGATTTAGCATAGACATCGCAAAATTAAACAGGAGGAGATAAAATATCAAGCAGCACGTTCAACAATGGGGTTCTATTGCACAGATGATGGCCTTATTCCTTCATTTATCACTTGTTATCAAAGAACTATTTAGCGTCTGATCAAAGCCTTTGGGAAATGGATTTCGCTTCCAGAAACGCTTTCTCTTGATCTATTATTAAATACAAAAGCTAGAAGAAGATGGTGCTGTTTCAAAATTACGGGTAACAACTGTCGATTGGTATTGCAGTGGTCTTTTTTCTTCTAAGAAACTAATAAAAATGCTTTTAGGGGCAGTGGAGATTGGCTTGAAGTCTATGTTTGGGATCAAGTAAAAAGAGGCAGTAGATATTGCTGATGATTGTCAGTGGGGATATGAAATTAGTAGTACTGCAAACAATGAATTCGATGTCATTTTTACCTATCAAGCCCAGCTTATTTTTGCTGAATGTAAAGAACCGAGGGGTGGGACTCTCTCTTCAGAAAAAAAGAAGACTCATCATTCTTGATACGATTAGTGCGAAAGCAGAGATGGTGGATGATATGCTGACAAAAGTTTTGTATCACCAGTGAGTCAAAAAAATCATCTGTGGGGTATAATAATTTCCCTATGGAGCAGGCAAAGTTGCGCTCAGATAGTTGTGTTTGTACTTGAAGAAGATTTGCCAAGGACTATTGGAGAACTTCTTAAGGAACAGGCCAAGAATTCAACTTATTCGAGGAAATATAATAATGTTACTCATACTCAAATTTCTGACACCCTCTCACCAAAGAACAACGAGCCCAGATAAAAGCCCTCGCTCAGACTCAGCTCGAAGAGGTTCGCACTATCCCGGTCCAGATAGACCAGAACGCATCACTTGCCGAACAGATTGTCTCTATCGTTGATGCCGCCAGGCTTTGTCTGAGGAGTGGCAGAGTGTAGAGTATTATTCTACCGGATATGCTCCTGACGCCTTTGTCTTGCTTGCAGAATTGCATGCACGCATGGGCCATTTCCAAACATTGCTCCGTCTACGTCCCAAATACGGAGCCACAACAACCTATGAAGTAGCAGAACTGCTTAATTTACAAAGTATCCGCGAGCGGGCACGGCAGAGACGCTAGAGTTCCGATCAGGCAGCTTGAAGCAATGCTCGAACTAATGGATGCACGATTTGCTGAAATGCTGAGCGTTCTGGCTGGAAAAGGGTGCCAATAAAAAAGGGATGCTGATCGATCTCGATAATCCGAGCCGTGCCATCCGTGTCTGCTCCGGTCACATGCAATCCGCCTTGTTTAAGCGCAGGCCAAAATTGGGCGTTTGGACCATAATTACAGGTGCCGTATTGTTCGGTGATTTCATGTGTTCCGTAAATATTTGCCACACGTGAGCCAGGAGTCAACAGACAGGTGGTGATGATTTCGGTATTTGAGCAAACCAGGGGAGTAATCAGTAGCACTGAAGCGTCAGGATGTACTTCTGCATGATCCGCTTCACTCATGCGGAAAACATTCCTGGCATATTCGATAATCATATACTGACAGCCACCGCAGGTTCCGAGGGTGGGAATATGGTGCTCACGTGCATATTTGAGAGCGCGAAGGGCTCCATCCATGCTGGCATAGGGAGTATTGGGGACAAACCAGAGCGCCTGATACTCTGCCAGCTTCTGTTCAGTATTCTGTTCCAACGAGGGAGTCGCAACCACTCAGCCTCAAATTGATATCCAAGGTCATGCGATGCCAGTTCTAGGGCCTGAGGAATTGCTAATGTGCCTTCACTTCTGGTTTCAATTCACCGATCAGTCCGATAAAATCATAAGGGAGATCTCATGCTTTCTTTTTTGCTGGCCCTGATTCTAGCTTATAAAGTTAAAACACAGCACCCTTTTGGATGGACGCTGTGTTCCCACGCTTTTCCTGCTATACCAGGTAACTTCCCTCACAGAAGGTCTGTCTCGTTTTCGGAGTCCTTCTCAGATTTTTACAGCGTAGGTTGGATAAGCGATCTCCCAGATCTGCCCCGGCTCCTCACGCGTCTCCCAGCGCCGTGAGCGCGTCGAGTAGGACCTGGCGCTGAAGCTTACCCCTGATGCGCACCCCCCAGGCCGTCGCCTTGCCGGAAGCCTACCGGGTAAATAGCTCGCGGCGCCCTGCCCTGCCGACTACTTTCAGGCTCAACCGAAATATGGACCGTGGGAATACCAACCATCTCAATTTCGCGCTGTATGCCAACCGCAACTCTATGGCAGAGGGGACAACCAGCCGTAACAATCACACCATCAGCCTTCGAGCGACAAAACTTTGCCATTTCGGGGGCCGCTCGCTCGTAGAGGTCCCGCAGATTTGGGTGAAGCCAAATCCCAAATGCTTATCGCTCACCCCCGCCAATAATACCCTCAGCCGCCAGCTCGCGTAAACGATCAATGGGGAAGATCGTATTGATATCTTGCTCTGCGTCCGTGTGGTCATAATGCTCATGGGTTATCATAAGCTGGCTGGCCTCAACCGTCCCCGGAAGAATGCGCCAGGTGTTGTCATTCTCAACATACGGCTCCTGCTCGTGGAGATGCACACCCGTTGTCGTGACCAGCGCGAAGACGCTCTCTTTCAACTCCCGAAAACGCGGCGTATAGGGGATGCAGCGTTTAGACATTACCATGTCATCTATCCTCTCTTTGAATGAGCCAGAGATGGCTCAACAGAAAACTTCCCTTTGGAAATACTGGTTGTTCACTGCCATTATTATACCCCGTTTACGCTGTTGAGCTATTTTGGATGGGGAATATTTAGCGAGGGAGGACACACTCTTCCGGACACAATTTCTCCCGTTGGCAAAAAAAACTTTTGTAGGGACGGCTGTTGATCTCAGTTCGAAGCGAGAGGGGCTCTCACCTGGACCCTTCGGTGCCGGGTTGGGTGTAGGCTTGCGTCGCTCTTTCTC
>CAVZQK010000077.1:0-39379 GCA_963777355.1 uncultured Chloroflexia bacterium
CCCAGCACCGCAGGGTCAAGGTACTCCCCCTCCTCTCAACGGTGGTGTCAAGCCAGCTGAAGCAGAAACAGGCGAAAGGCTCTTATCTGGCTGCCCTGATGCTTACAGGCAGCATCATTGCTGTCCCTATCGTCGCGGCCATTCTCACTGCGGCACTTTATATATCGCCGTTGCCTCGACCTCTAGCCAGTTTATCCACTGGCTGGCACCAACCTGGATCGTCATTTTTATGGGCTTTGGCTTAACGCTCGTGCTCTGGCTGATTGCCTCTGTGCCCTTTATCGGAATGACCACTTTTGAGCGTATGAACGCGAGGAGTCTGTAGCCATATCAGAAGTCATTCATATACTTTAAAAGCCGGTATTAGCACCTTGCAGGGTCAGACCGGGCCTGCCGTGACGAGTAGCCAGTACGCTTTCTCATACAAGAAGGTGCACGTATGCCTTGACGTGCTGATGGGGCGTTGACCAAAGGGCAGACTTGTTGGCTGGAGGGCTATGGCTATACCAATGCCTGGAATTTTATCCATCGCGCGGAAGAGGCAATGATAGATATCGCTCCTATTGCGTACATCATCAAAGAGGCATACCACGATGAAATGTGCTTAAAAGGTTCAACCATCGCCGATGCAGACTATATTCTGGTCAAATCGCGCACTGCCGTCGAAAAGCTCAGCCCCTCTGCAACTATCTATCTGGATCAACCACTAGCGCAAAGCAAGGAAACAAATCCCGGTGGGGCGGCGAATGCGCCCGCTGGCGGCCCGCCAGACTCCAGCACGTTAGAGATGGAGGCACGCGATGTGCTTCATACTGTCAAGCAAACAATTAATGAGTTCCGCGATGCCCTCTGGGACAGCCTGGCGCGTGTGCGTAACCACCTGATGGGCACAACGCTCATGACCGGCCTGCTCACCTATGTGTTGTTGTGTATCGCTATCCTTGCCGGGGCGCTGCCAGCAGCTATCAAAACTGCAACTATCCTGTATTTATTGGGGGCAATGATTGGATTATTCAGCCGATTGTATAGTGAGTCACGAACGAATTGAGGCTGTTGATGACTATGGGCTGACGCTCATGCGTATCGTTGTTACTCCTCTACTTGCTGGGTTACTTTACCCGGTGTTCTGCGAAGTCGCAATGTTATCATTCACGCTACTAAAGCCCCCGATCCCAGCTTATTACTCCAGTGGCTACAGCGACGCCGGTGGCTACGAATGCTCCTACCCCCTCCGCAACACCACCATCTGTGAGCGTACCAGCCACCTCTGGCAGTCAGAATGGAGGCACTTCGCCCAGCCTGGTCGATATTTATGATCTTGATCGCAAACTCCACAACTTTGTGGTGGTGGGACTTTTGGCCTGGCCCCAAACTTGCTCATAGGCGTGTTGCAGCAGCAAGCAGAGGATTTCAAACGCACGGACAAAACAGTACCGCACCAGATCAGGGGAAGTTGGCATAAGGCTGTGATCATTTGTCTGGTTCTTGAATGTGGCCCTGGGAGGCAAATACTTGTGAAATCTATGTTCTTATCAATCGTACACTGGTTGATGTCTTTGCTTCCTTTACTTCGCCCTTGAGTGTGAGGGTGTTGTGCCGTTCGCACAGCGTGAGTGCTATCCAGGTGAGATGCTTCTCAAAGACCAACGATTGCGAGCGTGGGCCGAGCCCCCCAAGCTCTCGGAGAGCGAAGTCATGACGATGGAAGCCGTCGGGAGGTATCTGGGATTGTCCCAGGAAAAAGTACTCTTTGCAAACTTCCATCGGCACTACACGCACTTTTCCCCGGCCTCTAATGGTCTGCATTGCACTACCTTATAGTTTTGTCATCATATCACCGATAAGGGTAACGTGATCAGCTCTTCATCTCACTATTGACTATATTAACAAAAATACTGCAATTTACTATTTATAGTAAATTGCAGTATTTTTGTGACGAAACTGACGGGCATCGGCTACTCTCTCACCAGTGCTGATTTACTTCGTTTCTGCCTCTAGTTTCCTCTCGCAAAAGCTTCAACAGGTCTTACGCATCTGCAAGGAAATGGAAATACTCCACTTCCCCTTGTTATAAGGCGACGACCAGGCCCAGCGAAACCGAAATATGGCATTTCTCCTGGTAGAGTGGCCTATCGTGTAACATCAGTTTCAAGAATCAGGAATTACTCCGTCGAGTTGCTAGCGATTATGGGGTTTCTCACGAGACCGTACGCCGCGTTCTTCTCGCCTTTCGCAAAAAAGATATTGGATAAGCTATTCTCTGTGATTTGTGTCGATAGTGACCTTTGCCTGAAAGTAAGCTTTGCTGAGTGACCTATCCAGGTTCTTTTCCGCTTGCTTATAATCGCCTTGCCTTTCGTGAAAAATGGCCAGATTGTTGAAACCAGTCAGCGTGAAAGGATGTTTTGAACCTACAGTCTGTGATCATACTAATAATGTTTGTTGAATGAGTGGCTCTACTTGCTTGTACTTTCCTTGACTCTGATAACTTGCAGCCAGGTTGTTGATACTGCCTGCTGTATAGATACGCTAGATAATCCTTTCTGTAATAGTTTATACTAGTTCATAGCACATTTGTACATGAATTGGTATGTGTTGGTGAAGCTTGTTTTGTCTGGAAGAGTAGTCGTGATAGAGGATACTTAGTTCAAATGAGGGCTGTAATGTGCAAGTAGTGACCGCTTCGGAGATATCACTCTTTTACCTCTATGCACCCGAAGATCAGAAGTTCTGTGAAGCCCTGGATATAAAGACCTTACCGCAATGAAGAGGTTAGGCTGGATTCGCACCTGGGATCATCGTGCTCTTGAAGGCAGGACAAATATGGGAAGATGAAGTGCTCAAACGGCATCTTGCAGCGGCAGATATCATCCTGTTACTGGTCACCGCTGCTCTTCTAGCCTCGGACTATTGCTATAGTAGCGAAGCGAAATATGCCTTACAACGTCATGAAGCACGCGAAGCAGTTGTTGTTCCTATTATTCTACGCCCGGTAGATTGGAGTACTGCACCTTCGAGATGCTTCACGCCTTACCAACCAATGGGAAAGCTGTTGCGAACTGGACGAATTGCGATCAGGCTTTTTTTGATCTCGCAAGGAATTAAGCGCATCATTGAACAGGGAAGGCAAGGTCCTGCTCCTGATCGTTGGTCTTTATGAGTCTCTTTGGACTATTCCCTATCGACAAAATCGTTTTTTTATCGGACGAGAAGATATTCTTGAACAACTCTCAGTATATTTCTCTTCCTGGAAGGCTGCCAATACGCCTATTGCCGCGCTCTGTGGACTTGGTGGTATGGGCAAAACCCAGGTGGCTCTGGAATATGCGTATCGATCATCTGGTCGCTATCAGGCCATCTTCTGGGTCAATGCATCCTTTCAAGAGACGCTCCTCGCTGATCTCGTTGCCCTTGCGGATTCTTTAGGGTTGCCTTTCACAGTGGGTGAGAAAGCATCCACCTTTTTTCTCCTGTCAGACGTTGGTTGAGTAGCCACTACACAATGGTTACTAGTTTTATGCTGTTGCCGATCTTTCGCTGGTAACAGACATTCTTCCTTTGCGCTCTTCTGGTCACGTCCTGTTGACAACCCAGGCACCAGTGAGTAAGACATATGCGCATGCTCTGGAGATAGAGAAGCTTTCAGAGCAGGCCGCACTGGAATTGCTTTTACGACGCTCTGGATTATTGCTTGAAGAACAATCACTTCATCACATCACTTCAGAGGATCTGAATGAGGCACGACATATCTGTGACGCACTGGACGGGTTGCCTCTCGCACTCGATCAAGCAGGAGCTTATATTGAGGAAACTGGATGCAGCTTTACCGAGTATTATCATCGCTGCCAGCAGCAACAATTACTGCTCCTGAGTCTACGTGGCGACATGTCTGGCTATCATCCCGATTCGGTGGTTACCACCTGGTCCCTTTCCTTTGCCTATCTTGAGCCACGAGATCTATGTGCAGTGGATCTGCTACGTGTCTGTACTCTTTCTTGCCCCTGAAGTAATTCCCCAGCAGATTTTTCTTCGAGGTGCCGCTCATCTGGGGCCGCATCTGGTAAGCTTCCTCACAAACGAAGCACGTTTTGATGCTGCAATCAAAATGCTGCGGCAATTTGCGTTAGTAAGAAGATTTCCACAAACTCGGACGATTTCGCTTCATCGTCTCATTCAGGTTATCCTACGCTCCCGGATGGAACCGGAGGCACAGGTTCTCTGGGCCGAACGTACCATTCAGGCACTCTGCGCAGCTTTCCCTTCCAGAGAGGACCAGGAATGGGCCCACTGTTCTCTCTACATTCCCCATGTGTACGCCTGTGAACAGCTTTTACAAGACTATCATCTGGACCATGTTGCCGCTGGGGTACTTTTACTACCGTGCGGGACGTTTCTTTCACGATCATGCTCAGTATGTTCAGGCAGAACATCTCTATCATCTGGCTCTGCGCCTCAAAGAACTCTCACCTGTAACGGCTGAAAGAGAAGAACTTACTGAAGTTCTTGATGCGCTTGGCTGGCTGGCATTAGATCAGGGACTATTTTCTCAGGCAGAACCGTTCTTTCAACGTGCTCGTGCTCTCAAAGAACAGGTGTACGGAAATGAGCATGTGGAAATGGCAAAAACGTTCCATGCTCAAGGACGGCTCGCTCATGCACAATATCGGTATAAGGCGGCAGAGACGCTGTATCTTCAGGCCTTACAGATAAAAGAGCGCACATTAGGAAGTGAGAGCGCAGAAACAGCCACGACCTTGCACGCTCTTGGCTGGCTTTGTCAGGATCGGGGCCAGTATGATACTGCATTTACTTACTATCAAAAGGTATTTACTATTCGCTCGAAATTGCTTGGAGTAGAGCATGTGAGTATGGCGACTACTCTTCATCAATTGGCGCGGATTGCCCATCAGAAAAAACAGTATGAGCAGGCAGAGAAACTCTATCTCCAATCATTGTCGATTAAAGAAAAGGCTCTCGGTCTGGAACATCCCTTCACTGCAATTGGTATGGATGCACTGGCCCGGCTCTATCAGGATCAAGGGCGTCTTGAAGAGGCAGAAGCATACTATCAGACAGCTCTTTCGATTCGAGAGGTATTCTTTGGTCTTGAGCACCACTTTACGGCTGAAACTATGCATCACCTGGCCTGTTTATACCAGGATCAAGGACAGTTTCTGCTTGCAGAAACTCTTTTATTACAAGCCTTAAACATTCGTGAATACGTGTTGGGGTCAAATCATCCGCTCACTGCTATCTCAGCCCATCAATTGGCACGACTCTACTCCGCACAGCAGCGCTGGGAAGAAGCAGCGGCACAGTATCAACAGGCACTTGCTATTCGCAAACAGGTCTTCGGATTGACGCATCCTGCGACGCAATCAGTGATGCAAGGGTATGCTCGCTTCCTACGTTCTTTACAGCGAGAAGCAGAAGCACAGGATTTGGAGCAACAACTGCTGAATACACAGAAGACGACAAACTGAAATAGTGAGAAAGCTCTTTTCACAAGAAGCATCAGCGAGAAGCAATTCCTAACCTTTATCTGTAGGATCTGGAAGCTCAATATGGCTCTGCATATGAATGAATAGCCCATCATCTTTTTGCCCTGTCTTTTCTAAGAGCGTGAGATAGTTGTTCACAAGAATTGTGAGCGCGGGACGTTTGCTATTTCCAGCCTGGCTCATAATAGAGAATGCTTGTTGATAGAGCTCTTTGGCCTGCTCATATCTGCCTTGTTGGACATAGAGGAGTGCCAGATTATTATTGGCATTGGCAATCATGACATGATCTGGTTCTACTGTCTGTCTCCAGATTTCCAGCGCCTGTTTATAGCGCTTTTCTGCTTGCTCAAACTGTCCTTGATCTCGGTATAGATCCGCTAAATTATGCATACTTACTGCTGTTTTTGGGTGCTTTGCTCCTAATGTTCGTTCACGAATAGCTACGATTTGCGTAAAGAGTGGTTCTGCCTGCGCTAATTTGCCCTGTTTCCTGTATAAAAGTGCAAGATTGCTGAGAATTGCAGTGGTATCGGGATGCTCGGGTCCTCGTATCTGTTCATGTATCGCATGTGCTTGTCTGTAAAGTGCTTCTGCCTGTTCGTCTTTTCCTTGTACACGATAGATCTCTGCCAGATTATTGAGACTGGCCGCACTTCTTGGATGATGCTCTCCAAATACCTGTTGATAAATGGCGTATGCTCGTTGATGATAGGACTCCGCTTCCTCATATCTGCCCTGTTCATCGTAAAAGGTCGCAAGATTATTGAGCGTGTCGGCGATCATAGGATGCCAGGGGCCAAGTTTTTCTTCTCGAACCGCTAGTGCTTGTAGATAGAGTGACTCAACCTGTTGATATTTGCCCTGCTCGTTGTAGAGAGATGCCAGGTTATACAGTAGTGTTGCCGTCGTGGGATGGTGTAGACCCAGGAGCCTGCTCTTGAATGAAGAGTGCCTGTTGAGCCAGAGAAACAGCCCGATCATAGTGTCCTTGCTGCATAGAGAGTCGAGCTAGTCCGTTGAGACTGTGTACCGTGTCTGGATGCTCTAAACCCAGCGTCCTTTTACGGATATCGAAAGCCTCTTCATAGAGCGGCTCTGCCAACTCGTCTTTATTTTGTTCCAGGTAGAGTTCGGCAAGATTATGCAGAACGGAAGCGGTAGCTGGATCTCGTGGGCCCAGCTTCTGTTGACGAATAGCCAGTGCTCGTAGGTAAAGTGGCTCAACTACCTCAAATTTTCCTTGCGTTCTGTAGAGGTCAGCAAGGTTGATAAGGCTGGTCGCCACATGGAGATGATCCGGCCCTTCTGTTTGTTCCCAAATAGCCAGTGCAAGCAGATAGAGTTGCTCAACGGATTTATATTTGCCCCATTCTTTGTAGAGGTAGGCAAGATTGTTGAGGGTGGCGGCAACATGAGTATGCTGTAGTCCAAATTTCTGTCTCCAGATATTTAATGCCTGGACGTAGAGTGGCTCTGCCTCGGCATATTGGGCGCGAGCGCGTAAATAGGCCGCAGTTTGATTGAGAAGCCGTGCGGCATTGGCAAAGTCCATCTGCCACTCCTGGATAAGCGTCGCACAGTTCTGGGCGTGCAGGAGATAGCGCTGGCAGAGTGACCAGGTCGAGAAATCGACGTTGGGGAATGTATCATTTATGGCCTGGACTGCACGTATAGCCCAGAGATGCTGCATGTCTCTACTCATGCTCACTTTGAAGACGGCTTGTACAAGACGGTGAATAGTGAGGGTAGCAGTATCAGAATTGCGCGAAATGAGTGAATACTTGAAATTTCGCTGATGACTATGTCCAGTTGCAGTTCGTCATGAGCAATGGGTTCCAGAAGTTGTCCCATATGGACTGATCCTTCGGCAATAACCTCTTCTGGAATAGTGTCGGAAGAAAGAAAAGCAAGGAGATGCAAAAGTTCTACCGCTATTGGCGATGCCTGTGCCACTTTTTCAAATGAAAGCGACGCGGTGGTAGCAACGGACTCTGGATAATCGCTATCAGCGCTTCGCCTGAAAAAGCATGGTGTTGCGTTCTCGGTATATCTCCAGATAGGCAGAGAGCGTACATGAGGTCGCACGGACGTAAGCGCCAGCTTGATCTAGCGCCAGGGGAAGTCCTGCCACCTCTGCTACAATAGCGACGGCTACTCTCTGACTTCCTCTAACGCGACATCGAGTAGAGCGTCCAGAGCAAGTAGCCCTGCTCGTCGTAAGAGGAACAGCGATCCGATTTCTGGCTGCATTGGTTCTATCTCGATACGTTGGGCAATACCACCCAGTGATTGTGCTCTCGTCGTGAAAAGGATGTGTCCACGGCCACTCTTTGGTAGAAATGCATGAAGGGTGGGTAGATTTTCAACATTATCAAAAATGAGTAACCAGGCAATGTGGACGTGAAACCAGCGTTGGACAGCTTCGACAATGAGATGTTGATCTTGCAGCGTTCTCTCTGGGAGTTGTAGCAGATCGGCGATACGTACAAAGTCGGTGAGAAGCGAGCCAGGTGAGTTCCGGCTCGTACCCAGAAGGTGGCTTGATACTCCTCACGATAGCGATAGGCATATTCGAGAGCAGTCTGGGTTTTGCCAATCCCTCCCAGGCCGCTGATACCCTGTGGGTGGAAAGTGCCACTGTAGCATGAGCCTGTAAGGCATGATGCAGTTGGGCCCAGCACTTCATCTCGTCCTGTGAAAAACGGGTTGCGCTGATAGGGTACGCTCCACAAGGTTGGTGGATTGGGCGCTAACATACCTTGGCTCCTTTACTCGTGTCTTGCTCCAAACCTCAACTCACCTCTTAAGTAGAAGAGACATCCCTTATTCATCCCTCGTAGTATGTTTCTTCCGCATATTGTCGTATATGTTCGGCTTCAGGAAAGGTCATGTTCCATTGTTCAATGAGTGAGATGCAATGCCGTACATGTGCTTGTATGATGTGTTCCTCGACAGAAGGGAGTGCGAGATCGACTGCACGCACCGCTCGTTCTGCCCACATCTGCTGCGTTGCCTCATCCATCTCATCTTTGAGAATTTCTTGCATCATCCTGTGGATAGAGAAGCGGTCAATATCATCTTCCTCATTGACTTCGCGATTGAGGAGCGAGATACTGCCGTAACATACTTGTCGCCATATCGATGGCGACTGAGTCGGCGGCCACTTGACTCCAAATCTTTACCAGACTGCTGCTCCTGCGGTAAAAATCTCTTCTGGAATGGCGTCAGGAGCCAGAAAGGCACAGAATGGAGGAACGCAAATGTGGCAGGTTCTTTTTGTTTCACAATGCTACGAGAAATCTCCCAAACAGTAGCAACGGAGAGAGGATAATTTGGTAATGCTCCATATTGACGTCGGATAATCTCGGCGCGGCGTTTCTCATAAGAGGGCGAGATACCTGTTGACACTACTTCCAGTATCTTCAATATAGGCTCCTGCCTGTTCCAATGCAAGAGGGAGACCATTCATCAATTCGAGAGGCGTATGGCTGCATCTAACCTGGATGAAGGAGAAGACATCACGTAGCTGTCCAGCTCTCGGAATACTGCCAGCGCGGCGCAAGATGCAGAGCGCCCCGTCTTCTGGATTGAGTGGTTCTAACAAAGTGGTTGTGCCACATTGCCTGCTGCTCTGACCCGCGTTGTCAGAAGGACCGTGTCGCACGCTGTGTACGTGGCAGAAACGCATCAACAATCTGAAGATCATCTGCATTATCAAGGACAAGTAGCCAATCGCTCTTTTCCTTAAACCACGTGTGCATCGTTTCAATGGGATTTTCTGGCTCTGACAATTCGAGTAAGCGGACGAGAGCGCGGAAGTCTGCCAGAAATTTTCTTTTGTCGGCTCTGACCCACAATACTGCTTGGTACTGTGTACGGAAGCGATAGGCATACTCTGCCGCTGTCTGTGTTTTTCCCAGGCCTCCCAGACCTACGATAGCTTGAGGATCTGGTATCTGGGCCGCATCTCTAGTGGTAAATGCTCGAAAAATCTGTTCTATCTGCTCTTCATGACCAGTAAAATACGGCGCGTGGCGGCGAGAGACGTTCCAATAGGGTGGGAAAGGGGCTCCAAAGCGTGCTTGCAAAGAAGTATTTACAGGAGATGGTTGGCTGGAGATGAGCGGTGATGGGAATGTAGCGGGTTGGAGCTTTTTCGGTGTTTGCTCCACACCTCTGAGTAAAATTTTTCGCGCTTTTTCCTTATCTTCCTGGCCTACCAGGTCAAATAATAGATAAGCGGTGCCAGTAAGCCAGAAACATTGGCCGGCAGTATACGTACTGGTAAGAGCAGACCCTGCTCTCCCGTTGGATCGCGATACAGGGCCGCAGACCACTCAGGTTTGGTAAATTTTGAGGCGAGATAGTCTGGAGATACTACCGCAAGAGTGCGTTTGGCGTATGTGGCCTTATCCATTTCCAGGAGGACATGACCCCCAGGTGGAAAATCTCGGCCTGGAAGATAGTTTTATAGCCTGCACCTTCTAGTTGTTCATTGATCCAATTTGCCCATTGCCAGTCTTGATGTGCATAGCTAATAAAAAAGTCTTTCTCTTTGCTTTCTGGCTCATCTTCCATACGTTTCTCTTCTCATCATTTTAATTAAGAGCTATATTGTATGCAAAAATACGATAGTGCTATTCCTATGATAGAATAGATAGTATCACAAGGAAATGTACTTTGTATATTTATTTCCTCGGTATCAATGATGTACTCTGGTCATACAAAATCCGGCAGAAGAAGATTTTCTTTTCAATGGATGAGGATCTGTAATGCTTACTCCCGCAATACAGTCACCAATCTGGAAGGTCCCTTATCGGCGCAATCCCTTTTTTACCGGTTGTGAAGAGGTTCTGAGCCAATTGCAGCAAGCACTTCAACAGCAAAATGCTGCTGCATTGAGTCAACCACAGGGTATCAGCGGCCTGGGAGGGATTGGCAAGACGCAGATCGCCCTTGAGTATGTCTATCGTTATCAACAGGACTATCAGGCTATATTATGGGTAGGAGCCGATTCAGCTTCAACGCTGACCTCTGAGTTTGTCACTATTGCGCATGTTTTGGACTTGCCAGAAAGAAACGAGCAAGATCAACAGGTGATTGTTACTGCTGTCATGTCCTGGTTGCAGCCTGCATGCAGGTTGGTTATTAATTCTCGATAACGTGGATGCTCTGATACTGGTCGAACCATTCCTACCCAAAGCGGGGCAAGGTCATATCCTGCTTACAACGCGAGCATGGGCACTAGGTGGAGCAGTTCAACGTGTTGAGGTACAGAAGATGGAATCTGAAATGGGGGCAACGTTGTTGCTGCGCCGAGCGGATATTCTTCCTCTATCGACATCTTTTAATGTCATAAGCGTCGATAAGCGTACGATGGCTTGTGACATTTCGCAAGCACTGGATGGGCTACCCCTGGCTCTTGATCAAGCTGGTGCCTATATCAAGGAGACTTCATGTACTCTGGAGACGTATATGGAACTTTACCATACGCGTCGTCAGGAGTTACTTCTTGCTCGTGGAAGCTTTGGAGAGGACCATTCAGGTTCTGTGGCTACCACCTGGTCTCTTTCTTTTGAGAAGGTTTCTAGGGCTGATCCATCGGCCAGCGATTTATTAGATTTCTGTTCATTTCTTCATCCCGATGCAATTCCAGAGGAGATCATTACTGTTGGTGCTGCATATTTGACTCCATCGCTACAGACTATTGCGCACGATGATTTACAATTTCACTCTTCACTAGCGGCTCTGTTAGCTTATTCGCTCGTACAGAGAAATGCCGATGAGCGTATGCTCAATATGCATCGTCTGGTGCAAGCGGTAATCAAAGACTCGATGAATGATGAGAAGAGACAAATGTGGACGAATAGAACTGTACAGGTGGTAGATGAAGCGTTGCCGCCCTTCATCGAGTTTAATACGTGGTCACAGTGTGATCGATACCTGCCACATGCGCAGGTCTGTGTGGAGCATATTGAGCAAGAAGGGATGATCTCTCCAGAAGCAGTTCACCTGCTCAACCAAACCGGCTATTACCTCCATAAACGTGGCCGCTATCAGGAGGCGGAACCGTTGTTTGAGCGATTATTTGCCATGCTCTACCAGCCTGATTCGATGGATCATAATACGGCTGTTAGTCTAAATAATCTGGCATTGCTCTATTATGAGCAGGGGGCGTATGGGAAAGCAGAGCAGCTATTGCAACGTGCATTGATCATAGAACAGAAGGCTTCAGGGCAAGAACATCAGGCTGTAGCAAATGTCTTGAATAGTTTAGCTGGACTCTATTATACTCAGGGGCGATTTGCAGAGGCAGAGTCTTTGTATGTACAAGCGCTCACAATTCTTGAGCAGAAATTAGGGTCTGAGCATCCTACTACTGTACAAACCATCCATAATCTGGCAGTATTGTATCGAACGCAGGACAAGCATACTCAAGCAGAGCCACTATTGAAACAAGCATTGGAGATAAGTGAGAAGGTGTTGGAACCTGGACATCCTGATACAGCTTCTCGCTTGCTCAATCAAGCTGAGTTTTATTACGAGCAGGGGAAGTATGCTGAGGCGGAGCCACTGTATCAACAAGCGTTAGATATATGTGAGCACTCTCTAGGGTCTCAGCATCCTACTACAGCTATCAGCCTGAGTGGCCTGGCGAAGCTCTACGCTGCTCAACACAAACATAATGAGGCAGAGGCTCTTTATCAGCAGGCATTAGTTATTCAAGAAAAACAGTTAGGGGCAGAACATCCTCATAGAGCTCTTACGCTGAACAATCTGGCTACTCTTTACCATGCTCGTGGTCAATTAACAGAGGCGGAACTACTGTATGTGCAAGCATTAACTATTTTCAAACGCACACAGGAAGCATTGCGCCCTTATGTAGCAACAAATATGTATAATCTGGCTCTTCTTTATAAGAAGCAGGGCAAGATTGGCAGAGGCAAAATCGTTCTACCAGCAGGCATTATCAATCTATGAGCAGCAATTGGGGTCCAATCATTCCAGCACAAAAAGAGCACGCGAAAGCTATGTGCGGCTACTACAAAGTAGGCAACAAGAGGGAAAGATGACAGATTGAAAATTCTCTGGGGCCAGGTTACGACATGGCAAATCATCGCTGTTTTTGCCAGAAATCTGTAGGCAGAAATGACTGACTCCCTTATTAATGAGCGTATCGAATATTTTTCATCAAAAGCGTAGAAAGGCAAGAGGAATGATCTTATTAGATGAGAATGAACGAATACATATCTGGGATGAGGCTGTTGTTGCCTGTACTGCTATTACTGATCGGCTTGGTAAAGGGATTGATCCTGGCATTTTTGAGGCCGTAGTAGCTTTACGTGTGCTTGGTATTCATACTAGCGGTTCGTGCGAAGGACATGAAAAGGAGGGTTCTCCATCTCCCTGGATAGATATTGAAGCAGTTGTTACAAAAGAAGAGTTGATGCCAGGAAGTCTTGCTATGCAGAAGGCGCAAGAGGAAGAGGCTTTGGGGAGACTTCCTAAAGAAGAAATCTGGCGTTTGTATAGGGAGGCACGGGCATTAAATCAGGATGTTTCCCGGAAGCATCTGAAGGAAAAAGAAAAAATAATGCGTTATCTGGCAACTTTTTATGCAGAGGGAAATGTGCAATATGATCGGCATATTATTATTCAAGGTCTCACGCTGCAAGGTATTGCGGGACATTCACGTATAGAAAGTCAGGGCGCTGCACTTCTGCCTTTGTTTTCTCCTAAGCAGCAAGCACAAAAGTTGGTAGAGTATCAGGAAGAGATGCAGCTTTTTGCCTTTTTCTTAAAAAAGATGTTCTTTTGTGCCCGTTTGCCTCTCTCTCTGCATAGGGACGAGGGCAATGCGTAATCTTTTAGGTAGCCTTCCAGAGAGCTCTGCCCATTCAGGGGTATCATAAGGACTCTGCATGCGAGAGACAATCCAAATTGGGACCCGCGATATCTCATATCCGGTCTCATCGAACATATGCACTACGAAAATCTGCGCCTGCGTGCCTCGTCTCGCAACTGCTGCAAGTTGAGTATTTCCGCAACCTCATACGTCACTATCGGTCCCTGCTTCGGACGAACTCGTACCAGATTCGGGAAATGCCCGCTCCGTCCATGCACTTCTGCCAGCAAAACAAATGCAGCAGGAGCATAGCCCGGCGGATTAATCAGCACCGTTCGCGTCTGCCACTCCTCCTGCGTTAGCCCTACTGCATCAACAATCGCCACAACCTGCGGCCCCAATGGCTCGCTTTGCTCTATCTGCACCGGAATAGTCCGAATCTCTTCCACTCGTATGCCCGTAATTTGCTCTATCTGTTCCTGTTGTTGTTGCGTGAGTGGATGCGTGAAATTGAGTATGAGCATTATTCAATCTCCAATATTTCTTTGAGCAGCCCAACTACTTTCTGCGTTTGTGCAAGGCCTGTTGCCGTAGTTGGTCATCACTTGGGGTCTTTGTACCAGCTACTCGTTGTGTGTTGAAGTACAATGAAAGACCTGTTGTTGTGAGAATTGTGGTCATTTTATTTCTCCTCTGCTCTTAGCATTTCTAATAACTCATGCTAGTCCAGTTCGTCATTCTGCTCAATAAATCCCAACAATTCCTGATACCATGCTACCTTTACTTTTCTCGGCTCATACCCTGTCATACGTACCTTGTTGACAATAGCCTGTGCGATTGCTATCCTATCATCCAGCAAGGTGAATTTTTGCCAGGGCCCATAATATTTTTGAATGCCTTGATTGACCGCTTCTTGAGGCATTCTCGCAATCTCGCTGACCACTTCCTGTGCCTTCGCAGAGATGCGCGTGATATACTTTAGCCGCCCATAACCGCTAGAAGTCTTAGCTCCAATGCCCATTGTCTTAAATGCTTCTCCCAGGATGTCGAATGTCATCTCGATCCAGGGAACCGCTTGCGCAAGATCTGGTGCAGACAACGCGATCAAGTAGCGTCCATACGCGCTCGGAAAAGGGACCGGAATCGGACTATCCCAATCGGCTGGTGCCACCTCCCCACCTTGATAATATTTTGGATGGTGTACGGTAATTACATCAGGATAAAGTGGTTTATTCGCTGCCTCTCCCTCTTTTGGAGGAATATACAGCGCGTCATAAAAGGTGATATAGCCAGCTTCATTCGTATCTCCAAAAATAATCTTGCTTGCCTGTACCCACTGCCGCTCTTCCTCTGTTGCTTCTTTCTCTTGTCCCTTTTGGGGTTTCGGCAGAAGCTTCTGGCGCATATAGCTGGCTGCAAGTCCTTTCAACGCGCTTCCTGGAATATAAGGAACTCCATAAGTCCGGTGCAAGCTCACGGAGGTTTCTAGAACGCTCTCTGTCCCCAGCCCAACACTGATCCGGCTGGTTGCCTCGGCTGTCCGTGTGCTGGCTTTGCCCTGTTTTAATATTTGTTGCCAGCGCCGATAAAATCCGATATACAGAATCAGGAACTGCAATGCTGCACACTTCCTCGACCAGGTTTTTCCGGCTCTCCATAGCCTTTTTCGCTTCTTCGTCGCGTTGCTCTCTAATATCGCTGTCTCTCTTCTTTTGCTCCTGTGCTACAAGATATTTGTCCAGCCAGAGCCCTGCATTGATCCCTTGTGACTGGAGGCGAGAGAATGATACCCCTTGTAATTCTTTTTGTACTTCTTTGCGCCGACTGTCCATTGTTTTTACTCTTCCTCTCCCAACTTTTCATCGCCACTATCACTGGCATCTACCCCTAAAATGGATTGGGCAAAGCGCTTGTACCACAGCAAAGCGGCGAGCATCTGCTGGGTGAGATAGATATATTGACTGAGTTGCGCAGCTATCGTCAGATCGAGTAGCTCTTTTTTGCTCCCCAGATTGATGCTTGTCGCCAGGTCTGCAAGCAGTTTCTTATGCTGGTCATTCCCTCGCGCTTCGACAAAAACAAGCGCTTGAGCCAGGCCCGTTGTTCGGATGAGAATGGGAAGTTTGTGCGACATTGCTCCGTAACTTTTGCGCTGTTTTTCATCATTGACGTTCTCTTTTATCCATGTGACATGTTTGTGTGCTGCAATGGCGTACTGTTGGTCCCGTGTCTGCATATTCTTTCTTCCTCTCTTCGCCTTATACTAAGTGGACGCGACATATGCCACAACCAACGGTGGCTTTCCCGCCCAATTGAATTGGTGCGCCTGTCAATTTTTTGAGGATAGCGAAGATCTCTTCAATACTGAGCTTGCCCTCTTTGACTGGAGTTGCCACCAGCATGCCTGTCAACACCGTCTCGGTTGGCAATGCTTCTTCGTACCACAGACCACCATCTGTCACTGTTTTTGTGTTCTCTTCCAGGCGGATACGCGTAATAATTTCTGTCGCGGTTTCAAGCAGGAAGTTGAAGACAGTATCACTGACAAGACAGAGGCGTTGGGTAAACTGTTTACGCCAGTAGCCAGCATCCACATCTTCTTCTGCAAAAAGCTGTGGCCCAATCCATTCCGCCCATTCTTTCACAAATGGATGCGCCTTCGGTTTCAGATTCAGATCTTCCAGAAAAACTCTGTCCGCACTTTTTAAGTCTTTCAGCACAATCGCGCTTTGCGCTACCGAGACATAGCAGATGTCCTCTTCCAGAAATTCAGGTACGGCCTGTCCTACTGAGACCGAACCCTGGATATCAAGTACTTCGCGACGAAAACGCTGAAGGATGTAGGGTGAGGTGACCCAGGCAAATGTCCCCGCGAGACTGCGCACGGGGAGCAGAAGCAGACGCTGATCGGTGAACTGTGCCTGACTGGCACTATTCCGTTCCTCGCTCAGGATATCGGATGGGCCAAAGATCTCGTTGCAATAGTGCTCCGTTTCCGGGTTAGTCGTGCATTGCGTCCGCAGTGCCCCCTTGAGCGAAGAGCCGGGCAAAAATGGAATGCCGGTAGCTTTCTCGCGTGCAATCGGCAGATCTATCACTCCAGCTCCCTGCCCAATACCCGGATGCAACGGCGAGAGCGCATGAAATCAATGTTAGTCGGGCTTTCATGTTTTACCTTCCTCCTATAAATTCTAGGAATACTTGCATTATGTTTGGATTGTTGTGTAAAAAGGAAAGCTTGGAAAGTTGCTGCTTGTCAAGCGTGGCACTAACTGGTAAAGGTTTTAGATTTACATTTGGTAAAATAAGGTGTAACCCATTTGGTGGAAGTGTGTGTTTTTCTTTGAGTAGTACTGCTAATCCAACTGCTTTACCGTTACTACAAGCTAGTGGCTTGAGTATCAGTGGGCTTGCCAGACGTTCATGCCCTTTTTCGGCCCGTTCAAGTGTAATGATTTTTTCTTGCATCTGAAAAACGATAGGCAGACCGAAGGCCGCTTTGGGAAATCGGTGATATGGTTGTAGTGTCGGATTGTTCAGAAGATCACGAATAGCTTTCGTTTCCGGCCATTTCTGCTCTGAGGTACGTTGTTGCCTAAAGAAGGATAGCTTATTGATTAGGGCATTCCATACTCCATATGGAGTGTCTGCTTTGATAATTCTGTAATCCAAATTATGTGCAAGATGTGCTGTTTCTATATTATAGCTTTCGGGAACTACATGCTCTTTGAGCTTATCGCTAATCCACTTACGAACTTTGTCGCTATCAGAGTCAGGCAATTCTGCCTTTTTCCCATTCACTGTCAGTAATTGAAGCGCACCAAACCCGCGTCTGGTTCTTGCACCAATTCCCCCAAATGTCTCCCATGCCCATAGCGCTGCCTCTATCTCTTGCTTGTGGGCTTTTGGAAATGACAAAATCATGTGAAAAGCGATGTTTTTGTAGACGAACTTTTTTGGAAGAGTATTTTTCTTCTTGTCTTTTTGATCGGGTTGGAGAGGAAAGGCTGCGTATTTAGGAATCCTTTCACTGTTTTGCTCTTTATTTTGACCTGCTAGAAAGGGATCTTGTTTTTCCCCTTTGTTTGTTACGTCTATATTAATTTGTACTGTTGGTAATATCTCCTCCTTTGCCTTTTCCTCATCTGCCTTTTTATGCGCTTTCCCCCATATACGGTCTTCAGCTTCTTTCATCTTTTGCAGAGAAGCAAACTGCCCACCCCGGCACGCACGCCACCAAAATCGCAATTGCCCACGTATCTCGCTACCCCGAATGGTGGTAACCTGATCACGTTCTCCTGGATTTGCACCACCGCCGAAAAGGGGTGTAATCAGCTTGTATTCTCGTTCTTGTATGATGATGTTGGCGTCAGTACGCGGCGTGCTCTGTGCGTCAAAAAGTGGGGGCGCGATATCCAGTTTCTTTCTCATACTCTCTCCCTACTGCTGTATAGCAAGATCATCAGTCCAGGTCCCTATCGCTACCAGGCCAAATCCGTCACATCGGCTCTGCTCGTCATCGCTGATACTTCTTAGCCATGTCTTATATATCCATTGCTCAATATTGTTAGAATCGCCGCCGCATAGCTTTACAAAATAGACGCTGCCAGCCTGAGCCAGACGGCGCGAGGGCTTCCGTCTGTTATTTTGCATGTCAAAGCCGGAGACGATCTGGGGATGTTGCGTGGCTATCGCCCGTATCTCTATCTCGATGTTGAGCTTCCTGGCTTCTTTCTGCAAGAAATCTGGCCTGGCAACATCCGTAAAACTGCCCGGTGTCAGCAAGATGATGCGACAGGTTTTCTTCTCTTGTATCTTCTTTACGATCTCTTCGGGACAGACTTCTGGTAGTTCACATTCGCTCTTGCGCCAGTACACCATACGCCGCTCACCACCCAGGCAGTTGAGTCCTTCTTTCATCTTCCATTGTGTTTCGTCGATGTGAACGGCCAGCGCCAGCCGCTCATTATACTGCTTCTTGCTCTCTTTTACGGTGTGCGTATAGGTGAATTCCAGACCAGAGGTGTCGAAAAGTGCTCCCTCCTGGCCTGTGCGCCTGCTGAAATCGATGCCCACATGGACGCGTAGCTCTTGCGCTGGCCCCCGATGCCCCTGTCTCTCTACATCAGCGATTTCCTGTGTCTTCGGGTCAAACAACCATTCCTCAAACTTTTGCCAGTACCAGTAATGCGGAGCATCCACCATCGGCTTGAGTGAACTGGCTTCTCTCTGCCCAACGAGATAAAATGGATGGTCTTTTGCCTCTTGCTCTTGCAAAGGCGGATAAATAAAATCGGTCTGGCTCCCCTCTGGCAGTTTGATCGGTTGGAGCCGCTTCAAGGTGATGTTTTTCTGTTTGTCTTTGAGAAACAATGCGTCTAGAGGTGCCGGTACCAGCCACTGGAACTCGTCATTCCCATTTCTGGTTAATTGCACTAGGAATGGCCCTCGTACGCTGAGCTTTTTGAGATCCTCTAACGAGCTATCACCAAGCTCGAAGATGCCGTTATCGTTTGTTTTGATCTGTGTTCGTACTCCCCCCGCTGTTGTGGAGGGAAAGGGGAATGCCAGCGATTTTGCTCGTGCCCCTGGTGTTGGCCCGAAGGGACGCCCATCGCGAAAAATTAAGGGATCATGTGGCTCAATCAGCCATGTGCTCATACCTGTTTGCTCCTTACCGGGGTTTCGATCAGTTTTTTTGTTTTTGCCAGGACTTGTGCTACAAGTAGCTCATTGATAAATTCTTGAAAATCAATGTTGCCCTTGCTATCTTTGAGTGCGTTTACTTTCGCGACTCCCAGCTTACCACCTGCTCTTCTTGTACAGGTGTCGTGGTGCCTGTTTGTCTTGCTGTCTTTGTCCTTTTTTCTGGATGCACGTCGATCCGTGCCAGTAAATACTCGTAGAGCGTTGTTTCCTGTTGTTCGCCCTCGTTCTCCCTGATTAGTTTCTTCTGATTCGTGAGACGCCGTAGCAGGATACGCTGAATGTCGGGCCACGATAACTTTGTAACTGTCACGGACTTCATTGTGCTTGTCTCGGCCTCCAAACCCTGGAAGCGCTGTACTGTGTCTCGAATAGCATAAGCAATGCCGTTGGGAATATCTCCTGAGACACAGCAGGAAGTAATCCTTCAATATAATCATCCAGGTTTACCCATTGCCCTGCTACACTGTACTGCTCACCCCCGCGCTTGGCAACGATGATTGCTACTGCATCTTTCCCATCTACGTCTTTTGCCAGTCTTTCCGCTCGCCTTGCGATCCCAAGTGCCTCTTGCAGCATTTCTAGATGGTGGACAATGGCGATGCCTGCCGAAAGCGTTGGTCCCTTTGCTTCCTTTGCGTTTTTGAACGGTTCCATTGTTTGGGAAAATCGGTCTGGCCGGATCTCCCGCGTACATGCTAATACGCTGTATATCGGTAGAAACGCGACGACGTCATCCCCAACCCTGTGTAAATAGCCGCCCCTTTATGTTTCTCAATGATCTCTTTTGCCTCTTTGGCAAAGTCCGCCAGTGTCTTTGAAAGTTTGCGATGATTCTCTCCCTTTTGGCAATCCTGCCTGGTAGTCAATCGTTTCACCCATGCCATCCCCATCTGCAACCAGGATAGCGTAATAGGGGAGCAGGGAACTGATCGCTCGAAGTAGCTATTGGCCTGTTTCAAGAAGGCTTCGAGTTTTTGTTGCGCTGTTTCAAGTTGTGCTGTATGCACGGTATCCTGTATCAGCCGTTCCGCAAAGAGCATGCCCCCATCGTATTTGCCCAGGATTTCATGCCCCTTATAACCTCCTATGAAATTAAGTGCCTGTTCTTCGGTTGTGCCAAGCTTCTTGGCCTGCTGAATGTAGTTCTGCCAGGTCTTTTTTAACTGCTCCTGCTCACTATTTTTGAGCTTACTCAGGCAGGTGAGATAGGATTGTGCCGCTATATGTGAGGTGCTGGGAAATCTGATTGGCCTATTTGGTACGCTCTCTCCGTTGAGCTTTTTCTCCTCAAAGGTTCCGCGCCTTTTCAGAAGATCGACGCCTGAGAGCCGCTCCGCCGGTCCCGCTCCAAAGACATCGTACAGGATGAATGCCTGGCGCTGTATCATCTCTTCGTGAACATTACTACGCAGTCCCTTGCGATAAATTGTCCTGCTGGGATAGAGCCCTTCGGGGAGTATGCTCTCTAGTTGTCCATCAATGGAAGATTTTGCCTCACTACCTCCCCAGGGGACTGGCTTGAAGATGCGCGTGTTTTTTCGCGCTGCCATCAATTGGTCTAATTGCTGCCGTTGTGTCTCGTAATTCTGATCGGTACAGGGAATGATGACCCAGAAATATTCAACCATATTCTCGATCTGTTGCGCACCTATGCCCCAACCAGTTTCGGTGGAGCTGTGCCTTCTCACCGCAGAGCTGAAGCTCTTTCTCAATACCAGGAACCTTTATTTCTCTCTCGATATCTTTTTTCAACTGTATCCAGCGCCTTTTTAAATAAGCCTGGATTTCTTGGCGAATATCTGTGCCGATAGCGCCAGGATCAGCATCTGCGGGTAGTTGTACGAGTATTTTATTGCTCACGTTCAAAGAACTTCCCATGTTTAGTTCATCACTGCTTGCAGGCGCAGGAAAGATAAGCTTCTCTATCCCGTACTTCTGTGCGAGGATGGATGCTACTAATTTTGAAAGTTCACTGAGGAGGTTTGAGCCATAATAAAGATCACGTGTGCGGCGAGCGCTGGCAATAAAGGTCTGAATGGGACCGATATGGACCAGGAACAAAAAATATTGCATCTGTAGCTCCCTGCTATTACTGAACTACTTACTCTGAAGAAGAGGTGCTATGCTTGTCTCTACCTGGGAATGGTATGAAGCATAACATGGTATCTTTATATCTCTAGGGAAGTATCTATAAAATAGTACTTTTCTCTATAAAAGCTGAGAAAAAATCTTTAGCTGCATAGCCCTTAATGAATGGTAACTTCTCTATGCTTCTTTGGTGAAGAGCGTAACATGAGACCATACACAAAGGCATTAGTAGAAATGCGAAGATTTATTATCACTTTTACGAATGTTTTCTGGCTCTTAGAGGTGTACACTACTTTTGTAGGCGTTCAAAGTAGGGCGTAAATTTTACCTGGAGAAACTGATAACCTAACCGCTCTTTCATGTCTATATTCCAGGCGTTGTAGCAAGAACGCAACAGCACAGATGTGTGTGCATATACTGTGGCAATGGTGATAGTAAATTGCTCTGCGATCTGTTGGGGACGCAATCCTTGCCCAAATGCTCGTAAGATCTTCTGTTGCGCCGGAGTGGCTTCCTGAAAGACCTGGCTACAGCGGGCATATTCCAGAGCATCCATCTGAGAGCGTTGCTCTTCTTGTGCGTTACGAAACGAGGGCGAAGGATAGTAGACATATGCTCCCAGTGAGAGGAAAGGGGCCTGAATCAGCGTCACTCCGGTATCAGCAGGAACGTGCATCAGCGTACCTTCATCTGCCAGTTTCTTCACTGAATCTGGCGTATAAATATGCCAGATATGGTCATGCCGATCAAAATTAAGCGTGGCGACAGAAACGGCCAGCAGGCCCATGAGCCGTCGTCCACCGGTTGCCGAAAGGTGAATAGCATAACCCTGGCGTTTAAGATCACCGATGAGCTTATGCAACGTATCTAGCACGCCATCGGCAGCCCTATCGTCGTAAATATCATGCAGCGCCTTACCCTGGAACTGAAGCACATGTGAACGTAAATGAATGTTTCGTTGGGCTGATGCATAGTAGTCACCTGCAAACTCTCCCTGGACGCGCTTCAGGGAGTTCTGAATTCGTTCTTGTGTAGTAGCCGGATGGAGTACAATCACATCACTAATGGGATAGGTGGGTAGTAAGAGATCAAGCGTGAAGGTGACAATCTGTGGTTGGCCGCCGAGCGTTGCCAGAAGTATGTGCTTCTCCGGCATCAATGTAGCTCCTTCTTTTTTGTCCTATAAATTGGAGAAGAAAATTATGGTGAATTTATTGCCTGTTGTTTGTATTGGTGGCCCACCGCACACGGGCAAATCTGTCCTGTTTCATAGTCTAACTCAAGCTCTGCACGAGCGGGGCGTTCGTCATCTTATCCTGCGGGGTCCTGATGGCGGAAGGTAACTTCTCTCAAGAGAGTGATCCGCACATTATAGAAAAATTTCGTGTGAAGGGCAAATGGTCGCCAGAATATGTACAGCGTATCTGTCAGACCCTGCAACATCGCCACCTTCCTTTCTTACTTGATATGGGTGGTAGGCCTGGAGATGCTGATACGGCGCTTTTCCAACAATGCACCCACGCGGTCCTGTTGCTCAAAACTGAAGAGCCTGAAGCCAGCCAACTCTGGTCACGTCTGCTCTCAGAACATAATGTGCAATTGCTTGCCCGTCTCCACTCACAACTGGAGGGGAATTCTGTGTTGAACAGTCTAGAATTGCCCATTGAAGGTAATCTGGTTGGCCTGTTGCGAGGCAAAGATGTGCGTGTGCAGGGACCAGTTTTTGAGGCTCTGGTAGAGTGCATCTCCACCCTTTTCAAATCCTATTCCATCGATGAACTGGAACAAACCATTTTTGAGCAGGCCCCTTCTGAACTGCTCAACCTCTATAATTTTGTCCCTTCTACCGGACTTTGGGATCATAGCAGGCTGCCTACGTTTCTCCAATCATTGCCAACCGATCTCTCATTCTCTGTCTACGGCAGAGCGCCGAACTGGGTCTATACTGCGCTTGCCACTCATATCGAATCCCACTACCCTTTGTACCTCTATGCGCAACGCTCGCCATCAGGCTGGTTGCAGCCAGTCCCGATTCGCCCTGGTGCTGTCCAGTCTCCTGATCTCCAACTTACCCAACACCACAGTGAGGACATGAGCCTCTTCGAGATCCAGGTTCTTACCGAGCACCTGGACTACTTTCAGCCAGAGCCCTTCCTTTTCCCGTCTATCCAGCCTGGTAAAGGTCTGATCCTCTCAGGAAAATTGCCCCAATGGCTGCTCACTGCTCTGGCACGCTTCTATAAAGAGCAAGGAGCCCTCTGGCTTGCCTTCTTCGAGCCGCGCTTCAGCAAAAGTGTTGTCACCTACTCGCGGACTTCCTTATATCAACCCGGAGATCTCGTCGAGTTCCCAGGCTACTTAACTCACTAATAATAGCAGAAACCACAAGAGAAAGTCTAGAATAGGAGTAGATAGCTTTTTAAACGCAAGCTAGCAATTTTGATAGTCAAGAGGTAGAGACGGCTGTTGATCCTTGTCTGATGACTCCTCTACTTGCCCTCTTTACCTCTTTCACGACTTTCACATAAGCTTCAACCAATCTCTTAATAAAAAACGCTTGTTAAAAAAGATGATTATCACGCAAAGACCATCCAGAAAGCCCTCCAGAAGAGCATTTTCGCAAATCGAAGGAAGCGACTCAAAGAAACAGCAGGAATTGAGAATGAAAGCCTGAAAAAGAGTGGTAATATCTCTGAAAAAGGGCAAAACGGTTAGAAAACTTTCGCAAATCCCCCCCCTTTTTTGGACAAAAAACGATTTGCGAAAAAAGCCTTTATCGAGTATACTTTTCACCAGAGAACTCAAAAAATTTGGCCGTCTGAGAGGCCCAGGAAAGCCCCTCTCCAGAAAAAAGAGTCATACCTATCACGAAATTTTTTCTAATCGGCGGCGGTTTCAGAGGCTAGGCCCGTAGAGAGGGTACTGCAAGGTGAGCATACGGCCTCTGTATTCAGGATCGTATCTCTGTGTTTCAGAGGCTAGGCCCGTAGAGAGGGTACTGCAAGGTCAGCTCGTGACGTCCGCCAGGCTGCGTACATTATCGTTTCAGAGGCTAGGCCCGTAGAGAGGGTACTGCAAGTGTGACGGTGAGACCGGCTTTGAACTCAACCTAAAGATGTTTCAGAGGCTAGGCCCGTAGAGAGGGTACTGCAAGTCGCGCTGCCATAGACCGTCCGATCTGTTGGTACCATGTTTCAGAGGCTAGGCCCGTAGAGAGGGTACTGCAAGGTCGATGGTAGCCTCGAGGTTTACGCCTGATCACTGTTTCAGAGGCTAGGCCCGTAGAGAGGGTACTGCAAGATGCTCCTTGCGATCTGCGCCAACTTCGCTGATCAAGGTTTCAGAGGCTAGGCCCGTAGAGAGGGTACTGCAAGTTCTCATAGTTGCCACGTGCGCGCAATCTGCTAAGGTTTCAGAGGCTAGGCCCGTAGAGAGGGTACTGCAAGTTGTGTGCGCATACGCACCTGACGCGCCTATTATGCTCGTTTCAGAGGCTAGGCCCGTAGAGAGGGTACTGCAAGTTGTGATGCTGCTACCTGCCGCTGCTCTTTCTGCACGTTTCAGAGGCTAGGCCCGTAGAGAGGGTACTGCAAGTACTCCATATCGAATACGCTGCTCTCATCTACGGTAGTTTCAGAGGCTAGGCCCGTAGAGAGGGTACTGCAAGTGTGCATAGATGGTGACGTGTACTACGCTAATCGCAGAGTTTCAGAGGCTAGGCCCGTAGAGAGGGTACTGCAAGAGGTCTGCACAGTCGCCTAATGCTCTTATCTATGACTCGTTTCAGAGGCTAGGCCCGTAGAGAGGGTACTGCAAGTCTTATAGCGAGTGGCTGATACATCTACAATCAGTTAGTAGTTTCAGAGGCTAGGCCCGTAGAGAGGGTACTGCAAGTTGACTGATTGGGCGTATCGCACAATTGCTATCTACAGTGTTTCAGAGGCTAGGCCCGTAGAGAGGGTACTGCAAGAGCTGTAGGATCGTGATCGCGCCTGCGCGATCTCGTGTAGTTTCAGAGGCTAGGCCCGTAGAGAGGGTACTGCAAGTCGTGAACAACAGATCGGCAGCAATCTAGCTCAGCAGTGTTTCAGAGGCTAGGCCCGTAGAGAGGGTACTGCAAGACGTCAGTTGCACTACACGCTGTAGCCAACCTCATGACCGTTTCAGAGGCTAGGCCCGTAGAGAGGGTACTGCAAGTTTCGTGATATCTACTCCTACAGTGCTTTACGCTGCTGTTTCAGAGGCTAGGCCCGTAGAGAGGGTACTGCAAGGTTGGCTGTACTGCTTGAGCCTACAAAAGTGAGTCAGGTTTCAGAGGCTAGGCCCGTAGAGAGGGTACTGCAAGGATGGCTGTAACAGTTTGAGGCGGCCCGTAGAGAGGGTACTGCAAGGACTCGACACGTCTGGCCCACCTCATATCTTGTTTCAGAGGCTAGGCCCGTAGAGAGGGTACTGCAAGTCCATAGTTTTCTCTTGCGATTGGTCGCTCAGTCTCGTTTCAGAGGCTAGGCCCGTAGAGAGGGTACTGCAAGTCCATGCCTTGTACGCTTTACTTTGCTCCTCGTTCAACGTTTCAGAGGAGAGGCCCGTAGAGAGGGTACTGCAAGTTACCTACATCCTTGCCCTGTTTCACTGAGGAGAAGGTTTCAGAGGCTAGGCCCGTAGAGAGGGTACTGCAAGCTCGTCCATTTGCAATACGTGCGAGTGTCTTTTCCCCGTTTCAGAGGCTAGGCCCGTAGAGAGGGTACTGCAAGGCTAAACCACACATTATACAGCGATTTTCGCGGAAGTTTCAGAGGCTAGGCCCGTAGAGAGGGTACTGCAAGCACCTAGCCGCTCAGCCAAGTACGGTGCAGACCAACGTTTCAGAGGCTCAGCCCGTAGAGCATCTGCTCCAACAAAATCGCCAGGGGCGAGAGAAGCGCTGGGCGAGGAGGACACGATTTCGCGTGCATGTTGCGTTTCTTCTGCAAGCCAACGCTTTCTGCACGCTGCATCATGTCCCTACCAAGACCCGTTCTCCTCTCTTTTTCGGAGCGAAGGAGGGTCATTGCAGACCTGTTTGATTTTGTTGGAGTAGGTGCCCGTGGAGAGGGTACTACAAGAACACAATGGTTGACCTGGCGACGGAGGACGATAATGTTTCAGAGGCTAGGCCCGTAGAGAGGGTAGTGCAAGTCATCTCCAGCACTTTCTTTGGTTGCCTGATTTCCAGGTTTCAGAGGAGAGGCCCGTAGAGAGAGCTCTCCCCGACACATTTGGAAAACAGAGACAAAAAAGATGAAAGGTTTTGAGGAGAACCCCTCGCAGGGAGAAAGGGGCGCAACGGGGAGAGGTAGGGACACGATGAAGCGTGCAGAAAGCCTTCCCCCACAGGAGAATCGTCGCACGCACGCGCAATCGTGTCCTGCTCGCCAAGCGCTTCCTCTCGCTCCTCGAAAAAGTGTCGGGGAGAGAGCCCTTCCCCCTGATTGCTCCTCCTCTTCAATTCGCTTCCCCCCTCATTTCTCTTTCTCCCAAACGCGTCATGGAGAGAGAACTTATTTCCCCCTCCCTCCCTCTTTTTCCCCCTTCAGAAATCTCTCCTCCTGCCGATATCATTCTTGTAGAAACTCTCCCGACACGACTGGCGAACCCTGGAAAAGGAAATTCCTGATTGTCTCTCCCCTTTTTCATCTCAGCTCATTTCTCAGCAAAATGCATACTTCGCCAACTCGCTGGAGGGTCTTCTCAAAAGCAATGCAGCATCTCAGGGAGCCTTAAATCAAGGCTCCAGGTTGCCTGCGCATACTATGTATAATTTATGGGCCATATTTGCTAACTCGGACAGATTTTTCAGCTACCAGTGACTCGTATTATGACAATCTTTTCATCCTAAATACTCATCTAAAGCTGTACCGTTTATACATACGGATACATAAATGCTAGCAGTGGATGTTGGAAGAAGGTATGCACACCATGTCTCACCAGTTTTTTCTTTTCTCATCTATTTTCGTCATACTAGAGAAAAAAACCGTAAAAACTTCGGGATCTCCCTTCTATACTCAAAATGTGACCAGGAAATCTACGCAGGAAGAACGTTCTTCAGCATCCTTCCTGATTACGCAAAAATAATTATCGCTAAACTAAGGAACAAAAATATGCCAAAATCAAATTCCGGCACAAAAGCGGATCGCCACTATCTCTTGCAAAAGCTCTTTGAGCAGCCAGGGCAACGCCTGCGCACAGGTGAGATTGCCAAAAAACTCGGCGTGAGCGATGATACCGTCAAGCTTGATATTAATGAACTGAGCACCACTGGCCGTCTCCCTTTGCGCAAAGATGGCCAATACTGGATACTGGCCGAGCATACCCATATCGAGCAACTTCAAGTCCATCTCAACATCCCGGAAGCCAGCTCACTCTACATCGCTGGTCGCCTCCTCTCACAGATTCACGATGAGCAGAATCGCTATGTCATCCTCGCCCTCACGAAACTGCTCGCTGCCCTGCCGCAGTCTCTTCAGGAACATCAGCGTTTTCTGATCGAGATGGCTCGCCAGCGTCAACAAAATCAGGCAGATCGTTCCAGCATCTTTGAGGCCCTCGCCATCGGGTGGGCCACACACCGCAAAGTTCGTCTGCTCTATGAGCCACCGCGCAAGCGCAAATTTGAATGTCTTTTTTCTCCCTACCTCTTAGAGCCATCGGGCATTGGTCGCACCATCTACGCCATTGGTGATAGTGCTCCCCCTGACGCTCTGCGCACCTATAAACTTGAGCGTATTCACTACGCCCACCTCACCGAAGAACCTTTTACGATCCCCGCCGATTTTGACGGTCCCGCCCTACTTAGCCGCGCCTGGAACGTGATGTATGGCGATGAAGACCTGGTTGAGGTGCGTCTGCGTTTCTCGCATTACGTGACGAAGCGCCTCAAAGAAACCCTCTGGCATCCCTCTCAGCAGATTGTGGATACGCCTGAAGGCTGCGAGTGGAGTGTCTCTATCGGTGACACCCTGGAGATTGAGAACTGGATTCGCAGTTGGGGCTCCGATTGCGAGGTCCTCTCTCCCCCGGAGCTACGCGAAAGTATTATTGCAGATCTCCAACGCTCTGCCCATACCTACCAGCTCACCGCTGCCAATGATGATGAAGACCTTTTAACCAGTTTCTTTGAGGAGTAGCCATGACCACGACCCCAGACCAACCTTTACGCCCATTCCAAAAAAAGGTCCGTGACCTCGTCTTGCAGGGGAAAAATATCATCCTGCAAGCCCCTACCGGCTCAGGCAAAACACGCGCCGCACTCTCGGCTTATGTAGACAACCTGAAGCATTCCGGTTCGGCTCTCCCGTTAAGTTGCATCTATGCTACACCATTGCGCGTCCTGGCAAACCAGTTTTATCAAGACTACGCGCCGCTCATTGCCTATATCGATAAAAAGAGAGGAACTGACTATATACGCCGCTATCAGCAACTCGGCAAAACCCCGGTGGCAATCCAGACCGGCGAACAACCTGCCGACCCTCAATTCGAGTCGCTTATGACCTTCTGCACCATCGACCAGCCCCTGGCCAGCGTTTTGGGTACTCCCTATGGCCTCGGAGGTCGTCGCGCCAATCTCAACGTCGGGGCTGTACTCGGCTCCTACCTGGTTCTGGACGAATTTCATCTCTATCCATTAACAAATGAAACGAGCTGTTACGGAGCGCGTACTACCACCCTCGCTCTGCTTGCCCTCTTACAGGGCATCACGCCCTTTGTGCTCATGACCGCTACCTTTTCAACGCACCTGCTCAAGCAGCTTGGACAACTTCTCAACGCGGAAATTGTGACGATTGAGGACGAAGACGAACTGCACCTGCTTGCCCAGGAACGGCAGCGCTTCTTCGAGGTTGCCGCCGGTCCGCTGAGTGCCGCGTCCATCCTGGCACACCATGAGCAATGTTCGCTCGTCATCTGTAACACAGTGTTACGGGCACAGCAGCGCTACTGGGAACTCAAAGAGCTCGCCCAGGCACGCGGCATCGAAGTCGTCTTGCTCCACAGCCGCCTGACCGCCCAGGATCGTGCCGGACGTTCAGAGATGGTGATGCGCGAACTTGGTCCCGCTCCTCGCCAGTGGTCAAACACCGAACGCTATGGCTGGCGCGCTGGACGCTATTATGGCAAAAACCTGATTCTCGTTGCCACCCAGGTTGTTGAGGTCGGCCTGGATATCTCTGTACAAACCCTGCATACCGAGATTGCGCCTGCCAATAGCCTTATCCAGCGTGCCGGACGTTGTGCCCGATTTGCCAAACAGCATGGTCGCGTCATCGTCTACAACCTGTCCAAAACGGACGACGAGAAACCCGTCTCTACTCGCCCCTATGCCAAACATTCCTGTGACGCCACTCTTGCCGCGCTCAATGATCTGGACCTCTCACAACCGCTCGGTTTCCGCGAGGAGCAGAACCTGATCGATATCGTCCATACACAGGAGGATCGTGAGCTGCTTGAGCGTTTTGTGAAAAGGCAGGATGAGATCGTCAAAGACATTTTCACCAGCTTGAAAGACCATTCTCCCAGCGTCGTCTCACGCCTGATTCGCGACGTTGCCCAGGTCCAGGTCGTTATTCACAATGCTCCAGAGGACGCTCTGCGCGAGGAGCCCTGGCTCTGGCAGAGTTTCGCGCTCCACCCAGAATCCCTTGCTGCGCACCTGAAAAAATTTGAAGAAAAACCTGATACCTACGGTGCTGAATGGGTCTGCAAGCAAGCGGTTGCCAGCAAAATGGATCAGGATGAGCAAGATGCTGATAGCCGCCGTATCACCTTTTTCGAGTGGCCCATCCTGACTCACAAAAACGATCAGCACGCCCAGGCAAAAGCCTTGCGCGAGACGATCCTGGTTGCGCTTCCTTATCAGCTTGCCAGCTATCACCCGGAACTCGGCTTTGTGCTTCGTGATGATTGGCCTAAACTCCCCTGGCCTGTCTATCAAAGCACCCTTGCAGACAAAAAACGCGCAAAACTTGACTATAAACCCATCACCGAACAAAGCTATCAGCAGCACATCAGCGGCCTCGTCTCTGCCTACAATACCGATATCGCATTGCATATGACCTATGTCATACAAAAACTAGAAAAACAGCTAGCCCTTGTACCAGGGAGTATTGATCACGCCATCAGATTAGCAATTGCCTGCCATGATCTGGGCAAGCTCACCGTCCAATGGCAGCAATGGGCCTGGGAGTGGCAAACGCTTCTTTTCGAGCGTATGGGCTGGCAATCCTATACGCAGAATGCGAACTTCTTTTTCGCCAAAACCGATTTCGACTCCAAAGACCCAAACCAGCGCATCTGGCAACACGATACAAAAACTAGCCGTCCAAATCATGCCTGTGAAAGTGTCGCGCTCGGTCTCAGCCTGCTTGCTCACAGCCTGGGCATCAAGCCAACCAGCGCCGATCTGCCCTTATTGCGTGCGACCTGCGGAGCCATCGCCCGTCATCACACACCCAAAGCCGACGACTATAACGCCTTCCAGCTCAAACCCGGAGCCATCAAAGCCATTCAGGAAGCCTTAGAACTGACGCGACAAGGCCAGCCCTGGTCCTATAATTGCGCTCTCATCAAAACTGGTCCCATAAAAAGCGGTCAACTCTTGCCCGAAACAGGCGCACGCATCACGTTACCTCACCGTCCCGCAGCCCGGCCAAAAGCAAGCCCTGGAAACCTGGCTCTACTTCGTCATCGTCCGCGCCCTGCGCCTCGCCGACCAGCGTGCCGACAACTATCACTGACGACTATCAATAAGGTAGGGTCGGCTATTGATCTCCAACCGCCTCTCGCCCCACCAGATTCGCGTAGGGTCGGCTGTTGATCTCAGACCGCCTCGCCGAGAGGGACCCTTCTCGCCCCACCAGATTCACGTAGGGTCGGCTGTTGATCTCAGACCGCCTCGCCGAGCGAATCTCTCGCACCGTAGAGAAATACACCAAACAGAAAGAGAATACATGCCAATTCGCTATTTCATCGAAAAAACCAGCGGCACATCAGCCGATACCCTGTTAGCAATCGGCTTCGCATCCTTCCTGGGCCAGCTCTGCCAGGCCCAACACGGGACCCAGGAAGGCATCTTCCTGCACGATCAAGGTCCCTATTTCACCGTCTCATCTCCCTGGCCCATCGACGTCGAGAAATTGTCTGCTGAACAACTTCTTCGCCTGCTCCTTGTTCTACCCTTAGATTCCAGCCGCCAGCGCGAAAAGCAGGCGAAGAAAGGAGAACAGTCAACCCTGGATGGCTTCGACTACGATGGGCAGATGGAGCTAAATCGCATCTATCGCGAGCAGATAAAAAAGCTCGGCCCTGCCTTCCAGACCCCTGAAGCTCGGCTCCGTAACGCTCCAGAATTGGCAGAACTGATCCCACCCGATACCCGCCTGACGCAGTATCAGGCAATCAATATGATGAAAATTGCCGCCTCCTTTAACGAACTGGCCTTGCGCTGGGATCGGCTCACGCCCTTCCAGAAACGCCTGCACGTTGACCTGTTGCTCAAACTTTTCAGTACACCTCTCAACGATATTCCCTCTGCCATCGCTACCTGGCAGAAGCTAGCGAAAGAGGAGAAGCTGAAAGGGAATGCCCTCGCCAGTGCCTTGCAAATCCTCAATCCCACCACAGGCAAGGGCGCAAACCGCACCAAAGCCAGCGAATTGACCATCGGCAATCAGGATAGTTTCTGGCTCCTGGAACTGCTCAAATTCCGCGGCTTTATGGAAGGGGCCGCGCCCTTGCTTATCAAGGATAGCGATGATCGCAAAACCTATATCATCCAGCCCCGACAGATCCAACTCACTTTATTGCAGGAGATGATGGCGCAGTTTCGCGCTGTGCTCTGGCCGTCTAGTGCCGTCAAACTGGATATCCTGGCCTCACTGCGCTTTGCCCAGGTCTTCGTCCAGCAGCACATCATCCTCTTTCAGCAAAACTCTCTCTGGGATGATCCCACTCTTCCCAGCGAACCAACCAGCCTGGCCGCAGGCTTTGACGTGACGTTCTATAAATTTCTTGGGAGCGCCCATGCCACCATGAATATCTCAACCATCAGCTTACCTACCTGGCTTCCCAGATTGGAGAGCGAGGAACAGGTGAATGCCGCCGCTACCCTGCTTGAAGAGCATATCCAACTCGTACGCCAGCTTCGCAATAGCAAAGGCGAAGAGGGCGCTGAGGAGTACGAGCTCCTCCATCTCTACCGCGACTTTCTCTCAGGCGAGGACCTGAACGCGTTCTGGAAATTTACCACCGCGTACAGTAGCTATATCATAAGCGCTCGTGAGAAGAATCGTTTTGTACAAGTATTCACGACACAAGGATTGGAGAGATTAGTAATGAGTAACCAGCGCGACGGAAAAAAGCTCAAGCCCATTCTTGAAAATGAAGGCTTTCAAACACGTTGCCAACGCCATCAGGCAATCCACCATCACCGCCCAGTATCGCCAGAAACAGCTTGGTGATCGCACCTACGATATCCGCTATGGTCTGGGCCAGGACCTCAAGCGCAAATCGCATCGTCCTGAAGAATTTATAGAGGCGCTTAGTCTCTTCCTTCAGCAATATTCCGAGGAGACTGCTCGTCAGGAAGAAAAGGTCGCAGTTCGTTTTGGCAAAGCACTAACCCTGGATGATCGTCGCACGCACAGATTGCGTGCCAACATCTCGGAGCACGATCTTGCCGATATCACCGAGTTAGTCGATACCTATGGCTCCAGCCTGATCTGTTCGATGCTCATTGCCTCTGGCTATGCTCGCCGCTCAACCGAAGAAGAGGCTTAAATACATTTCTTATATTCATAAAAAAGAAAGAGGATACTATCCATGACAACTCCTATTGCCTCGCTCTCAATCGCCGCCCGTGCCACGCTCAATATGCACAGCCTCAACAACGAGGGCGGTGAAAGCAACCAGATCCATACCCGTATGGTCGAGATCGTCGATCACGAGGGCCAGCTTCATAGTGTCAACGCCATCTCTGGAGATATGCTCAAACACATCCTCATGGAGCATTTTTATCAACTGGCTCGCGCCCGTGGTATCGCGCTCTGTGAAAGTTGCCAGGGCTTCAACGCCAATCGCATTAACGCTGATCGTACTTTTATTGCCGAGACCGCAGAGAGCAAAGATTCCCAATTCATTAGTCAGATGCTTGCCCGTTGCGCCATTGATGATGTTGCGGGTATCCTCGTGACTGAGGGGAAGCGTTCCATTGCCCGTAAATCGATCAGTGAATTTGGTTGGGTCATTGGCCTCCCCGAAAAGACCAGAACCGAAAGCTATCTGCACGTAAAATATGCGAATGAGCGAGGGAAAGAGAAGCGCACCCAGGACGCCACTGGCCAGCGCGAAAGTGGCTCAAACCTGGGACAGAGCCTCTTCCACCGCCCTGCCTCCAGTGGCATCTACGCCTTTGTCTGCCATCTAGAGCTCTCCCGCATCGGCTATAACGACATCCAGCAATCCTACGCCATCGCCGAAGAGGAGCGTCAGCAGCGTAACGCCCTCTTATTAGAAAGCCTGCTCCACACCTTTATCGAACTCAATGGAGCCATGCGTTCCTCGCAACTGCCGCACCTGGTCTCGCTCGATGGCGTCATTACCACCAGCTCAGGTGTCATCCCGGCCCCTCTGGTCAGTCCTTTGCTTGGTGGAGGGGACGACAACGAAACCTACAAAGAGCAGATGGCAGGCATCGTCTCCGCCCTGAACGGTTCCAGTGAAGAGGTCGTCAAAATGAGTACGTTCAGCACCATCAGCGCCTTCGCCTCGCAACTGCGCACCTTAATTGATGCCACCTCACCCTTTACCCTGACTGTCTAGCATCGCGTCTTACAATGAGGAGAGGCGCAAAACGATTCGAGGGGATGGGATGGTAAAATGAACAAAACGAACTCAATAAGAGAGGTGTAACAAGATTTGTAGGGACGGGATGGTAAAATGAACAAAACGAACTCAACCAGAATGCAATCCCGTCCTTGTTCCCTTATTATCTCATATCCATAAAATGTCCACGTTCCCTTATTGTCTCATATCCATAAAATGTCCGCCCATCAAAGAAAGAATACATACCATATGTGGATGATAGCGCGTTATCTATCAATCGCTCCATTTTCCCTCAAGCCAGCCGTCGCCACCTCTTCTGGTGGCAAAACATTGCTGGTGATGACCCCATATGCTGTAAAGATGGCCTTACTAGATGTTGCCATTCGTACATTGGGACTTGAGGCCGGGGAAGCGCTCTTTCCTCGCTTGCGCGACCTCTCTCTCTTTCTCTCGTTGCCGGACGATATTCTCGTTTTCAAAACATTTAGCAAGATCTGGCGACCTGTGGAATCGAAGGATTCCGAAAAGCCGGGCGAGACTTCAGAGGAGTTTGATCTCCGTCTGCAAGAAAAAGTAGCGGAAAAGATGCAGCGGAAACAATATCCCTTTTACTCGACCATCTCATTTCGTGAATACGTCTCCTATCAAGCTCCCTTTCAGCTTGCCTTTTCCGCCCCCGCCAATTCCGAACTCCCACCAGAGCTGCCTCTACTGTTGCAGAGTATTAACTACTTCGGGAAGCGTGGCGGCTTTGTGCAGATAATAGAGCCGCCGCATCTCGAAGAGCAATTGCCAGGAGTAGATTTTATCGATCTCACCGCAAAAAGTCTGGAGAGTTTTCATATAGATGGAACGCTCCAGATTCTCGATGATTGCGGGAAGAGCTTAACTTTTTCAAAGGCCAACATCTATAGTGCCGAACGCGTGACGAGCGGGAAAGAGCGCATCTACAACCATGTTGTATTGCCTTATCACCTGGTCCGTTCGAGCCGCAGTTATAGCTGGTATCAGCGTATTGTCCCTGCTGAATAGCTATGAGGAGCAAAAGAAGGCATGAAACTCACTACCTACCATTTTCTTTTTACCGCCACTGTTGTCACGCCTCTTGAACTAGACGAGCACAGTGGTTCTGCCCTACGTGGGAACCTTTTTGAAGCCGTCTGGAAGCGTTTTTGTACCAATAAAGAGGAACGCTTTTGCGCCAATTGTCCGTTGCACGAAGTCTGTCCTGTCAGCGCCCTGGTTGCCCCTTTGCGTGAAGAGAATCCGCGTGGACGTGACATTCCGCGCCCGTACATCATCCTGCCGCCCTTAGATCAGGCCCGCCTCTACGCTCCGGGCGAGACCATTAGTTTCGGCATTACTCTGTTTGGTTCCATCATCGAACTATTCCCGTACCTCATGCTCTCCATTGGTCCTCTCGAAGCTGCGGGTCTGGGTAAGAAAGTGCGGGGACAACGGGGTACCTTCCGTATCAAACACATCGAAGCGTACCATCCCTTCAGCGGTGAGCGCCAATTCATCTACACACAAGGCAAGCCCCAGGTAAAAAATTCGACGTTTGCCGTCACCCTTGCCGACGTACAGGTCAGAGCCGAGCAGATCTCAACCGAGAAACTCACCCTGACCTTTCTCACGCCGCTTCGCCTGATGGACCAGGAGCGTAGAGTGCAGCGTCTCACCTTCCGCCCCTTCTTCCAGCGCATCATGGAGCGCGTCATCGCCCTGGAGCAGGCTTACGGTTCAGGCGAAAAACTCTGGAGCAACCAGCAGCGTTTAGATTGGTTAGAGCAAGCCGAAACCATCACCTGTCTGGAGGACACCACCCATTGGGAAGAAGTAGACAGCTACTCCAACCGCACCCGCCAGCAAAGTCCCATCGGCGGCCTCATAGGCAGTGCCACCTTCGCCGGAAATCTCGCCCCCTTCCGAGAAATCCTCACCTGGGGTGAACTCACCCACGTTGGCAAAAACAGCGTCAAAGGCAACGGCTGGTACAAAATCGGCAGCGCCGGGTAGAGAGGCCAGGTACAGTATCAAACGGAACAGATAGAATGAGCAGAGGAAGAACATCATTTGTACATACAAATTGGTAGGGACGGCTGTTCACCGTGGAGGTCTCTGTCCGTCTCGACGAGCCACCCCTCTTGCTTCTTGAGCGATTCGTCAAAGGAAGATAGTCATACGAAGAGAGAGCAACGGCATCGTCAAATGGAGGGAAGAAAAATCCCTCCACTTACCTCAAAACGGGCCTATAGCGCCCCCTTTTCGCAAATCGACTGCAAAAGCTGTACTTTTACCTGCAAATAGAGCCCATCCGCCAGGTGAAACCGACAACTTGAGCTCAAATTCCTCAAAAAAACGTTCGCAAATCCCCCCCCTTTTTGGACAAAAAACGATTTGCGAAAATCAGCAAGAATCGAGTATACTCACTTATGAGAACCGCAAAAAAAAGCCGCTTTGAGAAGCCCAGGAAAGCCCCTGTCTTCTCAAAAAGCCATTACGACCCCAAAAAGTTTTTGAATCCCCGGCGGTTTCAGAGAGCCCGGCCCGTGTGAGGGTACTGCAAGATGATATCCATGCCAGACGTGGATCCTGGACAAGATGCAGAGTTTCAGAGAGCCCGGCCCGTGTGAGGGTACTGCAAGTATGTCATGCGTACAACTCTGATCTGCATCGCAAGATGGTTTCAGAGAGCCCGGCCCGTTTGAGGGTACTGCAAGGCTAGACGTATCATGGTGACGATAACCTGACAATGAATGGTTTCAGAGAGCCGGCCCGTTTGAGGGTACTGCAAGAGTATATTTGCATACGGCAATGTCGCGATTAACAATGCGTTTCAGAGAGCCCGGCCCGTTTGAGGGTACTGCAAGAGTCTGGACATGCGAGTTCGATTCGAGCATGAGCCTGTTTCATGAGAGCCCGGCCCGTTTGAGGGTACTGCAAGCTGTCAATTGAGCATGATCTGTTTACATTACGGTTGAGCCTGTTTCAGAGAGCCCGGCCCGTTTGAGGGTACTGCAAGTCTCTCCAACGATCAAACGTGTGAATTTCGGCTCTGTGTTTCAGAGAGCCGGCCCGTTTGAGGGTACTGCAAGTTCCAGCAAGGGAAGCGGCTGTGGAAGCTTGCTGATTAGTTTCATAGAGCGGCCCGTTTGAGGGTACTGCAAGCACTCATGGGGCATGGTACTGGCTCGCATGGCTTATCGTTTCAGAGTAGCCGGCCCGTTTGAGGGTACTGCAAGTATACGGTGCTGCAAAATACGAGGCACCATAGCACCGTTTCATCAGTAGCCCGGCCCGTTTGAGGGTACTGCAAGTCGCACTCGATGCGGCGCGAGCTTTCCCGATTTTTGGTTTCATGAGTAGCCGGCCCGTTTGAGGGTACTGCAAGTGGTATCAGGTGACACGCGACGAAAGTCGGCGCATGGGTTTCATCAGTAGCCGGCCCGTTTGAGGGTACTGCAAGGCTGAGCACTGCTGACAAGCTTCAGCAATGTGGCTGGATTAGTTTCACAGTAGCCGGCCCGTTTGAGGGTACTGCAAGTACTTGAACAATTCGAGGAAGACAGCCAGGAGCGCAGCAAGTTTCATGAGAGCCGGCCCGTTTGAGGGTACTGCAAGTCATTGATCTGTGCGAGGTCTGCATGTCGAGATGAAGTCGTTTCACAGTAGCCGGCCCGTTTGAGGGTACTGCAAGTCGACCGCCACCCAGATTATTCCTCTCCATGTTTGAAGTTTCAGAGAGCCGGCCCGTTTGAGGGTACTGCAAGCGAATGACGCTTGTCATTCGCGTCAAGATATGCGTTTGTTTCAGAGAGCCCGGCCCGTTTGAGGGTACTGCAAGTTTGCAATTTGTACCAGCATCGGCTGTCAAGACGGCCTGAGGGTACTGCAAGAATGTGCATGTTCATCAGATAGCCGGCCCGTTTGAGGGTACTGCAAGACGAAATTCTGGTTATCCGCTCGAAAACTGGCTTTGACGAGTTTCAGAGAGCCCGGCCCGTTTGAGGGTACTGCAAGTCTAGCCAACTGGTCAAGGTGGGCAATGCGTCCACGCGGTTTCAGAGAGCCCGGCCCGTTTGAGGGTACTGCAAGTAGCGGCTCCTTATTCTTCCACATCCAACGCGTTAGGTTTCAGAGAGCCCGGCCCGTTTGAGGGTACTGCAAGTCGGCACACCAGTGCCGCAAGTAAGCTGTTGGAATGTGTTTCAGAGAGCCCGGCCCGTGTGAGGGTACTGCAAGCTGGCATCAACGCCATGCGCACGATAGAGCTCTCTATGGTTTCAGAGAGCCCGGCCCGTTTGAGGGTACTGCAAGAGGCATCTTGCGTGCTGGTGGCGCGCTGAATACACGTTTCAGAGAGCCCGGCCCGTTTGAGGGTACTGCAAGAATGGATCGTACATCGGAGAAGAAGCCTTGCTGTTCTGTTTCAGAGAGCCCGGCCCGTGTGAGGGTACTGCAAGAACTTGCCGATATGTTTACCCGTTACAGAGCGACATTAAGTTTCAGAGAGCCCGGCCCGTGTGAGGGTACTGCAAGCTCCTCCATCTGAGCATGAAAGCAGAATAAAAAACGCAGTTTCAGAGAGCCCGGCCCGTGTGAGGGTACTGCAAGAGAAGAGACGATATATTCTTCCTTGCACTACGTCAAGTTTCAGAGAGCCCGGCCCGTGTGAGGGTACTGCAAGTCCGTGCAGGCCAAGAATGCCTCTTACGAGATAAAGTTTCAGAGAGCCCGGCCCGTGTGAGGGTACTGCAAGGTTAAGCGATTCCGTGTACGAATTGGTCACGGGATGATGTTTCAGAGAGCCCGGCCCGTGTGAGGGTACTGCAAGTGGCTTTCAAGCAAGCTATCAAGCTCGGCGCTTTGCGGTTTCAGAGAGCCCGGCCCGTTTGAGGGTACTGCAAGGGAAGTGTACAGCTCATAGGCGACATTGGTTCCCAATAGTTTCAGAGAGCCCGGCCCGTGTGAGGGTACTGCAAGTGGCAGAGGCGCGAATTTGCAGTACCAGGACACGGTTTCAGAGAGCCCGGCCCGTGTGAGGGTACTGCAAGTAGCCTGGTCGCAACTGATACGGTTGGGTTGCCAGGGTTTCAGAGAGCCCGGCCCGTGTGAGGGTACTGCAAGGCCTGTTCGCGCCGGATCTGATACGTGCGATCACAAGTTTCAGAGAGCCCGGCCCGTTTAAGGGTACTGCAAGACAAAGACACCACAAGAAAGATAGAAATTTATTATATGTTTCAGAGAGCCCGGCCCGTTTGAGGGTACTGCAAGTTCTTCACTCTGGTCAACTAACCGCGCATAGGAACCTATGTTTCAGAGAGCCCGGCCCGTGTGAGGGTACTGCAAGCTAGTTGTAAGGAAACCGAAAGGAAAC
>CAVZQK010000078.1:0-7838 GCA_963777355.1 uncultured Chloroflexia bacterium
TGATGACTGCACCTTTAATAATAAGCTGGTAGAAGAAGGGTACATCCATCAAAACCAGTCCATTATTCAGGACACCAATAATCAGTGCACCAATAGCTGTCCCCAAAATGGAACCAATGCCGCCAGTAAAGCTCGTTCCGCCCAGAATGACAGCCGCAATCGCATCCAGTTCGTAGCCATCGCCACCTGTTGGCTGAGCACTAAGCAGGCGCGCAGAGAAAATGATGCCTGCAATACCAGCACAAACGCCGCTCAAGGTGTAGACCCAGATCAACGCACGATCCACATTAATGCCGCTCAGACGGGCTGCTTGCTCATTGCCACCAATAGCATAGACGCGGCGGCCAAATACGGTGCGTTTGAGGACAATGTACCCTACTATAAACACTGCTAGGGCAACAATGACCGGCCAGGGCAGAAAACCAATTGAGCCCTCGCCGAGAAAGGCAAAACCAAGATCGCTTTTAATCAGCGGATATGCACCAGTCGTAACATATGCCACGCCGCGCAGATAGGTAAGCGCCCCCAGCGTCACAATAAAGGGGGATAGTTTGAATCTGGAGATCAATACGCCATTCAACATTCCACACAGACCACCAGTAGCCACGCCTGCCAGCACAGCTACAATATCTGGCACGCCTTTGGTTGTCAACCAGACCGAAATTACGCCTGCAACCGCCAACGCTGAACCAACGCTCAGATCAATACCACCAGTCAGAATCACAAAAGTCATTCCAGCGGCGAGAATAGCATTAATGGAGACCTGACGAGCGACGTTGATACCATTGCGGAAAGTGAAAAAGTGCGGGGCGAAGATTGCCATAATGATGCAAAGAATAATCAGGACCACAGCCATTCCCAGACTTTGCCATAGCTGGTACAAACGACTTTGAGCCTCAACATTTTTTGAGGCCGCGGACCGCTCTTCATTAGGAGCGATTCCAACATCAGAGACATCTTTTATCTTATCTGCGCTCATCTGTCATTTCCTTCTCTTAGAAGCTGATAGAAGCTGACTTAGCTAGCTTAAAACGTGCTGCTCTTACGCATGGATCACCAGATCGGTAGCATGGAGCATAATCTCTTCTTGCGTGGTTGTATGACCTGGCAACTCTGCGGTAATCTGACCCTCGCGCATCACAAGGATGCGGTCACTCATACCTACTATCTCTGGCAACTCGGAGGAAATCATCAGGATAGCAACACCCTCATGAGCTAAGCGGCTCATAATGCGATAGATCTCCGCTTTCGCTCCAACATCAACGCCACGTGTAGGCTCATCTAATATCAGCACAATAGGACTGAGCGTGAGCCAACGGGCCAGCACGACTTTCTGCTGATTGCCACCGCTCAGATTAATAACAGCCTGATCGAGTGAGGCGAGGCGAATGTTCAGGTCAACAACTTGCTTCTGGGCAGCGCGACGTAAGCTCGATCTATTCAGAAAACCGCCGATTGAAAAATGTGGTAGTGCATTCATAGTAATATTCTCTTGAATCGCCATCTGCAAGAACAGCCCCTGTTCTTTGCGACTCTCCGGTACCAGACCCATACCAGCGCGGATGGCGTCGATGGGACGCTTGATCTTGACGAGCCGATTCTGAATACGTATCTCACCACCGCTGATACGATCCGCGCCAAAGAGCAGACGGGCCAGTTCTGTACGACCTGCACCAATCAAACCAGCCAGTCCCACGATTTCACCACGCCGCAGTGTCAGGTTTGCTGGACCAATACCATGCCCATTGCTCAGGTGTTTTGCCTCCAGCACAATCTCGCCTGCATCAACGACCTCATGTCTATAGAGATCAGTAAGGGAACGGCCTACCATACGGCGGATTAATTCATCGGCATTTATTTCCTCGCCCTCAAGCGTGCCAACATACTGCCCATCGCGCAAAATCGTGACACGATCCGCCAGTTCGTATACCTCGGACATCCGATGAGAGATATAGATGATCGCAATACCCTCACGACGTAGAGCGCGTAATTTGCGCAAAGAGTTTCTGGGTTTCACGCTCGGAACAACGAGGCTGTCGGCTCATCCATAACCAGAATACGAGCGTGCTCTGCTAATGCTTTGGCGATCTCTACCAGTTGCTGTTGCGCGATCCCTAACGTGCTAACAATCGTTGTGGGAGAAAAGGTTGCGCCAACCTGCGTGAGCACATGTTGCGCATCACGATTCAGCGTACGCAGATCCAGCCAACCGGCAGTACGCGGTTCCCTGCCGAGAGAAATGTTTTCTGCAACCGAGAGATTAGGAGCGAGATTGAGCTCCTGGTGGATAATACTGATGCCTAAAGCCCTGGCCTTCTTGGGAGTCTCAACGCTGACAGATTGACCATCCAGCTCAATCGTCCCACTATCGGGATGAGAGACACCAGCGAGAATTTTCATCAAGGTAGATTTGCCCGCCCCATTTTCTCCCATCAAGGCACTGAATTTCGCCGCGCCTTACTTCAAGTTGTACATCTCGCAGCGCCTGCACGCCGGGAAACTCTTCGAGATATGGCGCATCGCTAATATGACAGTTTCCTCCTGCCCGCTCTGACTCATCTTTAGTTTCCTTTGCTCTTCATCGTTACCTTTTCTAGACAGAACAGAGCGCAAGGCAAGCTGAGCTTGCCCTGCGCTACTAGAGATTTACTGCCAGCCGCTATAACTGTTCACGGAATCTTGCGTGACGAGAGAGACCGGAACTTTGATGTTGGTCACAGACAGTTTTTGCCCGGCAACGATCTTCTCACCAATCTGCACTCCAGTACGGGCAATATCGTAAGGAGACTGGGCCGAGGTGGCCGCGAAGAGGCCTTTCTGTTTTAAAGCAGTTACAGCATCAGGAGAACCATCAACTGCGACAATAAAGAAGTCGCTCCGCTTTGCCTGCTGTGCGGCCAGCTCCACTCCCAGGGCAGTAGGATCATTAATAGCAAAGACTGCGTCAAGATGCGGATTCGCGGTCAAGATACTGGTTCCTAGCTCAAGTCCTTTGTCACGATCACCCGTTCCCACCTGTGTCGCCACAACCTTTAAACCCGGATGTTGGGCCAGTACCTCTTTGCAGCCTGCAACGCGATCAATCACAGCAGTCACCGGTGGGCCATCAACGATAGCAATATTCCCCTGCCCCTTGAGACGGTCAGACATATACTGGCAGGCAAGCTTGCCAGCGGCAACATTATCAGATGCCACAGTTGCCGCAACACCGCCATTTGCACCAACATCAACGGCAATAACAGGGATACCAGCATCGACAGCACGCTTAACCGCAGGAGCAATACCGGCAGAGTCAACGGCGTTGAGCAAGATCAGATCCACTTGCTTCTGAATAAAATCATCAATTTCATCGCTCTGCTTCCCAATATCATGATTAGCATCCTCTAGCAGAACCGTTGCGCCAATTTTTTTTGCTTCCGCCTCTGCCCCATGCTGAATAGCGACGAAGAAGGGATTGCTGATCGCTTGCACTGTCAAACCAATCGTCTTAATATGCTTAGGGCCACTACTACTCGTCTGCTGCACCGCTGTCGCAAGCGGAAAGGAATACACTACCTAACAAAGCAACCATGCCTAATAGAAATAAGTATTTTCTCACGATGATTTCTCCTCCAGTCTGAAGTCCGCATAAGCGGATGACGCTATAACCTGATGTCCTTTTAACACTTAAAGCTCTTGTCCTACTGAAACCTCCTTTTCTTGCCTCTGCATTCTCTTCTAAAGAGTCCCGCCTTAACTTGCTATCGATGAGTACCATCGCCTCATCACCCAGAAGGTTATATAACACGGCATGGAGCGCTCCTATCCGTTCCATACGCCTGTTAATAAATTGATGCTGACTGGTTCCCTGAGCCAGACCAGAAAGACCCTGCTGCGCAGCTTCATACTCATGACTAATCTGAGTGAGCAGATGAGCAACTTCCGAACTTTGTTGAGAGAGATTGGGCATTATTATTGCCTTTCTTTGCATTTTAGAGCATAAGGGTTCCAGCACAAGCATTCTCTGCTGCTTTTATGACAATGAGAGGGAGCAAAGGCAGAGAAAGCTCTAGCAATGATGAGTATTTAAAATATTCTCTTTATCTTTTTCTATTTTTTCAGCGACAGAAGAGAGTGCTGCATCATGTTTAAGACTCTGCTGTCTTCAAGAGAACGAAACCACGCATAAGCGAGATAAAGGCAATTCCAGCCGCAAAAAACATAAGCAGTAAAGTGGGGAGGGTGAGTATAGAAAGACCGTCATTCCCAGGCGAGAACGGATAGAGAAGCGATCGCCAGATAAGAGGCAACATCATTAAGGTCAGAGCCAGCTTCACCAGCATAGCTACAGAGAGGATACAGCCAGGGAAAAAGGCCATCTGCCACATACGTTTGCTTCCTTCGTTGTTGGCAAGTGCTAGAAATCAGCGTTGCCAGACCCGCGAAAGGGGGGAAATATGTCAGTATCGTACCAGCACAACAAAGGAGAATGGGACATAGGCGGAAGGTATCTGCACACTATTGTTCAGCCAAGCGTACAACAAGTGGGCGGAGCGGATAAATAACATCGCCAGAAACAGCCAATGTTTCCGAGATGCGGGCATTACATATTTTCAGACTAACTATCACAATAAAGAGACTACTCATCAACAGAGGTAAAAGAGGACAGAGAAGGCGGAAACTCCAGACATAAAGCTCTCTGATTTGACTGAGTGGACGTATCTCTACAGATAATATTGTACCTGAAGGGTTGGTGAGAGCAAACGTTGAAGTAGAAATACCCACGCTGGAATCAGTGGAAGTGCTATCAGCAGCACAAGACAGAGGATGGCGGGTCCCACAAAGCGTTTTAGTCTTGCTCCCTTTGCCTGTTTAATGAGAAGACCAATAAAGAAGAGATTGCTGAGCAGCAAGGTTGTTTGCAACAAAAAATCGCTTCCCGCAAGAAGAGCGTCACTGCTCAAGCTGGGCGAGAGGCTGAGAGGAAAAATTCTCGTCGGTGTAGAGAGCATTGTCCATATCCAGGTAGAACGGGGTAAGACTGAGTGATAAGGGAATATAATGGTGCCAGTTGTACATCGCGAAGAGGAAAATAGCATAAGAGCAGAGAAATGTCGTAGCAATCGAGCGTTTATCTTTAAACAGCAAGAGTGCTTTTTCGGCCCTATACATTGGGTCCAATCGCGCATCCAGAGCACCTAGCAAGAGATCAAAAATAGTTGCTAGAGTAACGGTATGCTGCTCTAGCAGGGCCAGCATCTCCTCCTCATAGCGTTGCCGCCAGCCATGTGGATATAAACAGAGAATCCAGGTACCAGGTTTCATAAACCTCTCCTTATGCGGTAAATGGGCATTATTCCGCGATGCTTTTCGCGCGGCATTGCGCGAAGTCTCTGTAAGATATGAGTTCCTGCATCTGTCACTAGAGGGCAGGAAGTCGCTGTAAACCAGTTGAGATCACACAATTCCAGGCATTAAGTTGTTCACGCAAAGCGCCTACTCCGACAGCGGTAATACGATAAGGGCGACGCCTATCTTCACTTGGCAGTGCTTCAATCCAACCTCGCTGCTCCAGGCGAGCGATAGCACCATAGAGGGTTCCAGGTTCTAAACGTGTAGAACTATATTCGTAAATGTCCTCCATCATAGCATAGCCATGTTTAGGTCCGGTGACCAGACTGGAAAGAATCAATAACGATGGATCAGAAAAACAACCTAGATCATCTGTGTTCTTACGCATACAAGGCTCCCATGAAGAATTAAGTATGGCTTTGTACAGTTTCAATTACTAAGTGATACTTAGTATAACAGGGTGATAGGGAAAAATCAAGTCCCTGCTGAAATGCCGAAGTTGGTTTTGCGTGGGATTCAGAAAATCGGCTACTCTCTCTCTTGAAAAACAGATCACCACCATATCGATTTAGCATCAATACAATGGTGATCTGCAATTCAGAAAGAATATATGAAAACTGCCTTAAGCGCTGAAACCATCAAGCGCTACGGTTGGCTCCATTGTTGTGGAATCCCATGCTCCCAGAGTATAACTGGTGAATGGTGCATAGCCTTCTGGTTCCCAGTAGAACAGCCCTAGAGCGCCAAAACCCTTGAGACCCGTAATATATGACTTCAGATCATTCTCGGTTCTAGTGGGATTATTCACTGGCCCGCCAAATTCGACCTGCATAACCGGCTTGCCATAACGGGACCCGGCAGTTGACATATTGCTAATAATCCCCGGTATCTCACTCCCACTGCCGTAGGACGAAAATCCTGTAATGTCCCACTTCCCCCCATAGGATTTGTAGGTATCAAAAAAGTTCTCTACTACGGTGAGTTTTTGCGGTTGCGCCAGATGGATAATCACAGGTACCGATGGGAAAACAGCCTTTACCTCATTGTAGGCAGTATTGAGCAGACCGCTCATCTGATCAGGATGGTGAGCCAGGCTTCCCGTAGGAGAGCAGATGCCCGAATTGATCTCATTGCCAATCTGCACCCACCCTGGCGTTACATTGTTGGACTTCAAGACGTTCATGCTATGATAGACATAGCTGGACATGGCGCTCAGCATCTGGCTATACGTCATACTTGCCCAGGCGGCTGGCGGCTTCTGGGTCCCCAATGAGTTCCACGTGTCGCCAAAATGGAAGTCGATATCTACTGGCAATCCGGCATTCTTACAACGTACCGCCATAGCCGCCGTCTCAGTTATACTACAATGACCATTCGCAGGATCACTAGAGGGATTGACCCATGTCCGCAATCGGATAGCATTAATCCCATATCCTTTGAGAATTGTCAGTAGATCCTGTTGTACACCACTGGAATTCTTGAAGATATAGCCGTTCGCTTCCATCTGGGGGAGCCACCTAATATCGGCTCCTTTGATAAACGTCGAAGCCGCCTCGGCAGGGAGAGCCGCGAGCGCCTGAGCCATTGCAATCGTCCCCAGGCCTACCCCGACAAGTTTGAGCAGCGCCCTTCTGCTAAGACCTTGCTTCGGTGAAGTGGTTTCACCATCTACGGAAGTGGTAGTAGTAGTATCAAACTCCATGTTCATATCGAATCCTTGCCTATCTTTCTTGTCATACACATTGATGACTCGAAGAGCGGAACATACCCACCCACGAGAAAACCTTGTTCCTACATTGGATAGTGTCTCGCCATGATAGAGACTGCCTCGCTAGCGCCATTCTCTTCTCTAGATGAGCATAAACGAAGACCTTCCCTGGTCTCATTCACGCATTCTACTCTTGAAAAGCTGGAAGATTCCCTTGTATAAGCACGTCAATCCCGCTCTTTGCTCCTTTGACTGAAACACACAATCTCTCTCAACAAAGATTCATACCTATGTCCAGAGTTACGGATAACTGGTCAAACGTTTCTCCGTAAGCCATAGGTGTGCCTGAAGATCCATTGGCACATCTTCGTTTTGAAAAATTATTTATCCTAGTGGATCGTCCTACCAGACGCAAACGGAAAGAGGTATCCTTGAGTACCGCTGTCGATTTTCGTGCTATCGACACCTGTTTAATCATGCACAAAAGCATAAAACCCTCTATGCTTTCTATGCTATTCAAGAAGTGGTTTTGGTGGCTTGCGGGGCTAACGGAGGTTATGGGCCGGCTACCGTTGTCGGGGAAAACCAAAAATAATCCGAAACAACACTATCGCCCAATCTATAAACTAAATATCTCGACCTGTTACTATAAATTCCTTTCCTACGGCTCAAGCTTTTTTTCAGATAGGTTTACCATTCCATCTGTAGTAGTAACTTTACCTAGTTTAGCGCTAAATGTCAAGTGTTTCCTGCATTGTATAAGCCAGGCCTACAATCTACTTTCTACAAAAAAGCTAGG
>CAVZQK010000079.1:0-4856 GCA_963777355.1 uncultured Chloroflexia bacterium
TGGGGAAAAATCAAGTCTCTGCTGAAATGCCGAAGTTGGTTTTGCGTGGGATTCAGAAAATCGGCTGCTCTCTCTCTTGAAAAACTGCTTTAAGCGCTGAAGCCATCAAGCGCTACGGTTGGCTCCATTGTCGTGGAATCCCATGCACCCAGAGCATAACTGGTGAATGGTGCATAGCCTTCGGGTTCCCAGTAGAACAGCCCTAGAGCGCCAAAACCCTTGAGACCCGTAATATATGATTTCAGATCATTCTCGGTTCTAGTGGGATTATTCACTGGCCCGCCAAATTCGACCTGCATGACTGGCTTGCCATAACGGGACCCGGCAGTTGACATATTGCTGATAATCCCCGGTATCTCACTCCCACTGCCGTAGGACGAGAATCCTGTAATGTCCCACTTCCCCCCATAGGATTTGTAGGTATCAAAAAAGTTCTCTACTACGGTGAGTTTTTGCGGTTGCGCCAGATGGATAATCACAGGTACCGATGGAAAAACAGCCTTTACCTCATTGTAGGCAGTATTGAGCAGACCGCTCATCTGATCAGGATGGTGAGCCAGGCTTCCCGTAGGAGAGCAGATGCCCGAATTGATCTCATTGCCAATCTGCACCCACCCTGGCGTTACATTGTTGGACTTCAAGACATTCATGCTATGATAGACATAGCTGGACATGGCGCTCAGCATCTGGCTATACGTCATACTTGCCCAGGCGGCTGGCGGCTTCTGGGTCCCCAATGAGTTCCACGTGTCGCCAAAATGGAAGTCGATATCTACTGGCAATCCGGCATTCTTACAACGTACCGCCATAGCCGCCGTCTCAGTTATACTACAATGACCATTCGCAGGATCACTAGAAGGATTGACCCATGTACGCAATCGGATAGCATTAATCCCATATCCTTTGAGAATTGTCAGTAGATCCTGTTGTACACCACTGTAATTCTTGAAGATATAGCCGTTCGCTTCCATCTGGGGGAGCCAGCTAATATCGGCTCCTTTGATAAACGTCGAAGCCGCCTCGGCAGGGAGAGCCGCGAGCGCCTGCGCCATCGCAATTGTCCCCAGGCCTACCCCGGCAAGCTTGAGCAGTGCCCTTCTGCTAAGACCTTGCTTCGGTGAAGTGGTTTCACCATCTACAGTAGTAGCATTGAACTTCATGGCCATATCAAGTCCTTTCTTGTACCGGCTACAACCAGACATCTTTGCCTGGATAAATACAACACCGCCTGATCGTCCACGAGATATCTCTTATAACCCCTTTCATCTATAGGGGAGAGAATCCCGGTAGGGCAACGAGCAGGACACGATTGCGCGTGCGTGCGAGGATGCTCCTACGCAGAACGCTTTCTGCACGCTTCATGGTGTCCCTACCTCTGCCTGTTGCGCCCATTTCTCCCGGCGAGGGGGTCTCCTCCCCTCCCATTTGACCTTTCGCTGCATACAAAGGTGCCACAATAAAGCTTTACAATATCTGTCTAGAGTTACGGATAACTGGTCAAACGGTTCTCCGTAAGCCATAGGGGTGCCTGAAGATCCATTGGCATATCTTCGTTTTGAAAAATTATTTATTCTAGTGAGATCGTCCTACCAGACACAAACGGAAAGAGGTATCCTTGAGTACCGTTGTCGATTTTCATGCTATCGACATCTGTTTGATCATGTACAAAAGCATAAAACCCTCTATGCTTTCTATGCTATTTCAAGAAGTAGTTTTGGTGGCTTCCAGGGCTAACGGAGGTTGTGGGACAGCTACTGCTGTCGGTAAAAAGTAAAAATAATCCGAAACAACAGTATCGCCCAATCTATAAACTAAATATCTCGGCCTATTACTATAAACTCCTTTCCTACGGCTCAAGCTTTTTTTAGATGGGTTTACCATTACATCTGTAGTAGTAACTTTACCTAGTTTAGCGCTAAATGTCAAGTGTTTCCTGCATTGGATCAAGCCATGCCTACAATCTACTCTCTACAAAAAAGCTAGTACACCTGGGCAGAAATCCTGTGTGATCAAACATCGGCAGTAAGACTTGATACGTCCACTTGAAGGGATGGCCCATAGTCTGATTGTAGTAGGTAAGAAAGGCGAGGATCTGCTCCTGGAGATCCATCAGGAGCGAAAGTTTCCACGCTGACTGACAGTTCTTGCGCAACCGCCACATTGCTCTTGCCTTCTGTAGCGGCGAGCACGATCTGCGCTCGTATCACAAGTTGGTGCCCACTCTTGTGCCGTTTTGTCACATGCAGTAACTCGGCTTGTTCTTCTTCGCGCAAGTGGATGGGAATTGCTCGCTTTGGCATTGGCGTTCTCGTCTCTCACGCCCCGCTTCCATCTTCCATCCACTCATCCTACAGAAGCTTGTGGCCGCCTTTTTTCTGGTGAGTGGAACAAGCCCACTGTTTGGGGAGAGAAAACTCTCCCCCACTGAGCGAAGAATGGATATCAGAGCGAGGAGGCTTGACAACTTTCTCTTTTTCGCCTATTCTAGGACTAACAGACCTACTAATAGATATTCTAACAGACCTTATTAGATCGTTTTCTCTCAGCGTTTGCGAGAAGTGAGAGGAGCAATGTACCAGGAGTCTGCTGGCCATTCTTGCAAGAGTGCATGAATGAATTCTGAAGATCAAAAGGAAGCCTCAGGAGAGGTGATCCAACGCCTCTCCTGGGATATGACAAAGGAGCTTTACCATGTCTTTGACCCAACTTCACGTGGTCATCATTGGTGGCGGTATCGGTGGTCTCTGCCTGGCTCAGGGACTCAAAGCGGCTGGCGTGAGCGTTGCCGTGTATGAACGCAACTCCTCCACCGTTTGGCCGGAGGGCTTCCGCATTCACATCAACCCGGTCGGCAGCCGAGCGCTTCAGGCGTGCTTGTCCCCTGTTTTGTGGGAAGCGTTCGTCGCCGCTTCTGGTAAGCCTTCTGCTGGCCTCGGTTTTCTGACCGAGCACTTACACGAACTCGTGATCATTGGAGAAGAGTTTCATGTCTCAGAGCACAGGCAATCCAATTGACGCTCATTATCCGGTCAGCCGTATCGCCTTGCGTCATTTGCTGCTGGCTGGATTGGAGGATGTGGTCCACTTCGAGAAGGCATTCGTGCGCTATGAGCAGACTTCCGATGGAAAAGTCACGGCGTTCTTTGCCGATGGCACTGAGGTCTCGGGAGACGTGCTGGTTGCTGCGGACGGTGCCAACTCCAGCGTGCGCCAGCAATACTTACCGCAGGCTCCTCGAGTGGAGACAGGTGCTGTGGGAGTCGGAGGGAAGTCCCTGTTGACTTCGCAGACCAGAGCCTGGCTCCCCCATCAGTTGGCGGTGAGGATGAATCTCATCATGCCACTAGGTCCGTACTGTTTATTCACCGCTCCTTTTGAGCGCACGCACAGCTCAGCCGAAGCGCAGAACCGCGTCCGAGAGCGAGCGAAGGAGGCTTCCCTCAACCCGAATCTGCTTATTGACGACACTCAGGATTACTTACTTTGGGGATTCTTTACTCACCTTCGTGAATACCCTGTCGAGATGCGGGATCTCGACGAATATGGCCTCCTACGTGTCGTCGCCCAGATGATCGAAAGGTGGCATCCAGGTCTGCGTCGCATTGTCGCAGAAGCTGATCCTGGCAGTGTCTCGCTCAATCCACTGAAAACCTCAACGCTGATCGAGCCCTGGGAGAGTACCAACGTGACGCTGCTGGGAGATTCGATCCACAACATGCCACCAGTGGGAGGTCTGGGAGCAAATATGGCCCTGCGCGATGCGTGGTCGCTTGTGCGCTCACTGAGCGACGTTCATCATGGGAGGTCGCCACTTCTGCCTGCTCTCCAAGCCTATGAGTCTGAGATGAGAGCATACGGATTTGCTGCCGTCCGTGCCGCCTTGGAATATACGCAGCAAGCGATCACAAACAACCGCATGGAACGCGTTGGGGCCAGGACGTGGTTCCGGATCTGTCACACCATCCCCCCCTTGAAGCGAGTCTTTGAAGACCAATGGACCAGGCCCATGCGCAATGAGGTGCAGCAAGCCAGTGTTCGCTAGAAGCACGCGAGTGAGAAGTTATTCGCGCAACGCTGCCTGTTCGCTTGAAGCAAGCAGCGTTTCTTGTAATCGTAGCACCCAATCGACTTCTGTTTGCCACAGCCTGCTCCGTTCTTGCATGACCTGCAAGGCGAGTTCTTTGTAAAGAGGATAGATTCCCTTCTCTCCCACCAGCTCGTACTCCAGGTTTTCGGCGTGTGTTTTGAGGTGCAGAAGACATGCCTGGCAATAGTTGAGGTAGTGGCTGAGCAAATGCTGGCGTTCTCCAGGTGGTAATAAATCCAGATAGGGCACTTTGAGGTGAAACAGCCGTTGGTAATCCCCTATATTGGAAGAGGTATCCAGCATCACCTGGAAAAAACGTTTGCGTCCCTCATCAGTAATTAAGAAGGTGCGTGCTTGCTGCTCGGTTTGCGTGGCGCTCTGTTCCTCATTGGTCCGTGTAATCAAGCCTTGGCGCTCTAATCTGGTCAGGAGCGGGTAGAGCGTCCCATTGCTGATCTTGGCCCAAGGTCCAATCGTATCGTTGGCAATTTGTGCGATTAGATAGCCATGCAAAGGAAAGCGCATCAACAGGGAAAGAATGATCAGTTCGTACATCTCAACTCCCAATGGTTTTTTCGTAGACTGATGCAAAAAGAAGCCAGACAGTCTACGAGACCTAGTATACGAAAGGAAAAAAGCGCCGTCAAGGGAGGGCCAGTGTTCCCCTTCTTCTTGTTGATGATGACGGTCACTCCCTTTTCGTCCGAGAAAAGTGTCGGGCCTTGTCTCTCTGTTTATCACAAAGGAATTTCTGCTCAGGTGTACTAGA
>CAVZQK010000080.1:0-546005 GCA_963777355.1 uncultured Chloroflexia bacterium
GAGCCATATGAAGATGCATCTGGGAACAAATATCTGCGCCTGCTGGGTCAGCCAATATTAGTGTATGGAGGGGATAGTGCGGCATTAGCCAGAGTGCTTGAGCGTGCGCTTGTGCGAGGAATACAGCCAGCAATTTATACGGAAGAAATGTTTTCGACCACCCATGATGCGGCAAACCGGGAAGTGGTTCGTTGTGTCGAGCGAGCCAATCTGAACCTGGTTGGTATCGCCATCAGGGCCGAAAGAAAAATAGTAGACAAAATTGTAGATAAACTGAAATTTCACGAGTAAATCATTATTTTCCAGGATAACGAAATGTTCCTCCACTTAGAACAATGCTTGCAGATCTGTAATTACTCGTTCGCGCGTCTCGAAGATGATGCCCTGCATACCAATGGATTGAGCTGCGGAGACGTTGGGAGGGTAGTCGTCGATAAACATGATAGAGGCGTAGGGCAATTGGAGTCGCTCTGCGGCCAGATGGTAGATGGGGATCTGGTTTTGCAAGGCCTTCTTCGCAGGAGAGAATGATAGTGTCGGTTAATGCTTCAAACCGAACTCAGTCCCGAAGACGTAACGGGCATCAGGCCAGGCATTGCTCAGAAGAGCGATCTTTCTGGTCTTTCGGACCTCATGCAGGAATTGAACGAATATGGGGTCGAGATAGTCGGCGGCGGTAAAATCGTGCTTAAAGGCTTCAATTTCTTTATCGGTAAGGGCATAGTTTTGTTGGATTTCGTGCCAGACATCCCCAACGCTAGCCTGTCCAAGTGCGGCGAGACGTGCGGTGTTAGAGAGCCAGATGGCAAGTGGTAGGGCCATTGGTTGAAAACCGAGGTAGTTTTCCCATTGTTGGAGTTCAGAAGTTCTTCTTTTGTGGATGATGACGCCACCCACATCGCAGAGAATAGCATGGATAGTGTTCTGGGTCGTGGTTTGTTTTAGATAAGGTTGTATCTCGCCTTCTGCATGCATATTTTTGTTCTTTCGGCTATTCTAATAAATATATTTATAGTCAAGCAGTAAAAGATTTTCATCTTTTCCTTCTCATTTTATATCATAAAACAGAAACCATCTTCCATACAGGCAAAAAGAAAGTTCCTATCTAAAGAGAAATATGGATGAATTCGCGCTTTCAGTATGTTATAGAGGAGAGTAGGAGGAAAGCATATTTCTTCCTCCCATACAAAACGAATACATACTTAGAGGAGATTCTCATTCATGAGCAATCCTATCGTTGACAATTGGAACAAACAGATCATCGAAGAGTTTCATGCTAATGATGGCAAGGTTGGTGGTCAATTCGCGGGTGCAAATATAGTCTTGCTGCACACAATTGGAGCAAAGAGTGGTCAGCCGCGTATCAATCCCTTAGCCTATTTTAAAGACGGCGACAACATCGTCATTGCTGCCTCTAAAGCTGGAGCACCGAGCAATCCCGACTGGTACTACAACATCCTGGCACATCCTGACGTGACGCTTGAGATAGGGACAGAGACATTCAAGGCTCAGGCGACGGTGATAGCGGAGGGAGAGGAGCGTGACCGTATCTACGCCAACATTGTAAAGCAAGCCCCAGGTTTTGGCGAGTATCAGAAAAACACTACGCGTATCATCCCAGTCGTTCTACTGAAGCGTATCTAAGAAACTAATAAAAGCAAGTGTTGAGAGTGGGAAGCTCCTTTCAACACTCGCTTTTGCAGCGTCAGCGTACTATGTGATACTGACGGACAGCTTCGACGATCAAGCGATGCTCGGCGTGTTTGATACGTTCGTGGAGGGTTTCGGAAGTGTCGTCTGGTAGGATGGGAACTTCGGCATGGCTGATAGCAGGTCCAGCATCGACTTCGGGGATAACGTAATGGACAGTGCTACCGGTAACTTTGATACCTGATTGAAGAGCGGCCTCGACTACATGAAGTCCACGAAAAACGGGGACGGTAGTGCCATTGTCGGTAGTATAAGTGTCACCCTGACCACTGTCTGGCAAGAGAGCGGGATGGAGGTTGATGATACGGCGCGGGAACTGACTGGTGAATTCAGGCGTGAAGATGCGCATCCAACCCGCTAATACAATCAGGTCTATCTCGAAGAGTTCGATTAAAGTCAACAGTTTGCGCTCAGCCTCGACGCGCTGTTTCCAGGGCAGGTAGACAGAAGGGATATGCGCATTGAGTGCTCGTTGTAAGCCCTGGGCTTCGGCACGATTGCAGACAACCAGGGCAAGCTTCACATCTGGAAGCTCCTGCTGCTCACGGGCATCAATCAAGGCCTGTAGATTGCTGCCACTGCCAGAGACTAATATGGCTACATGCAATGGTCTTTTTTGAGTACGTTCTTCTGCTATCATTCCCCTACCCTTGCCTCAAACCGCGCCAGGCGATATCTTTACGATAATGCATACCTTGAAAAGAAATAAGAGCAACAGCTTCGTAGGCTCGTTGCACGGCCTCCGCTAACGTCTCGCCCCGTGCGGCCACACTGAGCACACGGCCACCGGATGTCACTAGTTGTCCGTTAAGCAGAGCAGTACCTGCATGAAAGACATGGACCTGCTCAAGGCGGTTGGCTTCTGCAATGCCAGTAATGGGCAGGTTAGTTGGATATTTACCGGGATAGCCCTCAGAGGCAAGGCTGATACTGACAGCATAGCCGGGATGCCAGAGCGAATCCAGCGCGGGTCGCTGCTTGGGAAATTGGAGCAGATCGAGCAGGTCGGCACGCAGCAAGAGCATGAGTGCCTGGGCTTCCGGGTCGCCCATACGAGTATTATGTTCAATGACCATTGGGCCGCGCTCGGTGAGCATGATATTAGAATAGAGGATGCCTTGAAAGTGAATACCGCGATTCTTCATAGCGGCAAGCGTAGGAGCGATGATAAGTTCGTGGATCTCGCGCTCCTGTGCAGGGGAAATGAAAGGGAGTGGGGTATAGGCTCCCATACCGCCGGTGTTCAAGCCCTGATCGTGATCGAAGGCACGTTTGTGGTCCTGGGAGAGGGTCAGGGGCAGGAAATCGGTACCATCGCAAAAGGCATGTGAGCCGATCTCGTTGCCCTCTAAATACTCTTCGATCACAACCGTATCGCCGGCAGTGCCAAAGACACGATCCTCCATCATTTCGCGCAGGGCTTCACGGGCGGTCTCGATATCCAGAGCGACAATCGCACCTTTGCCAGCCGCGTTGCCATCGGCTTTGATAACCACGGGAGCGCCATACGTTTCTAAATAGCTACTGGCTTCCTGGTAGCTGGTGAAGGTCTGATGGCGGGCCGTAGGAATATTTGCGCTGGTCATTAACTCTTTGGCAAAGGCTTTGCTACCCTCAAGCGCGGCGGCGGCCTGCGTGGGACCAAAAATAGGGAGACCAAGCTGCTGAAAGCGGTCAACAATCCCTTCGATTAAAGGAACTTCGGGGCCGACTACGGTCAGGTCGATCTGATTTTTTTCGACGAAACTGGCCAGCTCAGCAAAATTGGTGACGCTGATAGGGACACATTGAGCATTAGCAAGCATACCGGGATTGCCTGGAGCGGCATAGACTTTGCTCACACGTGGGCTTTGTGACAGCTTCCAGGTCAGGGCGTGCTCACGCGCACCCGAACCGATGACTAATATACGCACGATATTACCTCGTTATCATTTATTTATAATCCCTGCGGATAGAGTTTCCCTCGGCGAGATCTGGACAGAGATTAACAGCCGTCCCTACCTGTGTTTTCTCTCGAGAGGGCAGAGACCCCCACAGGGGGCACGGTGAACAGCCGTCCCTACCTTATCAGAGTGAAAAAGTTTGGATAGGTGTTTAATATATGTTGGGCTTGTGCCACAACAGCCGCCGATAATTTGAGCACCCTCTTCTATCCAATGTTTTGCATAGGTCTGGTAGATGTCTGCGCTGGTCTGCTTCGCCAAAGCGCCAGCCCTGGTCGTCGTCGGCGACACCATCTCCTTGGGCGTAGACGCTTAAAGGTCTGTTTGTGATACTTTTTAAGGTTTGTAAGGTTTGGGTGGCAATATCAGGTGAGACACAATTGACGCCTAGAAAAAGAGGATTGTGCTTTTCAACTTCGGGAATGACCTGCTCTAGCGCTTCGCCGCCGAGAAGCTGGCCCTGGGCGTTTGTGCAGAAGCTGACGGCGAAAGGGAGATTGTGTTGATTGGCGGCCTGAATGGCCGCCAGGGTTTCGCGCAGAGTAATCATGGTCTCAAGAAGCAGAAAATCGACGCCGCCCATTTTTAGATCCCGTGCATAGGCGGCATGCTCTTGCAACAGGTCCTCCACGGGCGGCGTCAGTTCGGGCGAATAGCAATCCTCAAGAGGTGCCATTGAACCAGCGATATAGATCTCATGTGCGGGTTTTGCCTGCTTTATTGCTTGCCGCACAAGCTGACAGGCCAGGATGGTAGCATCCTGGGAACTGTCTGCAAGATTCTTTTTGACAAAAGTACGATTTGTAGTACGGAAAGTATTTGTGATAATAATTTCCGCGCCGGCAGCGATATAGTCTTCGTGAATTTGTTGTACAACTTCAGGATGAGTGAGCAGCGCTTCAGCCGACCAGAGCGGGAGCGTTGTGGGGAGACCACGATGGAGAATTTCAGTCCCCATCGCGCCATCGATAATTAGTATCTCGCCCTGCTCCAGGCGTTTTTGCAGGTCCCTGTCCTTCCTCATCATACGTGCGGAGCATCCTTTGCGCCCACCGCAGTTTTATCGCCGCCGCGTGGAATAAGCTTGATCGGGCGAGCGGTGCGGTTTATTTCCGCGTGTGGATCAAAGGGATAGCCCTGAGTTTCCATACAACCGTAACAAAACTCACTGTGGAGAAGCTTCAAAGCAGCTTCATCGTCAGGAGTTGGCGTGGCATCCATAGTTGCATTAATAGCGCGTCCCAGACCAGCCAGGCTAAGATAGCCGAGGCTATCGACGCCGATATACTCAGCAATCTCTCGCTGAGTCCGACCAGCAGCAATCAGTTCGGTCTCGCGCGGGATATCGATGCCGAAGTAGCAGGGATGGCGCAGAGGCGGAGAGCTAGAGCGAAGATGAATCTCTTTCGCGCCCTGATTACGTAGAGCGGAGACCAGGCGCTTCATCGTATTGCCGCGCACAATCGAGTCGTCGACAATAATCAGGCGAGCACCCTGAATCTTCGGTTTGACCAGATTAAATTTCAGATCGACCTCTAGCTGGCGCAGACGCTGATCAGGTTTAATAAAAGTGCGGTCACTATAGCGGTTCTTAATAATAGCCTGGCCATAAGTAATACCGGAAGCCTCCGCGTAGCCGAGGGCAGAAGGGATCGAAGAGTCCGGCACCGGGACCACCAGGTCAGCGTCAACAGGGAACTCACGGGCCAGTTCGCGGCCAAGCGCCTCGCGAACCAGGTAAGTATAGCGATCATTAATGGCGCTAGTTGCATCTGAGAAATAGATATACTCAAAGACACAGAGCGACTGGCGCGGATTTTTGACCAGGATCTCAGACTGCATGCCATTTTCATCAATAGTAATCAATTCGCCAGGCTCGATTTTGCGGATATATGTCGCGCCCGTACGGTCCAGAGCACAGGATTCAGAGGCAACAATCCAGCTATTGCCGATCTTCCCAACGCACAGAGGGTCGCATGCCCCAGGGATCGCGCATCGCGTAGAGCTTCCCTTCAGCCAGAATCACCAGACTATAGGAGCCGCGCAAGCGGGGGAAGGTCTCGATCATACGCTCACGAAAAGTCGGGCATTCAGAGTTGAGCAGCAAGAGCGCCATCGCCTCACTATCCGTGGTAGAGCTAAGGAGATCCTGAGGAAATTGGGCACGCAAAGCGGGGCCATTAGTCAGGTCGCCATTATGGGCCACAGCTATCGAGTCATACTGGTTACGGCGAGAACCGACGACAAACGGACCGGCATTCTCTACACAACTTGAACCGGTGGTAGAATAGCGCACATGGCCAATACCGCAGCGAGTGGCAGGAAGAGTCATGCCCGAATCATTAAAGACATCACGAACCTTACCCATGCCAACACGGCTTGCAATCTCGCCATCGGCATCATAGACAGCCATACCCGCGCTCTCCTGACCACGATGTTGCAAGGCGGTAAGCGCTAGCGTGATATAACGGCGCACATCCAGATTTGTATCATCGGGATGCGCGTAGATACCAACTACTCCACAAGCATCGTGTAGTCGTTCCATGCCTGAGCTCCTTTGTCTATCTTTATATGAAATGAAAAGTGTTTTGACAGAAAGGGCCATCCTATTGCAGTTGTCCCGTCAGCTCAGCAACCAGGGCATAGCGATCCGCGATTCCCTGGAGATCAGTGGCAGTGACCTGCTGCAAATTACGATAGACCTGTTTATCGAGCATACGAGATTTGTCGCCGCCGGGCCAGAGACGCCAGCTATCGTTGTCAATGACATCGGCCACCAGCAGCTTGCCTGTCGTGTCGCGGCCAAACTCGATTTTGAGATCGACAAGCGTCACATCCAATCTGGCCCAGGCCTGCTCTAAAACGGCAAAGACACGGCGTCCCTCTTCAGCCATCCAGGCAATCTCATCTTTATTGACCAGGCCCAATTGCAGAATATCGGCCTCCCAGACCTGCGGATCATGGCGGGCATCATCCTTAAGAAAAGTCTCGACCAGGACAGGATCGAAGCGAGTCCCCTCGGTCACTTCGGGATGCCGTTTCAGATAGGAACCAGTCGCCAGACGGCGCTGGACCTGTTCGATAGGCAACATAGAGCAACGTCTGACAAGAGAAGTCACCGCATCGACACGCTGAACAAAATGAGTTGCAATCTGATGGGCATTGAGCAGACGAAAGACATTGGCAGTAGTCACCGTACTCCAGCCAGACTTGCCCGCAATTTCGTTGCGCCGTGCGCCATCTCCCGCCGTGATCTGATCCTTACTGACCATATAGACCAGCTGCGCATTGCCAGGATAGGCATACAAGCGCTTGGTCTTACCTTCGGCAAGCAAGGGACCAAAATCAGGATGTTCATTCATAAATAGTATTTCCCAATTCTTCGCATTTGTGCTGCTGGCATAGCACTACAGGACAGCGTTGTCCTCTTTTTTATCAAGCAGGCTTCAGACAGTCAGGCTAAGATGACGCCTTCGCCTTCTACAATATGACCTACAGTAAGTAGTTCAGGGAGGATACAACGAGCTTCAATAGCGCTCTTGGGCGAGAGAGCAATGACCATACCAATGCCCATATTCAGGGCGCGATACTGCTCTTCCCGGCCCAACTGGCCCAGGCGAGCCAGTAATAAGAAGAGGGGAGGAGCCTCCCAGGCATACGTTTCGATAATTGCCCGTGTCCCAGGAGGGAGAATACGCGAGATATTGCCGTGGAAGCCGCCGCCAGTAATATGGGCCATCCCCTTAATAAAGCGGCCACGATCCGCCAGATAGTTGCGTAGTTGCGTAACTTCTTGCAGATAGCAGCGATGGGGGCGGAGTAGGGCATCGGCCAGGGACTCGCCCAATTCGGGGAAGACCGTATCCAGTGGATAGGGTGCAAAGATACGGCGAGCCAGTGAATAGCCATTAGTGTGCAGGCCACTAGAGGGAAGACCAAGGAGGACATCGCCCGGACGGATACTCTGACCATTGATAATCTCATCCTGCTCGATAACGCCGACGATAGTACCCGCCAGATCGAACGTGTCCGGCTGATAGACATCAGGCATCTCAGCGGTCTCGCCACCAAGCAAAGCACAGCCAAGATCTTTACAGGCATTCGCCACACTCTGGACAATCGTCGCCGCCTGCACAGGGTCCAATTTCCCCATCGCAATATAGTCCATAAAAAAGAGCGGTTTCGCACCCTGTGTCAGCAGATCATTGACAGAATGATTGACCAGATCGTAGCCGATAGTATCGAATCGCCTGGCTTGTACCGCGATCATAGTCTTTGTGCCAACGCCATCGGTTGAAGAGACCAGGGCAGGCTGCTGCATTTTTTTTATTTGTAGAGCGTCGAAGACACCCGCAAAAGCGCCCATACCATCGAGGACTTCAGGTCCCTGAGAGGCGCGGACAGCCTCTTGCATCAGACGTTTAGCCTGGTCAGAGGCGGCAATATTAACGCCACTGGCCGCGTAGGATGGTGCCAATTCCTCTACGGACACAAGGGGCGGTGGCGTGGACAGAGTGTCTGCCATAGTAGCGGTAGACCAGGCGAACGTACTGGAGTCAGCATCCCCTTGCTGTCCGAGGGCGTTGGCGTAGGCAAAGGCGTTTTTGAAGAGGAAGAGACCGTCACCCTCGCCCTCAGCATTGCCCCGGCGCTGTGGATGTTGCAGATTCTGGACATAGCGCTCAGGGTGCGGCATCAGACCGAAGACATTTCCGCGTGCATTACAGATGCCAGCGACATGAGCAATCGAACCATTGGGATTGTCCGGATAAGCGACTTCGCGCCGACCTTGCAGAGCGGCAGTAGCATAGAGCGTTGAATTGGCGAAGACCAATGGCACCTGGCCACGTGTCAACAGTGTCTCAATATCGCCGTCCAGGACAAACTGGCCCTCGCCATGTGCCACCGGCAGCTCAATCGGGCGCTCGATGCCACGCGTAAAGATGCAAGGGCTGGGATGGGAAGACAGAGTTGTCCAGCGACACTCAAACTGGCCCGAAACATTGTCCGTCAGAGTGGCACGAAGTTCAACGCCCGGCAAGAGGCCAGAGCGCACCAGGACCTGAAAGCCGTTACATATACCCAGGACAGGACGGCCCTCATCCACAAATTGGCGCAATTGTGAACCCAGATGGACCGTCAAATTTTTTGCCAGCAGCGTACCCGCACCCAGGTCATCGCCATAAGAGAAACCGCCCGGCAAGACCAGAAACTGATAATCAAGCAGACTATCAGGCCGTTTTAACAACTGATTCAAATGCACCAGATCGGTCTCAAAACCGGCTAATTGGCAGGCGCGGGCCGTCTCGCGTTCACAATTAATTCCTGGAGCGCGTAATACCAGTGCGCGTGTCATGCCAGACTCCCTTTCCATGCCTCTTGTAGCTCATCAACACTCACATTAATGAGTTCCTCACTACCAGCGCGAACGATAAAGCGAGAAGTATGCGTCACCGTCCCAAGATAGGCAATATCTTCAACCTTATTCGTACGCATATGCTTCTCGAAGGTCCCCAGTTGCTCAGGCGTAATCTCAACAATAAAGCGCGACTGAGACTCACTAAACAGACGAACAATATCCAGAACTTCAGTCTGCAAGACACGCTCCCCCACAGAACCATAGACAGGAATCTCAGCGATATCGAGAATCACACCTTGCAAACTGGCCAGGGACATCTCAGCCGCCGCCAGAGCCAGGCCCCCCTCAGAGAGATCATGACAGGAGCGGACAAGGCCTTGACGAATAGCATCACCCAGAACCATCATAGTTTTATAGGCCTGAGGAACATCAACCTGCGGCAGACTTGTTTGCGGAAAAAACTGCTTGAAAGAGCCAGGCTCGACCACCTCGGCGTAGTGAGAGCCAGCGAGTTCGTTGCGCGTCTTACCGACGAGATAGAGGAGATTGCCCGGCGTCTTCAAGGTCATATCGATAGTTTGAGCGGCATCATCAATGACGCCAACCGCAGAGATAACTAGCGTTGGAATTACAGGGAGACGGTGGCCATCGGCGCGATACTCATTATTCAGACTGTCCTTGCCCGAAATAAAGGGCGTCTTGAAACCCAGAGAGGCATCATAGCAGCCCTTCACGGCGCGAACCAGACCACCGAGCTGTTCAGGATCGGTAGGATTGCCCCAGCAGAAATTATCGAGAACCGCAGCACGGGTGATATCACCACCAACGGCGGTCAGATTGCGCAGAGCTTCATCGACAGCATTCACCGCCATATGATAGGGATCAATCGTCCCATAGAGCGGATTCACGCCATTGGAGAGGACCACACCAGGACGACCCGGCTCGTCGATAATGGGTTGCAGGACCGCCGCATCGCTTGGGCCATTGCCGGAACGTCCAACCAGAGGTTTAATGACAGTCGCGCCCAGGACTTCATGATCGTAGCGACGGACAACCTCTTCTTTCGAGGCAATCGAGGGATGGCGCAGCAGGGCCAGTAGCGTCGGCTCCAGAGAAGAAAGAATACTTTTGCTTAGATCGCCTTCTGCAAAGGTTGGTGTCTGTGGTTGGGCGGCGAGATGCCAGCGGGCTTCGAGCGTACGATTGGGACGGCCATCATGGAGAAATCCCATTGGGATCTCAGCAACGACCTGATCTTGATAGAGGACAGTCAGGCGTTTATCAGCGGTAAATGTACCGAGGATGCTGGCCTCAACCTCCTCGATGGCACAAATTTCTAGCAGTTCAGCCAGCTTTGCCGGTGGAACCGCGAGCACCATACGCTCTTGTGCCTCAGAGAGCCAGATCTCCCAGGGTTTGAGGCCCTGATATTTGAGCGGGGCCGCAGCCAGCTCGACACGGACACCGGATTTCTCGCCCATCTCACCAATCGCTGATGAGAAGCCGCCCGCGCCACAATCGGTAATCGCCGAATAGAGCTGGCGGTCTCGCGCCTGGAGAATAACATCGGTCACTTTTTTTTCGGTAACCGGAGCACCGATCTGGACCGCGCTCCCGGCCTGGGCATTCAGTTCCATGCTCATCTCGCCCGAAGAAAAAGTTGCGCCATGAATACCATCGCGTCCAGTACGGCCACCCAGGACAACAATCTTGTCGCCTTCTTGCACGTTATTGGGATGGCTACCATGAGGGAGGATACCCAGACAGCCGCAGAAGACCAGGGGATTATAGATATAGCCTGGATGATAGAGAATTGCGCCGTTGACCGTGGGGATACCCATCTTATTGCCATAGTCGCGGACCCCATTGACCACACCGCTGGCGATACGCCGGGGTGAAAGCACGCCCGCAGGCAGATCCTCGGCAAGAGTATCCAGCGGACCAAAGCAGAGAATATCGGTACAGGCAATCGGCTGGGCGGAGACACCCACGACATCGCGGATCACGCCACCCACGCCAGTATTTGCGCCGCCGAAAGGTTCGATAGCCGAAGGATGATTATGCGTCTCCACTTTAAAGGCCACATCCTGCCCTTCAGTAAAGCGAATAATGCCAGCATTGTCGCTAAAAGCCGAGACCAGCCACTCTGGCCGAATCTCCTCGGTTGCCCGCATAATATACTGCTTTAATAAGCCCTGAATTGTTTCTTCGGTCTGGACCTGGCCCTCGGCATCGAGTTCGCGATAGTGGACAGTAGCTTTAAACGTCTTATGCGAACAGTGTTCTGACCAGGTCTGGGCCAGCGTCTCCAGTTCGACATCAGTAGGCTCGCGGCCTAATTCGTGATAGTGACGTTGGATTGTCCGCATCTCATCAAGATTGAGTGCCAGCAGGCCGCTGCGGCTCACCTCCTGAAGTTGGGCATCCTGCATACCCGTAATAGGAATTGTGCGCACAACTGGAACGAAGTCACGGCTTACCGTCGAAGAAGGTTGAGTGCTCGTAGGCGTCTGAGGCGTCAGTGCGGACAAATCTTGCTTCTGATGATGAACCTGATAGTGCTGAATGACAGGATTATAGAGAAGCGCTTGCGTAATGGTCTGGACATCGTCGGCACTCAGACGTTGATCGAGAATATAGCGCCGCCCGGTCTCCACCTGCTCAAGACCAGAGATGCCAAGAATCTGAGCGCCGGTCAGCACACTCTCAGCTAGAGTATCGGTCACACCTGGCAGAAAAAACACGTCAACCACATGGCCCTGTTCCTCGCTCAAAGCCTGGGCAGCGTCAGGGGCTTCAAAGATACGAGCCTGTTGGATGACCGTATCGACAAGAAGCTGCTGCGTAATTTGAGAGATTTGAGGGAGAGAAAGATTGCCAGAGAGGGAATACAATTGAGCAGTGTGCAGATCGAGTGGAGCGGTATCAGCCACAATCTCAGTAAGAGAAGGGAGATGTTTCGTAGATAAATATGATATATCCTGGGCAAGTCGATGCGCATGAACATCATGCAGCGCCGAAATTGCCTGAACCTCGATAAAATACTGTGTCACGGTCCTGATCCTAGCTGGTTACAGCTTTACAAGTCAGTAAAAATGCTTGTTTTATTCAAAAGGCGTGCCTTCTGGTTACATTCGTTAAAGGGACAGGAGTATTGTAACATCTTTTGCTGAGGAGTGGCAAATTACGCTGAGTGTGAAGTGTTCTTTGTACACTATTATTGGTACTCTTATTTGAGCGCAATTAGCCAATTTTTCGTAGTAATTCATCAGCCAATTGTGTATCTTTTTTATTCACTTGCTTGATACGAACATTAGCTCGTCCAAATATTTGTTCAAGTCTTTTCTTTCTTTTATCATCAACCTGCAAAGAACCACCACGCAGACAAATATTTACAGACCAGATATGTTGACAGTTTGTTCTATCAAGAGTATCTCCAATGGTAGTATAGAAACGTTCATACGTGCTAATTATTTGATCCACGGCATGATGAAAGTCTTTCCCCTTCAATTCCAAAAGACAAAGCACTTCTTTTACATTTGGATTACGCGTATAAAAAATCAGATAATCGTTGCATCGAATATCTTTTCCCAGCATCTTCAGGCACTTCTTGGTTTCATCATGATCCATATGAAAGAAGCAAATTAGTTCACCGGGTAATTTCTCGATGCTTACTTCAAGCCCTTGCTCTTTTGCGCTTGTACCTGGCATATGGCTTGTAGCTGGAAGAAGCTCTTCGAGATAGTTTAATGTCCTTGATGATGACACGTAATGCCTCCTGGCTAGAGAGAAAAATAAATTTCAGAGATTTTGTTAGCCACATCAGTAAAAGTCTCCCATTCCAAAGTGCCTTCCTCATCAATAGCATTTTGAACCTTGCCATCCTCTATAAGATAGACAGCGACATCTTTTGTAGCCAGGAACGCATTTTTATTCTTTAGAAAGAACATCTGGCTTACAACATCTTTATCCGTACTAGTATTAGCTTTAATAAGATTACCTAGATGATCCAGGAAGTAAGGGCTATGCGTAGTGACCAATACGCGAATACCAGCATTGACGAGGAGAGCTAAAACTCTAAAATCTGAACTTGTGCTCTGGGGTGGAGATTCATTTCTGGCTCATCAATAACCAACAGATCACCCTTCTGAGCAAAAAAGCGTAGATAAAGCACTAAGGGAGAGAGTTCTTTGACCATTGAAGAGACAACTGACATTTCCAGAGCGATAGATTTTTCTGGAGAGGATAGTGGATAGAAGAGGATCTCATGGCTATCTGAAGATTTTTGAGGAGAAAAATCTACTTTCCCTTGTAAAATTTCTGTTTCTAGAATTTGGGCAAGCAACGCAAGCTTATTTTTTCTTCTCAGAGGTACTCTAGCCGAAATATTCATCATATGAAGCCTGAGCATCAGCGTCAAAAAATCACTAATGGGTCCACTAGCCCTTTTTATCCCTTGTGATTTTAGCTCATCCTCCAATTCATTCACAGGAGAGTGCAACTCTAGCTCAAAATTTTGCCCAAATGGTAGCGTCACAAATGTTGTTCTTTCGGTAGGAAAAACATGCGTAGCAGGATACAAAGCTTTATGGATATGTTGAAAAATCACGCTACAAATAAACTCGCGTATTACTTTTTCCGGAATTAAAGCAGAGGCCGCCTCAAAATCTCCATTGCTTTCCTCCAACGGTACAAGTGCAGAAACATTGCTAATATCCTCACCTGGAAGATAAAAATAAATTTTTTGCTCGTGGCTATCTTTACGAGCCTTAATGAGAGGTTGCTGTCGCGGGAAACTGCGATCAATCTGCATATGTTTGATCTGGCTCAGAAGTTCACTCTTTTGTGCTGCGAGTTGAACAATTATCTTTAGATCAGTAAAATCAACATGGCCTGTGCCCATAAAATCCTGTAGGCTGCAACCAACAATACGGGCAAGATTATTAAAATACCTCTCCCCATTTTCTTCGATAAACTGAATGAGATCAAAAGTAGCATTGCCAGTCTCTATAAAATTTTTCAGAGTTTCCTCTAACAGGGGATACTTTTCCTCATCTTCGTCCTCAATGTAAGCCTTCAGATAGGCGAGATAGCCATTGAAAGATAAGATACCAGCAATAGTATAAGCAAGCCAGGTTTTGCCCGAATTATTTGGGCCAATAAAAATAGTAAGCGGTTTGAGATCAATATCCGCATCCTGAATCATGCCCAGATTTTTCACATTTATCCTCATACCCACCTCAAATTATATTCATTGGCTTGTTTAAATAGGGTTCGACATAGTAAACGGGTGAAAAAGCTTATGCGTGTACTATCGCTTATCTTTCTCTATTAGTATAACAGGAAAACCTAATAGATACAATATATATGGTTTTTTAGATATTTACAACTAAACGTTCATAAGCGACTTATGTAAAGCGTTAAGTAAAATAGATGGCTAAATAATGCCTTCTAGTTCGTGCTTGGGGTCACGCATCATCAGTTCGGAGATAGCGAGGCGGGGATCAAAGTTCTCGAAGAGGACAGCATTGAGCTGGGAGGTAATGGGCATATCGACGCCGTATTTTTCGGCCAGACGTAGCGCGGCCTGTGTAGTAGAGACACCTTCAGCGACGCTTTTTGTAGATTGGAGGATATCTGCCAGCTTTTCGCCTGCGGCCAGGCGGCGGCCAAGTTGCTGGTTGCGACTCATGGGAGTGGCACAGGTCGCGACCAGATCACCCATCCCTGCGAGTCCAGCAAAGGTTAAAGGATTCGCGCCCGCCGCAACACCCAGGCGGGCGATTTCGGCGAGACCACGCGTAATGAAAGCCGCTTTCGCATTCTCGCCACAGCCCATACCATCGCTAACGCCTGCGCCAATAGCAATGATATTCTTTAAAGCTCCTCCCAATTCAACTCCCACCACATCGCCAGAATTATAGACACGGAAAGCACTGCTCGTCAGTATCTCGCGGCAACGGATCGCAACCTCTTTATGGGTTGCCGCAACAACGGCGGCAGTAGGTTTTTCCTCAGCAACCTCACGGGAGAGATTCGGGCCACTCAAGGCAGCGGTGCGGTGCGAGGCATCAGAAATCTCTTCAGCAATTACCTCGGTCATCCGTTTGAGAGTTGCAATCTCGATCCCTTTACTGGCACTGACGAGCAGCGTCTGGTGGTCGAGAAATGGCGCAAGCAGGCGGATATTCTCACGGAGACGCTGAGAGGGAGTAACCAGTATGAGCAACGTTTTAGCAGAGACTGCTTCAGCAATATGTGAAGTGACATATATCTGCTCAGGGAAGCGAAAACCAGGGAGAAAAGGCTGATTCTCGCGCCGTTCCTGCATCTCCATTGCGCGGTCCGCTTGATGTTCCCAGAGCGTCGTAGTAATGCCTTTTTTTGCCAGTAACAGGGCTAAAGTCGTTCCCCAGGCCCCACTACCTATAACACCGGCGGTTACCATATATCCTTTCTCCTGGCATTTTCTGCTCTCTTCTCAAAATCGGTTCTTCGGCTTATTGTAACACAGGAGAGGGGCAAGAAGATAAATACTAGCCATTATGAGATAGCTTATGCTCCATTAGTATTGCTGCGGCGGGCCTCGCGCAACAAAATTTGCATCATATCTTCCGCAGTTTGTTTCTGCACGTCGGGAAGTTCAAGATAGGTCTCAATGAGCGATTGCAGGCGCTTGCCCTCAACATCTTTTTTATATGCCAGACCGATCAGCACGCTCACAGGTTCGCCCAGAAAGAAAGCCAGCTTACGGCAACTTTCCAGATTCGGGCGCGTGCCGTTCAGATAGGAATGCAGCGTCTGAGGAGTCAGATTACAGCTACGAGCGAGCGCAGTAATCGAGAGATTGCGTGCCTGCATAGACTGAACGAGGAAGTCAGCCAGAGTGAGTGGTTGTTTCTGCTTGTGTTCATTCATCGAAAATCCTTTCTGGATACCCACCTGCCTTGAGGCGGTGGGAGGAAAGAAAGGCGTCCGCAGACACGCTCTCTTGCTTCTAGTACTTTTTTCGCTACATTTGTCTTCACATACCTCTTTTGCTAGACTATAGGTATGAAACAAACCTTGACCGCGAAACTCAAATTGAATACCACACCTGAGCAATGCAAATTGCTTCGAGCCACACAGCTCGCCTATCGGGATGCGCTCAACTTCGTCTCCCGCTACGCTTTTGAGCATGGCAAGACGAGCAGCAATCTCAAGATGCATAAAGGATGCTATCAAGAGATTCGCGCTCAGTTTAAGCTGCCTTCTCAAATGGCCTGTAGCGTCGAGCGAGATATAGCCGCATCCTATAAAGGATTGTGGACCAAACACCAAAAGAACCTGGAGCAACGCAAAGCAGGCACGACCCGCAAGCGATTTAAAGGTCTGGACCAGGCTTCCACGTTTGTTTCTCCTACGCTGATGTATCAGTATGGCAAAGACTACAGATCCTATTTCCATTCTTCATAACATCTATCCTGGCTGACAATTTAACAAGACGCAATCAATACAGGCCTCCAGATCCACACAGGTACAATCCAGACTTCGATCCAGTAAGCGTTGCATCGTCTCAGCCTGGCTGATAAGAGCTTTCAGCTCAGCTACTTTCTGCTGAGCAAGCACTTGCCAGCGTTCGCTCAAAGGCAACAGTTCCGTCGCCTCCTGTTCAGCAAATAAGCGTTGAATCTCGTTCAGAGAGAAACCGAGCTGACGAGCGACCTGGATAAAGGCTAAACGCTCAATGATTTCGGCAGCATACAAACGACGGCCATTGCTTCTGAGTGCAGGCGGTAAGAGGTGGATACTTTCATAATAACGAATAGCCGAAGCGCGAATCCCTGCCTGGCGTGCAACTTCCCCAATAGTTAGCAAGGCACTATTTTTATCCATAGTTTTTTTGTTCCCAAACGGCTTGACTTCAAGTGGACTTTAAGTGTTATGCTCCATTCTAAGCTACCGGTAGTACACCAGGCAACCCTGAAGAAGTACGCAAACAGAATGCTTGCGAAACAACAACAAAGGACAAACAAATGAATACAGCGGCAAAAGAGATAAGTAGCCCTAATCTTATTACGGTAGATGACCAGAACTTCGCTGCAAACGTGCTCTCATGCAGCACATTAACACTAGTAGATTTTAGTGCGGAGTGGTGTCCACCCTGCCGGGCGTTGGACCCGGTCTATGCGCGACTCAGCGCCGAGTTTGCCGGACGGGTGCGCTTCGCCCGCTGCGATATCGAAGAAAACCCGCAGGTCGTAATGCAATATAACGTTCAAGCTGCGCCAACACTCATCTTTTTTATGAATGGGCAAGAGATTGAGCGCATCGTTGGTCCCTACCCTGGACGCTTACGCGCCCAGATTGAGCAGGTGCTGGCAAGATAAGATAGAAAAAAGGGCAGGAAGGGACACAGTTGTGTGAATATGAGCGGGGAAAAGCGAACCTGAAGAACACATCTGGCGTCCCTTTCTGTTGAAAAGTTTCCTATTGAAATATCTAATCTTGCGGTTGGGGAGTACGGACCTCGGCAGGGCTCTGATGCTCTTTCTCAGGCTCTGGGCTCCCCATATAGACTTCTGGTTTCAAAATACCGATGTAGGAGAGATTGCGGTAGCGCTGAGCATAATCGAGGCCATAACCAACCACAAATTTATCAGGAATAACAAAACCTTGATACTGCACCTCGATATTTTTGGCACGTTCGCGCTCTTTATTCAGGAGAGTACAGATACACAGGCTGAGAGGTTTGCGCCGACGCAAAAGATCCACCAGATAATGCAGAGTCAGGCCACTATCGATAATATCCTCGATAATCAGCAGATGCTTTTGATCAATTGGTCCTTCGAGGTCCTTGATAATCCGCACAATACCACTCGATGCGGTACTATTTCCATAGCTAGCAACAGCCATATAATCGATTTCGAGGGGAAGATCAATCTCACGGGCCAGGTCGGCGATAAAAGGGACAGCCCCCTTCAACGTACCCAGCAAAAGCAGATTCTTGCCCTGATAGGCACTGGTAATCTGTTGACCAAGCTCGACAGTACGGGCATGGATCTGTTCTTCAGAGATAAGAATCTCAGCAATATCTTTATGCATGTCTACCTCTCACCTATACTAGTGTTATGCAAAGAGAAAACGTGTGATAGCAGCAGGGCGTCACAGTTTCAACGTGTGGGCTGAGCGGGGATACCCCGCTTCTCTACGTTGCCTGCTTTTTCAAGAGCAGGCACAAAATACGTTGTGTTTTGCTGGTCAGGCGTACCCGCTGATCTACTGTTATCCCACCCAACCAGACACAATGCTGTTCAGTAAAAAAGAGTGGGATCTGGCTTCGTTCGGCACGGGGGATATGTTTATCAACCAGCAGATCCTGCACCTTTTTCTCGTGCTGCATACCCAGTGGCTGAATGCGGTCACCCGGAAGTCGTGTACGAACGCGTAGCATCTCTCCCACCCTATCACCATCGATATATACAACATAACGCGTGGAATGGAGCAAGCGCCACACCGCAGGCCAATTCTCAGTTAGAAGAGCCCGGCGAACCTGTTCTGTGAGAGATTGATCGAGCCAGCGGGCCTCAGCAATCCAGGGAGTGCCAGGGATACCTTGTTCACCAGGAATAGGCAAAATTACATCTGCGGTACCCTCGCGCAAAAATGCTTCGGTTGTTACTTCTTCGGTTATTAGAGGGTGCTCAAAAAACAGTATATCGCCCCTGCGTCTCATACGAAGCTGACCAGGCAGGTCCAGCGACAATTCTTCAGCGCCCACCTCCCGTAGAAATAATTGCTCAAGAAGTTTAAAATGCCGGAGTTCCAGGGGAGATTGCCCATCACAGAGCTGAGCGGTAACGCGTCTCAATAGATGGCGTTGCAGACTGAGTGGTAGAGCAAGCAGGTTATTGCGGCTGAGACTGATGACTTGCTCACTGATAGAAGTAACAACAGCGGGCCAGGCAGTGCTCACCTGTTCTTCAATCCAGCGGTAATCGACTTCCATAATTTCAGCCGTACGCAACAGCGTAGAGCGGATGCCAGGGTTGATCTGTTCGAGTAGTGGCAACAGCTCGGAGCGAATGCGGTTGCGCAGGAAGCGCGTATCGCTATTGCTGGCATCTTCTAAAGGGACAAGCTGATAGTATTGACAGTAAGCCAGAGTATCGGTCCGGCTGAGACAGAGCAGAGGGCGAATAATATCCTGCTGGCGTGACTGAAGGCCGAGCATACTGCCGAGTCCGCCGCCACGTAGCCAGTGCAGAATCAGCGTTTCCGCCTGATCATCCTGGTGATGGGCCACAGCGATAGGTTGGCCCTGCGCAACCTCGCGCAAAAACCGATAGCGAGCAAGACGGGCTGCCTCTTCTAAAGAGCGATGTTCGCTGTGGGCCAGGCGCATGGACATCGCAGCTACCCAGAGTATAAGGAAGCTGCCAGGATTGAGCGAGTTGCGCGACGGCCTCTGCATCCTGATCGCTCACCTCGCCCCGCAACTGGTGATTGAGATGGGCCACATGTAAATTTAGCGCAGGATAGTGTTTTCCAGGACCGCAGAGTTGTCTTAAAATATGGAGCAGGCAGAGCGAATCAGCCCCTCCTGAGACCGCAACAATGATAGTTCCTTGTGCAGGGAAAAGCTGTTTTTGCTCGATGAAAGTGGCAACAGTCCGTAGAATTATCTCTGTCATAAAATCAGTAGCATCCTGCTTCTCATCCCAATCCTTGAATAGCACGAGCAATAAGGAAAGCGGCAGCGGCGGCCAGGCCACCAATTAGAGCGGTCTGGAAGGCACCACGAACGGGCCGAGTGCCAGTAAAATGCCCCTTGATATATCCAAAAATAAGCAGTGCAAGCAAGGTAGCAATCACAGAGACCATTAATGCAATACTGGCGGAATGTAAGAGAATGTAGGGACTAAGCGGAATCAGGCCACCGACAATATACGAGAGAGCAATAGTCAGAGCGCTTGTCAGGGCGCGGCGTGGATCTGGTTTTTCCAGACCGAGCTCGAAGCGCATCATAAAATCGATCCAGGCAGCGGGGCGATTGCTAAGAGCTTCCACTACAGGAAGACTCTCTTCAAGCGAGAGGCCGTAGGACATAAAAATATCTCTAACCTCAGTTTTCTCTGCCTCAGTCTTCTCTTTTATCTCCAGTTCCTCGCGCTTCAACTCATTTGTATAATGCTCAGCATCACCCTGAGCCGCCAGATAGCCACCCAATCCCATAGCGATAGAGCCAGCAACAATCTCAGCCAGACCGGCAGTTACAATAATAGCAGTTGAAGTTGTTGCGCCAGAAAGACCAGCGGCCAGAGCAAAAGGGACAGTGAGACCATCGGACATACCAATAACAATATCACGAACAGTTTCACCTGCGGTAAAATGCTGCTCGACATGAGGCGTTTGAGGCATATATTTTTGCTCCTATCGATGTTTTTAAGGGAACAAGAGAATTAAACGTAACCCTATCCCTAAAGAAACACATCATCCTCATTATCCAACGCTTTTCCAACATTTACCAGGAGAGTCTAGCTTAAATCAGCTTGCTCCTGGCAAAGTATCTCTCTTCGGCAGCAGAGATTTCCAGAGCTCATAAAAAGATGCATCGAAATAAGGTAAAAGTATATTCTGTGCTATACTCTGTAGAGAAATGCAGAAGACAAATAACAAAAGGAGCATCTCAATTGAGTAAGAGCATTGTTCCAATTAAAGAGTTCCATCTTGAACTCAGCGATCTGACCTACACAGGTCATGATCTGGTACGTCCCGAATCAGTCCTTGCTCAACCCGATGGTACATTGTGGACATCAGATGGTCGAGGTGGAGTAACACGCATCAACCCTAATGGTTCACAACAATTTGTCGGTGGTTTAGGCGGAAATGAACCAAACGGTTTAGCAATGACCGATGATGGCTCACTCATTATTGCCAACCTCGGTCAGAGCAAAGTTCAGAAGCTTCACACCAATGGGCAAGTTGAAGATCTGTTGGCAGAGGTTAATGGGATACGCATGACTACGCCGAACTTTGTCTTTCTCGATAGTCTCAATCGGCTCTGGATCTCTGTCATGACGCAAGAGCAGCACTGGTGGCCTGCGGCAGCGGCACCGCGTGCCGATGGCTATATTGTTTTGCTTGACGAAAAGGGACCTCATATCGTCGCGGACGGCCTCTATTTGACCAACGAAATTCGTCTTGATGCCCAGGAGGAGTATCTGTACGTCGTAGAAACCATGAAGAACCATATGCTTCGTTTCCGTGTACAGGCTGATGGAAGCCTGACAGGCAAAGAAATTTTTGGACCAGACAATCTAGGGACAGGAGCCGCTATCGATGGTTTCACCATCGATGCCGATGGCAATATATGGGTCACGCTAGTACTACGTAACGGCCTGGGTATTATCACGCCCGATGGAGACTATCACACCGTTATTGAAGACCCACGTGAGGATGTGCTCGCAAGCTTCGAGGGAAAAATTGCCAGAGGCACAGCAGAGCCAAATGATATGACGATGGCAGCCGGCCCGCACCTGCAATTTATCACAAGCCTTGCCTTTGGTGGTCCCGACTTGCGCACAGCCTATCTCGGCTCACTTGCAATGAGTACACTCCCAACGTTCCAGGCACCGATAGCGGGATTACCTCTGCGGCATTGGAAATAAGCAGTTTCCATCTCCTGCTAGAGATTTTAAAAATCTTACCTTACCACAGCTATCCGGGTTTGCATGTCAGGCCTTTGTATGGTACCATAGCAGGTAAATAAATTTCTGATTGGCCTGGTTTGTTTGTTGTGCAGGGGTAAATGTTAGATTATGGCACTTCGTAAGATTATCACTACCGAGAATCCCATCTTACGCCAGAAGGCAAAAAAGGTTCACCACTTTGATCCGTCGTTGCAGAAGCTCGTAAACGACATGTTCGAGACCATGCATCATGCCAATGGCGTAGGCCTGGCTGCGCCACAGATCGCGCAGTCCATTCGTGTCTTTGTGGCGGAATATGAAGATCAAAAAGTGGCAATGTTCAATCCAGAAATCATCAAGGCCGAAGGCGAAGAGCAAGGACCAGAGGGTTGTTTAAGTATTCCTGGTTATGTTGGTGAGAACATTCGTCGTGCGACAAACATTACCGTCAAAGGGTTGGATGTGCGAGGCAAGCCGATAAAAATCAACGCAGAAGGTTGGTTTGCACGTATTCTTCAGCACGAGATTGACCATCTCGACGGTATCCTCTTTCTGGACCGCCTGGACAGCCCTGACGATCTACGCGAAGTAGGGGAAAGTGATCTGGCGGAAGAAGCGGCAGTTGTAGAGTGAGCTGAATAAAGATAAAGCAGGGGTGAGAGGAATTGTCCGCTAGTAGTGCTATTTTACACTACTGACAGAGTTCCGCTCACCCCTTGTACCGTGCTATTAATTCCACACTACAATTTTTGTTGGCTACGAATCATAGGTTGACGATGCTTTCCCAACCCATTCTCACAGCGTTCACAAACGTAAAAACCCTCTTCGCGGTAACGGAGTTCATTGACCGGGTAATGCAGATAGCAGAGTCCGCAGCGTGTTGCATCTGACTGACTTGCGGTCTGGCGATCATGCTCAAACAGATCATGAAGTGAATCGATCAATTGCTCGAATTCGGACGTACCTGTCTGGTTTCGCTCAATGCCTCCTGTGCTTAACGGAGGGAGGGCCCCGGTCATATTCCCGTTACGTATCTCCCGCCGCATAGCAGCGGAGCTACCATTGCTCCCTGCACTATTATCCGATCCCGTTATATGACTATTGCTCAAGGCAAATTTCTCCTGAGTGCCAGCTTATTGTGCAGACATGTCAGTCATTATATCCCTTGAGCAACATCTAAAGCAAGCAAAGCTACGCTAACGCGTCTTAATACGTAGGCCAATACCATTTACAGGTTCACCGGTTACGCCGTAGACCTGACGAATATCCTGTCCCTCGATCACGGAGACCTGGTAGTTACGTAGCAGGTAGGAGATAAGCGATTTAATCTCCACCTGGGCGAAGTTGATACCGATACAGATGCGAGGTCCGCCACCAAAGCCGACAAGCGCATAGGGATTCTTCTTGTGCTCCTCGCGTGGAGAGGCAAAGCGGTCTGGATCGAACTGTGTGGGATTGGCAAAAATGCTGGGGAGCATATGGGAGGCAACGATAGAGTAGAAAGCCATGCTACCCGCTGGCACATGATAGCCATGAAACTCAAAGTCTTCAATCACACCGCGAGGGCCATTGGCCACTGGAGGATACATGCGCTCAGCCTCGCTTAAGGCATTCTCCAGAACTTTCATTCTTTTGATCTCATCCAGATTTGGTTCTACTTTATCACCCAACAGCTCTGCCTGCTCTTTCAGAACGCGCTCTGTATACTCAGGATGCTGAGCCAGGAGGTATAAGAGCCAGGAGATGAGGCTAGTAGAAGTTTCGTGGCCTGCGACCAGGAGGATATTCACATGGGCGATAATCTGCTCTTCGCTCATATAATTGCCTTCACTATCACGCGCCTGAACAAGCAGACCGAAGATATCATCGGTTGGCTTCTTGCGCCGCTCCTCGATCTTTGGATGGAGCAAAGTACGCAATTCATTATGAAAGTGAGCCAATTGCTTATGAAACTCTTCTTCGGTATTTATAGCATTTGGAGTCATCAGGATACCGATAAAAAGATTGCGGAAGAGATCGATTTCTTCACCGGGTTCAAGGCCCGTCAGAGCCTGAGCGGCGATATCGAAAGTGAGCATACGCGCTTCATAATAGATATCAATCTCGCCAGCGGCGGCCCAGGAGGCAACGTGCTCGCGAATGATGCGGTTCATTAACGGCAGGTAACGATCCATATAGCTAATAGTAAAGGCCGGATTCATGACCTTGCGGTTGCGCGAATGCTCTTCGCCGTCCATCATAAGAAGGCCACGGCCAAACATATCGACAACCGAAAAGATCGAACCCCAACCAATATAATTAGAGAACTTCTGACGCTGATTCACCAGCACAAAGCGATTCGCCTCTGGTCCAACCAGATAAAGCAGGTCCTGACCGAAGAAAGTTGAGCGGAAGATAGGCCCATGTTGCTCATAAGCCTGGGAAAGCAGCTCTCCCAGATGGAGCTGATAATCATCAGGCATAGAAACATAGGGAATTTCAGTATATGCGGCTAGTTGAGTCATCATAAGCCTCTTTCTTGTGTGCTAACTTGAATGAAGTTCATTCAGTACAATGACACTCCATTCTCTAATCGTTTATTTTGTTGGATGAATAGCGGGACTGCTACTATTCACTGAATGAAGTTCATTCAGTGATCGCAATAATTATTACGTTATTCTTTAGCAAAGGTTGTAGAGATAAATTTATTTCTGTCCAATCGGTATAAACCTGTAATCTTGCTTTTGTAACGCAAAAGGATCGGCTATAATCGACTGGGCAGAGTAGGATTTCGCTGCCCAGCATTTTCTGGCTGGATCATGAATGGTTTACATTGTCATCTTTGCGCAGAGCGGGACCGAAGAATAAACGTTCAATAAGTTCTATTGTAGACTGGCGATATTCCTCTTCACGCTCACCATGTTCAACGCGGAAGCACTGGTGCATAACGGCACTACCAAGAAGATTAAGGAGGAGCGCATACATCTCTGTATTAAAAGGTGTCAGTTCCCCTTTCTGAACAGCCTGTTCCAGCATAGCAGCCACAGCGCGGGTGATGGCCTCTGTAGCATGTTTATGCATCTGGACCTCTTCTTGAGTTTGCATATCAACCTGTAACCAGCCGATCATGCTCATATGTTCGCGGCTGACGCGGAAAACAGCCTCTATCATAGCGCGTAGCATCTGTTGAAAAGGGAGATCCATAAACGCTGGATTTTGCAACGAGCTGGCGATGAGAGCTTCAATATCCAGGGCAACCGCAGTATAAATCTCGTGCTTATTGCGAAAATAGAGATAGACTGTCCCCACAGCGATACGCGCCGTACGCGCAATATCTGCGATAGTAGTCTCCTCATAGCCCTTACTTGTAAACAGTCCGCATGCAGCATCCAGAATGGCTCTGCGTTTTGCTCGGTGTCTCTTCTGCTTCTGTCACTATTATCCTCTGAATGAACTTCATTCACATATATACCATGCACCATGATCATATGTCAAGCGCTAAGCTAATAAGAAAGTGAGAGGAAAATAAAAAGGAGTAATCTTTTCGGTTTGGAAAAGACTACTCCTTTGCTATTAACTAACGTTATTTGAGGCCAAGAACAGTGGCAGGATCGGTGATCGGAGTCGCATTTGTTGGCGGAGTAATTGTGACAGTTTTGTTAAAATCGCTCAGATCAACAATGATATCCGAATTGGTCGTGACATTATTTGGAGCACCATTCCCCACCTGGCTGGTATCCGCGAGCAGATTCAGCTTTAGCTCAGTACGATGGACATAGAAATTGGTTTCGTCGATCCAGACATCTACAGTCGAAGTAAATGATTTCAGATCGTTGACTACGGTATCAATATTCTGCTGTCCAAACTGGCTGGCAAGCTGTGGATTATTTTGCAGCAACTGTTTCAAAGCATCGCGGTCCAGTGTTGCAGTAATATGGCGCAGACTCTGACCATTCAAGGTCTGATCGCCATGATCGTTAATCTGCGTATGGGCTAGAATACCGAGCAAGTCATTCGTATTCAGCGAAAAATTGGAGAAAGCATTTCCCAGAGCGCCCTGGATACTGCTCTTATTAATCACATACCATGTGCCATCGGTTCCTTTAATATAGACATTGTCTCCCTGCAAAATTTCAGAGACAGTAGTACCCTGATTGATCGTAAGATTCATCTGCATCTCGTCAGGCAGAGCCTGGTCACCGGAGCCTTTTACAGTAGCAGAACCGGCTTGTGGAATACCGCTGGAACCAGGGGCTGCACCAGAAACGGGAGTTGCACCTGCGGCGGCATTGGTCTGTACCGCATAGGTTGATTGCAAATCGACATGCGACGATTTAAGAGTTTTCATAGCATCTGTGCTCTTCTGCACAACTTGAAGCGTCGTCAAATTACTGCTACCCGAACCAGAGCCACCACCTATACTGGCATCACAAGCACTGATGAATAGAGTAAGAGCGATCAGCGCCGGAATAAAAACGAGAAATCGTCCTGATTTTCTCATATAAAACACCTCTTTTTTATCTTGATCCTACAGTAAAGGAGAAAAAAGCAATCAGCTATCCTGCCTTCGCTCCTATTGCTTTATGATTAAACGCTGAGAAAAGAGAAAGTATAGTTCAAGTTATATACGTATGAAGCAGTGGAAAGAGTTTCTAGCACTCTTTCTTGCTATCTGTAACCTTTTTCTCAGCAGAGACGAGAGACCTCCTCCTTCTCGGCAAATTTGCATCTGACCCGAAGAAGTTTTTCAGCAATGAACTTTTTGATTTAATAGACGACAACACCTTTCCTACATTAAGAAGACAGAATGAGATACAATGAATATACTCATTTTATTTGAGAGTTATTTGTAGCGGGGAGATAAAAATAGTGGAGATACCAACGTTACGGCTATCAATAAATGCGGTGACCGAACTACATCTGCTTGAGGAGCATAATGCGCCTGAAATATTTGCTTTAATCGAGGAGAATCGTACGCATCTGCGTACCTGGCTTCCCTGGTTGGATCAGACAAACTCACTTGAGGATGAGATTAACTTTATTCAGCATACGCAGCAGCAACATGCTAGCAGCCAGGGCCTGGTCTGTGCAATTCTCTACCAGGGAAGAATTGCAGGTTTAATTGGCTATAACAGTGTCGACTGGCAGAACCGTAAAACAGAGATAGGCTACTGGCTGGGCAGAGCTTACGAAGGCAAAGGCTTAATAACGCAGGCGTGCAAAGAGCTGCTTCAGTTTGCATTTGACGTTTTGGAACTCAACAAAGTTGAAATCCGCTGTGCAACGGGCAATATACGCAGCCGAGCGGTCCCACAACGCCTGGGTTTCACACAAGAAGGAACAATTCGTCAGGCCGAATGGCTTTACGATCACTACACAGATCTGATACTTTACGGTCTCCTGGTTAGCGAATGGAAACACTAACCAGCGAGATCCTCTTGCATATAAGTGTGATGAGAAGAGAGCATTTGAAGTTGCTGTTCCAGCAACACAGTCAGAGTATCCAGGCGCTTATTCATCTCGCGAGACTGAGCCTGTAAGGCATGGAGCTCGTGTGCTAGCTCATAAAGCTGGCCATTACTCACTGCGGGCATGGATTGCTTATTCACAGAGGGAAGAGGTAATGATTTTTCTGTAATCTGGAGCGCAGGTTGGACAAGGGGCAAAGCTTTTTTCGTCGTCATTGGCATAATTGGTTCAGCAGCAAGAGGGGCCGCAGAAGAGGAGGTTACTTGCGCCGTAGTCAGCTTGCCTTTTGCCTTTGCCAACATTTCTTGCTCCTCAACATACGCCAACCAGAGTGCGACAGCAAGAGCCAGGCCGGCAACAGCGAAAAAAGTGGCAATAATAAACATACTCATGAGAATATAATCCTTTCACAGGAACGAAGATACTAGCCATTTTCTACAGAAAAACCGTAATAAAATTTCTCACAAAAAATTTTCTACACTTCTCTATGATAACACTCACGAAGAAGGCATTATGAATACATGGGGGCAGGTAGACCATTTGGTTGTAAATTACATTTGTATACAGGCAAAAGAGCTGGAGAAATCGAGAAAAAAAATTGTCTCCTCATAACGAGGAGACAATTAAAAAGTAGAGAATAAAGGCAAGCAAGAGTCCTATTTGGGAGCAACCAGGAGCAATTGAGCCATAAGCTGCCCATGAATATAAGCAGTAGTGGCACCACCCTCACCAGGAACAGGATCAACGCTCTCGTCATTATTCAAATCAACACCATTCAGTGCATAATCAGCACGTTGGACTATCTCCTTGACTTGCGTACCAACATTGTTATTTGACAGGATACTCAAAGCATCACTATCAATATCTTTAAGCCAGCCCGACACATTCGTCATACAGATCTGGACATGACCGGAGTGAATCTTTACCGTCTCTGTAGAATCAGGAGCCTGAGCTGCAAAGCCAGCATGAGCTTTTGCCAGAGCGACATAGCCATTTCCGCCCCCAGTCATATCCATCAAGCCAAAGCCATCACCAGTCGCAGTAACATTGGCAGCCGTGCAGCCAGGATCGAGCGGTTTTGCGTGTGGACCATGATTTCCTTCGATAATATCAAGGATACTTTGCGCATAACACTGTACAACAGTACCATTATTCTGATCATTCGCCGCTTTCAAAGAGTTTGCCTGAGCAAAGACCAGGCTAGCCTGATCATGCAAGCCGACGAGCAAGCCGACATTATGGGGAGTAGTACCAAAGCGGTAAAGAAGGTGTCTAACATGAGTAAAAGCGCCAACCGGCATACTTGCAGTGAGCACAGTTTTGCCAACAAGCGAGGTTGACCCTTGTTGTTCCTGAGTAATACGAATTTCCGTACCGAGGCTCAACAGATTCTGATGCTGCTGATTTGTGTAGGAAAGCACAAAATTTTGTCCATTGGCCTGCAAGACACCCAACGGCGTCACATTCTCATTGCCGCTGTCAATCAGCCAGACATTATATTGAGAACCTGAAGGTGGGGCTGCAAGTTTAGAGGCGGTAATTTTGACGGTATCAGTTAATCCCCGACCACCAGCAGCGCTATCGCTAAAAAAGGCGGTAGCCTCGGCTGGTATCACAGCGACAGGCGGTTTTGAAGAGGTCGATGCCGGGCGACTGGGGAAGGTTTTTTGCCAAGATTTTGTAACGTAGTAACCAGGGCACCCGAAGCAACAATCACCAGAAGGACCAGAATACCAATGAGAAAAACCGTGCGCCGCGTGGTACGGCGTACTCCCAGAGCGGGAGGCGGCGGCGGGGCGGTAATCTGTCCAGGGGCAAAACCGGCCTGGGCTGGTCCCTTAATATAGGGTGGATACGGCTGTTCTTCTGGACAGAGCGTACGGCTGAGCATGTGGTGGCGTATAGCCCTGAGGCGGAGTATTTGCCTGGGGTGAATTATTTAATCCTATAGTAGGCGGCAGGAGGCTATTGCCTCGTGGTGGATAAGAAGTACGTTCATCATAAGACGACTGTTGCGTCAGCTCAGCCACTGTGGCTCCCTGGGCATACTGCGGCGTCAGCTTGCGACCACAATTTCCACAAAAAACCGTATCTTGATCGATTGGAGCATTACAATTTGGACAGTTCATGCCTTCTCTCCCCTCGGACCTGATCTACTACAGGCTTCCTAACCAGAGTGCATTCGCCTGTAGACGATTGCATCAGGTGACTGTGCATCTAAATAGTCTCTATTTTTACCCTTAAAGGCCTTATTCTTGTACAGTATAACACGCAATATTACTGCTATATAGACGCGTCCCTGATCCTTTTTTGGTTGTGAGCTATCTCACTCCTCTGTCAAAAAAGGGCAAAGGAAAACTATCAGGCAGGCGTAATAAGATGAAACACATTGGCAAGCAGTTCCATGATACCATGATAGAGAATAATCACGAGAGCCAGGCAGGCCAGAACAATATGCACCGAACGCCAGGCCGTAATCACACGCTGAGCCCGCAGCTGGCGTTGATAGGAGACACGGAGTTGAGCACTGCTGGCCAATAACGGTACAAGCACGCTCGAAATCAGGCAATTCAGTAGAAGGAAGAGTTGGCAGCATCTGCCCCTGCCCATGGTGTTCAATTGCGTAGAGACAATAATTCTTGAACGCCTCCGACTTGCCAGCAGAGAGGCGCTCAACAGTATATTCTAACTCCAGCATACGCTCTTCCAGAGCTCGCACGATCCCGACGCCATTGCTACTCGCCTCACGAGCAATCACCCGTGTCTGCCAGACATCGAGCAGGCGGCCAGAGATACCACTGAGGACAAGAAAGATCAGCGAGAAAAGAGCGCCAGCCGCCAGATAAGAATCGGTCAGACTAGCCAGGCCATTTGGAAAGAAATCATGCGTAATATACGCCAGGTTATCATGCAGAACAGCAATCAAGATAGCAGAGATACCAAGCCAGGTATGCATCCAGAGCCAGTCCTGCACCATACCAGGCAGGCCACGTATAAAGCGGCGACGTAGAGAGTAGGCAGCCGTTAGCAGGACCAGCACAAATGAAATAATGCCAAAGAGGCGCAAAGGGTCAACAAGAGGATTAGGAAACTGCTGAGTTTTCAGGGCATAGATATACCAGGCGACGATCAGAGCATAAAAGATAAGAGAGCCAACTAACCAGTACCACCTGGCACGAGAAGTTGGTGCTTTCCAGATACGCCGTTGAGAGGCTGAAGCAGATTTCGTTGAGAGCGACATACCATTGTTTCCTTCTTCAATTAAGAATAGACCGTAAGGATAACTGGCGTAACAACCTCTCCCTAAAGAGAAGGTTGCCCCACCGGGCATCTTGAACGTTTGCTATTTTGCACGACGACGTAAAATTTCTTCCGTTGAACCAAAGAAGTCCAGTGGATTGATACGAATAGCCGCTCCTGTAGGGCAGGCTTGTACGCAGGCCTGATTATCGTAACCGGCACAGAGGTCACACTTGATAGCGAGCTTCTTACGCATCTCACCATAGGCATCCACAGGTTGAGTGAGATTTAAAGGACCGGGTGCAGCGGCCATAGGCAAGACTTTCCGCCCACGTTCTTTGCCTGCACCTTTGCTAAAAAAGCTATTAAAGCGTTGCAAAGACGATTGTGCAATAGCATCGTCATCTTCATCAAGCGTCATAATCGATATATTATCATAAGGGCAACGCTCGGCGCAGATACCACAGCCGATACAGCTCTCCGTAATATAGACCTCACCGCTGGGTAAGCGAGCAATACCGGCGCGGCTACAGAGCATACAGACAGGGTCCTGGCATTGACGGCAGGCAGTCGCAATACTGATATTGCCGACGACCATACCTTTGCGGTTCATGCGGGAATGACCATGACGGCGTTCACACGCGGCTTCACATTCATTACAATGAACACAACGATCCAGGTCAATAACCAGAACTTCCGTCCCCTCTATCACGCCGTCGCCGACCAGTGAATGCAGGCCAGCGCGAGCTTCTACATCTGAGAGAGGATTTTGAGGTGGATACGCCTGAAAATCCTGAGGGGCAAATATGGCGCTATTGGCGGCGGCCCTTGCGCCCTGATAGGCTTGCAGCCGTTCCTGAAAGCGCTGATTCACTTCGGGATAACGGGCCAGCAGCGCCGTCATAACCTGGCGTGGCACCTCGGCAACGCGGATGCGCGTAATCGCCGTCACAGTCACCGCTCGACGATCACCAAGCATATCCAGGCCCCCAGCAAAATAATCCCCACCCTGGCGATAGGCGATAATACGTTCGTCTGATTTATCCTGACCAGTACCAGCGGTAGTTTTACGTCCCACCTTCACGAAGCCTTCAAGCAGCAGATGCAAAACCTCACGTGCGGGTCGTTCCGACCTATTCTCGCTAAAAAGGCGTTCGTCGCGCTCGTAGCGTTTTACCTCCGTCTGCTCAGCCACATGACGTATATCGACAGTAGAGACACCCTGGAAAAGGGCCATCTGGCGCAGCATTGCTTCCAGAGAGCGTGTCACGGTGAGCTGCTCAAAAAAGCGTTGTAGTGCCGGTACGATCTCTAGCAGACGCTGCATCACCTGTTCAGGCACCTCAAGGACCAGGGCAGCAGTCTGAGCACGTGCGGTAGCATTGCGCTGCTGACCCGTGAGCATGCCATGTTCACCCAGATACTCGCCACGGCGCAGAATAGCAATCGGCAGCTCATCGCCCTCGGGTCCCGTAGAAGCAAGCTCAAAACGTCCTTCCAGGATAAAATAGAGTTCACGACCAAACTCACCCTCATACATCAATGCCGTCCCAGGCATCAGTGTGCGCAGTTTTGAAGTAGCGACCAGGTGAAGCAGGTAGTTATCGCCTACCACCTGCTCATTACTAAACATAGCCTGCTCACGTAAGCGGGCGAGCAACAGTGGCACATCCCAACCAGCCGGTAAGAAATTGAGGATACGATTCATATCCACCTTACCATCCCAGGAGATGCCCAGGCGCTGCTTGAGTGAGAGCATCAAAAGATCGCGATGATTATCTACTGGGCAGACCGGTACGCAAGAGCCGCACATAACACATTCATCGGTAAAACGCGCCACGTGAGGAGCAATCTCATCAGAGATCGTAGCCCGGTTCAAATCTGCAATACTGACCATTGTCGAAAGAGGAACAGGGCAGGCACGCATGCAACGGTCACAGCCAATACACATATCAATTTCAAAACGGATTTCTTCTTCGGTAAAGGGTCGGATATCTGAGCGATGGCTGATCCCTATCAAAGGTTTGCTGCTTGCAGAGACTTCTTGCCTATTCATTGTTTTTACTCTTTCCTTGACAATGATATATCTTGATACCGTTGGTTTCAGTCTTAACTGAGAGGTTCACTACAGCTAGCGCAGAAACGTGCGGTAGTTATATTTACGGTTCCGCAGCGCGGACATGTTTTTAGATTACTCAAAGGAATGGATTGCTCGCGAGGGAGTGAGCCATTTTTTTTCTGAATTGCGACAGTCGAGCCTTTCGTTTCAAGAGCCTCATCTGGAATAGGTTTCCCTTTTGAGATAAAAGTTGCTACCATGCGCGCTGAATCTTGCTCTGCATTTGTATGCAGATCTATAAAATAGATGAGATTGCTCCCCAACACAATCCGATCTCCGTGCGAGAGCTTATAAGGATTATCAATTTTTGTTTGGTTGACAATCACACCATTGCTGCTCTGCAAGTCCCGAATATAAAAGCCCCCAGGCCCTGGAACGATCTCCGCATGTTGACGAGAAATGCTAATATCTGCGAGGTCAATATCATTTTCTTTATCGCGGCCCAGATGGGTATTGCGGCCCATTCTTAACATATACACCTGAGGCGGACGATCTTTCTCCTGAGCTGCGTTCGTATTGAGAATAATCAAAGCCGGCTGCTCTCTAAATTTCGCGACCACTGATGCAGGTACTGAACTTGCGGCCTCTGGCAGCAGGAGCGAGCCATCTGGATTGAGGACAGGCTGACCGAGAGGAGCCGTCTTCAGACTGAGATTCTGAAGGCGCGTCACACCGACCATCGTCATTCCCCCTGCGGAAGGGCGCTTGATCTCAGCAGGCAGGCTACGCAGCACAAAGGCAAAACGAACAACCTTGCCAAAGCGTACCTCGTCATCCGCTTTCAGCACATACGCGCTATGGGCGGGTAAGCGCTGACCGTTGACATACGTACCATTTGTACTTCCCAGATCATGAAGTACATGTTGACCATTCGCATAGCGCAATTCAGCATGGCGGCGTGAAACGGTCCCTTCATCTACTAGCAGATGCACGCCAACCTGGCGGCCTACAGTTAAGACCTTTGTGCGGCTCAAGCGCAATTCGGGCAGATCCAGATTTGCACTATTCTCCAATGGGACCAGGTGAGCCTCGGCGCTGTCCGGTTTTACCTGATTAGCCAGAGATTTTGTATTCTTAGAGACAGCTTGTTTGATGACAGTATCGCCTTCACGGTGCACCCCCAGTTGCGCGGCAGGAATCCCCTGCTTATCCAGCCAGGCAGACAGATTAAATCCTTCACTGAAGAGATTAGCAGCAACCGGTAAAAGATTTACCGAATGATCAATCGCCCGTTTAAAAGCTAGCGCGTTTTTTCGGTCTCCCAGGGCCAGCATACCCACAGCGACACCATCTCGAAGGAGCACCTTGCGATAGGTACGAGGCTTCGGCTCTGCCGCAATTTCCTGGAAGCCTGGTGCATTGGTCAGACCGACAGAGGCAAAATCAAGGCCATAAAGAGAGGTCGCATTGTAGAATGTACTCGAATTAAAAGGCCGCTTGCTATCCAGTAGATCCAGCATACTATAGGCGGCGGCACGAGCCTGTTGAATAGCGGGATACCATTGTCCAATGACGCGTGTACGCCTGCTAAGTGGATCAGGTGTTTCTAGAACATCACCCGCAGCATAAATATCAGGAGCATTCGTACGCATACTGCCATCGACGCGCACACCGCGACCACAGCCAATGCCACTCCTCTGAATAAAATCAACAATTGGCTCAACGCCGATGGCAATAAGCACCATCTCACAGTCAATCTGCTGGCCGCCAGTCGTTACCAGTCCCTGCACCTCACCTTGAGAGCCGAAGATTTCAGCGATCTCTGTCTCCAGCAGGACATCGACACCGTCGCGTCGTTCCTGTTGTAGCACCAGATCGGAGGCCGTCGCATCCAGTACTTCAGACCAGAGCGTGCGCCGCCGGACCAGGTGGGAGACCAGATAGCCGCGATGGCGCAGCGTCTCGACGGTCTCCAGAGCGAGCGTGCCACTGCCGCAAACAGCGATGCGGCGCACGTAAGGGAGACGCTGAAGCACCGCCTGATAGTCAGCAACAGTACGTAATGTTGTTACACCATTCAATTCAACGCCTGGACAGCGGAGAGTTGCGGCGCGTGCGCCACTTGCCAGAAGCAAGCGAGAATACTGGCCCTGGCGACCACTTTGGAGTTGAATAGTATGCTGGCCAGCCTGAATACCCAGCACGCGATCCTTCACAAAATGAATAGTGTGATCCTGATAAAAGCTGGTCGAGCGAGCCCATAATTTATCCTCACGGACGCGGCCAGCCAGATAGTCCTTTAAAGCCGGACGATAGTAGACAGGGAAAGGATCATCAGCCACCACAATAATATTTGCGTCAGAGTCTTCCATGCGCAAGATCTCCGCCGCAGTCACGCCAGCAATGCCATTGCCCACAATGACATAAGTCGCCTTTTCAGACAACGAAGCCATCTTTTCCGTCATAAATTCCTCCAACCTCCAAACGCACGTAGCATGTCTTTTGCAGGAAGTCTCCCTGAACAGGGCAGATCTTCGATCAGCGGGGCAGGTCTTCGAGCTGCCCCTACTTTGAACGCTTGTTTATAACAAACAAGTGAACGCTTTATTTCCTTCCTAAAGCGTAATAGTACCATCAGCGTTCACACTAATTTTAACAGATGTCAGAGGCGTAGGTGCAGGGCTACGGACTACCGCCGCATGATTTGCAGGATCAAATGCGGCTCCGTGACAGGGACATGTCAACAGGTGATCTGACGGTGTATATTCAACTGCACACTGCTCATGGGTACAGGTAGAATCAAAAGCGACAAACTGCTTATTGGGCAGATGTACAATAATACCGGGATTTGCCTGCCCACTAAGGGGGAAAGTTTTTGCGCTATTGAGCGGAATATCCGCCACATGGGCCACAACCTTTCCCTGGTGGGTGCCACCTGTAGGACGGCTAGCAGTGTTACCTACAGTAGTACTACCCGCAGTAGTACCAGAGCTCCCAATACCAGTCTTCTGAGGAGATTGGACCGCAGATTTATGGAACAATCCCAATTCGATAGCGGCCACGATGGCTACTGCGCCCGCGCCGCCAGTGGCAAGCAGGGTAAACAAGCGTCGGCGCGAAGTCTGAGAAGCCTGCTCTTTTGCGTGTCGTGAAGAACGTGTAGAAATGGGAGTGCGGGGAAGTTGTGCCGAGGCACCTCTTTCCATGAACGATTTTTCTGCTAACGGCCTGCTTCCGGTAATCAGAGAAGAGTGCAAACGTGCGGCCTCTTGTGGAGAAACAATCTGCCAGTATGCAAGAAGGAGATCTTCAGGGCGCTGAAAACGTTGTTGCGGCTCCTTTGCCAGAGCTTTTTTTAGCACAGAATCCAGGCCAGCAGGGAGATCGGCACGCCAGATACTGAGCGGCGCTGGTTCAGCAGAGAGATGCTTCTGCATCGCCTCCTCGCGGCTATTCCCCTCGAATGGCGCGTGTTTGGTAAGCAAGCGATAGAGTACAGCGCCCATTGCATAGGTATCAGTAGATACACCAATTGGCCGATTGAGCCATTGTTCAGGAGCACTGGCCTCGCTTGTCCCATCAGCAAGAGCACCCGTAGGGAGAGGAAAGTACTGTTTATAGATCTCACGAATAGAGAACAGGCCAAACTCTCCTATCAGTAACTGGCGATCAGGGCGAGTAAAAATACAGAGAGTTGAAAGATTGCGATGGAGCACACCATGTGCATGGGCATAGCTAAGCGCATCTACCAATTGCGCAAGAAATTGACCAGCCGTGAGTGGATCAATAGACGAGGTTGCTTTCAGCAGCGAGCGCAACGAAGTCAACTTCTGATATGGATAGACCAGATAAGGAGTTTCGCGATAGGTGCCATAGTCTAGAAGGGGCAAAATACGCGGATGATGAAGAGAGGTAAGCTGATTAGCGGCTTGCTGAAAGCGGCCCAGGTAGACAAGGTTATACTCAGGCGGCAGATCAGCGAGCGAAGTTGTAGCAGGCATACCAATAAAACGTACTGCATAAGATTGATTGGCAGGATCAGCAGCAAGAAAGATAGGCCCCCATTGATGCTGATCAAGCAAGCGTTGCAAATGATACTGACCTATTGTGGTACCATTCAATTGTTTCCAGGATGCGTGCTCAACCATAAAAAAAATCTCCCCAAACCAGACATCGAATACGAGAAAGTAGCTTTTGAGTACACAAAAACAGATGTACCTCATTTTTAGGTAGCGGGAAGACCAGATACCAGGTCTTCGAGCTCAGAGCAGTCTTCGAGCTGCCCCTACTAGTATACGTCAGGTTACGGTAGCTCTCCATGATAAGCATGACCCATTTCCTAGACGAGCATGTCAAAATTGAAGAACTTGCTACTTACATCAGAGTAGACGAACCTGGAGATGTTTTTATGCAGGTGACTCTGGTCCTGCTGATAATCCGTCACGCTTTGCCCGCCAGGCGCAAAATCAGGGATTGCGCATCTGTTGCTGCAAGGGAGATCGATAGGCAGTTTTTTCATGGCTACTACGATGTTGGTAGATGCAGAAAAACTCTTTGAGGAGGCGAAACAGAGCAAAGAGACAAAATCCTATAACGGCAATACCAATACCTAGATAATACATAACATAGAGAAATGCCGCGCCCAAAGCAAAAGTTTCTTGATAACCGAGGAGGTAGAGCCAGGCAAAAAAGGTCAGCCCGAAGAGGGGGAAAGTGGCATGTTGCAAGGCAACACGGAAGATGCTGAGCAGTTCAGTGAGGCGTAAGGGCTTCATATTCATCTCTATCTCTTCCGTCAGACAGCGCAGAAAGAAGCCAAGTAGAAGCGCGAGAAGCAGAAAAATATATTGGAGCGTCTGGGTATTCTGGGCTATGACTAAAGTAAAAGCCATACAGAAAGTAAGCATCCAGAAAAAGAAGTTTCGGTGAAAGATCCAACGGCCCACCGTTAGTACGCGTCGCTTCCAGCTCCTAAAAAAGCCTTCCGGCACACTGTGCTCAAGACGATATTTCACTTCAAGCATACTAGCAGGCCGTTGCGTGGCATCCGCTTGCAGCATCTGCTCAAGAAGCGTTCTCAGGCGTTCAGGGATTTTCGCCAGACGTTTGCGAGCGAGAGCATCGTCAGCAAGATCGCCGGGGTCCTTGCCGGTAATCAGCATCTGAAGAGTTGCCGCCAGACCATAGATATCCGTGCGCTCATTGGTCTGGGTCTTGCCATATTGCTCCGGTGCGGCATAGCCGGGAGAGCCAAGAGGGCCAGTATCCCTATTTTTCCCAGGTGTATACTGGCGAGCAATGCCAAAATCGATCAAATAGTAGCGACCAGAACGTGTGAACATAATATTTGCGGGTTTAACATCGCGAAAGATAATAGGCGGTTTCTGAGTATGGAGATAGTGCAGAACATCAGAGAGCACAAGGCCAATCTCCTGAACTTGTCTTAAAGGCAGGCGTTTGCGGCGCAGTTTCTGGACATATTCTTCCAGAGTAATCCCATCAATAAAATCCATAACCACATACCAATGAGCAGAATCGGTAAAATGGTTGTGAAAGCCTGGCAGATTTCGATGGTGCAGACGTGGCAGCAACTTGATCTCACGATTATAAGAATCCGTAGCCTCCATCATCTCTTTCGGGGTGAGCGCACTTAAATTAATCTGTTTCACCGCCACCAGGCGGCCACGCCGCTGCTGATCGCGGGCTTTATAGACGAGGCCAAAGCCGCCTTCACCTACTTTTTCTAGAATAATATAGCGAGAATTAAGGACGGTATTTGTGTCCAGGGCCTTAAACGGCTGAAATGTTGGCATTGGCTGCGTGTAAAGAGGTGTATTGTCAGCCGGGGAAGAGAGAGCAGAATCAGCCACGTCAATACGATGGTTACAGACAGGGCAACAGATTGCTTGCGTCGTCAGTGCCGCACCACACTCATCACAATAGAATGATGTACTCATCGGATCTCGGCCTCTCTGCCCTCTTACAAGATAGTTCACAGTTATGGAGAGAATAACATCGATATTCTTGTCGCGCAGTAGCTATAACGATTTGTTATTTACAGCATATCTACCATTATACCTATTTTTGGACGAAGAATGCAAGAGAAAAAAAAGGGCAGAGAAAAAAGAGAAAGGCGCATTATTGCGCCCTTCAGAATAACAGTGCACTCAAGCGGAGTGCTTCTTAATACAGAAACTTCTATTGAGCGGGAACCCGCAAAGTTGGATTTGGAGCGCCCCAATCCTCTTCCTTATCATCGTTCCCGTGCAGATACTGCACCTGATCGGTGAGTACATTGATACGCTGCTCCATATTTTTCATCTGTGTATGCAAGCCGCGCAGCTCCTCTAGCATCATCTGCAAGTGTTCATAGGTGACCTGAGAATGTTGAGATTTAGATGTTACATCATGATGATTTGGAGAAATAGAGCGGATAGTGGGCAGATCTGCATAACTCTGCTCATCCACATCGGATTTCTTTGCGGGCTCATACTCCTCCCCCTGAGGATCAGGCAGGACATCTGTTTGAATAGGAGCTCCTCCCTCAGCGATTGGTAGATCGGAGAGTTGAGTTGTTGTTTTTGCCGCTGGTGGAGCGACAGTGGAAGCTTCAGGGGTTGTAGTGGCAGCATTGCCCGCTTTCGCAGCCGGTTCCTGAAGGGCAAAGACCAGGCCGATGACCGCAAGGATTGCGACCACAAAACAGGCACCAATAATTAAGCTATTCACGATATCCTTCTCCAGTCTATAACAGGTGAGGCGCTCACACAGAATCTCAATGACTCTGTATGGGCGCTCGCCTCCCTATCACACGACTTAATGAATATGAATGGTGACCTCAGTGCTCATACCGGGCATAACATCCTTCCCGGAATTTCCATCTATGGTGATGATAACAGGCACACGTTGCGAAACCTTCGTAAAGTTTCCGCTAGAATTGTCCGTGGTTGGCAGCAAAGAGAAAGAACCGGCAGTGGCATCGACGATCTGCTGGACATGGCCCTTAAAAGTGGTATCGCCATATGCATCGATGTGAATATCAACGTCCTGACCAACCTTCACATTGTCGATAGCATTCTCATCGATATAGGCAGTGACATTGACAGTATTCAGATTCGTCACCTGTAAGACAGGGACGTTAGGAGTCACATCCTGGCCCTGGACACCAGGGACCTGGAGAATAGTGCCAGTAATTGGGCTTGTGATATTGAGCGTCTTCTTAGTTCCAGACGTAGCAGCACCGGGAGTGGTAGTATCCGTTGTTGAGACGGTACCAAGCACCTGACCAGAAGTCACATTGTCACCCAATTTGACACTCAGGGTTGAAAGAGTCCCGCTCGCAGGAGCATTTACCGAAACGATAGAGCCAGTTACCTGAGCATCATCGGTATTATAGAAAGCATAATTGTTGTATATGTAGTAACCAACGCCACCAGCGATAGCCAGGATCACAATGACCATCAACAAAGGAACGAGAATAATACGGCGCATGACAGATTACATCCTTTCACGATGAAAGCAAATTTCCGCATGATGAGAACAACACTCACCATGTTTCTCACTGAATAAAGCACAATAGAAAGATAACTGATTAAAAAACACTAGTTACAAGGGTCACGAATTACACCCCCAGCAGAGCCTCTTCACGGGCTGCCTCAGCCTCCAGCCGCTCTTCCTCACTTAAGATGTTTTCAGCGGTATCAGGAGCCGTGGCGCGACGGGAGCGCACAAAGAACGTTGCAATTACAGCAACACCGGCGAGGGTCGCGCTTAACAGGAAGGTATCCTGCATAGCCATAAGGTACCCTCGTTGCTGAAGCAGTCCTTCTACGCTAGTAAGAGCCATTTGATACGCATTGGCCAGGTTCGACCCTTTGGATACAAAGTATCCCTGTAGCTCAAAAATGAGCTGACCAAACGGTGAAGTGGCTGTAACACGTTCAGCCAGATGGGCCGTGTGGACCGTAGCCTGTGTCTGTAACAACGTCGCAATAACTGCTACGGTGAGCGAGCTAAAGACGAAACGTAGGGCAGTATTAAGGGACGAGGCTTCCGAGAGCATACGAGGCTTAATTTCGGAGAGGGCCGAGACCATTAAAGGCTGCATACACAGACCGATGGAAAAGCCACGCAGTGCCAGAATCACCTGAAGCGAACCATAAGGAATCGAGAGCGAAAGATGGGAAAGTTCCCAATTGGCAAACGCCATCAGCAGCAGACCGGGTATCACCACTAAGCGCACACCAAAGCGGTCCACTAAGCGTCCACCAAACACCACAGCAATCATTGACGCAAAAGCTTGAGGTAACAGAATCAAACCTGCCTGGTAGGCGCTTAAGCCGCGCAAATTTTGCAGGTAGAGAGGCACCACAAAAAGACCGCCATAGAGCGCGAAGGTCACAAAAGCACTGGCAATATTGCTAGAAAGAAAAGGCCCATTGCTAAACACACTCAGATTGAGGAGCGGTTGACCGCCGTTGTGAGCAATACGCAACTCTACAAACACGAAGAGAACCAACAGGAGAACTCCGGCAGCAATACAGCCGATAACAGTCGCTGATCCCCAACCATCAGTACTGGCAGATGAGAGACCATAGAGGAGTACAGCCAGACCGCTTGCCGAAAAGAGAAAACCGAAAAAATCAAAACGAGATTGGCGCTCTGTATAGAACTCTTGCAGGAAGAGATATCCCATAATCAAGCCAACAATACCAATCGGCACATTAATATAGAAAATTAACGGCCAGCTGGCGAAGGTCACGATATAGCCGCCGAGGGTTGGACCAAAGGCAGGGGCCAGCAGAATAGGGATACCCAGGACGCCCATCGCGAGTCCACGCTCTTGTGGAGGAAACTCACGGTAGAGCAAAGTGATAGCCAGAGGAGACAGCAGAGCACCGCCAAGACCCTGAAGTACCCGAAAGAAAATCAGGACCGGCAAACTCCAGGCAAGACCACATAAAGCCGAACCAATAGTAAAGGCAGCCAGCGCGACTAGATAGACGCGTTTCGTGCCGAAGCGGTCAGCCATATAAGCTGTAAGTGGAGTAACCACACCTTGAGCCAGAGTGTAGCCCGTAATCACCCATTGGACGCTATTGAGATTCGCGCCAAAGGCAGTCTGTAAGCGAGAAATAGCAATATTGACAATCGTGGAATTTAGAATGGTCATAAAGAGACCGAAGATTATCACAATCGCTACCACCCACTTATATGGTACCCCTCCCATACGCCGTGTGGTCGTTTCGGGAACAACCATAATAACTCCTTCTAAACATAGCTATTAAACAGAAAATCACAGTACGTTATTATCATATATCTATCGAGAACCATCAGAAACGTCATTGTTATATGTAGATGGCGGGGCCGCAATTCCACGGAAAAAGACGCAAGAAACATACTCAGCAATGCAAGCAGGATCAATCTGCTGATCAATAATAATGCGCTTAAAAGCCTTCGGTGAGATCATACTAAAAAACATCGTCACCATAATCGGCGTCGGAATAGAGCGATCAAAAGAGCCGTCAGCCTTCCCTTCTTCCAGGAGAGTAGAAACGTGGCTGGCAATCCGTTGCATTGCATCGCTAATAGGAGCCTTTCGACTTTGAAAGATCTGGTAGAGATCAAGCCCATGAAAGAGCGAGAAGAAAAGCTGGAAACGCGAACCATAGACGCGTTGATACATAGTATCAAGGATACCATGTAAGCGTTCGCTTGGCGTGCCTCCCTGTCCTAACTGCTCCATCGAGATGACTGATTCTTGCAAAAGGCGTTCAAACAACACGAGAACAAGATCTTCCTTGCGGGCAAAATGGTGATAGAGAGTCCCTTTCGCAATCCCAACCCGTGCGGCAATCTCATCCATAGAGGTATTATAAAATCCCTTTTCCAGGAGGACTTCCTCTGCTGTATTCAAAATTAATTCTTCGCGTTCCTGGCGCTGCCTCTCTTTCAGCGATAGGCGAGGCTGTCCATCCGTCTCTTGCATATTTTCCTTCTTGCTGCCAACATTGAGCAGCGATCAAATTTTGACGCCTTAGCGCAATTTATGACTTTCTCCATTCATCCATGACTTGTTAGTCATTAATTTACTACAAAGTCACTTTATTGTCAAGTGTTTCAGAGAATTAGTTATAAATTGGTAATTAGGAGAGATAGCCGATCATCAGAAAGATTTTATATTCTGAACATAAATGAGGATGCGGATCATCCGTCATTAATATATGCTTTTGAATAAGTGCTAATACTCTTCAAGCAACTTACTCTCTATAAAAGCAACATATTATCATAACGCCAGCTTGACATCTTCTTTCTCTGGCTGGCAAAGCTTATCCATATTGATTATAGTACAATCAATATGGATAAGCTTTGCCTTAGGAATATGCTGACCGAACACTCCAACTTTTTCGGAAATGTTGTCAGGAAGCCTATCGCCAACGAGGTACTTCTGGTGTTCGTGTTTGGAGAGAGGCTGATGATGGCATCCCATCGGCTCCATTCGGATCGAGATACACCCGCCCATTCGTTCCATCCACCTCGATGATTTGCCCATCTTTGATGGTACTGAGCGCGCCTGGCACATTAATGACGGCTGGCACCCCATATTCACGGGCAATGATCGCTCCATGAGAGAGCATCCCACCTGTTTCCAACACGAGGGCACTGACGAGCGGAAACACGGGCGTCCAACCCGGATCGGTTCCCCGCGTCACCAGGATCTCTCCTGGAGAAAGTCGCATCGCTTCGTTCATGCTCTCGATCAGGCGTGCCATTCCTCGCACCCGGCCAGCGCTCGCGGGCAACCCCTGTAGAAAGGCTCCTGTCGGTTGTGGATTGGGCAGAGGCATGCCTCCAGGTCCCAGAGCCGCAGGGGCCTCGATGGTGTGCCAGTAATCGAAAGCTGTTCGGCGTGCAGCGGTGATCGTGATCAGATCGGAACCCAGAACGTTCGGCTGGCCCGTTCTCGCGATATCGCCCAGCTCATAAAGGGTCAGGAAAAAGAGATCATCGGGATCAGCTAGCCAGCGTCGCTCTGCCCATCGTCGCCCGAAACTCGACGAGGACCAGGCGCATGGGGAGCAGAAACTTTGCCACGTAGGACCGGATGTTATCACGTTGGCGCGTCTTGTTCTGGGCCTGTTTGAGAAGCCAGCGGAACAGAGGCCGCCGGAATGGATGAATCTGGGTAGTGAGGCGCTTGACCGTTTCTTCACGTTCCTGCATACGACGTTGCTCGATGGTCAGCGGATTCGCCTCTTCGCCCAGACGCAGGTAGCTCTTCACCATCTCAATGACCTGGCCTGGCTGCTCCGCCCAGCGCGGGTTGTGCAGTTCCGCATCGTTGGGACAGCGATACCCGTGGCGCTGGAGAAATGCCTCAAACTGGATATGGAATGATTGCGCCTCAGGAAGTTGCCGCAGCAGTTCCAGCACTTTTTCGGAAGGATAGTTCTGGACAACCTCCGCGAGTCCCGCCCCGTTTACCATCTGCGCCATCTGCCAGAGCAGTGAACCTACCTCGGCGGTATACACGCCGGAGAGGGCCTGCACAAGCACTGTGGCCTGACCAGGCTTCCCCGTCCACTTGCTCACTTTGCGTTCCAAGAAGTAAAACGCGATCCCGGCGAGTCCTGCCCCCAAAACGATGGGCCGTAGCTCCTTCCCACGCTCAATCCAGAGTGGAACAATCTCCCAAAGGGCGCGATCATCAAGTTGGGAGAGGTCTGTGCGCTGAAATTCATCAACCCATGCGTCAATCTGCGCAAAGAACTGCTCAGGACTTCTGCGAGGTTGTTTCTGTTTGGGCTGTTTGGGGATCGCTGGTTGCTTTTTCACGGCTTTGCGTGCATCGCTAACCACCCCAGGGATGCGGCTGAGAAAGCGCCAGATATGAATGGTATTGTCAGAGCTGCGTCTTCCGCGCCCACTGGTGCCCCAGGTGCTATCCAGCAAATCAGTTGGCATTCCCAGCTCGATGGCACCACGGATGAGCGCGCCTTCGTTGACGTACAGACGCCCGTAGAAGCGCTCGCCAAGCTGCGGAAGTGGCGGTGCCTCAGGAGCCCGTTCTTCCGGAGAGGGAAAATGGCTAAGGAGAAAGAAGGTCGGCCAGAGCGTTGCGCTGAGTGGCGTAATCGGGTCGAGGAAGTTTTCTCCAATGTTGACGCGGGTCCAGAGATCAGATGTGTGGGCTTCTGGTTTCTTGCGCCAATCCCAGTGATCATCGCCAGGCACCGGCAGGTCTTCTTGACACACCGTTACCATCTGTTTGCGTACGAGCGTCGTGACAGGTCGTGCTTGCAACAGGAAGACCTGATCTATCGGTCATGGCCCATTCGATATCCTGCGGAGTAGAAAAAAGCTGTTCAACGGTGGTTCCAAGCTCAAAGAGCCGTGTCAGTTGGGACGCTGAGAGCACAGGAAGTATGCGCCTCTCGGCTGGAATGACCTGTGTCTCCACACGGTTGGTTGTAGACGCAGGAGCGATCATCAGCACCTTTTCAGCCACATCAAGGCGTTTGACTTGCCCGGTGTGCTTGTCGAGCGTGATGGTATCGGGAGTGACCTGGCCGCTGACGACGGCTTCACCCAAACCAAAGGCGGCATTGATGACCAGTTCGTCCTGAGCATTGGTGATGGGATTGCAGGTAAAAAGGACACCGGAGGCTCGCGCCTCAACCATCTGCTGCACGATGACAGCCATCTGTACAGTTTGATGAGGGATGTGGTGACGAGCACGATAGATCAGCGCTCGTGGGCTCCAGAGAGAAGCCCAACAGCGTTTGAGGGCAGAGCACACCTCTGCGGCACTACTCAGACCCAGGATGGTCTCGTAGAGGCCCGCGAAGGAGGCACCGGGTAAATCCTCGGCGGTGGCAGAAGAGCGCACTGCGACGGTAGAGCAGCAAGCCGCTGATACGCGTCGAGGACGGCTGCCTCAATGTCGACTGGCAGCATTGTCTGTGCGAATAGCGTGGCAATCCGAGACGCGGCAGCTTCAGCAGTTGCAGGCTGATCTGGGGAAACACTCTGCACGAGTTGCTCGATCTCGGCGTGCAGGCAATTCACCGTGACAAAGCGCACATACGCGCTCGTCAAGACGACGAATCCCTGAGGTACGGGCAAGCCTGCCAGAAGGAGTTTCCCCAGGGTCAGCGCTTTGCCTCCGCCGGTCTCTTGATCGTATGCAGAGGTGTTCTGGAGTGAAACCGTATACATAGTGAAAAGCCTTTCTCAGTGGGTAGAGGCCTTGCAGTGACGTAGCCAGGGTTGCGCGATCATTGCTCCGCGTTCTCCTGGTCCTTTTCACGATCTTCCTTAGACGAGGTACTTGCGTTGGCTGAACCTGCGCGCGTCAACGCCCAAAAAGCCCAACTGATCGTATCGGCAGCCTCGGCTCCCATGAGACCAAGATACTGATCGAGGGCGCGAATGAGCGCGGACGAGCTGAGCAACAGAACCATACGTATCAGGTAGATCCGTTCGTGTTCCGCAAAGAGCGGCAACACAGGAGCAAGAGCGGTCTCAATCATTTTGAGGCGCAAAGGAATGGATTCTTTGCGAATCTCCTGGGCCAGTTCGCTGAGCGAGGCCATTTTCATGGCCTCGCTCATGTCTGCTGATCGCAGATACATCTGGCGTACCATCGCAATCAATTCCTGGGGACTGTGCGGTGGAGGCAAACCGGCGAATCCCGCTTTGCGTACCACATAGGCACCGAGCCCCTCGACCAACTCCTGCTTCGTCCGAAAATAGCGATAGATCGTCGGCACAGAGACGCCTGACTCGTGAGCAACATCCGGAATGGACCAGGTGACCGCCCCATTGGCCATCGTCCGAATCAGCCCCTCCAAGATGAGATCACGTGTGTGCTCCATGTGCTCCTGCCGCAGTCGGCCTGGTGGCGTTTTTCGTTCATCCATGATATGAGTCATCTCCTTATAAGATGAATCATATCATGGAGAGATGAATTCATGTCAAGAGTATCTGAGAAAGACAGAAAGCAGTAGGGATGTTAGGAGAGCCTGAGCCACATTATTACTTTGATCGTCCCCTGCATGTACTTTTCAATGCCTGCTTTCGCGCCGGCCTGGTTATAGATGGCCTGGAAGAACCGGCTTTCAATTCTCCTCACGATGGCTCACAAGCCAGGCGCTTGTTAAGCTGGGCCAACTATACCGAGATTCCTCCGATTCTGGCTGCACGCCTGCGTATTCCAGACTAAAAGAAGGCGCACGAACCTTTTAGAGAGCAAAACTAGAGACGAGGGGGACCCTGTTTGATACGAGTGAGTACTCCTTCCAGGCCACCCGTGGACCAGGGAATATCCCAGACAGCCTCGTTCCACCAGGTCAGGCCTGCCTCTGCATAAGCGCGTAGAATGCTGGTCGCCTGTTCTGGATCATTGCCAGGAGTCGTGCCTTCGGTGATGATATCGAGCGGGGCAGAGGTCTCGCGGATTTGCAGAATAGCGGTTTTGCGTGTACGTATCTCTTCAGGTGTGCCTTGAATCATTGCACCATCCCAGCGTGCGGCGCGGCGGATCTGCGTCTGTTTCTCGCCACCAACCACCCAGATCGGAATTCGGGGCTCCTGAAGTGGTCTGGAACCGGCCAGATCAGGTTCGATCTGATAGTATTTCCCTGCATAACTAAAGGGTTCAGCATGCCACATCTTCTGCACAATCTCCAGTCCCTCATCCAGCATCTTCGCCCGGATCTTATAATCTTTAGGAAAGCCGACGCGTTCAAAATCGATCACGCCCAGGCCAACCGGCAAAATCACACGTCCATGAGAGAGCTGATCCAGAGTCGCCGCCTCACTCGCAACCTTCCAGGGTGCTTGCTGTGGTAAAGGGGTAACCATCGTCCCCAGTTTTATCCGTTGAGTCCGCATAGCGGCTGCCGTAAGGGCGATCCAGGCATCGCTTGCATCCCAGCTATCCCAATAAAAAAGACCGTCCCAGCCAGCCACCTCGGCCACCTGTGCCAGATCCACCAGGGCACGAGCATCGATTTCATTAGTTATCGCCAGACCATACTGCATAAATACCTCCTTTTTTGTTGTCATTTCAATCATTATGAAGGTCATAAACAGTATACCTGACTATTCCTGCCATCTTATGGCAAGATCTTTCCCAGGGAAAAGGCATCAGGTAATCTTTCTCGCCTTCTCCCTATCAGCTCCGAGAACTGCCTAAATTGTCTCAATTTTCACCTTTTTAGAGTTTTATCAGCGCTACGCCATCCTCTCACTCGCAGCCGGATCGGTAGAATGTTGAGGTTTCCTGGCGGCAATGAATGGATTGAACACCAGGAGCAAGCCCAGGAGCAGCGCATACACATAGTGACCAAGCAACGATCCCCACAATGGGACAGCGGCTAAAAAGAATTGGAATGTAGTAGCAGGTAGCAGAGTGTGCATGAATCCCCAGAGCACGATGGGAGTTTCGATAGTGACGAAGAGTACGGCAGCAACTACCAGAACCCAACCATGAAGCCGTCGCCAATAGACAAACGCCGTAAAAATGGCACCGAACCCAATAGAAAGCGCCAGATGAACCGCTATACCGACCAACACCGGCACGAGCGCAAAGCCGTATCCTGCGGGCGCGGCAATGCCTACGACCTGGGCAATGGCATCGGGCATCGCCCAGGCGGTTGTACTGAGAGCACCAGCTATGATTGCAATGATCAGGAACAGCACACCAGCTATCAGACCGGGCAATACCCAAAGTGAGAGAAATTTAGAAAAAGAAGTTTTCATGGTAGTTTACTCCTTGCAAGTATGTTAACGTTGTTTTTCATCTTGAAAGGAGTATAGAGTATGGGCCGTTACAAAAGCGTTCCTTCAAAGCGTTCCTTCGATGAAGGGCAAAGAGTGAGAAGCGTTCCCTTCATCCTCAAGAGAGAGAGGATTCTGCCGCTTGTTCGTTACGCTCAACTTCTTGCTCATCGCAAGAAGCTGGTTGCTCCCGCTTAAGCAGGGCAATCTCGTTCGCCAGGATGCGCCTGACGATACCTACCGAGCTGGCATACGTTGAGTCCATACCGAAGTAGGAGAGGCTGCCAGCGCCGAGATTTTTGCCACGCGTGTAGGGCGTATCAGAGGCATAGTGCAGAATACCAAGCTCGTAGGGGAGACGCGCCACATTGATATTCTCACCAATGGGATAGCGCATCAGGTACTGATCCTCATAAATGGCATTGAGATAGGGACCGCTCTCCATTTCGACAACCGTGTAATTTGCCCGATAATAAAAATCGAGATACTGGCGATTTTGCAGGTACGTGCCTTTAGCTGAGACAGCTTTCTGATTATCCAGCACAGAGCCGTAGATCAAGTAAGGCTGCACTTCATTAACCGAGAAACTATTATCCAACCAGTAGGTATTCTGGCTATGCTCATCCATAACTACATTAGAGACCATAACATCACCAATGCTACCATTGAGCGTAGCAGCTTTACCGAGAATGTAGATGCCACGAATCCTGGTCATATTCTCCATAATCTCACGCATCATGCGATAAGCAGCCATGCCCAGCGGATAATCGATATTCAGGATAATAGCCTTACTCTTCGCGAGAACGTCCATATTTGACATGCGACAGCGTGGGTCAATATCGCTTGTTTGCAGCTTTGCCAGTTCGATAATCTGAGCATCGATCTCCAGGCCATGCCGAGCACCGACATAATGGACGCCACGCTTCCGCTCCTCATCGCTACGCTTGCGTATAAATTCTTTGCCGGTAGGAGTTTTGAGCCATTCACGCGCAGTAAAGTAGAGGAAGTTCTGCCAGTTACCCGGCACAATTCCGGCTTGAATCTTGCGGCACTCTTCCGCCAGGTAGTTATCCGGTCCATTCAAAGCAAACGCCGTCAGTTCATCAGCTCGATTAAGGATTAAACCCGAAAGCAGGTTGACGATACTATGGGGATTGCTGGAGACAAAGTAGACGGGCCGGTCCTGAAGATTCTGCCCATCCAGCACATTCTTAACGGGTGCCCACCATTCACGCGTGGCCCGTACATAGCCGACATGTGAGCCACCAAGCATACGCATACTAAAGCTTTTACGTTGCTGCCCGATCATCAGAAAATTTTCCCAGAGACGGCCACCCCAGATCACTTCTAGACGCTGCCAGTCATCCGGCGCAATTTGCAGGCGCTCACGCAACACCTTACTGATCTCCGCAAAGACCGGCGAGCTGGGGTCCATATGCGTCTCTAAGAGCTGCATAGTGGTGGGATCAGCGTTCAGGAGATAATACATCTTGTTCCATTCAATCTGGAAAGCAACCAGAATCGGAACAATATCATCAGTATCACTCACACTTGCGACATAGACCGCCAGGGTTTCATTTCCATCGTAAAACCATTTGCGCCTGCGTGCTGAGGCCGTCACAGATTGCCAGGCATCAACATGATAGCCTCGCTGTAAAAACACCTCTTCCGATTGTCCAAGCAAGACCAGATTACAATGGAGTATTGCGTCAGGCAGGCGCAATACACTATATATGAAGGCAGACATATCAGGATGCGGGGCACGGGCATCAGGATGCAAACTTGAATCGATATTATAATGTGCCTGCACCAAAGCCTTAAGAGAGACCTCTCCTGAGCTTCGCAAGAGCGTATTGTATGTACGAATATATAGTTCTACATCGCGCTTCCCAGCTTCATGATAGCGCTCTCCATGTTCAAATGTAGGCGTAATCGCCGCGTGAGACATCTGCTGGATATCTACCAGCTCGTCATCTCCGGCGTCAATTTCTTCTCTCTGATTGCTCTGCGTAAAGAGCGAAGCTTCGTGACCATTCGCCTGCTGAGAAAAGTTGGGCAATTTCTCACGCTTATTTTTGTGATTCATTCTTTCATCCTCTTTTCCGAGGAACACTCTCAGGTGTTTCCGTTCAATTTCTCTATTCGTCTAATTATACTCTGGTTCCTATCATTTCTGGTAGAGGAGTTGAAATCTGTTTTTTCTCAAAGTTCCTATTTTTCTGCTACGATTATGCTGCGAAATAGACAGCTTTAGCGTACACTAATGAAAGGAGGTGTTACTATAACGGTGGGTGTCCCCATGCCTGCTGTTTCCCCCTAGTAACGCCTCCTCCTTCTATTTATGGATAATGCACGTTTTTCATTTTTAGAGCCAGGTGAGGGTATCATCATTACCTGGAATACGTGCGCCGTCAGTAGTATTGATACGCTGTCGCCAATCGCAGCGTACCTGTCCAGAGGCTAGAAGCTGTAAAAGAGTGGTATCGTACTCTTTTAGAGGGAATTGACCAAAGCTAGCCAGGAGGAGATGCAGACGGAGATCAGGCCAGCGGCGACTGCGCTGCGCCCGTCCTTGCTGCAAGATACGTTCAGAAAGGAGATGTTGCTCCGCTCTCTGCCGCATGTGCGCCTGACGCACAAACCACTCTTCCCCCAGTACACCCTGCTGACTCTGCTCGTACAAGCGTCTGCGATGCAGGCAGACAGCATCATTCATACAGAGCAGGCTATCCTGGCGGCGTGTAGCAAAAATTAGTATATAAGGAACGGCTTCGACATAGGCTGGACGTACCTGTAGCGGCAGCATGATACGTTGAATGGGCAGTTGAAAATGGCGCTGCATTGCCTCAGTAAAAAGCGCGAGCAATTTTTCTCGGCTCTCAGAAAGAGCCTCATCGTTTATAGCAAGTGTCTTCCAACGATCCGAACGTAACAGGCCAGTCAGACGCGTTCCTAGATCAGGCGTCCGTAGCGCTGCTTTGAGGTGCAGATCCAATTGTTTATAAGACACAAGTAGACAGAGTTCGCCTGGTACAGTCCGTTGATAGAGCCGGGCGAGTTCTTCTGCACTAAAGAGCGTCGTACCAAAGGGATTAAGCAAAAAGATTGCTGGGCTCTGTTCTATCTCTTTCAACACAAGAGGAGCGGCATCCAACCAGCTTGCACGCACAATGCCGCTCTCGCGAGGCAGCTTCAGCTCTTTCCCCTTCTGGCCTCCCTGAACAATACGGCGCTTGCTACTCCCGGCCTCAAACAACAAGCCATAGAGAGAGATTGGTATGCTCTCCTGTGCCAGTACGTTTGCCAGTTGCGTCACAGGTTGAAGGGCGGGAGAAACAGAGGTAAGCGTTTTTTTGCGTCCCCTGGTGGGAGAGGTGGCGGCAACTTCCTCAACAGCTTCCTCCTTCTCGACGTTTCTCGTCGAGCGACCATCCAGGCCCAGAGCATCGATCCAATAGCAGCGTTTGAAAATGCGGGTAGCGGCAAGAGAACGGCTATATGCAGAGACATACTCTTGTAAAAGCCAGTCTCGTATGAGGGACAAAATGACCCGCTCGGTCAAACGGCGTGTTCGTCCGCCTACCGTCGTTTCGGGGGATGCATCCAGATTGTTGTCTAATTCGCTCCATAGATCCATTTCGCGCTAATTTTACCACATCTTCTGCCTGCTCGGTTTTAACCTTGTTTGAAAAACAAAGAAATCATAGAGTGAAGCTTTTATGCTGCGCTAATAGAGCGGCTAGAGCAGATTTGAACTCGATGCAATATAACGCTTTTCATCAAAAAATGGCACCTCGGCAGAAGAGACAAACGTTTCAACGTCAATAATGCGAAATCCTCTTTCGAGGAGCGTCTTTAGACAGGGATGAGGACCTGGCACATCTATACAGACAACCTCTGCACGCTGCAAGGCAAATTGTACAGCCGCCAGAACACAAGCAGTTGCATCTTCAACGCGCCTGACGCCGAGAGGACCAAGAGTACAGGCGTTTGGATCAGTCAAAGTGCCAGCACCCAGACGTACATATGCGTACCCAACAACTTTTTTTTGACGTTGAAACCAGATAGGTACTGCCCTTTGGTGCTGGCACCAGTAGTGCAGTTCAAGTGGGCGAGAACGGCCAGAGAGATCTCTGTCCCATTGGAGAAGAGCGGGATCAGTCGGATCGGCTTCAACTATTTCTACCTCGCTTTCTGGCAGAGAAAGGCCCGAAGACTTTTGCAGGCGCAAAACAAAATGAGGCCATTGCGGACGCATCCCTGAGCGGATATAGAGTCCCAAAGCACGAGGATCAGAGGAACTCATAGTACAATGAACCAGACCATCAACAGGTAGGATTGCTTGCAGCAATATCTTACCAAGCTGACTCGATTGCATAGCTGGCTCAACAAAAAGATCAGTAAGAAACGAGATACCCTCTCGCGTAACTGCACCCGCAAAAGCACGAATCGCGCCATCTCGCTCCGCCACCAGGACCGTTCCAGTCTGTACAGTAAATCTTAGATCATCTGGCTCAAGAACAGTGAGGAAAGCAGCAGTATCTCGTCTCTCATTCTGCAAAAAGATAGCGTACATCTCATCGAGATCGCTCTCACGAGCAGAACGAATCTTTGTCATACTACTACATTCCTCTTCTGATATGTGTTATTTCCTGACAGAGAACTCTACTACATTAACAATTATGCGCTATTATTATAGCTGTTTTCAACGTTTTCCCCTGTTTTACAGGAAGACTTTCAGCCGGCCAGGCAAAAAGATTCAGTGGCGAGATTATTTGCGGTGAGGATGCGATAATAAGACCACCAGTCGTACTTCCAGCAAGAGCAAGCACCTGGCGACGGTTTATAGGAAGATGCAAATTTGGCATGAAATCTACCTCCTTCAGATTTTAAAGGGGAGCCTCTAGAAAAGAAGATTATCTAAAAAGCTAGATGCTTTGTAGAAGATAATAGCCTTGTTGCAGACCCTATTTTCAGTATAAAAATATCTTAAAGCTGAAGCTTTCGGTCTTAAGAAATGAAAAACCCAGTATATTTATTTGGAGCAAGGAAACGAGGTTAAAGAATGGCTTCTGAATTTGCAGAGAGTCAAGAAAATGGAGAAGGCGGCTTTATTCACCGCTTCTTTCCGGGGAAGGGTAGTGCATCTCATATAACACTTTTACTGTTACATGGAACAGGCGGCAATGAGGACGACTTACTTGAGCTTGGTCGCATGTTATTACCCGGTGCAGCCCAGTTAAGTCCACGTGGCCAGGTAATAGAAAACGGGATGCCACGCTTCTTTCGGAGGCTAGCGGAAGGTCGCTTTGATCTGCCCGATCTGCATAAAAGAACACAAGAGCTAGCAGACTTTGTCAAAGCGGCCAGCACGATGTATCACTTCGATGCGCAACGTGTGATAGCAGTCGGCTTCTCTAATGGCGCAAATATTGCCGCCAGCCTGCTTTTACAGCGACCAGGAGTATTAGCGGGGGCCGCGCTCTTACATCCAATGCTACCATTCAGACCGGAGCCGCTCCCTGACCTCACAGAGAAGCCAGTCTTTATTGGTGCAGGTCGTCACGATCCCCTTGTAGAGGCAAACAATACGCAACGCTTGATTGAGATGCTTAAAGAAGCCGGAGCCAGTGTAACAGAATATTGGTCCAACAATGGTCATACAATTACGCATGAAGAGGTTCGCGCCGCTAGAATCTGGTTAAATAGCCTTCCATTGCTCAAACAAGCTCAATAAACAGCTTTAATCCAGCCACTATTGATGTTACATAGTAGATGTAACATCAATAGTGGCTGGATTAAAAAGAAAAAAGCACTCTTCTCCGATGAAATATTAGCTTGCAATTTGAGCAATGATGAGGGCTTGTTGGAATAAGCAGTGAAAAAATAAGAGGCCAATAAATCATGATTACTTTGTATCCAGAGATAGAGCCATACGAGCAGGGTTTTCTGGCAGTAGATAATGGCAATTTTATCTACTGGGAGATCTGTGGTAATCCACATGGGAAACCCGCTGTTGTTTTGCATGGAGGTCCTGGTTCGGGATGTTCTCCCTGGCAGCGTAGACTTTTTGATCCCAGCGTCTATCGTCTCGTACTTTTCGATCAGCGCAATTGTGGACGAAGTACTCCCCATGCCAGTCTTCTGGATACCAACCTGACAAGCAACACTACCGCAAATTTAATTGCCGATATAGAGCATTTACGACAATACTTAGGGATTGAGCACTGGCTGATATTAGGCGGTTCATGGGGTTGCACACTGGCACTAGCCTACGCAGAAAGGTATCCAGAGCGAATCACGCAAATGATCTTATTCGGGATTACGACTGGACGACACAAAGAAATAGACTGGCTTTTCCGAGGAGGAGTAGCGATCTTCTTCCCCGAACAATGGGAACGTCTCCGTATAGCGCTGCCAGCCACTGAACGCGAAGGCGACATTATCGAGGCATATTATCGCCAACTCAATGATCCAGATCTCACAGTCCGCCAACAAGCAGCCGAAGCATGGTGTCTATGGGAATCTGCAACCCCTGAATGGCCCCCTACAACGAGTCTCGCGAAGCGCTTCACCGACCCCAGATACGCATTAGCGTTTGCGCGTATCGTGACCCATTATATGCACCACAATCTGTGGCTAGAGGACGGAATCTTACTGCGCAACGCTGATGTTCTGGCCAGTATCCCCGCCATTCTAGTGAATGGTGCATTCGATTTTCAATCCCCCATCGCAAACGCATGGGAACTCAAACGTGTGTGGCCGCGTACAAGCCTGGTAATTGTAGATAATGCGGGTCATGCCGCCAGCAACGCTGGCCTCACCCAGGAACTCATCCGAGCAACTAACCAATTTGGCAGCATGTGACTAAGAGATTGCCTCTTTCTTACACAAAACAGAAGAGAGCAGAATATACCTGAAGTTGCATTATGCCAAACAAAGTAAAGCGTGATAAGATAACATCGATATCAACCATGTACATCATTCTATAAAGCAACAAGACAGGAATATGCTTGGAGGCCATAAATGAATGAGAACTCACAGAATCCCACCAACCTGAACCAGACTGATCTGTTAGAATTCGCACTCCGTCTGGCTACGTATCCTGGTGACCCAAGTACCCAGGATGCAAAACTCCTGCCCGGCCAACTTCCCGACCAGCTTCCAGTGGCAATTCCATTTCCTGAGGGCAGTCGCATACTTGGCAGCCTGATACGCAATCCCCAAAGCATCACAATGTTCCTCGATATACATCTCTCCCCAGAGCAAGTCCTCGCCTTCTATAGACAACACATGCAGATTGCTGGTTGGCAAACAACCGATATTTATCGACCAGATCGAGGAGGCTTTCTCTCCTCAGGGTCTCGAAGTCGCGGCGGGAATGAAATCTTCTATCAGGGTCTCCAGGACCCAGCACTCGCTATCAACGCTTTAGAAAGTTCTCCTATCTGGGATGACGATAATAGTTATCGTAGCGGCCCCTCACTCACCGTCAACGCTTTTATAGGTAAAGACAAAGGAACAGATCTCCGGCTAAATCTGGAGATGAACAGCTCATTCCCACTAGGTCCAGCGCGACATAGAAGAGGGCATTTTTCGCGCAATATCAGCAGTCGACTACCAGCAGTAGAAGCTCCCGAAGGGGCAAATCAAATAGGAGGGGGAGGTGGTGGTAGCCTTGACGGTGCTAACGCCGATGCTACCCTTGAAACGAATAAGGACCTCTCAACGCTAGCCGCTCATTATAAAACACAACTACAACAGGCAGGATGCATACTCAGCGAGGAAGGCCAGAGTGGGCCGCTTGCCTGGAATACCTGGACATTAAAAGAAGACGACGACGAACAATGGCATGGTTTCTTCATGATCCTGAAAGTTCTCGATCATGAGTGCTATCTCACCATGAGGATAAGAAGTGACGATAGCAGCAAGGCAACAACTGAAAGTTGATACTCTCACCTCTACGATTTAGCAGCATGATAAGAAAGTATGTTTCACGTGAAACATACTTTCTCTAATAAAATGGATCAAGATTTATTTTATTGTCGGTGCTAAATGGGTATTCAGAACCTCGTGAGTCACAGCAATAAACGCCTGCATAGCGGGCGAAAGCCATTTGTCTCTGTGCCAGATCATCTGGGTCACCGCCTGGAACTCATGCTGAGACCAGTTGAGCACCACCAAACGTCCCTGAGCTAATTCTGTCGTTACTGTCATGCGTGGCAAAAAGGCAATCCCCATTCCTACCATTGCACACTGCTTGATTGCCTCGACACTAAAAAATTCTAGCTGATTGACTGTATCTATCCCCTCTTTATGCAACGCACGCTCAAACATATTGCGATACCCATACCCTCTCTCAGTGAGCAGAAAGAGTTGATTTTGTAATTGAGATGCATCTAAAGTGGGGATACCTGCGAGCGGATGATCTGGCGAAGCTAAAAGTAAAACAGGTTCATGCAGCAGATTTTCTACAATCAAGCTATTTGAAGGCGTCTCCTCATCAATAAAAAAAGCGATATCTACGCTCCCATCACTCACGCTTCCACGTACATCGGGCAATAAAAGAGGGCGAAACACGACACGCGCCTGGGGATAAAGCATTCTAAACTGCTGGAGAATAGCAGGCAAAAGATAGGTACAGACCGATTTAGTTGTGCTGATATTAACAGAGCCACTAACCTCTTCATCCTCGTCCACAACTGCATGACGCGCCTCCTCTACTAGCTCTAAGATTTTTTCTGTGTACTGCAAAAAGCGCTCACCCGGTTCTGTCAGGGCAATGCGTTTGCCAAGCCGATCAAAGAGTCGCGTCCCTAACTCTTCTTCCAGGGCCTGAATCTGCGCGGTAACGCTTGACTGGACATAATTCAGTGCGGTAGCTGCGCGGCTAAAACTGAGAGCAGTGGCAACCATACGAAATGTAGTAAGCTGGCGAAGTTCCATTTTTTCTCCTATCATTTTTTTTGATAGATAGCATCGAAAACTGTTCCTTGACTTGATAATACCACCGAGTTACACTTAGGACAAGAGAATTAATCAATCCTATTCATCAGATAAACCACGAGGAGCCAAAAATGTTTCTACTAGTATTCATACTGCTTATCATCATTCTTGACATTATGTCCGTACTTTATGGTGTAGATAGCCGCAAGACAACGAACCCAGCGAGCAGAGAAGATCATAGGTATTCCCGGTCACTTCTCTCATATAATCGCTAGATGCGAGAAAAAAGAGATCATGCATGTAGCATGAGTATAAGAAAAAGCTCAACTGTTTCTTTATAAAAGAGAGTTGAGCTTTTTTGATGGCAATTGCTACGCTAATTTGTTACGCACCCATGATATTGTAGCCTGCATCAACAAACATGATTTCGCCGGTAATAGCACGAGCCAGATTGCTACACAGGAAGAGGGCGGTATCCCCTACTTCGCTCTGCTCAATATTGCGGCGCAAAGGTGCTACCTGGCCCATCTGCTCACGAAAACTGGTAAAGCCTGAGACGCCACGAGCCGCCAGCGTATTCAAAGGACCGGCAGAGATCGCGTTGACGCGAATGTTATGTTCACCCATCTCGAAAGCCAGATAGCGCACACTGCATTCTAGAGCGGCCTTCGCCACTGCCATCACATTGTACTTAGGCATGACGCGCTCACTCGCCATATAGGTAAGAGCAAGCACATTCCCACCTTTGTTTTTCATCAGCGGCTCAGCTCGTCGCGCCATTGCAATCAGGGAGTAGGCGCTGATATCCAGAGCGGTATGAAAGCCAGTACGTGTAGTCTGGATAAAGGGATTTTCTAATTCGCTGGGCGGTGCAAAAGCGACACAATGAATCAGAATATCCAGTTCGCCCCCAAAAATTCTGCCAGTCTCAGCAAAAGCGCGATCCAGCTCATCATCATTCTGCACATCGCAAGGAATCACTTCTGTCCCAGGAATCTTTGCTGCCAGATCACGAACATATTTCTCCATCCGTTCCTGGTAGGTAAATACAAGCTGTGCACCTTCGCCTGCAAGAGCCTGAGCAATGGCCCAGGCAATAGAGCGATGATTAGCAACACCAAAAATAAGGGCTTTTTTCCCTTCCAGCAGAGGCATAAGATAACTCCTCTCAGTCAACAGCGCTACAAAATTTTTCTCTTAACGTTCAATAGGATAGCCGCGGCCTACCCAGCCGTTCATGCCGTTTTCCAGATTGTAGACCTTATTCAGACCTGCAACCAGGGCAATCTCAGAGGCAACGGCACTCCGTTTTCCAGAAGCACAGACAAAGATCACATCTTCATCTGCTGAAAGCTGTAACGCCTTCAGATCCTTACCAAACTCAGCGATGCTATTGTTAATCGGCACCAATTCCGCTTCTGCGATATGGCCACGCTGCCACTCCTCCAATTGGCGAACGTCAACGACATGGGCACCAGATGCGATCATCTTTTTCGCCTCATCGGCAGCTATTGTTTTATAAGGAAGCTCCTCTTCGTCAAATCTCTGTGCCATTATTTCTGCTCCTCCGGATTCTCATATTGCTCCAGCCAGATACGCCCAAGCATGGTAGGAGCAATCATATACTCATCGCCAACAAACGTCATAGTAATCAGGCCTTGATCTTCCATCTCGCGAAAATCATCGGTAATCAGAAAAGAGCCGTGAAGCATTCGTCCCACGTCACTCTCTGGCAACTGTTTCCAAATTTGCAGGATGCGGAGGACAGCAGCGTAGGTTGGGCGGCTGTCGTCAACTGCTCGCATACATCCACTCCGGTCCATTTCCGTGGCATAGTTCACAAAATAGTGAACTATTGTCGCTTCCTCCCCTGATTGCTTGCAGGTCGAAACGCACAACCACAGTGTAACAAATCTGGCAATAATGAGCAAGTGAGAGCGATTGGCAAGAAAACGCGCTTGCTTTTCTGCTTTGTTCATTTTATGATCTAGATAGTTTTTCTAGCACTACAATGATGGATCATCCAGCGTTTCACGTGGAACGCTTCATGCCTAGAATTATAATCAACGTTTCACATGAAACACTCTACAAATCGCGCTAGCGTTTCACATGAAACGCTAGCGCATTACTTCTCCACCATTTACCAGAATCACCTGTCCGGTAATAAATGCAGCAGCAGGAGAAGCTAAAAACAATGCCATTCCTACGATATCCTCTGCTTTACCCAGGCGTTGCAAAGGGATTGCCTGCTTCATCCGTTGCTGGCTTATATCAGACAATGTTTGTGACCATTCATTCTCAATATGTCCAGGGGCAATACAATTGACGCGAAGACTCGGCGCATATTCGAGCGCAAGGCAGCGTGTCAGTGAGATAATGGCACCCTTACTCATAGCATATAATTGACCTGGCAGACCCTTTGCCCCGGAGAGGGCCGCATCCCAACCAGTCGTTAAAATACAACCATCAGCACTCATATAGGGTGCGACTTCACGTGAACAGAGCCATGTACCTAAAATATCTACCCGCATCAGCCGTTCAAATATTTCCACCTCACTCATACCTGCTGTCTCGCGTGAATTAGCACTGGCTCCGGCGTTGTTAATCCAGACATCAATCTCTCCGAGCTCCTTATAAGCCTGCGAGACAAATTGCTTGATAGCGTCAGCCTCTCCCAGATCGGCTTGTAACAGTATGGCCGATCCACCCTGCTCCTGAATCAGGTGCACAACTTCTTCAGCTTCTCGCTGAGCATGAGCGTAATGAACCAGTATCCGCGCTCCCTGCTCCGCAAAACCAAGCGCCAGTGCACGCCCAATACCACGGCCAGCTCCAGTAACAACTACAGCTTTTCCTTGAAACATCGGATCTTTCTCCTTCTAAAAATTTTCGGGCCTGTCCGTCCTGGAATAGGGAAAGTTGCTCACCTTGCAACTTTGAGGATAAATAAGCATAGAACACTATGTCTTTCCTCTATCCGAATCTTACAGCTATACTGAGATTGTCCCTCTCTAATAACAGACATTTTAAGAAGGTCATTTAAAAATACTGTTTCACGTGCAACATTGCTTCTGCTCTGCTTATAGAGAAGACACAACTCACTTCAAACAAAATCTATGTTTCACGTGAAACGTAGATTTTGTTTGAAGATGAAAAAGTACGCTTCTTCTATCAGGATACTGATAAAGTTGCTTGTCCAGCGACAAGACGATGTGCTACACTCTTCGTAGAGAGTAGTCAACGTAGATTACCCACTATAATCTTGAAGAAAAGATGATCATTAAAAGGAGCCCCATGCCCATGTCCCACGAATTCTCATTAGATTTTCACGCTATTTCTCCCAACGATCCGCTAACTGAACAGCGAGAACTTCTGCGAAAACTGCGCAGTGAATATATTGCTCGCTATCGCCCTCATCTTTTAGAAGGTCCTGGGCCAATTCGTATGATGGCTCGGATTGTCACAGAGTTAGTCCAGGAATGTCGCCAGCGAGGTATAACAGAAGCGATCCTTGCCTCTGAAATTGTGAACCGAACTATCGGAGATATCGACCTGCGCCGTATCAGCGAGTGCGAGGGAGAGCCCGGCAGTACACAAGATTATCGTATGCTAGCTGATGAGCTCGGCATTGCCCTTCCCGGCGAGACGCTTCATGGATATGTGGCAACAGGCAATACCTATCTCTGGCTTCGTGAGCAGATGCAAACTTGCGAACGCCTGTTATTAGCGCAGGGCTATGATCCTCGGATCTATGATATCTACGGCGTTGGTAATCCCCTATTACGCTCCTGGTTAGCTCAGGAGATGCAACAATGGGATATTCCTGTCAACTCTACACAGATTAATCTGGGCCTGGGTGCAATGGATTGCATTGATAAGGTTCTACGCGGTCTGGCTCATCTTTATCTTCAGCAGGGGCTGAAGATGGACGAAATTGCCGTGCTTTTTCCTGAGCCAGGCTTTAATGTTCCTGAATGGCAGGCACGGATGTCTGGCTATCGACTTCAACATTTTCACACACTGCCAGAAGATCATTTTAAATTGACAGCGCAACAGCTTGACCATCTTTTACAGATTCACACTGATATCCAGATTCTCTATCTTACTATTACCAATAATCCTACAACATTTGCCTATAGCGCAGATGAATTATTAGAGCTACACAAAGTGCTTCAGAGATATCGTGAGAGAGGGCGAACCATTTTTGTCCTGGCAGATCTTGCCTATATTGGTACGGGCCGTCCCGCCGAGGATCTGGCGCGTATGAGGACATTTCTCACATCTGACATACTCCAACAGACGATTTTTGTCAGTAGCTTCTCAAAAACCTATACACTGACAGGTGAGCGTTTCGGCTGGGTTACCTGTGGTGATCCTCAACTAGCCGCCAGAATTGCAGCAAGCTGGACAAATTCTATGGCCTCTCTTCCCGGTGAATGGCAATTGCGCTTTATGGCCTATTATCTTCTCCTACAAGAACGGCCCGGCCTTGCCGAAAAACTGCGCACATTTTATCGTCTACGCCGTGAGCGCCTGATCGCCCAGCTCAGCACGCTCAATGAGCAACAACATCTCTTTCGTGAGATCTATCTTGACGATGACGCCACAGTCTATAACTGGAGCCGGGTGTTACCTGGAGAAGATGCCTTCTCTGTCTTTGAAAAAACTGGTATTGCGGGTGTGCCCGGCTCTGGCTTCGGCTACACAGATGAATATATTCGCTTCTCTATCGGTGTCATTCCTGTAGAAAAAGAACAGACAAAAACACCTGCGCAAGATAGATGAGAAGCTAAAAATTTCTCAATGCTGTTCGCTCAATTTGTCCATCGTGTGCGCATTTTACATGTATCGTGACGAATTTGTGACTGTCCTGTATCTTGCTAGTTGAGGCATCTAGTGGTACGCTGTAAAGTGTCATTCAAGGTTGAACACTTATAGCGTGCAAAGATGCCACTAGGAAGAGGCCCGGCAACAGACAAAAGGCTTCTCTCAACGGCTGAGATAGCTCTACTCCAACCTCATTCGCGTTTCACGTGAAACGTTCATCTCTGGCTTTCTTAGAGACACAAGAGATACGGAAGATTATGTTGGCACCAGATCTTCCTGGTAAGATATCTGCTATTCAGGAGACTACGCTGAAGTAGTCTTCAGGAGATACTTATCTGTTATACTCTGTGCAGAAAAATCCTGTGTGATACAGGATATACATCAGTAAGGAGATTTAGAAATGACAGTCCGTATAGGGATTAATGGCTTCGGGCGTATTGGACGTCAGTCTCTCAAGGCTATCCTCGAACGTCATCCTCAAGATCTGGAAGTTGTTGCCGTCAACGATCTCACCGATACGCAGACGAACGCGCACCTTTTAAAATTTGACTCCACCTATGGGCGTTTCCCTGGCGAGGTCGAGGCCAAAGAAGATGCTTTGATCGTCAATGGACATACCATCAAAGTAATCTCTCAGCGCGATCCCGCTCAGATTCCCTGGGGCGATCTTGGCGCTGATATCGTCATCGAGTCTACTGGCTTTTTTACTGATGCAGCTAAAGCTGCGGGTCATCTTAAAGGTGGTGCAAAGAAAGTAATTATTTCTGCCCCTGCAAAAGGCGAAGATCTCACTATTGTTCTCGGTGTCAACGACAATGTGTACGATCCAGCTAAACATACGATCATTTCAAACGCATCTTGCACTACAAACTGTCTCGCGCCTACAGCAAAGGTTCTCAACGATACCTTTGGTATTGAGCGTGGACTGATGAACACGATCCATTCTTACACGAACGATCAGCGTATTCTGGACCAGGTACACCCAGACCTGCGCCGTGCCCGTACTGCTGGTGCGAATATTATCCCTACTACTACAGGTGCCGCCCGCGCTCTGGCTCTGGTCATTCCTGAACTAAAAGGTCGCTTCGATGGTATGTCCCTGCGCGTGCCAACAGTCACAGTTTCGGTTGTAGACTTTGTCATCACAACCCAGAAAGAGGTCACACGTGATGCCGTCAACAACGCCTTCAAAGAGGCGGCAGCCGGTTCACTAAAGGGCATTCTTGATTATAATGAATTGCCTCTGGTCTCCAGTGATTACCGTGGAGACTGCGCACTCTTCTATTGTAGATGGTCTCTCTACAATGGTGCTCGGTGGCAATATGGTTAAAGTTGTTGCCTGGTACGATAATGAATGGGGCTATTCCAGCCGCATAGCTGATCTCGCCCATTTCCTTAGCCAGAAGGGCTTTTAGTCCCGTTGCTCTTCCGCAAACACTCTTCAGAGGTTGCATGTGTTTCACGTGCAACCTCTCTCGACGTTTTACCCCACTTCTTAACGGCACGCAAAAATTAGTCATGAAGGGATTTTCTGCCTTATGAATAAGAAGACCATCCGCGATATAGATGTCGCCGGGAAACGTGTACTGGTCCGCGTTGATTTTAATGTGCCTCTGGACGATCAACAACACATCACCGATGATACCCGCATTCGTGCCGCCCTCCCTACAATTACCTATTTACTTGAACAGAAAGCCGCTGTGATTTTGATGTCCCATCTGGGCCGTCCAAAGGGTCAGGTTGTGGAGAGTATGCGCCTGATTCCCATTGCCCAACGCTTAAGTGAGTTGCTGAAGATGCAGGTAAAAATGGCTTCTGATTGCATTGGCATCGAAGTCGAACAACAGGCCGCAGCCCTGCAACCAGGAGAGATACTTCTGTTGGAGAATCTGCGTTTTCATAAAGCAGAAGAGAAAAATGAACCCGATTTTGCTCGCGAACTCTCCTCACTGGGAAAAATTTATGTTAATGATGCCTTCGGCTCGGCCCATCGCGCCCATGCTTCAACGGAGGGCGTAACAAAATATCTGCCAGCGGTCTCAGGTTTTCTTATGGAGAAAGAGCTGAACTTCCTCGGCTCGGCCCTGGAAGATCCCAAACGACCACTTGTGGCGATTGTTGGTGGGGCAAAAGTTTCTGACAAAATTATGGTCCTTGAGCGCTTAATTACTCTCGCTGATGCCATTCTGATCGGCGGAGGCATGGCTAACACATTTTTTAAAGCGCTGGGCTACGAGGTTGGCGATTCCCTGGTTGAAGAAAGTAAAATAGAAGAGGCGCGTTTTCTGATTACCCAGGCTCAGGAGAAGAGTGTTCATCTGGTACTACCTAGTGATGTAGTGATTGCTGACCGTTTTGCTGCCGATGCAGAGCATAAAATAGTTGCTTGCTGACCAGGTTCCCCAGGGGTGGCGCATCCTGGATATTGGTCCGGCCACCGTGCAACTCTTCAGCCAGGTGGTCTCAGGGGCACAAACGATTATCTGGAATGGCACACTCGGCGTCGCAGAGATGCCAGCATTTGCACGAGGTACCTACGCTACTGCTCAGCTGCTCGCGGACAGTACGAAACGCGGCGCGATAACTATCATTGGTGGTGGTGACTCTGCGGCTGCCGTGGAACAGGCCGGACTGGCAGATCAGATGACTCATGTCTCTACAGGAGGCGGCGCGTCTCTTGAGTTTCTGGAGGGCCGTGTGCTTCCTGGAGTCGCTGCTCTTCAGGATAAATAATCTCTCATGAGAAGGTGCGAGGGTACAATTCTATGACACAACAACGAACTACAATCATCGCTGGCAATTGGAAGATGAATTACGGTCCTCAACAGGCCGCTAGCTTTGTACAGGAACTGGTACCTGAGTCTGACAAAGATACTGAATTAGAGCGCCTCTCTCATCAGTATTCTCTGTCCACCAGCTATCTCGCTCCCTATCGTGCGCTCAGTATTGGATCAGGCAGGGAGTCCAAAAATTGCGCTGGGAGCACAAAATATGTACTACGAAGAGCATGGAGCATTTACAGGCGAGATTTCCCCTGTGATGGTTAAAGAACTTTGCTCCCACGTTATTCTTGGTCACTCTGAGCGCCGCACCTATTTTGCCGAGACCGATGCGCTAGTGAACAAAAAAACTCTAGCAGCATTTAAATTTGGTCTGCATCCCATTGTCTGCATCGGTGAAAACCTTGAGCAGTATGAATACGGCCAGACTCAGGAGGTTATTCGCTCTCAGTTTCAGCAAAGCCTGGCAAATCTGACTGAAGAGCAGGCGGCTGATCTGGTGGTCGCCTACGAGCCAATCTGGGCTATCGGCACAGGAAAAGCGGCAAATGCTGAGGGGGCAGGCCATGTCATCCATTTCATTCGTACGCTCTGTACAGAAATGTATGGTCAAAATGCCGCAGCAGCAGTCCGTATTCTCTACGGCGGCAGCGTAACCTCTGCCAATATCAGTGAGTTTCTTGCCCATCCTGACATTGACGGTGCCTTAGTCGGGGGCGCAAGCATCAAATCTGACTTCCTGGAGATAGTACGTAAATCACTGTAATAACTCTTTTTCATTAGCTGGGGTAGCGGCTCAATACGTACCAATTTATTCTTGAAAAGACTGAGGTCGAGCATCGCGAAATGCTCGGCCTCCGTCTTTTAAAAATGTCTGTTAAGAAGCTGAATGGAGCATTAGCCAGTAGGTCTCCTCTTTCTTTTGGCAAGCTCTCTTTGCTCCTCGACCTTTTTCTTCAAATCTGCAATACTTTTAGCCATAAAACCGTCTTCTAGCTTCGATGGTTTTTTATGCTGTTGCTGTTCTTGCGCAGCATTTAACATTCGTACAGTCTCATCGTCCAAAGTCACTTTTTGCTCCTTCTCCTGTTTTTCTGTTTGTGGTGCAGATGGATCATAATATGATCCATCTGGAATAGGATCAATAATCTGAGGCGACTTCTCAGCTTCTTGAGCCTGGGGCTGTTTCTCGATCTGAGATGGCCTTTCAGCTTCTTGAGCCTGAGGTTGCTTCTCAACCTCTTGAGTCGGGAGCGGCCTCTCAATCTGAGATGGCTTCTCCACTTCTTGAACCTGAGGCGGCTGCTCGATTTCAAGCTGCTTCTCCACTTTTTGAACCTGAGGCAACTTCTCAGCTTCTTGAATCTGAGATAGTTGCTCGATCTCAAGCTGTTTCTCAGCTTCTTGAGTGGGAAGGGGTTGCTCGATCTGAGGCTGCTTTTTAGCTTCTTGAATTTGGGGTTGCTTCTCGATCTCAAGGGAAGATTTCTCCTGGGAAATGGAGGGAGTCGGTACTTCCTGCCTTTTCTCAAGAGTCGGCTTATTTCTCTTTTCTCTTCTTAAATCATGCTTCGGCTCTTCCTTCGCGTTTTTTCTCTTCTCATTTTTCTTCTCAGCATTTTTTTTCTTTTTACTTATAGCTGCTGGTGGGAGAGACTGCTGCCCTGATGCATTGTTTTCTAGCTGCGATGCTGAGAGAGCTTCAGCCTTTTCCTCTGGCTTACGTGGACCGCCTATAGGGTTTGGAGACTGCACAAGGTGGGCGGTACGATCTCGAATATTTCCCAGGCGCTCGTGAATAGGCATTCCTGGGCTTTCTGGCTGCGCTGGTGCTTCTTGTTGATAGTTTTGCTGATTTTTTTGCCTCTGGACACGCTCGTTTCGCAAATAATTTGCTCTTGATGCGGCAAGTAATTTTTCCTGCTTTTCAGGGGAGTATTGATACTGGGATGCCTGCTTCTCTTGAGAGCCTTCTTGCTCTTTTTGCTCTATCTGCTGTTGCTTTTCCTCACTTTCCTCTCGACACTGTACCACCATCTGCGGGTTCTCTTCACAAAGGATCTGCTCCTGTTTTCCTTCCTGGTTTTCCTCCCGATGCTCTTCTTTGCCCTGGTTTTCCTCCTGTTCCTTCTTTTTCTGGTCCTCCTGGTCCTCTAGCTCTAGAGATTCCACAATAATCCTTTTGATCTCTGCGTAGTACGAAGGTGGATATAAAGGTCGGTAGATCGGAAGCGCGATTTCTTTATCGCCTTTTTGCCAGGGACGTCGGGGACCTTTATAGCGTCTATAATTATTTTTCTTATAAAATTCTTGCTCTGTACGTCGCGCTCTTAAAACATTAGCATCAACAATATCCAACCACTCGAAATCTAAGCTCCATATTTCATCTATAACATTCTGCATCTCTTGATCCAGTAACTTGACCTGTTTTACAATCATCCCTTCGATATGATCCAATTCCAACAGATGAACATCATAGATCATCTTTCTTTGTTCCCACTCCTTTACTTGCTTGACAAGCCAGGCCCTCTCCCTGCGCATTTTCACTTCTAACGGCCTGAGCTCTTCTCTCTCTTTCTCTATTTCTGCGAACTGCTTATGTTGGACCTTTAGATGAGGTGAGGGTACCAGATGAGCAATGCGTTTTCTTCTAAGAAGGTAGTGTCTCCGGGGAATCTGATCAGGGTTAGCGATATACAGCCTCCCAAACCATTCAGAAATACAGCGATATTGCCCTTTGAGAGCAAATACAGAAGACCAATTGATAGGGGTAGAAGTATAGGGTACAAGAGAATGCTCATTAAGTTCTAATTTATGCACCTGGGACCTACCAATCTTCATTTGCTTCAAAAACAGCAAAAGGCCGGGGTCCCATTGGGTCACCTGCTGATTTTCACTCGCTACTACCTGCTGATTTACTACTAGTGGTGGTTCTTCCGCCTCATAGGGCAGATTCTCTATAGGCAGCTCTTCTATTTTATAGTAATTGGCTCTTTTCTCATAATAGCTATTTTCGCTGAAGCAATACTCCTTCTCCCACTTCTCCCACACGACTGTATCCAGCTTATTTATAGGCAAGACCATAAGTCTAGTTGTTTTTTGCTCTACAAGATCTTCTGTTCCGGGGGGGAGCGGAACTTCCTTAAAGGTCCCTTCGATACATCCTTTCCCAGATGTTTTCTTTTTCTTCTGCTTTGGACCTGGCTTTTTATTGCAGATCAAGCGGCGATAGTTGTTAAAGCGCAGCAGTGATTGGCATACACTCCAGTCCAACTGGTCAACAACAAAATATTCACGGAGGGGAGGAACATAGAGCGGTGATTGTTCCCATTGGAGATACTCAAGTACAGCTTTGTATAAGCCGTCAAAACACTTCTCTACAACACAGCCCCCACCACGCATAGCGTGTCTTGTATGCAAATAGCCCGCCTGGCGTAGCCTTTGCATGTTTAGCTCGATAGTCCTTAAATTCTTTTTTGTATACTCAGCTACCTGCTTCTGTGTCACATAGGGTGGTAAATCACTCTCTTGAAAATGAACAAAAGCGCTCCAGGTAAGATACAATGAGCCAGGTAAAATGAGCTTTGCAACACGATAGAGAGGCTGATAACTGCCCTCGTCATCGCGGAAATGCTCATCATATGTCCCGAATAAATGTGGAGATGCTTCCCCTGCCACAACCCGTCCTTGCGGGCGATCCTGCTCTCCTGTGGTGATAGCAGCTTGTTTATTTACATTCTGCTTCTTGGAGACCTTTTTGTCGCTCCGCTCCCCCAACAATTGCACCATAGATATTTGCTTGACCTCCTCCAAACACACATACCCAACAGCAAAATAATCTAAAACCAGTAGATAGCACCTGCCTGGCGGCCAGGATAGCTATCCATCTGCAAATCTTCACTCTATAATAAACGAAGTTCCGCTAAAAAGCAATACCGCAAATAATGACCTTTTCTTTTACTTTTTATGTATACTTCTTTCAAAAGACATTTTTGCCGCTATCGTATTCAAGGATGTTCGTATCAAAAGTAAAGTGTTATTGCTATTAACGACTTTGGAATAAAAAAGGAACAGGGAATATGAGACACAGCCTGCATTATGCTTGGGATGTGCTACTTATTGGTGGTACTTCTGGTATAGGAAAAACCACGATAGCCCGGCAATTAGGATTACAATTGGGTCTTCCCTGGCTTCAGGTCGATGACTTACGTTTGGCGCTTCATCAACACCTGTTTTTTCTGACGAGATTGTGTATGGATAGCAAGAAACTGAAGGTTTGTCTAGCGTAAAATCAGCCATAGCAGCAAATTGGTTCTAAAAATGGTCCTGACGGCCTTCAAAAGAAGGCAGGTTATAATTTAGCCACTCATCCTGTTAAAGGCGTTTTACGGCCTTCTCACAGCCGAAATCGTAGGAGAAAGTGAGAGAAGAAAGAAGATAGAGTAAAAGAGAAAAAAAGAAGGGACACAAGACAATGTGTCCCTTCTTTTTTTCTCTTTTATCAGGAGAACTAGTCAAGATAGTCCTTTAGCTTACGACTGCGGCTAGGATGGCGCAGTTTACGCAGAGCTTTGGCTTCAATCTGCCGAATACGTTCTCGTGTTACATGAAACTCTTTCCCAACCTCTTCGAGCGTACGGCTGCGGCCATCATCGAGGCCAAACCGTAACTGCAAAACCTTGCGCTCGCGCTCGGTCAGGCTATCAAGCACATCTTCTACTTGCTCTTTGAGCAACTGATGACTGGCCGCATCAGCCGGAGCCAGGGCGGTATGGTCCTCGATAAAATCGCCCAGGTGGCTATCGTCTTCCTCGCCGATAGGCGTCTCCAGACTTACCGGCTCCTGGCTAACTTTAATGATCTCCCGAACCTTCTCGGCGCTAATCTCCATCTGTTCTGCAATCTCTTCGGATGTTGGTTCACGGCCAAGATCTTGCAACAGACGCCGACTAATGCGAATCAGACGATTAATCGTCTCCACCATATGGACCGGAATACGAATTGTGCGTGCCTGGTCGGCGATAGCACGGGTGATAGCCTGGCGAATCCACCAGGTGGCATACGTGCTAAACTTATACCCTTTGGTATAGTCGAATTTCTCCACGGCACGAATCAGCCCGATATTGCCCTCCTGGATCAGATCCAGCAGATTCATACCACGGCCAATATATTTCTTAGCCACGCTAACCACCAGGCGTAAGTTTGCCTCGGTCAAGCGGCGCTGAGCCTCCTCACCCTCATCGATATAGCGGCGATTGACGAGTCCCCTATGCAGGTCCATCCTCAGGCGCTCGGCTTTCCCACGCTCCATCCGCTGAGCCAGGCGAACCTCTTCTTCAGCGGTAAGCAAGGGTACCCTGCCAATCTCGCGCAGATACATCCGCACAGGATCATCCAGGCTACTTTCGATATCGGCGACCACAATGCCAAAGCCATCTTGCAGCTCCTCCCATTTCGGGTCGTTCAGGTTTTCAGCGTCGACCATTTCCTCAGGACTTGGCTCCCAGTCGGGGGGCGGCTCTTTGGTTGGGTCCAAAGTATCCATAGACTCATCGTCCTGTAGCTTAAACAGGTCAAACGGCTCATTTCCATCGATGGGAGTCACCAGACTGCCTCCGCCTGAGACATGAGCATGATGACCTACGGTATCAATAGTTTCAAAAACAGTATCCGTATTATTCAACATGGACTCATCAAAAGGTTCGATTGTAAACACATCTTTCAATGGTCTCTGTACTCACTACACGCTCTTCGCTGTATTCGATCCATTACATCTTGTTCCCGATTCACCATTCTGGCATCCCCCTTCAGAAAACAGGACGAATTATGAAAGACGAATAATGAAAAAATATCCCGTTCTCCGATTCCGATTTGGTAAAAAAATGATTCCATCCGTTGCGACGCTACTTTTACAAAGCTCCATCGTCATAGAGTGGGTGAATAAAAACGTGCCATAAATTGCGGATACGTCCACTGGTTATCCCTGCAGATGCGTACGCGGACTGAATGTATTGTGCGTAGAGCATGAATTTCGTTGCTATCGTTGCGGTATGTGGCATCAAAGCATCAGCATCCCCAGTTACACTTGCTTCTCGTATAAGATAATTTAGTTCAGTATTCAATTGTGACAGCCGTGCATACGCTTGAGCCGAGTTGCACATTGGGTCAGCATCTTTTACCAATCCAGCTCCATCTTTTGGAGTATTCGACTCGGCACGATTCTAGCCCTGTTAACTGTTTCCAGAAGCTCAGCCGGCACACATTGTTCAAAGGATTGATGAGAGGGAGGAAGAAGCACGTTGACTCACAGAGTTGAGTAAGCGGTACAACTCTCGCGTGTCTGTCCCAGCGAAGTCACCATCGTTAATTATACCACAAACATGCGGACATAAGCCTGGATTTTGCAAAAGTAGCCCAATCAGGTAGTCCTCCCATTGTAACTCATCTCGCTCGCTTCTGTCAAGCCCACCTCTGACGGCTGTTTGAGCTCCCTCTCTCTGCTGAGCCTCCTCACCTTCCCGCTTATTTCTTACCCAATCTGGCTCATTCTCATCGCTTCCCTCATCGTCCCGACTCCAGCTTTTCCCCCTGTAATTCTTCTCCAACTTTGCTGGCTCGAGAATTGCGCACGTACGTGTTGCTTGCTGACTTCGAGTACACGTTCAATTCTTCGTACAGACTGGTACATCGATGCCAATCATGCCAGAAAGCTTATGCAGATAGGCATCACGCTTGACACGGTTACTGATGGTCGCTATCCTGGCAGTAAGCGCTTTGCCGCCTCAGTCTTCCCCGTTGGTTCTCGCAGATTTAGCTCAAGCGTTCTAGTTGCAAAATAATAGTCAATCAGGGCCAGAGGATGGGTTACTGCATAGACCCAGGCGCTATAATCACGCCGAATAACTTCATCCGGATCTTCACCTGCTGGAAACTGCAAAACGTTAATTTCCGCGTCTACCTGCTCTTCCAAACGAACCATCCCATGAATAGCCGCTTTCTGTCCCTGAATGGCCTGAACGTACTTTGCTACTCTCTCGACCTGCTGGAAGTGGCACAGGTACAACTGTACGATCAAATCCCTTGAGGGCCTCTTGAATGCCTTGCTCAGTCGCTGCATTGCCTGCCGCGTCCGGATCAAGCGCCAGGGTTACTTGCTTTGTGAACTTTTTGAGCAACTGAATATGCTTTTCGGTGATCGCGCTGCCGATACATGCTACTGTCTGTTTCGTGCCATACTGATGCGCAATTACGGCGTCAACATATCCCTCAACAATAATTACTTGCTTTGCCTGCTTGATCACATCTTTCGCCAGATCCATCGCGTAGAGCACGCTGTTTTTCTCGAACAGAAGAGTCTGAGGCGAGTTCAGGTATTTCGGCTTTCCATCGCCAAGTGCACGACCACCAAATCCAATGATGCGTCCCCGCACATCTCGAATGGGAAAGATAATACGTTGCCGAAAATAGTCGTAAACGCCCAGGCCTTCACGCCCTTCACCGAAGTTTCCCTCGCGAAAACGAGCCAGGCCGCCTTCTACCAACTCCCGCTCGCTGTAGCCTTGTGTTAATAAAAAACGCGTCAGACCGTCCCATGTATCTGGTGCGTACCCCAGACTGAAAGCGATCACGCTGTCTGAATTAATACCGCGACTTTGAATATAGGCCCGTGCTTCATCTGCGTCTTTGGAGCGTAAAAGCGCCTGATGAAACCAGAGCAGAGCATCTTCGTTCAGTTTACGGAGCCGCTCTCTCGTTGCACTAATTTCACGTTCTTCTTCGGGACTACGACCAGCCGCATAAGCTTCTAACTCAACATGCGCCTTTTGTGCCAGATAATCAAGTGTCTCACGAAACTCTAATCCTTGCTGCTTTTGCACAAAAGAAAAAACGTCTCCACCCTCGTTACAGCCAAAGCAGCGCCAGGTCTGGGACTCTGGAAACACGTAGAAAGATGGTGTGCGCTCGTTGTGGAAAGGACAGAGACCCTTCAAAGCCTTTCCAGCCTTCTGCAAGCCCACTACCAGACCAATCTCATCTGCAACATCTATTTTTGCCTTGATAGCCTCAATGGTAGACGTCATAATATAATATTCCTCGACAAAAAGAGAAGAGCGTTACAAATTGCTTTTGGTAATGCGTGGAGAACAAGCTTCAGTTTTTCCTTCATCACATATAACGAGCCATAATCCTGAAAGTCGCGTCTCTTTCCAGTTTTCAAAATCAGATAGTACCTAAGTGTAATCAAGCAACAGATAATCATGGTTCTCTTTACATTTTAACATTTCCCCTACAAGAGAAGTGACGAATCTCTATTTTTCACCATAAAACTAATTCAAGGCTTTTATATTACTCTCCCTCAGTCTTTCTAATTTAAAAAAAAAAATTTGAATAGAAGTTTGATGCTTTTACAAAAGCATCAAACTTCTTCACTTTTCCACAACGCTAATTACTAATAGATATATCTTTTTTTAAATAAATATATAAACCAGTAGTAGTAGGGGATGTGGAAAAGTGGATAACTTCGCCTTTTTTGTTTTTTTAAAGCCTACTAAACGCCCTTCACAGGCCTGTTTATGGTAAACAGAAAAATATTGCATTTTCCGCATTTATCTGTGGATAAGTGGTGGAAAACTTCAGCATAACTGTGAATATCTATAATTGACGATACTCACTCTTCCACATTTTTTTTGTCCTCTGTGGATAAACTACCCTACTTATCCACACTGCGCTGTGGATAACTTTGCGCAGATATTTTTCTTTTAAAAAGCCAAAAATCAGCTCATTTTTAGTGAAACTCGTGCTCAATCTAGAGAATTTTAAGTGAATCTCTATCCTATCATATGGATACATGTGAATATGTGAATAAGATATCCCCAAAATCTGTGGAAAATCAATGTATCGCCATGATATATATGGTTCGAGCCCTAAAAACACCATATCAGATCAAACCTATGTTAGTACCTTAACCCCTAGAAAATCCTGTATGGATGATCCATCTTGTGTTCCAGGCTCGGCCAACACATCGTAGTTCTACAGGAAGAGCTTTGGTCTTCACATGACCGGGTTGCGATCTATCTGAGGTGCAGTCATGAGGTGGGGAATCCATACAAATCCCACAGGGCAAGTCTGGCTTGCCCGTCTCCTGCTCGCTGACCACGCTCTTGCTGAACATCACTCTCCCTTAAAAGAAGGCGGTCCCGATATTAGTTTTTAAAGCCCCTAGTAGTCTCAAGAAGAGAGAAACATTTTACACAAAAGCAGAGAGTTGTCCACAATTTTCCCTACTTTATCCACTTTACCTGCTGTTTTGGCTGTAAATATGACGAAAATGCGCAGAACCCGAAGTAAAAACATTGCTTGTTTCTGCATTTTTATCTTTATAGACCGAGAATCGCTGGCAAAAAAGTAAGTTATCAGAAAATCAAACGGCTTTTAGAATCTAATTTGAATTTAATTTTCGGGTCTGGCCTCCCTGGAGATAGTCTTTTTAACGTGTTTTAGATATCGCCCAAGATAGTCTTTCGGGAAGATTCAGTTGATAACTCCAAAAATTATTCCTTGAGATAGGATGCAATTATAAGATACTGTTTCGGATGCTCGATCATTAGGGGAAATAGTGCTTCGGGTAGGAGTTAATACAATTTTTATTTGTTACATGTACATCTTGTATCGAGGCGAGATATCATACTATTTTTTTGCAAAAGTTGGTTTTAGAGAAGTTTCCTGATGGCCTTTTTGTTCTATTTATTTTTTCTTCGGGCTTAATTAGGTAGAAGAAAAATTTAAAAAACTTCTATGGTGTGCGTGCTAATTGTGTAATTTAGGTGCACGATAATAAGAGGGTAATGCTAGGTTTAAAGACTTGCTGTTTTTCTGCTGGACATCATTTTATAACGTTGCTTATGATAGTATCCTCTATGCAATTAGTTTTTCGGTCATAACCGCTGGCAGGTGCAGAAACACCGGAATTGCCCTGGTGAATCAGATCACGTAAATAATAAAAACACAGAGAAATTTTTTAGGTGTCTGCGTAGAAAATGAGCTTGATGATTTTGATATTCCTGTGTTTATGTGGAAAACGTGGAGAAGTTATCCCCAAATTTTGGGGATAACTTAAGAAAGAGTGATATTTTATATCGTCCTGATATAAAGAAATCTGATTTGTGGAAAATGTGGAAAAATTATCCCCAAAATCTGTGGGAAACTCAATATATCACCGTGATATATAAGTGTTATGTATATGGTGTGGAAAATGTGGAAAAGTTATCCACATATTTTGTGGATAACTTTCTAGCGTGAAGTGGATATCCCGAATAATCTGTTTTTTTGGGAGATACCTTTCCATCAGATTTTTCTCCTTATTCAGCTAGCATTTTTAATAATAATGATAGTAGGTCGAAGTTTCCCTTTTTCTCAAGAGCCAGACAGCTGGGTAAATAAAGTTTGTTCTGATATCTGCTTTGTGTGAAAGCTTTTTGGTGGTCTGTAAAAAAAGCATCGTCAGGCAAAGTTATCCACAATTTTGTGGATAACTTTCTTTATAAATGTGCAGAAGTCGGCTTTTTTTCAGGCAGAGCCAGCCAATCCTCTTATTAGAGGGATTACTTCTACAATTTTTATGTATACAAAGCAGATTCTGGATGAGAGATACGCATCTGAGCAAACAGGTTGTATACACGCAATAATTCTGCGGTAGCTGTTGCCGATGCGACTTCTGTTCCGGGCTGATGGGGATAATCTCCACTCAACACACTTCCACACATACCCAATAATTCGTTGTTTAAGCGCTCTGTAAATGGTTCTAGTAAACGTAGCGCCTTGCGCCAGAGAAATTCTTTCCGCAAATCTTCATTTTGTGAGCCTGTATGCTGATTTCGTGGATGGTGAAGCACAATTAATGCTTCGCTATAAGGTCCAATAAACCAGCTCCAGATACTTCCCTGATGCAAAGCTTTTTGTTGTTCTTCGTAGTTTTCCCCTCTTCGTCCTCTATATGCCGGATCTTGTGGACTGAGCGTACGTAGACCGTAAGGCGTTAAGAGTTGTTCCGTAATGATTTCAAAAATGCTTCTCTGCTGACGCTCTTCAAGTTGCGATGAGCGCAATGCTAAGGCCATTATCTGGTTGGGACGTAACGATGCATCGTTCCCTTGTGGACCATCAATAACATCGTATAAGTAACCACCAGGCGCATACCAAAAGCGTTTTTGAAAACTCTGTTGACATTGTAGCAACAAATCCTGATAATAAGAAATAGCATAGCCGAAATGTCCTATTTGTTCGTTCTGTCTCGTCCAATGGAGCATCAAATATAAGGCATGTTGCCAGAGGGCGTTGATTTCAACTGCCTTGCCCATTCGAGGTGTGACGAAATGCCCTTGTACATGGACGTTCATCCAGGTGAGAGCCTTACCGGGCTGTTCCGCTCGGAGCAGACCATCGCAAGGATCAGCACGGATACCATTGTCTGTACCGTGTTTATAGCGGTGGATGGCATCTTTTAAGTAAGGGTAGAGCTCTCTGAGAAATGCTTGATCCTGGGTGGCACACAGGTAATGATCCAGCGCATAGAAGTACCAGAGGGTACAATCTGCATTGTTGTAGCTTTCCTCTATAGCATCCTCTCCAGGAGGTGGTAATCTATCTGGAAGCAGTCCATTTTTGAAATGATGAGCTATCCCACGGAGGATCTGTTGTGCCTCGCTGTACCGTTCGGGAATGAGGGTTAGCCCTGGCAGCGCTAATAATGTCTCCCGTGTCTCTGTACTCATCTGAAAATAGCCTGTATAGATCACTGGGACAAGCTCCGCTAGAGGTGAATGGATGCAGTGGCTATCCTTGCGGCTTTTTTTCGCTTGATAGATAATAAAATGCTCGCTTGCTTGCAGAAGTAAATGGAGGAACTCTTTTCCGCTGCAATAAGGATCTGCTGAATTGTAAAGAGGTAGGATCGGCAAGCGCTCTGCCTGAATGGCCTCGCCGCTATCCCCAAAATAGCGTTGCGGTTGAAGCACTTTCTCCTGACCTTTTTTTTGCTGCTCCAGTGTACGTTTGTAGGTCCGTTGTACTTGTTCCTGACGCTGTGGTAAATTGGAGCTCTTCTCTGTACTGATAAGTAACGTAAGTGTGCTCTCCTCATTGGCCTGGAGTGTTGCACGTATGACTCCAGGTAGATAGAGATTGTCATAGGCTGGTTGCGCTTCCTGGCGCTCGTGGCGATGCAGAAAGTTCCAGTACCAGACTCCTGTAGGAATAAAGACGGGCGGATGTGCAGTGTGCCCTATTGCTAAAAGATGATAAGGTCCAGTCTTGGTCGAAGCGGTAATTGTACAACCTGTTATCTCTGCCGAATAGCTGGCTATCTGTTGGCCTGCGTGATATGTTTCGACCTCGAAATGTAGTTGGTGTTGTTCATGGAGACATGTGTTATAAGGACGACAGGTTGCAAATGGAAGAACTGTAAGTGTGATGGCCGGTTGCCAGGGATCTTGTTCTTCTATAAGGTGTTTGAAACCTTGCTCTGCTGCTGAATGGAGCCCGTTACAGCGGTAACGATATCCTTCTGCTTTATCCGTAGTAGACAGAATACGATATTGAACGTAGGTCGTATTCTGATCTTGAGGCATCCAGATCCGTTTTTCGAGTTGAATGCCATTACTTCCGCCCAGGTGATAGGTAAAAATAGGAAACCCGTTTTCAAGCTGAAATCTTTCGAGGTGGACGAATCCAGCTGGATTAAGTGTGCCATCTCGATATTCGTTTGTCCCTAAATAATAGGTTTTTTGATTGAAGCTGACTTCTTCATCCATCTTTGCAAATAAGAGTTGTCTTGTGCTAGTGCCAGGGGGACAGATGACCAGCAACCCATGTTCGGGCCGCGTCAATACTCCTGCAACGGTTCCCGCTGCATATCCTCCTATCTTATTGGTTACTAGCCACTCACGTTCGATAACAACTCCTGGATTGCAACACATACTGCGATCTAATGCGATGGGCATAATAAAACCTCCTGCCCCGCGTAAGTGTTCTCTCCACTACTATGCTGAGGATGGATCTGAAAAAGTGTAGAATATGAGGTTATTTCAGATCCATTCTGACACTATTCACGTAATAAAAGCGATGCTATCTTTACTCGTTCTATAGTGTAGCATACTATAAGGTGTCAGTCACCCCTAAAAGCATGGGAAATTTCCTCCTATGAATTTGTGAAAGAAGGACATTCTCTTGCGTACTTACATGTATGAGTAGAAATTTTTATTATCTTTCTCCACGCGGCTTGTCTTTTTGGATGAGGTGTTTACGTGTTGTTATTTGCTCTGAACTCCATCTGGAAGATGTTTTTTTGTATTTATAATAGAGGAGGTAATCTTTCGTGCTACGGTCTTTTATAAGAACACGAAAGCGGCCTTCCAAAAGGTTCTTCTGTGCTGCTTGTTGCCTGCTGGTTGTATTTTTTGTGGCGGCCTGCGCTCAATCACAGGAACAGCATGCACAGAAAATACGTGTTGTGTCAGTTACGCAGATTGCATCACCGTCCTCGCTTTTGGTGCCGGGAACACTCACGATTGGTAGTTATACATCTTATCCACCGCAGGAGTTTATTGATACTACAACAAATATGGTCGTAGGCTTCGACATTGATCTGATTACTGTTTTGGCACAACGTATGAACCTGCATCCGAAAATTGTCCAGCTTGACTTTACTTCGCTGCTACCCAGCTTACGAGAGAAAGATATTGATATAGCTATCTCTGCCATCCCCATTACTCCTGATCTGCAAAAACAGGCGACTTTGTTGCCCTATTTTAAAGGTGGAGAATCTTTGCTGGTTGCAATCGGTAATCCCCATCATATCCAGAGCACAAGCGATCTCTGTGGCCTGAGCGTTGGTGTACGCAGTGGTACTCTTGAGGAAAATGATCTCCGGGTAGCAAGCAATAGCTGCATGCTGGCTGGTAGTAAGCCGATTGCAACTATTGCTTTGCCTGATCAGGATAGTGTGATACATTTGTTAAAAACAGGAAATGTTGTTGCTACTTATCAAGATGCTCCTGTCTCTGATTATTATATTCGTCAAGCTCCTTCCCTTTTTGCTATTGCTGGCCAGGTGACGAATGAAAATGTGGAGGGTATTGCCATGCGTAAGGATGATAAGTCAATGGAGCAGGCCCTTCAGGCGGCTTTTGCGGCTGTTCGTAAGGATGGTACTTATCACTATCTTATTATGAAATGGGGCCTGACGACGGGTGAATTAACAAATGGAACTACATCCTGAAATTCTCTCTGCACTACCTATTTTTTATTCTGGCTGCCTAGAAAGACTCTCTGTGTAAATTGTTTCGCTCTATCCACCTGCTGAGGTAAGGTGAAACGCGGATCGAGATCAAGCAGATGAATAAATGCGTTCAGTATGAGTGGATCAAAACTGCTATTTGAGCCTTGTAAAAGGCGCTCACGCGCTGCTTCCTGCGTTAGAGGAGCTTTATATGGACGCTGTGACGTAATTACGTCATACACATCGGCAATAGTGAGTAGCCGCGCCCCCAGAGGAATCTCTTCCCCCCGAAGTGCTTCCGGATAACCACTTCCATTCCAGGCTTCGTGATGATGAAGGACGGTTTCTACGTAGAATGGATGCACTTCGCAGCCGATTAAAATGCGTGCTCCTATGACCGGGTGCCGCTCCATCTTACGGCGCTCTTCTTCGAGCAGTGGACCCGATTTGTTCAGGATGTCGTTTGTTATCCAGGTTTTACCGAGATCATGTACTAATGCTGCCAGGGCCAGATCGCGTGCTTCCCGCCGACTCCAACCAAGATAACGCGCCAGACGCTGTACATACGTGGCTACACGCCGCGAATGCTCATAGGTGACGATGTCTCGTTCCTGGATACTTTTCGCTAGAGAAAGAAGGACTTTCCTTGTCTCGTATTCTTTCTCTCTCGGTTCTATATGCATTGCTACCACCACTCTGCTCTCCCCACTTCTTGAAAAACGTGTCAAAATCTGCCCACTCTGCCCAGTTTTCCAACACGCTCTCAATGTTTATTGACAACGCTACCGCTGTCTATTCAGAATACTTTGTATCCTATCTTACAATAAAACAACTGAATTTATAGAGTATAGACGTTAGAATCTTTTGTTCTGGGGCATTTTTCTTTGCTTTCCCCTGCCTTCAGGCTAGTTACGGTACAAACTTGTAATAGTATATTAATTGGTGGTGCTAATCCCTGTCCATGCCTGTCATAGAATAGGTACTTTTGTGTCATCTTTTTTCATTTGTATGCTAGCATAGAGATCGGTATTTCTCCTGGTATTCCCCAAATAGTCCCTCTTTTTTACATGAATCGTTTTTAATTCCCCTCTTTTGTGATAGACTCAGCTTGAACACTAAGAAAAGAGTCCCTACTTTTGTCTCCTGCATTCAGGAAAAGATCATATGTCGTTTAATAATTTGAGATAGCAAATGTCAGTGTATCACGTCTTTATTTTTTACTTATGCAGGCCTATACGTCCACTATAGCGTATTAGCTGGGTTTTGTCGATGGTGTTGAAAGTTCAGAACATATGACGAAGAATACTACGGAGAGTGCGATGGCTTCACAGAATGCAGGCCAGGAAGTACGCCATGAGCGCGATGTTGTGACGCTGGTGTTGACTGCTGATAATCATCTTGGCTATTCTGCCTTTGGTCAATTGCCACGCAAACGTGAGGAGCTCCAGCAGCGCCTACGCCATGCTTTTCAACAGGCTACTGATTTTGCTGTTCAGCAGAAGGTTGACTTGTTTATCCAGGCTGGCGACTTATTTGATACGACGACGCCTAACGAACGAGATCGCAGCTTTGTCGCTGAGCGCCTCGCTGAATTGAAACAAGCTGGTGTTCAGACATTCGCCCTCGGCGGTCTGCATGATACCCCTGCTTCCGGACAGGCTCTTGCCGGTGCTTCGGCTCCTGCTCCTCAGATGAGTTATGAGCGCCTGGGCGCTTTAACGTATTTTCCTCCTTCGGCAGGTCAGAAACTAGAGCCTGTCTCCCTTACTCTGCATGGTACGCGTGTTACTCTCGCTGGCTTAGGGGTGGGGAGTGAGCAGGAGAACGATCCTCTGTTGTCAATGCAGGGGGATGAGAGGCGGCGTGATCCCGACGCTGTTTCGCTGCTGGTGCTTCACGCTCCTATTGAAGGTCTGGTTACCGGCTCTTCTCTCTTTGAGACACGCGCCCAGGTGAGCCGCCGCAGCCTGGCCGAGTCACCTCTCTTTCGTTATGTCCTTGCTGGCTATCACCATCGCTATTGTCGTTTTATTTGTGAGCAGACTGAAGTGGTGGTCGCTGGTACAACCCAACATATTGATTTTTATACACCTGACGAGATTCCGGGTTTTGTCTATCTAGGCCTGGCGGCTGATGGGATTCGCTGGTGTAAGCACATCTCGGTTGAAAGCCTTTCTCTACAACGCCTGGTTATTCCAACCTCTGAACTCTGGTCGCCAGAATCTGTGACACAAGAAGATGCTGATCCGACTGCGCTTATCCTTGAGCGTTTGCGCCCTCTCTGCGGGGCAGAGACGCTGCTCCTGCTACGCCTGGAGGGTACTCTGTCTCGCTTTCAGTATCACCAGTTGGATCTGAATCAGATTCGTCGCTATGGTGAGGAACAGTGTTTCGCTCTGGCTATTGATGATAGCGCTCTGCAACTGCTTCCAGAATTGGATCTCCTTGCTACTGAAACGGGCGAACGTTTCTCTCCTCGCGAAGAGTTAATTGCTCTGGCGGATGAGTGGATTGCTGACGCCTTTGATGAACGTGAAAAGATGGCTTTACAGGCAACAAAAGATGAATTATTGTTGGCTTTGGATGATCCCAAAGGGAGAAGATGATGTGTTTCTGGCAGGGTATACTATTTGTTCCAGGCCAGTTTAGCACGGGGCTAACCAGGCTTTGGCGAACGGAGTAGAGCATGATAATCCTAAAGCATTTGACTGTTGAACGCTTCAGGCTCTTGCGCGAGGTGAATTTTCATTTCCCTCAGCGCGGTTGTATCCTGATTCAGGGACCAAACGAGGCCGGTAAGTCGGCACTTCTTGAAAGCCTCTATTTTGCGCTCTATGGAGAGGCTCTCTCTTCTGGTCGCGGTATGCGTTCGCTCGATGATCTGGTGTTCTATGGGGCCACGAATGCCTCTGTGACTCTGACTTTTTCTGTCGGAGCAACTGAGTTGACGATTTCTCGTGTGATCGAACGGGGGAATGGTCAGCAGGCAACGTTGCAGATTCGCCGCCTGGGTGTCAATGGCGAAGAGACTCTTACCGGGTTGGGTTCTATCAACGAGCGTATTATCTCCGAGATGGGCCGCGTCGATGGTGATTCTCTACGTAACTCTTATTTGATTGAACAGAAGGGTCTGGATCGCCTGGAGACTCTTAGTGGCCCAATACGCGAATTGACAGCTCGAAAGCTTCTTGGCCTCGAACGTCTGATTCGCCTTTCTGAGCAGTTTAAAGTTGGACCTGAAGACGAACGCCTTCTTCAGGAATGGCGCGAAAAATTACATCTTGCCGAGGTGCAGGCCCGCATCCCTGCTCTGGGCGCACAGTTGGAAAAATCTGAGCTCGCTCTTGATGCTGTGGCCGCCTGCGAAGATTTAAACGAGATTGCTTTGCAAGAGGCAGATCTTGAGGAGCAGGAACGCTCTATTGAGCAGATGAAACGCCACCGTCAGGAGTTGAAGAGCCAGCAGACGCGCTTGCATCAGTTGCAGATGGCCGAGACTACTCTGGATGAGATTATTCAGGCTTATGATACTATTGCTGAAGCTCGCCATAATGTTCCCGAATTGGAGAAGCAGATCGCTGATCTGGAACGACGCGAATCTGAGGAACTGCCGGCTCTGGAAAAACGTGTCTCTGATCTCTCTGAATTGCGCCGCTCGTTTGGTACTCTGGAGCACATGTCAAATGATCTCCTGACGGCAGGTGATACGATTAAAGAGCTTGAGCAAGAACTCAAAAAACAGGATGAGGCTCAAGATGATCTCCAGAATATGGAGGAACAAATTTCTCATGCTCGCCAGCGCGTTCAGCAGGCTCAGCAGTCTCTCACAGATCTGGAAGAACGCCGCCGCAGCGGACGACCTCAATTAGAGGCTCGCCTCCAGCGCATACGTAATCTGTCTGAACGTTTGAAGACGCTGAAAACTGCTGAAGATGAGTATGCACGGGCAATGATGAATCAGGGCCTGGCGGAAGAAAATGAAGCTCGCCTGCGCAAAGTACAGCGTGATCTGCATGAGACCGAACAGGAGATGCGCCTGGTAGAGGGTGAGTCCCGTCAGATCCAACGCCAGACAGAGGCTACCGAGAAACGCTGGCGCGATCTAGGCGTTCGCCGCCATATGGAGGAATGGATACGCCTGAAATCTCTCGCCGATGGCTTGCTGCAAGCAGAACAGCAGGTGCGGATGGCCCACGAGCAGAAGGCTCGCTTCAATCAAGCGGCTGAAGATGCTCAGTCTTCCTCTCGCAAATACTTGCTTATCGTGGTAATCTGCGCCGTCTTCGCTATCATTTGCGCTATTTTGATGGTTGCGGAATGGTCTAGCAGCCTTCTTGTTACTACTATTGCTGGCGTTGCCGCTCTCATTCTGGTCGGCGTCTCCTGGATTAGCTATATGAGTTTTCGTAAGGCTCGCGGTGAGGAACGCGCTGTTGCAGCCCAGATTCAAGATGCGGTCAATCGCCTGGGAATGATGGTGGCCGCCCGCGAGACGGCGAAGCGTATGGGTGGGAGTGAGGAGGCTGTAGGTCAGATCGAGCGCGAAATTCAGCAACTTGGTGGCCCTCTTCCACGTTCTATTGAAGATGCTCAGAACTTTATGCAGCGCGTTCCCGATGATGGTGAGAGCCTGGCTGATCTGCAACAGCAGGTAAAAGAGAGGCGCGACGAACTGAATGCTTCTCGCAGTCAGGTGAATGTGACGATGGAGGCTGTGGCGCTGCTGCGTAAAGAGCGTTCTCGTCTGGAAGACCAACGGGCCCGTGAGCAGTGGGATACTGTCAAAGAACGCATCGAGACTGAACGGGCGAACGTGAAGCGTTTTCGCCAGGAGATTGCTCAACTCGCTTCGAGTGAAGGTCTGCCTCTACCAACTATGAATGCGCGTTTGCGGAGTGGGCCTCTCTTTAGTAGCGCTTTGACTCCTTTGCCTCTCCCTGTTGAAGATGGCGATTTGAGTCTGCCGGATCTGGAAAATTTGATTAATACTACGTTGAAAACTGCTGAGCGCGAGCTGGCAACGTTAGATGGTAGACTTGATATGGCCCGCGATCTTGCTCAGCAGGTAAAGGTTCACCAGGATGCCCTGGACGTTCTCCTGGTCCGTCAGAGCGTTATTGAGGAACGTAACGAACGCTATAAAACAAATAATCCTGCTCAACAGATTGAGCGGGCTCGCGAGCAGCAGCTTGGCCTGCGCCAGGCGTTGCGTTCTCTGCAAGATTCTCTGCGCCAACGTGTGAAGCCTCTTGGCGTTACCTTCGGTCAGGCCGCTATTAATACTGCGGAGATTGCTAGTCGTAAACAATTGGAAGAGCTTCAGATCCAACTAGGGAGCAAGGTTGTGCTTCAGGAGAAGCTGGAGCACTTTTCGGCCCAATTACAGGATCGCCAGGAGGCCCTTTCGGAATACTATAAACAATTGGCGAAGTTTAGTAATAGCCTGGGAAGCTGGATTGTCCCCCTCAATCCGTTCGCTGAAGCGTTGCTCTCCCTGCGTACACGCTGTCAGAATGAAATTCGAGAGGCGAACGAAGAGGAAATTCTCAAAGAATTAGAGAACTCTCTACTTCAGCAGGGGGCCGCTACTCTGAGGATTGAGCTTTGTCGCCAGGAGATCGAGAGCCTCGGCGAAAGCCTGCTGGCTCGCCTTAAGCAGCGTAGCCGCTCCAGGCCCAGAAGTTTTACGCGCAAAGATGTTGTCTCTGTCTGGCCCCTGGTTGGTCAGTTTACTGCTGATGACCGCGAACGGCTGGAGGCAGAGCGTATCTCTACTGAGCAGGAACTGACTAATCTAGAGCAGCAAGAGCTACGCTTAAGTCAGGAACTTCATACTGGGACTATTCCTCTAGATCTGGAGCAGACACGCTCGCGTCTGGAACAACAGGAGCATGTCTATGAGACTCATAAACGCGGCGGTCTGTTGATTAAGGCGGTTATTGATCGCCTGATGCATAAACTGGTGCCGCGTACTGAATATTATATGCAACAGCTCTTGCCGCTGTTGACTAGCCATCGCTATCACGATGTACATTTGACAACTGAGCCTGAAGAAGGGACTGCGAGTAGTGGAGCCTTCCGCCTGCGTGTCTGGGAAGCAGCCGCCGGAGAATATGTCTCGAAAGATGCACTCTCAACAGGAGCCGCCGATCAGCTTTCTCTGGCCCTGCGCCTGGCCTTTGCTATTGCAACGCTCCCTCGTGAGTTAAACGCGGTCCCTGGTTTTCTCTTCCTCGATGAGCCGCTTAGCTCGTTTGACCAGAGCCGCACACAGGCCCTGGTTGATGTGATGACTGGCGATATTCTGGGCCAGCATTTCGAGCAGATTCTGCTTATCTCTCATAGCAACGCTTTCAATCCCACTATGTTCCCCTATCATGTCTATATGGATAACGGCCTGGTTGTTGAGAGCAATCTTCCAGTAGTTCCTACACTGCCTGTGAGCGAACCCGGTATCCTGACAGGATTCGACGAGGAGGATTCCTTTGACGAGGATGAGGACGATAAGATGAATACTCAGGCCCGTATGCCTGTTGTACGTGCCGCTACTTACAATCAATAGGGACGGCGTTTATTTCGCCCATTTGTTAGTCATGGCGTGGGGCACATTTGCCCGACGCCATGATTTTACCCTATCTCTCTTCTCCCTGATAGATCCGCACATAACTACGGTAACGCCTCTCGTCTATCACGCCGTCTTGAACCGCTTGTATGATAGCGCACCCCTCTTCGTCTATATGGGCACAATCCGTATACTCACATTCGCCCAGATACGGTTTGCATTCGACGAAACAGGAGGCCAGTTCCTCTGGTGCAATATTCCATGCCGTTAAAGCTCGAATACCGGCTGAATTGGCGAGCCAGCCCCCATCTGAGAGGGGGTAGAGCTGCGATCCTGTGGTGGTATGCTTGCCTTTGCCTGTAACATCGCTAATGAGACCTGTGCGTATAGCCATTCCGGGCTCTATTGCGTTGACAAGCGAGGACTTTCCAACCCCCGAAGGTCCTGTGAAAAGGGTGACGTGGTTTTTTAATACCTCACGCAATTCTGTAATGCCTTGTTCGGTATGTGTGCTAGTCCAGATCACATGATAACCTAGCCGCATATAAAGCGCGACGGCGTCTTCTACATTATTTTCGTGGGGAAGATCGGCTTTGTTTATGACGATGACCGCTTGTAGCTCAGCCGAGGAGCAGATGGTCAGGTAACGATCCAGGAGACCAAAATGGGGATCTGGCTGTGTGGATGCCAGGACAATTACTACCTGGTCGAGATTTGCTAACATGGTCTGTTGCATCGATTTATGTGCGCTTGAGCCAACATCCTTACGCGTAAGCTCGCTCTGTCTTGGCAGAATCTCTTCAATAAGTCCGTTCTCTCTATCCAATAAACGTAATTTGACATAATCACCGACTGAAAGGCGCGAGGGGAGAGGATTTTCGCTGCTATCTCGCTTCTCGATGCGCTCGACACGCCGCCCGGCTGGTGTGGCTAGCAGCTTATCAATGCGGGGACGCGCTTTCTGGATGGACCTGGATGATTGCGCCTGGGCGAAGGCTTTTTTGAGTTTTCCACGTAGTGTGCAGCGTACGATGCCAGCGTCGGTGTGTACATCATAGATGCCGTGAGCACCATTTAGGACAATGCCGGTCAGGGTTTCCGGTTCGTTAGTCAAAGGTTGTATCCCTCCAATGGAATGAAAAAGGCGTAAAAAAACACGGTTTAGACGTATCTGTTGTGTGTCTACCGTGCGGAGGAGGGAGTGACGGCGCTGCGTGTGACCTGCGGGGCTAGAATAGCTTATACCAGATATCTTGGATTGGGATCAGTGGCTGGGCGAAGCTTACTTGGCCGTGTGGTATATGCAGGACGGTACCCTCGCGCTGGGTAGACAAGGTGCATACAAGCACAGATGTTCTCTGTATGTGCTTTCCCATAAACTGCACCCCCTTTACTGGCTGAACCAGAATTTGAATGTTGACTTTTTGAGGCATGATCGCCATTGCTACTAGAATACAAGAACTTCTACTGTTTTGTCAATGACGAGGAGGGCTTTTTTGGAGTGGCTTCACTGTTGCTTTTATCCTGGTTACGTCTACACTGACGTAATTTATACTCCATTGTGCAAGAGGTGGACCCCTTTATCCTGATTTGACTGATTTGAATGGAGATGCCTCTCTATTCCTTAGCTGTTATAGTAGAGTATGCGTCCACAGTTGGTGCAGGTCTGTAAGATTGGGCTGGCTAAGACTTTTTGGAGCTCACTATAGGTAAGGATGGCTAGACACCACTCACAGGAGTTCTTTTTCAACTTTGGAGACTGCTCGACCTTGTTTGGTCTTTCGCATGCTGTCGTAGCGCTGTACATATTCTTCGCTGAGTGTGGAGGTTAAAAGAGCTCGTTGCTGCTGGAGATCGTTGAGGCGAGCTTCGATCTGTTGATATCTCTCTCTCTGAGAGGCGTTCTCCTGCTTCCATTTCTCTTCTTCTAGCTCCAGATTGCTCTGTTTCCGTTGGACCATTTCTTGTAGAAATTCTTCTGCGTCGGCTGCCTGGAGTACGAGCTCTTCCTGACGGCTCTGCTGGGCCTTCAGCCGCTGAAGTCCTTGTTGTTCTTGTTCACTCCCTTTTCTCTCTTGTAAACGTTGCTCTTGCACTTTCAAACGGGTATTGACGTCCGCTAGCGCCCAGTCGGCTTCCGCATGCGCTTGCTGGCTGGCATGCAGCTGCTGTTGCAGGGTGATGCATTCTGCACGTAGCTTTTGGAGCGTGCGTGTTCCTTTTAGTGAAGTTGCAAGTGCCTGTTGCTCTGTCTGTAGATGATCTTTTTCAAGATCAAGCTGCTGCAACTGAAAAAGTTGTGCCACTACTTCTGCCGTGCTCATGAGTAGATGTTCCTCCTTTTAGAGCATTCGACATTCTCAAGGTTAGACTTACATTGTACCGCTTTTTAAAAACGAGTGCAATAGTTAACTTATCTATTTATCTGCTCCGATTTTTGCTTCTATTTCACAGTATTTTTGCATGTATAAATTCTCTGACCAGAACCTTCTTGATACAAAAAATATATGCGCTGCTCGCATTGTTTATGTAAATTGCTCTATCTGGGATGTTGTTGTCTCTGTTCGGTGGTTACTCTCTGCTTTCCTGGGATATAATTATCTTTATTATCTCGCCTTTTCTTTTTGTATAATAGATAGGATAAGGGGTATTCCAATGGATTGGACCTGGCCTCCTCTCCGGCTACCCACGTGGAAAGGGAACATATGCAGTCTTTAGAACGCCGACAGGCAATTATTGTTCTTGATTTTGGTTCGCAATACAGCCGCTTGATTACGCGCCGTATCCGCGAGTGCCATGTTTATAGTGAATTAGTACCTGCAAATACAACGCTAGTACAGCTTCAGCAGAATGCTCATCTGGATATTAAAGGTTTTATCCTCTCTGGTGGCCCTGCTAGTGTCTATGATGATCATGCGCCTTCTTGCGATCCTGCTATTTTGCAGAGTGGCCTGCCGGTTATGGGCATCTGTTATGGTATGCATCTTTTGGCAAATCAGCTTGGCGGCCATGTCGCGCCCGCTCATGGACTGCGGGAGTACGGTCCTGCAACTATTGATGTATGCCATAAAGAGTCGGAAGATGCACGGGTTTTTCGCATTTTTGAAGGTATTAAAGCCTCTCCTGCTCAGACTGAGGATTTAGAGCATGAGGAAGGGTTAGAGACTCCTCTCCGCCTGCCTGTCTGGATGAGTCATGGCGATAGCGTTGATGTGCTTCCGCCTACATTCGAGATTCTGGCCTCAACTGAAAGCAATCCTGTCGCTGCTATTGCCAGTCCTCAGGGGATGGTAGGCCTGCAATTCCATCCAGAGGTGACGCATACTCCTCAAGGTACGGATATTATTCGCAATTTTCTCTTTCGTATCTGTGGCTGTGAGGCCGATTGGACCTCTGGTTCGGTGATTGAAGAGGCTGTTGCTCAGATCCGCACCCGCGTCGGCAACGAGCGGGTGATCTGTGGCCTCTCTGGCGGCGTCAATTCGGCGGTGGCTGCCCTTCTGATTCATCGCGCTATTGGCAATCAGTTGATCTGTGTCTTTGTCGATACGGGGCTCTTGCGTGCTGGCGAGCGCGATCAGGTGGTGGAGACGTTTAGTAATCATTTGCATATCCCTCTGGTGGTTGTGGATGCGCGTGCTCGCTTCCTGGATCGTCTGGCTGGCGTGGTTGATCCTGAGCAGAAACGGAAGATTATTGGCGCGGAGTTTATTCACGTCTTTGAAGAGCAGGCGGTCCATCTCGCGGAGGAGAAGGGGACGATCTCTTTCCTGGCTCAGGGCACGCTCTATCCCGATGTTATTGAAAGTACCAGCCATGATACTGCTGCAACGGCGACCCGCATTAAGACGCATCATAATGTTGGCGGCCTGCCTCAGGAGATGGTGCTGAAGCTGGTTGAACCTTTGCGTGCGCTTTTTAAAGATGAGGTTCGTGAGATCGGCCAGGCTTTAGGGCTCCCCGAAGAATGGGTCTGGCGACATCCTTTCCCCGGTCCAGGCCTGGCTATTCGCATTCTTGGCGCTATTGATGAGCAACGTCTGGCAATTCTACGGGCAGCCGATAAAATCGTGATTGATGAGATTCGTCGCGCGGGCGTCTATCGCCAGCTTGGTCAGGCCTTTGCGGTTCTGACTCCTCTCCAGAGTGTCGGCGTAATGGGCGATGGCCGTACTTATGCTAACGTTGTGGCGATTCGTGCGGTTACTACCGGCGATTTTATGACCGCCGATTGGGCGCGTCTCTCGCCCGACCTGCTCTCGCGCATCGCTAACCGCCTGGTGAATGAGATCCGTGAGATTAATCGTGTGGTCTACGATATCACTTCTAAGCCACCCGCTACGATTGAATGGGAATAGATCAATGGGAATAAGTGCATAATGCTTGAATTTGAGATCCTCGCTCAGGGCTGTTACGGTCCTGAGCAGCTTGTAATTGATTATCAGCCGTCTCTCTCTATGCCTAAAACTCCCGCTATGCAAACGTGGATGGATACACTCTGGGAGGAAAGACTCTCTCAGGCCAGACGCAATCAGACGCGACTCTTCGATACGCCGCTCTTTCGCCTGGTTGATGTGACCTCATCCCCCGCTCAGCTCTCTCTCCTGCTGGGTGATACTACCTACAAAGAATATGTGACTACCCGCGTACCAGAGTTTACTCAACATCATCAACTTGCAGAGCTCGGTAATGCTCTTTCGGTCTGCTCAGTCGTAGAAACGAGCGACCAGCATATCTTGTTGGATCGTCGCCAGGGCGTCGATGTCTATGTTGGCCGCTATCATGTTATTGGTGGTTTCTTCGAGCGCGAATTAGATAGGACGGGCATACAACCCGATCCATTTGCTGCCATGCGCCGCGAGATCCGTGAGGAGACCGGCATCCAGGCCGCCGATATCCTCTCTCAACATTGCCTCGGTGCCGTCTACGATCTCGCCACTCCTCACGGCGAACTCTGTTTTCTAACCCGCCTGCATATTCCTCTTTCTGTCGTTCAACAGGAGCGCACGCCGGAAGAGGACGAGATCAAACAGCTTCTCTCGCTCCATGTCACACCTGAAAGTTTACGCGACTTTATTTTGCAGCATCACGGTAACATTTCCGCAACTGGTGAGCCTAATCTGCTTATGTATGGCTCTCTCCTGTTTGGGGAAGATTGGTTTTCTGCTTTGCTTGCGCAATTATCAAACGGCCCGTAAGATCCCGCGCTTTGAAGGCGGGGAGAGAAGGGCCTTCCTCTTTCGGTGGGATTGGGTGGGGGAATGACCACCTTTCTCTTGTAGTACTTGTAGTGCAGGACCAAGAGGCTATTGCCTCTCTTCTCACACCGTGCTATACTTGCCCTCTCATCTGTTGTCTACCTTGTTTGCAAAGAAAGGAGTCTTCCCACATGGCACGCGAAAAGAAGCCTCGCAAGAAACGCGAACCTCGCCCCAAGAAAGACCCTCATCTGCGCAACAAGATGTACAAATTCCGCTTGTATCCTACAGGCAAGCAGATCGGCAAACTGGAGTGGACCTTACGTCTGTGCAAAGAACTCTACAACGCAAGCGTGGAAGAGTGCCGCGAAGCCTACCGCCTGTGTGGCGTCAGCGTCTCCTATCAGATGCAGGCCGAGCAGTTGCCAGAGATCAAGGAAGATCGTCCTGACTATCAGGAGATCCATTCTCAGGTGCTTCAAGACGTGCTCAAACGGCACGACAAGGCCATGCAAAACTTCTTTCGCCGCGTGCGTGAAGGCCAAACTCCCGGCTACCCCAGGTTCAAATCCAATAGCCGTTACCATTCCTTTACCTATCCACAAGGCGGCTATGACCTCATTGGCTTGCCCAAGAAGAAGCAGGGGGAGAAGTGGGAGAAGAAGACGCTGCGGCTGGCCCTCTCCAAAATTGGTCATATCAAGATCGTGGTGCATCGCCCGATAGAGGGCAAGATCAAAACTTGCTCTCTTAAAAGAGAGGGCGGCCAATGGTACGCCATCTTCAGCGTGGAGTACGCCTTTGATCCCTCTACGGTGTTTCATCCTTCGACGGAGGCGGTAGGCATTGATCTTGGCTTGAAGTCTATGCCGTGCTCTCCAATGGAGTCACCATCGACAATCCACGCATCTACCGCGCCACCGAGAAACAGATCAAAGAAGCGCACAAGAAGCTCTCGCGGCGCACGCGTGGCAGTCATCGGCGCAACCGGGCCAAGCGTGAGCTCTCGGTGTTGTACCGCAAGACGCGCCATCGTCGCCAAGATTTCCTGCACCAGCAGTCGCGCCGGCTGGTCGAGCAGTATGGCACGCTCGTCTTTGAAGACCTCCAGATCACCAACATGGTCGCGAAGCCCAAGCCGAAGCAGGACGAGGAAACCCCCAGAGGGGGCACGGCGAGCGCGTTTCTGCCCAACGGAGCAGCCGCCAAAGGCGGTCTCAACAAGAGTATTCTGGATGCCGCGTGGGGAACCTTCACGCGATTGTGTGCAAGCAAAGCGGAAGAAGCTGGCTGCACCGTCGTCAAAGTGTCCCCACGCAACACCACCCAGGCCTGTAGCGGCTGCGGCTCCCTGGTCCCCAAAGACCTCACCGTCCGATGGCATTCTTGCCCGGAGTGCGGATGCGCGCTGGACCGAGACGAGAATGCCGCTCGTAACATCCTGGCGAGATACCTGCATCCTCAAACTCCTTTCGTGGTCAAACGAGAAAAGAAGCGACGAACAACGAAAAAGCGTGCTGGGGCCGGAAGGGTCCCACAGCCGTCCGATGAGGAACCCGCCTCACCCGGCGACTGTCCAAGCCCCCTGCTTGAGCGGGGGGTGCTTCACTTTTAGATGGTATACTAGCATCGAGAAAGAATGGAGAATTACCGCATCAGACAAAAATTAGCCTTCTGAGGGAAAAGGGGAAACTAATGCAAATGGTACCACCACCACTTGACCCAAGACAAGCAACAGAATATGCAAAACTTAGAATTAAGGATCGGGAACGCAAAAGAGATCGTAACCTCTATCCAGAAGATACCTCAAATCCTTCTCAAAGGAAGCAGCTTCCCAGAAGCTGGTATGTCCTCCTACAATTCGCTGTTATTGTTCTTCTTGTTGTTGCTATCGTGGCCTTGTATCATCTTCTCCATTAGGAGCTTGATAGGAGATAACAGGAGGGATAGGTAAAGGGGTGAAGACATGCATCACCCCTACGATCAGGCTATCACATGAACTTTCTCAAAGAGAGATTGATGAATTTGAAATCTGGTTTAGGCTGGCTCAATGCGCAGCAAAACCTCGCCTTTCTGAACTACGTTGCCATTCGTTGCGACGAGGGCCACCACTTTTCCTGAGATTTCTGCTGTGATCTCGTTAAAGACCTTCATGGCTTCAATCAAGGCAATTACCTGCCCAGCATGCACGATATCACCTATGTTCGCAAATGCTGGCGTGCTCGGCGAGGCGGCTGAATAATAGACTCCAGTGAGCGGCGTGACTACTGCTACCCCCTGTTCTGCCTTCTTTGCCCCTCGTCCAGGCGCAGCTACTGCCGCTGGACCACTTTCGGATACGCTTGGGACTGCTGTCAGTACCATCCCTGGCTGACGCCGGATGATGATCTCTGTCCCTTCCTCTGTCAGCTCTAGCTCGCCGATGCTGCTTCCCTCAAGCACATTGACGATCTCTTCGATGCGCTCCAGCCACGATGTTTTCTTTGGTGTTTCCATTTATTCTACTCTTCGTACCTCTTAAATACTAGCGTGGTGTTATGTCCACCAAAGCCCATGACGTTGGACATTGCTACGTTGATATGGGCCTGCCGTGCTTCATTTGGCACGTAGTCGAGGTCGCATTCTGGGTCAGGGTTGTGCAGGTTGATGGTCGGTGGGATGATGTCGTTCAGAATCGACTAAATCGAGATGACCGCTTCAACGGCCCCCGCTGCACCCAGGGTGTGCCCTAACATGGATTTGGTGGAGCTGACCGCTACTTTGTACGCGTAGTCTCCAAAGACGGTCTTGATTGCCTGGGTTTCGGCTCGATCATTGGGACCTGTGGAGGTGCCATGTGCGTTGATATAATCAACTTCCTCTGGTCGCAAGTTTGCTTTGCGCAACGCCTGCCGAATTGAGCGCACCAGACCTGTTCCACCTGGGGCGGGATCGGTGACATGATGCGCATCGCTGGTACATCCATATCCGACCAGCTCGGCCAGAATCGTCGCTCCGCGTGCTCTGGCAAATTCTAGCTCTTCCAGGATGAGCATTCCTGAACCTTCACCCATGACGAAACCGTTTCGATCTATGCTGAAGGGCCGGCTGGCTCCTTGCGGATCGTCGTTGCGGCGCGACAGCGCATGCATATTATCAAATGCCGCCATCGCAATTGGGGTGACGCCCTTCTCCGAGCCACCTGCGATCATGACCTTTGCATCACCACGCCGGATGGTCTCCCAGGCCTCGCCTATTGTGTTGCCGCTGGTCGCACACGCTGAAACGGCGGCCCAGTTGGGACCTTTCGCTCCGGTCATGATGGAGACGATTCCGGGTGCGCCATCAATTATCATCATGTTGATGAAAAATGGGCTGATACGATCCGGTCCCTTGTCAAATAGGATGCGGAACTGTTCGTGTTGTGTGACCAGTCCTCCAATTCCACTCCCTATGTATACGCCGACGTCCTCGGCAAAATCATCAGTGATCTGTAATTTCGCCTGCTCTAATGCCTGCATGGATGTGGCAATTGCCATCTGCTCATATGGATCGTTACGGCGAATCTCTTTGCGGTCCATGTATGGTGCGGGATCAAAGTTTGTTACCTGCGCTGCAAAATGTACACGGTACTTGCTGGTATCGTATGCGGTAATCTCTCCTACACCGGAGCGGCCATGAATAAGTCCATCCCAGTTGGTCGCCAGGTCGTTTCCTAACGAGGTAACCAGTCCCATGCCGGTTACTACTACGCGAGACATAAAATCACCTCCTAGATGCCGAGTGCTACGGCTTCCTCTTGTATAAAACGGGTGTAGGTGTCACCACGCAGAAAGCCTTCGTGTTTCAATAATCGCTGGTGGAAGGGGATAGTCGTGGTCACACCTTCTATCACATATTCGTCGAGTGCGCGTTGCATCCGTGCGATTGCCATTTCCCGCGTCTCTGCCCAGACAATGAGTTTTGCCAGTAGGGAGTCATAATGTGGGGGAATCTCATAGCCGGCAAAGAGATGGCTATCAACACGCACTCCTGGCCCACCAGGTGGCAGATACTGCTCTATGGTGCCTGTCTGAGGACGGAAATCGGCACTGGCATCCTCGGCGGTAATACGACATTCTATGGCGTGTCCATGAAATCGTATATCTTCCTGCCGCAGTTGCATCGGCAGGTCGGCTGCAATCCGAATTTGCTCTTTTACCAGATCTAGACTGGTTACCAGCTCGGTTACTGGATGTTCAACCTGCAACCGCGTGTTCATCTCCATGAAGTAAAAGCGATTCTGCTCATCTACGAGAAATTCGAGCGTGCCCGCGTTGCGATATCCTACCTCCTGAACTGCACGAACTGCTTTCATTCCAATCTCGTCGCGCAGCTCCCGTGGCAACATTGGACTCGGCAATTCTTCGATCACTTTCTGGTTGCGCCGCTGACAGGAACAATTTCTCTCTCCCAGATGCACTGCATTCCCATAACGATCAACCAGTATTTGTATTTCGATATGCCGCGCTTTCGCTAAATAACGTTCCAGGTAAATTCCATCGTCCCGAAACGCTTCTCGTACCTCGTTCTGCGCTACTGTGAAGATGTGATCAAATTCATCAGGTCTGTTTACCAGGCGAATACCGCGTCCACCACCACCGGCTACGGCTTTCAACATCAGCGGAAAACCAATCTCGCCCGCTGCCTCTTGTGCCTCGCTCAGTGTACGCAGAACACGCGTGCCGGGGAGCATCGGTAATCCTGCTTCGGCCATCGCTTTACGTGCAGAAACTTTGTCACCCATGACCGACATTACGCTTGCAGAAGGTCCTATAAATGTAATATTTACATCACTACAGATCTCCGCAAAGCTTGTGTTTTCAGAAAGAAAACCATATCCCGGATGAATCGCTTCCGCTTCAGAGATTAAGGCGGCGCTGATGATGTTCGGAATATTTAAATAACTCTTCCCGCTTGCCCCCGGACCAATGCAAATGCGCTCATCTGCCATGCGTACAGGGAGGGAGTTGCGGTCCGCCTCTGAGTGGGCTATCACACTGCGTATTCCCATCTCTCGACATGCACGGATGACACGCAGCGCTATTTCACCACGATTAGCAATCAATATTTTACGAAACATATTACTTTTGATGAAGGAAACATGAGATTCATCCTCCATCTTGCTCCTCTCAACCATAGGCCCTGCGTGAGGGTTGCTTATTGTAGGCAATTATATCATGCTCCTCTCCTTTCCGGCTAGTAGCACCAAATCGATAACACAACTATTTACATGAGAAATATGGGGAGGTGTTTGCTGCCCTTCGACGACGAATGGCAAGAATACAGGGCGGAATCGCAAAAATTATTAAGCCAATGGGGCAGGGGAGAAAACAACAGAAGACCTCTGTGAAGGTATGAATGACATTCATTGTTCGTTTGTTCCTTTTATCTCTCTTCCGGTTTTGTTACAGACATGGCACGTTTCAGGCGAAAAAAAAGTAACGCCGCTGTATTCCTGAAAAGATGCTTGCTAAAAGGAAACTAGACTGAGATCGTTTGCGCCCGGAGATGAGTGCTACCTTTACTATCTCTCTGTACTATATACAGAGCACACTGCTTGCTTACATCGCTCTGGACTAGACCCTCAATCAAGACGGAACTGCCAGTCTCAATGAGGCATTGTTTTCCCTCGCGTATAAGACTTTTGAGGAAGTCAATCAGCCGCACCTGGACTTCTAGACTGAGTTGTTCTTCGGGATGCTCTAGGAGTAGCAGTGAGGGACTGGGGGCAAGCAGACCCAGGAGCAGGAGAGGAATTACCTGGGCAAATTCGCTTTTGCCTCCCGGCAAGGGCAACAATTTTTGACCTGCTTTACGCTGAATCCGCCAGCTTAATTTGTTGCGCCCCTTCTCCCTGGTATCCACCTGCTCCGCTATGCCCAGGTAGCGTAGCCAGTTATCCAGCGCATCTTGTAGTGAAATTTGAACCCGTTCTTCTCGATATGGATCGTAGCAATCTACTAGCGTTTGCCGATTTGCGTGATAGACTCCAATCGCAAATTCTCCTCGTGCGCCAACCTCATCTAGCTTGCTTGTAGGGGTAAAATGAGGCGGGGCGTCCTCGTCATTCAAACGCTGCTCGCTGAGATAGTAGACACGATTGCCAAAATAGTCGGTCATCTGCTCGCTAGCTTTTTCTAGATTTAATGCTCCGCGCAACAGGGAGATAGGTCTGTTGCCGTGGAGATCAATGATTTTACTTCGCGCTCTGCGCACCAGTTCTCTTGGAAGGAAGCCTGAAAGACCAACGAAAAAGTGTTCGCCGGAATGTTGTTCTTCTTCCTCTTTTGCAAGCTGCCGCTTGACTGGAGTATAGTTGAGTGTGCCCTGAAAAAGTGAGTGGCGATGATAGTGAAGGCGCAGTTGGGGATACTCCAGGAGTATTGCTTGAAGCTCCTGCTCATCGCGACTCTGTAATTTTTTCAAGTAGAAGCTCACCTTCTGAGGTAATATCTCTTGTCAGTCGTGTCTTGCTTTTCTCTTCAGAGATATCTTGTACCGGCACATCAAACTCAAAGCAAAAGGCCAGGGTTAAAGCTTCAACAACAGGCTGTTCTACTCTGCTAACAGTGTGAGCGCGCGCCTGCTTTTCACGATGCAGTCCAAATGTAACATCGATACTGTAATATGCAGATTTATAGAGATCAATTACATCTTGTTCGTCCTCGTCGCGCTGACAATCCAACTCAAATTGTACATGCAGCGTGCGTGCTGCACTTTCCTCAACAATTTCAGCGAATGTGCCTCCCTGGACAAACGGACCATTGGTAACGAGTGCCTGATGAAGCCCATGAGCACTGAGCGTTTGTGCAAGCATGGCAATAGATTGAAGAATGCCGCTGGTCTCTGTATCCTGATTGTCCGCAATAATGGTCATTGGCATAAGCACAATCTTCTGCACATTATTGAGCTTCTTAAAATTTTCAACCGCCCAGCTTTTAAGCATTCCTCTATCCTTTTTGCCTGCGCCTTGTAAAACGCCCTCTCTACCCAGTCTACACCCCTGAACCTAACAGCGATAAAGAGGTAGGGAGGCTTTCTACAACTTTGGAAAAGGGGCAAAGGTCTTGTGCCCCCTCTTTCTCGCCGTCGCCCGAAACACACGGTAGGGACCGGCTTGTCCGCGTCCTGCTTGCCGGGCTGCTTCTCTCCCTCGCCAAAACTGCGTCCGGGTCGAGAGGCATTCCGCCACTGGACCACACATTCACCACTCCTACGTCGGCTTTGTCTTCTCGTACTTCTCTGATCCAGATTATGCAATGTGTTGCTCACTTCCACCTAACATATTAGCAAGTTGCAAGCCCTCTATATGTCCAATAATAGCATACTGAAGTTTTAGCAATACAATGCGCGTGACCGAGGCATCAATCTGGCTCTCGCTGATCTGCCCACTTTTGACCGCTTGTAGCAGACCCTGAAGCATCGTCTGTGTCTCGTTCAAACCCCTCGGTCCTAAGAGGAGATCTGTCCCTGCCTGCACTGCCTTAATTGCCGCTTGCGAGAGATCATACGTATTGCTCACACCACCCATCCAGAGCGTATCACTAATGATGACGCCGTGAAATTGTAACTGATCACGCAGCAGTTTGGTGACGACGGCGGGTGAAAGCGAAGTGGGGAGCGTGGGATCAAGTCGTGGATTGAGAATATGTGTCACCATGACCATCGGTACAATACCTTCAGAGATCATTGTGCGGTATGGGACAAGATCGACTTGATTGAGCGTTGCCAGGCTGCGGTTCATTGTTGGTAGCGCAAGATGAGGATCAACGTTTGCGCTTCCCAGACCTGGAAAATGCTTCAGACAGCCGACAATACCACCAGCCGTCAACCCTTTTAAATACGCCTGCCCCATATCCGTGACCAGGCTGGCGCTACTGCCAAAACTGCGCTGCGGCAGACCGGGATTATTGGGATTGGTTAACACATCAACGATAGGCATAAAATTCAGATTTAGCCCAAGCCCGGTTAAATCTGTGGCCGCTCCCTGCCCGGCATTATAAGCCATCTGGGTATTGCCGCTCTGCCCAATCGTCGCATCTGATGGACGCTCACCCGTAATCTGCCGCAGCTCGTTGACAACACCCCCTTCGTAGTCGGTTGAGATAAAGAGCGGAATACGCGCCTGTCCCTGCATCGCCTTATTCAATCCCGTTAATTGCTCACGCGTCTGCGCATTGCCATTTTTATTTTCGATCAGCACCCCGCTGATAGCATATTTCTGTATCATTGCCTGGAGATCAGCATTGAGCGCCGAGCCGTAGAATTCGACGATCACCATCTGTCCCAGTTTCTGCTCCAAACTCATATGTTTGACAATGTCATCCGCAATCATCTCTTCGGTAATGGGAACACTGGTTGGTTCTGCAATTGTCTGCGGATGTTCAACCACGGTGCTTGTTGCCTTTGCTATCTTATGTGCTGGAGCCGCGCTAATCGTCGTACACGCACTACTTAAGCATACGCAACAGAGCATTACTAGAAGGCCTATTTTGCCTGTCTGTTTTCCTATCCTACTCATAAAAAACCTGCCGTCTTTTGCTACCGCAATAGTATTGACGAATATATTCTACAACAAAAAATTAGCAATATTTTTTCATAAATAATTAATCCATCCTCGACTCAACCCTGCATTTTTTATGTCATCCTGACTGATTGTATCGTCTGAAAGTGGTCTTTGTTTCTGCCCACTTGATTAGCACAACGTAACAGAAGCTCTTGGATAACAATTTCTGAGCCACTACTTTTCGTAAAAAAATGGTATACTGAAAAAAAGTTTATTCGTTTTGTAAGGAACATTTGCATGTTTGACCAGAGTAAGCTCGGAGAGAGCTTTCCGCCCTTCACTATCGAGGTTGAGCGCGGCAAAATCCACGAATTGGCCCTGGCGATAGGCGACAATAATCCTATCTACCACAGCCGCAAGGCTGCCCTGGCTGCGGGCTATGAAGATGTCCCGCTTTTTCCTACCGCGCCTACTATTTTTAATTTTTGGGGCAATACTCAATTTGGCGAACAGCTCGCCTCAGCAGGTATTACCGTGATGCGCATTCTCCACAGCGAGGAGGAATACGAATATCTCGCGCCTATCTATCCTGGTGACACCTTGACTGGTATCGCTACCATTATCGAAGGCAAGTCGCGCCGCACCAAAGACGGCTTAACTACCGATATCGTGACGACGGAGACCCGCTACACAAATCAGCAGAATCGCCACGTTCTGACCGCGCGAACAACGGTGGTGGTCCGTGAATAAGTTCCACGTGCAACATATTGATATCGGTAAAGGAGAGCTTGAAGTATGACCGTAGATAGAACTCCTCTAAAGCAGTACGCTGAAGATGTGCAGGTAGGTGAGAGCATTCCGTCCCTGGTAAAAGACCCCATGACCCATCTGCGCCTGGTTCGTTACGCTGGTGCTTCCGGCGATTTCAACCCTCTCCACACCGATCCCAAAGTCGGCCAGGAGATCGGTACCGATGGTATTATTGCGCACGGCATGCTCATCATGGGCTTTGTCGGCCAACTGCTCAGTGATTACGTCGGCCCCAAAGCTCTGCGCAAATTCAACGTCCGTTTCAAAGGCATGACGCGCCTCGACGACGTAATCACCTGTAGCGGCACCATCACCAAAAAATACGAACTCGCTGGCGAGACCCGCATCGTCGGCAAAGTCCAGGCCGCCGACCAGAACGGCGACATCAAAGTCTCCGGCACCTTTGAAGCCGCCCTCCCCACCAGACCCTAACCCCATCCATCCTGATCTCGCTCATATCGCGTAGGACTGGTGCTTGCCTGAGTCCATCCGACTCAGGCGCAATTGTCGGAAAGACCATAAATTCGCCAAGACGTTGAGCTTGAATGGATGAGTCAAAGCTGTGTCAGAGCCAAGTTATGCTCCTAGAAACTCTTTCTAGGAAGAAAAACCATCTCCTCGATCAAGATCCGCGCACTGCGAAGACCTTGTAGGTAATGCCAAAAACCAATCCAGAATGACGGCTGTAATGCGATACGGTATAACTGTGTAGAAAAACAAAAAGGAAGAAGCGGAGCCTGCACATGGAATCAGCCTTTGCTGAAGAAGACGGACGGGACACGCAACTGGAAGCGATCTTTCGTACACAGTTTGCTGACCTCTACCGCTACATTTATCGCCAAGTTCACCATCCGCTTGTCGCAGAAGATCTGGCTAGCGTTGTCTTTCTCAAGGCGTTGCGTTGGTTACAGGAAGATCGCCATCCAGAGAGTGTGAAAGGCTGGCTCTACGCGACGGCTCGTAGCGTGATTGCAGATTACTGGCGCGAACAGGGGCAACTCAACCTGCTCCCACTTTCGGCGGCAGAAGAAATGCCCATGCTTGCTCAAGAGAGCGACAAGCAGACGCAAGCGCTTCAAGAGCGCATTCAACATTTGTTGGAGGGTCTCTCCGAGCGCGAGCGTGCGATTCTTACCCTGCGCTATTTTCAGGGGTATAGTGCCGCAGAGATCGGCCAGGCTTTAGGATTGAGCGCAAATCATGTACGCGTTTTGCAATTGCGTGCCTTACGACGCGCAGCTTTTTTAGAAACGGAAGAAAGGAATGTTCCTGTGGAAGCACCTGATCTGCCATATAATCAGCAAGCGCAACGTGTCTTAGAACTGACGAAGGAGGCGGCTCGCGCCTTCAATCACAATTATATTGGAACGGAGCATCTCCTGCTCGGCATCTTTGAAGAGGGAAGTGCTGCTGCGGATTTGATTGCGCAAGGATTGACCGTGCAAAACGTGCGCGGAGGGATCACGTTCATTCTCGGAGGCCGTTCTCAGGGAGATCGTGGTTTGGACGTGGATTTTAACCCTCGCACCCGAACGGTGCTTGCTCTGGCCGGAGCGGAGGCCAAGCACCTAGGAGAACCTGTCATTCGCCCGCAACATCTCTTTGTTGCTCTTCTGCGTGAGGGGCAGGGTATTGCCGCTATGTTGCTCCAGATGTCGGGCGTGCGTTTAGAACAACATGGTGAAGCGGTCCAGATTGTCAAGGTGCCCGATCCAGTGGAGGGACCTGTTCCCATACCACCGGATTTGCAGGAGGCGTTCCAACAACACCCAGAGGCACACCTCTGGTTTGGTCGGCTCTCCAACGCAAAGCAAAAATGGTTTGTTGACCGAATCGAGCAAGTGACGGAAGCAGTCGCAAGAAGTCTGAGTGTAGCGGAAGTTATCAAGCAACTTGAACGAATTGGTCAATCGCGGAAGTAGGTGTACATCGAGCGTGGGATGTGTGTGTCGAATACGATGTCCAGTATCGCAGAGAGAGGTAGTAACCCATTGTGCCTCCCTCTCCGACATCTCTTTCGGCCAAATCTGAGAAGATCGTCGTGGAGCAAGATGAATCCTCGACGAAAAGGCTCTTTTTCTGGTATTTCTGACACATATTATGGAACTCCGTCAACTTTGATGAAGGATGAGCTTATCAGAGAAAAGTCTTTTTTCCTTTGAGCACAACCACAGAAGCTGGCCGTCATCTTATTGAAGAGCTATCACCAAACTTGACGGAGTTCCAGGTTATCTGTCAAACTACAGCAATCAAGAGCGCCTCGACCACCTTCATACTAGAATATTGCCCACTCCCCACCCCTCTCCACTCTCCCGGACCTATCCGGAAACCAGAGGCAACCAGGACGAAAGGTCTTAATGAACAACCCCTCTCGCCGCCAGAAAGGGAGCGTCCCCCGCTTTCGTAGTGCTCTGTCAACCTTGATAGCACACTTTGTAGAAGCCGGCTGAAACACGAGAGCGAACCTGCTGCTTCTCCCTGTCCTGATGCACTCGTAACCCCTCTCGGCTCTCGCAACCAGGTAGGGACACACTGTTCATCTCTGTCCGTGTTAGCCGACCACCTCTCTGGACGTAGACGGTAACGGCGAGACGGCTCTCTCAAAAACGGATGCCCTCAAGATTGACAGAGTAGTAGGGACATGATGAAGCGTGCAGCCAGCGTCCCCCCACACGATATCGTCGCACGCACGCGCAATCGTGTCCTCCTCGCCCAGCGATCCTCTAGACGCGAAACGAGGTCCCGAAGATCTTCCCCTCGCCCTTCAAATATGTCCGGAAGGAGAGAATCCCGTTCCAATTGCTCAAACGCAATCAAGACCCTTCCCACAGCGAGTGTGCTCGATGTTCCAATTGCTCAGGCACGCTTCCTACGCTGAAGTCATCGATCGCCATAGAGCCGGTTCCAATTGCTCAAACGCAATCAAGACCCTTCCCACGCACTGGAGAATATCAACCAATGGCTGGTTCGCATTCGATTGGTTCCAATTGCTCAAACGCAATCAAGACATTTCCCACATTAGATCGATATTTATGAGTCGACTAGCAGTTGAAGGTTCCAATTGCTCAAACGCAATCAAGACATTTCCCACCCCTCCCCAAAAAGCCCACCTCCCAGGCCCTCTGAGAGGGTCATTTGCGAGAGGCTCCCCTCAAAGACCCCCAAACCACACATTTCGCCCTCTTCTCCCACCTATTATCCACTTTTTAAGCTCAATTGTCAACGCGAGAGGCTCAGCTCAAAAGGTCCACAGCCCCGCCCCTCGCAGACACCTGCCTCTCCCCATTGCCATACTGCAATTCTGCACGCGCCTGCCCCATTCCCATCGTCGTTTTATAACCAACCCCTGAATACAGAGCGAGAGCCGCAAGAGCCGCAACATACTCCGCTGGCGTCTCCCTGGACTTCACCAGATACGTACATGACCCTACAAAGCCTTTCTGCACATGTTTCGGAAAATGAAAAGTCGTCGTCTGAAGATGGTAATCACTGATAATTACCTGCTCCTTCACAAACTCCCTCACCGCCATCTTCTCTATCTGCACCCCCTCCGGCGCATAGAGATTCCAGCTTCTCAGCAGACTATCCCAGACCAGCATCGGCTCCGGGTACAGAGCAAACTTATGGTCCCCCAGACTAAACGCTGTCGGGCTGGCAAAGTGTAACGTGATCCTCTGTTGGGGTAACGCCATGCTCAGCTCTTGCCAGTTACTATTTGCGGCCCACCCCGTCAGATCTGCGTCAGCCGTAGAAAGCAGACCCAACACCGTAAATGCCGTCTTCTCCAGAAAGACTACGCGCCTCTCTCTCCCAAGCAAGCTGCTACTGATACTCTGCCAGATCTCCCCCTCATCCAATAGTGTCACCCGAAAATAGCAGACTTGCCCCGCCTCTAAAGAGATCATCGACCCCTGCCGTGTCGCCCCTTGCAGCGAGGAGACGGTAAAGGGACGATAATTCGGCTCATCATGTAGCCGTGTCGCCAGCTCCGGATTCACCTGGTCAATCAGATTCAGAAACAGAGCATGTGTCTTATTGCCAATCATCGCCGGAAAGACCGTTGTCGTCTTCGGCGAGAGTTCTATAATAAGAGAGTAAAGCCGTTTTTTCGTCATTCTTCCGTCCAATCAAATAGATGACTACCTCGTGCCGCCTTGCGTCTTGCTAGATGCTTCATCTGTATGATATTCCGCTCATACGCTATAAGCAAGGCCGCACTTGTAAATTTTGAGATTAATTGAGCTGCTCTTCCGCGACTTTGGTGATAAAGTCTGCAATAACAAAATTAGGAAAAGATCTAGACGGCTCCAGGAGCAGATTACAAAAAAGGGCAACCTCATGATAAGCTCATCTCTTGCGTCAAGATGGCTCAGCAAAAGGATTTTGTGACCTACATCATATGCTGAATGAGTGAACTATACTATATTTACCTTGACTGACTATCTCGAAACCCAGGACATGGAAGTGTATTTGTGAGAAGGAGTTCATTATGGCTAACCCGGTCCACTTGGCCTTACTCAAACAGGGAGCAGCAGTCTGGAACCAGTGGCGCGATGAACATCCTGCCATTTATCCAGATCTGCAAGAGGGCGATCTACGCAAACTCAGCCTGTCCAACGCGAATCTGTTCGGTGCCGACTTGTCCGGTGCTGATCTGAGAGATGCCGATCTGCGACGAGTTGATTTGCGCCATGCTTTGCTGGCTCACGCCCGCTTCCACAATGTTTGTCTGTATGGTGCCAATTTGAGCGGCGTCAATCTGCACAACCTTGATCTTGCCGAGTGCGATCTGAGCGGCACGAATTTGCGCGATGCCGACTTGCGAGAAGCGCATCTGGTCGCGAGCAATCTGGAGGGGGCTGACCTGAGCGGCGCTGAGCTTGGCGGGGCGAACTTGAGCGAGGCCTACCTCTGTGATGCTAATCTCTCTGGTGCCAATCTCTCGGAGAACAAGCATTTGAGATTTGCTCGCTTGCGGGGCTGTAACTTCTCCCGTGCAAACCTCTCTGGAGTCGATCTCAGTGGGCGCACCTTGCAACACATCAATTTCTCCGAAGCTAACCTACACAAAGCCAATCTCAAGAGTGCCGATCTTTGTCAGGTCGATCTGAGCCAGGCAGATCTGAGAGAGGTGAAGCTTTCAGGTGCTCACCTTGACAGCGCCAATCTCAGCGGTGCCAACCTGAGTAGTGCTGCCCTCTGGAGTGCCAGGTTACAGCGTGCAGTCCTGCGCCAGGCCAATCTCAGCACTGCTGACCTGCGTGGAGCCGATCTAAGCCAGGCGGATCTGAGGGAAGCGAAACTTTCAGATGCTCGCCTTAACAAAGCCAATCTGAGTGGTGCAGATCTAAGCCGGGCAGCGTTACAACGTGCCGTCTTGAGTAAGGCCAACCTGGAACGGACCAGATTTGTAGAGGCCAATCTGGAAGAAGCCGATTTGCGTGGGTTGTCCCAGGAGGTGGTTGCGGAGCTCGGCAGACAGCCAGGCGTCAGGCTTGCTGGCAGCAAATGGGAAGTTGAGAAACCGGTGACTTCCTTCAGCCTCTCATACCACCGTTTCCTCCCTCCTGAAGTCTGTCAGATGGTACATCTGGAAAAGCTCGATCTGACAAAAGATAGCCTCTATAGTAATATAGCCCTGGAAGCCTTGCCGCCTGAAATCGGACAATTGACCCGTTTACAATCTCTGCGCGTTGGCTGGAACCGGTTGCGCTCGTTGCCACGCGAAATAGGACAACTGAGCCAGTTACGCCTTCTTGACCTGAGCATGAATCAATTGGAGGAACTTCCAGGAGAAATAGGCCAGTTGAGTCAATTGAGCGAACTGTACCTGCAAGCCAATACCTCGCTGGCACGCTTACCACCAGAAATAAGTCAGCTTCACGAGTTGGAGTGCCTCGATCTGAGGTGGACGGTCTTGCGAGAAGTGCAGAGGAGATCTGGTCCTTGGCTCACCTGAAAACGTTGCGCCTTGGAGGCTGGGATGTGAACTACTCATCCCCCGCAATTGGACAGTTACCCCAGTTAGAGGCGCTCGATGTGAGTGCGACGACGCTGACATCGTTTCCAGCAGTGCTGTCCGATCTTTCCAACTTGCAAAGGTTGGAGATCAACGAAGCTCAGGCTGAGGCCCTGGTACCGTCCAGTGTCAATCACCTGATCTTAGGAGAATGGCTCAATGAAGTGTTGCACCTCTCGAAGCGGGTCCACATTGCTATCTGGAAGAAAGATTCCTGGAGTGATATGATCCATTTCACCTATGTTGAACGAGATTAGTGTGCCTTTGTAGAGGGAGAGGAGCCGCCGGGACTCTTCTCCAATAGCTCCACATTCCATTGATGAAGTGAGAGCAATGATGGAGAAACACTAGGATGGAATAGGATCTTTTGACGAGGAAATGCTGTAGCGGAGATGAGAAAAGTCAATCTCTATTTTCTCATCCCAATTCCTTAGCGTTGTTTTTTTCGTGCCATTATAATACTCAAGGGCCAAGACCATAAAGCATATGATTGATGGAATCATCTATTGATATTATCAAGAATTGTTGATATAAATAAAAGCATACACCGCTTTCTCGCAAAGTGCGGAAATCGATAGAGCGCTTGGGAGGCAAAGCAAAGAATGGATGCCCTTGAGGATACCCTCTTTCAACAATTGGCATACGCCTGTTCTGAAACCAGACAAGCCTTTGATCAACATATCGGCATGAGTCAGGCACGACGGCAATTGCTGGCATTGGTGTCACGGGAAGGAGAGATCAGTCATGCCGCATTGCAGCAGCAATTAGCGCTCGATGGAGCCACGATTACCCGTCTGGTCAAGCAGTTTGAGGCTGAAGGGGCGCTCAACCGCCGCCTCGATCCTCAGGATAATCGCTACACACTGGTCTCTTTGACAGTTTCAGGCCAGCAAATCGTTGCTGGCCTGAGCGAGGCCCACAGCCTGTTTCAGACACGACTGCTCGATGGTATTCCCAGAGAAGAACAGGAGATGGTGCTGCGCGTTCTCGAACGGTTACGCGCCAACATATGCGCTCTCTAAAACGAAAGCCCGCAGCAAACATGAGTGTACGCTTAACACACGGGCAATCGATCTATCAGGAAGAAATTATTTACAGGAGATTTTGCATGACAGCCACAGACAACAAGGATCTGGCTTCTCGTGTTTATGAAGCCATTAACACGCAGGATATCGAGACATTGGACGAACTCTTTGATCCACACATTCTCAGGCATGCTATGGGAGAAGTTGGCATCGAGAGTGCGAGATCGGCTTTGACAAACGCCTTTGCCACTTTCCCTCAGACACGCTTCGTCATCGAAGATCTGATTGCTGAAGGCGACAAAGTCGCTCTACGTGTCACTGTTCACGGCGTTCCAACGCCTCCAGGAGAACCCCTCCCTCTCATCATGGAGATTTTTCGGATCGAAAACGGACGCGTTGCCGAAATCTGGGGCGCTGGAACCTTGCGCCGGCCCGAGTGCATAATGCATTCATCGAGAAATATGAGCCTGCATTTCAACAAGTGAAATCACACCTCTCTCGTGAAACACGGACTCATACATCCCATCCCTCTAGATCTGCATTTGGGCAAGCGACACTCAGGCGATTTTTATCACCCCAAATCTAAGGAGCACATTCCAGCGTAGAAAGCCATTATGCGCATCAAAGGCATAGAGCACACTCTCGTCGCCATTCAGTTTACTAAGGCCATACATGCCATTAAGTAGAGTGAGCCTAGAAAAGTCGTTCAGGCGGGAAAAGTTTTGTTGCCAGGGTTTTGCACCATCTTTCGCCCTGAGAGCAAGGAAAGCGTGGTTTCCAGTACCAGGAATGTTATAACTGAGATACAGCACATCAGAGGCCGCTAGCAGACCTGAGGGGTCAAACGATTGTTGCCACACTAACTTGCCGTTGTGGGCATTGATGGCAGAGATTTTGCCGCCATACGAGGCCGCATAGATCATCGTATCCGCGATTGCCAACGTTTTCATGTCTTGCGCTATCTGAGGGGATCGCCAGAGCATTGATACTATGCCGATTGTTGGTTCTCCGTCATCTTCCGTGCAAGCAGAGAGACTTTTTGACAGTGGCGTATTTAGGAAGACCTTGTTGGAGCCAATCAACGTAAACCACTTCTTACCTAAGTATGAGCTTAGCACGGAAGATGACGGAGAGCCAGTTATTCATGGCGAGGTCTCTAGCTGATCTTGCGAGGAGAAGTCATCGCTACGTAGGGACGATTCTCGGCAAGCCCAACTGGTCGCCGAGAAACTCCTCCCAGGTCCGCCTACCGTCGGCGTGATCGGGAGTCAGGTTGGCACCAGCCCGATGGGCGCGAGCAGCCTGACCCGGCAGCCAGACTGGCATGATCAGCCGATGCTGGTGATTGGCGTGTAGGTAGGAGCGCAGCAGATCGGCGAAGGTGTACACCTGCGGTCCACCGAGCTCCGACACCAGGCCAGTTGGCTCGCTCAGAGTCAGCTGCACAAGCCGGGCTGCCACCTCATCTGCATCAACAGGTTGGAACCGGAAGCCCGCAAAAGTTGGCACAACGGGCAGCTTCACCATAGCCCGTGCGACCGTAAGGATCGCGTCGTGGAACTGGGTGGCCCGCAGGATTGTCCAGGGTAGGCCAGAATCGGTCACAATGCGCTCGGCGGCCCACTTGGACGCGAAGTAGCCGAACATGGCGCGGTCGATGGAGCTTTTGACTGGAACCCGGTCGGCACCGACGACCGAGATGTATACCAGATGCCGCACACCGGTCCCCGACGCTGCCTGAACCAGGTTCAGGGTCTTCTCCTCGTCGCCCTTGCTGCTGCCTGCGCAATGCATGATGATCTCGGTCCCCTCCACAGCAGCTTTAACCCCTTCGCCTGTGGCTAGATCACCGATCATGTACTCGATTCCCTCTCCATCCGTATGGTCGCTCCTACTCAGTACCCGTACCTTGTAGCTGGTATTGTGTAATTGGGAGATGACATGGCGACCGAGCGTACCCGTGCCGCCTGTTACGAGAATATGTTGCATAGCCTCTTTCCTCTTTCCTTTGTATTTTGAATACCTCTCTCAAAGGCTCATGCAGGAGACGAGATAGCATTGGCAAAATGTGACACTCCTTCATTTGTTTTGTTATTTCTTCTAGGAGAAGCCTATAATACGAAGGGAGAAGGAGAATGTGAGAGATGGACGAAGCCATGAGCCAGGAAGAAGCGTTCGAGCTCTACCGCGTGCTGCTCTTTTCCATTGCCTATCGAATGACTGGGAGCGCTTCTGATGCGGAAGATCTTGTGCAGGAGACCTATTTGCGCTATCAAGCAAGTACCCGCCAGCAGATCGTTTCCTTGAAGGCATATCTCAGCACCATTATTACCCGTCTGGCTCTGGATTATCTGAAATCAGCTCGTGTTGCCCGCGAAGAATATGTTGGAGTCTGGCTGCCAGAACCGATCCTTACATCGGAGGACAACGGGTTCCCTCTTGCCGACGTTGAGCGACAAGAAGCACTTTCGCTGGCCTTTTTATGCTTGCTTGAGACACTCAGCCCGCCAGAGCGTGCCGTCTTTCTCTTGCATGAGGTCTTTGATTACCCTTTTCGCGAAATCGGGGGGATGCTCTCGAAAAGCCCGGCTGCTTGTCGCCAGATCTTTCATAGGGCGAGGCAAGCTTTGCAGGACAAGCGTCCGCGTTTCGAACCGGAGCCGCAGCACCAGCGTCAGCTTGTGCTCAGTTTTCTTTCTGCCAGTCAGGGTGGGAACATGGAGGCTTTGACCAGCCTTCTGGCTCAAGATACTGTCTCTTGGTCAGATGGTGGCGGCAGAGTGCAGACAAACCTCAAACCAATTCATGGAAAGCTGGCCGTAGCTCGTTTCTGGAGTTTCTGGCTGAGTGGGACGTACAAAAATCAGCGGCCTCTGACCTTTACACTGGCCGAGATCAATGGCAGTCCGGCCATCCTGTGTTGGGAAGAGGGCAGCCTGGTCGTAGTCATTAGCATGACCCTGAGCACCGAAGGCATTGAGGAGATTTATGCTCAACTGAATCCGGAGAAATTGATCTATCTGCAAAAACAGTACTCCAGCGCCAGAAGAGGTGTAGAGCTTTGAGTTTGGAAAAGATCAGGTGAAATGTCCGGTTTTGCCCTCACACTCCTGTTCGCATTTCTGGCATACTACTCGCAGAGAAAGGACTTCACATCGGCTCACCTGCCAGAAAGGAACAAAACACGTGATTGATTGGTTGCACTGGCTGATTGCACTTCATGCCCTGGTCGCTGCGAGCCTCGCGCTTCTCCTCTGGCTCCGGCACTCTCTCTCCGACCACATCCGCCGCATCCGCTACGAACAAGGCTGGACCCAGGCCCAATTCGGCGAACGCCTCGGTGTGGACGAACGCACCATCCGCCGCTGGGAACAAGGGCAGAACCCCAGTGCTAGATTCACCTACCGCATCGCCAAACTTGATGAAACTCGTCAGCTATTACGGCAATTAAAAGACAGCATCTGTTGACTGTAGAGAAACAAACGAAAGGAACAGCCTATGTCTTCTCACGCTTCTGGTCCCTCTACACCCGACCGCGGGCGCTTACCTCATCATCTTGAGCTCCCTTTTCAGACTCCCGATCCCTCGACTCCTGCTGGGGAGAAGATCCTTCGTCGCCTGCGCGAAGAACTAGTTCTTTGGCTCATCACCGTTGATGCAAGCGGGACGCCGCACGCGCTCCCGCTCTCGTTTCTGTGGGATGAGGCGCAATCCACCTTTCTGATCTACACGGTAGCAGAGCAGGACCCTGATCGGCGCGCGTCATACATTCGGCAGAATCCAAAGGTGGGCCTGCATTTTAATCTCGACCTGAGTGGCCTTGACCCCTTTATCTTGACCGGCGAGGCGAAGGTAAGCCTGGAGGACCCCCCATTCGATCAGGTTCCTGCCTGGGTGGCAAAATACCAGGCGTTTTTCTCACAGGTGGGGGGATTAACCATCCAGCAAGCGGCAGTCGTGGTCCCGGTGGCTTTGCGCATCCGTCCTCTGACCATGATGGCTACCTCCTGAACCACGGAAGAACCATAATCCTTGCGTTCCCTCCCTCATGCAAGACCGCGAGGGAGGTGAGAGGGCTTGGTAGGGCATGCACCATGCCCATTCTACTATTCGCCTGGCGCATGCATCCATCATGTGAGCCCCAGGCTCATGTAGCCATAGAACCGGCCAATGACCTCAACTGAAAAGCCCGCACAATAAACAGAATACCAAACACAATCGCATAGACCCCCACCAGCCACAAAATCGTCAACAACCCTGCACCCGGACGAATGAAAAGAAGAATGCCAAACACGACAGAGATCAGGCCAGCCAACCCCAGCGCCCATTCCTGTGTTGCAGGCCCTGGAATAGTGAAGGCCGCGACAATTTCTGTGATCCCCGTCAGAATGGCCCACGCCGCCACAACATAGAGCAACACCAATGCAGTGAGACCAGGGAAGACAATCGCGACAATGCCAGCTACAACGCTGAGGATACCCTCGACGAGCACCCAGACCCAGCGACCCATAGAACCGCGTTCCCCAATAGAGACAATACACCGCCACAATCCCATCGATGATCGCATATGCTGCAAAAATGTAAAGGAACGCCAGAAACGCAATACCAGGAAAAAAGAGTGCAATGAGGCCGAAGATGATCGCAAGCACTCCTCTGAGTGCCAGCATCCACCAATTTCGCAAGATGACTTGAGCTCCCATATTTTGAAGCATGATAATCCTCCTTCTTTTTCAACCCCTAAAATCAACAGGAGAACGCTCACAAAGTGAAACACAAGATAGTATAGCACGCAAGTTTTAAGAAACTGTAAACATCGCACCTTAATTCTGCCAGAAGATGTCAGGAAAGAGAGTGTAATCTTCAAGAAGAGAGTAAATAATTCAGAGGAGATATACATATATGCAGATAGCCGTGAACCTCGGACCTACAGCCAACTGGACCTCCGTATTAGCTGCCGCCAAAAAGCTGACGACTACGGCTTTGATTCAGTAGGCTTTCTAGACCACTACCATGCAGAAAAACCAGAGTGGGGCTACCTCAGTGGCTGGTCCCTCTACGGAGCACTTGCGTTAGCCACGAAGCGCATCAAACTGACCCCAATGGTCATCTGTCGCCTGAACTACCTGCCCGGTGTGCTGGCAAAAGAGACTGCAATGCTTGCTCTGCTCACCGAAGGAAGATTCTCATTAGGAATCGGTGCAGGCGACTACTTTCAGGAGATGCACGCCTGGGGCATCCCTGTACCGGATGCTACTGCTCGCATCGAAGCCTTAAAAGAGACTATCCAGCTTCTCCAAATGATCTGGAAAGGAGAAAATGTCACATTTCAGGGCAAACATATCCAGGTGCAAAATGCCCTCTGCTCACCTCCCCCGCCGCACCCACCACACATAATTATCGGCGTCGGCAGCTCGCGCAAACTCCTGCATAGCGCCCTTACCTATGCCGAAGAAATAAATGTCTATGCCGATGAAGCACTCATTCACGAGGCCCGCCAGAAGATCGACTCCTCTGGACGACAGATAGCTCTCTCAATCTACGTCTGGGAATGGCAAGACGACATCGAAGAGAAGCTCAAAGCATGGGAACAACTAGGCGTCACTCGCGCATTCGTAACTTTCTGGGAGCCCTTCGACAAACTGGAGCCAGCCGCACACTGGCTAAAATAAGCCTGAAGACCCCGAAGAACTTATTCCAACAAATCTTTTTACCGGTTCTGTCAAGAGTTTTGTGTAAATAGCAGAACAAATTCTCTATCTGATTTTTATTTGGCAGAGATGACTGGTTGGGCATCGGGAATGTAGTGGTGATGCACAAAGCGCTTCCATCCCGTTTTTGTCTGCGACTCGACGGCCCAGTGAAACCCCTGAGTCTCATCGGGCCAGTAGACTTGACGAGCTATGCCAGCAGGCATCTGAGCAATAAACCCAATCGCTTCAGGATGAATATCTGTAGCATCTGTCATCTCACCGCTCGACTGTTTTCCATCAGAGGTAAATGACCAGAAGCGCATTTTTCCCGCAGTATCGTAGCCAAAGAAAGCTCGTTCTTCATAGCTAGAAGTGCCCAGATCCCACATTGCTGCGAGTTCAATATAGGAGTTATTGAGCGCCCTCTTAAAACTTCGTTCACAATGGACTGTTCCGGGGCGTCCATCAGGAGTATCGGCATCCGTATGCCATGTCCCAAGCAATGGCGTCAGGATGCCTAATTTCCCTCGCCCCTTTTTCCATATCGGTTTCGTACTCATGTTGGCTCCAAACTGTCATCTACCCCATACAATCATGAATTCTGTTGTCACGTCTTGCGACTGGGGCCATTTACACAAACTATTATACAGTCTCCTTTTACTACCTGGTTTTCACTCTCTACACCCCTAAAGAATTCTCTCCTTCTGCCGATAGAATCTTTAGGGCCACTTTGCCATCTTGCAAAAAGACCTCACCTCTTTGTCTTACATAATAATATTGAAAGGAACATACACCCATTTACCAGCCATCTCTCTCAACAGCCAGCCGGGACAATCTTGTAGGGTCAACTCTAGACAATGTAGCATATATGCTGCATCCATGTAGCCCTTCAATGTATACTTGCATCCAGGCCACAAGCCATCCGTGTAGCATATATAGTAATCCTTCTGATAAAATCTATCTTTTCATCTCTCGTGAATGCGAAGAAAGCCGTTTCTTTCGTCATCAGAAAAATGTAGCGTTTGCTTTTTGGAAAAGGAGACAAAAAGAGGGTAAGGTCTCGCTGAGAGGTCCCCTCCCACTCTTCATAACAGGGAGGGACCTGCTTGTCCCCGTCCGCCTCGCCGAGCGATCCTCTCGCCCTGCAAATTGTGTCCGGGACAGAGGCCGCTCATGTAAGGTTTGTAAGGTATGTAGGGTTTTGCTGGCGAAAATTTTATTCAGCCCATTTTCAGGCTACTCAACCTGTTGGCACCTCTGCTATACTGTCTCTACATCGCTTTACATCGATTCAAGGGACAATCCATCATGTTACCAGGAGCAAGTTAGTCGAAATAATGTTGGAATAATCAGGTAAATTTCATGCTATTAACAATCTCTACCACTCATCAGCCCGGCGAAGATCTGGGTTATCTCTTGCACAAACACCCTGGGCGCGTCCAGACGTTCTCTTTGAACTTTGGCCACGCTCATGTCTTCTATCCCGAACTCTCGCCAGAGCGTTGCACGGCTGCGCTCTTGCTCGATGTCGATCCGATTCAGCTTGTTCGGGGCCGGGATAAGTCTATGGCCCTTGAGCAATATGTTAATGATCGCCCATATGTGGCCTCATCTTTTCTCTGCGTCGCCATCGCAGAAGTCTTCGGTACTGCTCTCAATGGACGCTGCAATGCCCGTCCCGAACTGGTCACTACGCCTCTCCCTCTCCAGGCACACCTGGCAACGGTCCCCTGCTCAGGCGGTGAAGAGCTGCTGAAAAATCTTTTTGAGCCGCTAGGCTATACCGTTACCGTCCAGCCCCATGTTTTAGATGAGCAGTATCCCGAATGGGGGGATAGCCCCTACTATAGTGTGACGCTTGAGGCGACCTGCCTTTTGAGCGATCTGCTCTCGCATATCTATGTGCTGATTCCTGTGCTGGATAACAATAAACACTATTGGATCGGCGATGATGAGGTGGAGAAGCTCTTGAAGCGCGGCGAGGGCTGGTTAAATGTCCATCCCCAGCGCGGCTTTATCGCCCGACGCTACCTGCGCAATCGCGGCTCCCTCATCCGTAATGCCCTGGCCCGTCTGCTTCCAGAAGAGGCCATCGCGCAGGCGCAAGAGCCAGAGGTAGAAGAGAGTACAAAAGAATCCACAGCATCTACAGAGCCCGCAGAACTATCTCGTTCTCCTCATGATGAGCGCCTGGCTGCCGTCATCCATGTTCTCAAAGAGTGCAACGCCCATAGTGTGCTGGATCTGGGTTGTGGCGAGGGCAAGCTATTGGCTTTATTATTGCAGGATCGCACTTTCGAGCGCATTATTGGCCTGGATGTCTCTTATAGTATCCTTGAGCGGGCCAGTAAGCGCCTGCACCTGGAGCAGATGCCGCCCAAACAGCGCGAGCGTATCACTCTTCTTCATGGCGCACTGACCTATCGAGATCGCCGCCTCGCTGGCTATGATGCCGCCGCCGTGGTTGAAGTGATTGAGCATCTCGATGAGCCACGCCTGGCCGCTTTTGAGCGCGTCCTGTTTGAGTTCGCCCGTCCGGCTACTGTGGTTATGACTACGCCCAATGCTGAATACAATATAAAATTTCCCACCCTGGCCGCAGGTCACTTCCGTCACCAGGACCACCGCTTTGAGTGGACCCGCCAGCAGTTCCAGTCCTGGGCCGGACGCGTTGCTGAACGTTATGCCTACACTGTCCGTTTTCAGCCTGTCGGTTCCCCCGATTCTGAAGTGGGCTCACTCTCCCAGATGGGCATCTTCACGCGCCAGCCTTGAGATTGTTCGAGTGGAGACGCCCGTAGGGCAGATCGGCTTGCCCGTCTCCAGCTAGCCAGGCACCACTGGAGGATGGAGAAGCCGCCCGTAGGGCAGATCGGCTTGCCCGTCTCCAGCCATCCAAAAATCGGAGAAGCCGCTCGTAGGGCAGATCGGCTTGCCCGTCTCCGGCTAGCCAGGCACCATCTCCCTGGAGGGCATGATCCTATATTTGAAGATGGACAGAGTACTAAGAGCTTCTTCGCTCAATAAAGAGAGATCAATTATATGAGAATTACGCTTCCCGAATTTGCCCTGGTGGTCCTGATTGGCCCTTCAGGTTCAGGCAAATCAACTTTTGCCCGTCAGCACTTTAAGCTCACCGAAGTGCTTTCCTCGGATTTCTGCCGCGGTCTGGTCGCCGATGACGAAAACGAGCAGTCGGCAACTGAAGATGCCTTTGCGGTCCTGCACTATATTGCTGCGAAACGCCTTGCGCGTGGCCTGCTAACGGTTATTGATGCTACCAATGTTCAGGCCGATGAGGCCCGCAAACCGTTGATAAAACTTGCCCGTGAATATCACTGTCAGGCTATTGCTATTGCCTTCAGTCTGCCTGAAAGTCTCTGCCAGGAGCGCAATCGCACTCGCCCGGATCGCAATTTTGGCCCCCACGTTGTCCGTAATCAGACGCGCCAGATGCGCCAGTCCCTGCGCAATCTGCGCTTTGAGGGGTTTCGTGATTCGTTTGTCTTGCATTCGCCCGAAGAAGTAAATAGCGTCGAGATTATCCGCAACCCTCTCTGGACTAATCGCAAGCACGAGCATGGCCCTTTCGATATTATCGGCGACATTCATGGCTGCTTCGATGAACTCTCTCTCCTTCTACAGCAGCTCGGCTATCAGATTGAGCCGCCAACCGCAGAACTTTCTGCTTACCAGGTGATACCCCCTGAAGGCCGTCGCGTTATCTTTCTTGGCGACCTCGTAGATCGTGGACCTCGCATCTCTGATGTGCTCCATTTAGTTATGGATATGGTCGCAAGTGGCGTTGCGCTCTGCGTACCGGGCAATCACGAGCAAAAATTGTTGCGTAAACTCTCTGGCCGCGATGTACAGATAAATCACGGTCTGGCTGAATCGCTGGCCCAATTGGAGAATCAATCACCCGAATTTATTCAACGGGTGAAAAAATTTCTGGATGGCCTTATCAGCCATTATGTGCTGGATGATGGCAAGCTGGTCGTGGCTCACGCTGGCTTGAAAGAAACTATGCAGGGCCGAGCCTCACAGGCGGTGCGTGCTTTCGCACTGTATGGCGAGACTACTGGCGAAACCGACGAGTTCGGCCTGCCTGTCCGCTATAACTGGGCTGCTGAATATCGCGGTAAGGCTATGGTTGTCTATGGGCATACACCCGTCCCCACACCAGAATGGCTCAATCATACGCTCAATATTGATACGGGTTGTGTCTTCGGTGGAAATCTTACCGCTCTGCGCTATCCTGAAAGAGAACTGGTCTCAGTGCCTGCCGCCGCTCTCTATAGTGAACCTGTCCGCCCTCTTCTCTCGCCCGCTGAGCCGGAGAATACGCTTTCAATCCAACAACAGCACGATGATATTCTGGATCTTGAAGATGTTTCGGGCAAGCGTATTATCTCTACTGAACTGCAACGTCAGGTCATTATTCGCGAAGAGAACTCGATTGCCGCTCTGGAGGTGATGAGCCGCTTTGCTACGAATCCGCACTGGCTGATCTATCTCCCGCCTACAATGTCTCCCAGCGAGACAAGCAAAGAACCGGGCCTGTTGGAGCATCCCGCCGAGGCTTTCTCCTACTATCGATCTGCGGGCATTGAGCAGGTGATTTGTGAGGAGAAGCATATGGGTTCACGCGCCGTCGTGATTGTCTGCCGCGACGAAGAGGCCGCCCGTGAACATTTCGGCGTGCTCAACGAGGGCATCGGTATCTGTTATACACGGACCGGACGCCGCTTTTTTGCTGATCACACCCTTGAGACCGCTTTTCTCGAACGCTTACGCGCAGCTCTGGATGCCACCGATTTCTGGCAACGTTTCGAGACGTCCTGGGTCTGTCTGGATTGCGAACTATTGCCCTGGTCGGTAAAAGCGCAATCGCTTTTATTGCAGCAGTATGCCGCTGTCGGCGCGGCTGCTACTGGTTCATTAAATGAAACAGTTCAACTGTTACAGCAAGCCAGTCAGCGTGGCCTTGCTATCGAAGAACTCATGGGCACCTATCAAAAGCGCTTCTTGCTATCAAAACAATATGTTGCCGCCTATCGCCGTTATTGCTGGCCTGTGAACTCTCTGGATGATCTCAAACTTGCTCCTTTTCATCTTTTAGCAACCCAGGGCAAGACCTACTTTGAGCGCGATCATATCTGGCATATGCAGACGCTGGCTGAAATCTGCCATACTGATCCACAATTGTTGCTGGCAACTCCCTATCTGCTTGTAGATCTCAATGATTCCGCTAATGTTTCTGCGGGTATCCAATGGTGGGAGCAGCTTACGCAACAGGGGGGAGAAGGTATGGTCGTGAAGCCACGCCAGTTTATTGCTACGGGTCAGCATGGTGTTGTCCAGCCTGCCGTGAAATGTCGTGGCCCTGAATATCTGCGCATCATCTACGGACCAGAATACGATCAGCCAGCAAATATTGATCGCCTGCGCAAACGCGGCCTCAGCGCCAAACGTTCCCTGGCGATGCGTGAATTTTCGTTAGGCGTAGAAGCCCTGAAGCGCTTTGTCCAGGGCGAACCCTTGCGCAAAGTTCACGAGTGCGTCTTTGGCGTGCTGGCACTGGAAAGCGAACCAGTCGATCCCCGCCTCTAAGCTGCTCACGCAATCACTGTTTCTACGCTGTAACCCATCTTAAAATTGTGCGTGTTATACTTAAAGGCGATAATATCGCCTTTGGAAAAGGCAGCAAAAATGGCGAAAGGCCCTCGATGAGAGATACACTCTCGCAAACAGGTAGGGACCGGCTTGTCCCCGTCCTGCTCGCCGAGCGATTCTCTTGTCCGCGTCCGCCTCGCCGAGCGATTCTCTTGCCCTGCTTTCGATTACGTGAAAGGTACAAAGATGTTACAAGAGGCTGTTCTCAATTCTCTCCTCACTGTCTTGCCCAAAGGCCAGGTCTTTCTTGATAAATCCTCACGGATCGCCTATGAGGCCGATGGAGGTGTTGATAAAGGCTTGCCCGACGCTATTGCCTTTCCACGTAATACCGAAGAATTAATGCGTTTAGTCCGCTGGGCCGCTAAAGAGCATATCCCTCTGGTCGCGCGTGGTGCGGGTACTGGCCTCTCTGGCGGTGCCGTCGCTGATCGTGGTGGCGTGATCGTCGAGTTTTCCCATATGAACCGTATTCTGGATGTAGACCTGCAAGGCCGCAGCGCCGTCGTTGAACCTGCCATGATTAATCTGCGCCTGGACGAACGCGTCAAACCCGCTGGACTCTATTTCCCGCCTGATCCCGCCAGTCAGCGCGCTTCAACTATCGGTGGCAATGTGGCCGAGAATTTCTGGTGGCCCTCACTGCTTCAAATATGGCGTCACCACAAATTATGTTACCGGCCTGGAGGTGGTTCTGGCGAGTGGACAGCATGTGCGCGTGGGTGGCCGCGCCCTGGATTATCCCGAATATGATCTCTGCGGTCTGATTACTGGTAGCGAAGGGATGCTCGCCTTAATCGCCTCAATCTCCCTGCGCCTCGTCCGCAATCCTCCGGCTGTAAAAACGCTTCTGGCTATTTTTGATTCGGTAGAGCAGGCAGGTCAGGCTGTTTCGAGCGTTATCGCCGCTGGCTTGATACCCGCGACGATGGAGATGATGGACCGCCAGATCATCCAGATTGTTGAACCTTTTGCCCACGCTGGTCTCCCCCTGGATGCGGGCGTGATTATGATTATCGATGTTGACGGTTTCCCTGAAAGCCTGGATGCCCAGATTGGCGAGATTACTCATATTCTAGAGCAACATAGCGCTCATGATATGCGTGTCTCGACAAATGAGGAGGAGCGTGGCCGTATCTGGCTTGCCCGCAAGAGTGTTGGCGGTGCCATTGCTCGCCTTGCTCCTTCCTATCTGACGATTGATATCACGGTGCCACGTAGCCGACTCGCCGAAATATTAGCTCAGACCGATAGTATTCTGGCTCGCTATCAGCTGCGTTCTGGACACCTTCTCCATGCCGGTGATGGCAATCTGCATCCAATGCTCTTGATTCCCGATCCAGAAGATCCTGATCTCCTCAATCGCGTCCATCAGGCCGGCAAGGAGATGGTGCAATGTAGCGTAGCGATGGGCGGAACCTTAACGGGTGAGCATGGTGTCGGCATTGAAAAACGCGATTATATGTCTCTAATGTACGAGCCCGATGAGCTGCTGGCAATGTGGGATGTCAAAATGGCCTTTGACCCACAAAATATTCTCAATCCCGGCAAAGTCTTTCCTCGTCCCGCCAGAGGCGAATCCGGTCCTTATGCTGGCTACAACAAAGCTCATACTATCGCTACTGCGGCCCCTGTATCTTCTCTAGATGTTATTAGCGAAACGTGTGCTCCAACTAGCGCCACAGAAGCCGCCCAGACTCTCCTCTCATTGTCCCAGAGTGGATGCCGAGCTATTATCTCTAACCGGAATCTTCCTGTCGAACCTGGCAGAGTGAAAATCGAGACCTCTGCCTTGAGCGGCATTAAGCACTATGCGCCAGATGATCTCTATATTATTGTCGGTGCTGGTACAACCTATGCTGAAGTGCAAGACTTTCTGGCCCAGGATGGCAAGCAACTTGCTCTGCTCTCGCCCTGGCCCGAAGCAACTATCGGTGGCTTGATTGCTGCCAATGTCAATGCTCCTCAACGTATGCGCTACGGGGCGATTCGCGATCTCGTTTTGAGTACGACTGTTGCTCTCGCTGATGGCCGCGTTATTCGTACTGGTCGCCCTATCGTGAAAAATGTCGCTGGCTATGATCTCACTAAAGCCTTTATCGGCTCTTATGGCTCTCTGGGCCTGATGACTGATATCACTCTCAAGATTATGGTTCAACCCCGCGTGAAGCAGACACTACTTATTCCTGTAGATGATCTGCGCAATGGTCTGCGCTGGAGCCGCGAACTGCTCTTGTTGGCCCTGGTCAGTTCCGCTATCGTGCTCTACCGCAATGAGCAGACGGATGCCAATGCTCCAATTCAGACACCTTATATGCTTGCCTATACTGCTGAAGGCCTTGCCGATGATGTCCGCATTGAACTGGATCAGGTCCTGCTCGCTTTACGTAATTCCGCTGCTCCTGCCCCTCTCTCCGTTCTTGAACCAACTGGTAGCCAGACCTGGGCTGCTCTGCTTGCCCGGACCACAGAACATGACTTGCTTCTACGTATCGGTCTGCCTGCGCGAGAACTGCCTATGTATCTGCAAGATCACGCCGCGCTCCTACAGAACACATCCTTTCTTGCCGATATAGGTAATGGGTTACTCTATGTGCGTAAGTCAATCGCCGAAAAAGAATCTGCTAGCAGCGCCTGGCTTACGACTCTTCACCGGGATGCATTAGCGTTGCAAGGCTATGCGCTGCTGCTGAATTGACCTGAAAACGTTGCTCTCATCGGCTATCAATCTCAGGCCATCTCTGTTATGCAAGCCCTTAAACAGCGCTGGGACCCGGCTAAGGTGCTCGATTCAGACATCTTTTCTGTATAAAATGTCATTTATGCCTGTTATTTGGTGAATAATAGGAAAAATTATAAAAAAGTGTCATGCTTAAGAATTGTATTTTGCATGATATGGTGATAAAGTATGATGAAAATCTTAGAAAATCTTAAAAGAGACGCGAAAATGTGAGCAGGTGCAGGGGAGAGGCCTTCGTGCCAGCTCTGAGCTGGAGGACGATGCAGAATAGAGCGCTTAAGCGGTTGGAAAAAAAAGGACAGTTGACCTCTTTTTTAAAGTGGGCGGGCGGCAAGGAGCAGGAGCTCAAATATATCTTGCCCTTGATACCTCCTTTTGAACGGTATTATGAACCTTTTGTTGGTGGTGGAGCGGTCTTTTTTTCGCTTCATTCGTTCCACAGTCTTATTAATGATAAGTCCTACGAATTGTATAATCTGTATCTTATGATTGCACGCCAGGACACCTCGTTCTTTTGTGCATTGGAAACACTGCTCAATGCCAGTCAGGCCCTTACGCCGCTGCTAATGGACAACGCTTCCGATCTTATTCGTTTTTATACCGCCTATTCTCATGGGCATTGCTCTCTAGAGGAGATTCAAGAGATATTACTGCTTTTTATTGACAAGCATACCAGTGATTTTCGCTCTATGTTCGCGACCTTCTTCGCACAGTATCAAGAGAATTTTCTGCAAGAACTCCAGCGCAACCTCTTTCATAAGACGCATAGAATGAAGATATTGGAGCAGCGCAAGTGCCCTCTCTCTGGCCCTGATATTCTTGCTAATCTTGAGTGTGCCCTGCGCAGTGCGTTCTATATGCATCTGCGGCACTTATACAACAATATTGCGCGTTACCAGATACCCGCAGAACCCGCCGCCGCAATCTTCTTCTTTATACGCGAGCATGCCTATGCCTCTATGTTTCGCTACAACCGCCGAGGCGAGTTTAATGCTCCCTATGGCGGCATCTCGTACAATCGCAAAAATATGGCCCGTAAGATTGCTTATCTGCATTCGCCAACGTTACAAGATCTTCTCGCCAACACCATCATCGAAAACCTGGATTTTGAGGCTTTTCTGCTCAAATATCCACCACAGGCGAACGACTTTCTCTTTCTTGATCCGCCCTATGATACTGAATTCAGTACCTATACTCAAAACGAGTTTCATCTACAGGATCACCAACGCCTCGCCGACTACCTGCTCAACGCGTGCCAGGCAAAGTTCATGCTCGTCATGAAGCATACCGACACAATCCTGCAACTCTATGATGGGCAAGGTCTGAACATCAATACTTTTCCTAAAAAATATCTCGTCAATTTTCAGGAGCGCAATGATAAACATGCTCAACATTTAATCATCACCAACTTTTAAAAACGCTTCAGTGAGTTATCCACAATTTAGAACGTTTGTCCACATACTTATCCACATAATGAATAGGAGAGAAACAAATAGATTGAGCAAGAAATTTTTAATTCGCATCTTAAGGCATGAAGAAAGAGATGCGCCTGTTATGCTTTTTACCTCTAATCCTCTATCAGAGAGGTCATTAGTAGACAGGTGAACCTCTTGTAACCTCTAATCCTCTGTCAAAGGTCATTAGTGGCTGGTGAACCTCTTGTAGGGTAGATCGGCTTGGCCGTCTCCTCCTCGCCTATTGCTCTCTCGCCTGATGTCGCTAATTTTATAAATTAACCGCTGACAAAGTCCTGGAAATATAGAAATATAGCATTTGATAGAACATGCACAATAGATATTGTACGGGTGATAAAAATAAAAGTGGGCAAGAGAAATAAGTTGGGAGAATAAAGCTAAAAATGTTCATGTGTGCATTTGAGTGGGAGCACTCCCTCTGAGAAAGGAGGATTCACCATGCTAGATCAAATTTTACAGGAGATCTATTGCTTGCTTAATGGTATCTTAGGATAGCCAGCTCCTGTTAGCATAGTTGCCGGGAATGGATACTAGTGATGCTTACTAGTACCCATTCCTCGAAATGGATTTAACTGGCTAAACAGTTGGTCTCAAGTGCAAAAAAGTGTATTTATGGCTTACTGTTTGCTTGCCATAAATACACTTCTCAAGCTCTTTTAAGTGGGCGATTAGGGATTCGAACCCCAGACCTACTGCGTGTAAAGCAGCCGCTCTAACCAGCTGAGCTAATCGCCCTGATCCGTCTCTGACAAAAATATCGAAGCTGTCTGTGGCAACTTCGATACCGGGTGCCCTCGAGTGGACTTCGAACCACCACGCCTCTCGGCACAGGCCCTCAACCTGCTGCGTATACCATTCCGCCACGAGGGCATTTCATAACGGATTACGCCTAGATATTACACCCCCCGGCGTAATTTGTCAACGGTTTCTAAGACCTTTTTCCACTTTCTGAATCAAAAAAAGAATTGTTGAGTATACGGGGTCTCTAGATTTACTGGTAAGTTGGAAGGAGAGCAAGCAGACCTTCTATTGCGTGACGGATTTTGTTGCTTGCTCTCTTATTGAAATGGTGGGTTGTGCTATAAGTTTTCAGGTGGTAGAGGAACTAGCCGCCGAGGGCGGAACTGACTGCTTCTGGTACGAGAGATATTCACCGCTGCTGCCGGTATATATCCTGGCTCAGGCTGGCGTTCCAGTGCATTTGCAATCTGGTTATAGAACAGGTCTTCTGTGGTAGGTGCTGTTTGCCGGGCTGGTTGAGAATATTCGTGAGATGGGCCAGAAATACTGGCTGGCTCCTGATCCAGGCTCTCTGTCATCCTATAGTGTCTAAGCAGGTTACCACGAACTGGCGTTGCCGCTGTTGCCAGAGGCACAACACTATACTCAGATACGCTTAGTGTTGCCTGTTGGAAAGGCGGTTGCGCTGCGTAGACTGAAGCAAAGTCTAGTTCGACTTGCGCGGCTGGAATTTGTGGTGCGGTATCAAGTTCTTGCCAATATGCATTCTGGTCGGTATAGAGCATTGGTGCAGGCGTAATTGGATTGTATTCAGCTTGCACTGCCTGCTGAACTGACACTGCGATTTTCCGTTTTCCCAGTAGCAATGCGCTCAGGGCAATTCCTAGTGCCGCCAGAATGATCGTACTCAGGATAAATGGCGAGCGTTGACCACTTTGTTGTGGCTGGACCTGGGGATGAGAACTGGTCTGTGGCATGGGGGTTACTGGCTGAATACTCTTTGGTGTTGCTTGCGGTTGAAGGGCACTCTGCTTGTTCGTATTCTGAGCTGCTGCAGGTGCAGTTGTAGCTTGTAACGTTGGCGTTGCCTGCACGATTGCAGTAGGGGCAGGTGGTGCTGTAGCTTGTACAACTGCTGTGGGCGCAGGAGGAGGCGTCTCTCCACGAAAACGATACATCAGAGCTGTAACGTTCCCTGCCCATACATAGGAGTTGCTGGTTCCCACATATGGTACACAAAGTGTATAAACACTGGACAGGCCACGGGAAACGTAGCGGCTCTTGACGATGCTAAACCAGTCCTGAATACCTGCTGCATAACTGGGGTAGACAGTATAACCACCCAGTCCTGCTGGATATCCATAAGAGCTGCGTACACCGCCTGGATTTAAGTAGGTTCGGCCCACTCCTGCCTGGCCCTCACTGGTCTCGATGTTCCAGACCGCCAGGGCGAACGCATCGTCAATGTTATTCGCCTGCGCTGCCTGCTCGATGACTTTTCCTTCTCCTACCATTGGGCTGCCCAGACGAGCTAAAATACTATCAACGGTGCTGGCAGGAAGCGTCGGCGCACCAACGAACGAGATATCTGCTGCATGCGTATTCTGCGTATGCTGGCCTTGCCAAAAGAGTGTTGCCATGCAGGCCAGAAGGATGATGAGGGTACTTGCTAAGAAAAAAATAATTGAGCGTTTTTTGTAGATGTGTTTCATCAAAGCGTTATTACCTGTCTGGGCAGTTCGCACTCATCTGTTTTTGCCCTACGATAATTACAATTCACCTTTAACGGTAATAGCATACCTGGCTTTTATAGACATACATTTTTATATGCTGTTACAGAGATCACGCTGAGAACGTGCAATTCCTATCTTGACACTACGTTTAGTCTAAGAAAGTAGCTGCATCGGCGCTGCGATAATTCGCATATATACTGCTGGTTCTTTTTAATAAACTGGACTGCGGGCTAAATTGCGCAATACTTTTCGCGTGAGACAGCAATTTTTCGGACTTTTATCCAGATTCTATCATGGGATGTGATATTTGTGCTCCAACCACGTTTTTAATAGGTAGTATGTACCACAAATGGTATGTTATACTGAGGAGCGCGTATTGCATACGGTACTATTAAGAGAGATACAAGCAGTTGGGGGGCGGCTAAAAGGCCGGATAGTGAATAAAGAGAGGGGTTTGTCATCAGCCACAACAATGGACCAGGCAACACACAGACTGGGCACCTGGAGCGTCGCACGTTGCTGCATAAACGGTATTTAATCCAGAAGACTGTCGGAAAAGGCGGGATGGGAGCCGTTTATCAGGCAAAGGATGTGAAACGTCAGCAGCTCGTTGCGGTCAAAGAAATGGGCCTCTCGATGATTCCGCTGAATGAGCGAGCTCAAGCTGTGCAAAATTTTAAAATTGAAGCGAAAATGCTTGCTAATCTTAATCATGCCAATTTGCCTACTTTCTCTGGCTTTTTTGCTGAAGGTCAGCGCTATTTTACAGTTATGGAATATATTGATGGCGCTACCCTTGAGGAACTTCTTGAACGGAATCGTGCCCCTTTCTCTGAGCGACGAGTTCTGGGTTGGGCGCGTCAGCTCTGCGATGTATTAGAATATCTACATAACCAGCAACCGCCAATTATCTTTCGTGATATGAAACCTGGTAATATTATGTTGACACGCGATGGCCATATTAAGTTAATTGATTTTGGTATCGCTCGCTTCTTTCGCCCAACTAGTTCTCAGGATACGCAACTGCTTGGTACCCCAGGTTTTGCTCCACCTGAACAATATGGAAAAACACAGACAGACGAACGTTCAGATATCTACTCACTGGCAATTACTTTATTTCAACTTTTGACCAATACTCTCTCTGAGACCGGCTTTGGCCTGCGGGATGTTCGTGCTACCAATCCTGCTATCTCCCCTCAAGTGGCTCATGCCCTGGAGAAAGCCGCCTCTCTTGAACCAGAAGATCGTTATAGCAATATTGCCGAGTTCCGGCGGGCTCTGTTGGGTGAAGGCTCTTTTGTTTTTGAAAATGGTGAGGTTGCTACTACTGTAGCTGAACTGGCTGAAATCTGCCTGCTGGTTCCTCAGGAGGCTGCTGGCTATCTGGTTGATGGCGAGATTGAGGCCTGGTTGCGCGAGATTGGCGAACTAGATCTGCTTCGTACGTTGCGCCATATCCGTTCGCTGGGCGATGATCCACAAGAGACGCTCCAGATGTTTGTGCAGGCGGTACTTGGCAGTGGCCCACGATCACGATCAGTTTCTACACGGAATGGACGCGGTAGCAAGGCAGGACTACCTCCTACTTTACCTGCCTCATCACAAAATAGTAAATCTGCTCTTGTGCCCCCTTCGCGTGGAAGTAAAGCTGGACCCGCTCCAACCTCGCCGCCTTCTCGTGGCAGTCGAGGTTGGTTAACGCGTAAGCCTACCTCTCCAGTGCTCGTTAGCCCAAGTACGCTAGACTTCGGCGTGATGTATGCGGAAGTTTCAACTCCTATGGTAATTACTATTGCGGGCGATCAAGGTTTTCAGGTCAGTGGCTCGGTTGATTCTAAAGAGTCATGGATTCTTCTGGACAGGGAACAATTTGATGGCATTGCCAGTCGCGTCGAGATACGTGTTGATGGGACGCGTCTGGCCCAGGAGGGACGCTACACCGGGCAGGTACGTATTATCCCTGATGGCGAAGGTATGCAGCGCGATATCGTAGTCAAGGTTGAAGCCGAGATTGTCGCTTATCCAGTGACGACTAATGTGAAACGTCCTCGTAACTCACCCACTCTCAGCCCCGATCTGACGGATCTGGATGAACTGGACTTTGAAGAAGATCTGTTTTTGAACAATCGAGATGTGACGCTTCTGTCTCCACCACCACTGCCACCCACGACCAGAACTGTCGCACGCCGCCAGACGAGCTCCCATGCCGCAATCAGAGGTGAGTCTCACAGCCAGGCTGGTGCGCAACAGATGGTGAGACGCAATGGCTCTGGGCAGACAGGCGCTCATGCCGCGCTGAAACGCGATCTCTCCAGCCAATCCGGCTCACAGATTGCTGTGAAGCCACCTTTAAATAGCCGTGCAGGTATGGTGCCAGATCGGCATACTGAGTATATTGCTAAGTACGGAAACTATACCCAACAGAGTAAAACTTCACATGGTTGGGACCCAATCCAGATTTCTGCAACTCATCGCACATGGATACAACGCGTCCTTACTGCTGTTTCGGCATTTATGCTGGCCAGCCTGGGCTATACTTTGCTCTGTAATATCTTTTCGCCAAAGGTATTACCTCTTCCACCTAATCCTTTGTTTATGCTCGTACTGACCTTGATTGTGCCTGCGGCAACATTGGGCGCTATGCTGGTGAACTGGAATAAGCAGTGGAATAGACAATATACATTGGATTGTATCAGTACAGGTCTGGTTAGCACGTTGTTGGTAGCCGCCCTGGTCAAGGGTGTCTGGATGCTGCTTCCGCCTACCTGGCCAGCTAATTGGGTGTTCCTCGGACTGCTGCTCCTCTGTTCAATTGCAGCTACTGCTGGCACAAATTCTCGCATAAGTGAGAATATCATGTATGGAGTGGGTATGGCTATGGCTAAATTGCGCGCTGGCATGATGGCGGTAACTGTGCTGTTTGGGGGACTGCTTGGCTACGTGTTGACAATGGGTTTTGCTCTTAGTGGTCTGACTCCTTTCGGCATTCTCCTGGGTATTGGTACCGCTGTAGCTCTGGTATTGCGCGTTGACCAGTCACTAAGACGGCAGAGCCAGACTCAAAATTAGAAGGGTTTTGTTGTGGATGAACAGAGCACTCGGATTCGACCCGCTTTACTGGTTATTCTCGGACCAACTGCGTCCGGCAAGAGTGCTCTCGGTATTGCCTTAGCCCGCAGATATAATGGAGAGATCGTCTCGGCGGATTCACGCCAGGTCTATCGTGGATTAGATATTGGTACCGCTAAAGTCACTTCCGCAGAAAGGGCGCTTGTACCACATTATCTGTTGGATGTGGTAGAGCCAACCGAAGTATATACTGTTTCACAGTTTCAGCAAGAGGCGATTGAGACTATCGATGCTATTCTTCTTCGGGGTCATTTGCCCTTGATGGTAGGTGGGTCACCGCATTATATTCAGGCTGTAGTTGAAAATTTGGCGATTCCGGCAGTTCCGCCACAGCCTGAGCTACGCGCCCAATTAGAGACCCGCTCCCTGGACGATCTGCTTGCCGAGCTAGAAACCCTTGATCCTCAATGCGCTGCTACTATTGACCGCAATAATCCGCGACGCGTGATTCGTGCTCTCGAAGTCTGTCTCGTCACTGGACAGCCTTTCTCTGGTCAGAGAGGAGTACGAGAGCCGCGCTATACACCTCTGCTTCTAGGCATCCAGTGGCCTCGTGAAGAACTCTATCGCCGTATCGACCAGCGCATCGATGAGCGTATGCAGCAGGGATTGATACAGGAGGTGCAGGGCCTGCTGGATCGGGGACTGCTACGGGAACGCCTGGAGTCCTTCGGCCTCGAATATCGCTTCGTAAGCCTCTGGCTCCACGGCGCATTCGCCACCAAGAGTGAAATGGTCCAGAAGCTCAAATATGCCTCACACGATTTCACCCGTCGCCAACTTAGCTGGTTCCGCAAAATGTCTACCATTATCTGGTTAAACGGCGGCCCATATTTAGAAACTGAGGCTGAACAACAGCTAAACCTATTTTTAGCGTCAAAAAACTGAGCCGCTATTTTTGTATCTTCTCCGAAGCTTCAAGCGTAAATTAGAAGAATAAATGCTATCATACTCTTTCAGAAAGAAGAGGAGACCACGTATGGAGCCAAAACCTGCCCATCTTGGCCTGAAGTATGCTGAACAATTCAAAGATAGTAGTATTGTTAAATCCTATTGCTACAGACAACCTTATCCAGATGAGGCGATCAATCTACTTGTTGAATTGATAACTGACAAGCCTTATACGGTCCTCGATGTAGGATGTGGCACGGGCGACCTCTCTCGTAGATTGGTAAATAAGGTTGACCGGATAGATGCAGTTGATTTTTCCCTCGCTATGATCGAAAAGGGAAAAACTCTTTCGGGCGGAGCCGACCCTCGTCTACATTGGATATATGGGCGTGTAGAAGAGGTTGAGCTAGAACCGCCTTACGCGTTGATTACTGCTGGGGAGAGTCTGCATTGGTTGGAATGGCAGATTGTTTTGCCCCTTTTTCAGAGAAGCCTGACGCCGAATGGATATCTCGCACTGGTGGAGCGAGGGAATGAACCTGACCCCTGGGATGCGGAATTGCAAGTAGCCATTGACCAATTTTCTACGAATCACGAGTTTCGTCCATACAATCTGCTTGAGGAGTTGGAGAGTCGTGGTCTTTTCCAGATGTATGGCAGCGCTCGTACTCGGCCTGTCCCATTCGTACAAACAGGAGAAGAGTATATTCAGTCTATTCACTCGCGAAACGGTTTCTCACATGAGCGTATGCATGAGGAGGCCGCTAACGCCTTTGATGATGAAGTCAGACAAATACTTAGTCCTTTTTTGCATAATGGTTTGTTTACCCGATCTGTTATAAGCAGGATTGTGTGGGGTAAGCCTCAGAAGCTGTAGTTCCTAATATGGGCACCCCTCTTTAAAGAGTAGAGAGCAGGCTAGACCCTTCGTTCCATTCTTCGGCGATTTTGTCATCAATGAGAGAGAAAATCTGGATAAGCGTCCTACTTACTCTTCTACCCGTAGGCTTAATACCTTCATAGATACCCCGATGTGTACCAGACCAGGTAGTACGAACAGCAATTTTATTCTCTTCAATGATACTATCTTCAATGGTAATATGAAGATCAGGGAAACCCACCCGAATTGCGATAGCATAGGCTGCTACGCCTTGAGGACCGGGCATTTGTTCAGGTGTAGAATGGTCAATAAAATCAGCCGTAAAAAGTTTTTCGGTAAGGGCGATATTCCCTTTTTGAAATACTTCTTCATAAAGCTGCTGAATAAGCTCCTTGCTAGGCTCTTTTTTCTGGGATAAATGATTCATATCTTCCTTTACTATTGTCAAATAAAAGAGTAGGGTTTAGTGGCGAGCAACAGGATGCAGTTATCTGTGTTCTACCATTTATCCCTACTCCTATCTATCTGATTGACGTTCTATTTACGAGAAAAACAAATTGTTGTATCGTCATGAGGCAGACTGTGCAGGGAATACCAGATCATAAAAAACAATATTCTTCAGGAGAGACAGAACAGAAATTTCTGCCCTATTGCATCTCCATTTGACCTTTTCGTTTTTCCTGTTGTATCATTCCTCCTCAGTGGTGGTAGGAGGGGTCTTCTTTCCCGGTCCGCTTGAGGGGACTGAAACTATTAACTGAGTAGCAGATGCAGGTCGCCAAATTCGTGCCAGAGATAACCCTCTTGTAATGCCTCCTGATACGTCTGAATCAGATGAGTACGTCCAACCAGAGCTTCGAGCATAAGCAGGTGACTTGCGCGTGGTTCATGGAAACCAGTAAGCAGGCCATTAACTGCTCGTATCCCACGTTGTGGCGTTACTACAACTTCAGTCCAACCCTCTCCCGGATGTGTTATGCCGGTTTCGTCAGTAGTCGTCTCCAGCGCCCGGACGACGGTTGTGCCTATTGCAACAACGCGTTTTCCCGCACGTCTGGCATCCGTAACCAGGCGGGCGGTTGATGCTGGTACACGATAATATTCTTCTATCGGCGCTTCGTCTGCCTCAAGGCTACTGACACCCGTATGCAAGAGCAGAGGCGCGATCTGGATACCCTGGGCAATCAAGCGCGTAAGAAGCTCTGCGCTGAAAGCACGCCCGGCTGATGGCATCTCTGCGCTACCTATCTGCGTAGTATAAACTGTCTGATAGTATTCGATGGGCCACTCTTTTTTAACGTAGCTATAACGGATCGGAAAGCCATAATGCTCCAGATAGGCAGGAAGTGGCAGCGGAAGGTCTAGCGCTGCCACCCATAATCTCGGAGACGCTGGTGCAACCTCCCCAGATTTCGTATATGGAACCAGGGGTGTTACGGTTGCTCTCGCAGGCAAGTGCAGTGTCTCGCCTGCTACAATCTGGCGAAATGGCAGAGAGGCGCTCTCCCGACGCTGGCGAGCTTCGATAAGCCATAAACCGGCTGGTAAGCGCGTAGAAAGATGGATCTCAAGAGCCATGCCATCAGCACGAGTAGCATTGAGCGCGGCCTTCATCGTACCACTCGTGTTGATGACGATGATATCTCCTTCGCCTAGAAAATCGCCAATCTGGCGAAACTGCGTATGCACTACTGTATTATCTGCGCTATAAGAGACAAGAAGGCGCACCTCGTCGCGGGCAAGATTTCGCGCCTCTGGCGGTGTATCTGCCTCAAGCTCTCCTGGCAAGATAAAATCCAGTGAAGGTGCAATTGCTGGTAGATTGGACATAGAGAATGTTGGGATGGGATTCATTCATTTGCTCCTTCAGCGCTCTTCAATGCTCGTGCCATATAGCGTCCACTTGGTAGGGTCGCTGAGATGAGTGCGAGGAGACCAGGGACGCTCTCCTCTGGCAATGGTCTATCGCTGATATCCTCGCCGGGGAATGCCTCCTGGTGCATCTGTGTACGCATATCACCGGGATCGACCCAGTAGATCCGGCGCGACTCATTTTCAGCCGCAAGAATATGCGAGAGATGCTCCAGAGCGGCCTTGCTAGATCCATAGCCGCCCCAACCAGGATACGCTTCGACACCGGCATCGCTGGTGACGTTGATAATACATCCTTCGGGTTGCAGATATTGCCAGAACTCCTGAATCAGGGCAAGTGGAGCAAGAACATTTGTGCGGTAGACCTGCTCAAGGGTGGCGAGAGGGTAGTGGAGCAAGAGCGGTTGAGGACTGGGACCGAGCAAGCTCGCATTGTTTATCAGCGCTGTCAGGGGACCAAGCTGTTTTGCCGCAACGACAAGATCTTGACGATGCTTTTCATCGGTGACATCTCCCGCTATAGCAATAACCTGTGTCCACTGTGCTAGTTCGACACGAACCCCTTCAAGGGCTGTAGCGCCTCTTGCATCGAGAAGCAGTTTCCAGCCCTGGCGAGCCAGTTGCCGAGCCAGCGCCAGGCCCAATCCTCGCGATGCCCCTGTTATTAAGGCTGTATATGTATGTGAAGAAGAGGAAGTCATTTTTGTTTATCCTTTCAGGAATGCTTGCATTTTTTCTGCTAGATACTGCATAGTTCCACTATAACAGAAGAAAGGGCGAGAGACATTGCTCTGGAGGACAGTATTGTAGCTGTACGAAAGGGCAACATACCAAAGATTTGAGAAAGGCTTGTTATGACAAGAAGAGATGTCCTATTGTTGCGTCTCCATATAGAAGCAGTCTGGGGTGTGCAACTAGCTCCGATTGAACAAGAAGAGGTAGAAATTTTGCCTGAAAGCCAGCAACCTCCCTGGAAACTTTGCGCCGCTGAGGTAGCGCATGAACGTATTCTTATCTGGAGACAGAAGGTAAGCTTTGAGGAACAGGAAAAATTACGCTTGTACCTGGATGACGCGTTAGATTTTTCTTCGGGTAGCAAAGTGAAGATAGGGATGGGCCGCGAGATCGCTTTCTCCCTGACCGATTTTTCCAGCCTTGATAAAGAACACGCCAGGCACATTATCAGATCTCTTAGTATGAAAGATCGAACAGCGATTGAGGCTTTTCAGGCCGACTCGGCTGACTATTTTATGTCACCAGATAAGGTACCCCTAATAGGGGTATTGGATGCAGGAAGATTGGTATGTCTCGCCCATAGCTCTAGACGAACTGGAGAAGCCTGCGAATTGGGAATCGATACACTACCAGGGTTTCGGCGTAGAGGATACGCCCTCGCTGCCACTATCGCCTGGACACAGGCAGTTCTACATGAAGGGCTAGTGCCACTCTATAGCGCTCTGGCAGAAAATGCTGCCTCATTGAGGTTGGCTGAAGCTGCAGGATATCGTAGCTTTGCAAGGGTGGTGACCCTGTGACTGCTTTTGTTTGTGTCACTTACTCGTCTCCTAATTCTTCAGTGAATGCTCCCCTCACCGTCGTAAGAAACGGAGGATTTTTGAAACGAAGGGAAGAGATTTCTTTTCTCATCAGCAAGGTTGCATAAAAACTGTAACATGGTGCTTTTCTCAGGTATTTGGCATTGGGCTAAAAAAACGCACAAATGCTTCTCCAATAGCCGGGAAGCTAGAGTCTATTTAGCTCTAGCTTCCTGCTTTTATCGGTAATACTACTATGCTGGCTATATCTCTTACTCTCACAGAGATGCCGCCATTTGTTTCAAGCTGGGTGTAATTACAGAAGAGAATGTACAAGAGTTGTACAAGCAATACGTGTTTGGGGTAGTTGAAAGCGGCAAGTTGCTTAAGCCTCAGCGTCATTGCCCAGGCGTGCATAGACCACCAGCTGGTCCTGAAGAGGGATTTTTACCCAACTTTCATCAACTGTTGGATTTTCTGTATGTGGTACATTGTTTTCTGTCCACTCAGAAACATTCAGTAGAGAAAGTGCTTCATAGACCTTTTCTTTATCTGGCACGTAGATAAAAAAATCCTGGCTGCATATATCGATGGTCATCGCCCGGTCCTTTCTTAGGAATCGTAAGATGTAACCTTGATCAGCCTTACTAAGAAGATAAGTTCATAGATAATAACACATGTACAGGAGCCGAAGTTACAATTCCTGAAGAAGATACGTAAAAAAGGAACAGCAAGTTCCATAGAAAAGAAAATATCCGAAACTATTTGTAATGGGAACTTTTTGTGCTTGCTCAGCTACTTTCTCTTAAAAACAAAGACGTAGAACTTGCTGTTCTTTTATATATGCCATTCTCTGGCTGGTAAAATAAGGGAATTACTCGTTTGGAGGCAAAATAGGCATGGGTGTTGAGGGAAGGTACTGTTTAACCATCTCAATCAATACGTCAACATCGAACGGTTTTTCAAGAAAGTCATTAGCACCGCTGACATCCGCGATCTTGTTTGTATCAGAATGTGCTGAAAGCATAATTACTGGTATGTTCTTCGTGAGCTTATCGCTTTTTAGCTTTTTGCACATCTCACGACCATCTTCTCCTGCAAGAAGTACATCTAGCAGAATCAGGTCGGGTAATTGTGACTGGGTAGTATGCTGTTGAAGACATGCTCCATTCTGGCAGGTTTGTACCAGGTACCCTTCTCCCTCAAGGACAATTTGTACTACCTCCAGTATGCCTTCGTCGTCATCTACGACCAGGATCTTTTTCATCCTCAGTTTCTCCTCGTGATAGAGTGGGTGAGTAAATTTTGTTTTGTATGGGCTGAGATAAGTACAGAGTTATTACCTGATTTGAGATCTGTGTTCAGGATAAATATTCTCTAAACAGTCAAAAGAACAGCTATAAGGCTTTTGTGTTTTCACGGAAAATAAAAAAGGTAAGCTCCTTCTCTATATAACAATATTAACAACTACTACGGTACTGTTCCGCGATTTTATAGGCTGAAGGTACTGATAGCCTTTGGATAGAGTGTAATTGGCTATACGCTGTAACTTTAGCTGACGTTCGGTGTGTGAAGTATTTTCAGAATAAATCCAGTCCGATATCTATGACTTCTCTTCCCAGGGTAGGACTTGCCAGCGATTCTGCAAGGCGAAACCAAATTTATTTTCCAGGACTGTACCCTGAAATCCAGAGGGAACCTCTGCGAAATGTTCTGCAAGATTGCGGGGAAAGATTGCCAGATCGAAATTCCAGGGGTCGGCACCTGCTTTCTCTGCCAGAGCACGCCAGGCCTGATTCTCCTGGTATTCATCTGTGAGATAGACACCAATTTCGGGAAATGCTTTTGAGAGTTCTCGCATCAGCGACCATATCCGGCTACCGAAGCCAGGCACATAAATTGTTGAGTGATCTTGATGAACATTGTTGCTGTCAAAAAGGAGATTAAAGCTTATCCAGTCAGGTGGATCTTCAATGCTAGGGACTGCCGCTTCTGTATAGAGTGAGACGGTCATGCCATCACAATGGAGATGAGGTGTTACTGCAAATGGCAGAGCATAGATATCACCGAAATTGTCATCTTCTGAGGTCGGCCACTGTAGTTCTGCCAGCCAGGAAAAAATATGTTGATCGGTGCAACCGAGTTTTTCCAGGAGATTTTTATAGCGTTGAATGATTTCCTGAAAATCTTCGGAACTACACGTAGCATAGGTTTGAAGCTGGGCATAGTCGGGCATGAGCGCACTCCTTTCATGGAATAAAGCCTGGCTGCTTTCTCAGCGAGCGCTTTTATTTGCTGACGTCTCTAATACAAAAAGTTGCTACTTCTTCTTTACCGGCTGGCGTTCTCATCTTGCTATATATCCAGATCACTGGGCATTGGTTATAAACCAATCCAGGCTATTCCTCCACATCTTTTCTGTCACCTCATGCCCGGCACCCTCATGTAAATTGACACGTAACCGGTCTATATAGTTCTGGTCCTGGGTGTGGAGTGCCTGTTGAAAACTCAGCGCTCCGTTGGGAGGAACATGGAGATCGTTCGCGCCACATTCAAAGGTGATCGCAGGACGATGATGAGCATAGGCAGCGAGGTGGGTAAGTGGATTGAGTTGATCATAGAAAAAACGGGCATAGGTGTCTGGCTCTCCTGGTGGGAGCAGGCTACCAGGTTGGGAGAGAACTTGCATTCCGGGTCTTAGCCAATCAGGGGTTGCAATAATTGCGGAGACACAGCGAATCCTCTGATCAAGCGCTGCAACTGCAACCGCAATATCCCCCCCCATAGAAATTCCGCCTATCGCGATGGCCGGTAAAAGCATTGCCTGAAAATGGACCAATGCCCAATCAATCACACGCAAAGTATCAAGTGTGCTCTGACCAAGAATTGGCCACATGAAGAAACGAAAATTTCCAAATACTCTTGCGCCAAGCTGCTGAACCGTCTCACTCCCTCGCTCACCATGTTGCCAGGGATCATAGCTGAGAGCAACAAAGCCAGCTCTTGCCAGCTCTTGTAGGAAAGGAACCATCTGGTCTTTCGTGCCTGTCAGGCCAGGTAACCAGATAGCCAGGCGCGTCGGTTGTTCTCGCTCAGGATTGACCCAGATAACTGGTATCCCTTCAACAAACTCATGATAAACGGGCAATGCCGTGGGCTGAGACATATTTGAGTCCTTTTTCTTTCGTTCTATCCATTGTATCATACCCAAAAGCCGCATTCTGTTAGATGTGGCGTTTTTGCCAGCGAATCGAGATTGCTACCTGACGCCAGATATAGCGCCTAAAAAGGATGGGGCCGCCTATAAGCATCATACAGAGAAGAGAGAACCAGATAAGGACTATGCCGAGCAGACCATTAGCCGCAAAAGAGGCGTTATATGCCTGAGAAGGATCGTCCGTTTTATATCTTATCGGCAGTTTTGCACCCAGACGATAGCTGGGAAATGCGTTTGCCATCTGAAATTCGCTAGTAGTATGCTGCTTCGTCGTGAAACGTACCTGGGCTATGCTTCCCTGTTGGGCATTGGGAACGACTTGAATGACTGTGCCTTGTGTATATGTGTAGAGCTCCGAGCCTGCAAACTCAGCAAAAAGTACAAAGAAGCCAGTAATTGCCGAGATACTTGCCAGCAAAATCGCTGTGGTATAGAGCAGACCATGTAGAATACGCATACTTATGTCATCCTTTTAGCATGAAAGCCAGAGTGTGAGACCGAATAGCAACAGGAGTACCGAAAACCAGAACAACAGGATTGGTCCTAGCCAGAGAGTTGCAAATGAGAGACGCCGAAAGTTTTTATCAGGAATATGGACATCATAAAGCAGAGGAAAACGGGAGCCACGGGTGGGCTGTGCATCAAACAAATCAAGAAAAAAACTCCATAGTCTGCTCTCGAATGAGCTATTCTCCGCAGAGATTTCAGCCAGAATTGTCTGATCATTACGAGTCGTAAACTGAAGTTGATAGGTCTTTTTTCCACGTGCATCCAGTGTCAACCGTATCACTGTCGCCAGCGCGATCTGTTTTTGCTGAAAGATGCGTAGCGTCCTTCTCAGGTTTATCACACCTGCAAGAGCCAGGAATAGACTGAGAAAAATCAACAAGCCCTCTAGCAGGGTAGCTATTGTAATAAGCGCCAACAGTAAAAAGTAAACCAGGCAGCCAAGTAAAACAAGGAGGCATATACTTGTAAGTAGATAGAATAGATATCTCATTGTGTATAGAAAGCCTCTGATATAGCCGGATACTTTAGACTCCAGGTAGCATAAGTATGCTTTATTATACGCTATGTATCTGAAGACTGAAGTAAAGGACACAATAAAAATAGAGAAGATAACACATCTTCTCTACGCTCTGAAATGAATAAATGTTGTGGTATAGCTTTTAGCAAAGGAAGTTGTACATCTGCTGCTTACTCCCGCCTGGTTGCTTAATAAAGCATTTGAGCCTCTTCTACCATATAGCCATCGGCACGCAGACGTCGAAGCAGTTCATCACATTGTTCTCGGTTACGTGTCTCCAATGTGATCGTCTCTTCACGTTGCATAATGGGGAGACGATTGGAGATACGCTGATAACGCACGTCGATCACATTAATACGCATCTCAGAGATAATGCTAAGCATACGCATCAGTTCACCAGGACGATCCGTCAAACGTGTGTGAATAACAAAGTAGCGTCCAGCGGCTGCCAGACCATGCTCGATGAAGCGGCTTACCAGATTAATATCAATATTACCCCCCGTCAGCGGCACCAGCACTTTTTTCCCTTTGAGATTGGTTGCACCACTCAGTACCGCCGCCAATCCAGCGGCACCCGCGCCCTCCACTAACATCTTGCAACGCTCCATAAGCAGGAGTACAGCCTCAATAATCGCCTCATCTTCAACAAGTACTACTTCATCTACCAGGCGTTGAATGATCGAAAATGTTAAGGCCCCTGGACTCTTTGTCGCAATACCATCGGCAATGGTACTTGCGGTAGCTGTGGTGGTGACTGCGCCGGCCTCAAGCGAGACCTGGCAGCTTGGTGCACCCTTTGCCTGTACGCCGATAATCGTAATATCAGGTTTCAGCGCACGGGCTGCAATCGCAATTCCTGAAATCAGGCCCCCGCCCCCGATGGGAATAACAAGGGCGTCTGCATCGGGCAGGTCATTTAGCATCTCCATGCCAAGCGAACCTTGACCCGCAATCACATCAGGATCATCGAAGGCGTGTACAAACGTTGCCCCTGTCTCCTGCTGCAATTCAAGACAATGTTGGTAGGCGTCATCGTAGGTGGGGCCATGTAGAATGACGGTTGCACCATAGCTCTGTGTTGCTGTGATTTTAGCCAGGGGAGCACCTTCTGGCATAACTATTGTACAAGGAATATGGTATTGAGCGGCGGCAATCGCGACGCCTTGTGCATGGTTGCCCGCAGAGGCGGCTATTACACCCGCGCTACGCTGTTCTTCACTCAGACGGGCGATTTTGTAAGCCGCACCCCTTGCCTTAAAGGAACCGCCGCGCTGCATGTGTTCACATTTTAAATAAATATCAGCCCCAGTCATCTCACTCATTGTACGCGAGTGGCTGAGTTCGGTGTGATGCATAATTGGCTTTAAAAATTTGTACGCCTGCCAGATATCGGCAATCGTGGGTGTGCGAGCTTCCAGCGAAAGATCAGCGCTTTCAGGCAATGATGGATCAGTGTTATTCAATAAACGCATAGCGCAGTACGACTCCTTGTAGCCCAACTTCGGACATTGCCACCAGTCGTTGTAGTATTACAACCCGGACACCTATGTTCGGGGATCATTTCAAGGATTATAACGCAACTGCCAGACTATGACAATGTTTTTCAGCATTTCTATTCTTGCCTCGTTTATCTTCCTGGGGTCGCTATCATCTGTTCTGCAAGTTCTTGCGTTAGACGACTTACCTCTTCCGCTTTTTCGGCACGGCGCATCTCCTCATAGGCAGAACGCACCCAGATGAAAGAGATCAAGGCTGTAATTATCTGGAGGGTGATGGGGATGCCATACGCAGTATAAGGCATGAAATGTATATGCTGTATTAACTCAGGCGTTTTCGGCAGATAGGTAAGCGCTACGCAGATGCAGGCAATATGGTAAAGTGCCAGCGGGAAAATGAGCCAGATCGGGAAAAGGGATGCGGCAATCAAAAGTGGTTGTATGAAAAGACCAAAAAGTGGCAGATTGAACGAACTAAGCTGATGATTGGGAACCCCTAGAATGGTGAGCAACATTGCACACTCAAGCATAACAACTACCAGAACACCGGCAATTTTAATTTTCCCTTGTCTGTTGCATAAGAGTGCGAGCAAAAGAGCAGCGACAATTCCCAGATACGCGAATGGCATTAGCTTATTGGGGTCCTCGGTTGTTGAATAACCAGCGATACCCATCTCGATCAATTCGATGAAGAGTGCAAGACTGGTAATTTTCCCAATACGTACATGCTCACGCTCTTTCAATGGTGCGTCTTTGGGAACATCAGGGGGAGCGCTCATGTTATACCACCAGCGTAAAGGGCCTTTTACTTCATTATTCGTGAGATGAAAAGACATGCAACTGCTCTTTTCTACCATATTGAACTAAATGACTCTAACCAGCCAATTTACCTGTTACCACTTAACTGGCAGTGTGATCGGTCCCCGGAACATAGGGGCTGGTATATCTATATATTCAAATTCATCTGCCAGACGGAGTGAGGGTAGACGTTGTAAAAGAATACGTAACAACAGGTTGGACTGTTTGCGGGCGAGTTCGGCCCCCAGACAGAAATGGGCTCCATAGCCAAAGGAGAGATGTCGTCCCGCACCAGTACGGTTGAGGATAAATGTTTCTGGATCGGTCCAGACCGTTTCGTCCCGATTGGCTGAAGAGAGTCCCACTAACAAACGAGCGCCCGCTGGAATAGCCGTGTCTCCTAAGGTAAGTGGTTTTTCTGCTGTCCGCATTAGCCAGATCACCGGTGGATCATAGCGCAATCCTTCTTCAATGGTAAGAGGAATAGATGCCGGCTGCTGAAGAAGTTGTTCCCAGCGCTCTTCTCGCCGTTCTAATAAGCGATAAAAAAGGCTCCCCAGATACTGGGTTGTCGTATCAGAGCCTGCAAGCAAGAACTGAAAGATATGTAATTGTGTTTCATCTTCACCAATGGCTGGATCTTGCAACAGCATAGTGAGCAGGTCGTCCTGGGGATGCGCGCGACGTTCCTGAATAAGCGTATCAATAAAAGCGCTAAAGCTTTTCCAGGCCGGAAGATCCCAGATGGGCGCAGGGGTAATTTTGATGATCTCATGAATCCAGCCCCGAAATTCAGGGACGTTCTCTTCAGGAATACCGATGAGTTGGAAAAGGACGTAGGTTGGCAGCGGTGCTGTAAGATCCCGAACCAGATCACCCCGCTTCTCCCCGCTTCTTTGTGCCTGGGCTTCCATTGTGTCAATCAGTTCGTGAGCCTTCTGCTCGATATAAGGAACGATCTCACGATAGCGCCGTACATTGAATGCCTGGCGTAGCGCATTGCGCAGCTTCTCATGTGCTTCACCATCAATCTGCGAGACGGCTTTATTTTTTGCACCCTCTATCTCAAAATTACCCGCACTGGAAATCTGCTGATCTTTATTCTCTAAAAGTTCACGTACATCTGCATCACGCGAAATAAAGAAGAAGGGCACAGGAGAGTTTGGCACAAAGACATGAGCTACAGGACATTGCTGCCGGGTGGTAGCCATGTGCTCGTACAGATGTTGCTGGTGACCAGGAAGAAAGGGATGGTAAGGTTCGTATGTTGCCATAACAATACTACTCCTATGCCTGCAAATGAAGAATGTATCTAGCTCACTATTTAGCCTTGAAGAACTGCTTTTTGATACATTCTATGAAACGACGGAAACTACAATGACAATAGAAAAATATCTATATCCTCGCGATACCGCGTAGTACTACCTCCATGCATTCCAGATCCTTCAACACTTTAAGGAGATCAGCAGGTGCGGAACGCAAAAAGCGTGCCATGTCTTGCTCACTATACTGACCAGTAGAGAGATTATAGACCTGGCGATGAATAAACGGCCATGTATTCAGCCTGGCGGCATCAACGGGTAGACGGCGTGGATAAGAAGTTGCGGATAGTGTCTGAAATGCTGCTGCGGCTGAAGGAGTAAATTTGTGGGACTCCTCTCCTGCTGCTCTTTCCGGTGTTGCTGCTGAAAGTGGGATGGGCTGAAGAGAAGAAGGATGCTTTTCCTCAGAAGAGGATATTTTTGTTAATGGAAATAGATCCCACTCTAGAAAACTAAATTTTGAGAGGTCGTGAGAGATACGCTTTGCATCGGTCATCTCTTGCTTGTTCGCTGTAATCACTAGACGCTTTTGAATATTCCCCTCTTGAACATGTAAAATTATTTTTCCGTGCCTGTATTTTCCCGTAGGAATAGTAGCTTCTACCACTCCGGTATAGCCCATTCTTTCTATAATCTGACAAATAGTATCGTAGTCGAGTGAAAACATAACAAGACCTTTTAGCTACGGAAAATATTTAAGGGAAAGTTGTACTGGTCAGAATGTATCTGGAATCATGTTCATTTTTATGAAGCATGAATAGCTGTTTGACACCTTCAAAAGGAAGTTCTGAGACCTTTATTCATTTTAGCGCAGAAAAAGCAGGTAACTTATTATTTTATGTAGTAATCTGATAAACTCATTATAACACAAGAAATTGCTAAATGTACAATCAATAGAAAAATCACCGATTAGGGCTAGGGGCGGAAAAGAAATATGAGCCACCCATTTCTGGATGACTCATAGGCTATGGATATGCGCTGTGTTTTGATTAGAGGCTTGTGACAGAGAAAGAAGTGATTGTCAATGTTGCGCCCTGTGAAAGAACGCGTATGCCTGCCTGGCCAGATGTGAGCGAGCTATCATTGGCGGTTGTCGTCCAGGTGCCAGGTTCTGTAGCACCTGTGGCCCAGGCTCTCACTTCCAGGGTCGTACCTGTGACGTTAAAACGGATGTTATAGGATTTCCCTGATGTGGCTGTGAATGGTACCGTTGCTAGAATGGTAGCCACTCCACCCACCTTTTTCTGAATAACCAGATTGCTGCCATCTATATATGCTTTGTACCAGTTGTTGCCATCGGTCCAACGCATCACTGCACCAAAGTTATTTGTATTAAAGCTGCTGATAGAGCCACTCATAAGGACTGAAGCATTCGTTGCAACTGGTCCAAGTACAGCGCTTAAACTATTTGCGTTTGTTGCAGTACCGGTATGGTTAGTAATAGAGAAGGTGCTGGAGACGTTTGCATCACCACCCCAGCGGTGTCCATCTGAAGCCGTGCCCCACAATGCTTGATTGGCACGCTGGAAGGTATCCTGAGCCAGGATTTGACCCGGCGTAGGTGTCGTTGTAGGTGTCGTTGTAGGTGTAGAGTCGATGTAGGTGTCGTTGTAGGTGTAGTTAGATGTCGATGTCGGCGTTGTAGATGTCGATGTTGGCGTTGTAGATGTGCCGCTGAGCGTAATCTTTGCCAGCTTGGCTGCAAATTCTTCGGTGAGCCAGACGACATTATTTGGTCCTGCATGAATGCCATCATGGGGATGACTATTGCTTGTTGGGGTAAAGAACATACTTGGTGTACCTACGCCGCTGCTTGAGAAATAGCCGTAAGCGCTTTGTAATGAGTCATCAAACCAGATTAGTCCTCGACTATCGGCAGTAATACCAGAGGTATGTGTACCACAATTGACGCAGATTCGCTGATAGCTAAATTCTGTGACTCCATTGGTGGTATTTGGTTGAGCAAGGGAGACGACCAGTTTGCCAATCTCTCCCACCCAGCCTTCACTCCACCAGACATTGCCAGATGGATCAACGGTGATCAGATGAGGTGTGAGACCGGTGGTTGAACCACTACGAACCTTGTATTCTTTGAGAATCCCTGTATGGGTATATTCCGCAATAAGAGCAATGGCATCATTATTTTCGGTAAACCAGACATTATTAGAACCATCTACTACTATTCCATAGGGCTGGCTATTTGTTGCTGGGGTAGAGATTTCATGGAAGGTATGCGTTGTTGGGTTAAAAGATCCAATTTTGTTTGTATAATGTTCGGTAAACCAGACCGTTCCATTTGAGTCAATTGCGACATCCCAGGGACCCGAACCTGCGGTTGGGACTGTCCATTGGCTGAAAACCTTCGTGGTTGGATTATACATACCTAGTGAATTGGTCATTGGCATTGGGAACCAGGCTCGGCCTTGCTTGTCGAATGCCAGGAAGAGCGCCTGCCCAAAACCAGCAGGCAGTTGGATTGAAGTTTTCCAGCTTCCCGCCGCAGGATTATAGACATCAATTTTGCCAGGAGGGGTCGTACTGCTACAGGTCGGAGAAGGATCACATTGCGGTGCTGCAACCCAGACATTTCCACTCTGATCAAAGGCCGTTCCCCACGGGTCCCACCCACCATTAATCCCTGTATCTGTTGCAACAGGCGTTGCCGCCGCCAAGCTTGCATGTGTAGTGGCAAGCGGGTTGATAAACATAATGGCGGCACCGGCAAGTAATGCAGTCATCACCGCTAGACTCAGAAAAAATCGTGGATTTCTTTTCATCGTCTTCTTCATGTCCTTTCTTTATTGTCTTTCTTTAAAACATACATATATTTGTTTATACAAATAGACGGGCTTTGGCTGCCGAATTGCGTAATTTATTGTTTTGTCCTGTTGGTTAATACATTTGCCACTCGTTTTTAACGAAAGAAGCTAACGGTAATTGATTGTACCATTTTGGTTAAAAACAGATGAGAGAAAGTACTTATGGTGAAAATCAATATAGCCAAAAGGTAAGAATCAGTATTCATCAATGCTTTCTAAGAAGCAAGAAGAATAGAAAAAGGATGCATCTCTAAAGATGCATCCCTGTATCAAACCTGTTGTTAAGCGTGCGAACGGAAGATTTTTACGCGACGATTGGGCTCTTTTCCTCGGCTTCGTGAGATCAGATTGTAACGGGTGGCCATCTGATGCTGAAGCCGCCGAATATAAGCATTTGCCGGTGCCAGTTCAGCTGTCGTTAATCCCTTGTTTAAGACCTGATGAATGGCGTCTTCTGTCTCTAATAAAGCCTGCTTGGTTGGATCGTCAAATTCATAATCGCTACTTTCATCAGAGCTTTCTTGCTGTTCTTCTGAAAGGGTATTTTCTATGACGGGCACATCAAAGAGGCGGGCCAGCGCATGTTGCATCTGCGCAATCGTATTATTTTTTAGAATAATAATCAGCTTGCGATCTTGCTCTGCCTGTTGTAAGCGCTCCGGCTGCCGCTTATAATAGTTTTTCAAGGTGATTACTGCGTCGGCATCTCCTTGATTATTTGAAACAGCAATCGGTACCTGGAGATAACGAGCCGCCTCCGTTAGACGGTCACGGTTCACTCCGAAGGGATAGACGCGCAATGTTTTTACCAGAGGCAGCTCTGTACGCGCATTCTCCGGTTGATAGATCCCTTCGCTAAGATCAGGATTCGCTGTGAGCAGGACCGCGCCCGATTGCGTTTTTACATCCGCAGGCGAGGTTCCTGTTGGAGCCAGTGCCTGTATTTGTGGTGCAATCTGTGCCTGAGGACGAGCTCGCACACGCTCACCGCCCGGATTTGGACCGACCTGGCGAATCTGTCCCCAGTTGTTCCCGTTGCGCTCACTGCGCTCGAAGCGCTCCGGAGAACGCTCTGAACGCGGTGGTACACGTTCAAACATTCCTGTCGTGAAGCCTTGTCCTTGCGCTGTCTGGCGACCTTCAGCGCCATTCGGTCCCCACGTCGTCGATTCCATTCCTTCAACGCTAATACGGCGCACTGAGACATGACCGCTTTCCTCGTCTCGAACGCGCTCTTCCGCTGTGGTAGGTTGACCTCGTAGCAGGGTGTCAACGGTGTCCGCGACATTGCGATGGACTACTACTTCCTCCCAGCTTTGTTGCTCAACCAGGACATCAAATGTTGGCGGCGCTTTTCGCTCCAGAATACTCTTTTGCGTGTGACGACGACGCGCCTCCTCGTCACCAAGTGTCACCGTCTGGATACCCCCTAGCAGATCAGAGAGCGTTGGGTTCACCAAAAGATTCCCCAATGTATTCCCATGAGCCGTCGCAACCAATTGTACACCGCGTTCAGCTATTGTGCGGGCTGCTGCGGCCTCTAGCTCAGTGCCAATCTCATCGATAACAATAACCTGAGGCATGTGATTTTCTACAGCCTCGATCATCACCGCATGTTGTTCCGCTGTTCGTGCTACCTGCATTCGGCGAGCACGTCCAATGCCAGGATGCGGAATATCTCCGTCTCCGGCTATTTCATTCGAGGTATCTACTACCACGACACGTTTATTCGCTTCATCCGCGAGAACACGTGCTATTTCGCGCAACAGAGTCGTTTTACCCACCCCTGGGCGACCAAGAATGAGGATAGACTGGCCCTGTTCTACGATGTCGCGGATCAGAGCAATACTGCCAAGTACCGCACGACCAATACGACAGGTTAAGCCGACGACTTTGCCTTTACGATTCCGCATTGCACTTATACGATGTAGTGTTCTCTCAATACCAGCACGGTTATCGTCTCCAAATTCGCCGATACGCTCAACTACGTATTCCAGGTCGGCATAGGTCACGGGCTGGGTACTAAGGATCACCTCCCCTTCTGGGAAGCGGCCCTCGGCCATTCGTCCGAGGTCCATCACGATCTCCAGCAGGTCACTTCGGTTCTCTAGCCGATTAACCGCATCGTGGATGCTAGGCGGTAGGGCAGCTAGCAGAGCCTCCAGATCGTCAGTGATCACATGTTGCATAGGCAGTTTTATCACCTCATGTGTTGGCGTGAATTGACCGTCCCCAGGCCTTTCAAACCATAGACCGCGCGTTGCTCCAGTAGGGGGACTGTGCTCTGCCTCGTCGCCAGTAATGCGACGTGTCGCACAAGCAGTACTCTGGTCGAGGCCTGCTCAAATCCACTGTTGCGTAGTGCGGTGATTACAAAAGAGTCGTACTCGCGCACCAGGCAATAGATGCGCCGTACGTCTGTCTCCAGAAGCCGGTTAATGCCGAAACGCAGAAGCGGTTCTGCGAGGTCAGCGTGCTCCGGGTGAACATTGAGTATGATGCGATGTGGGGCCGAGCCGTGACCTCGACTGAGCCGCATCCATGCTCCCAGGCGTACACCGACGTCACATACGTAATTCTCATTGCCTCGCGAAAAAATGGAAGCAAGGGGACGCTGTTCGCCGACATTGAGCCTGGCGTATTCCTCACTGTTGTCGATCATCTCTGCCGTCTGCACGCGTTGAGGCGTTATAGAACGGTAGAGTTGATGGATGCCCCATGCATGATGGCGCGTCCAGCGGCGCAGTGAGGGCAGGTTGGGGGCGCTCGGCGGTGGAATTGACCCCGGCTCATACACATAGGTCAATTCGCGTGCATAGCGCTGAAAGCCCGTTCGCTGGAAAAGGTCCAGTTCAGGGATTTCGTCCTCAACCTTCGCAAAAATACGGAGTATGCCATGAGTGGCCGCCATCTCTAGCGTGTATTCTAGTAATGCGTTCAGGATGTCGTCACTGGTCATTTCGTTCTGAGCCATCGAAGCAAGATAGGTGATATCCCAGGCTTTATGGGCGGGACGTTCATATACTTGCGTAAAGCCCAGCAGATGCCAGTGGTCCTCGCAGATCCAGGTACGCGATGTCGGCTGTATCGGGATAATATTTCTCAGAAGGGGTGATGGGGACAGGTCACCTTCCACCGGCTCTAGCCAGCAAACGAAGTTTGCATATTCTCGCTGCTTATTACGAGCACGGCGGTCAAGAGCATAGATGATTCCCGGCAGGTCCACGTATAGTACCGGTCTTATCATCAAGTGCTCCCTCGTCCAGGGGCATTGTGAAATGCCCCTACCGTGTGACGCTCTCTACTATGCGGAGAAAGTACTGATGGAAACGTGGGTCTCCCGACACTTCCGGATGGAATGCCGTACCAAGCAGGTTGCCTTCACGGACTGCGACGATAGTGCCATCGTCGAGCGTCGCCAGTATCTCTACCTCTGGGCCAACCGCTTCAACGGCTGGTCCTCGTATAAAGAATGTGTGGAACGGCGCTTCACCTAGAGCCGGTACAGACAGATCAGTTTCAAAACTTTCCCGCTGACTCCCGAACGCATTACGACGGACGCGAATATGCATCGATGCCAACAGTGGTTGGCCTGCGAGTGCATTATCCGTCTCTTTTGCGAGTAAGATTAGCCCCGCACAAGTTCCCCAGACGGGAACTCCTTCTTGTATTTTCTGCTGTAAAATCTCGTGTAAGTCATAGATAACCATGAGCTTACCGATAGTGGTGCTCTCACCACCTGGTATAATTATACCATCTAAATCTGCAAGTTGCTGGGGGAGGCGAATAGCAATACCATCCGCTCCTACCTCGTCTAACATTTTTAAATGGGCTGCAAAATCACCCTGCAATGCTAATACGCCGATACGTGGTCTGAAGTTGCGTTTTTTTTCTGTCGCCATGAATGTTCCCGTTACCACCCTCGCCGCGCCATTAATTCTTCTTTGGGGAGCGTATCGAGGTTAATTCCTACCATTGCTTCGCCCAGATTGCGCGAAACTTCTGCCAGTATCTCCGGGTCCTGATAGTGCGTTGTCGCCTTGACGATGGCCTTTGCCCGCTTCATAGGATCGCCCGATTTGAAGATTCCTGAGCCAACAAAGATTCCCTCGGCTCCCAGTCGCATCATCAATGCTGCATCTGCTGGCGTCGCAACTCCACCCGCAGAGAAGTTTACTACCGGCAATTTTCCGCTTCGTGCAATCTCAACAACTAGCTCATAGGGGGCACCCAGGTTTTTCGCCTCGCTCATCAGCTCCTCTTCGGGTAGCGACTGTAGACGACGAATCCCACCCATAATCGTTCGCAGGTGGCGTACCGCCTCAACGACGTTTCCTGTACCAGCCTCTCCCTTTGTACGAATCATCGCCGCACCCTCGCCGATGCGGCGTAGAGCCTCGCCAAGATCTCGCGCTCCGCAGACAAAGGGAACGGGAAACAGGTGTTTGTTGACGTGAAAGCTCTCGTCGGCTGGGGTTAGTACCTCGGATTCATCAATACAATCGACACCAATAGCTTGCAAAATCTCGGCCTCTACAAAATGACCGATGCGACATTTTGCCATTACCGGAATCGTCACGGCCCGCTTAATCTCAATGATGAGCTCAGGATCGCTCATCCTCGCAACTCCCCCTTGCGCGCGAATATCGGCTGGTACCCGCTCAAGGGCCATCACCGCAGATGCCCCTGCCTCTTCGGCAATCCGAGCCTGTTCTGCATTGATGACATCACAGATCACTCCACCTTTGAGCATCTCTGGAAAACTTCGCTTTACCTGTATTGTTCCTATCTGTTTTTGCATGTTTGCGTCTCTCCTGGCATATATGAGTACGTATGGCGCACTTTCTTCTTTGGTACATAGGACGCACCTTTTTGCACCTTAAGAAAAGATCAGAAAGCCTTGTTCCCCCGACCACAATCTATTTTTGAAGGAAGACTATTGTCTGCCTTTTGTTCTGGCATACCTTTCTAAATAAGGATGGCGGCCACGGTACTATTCTTGCTTGAATTTTAGCATAGAAGAAGAAGGGGACCTACAGCCAATATCTGGAGAAAGGGCCAGCCATCTGCATTGGCTCTTTACTATTGAGAACACTTGAACCAGCCAAATCATTCCTCGCTGTTCTCTTGCTATTCTTCTTTCAGCGTTTTTTGTAAAAGCACTTCTGTATTATGTAATTGTAGCCAGGCAATAATGAGTAGCACAAGACCTGTCACAAGCAATTGAATACGGTTGCTTAACCAGAAAGATGAAAGCGCTAGCAGCGGTGTCAGTGAGGTGGCAAAAAGAAAGATTGGATGTAACCAGGGCGTCCCAATCAATAGGCCATACATAATATTTTCTCCGACCCATACCCCTCCGAGCAAAGCTGTACTCGCAGCTCTACTTCTCAGCAGCAGTACGAGAAAAAGTCCCAGCCCCATAAACCAGAGAAGCGGTGCCAACCAGGTGAGTTGCACCAGAAGCCATTGCATTAGATCGGGCCAGGAATTTTCAAAGGGAAAAATTTTTATGAAGTGTAGCCTGCTTAAAGGGATGCTGATCAGGAGCGCAACGAGCGCAATCCAGCTTCCTATAAGCAAGGAGCGACGAAAGACTGTTCTTCGATAAGGTACCGGCATGCTGAGTAATAACTCAGCAGCTGCGTCATGTCCACAGAGCCTTACAATGAAAATCCCTGCAATAAAAGGTAAAAACATCTCTAGGCAGGCGGTAAAAAGTCCAATCGTCTTCGTCTGACTTAATTTCAATAGCATAACGAGGATGAAACTCCCGGCTATAGTAAATAGAGGTACAGCGACCATCCATCGGCCTGACACGCGAATATCATAATAGAGGCGATCAACGAACATACTACTTTTTTCCTTATCCTCTAGAAAAGATCATCCAGCTAGCAGTGCGTATGCGAACCAGATAGTTCCATGCTATAAACAGGACTCCCATTGCAATCCCAACTAATAGTAATAGGCTCTCTATTCCTTGCAAAAATGTAGCCTGGTGCACAACCATACCGCTATCCTCATGAAAGAATCCTGCAAGCATGTAGCCACCAAACGGTGTCAAAATCGTATTGCTTGGTGAAGGAATGCCTCTACTGGCATTAAAGATATTGCCCCAGAACCAGTAGCCAACAAAAAGAAACTGGTAAAGCGGTATCCAGAGAAACATTGGGCAGACCAGAGAAAATGCCGCGATAAATAGTTGTCCTGGTAGGATAACTGTAAGAAAGAGCGCTAGCACGCCTGGTAAATTGTGTAGCGTGTTTTGCCAGCCAATCAGCCCTTGCCAGTGGAATATGTCAAAGCCAATACCGATACAATAAATGAGAAGCAGCGGTATCAGTGTTGCTAGTAAGCTACCAAGATATTTACCAAGTAATCTGCTTCCTATGCTGCCCTGTGTAGTATTAAAAATCTCATCTGTGCGCAATTTTTTATCTCGGTAAAGACGATCTGCCAGCAAAATGCCGGTAGCAGGTGGAACAAAAAGATTGATAATGACTGTCCAGCTTGCGAAGCTGTCAAGGGGAATCTTTTCACCACTCCAGTGCGTCCAGTTTCCTTGCCAGGCGACAGCAAATACCAGCGCCGCAAAACCAAGAAATGTGGCCCAGAGGGCCAGGCGGTGAATCTGCATGCGAAATTCATAGCGGAGTGCTGTAGAGAAGGCAGATAGACGTTCCATGCTTGTTATCCTTTCTTTGTTCTACTGGCTGGTAGATCCTTTGAGGTTTTTGTACTCACTATATTTTGTTCGTGCATCAGCCACATATAGCCATCTTCCAGTCTTGGCTCACCTGAAACACAATTCATTCCTGGCTGTGTTTTGAGTGTGCCTACTAGGTGATAGGTAGTTGATAAGCCCTTGCTTATTGTAGAGACAATTGCAATGTCACCGGTCGGTAGGTTTCCTCCAGTGGTTGTAATATCCCAAACATGACCAGATGCTAATGTAGCCAGTTCATTGATCGTACCTTGAAAAACGACCTGCCCTTGTTTCATCACGGCAAGCCGGTAGCAGGTTTGAGCAATATCTTCTACTATATGGGTGGAGAGCAGCACTATTCGATCCCCTGCCAGTTGAGCCAGCAGATTCCGGAAACGGATGCGCTCTTCTGGATCAAGCCCGGCGGTTGGCTCATCGACAATGAGCAATTTAGGATTGTTCAGGAGGGCCTGTGCAATACCAACGCGCCGTTTCATTCCACCCGAAAAGCTGCGTAGTTTGCGGTCAGCAACCTCTGTTAATCCGGCTAGTTCCAGTAACTGCTTGACCTGTGCCTTCCGTATTGTGCGATCTGTTAAGCCTTTGAAGGTGCCAATGTAATCGAGAAATTCAAATGCACTGAGATCGGGGTAAATGCCGAGCTCTTGTGGTAGATAGCCCAGAATAGTTTTGACTCCCTCGCGCCCCCTGATGCTCTGAAGGTCATAGGAACCAACTTGAATCTGGCCCGCATTGGCTCGCAGAATTCCTGCTAATATGCGCATTAAGGTTGTTTTCCCTGCACCATTAGGACCTAACAGCCCAAACATTCCTGTAGGGATTGTTAAATCAAGAATCCTGGAGGGCTGGTACTCCCCCTGGATAGATTTTTTGTAAAGAGCGAATTTTTATTTCCATAGCTATTTCCCTTTCTTTCCGGGTGCTTTTTCTTTAGCTGCTATGAGTTTAGCTGTTCTCGCCTGCCCAATCATCACCTGTTGCTCCATAATGAAACTACCCGTTCGACTACTAACCGAATGGGTAGTTCCTGAGATAGCCGAGTAGCTACCCTTTTACAATGGCTTGCATGTTATAATTTTCCCGGATCGCTTGTAGAGATATGCTGAGTATCTATGAATGAATATTTAGTGAAATTGAGGCATGTATGTGGCATGCGTATCGCAGGTTATGGCCTTTTCTCTGGATTTTGTTTCTGTGGGCTTATATTGCTCTGCCTATCGAAATAAGCCCACGTGGTGGCTTACATATAGGCCGAGCTCTTGCTCTCGCTCTTTTTCTTTCCTTTACTGGACTAATACTCTTACACGCAAGCCTCTATGCGCTTAGTCTCTTTCGCCATGTATCTCCCCGCTGGTACTGGCTTTACATGCTCATCCAATGTAGTATTATCTTGCTTGCGAGCGGCATCTTCCCCTTTTCATCGGCGGTCATTATCTCAATGGGGTTGTATCTGGCATTCATTGGAGATGTTGTAAATACCTGGCGAGAGCGTAGGCCTGTAACCCTAACAGTGATTTGTGCGGTCTCTGTTTTTCCTGGTAGATCTGCTTTTGCATAGCTGGATTGATCTCCATGCGATTCTCAAGTACCTTATTCCAGTATTACTTGTTGCCATCGGCTATATCGTGTTTTATTTTCGCCTGGCACGAGCGCACGATCAGACGCAAGGTTTGCTGAATGCGTTGGAAGTTTCTCATCGTGAACTGATCTCTTATGCGGCTCGTGTAGAAGAACTTACTCTGGCTGGTGAGCGCCAGCGTATGGCCCGTGAATTACACGATACTCTTGCTCAGGGCCTGGTTGGTCTGACAATGCAACTTGATACTGTTGATGCTTTGCTATCGATGGAAGAGTACAAAGAGGCACAGGAGATTGTGCAGCAGACTATGGCTCGCGCTCGTTCTGTCCTTGCCGCCTCTCGCTGTGCAATCGATGATCTGCGGAATGAGACCAGGGATAATCTGGATTTTGTGGAGGTTATGGAAGATGAGATTGCGCGTTTTCGCAATGCAACTGGTATCGCCTGTTCTGCTGACCTTGTACCGCTTGCCGCGCTTTCCCCTCAGTCATGTGAGCATATCTTGAAAGTTGTGTCGGAAGGCTTGATGAATATCGCTCGTCATGCCCAGGCCAAACATGCTTGTGTACGCACTCACCAGGAAGGTGCTTTGTTTATACTTGAGATATGCGATGATGGTATTGGCTTTGATACTTCTTCCACTTTGATGTATATGAGACATTATGGCCTTCCCGGTTTGCGCGAGCGTGCTCGGCTGTTACAGGGATCTATGCAGATCGAGAGTGCTTTCGGCAAAGGTACCAAATTACACATCTCAGTACCACTTACGAAAAATCCTGATGAGCAAGGACATGAAAGCACTGTTTCTGTGAAAGAGGAAGAGCTTATACCATGAATACGCAATATAGCCAGGAACAACCGCCTGTTCGCGTATTGATCGTCGATGACCATCTAATTGTGCGTGAAGGCTTGAGGCTTATCCTGGAAAAAGCTGGTAAAGGAAAAGGCTTCCTTGTAGTAGGTGATGCGTCCGATGGCGCAAGCGCTCTCATCCTTATAGGAGAAACGCAGCCAGATGTTGTTCTCATGGATATTCGTATGCCTGGTATGGATGGTCTGGAGGTTATTGGACATGTTCGACAGACCTGGCCTCGTATTGCTATTGTTATTTTAACGACTTACAATGAAGATACTTTAATTCTGCAAGGATTACGTGCCGGAGCTTGCGGTTATCTCCTCAAAGACGCTTCTCGCGAAACCTTATTCTATGCCATTCACACCGCTGCCCGTGGTGAGTTGTTGCTGCAACCTGAGATGATGGCACGTATTTTAGCGCATACTGAACCGAGTACTCTGCCCACCTCAACTTCACTCCCTTTGAAGAGTAAAGGTAATCCAGGCTTAAGTGAGCGCGAACTGGCAGTATTGAGGGCAATGTCACACGGTGAACGAAACAAAGAGATCGCACAGCGTCTTTCTATCACGGAACATACTGTCAAAGCGCATCTAACAAGCATCTATAATAAGCTCAATGTAGATTTACGTGCGTCAGCAGTCATGCGCGCAATGGAACTTGGTATCCTCTCTGTATCAAAAGCTGATTTTTAATACAGACTTTTTGCTTAAATCGGCCAGAGGATGTGATGTTCACTGAAAAATGTGTCGGCGAGCGGAGGCCTCTCCTCCGCCCACGTTCACTGATCTTGTTTTTCTATGAGGCTTAACGTTTATTTTTTAGCGCATAGTTGATGTGGAGAAGCAGCGCAATGACCAGGATGGTGAGAGCGATAATAGGAGCAGGAACCGGTTCAATTTTTGTGCGATCATGGGCTAGAGTAGCCAGAGCCTAACACCCCATAAACCAGTAGATAATCAGGTAAACGGCGCAAGGTCACATCTGGTTCTGGTCAGGTAGTTTTTTACGCAGTCTATGTAGTAGAGGATCTACCTGACTAGAATATGTAGGAAGAATAGTTAGGGAAGCAGATTCAAACTCAGGCGCAAGGCGAGATCAACCTTTTGCAATTCTTCAGGAGTAATAACACCACGCCGACGCAACAGGCGAGACTTCTCAATAGTCATAATCTGCTCGCATTTTACGTCTGTGTAGTCGGTCAGCCCATTTTCAGGATGAGGAGCAATACGCACGTGGAGTGGAAGCTCACGTTCGGTTCGGCTCATGGAAGCAACGATGGTCAGTGGATAGGAAGATGACGCGTTGCCTCGATCATTCTGGATGATTAATGCTGGTCGGGTTCCCTGTTGTTCGGCCCCTCGACCCGGTGACCAATTGACATCCCATATTTCACCCCTGCGGGGGCTTGGAATCACTGAATGTGCCTCATAATAGCGCGGGCTGGGCAACGTTTGCCTGGCCTCATCATTCATGCAACCATACCTTCACTCCCAGCTTCAAAAAAGAAGCGGGCTTCTTCGAGCGTTTCAGGGAGAGAACCGAGGTAGGCGTAAGCTTCGTCAAGGGTGTGATTCAGGGAGGAGAGTTCGCGTTCACGTTTTTGGATAATTGCTGATTTTAATTGCTGATAATTATCTTGCCGCATAAGTTCCATTATTGTCTCCACTACATCCCCTAATGAGGAGTCTAGTTCAACTGCCAACGCTTTTAACTCTTTATGTTGCGTTGAGGGTATCTGTATAGATTTGCGGACGAGGTTCTCATGACGATAAAAATCAGTATGTACGACAGCCATGAAGAATGCCTCCTAAGTCTGAACACGACGTTATCTGTCTCTAATTGTACTTATCTCTCTAAGAAATGTCAATAAATGTATGCGCTTTTTCCTGAGAAAAATAAGAAATGCTGAAGATTGCGTTCCAAATGTGAAGATTTCTCGGATTCATTGAGCAGAGAAATCTTAACTAATAGAATAAAAACGGTATATGAGGAAAGTTGGGGAATAATAGTACTTATTGGCTGAACATCCTTTTCATCAAGATGACGAATCTTTACACTCAACAATAATGAATAAGTGCTTGTAAAATCTCCTGGTCTTGCTCCTCAAAGACTGTTCGCGGATCGAAAAGCAGATTATTACGCAGTATGCGACCAATGATTGGGATGCGGTGTGATCGTAGACGCTTTGCGATCTCTTCCAGTGCGTATCTCTGTTTCCCTTCTTCAAGCGCTAGTAGGGTCGTTGGTAGCGTTTCTCCGGGTAATGAGCCTCCACCAATAGTTGACTCTCCCACCTGGAGATGCGCCTCTATCCCCTGGGCCCGCAGTTGCTGCATCCAATGGCTTGCACGCTGCTTAAGCTGTTCTGGCCTTGCTGCTATCATCTGCCAGACTGGAATATGTTCTGCCGCCTCGCCGCGCTGATAGTGTCGCAATGTTGCTTCTAAAGCCGCTAGTGTCATCTTATCAATACGTACTGCACGCATCAATGGATGTTTTGCCAGCCGCGCTATGACCTCCGCTCTCCCGACGAGAATACCAGCTTGCGGACCACCCAGTAATTTGTCTCCTGAGAAACAGACCAGATCAATACCAGCCCTGATACTCTCCTGGGGCGTTGGCTCATGTGCCAGTCCATAGTGTTCACTGGATAAGAGACAGCCACTGCCCAGATCATTCATTACCAGGAGACCCGCGCTCCGTGCTAGCTCAACCAGCTCTTTCGTTGGCGTGGATTCAGTGAAGCCGGTAATGAGAAAGTTGCTGGGATGAACGGTGAGTAATAGGGCTGTTCGCTCTGTAATTGCCTCTTTATAATCACGCAGACGTGTTCGATTGGTAGTGCCAACTTCAATAAGCTGACAACCGCTCTGACGCATGACATCGGGTATGCGAAAGCCTCCACCAATCTCGACCAGTTGACCGCGAGAAATAACTACTTCATGCCCTTGTGCCAATGTACTCAGTGCCAGTAGGACCGCCGCCGCATTGTTGTTAGTAACCAGTGCCGCCTCGGCACCGGTCAATTCACGTAGTAACGCGGCGACGTGCGTGTGACGCGAACCACGCTCACCTGCCTCCAGATCATATTCTAAGTTGTTGTATCCACTCCCAATCTCGCTTACAGCCGCCAGGGCCGCTTTGCTCAAAGGTGCACGCCCCAGATTCGTATTAATGATTACTCCGGTTGCATTAATTAATGGACGCAAATGTGCTTGCTGGCTTTGTTCCAGGTGCTCTGCTATTTTTCTGATAAGTTCTTCTTGGGAAGGGCAGGGAGCGCCGCCGCGAATAGCTACGCGTACATCTGCTAATATTTCGCGTACCGCACGCAGCGTAAGTGTATAGGAATAAGAGGCTATGAGCTGTTGACCTGGAGAGGTTTGCAGGAGGTCGTTTACGGCTGGAAGACGGCGTAGTTCTTGCTGTGGCGTCTCTGTCATGCAAAAAACCTCTCGTTCACTGAATGCATCGGCTAGTGCAACGAATAAAACATGGTAATGGCCAGGCTGTTGGCAACTTTTCCCATGATTGCTCGCAGATCGGGATCGTTCAACTTGCAGATTGCATATTGATCGGCCAGCAGAGAACGCAAAATTGGATACATAAGCTCGGTTTTTACCAGACTGTCTGTATCTAGTAATGGATAGTCCCGTTTTAGGAGGAGATGATGATAGGGGCGCAGCTTCCCACGATACGAGGTTAATGCCACAACATTGACAGCCCCGGCATGCCGACAGAAGGGATCACCAGAGACTACAAGGGCCGGGTGCCAATCCAGGATACGCTTCTCTTCAATGCCTGGAGGCAGGGAGGAATAGCCAAAATTTACCCAGTAAACCATGCCAAATTGCACTGCCGTCTGATAGGTCAGTGCGTCGGTTGTAAGATCTGGTGGATGAGGCATGGCAAAACTACATTTACATCTCTACTAGGCGAACAAATTATCGACGTGCGAAAACTGCTGGGGCATAAATGGGGGCCTCGCTGGCTTCTAATTGTGCATGAAAACAGGCACTTGTGAGAGACCAGGAACGTGCAACGAGGCTGAGACGCTCTTCACGTTCATCCTGACTCTCTTCTTGAAGGGCAACAGCAATGAGCTCCATTTCACGCTGATACTGTTCGTTAAGTAAGGAAGAACGACTAAAGTCACAGTTCGCTGCCATAGAAGCTACCTCTTTACATCTCAGAATCCAAACTGTCAATTAACACACAAGGGTAGCGGAAAAACCGCAGTACTTTTCACTTGTTGAGAAAGTTTCCGTATTCTCGGAAACGCACTTTAGTTGCAGTCAGGATGCCTTGCATAAACGCATCCGTGGGGTTATGTTTTCTCCAACGTTCCGAATTATACCAGCAATTTGTAGAAAGAGCAATGTTTTTTCTGCAATTTCCTCGGAACAGATCTTAATTTAGCTCACGGAAGAGGATATACATCTGTAACCCCTTTTTGGGGATGGTACCATATGGTACCTATGGGATATGCTCTTTCTTGCAAATGTGCCTGGCTACTCTCTTTCCCCTTTTTCTACCAGAACTTTAGCTCAGAAAAACTCCTTGAAAAATACTTGACAGGCCAGAGGTGGTCAGCTATAATGTGTCCGTCGATCACTCAGAAAAAACTGGTGTGTTCCTCAACCTGGGCAGTTACCAAAGTGGCCAAATGGGACTGACTGTAAATCAGTTGCGCAAGCTTCGGAGGTTCGAATCCTCCACTGCCCACCACTTACTGTAAGAGGTAAGGTTGGCCCGTGTGGCGCAGCGGCAGCGCACAGTCTTGGTAAGACTGGGGTCATGGGTTCAATTCCCATCACGGGCTCCCGTGGTTTCTGAGGACGTCGGGAGTATTAGAAACCTTTAGCTTCTCCCGGATTTATCTTCATGAAAATCCGCGCAGGACGTATATAAGTTTTGCTGCCGTCTTCTGAATTGATCGTCATTTTCCCTCTGCTGGTTGAGCACTGGGAATAGTCTCTTTTGTCGACGATCAGGTACAGGGGGCGGCTGCTGCATGTCTATACATAATACCTCTGTCTGATCGCAAACAGGATTGCAAAAGGAGCCACAAGTAGGCAATGGCGAAGAAAAAGTTTGAGCGGACAAAACCGCATGTGAACGTAGGAACTATTGGGCATATTGACCACGGCAAGACGACCCTGACTGCTGCCATTACGAAGGTATCTGGCAAATGCTCAGCTTGCTAAATATACCGCTTTCGACCAGATTGATAAAGCTCCTGAAGAGCGCGAGCGCGGCATCACGATTGCCATCGCCCACCTGGAGTATGAGACGCAGAAACGCCACTATGCCCACGTGGACTGCCCAGGTCATGCCGACTATATTAAGAATATGATCACGGGGGCCGCTCAGATGGACGGCGCGATCCTGGTGGTGAGTGCTCCTGATGGCCCGATGCCTCAGACCCGTGAGCACGTGCTGCTCGCCCGTCAGGTGGAAGTGCCGGCGATGGTGGTCTTCCTCAACAAAGTCGATATGATGGATGACGAGGAACTGCTCGAACTGGTCGAACTGGAAGTGCGCGAACTGCTTTCCAAGAACGATTTCCCCGGCGATGATGTCCCCGTCATTCGTGGCTCGGCCCTCAAAGCACTGGAGAGCAAGGGAGATCTTTCCCGCAACGATCCATCCGCCGTCTGTATCTGGGAGTTGATGGATCAGGTGGACAACTACATTCCGACGCCTGAGCGAGCCATCGATAAGCCGTTCTTGATGCCGGTTGAGGATGTCTTCGGCATTAAAGGACGTGGCACGGTGGCCACCGGACGTATCGAGCGTGGCATTGTCAAGGTGGGGGAGAACGTGGAGATCGTGGGGATGCAGGAAGTGACCCGCAGCGTGGTGGTGACGGGTGTGGAGATGTTCCAGAAGACGCTGGATCAGGGCCAGGCAGGCGATAATGTGGGCTGTCTGCTGCGAGGAGTCGAGCGAGCGGATATCGAGCGTGGACAGGTGCTGGCGAAGCCGGGATCGATCAAGCCACACAAGACGTTTAAAGCCCAGGTGTATGTGCTTTCCAAAGAAGAGGGTGGCCGTCATACCCCCTTCTTCAATGGCTATCGTCCTCAGTTCTATGTGAGAACGACGGACGTGACCGGAGCGATCAAGTTGCCCGATGGGGTAGAGATGGTGATTCCGGGAGACAACATCGAGATGACGGTGGAGTTGATCCAGCCGGTGGCGATGGAAGAGGGCGTGAAGTTCGCCATTCGTGAAGGTGGTCGCACCGTTGGTGCCGGCGTTTGCACCCAGGTTATTAGCTAAATTTTGTACTGTCCTACATATCTGGTGGGCGCAGCTTTTGCGCCTGCCAGTGCTTATCTGCACTATTGTCAATGTAGCAAACAATGGAAAGAATGTGTCTCAAAGTTGCGCACAACTCTTACGAGAAGTGTGCTCCTCTCAGCCATATTCTCAAGCAAGCCAGTCTAAAACATGAATGGAGACAAATATGGCTAGTAAGAGCAAAGAGAATCGCATTGTGGTGACGCTGGCTTGCACAACTTGCAAAAGCCGCAACTACACGACCTCGAAGAATAAAAGAAATAATCCAGAACGTCTTGAACTGAAGAAGTTCTGTACTACCTGTCGCGTCCGTGCTCCTCATCGTGAGACCAAGTAGATTGTAGGGTCCTACCTTGCTAGTATGTATCTATGCTAGCGGCAGTCACTACTACTGATAAGAAAGGTTGAACGTGGCAAAGAACATGGCCGACAAGAAGAAAAATACGAGCCGGGTTCAGCAGATGTCTGAGCCTGCTACCGTTGAGAGCAAGGGGCGTACCTCTACGAAGGAAACTCCCACTGCTAAACCTGCTCGTGATGTACGCAAAGACCAGCCAAAGCAGGAGACCCGGCCCGTGCGACGTGAAACCAACGCTCCGAGCTTGCAAACACGCTTTCGCAATAGCCGCATAGGCCGTTTTATCTATGAGGCCTACTACGAATTACGACATAAGGTGACTTGGCCAACAGTGACTGAGGCTCGTAATATGACCTTTATGGTCCTGTTACTGTCCGCTGTGGTCGCTGTGATTCTGGCTCTTGCAGACTTCGGGCTCTATCATCTCTTCCTTCTTATTAGCGGCGGTAGCTAAAAAGAGCACAGGTCACTCCTTCGGTTGAGCCGTTAGCCTGTTTGCAGCTACGCTTCTGCGCCTTTTCAGGCCCGACTGGAAGAGCAGCCATGCACGCCGTTCTTTTTGTGTTGGCTGAGCTGGAGTTTCTTGTAGCTCTATTGGTAGGCGGCGACTGTATGGGTTGAGCTGGAAAGTATAAGAGGAATTGCTGTGGTTACTGAACATGCTGGCGGGAATAATGAACAGTCTGAGGTAAATGTAAATACTGAAGGCCGCGCCTGGTTTGCCATTCATACGTATTCAGGGTATGAGAATAAGGTGAAGAGCCATCTTGAGGCGCGTATCGCTTCTATGGATATGCGCAATAAGATTTTTCGTATTATTGTGCCGATGGAAGAAGAGGTTGAGATTAAACAGGGCCAGCGGCGCACGGTCCAGCGGAAGGTCTTTCCTGGCTATGTGCTTGTTGAGATGATTATGAGCGATGAGGCCTGGTATGTCGTTCGTAATACTCCTGGCGTCACAAGCTTCGTCGGCTCCGGTACAAAACCTGTCCCTCTCCACGAAAGCGAGATCAAGACGATTTTGAAACAGGTGACGAAAGAGACTGAGAAGCCGAAGGCGAAGATCAGTTTCTCGAAGGGCCAGAGCGTTCGCGTTATTGATGGTCCTTTCACCGAGTTTATTGGTACCGTCAGCGATATTAATATGGACCGCAATAAAGTTACGGTGCTCGTCTCCTTTTTGGTCGTGAAACTCCGGTGGTGCTGGATTTCCTCCAGGTTGAAAAGATATAATTTTCCTGGGTTTTTCTGTGTAGACCTCTCTGTAGGAACACAAAAATTCTCTTATTGCGAAGTCAAAGTCAATTTTTGACACTTTGACACTTTACATTTTAACGAACTTTTTTGAGGAGCTTACAACATATGGCAAAGCGTATTAAAGCTGTAGTCCGTCTACAGATTCCGGCAGGGAAGGCTAATCCAGCTCCCCCTATCGGTACCGCGCTTGGTCCTCACGGCGTCAATATTATGATGTTCTGTAAGGAATACAATGCGCGTACTCAGGAGCAGGCTGGTCAGATTATTCCTGCTGAAATCACTATCTATGAGGATCGCTCTTTTACTTTTGTTACCCGCACCCCACCCGTTGCTTTCTTGCTGAAACAGGCGGCTGGCGTTGAGAAGGGCTCCGCAACCCCGAATAAGACGAAGGTTGGGACGATCTCTCGCGCAAAACTGCATGAAATTGCAGAGCTGAAGTATAAAGATCTGAATGTGCATGATATTCCCGCCGCTGAGCGCACTGTCGAAGGTACGGCTCGTAGCATGGGAATCACTGTTGAGTAGTTGTTTCAGCCTGAGGGTCTTCTGCACTCTCGAACCGCAAATCGGTGGCGCTGAATAGGCAATTCGCTCTTGCTCGCCCGCAAGTCACTGCGGTTTTTAGCCTCAAGGAGGGCACAAACATTTATGGCACACGGTAAAAAATATCTGGAGGCCGCTAAAGCTTGTCGATGAGACGAAGCTGTATCAACCCCAGGAAGCCATTTCACTCCTCAAAAAACTCAATTATGTAAAGTTCGATCCTACGGTTGAGGTGCATATGCGCCTCGGCGTCGATCCCCGCCACGCGGACCAGCAGGTTCGCGGTGTGGCGATGTTGCCCGCTGGTACGGGTAAAGAAGTAAAGGTTCTGGTCTTCGCTCAGGGCGAAAAGGTCTCTGAGGCCGAGTCTGCTGGGGCGGATTTCGTTGGTCTCGATGATCTGATTAAGCAGGTTGAGGGCGACTGGTTCGGTTTTGATGTCGCAATTGCGACTCCTGATGTGATGGGTAAAGTTGGTCGTCTCGGTAAAAAGCTCGGACCTCGCGGCTTGATGCCTAGCCCGAAGGCTGGCACAATTACTTTCGATATCGCTAAGACGATTCGCGATGTCAAAGTCGGGCCGTGTCGAGTTCCGCGTTGATCAGACTTCTCTTCTCCATATTCCTGCCGGGAAGCTCTCATTCAGCGAAGACGCTCTTATGGCAAATATCTCGTCGGTTGTGGACTCTGTGGTGCGTGCCCGCCCATCCGGCGCAAAGGGTATCTATGTGAGGAGTGTTGTTCTCTCTTCAACGATGTCCCCCAGCGTTCGCCTGGATGTCCCCGCTGCCATTGCCTTGAAGCCGCAAGGCTAAACGCTTATCCAGAACAAATCCCCCGAAACGAACATCTCGTTTTGGGGGTTATTGCATGTATTAATTTCCTTCTCTTTAAAGCCTCAGATAACGAAATATTTCAATTATTGATATTGCCCTTGTTTGCTCACCTTAAGTTTAATAGCCTGGATATCATATATATTAAAAGATTCCTTCATTCCCTTTCTGACGCATACATAGCTTTTTGCTAAATTTTATAATACAATAAAAATTATTTTGCTTTATATAAAGCAAATTGATGCTATATTTTTCCCAATCAATTGCAGAAATAGCCAATGATATTTTCACAATTGGTAAGATTTGGAGTATTAATGACACATTTCTACTATCCCGATTTTGATGCTATTTTAGCCCGTCTCGCAAAAGAGCAGATGCCATAACGAATTGTGTGTAAGGGAGAGGGTAGAAAAAAAGCAACGAAAGAAGAGATACTACAGGCATGACCTCTTTCTGAAGAAGAGGTCGATCCTTTAGCTCAAATCCTAAGAAGGAGGAAAGTATGCCTGTACCTAAGAAAAAGCGTATCACACCAGAGAAGGTCGTTTCCACTTCGGAGTCCTCATCTCCATCGTTACCCGATCAACAAGAATTTCATCAGCATCTGCGCATCCTAGCTCAAAGTGCCGTTCGAGCGGTGATAGAAACCGTGATGTGTGAAGAGCTTGAAGCGGTCATTGGAGCCGCTTGGGGAGAGTGCACGCCCAAGCGCAAAGGCTACCGCAACGGCTCCTACACTTGTGACTTGATCACCTCAACAGGAAAACTTGAGGATGTGAAGGTTCCCCGAGATCGCGAAGGGCAGTTCCAGACGCAAGCCTTCGAGCGCTACAGCCGCTTTGAACCGCATATTGCAGAAGGACTCACTCAAATGTTCGTGAGCGGAACCAGCACGCATAAGGTAGGAGAAGTGGCTCAAACGCTCATGGGAGTGGCTCCCAGCGCCAGTACTATCAGCCGCTTAAATCAGACGCTGACTGAGCAATTTGAAGCGTGGCGTGAACGCCCTCTGCAAGAACACTACCGGATTGTGTACCTGGATGGTGTGCATTTCAACATTCGTCATGGAAGTCAGGCGGATTCGACCATCATTTTAACTGCCTTAGGAATTGATCTGAGCGGCAATAAAGAGGTTTTGGCTCTGCGTGCGTGTGCGGAGGAAAGTAAGGATGGATGGGTAAGCCTCTTGCAGGATCTGCGAAGGCGAGGAGCAACCCAGATAGATGTCATCGTCACCGATGGTCATGAGGGCTTGATTGCTTCGGTGAAAGAACTCTTTTCGGCGACGCCTCGCCAGCGATGTCTGGTGCATAAACAGCGCAATGTGCTCAACGCTATTGCCAGGAGAGAGCGTGGAGAGGTTCAAAGAGAGTTGGTTGGCATCTGGGAACAAGCCAGCAAGCAGGAAGCGCTGATCCACCTGGCTGCCTTTAAAGCGAAGTATGCTCAGCGGTATCCTGAAGCGGTTCGAAGCTTGATAGAGGATGAAGAGCATCTCTTGACGTTCTACGATTTTCCCGCGAGCATGCATCGATACCTTCAAACAACCAATGCCATTGAAAGTCTCTTCAGCAATGTGCGGCAGCGCACCGATCAGATTGACGTGTTCACGACGGAGACCAGTTGCCTCACCATTGTCTGGGCAACGATCCAAGATATCCGTTTGCACAAAATCTCTCTCTGATGAACGAATAAGCTGAAGAACAAGAACAGAGAAGCAACCAACCAGCTTTAAAAATGGAGGTGGTTCAGGAGGGGTTATTTGTGTCTCTTTGTCAGGGAGGACAAACTCCCCATGATGACTTTTTCGCGATTTCATGGGGTTTTCTCGCGACAATGTTGTCAAATGGACGTGAAAATTCTCTCTTCTTAGATCCTCTGGACGAGCCGTGCATCGCTCATACACTGTTCGCTTGATTCCTGAGTATCTCTACACAGAAATCGAGATGCCATCAAAGAGCAAATAACGGCTCTGTATCATTTTACCTCTATTGAGAACCTGTCATATATTTGTAGAAGACAGGCTTTGTGCTCTAAACTCATACAAGAAAACGAAGGGGTTTGGCTTCCCCCTGTACCAGGCGGTAATAATTTATCGCACGACCTTGATCGCTATAATGGGAATTGGGATAAAGTTTCACTCAGTTTTACACCATTTACCCCTATGGCGTACCATAAAAAAAGAAAAGATCACCTGTGTTTCTTTGTTGTAAAGTTAGAGGTTGCTGCATGGTTGGGAGTTATCTTTACAGATTTAAACGCTGCGGGAACAACTATGCAACGGCGAGATGAAGGACTTAAGGGAATTAATCTAGTCAACTTTGCTGCAATACGTTCTATGCCTCGGCCCTGGGACCGAGATGGTTGGGTACGACCGGTACAGGCAGAAATTCTTGTACCTCATTACATCCCATTTTCCTCTATAGCAAAAGTAGTTTTTATCAGCGGTGCTAGCCTACTACATGCAGAACGGATTTGTGACTCAGCATTGCATCCACCTTTTACTATAGAAGAGGAATTCTTCCCTGATTCTCCAAATGCATCGGTAGAGACTATAGGCTTTCCTTTTATCGATCAACTGGCTTTAAGCGATACAAAAATCGATGCAAATATGTTATATTTAATGTGTGCCCAAAAGAACACTTATTCTAAGTTATCACATAAAAATATATACCTGACAGTAGCAGTAAGAGCAATGGTTAGAACACAGGCTAATATCTATTTGCATCCAGTTAATAGGCTTAAAAGGCCTCAGGATTGTATTAGCACTGTCGAGTTTAGTGCTGCTGCTCGGTATTTGTTGCAGACAGATATCGTACTTGATCCTTTGCCGATATCAAAATATCTGATAGAAATAGTCCTTGATAATATATGTCGCGCCTCAATTGCGTTTGAGCTAGATTTGTAGTAGAGAGATGAGAAGTCATGACACAACTGTTTCTTTTTGATGATTTTGATAAACAACAGCGCTCATTAATATGTAATGATTTCAGCATCTCTTGATCGTTTTGAGGGAGCTATGCTTTATAGTGCAGTTGGTGATGCATTAGGTTGGCCTACTGAATTTCTTAAGCCTGAAGGGAGATATAAGCCGCCTTTTAGTTTGCCGGTAGTAGACTTTGTTGTTTGGGAAAAAGTTGTTGGAGGTAAGTGGTGGGGATACGAAGACAGAATTGGTTTAGGTCAGTACTCAGATGATACACAGTTAGCTTTGGCTGTTGCTCGTTGTATTACAGAAACGGGTAAGTTTGAGCCAGAACATTTTGCTTATGAAGAGCTTCCTCTCTGGCTTCAATATGAGCGTGGTGGTGGGAAATCAGTGAAAATGGCTGCTCACAAATTGATTGGCAAGCAGGCAAACTGGCAGAAAAATTTCTATAAGCAAGGAGACCTATCGTATAAAAATGCAGGTGCAAATGGAGCTGCTATGCGCAACTTGCCTATTGCTCTTGCGAATGTTCACGATAAATCACAACTTATCAGAGATTCTTTTTATAACTCAATTATAACTCACGGACATCCACGTGCTATTATTGGAGCTATTCTTTTTGCGTTGGCTGTACATTGTGCTATCACAACCTTAGAGTCACTAAATCCAGAACATCTTGTTGATTGTGTATTAGATGGCTTGAAGCAGGTAAGAGGTGTTATTAAGAATGATGAATATTTAATTGGATGGGTGAATTACTGGAATAGAGATCGGAAAGGAAATGATCTCTCTTTTGGTGAGTTACTGACGCAAACCCTCCAGGAAACTGCAAATTATCTAAGAGGTATTTCTGATTATCTCCAGAAAGAAGCAATAACCTATTACACTTTCGTTGGTGCCTTAAGTCCCGCAACAAAAGGCTCAGGAATTGGGACTGTGTGTGTCGCTATTTATCTCTTTTTGAAGTATCTTAAACAACCAGAGGAAGCATTAACAACAGCAGTCAACACTTTAGGTAGTGATACTGATACAATTTCGGTGTTTGTAGGAAGTTTACTGGGAGCTTATCATGGGTCCAACGCTGTACCTAATTATCTTATCGATCATATCCAGGATCGTAGTTATCTATTGAAAACTGCTCATCGTTTGTACTCTATAGCTACTGATACAGATAAAAAGCAAGAGATAATTACTATTAACCGCCATAAGCAACAACCAAAGGATGCCTATTTCCGTATTCTAGCTTGGGAGATTAGCTTACATGAGATGTTTTGGGAACAAACTGGCGAGGGGGATGACCTTGTTCATCCAACTTTAGGTCATGGTACTATTATGAAAATGGAAAAAAAATCCATTAAACGCGAAGGATATGTTGCTAAATTAATCCATGTTAACTTTGATTGTGGGCAATCATGTGTCTTTCATTCTCGCGTTGAAAATAACGAGCGGGTTGCAGAAAGCCTTGCTTATGAGGTAGTAAGTGCCTTAGCCTAACATAGGGAGGGAAAATGGCCCTCCCCCTGCTGCCGAAAATATGTACTCCTACCCATGCGGCAACAATGGCATAATCTTTTGCTTCAGTGCCTCAATAATCTGGTCAGCAGGCAAAGATGCATCAAGTACCTGGAAGTTATATGGCTCAGTCATACGCTCAAATTCATTCAAGAGCAATGTCTGATAGCGTACAAAGCAATCATAGAGGTCGGGACCAAGCCGCATGTCCATGCCGGATTCCCAGTATTCAAAGCCGCCACGCTGTAAAACACGTGGCACGAGATTCTCAAGGCTAATGTTGAGATAGAATGTGACGTCTGGCTTTAGGGCCAGACCATAAATAGAACGCAACCAGTCTGCATCAGCTCCACGTACCAGAGCACGGGCCATCAATGAATAGATATAACGATCTGTCAGGACAATAAAACCGGCCCGTAGCGCTGGCAATATCTGACTCTCGAAACGGTCTACGAAATCAGTTGCATAAAAAAGATTTAAGGTAATTGGCCCCAATGTATGACCGGCTTTGGCTTGCTTCAAACCTGCACCTGCTAGATACGAGCGCGTTAGCTCGCTATCGATAACGGCATACCCAATACTTTCAAGCCACGGACGGAGCAAGCTGAGCTGGGTTGTACGCCCAACTCCATCGGTCCCTTCGATTACGATCAGGCGGCCTGGTAGAACTTCGTCGCTGGCACGTACCCTTATTGCATCAATACCATAGAAAGCAAGTTTTGTCATCTTTTCTCTCTCAACTTCCCTGCTTACAAATCTCTCCTGCCCACTTCTTCCATCCTGCTCCACAACAAAAGGCATGAAGTCGCTCCTTCATCAATACAGTTCACTCGTTAGACTCACCTTTTCGGCTTGCGGCGTTGGCGCACGCAGACGCCGCACTCCTTTTAAATATGGGGTAACAAGTTTGCGCATACGCCGCTGTTGCTCTGGAATCGGCAAGATTGCGTTCATGACGGTGAGACCGAATTCATCGATCATCGATTTATATTCTGCGACAATCTTCTGCTGAAAAAGACGAAAACTCTCATGTGGATCACTGCTCAGCCCCAGATCCATCCCTGCCTCGTAATACTTTAGTTCTGTCCGCCCGGTGAGTATCCGGTTGAGCGAAACCTCCAGGGGTACACGGAAATAAAAGGCCATTGTCGGTTTTACTGCAAACTGATAGAGCTCGCGTACCCACTGTTTATCTACTCCTCGCGCTACGTCACGCGCAAACGCTGTGTAGATATAACGATCCGCTAGCACAATTGCTCCTGCCTTGAGCGGCGGAATGATGTCTCTTTCTGTACGGTCCGCAAAATCGGTGGCGTGAATTAAGCTGAATGTTGTGGGCGTTAAGAGCTGTTTTTTCTTGCCTCGACTGGTCGTCTTTTTGACAAGCGGAGAAGAGTTCCACTCACTAAAGAAAACTGTGTACCCTTCACTGATTAGCCACTGACGTAAAAGCGCGATCTGTGTGCTTTTCCCAGAGCCATCAACGCCTTCTACTACAAACAGGCGTCCTGGGTACTGGTGTAACCCATATGTCTCCATACAGCATAATCCTTCTACCAGAATGCAAAAATACGAGCGCTGGCACTCTATGCCTGGCTCTTTGCAAAATAAGAGGCAACGTTTTGGGAATAAATGATAAGATGTGCTGGCTCTTTCTCCTGACCAATATGAGGATGAAACTATCCCACAGGAATAGTATACCGCATCTTTGTATACCAGTCTGGCTATTAGCTCAGGTAAAGTATGCACATATATGATACAGTATAATGCATGCTCTTTGAAAGTGGTTAAATTCCTTGCTTGCTGATTTTTTCCACTGTTTTTCATACTCTTTGCGTTTAGTTATTTGTGCTATGCTTATTATAAAGGGGCAACAGGAAGTTTTTGCTTTCTTTAGAGTTATTACTGATGGATTAATGGAGGGGGAAGTAAGGATGTTTACTAGGCATTATAACCTCTATCTAGCTGGCTTTTGATTCCACACATTTTTTATGCGGAGAAGCGATCTATCGGTACAAACCTCTATTTGAAATGAGAAGAAATGGATAGTTATGGTAAGTAACCAGATTTTACATGTGAATATTCCAACTGCCCAGGGTGTTCTAGAAGGTATCTTGAAACCTGAGGAGGAGGGTGCTACTCCACGCTTTGTGAGTGTAATCTGCCATCCCCATCCCCTCTATGGTGGCACTATGCATAATAAGGTTGTCTTTAAAACCGCTCAGGTCCTTCAGGCTAATGCTATTCCTGCTCTCCGTTTTAATTTTCGCGGTATTGGCCGCAGCAGTGGCAATTATGATGAGGGCCGGGGCGAGATGGAAGATGTTCGTTTTGCTCTGGAGTTCCTCAGTCGGCGCTATCCAGGGGTCCCTGCTATTGTCGCGGGCTTCTCCTTCGGCGCTTTTGTTGGTCTGCGCGTCGCTGCCGCCGATGATCGTGTCCATGCTATGATTGGCCTCGGCACTCCTGCACGCTGGTTCGAGGGCGATACTTTAAAAGGTTGCCATAAGCCAAAACTGTTTATTCATGGTACAAATGACGAACAGGCTCCCTATACTCAGGTCCAGGAATGGTTTGAACAGGTCCCCGCCCCCAAGAATATGGTGACTGTGCAGGGCGCAGATCACTTCTTCCAGGGACGACTGGAGGAGGTACAGGCGATAATCGCCAATTTTCTCACTACTTTAAAGCCAGCCTGACCTGTTCTCCTTTCTACGCCCTCTCTTAGCAATAACCGCGTTAAGATGAAATATACGGCCAAAAAGATTATTATATGGCATTTGTGTCATTACATATAAGGATTTCCAAATTTGAATATGCTGTCTTATCTATAGAAATTATATCTACTTGTAGTATAGTATCTGGTGACATATTATGCCCATCTCTATTTTGAAATGTGCGCAAGTTTTTGCTATAGGAGCTCAATACGCATTGAGTAACCGCATCAATCAGCAGTTTGGAAACTATCGACTTGTCCGGCTCATCGGCAAAGGAGGCTTCGCCGAGGTCTACCTGGGCATACATATTCACCTCGATTCTCAGGTAGCGGTAAAAGTGTTAAATGCACAACTCATGTCTCGTGAGCAGGAGGAGTTTTCTGGAGGAGGCACGCATTGTTGCCTCTTTGCACCATCCCTCTATCGTGCAGGTGTTGGATTGTGGCGTTCGCGAAGAGGACGAAACTCCTTTCCTGGTGATGAACTATGCGCCAAATGGTACATTAGGTCAACGCCATCCAAAGGGTACCGCTGTTCCATTTCCACTCCTTCTCTTGTATGTCAAAAAAATTGCCTCCGCCCTCCAGTATGCCCATGATAAAAGGCTTATTCACCGTGATATTAAGCCTGAAAATATGCTGATTGGTGTGGATGATGAGATTTTGCTGAGTGATTTTGGTATTGCCCTGATTTCTGCTTCTTCTACCTCGCAAAGTACGAAAGCGGCGGCAGGTACGGTTGCTTATATGGCTCCTGAACAGATTATGGGAAAACCGCGTACAGCGAGTGATCAGTATGCTCTAGGCATTGTAGTCTATGAATGGCTGTGTGGAGATCGCCCGTTTCGTGGCAATTTTACGGAACTTTGCGCTCAACATCTTTATGCCCCACCACCATCGCTGCACGAAAAATTCTCAGCTATTCCATCTGAACTCGATGCAATTGTTCTCAAAGCCCTGGCTAAAGAGCCTGCACAGCGCTATACCAGCGTTCAGGAGTTTGCAGACGCGCTCGATGCTTATTATCAACAGTCGGGCCAAGCCGAGATTGTCATTGCTGAAGAGGATATTGCTACATATATATCTATCTCTGATCCAGAAGAAGATGAGCAGACTGCGCCTCGTGTTGAGCCAGAGCGCATCGTTCTTGTTGCGTCTCCAGTCCTGGATGCTGGGAAGAGCTCACAAAGAGGTGTCTCGCCTGCTCTTGAAGCGCGTGTTGCTCCTCTCTTGTCCGAAGATGAGAATGAGAGTGTTGCAACTGTTCCTCTGATTTCTTCTGGCGAGCACTTGGTATCAGCGACTATTTTGCCGCCCCTGGAACAAACGGTAAATGTTCAGGCTGAGGTACCACCAGCACCGATACTGTTGCCGCCTCGCTATCCTGCTTCATCTAAGCGACGTAGAGCCTTCGCTCTGTCCAGTCTTGTGCTTCTCCTGATTATTATCGGTTCATCATTTGCCGTCGTTCCCCAACTCATCCATGCTACAGCGGGAAAGGCAGGGAGTAGAGTACTCCTATCAGGCGCAACTATTACAGGTGTACCGACTCTTACGGTAAGTCCAACCAGTATACCAACGCATATCCCCTCACCAACGCCGCCGCACAAGACGCCTCTTACCGCTACGGCAACCGCAAATTCCCCTGTGCTGATCATTCCACCAACCAGCGTTCCCGTCGTCGTTATACCGCCAACCATAGCACCTACTCATATCCTACCGACTCCAACTCATGTACCAACTCCTACGCCAATAGTAGTGCCGACAGCAACACCAACGCCAACTCCTGTGCCTGCAAATTTGCAAGCTAGTCCAAGTAGCAATGTGGACTCTTTTAATAATAATTGTTCGGGCGGAGATTCTCATGGTGGTGTAGTATACCTTGACTCTTGTTCATATACGCTCAGTAATGCAGGAGGTAGTACTCAGGTACTTAATTGGACGGGCTCTGTCAATAATTCACTCTATACTCTTACTCCAAATTCAGGCAGTATTGCGCCTGGCCAAACACAATCAGTAACCGTGGTTGTTGGCTCTGGTTGCCCAGTATCTATGACACTTACTTTGATCGGATCTGCAAATACTGTACAGGTTCCTCTCATCTGTACGCAGATTCTTGTTGCGCCTGGTGCTCAGAATTTTAGCAGTAGCAATTGTACGCATACTGCAAATTGGACTTGTGTTGTTACTGTGTCTGCCTATGCACAGAACGGTGCTACAACCAACTGGACTACAACATCGACGAATACGAATGGTACTGCTACTGGTATAACATTTTCTCCCTCTGGTGGTTCTCTGACTCCTGCGACCTCTGTTCAGGTAACCATTACTATTCCATCTGCAAGCTGCCCAAGTACTAATTCATTGGGTTTTGCAGCTATAGGTGGTGAGGCTGATGGTTTTGACAACTATCTCTCGTTTACTTGTTAGATAAAATAAATTCTTTGGTATAGCAATTCCTGGAATTTTCCTATTTTGTCCAAAAATGTGTAATACTTCACAGAAATATAGATAATAAGGAAGAAGATCCCTATACTGTTGCTCCTCTGGCAGGTGATAGTGCTCTAGTTCTGAACTGGGCTGCTGCCGCTAGAACCTCTGTGAGATGGGCTGTTTCTACCAATCTGTTACCCATTTTTCCTACTCTCTCCGTCATTTATGTACTTGTTTTATACTAGTTTTTTGTGTTAATGAGGAAAAATATTAGGACGTTAGCGAAAGGAAATTTGTTATGTCTTCTGCTGCCAAACTTCGGAAGCTCTTTGAAGGTCAGCTCTCTCATTTTACGGGACAGTCGTCTGTACGCTGGCGTTGGTATCATGGTGTAACTTTTTATGTTCTTGCTCAAACGGTGAGTTTTGGTCTGGCAGGGCTGGTGAGTGTGGCGCGGGGTGATAGGGGAGATCGCTCTAACGATCAGCCTTATTATCGCAGCCAGCGCCAGGTGAGGATTGCTCCTCCAGGTTGGGTTTTTGGACCCGCCTGGACTATTAATAATATTTCAACACTCTATGGCAATCTGCGGGCGCTCAATCTCCCGGAAAATACTCCTGGTCGGAATACATTTCTCGGCTTACAGGCGGCTTCATGGGTGACCTATGGCCTCTTTAGTGCCGCCTATTTTAGCCTCCGCTCTCCCTTGAATGCTGCTGTAATTACGCTCTCTATGTTTGGCCTGACAATTGCAAGCTTGCTCGTCTCGATTTTCCAGTTAAAAGATACGAAGATTGCACTCTCCCTGGCTACTCTTTTCCTCTGGTTGACGCTGGCCTCTGTGCTTGCTACTACCCAGGCTCTCTGGAATCATGACGATTTCTACGATATTGGTCCTTTCGTGGAACCAGATCCGGCCCTGGTGAAAAAGATTGCGTAGGGGCGTAGCTCGCCTGCGCCTGTACCTGGTTTCGGGCGCAGGTATCCTATGTGCTATTTGTCTATCGGTCCTATCCCCGCTGCTTCATCAACTCCCAGTGTTAATGCACTCCAATCCATTTTTCCTCGCCCATTGGCAATACCACTCACCAGTCGATCATGGAGCTGGCTGGCAAATGGCATTGGCGTGCTTGTTCGCTCGGCTGCCCCTAGTACCAGGTTGATGTCTTTCAATGCCAGTTCCATCGCGAAACCGGTTGGCGTGAAGCGTCTTTCTGCAATCATCTTTCCATAATTTTGATAGATGCCGCAAGCGAAAAGGGTTTGTGTGAGCATGTCTATGAATGCTGTCCGTTCAATCCCGTTTTTCTCTGCCACTACTGCCGCCTCTGCCATTGCCTCCTGTGCCGCTGCAATCAGGAAGTTTCCACACACTTTGACGATGTTTGCCTCCTCGGCGGCATCTCCAAACTCAAATATCCCCTGCCCGATTGCTTCTAAAAAGGGCCGCGCACGTTTCTTTGCCTCATCTGTACCCGCCAGGGCAATCCAGAGCTTTCGCGCCGCCGCTGCCTCTGGCCTCCCAAAGACTGGGGCCGATACAAATGCCGCTTGCTGTTCTGCATGAAGCTGGACCATCTCTTTCGCGATTACGGGCGAGATAGTGCTGAGTGAGATATGGAGACCACCCGGCCCAAGCCGTGTGAGTAGACCATTCTCTCCCTGTACGATGCTTTGTAACGCCGCATCGTTAGAGACCATGCTGAAAACAATTCCGCCCGGCTGCACTACCTCGGCAGGTGTCATTCCCTGCTTTGCCCCTTCTTTTACCAGCCCTTGTGCTTTGCTCGCGTCTCTATTATATACATGGAGTTGATGACCTGCTGCTAGAAGATTGTGCGCTATGGGGTGGCCCATGTTTCCAAGACCAATAAAGCCGATCTGTTCAAGCATGACTGTCGTCCTCTTTTCAACGCTATTCAAACATATTTTCTCTTTTAAGAATACGATAAGAAGGGACCGGATGGCGACAAGTGAGACTTCTCAATGGATAGTTTTTGCCAGAAAAACGCCAGCGCTGCCCTTCTAGAGCGATTGGCACGATCTCAATAATCATGGTACAATTCTGCATAGTCAGAGGCTATAATTTTTATGTATTGAGGAGAAACTTTTATGGACACGCATGGTCCAATCAGAAAATGGTCACAATTGCATAATATAAAGGTCAGTATTCCTTCTGCTGGTAAAGTTGCGGGCATTGTTGAGGATTTTTATTTTAAGCCTGAGTCTACGGGCGTTGATGCTTTTCTGGTGCGTACCCGCCTCGGTGATGCTTTGAACTTGCCTATCAGTAAGATTAAAGAGTTTGGCACCGATACGGTGGTTATTGAGAGTGAGCAGATGTTGGGACGACGCCTCTCTCCTTATCCTCTGGCCAGTAGCCTGCTTGGTAGTAAGGTCCAGGATGAGAGCGGACGGGAGATTGGCACTATTAGCGAGATTCTGCTGAATATCGAGCCTGCTATTGCAACACGTGTCGCTGGCTTTGAGCTGAGCAGCAATGATCGCGGTCAGGGCAAAGTTTTTAGCGCGGATGCTATTACCCGCTATGAGAATAATTTGTTTATTCTGCAAGATCAGTTTGCTCGTAAACTGAGATAGTAAAAGCTTTCTTCCTCGCCTTTTTTAGGGTTTAGGGCCGCTGTGCTTGCCCGCGCAATTCGCTGGCCTTTGCTTCGGCGGCCCGTGCATCCCGCCCCCGCCGCAGTTTACGCAATGCCTCGGCCTTACGCTGCCAGTTGTCCGCATCATTTGGCACAATCTGAATCGCGGCCTCCGCCGCCTCTAATGCTTCATCGTAACGGCGCATCTGCCTCAAGACGAGTGATTTGTTATGTAAGGCCGATACCATGCGTGGATTTAAGCGCAGGGCCTGCTCGTATCCATCCAGAGCCTTCTGGTAGTTTCCCATCTGATAGTATGCGTTGCCCATTCCGTTCCAGGCAAGCGGCGCGTTTCGGTTCAAACGAATTGCTTGCTCGTAGGCCTCTAATGCTTCATAGTAGCGCTCTAGCTGATGCAATACGCTGCCTTTGCCATTCCAGGCGGGCGCAAAGCGTGCATCAATCGCGAGCGCACGATTATAGGAATCAAGCGCATCGTTGAAACGTCCCAGATCTCCCAGAACCAGACCACGTTTATCCCAGGCTTTGACGAAGTTTCGGTCACAGTTGATGGCTTTGTCGAAATAGTCCAGCGCACTGCGCAGCTTCTGTTGCGCATAATAGACGTTGCCGATACCATAGAGGGCTGGTGCGTAGTTCTGGTCCCGCTTGAGGGCCTCTTGATAGGCTTGGTACGCTTCACGGAGCCGACCCATTTCGTATAGGACTAGGCCTTTGCCGTTCCAGTAGGAGATCGAATTGGGCTCATAGTTGAGCGCCTGCTCAAAAGCTCGTAGCGCCTCAGTGTACTGCTTCTGCTGGCGTAGTACCAGCCCCTTATTGCTCCAGGCCTGGGCCATTGCAGGATCAAAGTGCAATGCCAGCTCAAAGGCGTTTAATGCCTGCTCTGGCCGGTTGAGTGCGCTGAGGACTGCCCCCTGACCATTCCAGGCAATGGCATTGTCTGGCTCTAGCTTGACGGCTTTCTCGAAAACTTCTAACGCCTCCTGGTTCCGATGTAGCATATTGAGCGCGGTCCCCTTACCATTGAGTGAGGTGATCAATGTTGTGTCTAGCTTGAGGGCCTGGTCAAATGAGTTGAGCGCTTCCTGGTGCCGCCCACTTAGTGCCTGGGTAAGCCCCTTCCCTTGCCAGCCCTGAGCGCTGTTACGGTCCGCCTGAAGTACCTGTTCATAGACTGTCAAGGCATCCCGCAGACGGCGCTGCGAGTAGAGTCTATAAGCATCTTGCAGCAGACGACTGGTCTGGTTGACTTTGTTTGGCGCGAGCGGCGGGATGACGCTGATGGGCCCTGTGGCGTTGAAGCTGTTGTTAAAGACGCCGCTTAAGGTCCCGTTTACTCTTTGCTGCTCAGCCATGCGCAAGACTTTTACGACCTCTTGTGTGCTGCTCGGACGATGGTCGGTATCCATGTCTAGCATACGCTGAAGGAGGGCGACTAGGTCCAGTGGGAGCAGCGGATTGAATTCAGATGCTGGCCGAAAGAAAAATGGCTGCTCGCTGGGATCAACTCCGGTCAACAGACAATGTAATAGCGCTCCCAGGCTGTAGATGTCTGATCGGGGCGTGCTTTGCGCTTTTCCATATTGTTCAGGCGCGGCAAAACCTGGCGAACCAAGTGCGACGGTATCATGGGATTGCCCTGGCTTGAAGACACGCGCAATCCCAAAGTCAATCAGGTAGACGTGCCCGCTCTCGCTGATCATTACGTTTGATGGCTTGAGGTCACGAAAGATAATCGGCGGCTGATGGGTGTGCAAATATCCTAGCACATCGCAGAGCTGTACTCCCCAATCCAGTACCTTTTCCAGGGGCAGAGGCTTCCCGTTTGCCTGCTCTACATAATCTTCAATCGTCCGCCCCTCAATAAAGTCCATAACCAGATAAGAACGTTCTCCTTCTGTGAAATGATCGTAAATTCGGGGCAGATTCGGATGGAGCAGGTCGGCTAATAGCCGCGCTTCACGCTCGAATGCTTCTTCGGCTTCTTGCAGCCCTGCCTGGCTTAGCCCTGCACGGGCCATCTCTTTTATCGCTATTGGACGATTATTAAATCGGGTGTCAGAAGCTTTATAAACCGCTCCCATACCACCCTGACCAATTCGTGTTTCTAGTTTATAACGCCCATTGAGCAGCGTTTCTTCGGGGAGGGCACCCGTTGTATATTTAAATGGGAGCTGAGCGGCACAATATTGACAGAAACGAGCCGTCGCAAGATTCGCTGCCCCACAGTTCTCACAGAACTGTTCTTGTGTTGCCATACACTTTATTACTTCTTCATAGTGGAACGTGCCTGAGATAAACAGTATTTTTGTTGCCTTTGAGCAAGTTTCTTCAAAATACCTTCTCAGATATTCACCCAATAAACGCAATGGTACAATTATAAATAGCCCGAATATCCATCCATTCATTCCTGGAGTTCGTGCATGTAGGCAAAGAGAAGTCAGGGATAGAGAAAAGTATCCAGATAGAATTCGCCGTATATATCATAACACAATTATTGGCTTATGCGCTCTGCTTCCTCAATAGTACGCCAGAGCCTGAGCCATTCTTCTATGCTGAGTGTCTCCGCACGCCGATTCGCTTCGATTTTTGCCGCCGCTAGCCATGCTTTTACTTCTTCGTTTTTATGATGCAATCCGTGCGTCAACAAGTTATGTAGCTGCTTTCGCCTCTCCTGAAATCCTGCCTGTACTACTCGGAAGAAACGATTCCGCTCTTCTCCCTGTAATGGCGCTTGAGGCTTGACGTCAATACGGAGAATCGCTGAGTCTACTTTAGGGGCGGGAAAGAATGCCTTTGCGGAAACCTGGGCCATGATGCGTGGCTGCCCGTAAAATTGTACGCTGACCGCTAACAGACTGAGATCACCCGGTTCTGCAATGATACGCTGCGCCACTTCTAGCTGTACCATCACTACTATTATCTGGGGCGCGTTGGCCGATTCCAGGAAATGCCGAAAGGTCGGTGCAGTAATATAATAGGGCAGATTGGCCACAAGTTTGTATGGCCTCTGCTCAAATATCTCTACGGGATCAAGAAAAAGCAGATTGCGTGCTACCAATTCAACATTTGTATAGCTCTGCGTGGTCTTTTCCAGTAATGCTAGCATGTCTCGCTCTAGCTCAACTGCAACTACACGCCTCGCCCGCTTTGCTAGTTCGCGCGTCAAGACTCCTGTACCAGATCCAACCTCTAAAATGGCATCTTCAGGCTCGATCTCTGCGGCCTCAACAATTTTATTGAGTATCTCTCGGTCAATCAGAAAGTTCTGCCCGAAAGATTTATTTGGCCGCATATTGTGGGTCGCCAGGAGAAAGCGCAGATCACGTATGTTCGTTAAATCAACGTTGTCATATACCCCTGTGCTCTGAAATGTATTCTCTCTATGCTCTGTCACTGTCTCTCTCTTTTACCTATAGTTTCGTAGGTGCTTACTGTAGCAGAGCACTCTCAGGCTGTCAAATTTTTTGCCTGGATCTCTATTTCGCTAAAATCTACTCCTCTAAAGAAAATGAATTTTCTTGCCGGTTGGTGTATTCAGGCATGGCTAGCTTAGCGATGCCGATTGCTATTCCATCTGCGTCTGTGATACAGATTTTGCCATACTGGAAAGCCCAGACGCGAGAGGATGAAAAGCACCAGCCCACCAAAGATGAGGACAAACGCAAGCACAATGAGTATTGGTAAGAGTATCAGAAAGAGGCCAATTCCCAGCAGGGTAATAACTAGTCCTGCCAACAATGGGATTACTTTGATTAATAGGATGATGAGCAAGGCTAGCATAATCCAGCGTCCAATATGTCGTTTCTGTTGCCGCTGCGACTGCGTTCGCGTCGTTGTCCGGAAAGGACGATAGCCATATTCCATCGCGTCTCCATCCGGGCTGAATCTCTGTTGTCTGTGCGGAGGCATCTCTGTACTGGCCCCACTTGAAGCTGGCTGCTCCCCTCTCTCTCCCGGCTCTGCATTCGTCGGACGCCGATCCTGCGCTGCATAGCTGTATGGTGGGAGTGGCTCTTCTTCGTATGCTGACGGATGTTCGCTCTTTGTTACATCCCCTGTCCTGGAGTGACTCGACCAGGAGCTGGGACGCTGCCTTGCTATCTCTGCATCGCTCAGCTCATCTGCTTTCGCTGACTGCGATGGTGGTAAAAACTCTTGCATCTTTCTGTGCTTTCCTTGATTCGCATAAAACCCACCTGTAAATTATTACGTAAGGGATACAGGAGAGTTGCAGTACAAATTTACCTATCTTGAAACAAAGTCTGAGTCTGGCACGTTTTAAATGCGGACAAGCGAATTGCGATTTTAACTGGTACCCAAAAATACAGAGAGTTATTTGAATATGGGAAATAAAAATGAATGAATTAGAGCAACTGCCTCAAGAGGCGCTTGAGGCAACAGATAAATACCCTAAAATGCTCCCTCAGCCTGATCCTCAAAAATCACTGCCTGAGAATATATCCTCTGTCTTCTCTGACAAGAAGCCCGCTCTGCGCTCTTCTGCGTCTCCAGAGTCTGCCTACTGGGCCGCCCGCCGTGCTCGCCTTAATCGCACGCTTACACGCAGACATATCTATAAGCGCGAGACGAAGAATGCTTTCTCTCCTCATATTCTCGCTGTTTTTCTGGTGCTTTTTGCCCTTGCCCTCGGTGTAACCTTTGGTAGTACAGGCGTGGTGTATGCTTATTACCAGAGCCAGCTCCCTCTTTTAAATGGTATCGCTCAGCATTCGCTCTTCCAGACTACTCATATTTATGACCGCAATGGCAATTTGCTGAAATCTCTCTACGATCCACGGCTTGATAGAGGCAGACGTACCTACGTTAGTTATGATGATATTTCTCCTCTCCTCGTGAATGCTACGGTGGCTGCTGAGGATCATACATTCTGGACGAATAGCGGCATTGATTTTTATGGGATTGGCCGCGCCGCCTATTCGGATGTTATCAGTCACGGTATTGTCGAGGGCGGTAGTACTGTGACGCAGCAGTTGATTAAGAAGCAGCTTTTTAATAATCAGGAGCGTACTTTTCAGGTGAAGGGTGAGGAGGCTCTTCTTGCTACGGGCCTGACTCAGCAATATCCAAAATGGAAGATTATGGAGATGTACCTGAATACAGTCTATTATGGTCATCTCGATTATGGCGTTGAGGCCGCTGCTCAGGACTATTTCGGTATTAAACCGATCTGTACAAAAAATGGCTGCAAGTCGGCTGTCTCTCAGCTAACTCTGCCTCAGGCAGCGCTTCTCGCCGGTATGCCCCAGAGCCCTTCTTACTATGATCCTACGGTGAATAAATCCGTCGCCCTGAAACGTCAGAGTTATGTCCTCGATTCGATGGCCGGGCTGGATATGATTACTCAACAACAGGCCACTGTCGCTAAGCAGGCGTTGCAAAACTATCCCTTTAAGTCCGCCGCCGATGCTCAACAGACGCAGGCTCCACACTTTGTAGATTATGTGGTGCAACAGTTAACGCAGATTCTGGGACCAGACTTTGCATCAGGTGGCTACAATATCTATACGACTCTCGATCTGGATCTTCAGAAGAAGTCTGAGCAGGTTGTTTATAATCATCTTTATAAGCCTGAAAGTGATCCGTTTATTGGTGCCTATAACTCTCTGTCTCAGGATCATAATGTCAATAATGCCGCTGCTCTTGTGATGAATCCTGCCAATGGCGAGATCCTCTCGATGGTCGGGAGTGTGAATTATAATGATAAACGTCCTACTGTGGACGGAAATTTTAATGCCGCCCTCGCTGAGAGACAGCCTGGCTCGTCTTTTAAACCTATCGTTTATGCAACGGCCTTTGAGATGGGCTGGTATCCTGCTATGATTGTCCCTGACCATCAGACGATCTATCCGGATCGTGTCCAGGATGGCTACTATACGCCGCACAACTATGATGGTACGTTCCATACCTCTACTCCAATGACTGTTCGTACGGCGATTGCGAAACTCGTTCAATATTCCCGCTACAACTACTATTAATTTTGCTGGTATTCCTAATGTCTTAAATATGGCGGGCCGCCTGGGCTTGAGCGAGGTCGCCTCTCAGCCGCTGAGTGATCTGGGTTCGTCTATGGCTCTGGGCGCTGAGGATGTCTCTCTTCTCCATCTGACTGGTGCCTATGCTACCTTTGCCAATGGCGGTGTCCGCGTCCCTCCAGTCTCTATATTGGAGATTACCGATAGCCAGGGCAAACCGATTTATAAATATGATGAGGCTCATCCTCATGGCGTTCGCGCCGTGAGATCAGATGTTGCTTTTCTGATGGATAGTATTCTCTCCGATAAAGCTGCTCGCTATCAAGAGTTTGGCCCTGGCAATCCCTTAGAGGAAGCGTTTCCTGCCGCTGCTAAGACTGGTACAACCGATAATTTTAAGGATAATTGGACTATGGGCTATACTCCCCATCTGGCGGTTGGTGTCTGGGCAGGTAATGATAATGGTGCTTTGATGCAGGATGTTGTCGGTATTACGGGCGCTGGCCCTATCTGGCATGATATTCTGGCCTATGCCACGCAGCGCTATCATTTCCCTGCCGACGACTTTGCCCGCCCCGCTGATGTCCATTCCGGTACTGTCTCTGCTATCACTGGCCTGGCAGCTCAGCCGGGTGAACCCACTACCACCGATTGGTTTATAGATGGTACAATGCCTACAATTACTGGCGGAAATGATTATTGGAAGAGTCCTAAACCATCACCACATCAGCCTCAACCGTGCTGGGGTGTTTCGTGTGATCCTATTGTTATCCCCCCCTGGCCGCCTCGCCAGGGAACCACGAATTAATGGCGCTGGTGTAGCGTTAATACATATTAGATAAAAATACGAGGAGCTGATTCTATGCCAGACCAACCAGAGCAGGAGCGTCCAGAAGTCCAGTCTCATGCCGAGTTCCGCCCGCTTACCCGCCTTGAGCGGCGCACTCTCTGGCTCAATGAATATGGCGCACAAGATCTGGCCTTGCAATCCTGGACACGTATCGTTGAGCAACAGGGCTTAGAGATTGAAGTGATGCTCCAGATGCACGGCCTCCTTGTCTTTGGTAGTATGGTAAGTACTGAGGCCTATGCCCAGTTCTATATTACTCTTCATGAAGAGATGTACCGCAAGGAAGAACCGGAAACTGCCGACTTCTTGCGCGATTACTACACTTCTCTTATTCCCCCTGCGGAGCAATCGGAGATCGGCCCCGAAGGTTTGCCCATTTTGTATCGGTATGCCCACCTGCGCGACGTCACTATTATGAGCGCTGGCCATAAAGTCAAACTTCCCTATTGGCGCGGCAAGTTAAGTGAAATCGATGCCTTCGTCCTCGGTGCCTCTTCTGGAGAGTAGAAACTGGCCTGAATTTTTTTTGGTCCGGAAAATATCTCTCAAAAAAGTGTTGACGAATTTGCGACAATGGTTTATACTAACGGTGTTCGTGAGAGCAATCATTCCTCGATAGCTCAATGGTAGAGCAATCGGCTGTTAACCGATTGGTTGTAGGTTCGAATCCTACTCGGGGAGCCTCTTAAATAGGCCACCACCCTGGTGGCCTTTTTTGTGCAAGACAGACTAGGCAATGTAATTGAGGAAGGTGGTCTTGCTTGTCCAATAGCAAAAAATCACGCATCCACTATCGTCAGCTCTTTTATAGTCTCCTTGAAGCTTCTCCTCTCCCTGTGTTGATCGCTGACCGCGATCTCCTTGTACTGGCGGCCAATCAAGCAGCTCTGCGGCTCTGCGCACAGAAAGAATATGCCTCAGATCTCCCTCTATCTCAGTATTTGCCCGATAAGAATATTTTACAGCTCGTTCAGATGACTATTCAAACGGGCAAAACTCAGCACGGTCAGTATGCAAAAAGTAGTTCGGCTATCTCCTGGCGCGTCTCCGTTACTCCCCTCTCTCACACTGAGTCGCTATCCCCTCAAATGCCTGTTGCCCATAATCCCGCCTATTATCACTATTTCGCAGTAACTATCGAGGACATGGAGGAGCTCTATCGCCTCGAACGTGTCCAGCGCGATTTCCTGGCGAATATCTCTCATGAGCTCCGTACTCCCCTCTCTTCTGTCCGCCTGCTCGCGGAAACGCTGGAAGATGTTATCGATACTGATCCCGATAAAGCTCAACAGTTTGTTGAAAAAATTGAGACTGAGGTGCAGTATCTCTCTGGTCTCGTTTCGGAACTCTTAGAGCTTTCACGTATTGAATCTGGCCAGCTTCCTATTACTATTGAACCAGTTCAGGCCGAACAACTTATCCGCGAGGTTATGGCCCGTATGCTCCCTCTCGCTCAACGTCACCGCGTCCGTCTTGCGACTGATATCTCCCAGGGCCAGATATTTGTGGCCGCCGATAGTAAGCTTATTGCCCGCGTTCTGGTGAATCTGGTGCATAATGCTATTAAGTTTACCCCCACTGGTGGCCTGATTACTATGGGGACTGCCTTTGATTCTGTGCAGCATCTCCAACGTTTTTACGTACGTGATACTGGTGTAGGAATACGTGAGGAGGAGCTCTCTCGCGTCTTTGAACGCTTCTACAAAACAGATCGTGCCCGTTCAAAAGCTCACTTTATGGGCCCTGATGGCGGAGGGACTGGCCTCGGTCTGGCCATTGCCCGCCATGTGGTGGAAGCTCATGGGGGGCGCATTATGGCCGAAAGTCTCGTTGGTGAAGGTAGCACATTTAGCTTTACTCTCCCCATCGCCGTTGCAAAATCGTAGTTACTTCGTCCATACTTTTTTGCCATTGCAAAAGAAGAAAACCCTGGCGATCTCTGCTATTATCTACTACAATACAGATATTCGTTCAAGACGACACATTATGAGGTGTTTGTTACGATTTTTTCAAGGAGGATGCTGTGATGGAGCATGAGCTAGAGCAACGCTTACTCTATACTGATAAGGCTCATTTGATTTTGCTTCTGCAAGAACTTACAGTACGTCATCCTTATCTGCTCACTGATGTCTCTGAATTGCTGGAACAAGTTGTGCTCAACTCCCCTCCATCTCCTCATGAAGGAAACGGTGAACATGATCTGGATGAAAAATATACCGATGAGGATTGGGACTACAACGGCGATCTACTCCCAACGTTTCAGTCGGCTGTACGCTCAAATCTGCTTCCCCTCGATCTGGAGATGTATCGCCAGCGCTTTGTGCTGTATAACTCTGTTGAGGCCCAGGATGAGGCGTTGCAGCAGGTTGATCAGGAGCTTATCGAGTTGCTGAAAGAGATTGAGGCGCGTGTGGATCAACATGATTATCATGCCGCTCTCGATCTGTTTTCGCTCCTCGTCGATGCACGTGTTGCTGAAGCAAATGCTGCTTTCTTGCCGCTTTTTGATCGTACTATCGATGAGGGGATGCCGCTTCTTGAAACGCTTTTGAGTGAGGTCAGTAGCCATATTATGTTTGATGCCTCTATCACTCTCTCCCCTCTGCTCTCCTCTTCTATGCGCCAGCAATGGCTTGAACTTCTCTTTGCGCTCTGGCTGAAACGCCTGGATGCTTACCACGCTGAAGAAGAGATCCCTGAGATTATTCTGGATATTGCCTGGAGTGATGATGTGCCGCTGCTGCGTGGCCTGGTGCTGAAAGAGCTGCAATATTCGGGCGAACATGCAAATATTGTCGACCTTACTCGTCAGTATCGCGCCCGCGCCCTGGAAAAGTTTCTCAAAGAACTACCACACGTGTAATCTGAATTTGTCTCTGTTAGCTGATTTGCCTCTACGATGTCTTTTTAGCATAAATAGATCGTCGGAACAGAGATCTTACTCGTTTCCGACGACCTGATTTTCTATGGCTTGATTGGACGTATTGTTGTGGTTGGCGGTGGCGCAGGCTCACCACAGATGCTGCAAAAACGCGCCGTTGAACGGTTCATGTGCCCACAAGGCCACGGTCTCAGTGTGACTGTGTTCGGTCCGGAACTGGCAGACGGTGACGTTGGCGCTGGCGGTTTTTGTCCTCCTGGCAAGGGCATGTTTTGTTGCCCCTGCACTCCCGCCCTGTTCTGAACCGCCTTCTGCTGATCCAGGACAGCGGATTTTGCCCGCGCTTTTCTACGCCCTCGTATATTCATTACTGCGAAAAGTAAGATGAGTAATACCAGTAGCACTCCTGATCCAATCGTTACTGCCATTGCTGAAAAACTGCTTGAAGCTGTATTTGTTGTATGTACTGGTTGCGTATTTGTGCCCGTTGTGCTTTTTGCGCTGGTCGTCGGTTGGACTGTGGCTTCGCTCTGCGCCTGCGTTTGTGTATAATCTAGGTATGGCTGAACCGCTTTAAAATTTGGATATTGGGTCGCCAGTTGCTGAAATTGTTGTAGCGCTGTATGCCAGTGACCCGCTGTGCTTGCCGCATAGCTGCTCATCGCCTGGCTCCAGAGCCGCTGAAAATTTCCTGGCGTTACATTCAGGTTCAGTGTCTTTACCAGATTGTTTGCGCTATTGCTGGCCTGTAAAAAGCTGGTTCCTGTGGCGTCTCCTCCTGCTGTCACCGTTCCAAAACTAACGATTCCCACAACATTCCCATTGCTATCCACCGCCGGTCCACCGCTATCGCCGGGTCCGACGTTCCCATTTACCTGAATAACTGGCGCACCACTGCTTGTGGTCTTGATCGAGCTCACTGTAATATCGCTGATAGAAGGGGTCAGCAGGTTGCTTGGAATATCGTTGATATCTCCGTTACCGGGAAAACCAATGATCTTCAATGCATCCTGGGCCTGCACTGAGGAGGAGTCTCCTAAATTAACACTCGGCGTATCCGTAAGTCCGGTTGCATGGATAATCGCAACATCTTCTGCATTGACCGCGCTTTGGGCCTCAATTTTATCTACTGCTACCTGATCTGTAGCTGGTATCTGGCTCATGGTGGTTGCTGTCAACGGACCTGTATAGTCGGTGCTGAGAAATACCTGGCTTTGTGGCGTATCATAAGAGCTGGCTGAACGCAGTTGATCGCTATTTAACTGTTGCTCTACCTGCGTGGCGCTCATCTGCCCTAAACCTACTGCTTTGGCATTCTGGCTAATATAGCTGCTGACATCAGCTGCCGCCTGCTTATGTAGGTCCGCATCCAATGTGGCATCTTTCGGCGGATTCACTACGTGGTCGGCGGTCAGTATATCTCCATTGGCGCTGATGAATGTGCCGCTGCCAGAAAATGTGAGCGTATAGGCTTTTGTTGTATCCTGCGGAAAGGTGATGTCTCCATTGCTAAAATGAACGGTAAGATGACTGGTAAGAGAGGTATAGATCCGCACGACGGCTGGTCTGGCAATATCGACGGCCAGTACTCCTGGATCACTCACGTTTCCACCTGGCTGACTCTGTGCATATGCTGGCAGGCTCGTAAGCAGAACCAATAGCAAGGCACAGAAACTGCCGGAGAGCAGAAATCGCGGGAAGTGCCTGGGCGATCTTATCAATGGTAATACTGTCCGAAACATAGTGTAATATCCTATAAAGCTGCATAGCAGAACTATTTTTTGCGGCTGAACCCTTATAGAGAACTACGTTCTTAATCGGGCGAAGTTGCACACGAAAACACAGCAAAACGGTTCCTTCAGCCTATTTTCTGCCTACGTAGAGCAGATGATACGCTGCTCCATGAATCGTCTCATCCCTTGCCAGCCGATAATTTATCTCTACCCACGCTTCCCATTCCTCCCCTGTAAGTAGATTGACCTCCTGCTCTACATCTGCCGTGATGCCCTCACAGCTAATCATGTCAATGTCGCTTAATCCTGCTGACCTCATCAGGGGCCGAATCTCTCTCGGATGCGCAAAATAGGCGTCGATAAAACCGCCAATCTCTCTTTGCACAAGAACACCTGTGCGCACTACCTCTTCCAGCCGCTTCTGATCTTCCTTCAATTGTTTCGGCATACGGCGTGCAATATCACGAAGTGCCGCATATCGTGTAATAAATGCACCAAACAGCAGTCCACCAGCTTTTAATATATCTCTGGCCTGGATGATGGCTTGTTGTCTCTGCTCTAACATAAGCAGATGATAAAGCGGCCCCATAAGCAGCACTGCATCAAATTCTTTCTCCTCTATTTGTGACAGGTCCAGTGCGTCTCCATGTATATATCTCCGAAGTGTCACTCCCTGCTCTACAGCTTTCTGCCGCGCAAAAACCAGGTTGCTCTCCGCAATATCCAGTAATGTTACCTCGTAACCTGCCTGGGCCAGAGCGAGCGCATAACGGCCTGGACCACCACCAATATCGAGAATACGCGCAGGTGCGGGAGGCAGATGCTCCCGCAACGTACGTAGTGTTATCGCAAACTCCATCCGATGCCGCTCTAAGCGCCTCCATTCACTCTTCGGCGACTCATCATAATACTGCTGGATACGCTCCTGTGATGCATAATTCAAGTTCTACATCGCTTTCTCTAAAATCTCTCTAACGCTTTCCCAGAAAACACCTCGTAGGGCAGATCGGCTTGACCGTCTCCTCTCCACCGAGAAAAGACCTCGTAGGATCGGCTTGCCTTCTCCTCTCCACCGAGAAAAGACCTCGTAGGGCAAATCGGCTTGGCCGTCTTCTCTCTCCCAGCGTCTTCTCTCGCCATCGGATAAACCGTATCAGGCTACTAAGGCGCAAGACGCCCAATATTTCTCGGAAACGCTGTTGTTACTCTAATATTAGCCGCTCCAAGCAATTGCATCAATAGCCGCTCCGAGCCAATTGCAAATCCCCCATGTGGAGGCATCCCATACTTGAATGCCTCCAGATAATGAACAAAGCTCTCCTGCGCAATGCCAGCCCGCTCAAGCGCTGCTATATATTCCTCATATCGATGGAGACGCTGACCACCCGTAACCAGTTCCGTCCCCCGAAACAGCAGATCAAACGAGTTTGAATAAGTTGGGCGTTCTGGATCTGGATAAGTATAAAATGGCCGTTTCTGCATTGGATAACCTGTCACGAAAAGAAAATCGCTGCCAAACTCCTGACTCGCCCACTCTCCCAACCAGCGCTCATCTTGCGGCGAGAGATCTGGCTCACCTCGCACATCCAGCCCATGACGTTGCAGTATCAGTTCCTGAGCTTCACTAAAATGCACATGCGGAATCTCTTTCGGTACCTCCGGCATCTTTACCTGAAGTAGCTCCAACTCGTCACTATACCGCGTCTGCAAATGCTTGAATATTGCCGCCAGCGTATTGCGCAATTGCTCCATAATCGTAAAGTGGTCTTTGATAAAACCCATCTCCGCATCCAGGCTCACATACTCATTGACATGGCGGGCTGTGTCATGTGGTTCAGCGCGAAAAACTGGCCCAACCTCAAAAACCCGCTCAAAAACACCGACCATAATCTGTTTATAGAGTTGTGGACTCTGCGCGAGATAGGCAGGACGTCCAAAGTAGTCTAGCCGAAACACGTTTGCTCCACTCTCCGTTGCCGCCGCCACAATCTTTGGTGTCTGAATCTCTGTAAAACCTTCTCCCTGTAAATGCTCACGAAAACCAGTCAGACAACCAGAGACAAGACGTAATGTCGCTCGACGTAACGGATGACGGTTCGTCACTACAGCCGTATCTAGTAGTGTATTTAAGCTCGCATTTAGTTTCCGTTTATTCAACGTTACTGGCGGCTGGACTGTAATAGCAGAAATGATCTCCAACCGCAACTCATGAAGTTCTACTCCCCCTGGAGCTTGAGCTTCACGGACTACCAATCCTTCCAATGCGATACAGCTTTCAACACCAACCTGGTCATCAAGAATAGGTCGAATCTCTTCCTCTTGCTCCGCCACTGCTTGTAGCATGCCCCACCCATCGCGTACAACGAGAAACGTTATACTGCCCAGGCGTCGTATCGAATGTAGCCAACCCTCAATTCTGACCCGCTCACCGACATGGCTTGCTACTGCCGTTGTCCTTAACCGTTCCATACTCAAACTCCTGTCTACAGGTTATACAGATGACCTGTACTACTTTTCGTTTTCATACTCTCAAAGCCCAATAAAAAACCCCCATCCTCTCACATTAGGAGGACGAGGGCGCTTATTGCGCAACCATCGTGGTACCACCACCATTCATCTTTATTTCCATCTATACTACCGATAAAAATAAAGATCTTAGCTGATTCCGCTCGTGTCTCAATAACAGCTACACGAGAAGATCAAAGCACTCTAACGCGTGCAAATCGAGGATCAGCTACAACAGCGATAAAGCCGGTTCACTGTCTGGCTCACGAGTGTCATTAAGAAGAAGTCATGTCGCAATGCTTTCAGCTAAAACACTGCTCTCTAAAGACCGACAAACCATCTTAATCTGTCTCGTTCACAGCCCCATTTTCTATTGTTATTTTACTGTAACATGGAAGCTAGGAGAAGTCAATCCTTCCACTTCCACAAATTTCATCCAAAATTCTTGCCGCTTTTTCTGAAATGACAGGTATTAAATAAGTGAAGGCGGAAAAAACTCTTTCCCCTATTCTATAGAAAAGAAAGCGAAAAAGTTATGACCACACATACCTGTAATAATTATGCAAAACACGAAAAAATTTCTCAGACCTGGCTCACTCTGACTGACCTGGGAGCACTCTTCGGGAAGACCCCCAGAGAGATGAGTTTCTATCTCGAAGAAGTAGGATTGCGCACTTTCGATCCCTATTACCATCAACATCTGCCCACCGCGCTTGCTCAATCTCAAGAATTCTGTATCTCCGCTAGCTCACACCGCAAAACTCTTTTCTATCTCTGGCATAAAGAGAAGCTAAGCAGGTTCTTACAAGAAACTCTCTCTCTCCCACTGCTTAAAGAGGCCGATTTTCAGGCCCGTAATCTGGCTCTGCAATTTCTGCGCTATTGCAAAAAACAGAGCTATATCTATCACGCTCCATTCGATCCCTTGTATGATGTCCTTTTTGCTCCCAATATGCCGACAATTCTGGCTTGGTATCTTATCGAGGAAAGAAAAAAATCAGAGGTTTTTGTCCCTAACTCTCGTGATCTGCTTACAATAATAGACGCTTGTTATTTTCATCTTATCAACAATGAACTGGAGCGCCTGAATAGCGAAATACACCTGGATGTCTATAACTATACTGTTCGTGCCAGAAGCCCCGCCTTTGTCCCTTGATCTTATAGGGGGCGCTTGCCTCGCTTGGGAGGATCGCTATCTCGTGTGTACAGGCGGTGTGACTGTAACAGTTGGCTCAGGTGTTGTTGTAGGAATAGGCGGTGTGACTGTAACAGTTGGCTCAGGCGTTGTTGTAGGAACGGGAGATGGCGTAGGATCAGGTATAGGTGTAGGATCGGGGGTGGGTGAGGGTTGCGGTGTAGGATCGGGTTTGGGAGTGGGTTGCGGCGTAGGATCAGGTTTGGGAGTGGGTCGAGGTGTGGGATCAGGTGTAGGAGTTGGTGAGGGTTGAGGGACAGGTGTCGGCGTCGGCTGTGGAGTCGGTGTTGGGGTGGGTTGCGGTGTCGGTGTTGGGGTCGGCTGGGGCGTCGGCGTTGGCGTCGCCCCAGGACCAGGATTGATGGTAACGGTTACTGTGATTGTAATTGGAGAACCAACTGATGGGGTAACCGCTACTGTTGCTGTATAACTACCAGGTGAAAGGCCTGTAATTGTGACTGGTAATGAGAGTGATGAGCTGGCTTGAGACACATCACTACCACTACCCGGCGTCGCACTTAACCAGGACTGCGAGGGCTTGCTTGCACTCCAGTTTAGTGTGTTACCACCTGTGTTGTTCAATAAAATAATCTGTGCTTGCGGATTCGCTCCCCCCTGGTTGGCGCTATAAGTGACTGTGTTGGCACTCACTTGTAAGGCTGGTGCCGCTACATTAACGGTGACGGGGATTGTGATTGGACTTCCTGCTGTTACATTCCCTGTGCTCGGATCGGTGGCTGTGATTGTTACATTCGTTGTGTAGCTTTTACCTCCCACTACGCCTGTCGCATTCATTGTCAATGTCAGCGTGGCACTCGCTCCACCAGCTACGCTCCCTGCTGATGACGATAAACTAATCCAGGCTGGGGCTGTATTAGATAAGGTGGCACTCCAATTTAGTCCCGTCCCACCGCTATTGCTTAGCGCAATCGCTTGCGTCGTTGTGCCTGTTGTTACATTCGCTGAAATGGATGTTGGACTGGCACCAATACTGGCCGGATTCGTGACTGTCAATGTAACGTTGATTGTTTGTGGACTGTTTGTAATTGCTGCTGTACCCGCTGTGCCCGCTAACGCGATTGTCGCTGTGTAGGTCCCCACTGCCAATTTGGCTGCTATTACGTTCATTGTGAATGAGGCGGCTTTACTAGCGTTCGCCTGCCCCGTTGCAGGCCCTACTGCAAGCCACCCTGCTCCAGATGCCAGGGTTACTGTTGGGCTGACTGTCACGTTGCTACCGCAATTCCCACTTACTCCAACGCTGAATGTTTGGGCCGCTGGATTGCTCCCTGCTGTAGCTGTGAAGGTTGCATTCTGTACCGAGGGGGTCAATAGGTTGCATGTTGCCTGGATGTTTAATGTCACGCTAACTGTCTGGGCTGCTCCAATAGGCGCATTTGTCACACTGTCTGTGGGCGTGATTGTGATTGTGCCTGTGTAGTTTCCTGCTGCTAGTGTCCCAGGTGTGACGTTGACTCCCAGCGTTGCACTATTGCCGCTGGTTGTCTGACCCGAAGCACTCGAAACTGCAAGCCATTGACCACTCTGCGTGGCCGCACTGTCCGTCCAGTTCACCGGGTGCGCACAAGTGCCATTAGCAACTATCGCTATTGTCTGGTTCCCTGGATTTTGTGTCTGTCCTGCTGTCGCGTTGAATGTGAGTGCATTCGGTGTTGTTGTGACACTGCATTGTGTTGTGACGGTGAGCGTGACTGGTATGTTTTGTGGACTGCTGGCTGCTGTGTTACCTGCACTGTCCGTTCCGCTGATTGAGATTGTTCCGGTATAGTTGCCTGGTGTCAGACTCGAAAGTAGCTGCGGATTAATGTTGACTACATCAGATTGACCCGCTGGGATGGTTCCCGATGACGGTTGCACGTTGAGCCAGTTTCCACCAACTCCTGTGCTTGCGTTCGCACTCCAATTTAACGCCGCTCCACCGCTATTAGAAATTGTTATTGCCTGCGACGTGGGGTTACCCTGACCAACCGCCCCAGTAAATGTCAGGCTGGACGGCGCTGTACTGATAACGGGAACTGCTGGATTGCTTAAACTTAATGTGACTGCGACTGTCTGTGTACTTTTTGGTGAACTGATGGTTACTGTTCCATGATAGGTGTTTGCGATGAGTCCCGCTGTAGTAATACTTATCATTGGGCTGGCTGGCGTATTTCCGTTTGCGCTGCTCACCAGGAGCCAGCTATCGCTGCTGGTCGCGCTCCAATTTACTGGTGTACTACAGTTTTGTGATACTCCGATGCCTATCGCTTTTGCTCCGGGATTCCCCCGCCCGGCGGTTGCTGCAAACGATAGTATTGCTGGCGTTACTTGTAGTGAACACTGAGGCGTGATTGTTACGCTAACATAAACACTTTGTGTGCTTACCTGCGTCGCATTGCTTCCACTTATGGTAAAGCTTAATGTGGCTTCATAGGTCCCAGGCAAAAGTGTTTTGTTATCAACTCCTACTGCGATCTGCTGACTGCTTCCTCCATCCACTGTTGCTACATTCGGCGCGAGGGTGAGCCAGGGTACATTGGTCGTCGCTTGATAGTACAGCGGTGCCGCTCCCGGATTACTCACTGTGAGTTTCTGGGCTGTAGGTGCAGGACCTCCATCTACTCCTGTGAAGGTGAGTAGGGCTGGCGTGATCTGAAGCGCTGGTGCCGGATTGGGCTGGAAGGCTGTGACTTGCATTTTTATCGGCAGTTTTATAATTCCTGCACTGGAACTAAAGACGATGGTGTCGCTATATTTCCCTGGTTTGAGCTTGGATCGGTCCACTGCGATCTTCACCTGCATGCCACTGTTCCCACTGGATGAAAATATGCCTTTGCTGGGCGATGTTTGTAGCCACGATTGATTGCCGATTGCCTGCCAGCTGATCTGACCACCACCGGTGTTGATCAGGGTCACTGTGCGTGTGTCTGTCGTGGCGGGATCTCCACTCCCCAGGTCTAGTATGTCCGTTGAGAGCCGCAGATGAGGCGGACGTAAAGAAATACCTTTTGCATTAATCATGATTGGATAGGTGACTGGCTTGTGCGTTAGCGCATCTTCAGCTACGATTGTATGCTGCCCATCTCCCCAGTTGTTGTCAATGATTACTGTGTCTGTAAAATAACCATGCGTGTTGGCTTGCGCAGCCATTAATCCAGATGTATCAAGCAAGGCAATAGTATTGTCTCGGAAAAGTCCTACTTTGCCACGCGGCGTGAAGTTTGATCCCTAAATCGTAATTGTATCACCTATGGTCGCTATCTCTGGTGTGATTTGCAAGGATGGCTTGGTGATTTGAGCCGATACTTTCGGCGCTCTTCCTATGGTGACGAAAATACCAATAAGACCACTCAATATGAGGGCCACTATGATAGCAAGACTGGTCCACATTGCTAGCGAAAAATTGAAGCGTTTCTTTTTCCGCTTTTTCTTGACTATTACTGTGCCCGTCGGCGTCGGACGCGGCGGGATATTCGTTATCGCTGGCCTCGGCTGGGACTGCTCGACCTCTTTCTGCCACGTGAGGGGCTGGTCTTTTTCTTTCTCTAAGACGCTTCCTGTGCTTTTAAACCGATAGTTGAGATGCCGAGACAATTCTTTTACATTACTGCTATATCCCCGCTGACTACTTGGCATAAGCAGCGCTGTCGCTTCCTCATCATTGTAATCTGGCACAAAGTGTCCCGGTATCGCCTGCATCGCTGCTGTATTTTCTACTAGCTTTGCGGTGATGATACGCTTTCTTTTCTCTGTAACTATGGTATCTTCGTCTAGCTGCGAATCGTCTGCATATATATTTTCTTGCTCCGAAGGCGTAAGCGAATTACCACAGTCTGTACAGTAATGGGCGTCCTCTGGCAACTCTTTTTCACAATTCGGGCAATGTATTATGTTCATTTCTGGCTTCCCCCTTGCCGCATAATACGCTTGATCCCCCCTGTTTTTAGTGTAAGAGAGAAGTGGTTTAGTGTCAACTCAATAGTGAGGTAAATAATACTCGATAATTCATTTCTTATTAAGAGTAGAATAAATATGTTGACCTTAAAGCTCTCCGGAATTCTCTGGCTCATTTTGCTTATAGTGACCAACATCAGTATACATGACGCTTCTTTTAAATCCTGTGAAATAGCTCACAATTCTCATGATTTTGACCTGTTTTACGAAAAAATCATCACTTCGCGCCCTTTCTGAATCCTCCCCTGAAGAGGCTGAGCGATCTCTTTCTTTGTTCAGCCTCTCTCCCCTTCACTCTGCTTACTTTTAATACGTTTAAACAGCTACATTTGTTGATCGCCCATAGGGTTTTTCTGGATCTATTAGCACATTTACACACGCTGGCAATCCCGAAGCAAAAGCTCGTTCAATTGCTGGCCGAATCTCTTCAGGATGTTCAACTAGTTCTCCGTATCCACCCAGTGCCTCGACCATTTTGTCGTAACGTATTCCGGGACTCAGTTCGGCGGCGGTGGTATGTCCCACTATGGCTTTTTGGGGATGTTTGATCTGTCCCCATGCTCCGTCATTTCCGATGATTGATACTATTGGTAGTTTCTGTCTCACCATGCTCTCGAATTCCATCCCGTTCAGACCAAATGCTCCATCACCATGAAGAATCAGGACTTTTTTTCCGGGTCTCGCAATCTGAGCCGCCATTGCAAATCCGGTCCCTGTCCCAAGACAACCCATCGGCCCCGGATCAAGCCAGTAACCTGGCTTTGCTACGTTTATTACCCGTCCACCATAACTGACGATGTCTCCACCATCTCCCACTACTGTTGTCTCTTCATCAATGAAATCTCGAATCTCTCGGCAGAGACGCATTGGATGGATCGGGCTTGCATCAGAATTTCAGTAATGCCTGGTCTCGCTCTTGGATTTTCTGCTCTTCTTGCCGAATGTGCGCTAACCATTCTCCACTTTTTCCCCGACCACTTGCCTCACAAAGCTGTTGTATATTTAGTCTGACATCACCTACTAGTCCTACTGAGGCCCCACGGTTGACTCCAATATCTTCGCTCAATAAATCTAACCAGATAATATTTGCATCTGCTGGAATGAGAGGCGGTTGACCATGATTTAAGCGAAAATCCAGCCGCGTTCCAATCAGCAAGAGTGTATCCGCTCCTTCTAAGGCTTTACGCCTTGCTCCGCTGAAGAAAAGAGGATGGGTCGGTGGCAGACAACCTCGCCCTGCCCCATTTAAGAAAACTGGTGCCTGTATCTGCTCTGCCAGGTGACGCAATTCTTCCGCTGCATCACTCCACCATGTCGCGGTTCCTGCCATGATTACGGGCCGTTGCGCCTTCGCCAACAGCTCCGCCGCTCGTGCTACTTCTGCGGGATCAGCCGCTGTCCGTCCTCCTGCACGATAATTGCCTGGTTCACCCGGATCAAAAAGTGTCTCGGTGTCGGCAAAGCTATTCAAAATATCCATTGGCATCTCTAAAAAGACTGGCCCTGGTCTGCCACTGAGCATCTGCCGAAAGGCCGCTGCTGTATATTCACCTAATCTTCCAGTCTCATATACTGTCCTCGCCCATTTTGTAATTGGACTGAGCAGGTTGATCTGGTTCATCTCCTGCAATGCCCCACGATCCCACAATCCTAATGGCGCAGCACCACCAATGACGAGAACTGGACTATTCGCTAGATATGCGTTTGCTACCCCGGTTACTCCATCAGTTACTCCAGGCCCTGCCGTCAATAGTGCTACACCCGGCCTGCGTGTGCATTTCGCCCACCCCTCGGCTGCATGGACCGCTGCCTGCTCATGACGCGTGTCAACTACGCGAATTCCCTCGCGCAGACATCCATCATAAATGCCGGCAATATGTCCACCGCTCAATGTAAAAACTACCTCTACCCCCTCGCGCTTCAGCATCTTTGCTACCAGCCAGCCGCCATGAATTAAGCCCATAAGTTTGCCCCTTTCTCCTTTGATAGAGACGCTTCGATAAAACCAAATGTTTTCATTATCAGGACGTTTTTCTCTTCTTAATCATATCTCATCTGGCTTTTCCTCAACATACCCTCAAATAACCTCAAGAGTTTTATTGTCCTGCCGATAGAGATAACTAGAGCATCATCTTTCAGTCCCGACTTCGGCTTTGTGCTGATCCCTGCGATGACGAGATCGAGCATACGGTTGACCCCCTCAGGGTCGGACGCATGTTCGTTCACCATGACAATTCCGTAGACGAGCCGTAGCACGTCAATAATATGGACATCCGCTCGGATTTGTCCTGCGGCCTGGGCGCGGAGCAAGAGGACTTCTCCCGCTTGGTGCATTCTTTGTTCGCGGCATAGATTCTCGTTCCCGGAACGTGCTTGGCGGCCATGATGGCTGCTCCCATGCTCCGCCCTCGCGCCGCGAAATCCATCTGGAGACGAAGCCATCTCATCAGGGCGTCGAAAGGAACCGGAGCACTTGCGAGTTCTTCGGCCTGCGCCCTCAATTCATTGGTCTCATCCAGGAACACGGCTTCCAGGAGATCCTGACGCGTGGGGAAGTGACGGTACAGCGTTCCGATGGCGACCCCTGCCGATCTGGCAACATCCTCCAGGACGATGTCAGCGCCGCGCTCGGAGACCGCAACTCGCGCTGTCTTTAGCAGGCTGGCGTAGTTGCGCTGGGCATCAGCTCGCATGGGGCGGTTGGCTGGTGTTGGCTCGTTCATTTCATGCGACTCCTCTTTCCTGGAAATAGTGGCCCTTGACAAAGTGAGGGTCCCTCCGTTATTATATGGAGGTAACCTCATTTTATCACATTCACGTTTCATCTTACTAGGAGAAGGAGAAATTACTTATGCGTGTTTTCCTCACAGGAGCAGCAGGCTTCATCGGTTCCGCCGTCGTCCACGAACTCATCAGTGCCGGTCATCGGGTCGTCGGCTTGACCCGCTCAGATACTGGCGCTGTGGCACTGAAGGAAGCTGGGGCCGAGGTGTACCACGCCGCCCTCGACGACCTCGATAGCCTTCACAGCGCTGCCGCCGCATCAGACGGCGTCATTCATCTGGCGTTTCAGCATGATCTCTCGGACTTCGCAGCCGCGCTCGCCACCGATCTGCGCGCCATCGAGACGATGGGGGCGGCGCTCGCAGGCACAGGTAAGCCGTTCGTGATTACCGCTCACCTCAATGGGGAGGCATCGGAGAATGCGGCGCTGCTACTTTCTGGAGTGCGATCATCGGTTGTCACTCTCTCCCCATCGGTACATGGCGAGGGCGACAAGCATGGCTTAGTGCCGAGACTGATCACTATTGCCCGCACGAAAGGCGTCTCTGCCTACATCGGCAATGGGTCCAACCGTTGGCCTGCTGTCCATCGAAAAGATGCGGCACACCTGTTCCGCCTGGCGCTGGAAGTCGCCCCGGCGGGGTCACGGCTTGACGGGGTCGGCGACGAGGGGGTGCCATTCCGCGACATCGCCGATGTCATCGGTCACCACCTGGACCTGCCAGTAGTCAGCATTTCCCGCGAAGAGGCAGACGCTCACTTCGGCCCTTTTCTCGGCACCGTGGTAGCACTCGACAGACCTCGATCAAGTGTACGGACCCAGGAACTCTTGGGATGGCGGCCTATGCATCCCGCACTGATCCCGGACCTCGAACAGCACTACTTCAATAACTGATGTGAGGCTGGGGTTGTTTGTGTTCCTATTAACACAAACCTCCAAAAATCTTTCGTTCTTGAGCAGTTGAAGCTCAAGAACTGCTTGTTTTCCATAAGGTAGATGTCGATTTATGTAGGGTATTATAGGATTGCATTAAGGCTCCTACTACTCCATCAAGCATCGATTGTAGGAGAGAGAAACGCTCGTAGGGTAGATCACGCTCGTAGGGTAGATCGGCTTGCCCGTCTCCTGTATAGTATCCACCTCCAAATGAAGCTTGACAGAGTATTCCAGAGCACTGGGTATGGTTTGTAGGGTTTTCTCACTTTTTTTAAGTGCAATGAATTATGCTGATTTTCAGCACCAAATGTAAGATTAGAAAACTACTTGCTTTTACGAAATTTATGAACCTATCAACCAGTCGATGTCGCAGAATCGCACCCATTGTGTCGCCACATAAGATTGAAAAAAGCAACCTTCTCAGTTTAAAATTCATGTAGATTACTGATGTCAGTCGCAATTTCAAAGGAGATCAATGATAATTCGTGTTGCTATGCTTAGCTTCTGGCATGTCCATGCTAGAGATTATATGCGACAGGCAATAGAATATCCTGAGACGGAGATCGTGGCCGCCTGGGATGAATTACCAGAGCGTGGTCGGGCAATGGCTGAGCAGTTGGGGGTCCCTTTCTATTCAACTCTTCCTGCTCTGCTTGCACAATCCGCTATCGATGCTGTGATTGTAGATACCCCTACTTCTCTGCATCGCGATGTTATGCTTGCTGCCGCACAGGCTGGCAAACATATCTTCACTGAGAAAGTGATTGCCCCTACTCTTCATGAATGTAATGAAGTTGTTGCTGCCGTTGCTCAGGCTGGCGTCAAGTTGAGTGTCTCGCTCCCTCGCCTCTATGCCGGATATACTCAGGCTATACGTGAGATTATTCACCAGCGCTTACTTGGTGATTTGACTCTCGTTCGCGCCCGACTCTCGCATAACGGCGCGATTCGTACCTCTGAAGATCTTGATGGCTGGCTCCCTGAACACTTTTTTCGCCTTGATCAATGCCAGGGTGGTGCTATGATCGATCTCGGTTGCCATCCAATGTATCTGACCCGTCTCTTCCTGGGTCTACCAGAGAGCGTCAGCGCCAATTATGGATATATTACTGGACGCGAGGTCGAGGATAACGCTGTTGCTATCCTGCGCTATCCTCAGGGTGCCTTAGGTGTCGTCGAAGCTGGATTTGTCAATCGCTTCTCGCCCTTTACTCTGGAGGTTCATGGCACTGAGGGTAGCCTGCTCTTCGGTACTCCTGCTGAAAAGCTTTTGCTACGGAGCGCTGTCCCGGCTGCCCAGAGCGCCGATCAGTGGCGCGAATATCCCCTGCCTGCCTCTCTGCCATCCGCCTTTGAGCAATGGGTGACGCATATTCAAGAGGGGACCTTTGCACATGAAAATATCCAGATGGCTGTCGATCTTACTAAGCTCATGGATGCGGCAAATCTTTCCGCTCTGAGCAATCAGTCTGTCAGCCTGGAATCTCTCAAAAATTAGCTGACGACTGCATATAAGGGAGCTTCATTTTATGAAGGCAGCAAAGGATCAAGGTCGCGCAGAAACCCTGAGCGCAAAAAGAATAACTGGCCCTCTCCTCTTTCAAGTTATGGAAGAAGACCCCCAGGCTTTGGACCGCCTTGATATTAGTTTTCGCTGGGGCCGCTATGGTATCCAGCTTTTATGTTGTCATCTGACTTCTTTTCCCGCCAGGACGATTGTTCCTGCCCATAAACACCGCGATTATGAGTTTCATTTTATTCCCGGTGGCCGGGGGAGCGTGACTCTGGATGAGGGGACGTTCCTTTTGCAAGCAGCTATGTTCTATCTGACTGGTCCCCAGGTCGTTCATCAGCAGGAGGCTGATCGCTGGGAAGCGATGTATGAGCTCTGTTTGCATATCGATATCACTCTCTTAGAAGAGACGACAGGCGAAGAGCGCGAAGGGACCTGGGGCGAGCAATGGGAGGTTGTTGAGGCCGATGAATGCGTTCGCCAGTTGAATACGATGCCTTCGACCCCTACCCTCGATCAGTACGACGCTATGAATTGGTTTCTGATTGCCTGGCGTGCCTGGCATGATCGCGAATTGGGGGCTTATACTACTATTAAGCATTCGATTATTCAAATCTTGCAACGGGCCGCTCGCGCCCATCATGTCACTCAAATTCAGCCCGCTCTCCCCTCTCGCGATATGAATGCCTATCGTTATCGCCTCGCTACACAGTATATCCGCGATAACTACGCTCGCCCACTGACTCTGGAAGAGGTCGCTGACTCTCTCTCTATCTGTGGCCGCCAACTGCAACGCATTATGGATGAGCAGGGGAGCGAGACATTCAGTGGCTATCTGGAACGCTACAGACTTGCTCAGGTCTGCCTGGCTCTCACTCAAGCTGATTATACGGTAGAGCAGTTAGCTATCTCCCATGGTTTCTCCAGTGGTAGCTACTTGCACTATGTCTTTAAAAAACGTCTTGGTCTGACTCCCTTACATTATCGCGAGCAACAGCGACAGCATAAATCTCTCGCTGGTGAACACAGAAACAACAAATTTAGGAGCCTTCATTAAACAAACAATCCTTTTAAGTTTTTTACTTAACAGGGAAACTTGTAACACTTGCTGAGTCTTCTTCCAGCTTTTTCACAAAAAGGAGTTTTTATGACTATCCGCGTCGGTCTTATTGGTTGTGGTGGCATTACTGAACCTCATATTCAGGGCTACTTGCAAATTCCTGAACAGGTCCAGGTGACTGCCGTCAGCGATGTCGTGGCGGAAAATGCCCGTAACCGGGCCGCTCAGGTTGGGGGAGCACAGATCTACTCCGATTATCATACGATGCTTACTGAAAGCAATGTCGATGCGGTGGATATCTGTCTTCCTCACCATCTCCATAAGGATGCTATTGTCGCCGCCGCCTATGCCCACAAGCATATCTTATGTGAAAAACCTCTCTGCTTGACTCTGGAAGAGGCCAGAGAGGTGGAAAATGCTATCAAAGAAAATAATGTTACCCTGATGTGTGCTCATAATCAGTTGTTTCTTCCTGCGATTCAAAAGGCGAAACAGCTGATTGAAGAGGATCTCCTCGGCAATATCTATGCCATTCGCACTGTTGATAGTTTCTATCATAATTTTGATCTCAGCACGATTGGCTGGCGGGCTAATCGTGCGATGATTGGCGGCGGCGAGTTGATCGATACTGGCTACCACCCTACTTATATGCTGCTCTATCTCGCTAATAGCAGGCCCAGTGAGGTGACTGCTATGCTTAGCAAACACCGCCTGACTTTTATGGATGGCGAGGATTCTGCCCAGGTCCTTGTCCGCTTCGCGAATGGCGCTGTCGGCAATATCGTTACCAGTTGGGCGCAGGAGATGTCTCCTAATACTGAACGTTTCTCTGTTCGTGGTGAACTCGGCCATCTCTACTCTCTGGGAGATGACCTGCATATTCATCTTCGCGACCAACCCTCGCAGGTGATTAGTTTCCAGCCGCCTCTTCATGGTGGCTCTCAAACCTTTATCGACGAAATTGCTGACTTCGTTGCCTGTCTTCGCGACCATCGCCGCCCCATTAATAACGAAGTCGACGGCATTAACGTTCTTAAAGTCATTCTCGGTGCCTATACCTCTGAAGAAGAAAAACGTACTGTCCAACTTTAGCCAGCCTGTCCGAGGTGAGAGTTTATCTCCAATTCTCACCTCAGCCTACTGTTTCTCATCTACATTATTCGTTTCCAAAAGCAACACGAAAAAGATAAATAACGTAAGTTATGGATAAGCAAATCCCATTCTGAATTAGCCTATAAAAAGGAAGAGCTTTTACTGTTTTTGTTTCTTTCCCTACTATGTCCTGTATTTGACATGCATGTCTCGGCTGTGCTACGATACATAATGAGGAAGTGTACTTAGGACACTACCCTGCATGTGTGGAAGTTGTCTGGTCTTAGAGGTATTGCACAGGTAGGGACACTGGTTTACCGTGCCCCCAGGGGGTCCTTGTCCGGGTTGGGATATTGTTTCTTTTTGTTCCTCTCACACCTCCTGGCAACCAATAATAAAGAGAAATGAAGGGTTTCCGCTCATGGGAACATCGCCGCTCCCCATTTTTATTCTTGTAACTCTGGCTGTGCTCTTCGGTCTTGTGGTTATGTTTGTGACCTCAATTCTTGGCCCGAAGAAGCCCTCACCTGAGAAACTGGCTCCTTATGAGTGCGGCATTCAAGAAATTGCCCCACCTCAGAGGCGCTTCCCCGTGAAGTATCTCTTAACGGGTATGCTATTTATTGCTTTCGATATCGAAATTGTCTCATTTTATCCTCTCGCTGTCCTGCTCCGCTCGCAAGGCTCGTATCTGCTGCTGGAGCTGCTGCTGTTTCTGGTGGTCCTGGCTGTGGCTTATCTCTATGTCTGGCGGAAAGGAGCTTTTACATGGGAGTAGAGAAGAATCCCTGGGAGCCTGTCCAAACCTACTCTAATACTCAGACTCCCCGCCTCCCAAAAGAATTGGCTGTCCATAACCATGTACGCGGTGGCGAGTTTGGTATCCTGACTACTCAGGTGAATAAGATCCTCGGTTGGGGCCGCAGCGCCTCTCTCTGGCCTGCCCTCTTCGGTCTCGCCTGCTGCGCGATTGAGATGATGGCGACGAGTAGTGACCGCTGGGATATCTCCCGCTTTGGCGCTGAGGTCTTTCGCGCCTCTCCTCGTCAGGCTGATCTGATGATTGTCGCTGGTCGCTGCTCCGTGAAGATGGCTCCAGTCCTGCGCCAGATCTACGATCAGATGCCCGAACCAAAGTGGGTGATCGCTATGGGCGCTTGCGCCTCTTGTGGCGGCGTCTTTAATAATTATGCAGTTGTCCAGGGCGTTGATAAGATTGTCCCTGTCGATGTGTTTATCCCTGGCTGCCCGCCTACACCTGATATGCTTCTTTATGGCTTCAATGAACTACAACGGAAGATACGCGAGGGCATTCCCAACCCACCTGATCCTTTGAAGGATAGTGGCCTGAAATTCGGTGGCCCGGTTGGCGAAATCCTGGGTTAATCCTCTACCTGCCTGGAGGAAACGTCCCCACGTGTTTTCTATATACCAATCTGGCATTTCCATAAGAATGGTGCCGGATAGTAATAATGTACTAATAACGATTCCGTGAGGGGCGGTGCTTGTCTCCGCCCTGCTTGTGCAGTTGTCTCCTGCGCATGATGCATACGCAGGTGTATGAAATATTTTTTCGGAAACGGTAGCTATGGCAATTATAACAGCAACTTCAACGGTAGAGACGGTGCAGGATAAATTTCCTCAGGCTGTTGTTGAAACTGTGGAATATCGTGGTGAACAAACTCTTGTGCTGAAGCCTGAACACCTGCTTGCAGTCTGTATGTTTCTCCGCGATTCTTTACAGTATTCTTTGCTTGAGACGGTGACCGCCGTCGATTGGCCCGCACGCGTGCCCCGCTTCGATGTGGTCTATCATCTCCTCTCTATTCCTAATCAGTGCTTTGTGCGCTTGAAAATTCGCGTCGGCGCTCTCGGTGAAGAACATCCAGAGGTTCCTTCTGTTACTGCTATCTGGCCCGGTGCCAATTGGTATGAACGCGAGGTCTATGATCTGTTCGGCCTGTCTTTTCTCGGTCATCCCGATCTGCGCCGCATTATGATGCCCAGTAATTGGACTACGTATCCGCTACGCAAAGATTATCCTCTCACTGGTATCGATCTGCCCGAACCCCACTGGGGCGGCCAGGTCCCCTACGATACTGATCCCGGTGTGGGCGATCTCTACAAGCAAACGTTGCGTACTTCCGATGGCCGCTTCCTCAATGAGGGTCGCAGCAAGATTAACTCTGAGCAGGAACCTGGAACGTTGAAATCGGACACGTAGAGGCAGCTCGAAGACCTGCCCAGGGTTGTCCCCGCTAGGGCTGTGGGATGAGATGACTTGCCCAGGGTCGTCTGTGTAGGAAGGATGTACATATGCAAGAAGTACAAAGAGCATTTACTATTGAGGATAGCCAGCAGCTTAATGATGCTCAGCGTGTTGATACAATGACGATCAATATGGGTCCTCAGCACCCCAGTACTCATGGCGTCTTGCGCTTGATCCTGACAATTGAAGGGGAGACGGTGGTCAAGGCGGTCCCCGATATCGGTTATCTCCATACCGGTATTGAAAAAACTGCTGAGGCGAAAAGCTATCATCAAGCCCTGGTCGTTACTGATCGCATGGATTATCTAAATCCTCTCGGCAATAATCTGGGTTATTCCCTCGCTGTCGAAAAGTTGCTCGGTATTGAAGATGAGATCAGCGATAAGATTAAGTATGCTCGTGTGATGCTGGCTGAGCTGCAACGGATCTCTAGCCATCTGGTCTTTCTCGGCTCTTCCGCGCTCGATCTTGGCGCTCAGAGCGTCTTTTTGTATTGTTTCCGTGAACGTGAGATGCTGCTGGATATCTTTGAGTATATCTCTGGCGCTCGCTTGATGACAAGCTATATCTGTCCAGGTGGTCTCCAGTCTGATCTGCCCCCTGGCTTTGAGAAGAAGGTACGCGAGTTTCTGCACATTTTTCCTGCTCGTTTGCAGGAATATCATGATCTCCTTTCAAATAATCAGCTCTGGCTTGAGCGCACAAAGAATGTGAGTATTCTTACGAAAGAGATTGCTCTGGCTTATGGCGCGAGTGGCCCTACTCTGCGCGGTAGCGGCGTTGTCTGGGATATTCGCAAGGCCTTTCCCTATAGTGGCTATGAGCTATTCGATTTTGATATCCCTGTTGGCTCGGCTGGCGATGTCTTTGATCGCTATATGGTGCGTATGCTGGAGATGGAGCAGAGCCTGAAAATTGTTCAGCAAGCTCTGGATGGTATGCCCAGCGGGCTGCATCGCGTGGCTAATACAAAGGTGGCACCCCCGCCAAAATGGCAGATTACTGGTAGTATGGAAGCCCTTATCCATCATTTTAAATTTTATACTGAAGGCTATCGCGTCCCTAAAGGTGAGGTCTATCTTGCTACGGAATCTCCCAGGGGCGAATTGGCTTACTATATAGTGAGTGATGGCTCGGCAAAGCCCTATCGTATGCATGTACGTGGCGGTTGCTTTGCCAATCTTCAGGTCTTACCCCATATGATTGAAGGTGGCTTCCTTTCAGATGTAGTGGCGGGCATTGGCAGTATCGATATTGTGCTTGGTGAGGTTGATCGATGATTTCTGAACTGGCAAAACAACGTATGCGCGATCTGGCGTCACGCTATCCCGTAGCTCGCTCGGCTGTCCTCCCTGCTTTGCATATCGCTCAACAGGAAGAGGGCTATATCACGAAAGAGGGTACGCTGGCGGTGGCTGAGGCGATTGGTATTACTGTCGATGATGTTGAGAGTATCTCGACTTTCTATACAATGTATTATCAGCAACAACCAGGCAAACGCATTATTAAGGTCTGTAATAGCATCTCTTGCTATCTGCGCAATTGTGATGCGCTTATTGGTCATCTTTCAGATCGCCTCGGCATTAAGCCCGGTGAGACAAGCTCGGATGGTCGCTACACTCTTTTGACGGTTGAGTGCCTTGCCTCTTGCGGGACCGCTCCGGTTTTGCAGGTGAATGATGAGTTTGTGGAGAATGTCTCTCTTGAGAAGGCCGATGCGCTGATTGATACCCTCGATAAAGAAATGGCCAGGGCGGAGCTAAACGCTGCCCCTATGCAGGATTAATAATTATGCCAGAACTAATTGTTACGAAAGATTTTGATGTTCCGGGTATTGATACGCTGGATGTCTATCGGCAGCATGGCGGCTATGAGGCCCTGGCGAAGGCTCTGAATGAGTTCCAGCCAGATGATCTCGTAGAGATCGTGAAAAAGTCGGGTCTGCGTGGCCGTGGCGGCGCTGGCTTCCCTGCTGGTATGAAATGGAGCTTCCTGGCAAAGAATGATAAACCTCGCTATCTCTGCTGTAATTGCGACGAGAGCGAGCCAGGGACGTTTAAAGACCGCTGGATTATGGAGACTTGCCCCCATCGCCTGGTTGAAGGGGTGATTATTACGAGCTATGCCTGTCGTGTGACGACAGCTTTTATCTATGTGCGCGGCGAACTGGCAAAGGCTGGTCGCCAGGTTGAACGCGCTGTGCAAGAAGCTTATGACGCTGGCTTGATCGGCAAGAATATCCTGGGGAGTAGCTATAGTCTGGATGTGATTGTCCATCGCGGGGCCGGTGCCTATATCTGCGGTGAAGAGAGCGCTCTGATGGAATCTCTGGAAGGACGCCGTGGTTATCCTCGCCTGAAACCACCCTTCCCTGCTGTCATTGGCCTCTATGGTGGTCCTACCGTGATTAATAACTGCGAGACGCTGACTTCTATTCCGGCCATTGTCATGAATGGGGGCGAGTGGTATGCCAGCCTGGGCACTGAAAAAAGCAAGGGCACCCGTGTTTATGGCCTGAGCGGCGAGGTGAAAAAACCCGGCAATTATGAACTTCCTCTCGGTATACCTATGCGTACTCTGATCTATGATGAGCAGTACGGGGGCGGTATTCTGGGCGATAGAGGTTTCAAGGCCGTAATTCCTGGTGGCTCCTCAACGTTTCTTCTCGGAGCCGATAAGCTCGATACGGTGATGGACTATGAGGCGATTGCTGCGGCTGGCTCTATGCTTGGCTCCGGCGGCGTGATTGTTATCAGCGATGGTACCTGCATCGTTGGCGCAACTCTGCGCATTATGGAATTCTATCGCGATGAGTCGTGCGGCAAGTGTACTCCCTGCCGCGAGGGTACTTACTGGATGACCGAGGTTCTGGAACGCCTGGAGCATGGTCATGGCCGCGAGAGCGATATCGATCTCTTGCGCGATATCTGCGACAATATCGCTGGCAAGTCTTTTTGCCCATTGGGTGATGCTGCCACTAGCGCTCTGACCAGCGCAATTAAACTGTTCCGCGCAGAATTTGAATATCACGCTCAGCATGGACGTTGCATGGTCGGCCAGGGCGCGCACAATCACGTAGGGGCGGGGCTCGCCCCCGCCCTTGCCCCCGCCCTTGCCGCTACTCCGGCGACGGTTAAATAGAGGGAAAAACAAAAAAATGGCTGAAGAGAAGAAAGATGATCTTGTCCATCTGACTATCGATGGTACTCCTGTGGCTGTCCCGCCGGGAACGCTGGTCTGGAAGGCGGCTCAGGTTGCCGGTATTGAAGTACCAATTTATTGTTACCATCCGAAGATGCCGCCGCTGGGTGCCTGCCGCATGTGCTTTGTGGAGATCGAGAAGCTGCCGAAGCCTCCACAGACCGCTTGCACAACTCCGGTGAGTGAAGGTATGGTTGTTCATACCGATACGGAAAAAGTCCTGAAAGCTCGCAAAGGAACCCTGGAGTTTCTGCTTATTAATCACCCGCTGGATTGCCCAATCTGCGATAAGGGCGGCGAGTGCGATCTGCAAGATTTCACTATGCGTCACGGCCCCGGCGGGACACGCTTCGATCAAAGCAAACGCCATTTCCAGAAGCCGATTCCTGTCAGCGATGAGGTGATGCTTGATCGCGAACGCTGCATTCTCTGCCAGCGCTGCACGCGTTTTAGCTCGGAGATCTCGATGGATAACGGCCTGGTGATGGTGAAACGCGGCTTCCGTATGGAGGTCGGCACGGCTCCAGACCATGCTTTCAATTCTATTTTTTCTGGCAATACGACGGAGATCTGTCCGGTGGGCGCTCTGACGGCTACTAAGTATCGCTTTAAAGCTCGCCCCTGGGAGCTGAAGCGCACTCCTAGTATCTGCAATAACTGTAGCGTTGGCTGCAATGCTCGCATCGATGTGCGCGTGGATAAGATTATGCGCCTGATGTCTCGCAACAACGATGAGGTGGACGATGGCTGGCTGTGTAATCGCGGACGCTGGGATTTCGATTTTGTGAATGATCCTCGCCGCTTGCGCACTCCCCTGGTTCGCCGCAATGGTGAGTTGACTCCCGCTACCTGGGAGGAGGCTCTGACGCTGGTTGCCACTCGCTTCAAAGAAATCTCTGCTACCCACGGTGTACAGGCCATCGGCGGTATCGGCTCAACCCGTACTACTAATGAAGAAACCTATCTCTTCCAGAAGTTGCTGCGCCAGGTTCTCGGCACTCCTAACGTGGATCATCACCACGGCTTCTTCCCCAGTGTTCGTGACCGTCTGACTGGTCGCCCCTGGATGATGAGCACAAGTATGGCCGAGCTGGAACAGGCTTCGCATATTGTGCTGATTGCTGCCGACCCCTCGCAACGCCAACCTATTCTGGATCTGCGTATCAAAAAAGCGATGCGTGCTGGCGCAAAAATTTTTATTGTCAATGCCCAGGAGACAGCTCTGGATCGTTTCGCGGTAAGCAAGACGACGATCTCTGAATTCGGCGCAGGCGTGGCCGCAAGACTGCTGCTGAAATATGTATTCGATTCCGGTGCAGTACAGACCGCTGGTTATGAAGATGTGCTTGCTCGCTCACAACGCGAAGAAGAGGTTCATCTGGTGGCTGAGCAGACCTTTGGCGAGCTTGCTACCTCCCAACTTAAAGCCCTGGCTCAAGAGATTATTGGTGCAAAAGGTGCCGTTATCCTTTATGATGAGATGGCAACGCTCAATCCAAATTGTGAAGATCTCGCCGCCGATCTCCAGACGCTGGCTGTACTAACTGGCAATGTTGGTCGTCCCGGTGCAGGCGTCGGCCCACTTTTTGAAGATGCAAACTCGCTGGGTGCGCGTGATATGGGCCTCCTGCCCGACGCTCTCCCCGGCTACGAGCCAGCAACCGAGACTGGTCTGACGTATGGCGAGATGCTGAGCGGTTCGCAATTGAAAGCTCTTTATGTCCTGGGTGCCAATCCTGCCCGCCATATGCTTACGCCAGAGCTTCCCGCAAGTATCGACTTTTTAGTCGTTCAGGATATCCTGCTCACCGAGACCGCTCAGCAGGCCGATGTTGTCTTGCCCGCCTTGACCTTTGCGGAAAAAGATGGCTCGATGACAAATCTGGATCATCACGTCCAGGTGATCCGCCGCGCTCTGCGTCCACTCCCCGGCGCAAAGGCCGATTGGGAGATCTTGTCGCTGCTGGCAACGAAGCTAGGCGCGAACTGGACCTATGCCAGCCCTGCTGATGTGCTACGCGAGATTGCGGCTACCAATCCTTTCTATGCAGGATTGAGCTATGAGCTACTTGGCTTGCAGGGGGTACGTACGCAAGAACAAGAGGTGACCCATGCCTGATCTCTTCTGGTTTGTATTGGCTACGGTGGTAAAGTCGGCGATTGTGATTGTAATTCTGCTGACGGTCTTTGCCTTTATGACGGTGATCGAACGGCGCGTCCTGGCTCGCCTCCAGGGCCGTCTGGGACCCAACCGCCTCGGTCCCTTTGGCTCACTTCAGCCGTTGGCCGATGCTCTGAAAATGGCTTTTAAAGAACAGATTGTGCCAACTCAGGCCTTCAAGTTTGCCTATCTCATCGCCCCTGTAATTGCGGTGGTTGTGGCCCTGAGCGCTTTTGCGGTCATTCCCATCGGCAATAGCTGGGGCGGTAGCGGCCATCCTTCGATCTGGGACCCTATTATCGGCGATATTAATGTCGGTCTGCTCTGGGTATTATCCATCTCTTCTCTGGCCGTCTATGGCATTGTCCTGGGTGGCTGGGCATCCGGTAATCGTTATTCCCTGCTCGGTGCTCTGCGTAGCGCTGCTCAGATCATCTCCTACGAGACAAGCCTGGGCCTGGCTCTAAGCGGCGCTCTTATGTGGGCCGGTACGCTGAGCATGGTCGGTATTATCCATGAACAGCTCACACAAGGCTACTGGTTTATCGTGGTGCAACCTCTCGGCTTTGTGATCTATCTTATCGCCGCCTTCGCCGAGGTGAACCGCGCTCCCTTCGATCTGCCAGAGGCCGAGCAAGAACTGACCGCCGGCTACCTGACGGAGTACAGCGGCCTACGCTGGAGTCTCTATCAGATGGCCGAGTATATCAATATGATTACAGTCAGCTCGGTTGCCACGACGGTCTTTTTAGGCGGCTGGAGCTTCTTTGGCCTGACTGATAATATTCCCGGTCTCTCAATTCTGGTCTATGTGATCAAAGTTGCCCTTTTCCTGTTCTTCTTTATGTGGGTTCGTGCTACCCTGCCGCGCATTCGCTACGATCACCTGATGGCCTTTGGCTGGCAGGTCCTCTTGCCCCTCGCGGCCCTAAACATCGTCTTTTCTGCCTGCTGTGTGGCCCTGAACTGGCCCTGGTATGTTAATACTCTCTTTGGCCTTGCGGTAATCGTCGCAGTCCTGTTCCTCATTCGAGGCCGCGGCCAAAGCATGGGTATTCGCTTTGAGGGGAAGAGCGCCAGAGGCAATCAGGTTCTTCCTTCTACCGTCCGTCTCGCCAAGTTCGAGCGCACTGTCGCCCCCTCGAATGACGCAGAAACAACCCAGAGCCAGGAGAGCGAGGCTGTTCAGGTGTAATACCAGTCACATCCCAACAGAGGCAATTATCTGGCAGGAGGGTAACGACGCGGAGAATAGAGACAATAATACCTTGTAGGGGCACGCTGTTCATCTCTGTCCGTGCCAGCCTACCCACAGGCGTCGCACGCACGCAAGATCGTGTCCCCTCGCTGGAGAGAAGCAATGCCAGGAGATAAGTACCGCGAAATTTTGAAACAACACAACAACTGCCTGTAGAAGAGCAAGTATCTTTAATCGCAGAGTTGGCATCTTCTCTTCATCGTAAAATACAGGTTCAACCTCTTAGCACAATATCATGGAATATGCTGGCTTTGCAAAAGAGGTCTGGAAAGGTATTGATGTGGAAGCTTATCTCAATGATGAGAGAAATTCATGGGATAGATAAAGGGATAAGGAGTAAAACATGTCTTTCGACATTATCAAGGGTATGGCAACGACCCTGAAGAATATGACCAGGAAGCCAACAACGATTTCATATCCAGAAGAGGAGCGCGATCTGCCTCCTCGCTTTCGTGGCCGCCATGTCTTACACCGCTACGAGAATGACCTGGAGCGCTGCGTCGGCTGCTATCTCTGCGCCGGAGCCTGTCCGGCTGACGCTATCTATATCGAGGCCGAGGAGAATACAGAAGAAAATCGCGTCTCCGCCGGCGAACGCTATGCCCGCGTCTTTGACGTGAATATGCTGCGTTGTATCTTCTGTGGCTATTGCCAGGCCGCCTGCCCCACAGGCGCTATTACCCTGGAGAATGGCTACAAGCTTGCCTCGTTCCATCCGGCCGATCTGGTCTACCATAAAGAGCAACTGCTCGAACCGAAAGGCCAATCTACCATAGGCTCGAATACTGTCTGGGGCGAGCAGCCACCCGAAGATGCTTCTCAGCCTGTCCCGCAAGAGTCTCATGTCTTCGATGGCTCTTCCGCTAGCGCCGCCGCTGTTGGCCTGGGTACCTCCAAAACCGAGCGCGAGGTCCTGCTTACAGATCCGGAACAGGATGAGGATAGAAGGAAACTGTAGTATGTTTGAAATCATTTCGTTTACGGTCCTCTCTATCGCGAGTGTGCTCGCGGCAATTGGGGTGATTGCCCTGAAAAATGCCGTCTATAGCGCCCTCTCGCTGATTTTGACCCTGCTCTTCCTGGCAATGTTTTATATGCTCTTGAATGCGATGTTTATTGCTATTGTCCAGGTCTTGATCTATGCGGGCGCAATTATGGTGCTCTTCCTCTTTGTGGTGACGATGCTGGCCCCGGATACACAAAACGAGCTGCTTAATGATCCTATTCACTGGCAACGGCTCGCCGCCGGCCTGTTAGGCGTGGTCCTGGTCGGTGCGCTGAGCTATCTGATCTTCAGTGGCGATGTCCTCACCGGCACCCACGCAGTGGGCGGCAGTCTGGCCCAGGTGAAATCGGCGCATGGGGACGATATTCAAGCTTTCGGCCTGGCCCTATTTCATGGCTTCTTGCTTCCTTTTGAGGTCACGAGCCTGCTGATCGTGATCGCTATTCTGGGGGCGCTGGTCTTTGGCCGCAGAACATAGGAAGTATAAGCTAAGCAGAAGAAGAAGAAGAGAGGATTTGTTTTTATGCATAGTGTGCCTCTGGTGGGTTATCTGACGGTGAGTGCGCTCCTTTTTACTATCGGCGTCGTGGGCGTGCTGATCCGCCGTAATCCACTTATTGTATTTATGTCGATTGAATTGATGCTGAATGCGGTCAATCTCTCGTTTGTGGCTTTTTCCAGTTTTCTTGATTCGGCTGATGGCCAGATGTTTGTCTTTATTGTGCTGACTGTGGCCGCCGCTGAGGTGGTGGTTGGCCTCGCGATCATTGTTTCGATCTTCCGCACTCGCCATAACATTGATGTTGACGAGATGAATATGCTTCGAGGATAGATAGTTATGACGAATTTAAGTCTGGGCGTGCTGCTCCTGCCTTTGCTGGGATTTGTAATCCTGGGCCTTTTCGGCAGGTTTATGTCACGCTCTGCGATTATAGCGGTGGCCTGGGGCGCATGCGGCCTCGCCTTTCTCTGCGCTCTGATCAGTTTCTTTTCCCTGCTCAGTACTCCTGTTTCGGGCCGCGCCTCTGATACGACTCTTTATGTCTGGGAGTCGATGACCAGTCTGCAAATTACGTTCGGCCAGCTCTACGATCAACTCTCTGGCCTGATGCTGCTGATTGTGACTGGCGTTGGCTTGCTGATTTATATCTACTCTGCGGGTTATATGGAAGATGATCCAGGCTTCTGGCGCTTCTTTGCTTATCTGAACTTTTTTATTTTCGCTATGGTCCTGCTGGTGACTGCGGATAGTTTCCTCTTCTTGCTGGTTGGCTGGGGCCTGGTTGGCCTGGCTTCTTTCTTGCTGATCGGCTTCTGGTATCAGCGCCCGACAGCAGTGGCAGCGGCGAAAAAAGCTTTTGTGATTAATGTTATCGGCGACTTCGGTCTGATGCTGGCGATCTTCCTGATTGTGCAGCAGTATCATTCGCTGAATTATCAAGCGGTCTTCTCTTCTATCTCCCAGGTCTCTAATGGCAGTGGGATCGCGGTGGCGATTGCGCTGCTGCTTTTCCTGGCCTGTGCCGCGAAATCGGCGCAGCTTCCCCTCTATATGTGGCTGCCGGATGCGATGGAAGGCCCAACCCCTGTCAGCGCCTTGATTCACGCGGCTACGATGGTCACTGCTGGCGTCTATCTGGTTGCCCGCGCTCATCTGCTCTTCGAGAATGCCCCTGCGGCCCTCTACACGGTAGCAGGTATCGGCGGCGTGACTGCCCTGTTCGCCGCGACGATTGCTCTGTTCCAGCTTGATATTAAACGCGTCCTTGCCTATTCGACGGTGAGCCAGCTCGGCTATATGTTTCTCGCCGAGGGGGCGCACAATTATTCTGCGGGTATCTTCCATCTTTCTACCCATGCCTACTTTAAAGCTCTGCTTTTCCTGGGTGCCGGTGCGGTGATTCACGCTCTCGGTGGCGAGCAGGATATTCGCAAGATGGGCGGCTTGCGCTCTCGTCTGCCAATTACGTTCTGGACGTTCCTGGCTGCGGCCCTGGCGATCAGTGGTATTCCCCCTTTCGCTGGCTTCTGGAGTAAAGATGAAATTCTTGGTTCTCTGCTTCAGCAGGCGAATAGCTCTGGCAATGTCTGGTTCTACCTGCTCTGGATTATCGGTCTCTTGACGGCTGGCTTGACGGCATTCTATATGTTCCGTCTCTTCTTTGGTATCTTCCTCGGCCAGTATCGCGGCAACGCAGTTGTTGCCCATGTTGACGAGGAGGGCGAGCCTGAGGCAGAGGAGACAGGCGGCCATCATGCCGGTCCTGTGAGCTATGAGCACATTCACGAGGTTGGCCCGGTGATGAGTGTTCCTCTGATTATTCTGGGCGTGCTTTCGGTGATTGGTGGCTTCGTTGGCTCCTATCTGCTCTTTGGTTCCTCTGCCGAACCTCTCGCCGCTCTTCTCTCCCCAGCCGTAGGCGCGGCCCCTGGCATTGCTTTCAGTGCAGCCTGGCTCTCTACTGGTATAAGTGTCGTTCTCGCTCTGCTTGGTATCTTCGCGGCCTGGCGTCTCTATGGACAAGGTTTTGCCTACAAGGAGAATTCCAACCCGTTCTATCAGCTCGTTCTACATAAGTATTATGTCGATGAAGCTCTCGATGCCGTCCTTGTGAAACCTCTCCAGGGGCTGGGACGCGCTCTGAATACGGGCCTGGAAGGTAGTACTCTTGACGGCGGCAGCCGGGGCATTGCTGCTTTCTTCCGAGGTACAAGTGGTCTTTTGCGCAAAGTTCAGACTGGCTATATGCGCAATTATGCTCTGGGCATTCTGTTCGGTGTGGTCTTGCTGGTCGTCTATTATGTTGTTGTATACGCGGTGAGGGGGTAGCAGCTATGTTTCAGTCGAGTATTCTCTCGATCCTCATTTTCCTGCCATTGCTTGGCTCTCTGGTCTTGCTGCTTCTGCCTCGTACTAGTACGAACGTAGTGCGCTGGACCGCCTTTGGCTTTGCGGCCCTGGATCTGGTGTTGGCTCTGATCCTGCTTCTGCTCTATGCCCAGACTGCCCCCAGTGTCTTCAATATCTCTCCTTTTCTGGAGCGGGTGGATTGGATTCCTGCCCTGGGTATTAGCTATAGCCTGGATGTCGATGGCATTAGCCTGCTTCTCGTTGTGCTGACGACGCTTTTGACCTTGATCTGTATCGCGGCTTCGTTCCGCCTGGACCGCAAGATCAATAATTATATGGCCTTTATGCTCCTCTTAGAAGCTGGTATGCTTGGTGTCTTTCTGGCAAGCAATCTGTTTCTGTTCTACATTTTCTGGGAGCTGATGCTGATTCCGGCCTATTTCCTGGTCGGATCTTATGGCGGCGAACGCCGCATCTATGCCGCTCTTAAATTTGTGATTTTTACCTCGGTTGGTAGCCTGCTGATGCTGGCGGGGATTATCGGTCTGAGCTATTATGCCAGGGTCGGCAATGTCTATTCTCTGAATATAGACACTCTCCGCACTGTGACAACCCATCTGGACCCGAACGTTCAGCTCTGGCTCTTCCTGGCTTTTGCTGCTGCCTTCGCGGTGAAGGTTCCACTCTTTCCTTTCCATAGCTGGCTTCCAGATGCTTATACCCAGGCTCCCGCTCCGGTGACGGCCCTGCTGGCTGGAGCGATGGCGAAGACCGGTGCCTACGGGTTTCTGCGCATCTGTCTCCCGCTCTTCCCTCAGGCCGCTCAGACGCTGGCTCCGCTCTTCAATATTCTCGCCGTTGTCGGCATTCTCTATTGTGCTATACTCTGCTCTGGTGCAGACCGATATGAAGCGCCTGCTTGCCTATTCGAGTATCAGCCATCTGGGTGTGATTATGCTCGGTATCTTCGCTTTCAGCCGCCAGGGGGCCATCGGCTCGGTCTTGCAGATGGTGAATCACGGCATTACAATTGCCGCTCTCTTTCTTATCGCTGACCTGATTGAGCAGCGTACGGGTACCCGCAACCTGAACGATTTCGGTGGTCTGGCACGAAAGATGCCGATTCTGGCAACGTTGACTCTGATTGCCTCTCTCTCCTCGCTCGGTCTGCCTGGCCTGAATAGTTTTGCTGGCGAGTTTCTCGCGCTGCTCGGTGCCTTCAGAGCAAACGCGACGTTCGGTGTTCTGGGTACTCTGGTGGTTATTCCTGCCGCGTGGTATATGCTGCGCTTCTTCCAGGGCCTGATGCATGGTCCGCTGCAAACCGAGGGTACGGTAGGGGCGCTGGTGCGCAAGAATACTCTCCGCGATATCGCTCTGGGCGATTTCCTGGTGCTTTTGCCGCTCTTGATCCTGATTTTCTATATTGGCTTGCATCCCGCGCCTCTCACTTCTCTGCTTGATGGTACGGTGACGAATGTGATGCAGACGTTCGGCAATGCGTTTTTGAAGTAATTGAATTAATCCGTGTACGACGAGGTATTTTTTATGATAACGTTTCATTTTTCGGTGACCTCGGCGGACTGGCTAGGAATTATGCCTGAGCTCGTTTTGGTGGGCCTGACGCTGATTCTGATGCTGGTGGAACTTGTGTTGCCGCATGATGGACCTCGGACGAAGTATTCAGGCCCCAAAAATTATGTGGTCTTACCTCTCCTTGCTCTGCTCGGCATCCTGGGTGCGTTTGCCGCGACGATTACGCTCTTCCTGGTCGATCATTCCGCCTCAATCTTTAATCAGATGCTTGGCGCTGATAACGTGACGCTCTACGCTTACCTGATTATTCTTACTGCCGCTGGACTCGGCGTTCTACTTTCTCCTGCCTATCTCAAACGCCTGGAGCTGGTTCATCAGGGCGAGTATTACGCTCTCTTGCTCCTCTCAACGACGGGTATGCTGATTATGGCGGCGGCTACTAATTTTATTATGATCTTTCTCGGTCTTGAGGCGCTCTCTCTCGCCCTCTATATCCTTTGCGCCTTCGTGGCCCGCCGTAAAGCCTCGCAAGAGTCTGGCATGAAGTATTTCCTGCTTAGCTCGTTTGCTTCGGCCTTCCTGCTCTACGGTATTGCTTTCACCTATGGCGCTACCGGCAATACTTCATTTGTAGGTATCAATCGTTTCTTGCACGCGCCCCAGTTCGCGGTCTTCCATAATGGCTTCGCCGCCAGTCCAACTTTGCTTCTTATCGCTCTGGGACTGCTCACCGTGGGCTTTGCCTTCAAAATCTCGGCGGTCCCTTTCCAGACCTGGACTCCCGATGTCTACCAGGGTGCTCCCGCTCCGATTACTGCTTTTATGTCCGTTGGCACGAAGGTTGCGGCCCTGGTTGCCTTTGCCCGCGTCTTTGATGTCGCCTTCGCCCCTTTGCAATCCGACTGGATGCCTGCAATCTGGGCCCTGGCTGTTATCACGATTATCGGTGGCAATCTCCTGGCTATTGTACAAAGCAACGCTAAACGCCTGCTCGCCTACTCCAGCGTTGCCCACGCTGGCTACCTGCTCATCGGCGTTGTCGTTGGTGGCGCTGCTGGCATTGCCGGTATTCTCTTCTACCTGTTTTGTTATGCCTTCCTGAATCTGGGAGCCTTTGGGGTTATTACCTTATTGGAGCAGCTCGATAATTCGGGGAGCAGCGCTGAAGATCTACGCGGTCTCTGGTATCGCCGCCCACTTCTGGCTGGCTTGCTGGCCTTCTTCCTGCTCGGTCTGGCCGGCTTCCCACCAATGGCTGGCTTCGCCGCCAAGTACGCGATCTTCTTTGTTGCCTTACAGGGCGGCCATCCCGAACTCTTGATCATCGGCGTGCTTGCCAGTATCCTGGGAATGTACTACTATCTCCGGATCATTGCAACGATGTTTATGGAGCAACAGGGTGCCGTCCAGCTTGAAACCACAACTGGAACAGGCGAACTCAGAACCTCTGAGCCTTCCCGTCCGGCAACTCGTACAACAACCGATGCGCTGAGCCGTGGTGGCGCAGCCGTTGCTGTGAAGGCTCCAACGGGAAAACTCGCCCGGCCTGCTACAACTGTCTCGCAGAATCTCGTTGCCGAACCCGTCGCTGGTCGCCTTATCTGGTTCTCCTGGATCGCCCTGACCCTCGCCACCCTCGGCACCCTGGCTATGGGTACCGTGCTTCCCTTCTGGCTCTATAACCTGGCAGTCCAGGCCGCCAGTTCCATTATCCACTAATCCCTGAACAAAGATCATTTATATGGACCAACCCTTCCCAATTTGGGAAAAGTTGGTCCATATAGCCCTTTCCCTCATTGATGGAGAAAGGGCTGTCGTTTTGCTCAGCTGCATCTATGCTCTATATTATGAGATCTTCGTCATTTTTCCCTTATCGGTTGCGCTGGCATTAGCTTGCGCCTCAGCCCTGTTGTTCGCCATCTCCTCAACGGTCTTGACATGCAAACGGGCCGCACCCTCGGTCTCAATGGTCTTTACCCGTGTTCCATGCTTCACCGCATTCTCCAATCTTTGCTTTGCCGCCGGTATCGCTTCCTGGTATTGCGGCAACCATTGGGCCTGCGCAATCAACATCTCATCTGTCATCTGCCACACTTCTTCGGGATTACAGACCGCTCCCACAAGTGGATCATGCAACATGGCCTGCTTGAGCAGGGTTACGTTCCCACTTACCGCCGCCTCCATCCCCATCTCCTGCACGCGTACGCTCGCCGAGCACGTCGCGGCACATGCCATTGGCAAGTCTCCAATCACTGGCATGTTGATCCCGTTTTTGTCTACATAGCCGGGAATCTCAATTACACAGCCATTCGGCAAGTTGGTGATGTGATTCTGGTTGACTATATTGAAGTGTCCCCGGTAGGTACGCCCGGTCTCCAGGGCTTCAATAATGTACGAACCATGCTCTTCGCTGCGTTTCCGCATGCTAATCGGCTGAAGTTCCTCTTTTAGCCAGTTGGGGAAATCGGTCTCAAACCAGTTTCGCCCCTCTGTACACACACGCAGGTACCCGCCTGTCTCGCCGTTGATCCAGCTCGATAGATCGATCCATTGCGGAATCTCGGCGCTCCGTTTGCGGTACCAGGGAAGGTATTCGCTGAGATGTCCGTTGGACTCGGTACTGTAATAGCCGAAACGACGCAAGACATCGATACGCACTTTTTCGGTCTGGCGGTACGTCGGATTCTCCTCAAAAAGTTCCAGCATATGGGGAATCATGTCCATTCCTCGCCACTGTACTTTGATAAACCAGGTCTGATGGTTGATCCCGGCTGCAATGATGTCTACATCGCGCCGATGCAACTGCGCATTTTCTTCGAGTAGACCTTCTTTCTTGGCCCAGCGCTCGATGCAATTTACGATCTGCCAGTGCGCTCCCTGTACTCCATGACAAAGACCTATCGTCTGTACTCCGCCGTATTTGTTGCAGGCCCAGACGTTCATTGCCATTGGATTGGAGTAGTTGAGGAAGAGTGCTCCCGGTTTTGCTACTTCTCGAATGTCCTGACAGAAGTCTAGCAGCGCCGGAATGGTACGTTGGGCATACATGAGCCCGCCCGCGCACAGTGTATCTCCCACACATTGATCAACCCCGTATTTTAAGGGTATGTCGATATCTGTCTGAAATGCCGCCAGACCCCCCTGGCGGATGGTGCTTATAATATAATCGCTGTCTGCAATTGCCGCACGCCGATCAGTGGTTGCACTGATTGTCGCCGGTAGATGGCTGGCTGTGATCTCTCTCTGGCACAGCTGCGCTACCATGTCCAGATTCTGTGCGGAAATATCTGTGAACGCAAAGTGGGTATCGGCCAGTTCCGGCACTGAGAGAATGTCTCGCAATAATGTCCGTGTAAAACCTATTGAACCAGCCCCGATCATCGCAATTTTGATAGTCACCTGCTAATCTCCTTTAAATATTTTATCCCTTCAGCGATCCTGCCATAAGCCCTTCTACGATCTGCTTCTGGAAGATCAGTGTGATGATAAAGATTGGGGCAATGACAATTATGCCCATTGCCGCCTCATTTCCCCATGCCACTGTCTGGTATTGTGGATTCACCGCCGCCTGGGTGATTCCCAGTGTAAGTGTGGCCGAGGCCGGTGATCGACTGAAGATGAGGGGGAAGAAGAATTCTTGCCAACTTGCTACCAGGTTGATGAGAAATAGTGTTGCTATCGATGGACGTAGTACGGGTACGATGACATGCCACAATGTCCCCGCAAAGTTGGCTCCGTCAATCTGGGCCGCTTCTTCTAACTCTATCGGTATCTGTCGCACAAACGAGGTCATGATCCATACGCTGGTGGGAATTAGAAAGCTTACCAGGAGAATGACCAGCCCCTGGATAGAGTCTAGCAGCGAAAGATTTTCAAACAATTGGAACAATGGAATGATTGTCGCAATCGCCGGCAGATAGCCGGAAATTAATAAAATGAGAAAGAGTAGGTTGCTTCCAGGGAAGGCGATTCGTGCAAATGCGTAGGCCGCTAGCAACGATACTATAACCGAAAAGCTGGCCGAGAGCACCGCCAGGATCGTGCTATTCACAAATTGTTGATTTAGGGGCACAACCTCCGCTACTGTCTGGAAATTTATAAGCGATGGATGTAATGGGATATAGTTGAGTGGCGTCGTGAATAGCTCGGTAATCGGTGTGAATGCTGATAAAATAATCCAATAGATTGGCATTAATGTTATCAGCAAGAATAAGAAGACCCCAATGTATAGCCCGATTTTCAAGACTGTTTTGCGTGCAAAGTGAAACCGCTCCTGACCAGTATGTACGCTGGAAGCCCGGCTTGCCTGTGGAGGGTTTACCTGGGTGGTTGCCATTATGTTGCTACCTCCTTTTATAAGGCGCGTTCACTTCGACGCATAAATAAGAAGAAGATTAAACTCAATACGACGACTATCAAGAAGGCGAAAACGGCTACCGCAGAACCATATCCGTAGTATAAGCCGGTGAATGCCAGTTGATAGATCTGGTATGAGAGCAGGGTTGTTGCGTTTCCTGGCCCTCCCTGCGTTAGACCGTATACAAGATCAAAGGTTAATACACGCGCTGTCGAGACAAAGATGAGCAGGGTGAAGATGAGTGGCGCTAACATGGGCAGGATTATCACACGGAAGGTATGCCATGCCGAAGATCCATCGACTTTCGCCGCTTCATAGAGTTCGCGTGGAATATTCTGCAAGCCTGCCAGCAGAATGATCGATGCCCACGGCGCGTTCTTCCATACGTCGAGCAGAATGACTACAATACGCGCCAGGTTGGGATCTGCTAGCCAGATAGGCCGGAATGGCAGTATCCGGAAGATGAGGTCATCAATCATGCCGTACTGGCTATTGAACATCCATTGTGAGGCAGTGGCTATGACAATCGCTGGCATGGCCCACGGCAATAGGTTGACGGCCCGCACTAGCCCACGCCCACGAAAAGGATGGTTGAGCAGCAATGCAATCCCTAGCGCGTAGATCATCTGGATCACTGTGGACGCTAGTGTGAATAGAAAGGTGAATGAGAGTGACTGGAGCACTGGCGGATCATGGAAGATACGCACGAAGTTGTCAAGCCCAATAAAGCGTGGCACACCTGCAAGTGGACTGGTATTCGTGAAACTTTGATAGATTGTGGTCAGAAATGGGTAGATGGCTACTGCCAGACGCCAGATGACCGCCGGAGCTACTAAAAGATAGGCCAGCAGGAGAAGGCGACGACGGCGGCGACGTGTTCCTACAGCAACAGTGGCTGTAGGAACCTGCGTGGTTCCTACATACATAGCAATCCTCTCTTCTAGATAATACTCATCGTCGGCATCTTATCCTTGCATTGCCTGGTCAACAGCCTGCTGCCCCTGGCTGGCTGCTGTGTTGAGATCAATCTGGTTGTTCAGGTATTTGTTGACTACTTGCTCAAAAGCATCTGAGACGCGCTGCGCATGCGCTGTAATAGGCCGATAATGCAGTGGTACATTCTGTACATAATCTGCCACATATGGCGTCTGTATCAAGGCTTTCTGAACCTCTGGATTGGTCAGCGCAGCGGTGCGGGAAGGAGTTTGATCCGGTCTTTGCCAGGATAATCTCTGAATCAAGCGAGCTGGCATATTCGATAAACTTTGCCGCCATTGCCTGGTTCTTGGAGTATTTGTTAATTGCCCAGCCCCAGTTGGCGATGATTGTCCCGTTGTTCTGCGGACCCTTCGGTGGATGTGCTACTCCCAATGTGTAGTTCTTTGCTACTGTCGGAAAGATGTCTGTGCTCGCATAGAGTCCATCCCAGCAGATCCACATGGCGACTTTTCCATTCTCAAAGCTGGTCTGTATCGAGGTGTAATCTGCTGTTACTGCATCGGGCGGTACGATTTTCTGGACGTGAATCAGGTCGTGGATGAACTGAAGCGCTTCTTTCCCTTCCGGTGTGTTCATGTGCAGTGGATCAGATCCTGCCTGCCCCATCCAATAACACATTTCGTTGAAAAGCTCGGTGTTCCCGTTCTTCCCTGCAATGCTCAGACCGTATACGCCATTTTTTGTGAGCTTTTGCCCCGCCTGCACTAGCTCGTCCCATGTGGTTGGTACGCTGATGTTTGCTTTATCAAAGAGATCTTTGCGATAGAAGAAAATGACGGTGCCGAGGTTTGCTGGCAGACGATATTTATGACCATTATATGTGCTCAGGTTGAGCTGCGCAGGTGCAATCGAGGAAAAGCTCTCCGCTGATATGGCGGACTCTAGCGGGGCAAGCCAACCTGCATTGCTGAAGGTGGCGGTCATGAAGTCATCCAGCCAGAGCACATCCAGACCAGTGTAACCAGAAGAGAGGTAGGTGGTCATTTTTTGTACGTCATCACCGAAGACCTGGGGTAATTGAAAATAATTTACTTTGACGTTGTTTTTCTTTGAGAATCCATCGAAGACTTGCTGTAGATACTGGGGAGGCGTTACATTTGTCCAATAAACAACGGTGAGCTGGTTAGAACCACCTGAACCACTGCCTCCACTACTACTCCCTCCACACGCGGTGAGAATCTCTGGTAGTGCAAGCCCTGCTCCCAGCGCTACTGCTCCTCGCCCTGCTTGTTGGAGCATTTCTCTTCTACTCATGCTGTCTGATATGCTATCCGTAGGTTTCGCCATCTCTTCATCTCCTTTGAATGAATGAAATAAGTGATACCCGCTACCTCTAATTTGTTGCTATCCTTTTGTAAAGACTTTGAGCAACGTAGCTCTAACCATGCAAATCTACTACCAACTGTGATGACGAATGCTTGCAAAACTCCTTACTTCTACGAAATCTTTTAAAGAACGATGTAACATCCTCTGCAAAAACTTGATAAAACACCTTTGTAAGAACAATTGTAACCATAGGAATGATATATGTCAATATTTTGAAACGCTGTAGAAGCGTTTTCTTGCTGAAAGGCCTGTTTTTCCTCTTTCTTAACTCACCCTATCTAGAAAATAATTGCAAAATACTTGTTTTCTCCTCTTGAGCTTATCCTGAAAAGTAGCTACTGCTCAGCTTTTGCATGCGGGAAGATGTTACACGTGTAACATCTTCCCGCATGCATCTCCCTGTGGCGCGTCTCCTTTCTTTGCTCTATTCTTGACAAACTCAGCCCTCTATGCGATAGTGTTTATCACTCTGTTACATTTTTTTCATGTAATGATAGTAGTTATAGTAGTATGTCGAGAGAGCGGACTGTCTATGGCCACAAGCGAACAAGTTGCACGATTAGCTGGCGTTTCGCGTGCAACTGTCTCACGCGTTCTCAATGGCTCTGCCCAGGTGAGCGAAGAAACAAAAAAACGCATTTATGCCGCTGTGGCTACTCTTGGCTATGGCAGCAATTCCCTCTTGCGTGCTGCCCCTTTAGCTCGCTCTCACCTGCTCGCTCTGGCTCTATTTGGCAGCGAGAATGGCCTTAATCTCACTCAGTTGACGGAAACACAATGTTATTTCTATCTTGAGCTACTCCGCTTCGTGGAACAGGAGGTGGCGAAAGAACATTATGATCTTTTTCTGCCAACTCATCCCTATAATACGCTGAACTTTCAGGATGATCCCGAAATAAGCTATATCTTGGCTCTCCAGGCCAAACACGTCGAAGGTGTGATTACTCTGGCTCTCCGGGCAGACGATTCTCGCATTCAGGCTCTCTGCCGCTCTTCTGTTCCTTCTGTCTTTATTGATAGTTTCTTTCAGGGAAATAATGCTACTTATGTGAAGTCGGATTATAGCGATGGCGCTCGCCAGGCTACTGAGCATCTTTTGCACCTGGGCCATAAACGTATCGCTGTTTTCCCAGGCGATTTTTTAAGCGCAACTGGCATGGAACGCCTTATGGGCTATCATCAAGCAATGGCTCGCGCTGGCCTGGTTATCGATCCTCAACTTATACGCCAGACTGGCTGGGAAAGAAAAGAGGCTTACCAGGAAGCTATGCTTTTGCTCCATGAGCGCCGCGATTTTACGGCAATTGTGGCTAGTAGTGATATGCTTGCCTTTGGTGTCCTTAAAGCTCTGCACAAACTGCATATTCGCGTGCCGGAAGAGGTCTCTCTGATTGGCTTTGATGATATCGATCTGAGCCAGGAATCTGATCCGCCTCTTACTACTGTTCGCCAGGATAAAGAAGCTATTAGTAAGGCTGCCATCGCTGCTCTTTTTCAATGCATCCGAGGCGATGGCGTCTCCGTCCCGGTGATTGTCCCTACCCACTTAATTGTACGGGCCTCTACTGGTCCTGCTCCCAATAAGTAATCTCTTTTCTTGCGCCCACGTTTTCCTCATAGAACTCTATTGGTACATTTGCTATCATATACTAAGTTTTGTATGATTATTTTAAGATAGAAGGAATGAGCGATGACGACAAAGCAAACTGCTGCTTATGGCTCCTGGAAATCACCTGTTACTGCCCAGATGATTGTTACGGCCTCTAACAATCTCGGTCAGGTTGTTCTGGATGGCGATGATATCTATTGGATCGAACGCCGACCTTCTGAAGGTGGCCGCAATGCCCTGGTCCGTTGTTCCGCCTCTGGCACGATTAGCGATCTGCTTCCCCTGCCTTTCAACGCTCGCACGCGCGTCCATGAATACGGCGGCGGCGATTTTACTGTCAGCGACGGCGTGATCTATTTTTCTAATTTTGCTGATCAGCGTCTCTATCGCCTGGTCCCTGGCTCTGCACCAACGCCCATTACTCCTGAGCGCAATCTGCGCTTCGCTGATGCTGTGGTGGATAAAAATCGCAATCTGCTGTTTTGTGTCTGTGAGGATCATTCGGCTGAGGGCCGCGAGGCCGTCAATGTTCTGGTCAATCTGCCTCTGGATGGCGGGGCTGTTCGTGATCTTCAGATTATCGCCTCTGGCAATGATTTCTATTCTACTCCCTGCCTGAGTCCTGATGGGACGCATCTGGCCTGGCTGACCTGGAATCATCCTGATATGCCCTGGGATGGCACTGAGCTGTGGATTGGTGAGCTGGATGCTCGCGGTTTTCTCTCTCATACCCGCCTTGTTACTGGTGGTCGCGGCGAATCAATTTTTCAGCCTACCTGGTCCCCTGATGGCACTCTCCACTTTGTCTCGGAACAGGGGAATGGCTGGTGGAATCTCTATCGCTGGCGCTCCGGCCAGGTTGAGCCGCTTTATCCTATGGAGGCCGAATTTGGTTCTCCCCAATGGATGTTTGGTATGTCTACCTATGGTTTCTCTTCAGCTCAGCAGCTCATCTGTACCTATGCTCAGAACGGCGTTAACTATCTTGCTCGCTTGAATACGCTTACTGGCGAATTTACTCCCTATAATTTGCCTTATACTACGATTGCTGGCCTCCGTGTCACAAGCTCTCATGCCCTCTTCGTTGCCGCTTCGCCAACCGAACCCGCTGTTCTGGTGCGCCTCTCTCTGGAGAATGGTCAGTTCGAGGTGCTGCGCCGCTCACGTGAGATTACTCTTGATCGCAGCTATTTCTCGGTCCCTGAAGCTATCGAGTTCCCGACTGAGCATGGCAAGACGGCCCACGCTTTTTTCTATCCTCCCCATAATCCGGACTTTCAAGCCCCCGCTGGCGAACTACCGCCTCTGCTCGTCGAGATTCATGGTGGTCCGACCAGTGCTACGAGTAGCGCTTTTAATCTTTCTCGCCAGTTCTGGACCAGTCGCGGTATCGCGGTTCTGGATGTGAACTACGGTGGTAGCACTGGCTTTGGCCGTGAGTATCGTCAGCGCCTCAATGGTCAATGGGGCGTGGTTGATGTCGATGATTGTGTCAATGGTGCGAAATATCTGGTTGAACGCGGCTTGGTTGACGGCAATCGTCTGGCAATCTCTGGTGGCAGCGCTGGCGGTTATACGGTCCTTTGCGCCCTGACTTTTCGCGATACTTTCAGTACGGGGGCCAGCTATTTTGGCGTTAGCGATATTAGAGCCCTGGCCGAAGAGACTCATAAGTTCGAGTCTCGCTATGATAGCAGCCTGATCGGCCCCTATCCAGAGGCCGCCGCCTTGTACAAAGAGCGTTCGCCCATCTTTCATACTGATCGCCTCTCGCGCCCCATCATTTTCTTTCAGGGCCTTGAAGATAAAATTGTCCTGCCAAACCAATCGGAGCGGATGGTCGAGGCTCTGCGTCAAAAAGGTTTGCCTGTCGCCTATCTTACTTTCGAGGGCGAGCAGCACGGCTTCCGCCGCGCCGAGAATATCAAACGCGCTCTGGAGGCCGAGTTGTACTTCTATGCACGCATCTTTGGTTTCCCTCTCGCCGACGAGATCGAACCGGTCACTATTGAAAATGTTTCAGTACCCTCAAACGGGTCGAGAAAGGACAGGTACACCTACTATCCCCAGCAAGGTTAGTTTACCTACGAAACCCGAAAAGGTCAAGTGGAAAGGTGGAAATGCACTAGGATGCATTATCCGGAGAGACATGGTATTATGTTTTATACACGATAATATCGTAGCTATGCTTGCCTGGTCGAGTATATATTCCTATTGCCCTCGTTCTTGTGCCAGAAGAGAGGGCGAGGCAACATTCTCTGCAATCATTGTAGCGAGAAAGAGAGAAATGCGTGACAACAACAGAGCAACACACTATGGGGTCTGTCAATTTTACTACGAGCGATACGACGATTAGCCAACTCTTGATACGCCTGCACGAAATTTCAGATCTTCAGGCGCTAGATTCGCTGGCAGGCTGGGATCAGCAGACATATATGCCGACAGGGGCCGGTGAGGTCCGTATGCATCAGGTGGCAACGTTACAGGGTTTGATCCACGAACGCTCTACCTCTCCCGAAATTGGTTCGTTGCTTGAGCAGCTTGCTGAAAAGGTCCAACAGGCTCCTTTTACTGATGCTGACCGCGGTCTGTATTATATGGTGAAACGCGACTATGAGCAGGCGACGAAACTTCCTCGCGAACTGGTTGAGGAGATGGCCCGTGTTCGCTCTGCTAGCGTGGATGCCTGGGTTAAGGCTCGCTCTACAAGTAATTTTGCCCTCTTTTCCCCCTGGCTTAAGCGTACTGTGGAGTTGCAGCGCGAGATCGCTGAACGCTTTGGCTATGAAGAGAATCGCTATGATGCTCTGCTGGATCTCTATGAGCCTAAATTGACTGCTCGTAAGGTTGAGCAGCTTTTTGAGCCGGTTAAAGCCGTTACTAAAACGCTTCTTCGCCGCATTCAGGAAAGCGGTAAGCATATCTCGACGGCCTGCCTGGAGCAGTCTTTCCCGATTGATAAGCAACTGGATCTCTCTGAGAAGATGTTGCGTAGTGTGGGCTATGATTTTGAACGCGGTCAACTTGCCCGCTCGGCCCACCCTTTCACTACTTCGTTTGGCGCTCCAGACGATGTCCGCCTGACGGTTCGCTGCGATGAACATTTTTTGCAGATGTCTCTGATGGCCGCTCTGCATGAGGGCGGACATGGCCTCTATGAACAGGGCTGTTCACCCTCGCTGGTGCGTACTCCCCTGGCAAACGGCGCTTCTCTCGGTGCACACGAGTCTCAGTCGCGCCTCTGGGAAAACGCGGTTGGCCGCACGATTCCTTTCTGGCAGGGCAAATATCATATTCTCAAAGAGGTCTTTCCTGAGCAATTCCAGAATGTCGATATCGAGACTTTTGTTCGCGCTTTGAATAAGGTTCAGCCTAGCTTGATTCGCGTTGAGGCCGATGAGGTTACTTATAATCTGCATATTCTTATCCGCTTCGAGCTAGAAAAAGCCCTGGTCAATGGCGAACTCACTGTTGACGAGCTTCCCGCTGCCTGGAATGCGAAGTATCGCGAGTATCTGGATGTTGAGCCCGCCAACGATGCTGAGGGCGTGCTGCAAGATGTTCACTGGACTAGCGGCTTTGGCTACTTCCCAACCTACACGCTTGGCAATCTCTATGGCGCTCAGATTCTACACGCTCTCCATACGACCTTTCCAGACTTCGATGCTCGCCTGGCAAGTGGCGATACAGACTTTATTCTGAACTGGCTTCGTGAACGTATGCACATCTACGGCGCTGTCTACCTGCCAGAGGAACTGATCACCCGTGTTACCGGCGAAGCCCCCGATCCGCAATACTTTGTACGTTATCTGACTACTAAGTTTGAGCAGATTTACGATCTCTAATCCCCTGGCCCTGAAAAATAGAGTAAAGAGGTCTCCTAAGACCTGGGAGGCCTCTTTACTCTATTTCCATTACAAAAATCTTATGCTTTGCTTTGGAGGAGGTCGGCAATAACCTGCGGCTGTTCATCAGCCATAAAATGCCCGCAACCTCTTACTACCTGTGCGCTCACGTTGCGGCAGCCAAACTTTTTGGTGAGCTCTTTGGCTGTTGGTCCAGGCTTACCAGAGCCATAGTCGCCTTCGAGGAGGAATAGAGGCACACGCAGCTCGTCGCGGTGAGCTCTCATGAATGCCCGATTCTTTCGGTAGGTTCGGTACAAACCAAGTCCAGCTCGCAGTTGTTCGGGAGTTGTATAAGCGCTCGCGTAATGCCGCATGTCTGCGTCTGTCATTGCCTGCTTGTCCTTTGCGAAGCGAAGGAAGAATGCCCTTTTAAAGTAGGTGTACTCACGACCACCAATAAGCCGTTCGGGAAGTTTGGGGAGACGGTGAAAGGTGAAGTGCCAGAGGAATGGTATCTTGACCATGAGGTCGGTGCTGGCTGTACCGGGTAGCGGGCCGTCCAAGAGAGCTACACCTCGCGTTTCGGACGGGTAAAGGCGAGCATACGCATACGCGATCATGCCGCCCATATCATGGCCGACGATGTAGGGGTTGTTTATGCCCAGATGGCCGGCCAGCTCGTGAATATCAATGGCCAGTGTTTTTGCATCATAGTCGGCTCGTGTCGCTTTGGACTTTCCGATGCCCCGTAAGTCAACTGCGATAACTGTGTATCGGTCAACAAGCAAACGCATAACCTGGCCGAACTCATACCAGTCTTGCGGGAATCCGTGTAGAAAAATAATCTCCGGACCGCTACCGCCCGATACATACTGTACTGACGCGTCACGTAACTGTACAGTGTAGGACTTAAACGCCTCGCCGAGTACAACTTTCGCCGGGTCCCTACTGTCTAGTCCAATAAAGAACGGATCGTTCAAAACTGTTCCTCCAGGTACACTTCAATAACATCACTTTTTCTCGTCTCTTGTTGGCTTGTCTGTTGTTCATCAGCCTCCAGAATGTGCGCAATCTCCTCAAGTGTATTAGCTACCGCGTCTAATTGCCCTGGGTTGAGTTTGGTCATGACATGTCGCGCCCACTCTTCGTTGAGTGAAGAGATCGTCCTGAGTATTTCTGCTCCGTGCTGCGTCAGCTCAAGCAACGGGGCACGCCGGTTTGCCGGGTTATCCTGGTAGACAACCAGACCTTCTTTTGCCAAAACGTCTGCAACACGCTGCACGCTCTGACGAGCATGGCCCATGTCCCGTGCTATCTGCGCCACCGTCTGCGGCTGATAGCCAACTCGACCAAGCACTTGCCATCTGGCGCTGCTTTGGCTGATGGATCGCGTCAGTCTATCGCCTGTGCGCAGAAGCAACCCGTTGATCCGAAAAATGCTTAACGCGAACCTGCCGAGAGGATCGTTTGGTTTTCCTGTTGACTCCATAGTGGTATGTATACCATATTGACAGTATGCTGTCAAGAAGACAGTATACTGTCAATATGGTGCCCCTGTCTTTTTCTTCACTGCGCCTGTAATGTGCACTCTATTTCACAGAGGCGCGATCTGAAGAATATTCAATCCTAACTCACTATGCGAATGCTCGGCTAAAAACGAAAAGATATGCGGGGGAAAAACCAAGATTTAAGTCAAATAACATATTTGCTAATGCATTATATAATTCGTATATGCATATATATCAATTTTGATGGAATATATGTATTTTATCAAGTAAAGTTTATATGTATATTTACTATATAGAACACAAGTTCATTTATTATAAGCCTTGACACGTATATAAAAGTGATATTTAATTTATAAAATTGCCTTTATTCTTTAAGCAAGCATGAGCTTTCACTGGGAAGCATTTGAGGCAAGAAAGGAGGCTAAAAAGGCTCGCCCCGCAGACAAGCGTAGGGTCGGCTGTTGATCTCTGACCGCCTGGCCGAGCGCTCCTCTCGCCCCACAGCGCGGGCACGCAATGGGGTCTCGCCGAGGGATTTCCTCCTCTCTTCAAAATGTGTCCGGGAGAGAGGAAAATTGTCTCTACTGAGGAGTTCTCTATTACAGTGCAGAAGTGTATTGTGCTATGCCAAAGCATGATAGTAATTGTCGAGGAGATAATGTCTTATGCAATCAGGAAAACCGTTTTCCTGGCAAAAGCTTGGTTTTATACCTCTTTGCCTGTTTGTGTGTTTATTTGCTGCTTGTGGGAATGCCGCCTCTACCAATAATACAAGCAATGCGCCTGTAGCCCCTATGAGTAAACAGGTCTTACATAACACTGCAATTGGCGGTGATTTTTATACCCTGGACCCCGCTCTTACGCCTGGAGACGGTGATCCTCTGAATCTGATATTTACGGGCCTGGTTGAACCAAAGGATGATGGCACTGTTGCCCCTGTGCTGGCCTCTAGCTATGACATTTCTACCGATGGTTTGACCTATACTTTTCACCTCAAACCAAATCTGAAATTTAGTGATGGCACGGCCTTGACCGCTCAGGATGTTGCTTATAGTATCAATCGTACTGTCTTGCCTGCTACGAAGTCGTCGGTGAGTAGTTATCTCCAGTTGCTGAAAGATTATGATAAGGTCTCGGCTGGCAAATTGCCTACCTTGATTAATGATAGCTTGATTGTCAAAGACCCCAGCACTCTGGTGATTACTATCAATAAGCCTGCCGCCTATTTTCTTGAGGCCCTGGCTTATCCCACTTCGTATGTCGTTGAGAAAAAACTCATTGATAAATATGCTACAGGCTGGACAGATCATCTGCAAGAGGGCGGCGGCGATGGCCCTTTTAAGGTGCTGAGCTACAGTCATACGACTGGATTGACTGTGGTTGCAAACAGCAATTTTAGTCTTTTTCAGCCTAAATTACAGAAGATTATCTATAGCATTACCGGCGATAGAGATAGCACCTACCGCGCCTACGAGGTCGGACAATTTGACCTGGCTCCTGTTCCCCCGGCTCTCGATAGTCAGGCTAAAACAAAGCCCGGTTTTCAGACTGTAGCCGCTCTGGCGAGCCGCTTTATTGGTCTAAATGAGCTGGTTAAACCCCTTGATAATCTCAAAATTCGTCAGGCGCTGGAATTGGCAATCAATAAGGATATCATTGTTGACCATATCATTGGACCCTTTGTCACTCCAAGCAACCATATCGTCCCCAATGGTATCCCTGGCTACGATGAGAAATTAACAGGCCCCAATGGTGCCACTACTGCCGGCGATCCGACACAGGCGAAGACGCTCTTTGCTCAAGGCTTGAAAGAGGAAGGCTATGCCAGTGTGAGCGCGATCCCTCCTCTAACCTTGCGCTACGCCCTCGGTTATAAGTCCGCCGCAGATACTATGTCCGCTGTAGTCGCTGCCTGGTCGCAAACGCTGGGGTTCTCTATTAAGCTTCAGGGGATTGATGGCAACGAGTTGATCAAAGAAGAGAGTCAGTCAATCGGGAATAATGGCCCGTTGCAGCTCTGGTATGGAAACTGGGGCGCAGATTATCCCGATCCACAGGATTGGCTGACGATGTTCTTCGGCCAGGGTTCTCAGTTGAATACTTTCAATTATGGCCAGAACAAAAGTGCCGAGAACGCTGACCAGCAGAATGTCCAGGCGGATCTGGCCAAAGCTGATATCGAGCGTAATCCCGCTACTCGCACACAGCTTTACAATGATGCCGAGCAGAAGATCGTCAACGATGCCTCCTGGATTACAACCTACCAATCTTCGTATTCGTATTCTGTTAATCCCAAACTGATGAATTGGAAGATTAATTCTTTAGGCTCCCTGTCAGTGCTGGACTGGGCTAACATCTACTTCGTCAAGTAGTTCTATTCGGAGGTCTTCCAAAAAGAAGACGGTCAGAGTATTATTGCTCTGACCGTCTTCTTTTGAAGGATGAAAATCGCGCGGTTGCATCCCTTTACAGAAAGAACCCATCCCGCAAACTTCTTTACATCATCCCCATTCCGGGCATTCCACCCATTCCGCCAGGCATTCCGCCGCCCGCCGGGGCCGCAGATGCCTCTTCAGGACTATCGGTGATAAGGGTGTCGGTAGAAAGTACCATCGCTCCAATGCTAACTGCATTCTGAAGCGCAGAACGCGTTACCTTCACCGGATCGATGATGCCTGCCGCAACCATATCAACGTATTCGCCGGTCAGGGCGTTGAAGCCATAGCCACGTGGGCTGTTGCGTACTGCGTTGACTACTACGGCTCCATCACGCCCTGCATTGAAGGCAATCTGGCGCAATGGCTCTTCAAGAGCACGACGTAGGATGTTTACTCCGGTTGCTTCGTCACCGCTCAATTTGACGCTGTCAAGCGCGGAGATCGCGGCCACAAGCGCGGAACCACCACCAGGGATGATCCCCTCTTCAATGGCGGCACGGGTCGCGGATAGGGCATCCTCAACGCGGTGCTTCTTCTCTTTCATCTCAACTTCGGTTGCCGCTCCGACTTTGATGACTCCAACTCCACCGCTCAATTTTGCCAGCCGCTCTTGCAGCTTTTCACGATCATAGTCGCTGGTGGTGTCATTAATCAACGCTCGGATCTGGTTGACGCGAGCATGAATCTCTTGCTGCGATCCCGCCCCCTCCACAATGGTGGTGACGTCTTTGTTTGCTGTGACTGTGCGTGCTGTTCCCAGATCTTCAATGGTGGCGTTCTCTAGCTTCAGTCCGGTCTTCTCGGTGATGACGATTCCACCTGTCAGGATGGCGATGTCTTCTAGCATGGCCTCTCGGCGATCACCAAATCCTGGCGCTTTGATGCCCAGGACGTTGAAGGCACCACGCAGTTTGTTGACTACCAGCGTCGCCAATGCCTCTCCATCGATATCTTCGGCAATGATGACCAGGTTCTTGTTTCCGCTCTGTAAGACTTGCTCCAGCAGGGGCAGAATGTCAGAGATTGCGCTGATCTTTTTGTCGGTAATTAGGATGTTGGGGTCGGTGAGCTCTGCCAGGGTGTTGTCGGGGTTGGTCGCCATGTAGGGAGAGATGAAGCCTCGGTCAAATTGCATTCCCTCGGTGTACTCTTTCTCCATTGCAATTCCACGGCCTTCTTCTACCGTGATGACTCCGTCTTTGCCAACCTTTTCCATGACTTCTGCAATCAGATCACCAATTTCAGTGTCCGCTGCGGAGATCGAGGCTACCTGTGCGATCTGCTCTCGTGTCTCGACTGGCTTGCTCTGAGACTTGATCTCCTCTACTATGGCAGCAACTCCCTCTTCCAGACCCCGCCTCAGGATCATTGGATTGGCTCCTGCCGCCAGATTCTTTAACCCTTCGTTGACGATGGCATGGGCTAGCACTGTTGCTGTGGTGGTGCCATCTCCCGCTATGTCGTTTGTCTTGGTGGCTGCCTCTTTCAGAAGCTGCGCTCCCATGTTTTCAAATGGATCTGGCAACTCTATGTCACGGGCAATGGTTACTCCATCATTGGTGATGGTCGGAGCACCAAATTTTTTGTCAAGTACTACGTTGCGCCCTTTAGGTCCAATCGTGACCCGGACGGCGTCCGCAAGGACGTCCATGCCTCTTTTTAAAGACTGACGTGCCTGCTCGTTAAACTGCAATCGCTTTGCCACAAAAATACTCCTATTTATTACTTAGAGAGGCGAAGGCAACTTTTTCGTCTCGCCTTCCTCAATGCCACTTCCGCAGCGAAAGAACATGCCTGAGATGCATACGCTTTTCTCTTGCTCTGCGCTGCTTTCTGACACGTTCTTGCTTGCCTGTTTCTGAAATGAGAAACAGCGGAAATAACTATTCTATAATACCCATGATATCGCTCTCACGCAAAATCAGGTATTCTTGCCCATCTAACTTGATTTCGGTTCCCGCATATTTGGCGAAGAGTACTCGCTGTCCTACCTGAACCCCAATTTCTGTACGCTTGCCGTTGTCCAGAACTTTGCCCGGCCCTACCGCTATGATCTCCCCTTCCTGGGGCTTCTCTTTCGCTGTGTCCGGTAGCACGATTCCACTCTTTGTAACGGCTTCCTTTGCCAGCCCTTTGACTACTACACGGTCACCCAGCGGGCGCAATTTGGTCTCTACTGTTGACATACTCCATTTCTCCCGTTCGTCTGTATCTCTTTTAGGAAGGCAAGGAGTTCCTCGCCCCTACACCTTAGCACTCTACTAACGAGAGTGCGAACCCGCCAATATAATACAACAAAGTAATGCTATGTGCAAGTGCTAGATCACTTTTTTTGCTAATTCAATCCCTCTCCCACCCTTTCTTCCGTTCTTTCTCTAGACTCTTCACTATTTGTCTTTTAGGTGCTATACTGCACATGAAGAGACTCATTGCTAAGATGGTCTCCTCTCAAAAAACGATCAAGTAGCGTAACGCTTTCCTGGTCGTCGTGTATCGGTTGGTAGATGGGGATTTGTAATCAGGATACGTTTTCCGTCTTCATAGTATCATAATCATCTCTCTTTGTCTTGAACAAGAGTGTATCCCTCCTCCATATTTATTGTATGTAGATAGGGGAAGTTTGTCATACTACACCTGACGCCTCGGTGGTTGCATTGGGGCGATAAATACATCTGCTACGAAAAATAAAAACGCATGAAAGAACAACATGGTCTCTCTGCTAGTGAGCAACCTTTGCATCACTTTAGCAACTACGATCTGATCCGCCGCATCGACGTTGGCGGCATGGGTGAGGTCTATCTGGCTCATCAACGTACGGCTTTTAACCGCAAGGTTGCTATTAAGATTATCCGCTCTGATCTGGTGCACGATACTATCGCTCGCAAACGCTTTTTACGCGAGGCTGAGGTGAGTGCTCATCTTAAACATGATCATATTCTGCCTCTCTTTGAATTTGGCGAGGAACAGGGCCGCCTCTTTATTGTGACTCCTTATATAGAAGGCGGTACTCTGGCTCGCCGTTTGCAGAGCGGCCCTCTCTCTCTGGCCGAGACTCATCAGCTCTTTACTGCTCTGGTGCAAGCAATTTCTTATATTCATAAGCGGGGCGTGATTCACCGCGATCTGAAACCTAGCAATATTCTCCTCGATAAACTTGATGATGCCGATCAGATCTATGTTCGCTTGATCGATTTCGGCATTGCTTCTCTTCAGGGTAAGGCGGCTAATCCTCAGATGACGATTGGCGGTCAGGAGATGGGCACTCTTGCCTATCTGGCCCCTGAACGCTTGAATGGCATTGCCGCTCCCAGTAATGATCTCTATTCTCTGGGGGTGATTCTTTTTCAGATGTTGACTGGCGAACTCCCTGGCTCTACAGGTCTTTCTGCTCTGCCCCCTGCTCTGGATACTGTTGTTCGCCGCTCTACTGCTATTAATCCGGCTGAACGCTATGCTACCGCTGACGAACTCTTAAAGGCTTTCGAGGGTACCTATCGCTATCTTAGCTCGCAACGCCCTGTCTCTCTCCCTGTAACGGCTCCGGTGAGTGCAGAAGTCGATGATTCTCCAACTCCAGGCCGCATCGTTGAAACTCTTTCTTCCGCTAAAGCAAACTCTCAGCCTGGGATGGACACTGACTACGAGACTGCTTCGCCTCTTGTAAATCCCCCTCGCCAGAAAGCTGGACCATCGCCTGTCTCTCCTGTCCCTCAGCGAGTGAAACAAACCCCTGCCCGGCCTGGATCAGATCCTGCTGCTTCTTCCCGTCAGACGAAGACGACTACTGGCGCTCATCAATCGGTACCGCCATCTGTGGCAAGAAGTACTTCGGAAATGCCTGCGTTGCCAGCACGTCAGCCTGCAACTGCTCGTTCAACTATGGCTCAAGCTCCTGGTGGCCCGCGAGACGCAAACCAGCCAGGCCAACGCGTGACGACTCAACGCGCTGGTTTGCTGGTCCATACTCAGGATCAGCAGAGCTTCACGCGCCAGGACTATGATGCGCCAACTTCTCATCTCGATCCTGCTCTCTTCTCTGCAAAACAGGCTCAGCTGAAGAAGGATGCGGTTCTATCTCCCAGTCAGCCTTTAGCAAAAGTTGTCGCACCACCTGCAAAAAGACTTCCTAGCCGTTCTCTGCTCGCTCTTCTACCTATCTCTATTATTATTGTTTTGCTTGTTATCGGTGGCCTGAGCTACCTTACTTTCCAGGCTTCGATCACTGCCAGCGTCTCTGTGACTCCTCAGGCTCATAGTATTAGCCAGGTCTTTACAATTACTGCCAAACCGGGCCAGAATGCTATCGATCAAAATACTGCCACGATCCCGGCTAAAGCTTTGAATAGTAGTAAAACAGGTTCAATGCAGGGTAATACGACGGGGGAAACGAATTGTCAGGTCTTCGGCATTCTCGATTGCCAGAAGGCGGTCTCTCCCTTCGATGTCAACGAACTGGTGGTCGAACTCAAGCCCTCTCTGCAAAAACAGATTACGTCCGATCTTCAGAATCAGGCTCTGAGTAAAGGTGCGCAGTTGATCGGCAATGTTGTTTATGATGGTGGCACTATCGAATCTAATCCAGGCGTCGGCTCTCAAAGTAAGACGGTTACTGTCAGCGTTGTTGAGCAAGGGAGTGTGGAGTACTTTTTGAAAGGCGATGCTCAAAATCTTGCAAACCAGCTTCTCCAGCAGCAGGTTACAAAGAAGTTTGGCGCGAATTATCGTCTAATCGATCAATATGCGCAGATGGGTCCCCCTTCTGTGCAAAGTGTCGATAATAGCGGTCTCGTGACGATTTCGATTGCCTCCGCCGCTATCGTCAGCTACCAGATGCCCGCAAACGAGTTAAGCACCATGCAAGGCCATATCAAAGGTATGACAGCGAAAGCCGCTCGCGCCTACATTGTGGCAAATATGCAAGGGATTGATCCCGCCTTAATCAGCGTTCGCCTCTCATCCGGCCAAACCATTCCAACCAACACCCAACAAATAAAAATTTCCCTGCAATCCCCTAATGTCTCCGGCCTCCTGCCCCTGACCTTACCAAAGGTGAAGCCAGGTATCTCCTTCACCCCATAAGAAAGGGAGGCAAAACAGAGACAACAAGGACCAAAGGCCTCGTAGACCGCCTCTCGCAGGGTCGTCTGTTGATCTCTGACCGCCTCGCCGAGCGATTCTCTTGCACCGCAGATCGGGTGCGCACTGAACTCTCCTCTCTCCAGGATACATTGTTGCAGGGGGAGAGGATCGCAGGGCGAGGCGGACACGATTGCGCGTGCGTGCGACGATACTCCTGCGGGGGAACGCTTTCTGCACGCTTCATCATGTCCCTACCTCAGCCCGTGACGCTCCTTTTCTCCCAGCGAGAAGGGCTTCTCATCAAGACCTTTTGTCCTTGTTGCCTCTGGTTTCCAAATGTGTCCCCGAAGCGTCCTCTGGAGCGCTTTCGTAGGGACGGGATGGTGAGGGCCGACCAAACTTCGCAATAACTCTGCAATCCCGTCCTCACCCCCCAATCGACCCTCTTCCCCTCCTTGTCCTCACCCCCAATCGACCTCTTCCCCTCCCTGTCCTCACCCCCCAATCGACCCTCTTCCCCTCCCTGTCCTCACTCCCAAATGTGTCCGGGAAAGAGCCTCTTCCCTGGAATCCTCTTTACCTAAACGAGAAAAACAGTGCGAGACTGAGGTATCTCTGTTGACCAGGCCTCTTCGACTTTCGAGAGGGGGACGGTTGTGGTCGCAATCTCAAATGCACCCGGAACAGTTGCTTGCAGCACGCCGTCTATTGCTCTGAGGAGACGATTAAATGGCACGCTGCCAATTCCGCTCCCCATCAGTTGGATAGCGGAGGAACGCAGGATAGGGTTCGCCAGCGAGATGCTGTATGCACTGGCCGCACCAATCTGGATAAAGCGGATTGGAACTCCCTCTTGCCCCGCTTTTGCCGCCGCTATCAGCAACCGTTCTATACTTGGCCCCCATAGGTAATCGAGGACAACATCGATCCCCTCGTAAAATGGCTCCAGGAATGCTTTTTCTAACGCCTCCTCGTCCTCTACGAGAGGAATGGCCATGTCGGCACCCAGCGATAAAAGGGATTTCAGGACTTCGGTATTACGACCTGTGACGATCACTTTTTTTGCACCAAGATATTTAGCAATCTGTACAGCCAGACGACCAGATGTCCCTGTCGCACCATTTATTAGGACTGTTTCGCCCGCTTGAAACTTTGCGCTTTCCTGTAACGCCGCCCAGGAAGACATACCAGGAATGGCGATAGCAGCGGCTGTCACGTCGTTCAGCTCATCGGGCAAGACAAGACAGTGAGATGCTTTTACTCTCGATTGCTCTGCCATACTTCCAAAGGGGGCTGTCGGCAGAACAAAGTAGACGCGACGACCATCAGAGAGCCGCCCAACGCCATCAATGCCCACAACAAAGGGAACATGACCGGATGTACTGTAGTGCGTACCTGACGCTCGGCTCCTGGTTACTTGGCTGAGCGAGGCAGCCGTCACCGCAGATATGGTTTTCTTCCTCGGAGGGCTCTGGTTCGGGAAAGTCGCTGTATACTGGCGCTTGACCTGTTTTCAAGACGAGAGCAGCTTTCATGATATTCTCCTGTTCAATGCATCAATGCTTTCGCTAGATGCGTGTATTTTGCACGTATCTAGCATAACAGAAAGGGCATAGACATGTCAAGAAAGTCCGTGTATACTACACCTATATGGACCAGAACATTCGTCAATTCTATGACGCCCTCTTTGATCTCATCGGGTTGCTGAACCAGCCACAACGCGATAACGCTCTTCTGCGAGAAGCAGGCGTTTCTCTTGATCGGGCATTGTTTCCTTTGCTTGTGGTGATTGGTCGTCGCGAGACTATTGGTATCATGGAGCTGGCAGGATTGCTTGGGCGTGATCATACTACTGTTAGCCGCCAGGTTGCTACCCTGGCTCGCCTGGGACTTGGTGGCGCGACGTGCTGGCACCAGCGACGGGCGGGAACGCAAGGTGGTGGCTACTCAAGAAGGGCTGGCAATCGTCTATGCCCTGGATGCAGCTCGCGAGAGGCTGGTGCAACCCATTGTTGCACAGTGGGATGAGCAGGACTGGAAGACCTTTGTCTCGTTGCTCCGTCGCTTTGCTGATGACGCATTAGCACTTGAAACACCATAGGGTCGGCTGTTGATCTCTGATCCCTTCGCCTCTTGAAACGCCGTAGGGTCGGCTGTTGATCTCTGACCGCCTCGCCGAGCGATCCCCTCGCCTTTTAGGCAGAGCGCGAATGTGATCTGCGCCAACGCTTTTCCTGTTTATTCTTCCCCATCTTCGCTCTCCTCCGCCTCTTCGTCCGTATGTTCTTGCCACAATGCACGCACTACACGCGCCGTGACACTATAGCTGAAACCCCGCCTCTGTAAAAATGAGCCAAGACGATTGCGAAAGGTTGCAAAATCTATCCCCGGCTGCCGCAATAACGCCTGCGCTTTTTTCTCCGCCGCACGCTGAGCACGCTCCTCATCTTGCTCATCCGTTACCGCCTCTTCAATTACCTCGCGCTCAATCCCTTTCATGCGCAACTCGTTTTTCAGTGCCCTCGCTCCTCTAGGACTGAAATGCTCGCGATTCTCAATCCAGAACGAGGCAAATGCTTCGTCATTTACTAGATTTGTCCGATCCAGCCGCTGCATGACTGTCTCGATCAACTCGACTGGCGTCTCTTTGCGCCGCAGATACCGCCGTACCTCTTCTCGACTGCGCGGACGAAAAGAGAGGTAATTCAAGGCACGATCAACCGCCTGCTGCAAAGCTTCTTCTTGCTGAAGCAGGGCAAGCTGCTCAGAAGAAAGCTCTTGCCCCACTTTAAGGCCCATATTTAAGACTACCAGGGCATTTGCCCCTAGCAGAAATTGACCATCTACAAAGATATTTATCCGCTCAGCGTTAGTTACCTGCGTTTGTAGTGCTGTAATATGCATATTTGTACCGTTCCGTCTCTTATCCGCCCGCTGGACCACCCTCCAGTCCCGGCTTTGTCATGTTCTCTGGATTAAGAATACGATCCAGGTCCTCTTCTGAAAGCGAGGTCTTTTCACGCGCGACCTCTCGTACTGTCTTTCCTGTCTTGTACGCCTGCTTGGAAATGTCTGCCGCCGCATCATAGCCGATAATTGGAGCCAGGGAGGTACAAATAGCCAGGCCGCGCTCAACCATCTCTGGACCCTTTGTCGTGGCTTGAATGCCTTTGACGCACTGTTCGCTAAAGTTGCTGGCCGCAGCCGCTAACAGGTCGATGGACTGCAAAAGATTATAGCTCAAGACTGGCATCATTACGTTGATCTCAAAGTTGCCCGCCTGCCCCGCCACTGTTATCGTCATATGATTCCCTATCACCTGGGCACAGACCATGCACAGCGATTCTGCGATGACGGGATTCACCTTCCCTGGCATGATCGAACTCCCTGGCTGCACCGCTGGCAGATCAATCTCTCCAATGCCCGCTCGTGGACCAGAACCAAGCCAGCGAATGTCGTTGGCAATTTTCATCAGGCTCACCGCTACTGTGTTGAGCGCTCCACTCGCGGCTACTGCATTATCCAGCGTGCTCTGTGCCTGAAAATGATTCGAGGTCTCGCGGATCGTTGTTTCATTGAGCTGCGAGAGCCGCTGGCAGACACGCTCAGCAAACTCTGGATGGGTGTTGACGCCTGTGCCAACGGCTGTACCGCCAAGTGCTACCTCTGCAAGCTCTTGCTGCGCCCCTCGCACCCGCGTAATTCCACGTTCAATCTGTCCTGCATAGCCGAGAAATTCCTGGCCCAACCGAATCGGCGTGGCATCCTGAAGATGGGTGCGGCCAGTTTTTATGATCGGCATAAATTCTTCGGCTTTGCTCTCCAATGCCTTTTGTAGCTGCTCCAGGGCCGGAAGCAGCTTCTGCTCAATACTTAGTAGGGCCGAGAGGTGAATTGCGCTAGGAATGACATCGTTAGAGGATTGCCCGAAGTTTACATGGTCATTAGGGTGCACTTTGCGCGAACCTCGCTCCCCTCCAATTAGCTCGCTCGCTCGATTAGCGATAACTTCGTTGGCGTTCATATTGGTCGATGTGCCTGAGCCGGTCTGAAAAATATCTAGCACAAAATGTCTATCTAGTTTCCCATCAATTACTTCTTGTGCCGCCCGCACAATTACTTCTGCGATCTGTGGCTCGACTGTTCCTAATTCTTCATTTACTTGAGCCGCTGCCTGCTTAATCTGCCCCAGCGCCCGAATAAACGCTCGCGGAAAGCGCAAATCACTGATCGGAAAGTTTAGCTTCGCACGCTGCGTGCTTGCACCATAATAGGCGTCTATCGGCACCTGCATCTCGCCCATCGAATCCCGTTCAATACGGGTCTCTTCTCTGCTTGCCATCGTTTTACCGTCTCCTCTTTGAGTATTTTTACCCCATTATATCACTCCCTTAGATCATGTACGGCTATTGCTCCTCGCAGAAGGATTACCCCTGTTTTTCTCCTTCCCCACCGAAAATATATGTTCGCTTTAAGCCGTTGGTATACTGGTCTCACAAGCCATAAATTTGTAGCGATGCAGTGGTGCTAACACCACGCTGGGAGCGTAGCGTATGGGTAAAGTTGATAGCATCAACAGAACTTTGAATGTTTCATGTAGGGAACGACAGAATCTCTCGCCATATTTAGAACAGATCTGGCAACTCTACTTCTCAGATATCCCTCGTGCAAATGAGGTTTTAATCAAGTATTGCTATCCCTGGAGGAGCCGCCTCGGTTTGATTAGACTCTCTCTCGATCAGTGCGTCTCTTTTATTGGTATCAATACTCTTCTGCAAAGTCCACTTATCCCTGATTATGTCCTGTTGGTGACTATCGCTCATGAGCTTACTCACTACGCGCACGGCTTTGGCTCTCCTCTGCCTCGTGCCTGCCTGCACCCTCATGCTGACAGGGTTGTGGACCGCGAACTGGAGCGCCGCGATCTGGGTTGCAGTTGCGTTGTTGCAATGAATGGATTGCCAAATATTGGCATTCATTTTATGCTCACTGTTTCAATCCTCAGCAGGTTATAGGAAATTGTGGCAATACCCATTCATCTCTGGGCAGATGAGTACCAGAATACAACATAGCGCATTGTAATGCAATACGCGAATTTTTCCAATTAGGCCGTGGGTTTATGCATTAGGGGCACATCTTGCTACTACCTATACAGAGGTGCAAAGCTTCCTTTTACCTACTTTCTTTCCGAAATAAAATCAACTCTTTCGTTGTTCTATCCTATGTAGACTTCTTTAGCAGAAGCAAACAATAAAGCATACAGTGCGGTTTCTGTAAATTTCTACAGAATAGCATAATTGCTCAATTCGTTCTTGACATCTATATGTACCTGTGCTATAGTCAAGTTAACTCCAGAGATCTGTACCACACACCACAATAAACGTTTCCTGGCTCCTATAGTATTGCAAACGTGTTGTACAATGTCTTTGGTACATTGGCAGGCACCTCTTACATTCACCAAAACTACTTGTTGCCGCATGTCATTCAAGCAGGGTGTTTACAGGATTGATCGCAACTTGATCCGGATTAACTACATGTCTACTTTCCAGATTAAGCTGCGCGTGATCTTTCGCCACTTTCCAATAAGTCAATTTCCCACCCAAACCTTTCAAAGGTTCAACTCAGAAAGGAGAAGGGGCGCATCCTCGATTTTTGTTCCGCGCCCTACCCAACGTGAACATAGCAGAGCTAGAAACTAAAACTATTACTGAGTTGCGCGATATCGCTCGCGATCTCGAACTCTCTGGTTATAGTGCCCTCAAGAAACAAGATCTCGTCTTCCGCCTTCTCCAGGCCAATACCGAACAGCAGGGAAATATTTTCAGCGCCGGTGTCCTTGAGATTGTAGAAGATGGCTTCGGTTTCTTACGTCAGGAGCGCTATCTGCCAGGCAATATGGATGTCTACGTCTCGCAGTCACAGATTCGTCGCTTCGGTCTCCGCACCGGCGATATGGTCTCTGGCCAGGTACGACCACCTAAGGATAATGAGAAGTACTACGGCCTGTTGCGTGTTGAAGCTATCAACGGTGTCGATCCTGAAATTGCGAAACGTCGTCCCCACTTTGATAATTTAACCCCGATCTTCCCCCGCGAGATGTTCAATCTGGAAACTGGCCCCGCCAATATCTCTGGACGTCTCATTAATCTCGTAGCCCCTATCGGACGCGGACAACGTGGCCTGATTGTCTCTCCTCCTAAAGCCGGTAAGACGATGCTCCTCAAATCTATCGCCAATTCTATTACGGAAAATTATGGCGATGTCCATTTGATGATCGCTCTGATCGGTGAACGCCCTGAAGAGGTTACTGATATGAAACGCTCGGTGCGGGCGGAGGTTATTAGTTCAACTTTTGATGAGCCGACTGAGGCTCATACCCGCGTCGCTGAGATGGTCCTGGATCGCGCTAAACGCCTGGTCGAAGGTGGACGCGATGTGGTGGTCCTTCTCGATAGTATTACCCGCTTGAGTCGCGCCTATAATCTGGCCGTTCAGCCGAGTGGCCGTACTCTTTCTGGTGGTCTCGATCCAAGCGCTTTGTTCCCCCCCAAGCGTTTCTTTGGTGCTGCCCGCAAAATTGAAGAGGGCGGTAGCCTGACGATTATTGCCACTGCTCTGGTGGATACTGGTAGCCGTATGGATGATGTGATCTACGAAGAATTTAAAGGTACCGGCAATATGGAGCTCGCTCTGAACCGCAAACTTGCCGAACGCCGTGTCTTCCCCGCCATTGACATTGCAACCTCCAGCACTCGCCGCGAAGAACTTCTGCTCGATGACCGCACTCTCCGCGCTGTGGTGGTGATGCGCCGTATGTTCTCTACTCTCGCCGATCAGCAGAGCGGCAAAGGTGGCCTTGAGGCGACTGAAGCTTTGTTGCAGTCTATGTCTAAGACGAGCAATAATGTGGAGTTTCCTGGCTTCCCTTCATAAAACAATGATGTAGCTTTCTCCCTTTTTCTTATCCCTGGATCGCCCTTGTGTGCCGCAGATGGTTTTTATCTCGCTACTCAAGGGCTGCCCACACCTATAAATGCCTCTTCATGAACCCTATAGGAACGGCTATAAATGAACCCGGCAGGAATGGCTGTTGATCCACCTACTCCAACAAAATCAAACAGGTCTGCAATGACCCTCCTTCGCTCAGAAAAAGAGAGGTGAACGGGTCTTGGTAGGGACATGATGCAGCGTGCAGAAAGCGTTGGCTTGCAGAAGAAACGGAACATGCACGCGAAATCGTGTCCTCCTCGCCCAGCGCTTCTCTCGCCCCTGGCGATTTTGTTGGAGCAGATGCTGTTGATCTCTGTCCGCAGCGAGAGGTCCTATTAATATCGCCCATCCAGATAGAACCAGCTAATCAGCCCCCGTGGATAAATATACCCTTCCCAATACCCTACGTATTCTCTTGCCCCATCACTATAGGTTCGCGTGAAGTTTGTGTTATATGCATACGCTGCCGCATCCAGATCCATCCGCTTGCATGTACTGCATCCATGCTCACTATAGACTAGGTCCGCAACAATGCTGGAAAGCATGACTTTGCTAAACCAGGTGTAGCGCAGACAGTGCCAGTTGGCACATTGCGCTGTTGTCCCTTGAACTCTTGTGGCTGAGAGCAGATAAAGGGGCGGATTGCTTAAGACGTTGTCTGGCGCTTTTGGCCCCTGAAAGGTCGCACTTTTTATGTCGTTGGGATACTCCTGGGCCAGATCGTTCAAAAGGGTCCCGTCCATCTGCTTATCTAGCCCCATCAGGTGCAGGTAGAATAAACCATCCCCCTGCATGATCGTCCCTCCTGTACAGTTGCTAAATGCTGTGTTGTCCGCGATTGGTAGGGACCCGTTTCGATTATATTCACTAATCACTGCCCGCTCGATTTTTTCCGCCGCCGCCTGCCAGTTGGTTGCGCTGCTCGCTTGCTGATTCGGAGACAGGTTGGCGAGATAGCTGGTCGCAAGGTACGCTGCCGCCTCTTTGATTCCTTGATAATACATATTGCCGGCTTTGTCTGCTGTGTTATGTAGACAATCGTTGGCGGCATCAAATGTCGTTGTGGTGTCCCGCCCTTCTGCCGCAATCCCTGTTGTCGGATCACCAACCGCGAGATTATGTTGCATGGCCTCTTGTAGTTGTTGCATATGCTGCTGCACAAAATCACTATCTCCTGTGACTGAGGCGTAATAGGCCATAAGCAAGAGAACGTTGTTGTTCTCTTCCGTTGGCATCGGCACACCGGAGGTTACATAGGGCGGCAGATAACAGGTGGCGCGAAAGGTCGGTATTCCCTGCCCTGGCGCTGTGCAGTTACCCTGGCTGTCAACTTCTCCTCCCTGGTCGTGTTGAAAATAGAGCCCATATTGATTGTGTGTCGCGTTCGCAAAGACGTTTCCTATCGCCAGTTTGAAAAACCAGGGGACACGCATGATTTCAAAATAACTATATTCGTGCATGACATCAATTGTGCTGAGAAAGCCGTATGACCCCTCGTAAACAGCGGCATCATATCCCCCGCCTGCACAATCTGCCCGCGCCGTTAGCCAGCTACTGGCTTTGTAGCTACGTAATGTATCTCCAATCAACCATCTCTGCTCTGCTGGCAGTGTGGTGTTGTTCAATAAAAGCTGCTCCAGCCCCTGCGCTCGCCCTAGCAGATTCTGTTGTTCTGTCTGATTATCAAGCGCATAGCCAATCATTTTTTCTTGATCTGACCAGTATTTTGTGTACGCGAATGTCTCGTTCTGACAGTTAGCAGGGAGATGTGTATTGACTAGCACTTTCTGATTACTATTCCAGCTCCCTAGCAGCATATAGGCAGTTGTATTTTTTCCTGGCTCAAGACTGTAGTTCCAGCTCAGGCCGGCCCGGTCCGTCTGTTGTGTCTGGCATTGCCAGTGCTCCTGATCTCCTGCCAGGAAGAGCGTTCCACCACTGCCATCTGCGCTCCTATCATAGCCGAGACTATTGACGCCTCTCCCTCCATCTGTTGTGAATTGCGTGCAGGCCCCATTTGTCGCCACCTGGCGATTGCTACCAAAGATAAAAGTACCTTTTTGGCTCTGTGAGCTAATGTTTTGGAGGCGAATCCCGACATATAAAATAGGGAGTGTATCTGCCTGGACAAAATTGACACAATTCTCAAGCGTAGTACAGCCTGGCTCTCCCTGAAAGGCATTGATGATATCCATTGTGATGTTCAAACCTGTGGCCGAATTTGTCTCACCCATCCAGCGCGTTGTATCTAGCCCTTGCTGCCACCGCTCATTTAAGAGGTAGCTATCGGCAAACTGGCTATTTGCTACGCCCATGTGAAACATCTGTGTCCCGGTCTGACCCTGAGGTGTTACACCAATAATGTAACTGGCGGGTGAATCATGAAATATACCATTAGTACCACTGTACACATGGTTTTCGCCCGGTTGAATGTTGAAGTCAAAACGTGAACCAAAGCTGGCATTGATGTTCGTTGCCTGACTGTTTACCGCGACTGTCTGGACGGGCAATCTGGAATCAATCTTCAGCAGGTCCGCCTGCGCGAAATCATTGACGTTATGAGCTGCCTGGACCGGTATATAGGTGAACATATTCGGAAGAAGCACGCTTAGACATAAGACGACAGAGGGCGCTAGCACTCTGAAAGAGATGGGACGCAATATACGCACAATAGATGGTACCTCTTTTTTGAACGATGTATCTCTTTAACGAATATAGTAATTGAATGCATCGAATGAATGTATCTCTTTACCGATATAGTAATTGAATACATAAAAACATGTAGGACGCAGGGCTTGTCTCCGCCCGTTCGTACGTAGGTTCGCTTAAAACAACGAACCGACTCCTATCTTTCAGATTTGCAAGGACTTTTCGTCTATGCTCGCACACACAGGTAATACTCTGTCATCTCAGAGATCCGAATCCGAGTAGGGAAGAGCGGCTTGACCGTCTCCATCTCGTCCGGCAACCTCTCATGAGAAGGTGATCATCTCTCCTATGAAGGAGATCGATCCAGCTGGTAGAGCAGTCTCTTTCTTAGCGTAGTTTCTTAATCAAGAGGGATAAGCATTAGATCATGCTGGCAGAAAGATTAGTTTCCTGTAAGTGTCGATAATTTACCCTCAAAATGGGACAATTGCCCCATACCATCTTGTCCGATTTCCGCTAATCTCTCTCGTGTAGAGAATAGTACAGTGAGTGTTAGTTACTAGGAGGAGGAACGTATGAACAGTACTGCCGCTTTCAATACTGAAGCAGAAATAGGACTGATCTTTGCCTCGGAGAATAGTACCTCCCTGGATGCGCCTTATGCTACTGCACCGATGGCTGCTGTCGTACCTGCATACCAACCTCCTTCAGAAGAGGAACTGCATTCTTCCTTTGAGGAAGCCATTAGTGGACGCCTGCTAGCCGTCCACAATCGCCTCGAACGCCTGAACTCACGTCCAGTGATTGCCTACACCACAACCGGCTCTTTGCAGCATCCCGCTATCCATCAGGAACTACGTTCTTTCTTCCAGCAGCCAGAGCAACCTTTAGCTCATCAGTCATCCTGGAAAAAAATAATCATCTATATCGCATTCGCCTCCATCTTCCTGCTCATAGGTTTCGATCTCATGGGCCTCCTCGTCCTCCACCTGCACTGATCCTCTCCTTGCGCAATTCGTGAACATAATCTCCAAATTCGCTAAAGAAATTCTCCATCCTGCCGATATTCTCTTTAGGAACCTTTTTCTAACCTTGCATTGCACTCGAAACGCTGCCTCATTCCCGATTGCTCAATGTAGCCTTCAATGTAGCATCTGTTTTTCTCAATGTATTCAGAGAGAAGTGTGCCAATAATTTTTACAAAAATTTCTCTGCAAACAAACATGGCAACATGCTATAATACATAGGAGAACTGAATGACCCACTGATACCTTCTTGTCAGACGAATGTTCCAGCGTCTGCGCGTAGGGGTGGCGCTTGTCTCTATCCGATCCGCGCTAAAGGGAAAATACTATGCATCAGATCATAGGCATTCTCATCTTTTTTGCTATCGTTCTCATCCTTGTCGCTGCCGGATTCTACTTCGCACGCGGCCAGAATCCTCGCTCACAACATTCTGGCTCCTGGCCTAATGTGTTAGGACCGCTTGGTAATAGTACTGCAATGGGTTTGGGCGAACGCCTGAATAGAGATATTGAGGCTGGACAAAACGGCGGCAATCGCCATTCACGCCGCCATTGAAATGTACTTAATTACGGGATTTTTGTATCCCTTCACAACATAAATTCTATAATTAAGGATTATCTATCATATGACTGAAGCTTCTTCACAGAAAAGTCCCTGGGAGGTTGTCTCTGTTCGCCGCATCCTGGATACTCGCTATCTCAAAATTCGCTCTGAACATGTCACTCTCCCAAATGGCGTGGCCATTCCTGACTACTATATTATTGAGAATCGCGGCTGGGTTGGCATTGTTCCCTTTACTGAAGATGGTCGCTTTTTGCTTAATCGCCAGTATAAACATGGTATCGGCGAGGATGTCCTGGAGTTCCCTGCCGGAATGATTGAGGAGGATGAGGACGATCCTTTGCAGACGGCCCATCGCGAACTGATGGAAGAGACTGGCTATAGTGTCGCCTCTCATGAGATTGAACCTCTCTCCCATATGATCGCTAATCCTACCGGCGCTCAGACGCGTATCTGGTGGTACCTTGCCCGCAATGTCCGCAAAACTGGCGTGCAAAATTTTGATCCAGGCGAGGATATTCAAAATTTCCTGGTTACTCCCGCCGAGTTACTTGAGCTGATCCATTCCGGCCAATTCAACGTCCAGGGCCAGATTGCCGCTGCCTATATGGCCCTTGAACGCCTGGACCTGCTGAAAACTCATTTTTAATAGGTCAGATTTACAATTTTCTTACAGATGTTTGTAAAGTTTTTTATGTTCTATGTGTATGCTATGAATAACTAAGTTGTGCTGCTGAAGAAGAGATTTTTTGTGTAACTATTATGAAAATACTTGTGATCGAAGATGAAGCGAATATTACCCAGGTGATCCGCCTTTATATGGAACAGGCTGGATATACTGTGTTGGATGCTAGCGATGGTATTGCTGGCCTGGAACTCCATGCCCGTGAGCAGCCAGATCTCGTGATTCTTGATCTGATGCTTCCTGGCCTGGACGGTATGGAGGTCTGTCGCCGCATTCGCAATTGGGCCAATACACCTATTCTGATGCTGACTGCCCGCCAGGGTGAGGATGACCGCGTGGCTGGCCTGGAGGCGGGAGCAGATGACTATCTGGCAAAACCTTTTAGCCCCCGTGAACTTGTGAGCCGGGTTAAGGCAATACTCCGCCGCACTAATAACTCTAGCTCCATCTCTTCTCATGAGATGAAAGCGGCTACTGAAAAAGAACTTGCTGAGGCGGCGAGTAAAGATGAATTGCATTTCGGCAATCTCTTTATTAACTTGCCCGCTCGCCGTGTCCTGGTTGGTAGACAGCAGGTGACGCTTACGGTGAAAGAATTTGATCTCCTGGTGACTCTTGCTTCCTCCCCTGATCGCGTCTTTACCCGCGAGACGCTGCTCAATCAGGTCTGGGGCTATAGCTATCTCGGCGATGGACGTACTGTTGATGTGCATATCGGTACCTTGCGTAAGAAACTAGAGGCTATTGCTGGCGCTCCAAATGTGATTCAAACTGTTTGGGGTGTGGGTTATAAGTTTGTACCTCCCGCTCAGGCTGCGTCAATGCATTCTTAATTGGAGGAAATTTCACTATGACTACCCCTGCTACTGGCCTGCGCACGAAACTTGTCCTTAGCTATCTCGCTGTCATTGTGAGCTCTATTATCGTTCTAAGTGTCGCTGTCTCTTACGCCGTTCAGAGCTATATTACTCAATCTAATCAGGATCATTTGCGCTATCAGGTTGGTCCTACTTTGGCTACAATTTATGAGAACGATTTTTTGCAGGCTCAGGGGAATTGGACTCTCGCTAATGAGCATAATTTTGGTCTGGATATGACTGTAGTTTATGATACTCAAGGTAATATGGTCGTTTGCTCACAATCTCAGTTCAATTGTAATGATCCTGTAATAAAACAATCCCTCGATGCCGCTTTAAAGAGCCAGCAGCCGTCTTATGGAACTTTTCAGATTACAGGCCACGATGGCGATCAGATCTCTTCTCAGTATGGTACGATTCCTTTGGAAATTGGCCATACTTTGATTGGGGCTATGTTTTTTTCGGAACCGCCTTACTTGCATGGTTTAGGGGGCCTGATCGGTCAGATTAATGGGGCTATCTTTATCTCAGGTGGGATAGTTATTCTGATTGCGTTCTTGCTCAGTCTCTTCTTGACCCGCCGACTTACACGCCCCCTGGAGGCTCTGACGATAGCGGCTGAACAGATGAAAAATGGTCAGTATACGGAGCGGGTCGAGCCTCCTAAAGCTCAGGATGAGATAGGCCTCCTCACTCAGACGTTTAATGATATGGCCGATACTATTGAGGCTGATGTGAACGAGCTCCGTCGCCAGGATCAGGTCCGCCGTGATCTGATCGCGAATATTGCCCACGATCTCGCTACTCCTCTGACCGCGATTCAGGGCTTTAGTGAGGCTCTCGCTGATGATGTGATCTCCGATCATGCTGCCCGCCAGGAGACTGCTCTGCGCATTGGCCGCGAGGTTCAACGCTTGAAACGCCTGGTTGCCGATGTTCGCCAGATGACTCTGCTCGAAGCTGGACAGACTTCTCTGGATCTTGCTCCTCTCAATATGCACGCGCTGGTCGATGAGACGTTGTTTGTCATTCAACCTGAATGTGAGCAGGCCGGTATTACTCTGCGCAATGAGATACCCTCTCGCACCTTGCCTGTTCAGGCCGATAGTGACCGCGTGACACAGGTCTTGCTCAATTTGCTGGATAATGCCCGTCGCCATACTCCTAGAGATGGCGAGATCTCTGTTGGCGCAGCTCCTAGAGATAGCTTCCTGCATATCTGGGTTACGGACTCAGGCTCAGGTATCAGCAAGGATGATCTGACCCACATCTTTGAACGCTTCTACCGCGCTGATCGCTCTCGTACTGGCACCACCGGCGGCAGCGGCCTCGGCCTCTCTATCGTGCGTGCCATCGTGAATGCTCACGGCGGCAGCATCTGGGCCGAAAGCACCCTCGGCAAGGGGACACGCATTACCTTCACTCTCCCCCTCGCCGAGCAACCCGTTCTAACCCCCTCGCTCCCTCTCTCTTCGGACAGAGGCAGGTAGGGACGCGTGCCATCTGGGGGTCCCTGTCCGCCAGCGAGAGGGGAACGCAGGTAGGGACGGCTGTTGATCTCTGTTCGCAGCGAGAAGGGAACACAGGTAGGGACGGCTGTTAATCTCTGTCCGGAAGGCTTGACGCAATACCTGGAGTATGCTATTATCTGTTCATCGCAAGGGTGACTAGCTCAATGGCAGAGCAAACGACTCTTAAGTGCGCCCAGAGATGTGTAAAACTTTCTATCGTGCATCGGCACGATCTCACTGAGGCAAGGTGAGTTAGGCAGCAACTTACTCTCTACCTGAAAGGCGCGAGAGGACAATAGCATGTTGTGCCAAAGTCTGTTGCGGCTCCAGTACCAGGAACCAGAAACAGGCAGCCAGGTCGTACACGGTAAAGACTGATTGTTTGAACCCTAGTTATGGTGGAAGTAAAATTCCCTTTGGGTACGGTATTGTATCCCCACTGTCTGATGTTATCAATGAAAGATTAAGAGCGTTGATAAAGCCTTCATCAGAACCAACCTCGCAAAAGGGAAATAACGTAAGGGGTACCTACCTACGAACCGAAAGTTTTATGTAACCTGGGGATCACCTACGTATCGCGAGATATATGGTGACGGAGCGTTCGTTGTACTCAAATGCTCAGTCTAATAGCTGGGACACGGGGAAGGAACGCAGGGCTTTCCACAAAGCCTGGAGAGCCGGATGCATTGAAAGGTGCACGTCCGGTTCGGGAAGGGAATATCTCTGTATGCCTCAAGGCCTACTTTGGTAGTCTACTTCACTCGTTAGGTTCAGGGTTCGACTCCCTGGTCACCCATCTTACAAAAAGACTTCTCAAAACGAGAAGTCTTTTTGGTTTCATATCTATATGTTAGAAAAGCGGTAAAAAGACAAATTGAGAATTGAAGATTTATCTATCCAGAAACAGCGCATCGAAGAAGCCTCGCTCAATAGCTGGCCCGCCCATCAACAAATCTTGTTCGATGGCTGGCTGCTGCGCTCCTCAAAAGGCTACACCAAACGTGCCAATTCTATTACTCCCCTCTACCCCTCTTTTCTCCCTGTAGAGGAAAAAATCCCCTATTGCGAGAATCTCTACTGGACACAAAATCAGCCCTCGATCTTCCGTCTCCCTTCATTCTTACCCACTACCTCTATCCTTGACCAGACCCTGGCTAACCAGCAGTATCAATATCTCGATCAAACACTTGTCTTGACCCGCGAACTTTCTTCCCTCTCTCCACAAATAGCCCTGTCACTCAATACTCTGTCTCGCTCTGCATGGCTGGAACTCTTCTGTCAGTTCAACCCCCTTGCACCTCTCCAACAGCAACTTCACAGTGAGTTGCTTGAACGCATCCTTATCTCTCGACCAGTCTTTGCTTTCCTCCAACTGCAAGGGATTCCTGTTGCCTGTGGACTCGGTGTGCTAGAAGGATCTCTCTTTGGCCTGTTTGATATCCTCGTTAATCCATCTGAGAGAAACAAAGGCTATGGTACGCAGTTGATTGCCAATATGCTTGCCTGGAGCGTTCAGCACAACGCTCGTTACGCCTATCTTCAAGTTGTAGCTACCAATTACCCCGCTCGACGTCTCTACGATAAGCTTGGCTTTACAGAACTCTATTCTTATTGGTACCGTGTAAAGTCCGCCAGTTGAAACCCTTAAGTAATCCCATACCTTGACAAACAACCTTCTTTTCTTTAAAATATAAACAGACGTTTATGAAACAAAAGTTTATATGAGAGTGTTGTCAGAAGCAGAAACACTTGTATAGACCTTACGCAAGGAAAGAGATGGACGATTGGCGCGAATTGAAATTAATGATGAAGGCTTTGTCGGACGTTGCTCGCCTGACGATTGTCTATCATCTGGCTCGTGAACGAGAAGTAACTGTGACCGCGCTAACCGAGATCCTGAGCCTGAGCCAACCTCTTGTCTCATGGCATCTTCGTAAATTAAAGCGTGCTGGCCTGGTAGAGACCCGCCGTGTTGGCCGCCAGGTCTACTGCTCTCTCAATCGAGAACTTTTTCGCCAGGGCCTTGAACGCTTACATGCTCTGGCCGATCCAACAGTCACTCTGGAGCTATTGCCCGCCGGTTCTCTTCTGCTGGAAATGGATGCCGCTCTGGAAGAGTAAGAGGATAATTTCACTGCTGAATCCCTGGATATTACAATGCTTTAAAATTTTAACAGGAGCTAATATTGCCTTAAAGAGGAATACTCTTATCTTTAACGGCCTGCTAGCTGATAGTTAATAGAGGTATGCTACGCTCAAAATAGCGAAGTAAGCCACTCACATTCCACATTTCTGAATGAAGAGGTAGAGAAGGAGCTACATGACCACAAGTATTCGAGATGGTGTCGCCGATGTGCGCATACCTGGCTCTCTAGCCACTGATGTACTCAAAAAACGTAAACAGATGACCCCTAACCAGGCCCAATCATCCGGCAAACACGGTAAGGCCGATCTACATATGCATAGTACATACAGTGATGGCAGTGGTACGATAGAACAGATCCTTGAGCATGTGCAATATAATACCGATCTAGATGTTATTGCTCTTACCGATCATGATGTGATCGAGGGGTCGTTGCGTGCTCGCGACCTCTGGCAGAAAAAGGGCGATTACCGTTTTGATTTCGTCGTTGGCGAAGAAGTAAGTACTAAAGAAGGTCATCTCCTGGGCCTCTTTATTGAGAAACGTGTTCCCGCTGGCCTCAGCATTGAGCGCAGTATCGATCTTATCCACGAACAGGGTGGCCTGGCGGTGATTGCTCATCCTCTACACCGTTTGTTCCGTCATAGTTGTCAACGAGACGTTATGGACCGCATCCACGCCTCGCAGGATGTCTGGCTGGATGGTATCGAGACCTGGAATGCTAGCTTCTGTGGCATCTATGCTAATCACGTCGCTATGCGTATGAATCGTGATATCTACCGTCTCCCCGAACTTGGCAATAGCGATTCCCACACACTTAATGCAATTGGTTTCGGCATGACCTGGTTCGAGGGCAAAACGGCTCAAGATGTACGCAATACTATCGAGAGTGGCCTCAGCGCTCCCGGTGGCAAACTCTGGGAAATGCAGGATTATGTGAAATGGGTCGGCTACCTTATGAGCAAAGATGGACGCAATCGCCACGCTCGTCGCCTTAGTCTCGCTTGATCTACCTGGCTACCGGCCATCCCTCTCCTTGTTGCGCGAGGATGGCCTTGTTGTCTCCGCCTTCTTTGCTTTTTCTTGGCAGATGTTTTAATGCAATCAATCCAGCTGCAATGAACACATAGGCTACAATCCAGGCTAGAAATATTTTCGCCTGGTGAGGACGAAACGATGAAGGCAGTATATTTATTAGCCACTGATGATAGAATGGAATACGCTCTAATACCAGGTTATATCCATGCCCGCCATTAAATGCACGTGGCAGACTCAAGATGTTGTAGCCTAATCCCCACAGGATGCTGAGCGTTAAGACAATCCATGTGCCAATAGTGTCAAGATACTCTAATGCATATGCGATATACCAGGAACAGAATGGCAGTAATACGAGAATATACCGCGCAGGTGGCGTCCAGCCCCCGAACCAGGCTCCTAAGGTGAGAATCAAAGCAAGATAGCTCACAGTTATGAAAAGTAGCAGCAGATGCATTCCCAGGTATTTGCGCTTGAGGGTCAGTGCGATACCGATAAAGAGAAAAAGAAAAAGTGGAAAGAGGAGGATAAGACCAAACTCTTGATCAAAGAGGATACCCAGCGTTGGCAATAATGGTAGTACGCGAAATGGCTGGTTCCCTACCCCTAGCTGATACGAGCCGGGATTAAGCGTCCGCCAGAAGTAGTATGTTTCAATCTCAAATACTATCGATAAGATTCCTATCGGTAAACAGGCGTAAAGATATGCTTGCCACTGCTGCCACCTGTGTTGTTGATAGATACGCCATAGCAGTAATACAAAAAGCGGCGCTTCGATCACAAGAAATCTTGCATGCAACCAGACCAGTAATCCTAGTAGCAGCGAGCAGATGAGAATCTCTGCTGTTGTACGCTTCTGTTGTACTACTTTACGGAGTGCATAAATGCATATGAATGCGGCAATGCTATCAATAAAGGTCATATGTGAGTACATGTAAATGGGTGAGGCAACCATATACGCAAAACTTACTATCCATGCAAGACGTGCGCTGATTCCCATCGTCTTTAAGAAAAGATAGATATTTGCAATGGTCAAAATCGCTAGTACGGTGATAAAGAGTACTGCCCCCAGGCGACCAGATAGCGCGAATGGGATGAGCCAGAGCAACGGACCACCAATGCCGTGTGTGGAGAGAATCTCTCCCTTTGGCGTTGTTGCAATATGCGGTAGCACTATTCCTGGATAAAACTGCTGATAGTCTTTATGCTGGTAATCCTGCATGACGTCGAGCGAATGATATTTTAGCAGCGTCTGACTGAGGATAAGATAGTGCGGTTCATCTCCTTCGGGGATTACCGGATGTTCTACATACCAGATCGATGTTGCACCGTAGAGGCAACTACAGAAAAGGAGTAACAGGAGAAATTGCCATTTTCTAATAAAACGATCTATACTAGTAAAAAACACAGCTTACTCATCCTTCTTATCTGTAAAATTTGTATGGGAAAAGCCTTGCTTGCTTGTATCCTAACAGGTATTTGAATTTTAACATAATTTTCACATACGTTTCCCTATTTCTTCACCAAAAAGAGCTAGTCCTATAGGGGTGAAGTGTGATACAATAAGGATATGTTTAGCGGACGCATGCAGCAACGAGCCAGGTACCTGGTCACTTTATTGATTAAGCCATTGGCGCGACTCGGTATCTCTCCAAATACGTTAACGATACTCGGGCTACTGCTCAGTTTTATAACAGCAGGAGTAATTGCTCAGGGTTATCTGTTTCTTGGAGGTTGGTTAGTGCTGTTCGCTGGCATTTTTGATATGTTCGATGGGGCTATGGCCCGTGCCAGGAATGCTGCCACTACCTTTGGCGCTTTTTTAGACTCAACGCTTGACCGCTTTTCTGAAGGAATTATTCTGCTGGGGTTGCTCCTCTATGCTTTGCAGCATCCCGGCCTGCATGACGCTCTCTGGCCTGCTGGACATGAGCAAGCCTGGATGATTGCCTTCATTTACATTGCTGCGGTTGGCTCTTTGATGGTTAGTTATACAAAAGCGCGTGCTGAAGGCCTGGGAATTGAGTGCAAAACTGGACTACTGGCTCGCCCCGAACGTGTCGTTTTACTGGCTATCGGTCTCTTAACCGGTACTGGCATCTGGGCTCTGGCTTTGCTTGCGGTCTTCTCAAATGTGACCGCAGTTGAGCGTATTATCGCTGTCTGGCGTTTTATTCGACGTCAGTCCGTGGCTATTGACAGTACTACTCTCACTGCTCATCAGCAAGAACCCAGTATCGATCATCGTCACCTACCTACCGTGGTTGGGACGAACGAGCCAAGAGAATCTGATGTTCGTCCTGTACCTACCAGTGTCCCGCCGTTCACTGGTGGGTTACATCAAGAGTAACTCAACGGCATAGACAAAGACAAAGATCGGACCGAAGAACAGAATTGATCCCGGCTGATGATATCTGGTACCAGCCTTCTCTGGTTCTCGTTAGCCTGTAATCACTCTAGCGCAGCGTAAGAAGACTGCTGAGGAGAATGTAGGGGCGGAATTGTTGAAGCCACATACACAATTAAGCAATGATTTGCTTTTATCGATGAGTCGAAGAGTCGCAGATGCCGCTCGCTTTACTTATTCTGGCGAGCTCCAATGCCACTTGTCCGGCGGTTTAGCAAACCTCCACTGATGACACTTTTGCTTCTCGCCTCTAACTCAATTCATTCCTGAATGATGTGCGCTTCTTTTATGCGATGACGACTTTCTGCCATCGCCTTTGCCGCCTGTGCGGCTATCCTACGCTTTATCGTCTAAAAAATGGTGCTTTGCTGAATGCAGTCGGGTATGCCTCTTTTGTGGCTACCTAAGAAGTTCTCTGGCTGATGGCGGTTCATTCCGCTTATCAGTAAAGTATATGACTGTCTGGTTGGATGCAGGCTAAGAACATTCTGGTTCGCCCCCAACTCTTTCAGTGAAACCTGTTCTCTATACTGCCCTGCGCTCCGGTCCGTAGCGACTGAGACTGGAGATCTTAGTGACAACACATAATACTCATCAGAACCAGAGCGACGTTGATGCTTCCGTCGTGGAGCATACGCCTGCTCCCGAAGCAACTGTTGATCCCTCTGCTTCGATGCCTCTTCTCGCTAAAGAGAGCGATGATCTGGCTGCTCTGCCCTCTTCTGAGCAGCCTCCTCTCGCTCAAGCAGACTCTGAATCACCGTCTGCTCCTTCTTTTCAGAATGAGGAACTAATAACGACAACTCGTAATGATGTTCATGAGCCCTCTGCTGACAATTTGACCCAGGCAGAAGGTGCTCCAACTGAGGATGCGGAAACGCTTTCCTCAACTCTTGCTGCCCCAGAGGAACTTGATCCCTTGCTGCCAACAACTGAAATCGCATCTGAGCCTGCTCTTGCTGAACAAGCTTCTCCTGTAGAAGAAGGTATCGGGTCTGCTGATCAGACTGAGCTTCAGCCTGCGGAGGCCGCTCCAGTGCTTGAGGTTTTCTCTGTCGTCGAGCCTGCCGATGATGCACTTGCAAATAATGATCTGCCTGCTGGTCAGGATGCCGCTCCTCTCTCTACTACGCCCGTCTCTCAAATTCAAGAAACGGTACCTGAGGAGGCTTCTTTCCCGTACGCAAGTATTCTCTCTTTTGCTGAACCTAAACCAGAGGAGGTCCGTTCGTTTAGCGACTTTATTGAAGAGTTTCGCCAGTCGGAGGCTTCACAAGAGGCTTATGTGGATTTTTCTCTGCTCGCACCTTCTCTTCCTGAGAACGATCTGCCTTCGGAGATCTTTTCTTCCTCTACTCCCGCCTCTCAATCTGCACCCGCTTTTTCTGAAGAGATAAAGATTGCTGCTGAGCAGGCCAGAGGTGAGGAATATCCGCTAGAACAGCAGCCAGACTTTCAGGTAGCTGGACCGGTTTCTGTCCCTGAAGAGCAGTCTCTGCCGGTTGCTGAGCCTGAGTTACCTGCTCCAACACCTATTACTCGTGTCTCACCGCTGCTACGCCCAGCCTCTCGCCTGCGTTTGCCGCGCCATAGCACGCGCCATCACCGTGAGGAAACTCTCCAGGAGACCCCGCAAACTACTACTACAGGCACGTCCACAAGTGCTGAAGCTTCTGCTGCTTCACCTTCACTCTCGGCTCCTGTACAACTGCCACCTGCGGAATCGCCCGTTGAGCCTGCTCCAGAACAGCCTCGCCCGGCACGCCGCTATCGCTTTGATCGTCCAGCTACTAATAACGCGACTACTACAAATACACGCTCTAGTAGCCCGACTCAGAATGGCAGCCTGCCTGCTGTCACGCGCCAGGACGAGAGCCGCGAAAAAGAGCCGACGCAAAGTCGAGGAAATGCTCTCCCATTGGGAACTCCCCCTCGCCAGGAAAACTTGCACCAGGAAATACCTGCTCCGCAAAATGAAGCAGCAACCCCAGCTCCTACAAAAACAAACAATGTTGAGCATGCCCAGCCGCTACCAGAACAGCCTGTACATAAACAGACTGCCCCGGAGCCGGTGAACAGCGAGACTGCTAGTACAGGTGACCACACCCCTGAACAGAATGAGAATGGGCGACGTCGCCATCATCCAGAGCGCTCACAAAAGGAGCATCAGGTGGCGAATACTGCCTCTATTGTTCCTCCGCAACCGCCAGTTGCTGAGATTGTTGTCCCTGCAGAAATTATGCCAGCAGAGCCGGTTTCTCCTGAGGATCTGCCTCCATTGGAGTATGCTGAATTGCAAAAGGCCAACCCACGCCGTCGCCGCAGACATCGCAATGGCCCTGCTGGTAATGGAGTCAATGAAGCACAAGGTACTCCTGAAGCTCCGGCTGCTCAGATTCCTCTGCCGCCGGTTGTTCCTATCCCTGCTCCTATTGAGAATGTGGCCGGCGAAACCCCTGCTGCACTCAATGCGCAAGGTAGTCCATTTAGTATTGTTTCTGGCTATACTGTTAGCCAGATGAACCAGGGAAATGAAGTGACAGGACCATTTATGGGACCAGAGCCATCACCCGCTCGCGGCAGTGTTGTGAGCCGCGACGGGCGTACTACACGTGCCGAAATGCAACGTACTCCGGCCTATCCGCCTGCCGTACGTTCCACAACACACGAGGGAGGAGTCTCTTCTTCCTCTTTGAATCATCTTGCAAATGTGGTGTCGCAATCGATTCAACAGTCGATCCAATTGCAAACTGACCGTATGGTCACTGAGATGCGCCGCGCTAATCAGGCTCCTACAAGCGTCTCCGTCTCGCTGCCGCCTTTCCCTTCTACAGAACGGGTGGGTGTCTTCGTTGATGTTGCAAATCTTCTCTATTCTGCACGCACGTTGCGCATCGCTGTCGATTTCGGCAAGTTGCTCGATTTCTTGCGTGGCAATCGCCGCCTGGTACGCGCACATGCCTATTGTCCCACTAGCCCACAGGCCGGTGATGAGCAGATGTTCTTGCAGGCTGTAAAGGGTCTTGGCTATCGCATCACTACGAAGAACTATAAGACGTTTTCTAGTGGCGCTAAAAAGGCTGATCTGGACCTCGATCTCTGTATGGACGTTGTCCGCCTCGTTGATGGCCGCGCCGTTGATTGTATTGTTCTGGTGAGCGGCGATAGCGACTTTATGCCTATGCTAGACTACTGCTCCGATCACGGCGTTCGCGTCGAGGTCGCTGCCTTCGATGAAGCTATGTCGGCTACTCTGCGCCAGAGCTGTGATCTCTTCGTGAATCTCTCTATGCTAGAGGAAATTCGCTCTTAGAATATGTCTGGGTTGAGCACGGTTTTTGTTCAGCAATACGGCTCATCCCTGCTACGGTCTTAACGAATTCTCATCATTCTCTGCATTGAGTGAGGTCGGTACCAGTCAGGTACCGGCCTCCTCTGCTCTTATAAATACTGCCACTCTGCTTTCTTGCTTATCTCTTCTGTGAGAAATGGGAAATATTGTACGTATGTTATCAGTAGGATGTTCCCACGCAATTGTTTATTTTGTCCCACGTGGAGAGGAAAGGATCTGTCCATGCGCAGATGTGGTGCCATCGCACAAGTTGCCTCGTTACTTGTTTTATTTACTATGCTTCTCACTGCTTGCGGTGGTGGTAGTACCAGCACCGGCAGCAGTAGCTCTGGAGGGAGTGGTAGCTCACAACCCGCAGCTCAGAAGGTTGCTCTGGTGACGGATGTCGGTGGTCTTAATGACCAGGGCTTTAACCAGCTTTCATACGAAGGCTACAAAAAGGCCGAGGCTCAGTATAAGTTTACGGAAAGAGTGGTTCAAACTACTTCACCGAATGACTATGTTACTAATCTTACTAATGCAGCTCAAGTCGCTGACCTGGTGATCGGCGTCGGCTTCTTGATGCAGACTCCTATGGATGAAATTGCGAAGAAGTATCCCAATAAGAAATTCGCTCTGATTGATGGCTGCCCAACTGCCACTCCTACCTCGAACTGTGATACTTTGCCAAATGTTGCTCCTCTCTTTTTTAAAGAACAAGAGGCTGGCTGTCTTGTCGGGGCAATTGCAGCTCAGATGGAGGTTGATGGCAAAAGCAAAATCTCGAAGCTATTGGGTGCTAATACTATTGCTGCTGTCGGCGGTGTGTCAATTCCTCCCGTCAATCACTACATTGCTGGCTACAAATACTGTGCGAAGAAGGTCGATCCTTCCATTACAGTGCTTGTCAACTACTCAAATGATTTTGCTGCAACTGCTAAGTGTAAAGACGTTGCTCTTAGCGAGATTAATCAGCACAAAGCTGATATTATTTTCCAGGTTGCCGGTGGTTGTGGTATTGGCGCTCTTGATGCCGCCGATCAGAAAGGTGTCTTCGGTATTGGCGTGGATGCCGATCAGCACGCTCTCCATGCGAGTGTCATCACCAGTGCTCTCAAGCGCGTTGATACTGCCGTCTATGACACGATCAAGAACTTTCAGGATAATAAGTTCACTAACAATCCTGCTCCTTTTGATCTGAGCATTGACGGCGTTGGCTATGCTCCTGTCAGCGCGGATGTTCCTGCCGACGCCAAACAAAAAGCCGACGATTTCACTGCCCAGATCAAAAGCGGCTCCCTCGTCGTTCCTGCCGATATTCCTGCGTAGAACCCGTAGAAGCCTACCTCTATTCTAGTAGGCATAAAAAAAGCGCTCTCTTTAGGGAGAGCGCTTTTTGCTAGATGGCCGTCAGGCCGATGGGCAATGTGTGATGTGCCTCGATATCTTCTAATGGCTGAATAGTTGTTGTAGCAGAAAAGGTGGTGCTGGCCTGAATAAAAGCCTCGAATAGGAGTTTCCAGCTTGGAATATCTTCATAAAGCTCTTCAGGATGGCACTGGGCCCCAAGCATAAATCGATGATGCGATACTTCTAATAATTCCGCAACCCCATCTTCGGCAATTCCACTGATCCTGACATTCTCGCCCGCTTCTTTGACTGCCTGATGGTGCAGGCTGTTAACTTCAATCTGCTGAGTGCCAAGAATTTTTGCCAGACGACTGTTTCTCTCGATACGCACTGAATGAACGATTTTGTTTCGCGGCATATCCCAGTTGGGATGGCGCAGGCTGCCAGGATATTGAGCACTTAAGTCCTGGTAGAGATTCCCACCAAGCGCTACGTTCAGTACCTGCATTCCACGGCAGATTCCGAGGGTCGGCATATCTTCTCGCAAGGCCCAACGCGCCAGTGCCAACTCTAATTCATCGAGCTGCTGGTTGGTCTCACCCAACAAAGGGTGAGCTTCCTCCTGGTAATGTCGTGGATCTACATCGATGCCACCTGAAAGCAATAGACCGTCTAGGCGAGGAAGTAACGCTTGTAGCCCACTAAGATCGTCAAGGATCGGAATCAGTATAGGCACGCCACCCGCACGCTCTACAGCATGTATGTAGGACCTATTATTGAATAAAATGGGCCGCTTTGGTCGGTTGGTCTCCGTGCTGATCCCTGCATGACAGGGGATTCCAATTAATGGACGCATTACCATCACTCCTTAGATTATTAGTTCATGAGTTCCCTACGACTTTTTGATAATAAAAAAAAAGGGAACGCTTACATATGTGTAGGCGCTCCGCTTGGTGTAGTCTTCTTCTAACCCGCGAAACGCGTTCTTTTAAGTAAAAGCCCAAGTAGCCCCAGCCAATACTGGAGCCGCATAATCATAAGGGCCAATACATTGTCTACGCGTTTTCGTCTCACTCTACGCCTCTCGAAATATTTTGTCTGCCTTTGTCATAACATCGTTACAAAATCTTTATACATTTATGATACATCTGCTGTCAAGAATGAAGGACTTTTTCGTTATCTATTTACCTGCAAAACTGTTCCACCATTCTTGCCAGTATCCTGCTGTTGCTCCTTGATTTTGCTTCTTCTGCCCGCTTGTCTGGTCTTTCTGATCCGGACTGACGATGATGACTGGATGCTCCCCTGGCCGTATGTACCCAAGCTGTTGACGCGCCTCGCTTTCTATCTCAGCCGTATCCTGGTATTGCTTCTCCAGGTTCTTAAGTTCTCTATTGTGTTGCTGAAACTGTTGCAGGTGCTGTTGCTCACTTTGTACCTGTTGAATTAACGTGCTATTTGACCAGGCTTGCGCCAATGTTCCAAGCAAAAATGCTGTACAGATTAATCCTGTAACCCACATCACCGTTTGTGTGAAAAAGGTTGTTCGCCGGGCTCTTCGATGACCGACAGTCTCTTCCATGCCTACCGCCGTTGTTACGTTTGCACCGTTGCTCTCTCCAGGAGCAGTAATTCGTGGCCTGCGTGGACGATTCTGCACATAGCCTCCTATTTATTATATACGTATCACACACAAGAGAAGTATCATACATTCTATTGTACTATGCTTTTTTGCTTATGTAGAGCGGTAACACCGCAGTCTTGCCTGAGGATGCTTGCAAAACCCTCTATCTCTTTCTGGAAATTTTTCTCGGCTCTTTTTCAGTTACAAACAAAAGAATGCATAGATTTGTTCCAGTAAAACGATTTTTTTACCTGGCCGCCTGGTGTTTTGTTGCAGCAGAGAATTTGAGTAAGATGAGAAATTCACGATTGCCGTCACGTCCCCGTATCGGCGAATCGGTCTGCTCTATAATATCAAAAGGTGTTTGTTGTGGTATCCATTCGTTCAGTTCATTCAAGACCCGCTGATGAATGGCTGGATCGGAGATAACACCACTTCCTCGATCTACATCCGCTTTTCCTGCCTCAAATTGCGGTTTTACTAGCGCTATAATCCATGTTCCATCATTCATGAGCAGCAAGGGGACCAGGGCTGGCAGGACCAGGCGCAATGAGATGAATGAGACATCGATGACAGCACAGTTGGCTTTCTCTGGGAGCTCTGTTAGATGTCGAATGTTTGTATGCTCCATGACGACAACTCGCGCATCGTTTCTCAAATTCCATGCGAGTTGCCCATGCCCGACATCAATTGCGTAGACCCGTTTTGCTCCTCTTTCCAGCAAACAATCCGTGAATCCACCCGTGGATGCTCCAATGTCCAGCGCGATTAAACCTTCTGGCCTGATTTGAAAGGTGTCCAGCGCCTTCTCTAATTTAAGTCCTCCCCTGCTAACATATTTTATCTCTGAAAGATCACTGATACTGCATTTAGCTTCTAGTGGAATTAATGTTCCGACTTTATCAACTATGCGCTCTCCAACATGGACCTGCCCTGCCATAATAAGCGCCCGTGCCCGCTCTCGGCTTGAAGCTAGCCCTCGCCGTACCAGGGCAACGTCAAGTCTTTCTTTGTTATTTGCCATTGTTGCTTTCTCTCCTCATCGCACACTACCTTACGGCCTAAAGAACGAAAGCGTGCTCTCCGTTCTGAAAATGTCCAGATTATTTTCTATTGATGATAATAGTGTAGCGCACCTGCTCCTATTAGACCAACATCTGATCCTAACTTCGCAGCCACAATACGAGCTGACTCACGAGGAATCTGCATGGCTCGTGCTTCAATAATTTGCTTTGCTGGCGACAGAAGCATCTCGCCCATCTGGGTAACGCCCCCGCCAAGTATGATAAGCTCGGGGTTGAAAATATGGATGATGTTAATGAGCCCTACTCCCAATCCTTCGGCGGCCCGCTGGATAATCTCCTGGGCTAGTGGGACTCCTGCCTTCGCGGCTTTTGCTACCATGCTGGCATTGACATGGATATTTGATTGTGCATCTGCCGCTGTATCTTCAGGTGTGTTTGATTCAAGCTCTTTCTGCTCATGCAAAGCAAATGCCAGGAGCCCTTCTCCTTGCCCTAAAGCGATAGCGCGATTTGCCTGGCGAGCTATCGCTGTCCCGGAGGCTACCGCTTCCAGACAACCAATATTGCCGCAGTTGCAACGTTCTCCATGCAGGTCAATCGTCATATGCCCCAATTCCCCGGCTGTACCACTCACTCCCTCCAGGATTTTTCCGTTACTGATTATTCCACCACCAATTCCGGTGCTTATTGTGAGATAGACCATCTCGTTACTCCCTCGACCCGCCCCAAACATGTATTCTCCCAGGGCTGCGGCGTTGGCGTCATTTTCCAGAAAAATTGGTCTCTCGAAACGCTCGGCGAAAAGTGAACTTAATGGCACGTTTCTCCAACCTGGAAGATTTGGTGGACAGTAGACGATTCCTGTATGACTGTTTAGGGGACCTGGCGCTCCAATTCCTATTCCTGCAATCTGCTCAATCCCTACTCCTGCTTTGCCCAATGCCTGCTCAACTGATTGAAACATACGTGGTAGAATGCGCTCTGGTGTGGGATTCTCTCCACACAAAAGGTTAATACGCGAAAGTAGCTTGCCACCACGCAATACGGCTGTACGAATCTGGGTGCCTCCCAGGTCAATTCCTACAACAAGCGGTAGCTTCTCGTCTGTGTACGTGTGGTTATTTTGATTCATTTCAATACTCCGATGATGGTTTCTCTACTATAAATGATACTCCATTTTGCTGATATGGAAAAGGGCAAGGCGCTTCGTTCTTTTTTCTGCTGATGGCTACACATTCACTTCTATCATTTGAGTTTTCTCAGGCACAGTGCTATCATACGCGTACGCTTGAAGCGCATGTTTTTACTATACTACTTCTTGCGTATGCGGAAAAATTGCTTTCGTTTATCTACATTATGTGTACCTATTTATCGGGATTGTCTGCTATGGGCAAGCCTGTCTGATAGTGGTGGATTGCATGAAACATGGAGTGGAAAAAACTGGAGGGCGGACAATTCCAATTGCACACCCTTTATTAGGTCCTGAAGAGGATGAGGCGGTACGCCAGGTGCTTGCTTCGGGCCGTCTGGCTCAGGGCCCTCAGGTGGCTGAGTTCGAGCGTCGTTTTGCTGATCTTTGCTCTGTTAGTGATGCTGTGGCACTTTCTTCGGGAACGGCTGCTCTTTATCTCGCACTCCTGGCCCACGGAATTGGCCCTGGTGATGAGGTGATTACAAGCGCATTTAGCTTCGTCGCTACTGCGAATGCTGTTCTTCTGACCGGAGCTACGCCTGTTTTTGTGGATATTGAACCCTCAACGTATACTCTCGATCCCGAGGCTGTGGCTGCTGCAATCACTCCGCGTACAAAAGCTCTTTTGCCTATTCATCTGTATGGACATCCCTGTGATATGCCACTCCTCTGCCAGATTGCTGCTGCACGCAATCTTGTGGTCATTGAAGATGCCTGTCAGGCTCATGGCGCAACTCTGCAAGGCCGCCCTGTCGGTAGCTTCGGTACTGGCTGTTTCTCGTTTTATGCTACGAAGAATATGACTACTGGCGAGGGTGGCATGGTGACGACGAATGACCCTCTCCTTGCTGAACGTTTGCGCCTGTTACGCGATCATGGTCAGCAGGAGCGCTATGTTCATATCGCTATGGGCCAGAATCTGCGTATGACTGAGATTCAAGCTGCTCTTGGCCTTGTTCAATTAGGAAAACTTTCGCTCTTTACGGAACAGCGTATTGCAAATGCTGCTTATCTGACGTCATGCCTGCATGAGAGCTTAAGTACTCCGGTAGTCCGTACTGGCTATCGTCATGTCTTCCATCAGTATACGATTCGTATCCTTGAACACCGTAATGAATGGGTGCAACACTTACAGGCACGCGGTATCGCGGCGATGATTCACTATCCTCGCCCAATTCACCGCCAGCCGTTTTATCTGGAGAATACAACGCTCTACCGTGTGGTTGGCCCCATCGCTTTCAGTGGCTTGCCGGGCTCCTATGCAGAACTGCCTGTGACTGAAGCGGCGGCTCGCGAAGTCCTCTCTCTTCCTGTCCATCCTGCGCTCAGTCGGGAGGATCTCTACACTATTACTCAGGAGGTGCTGGCTTTATGCGTATAAAGGTTGCGGTGGTAGGCGCAGGTAGTATGGGCATGAATCATCTCCGCGTGCTTCAGGAGTTGAGCGAAGATGAGGTGCATCTGGTGGGTGTCGCTGAGATGGTTCCTGCAACCTTGCAGCACGCGATGCATCGTTTTCAGATTCCTGGCTATAGCGATTATCTCCAGATGGTGGAACAGACTCAACCTGATCTGGTAACTGTGGTGGTGCCGACTCAGCATCATTTTGCTGTGGCTTCAACGCTTCTGAAACGTGGTGTTCATGTCCTGGTCGAAAAACCCATTGCTAGCACTCTTGAGGAGGCGTTGACGCTGAATCAACTCGCACTCCTTCATGGCGTAAAACTTGCTGTCGGTCATGTTGAACGCTTTAATCCTGCTATTATTGAGTTGAAACGTCGTCTGCTCAACAAGGAACTTGGTCAGATCTTCTCTCTCCATGCCCGCCGCCTGGGCCCTTTTCCGCCCCGTATCCGCGATGTTGGCGTGACTTTAGATCTGGCAACTCACGATGTGGATGTTATGCGCTATCTGATTGATGCCGAGGTGAGACATGTCTATGCGGAGACCCAGCGCCGCCTCCATACTACTCATGAGGATCTGGTCTTTGGTGTTCTACGCTTTACAGATGAGACGCTTGGTATGCTGGAAAGCAATTGGCTGACTCCTACGAAAATTCGTGAATTGACGGTGACTGGCGAACGAGGCATGTTCCTGGTAAATTATCTGACGCAAGAGGTGTATTTCTACGAGAATGATTATACTGCCTCAACCTGGAATGAGTTGACCCGCCTGACTGGTGTGAGTGAAGGTACGATGACCCGCTTGAAAATTCAGAAGGCGGAGCCACTACGCCTGGAATATGAAGATCTGTTGCGAGCATTGCGTACTGACTCTTTGCCTACTGTAACTGGCGAGGATGGCCTGGCGGTTCTTCGGGTGGTTCTTCAATTGATGGCTTCAACTCACTATGGTTTTATCGATGAGCGAGACAGGAGCGCTTTTGCTGGCGACTAAAGAGACGAAGAAAAGGGTCGGTGCTGGAAAGGGAGAAAGATGCTGCGTTCATCTCTACATACAACAACGGTGGCGGTTATTGGCCTGGGGAAGATTGGCTTACCTCTTGCTGTGCGTTATGCTCAATCTGGCTGCCGCGTTCTTGGTTGCGATTGCGACGCGCGGGTCGTTGCCAGTATTAATTCCGGGGTGGCCCATGTTCAGGGTGAGCCAGGACTGGCTGACGCTGTAGTTGAGCTTGCCTCCTCTGGCCTGCTTTCTGCTACACAGGATACTTCGGCGGCAGTGCGTTATGCTGATGTTATCGTTGTGATTGTTCCTGTCGCTTTAGGCCCTGAAGATCAGATCGATTTTACCTCGCTTGATGCTGCTACTTGCGTGTTGGGGCTGGGACTTCAGGCTGGCACTCTGGTAATCTATGAAACGACTCTCCCTGTCGGTACAACACGCTGCCGCCTCGCCCATTTACTTGAAAAGACTTCTGGCTATACCGCCGGGCGCGATTTCTATCTCGCCTATAGTCCTGAGCGCGTCTCATCCGGGTCGATATTTCATGATCTTAATGCGTACCCGAAGATTGTAGGCGGTCTGAACTCTCAATGTACCGCCGCCGCCGAAACCTTTTATCGTATGGTGCTGTCATCACAGGTAATAACGATGGCCTCTACCGATGAAGCCGAATTCGTGAAGCTGATCGAAACTACTTACCGTGATGTGAATATTGCTCTCGCTAATCAATATGCTCAATATGCCGATACTCATGGCATTAATTGTATGGCTGCAATTTCTGCGGCGAATTCTCAGCCTTATTCTCACATTCATACACCGGGCGTCGGCGTCGGCGGCCATTGTATCCCCGTCTATCCATATTTTTTGTTCGCTAATCCTCTTGATGATCTGTCAGAAACGCAACTTTCTCTGGCGCAGATAGCCCGACATGTGAATGATACTATGGCTGCCTATGCTGTAAAACGTCTGAAGGCTATATTGGGATCTCTGCAAGGCGTTTCAATTCTCTTGCTCGGCGTCTCATACCGTGGCAATGTACGCGAAACTGCTTTTAGCAGCTCATTGCTTCTTCGTGCTGTTCTACAAGAAAATGGTGCGTCTGTCTATGCTCATGATCCTCTTTATTCAGATGGCGAGCTGCGCGCTATGGGGTATCTTCCTCTCTCCCCGGCTGCTGAGGGAGAGATTTCTGGCATTGTTTTACAGTGCGCTCACTCACTCTATTCTTCTTTTGATTTTGTACGCTTTGAGCATTGTCGCGTCTTGCTGGATGGACGGCAGGCTCTCGATGCGGAGCGTGGCCGCCTGGAAGCTCTGGGCATTCGCTACCTGGCACTCGGCGATGGAGCACTAATTTTAAACTCCAACTCCAACTCCAACTCGGAATCGTTCTCAGATAGTTGAGGTGTTATGCGGTTTGCATCTATTATAGGGGCACGTCCTCAGTTTATTAAGGTCGCGATGGTAAGCAAGGCCCTACGCGAGTTTCATGAAGAAGCTATTATTCATACCGGTCAACATTATGATTATTGTATGTCAGAGCAGTTCTTTCAGGAACTGGCAATTCCAACTCCTGATTATCATCTGGCTTGCAGCTTTGTAACTCATGGCGCTCAGACTGCATCAATGCTGGCTTCAATCGAGCAGGTTTTGCTGCAAGAGCATTTTGACTGGGTCCTTGTTTATGGTGATACAAATTCAACTCTGGCCGCTACTCTGGCGGCTACAAAGTTGCATATCCCCGTGGCTCACGTTGAGGCGGGTCTGCGTAGCTTTGATCGCTCTATGCCTGAGGAGATCAATCGTGTGGTGACTGATCACCTCTCTGAACGCAATTTTTGCCCCACTGAAAGGGCCCGTTCTTGTCTGGAACAGGAAGGGATTACTGCGGGCGTTACTGTGGTTGGGGATGTGATGTATGATATGTTTCTGAGCGTACAATCTCAGCTTGCCGAGCGTTCTGAGACGCTTTTGTCTCGTTTGCAGGTGAAATCCGGTGGCTATCTATTGGCTACTGTTCATCGTGCCGCTAATACTGATGATCCCCGCGCTTTCCATTCCATTGTTCATGCCTTGAATAAACTTAAATATCCTATTATTTTTCCTGTCCATCCCCGGACTCGCGCTTGCATTGAACGTTATCATGTCTCTTTCAAAAAACATATTCAGATTATTGACCCGCCCGGCTATATCGATATGCTGGCTCTGCAAAGTTCTGCATTGCGTGTTCTGACCAATTCAGGAGGAATCCAGAAAGAAGCCTTTTTTCTCGGTGTTCCCTGTGTGACTCTACGGACTGAGACCGAGTGGTGCGAGACGGTTGAGACTGGCTGGAATACGCTGGCTGGTACTCATTGGGATCAGATTATGGAGGCTGTCGCAAAGCCTGTTCCTGCTCCCCTTGAGAGAAGGCTTTTTGGCGAAGGCGATGCGGCTTTGAGGATTGCACGTAGCTGGTAAAGTGAGCTGTATTTATGACCCATATTCTTTTTATTTCACGCTATTATCCCCCTGAAAAAGCGGCAGCGGCTGTCTGTGTGAGTGAGACTGCCCGTCGCCTGGTTGCATTAGGACACCGCGTGACGGTTTTGACTACTGTGCCGAATTATCCAGATGGGATTGTTCCTTTGCGTTATTTAGGCTGGCCTGTTCAAGAAGAGTGGCTGTATGGTGTGCGTGTGGTGCGCATCTGGAGCTATACCTGCGCCAATGCTGGTTTTTTCAGGCGTATTCTGTCTCAACTCTCCTTTGGCCTGCTAGCTCCCATTCTTGGCCGTCATTCAGCCAGGGATGCTGATCTGATTATCGTTGGTTCTCCCCCTCTCTTCAATGTAATTGCCGCACGCGCTCTAGCCTGGCGTAGACGTTGCCCCTATATTTTTTGGGTGGCTGACCTCTGGCCTGAGTCGGCTGTCCAGCTTGGCGCTCTTCGCAATCGCCTCTGCATCTCTCTCGCTGAATGGCTAGAGCGGACAACCTATCGCCACGCTCGCCTGGTCTGGACCGTCACTGAAAGGATGCGGGATACGTTACTAAACCGCGGCTTACCGGTAGCGAAAGTTCTGTTTTTGCCTAATGGCGTCGATACAACACGATTTTCTCCTCTGTCAATGGGTGACGCTCGGACGGCTCTCGGCTGGGATGAGCGCTTTACTATACTCTACGCTGGCACACATGGCCTCTCGCACGGCTTAACAACTCTGCTCGATGCCGCCGATCTGTTACGGAATCAACACGATATTCGCTTTGTGCTGGTGGGAGATGGTGCGGAGAAAAGTAGCCTGATTTCTCTGGCTCAGGAACGAGTTCTAGAAAATGTGACGTTTTTGGACCCCGTGCCTCATGCTGATATCCCTCGTTTACTTTGCGCTGCTGATGTTTGCCTGGCTCATACACGGAAGCTGCAACTTTTTGAAGGGATGCTGCCAATTAAGATGTATGAAGCAATGGCCTGCGCCCGCCCTCTGATTCTGGCTCTTAATGGTGAAGCTTGCTGCATGGTTGAAGAAGCTAAAGCTGCTCTGGTGGTAGAACCTGAGAATGCTACTGCTCTGGCTGCTGCCATTCTGCGCTTATACTCTGATAACGATGAGGCGACAATGTTGGGCCTGCATGGACGCGCCTATGTTCAGGCTCACTTCGATTACGATTTTCTCACTGTTCGTCTTGATGAAATACTCACTCGGATGGCGCTAGAACATGCCTGAAAAGAGCACATCTTTTGTCCTTTGCAAGCTGCTTAAAAACATATTGTAAGGATTTTCTGCTAGTTTTATTTTGTCATAGTAGTACAATAATGATGTTGTTAGTATACATAAGGGGAGAGCGGGGTCGTGAGGGAGAGGAGAAAATATCTATGCAGCATAATGCAGAACGTTATGTCCTGCCCGTTACTCATACACCTATGCCGTTGACTCTGGACAGGGATGTCGGCCATCTCCATTGCCCTTCATCGCTATGGCACTTCATCCTTATTTCAGGAGATGCTGTCGTTCTGGCTACTATCCTGGCTCTTTTTTTGCGCATAGCTCCAAATCTGTTCATTGAGTGGCAATATTTTAGCCCTCTCTTTCAGTATTGGGATGTACGCATGGTCTGTCTTGCTATCCTTTTTCTCAGCTGGAATGGTATTGGGCGTTTCACCCGTGCCCATGATCTAAGAGTTGCCGCTAATCGTTTCAAAAGCCTTATCGCTGCGACTTTTACTCTTGTTCTTGTTTTTTGTCTCTGGATGCTGCTTGCTCTCTCCTTTTTCTTGGGTCAAACGGTCTCTCCTCTGCGCATGGCCTGCTTTTTTCTTCTGTTTGCTGTTCCTGCACTAGCTGGCTGGCGTCTTTTGCTTGCCGAGATAATGCATCTCCCTCTTTTTAGGCAACGGGTAGTCATTGTTGGCATAAATACCGCTGCCGAGACCCTGCTCCGCGAGTTCCGCTGTGCCAAACGCCCAGGCCTCGCTATTCTGGGATATATCAGCAGCACTGGTGAATCTTCTTTTGAACAGGATAGTTTGCCTGTCCTGGGTAGCAAAAGCATGCTTCATGCTCTTATTCACAAGCGACTCGTCGATATTATTATCATGGCCCTTGATTATAAGCTTAATCCTGAACTATTTCAGGTCGCTTTAGAAGCCTCTCAACACGGTATTTCGGTTGTTCCGTTGACCATTATTTATGAGAATATCAGCGGTAAAATTCCGGTGAAGTATATCGGTGAGCAATGGTATGCTGCACTGCCTGTTGAACCTACTGTTTCTCTTTTGTATCTTTGCTGGTCTCGCTTGCTTGATCTCTGCTTTGGTCTTTGCGGCGGTCTCGTCCTGGCTTTGCTCTTTCTTCCTCTCTCTCTTTTCATCTCTTTGGACTCACACGGCCCGGTTTTTTATAGTCAGGAACGCCTGGGCCAACAGGGCCGTCCATTTCGCATTTATAAATTTCGCTCAATGTGCTCTGATGCCGAACATGTCGGCCAGGCTCTCTGGGCCCACTCCGCTGATACTCGTGTAACCCGTGTTGGTCGTTTCCTACGTGCAACTCACTTGGACGAATTGCCCCAGGTTCTTAATATCTTACGGGGGGATATGAGCCTGATTGGTCCTCGCCCGGAACGCGCCGCCTTTGTTGCTTTGCTGGAGACTTCTCTCCCTTTTTATCGCTGTCGTTTAAATGTGAAGCCTGGTCTGACCGGTTGGGCACAGGTCAAATACCGCTATGGCAATACTGAGAATGATGCCCTTATTAAGTTGCAGTACGATCTTTATTATATTAAACATCGCTCGCTTACTCTCGATATTTTTATCCTTTTACGCACATTGCTGGAAATAGTTTTCTGTCGTGGCGTATAGCGAGCCTTGTGCTTTGTTGAGATGGACGTGGAAGTCTCTTCCCGGAGGAGGTTTGTGGCATGACGTTTGCTCTCTATTGGCAGATATTGCATAAGCAGTGGAAAATTGTGTTGAGCTGTTTCTTGCTTGTTGGACTTGGCACTTTGCTCGTCAGCGAATTAATGCCTGCTGTCTATCAGTCTACTGCTTTAATTCAAGTGACTGTCTCTACTGGTACCGGCCAGGCTGATTATAATAGCCTCCTGGCTAGTAATCAGCTTGCCCAGACAATGGCTCAACTTGCCGTAGGCGATAGCGTGTTGCGTGAAGTTGTTTCTCACTATAATAACCTGGATCTGGAACATCTCATAAAGCAGGTTTCGGCCAGCCCTCACGTCAATACACAACTTTTTTCAATCGATGTTCAGGATACAGATCCTTCGTTTGCCGCTACTCTGGCAAACGATATTGCTACTACTTTTCTCAGACAACAAAAACAGTTTGCCCAACAAAATGCAACTGAACGCAAGGATTTTTTATATCTTGTCCAGCCTGCTCACCCGGCAATCCAACCTATTTTGCCCAATATTCGTTTGAATCTGCTGGCCGGCGGGATTATGGGACTTCTCCTCGGTCTGCTGTTTGCTCTGCTTATAGATCAACTTGATACCCGTGTGCGTACTCCTGCTGATCTGGCTCAGGTGCTTGACTGGCCTCTTCTTGGCACTATCTGGCGCTCTACTCCCGGCAAGGACAGTGTTGTCAATCCCGTTGGGCAAAGTCCTAATGTCGAGGCTTATCGCATCTTACGCACAAATATCGGCTTTGCCAGTGGAGAGAAACCTCTCCATACTCTAGCTATCGCTAGTGCAATACCTCATGAAGGAAAGAGTGTGGTTGCTACGAATCTGGCAATATTTATGGCAAGATCTGGAAAAAATACTTTGCTCATTGATGCCGATATGCGCTGTCCAAGTATTTATGAGAAGTTTGCTCTGCCTGTCAATAAGATGGGCCTCAGCAATGCAATTATGGCCTACGCCCATCAATTGCTCATTCCTGCCTCTGCCTCAAAAATGAATAGGCTCCCGGATGTCTCGTTAGAACCTTTTATTCATACTGTTGGTATCCCCAATCTACGCGTTATTCCTTCAGGCCCATTGCCGCCTCATCCCCCTGAACTTTTAGATTCTAAAGGTATGGAGCACTTGTTTGCTGCACTCACTCATTGTGGCGCTGAAGTTATTATCTTTGATACTCCACCTCTCCTCGGCATTTCCGATGCTGCAATTCTGACACCAAAGGTTGATGGCACTCTTCTGGTTGTGGATATGGATCGTGCTAGCCGGAGTAGCCTCTTGCAGGCAAAAGCAATTTTAACTCAGGCTGGGGTGCATGTCCCTGGATATATTATGAACAAATGTACCTATAAACGTAAGGAAAATATTTATGCCGATTACTATCGGCAGATGGCTCAGGCAGGCGAAGAACTTTCTAGCTAAGGTTTTCAGTACCCTCAAGCGGGCCGGGAAAGAAGATCCCTCCTGCCGCCACTGCTGAGGCATTCTACAACAAGAAAAGCGAAAAGGTCAAGTGGAGATGTACCAGGAAGATTCTGTCTTAATGCCTGTCTAGTCTCTTCTTAACAAGCTCTTTTTTCGGTGCGCTATCTGAAATTGCTGGATATGAAATAGGGGGGAAATAGAGGTGAATGGAGTTGATAATACAGATGGGCGGGTCCGTGCTCCCATTCCACATCTTTCTGAGGTCTCTTTACCATCACAGCTCACAACTTCTGGGCCAAAGCGCTTTCTGTGGCTGAAAATACGTGATGTTCGGCTCACTCTCCGGCAACGTATCCAATTGGTCTGCCTTTGCCTCTTGCTCGTTACTTGCCTGGGCGGCTCACTTTCTGTTCTGGGGGCTTCTCTTCTGTTGCGTCCGCTCTACTACCGGGATATCGCTCTGGCGCATACCGGTATTGAACATCTGCATTCCGCTCAGCGCCTCCTTCTCTCTTTGCAGAAGCAGCCTCTAAATCTGGAACGCGTTCGCCAGGCTCAACAAGAGTTTACGGCTGCTACTCTGGCTTTTGCACAGCTCACAAACGATGTACGGCGGTTGCCGTCTTTTGCAATTGAATTCCCTGTTGTGGGTGACCGTCTGCGTGCCGCCCAACATTTGTTGCTATTTGTCGCTGATATAAGTCTTGCCGGAAGTACTGGATGCCACTTGTTGCAGGTTCTGATTAGCGCTTTGCATAATCCTCTTGTACATCAGGAGCAGCATGGTCTGACTACAAAAGAGATGAAGGTGTTGACAATAGATTTTCAGTATATCCGCTTACTAGTGCAAAAAGGCTTCCGCGAGTTGGATCAGGTGAGGCCGGGCGATGAGCAATTTGGTAGCCAGATTGATGCTCAATTGGCTCTGCTTCACCAGGATGAGCCACAAATCCAGATCTGGTTGGGCTTGCTCAATCAAGCTTTGCCCTTTCTTCCCGATCTTCTGGGCGTTAATCAACCCGCGCACTACCTTGTGGAGATGCTCGACTCTTCCGAATTGCGTCCTGCGGGGGGCTTTATTGGCAATTATGGCCTCTTGACTCTGGCAGGTGGCTATCTAGCAAATATGCATATTACTGATGTGGATCTTCTCGATCTCCCATTTAAAACGGCTGGAGGCTTTATTCCTTTCCCACCTGCATATCGCTGGTTCCCTCTTTCACATGGTCAGTGGAGCTTTCGTGATTCTAATCTTGATGCGGATTTTCCTACATCAGCACGCTTCGGTTTGCACAACTTTCAGCTCGAAGGAGATCATACGCCCATACAAGGCGTGATCTCGATTACTCCCGCTTTAATTCAAGGTGCTCTGGAGATCACTGGTCCACTAACTATTCCTGAATATGGTGAGACGATTACTCCGCAAAATCTTGTCGAGCGTATTCACTATTATCAGCTCGGTGCTGGTCGGCATGGCAGCAGCAAACAGCTCTCCCCTGATGGTCTTTCATCGCAACGTAAACATTTTACCGCTCTGCTCGCTGAACATTTTTTCAATCGTTTGCACCATCTCTCAAACGCCGATATGGCGAAATTTGTCCATCTGCTGCTGAATAGTTTTCAGACAAAGGATATTCAGCTCTATTTTCCTCATCCTGAGGTTGAAGCTCTGTTGAGCCAGGCTGCAATGGATGATCGCATTCAGCAGGCTCCTGATGGAATTTTTGTGGTGGATGCCAATATTAATGGTGATAAAGCGAACACGTTTATACAGAGTACTGTCACCGATGTTATAACTATTGATCGTCAGGGCAATGCTCTCCATTCGGTTACTCTGCGTTCTATCTGGTCCCTGCCAGGTGAGGTTTTTGGGAATCCTCTCTATCGTGATTATATCCAGGTGTATATACCGGCTAATAGCCAGGTGCAGCAGCAGAGCGGTTGGAGTCAATCTTCTGTTGTTCATCATTCAGGCTTTATCGTTTGGGCGGGTACTATCTCTCTTTCATATGGTGAGACGTCCATTGTGATGCTCTCCTGGATGGTGCCTCACGCCGTTCAGTATGATCGACAAAAAAATATGCATTTTCAATATCTTTTCCAACGCCAGTCTGGTATCGAACGTGACCTGCATATGCAGATCAATCTCCCTGCTTGTGCTGTCATACAACATACTTCTGGCGCAACATTTGAGCGCAGCGAACAAAGCGCCTGGCTATCACAGCCGATAACCCGCAATCTTCACCTGGGAATTGATTATTCTTGTTCATAATATGTGTTTTATTATCCATAAGATGTAGGGGCGGAGCTTGTCTCCGCCTGGGGAAGGGATGGGAAATGATGATTGCTCTATGTGCTCATAGTTTGCCAGGAATCGAGGATAGGCCACGAATGCGCTCTCCACAAGTGGTGCAGGGTCTTCGCTATGCAAAACTACTTTTAGGCGCAGAACATGCCCATTTTTTAACCGAGATTTTATCAGGAGCTGTTTTAGTGAACAAGTTAATTGATACTGCCTTTCTGCATAGGAAAGGAAGGATGGTTGGCATCGTATGAGATGGAGCAAGAATCTTCCACCGCAAATGCTGTATGACCTGCGTTTCTCTCTGTTATCATCTCTTCTTCTGAAGAGTATTGGCCTGCTTCTTCTCGCAGCCGCTCTGGCCTGTTCTCTGGCCTTTTTTGGCCTGTATGTCGCTGGAGCGATCTGCCTTGGCCTGCTCATGACTCTCCTTGTGTTGCTACGCCAGGATGAGCTTGCCGCTATTGTGATAATTATGATCCATATCTACGTTGATTGGTATCTTGCTTTACGTATTGTTGCGCCTGTCCTCACTGTTTTCTTGCTCTGCTGCTTCTTTCTTCATCGCTCTGCTCGCTATCCCTGGGCGGAACTGCGTGCCCCCTTTCTCTGGCTCTGCTTTCTGGGTCTTACTATTATTCCTGCTATACAGGGAAGTGCGGTCCTCTATGATCGACTCTTTTATTACCCTAATGTGATTGCTGGCGCTCTGCTTATGTTCTGGCTCGGTGCTACGGTTGCACGCTCCCTGGCACATGTGAAGCGCGTTTTTCAGTGGCTGGCTTTCTTTGCGGCTCTGATTGCGATTCATACAATTATTCAAGGTAAAACTGGCCTGTTTCTCTTGAGCTGGTCTCATATGGATGCTTATATTGCTGACCGGAAGAATTATGCCCTTCCAGGAAATCCCGGTGTGATCCGACCTGGCTCTTTCTTTATTGATCCGGACTGGAGTAGTTCGTTTTTTGCCATTACGCTCTTTGTAACTTTGGGTTTGTTTATGCATTGTACTACCTGGAGAGCACGCTTGTTGTATCTGGTGGAGATGACACTGCTGGCTATAGCTCTGCTCTTTACGTATAGTACTGGTGCTGTTCTGGCGGCCAGTGCGGGATCGTTGACCTTTTTGTTACTCGGTGCAACTTCACAATATCGCTGGCGTATGGTCTTGGGTCTGGCTCTCTTGCCCGTCGGGATTGCTTTGTTTTTGCCGAAGGATACCTACCTGTTTCTGCACCATGCTACGGATGCTGGCAATCTAAATCTGCGCCTGGGCGTCTGGCAGACTGCCCTGCGTGTGATTGCGGCCTTCCCTCTGACTGGCGTTGGCCTGGGCACGTTTACTTATTTGCAACGCGCTGAACCTTTCCGCGTTCCAGCTCAGTTTTTGCCTTTAGCACAACCGCATAATTCCTATCTTGAGCTGGCGGCGATGGCCGGTATTCCTGTTCTCTGTCTTTTTCTTGCCTTGCTCTGCTGGTTCCTCTTCCAGGCCTGGACTATCTGGCGTCGGGTGACTGGACGGGGCCGTTCTCTTCTGGCTGGAGGCATTGCTCTGGTTGTGGCCCTCTCTTTCAATAGCCTCAGTATTAATGCCTGGACGCTACCGCCTCTTTCTGCTCTGGGCTGGTTCGTTCTGGGTTGTGTCTCCTCTCCTCTCTTGAGTATGCGCTTTGCGCAGAAGCCCGTTGCGCAATCAGCAGAGCTCGAACCTGTTGCCGATGCTCCTCGCTCTCTATGCCTGAAAGGAGGACGTGATGACTGATCTCCACTCCCAACAGTATCTGTCGCTTTCTCCCTATCCGCTGGATATGACCTCGGCGTTTGCTCTTGCCGGTGAAGTGCTAGGGGCGGATGGTATCCCTTATCACAAAACAAGTGGACCACAACCACTTACCATTGTCCAATATGCCCTTGCCCACTGGAATGCCTATCTTGCTACCCATCAGGAAGATCATCGTCAGGCCTTCCTGATTCAGGCTCGCTGGCTTACCGATCATGCTTATCTGATTCATGATCGTGCTGCTGGCTGGCCTATTTTTATCCCACCTTCATCTGTAATCTCTCGCGGATTAGATGGCTCATTCTTGCCCTTCTCCCACACCTCTCCTCGTTGCCTCTCTGCTCCTATACAGGCGTGCTCCCTCTCTGTACTGCTTCGCGCCCATCTCCTCACTCAGGAATCTCAGTTTCTCCACCTGGCTCAACTGGTCTTTGCAACCTTTGAGCTTGATATTCTGGATGGAGGCGTCTCGGCCCCGCTTGCCGAACAGGGAATCTGGTTTGAAAAATATGCCCTTTATCCCACTTCCTATACACTTAGTGGTATGCTTTTTGCTCTCCTTGCTTGCTATGAATGCTCTGGAGTTTCCTCTCTTCAAACACAGGCCGCCTCTGTCTTTGCCCGTGCATTTTCAACACTTCGCTCGCTCCTACCTGAGTTCGATACAGGATACTGGGTATGCCATGCTCTGTTCCGACCTCTCTTGTTGACGCCTGAGCAACTTATGCTCCATATCCAACTTCTCAGTATCCTGGCAAGTCTAACTGGTGATACTTGTCTTGCCCTGTTTGCAAAACGTTGGCAGCACTATCTTCAGTTTCCTCAACGTCTCCATTACAAAAGGAGTCTTTTCTATCAGACAGTCAGACAAAAAACTCTTCATCTGGTTCGTACGACCCTTTTCCCCAGGTATCCAGCCATTCCCACTGAACTTCGTGTCTGTGTACCTATTACTGCCTTTCCGTTAGCCGGAGGGATGCGCACGATTCTCAATAAGCTTGCAAAAAGTATGCAAGGTAACCGATTGCATTGGCAGATGACGTATCTAACACAACGTGTAGGACCTCAATCTGAAGACTATCGTATTCAACGCTTCGGTCTACATCTGTTCTCGCCTCGTCAATTTCCTCTGGTCTGGGGCTATGTGCTATCTGGCTGGATCGCGCTCTTCGGGTCACTTTTTACAGGGGCTAGCTACGATCTTATTCTCCCACAAGATGGCCTTTTTACTGCCGCTTTTGCCGCTCCTCTGGCTCGCCTGGCTGGTATTCGTGTGGTCTGTGTCGATCACGGTAATCTTGCCGCTCTCCCCAGCCAGTTGTATCGCAAGGAGCGCCTACAGAGCCTGGAGAGTAAATCCTGGTTCCGTCGCTATTTTGAACCCTGGCTTTTCTCTGCCTACTGGCCATCGCTTCAGGTACTTGCTCGTATCTCCGCTCGTTTTGTTGATTGCTATGCAATCCCTGGTGTGCCGGGTGACGGTATTGAGCAGATCTGCCAGCACCTCGGTATTCCTACTAGCCGCCTGGTACGCTTTGTGAATACGATAGATGTAGAGCAGTACTGCCTGCAAGACCAGGCTGACCGTGCTGTGTTGAGACTACAGCGTGGTCTGCCCGCCGATGCCATTGTTGTCTCAACGATCTGTCGTCTCTCGCCAGAAAAAGGTGTGGAGATTGCTCTGCAAGCTATATATCAGGCCCTTTCGCAGCTTCCTCCTGCCCTGCGTACCCGTGTTCGCTTCATTATTGCGGGCGATGGTATCTTACGTTCTCGCTTGGAAGAGCAGATTATTCAGCTTGACCTTGCTCTGAATTGTATGTTCTGGGGTGAAATCTCTCCCGCTGAAGCGCTTCTATTGCATACGCTCAGCGATATTTACATCTATAGCGGAACCCGTGGCGGCGGCTATTCTCTGGTGATGCTGGAGGCAATGGCGGCAGCCAGTGCTGTGCTGGCTTCAGATGTTCCTCTAGCAAACGCGCAGATGCTTGCTGATGAGCGTGGTCTGCTGGTCTCGGCTGGCAATGTCGCTCAGACGGCTCAGGCACTTGTTCGCCTGCTTGAAGATGAAGATTTGCGCTTAAAATTAGGAAGGAGGGCCAGAAAATACGTGTCTCAATATAATACTGAACAGGTATTTCTGCGCTTCTGGCAGCGTGTGACCTGCTGGTCTGATCTGAATGAATATATCGGCGATCAATTTCCGGCATGGGAGAGGAAGGGAAGAGTATGAGTGTTTCGCCTGATTTTGATGATAGTCAGGTAAATGGGGAGGCGCAAGATCCACCCTCTCCGCAAGTTGTGTGCAATACTCAGGCGTCTCGCCCAGGCTTGCTAGCCTCAGCAGAGGTTCCTTGTAACACTTCGGGTGTCGTCCCCTGGCTTGGTTTGCCTACGAAAAGCGTTGATCAATGGACGACGTATGTGCGTATGCCACGTACTAATTCAGTCTCTCCGACTCCCTATCTTTTTCTCGATGATATCTCTCTTAGTGAACAGGTGACCTGGATTATGCCGGTGGCTCCCGGTACGAAGAGGTTGCCAGAGTTTGCCACTCCCGCCTGGGCAACTGAAAGCTATTCTCTTCAGATTCGTGCTCTCCTCAAACGCTCTGGCATCTATGCGCTCTCTTCTCTGGCAACTCCATTAGTCGCTCTGGTGCTTGCTCCCTTTCTGACTCGCCATCTTACACACGGTGAGTATGGCGCACTTTCTGTGCTTAATACTGCTATTGCGCTGGGTGCCGGCCTGACTCAGCTTGGTCTGGCTTCAGCCTTTTTTCGCGCCTATAACTTCGATTATGAGACACGCAAAGATCGCCTGGGGGTGCTCTCTACTGTGCTCAATCTTCTGACTATAACGCTGGTCCCGATGACCTTATTTCTGGTGTTTTTTGCTCCCTGGTTGGCTAGGTTGTTGCTACAGGATACACAATTTGGTGAAACAATACGCGTTGCCGCTCTGGTGATTCTTTGTCAAAATCTGACTGTACCGGGTTTCGCCTGGATGCGTGCAGAGAATCGGGTCGTGCAATTTGTTCTGCTTTCTCTTGCCAACCTTTTGATTAATCTGGTTGCTACTCTTCTCCTGGTTGGCTTCTGGCATTTGGGCATTATTGGCTCTCTCCTGGCAATGGCCGGTGGCTATGGGGTGGTCGCGCTTTGTACTCTCCCGCAGATTCTGCTGCGTGCCGGTATACGCCTGTATCTTCCCATTGCAAAGGGCCTTCTCGCGTTTGGCTTGCCCAATGTTGTCAATTTCCTCTCTGTTTGGATACTGCAACTGGCCGATAGATATATGCTCGCCCGTCTGGGCTCTCTTTCTCAGACCGCTATCTATACTGTTGCTTATAATCTGGGTGGTGTGCTGGGTGTACTTGTCATCTCGCCTTTTCTGCTGGCCTGGCCTTCGGCCCTCTTTACTATCGCCAAAAGGAAAGATGCCAGACGAGTTTTTCAACGGGTTTTTCGCTGGTATTTTTTTGTACTCCTCATTTCTGCCTACGCGCTCTCTCTGCTGGGTATACTCATGCTGAAACTTTTTTTCCCCCCTGCTTATCACACTGCTGCCCCGGTTATTCCTACGATTGCCCTCTCGATTCTCTTTTATGGCCTGTATAATTATTTGACGCTTGGTGTTGGTTTGAAACGCAAGACCTGGCTGGCTGTTGTTTTTACCAGTAGTGCTGCCTTGCTTAATGTCGGACTCAATTTCTATCTTATTCCACACTACGGTTCTATGGGTGCTGCCCTTGCAACTCTGATCGCTTATTTTTTCCTGGCGGTGCTTGCCTATCTCGTGAATCAGCGCCTCTATCCAATCCCTTATGAGATTGGTACGTTCAGTTTTGCCTTGCTTATTGGTCTAACTTGTTTTCTGGGAAGTAACTACCTGGCTCAGTTTCCTCTCCCCCTGATCTCGTGGTGGATTTATCTTGCGGGATTGTGTCTGTATGCTGGTTGTTTGTTAGCTCTGAGCAATATTCGCTATGTACGAAAGAGAAGCCAAAGAATATGAAGACGCCCATTCAATCTGGACGGGAACCAATGATAGCGGTTCCCGTATCTCAAAAGTGTATTTCTCCCCTTGTCTGTATGCATGTTATCAGTAGTGTTGCTACCGACGAACGTGTTTTACGTGAAGCCACTGCTCTTCTTCTTGCAGGATATGTGGTGACTATTATCGATGTTGAGTGCCTCGGCCAACGACCTGCAAAAGAAGAGATTCGTGGTTGCCAGATTCAACATATCTTTTTGCCTGCCGATTTCGCGAAAACCCGTTTTAAGAAGTTTGGCCTTCTCAGAGCCGCCAGTGTCTTTTTGCGCAGTACCTCTCGTCTGCTTACTATACACGCAGAGGTCTATCATGCCCATGATGTAACCGCCCTTCCCGCTTGTTATATTGCCGCAGTCTTGCGCAGAAAACCGCTCATCTTTGATGCGCATGAGTTTTCTCAATCCTTCTCAATCCTGGTCAGGTAGACTGTTCGGCTCTCTGCTACAAAAACTGCTGCTACGTTGTGCGGGTGTGATTACTGTCTCTGCTCCCATCGCTCAGGAGATTCGCAAGCAGTACCATGTTCCCCAGGTTACACTGGTCCGTAATATGCTTGCTTACAAACCCTATCTCCCTAGTGATCGCTTGCATCACTATCTGGGCCTGTCTGCAAATACGCGTATCGCCCTTTACCAGGGAAACATTCAGGCAGACCGCCATCCGACTCTCCTGGTTCAGGTCGCAAAGTTGCTCGATCCTCAAAATATAATCGTCCTTATGGGAAAAGGGATTGGTTCTGCAATCCCTGACTTGGAAGCGCTAATTGCCCAGGAAAAAGTCGGCGATCGGATCAAGATTATTCCTCCTGTTCCTTATGAAGATCTGCTCTCATGGACTGCCTCAGCCGATCTCGGCTTGATTGTTTATGACCCTGACCACTCGCCCAATGTTCGTATGTGCCTGCCAAATAAGCTTTTTGAATATCTTATGGCCGGCCTTCCCGTCCTGGCGACTCCTCTTGAAGCTGTTGCTGACCTCCTGAAAACTTACAATGTCGGGCGCATCGTTGAAAGTCTGGAGGCCGCGCAGATTGCAAATGCCCTCAACTTGCTTCTTGCCGATGATGCCCTGCGAACTACTATGCATATGAATGCCCTTACTGCCGTCCGTGAAGAGCTCTGTTGGGAACATGAACGTCAGCACCTCGTTTATCTCTATCATGAGGTTGTCTAAACTGCATCTTATTCCTACCCTTTATGAGTGTGGATAGCCATCACCAGAGCGATTTTATTGAATATTTTGAATTATATAACGAATTTCATCGGTAATTTGTTTGAATGCTTCATTGCGGTTAAGGAATCTGCTTATTGGTTGGCCTGTACGGGGTAAGGCCTGAAAATATCGTAATGGCGAATGCTTGAAATCTGATGGTTCTGCCAGAATAGGAATGATTACGATTTTATCTGTTTTTTGACGTTCTATTGTCCGCTTTACTTGGACCATAGAGAAATCGTTTGCTAGAAAGTGAGCGCTAATTATGCATACTACCAGGTCCGCGCTGTCTAGACGTCCCTGTATCTGACGTGGAAGCACAAGCAACTGTTGATCCGGCGTATTCCACGTTCTCAGTAGGCCTTCTTGTTTCAACAATGCCAGACTGCGTTCAATCTCTGTTACAAAACTTCCATCTTCAGTAGCATAACAGTAAAATAGATGGATTGCTTTGTCTGATTTTTTTTCCATAATTTTGCAAGCTCTCTTTGCTAAATCTTTATATATCTATGACGAATAGTACCCTCCTTTCTCACAAAATTTCTCTTCACTTAGACTTCTCGTCTTTGCCCAATTACATAGCATGCCTGGCCTGACGTTCATATGGTTGCTAGAAAAAAGCATCTGCAAGAGTATTTGACTTATGATGCATGATTAAAGCAGCCATCACATTGCTTAGCAACGTCTGCATACCGGTAATAAGTATGCTTTGTTGGGGACAATCAGTATCAGGGAGGTAGCGATAAGCATCAATGGCACGCGTTAAATAAATTGACCCTGCGGCAAAGACAAGGGCCCCCGAATGCGCTATATAGTAGGTCGTGTTGCTTATGTCATGCTTGCCGAGGTAATTTATCGTGGGGGAGCTTCCCAAAATCTGAAGGCCTGGAGGCGAGGAGCCGTTGGCAAATACTCGATCCCACTCGTAACCAACAATGTTACAACCGTACTTCTGCCCAAATTCCAGATTGGTACCAGCTAATAATGGTGAGTTGGTATGACTGGCTAGTTGCCAGGAAAAGTTCTCTATAGTATGGGTGAACCCGGAGTACATGATGCCAACTAGAGCGTCTTCTGGCCGGTGAAGAATGGGATCACGCCATAGCGCTGTCAAACGACTGTTGTCTCTCCTATAAAATGGATCATTTGCCAGTGTGTGTTGCAGCGATGAAACTCGGTAACATACTACGGTTCGATCTGGCTCATTTATACCATCTGGCTCCAGGCGTACCTGCCAGTAGCTTGTATTTGCTCCCAAAAATGCTAGCCCTACACCATGATCGCGGGCGTTTTCAATCCCATCACGCATCTCTTTGGTCCAGTACTCATCGTGCCCCAGATCAATATATGCTCGATGTGCCAGAATTTGCTTCGGATGCTCGTGGAGATCGATGTCGCTGATATACGAGAGGTCATACCCCTGGCTTTCTAGCCAATGAATGGCATTTATTTCAAAAAGGAAGACCTGCCCTGAACCGTTATTGTCGAGATAAGGACGGTCAAAGGAGACTTTCAACGCTCGCGCTAGATCTGGCGTCTCCGATTTGTGATTTTGTAGATCATCTGCACCATAGAGGCTATATCCTCCCCATGCATTATAAGCCTGAAAGGTTAGCTCAGAGGTGACGATAATATAGGTTGTAGGCAGATTGCTTTTTACATCAAACGTCGCATAGGTCTGAAGAGCATGCGCGTCAACAAATTTTGCTATATAGACACCGCTGGTCCAGTTTGTTGGTATTATTAATGTGTAAGATGGTAACCAATGCGCTTTGAGTAGTCCTACACTTGAGACAATAGTACAAGTTTTGCAGTCAACTAACCGGTGAGTACTGCGGTCATAATAGCCCTGAACGCGCCCCGCCAGGTTCGTAACTACCTCCATTAAGCGTCCACCCAGCCCACCATACCAACCTAACCGGTAGATATCAATGAAGTAGCGGGTATTCTCTGTCTCGGTGCTTACATAAAAGGTGATGGTCTGCCCAGTCCTGACTGATGTTGTACTGGCATATGCTTGTATCTGCGTCGTCGCTGCATAACGCGGAGGAATCTGCCAGTTTAACGTTCCTTGCTGCGCGTTTTCACGTGCTATTGCTGTCTTAAGCTGAAATTTTGTATTACTGGCTGGTACTTGAACAAGTGGAAAAAGTAGAGAGATACTTACTAAAAGTAGTGCTAGCATCCCTGCACGGATCACCAGTATGAAAAAGCGAGATGAGTGAACTTCTATAACCGCACCTCCACGAAACCTTCACCTTTATCATACCGGAAATCATACACTTTTTCAACTCTTTTACTTACTATCTCGCAAAATCCATGTATATAGATTTATGTATCTAAGAAATTGTATATGACCATAAGCCGCTATTGCTCGATCCATAGAATACATTTCCTTCGCGAGCAAAACCTGCGCTCAAGGATACCGGACTTTTTTGCAGTGTGAGTTGCTCTATGTTGTTCAGTTTGATGCTAAAGAAGCCACTCTCAGATTCTCCCCAGAGATTCCCTTGATAGATGCTCAGACTGTTATAGACAACTCCACTGCTGAGCGGGAGCAAATGACCGGGATTAAGAAATCGCCCACTACCTGGATCAAAGATGAATAGGTAGTTTCCTCGACTGCTTGCCGCGATTCCGTAAACATAGCCGTTGCTGGGATTATTTACCATTGCAATAATAGTCGTCTGACCCGTACTCGCTCCCGACAAGGGATAGCTGTGGAGTACACGCTGATGTGTGATGTCCCACGTGAATATCTGTGCACTCGTTGTTGCTGGCGTTGTCCCTGTTCCACCATAGATGGTCGTACCCCCTACCAGGCAGGCACTGCTGCTTCCCTGACACGTCTGCGTTGTTGTCACAAGCGCGGAAATGCTCTGGTTTGCTATTGGATAGTATGTCTGAACGTTTCCTGCGCTTTGTGTGTTCCAGACCATTAATGGCCCTGTCAATTTTCCGTAGGAGGCGATTGCACCTGCATAAAGCATATTCCCTGATGTTCCTGTAATAGATCGTGTGCGCAGGTCAGTAGGTAGTACTGTTGTAGAGACAGAGCCAGGGTTGGATTGGCTAAAGGATTGGCCCGGTTTGTAGCTTGAGAGCGGTGTCGCTGCATAGGCGGAAATGTAGAGCTGTCCCTGGTAGGTTTGTAGTGCGTACGGTTGACCCCCTCCTACCTGACCAATCATCTGAACTCCATTCCCTGCATGGGTAGGATCATAGGAGAAGAAGTCATAGGGAAGTGCTGTACCACCATAAATTTTTCCGTCCGGTCCACTTCCCATCCGATAGATCGAGAGTTTTTTCCCCGCATAGCCATAAGGATAGCTTCTTGTTACCTGGCTCCCATTGGGATAGCTTATGGTTGTCGCCGTGTCATTCACATTGATATAACCCCCGTCTTTCAACATGTTGGGAGGCGCTGGATATGATGGTGTTGCTGTGGGTGTCGCTTGCCCATAACTCAGACGATAGCTCTCTTTTGTGCTGCCGTTCATCACTGAACCATAGACCATACCGTCCGCGCCTCGATAGACTGCGCCAAAACCTGCTGTATTCTGATTGATGCGTGTGGTAATCATGTGTGTCGCAATATTATAGGCCGCTACCTGGTTATGAACCGAACCCAGCCCGATGTAGAGGTAAGGTGCTGTTGCCTGCGAATCTGCTACACAAACATGGCCGTACTGCTCTTGGCCCGTTGTATCCATACTTCCAATATTAACGATTTGTGGATGAGACGACAACGGATTATAACTTACCAGATCTGCTGAAGGATAAGTACAGCCATAAATGGTCTGATTGTATGTGCTGGTTGTCAGCCCCCAGATGTAGGTCTGAATTTGCCCCGTCCGTGGATCAGCCGGTACATGTCCTAGATCGATGAGTTTCTGCGAACTGGTATTGAATTGGAGAAGATGTGCATTCGGTAGTGTCCCAATATATATATTATTATCTGGTCCATTTGTTAGCGCCCACGCGGCCTGCTCACTGCTCACAGGCGATGTATAGGCCTGATACTTTCCCGTGTTAGGATCAATCGTTACCAGATCCAATGTATTGTTAACATATGTATAAGTCAGGTAGAAAAGCTGATGTGAAGCTGATTGTCCCGGTCCAACTAGCGTTTTTTGAATGCCACCACGTCCGTAGGCGTCTCCTAGAAATTTGTAGTTGCTGACTGTTGCAGCTTTCGCATTTTGGATGATAATCAGACTATTAAATGGAGAAACGGTCAGAAGTATTCCAAATGTGAGTAGAGAGAAGAAAAATGAACGGAGAAGCAGAGTAGTGAACTTTGTTGCAGATGGATGCTGGCTTTTATTCATGCAGTGAATTAGATCCCTTCATTGATAGACGCATATCAATATCTGGATCTAGCATAAGCTATCTTTTATGCAAAAACAACGCGCCTTTTTATGAAAATATGTGTTTTTGGTTATTCTATTTCACTGATTAAATCACATTCTTCAGCTTATAAAGAGGCTACAATCCATAAACATTGCTTTCTTGTCTATCCTGGTCAGTACTATCAAGGAAATATGATGCATCCTCATAAAATTGTAATAGATGGCTAGTGGGGATGAAATAGAGCTGAAATCCTGGTGAAGATAGCCCTACAAAAATGTGAAGAAACTAGTACCAACTTTTGGAAAATTAAGCTATCGTCTGCTCTTCTAGTAAAATTTTCCAATCTTCTGCTTTAAATGCATACTTTGAAGCTTTTCAGAGAAAGAGCCTTTTCTCTAAAAAGAAGTTGATGCAGAAAAACAATGCATCAACTTCTTTTTATTGGTATTCGCAAACACGAGGTGGTATCATTCTACTCTTAAATCAATTAGTCATGATAGGGTTCAAGTGGGCTGGCAATCTCTCTCTGCAAAGCTTCCTCTGGATCTACCACTGGAACTGTTGGCACGATATCCAGTGGCGTTGCTGGATTTATAAAACCAATTAATATTCTAATAATACCAATAATCATCAGTAGCACACCCAGGCCAGTAAGTAACACATTCACTGGATAGACTATTCTGGCCGTCATACTAACAACCAGAACAAGAAGTCCAGCAATAAGCACCACGAGCCCACTCCATGTATACTTGTTCCACTTTCTTCTTACTGCATAATCAAAACGTTTGAGTCTGCCCGTATTGATCGGTGCCATATCATCAGCCATGCCAGCATCCTTTCTTGAGGACACTAAGAACGTCTCAAAAACCAGCGCACTATCAGCAAAAATTGTGCTCATCTCATATATCTTCTAAGAGGCACACTCGCTAAGCGTTCTGCTCTTAGTATACTTTATGTCGCTCATGCAAAACAATACTTATGCTCTCTCTATGCACTTAGTTTCAATACGCTCAGTTAGAAAAAACAGACTCATTGTAATACTTCTTTTTTCCTGCTATCAGCCTATGAAATGTTTAGCCTGGTATTTTTTAATCAGCTTATCTTTGTTCTGTGAATAGAAGTGGTTTGCTGACATAATCTTGTTATTGTTGATGGCAGATATTATAATCAAAACTTGAGGCTCTATTGCCTCTGAACTTATTCAAGTTGTTTTTGCTGAGAAAGTATTTTGTATGAGTTTCGAGTACAGCTTACATGCTTTTAAATATCCAGGCCTCGATAGTATTTTAGCGAAAGCTGTTAAATTCTTTTCTCAAACTCCTGTCTATGAGCTTCCCCCATCATATCGATTTGGCGGCACAGGAGTTTATGGATTGTATTATACTGGCGATTTCGAGCCATACGCACCAATTGCCAACTCTCATTTTGAGAGACCCATCTATATAGGGAAAGCGGTACCTGTTGGTGCCCGGACTGCTCGTACTCAGGAGAGCCTTTCTTCAAGCTTAATAGGACGATTGCAAGAACATTCTGCTAGTATTAGTAATGCAACTAATCTCAATTTGGAGGATGTTAAATGTAGATTTATGATTTTGGATAATGTTGAAAGTGATTTAATCGTACCTATAGAATCAGCATTAATTAGAACTTACCTCCCTTTATGGAATCTTCGCGTAAGTGGTTTCGGACTCCATGATCCTGGTCGGGGACGTCTGGGTCAAAGGAAATCTGAATGGGATACGCTTCATCCAGGACGACTATGGGCAAATAACCTTATAGGCAGGACACGCGATGTTCAACAAATATTACAATCTATTCACGAGTTTTCGCAATTCAATCACAGCCTCATACAATTGCTGAGAATCTTTTGCTTTTCCCACCCGAACAGCAGACTGAATAATGCTGTTGCCAACTCGCGTTGTCCGTGTCATATGGATTTTAACTAGTTCAAGACCTGCTAGCTGAGCTATTTTTGCAAAGTATTCATCGGTTGGTATTGTAACACCTTGTAAAATACTATTTCCCAATACAACTAAAGCTGTTCCTCCTGGCTTTAGACAGTACTGAATACCCTTTGTTAATTTGTAGCAGTCGTTAAAATAGGAAGCGGCATAGTTAGCCCAGCCATTTCCACCATATGTTTTCTTTTCGCGATGAAGGGACCTCAGCAATTGTAATCGTTCTTCAATATCTGTCTCCGGTAAAGTAAATTCTAATCCAAGATATTCCAGGTCCCGAACTGTTTGCCAATACTTCCCAAAATTGGCATTTTCTAGCGGTTTCAAATCTTCTGCAACCTTCATGTACTTTAACCAGTACAATTGAGGTCGCGTATTTCGATTGTAGTGATAATTATTTAAATATGGCGGTGATGTAATAATGAGATCTACAGAGGCTGGTTCTAAATGCCTTTCGTGATGAAAAAAGGAATCATTAATGATCGATGATATCACTTCTTTATTTGATAATTTGGATTGAAGCCAGATAATGTCCTCTTCCACCTCAACTATCTTTGCGAGTATTGTTTCCATCACCGGAAACTCAATAATTTCTGCTTTCCCACTGCTCACTCTTCTTCCTAAGCTAGGTTCATAGGAATAGTTTGAATACCGTACCATTGTAGCGGCAAATGATAATTTAAAAAGCTCTTGTAAACGAGTGTCCTCTATAGTCTCAATAAAATCTTGAATGATTAAAACTTTATTGAGCACGAGGGGACTATAGAAATCAGTTCGTGTTTTAAATCCACTCGGCGGGACACTATTAGGTTTGATGTTCGAGGATATTTTTTTATTGTAAAATATTTTGAAATGCTGAATTTCTCTTTTTATTGCTTCGATATCTATCGTATATGCGCTTAATTTTATGCGAGATGCTAAAGCAGGATAGGGATTGATCTCAAAACCAATAGCGTTATGCCCGGCTAGAATGGCTTCAACAAGTGTGGTCCCGACTCCGGCAAAGGGATCAAGAACTGTTCCTTTGTGATCTAAATAAGTGTGTAAAGCGTGTCTCACAAAATCACTGGAAAAACCAGCAATCCACGGTACCCATCTATGTACTGGCAGTGTTTTGTTTATTGCGAAGGCAGGATCACTAAAAGATGCATTTTTTTCGCCAACAGTTTGGGCAATATCCTTATGTACTGGGTTTATTGGTTTTTCCGTTTCCTCTATTTCTGTTTCTGTAAACAGAGATAACTGATTCCCAACTTTATTTTGTGCTTTTGTTGTAAATGACACTATTTCTCCCTGTTTCAATATACATCTTAAAATCATGCCTCTCTTTAGGAAATTTTGCTTAATTTTAGCGATGAGATGTGTTCTAATAAATATCCAAAGAGATACGTTTTTAATCTCAATGGATTAAAGAGTACCATATCCATTCACTAAAAAACAAATAAGCCGCAAACCTGCTTCTAAAGCAAATTTACGACTCTCTTTTCAACTGGTAGCGGCGACAGGAATCGAACCTGTGACACAGGGCTTATGAGTCCCTTGCTCTACCGACTGAGCTACGCCGCCTCAAGATAGAAACTCTTACTAACTCTACGCGCTCTCGCTTCAGAGCTGCTTTGCTGTAATTGCTCATCTCCTCGAATGTGCGTATATGATATCAAACCGATAGTGCTTTGTCAATAGGATTCATGCCGATTAGTTTTTAGTTTCTCTCTGAGGGAACCTGTAACACGGCTTATCTCGAACCTTTTTGATAAATCTATCTTAATCATAAAGCAACGTCCGAAGCTAATAAAGATATAGCTTCGGACGTTGCTTTGTTTCATTTGTAATGGTAGCGGGAACAGGATTCGAACCTGTGACCTCCGGGTTATGAGCCCGACGAGCTAACCACTGCTCTATCCCGCGTCATATGTCAATACTTGGTAGCGGGGGAAGGATTCGAACCTTCGGCCTTTGGGTTATGAGCCCAACGAGCTAACCACTGCTCCACCCCGCGTTGACTTCCACAGAATACACCATTCATTGCTAACTGTCAAGTGCTTTCTCAGTGCTTTTTCCTGCTTCTACTCAACTAACTCACATTTTTCTCTGCCCCGCGCGGCTTCTCGCCTTTTTTGAGACAATTATAATCTATACAGTTGTATTCTCTGCTCACCTTATTATAGTACTATCTCTGATGGCTATTGATGTATTTACGTATTTCGTGTATGATGGATATGAATAAGCTTCTGTTATAAATTGATGGATTCGTTCTTACCTTCTTAAGAAGGAGAAAAAAATGCCTCCAGGTGATGGTGTATCTTCACTTAATATGTTCCTCGCTACATACTTTCTGGTAGTTGCTATCGTTCTCGTTGCTTCTCTCATTTTCAATATAGTTGTGTACTGGCGCATCTGCGCGAAGGCTGGATATAGTGGCGCTATGGGCTTGCTCATTTTGGTCCCAGGTGGTGCTTTAATCATGCTCTGTATCCTGGCTTTTGGTGATTGGCCCGCTCTCCGTGAGCTCAATCAGTTGCGAGCAATGCATCCCCAGGCTGCTTTTCCTCCCTATCAGCAGGGACAACCACAATTTCCACAACCTGGCCCATTTCCACAATACGCTCCGCCTGTGCAATCACCTATGCAACCGCCTTATATGTCTCCTGGTAGTCCTTATGGTCAAGCTGGTCAATCTTATCCGAACAATTCTCGGTATGAATAAGGTACTGCCAGACACTTTGCTTGTGTTTTCTCATTCGTGTGGATAGATCTCGTCTCCTACATGGATGATACCTTCTGTGAGAATTTGCGCACGTAGCCCTCCCCGGTGGATGAGCCCGCTGAGGGCTGTGTGATGGGTGAGGTTGGCAAGGTGAAAACAGGGCTCACAGAGGCGTATTCCTCGCAAAAGTACTTCACCCACAAAAAATTCTTGCTCTACTAGATGGTTCAATGCTACTCCACTGGTGACGAGATTTCGCCGGCTCTCTCTCGGTTCTAGCTTGTACTCGTAATCACGCTTTAAACCCTCTATCGTTTCTATTTCAATTAACGTAATCTCATAACTCGGCCCATGCATCGCGGAAAAATGGCCTGTTCCCAGATAGTAGCGATCTCCTTCTAGCCCTCTGCCGGGTACCGCTCGTGCCTGCTCTATTGTTACCATCGGTCTCCCTTCTGCCTCGCTGATCTGCATCCCTACTACCAGACCTCTCCACATGGGTATCTTTCTTCCTTTCGGCAAATACTGTGCATCATAATATACTATACTGTTCGGGCCAAATACGAGAAAAAAGCACAGAACACTTTTTTTCGCTCAAATCTCTAAATCTCTTTTTTTCTCTCTTTTTTCTTCCGCTTTTGTTCATTTGTTGCGTATCTTATAAATGAGGAGAGATAGACACATAAAATATTCTACGCGGAAAGAAGAAAAAAAGAGCGTTACTGAAATCTCTGCGATTCGTTTCTTCTTATAGAAAGGTTAATACATGTATTTTTTAGAAAAGGGTGAAATTTGATAGAAGCGTCCATTATTGTTCCCCTGTATAATGAACAAGAAAACGTGCCTTTGCTGCACCAGTCTCTTTCTGCTTTGCTCGCTAGTTTGAATGAGCAAGCTGAAATCATTTATGTAAATGATGGGAGCTGCGATGAAACTCTACCTCGTCTCCTCCAACTCGTTGCTCCGGATCAGTCGGTAAAGATTGTTGATCTGGCTCGCAACTTTGGACAGACAGCGGCAATGGCTGCTGGCATCGCTCAAAGTGAGGGCTCTGTGCTGGTCTTCCTGGATGGCGATTTACAGAATGACCCTGCCGATGTTCCTCGTCTCCTGGCAAAGTTGTCTGAAGGCTATGATCTGGTTAGCGGTTGGCGTCAACATCGCCAGGATGCTCATTTGAGCCGCAAGCTTCCTTCCTGGCTGGCTAACCGCCTGATTGCACGCGTGACTGGCGTCCCTCTACACGATTTTGGCTGTACTTTGAAAGTCTATCGCCGCTCTGTCTTTGAGCATCTACCGTTGTATGGCGAGATGCATCGCCTTATCCCTGCTTATGCGGCTCTGAATGGGGCAACTGTTGCTGAACTGGCGATAACTCACCACCCTCGCCGCTTCGGTGTCTCAAAGTATGGCCTTTCTCGGACTTTTCGCGTTCTGCTGGATCTGTTGGTTTTTGTCTTCCGCGCTCGCTTTACTGGAAAGCCTATGTACGCATTTGGATATATCTCCCTCGTCTGGGCCTGCCTGGGTACTCTTTTACTCATTCTCCCTCTGACGAGAAAATTTTTGCTTGGTTCATCTCACTCCAGTTTCTGGCGTAGTGCTCCATTCTCTCTGCCCTGTTTTATGGTTAGCTCTCTCTGCCTGCTACTTGGCTTGCAGTCTGAACAAGCTATGCGTACCTATTATGAATCATTACACAGTCGCTCCCTATCTTGTACGAGAGGTAATTGTTCAGCCCAAATCTGGTTCTTCTGTGGCGAATGCTGAAGAGCTACTTCTGGAGACTCTCTGTTAAGACGTTGTCTCCTTTCTTGCTAAATTGGCGCGTTTAAGTTTTTGAATTTGTTATTGCTACTATTCTCTGGAGGTGGATCTGATGGTGAGGTATGCTTCTTCTCGTATTTTGATGATTGCACCACAACCCTGTTTTGACCCTCGCGGTGCACCGTATTGTGTCCTTCAGCAGGTGAAAGCGCTCCTCGCTCTGGGCTATGAGGTTGATCTGGTAACATATCCTATGGGCCGCTCACTCTCTTTACCTGGCTTACGTCTGTTTCGTGCTCCCTCTTTGCCTTTTCTTCACTCGGTGAAACCAGGCTTTTCTCTCGCTAAGTTCCCTCTGGATCTGCTGGTTTTCTGGACGGCTCTCTGCCGCCTCCTGACCGAACGTTACCGCTATCTTCATACTCATGAAGAGGCGGCTCTAATGGGAATTGTCCTGGCTGCCCTTTTTCACTGTAAGCATCTCTATTCTATGCATTGCGATCTCTCACAAATTGTTGGCTCTTTTCCTCTGCTAAGATGGTTGATGACGCAGTTGCAATGCTGGATGGTACGCCGCGCTGATGCCGTGGTGACTTTTTATCCTGCGTTGGCTCAGTATGCCCGCTCCCTCGCTCCAGGAAAGCCGGTCTCTATGATTTAACCACCCGCTCTCGACGAGGATCTTCCACCTCCTACGGAAGATACTCTGGCTTACTTACGCCAGGAGCTGGATCTGGCAGATGGCCCTGTTTTACTCTATACCGGTACCCTGGAAGCCTATCAGGGTCTGGACTTGTTGTTGCGTAGCGCTCTCATTGTCCATTCGCACTATCCTACTGTTCGCTATGTTATTGTCGGCGGGACAGATCACCAGGGCGAGAAGTTACGTTCTCTGGCCTCACGTCTAGGGATTACTCCAGTTATACGCTTTGTTCCTCAACAACCTCTTGAGAAGATGCCTGCTCTTATGGCTCTCGCTGATGTTCTTGTGAGCCCTCGTTGCTCTGGTACTCATACTCCTCTTAAACTGTATACCTATCTTCGCTCAGGAAAACCTATTCTGGCAACAAATATTCTCTCTCATACTCAAGTGCTTAATGCTGATACCGCTCTGCTGGTCTCTCCTTCGCCCGAAGCTCTTGCCCAGGGGGCAATCTGGCTTTTACGCAATCCTCTCCAGGGTTACGCTCTTGGTGTCCGCGGTCAGTATATTGCTCAACAACGCCATTGCTGGCAGGTCTTTTTACGGGAGAATCGCGCAGCTTATGCCGCTTTTGCTTCCAGCTTGTAGCTTGTTGTTACGTATATGGATATGTCGAAGTATAAATCAAATCTAAAATAGGTGGAGGTGTTGCTATGCGCTGCCTGGTGACTGGCGTTGCTGGCTTTGTTGGTTCCCATCTTGCTGAACGTCTCTTGCAGGATGGGCATGAGGTCTATGGTATTGATGGCTTTATTGAGTATTATCCTCGCTCGCTGAAGGAGCGCAACCTTGAGGGACCACGCTCCTGGCATACGTTTCGTTTTTTCGAGGGCGATCTGTTAGAGATGCAGCTTGATCCCATTCTTGATGGCGTCTCCTGGATCTTTCATCTGGCCGCTCAGGCCGGTGTTCGCCAAAGCTGGGGCGATGAGTTTTCACGTTATGTTAACTGTAATGTCCTTGCTACTCAACGTTTACTGGATGCTGCTACTGCTGTGAAAACTTTGCGCCGCTTTGTCTATGCCTCTTCTTCGTCTGTCTATGGCGATGCTCTGACTTTTCCTCTCTCTGAAACTCACTGTCTTCATCCGGTCTCTCCTTACGGCGTGACAAAGTTGGCTGCTGAACAACTTTGCCAGCTTTATTATACAAATTTTTTGCTTCCTACTGTCTCTCTTCGCTACTTTACGGTCTATGGCCCTCGTCAACGTCCAGATATGGCATTTCATCGTTTCTGTAAAGCTATTCTCCAACATGATACGATTCATATCTTTGGTGATGGTCAGCAGACAAGAGACTTTACTTATATCTCAGATGTTGTTGATGCAAATCTACGCGCTGCTTCCCTGGATTCTGCTGTTGGTTCTGTGCTCAATATTGCCGGTGGCTCCTCTGTCTCTCTGTGTCAGGTCCTGGATCTTCTTCAGGTGATTAGTGGCTCTTCTGTTCCTGTTAAATTTATACATAAAGAGTATGGTGATGCTCGTCATACTTGCGCTGATACTGTAAGAGCTAAAGAACTTCTTGGGTATCGTTCTCAGGTCCCGCTTCATGAAGGCCTGGCACACGAGTTCCAGTTTATGAAGACACTTTATGTCCATGAGGCCGTGCTTTAAGTAATACTCTGGTAAGGGCTCTGAAAAAATCCATTTTTGCTTGTAAGCGTGCTTTTTTCAGCTCTATCTGTGAGAATCACGCTTGCTATACTGCTTGTAGCTAGTGTCTTAATGGTTCTGTGACTTTTTATGTTTCGGGAGGATGATGGATGAGTATGCAATCTCGGTCCGAAAAATCAGGCTTTACACGTCTGCGCGATTTTGGAGCTTTTCAAACGACGACTCCTTTTCCTGGTTACCCGCCAACCCCTGCCGCCAATAGTGTTATGGCAGATGCTGATACTCTGTATCTGCTTCCATCTGTATACCCAACCCGCTCTGCAATCAGCCGTACGCAATTCTGGTGGAGACAGCCTGCTGTTCTTGCTTTGTTCCACCGCAAAGGGTTTCGTCTGCTTCTGCAAATTGCTGTTACTATTGCTCTGCTCTTTGTTCTTTATCTCTCAATTTCCTGGACAACGCTGTTTACTGCTCTCGGTAATATTCATAAAAGTATGTTGTTCGTTGCTTTTGTGGTTGGCGCAAGTGGTGTTATCTTAAGCTCTTATCAATGGCGCAGCTTGTTGCGGACCGCCCGCCTGCATTTTGATCTGGCCGATCTGATTAATCTGTATATGGTCGGTATCGCTTTTAGCCATTTACTGCCTACTGGTCTGGGTGGGGATGCGGTGAAGGCTTTTTATGTTGGCCGTGGAGAAGATGAACGTACCCGTTCTACTGGCGCTCTCCTTCTCTGTCGTATTACTGGCTTTTTTGCTATGTTGTTTATTGCCCTGCCCGCGCTTTTTGTTTTGCACGCTCAACTCAATCCTGCTCTCTGCTTCTGGTTGGTTCTGCTTATCGTGCTGACGGCTGGCGCAATTGTTGCCGCTTCTTTTCTTCTCCCTTTACTCTCTCGCCTTAGCTCTGATTATATCTGGCGTTTCCCTCTGGTAAAACGCTTCTTTCAGGTGGGAACTTTTTTGCGCAATCAGCTTTGGCAACCTCTCCCTCTTTTACAGGCAACGGCCTATGGCTGGCTATTTTGGGCCGTTGCGACTCTCAATTGTTATTGCTATGCCTCTTCTCTTGGTCTGGTTATCCCTTTCTACTTTTTCTTGATCGCTGTTCCTTTTACTGCCCTGGTCTCGTTTATCCCTGTCTCACTCAATGGCTTTGGCTTGCGTGAAGGTGCCTTTGTCTTCGCTTTTACTACGGTTCATGTCTCTTCTGCTCATGCTCTCCTTCTCGCTTTGCTTCTGGATTTTCAGGCGCTCTGCTTTGCTGTTTGTGGTATGTATCTCTATGTAACTAAGGTGAAAAAATGGCGCACTTTACCTTTGTAGTTGCTTCATTTGAATGTATGGAAATATGGATTGTATGTGTAGTTCCTATGGAAAGGGAGGTGCCTGTATGCTGAATTGTACTCCACGCAGGCAATTTCAACCCGGTTTTCAAGCAAGACCTGTTCAGCATGATCCTCAAGAGGTCAGTTCCTTTGGTACGCCACAAAGTAGCGCTGAAACAGAGAAGTCTACTTCTGTCTTCTCTGCCCGTCCGCATCCTTTGCCGTCACTGTATGATCCAATAGCAGCACCATACGAGTTTATTCCTCCGGCTGCCGGGAAACAATTTCCTGCACCGGCTTTTCTCTCTGCTCGCTCACGTCTTCGTTATCCTTCTGATAGACTCTGGTATAGCCGGGCTTTAGCTGCTTTTATCGTTGTTGGCTCTTTGCTGTTGCTTGTTCTCGGCTCTCTCTGGTTGAACTCACGCGCTAATGCAGATGTCACTCTCTATCAGGTTCAATCACAACATACGGTTCAGGTGGTTGGTGGTGGTGGTATGTTATATCCCCATCAGCAGCTTAATATTACTTATCCTGTTGCTGAACGCGTCCAGATGGTTCTGGTACAGGCGGGCGATCAGGTCGCTCCCAATCAACCCCTGCTTCGTCTGGATACCACTCAATTAAATGCACAGCTAAATCAAGCCGCAGATAATGTGGCTGCTTCCCAGTCCTATCTCTCTACTGTCTCTGTTAATGGGAATGCTGTCACTGTTGCCCGCGCTCAGCAGCAATTGACGCTGGCAAAAAATAAGTATACTGCCCTGCTCGCTCAGTCGTCTTATCCACTTATGCATGCTGGCAATCTTGTTTCCTCATTGCGCGGTGTGGTAACTGCGGTCAATATTAATGCAGGTGAGATTTTTTCTCCTAATGCGATTTTGTTGGTGATTATGGATGAGTCGGCCTTGATCGCCCATATGCAGGTTCCTCTTGCCAATGTAGGCCAGGTGCGACCTGGTGAGCAGGCACAACTTACTCCTCCGGCTCTCGCTACTCATGTGTTCTCTGGTACGGTAAACGCGGTGATTCCCCAGGCTGATCCGCAAAACGATACGTTTGAGGCCTGGGTCAGTGTGAATGATCCTCAGCATCTCTTACTCCCAGGCATGAATGTGTTTGTTCGCATTCTCATCCCTACTACTGCTTTTGTTGTTCCTCGTCTCAGTGTTCTTTCTATACAACAACTTACTACTGTCTTTGTGGTCTATTCTCAACACGCTTATCTACGCTCTGTTCGCGTGCTGGGACGCTACGAAGACCACCTCCTGATTAGTTCTGGCTTGCAATCCGCTGAATATATTGTTCTGCTTGGTCTGTACCAACTTCACGATGGTCAGATGGTGCATGTACGCTCTATTGAGCATCCAGGAGGGACAGTATGAGGAACTTTCTCTCCAATGCTACAACTCTACTAGCGGCTCTGTTTACCTTTCCGCAAAAGGTGCTCTTTTTGCCCCTGCTTGCCGCTGCGCTTATGCTGTTGTCAGGCTTCTTGCCCTGGCTGCATGACCCTTTGGGCTTGCTTACTACGGCCTGGCAGGTGTCTGTCGATACCGGATGGCAGATTCATTCCCCCTTCTTGAACTATGGTCTGCTTTGTACCTTTGTCGCTGCCTCTATCTGTTTTATGACCGTTGCTTACTCTTTTTTCCCTATTCGACGCTTTCCTGCCTTAGTGCTGATGCTTCGTATGCATATAATTGCCCTGTTCTGTCTTATGCCTGTTAGCCTTTTTCTTGGCCAGATGGTGTGCTGCGATTTCCCTGCTATGACTCTCCTCGCCCACCATTCCCAGCAGGCCCTCTTGATTCAACGCCTCTTTCTCTATTCAAGCGCGGATCAGTTGCTTCCTCTGCGTCCTTTTGTCGTGTATGATTCATCTCTCTGGGGACGTTTGCAATTGCTGATTGATTACCTCGACTATGGTTCGTTACTTCCATTTTTTGCCTGTTGCTTCCTTGTGTTTTGGATAAGATTCTCTCGGCAAAAACTTTGTTTTCCTTCTACCCACCAGCCATCTTTTCGTCGCCGCGCTTTTCTTCTGCCTCTGGCTCTCCTCTTCCTTTTTTTTCTGATTTTTGTTCGTGCCTTTCTTGGTATTCTCTTTGAGAAGCAAGCTCAAAGCGCCCTCGCCTCTGGCTCTTACTCCTCAGCTCTTTCTTTACTCCATACTGCTAGTCTCTTTCTCCCTGAGCTAAATGCTGCCACTTTCTATCATCTCGAACTTGGCCAGGCCCTTTATTATCTCTCTCCTCAACGTCTCTCTCCAGATGCTCAGGCGTATCTCGCTGCTAGCTATCGAACGCAACGAGATTATCTCTCCGCTTTTCAGCAGGACTACGCTCTCTGGAAAATCTCTCCATCTACTCTCTGGATCTCCTATGAGCTTAGTGGCACGCTAGAAGCCTGGATTGATAGTTTACAACCACTCAAGTCTAATGCACGTTTAGCTTTGAACCAATCGGCAAGCTCCCTTCCCTGGCTTCAGATTCTTGAGCGTGTAGATCCTACGAATGTCTATGCATTGTATCTGGATGGCCGGATCTCCTATGCTTTTCAGGATTATGCGGCCTCTCTCCTTCCTTTTTCTCGCTTGCTGCTTTTAAGTCGAGAGCCCGCAATTCTCTCTTCGGTTTATACCTATCTGGCTTTTTGCAAGATGGGTCTCGGTGATTCTGTGGCGGGACGTGCCCTCTTGTTCAAAGCTCTGACGTTTGATCCTGGTTATCGCAATAATTTGGCCCGTGAAGCCCTGTCAGGTCTCCACTGAGCAATGAAAGATGCTGTTGTTTGTGTTTAGATCATGGTTTCTTACTGTACTTTGCCTGCTTCTCACTTGTTCCGGCCTGTGTTGGTTCGTTTATCAATCTCTCTTTGTTCCCCAACACAGTTTCATCTCTCCTGATTGGGGAAATTCACAATGGATTCAAGCTGCTGATGCTCAGACTCCTGTTGCCTATTTTCGCTCTGTGACGACTTTGCAGGCTTTGCCCGCTTCGGCTTCTGTGACGATTGCCGCGAATCAGGTTTTCTGGTTGTATGTGAATGGCTCTCTGGTTGGTTCCAATTCCGCCGATTTTGCAACTACCGGTACGCTAAAATCTTCTATGTTTGATGTCCTCTCTCTTCTGCAACCAGGCGTAAATGTGCTGGGTATACGAGCCGCAAATGACGATCAGGGACCCCCCGCACTGCGTGTTAATTTTGCTTTGCTTCAAGGTTCAAGCCTTGTCTCTCATGGCTCTAATATTGCCTGGTTAGCAACAGCACAAAGTAATCTTGTCTATGCATCTACCTCTCTATCAGATGCTTGGGCACGTAGGGATTTTAATGCTAGTCCGTGGCAGTCAGCTATACTATCTCGCTTTCAGGGCCGTCCCCCTTTGCTGACTGTTCCGCCAGCTTTGTATGAATATCCATCAGCTCTCCACTGGTTTCGTGCCGGAAGCGGACAGGAAACCTATCTGGTTGGAACTCTTTCTCTTCCTGATGATTTCTCTTCTGTCTGGCTACGTCTGGCTGCTCTCGGTACTGCCTATGTCTATCTAAATGGCTCCCCTGTGCTTACTTGGCAGGGAGAACCTGTTATTTCACGCCAGCAGCTACTGAACTCTATGCGCACTTCTGGACATGAAGCGCCCTCTCGCCAGGGCGTAGCTGTCGGCCTCTATCCTGTCACTCCCTATCTCCACGCTGGTCAGAATATTCTGGCTATTCATGTCCAGTCTCCTGCATCTGGAATACCTCGTCCTGCTCTGGATACTTTGCATGCCGCTCTTTCTCTTGATCTTTTACTTACCGATGCTCATGACCGACAATTCTGGATAACTCCCGACGCTCACTGGCATGCCTCTACTCTCTACTCTGCCGATTGGTTGAATGCAGGCTTACATACTCAAGCCTGGCCTTCTCCAGTATCTATCGCCCAGCCAGCGGTGGCTCATACATTTTCTCTTCCTGCTCAGGCAACTGATCCTTCACTCTCTCGCTGGCTGAGTGCACCTTTCTTATGGATGGCCTTTCTTTGTTGTGCTTTAAGTATTGCTCTCTGGCTTTTGCTTTCATGGGGCTTGAAATCTCTGCAACTCACTAGCCTGGTTGCTATACCAGCTCTGGCTTGTGAGGGCCTTCTTGTAGTTCTCTCCTCTGAGCCGCTTTTCCCTTCTTTTTATACCTGGTATTGGGGTCTGTTTTTGCTGCTACTCTCTGCTTGTTGTTATTGCTTTCTCTGGATTGCCGTTCGTAGAAATGCTCTGTATTTTCACTGGCATTCCCAATCTCTACATTCGCTCCACCAGGAGAAACCCGCCCCTACATCGTTTAGTAAGCTTTCTCTCTTTTGTAAGCTGCTTTCTTCCCGCTGCAATCTCTCTCGCCTTGTCTCTTCTCTACCCTGGCAGCAATTACGTAGACATTGGCCGTTATTACTGTTGCTATTGCTGGCTTTGCCTCTTGTGAGCTATGATCTCTCCTATGAACCCTATTGGCAGGATGAGTTATCTAGCTATTATGCTGCTCAGGGAATACGAATGCATGCTCTCCCTTTCTTTCCTTCTGGCTTCCTCTATGAAAAAGCTGAGCTTTTTTCGTATCTGCTGGCACTCTGGCAATTGCTTCTGGGGACTGCTGCCTCACGCGAGATAAGTGTTCTGGCCTATCTGGCGAGCTTACCTCTGCTTTACTATGTCGGTTGCTATTTCTTTGAGCGCCGCTGTGCCTTGTTGGCGACTGCTATGCTGGCCTTTTCTCCCTCTGCCCTGCTCTGGAGCCGCCAGGTACGTATGTATGAACTGGCCCAGGTTCTTTTATTACTGGCACTGTTGCTTCTCTTCCGCGCTTTAGAGCAGCCGCACCGCGCCCGCCCTATCTATCTGGCTATGGCCTGTCTTCTTGCTACCTATCTTTGTCATGAAGAAATTTTTGTCTCTTTGCCTGGCTTTCTGCTTGCCGCCTGCATCTGTAGCCTCTCTCCTAAACATATTTTTCCTGCTATCTGTTATCAGCGCCACTGGTGGCTGGCTGCTCTTCTGCTCGCTTGTGGTATTATTCTACAATTATGGCTTACCCGCGTTACCCATCCACCTGTGCTCGGTACTGATAGCAGCCAGCGTCCGATGGTGCAGTTTTCGTTTGATAATATTCCTTATTATTTGCGTGTCCTGCTCTTTCCTACTCTGGCTCATCAGGTGTTGCCTGATATAACTTTGAATACTCTGCTCGCTCTTGGCGGCACGTTTTTGGCTCTTCGCTATAGTGATCTACGAGCACGTTTCTGCGCCGTCTTCTGGCTCTCCTCACTTATCTGCCTGCTGCTGCTTTTTACGATGCGGGCAGATCGCTATCTTTATACTTTATTGCCTGTTTATTACTTGCTTGGCGCTTCTATGCTGTTGCGTCTATTTTCTACTCTCTGGCAATTTTTTTGTACATCTCTCTTGCCCGGCGCTCGGCCTGAAGAATTGCGTATCCGCAAACGCTTCGGCTTTTTGCTTGGGTCCTGGGTGGCTAACCTGATCTCTGTTGTCCTTCTGGCAATCCTTCTTCTTCTGCCTGCTCTCCCTCTTAGCAACTATAATTTGTTCGTGAGCCGCCTGCTGGGAGTGAAACATCATCGCTATCCCGATTATGATGCTGCTGGATATTATGTCCGAACCCATTGGCATCCCGGCGATGTGTTGCTGAGTGTTGCGCCCGATTTCTCTGTTTTTTATTATTCGGGTCACTCCGATTATTTTCTTTCGGTAGATCGGGCGCTCTTTTTGCTTGAACGCAATGGCCATATTATCGATACATCTATCGGCGCATATGCTCTTTTTCAGCAGGATGATCTCCTGGCTGTGTTTGCTAATCATAATCGCGTCTGGATCGTTTCAGATAACGGTATCTATCAGGCTCAGGCCGCGAAACGTTTCCCTTTTCCCTCGGATGTTCATCTCGTTTTTGAGGGTTATGGCTCTGCGGTTTATCTCCGCAGTGATTGACTTTCTGCAAAATAGTAAGGCGGCTTAAGGAAAAAGTTTGGCCAGTATTCTTACGCGTGACTCTTGACCCCAACGAGAGAGCATGTGTTCGTAAAGTGCATAGCTTTCGTTTAAGAAGTAAACACTTTTTATCTCCCGCGCAGCTCTTATTGCAGCTTCCAGATAGACACAGCATTGAATTTTATGCCCTAATGTTAGTCCTGTACTTGCTTTCAGATAGAGTATCTCTGTCCGCATGCGCTTGCTTACGCCGAGTTTGAAATCGTCTATTTGCGTCAGTGCATGCCAGGCAATCTCTGGATATCCCAATTTTCAGAAGAATCAGACCTTCATGCAGGATGAATAAGCTGGCATCCTCGCGCATATAAACATAGGCCAGGTCTTCTTCTGGCTCGTCTGGAAATATACCTACTGCGAGTTGCAAATATTGCATCGCTTCTTTTTCACTTCCCAACCCTGCGTATAATGTTCCCATTCCTAAGAATGTTAAACTGTGTAGCAAGGGTGAGATGTAGTGATCTGCACAGTTAATGTGCCGCGATGCTTCTTCATACGCTGCTAATGCCGCTCTTGGCTGTTTGTGGTAGATTAGTATGTTTCCCATACGTATCTGCGCGGCAATAAAGATGTTTCTATCATTAGCTAGTTGACTATAGTTGATTGCCTGCGTGCAACTGATCTGGGCGGCGATAAAATCAGCTCGATGTAACTTGAGGAGTGCCTGGAGTTGATAGGCTTCGGATAATACATGTGCTGCTTTTACTTGCGCTGGCCCTGGAAATAGGGCTGGCCCTTTCAAATTGCAAAAATAGTCTGGAAGTTGTTTCTCAAGTTCTAGATGGCCGCCTTGCATGTAGATCTTCCAACAAATTCCCATGCTCTCTGCCCAGTTCTCACAGGATTCTGCAATCCTGGCTGGCTCTCCCTTTGGTTGGGGTATTGGCGGCAGGGGACTATGTTTTGGCGCTGGTCGATTTAAATACCCATCCAGTGGATGATGGGTCGCCTCTTCAAATCCTAGTTCTTGTGAAGACATCGCAAAAACTTCACAGAGGGTTTTTTGCGATGTTATAGGGGGAATTTGCTGTCCCAGTTCCCACTTTGTATAAGTAGTAAGGCTCACACCTACTTTTTTACTGACGAATTCTCTCGTCCAGCTTCTTCTCAAACGAGCAGAATGTAAAGCTACATTCGTCTTCTTCATCAACTACCCTCCCACAAACATTAACTCTACTCGCTGTTGTTATAAGCCCTTTTTCCTCTCTCGTCAAGTTCAAAATAAACATACTCCTTCAATTTAGTACCTATAGGCTAGTACTTCCCCTCCCAGCAGAGCAGCGGCAGGTTCAGCCGTCTCCAACTTACCAATCTTGTGTCTCGCCCTCTTGTATATGCGAGATGATAATTCCCTTTACCTCGCCAATCTCCCCTCTCGCCATTATTTAAGAGGTAGGAAGCGTGGTTGCTCCCTCTCCATATGCCCAATTTCCTTACCTCGCTTTTCATGATTACTCTCGCCTTTTGCTCGCTAAAAAATCCCACTTATAAGGGAGAGGGAGCAACCACGCTCCCTCTCCCTTATAAGTGGCAGGTTCTCGCCTATTGCTGCAACAGCTCTGCCTCGCTTAATGGTCCAAGCGTAGTCAAAACTTGCTTATCTCGCATTGGGAAGAGATGCAATGCACGCATGACATCCTCTGTCGTTAGCTTCTCGACACGCTCTATCTCTTCTTCTACGCTTACTAGCCGCCCCTCTGTTACCCAATCACTGGCAAGCGAACGCATTCGCGCAAATGTGGACTCGCTGCTTAGCACTATCGAGCTGATCCACTTATCCTTCGCTCTCCTCAGCTCGTCTTCATGCACTCCATCATCAAGTAAACTGCTCAACTCGCTGCGCAGCAGCTTGAGGACGCGTGGTGCCTCTTCAGGCGTGGAGTTCGCTTCCAGTAACATGATCCCTGTCCCCTCCATTGCCCAGATGCCCGCGCTGGCAGATTCCGCTAAACCTCGCTGGTAGATGTTCCAGTAGAGCCGCGAGCCGTCGCTATCTCCAAGTATGCTCCCTCCCAATGCGGCTGCATAATAATCTGGATGTTTGATATCGACGGTTGGCATGGCCAGAAGCATGATCTGCTGCTTGAGCTTTTTGTCAATCATGATATTATTAATCGGCTGCGCTGGTTCGTAGTGACTGACATCTCGCCCTGAATCACCTGTGCGCCAGTTGCTGCAATGTTGCTCTGCCAGTTCAACGATGTGTTCCCAGTCGAAGTTGCCTGCCACTGCAAGAATCAGGTTGTTTGCCGCATAACGACTCTTCCAGTAGTTGCGCATGTCTTCGATCTTCATATTACGTATGCTCTCTGCCGAGCCCAGTACATCGTGTCCCAGCGCATGTTCCCCAAAGTATGTCTGCATCAGCCGACGATACGCGATGTTGTAGGGCTGATCTTCCGAACGCGCAATCTCGTTGACAATCACTTCTTTCTCTGTCGTGAAATCGGACTCGTCCAATCGTGGATACATCATGTCACTCAGCAATCCAACAGCCCTATCTAGATATTCTCCCAATACACGGGCATAAAAAACTGTTGCTTCATGCGAAGTAAAGGCGTTCAATTCGGCCCCGATTTTGTTGAATGCCAGCGTAATCTCCTGCCAATCCAGCGTCTTCGTCCCTTTAAATACCATGTGCTCTAGAAAGTGGGAGACTCCTGCGATTTTAGGATCTTGCTCGTCTCGCGAGCCTGTATGGACAAAGTACGATACTGCTACCAATTCAAAATCTGGCATTGGTTGACCAACTATCTGTAAGCCATTTGGTAGGCGATGCGTATAAAATACAGTGCCATTGGCTGTAGTTTCGGGCATAAACTTTGCTCCTTCAGTGCGCAAGACGTAGATCTCTTTATAGGGTATAGTTTTTGTACTTTGCATGATAGCCCTGGAACAGGAGCATTGTCAAATTGCTCTGATCCCCAAAATCGTAAATAGCCTTCTTTTTCTCAAAATTTAAGATGTGCTGCTTTTATGCGTCTACTATACTAGACACATTTTTTACTCTTCCATCGTATCTCTCATCCTCACGTAGGGCAGACGGTTAAACCGTCTCCATCTCGCCGACGACCACCCCCAGTAGGGAGGCGATCAGTTACTTGTCATTATGATCTACCTTTTGATTTATGAGGAGGCATTTCGTGTCAGAGCAAGAGCAGCCAGTGAATACAAAGCAGTTTTTGACTTCGTTTAAGGGCTTTATGGATCAAGCTGTTGCCCAGGCCCCTGTTGAAGAACCGCCTTTTATTCGCTACTTGCAAGATCACTTTGGTACCAATCCCGCTCATCTACCGATCCTCTCTGAGCAGATTGAAAAATCTGAGCATCCCAATCTACATGTCGCAATTACTTATCTCTTGAACCTTGAGGGCTGGTCTTCAACCCTTCTAGGGGTTGTCGCTGCCTATGAGCATATGGGCGTCAAGATGGCCTATCTGCTCAGTAAAGACCGTAGTACACGTATTACCGAAGGACCAGTTGAGTATGTCAATCTCTCTCTCAATGATGGCCGCGTCCTGGCTTGCGTTCAGTCAGGCCTCTACCTCATCAAACATTCCGGCCAGCCTCTCGCTCTCCTTGTTCGTGGACCCCGTGAGATGAGTGGCCGTTCTGGATTGGATGTTGAGGTGATGGCCCTGGAACGCGCTGATGCTGAGAAGCTTCTGGCCGAACTCCGTACTGCTATGCGTCAGCAGAATGTCTATCGTAGCCACGTGATCTCTCTGGCAAGAGGTGAGCGTGGCGTGGTTGAGGTCCATTTTCATCGCTTACCCCCTATCTCCCGCCAGGATATTATTCTCTCTCGTGGCGTCCTGGAGCGCATCGAACGCCAGACTATCAGCTTTTCCCGCCTGCGTGAACGCCTTAAGGCCGCCAATCGCCATATTAAGCGCGGCGTATTGCTCTATGGCCCGCCAGGTACTGGCAAAACCTTGACTGCTATGTATATCGCTGGCCAGATGCCTGATCGCACGGTGTTTTTGATTACGGGTCGCACCGTTGGCCTCCTTGAGCAAGCCTGTAAACTGGCACGCATCTTGCAGCCTGCGACGATAATTCTAGAAGATGTTGATCTCATTGCTGAAGAGCGTACCCTGCAGGCGACTGGCTGTACTGTCCTGCTTTTTGAGCTTCTCAATCAGATGGATGGTATTGCTGAGGACGCCGATATTCTCTTTATTCTTACTACCAATCGCCCCGACATCCTCGAACCAGCCCTGGCCGCCCGTCCTGGTCGTATCGATCAGGCTATTGAGGTTCCTCTCCCCGATTATGTATGCCGCCAGCGCCTCTTCGACCTCTACGGTCAAGGGCTCACTTTGCAACTGAGCAACCGCGAACTGATCGTTGAACAGACCGAAGGGGTCAGCGCAACCTTTATCCGTGAACTCTTGCGCAAAGCCGCTCTCTTTGCCGCTGACGAGAATTCGTCCCAGGCCGCTGCTGAGGAACTTGTCGTCGAAGATCGTCACCTCGATGAAGCCCTGCGCGAATTGGTCCTCGAAGGTGGCGAACTTACAAAACGCCTCCTTGGTGCCAGCCGCGCCATCTAATTCTTTACCGATCTTCCCACATAGGCAACTACCTAGCCCGTAGGGAAGATCGGCCACGCCATCTCCATCTCGCTAACCTACAATCTTGCCGGTGTCGATCTTAATTCAACCGAGGGGAAAGCTTCGCTCCCAGTATCTTCCATTCCGTACTCGATGTCGCGTGTGGCACTGGTGCATGGGTTATCGATGCTGCAAAAACATATTCTGCAATGCTCACGAACGTATGCTTCCTGTTGAATATCAGAAAGTACTATGATATGCTACGCAATGGAGCAGCCTGATTATTCTTCATTGTATAGAATATGGCTGTAAAGTACGATTTTTGTTGTGTGCGTTGATTTAAGCTATGTCCCAAGAAGAGCACGATGATTGTCGATTTTTGAGCTAAGATACTTTCTTAAGCTTATCATATTCCCTGCGCTTCTTTGTTACTGCCGCGAGAAACGTGAGGAGAGCCTATATGTCTACCCCGGCCTGCGCTGGTCCTGAGTCCAATGCCGATGATAGCTATCCGCTGGCATTACTCAGAAATCTGTTACATCAAATGATGCTTCAGTTTGCTGCACAAGGTGCCTGTCTTGCTCTCTATGATGAGCGTGTTGGGCAGATGCAGGTACAGCTTCATGTCCGTTTACGCTCTACTGTCGTCCGCAATTTGGGCTCAGAAGGGATTCGTCCGAAACGCCGCCTGACTGTCCATTTGGAGAATGAAAATCTGGCTCCCTCCCCTGCCGCTCGCTCTCGCTCAAATCCTTCTTCTGCTGAAGATTTGGAGCATGTTTCTCCTCAACAATTCACTCTTTTTGTTCCTGGTTCTACCTATCCCATTGGTCATGATTTGATTGGCTTTATCTGGCAGAAAAATGAGGCCTATGTGATGAGTCAGAAAGACTATCTTTCTGCCTTTTATAATGATGAGCCTTATCCTGGCTTGCTCGATATGGTTCCTGGTGGCTATCTGGCTGTTCCTATCCAGGAACCCTCGCTTTCGCTTGAGTCTCCTCAACAGGAACAACCAAATATTCTTGGGGTGATTGTACTCTATCAGCTCAATCCCGGCGTTGGCACGGAATTCCACGCTCGTCAACGCTCTGATGCCCTGGTTTTTGCTGAACGCTTCGCCCTCTATCTCCAAAATTATGCCCTGCATCGTACTCAACGCCGTACTAGCGACTATCTCCAGTATTTGCAAGGCGTGAGTATGGTTTTCCCTACTTCAGTGAAGCTTGCCGATCTCGTCGATAATATGTATCGTTTTATTCCTTGCGTTGTCGATGTCTCCGCCCTCCTCCTTACTCTCTATGATCGCGATACTGATCGCATCTATGATGTTTTTGCCTCTTCTGAAGGTATGCGTATGGATGATCTCTCTGAGCAGACTCCTGGCTATCTGGAATCCGACCGCCCGATCTGGTGGAGCGTGACTCAAAAAGATCAGCAGAAGTTGCAGTTTTCTCCCGCTCAAGAAGCACATAAGACGTCTTTTTATAGTGAACTTCTCACTGGCGTCTGGGGCGATCAGCGCGAGGCCGAGTCTTTTCTCTTCCTGCCTATGCGCATGTATAATCGTATTATCGGGTCGCTTTCTCTCGTGAGTAAACAACCCAATGCCTATCACCCCGAAGAGGTTCAGGTACTGGAGACAATGTTGCAGATTGTTACAGTTGGTATTGAGAATGTAAAGCTGTATGAGCGGGATCGCAAGCTGCTTAAAGAAGCTAAACAGCGCGAAGCACAATTGGCTGCGATTAATAGCACTCTCCAATCTATTGGCTCTGTTCTCAATGTGAATCAACTTTTACATGCTTTTGTTAAATCGGTAGCTTCCCTGGTCCATGTCGAGATTAGTGTCTTTTTCCAGCCTTCTCCTGATAAAGATGAGCTGGTGGCCCAGGCTATGTATGCTCCCCCCAGCGCCCGTCAGGAGTATGACGACGATGTTCTGCCTCCTGCTTTGCTTCCACCAACCAGTAAGGATACTGAGGATGAGCTGGTGACGATGATCCATCTCCCTTTTCAACATACTATCCTGGAGCAGCTTGTCAGAGAAGGCGGCTTTTTCTATCTCGATAGTGCTATTCTTGATGATCTGACTAGCAAAAGTAATGAGGGCGGCGTGCTCTTTTTGCGGGAGATTAATGTTGAGCAGATGTTGATGATCCCTATGCACTATCAGGGTGATCTGATTGGTATGCTGGCTGTTTCTATGCCTCCCGATAGCCGCACTTTTCGCCCAAAAGATATTGGTATGCTCCTGGCTATCTGCGCTCAGACAACAAGCGCTATCCGCAATGCTCAACTCTTTGCTCAACGCGAAGAGGCGTATGCCGAGCTACAACGTATGGATAAACTCAAAGATGAGTTTCTGGTTACTGCCTCTCACGAGCTGCGTACTCCTCTGAGTGCTATTACGGGCTATTCTTCTATGCTCAAACGTCAGAATGCTCGGAATAGTACTCAACACATTCTGCGCTATGCCAATAAGATTTCTAGCGCCGCTCAACAGCTTACGGACCTGATTTCAAAGATGACTGAGGCTGCTCAAATGGGCGCTGCCGATAAGCATCTCATTCTTGAGCCTGTGCCTGTCCTTACTGCCGCTGAGATGGCTGCAAATTTGCTGACCTTTAATAATGAGCAGGCGCTCATACGCGAGGTTCCTGATACTCTCTGGGTTATGGCCGATGCCTTGCGCTTCCGCCAGGTCTTGACCAATCTGCTTGAGAATGCCGCTAAGTATTCTCCCGCCGAAAGTACGATTACTCTTTCTGCTAGCACTACTACTCTCGCTGATGTGATGGATCTCTTGCCGCTCGATCAACAAGATCCTGTCTTGCTGCTCGAACAAGAAGCGGCTTCTCCTCTGATTTTGATTCGGGTGAAGGACCAGGGTGAAGGTATTTTACCGGATGACCAGGAGCATATTTTTGAGAAGTTTGTTCGCGCTCCCCGGTCTCTTACCACTCCCATTCGCGGTTCCGGTCTGGGTCTCTATATATGTCGTCGTTATGTTGAGGCAATGGGTGGCAAGCTGTGGCTTGAGCAGAGCATTCTTAATGAGGGTTCTGTCTTTACTTTCTATTTGCCACGCGTTGAACCTCTCGTTGAGACAAGGGAGCAGGTAACAGGTGAATACAAAACTCTTTCATCGTAAAATTCTGGTTGTGGATGATGATCCTGTGATTCGTGATATGATGGCCGATATTTTTGAACTTGAGGGCTATCCCGTCTCTTTCGCCCGCAATGGCCGCGAGGCTCTGGAAAAGCTTCATAAGGATGAGCATTTTCTCGTTTTTCTCGATCTGATGATGCCTCTGGTCGATGGCCGTGAGGTCTGCCTCCGGTTGCTGTCCGAACCTCAGGTTCGCCAACGCCATATTGTTTTTCTGATGTCGGCCATTGATAATCTGGCTGAAGCTTTTTCCCTGAAGGTCGATGGAACGATGCCAAAGCCTTTTTCTGTCGATGATGTGCTTCGCATTATTCAAACTTATCTCACTGAAGACATGTAGGCCTCTTAGAATAGGAAAAATAGCCGTGAAACAAGCTGAGCAGCTAAAAAAATCTGACCTGCCTCTCGAACAGGAATATCGGGTTGCGCCCTATCGCTGGTTTACTTATGCTCCAGATGTGACTGGTCTTCGCCTGATCTGTCTCGAAGATAATGAAACTGGTACGGTGGTCACGACGACGATTGCTAATCCACAGAAACGTACTGCCGCTCAGCGTGCCTGGGCCGGTGCCCGCCAATCACGCGCTGCTGGTATGCCCTGGGATATTCTTCATGAGATGGGCGAGAAGGGCGTCGATCCGGACCAAAAGATTGAGCAGATGTTTCATGGCTATGGCCACGCCTCTGTGGGCGATATGGCTCGGCTGGCTGTGGATTTCGGACGCGTTCCTATGCATCTCTGCCTTGCTCTCTTCAATCTGAGCTCTCTGAATTCGGGCCAGGAGAAGTCAACACGCTATCAATCAACCTTTGGCAAAGCTCTTCTCCATCCCCTCCATCTGTATCTCTCTTCTGCTCTTCCTCAGGAAGAGCTTACCCACCTGGAGGCACAATATCAATCCTTTGGTGCTCTCTCTCTAGAGTTGTTTGCTAAACAAAAAGCTCTTTTGCTCACAGACTTTGAACTCTATTTTCAGGCAAATAAAACTGATCCTCAGCAACGCTCGGCTCTGACTTCACGTGTACTTGATTGCGTCCGCTCTTTTCTGTTATTTGGCCAGTGGAGCGGTATGTCCTTCGAGACCTCTGCCCGCGATTGGTCTCGCATTCTCTCTGAATTGAAAGCTTCTCCCCTTGCGTATTATCAGCGTGTAGCTTCCCAGGTTGAACGCCTGCTTGCTCCCTCCCCTGAAGAGGAGGCGATCCTGGAATACAAAGCCGAAGCTCCCAGCCTGATACGCCATACCAGTCCCGCTAAAACAACAAATACAAATCTCGCCCGCTTACAGGTGTATCTTAGCACTCAGACCGATCTTTTACAGCAGGTGCCTCTGCACTATGCCCCTCCTCAATCTGTAAAACAGTATGTGGAGCTACTCTCTTCTCATTATACTGAGGGAGAACGCCTGCTTGCCGAATATATCCAGTTGCTCTGGCCTGGCCTGAAACGCGAACCTCTCCTTGCCTGGTTGCACAATTGCGCCGCTGAGAGTAAACATGCTATGAGTAACATAATCTTTGCCAACCATTCTAATTATAATGAGCTACCAGCCTTTGCACGCACTACTCGTATGACCCTGGTCGTTGAAAGCTTCCTGGGCGAGTTGCGTGACTTCAATCGCCACCGCGCCTGGGGCCGCTTCTTCCCTTTGCCTCTGGTCTTTGGCCAACCTTTGACTCTGGATACTGCTCGGCAAATTCTTGCGCATGGCTATGGCCTTCCGCTCTACCTTTCTGAGATTCCTGCCTTCGCTAAACATCGTGCCTCTTTTGAACACGATCTTCAATACTACTATACGCGCTTGCTGGCTTTTCTCGACGAGGTTGCCGCACGCTATGGTTCAACTATTGATTATACTTTTGTGCTCAATTTATTGCCTCTTGCTCATCAGATCTCTCTCTGGATGCACGGTGATCCCAAACAGGCAATCTATCTTACCTCTCAACGCTCACGCCCAGGCGGTCACATTAATTATCGCGCTCTGGCCTACGAGGCAAATCAGCTTCTCGCCGCTTCTGATCCCTACCTCTCAGCTATTCAGCTCAGCCAGAAACCCGATCCATCTAGCCGCGCTGAATTTTTTGATCGTAGCTAAATTCTATGGATTGAAGGAGAGAAAGGGCATGTGGGATTTGACATACTCTCGTCGCCGTTCTTTTGTTGCTACCTGTCTTTGTATTTATAGCCTCGTTTTTATTCTTGGCTCCTGTAATTCCGCGGGTTCTTCCAGCGCTAGTTCTGCTGTAACTCCATCGCCAACAACACTATCTACTCCTCTCTCATCTATGAAGGCGGTTACTCTCGGTCAGAATGATTGGCCTACCTACCATCACGATATGTTGCGCGCTGGCTATCTTCCTACTATGCTTGATCCAAAACACCTCTCTCAAGCCTGGAATACTCCGCTTGATGGCGCTGTCTATGCCGAGCCTCTGGTGATTCAGGGCCATCTACTGGTTGTGACTGAGAACGATACTCTTTATTCTCTCAATGTACAAACTGGCAGCGTTGAGTGGCATACAAATGTTGGCTCTCCCGTCTCTCGTTCAACTCTGCCTTGTGGCGATATCGATCCCCTGGGCATTACTAGCACTCCTGTCTACGATCCTCAGACGAATCTTCTCTTCGCTGTTGCCGAGATTCAGGGACCATCTCACGTTCTGGTCGGTGTCGATGTAAATACTGGCCAGGTACGCGTACGCCGCACTATTGATCTTCCCGGTATGGACCCCACTACTCATCAGCAGCGCTCTGCTCTGGCGCTCTATCAGAATCGAGTCTATGTGGCTTTCGGTGGCCTGGCTGGTGATTGTGGTCAATATATTGGCACTATCGTTGCCTCTCAAACCACCGGTCAGGGTCCTTTACTCTCCTATCGTGTCCCTACTCCACGTGAGGGCGCGATCTGGGCTCCTTCCGGCCCCGCTATTGACTCGGTAGGCCATGTTTTTGTTGCGGTTGGCAATGGCGCGATAACTCAGGGGACCTGGGATCATAGCGATTCTATTCTTCGCCTCTTTGCTGATCTGCGCCTGGAGGATGGCTTTGCTCCAACTCAATGGGGTCAGGATAACAATAATGATGCCGACCTCGGTTCGATGGGTCCACTGCTTTTGCCTCATAATCTGCTCTTTGCCGCCGGAAAATCTGGTTTTGGCTATCTGCTCCATGCCGATAATCTGGGCGGCGTTGGCGGCCAGATTACTGATAAACCTGTCTGCCCTGGCTCTCTCTCTATGGGTGGCGCTGCCCTTCTCGGCTCACAGGTCTATATTCCCTGTCTTGATGGTGTACAGGAGATGACTGTTTCTGGTACACAGATGAATCTTGGTTGGAAGGATAGACAGCTTACCCTCCCACCCGTTATCGGCGGCCATACTGTCTATGGCCTTGATAACAATGGTACGCTGTATGCCGTTGATGCTACTACCGGTCAACTGCGAGCTCAGATCAGCTTGAATGCTCCCGTCGCCCATTTTGCTACGCCCACCCTCTCAGCTAATCATATCTTCTTTGGCACTATGAATAGCGTCTACTCAATCGCCGCTTCCTAGCAAAAAAGGTTGAGGGAGAATTTCTCTCTCAACCTTTTTGTAAATTCATAATTCGCGTATAAATACCCTTAAGTAATCTCTTCCTTTGCCGATAGTTTTATATAAGGCCGAGTGAATAAGACCTCGGGAATTGTTTCTCCCTTGACCATCTTTTGTTTTGTCTCTTTTGCAAAATATTATTCATGCTCTAGCAGCAATCCCTGTCTCTGCGCAAATGCAATTGCCTCTGCCCTTGATTGTACGCCGAGCTTACCATAGATGCTGGTCAGATACATCTCGACGGTCTTTACTGCCAGACTTAGCCTCTGCCCTATCTCTATGTTTCGCACACCCTGGACAACAAGTTGTAGTACTTCAAGCTCACGGACTGTGAGCGGCTCTATCGACGCTGGAGCTATGTCTTCACTCTCGACAATCATACGCTGGATCGCTGGATCAAGACTCTGTCTGTGCCTTGCTACTTGATGGACTGCCTGCCGAATCTCGCTCCCGTGGGCGCTCTTGAGCCAGTAGCCCTGTACGCCCATCTTGAGCATGGCATGGACGTAAGCGATTTCGTCGTATGCGGTTAGGACAAGCATCGCTGGCCTCGGTTTCTGCGTCTGTAGAAAACGCGCTACTCCAAAGCCGTTTATTCCTTTCATGGAGATATCTAATATGATGACATCTGGTTTGATCTCCTGCCATATGGCAATCGCCTCTGTACCATCTCGTGCCTCTCCTATAACTGCCAGGACCGGATCTTCTTCCAGAAGCCGCCGTGTCCCTTCACGCATCATGGCATGATCATCTACCAGTAAGATGGTAATGTTTCTGCTTGCCTCTTCGTTTGGTCTGGACTCTCTCATAATGCAACCTCGACTGGCTCGTTGATCTCTTTCTCTGTTATCTGTTTGTAGATCGCTTGTATCGCAACTCCATGTCCTGGCTGCGAAATTAATTGGAGCTGTCCACCAATGGCGACCATTCGTTCGCGCATTCCTATGAGACCAAGTTGCTCATTTGCTGGCCGCTCACTCACAAAACCTCGTCCATTGTCCCGCACAAACAGGGATATCTCACCCCAGGGATAATGACGAAGTTGGATGGTGACTTTTCTGGCTTGTGAGTGCTTTAAGACGTTTGTCAGGGCTTCTTGTACAACTCTGTAAAAAGTGAGTTCTACCTGGTCTGGCAGACGAAGATCTGTTGTGTTTATGCAAGAAACTTCGATCTGGAGCCCTTTTATGTCTCCACGTTCTGCCCGCTGCTCTGTCTGACCCGCTAACCAGTAGAGCGCTTCTTCCAGACCGAGCTCGTCGAGGAGGGGCGGACGCAGCTCCAGGCAGGTATGACGCAGGCTGGTTACGATAGCACGCGCAAGTGGCATTGCTTCCGCTACTTCGCTCATGTTTCCGGCATCTGACAATTGCCGGGTTAGTAGTATCGCTTGCTGCAATGCTTCGTCGTGTAGTTCAAATGCTAGCCGTTTTCTCTCGTCTTCCTGGGCTGAGATTACCCGTCGGTTCAGGGCTGTTAACTTTTGTGCGTCGGCTTCGGCCTGCTCCAGATAACGATTGTTGACTTCTAATACGGATAGCTGGGCGGCAAGGGTGGCTAGAAAGCTTTTATCCTGGCGTCTGTATTGCTCGAAGTTTAGCTTGGAGCCGAGACAGAGGAAGCCGCTGAGCCGATTCCCGTCGTATAAGGTGAATAGGAGTACTCCATCCAGCAGCAATGGCTCTGCGGAAGGCTCTCTCCGGTGCGTTAATGCGAGATTGGCAATGCCAATAAGACGATCTGTGGGAAGAAAGGCTGTATCTTTGTCGAGGTAGATGCGCCATAATGGAACGTTGCTTGCTTTATTCTCTCCTTGCTCTGGTGTGTAGATAAGCAGCGCTGCACCAGTCGCGTTGAGTAATGTCGTCAGACGCGGTAGGAGAAATGCGCAGATCTGCTCTAGATGGTGGAAATGTGTCAGTTTAGCACTCAGTTCTTGTAAGGAACGATTATATTCGTAGAAATCATGATAGAACAATTGGTCTCCAATGTTGCGTACCATGTTCCACGCTAGAGGAAACAATCCTAAATTCAAGACGAGTAGTCCCGCATAGCAATAGATCCGCAGGTTTTGGTTGCCTGTGCTGACATTTATTGTTTGGATGAGAATGATTGTGAGTACGATAAAAAAACTGGCTAGCAAAAGCCATAAGACGATCCGAATGATCTGGCGGTTAAATAGACCTGTGGCTCCCAGAAATTGATGATGTACTAATGCATAACTGCAAACAATTGGCAAAAGCATCAGAGGAACAGCAAAAATTTGCGTGGAACCATTGAATACAAATGATTGATAATGAGCAACACTATGGTTCACTGCTAGCGCCAGAAGCAAAAAGGCGATGCTTATGGCTACAATTCTTGTTACTTGCTTGTCGCTTGAGTTGAGACTGCGTAATCCCCAGAACATAATTGAACCAATGGTGATGATACAGGCCAGTGTATATACGCTGGTTAGTATCCAGAGTACCGCTCGTATCCAGGGGAACCAGATGATGGATGGTAAGCTTATTATTGTAAGAATGATTCCGACAATGAGAGGGGTGTAGGGCGACATTCGCTGCTTATGCTTGCTTCTCTGTTTTAATAATGGATGTGGTAAAAGACAGACAAAGGTTGTTGCCAGTCCCCAGGTTATGAGACCGAGAACGTAAATGAGTATATTGGCCCAGAGTATTGTGGGTATGCTGGCAATGAAGAATATGAGTGACGCAAAGGAGAATAGACCATAGGCTGTACGTGCAGCGGGACAATTCCTGGCACGAAGATAGATAATTATCCCTGTTACGCTAAAAATTGTCATAAGTAGATATGGCAGGATCTCATCTGGGATAGTGATAGATTGCGGATAAATGGTGACGTGGAGAATGGTATGCTGTCCTATCACTTGTACATCAACAGGTCGCGAGATCGTAGGGACACATCTGCTTAATCCTCCAACTCTGTGCAAGCCAAAGTCCGAGAATGGTCCTGTGATTGATTTTACTAGCATCCCTGGCTGAATCCCGTTTATCCATGCATCAGAAAAGGTTGCTACATGCACGATCTGGCAGATATCTGGTCTTCCATTTACTGCGCTTAACGTGACTTCCGCTTGCTTAGATTGTAGCGCATTAATCGATGCCATCCCTACTATTGCAATTTGTATGAGTAGGACCAGGCTGATAATCAACCAGCGCCTGCTGAGCAAAAAAAAGTGCCTCTGTTTGTTTTTGATAGCTGTCTGGTTCATGCTTCACCTGTTCTCTGCCGATTTCTGAATACAAGAAACTCTTCTGTCAGATTGTAACGCTTTGTTTATACTGAAACAGCAGGGATTTCCCTGGAGACATTTTACTCCTGTTCATGTAAGCTGATTACCAAAATCAGGCCGGAAAGCCCCTCTCTTTTTCAGAAAGGGGAGGAATGGCCTCTTCGCTGAACACTAAGGGAGAGTTTAATAGGAAGATATATTTATCTATCATTATTCTGCTTTGCCTGATATTGTTCTGCCTCTCTTTTATATTTTGTAAGCTCTCTCGGCTAGCGCATTAGCCCTGGTCTGGGTTCGATAATAAAAAAAGGTATTATATATCATATGACACGCGATAATCAGAATGAGCCTGTATCACGCATTGAGGGTAGTAACCAGCCAGCCAATATGGAACGTGCCCTGGTTGTGCCTCGTGGCTCTGCTACTCCTCTAGAACAGCAGAAAATTCCTCAAATGTGATGACCTCTCCTGCTCGTGTGGTGAGCTCGAATCCGAAGGATATACCAGTTATCTCTGTCACAAATCTTAAAAAAACGTATGCCCTGGGACAGACTGCTGTCTATGCCTTGCGTGGCGTCTCTCTCTCAATATATCCAGGCGAATTTGTGGCCGTTCGTGGCCCTTCCGGTTCAGGTAAATCTACCTTTATGAATGTGCTTGGTTGCCTGGATCGCCCCACTCAGGGCGAGTATCGCCTGACTGGCAGGCTCGTGAGTAAGATGCCTAATGATGAGCTGGCTCGTGTACGCAATCGCTTGATCGGTTTTGTTTTTCAAGGCTTTAACTTGCTTATGAAAGCGACTGCTTTGAATAATGTGATGTTGCCTATGGTCTATGCAGGTGTAAAGCCTGAGGTACGTCTGCAACGCGCAACCCAGGCTCTCCAACTCGTGGGACTGGGCACGCGTATGGACCATAAACCTTTCCAGCTTTCCGGCGGCCAGCAGCAGCGCGTTGCTATTGCCCGCGCCCTGGTGAATGCTCCTTCTCTCTTGCTGGCAGATGAGCCAACTGGCAATCTAGATAGCCGTACAAGCGTTGAAGTTATGGCCATGTTACAGGCGCTTAATCAGCAAGGTCTTACGATTGTGCTGGTAACGCATGAGCCAGATATCGCCGAATATTCCTCCCGCCAGATTACTTTTCGCGATGGCCGTCTCGTTCGCGATGAACCTGTAGCCCAGCCTCGTGATGCTCAACGGGAATGGGAGCTTATGCAGCGGCAACAAGAGCTGGATAAATCTGCGGAAAGAGGAAAGATCTAATGACTCAGATTGATGAGAAGTCTGTTGTTGAGGTACCAACTATCGTTTCTGGAAACAAGAAGGTTTATCGCCATCGCTTGCTGAAACCCTTTGTTGCAAAAGATCTGACACGCCGTAATACTCTGACTACCAATGCTGCGTTGGCTATAGAGGCTATCTGGTCTAATCGCCTCCGCTCTCTCTTGACTGCGCTGGGCATTTTTATCGGTGTTGCTGCTGTGATTACTGCCTTGACTTTGACTCAAGGGGTGAGTACCAGCATTAATAATACTATCTCTAGCCTGGGTACGAATGTAATTACAATCGCCCCAGGATCTGGTACGAACCAGAGGGGCTTTAACACGGCTACTGCAAGCACAACTCAGTCGTTGACTCCTCTGGATATCACTGCTATTACGAAGGTTCAACATGTGACCTCTGTGAGTGGCGTATTATCAGCAAGCGTACAATCGGTCTATGGCAATCAGAACTGGAATACACGCGTCCAGGGTGTCAATGTCTCTTACCAGAATATTCTGGATTGGTCTGTGTCTGAGGGAACCTGGTTTAGTTCTGAGGATGATTTGGGGGCACGTTCGGTGGTGCTATTAGGTCCAACCGTGGCGCATAATTTGTTCGATGCTAGTGGCGATGATCCTATCGGCAAGACTATCCGCATTCGCGATCAGCTGTATCGGGTGATTGGTGTCTTAGCCAGCAAAGGGTGGCGCAAATAGCGACGATGTCATTTTTATGCCCCTTAATACAGCAATTAATCGTGTGAAAAATACACAGTATGTGGATAGTATTCAAGTTCAGGTTGATGATTCCAGCAATATTGATCAGGCGCAAAAAGATATAACGACCATTTTGCAGCAACGCCACCATATCGCCGCTGGTAATCCAAATGATTTTAATATGACGAATTCTAATCAACTTTTACAGACTGCCAATCAGTTTACTTCGGTCCTGACTCTGTTGCTGGTCGGTATTGCTTCTATCTCTCTGACTGTCGGTGGCGTTGGTATTATGAATATTATGATTGTTTCTGTCACTGAACGCACACGCGAGATCGGTATTCGTATGTCTCTGGGGGCTACTCGTGCTGATATTCGCAATCAGTTTTTGATCGAGGCGCTCGTCTTGAGCCTGGTTGGCGGTATTATAGGGATGATTATTGGCTTTGCTCTGGGCTTCGGCATTACTAATCTGGCAGGTCTTCCCTTTGTAGTTACTCTGACTGCATTGATTATGCCCTTTGGTATCTCTTCGTTGATCGGCGTCGTCTTTGGCCTCTATCCTGCTGTGCGAGCATCCAGACTCGATCCGATTGAAGCCCTACGTACTGTTTAGTGATTAGAAATGCTATAAAAAAGTAGGGATGAAAAGAGGTATGTAACATATACATATCTCTTTTCGTCTCTACTTTTTTAAACGGACTATTTGAGCCATATTCTCAGGTTTTAGGCTTGCTCAAATTCTAGTACAACTGTTGGCGCTAAGTTGATGTTATCTCCTCTCGTAAATATATGACGCTCTACCCGCTTTCCCTGGTAGGTGAGACCGTTTCGGCTACCCTTATCCATAATCGCCCATTGTCCTCCCTGTTTTGTGAGGATGGCGTGCTGCCCCGAAACAAGCGATGATGGAACCTGAATAGTATTTCCTGGTAATCGTCCCACTGTCAATGTATCTCTATCTAGTGGACATGTGAAGACAACTTTTCCATCAATCTTGACGACAATTTGCTCCTTTATAGAGGGTGATGATATGGGTAAAGAGGGAGGTAGTGATAAGGCTGGCGGTGTAGATGCAGGAAGTGGCATGGATGAGATTGGATACTGCATCGCTGAAGCGGCGTCTACTACTGGTGCGCCTTCTTCTTTATAGGTAATGACTACTTTGGGGGCCAGGTAGATACGATCACCGTTCATGAGCTTATGGTGCTCAATCAACTCTCCCTGGTAGTTGAGACCGTTTAAGCTCTGTGCATCATCAATTGACCAGCCGTCTTTTTCCCTGTGAATCTTGGCATGTAAACGCGAGATACGCTCTGAGGGTATCGGGATGTCGTTTGATTGATTTCGTCCAACACGTAGCTCTGACTTGTTTAGCTCATATTCCCTGATGATTCTGCCCTCAATCTCAACGATAATGCGTGCCTTTTGTCTTCCATTCTTGCTATATCCGTTTGCTATCGCCTCTTCTTTTCTTTCAAAACGCGATTGATCATACCCTACAGGATTTTGTTTCTGCTTGATCATCTCTGCCAGTTCTGCTTTGGGAATGATCATCGATTTGCCTGCATAATCTGCATCGTATTGCTTCTGCTTCCCAAGCAATCCGGCAAAGATACCGTTTGCACGACTTTTTAATTCTTTGTATGTTCCCTGTTCAACAACGAGACCATCTTTGAGCACAATGATCTCATCAACTTTGCCTAATGTGCTGAGCCGGTGCGAGATCATTAAGACGGTTCTCCCAACAACCAGTTGGTCCAGGGCGGTCATTACTTCTACCTCTGCTTCAACATCCAGTGCCGCTGTTGGTTCGTCCAGAACCAGGATGTGCGCGTCGCTGAGCAATGCTCGCGCTATTGCCAGCCGTTGACGCTGACCCCCTGAGAAGTTCTTCCCTTGATTGCGCACCGGCGTTCCATAGCCTTCTGGCCAGCTCATAATCACATCGTGAATATGGGCCTGTTGCGTCGCCTTGATGATCTCATCCATTGTGGCATTTGGACGCCCTATCTTGAGATTTTCAAGAATGGTTCCCTCGAATAATACGGATTCTTGTAATACCATACCAACATTCTGCCGCAGCAGCGAAATTGGGTATACGGTGTTAGCCTTCCCATCTATCTTTACAACTCCAGACGTGGCTTCATAAAAGCGTGGAATTAATTTGACCAGCGTGGTTTTACCACCACCGGATAGACCCACCAGGGCAACTTTTTTCCCTGCTGGAATATGCAGGTTGATTCCTTTTAGAATAAGTTTCTCTGGCGTGTAACCAAAGGTGACATTCTCGAAGGTGATCTCTCCGCGTAGCGTCTGGGGGCCATTGTATGAGGCTTTTGTCTCGGTTACTTCTGGTGCCTGGTCCAGAATATCCTGAATGCGCTCTGCCGCCGCTGATGCACCTGCTGCAACATTGGTCAATTTGGAAAGGTCTTTCATTGGCTGAAAGAGTTTTCCAAGCAGGGTGATGAAGAGGATAACTGTCCCAATATCAATACTTTTTGACGAAATCTTGATGAGAAATGAGAAATTGTTGCCCGATGCGACGTATGCTCCTATGCCGATGATAATGGCTGTACCGATTCCTATTAATACTGTCACGAGCGGTGTGAATTGCGCCTGGAGACTTCCGGCACGCAAGCCAGCTTTACGCGTCTTGTCTACGTACTGATTAAAACGATCTGTCTCTCGCTCTACAAGATCAAACGCTTTGATCACTGTGATTGCTCCAACATCCTCTACTGCAACATCCGCAACAGAGGCGGCAGCCTTTGTGGTCTTCTTTGTCGCTGCTTTTATTGAGGTGGTATAGCTAAAAACGACAAGGGCTAATGCTGGAACTACTACAATGGAGAGCATTGTATAAGGAACACTATAATAAAGCATGACTGCGGTCACACCAATGATGGTCAGGATGCCAGTGAGAAGATCAACTAAACCATCTGTGACAAATTTCTCTATGTCTGTAATGTTGCCTGTGACGCGTTGAACGATGTCACCTTTTTTTTGCTTCCCATGCCAATCCAGTGATAGCCGCTGGATCTGTTGAAAAAGCTGTTTCCGTAGTCTCGCTGTGAGATTTTGACCAATAAACGCCGCAAGGTAAATATCTGCATATCCTAGCAGGGCGTCTAATATCGTCGCGACGATGAGAAGACTGGCTGAAAAGAGGATAACTCCTAATACCGTGTGAGGATTATGAGCAGTTATTTTACCAACGTTTGCGCTATCAAATCGATCAAAAAAACTGACTGCACCATTCCAGATCGCGTCTGGATTGTTATTCGTGTTCTGAAGTTTTGCTGGAATGTACTTCAGAGGGAGTGCTGCAAGAATGTCTACGGCAACTCCTAAAAAAGAAACTACTATTGCAGATACTACTAAAGGGCGATAGCCCTTCAGATTGCGGTATAGGAAAAGAAAAAGAAATCCCATGATTCTCCCTTACTTTGCTAAACTGTCAACCCCTGCTCAAACTACGTGTCTGCAATACACCCAATAATAACTTATTGCTGCCTGAAAGACTGAAGGGGTAATGCTTCGAGAATACCAGAACTAATGATGAAATACAATGAGAAAAGAAGACTCTTGCTCAGGCGTGAAGTAATACCGTCTGTCTTGTTGGATAGGTCACTTGCCCAGCGTGATGAGGTTTGCATCTATGTAAAATTATTGTAGGATGGAGCCCATCCCAGCTTGCTAGTGACTTATTATGAATGTTCCAGATAAGTAGTAAGATGTGCTTTTTTGTTGGTTCAGGAGAGAAACTCGTCTATGTATAGACTTGCTATAGGCGTTTTCTCTCCTCTGTTGTTCAATCGGAAGGCTCAGAGGATACTTTGAGCTAAGTAAGCTAAAAAGAGTAATTTAGTGGGAATTGCTACTACTCTACTTCTTGTTTCTAGAATATGCAGGGTAATGCGCGTTGCCCCGATTTCTTGTCAAACTCCTATGCTTTTGTTTCTTTTTGTGTGGCTGGTGCTTTGCTGAGAAGTGCATCATAGAGTCGCTGCGCCGTGAAGGCTGTTGAAGAGATTATTTCCATGCCGAGTTTTTCGTATAGTTCGACGCGACCTGCATCACGAATACCGCAGATCACTTTTTTGACATGGAAAATCTCTCTGGCAATTTGCGCTGCCATGATATTCCGATTATCTCCATTTGTTACCGCAACAAAGGCATCTGCGCTCTCTATATTCGCACGTTTGAGTGTGTCCTCATCAACACCATTGCCAATGATGGTCTTGCCTCGAAAACCACTGTACAAGCGATTAAAGTTATCTGCTGTGCGATCAATAACGGTAACTGTATGCCCTGCTTGATCCAGTTGATTGGCGAGATATGAGCCAAAACGACCATTACCTAGAATGACAATTTTCATCTCTTTCCTCCTCTATAAGCCTTGTCTCTATTGTATCATAGATTTTCCTTTCTTTTATTTTCCTTTCTGCACTAATCTTTCTCTTCGGTTGTTGTAAGTACAAGTGTGATTACTTCCTGTTGGCTGAGTGTTTGGCCTGTTGCCCACCATGCACTCCAGGTTATTTCATCAACCTGGGATTTTATCCCGGCGACAAATGCATCATATAATGGTCGGTATGCCGCTGGCAGGGAGGTATTCAGGTTCTCAAAAAGTATCTCGGCGGCACTACATACCCGTGCTGTATAAGATGCTCCTCGAATGATTCCTAGTAAACAGCCGAATGCAATTAAGTCTGTAGCAACCATATAACGATTTCCTGTCTGTTGCGCAAGGAGTAGCCCTTCTCGTAAATAGCTGAGGCTTGCTGTAATTTCCCCTTGTATAAGTGCGAGTACACCCAGATAGATAAGTGTGACATTGAGGAGGGCTGATTCACTATACTTACGCATTAAGGGGAGCGCTTCATTTAACCATGTCCATGCTTGCACATAATTGCTCTGAAGTATCGCTACTGCACCCAGCCTGCTCAGCGTAAATGCATAACTGGCCCAGTCTTTTTGCTCATATTGCAGATGTAAACTCTCTTCAAGATATTTGTTTGCTTGTGTGTATTCGCCTTGCATATGCCAGGTATCACCAATCTGGAAGATTGCCTGGGTTTTTCCCTGGCTATCCCCGATCTCTTCAAAAAGAACGAGCGCTTTTTGAGCAAACTCTCGCGAAGATTCGCAGGAGGTTTCCCATAGCGCAAGACGCGATGCTGACAAAAGCAGTTTCGCTCGGATTGCCGGTGCTGTTTCTTCTGTCATCTTAATTGCTACATCGATCCAGCGATGGGCCTCTTGAAATTGTGTGCGGGCCTCCCAGTATTTTCCCAATGTTCCGCATAGACGCTGGACTATTTCAGCTTCGTTCTGTTCAATTCCCCATGCTAAGGCTGCACGCAAGTTGTCTTGTTCCTGTGCTAGTACCGGTAATACCCTCTCCTGGGTCCGATTGGAGAGACTTGGACCGAGCTCTTCTGCTATCTTGAGATAATAGATGGCATGGAGATGTTGTATCTCCTTACGCTCTCCACTTGCCTCCAGACGCCCTAGACCGTACTCCCGAATCGTCTCTAAAAAATGAAAGCGTGGCTCTACTATCTCTTCTGGAAATTGTTCTTCTGCCAATATTGGTTTTACCAGGCTGTGATTGATTAATGCTTCCATCTGTTCTAATATCTCGTCTGACGTCGCCTCTTGATCTTCTATCATTGCGACAGCCTGAGCCGCCTCTAAGGTCCAGCCTCCCAGAAAGATGCTGAGACGACGAAAGAGCTTTTGTTGCTGTTGATCGAGTAGCTCATAGCTCCAATCTAGTGTCTCGTATAAGGTCTGATGTTTTTGTAAGGCGTTTTGTGTCATGGTTCGTAGAAATGTCAAACTCTGCCCTGTTCCCTCAGCCAGCCTCTGGAGAATTTTGGAGACAGGTAGGACTTTGGTGCGCACTGCTGCTAGCTCGATTGCCAGGGGTAGGCCGTCCAGGCGGGTACAGATGTGTGCAATTGTTGCGGCATTCTGTTCGGTGATTCTAAATGAGGCATTGACGGCCTGTGCACGCTCAATAAAGAGCCGGATGGCCGGACACTGTAGGATGTTTTCTAGCGTAGATGGTGTATTAGGAGAATAGACTTCTAGAGGGGGAACATCAAATTCATGCTCTCCATAGAGGTGAAGAACCGTCCTGCTTGTGACCAGAATTTTTAACCTCGAAATTATGCTCAGCATATTACTCACAAAAGAAGCCATCTCTGGAATCTGCTCCACGTTGTCCAACACAAGCAGGACACCTTTGTCTCGTAGAAACTCTTTGAGCATGGCTTTATGGGAAATGATGTTTTGCCGTCCCAGATCTCCTTCCGCTAGAGGTTCTGAAAGATGCAGCGCTTGTATAATTGTTGAAGGTACTAGTGTCACATCACGAATTGTGCCTAGTGATACGAAAAAAACTCCATCGGGAAAGTATTGCCAGGCCTTGTGAGCCACCTCTAGTGCCAGACGCGTTTTGCCCACTCCACCTGTCCCTCTCAGTGTCAGAAGGCGCATAGATGGCATCTGTAAGCGATTCAGGAGCATCTGCACATGGTGTTCACGCCCAATAATTGAAGCAGATGGAACTGGTAAAGGTGGATTGGCGAATGGGGCTATGGGTGGTGAGGCAACTTTTTTGGCGGGTTGGAAGAGGTAACATGTTCAAGTCTATTTAACGGTGCTGTATTCCATTCCAGCTCTGAAAAGCTCTCCGCTTTTAAACCCATTAATGAGAGAAGCTCGATTGCCTCGGCCTGGATAGCCAGTGCATCCCACTCTGCTAGTGTTTTAATGATCTGCTTGATTTCCGCATGGGTCGGAAATGCTTTCTTTGCTCCATGTAACTTACGACTGAGTACTTGAGAATCAATATTTAAAGCGTCTGCCAGTTCCCTTTGAAGCCGTCCTGTTTGACGTCGGGCTGTGGCAACCTTTTCTCGAAAGAGATCAAGATTGGTTGCTGAATGAGTCTGGCCCTCACTGGTCATACATGGTAGTTCCTCTCTATTATAAATGAGTGAGAGAGTGTGTTTCTCTCTCTGATTTTGGCAGTTGCCCTATTATATCTCATGTGTTTAAATCTATGAGCTGTATAGATGCTTTTAGCCCGTTTTTGCATCACTTAAATCACTTTTAAATCACTTTTGCATCATCTCAAGGCTTTTCTGAAGTACATACTGCATTTATACTTCTACTATAAGCTGTGCTGGCGTAAGATGAAGATGGGATAGGGTGGTTCACAAGAACAACAGGCTCTATAATAATGCCTTTTGAGCAAATGCTTGTTGCTCGCGCTGTTGCTTGCTTCCATCAATATGGCAGTGTTGATGAGATTTGCCTTCTGGCTTCAGGTTGCTGGGCAAAGAAGCAAGTAAACAAGGCACATATATGGCGCGCACCCATTCTTATCGGGTGCGTGTTATCTTTTGCATAAAATATTTGTATGAGCAATTTATTAAGCAAGCATAAGGCCATTTTCGCCAGTGCATAAATTTTCTTACATGCGAATGTATGAGCGAGTATATGGTAGGAAGGGATTTATACCTATGCACATCAGCATTGTCGAAGATAATCTGTCTATGAGGATAATGGTGGAAACCGCTCTCAAGCTTCATGGACATAACGTTGAGACCTACGCAAATTCATCCTCTTTCTTCTCTGCTCTCCAGGATGTCCAACGTATCCCACCCTATGATGTTGTGATTGTTGATCTTTACCTTGAGCACCAATTGGGAACAGATGTCGTTGAAGAACTTAGGATCACTCAGCCTCAAGAGATACTCACAATTTTAATGTCTGCCGCTGGGGAGAGTGTTTTTGCTCCTATCCGGAAACGCTATCCACATTTGCAGATTATTCAAAAGCCTTTTAAGATTAAAGCTCTCGTTTCTCTTATTAACGGCGCTACTCCTGCCTGTGATTAAACTCTGGCTTGCTTTTCGTTTTTGCCTCTCTTCTTTGCCTCTTTTTATAAGATAGAGGCGAGAAACTATCAAAAAGCCCTCTTATCTTTCTACCATAAAAATAATTCGCTTACAAATGTTGCTTGTGTATGCAGCTATCTCAGCAAGCTTATGCGCTATCCAGAGAGATGGGTTATAGGCTGAAGAAATGTTCCATCTCTTTGCGCAATGGGAAGGAGCCCGATTTGTGTCTGCATCTCCATAATATTCTGCCAAATCGGCAGATAGCTCCTGCAAGCCTTTATCCAGTTTCGTTCTAGGCATGCAATTGACTCCTTCACGGTGGCAATAGCGTTTTGGCTATTAAGGCCTGTTCCGCCATGACCAGGGATTAGGACCCCAATCAGGAGGGAAATATGGGCGTTTTCTTGCCGAGGATAAGTTGTATCTAAAAGAGATAAATAGAAATGCTATTACTGTAAGCATACACGCTAAGAGCACAGAAATATACAGGCAGATCCAGCCCCAGGAAAGTTGGTTTAAGTCTTCTACATGGTTTTGCACTAACCAGAACAAGATCTCTGTCTCCAATTTTTGTAGCGGCGGTGTTAGGGTAGCTACGATACTATTTATAATAGCCCCTGCTATTCCTTCGAGAATAGAAGTAACGAGCCGCCCGATAAGTTGTATGGTCCAGCTAACTTCTCTTTGTTCTCGCAATTTAAAATCTCCTGAAAGCAAATATCTGTAGAGAATCTATCTTTTATAACAGACGAAATATCTGCTTTAAGTCTAAAGAAACAATTTTACTCTGCTTTCTTTTTCCCTATAGCAGCTTTTGTATGTACGAAAAGTCTTTCTCTATAGCCTTCTCTTTTTTTGTCCTCTCTTGTCTCTATCCTTTTTGCTGCCTACTCCGGTCTTGAATTGTAGCCCTTTCCTTTCGCGCTATAAGGAGTTGTCCATCCTTCTAATTGCTAATAAACTGTATTTATATTATACTTAATTTTACTGATACATTATGGGTGGCTTCATTGCTAAAGTAAATAACTATCGGCAATTCATCATAATCATGTAGCTTGATTCTTTCATTAAGCAATAAATATCAAGTGTGATACAAAATATAAGAGACGCTATAGAAGCAGCCGCTAGCTTTCAACATGCAAAAAGATAAATTAAATCTCTTTGAGAACTTCTATTTATACCTTTCGTTGTGCAGGAAGGAGCTGTATGCAAATGCAGAATTGCGTGGGTCAGCAATTTGGAAATTATCGCCTCACACGCCTATTGGGCAAGGGAGGATATGCTGAGGTCTACGAGGCACAGCATATCCATCTGAACAATTTGCACGCAATCAAAATATTGACAGATACGAATCTCAGAAAGAAACAGCGCGAGGAGTTTCTGGCTGAGGCGCGTACGGTTGCGAATTTGCAGCATTTAAGTCCTCATATCATTCAGATTCAAGATTTTGGCATCCAGCCTGTAAAGGATAGCGAAGATGCTGGTATCCCTTATTTCGTTATGGAGTATGCTTCTGATGGCACGCTCCGCACTCTCTACCCTCATGATACAAAGCTTCCCTTAGAGCGCATTGTCTTATATATCAACCAAGTAGCTCAGGCTTGCAATGTGCTCATGACCAGCAGCCCTCCGATCATTCATTGCGATGTGAAGCCGGAGAATATGCTCCTCAGGAGTGAGGACTATCTCCTATTGAGCGATTTTGGTATCGCCGTTGTCGGAAAGACAGCACGCAGACTATCTCGACGAGCGAGATGCCTGTTGTCGGCACTGCAACCTATATCGCTCCTGAACGCCTTTCGAAGCAAGCAGGCAAGCCGAGCCAGTGACCAGTATTCTCTTGCGTAGCGGTATATGAGTGGCTCTGTGGTTTTCCGCCCTTCGAGGGCCTGGAGATGGAGATCTGTTATAAGCAGATGACTCAGCCGCCGCCGCCTTTCGAGCTAGACGAGAACCCGCATATTACGCCAGAGATCGAGACTGTGGTGATGCGTGCCCTGAAGAAAAACCATCTGACCGCTATCCAACGGTAACTGCGTTTGCCCAGGCCCTGGAACAGGCAATTCAGACGACTGCACGCCAGAATCAACGCTCTGTGCTACAATTGCCACCGCCGAGAAGACAGTCTCCCAGTAGCGCGATGTCAATTTGCAGGATCTCTTGAAGTAACACAAATCCAGTTGCGACTAGGTCTCCTCCCGCCTGATGAGCCTGTAGAACCACTACGGGAAAAAAAGACAAAACGCTTGTCTGCGCCTTTGCCATTACAGCCATCATTGCACTTGCCATTTTTACCATCGCTGCCGCTTAAGTTACCAGCAGCAACAACCTGCCGCGTCGCCGCCATTGACTTTATATGAGCAGTCAACGATGGTCGCACCACCAGCACCGGCGAAACCAATAGCCAGTATCTCAGCACAGCGTAACGCCTCTGCTGTAACTGAGGTTGTTGCACCAAAAATCGTTACTCCCGCTCCCACGCGCAGACCTGTCCGGCCCGCCAGGAGCGAGACTCAGCTAGGTTTTTTTAGCCTCTCTTCGCACTTTATTCTAGATGGCGCTGGGAGCTGGTTTATTCCTTTAGGAATTTTATGTAATGTCGGTTCTGCTGTGCTGATTGGCAAGCTCTGGTCAAACTTTTCTTTTCTGTTGGCTGGATCGCTCTTTTCAGTGCTGATGTTTATCCTGAGTGTTTTTTTTGTAGACCGCATACTTGCAACTTTTTGCGCTGTGCTGGTTGCTTTCTACTGGCTGGTGGTTGGCTGGAGCGTTGGCAGGTTTCTCGTCGCTCTATTGCATCTTAATCCATTATTTGCACCACCTTTTACCGCTTTTGTCTTTTTTGGGATTAGTGTATTCCTGAATGTCTGGTATGTTGCCAGGAAGAATTTATAACGGCATTCCTGTATAGGAAAGTGACTATTTTACTATGGAGGCCAGTGTCTTATGGGCATCTTCGCCAAATGTCTCTGCCCCTCTTGTTTCAATGAGATCAATTTAGGCGATTGCCGAATTCTCTCTGGCAGAACAAGCGGAAAAGTCTTAAAATACCCATCTAAGAATGTTTTTCAGCGCATGAATATTGAGCCGCTCGTCGGCCCCTTTTATACAACTGAACTCGCTCAGCGTGAGTGTCACGTCTGTAATTATCTGCTACCCAAAAATATTGAGCGGGTGCCGAGTATTACTCTGGTTGTTGTTGGGGATGTTTCATCTGGAAAGAGTAGCTTTCTTGCCTCCTTTATTCAGCAGCTGAGAATGGGTTGGATTAATAATTCAAAAAGTTTTGTACGCTTTCAATGCCTGACTCCCGATGTACAGCAGGACTATATCACGAACTATTTTGAGCCTTTGTTTACTCATAAAAAGAGTCTGGCCCCTTCTGAGCATGCAATCAGTCCATATGCGCGGCCCTTGATCTACGAGCTGGCATTGGCTTCCTCTCCTAAACATCCTGTAACAGTGGCGAATCTAATGATCTATGATACCTCTGGCGAAGATTATGAGGCGGAGGATCGTATTGTGAATTTTGCCCGTTTTGTCTTAAATACTGATGCCTTCATTTTCGTAGTGAACCCTGTTGTGATTCCTAACGTTTTTAATAATCTCGATCCCGCTCTAAAAGCTCAGCCTCGTTTACAAGCACAGTTCGCTGCTGGACAAAGAAGTAGGCCATCCGAACGTTTAAATGCTACTCTAGATATTTATGAACGATATCATGGACATGCAAAAGGGGCACGCTTGGCTGATATCCCCGTCGCTGTTATGCTCTCAAAGTCTGATCTGCTCCAGGGAGGAGCTACTATCAGGAATCAGCCTTATTATGGTGGGGGCATTGATTTGCAGGATATCCAGGATGTGGATTGGGAGGTACGCGATCTTCTCGAACAGCGCTATGCGCAAAGCGACCTTGTTGGCGCAACAAGTCGCCTGGCTCGTGCAAAGTTTTTCGCTACTTCAGCAACGGGAGAGCCCCCTGATGAGTACCGATAACTTTACGAATGTACAGCCTCTTCGTTGTCTTGATCCTGTCTTGTGGATTCTCCATGAGCTGGCTATTATAAGAGCATAGCGTGTAATTTTGCAGAAGGGGAGTATTTCTTTATGAAGAAGGAGAGGCAGGGTGAAATCGCTACTCAGGCAATGATAGATCAACTATGGTTTACGTGGTCTAAGGTCGGCCTTGATGCCATTAGCTCCGGATTTCGCATTCGTGCCGCCTCTGAGGGGCTTAAAGATATTCGCAGTGAGCGCGTGCAAAATCTCAATCCCTACCTGTACTATTCTGTACCCAGAGATAGAGATAGAGATTCTGCTCTGGGTTTTGCTCCCGTCTGCCTGACGCTCGTTAATGTAGGCAGTGAGGGCCACGAGGAACGTGCCCTTCTCCATAAAGTCTATACTGGTCAGGATGATTATGGACGTTACGGCGTGTATTTTATTCATCTCCTCATGCTACCAAAGGAATTTACCGCAAAGGATGCCATTGCTTTCTGGAAATCTGATCTCTGGCAACGCTCAGATAAAGATACTGATCCCTTCAATAAACGCCTCGAACGTCTCTCTCTCCAGGAGCTGGAGCAAAAAAGCAAAACCAGGCGTTTGAATCCCCAAAATCGTAATCTTATTCAAACCTATCTGCCATTTCTTGTCCGGGCCTATCTGAGCAAAAACTTACGTGCAGAGAAAGCAGGTCTTGCTCCTCCAAGACTCTATATTGTCGCTTCTGATGACGATGTCGCCCTCTTGATTGCTATGTTGCTGGATTGCCTTCCCCCTCAACTCGTGAAGTCGGTGACCTTTACCACCTATGAAAGCAGGTTGCGTGAGGCCACAACGGAAATTATTGGACGCTGCTGGTATTCGCCAGATGCCGAGTTAGAGCCAGATATCTCTAATCTTCTTCCCCTCGACAACCGGGAGGAACTGATCCTGAATTGCTACACCGGAGAAACCTCCGATCTGGCAGTTCATGGCCGTGTCCAAAACGATCCTCGTGCCGAGCTGTGTGCGCAAGATGCTACCAGCTATATCCTCTCTCACTATAAAGACCCGGAGTATTATCTTGAATTGCTGAAAGAGATCGAGCATTTCCCTGATTTAACAGTTGAACAATTTTTAACCTTCTATGAACAGCATAGACGTGCTGAGGCCAATCCTACCCAGGAAGATATCGAGCGCGTCCTCTCTCCACGTACAGACGCTGAGTATGAGCTCTCTGCCAGGATGCTTTCAAGAAAAAGCTACCAGCGCAAGTTGCTAGAACTGGCTCTTGAGTTGCCTGGTTGGTGGAAACGATGGCGTGCAAATGTTATAAATCTACGCAAAAAGATCACCAATTTCCCACGCTGGCAAATGCCTTGTTCGCTCTGGCGGACTATGCTTTGCCTCAGCTTATAGCGGTTGTACAAGGGGCTGTGACGCAGGATGAGCAAAGTATTGCCAGAGAGGCTATCACTTTCGAGACGTTGCTCGATCTTATAAACTGTGCTGCCCCCGCTGAAGAAGAGCCTGACCTCTGGCGCACCCTTCTACAGGAACTTGGCAAGATCAAGAATAGTGCCGATTTCTTTCTCGCCACCTGGGACAATTACGCCACATTGCTGCGACACTCTTCTCGCGCCCTCTTTTCCCCTCAAACAGATAAAAAAAGTAGCGCACAGATCAAGAAAGACGCTAAGCTTATAGAACCTTTCCTGAAAATTCTGTTATGGCCGGAATATGGTGCATTTTTAAGCTTACAATTGCCTCTACCCTGGACTGTGACTGTCACGAATAGGCTGGTCTTTGATACATTAGCTAAAAGGGCCTATCTCCGTGAGGAAACAGTCCATAATCTGGAGCAAGAATATTCTTCCGAACTTGAAGCTCTTTTCAAGCAGTTGTCACAGGAAGCGCAGCAGCAGCATTGGGCAACGACTACAGCCTTCTTTGATGTGCTTGCTTCCAAAGCTTATGGAAAAAAGATGGACCTCTGGTTCCTTCTCCTAAATTCTCCGCTCGGTAAATTTGAGCAGAATAGTGGTAGCCTGGCTCAAATGGTCCATCTCAAGCCGAGCGAGACGGTCCCTTTCCTGAAACGTTCTGGCCCTCAATATCTCCCTCTTGATCCACCGGATGAGATGGCGCGTATTGTTATGGCTATCTTCAAAGATCTGGCTCAGGGCGAACATCATCGGGAAAAAATGGAAGTGCTCTTCGACTGGCTTGCCGCGAAACCTCTCATCAATTGGTTCAGCCGCCGATCCAGTGGAGAACGCCATCTCGCCGATGTCCTCACCGCCGCCAATCTCAATGCGCAAGAGTGCGGCCAGTTCTTTGACCGCTACGGCAAAACCTACATCCCCCTCTATCCTTCTTCCTCCATCTTATTGAATCTCTTTGAACGGTATGCCCATCTCCAGGAGCGGAGACGCATTTTCTATCTTCAGTCCTGGCTGGATTGTTCATTAACACAGCAGACCTTAGAAAAGGTTCTGCAAGCTGCTCAGCTTCAAAGCACCGATAAAGTCGCCTTTCTTCAGCAATATGGGCAACGCTATCTTACCTTTTATTCCAGATCCCAGGTGCTACATAGTTACGTCCAGGAGTTTCTCGATTGGCTTTTGACGGCTGATCTCGCTCTTTTCAAGAACAAAGAACCTTCTCTGACAGAAAAGCTCTTACTATTCCTGTATAACTGCTCTGCAAAGCAGGACCCTGTTTTCCTTCCTTTTTCGGCACAATGGCTCTATGCCTGGCTAACCGTAGTCCATCTTATGCGTGAGCCCGTGCTCCTTTCTCAGAAACCAGAGCGGGTTGCTACAAGCGTTGAAAAAATCCTGAACGAAAAATCTCTTTCGGCGACGACACGTGCTCAACTCATCAGAGAGCTCTCTCTCGCCTGGCTTGCAGATGAAAGACAGCTTGTAGAACTTCTAGATCCGTTATACTGAGCGGCTATCAGGGCCAGATATGCTCTCTCTCCTCTACAGTCTCGTCTTGTTTGCGGATGGAAGGCAGCTTGTAGAACTTCTAGATCCGTTATATCAGCGGCTAGCAGGGCCAGATATGCTCCCTCTCCTCTACAACATGGCCGAGAAAGCCAATGAGGGTCTTCGTCAGAGACGCTACACGAAAACTCTGCTCGTTCCTTACTTGCAAGTTGCTGCAAGCTTTCAACCCCGCTTTTCTCGGAATGACTCGCAAGAAATCTTCCTGCAAAGCTTCGTCAATACGCTGCTAGAGGGCATTGACGAAAAGACCCGTACCTGGCTCATTACACGCGCCTGGCCCGCCGAGCTTTCTCTCGCCTGGAAAAATTATGTCTCTCAGCAGGCGTTTCATACCCTGGCTCCCCCCTCGCGAGATGAGCGTTTATCTATGTGGTGGGAGTGGAAGGTTGCACGCAAAAAGATGGACCGGGCGCTGCAAAGTCAGGATGACGAGAAGATTATTCAGGTCTGTATCGAGCATATGACAATATTGACCGGGGAGAAAGCGCAACTCCTACCAAATTATAGAAATTGGTTGAATGAGGCATGGCGCAGTGTGTTGCTGCCGCAAGGACAAATTTACTGGTGGGATCAAACAAAGCCGCAGCCTCTCCTGCCAGAGCTCTCACATCTGGCGATCCTAGAAACGCTACAGCAGCGGCTGCCGCACAGCAGATGATGCAGGCCGGACCTGCCAGTAAAGAGGCCTTTCTCCAGTTGGAGGAGGCGCTGGTAAGGGGCGATATCGGTAGAATTGTAGATGTGGCAACAGCCTATGAAGAAATGTTTCGCCTCTCCCCTGAAAAAGTGCCCGACGAGTGGCGTGTGCAGGTAAAAGCAGCCTGGAACTTCGTTGGGCCTGGAGCGAAGCGGATCTGCAAAACGATTTGGCTAGTAATAACGAGACTCCTGAAAGCAGGCCAGCAAATAGGGGCACTGGTAACGAAGAGGAGAGCTCCTACGCCATTATTTACCGCCTACGAAGTCCGACACCTTCGTGAAGCTCCGTCAGTTCCTGGCGCAGCAAGAGGCGCAGTGGGTGCGCACAGCTCCCAGGGAGAAGATTTTTGAAATCCTCCAGGCGGATCTCGCCTCTCAGCCCCAGCAAACAACACCGCCTTCATCTAATGTTGCCCCAAATCCGTCCCGGTGGCAGTGGTTGACGAAATGGTTGAACTAGACTAAACAGTAGGAGGAAGCGCATGAGCGACCAGCATCAAGCTGTCGAGCAACTATGGTATACCTGGTCCCAGGTCGGTCTTGGGTATCGGACTGGCTTTCGCGTGCGTGCCGCCTCTCCAGGTCTTAAAGATGTTCGTAGTGAGCGTGTGCAAAGCCTTGACCCTTATCTGTACTATACTTTGCCCAGAGAAAGGGATAGAGATACCGTTCTTGGTACCGCCCCTGTCTGTTTTTCGCTTGTTACTACCGCTCAGGAACGCGTTCTCCTTCAAAAGGTATACACAGGTCAGGATGATTATGGACGCTATGGGATGTATTTTATTCATTTCCTGGTGGGTCTGCCGCAAGAATTTACCGCACAAGACGCCATATCTTTGTGGCGCTCTGACTTCTGGCAGCGTTCGGATAAATCGCTAGATCCACGGCAGGTAGACCTTGAGCCCGTCTCATCTACTGATCTTCTGCAAAAAAGCAAAACCAGGTCGCTCAATCCTCATGGTCGTGATCTGATCCAGAAATATCTTCCTTTTCTTGTGCAAGCCTACTTGAGCAAAAATTTACGTGCCGAGAAAAGGTATAGCAGCTCCCCTCCCAAACTCTATATTGCCGCTTCTGATAGTAATATTGCCTTGTTGATCGCAAAGTTGGTAGAGTGCCTTCCCCCTCAACTCGTGAGAAACTTGACATTTAGTACCTATGAAAGCCGCTTGCGTGAGTCCGCAACGGAGATTGTCGGACGTTGCTGGTATTCCTCGCCAGATGCCGAGCAGGACCCCGATGTACAAAAACTTCTGCCTTTCGACTATCGTGAGGAACTTGCTATCAATTGCTATACCGGTGAAGTCTCTCATCTAGCAAATCATGTCCGCGTGCAGCATGATCCTCGTATCGAACGCTGTGCTCAGGAAGCCACGAATTATATTCTTTCTCAAGATCAAACATATCAGGAAATGCTGCATGAAGTGAAACACCTCTCTCAACTAACAGTGGAGCAGTTTTTAACCTTCTATGAGCAGCATGGCCGTGTATCGGACAATCCTACCCAGGAAGATATCGAGCGCACCCTCTCTCCACGTACAGATGCGGATTATGAGCTCTCTGCCAGAATGCTCTCCAGGCGTAACTACCAGAGAAAGTTGCCTGGAACAGGCCCTTTTCGAGCCTTCCTGGTGGCAAAACTGGCGTAAAAGTGTGATGAAACTACGGAGACAGAGTACGCAATTCCCCTCGCTGAGAAAGTCCCTGCTGGCTGTTGCTAACTATGCTTTGTTAGGGGCTGTAAATGCCATACGAAAGGCTGTGGGACAGGGCGAGAAAGGGGATGTCAAAGAGGTCGAAGCGTTTAATATCTTGCTTGATCTTATGCAGTGTCTGGCTCCTCCTGAAGAGGAACCGGATGTGTGGCGAATAGTATTGCGAGAAATTGGCAAGATCAAGGATATTACCCCTCTTAAGTCCTGGGATAGTTATGCCAGATTGCTGAAGCTCTCTGCTCTTGCCCTTTTTCCCCCTCAAACAGATGGAAAAAGTAGCCTACAGTCCAATACAGACAATGAGCTCATAAAGCCCTTCCTGGCTCTCCTCTCGTGGCCTGAATTTGGTGCATTTTTAGGTTCGCAGATGCCTCTCGACTGGATTGAAATTGTCATAAACAGGCTTGGCTCTACAGAGACGCCAATTGCTAAAGAAATTGTTCATGAACTGGAACAACGGTATGCTTCCGTTATCGAAGCCCTTTTCAAACAACTCTCGCAGGAGCCCCAGCACTGGCCAACTGCCAGGGCTTTCTTTGAGTTGCTCGCCGCCAGAGGCTATGATAAAAAGCTGAATTTTTGTTTCCTCCTTCTGAAATCCCCTTTGGGTAAATCCGAGCAGAATAGCGCTCGCCTGATTTCAGATGGCCCACTTTAAGCCAGATGAGCTGGTGCTTTTCCTCAAACATGCTGGTCCTCTATTTTTGCCCCTTGATCCACCTGATGAGATGGCACGTATTGTCATGGCTGTATTCAAGGATCTGGCTCAGAGAGAAGAGCATCATCAAGAAAAAATGGAAGTGCTCTTCGACTGGCTTGCCGCTGGACCTCTTCTCAATTGGTTTAGTCTTCCATCCGCTGGAGAACAGCATCTTGCCGATGTTCTCACCGCCGCCAATCTCAACGCGCAAGAGTGTGGCCAGTTCTTTGAACGCTACGGCAAAACCTACATCCCCCTCTATCCTTCTTCCTCTATCTTATTGAACCTCTTTGAACGTTATGCTCATCTCCAGGAGCGGAGACGCATTTTCTATCTTCAATCCTGGCTGGACTGTTTCATTAACACAGCAGACCTTAGAAAACGTTTTGCAAGCCGCTCAGTTGCAAAGCACAGACAAAGTCGCCTTTCTTCAGCAATATGGGCAACGCTATCTGACTCTTTATCCCAAATCCCAAGTGCTCCATAGTTACGTCCAGGAGTTTCTCGCCTGGCTTTTGACGGCTGATCTCGCTCTTTTCAAGAACAGAGAACCTTCTCTGACAGAAAAGCTCTTACTCTTCCTGTATACCTGCTCTGCAAAACAGGACCCCGTTTTTCTTCCTTTTTCGTCACAATGGCTCTATGCCTGGCTGGTGGTAATCCATCTTATGCGTGAGCCAGCGCTCCTTTCCCAGAAACCAGAGCAGGTTGTTACAAGCGTTGAAAAAATCCTGAGCGAAAAAGTCTTTCCCAGGACACACGTGTCAACTTATCAGAGAGCTCGCCCTCGCCTGGCTTGCGGATGAAAGGCAGATTGTCGCCTCATAAATCCTCTGTACCAGCGGCTATCAGGATCAGCTATGCTTTCTCTCCTCTACGCCCTGGCCGAGAAAGCCAATGAAGGCTTCGTCAGAGGCGCTACTCAAAAACTCTGCTCCTTCCTTGCCTGCAAGTCGCTGCAAGCTTTCAACCGCGCTTTTCTCGCAATGACTCGCAAGACATCTTTCTGCAAAGCTTCGTCAATACGCTGCTAGATGGCATCGACGAAAAGACCCGTACCTGGCTCATTACACGCGCTTGGCCCGCCGAGCTTTCTCTCGCCTGGAAAAATTACGTCTCTCAGCAGGCGTTTCATACCCTGGCTCCCCCCTCGCGCTATGAGCGTTTATCTATGGAGTGGGAGTGGAAGGTTGCACGCAAAAAGATGGACCGGGCGCTGCAAAGTCGGGATGACGAGAAGATTGTTCAGGTCTGTATCGAGCATATGATGATACTGACTGGGAAGAAAGCGCAACTCCCACCAGACTATAGAGATTGGTTGGACAAAGCATGGCGCAGTGTGTTGCTGCTGCAAGGACAGATTTCCTGGTGGGATCAAACAAAGCCGCAGTCTCCTCCAGCTAGAGCTCTTACGTCTACTAATGATATAAATGCTCCAGAAGCGGCTGCCGCACAGCAGATCATACAGGCCGGACCTGCCAGTAAAGCGGCCTTTCTCCAGATGGAGGTGGCGCTGGTAAGGGGCGATATTGGTAGAATTGTCGAGGTGGCAACGGCCTATGAAGAAGTATTCCGCCTCTTCCCTGAAAAAGTGCCCGACAAGTGGCGTGTGCAGGTGAAAGCGGCCTGGAACTTTGTTGTGGCTTGGCGCGAGGCGGATTACAAGACCACCTGGCTAGTAAGTACAGACTCCTACAAGCAGGCCAGGAAATAGGACGACTCGTAAAAGAGGGAAGTTGTACGCCATTGTTTACTGCCTACGAAGTCCGACATCTTCGTGAGCTCTGGCAATTCCTGACCCAGCAAGAGGCGCAGCAGGTGCGCACCACTCCCAGGGAGGAAATTTCTTAAAAGACTCCAGGCGGACTTTGTCTCTCCATCTCAGTAACCACCGCCCTGGATCAGCTATGTCCTCTCTTCTCTACGCCCTGGCTGAGAGGGCTAATGAAGGCATTCGTCAGAGGCGCTACTCCAAAACCCTGCTTCTCTCTTGCCTGCAAGTCGCTGCAAGCTTTCACAATAGCTTTTCTCAGAATGACGCGCAAGATATCTTTCTGCAACGTTTTGTCGATGCTCTGCTAAAAGGGCTCGACGAAAAGGTGCTCATCTGGCTCAGTAAGCGCGAGTTGCCTCTTGATCTGCCTCTCTCATGGAAAAATTACCTATCTCAACAGTCAGCTTCTCCTCTCTCATCACCTGCATGGATCAGGCGTCTCTTCCAGAGGAAAGAATCTTCTAAATCTCGCTCTTTGTTTCTTTTACAAGCTTCTATGAACATAAAATATAATGCTCATAGAAGCTGTCTCTAGATTTCAGGCGACTAGCATGCTGCTAGCTGAAAACAGCCACCCGTATTCTGTTTGCCTGCCATTTGAATGTCTCCTTGCTGGTCGACATACAGTATAACTATCGCTTTGTTTACGGAATCGCCGTTTTTGTCAAACGCGATCTGCCCACTCACACCCTGAAACGCCTGGTTACCCGTAATCTGTGCCAGACCTTGACGGAGTGCATCTGTTGTGATAAGCGTACTTCCTGTCTTCAAGGCATTCTGGCAGCCTTGCAAGATCGCTGTTGTCGCGTCATACGCCAGGGCAACATCACTATCGGCACGGGAAAGACCATAGACGTTTGGATGCTTGTTTCCAGGGTCAAAATTGGACGCATATTCACTGAAAAAAGCCGGTTTTTGCGCGTTCGGTTCCAGAATACCCCATTCATCGGGGTAGAAGAATGAAGTGAAGTGTAATCTGCTAAATCCGGCCCGCGCACTACTAGGATATCCGCGCAACTGATAAAGGGCATTACCGCCCATTATTTGTAGATTAGGCTGCGAGGTCGGTATGTTAGTCAGAAGAGTAGCGAGATCATTGGAATTTCCAGAGAAATAGATCAGATCGGGATTTTTTGCCAGCGCAGCATTTAAAGGCCCTGGCAGTGTCTGGCTCTCTCCCACTGTATATTGCTCTATGTCTACTATCTGATTAGCAGGGATCTTCTGTTTGAAGTCATTTGCCAGGCTACTACTGTCAAGATTGTTTTGATCGAAAAAGAGGGCAATGCGCTTCGCATTTAATTGTTGAGTGGCGTATTTAGCTCCTTCAATGGCTTGATTGGTGTTGGATGGTGCCACACGGAAGAAGAAGGGTGAGACACCCGTCAGTTCGTCAGCAGAAGCCGTCTGAGAGACGAGTGGAATACTAGCTTTGGAGAGAATGGCGATTGCTTTCTGTGTTCTGGCGCTGTCCGGCCAACCTAGTACGCCAACAATGGTCTGATCCTGACTGACGGCTTGCACAATCTGCTGCGCAATTTTCGTTGTGTCATCAACGACACTACCAGCGTTGGCTATCAAGAGGCAAACCTGTTTCCCTCCGCTGAGCTTTGCCCCATCGTTGTACTCTTTCTGAGCAACATATGCTCCTTGCAGAGCATCTTTTCCTGCACCAACTTCGTAATCATTGCCTGTCAGGGCCGTTCCAACAATCAAAGTGACATAATTTGTGGAGGTGCCCTTAATCTGAAGATCTTCTAGATAAATAAGTGTTTCTGCATCACTTGCATCCTGTGCGGTTGCCTGGAGCCATTCTGCCCTGGCCCCAATGCTATCCCCATTTTTAAAGCTCTGAGCTCCCTGGCTTTTGAGGCCTCCATCGCTTCTGTTAGTGTCGAATGCATAGCTCCCATCACTAATACCAATAAGTTCTTTGTTCGATCCCGAACTCTGCATAACTTTGATTGCTGAGGTGGCTGCTTTTGGTGCTGGCGTTGCGCGGTGAAGAACTACAGGGGTTGCTTTCTTTTGTGTACTGCTGTTCAGAATACTACCTGGAAGAAAAATGATAGTCCCAGTTCCCAGGACGACCAGAAGGCCTGCAACAAACAGGATGATGGTTAGCCAGGTTCGTCTCTGCTTATAGATAGGAGCACGTCTAGCCACGTATTACCCTCCTTAATGCCATTATTGATTTTATACAATATTCATTATGTAAAGAATTATAAATTAAAATACCAATTTCATCAAGTGTATTTGGAAATATATTTTTCTTCTGAAAGATAAAAAAGGTTTTTCTGATTCTTTACTCTCAAACTATCGTATTTTATTCATTAATAAATGTAGCATTGCGAGGCAGCCATTTATACTTATAACATCTCTCTAAAAGAAGTGGATACTTGCGGCAAGTCCCGATTTTCCATAAAGAATGCCCCAGGCCTGAAGAACAATGGCCTGGGGCATTCTTTATGGAAAAGGTGCCGAGAGACGAACTTAGCTGTTAGTACTCAGTGAGCACTTTTTGATATATCCTCAAGCTCATTGCTTCTATTTTATGTTCACTGAGTGCTATTGAAAATGACGTGATTACTTTAATTTCGATGTCAATAGAGATAGAGGTAACTCACTATGGAATGTATAAATGGGAAAATGCCTATTTTCATAAATCAATCTGGTCAGGTTGGATAAGCCTGCCAGAGGACTCAGATCTGATATCTAGGTATAAGAGAGATGCAATGTAGTCAGGTTGAGTAAGTTCGTCAAGGAGTTAAGGTCGGAAACCTTCACATTGATGATATTCAATATCGTCAAATTAGCCAGAATGAGACATCTACTCCAATAAGTTGTAAAGCATCTAATTTACGTGCAAAGGCCTGGCGATATGCTTTCTCAAACTGTTCAGCTTTGCCTGCCATAGTAGGATCTTCCTGCATCTTACGAAGCTCAGGCAAAACTTGATCTATCTTGCTTATAATGCGGTCTTCTCGAATAATCGACGTCCTTGCCGCTGAGCAAGTGCATTGGAGGTCTTAGCTTTGAAAAATCGATAAGATCTGCTGAAATATCATTGCTCAGAGAGTCTTTTAGCCACAGCTTGCATATCGATTTTGCTGCAACTGCACCGATTTCGATGGCAACCACCATAAGAATTGACATTGTATCCCTCTCTACCTGAATAACCCAAAGAAAGCAGTTCTTGTTAATAGATAAACGCGAAAGTATCAGTATTTTACAATGCTTTTGAATACCCAGCAAATAAGCAAGTGGCAAGTATAACGCTTATTTTGTATCGAAAAATCCTCGATCAACGTGGCATACCTGGTTTATACTTTCTAGAGGGTCCAGCGAACCCAACATATTCAAAAAGATTTGCTTTCGATTTTCATGGCAGCAGGTACTAGTCCTTTTAAGAAGAAGTAATATCCATTTTGTTTTTCAAGTCAAACCGCCTATAGTATAAAAGATAATGCTATATTAATTGGTGGAGTTTACTATGTTTTACCGAAGAAAAATATTACTTGCGTTACTAGAAGCTTTTGGTGGCTTTCTAACAAAGACAGATTGCCAAAAGCTGCTTTTCCTTTATTGTTGCCGTAGAGAAAAAAACTATTATGATTTTTTCCCCCATAAATATGGCAATTATAGCCTCATCCTGACACAAGACAAAGATCGGCTCACAAATCTTGACTTTTTAATCCCCCATAATGATTTTCAGCTCAACAATAGGCAGCAATCTTATCTAAGTCAACTAAACCCGAAAGATCTGGCCATCTTACACACCTTTGTCTCAGAAATCGGAGGACTGCGAGGCGAGGGGCTCATTCATAAAACATACGTAGAGATGCCCCAATATGTATCCCGCAGTCAAATTGCAACACAACTCTTGACAGAAACAGAATATGAGCATGTTAGCCGCACATGGAACAACGATAAGATGCCATGCCTATTCACCATTGGCTACGAAGGTCTATCAATAGACGCCTATTTAAATCTGCTCATCTCAAATAATGTGGCGATACTGGTCGATGTAAGAAAAAATCCTGTCTCAATGAAATATGGATTTTCAAAAAAGAAACTCATGGCTTATACAGAGTTAGCAGGAAAAAACTATATTCATATTCCAGATTTAGGAGTGCCTTCTGAGCTAAGACAAGACTTGCATAATCCTGCCGCCTACCAAAAGCTGTTTGATTTCTATTATTCCCATATTTTGCCTCATCATGTAGACACACTTGAGCAACTAAAAAAGATCGTGTCCACCAATGGCCGAACCGCCATAACTTGCTTTGAGGCCGATCATCATTTTTGTCATAGACATAAGGTAACCGAGTACCTACAAAATGATCCAACGTTTAATACAAAAATACTTCATCTTCATAAGAATGGCTCTTGTTTTCCTGATACACACTCTCGGAATGGACTTTTGGAGGAAAATGCTATATATTCATCTATATAGCATTTTATCCCTATTTCCATTCGGAGGTAAAAATGTATCTTCCTCACGAAATACTATCTGCTAAGGTTCTTATCACTGTTAAAACGTATCCTTTGCCTTCAAGTAAATATGGTGAGTTAGTATGTACTGCAGGCTTTCTTTCTGATGGAAAATGGATACGGTTATATCCCATTCCTTTTAGAGATCTACCCTATGATAATCGATATTCAAAATATCAATGGGTAACTCTTGATCTGGTTCGTAACTTGAAAGATTTTCGATCTGAGAGCTATCGACCTAAATTTGGTATTGATACAATTAAGATTGGAGAGAAAATTGATACTGGAAAAAATAGAGATTGGGCTGAACGTAAAATACACGCGTTGAGGGAAGTTTTCATCTCAATGAGCGATATTATACAGCTTGCTAAAAGTGATGAGAAGAGGTCGCTTGCTACGCTTAAGCCTCTTGAAATCGTTGATTTTGTTATTGAAGAAGATCAACGTGATTGGAAACAGAAATGGCAAGATCAACTCCTTCAGTATGATTTATTTGATTTGGATGAAAAAGGTGAAGGCAAAAAACGAGATGCTGTAGCTAAAGTCCCTTATAAGTACTCCTACAAGTTTTTATCTCTAGGAGATACAAAACCCAGAAAACTAATGATAGAAGATTGGGAAATAGGAATGCTTTATTGGAATTGTCTTCACCAGTGCGGTGGAGACGAGAAACAAGCTAATCGTCTTGTAAGACAAAAATATTTTGATGATTTCTGTATAAAGAAGGATATTCATTTATTTTTAGGGACTACTTTGCAGTATCATTTACGAGGAGCACCAAATCCATTCGTGATTATTGGAGTGTTTGTTCCCCCCAAGCCCGTCGAAAAATCTCCAAAGGGGATTGAGTCTAGCAATTTTAAACCAGAGGGCATACAACAACAAAACCTATTTGATATGCCCTAAGCCTAGTGTCAAAAACTTCAAGATAAACTTTAATATGTCAATTTTAATACCAGACAAAATTATAATAAAAGAGTGTAGAAGCGCATGCAAAGGGGCTCTATACTGTACATCCAAAAGTAGTGCAGGAGATACTTGGACACACTGAGATTAGTATGACGATGAATGTTTATTCTCATGTGTTGCCAACTATGCAAAAAGATGCAATGGGCCGCTTAGATAATCTGTTTTGACATCGAGAAAAGCTTTCGATGTCATTTACGGTGTCAAGTAAGCAAAAATATTAAACAAGAATGAGCCTAGACCCGCTTTACATCCGGGTTTAGGCTCATTCCAAAAACGCAAAGGTGCCGAGAGACGGAATTGAACCGACGACACTAGCATTTTCAGTGCTATGCTCTACCAACTGAGCTATCTCGGCGTTTGTGGCACTACTATACCATGTCTTTTTCTCTCCGTCAACACTTTTCTTTGAAGATTTTCTACCCCTAAACAAAATATTTTGCCTTTCTCTCTATAACTAATTCCCCTCTCCTCGCTTGAAGTCGCTCCTTTCGCGTTTTCTTGCTGATGCCTATTTTCTCTTGTTGAGGTTGAGCTTTTCTATGAGAGGGTAGGCCTTTTCTCCTATGCTTACTGCGTTTCAAGCTGTTTCATTCTAAGGATGCGCTAATATGCATATCTAGAAGCATTTATTTATGTGCAGTCCATTCTGCCGCGTGAGCAGAGATTATGACTGTGTGATGGTACAGGCACCTGACTTGTACATCGTATGATCGTATTGTAGCTGAGAGGTGTATTTGTTTATGCGCAGAAATCAACAAATCTGGCAGTATCTCAAACAGCATCGCGTTGCCAGTATTGTCGTGGGACATTTAGCGGTGATCTTTGTATTGGGCTCGGTCTTGCTGACTACGACGTTTGGCTCAACTGTTCTCGGTGCCTTTGCTCAATCTCCCTGCTCTAGTAGTGACCAGGTCTATATTGTATCAAGCGGCGATAGCCTCGCTGCTATCTCGATGCGCTACAACATAAATTGGCAGAATCTGGCCACGTATAATCATATTGCAAATGCCAATGTGATTTACGTCAATGAGCATATTTGTATTCCTGGCAAAGCTGGCAAAACTCTTACTCAGAATCAGCCTGTGCATCTTGGCTCTCAGTTGGGCCTTAAGGCTATGACCAATTTCTTTCCTTATGGTGAGTGTACCTGGTGGGCGAGCCAGCGTTACTTCCAACTGCATGGGACATACGTTCCCTGGCAGACCAACGCTAATGCCTGGCAGTGGGCCTCTCGTGCTTATCAGTATCATTGGAATGTCTCTAGCACACCTTCAGTAGGCGCTAGTTGCCGTGCTTCAGCCCTGGGTCCAGGGTGCCTATAATCTCGGCCACGTAGGCATCGTTGAGCAGGTCTCGAATGGTAGTGCAGTCATTAGCAATATGAATTGGGGTCCCTTCCCCTTCCAGGTCTCCGATTCCCAGGTTCAACCCGGCCCCGGTGTTTCATTCGTCTCTATTTAATTCCCACCCACGCCTGGCTGCACTAAGTATGCGAAAAGAGAGCTCTGCAATTGCGTTTTGCTAGAGCTCTCTTGCTTTTTCTCTTCTCTCTTTTACCTCTATGGATTGGATGAAGAAAGAGCGCTTATCACCTGATCTATATGTTCCCCTATTTCTTCTCCTTCGTTCTCATCGAAGAGAGGATGCGTGATGAACCATCTCTGACTATCGAAGGGCTCCTCTCCTTCCTTTGGGCGAATACGCCTGTACTCGCCCTCAGCAAGTAGTTCGTGCGCATTGACTGTGTCCGCCAGAATAGGCTGTAAAATTTTGTTATACGTTACCTCTCGCAGTAGTGATGAGTCCAGGGGGAAGAGCGTCTCTATACGGTTGTTCAGGTTGCGCTGCATCATATCAGCACTTCCTAATAGGATTTCTGCTTGCTCATTGTTGCCAAAGTAATAGATGCGGCTATGCTCAAGAAATCGCCCAACAATGCTTCGTACACGAATTGTCTCGCTCACTCCTTTTACACCGGGACGCAGGCAGCAGATGCCGCGAATAATGAGCTCGATGTTTACTCCTACCTGTGAGGCCCGGTAGAGCATATTGATGATCTCTGGATCGGTCAAAGAGTTCATTTTAAATATCAGTTGCCCATTGTTGTGCCTCTTATGAAATTCGATCTCTCGCTCAATTCTTTCTATCATTCTTCGCCTCAAACTCAGAGGTGCTACGAGGAGCTTGTTATAGCTACTTTTGAGTGAGTAGCCCGTGAGCGAATTAAACAGTTGGGTGGCATCTGTGCCAATAACTGGCTGGCAGGTAATTAAACCGAGGTCTTCGTAGATCTTTGCGGTAGTGGCATTGTAGTTACCCGTCCCCAGATGAATGTAGCGCCGTAGCCCATGTTCCTCACGCCGTACAACCAGGGCGATTTTCGCATGCGTTTTTAAACCGATCAGACCATAGGCAACATGTACACCCGCCTCTTCAAGCTGTTTGGCCCAGCCTATGTTGTTCTCTTCGTCAAAGCGCGCCTTGAGCTCTACTGTAACCGCTACTTGTTTGCCATTCTCTACTGCCTCTAAAAGTGTGTTGACTATCGGTGCGTTTTTTCCCACACGGTAGAGGGTCTGCTTTATCGCTAACACTTGAGGATCATTGGCCGCCGCTCGTATGAAATCCACGACTGTGTTGAAGCTATCATAGGGATGGTGGAGCAGTATGTCATGCTTTTGTACTGTTGCGAAGAGATTCGCGCTATATTGTAGGAATGCCGGTGTGCGGGGTGTGAATGGCGGATCTTTTAGCTCTGGCCGTGTTAGGTTCTGCAATTCCATAACGTCTCCCATTCCCAGGGGACCATCAATGATGGTGACGTCTTTGGAGGTGATCTCTAGTTTATCTATGAGCAATTGACGAATACGGGTTGGCATCGCGGGATTGACTGTGAGATCAACGACCATGCCAAAGCGCCGCTCTCGTACCTCTTGCTCTATATATTCAAGAAGATCAGATGCATCATCTTCCTGAAGCTCGATATCAGCATCACGTAGCACGCGGAAGGCATAAGATTCCCAGACTTCAAAACCTGGAAAGAGGAGGTTTAAGTTGGCGGCGATTATCTGCTCCATCCAGACAAAGCTGGCTGCCTCTTTCTCCTCTTGCTCAATTCGTACTGGTACTAGCCGTGGTAATGATGGTGGCACTTTGACACGGGCAAAGAATTCTCCTCGTGTGCTGTCTGTTAAGACAACTGCGAGATTCAGGCTACGGTTGGAAATATGAGGAAAAGGATGGACTGAATCTACTGCAAGCGGCGTCAGGACCGGAAAGACATCGTTTTCAAAGTATTCTCTCATTGCCTTCCGTTGCGCTTCATCCAATTGCTCATACTGAAGGATATGGATGTGTTTTTCTCGCTAACTCTATTATAAGCTCGTTCTTCCAGTATTGACGCACTTCTTGCAATTGTGGCGCTAGCTTTTTACGTACTGCGCTTAATTGCTCTTTTGCTAACAAACCATCTGGACTACGTACTGTGGTACTGGAGGCTGCCTGGTCTTTTAAGCCTGCAAGCCGAATCATGATAAATTCATCAAGATTCGTCTCAAAAATAGAGATGAATTTTACTCTCTCAAGCAGAGGGTGACGGCTATCCTTCGCTTCTTCAAAAACACGACGGTTAAAATCAATCCAGCTTAACTCTCGGTTGATATAGAGCTTCGTAAAATCTAGATGCTCCTTCTCCCCTGGAGTAACTGTTGAAGATGAGGGTTGCTGATCCATGAATGCTTTATCCTACTACAGGTATAGAAGTGACATCAGTCATGTCTTGTATTCTATCATGCATTACTAAAACGGTGCAAAACTCTCTCTTTCTCAACAGAAAAAGGGACGCTTCCTATCAGGAAGCGCCCGTACATAATTGTCTGTCTTTTGATGGTAAGGATTATTTATCGTCTCCGGCAAGCAATGGTATCAGATTGGCCGCAATCGGTGAACCCCAACCTGAGGCTGGGTCCCAACCGGTACTTGCTGCAAATCCCTTTATTGCTACTGGCTTACCTTTGCTGTCAGTTCCGATGAAGCTATTGTTCCCTACGGTAATATCGTGGAATGCCTCACTGTATTCTCCACTATTGCCGATCTTGTAAAGTGCTTTGTTGATGAAACCTAGACGATGACCCGCAAATTGATCTCCCAGAGCAATGAGACCTGCCCATTCAGGACTGCCCGCACTGGTTCCTCCAAAGACGTGCCAGGGGCCACCCTGCTTACCTGAAGGAATATAGCTTACGGCTACCAGGACTCCACCATTGACTGCTGCATCTATTGAAACATCAGGAACGCCTCGTCCCTTCTCGGTGCTCACTTTGTCCTGATAGTCAGGACGAGCATAGATGGTGCTGAAGCCACCACCACCTGCACCATAACCCGTCGCGTCCTCGTTCCAGACTGATTCGCTCATATATTTGCCGGTTTTTAAGTCGGCAACCAGGTGCGTACCACCTACTCCTGTGACGAGAGGATCACTGGCTGGCGTGGAGGCGCTGAGGAAGTAGCTGTTGTTATCACACGTTGGCTGTGCTGAACCACTGTCTCCCGCCGATGCGAAGAGGGTGATGTGTTTTGCTGTTGCATTCTGGAATACCTGGTGTTCCGCTTTGAGAATGGCCGGATCGGCACAGCTCTCGCCTTCACCAAAACTTTGTGAGATCACATCACCCAGATTGTGATCAACTGCATATTTTGTGACGCTGAGCAGGTCGGCATCTTGATTGGATTTTGCTTCTACCAGGACGATCTTGGCTTTGGGCGCAATGGCATGAGACCATTCTACGTCCAATGAGATCTCTTCTCCCCAACCTGACATGTTGGTGTCTGTTGCATTCCAGGCAGGAATGCCATCCGGAGTCTTGATTTCTAAATCAGCATCTGGCAAATGAAAGGTCTTGCTAAATGTTGCCAGGTCCTGGCGAATGGTTGGGCTTTGGTATGCATCAATGATTACTATAGTGCTTCCCTGCCCCTGAATTCCTGCTGCATAAAGTGGGTTGATTGCATAGGCTTGCTGAAATTGCTTAGGACCGTAGCACTGAATGGCATAAGCTGGCGTCTGACAAAGAAACACCCCGGTACTGTCTGGTTGCCCTGCATCAGAGTACTGGGGGTTGATAAAGATTGGATGCGCTATGAATGCGCCTGCGGCTTTGGCTTTTGTTGGACTCAGGAATGTGTAGGAACTTATTCCTGCCAATAATAGAATGGCTGCAAAGAGTGTTAGAAGACGAACGCGACGGGACAGGAGACGTTTACTCACAGATGTCCTCCTCAGAGATTTTTACCATAGTTGTTTTAAGATAGGGTGGGTCATTCGTTATTTACTACATATATAACTGTGTGGGATTGCATCAGATAAATACGTGCTTTCTTACTACTATACTCCTTTCTTGCGCATTGATATTTGTAAATGTGTTCGTGAGCTTTTGCTGAGAGGTGTAACGGGAATGACCCTGTGTGAAGGAGTGGCACAAACTCCTTTTTACTCTAGGATCGAAAAGCGCGTATACTGAAATAGTATAAAAGAGATATTCTCTTTTATCAAGAGAATAGCCATTATGCCTTGTTCGTGATAAGTAGTAGGGATATTCTCTTTATCTATCAATCCCTGGGAATAATTCCCGGCTCTTTCTGCTTATCATTAATACATAAATACGTAGTTCATAAAACGCGCTGGCAAATAATAAGATGCTACCAATGCTTCTAAAAGGTATGCTACTTATGAAAAAAACAGGAGAAATACTGCATGCTTTCTCTTAAGAAGAGAACGCCGCCCTCTCTCTTTTTTGCGGTTGTATTCTGCCTGGTGTTTCTTGCCTGCCTTTACTATAGTAATAAGGAAACAAGACCAAATGTCTTACCTGATAAAATTGTCTTGACAGTTGGGAAGTCACTGATGTATTATCCTCAGGTGGGAGTATTCTAACCTTTTAAGGAATCTGGGCGGTTGCTGAAATTGGTAGACAGGGCAGACTTAGGATCTGTTGGTGATGAACCGTGAGAGTTCGAGTCTCTCACCGCCCATCCTTTCTGTATATTCGTAGCCTGAAAGTTAAGTTTTGCGGGAGTGGCTCAGTGGTAGAGCATCTCCTTGCCAAGGAGAAAGTCGCGGGTTCGATCCCCGTCTCCCGCTCCATGCTGGCTAAGCAGAGGGCGGCCTGTCTGGCCTCTCTTATGGGTAAGGCGTGTACGCAACTCACACAGGACATAGATCACAACGCGGTAACGATTATTATACATGCTTGATGATTGCTTTGTTGTGGGGTGGTCCGCTGGTGGCCCTTGCTTCTCTACGCTTCCCACTGTGTTTCGCTATTTTGATAAATTTGCTGGTACTAGCTCACTACTCAGGGTCGGAAGTCTCTTCTCTGCCCTGATGACGGACGAACGAAGTATCAGGTATGAGAGGAATATTCCTCTCTTTTAGCTGTACAGGCACGGGAGGAGATTATCTCCTCCCTTTGTTGGAGGAAATGTGAAGGTCTCGGTTGAAAAATTGCCAACGAGTGAGGCCGTCCTGAATGTTGATGTGACTTGGGACGAGATGGAAAAAGCCTCAGATAAGGCATATCGCAAATTAGTGAAACAGGTTGATATCCAGGGGTTTCGCCGGGGCAAAGCCCCTCGTTCTCTGGTAGAACGCCGTGTAGGTAAAGAGTATATCTATCAGGAAGGGCTTGATGATCTCATTAATGAGATTTATCGCGAGGCGGTTAAAGAGAATGATCTGACTCCGATTACTCAACCTAAGTTGGATGCCCCGGTTTTTGAAATGGGCCAGGACTATCATTTTATTCTGACTGTGCCAATCCTGACTCCAATTGAATTGGCAGATTATTCTTCACTCCATTTCGAGCGCGAGGATGTCTCTGTTACTTCTGAAGAGGTTGATAAAGAACTTGAGAATCTGCGCAATCGCCAGGTGACCTATGAAGAGGTCGAACGCCCTGCTGAATATGGCGATCGCGTTACTGTCGATCTGAAGTTGACTTCGGGCGATCAAAAAATCTCTGATCTCAAAGATAATCCTTTTGAATTGACTACTGAACGCGTTGGCCTCTTCACTGGTATGGATGAACAGGTCGTTGGCATGCAGCCAGGCGAGAGCAAGTCTTTCTCAACGACTATTCCCGAAGACTATTCTAACGAGAAGTATGCCGGGAAGCAGGGTGATTATGAGATTACTGTGCATAAGGTTGAGGTCAAGAATCTTCCTGAACTAAATGATGAGTTCGCTCGGACTGTTAGCGATGGCCAGTTTGAGTCCTTTGAGGATCTTACTAAGGGCCTGAGCGATAATATCCTTGAAAATAAGAAACGTACTGTTCGCGATGAGTTGCGCGAAAAAGCTCTTAATGCGGTGATTGAACAGTCTCAGTTTACTCTCCATCCCGCTCTTGTTGATGACGAGGTTGAGCAGATGTTTCACCAACTGGGGCATATGCTTGAAGAACAGCATCTCTCGATGGACCAGTATCTTTTGATGATGCGCAAGTCCGCTGATGAGTATAAAGCTGAAATTCGACCCGATGCGGAAAAACGCGTCAAACGTGAGCAGGTTCTCGATGCAATTGCTCAGCGTGAGCAGATCGGCGTTTCTCCTGAGGAACTGGAGGCTTTGTATAGCTTCTATTCTCAGTCCGGCCAACCTTTACCTCGTACAGAAGATCAGGCCCGTATGCTGCTTCTTAGCTTCCGTCGCGAGAAAGCTCTGACTCGCCTGGTAGAGTTGACGACTGATCCCGATCCCGATCTTCCCGATGAGACCGAGGAGACAGAAGAGGTTGTCGAAGAGCATGCCCAGATCGCCGCCCTGGCTGGCGAATCTATTTTGGCTGATGCTCATAATATAACTAGTGAGACCGACGAAAGCGAGACGTCCACTGTAGCGACTCCTCTACGAGATGATTCAACTGCTGAGGCTCTAGAGTAGAAATGCATTATTCAAACGCTTTATTGCATGCTCAGGAAAGGTGACCGACGTGGCAAATTCTAAAAATATGCGTACGACTTATCGTTGCTCATTCTGCGGTAAAAGTCAGGATCAGGTGCAACGCTTAATTGCCGGTCCTGGGGGCGTCTATATCTGCGATGAGTGTATCGATCTCTGTCGAGAAATCATTGAAGAGGAACAAGCTACTGTCGCTAAACCGCGCCTGCAAGCTGGCAAGATCCCCACTCCTAAGAAGATCTATGAGCAACTCAGCAATTATGTTATCGGTCAGGAGCGCGCTAAAAAGGCTCTTTCTGTCGCTGTCTATAACCACTACAAACGCATCGGCGTGGGGATGCAAATCGATGATATTGAACTGGGGAAGAGCAATATTCTGATGATTGGCCCCACTGGCAGCGGCAAAACTCTCCTGGCTCAGACTCTGGCTAAGGTGCTGGATGTTCCTTTCTGTATCGCTGACGCCACTGCTCTGACTGAAGCAGGCTATGTCGGGGAAGATGTGGAGAATATTCTCCTTCGCCTGATTCAAACTGCTGATTTCGATGTCGCTCGCGCTGAACGGGGCATTGTCTATATCGATGAGATCGATAAAATTGCTCGCAAATCGGATAATCCTTCTATCACCCGCGACGTTTCCGGCGAGGGGGTTCAACAAGCTCTCTTGAAGATCGTTGAAGGCACTGTCGCTAATGTCCCACCACAGGGGGGACGCAAACATCCACATCAAGATTTTATTCAAATTAATACTGCGAATATTCTCTTTATTTGTGGCGGCGCTTTTGAAGGCCTCGAAAAGATTGTTGAACAACGTCTCGGTAGTAATAAGACGATGGGCTTTCGCTCGAATGTGTTGGAAACTCCTGCTAATGAGGAGAAACATAAAGAGTCTGTCCTGGCTCAACTTATTCCCGATGATCTTCTTAAATATGGCCTGATCCCTGAATTCGTTGGCCGTCTACCCGTTGAGGTCTCTCTCGATAATCTCGATAAAGATGCTCTCATACGCATTTTGACGGAACCGAAGAATGCGATTATTAAGCAGTTTCAGAAGCTTTTACAGCTTGATCGCGTTGAACTGGTCTTTACTAATGACGCCCTCGATGCCGCTGCTGAAGGCGCTCTTAAACAGAAGACTGGCGCTCGTGGCTTGCGCACAATTATTGAGGATGTCTTGCTTGATGTGATGTATGAGATTCCTTCCCGCTCGGATGTCAAAAAGGTGGTCATTAATGGGGAAACTATCTCTTCACATTCAAAACCTTTGCTGGTAGCCCGCAGTGATCGTGCCAATGCCTTTGAAGATGAGTCCGCTTAAGCTGACTCATCCTTTTCTTGAACTTTAATGCCTGGCAGTGGCTAAACAGTTAGGAGAGACAGGCGAAATCCAATGAATGAACTGGAACGCCCGGATGCTGTACAAGCGTTATCTGAACATGTGTATCCTCTGGTGGCGCTAATAAATATTGTTGCGTTTCCTCATAATCGTCATGCTTTACAAATAGCACGCGAGAAAAGTGTTCGCGCTGTTGAAGAAGCTATGATGCGCTCGGATCGTATGCTTGTTACCGCTACACAGCGCAATGCAGACCTGGATGACCCTCAACCCAAAGATGTTTTTTCTTTCGGTACTCTCGTCGAGGTCTCGACTATGCATCGACAACAGGATGGTAGTCTTCAGGTTCTGCTTAAAGGTATTAGCCGTGTACGCCTTGAGGCGTATGTCGATGAAGAGCCTTTTATGCGTGTTCAAGTCGAGGTCGCCCCAGAAACTCAGGGGAAGGGCCCTCAGGCTGATGCATTGGTACGCCATGCTACCAATCTGTTTGAACGCTATGCTCAGCTTAATCGACGCTTCTCTGTCGAAGATATTAATTCAATTGTTGCCCTCAAAACAACTTCTCGCCTCTCTGATACTCTCGCTGCACACCTTGTTACCGATATGGAACAACAGCAAGATCTCCTCGAAACGCTCGATTCGGTTGAACGCCTTGAGAAGATCTGTGTGATTATGGGCAATGAGATTGAAATTCTTGAACTTGAAAGTACTATCCGCAGCCGCGTTCGCTCTCAGGTTGATCGCACGCAAAAAGAGTTTTATCTGCGTGAACAACTTCGTGCCATTCAAGAAGAATTGGGTATGGAGACTTCTTCTGAGGCCGATGACTTGCGGGCAAAGCTGAAAGAAAAGGCTCTGCCCTCAGATGCTGAACTGAAAGTTCGTAAAGAGATTGATCGCCTGGAACGCACTCCTTCTCAATCAGCTGAGCTTACGGTGATTCGCTCTTATATCGATTGGGTGCTGGCTCTTCCCTGGTCCGATCGTAGCCCCGATTCTTTCGATATTGAACTGACACGCCGCGTGCTCGATGAAGACCATTATGGCCTGGAAGGTATTAAAGAACGAATTATTGAGTTCCTCGCGGTTCGCCAACTTCGTCAGAAGATGGCTGAACGTGTCCTTAGCAACGAGCGCGGCAATAGCCAGGGCCAGATTCTCTGCTTCATTGGCCCCCCAGGCGTTGGTAAGACTTCTCTTGGTCATTCTATTGCCCGCGCTCTTGGCCGCAAATTTGCACGTATCTCTCTCGGTGGTGTCCACGATGAGGCCGAGATTCGCGGCCATCGCCGCACGTATGTCGGCGCACTCCCTGGCCGTATTATTCAAAGTATGAAGACGGTCGGTGTACGCAATCCTGTCTTCTTACTCGATGAGATCGATAAACTTTCGTCTGAGTATCGAGGCGATCCTGCCGCCGCTCTTTTAGAGGTTCTTGATCCTCAACAGAATTATTCTTTTACGGATCATTATCTGGAGCTTCCCTTCGATCTCTCTGAAGTCTTTTTCATTTGTACTGGCAATGTAAAGTATCAGATTCCTCGCGCTCTGGCCGATCGTATGGATATTATTGATCTGCCTGGTTATATGCTCGAAGAGAAGGTCAATATTGGTTTGCGCCATCTTTTTCCTAGAGTATTGCAAGAACATGGATTGACTCCTGAACAGGTGAAAATTCCACAGACGACTATGCAACATATTGTGACTGATTATACCCGCGAGGCCGGTGTCCGTAATCTGGAACGCCAGCTCGCTACTGTCTGTCGCAAAGCTGCTATGCGCGTCCTGGCAAAGCCAGGTACCCATCTGCGCTTGAATACGAATAATCTCGACCAGTATCTTGGCACTCCTCGCTATAGTACTACTCCACCTCTCCAGACTAGCCAGGCTGGCGCTGCAATGGGCCTCGGCGTGACTGAAATGGGCGGCCTGACTCTGCCTGTTGAGGTCGTAACTATGGTCGGTAAGGGTGATTTGATTGTTACTGGCCAGCTCGGCGATGTTATGCGTGAGTCGGCAATAGCTGCCCTTTCTTATATCCGTACGAAAACTCAGGAATTACATATAGATCCTAACTTCCAGGATACCCTCGATCTACATATTCACCTTCCTGATAATGCTCTTCCAAAGGAAGGCCCTTCCGCCGGTATTACAATCGCTACTGCCTTGATCTCTGCTCTGACTCACCGCCCTGTCCGCGCTAATCTGGCTATGACTGGTGAGGTTACTCTGCTCGGAAGCGTTCTTCCTATCGGCGGCTTAAAAGAAAAGGTTCTTGCTGCTCAACAGGCTAATATTACAAATCTGATTATTCCTGCTGAAAATAAAAAAGATCTTTCCGAGATTCCTGCCAAAATTCGTCAGCGCATGCATTTTATTCTGGTGGATAATATGGAGCAGGTAATCGCTGCCGCTCTTTTACCAGAGTATCCTGAACAGGGGAAGCAGGATAATGCTGCCGATGAACCTGTCTCTCTTCACTTCAATGAACGCATGTCACCAGTACATCACGATCCACATTCTCAACACGAGAGTATCTCGGCTGATGAACAGGATGACGAGAATGATGCTAGCTCTACAAATCCTCCCACGTTTTTGCATCCTTCTTCCGAATTTGGCAAGAATGGTTACTATCCTTCCGCCCATGCAAAACATGATACGGTTGACCCTTTATAATTTGTGCTTTCGCTCGTTATACTAGTAGAAGGAAAAGCAAGTAAGGAGCTTTAGCTTCTTACTTCCTTGCTCTTAAGCAAGAGATGTTTGGCAAATTTATTTTCTTGTATCTGTTGCAGAATCACAACTGTTTAACGGCCATTACGTATATATCCAAATATGACAAACTGCTCTCAGGCTGTTGGCTCAGGTGAATACGTTACTCTAAGAGTGCGCCGTTTAAATCCGTTTTATGTTGTGGATATGAGGCAGATGAATTATTATTAGACTGCCAGGCTGAATCAGGTTTTCTGTCTCTTGCTTCATGAACTTATGTTTTTTGTATGAGACAAAGAGAGGTAGTGGCATCATGAGTTATCAGGGACAAGATCCTAACTCCGGACAATACGGTGGGTATAACCCTCAACAACCAACTGATCCTTATAGCGGTCAGCAGTATGGGCAACCGGGTGGTTATGGCCAGCAACCGCCTATCCCTGAACAGCCTTCATATGGCCAGCAGCAACCTCCATATGGTCAACAGCAACCCCCATACGGGCAACAGCAACCTCCATACGGACAGCAGCAACCCCCATACGGGCAACAGCAACAATTTGGCGGCTACCAGGCACCCTTTGGTGCGCCATCTGGTCCAACAGCTAGCGGCCTTTCTCAGAATACCGCTGCCGGATTAAGCTATCTTTTCGGTTGGGTCACAGGCTTGATTTTCTTTTTAATTGAGAAGCAGAATCGCTTCGTACGCTTCAATGCTATGCAGTCTATTCTTTTCTCAGGAGTATTGTTTATTGTTGGCCTTATTACTGAATTTTATCGTTGGTTTTACGGCCGGTACTTTCATCGCTTCGATCTTCGGCTGTCTTACTGGCTTAGTTACCCTTGCTTTCTTTGTAATTTGGATCATTTGCATGGTTAATGCGTTTCAGGGCAAGACGTTCAAACTGCCTTATATCGGAGATATTGCTGAACGCTACGTCGATACTGGTGTTTTCAAGCTCTAATCTTAAGCGCGATCACTCGAAAGAATACGTAGCGATAGCGCAATTCTTCAGTTGCTTGATACCATTCATGTAGGAATCAGAGAAGCCTTTTCTCGCATTGTATGGCATTTCTGGCAGAGGTAGCCAGGCCTCATTCCTACATGATTGCTGTTTTTTGTTATAATGACGTTCAGGACATTCTTGCACTCGATGATGGGGAGACCTGGAAAGGTAACGCCACACTCCCAACAACTGAGATACCAATACGCTCTGTTCTCTACTAGCGTGATGAGGCGTAGAAAGAGGAAATGAAAAATATTATCTCTGATACTTTTCTTGAAATTCTTCAGGAAATGCACTCAGAGGAAATTGCAATCCTTCCATTCCGTCACGCGTAATTACTTCGTAGATCGCAAAATTATCCGGAAAAGTAATCTCGTAGCGCACAGAATGTAATCTTGGATAAAGCTCCGTCTTTATTGTACCCGTAGGGAAATGAGCCCGAAAATAGGAATCATCGATCTGCTCAATTGTTCCCCCATGCTCAAGGAAAATTGCCTCGATAGCATCCATTAGTTCCGGCTCATACTTTAAAGCCGTAATAGATGTGACTGGTAGTTGCTGTTGCATATCCCATTTGTAGGTGTCTGACATATTTCTCTCCTATGATAGTATCTGTCGAGCAGAGTGGCTGAGAGACGTAGTCCACGTTGCCGGACGTTGCCATTGAATATCCGCAAGCGAATAGCTGCAATGATTTAGATAATTGAAGGCGGCTAATACCTTCAATGCGGTCTCCTCACGACAGAAACCACCTATCTCAACTGCATATGAATGCGCCAGTGGAACTCCCGCCGTTGTTGCAAGCACTTCTGAAGTAATATGTGCTTGTCTTCTTAGCACTAGCAATGTTGGTTTTTCATGAGGTACATTTATCATAATCGCTCCTCTCTCTTTGAAGCTCTTTATCCATCCTGAGCTAAGTATAGTCGAAGAGATGTAAATAATACATAAACGTGATCTATCTTCTCGTAAAAAATATGTAAACTCGAAATAGGCTTATTAAAAAGTCCTATTTTAGCAACGTTACTCGTTTCTGCTACTTACCATAAGTACATAGGCTTTGCATAAAATTGATAAAGAGGCTACTATTGTCAGGAGATAACGAGAATGTATCTAAAATCAGCGTAGAATCTGGCTACAATGACTGGGCTTTAGACATGTTCTGAGGAGATGTGGAAGATGGACAAGCAAAATACGCAGTTGACGTTAGGACTGATTATTCTCGGCGGCTTTGCTTTTATATATTGCTCCGACCTCTTTTTAACCATACGGGAGGTTTTCATTAAGGGAAATTGGCTTCCTCTCCTTTTGGTCATTATTTGTACGATATATGCCTTCCTTCAATATGGCTACCTCTATCTAAAAAACAAAGAAGAACAAGAACGTCGCCGACCCCCCGCTCCATAGGATTCATAAAATTGGGTAAAAGCGTCCTGCGGTTAGCATTGAGATAGATTGTCCCTTTTATAAATGCTTAATTGCTGTTTTTACTACGAAGTAGCTGGGTGAATAGGGACGCGTTGAGGAGAGAGGGTATAGCGTTGCGCATCAAAGTGGCGCGTTCTATGCCGGAACTCAAAGGTAAAACCCGGCCAGATTGTTGTATTTCGACCGTGAACATCTAGATACCAGCTTTTACATCCTGATGTCCAGACTGTCCCTTTCATACGCCGTTGCATCTCCACATTGAATGCCTCTTGCGTTTCTGGCTGTACGTCAATCTCCTGCACATGCCTCCGCTCCATGATCCGCAAACAGTCGAGAATATAGGTAACCTGGGCTTCAATCATATATACCATTGAGTTATGGCCTAGACCTGTATTTGGACCGATAAGCAAGAATAGATTAGGGAAGCCTGTAACTGTGGTTCCCAGATAGGCATGAGGACCAGACTCCCAGACGTTGGCAAGTAACTGGCCATTGCGTCCATGTACAAATTGGGGTAACTGTGTATCTGTTACATGGAAGCCTGTCCCACAAATAATAGTATCAATTTCGCGCTCTCGCCCATCCTCAGTTATAATGCTGTGCGCCCGCACCTCACGGATTCTATCGGTAACCACCTCCACATTGGGCTGTGTAACTGCTGGATAGAAGTCATCAGAAAGAAGAACACGTTTACAACCCATTTCATAGTGAGGGGTGAGCTTTGCTCGGAGTTCAGGATCAGGTACCTGCTTTTCCAGGTGATGCCGCGCAAGTTGAGCGCCCGCCTCCAGCATATCGCGTTTATAGACGAAGCCTAGCGCGGTAAGTTCATGCAACCAGTACATTTTCTCTCTCACTAGACGTTGCATAATGGGCAAAAAACGAAACATTCTTTGCTGCCAGAGCGGAATTGGCTGATCTCCACGAGGAAGAATCCAGGGCGGCGTTCGCTGGAATAGGGCGATCTGCTCCACTTTTGGCTGAATCAGGGGCACAAACTGAATTGCTGATGCACCTGTACCTATCACGGCAACACGCTTTTTCGTTAAGTCGTAATCATGTCGCCATCTCGCCGAATGAAATAATGTCCCCTCGAAGCGTTCAAGACCTGGAAGAGAAGGCAGCGAGGGTTCACAGAGAGGCCCATTGCCAAGAATAAATACGTCGGCCTGAAATTGACCCTGGGTGGTGGTAATGTACCAGCTTTGCTCGGCCTCGCTCCAGGATGCATCCAGTAGTCTGTTATTCCAACGAATATGCGGATAAATGCCAAATCGCCTCGCACAACGTCGCAGATAGATCTGAATCTCGCGCTGCGAAGAGTAGGTACGGCTCCAGGAAGGATTAAGTGCGAAGGAGAATGAGTACAGATGAGATTGAATATCGCAAGCACACCCCGGATAGGTATTATCTCGCCATGTCCCACCAATATCCGTCGCCTGCTCGATTATGACGAAGTCATCTATGCCTCGTTGCTTCAAGCGTATCGCCATGCCCAGGCCAGAGAAGCCTGTTCCTAGAATAGCTATACGCACATGCGTTTTATCGTGAATCGCTTCATCTGAAAACGTTGGATGCAGGCGGTTGTTAGCAACCGTTTTGCTACCGCTTCGTTGCGTGAAAACCTGGAACATAAGTGTCTCCACCACAGAGATATATCCTGATGCTATAAAGTATATCATAGGATTGCAGCATACAAATATCTCTGCAAAAAGTTGTATGCTATCTTCTCTTACCCTTGTTAGCAAGGACAGGGAAAAACCCTGTCCGCCTCCACTCTACTTTCTATTTTTCTGGCAGTACGAAAAGATCATCAATCACAACTTTACATCCCGTTTTCATAGCGTTGTTGGCTGCGATACCAACGAGGATAGAGGCGGCCCCATCGATATGTGAGGCGGCACGTTGAAATGGATCAACTGGCGCGTTGGGCGCGAATAGCTGCTGAAGCAAGATGGGATCACCCCCACCATGTCCGCCCTCACCTACTGGTACCTCAACATCATAGCCTTCTCCGAACATTGGATATGCTCGGATGCTTGCATTCTTGAAAGGTCCCTTGCTCGCATTTGAAATTGCTTTGTTATCTCCCTGAAAGTGGTTAATACTCTCTACTACATCTAGCTCGATACGCCCCTTCGTTCCGGTGATGGCCACGCGCAATCCTTCCCAGGGCGAATAAGCAATGAGATTATAAGAAAGCAATACGCCATTGCGGTATCGGACGGCCACGCACAATGTATCCTCGATAGTTATTGGCTCTCCAAAGACATTCCGATCTCGTAAATATCCTGTCTCTTTTTCTGCCGCCCGGTAAAGACCTCTGAACATCTCGTTGGAATCCAGTGATAAGGCAAAAGGATCGTTCGCTGCTTCTGCTATACCCGTATAACGATTATACGTATAATGCTCGCCCCGCTCTTCGGCATTCTTTTTACCATAAAATTTCAGATCCCCAAGCGCAACGACATCGCGAGCATACGAATCAATCCACCAGTTGACCAGATCAAAGTGGTGTGTCGCTTTATGCACAAGCAACCCCCCGCTATTCTGCTTTTCACGATGCCACCTTCGGAAGTAGTCCGCACCATGACTTGTATCCAACAACCAGGCAAAGTTAACTGCCAGCGGTTTCCCTACCACTCCGTTCATTACTAGCTCACGGAATCGCGTATAGGCAGGCGTATAACGATAATTAAAACTTACCCGCAATGATCTCCCCGTACGCTCAATGGTCTGGATAATGGCATTCATCTTCTCTAGATCAGTCGTCATAGGTTTTTCGGTAATAACATCACAGCCTGCTTCCATCGCTTGCGTAATGTAGATGTGATGCGTAGAATCCATAGTTGTAACAATAACGACATCAGGTTTGCTTTCGGCAATCATGAGCGCAAATTGATCGGCATGATAGGTCGCTATCGGCTCTATCCCTGCTATATCTAATAAGCGCTGGTTATACCAATCCATACGTATCTGGCTCAAATCACAAAAAGCGACGAGTTCCGCGACCTCACGATAGGTTGTAATTAACGCGTCGATAAACATTCGGGAGCGCGAACCTGTACCAACGAGTGCGTAACGTTTTTTTTGCATACTCTACCTTCTTTGTGGTCTTTTTCTCACAAGGCAATAACTTCATTGTGATCGGTCACGCCTATTATATGCCTGATATTTTTCCAGAAATCAAGGGCTTTAGGCTCATCTTTTGAAAAATTAGACATAGGTATCCATAAAATCTACCATTGACAAGCCCGGATTCGCCAGTTATAATGTGATCGATCACACTTCATTTTTATCTCAATTGTGTGCAAACTGTGAGGCACGGCTTCGCAATTCAGTGGTAGTAGAGTGAGCAATGTTGCCCAAAAAGAAAAAAACCACGAAAAAAATCACAATACACGATATTGCACGGCATACAAGTGTTTCTTATCAGACTGTTTCGCGTGTTATTAATAATAATGGCAGTGTAGCTGAAGAGACACGCAAACGGGTCTTACAAGCTATGCGCGAGCTCGATTTTGTCCCTAGTAAAGTTGCTCGCATGCTGTCAACGAATCAGTCTCATACGTTGGAATTGATTGCTGTTGATGTTACTCATGGTGGCCGCTTCGCCGATTCCATCAAAAATATGGCCCTGGCGGCGAAGAGCGCCGGTTACGATCTGCTTATCATTATGATCGCTGCCGAAGAACTGGCTTTTGTCCTGGAAGATGCTTCGGCAAAAATGGTCGATGGTGTCGTTATCTATGCTCCCTCTCTCCATATTAGCGATGAAAAACTTCTGGAATTATGCGCTGATATGCCATTGGTTCGTAGGGACTATGTACCCGATTCTCGCCTCGCCTGGATTGGCTTCGATCAGGTATATTCGGCACGCCTCGCTACTGAATATCTTATCGAACTTGGACATCGCCAGATCGCGGCTATTCCACCCTCTCTGGATCTGATTAATGGCCGCTTGCGCTTTGCTACCTGGGAAGAGACTCTGCTAAAACATGCTCTGGAACCTGGCCCCTGGTGCGCAGCAGATTATACCTATCAGAGCGGATACGAGGCGGCTAAATATCTTCTTGCTACTCAAAGACCCTTTACCGCTCTCCTGGCAGGTTCGGACACAATCGCGTTTGGAGCCATGCGCGCTTTGCGGGAAGCCGGACTACGCCTTCCCGAAGATGTCTCCATTGTAAGCTTTGATAACGCGGATCTGGCAAAATTTACTGAACCACCCTTAACTACCGTTGATTTTTCGTTCAGCCAGCAAGATACGATGGCGATTAAGTACCTTATTGAAATCTTGCATCATCCAGAGATGCAACTTCATCAGCGTGTCTTATTACCAAATCTGATTGTCCGTGAAAGCACACAGAAAATCGATAGAGATGTCGTGGGAAGTACAATCATAAGTTCCCCGATACATCAGGAGTAGAGCGAGGAACTTCTAACCCCTCGGTTTCGAGGCGTTCCTCTCTTTTCCGCACTGTCCAGACTTCAGTTACTCTCTTGTTCTGTTTACTACTCCAGTAGATAGAATATGACTATCATCCGCTCATACACTTGATCGTACGTATGCAAGAAAAGACAGAGAAGTAAGGAGGCATAATTTCTATGAGTAGGAGATCTTATACTAGAAGGCAGGTATGTCAGTTAGGCTTGAGTGGCCTGGCAGGTCTTTCTCTCCTGGATCTCGCGGCTTGCGGCGGCAGCGGGTCGCCGTCTGCGAGTAAGACTGAAACGATGCAGCTGTCTTTCTGGGGCGATGTTTCACGCAATAAGTTGACGCGAAATGCTATCAAACTTTTTGAGCAAAATCACTCTACTATTACGATTACTTCCTGGTTCGCTAGCTTTACTGCGTATTTCGATAAATTGAATACGCAGATTTCTGGCGGCAATACACCTGATCTGATTCAAATGGATATGTCTTATGTAAAACAATACGTCGATCAACATATCCTGCTTGATCTCACTTCACTTATCTCCGATAAGACGATTGATCTTTCGGATTTCGATCAGGATATGCTTTCCAATAGCGAAGACAGTAAGGTCGCTTATGGTATTCCTCTGGGCGGAAATTATGAATGTATGGTGTATGATACTAACTTTATTCAGCAAGCTGGCGTCGGTACCCCTCCTGCTCAGATGAGTTGGAAGGATTTTGCTGCCTATGCCGCTGAGATCTCTAAAGCTCTGGCGTCACAAAAAATTGTGGGCATAGCGGACGCCAGTGGTGCGGTTGACCTTTTTGAGATCTGGGTACGCCAACATGGCACAGAGCTATATACGACTGATGGCAAGATAGCCTTCTCCCTCGATGATGTGACTTCCTGGTTTAGCTATTGGAGTGATATGCGTAAATCCGGTGCCTGCGCTTCTGCTCAGCTACAAGCAACTGTTACAGGAAGTGGACCTGCAAACGCTCTGCTATCACGCGGGAAGGCTGCATTTTCTACCGGCCACTCAAATGAGTTTGGTGGCTATCAGGTGGTGAATCAACATACTCTCGCTCTCCAGATGCCCCCTACCGGCCCCGGACCTGGTCTCTATTTCAAACCTTCTATGCTGATGAGTATCGCTGCATCTTCAAAATATGCGAAGGATGCTGCCAATTTCATCAATTTCCTTATTACCCAACCTGCCGGCGTTAAGGCTATTGGCCTGGATCGCGGTGTGCCAGGCAGCGTTCGCGCTCGCGCCGCTTTGCAACCGGGTCTGACTGCTACCGATAAAAAGGTAATTACCTATGTCAATCAGATTACGAGTAGTAATTTGCATACTCCCAGGACCGTGCTCGATCCTGCTGGGGCTGGCAAACTTCAATTGCTCCTTACTAATAATTCTCAGGCCTTGAGTTTTGGTAAGCTGAGTCTGCAAGATGCCGCTAATACTTTTTATAAACAGTCTCAACAGGCTGTCGCGAAATCATAAGAAACGGAGGTAGCCAGATGGCATTTCCATCTGCTGAAATAACAACGGCACTAGGAGACGAGGGGCGACTAGGCCAGCAGCCTCTCCAGCCTCACCGCACGTCTCTGGAGAAGAAAGAAAATATCGCTGGCTACCTCTTTCTTCTTCCCTGGTTTATTGGGATGCTCGTCTTTGTTATCGGCCCTATTCTCGCGTCCCTCTATCTCTCTTTTACGAATTTTAATCTGATAGGCTCTCCTCAATGGACAGGGCTCTCAAATTATCTGAGTATGTTTCAAGATCCTCAGTGGTGGGACGCGGTCCGGGTTACGCTTGTTTATGTCTTTCTGTCTGTTCCTCTCAAGTTGATTTTTGCCCTCTTTCTCGCGCTGATTTTGAAGCAAGGCTTGCGCGGTCTGGGCATCTACCGGGCTGTCTACTATGTCCCTTCTCTGCTGGGAGGCAGTGTGGCGATTGCTCTGCTCTGGCGGCAAATTTTTGAGGGCGATGGTATTATCAATCAGGGCCTTAATCTGATTGGTATTCCGTCTACGACAAGCTGGATCTCAACACCTAATACCGCTCTCTTTACTCTTATTATCCTCGCTATCTGGCAGTTTGGTTCCCCTATGCTCATTTTTCTGGCTGGCCTGAAACAGGTGCCACCTGAATATTATGAGGCTGCCTCAACGGATGGTGCAGGCTCTCTCAAAAAGTTCTTTTCGATTACTCTGCCGATGCTTACTCCTCTGATTTTTTTTAACCTGATATTACAGATGGTCGGAGCCTTCCAGGCTTTCACTCCCGCCTTCATTGTCAGTGGCGGCACCGGTGGTCCCGTGGATTCTACGCTGTTTTATACTCTCTACATCTACCAGCAAGGATTCGGCTTGCTCCATATGGGCTATGCCTCGGCAATGGCCTGGATCTTGTTACTTGCTATCGCCCTTTTTACTGGCATTGCTTTCCTGACCTCCCGCTATTGGGTTTTCTACCCGGATGAGAGGAGATAAAAGGTGCTCACTCATACACCTGATACAGGGTTCGTGACCAAAGCTTCTTCCCAGGCTATTCTCTTTAAGAGATTTATGCGTGTTCTGATCTACGCCGTTGTCATACTTGGCGCGATTATCATGCTCTATCCTTTGCTCTGGATGTTCAGCGCATCCTTTAAGCCGCAAGACCTGATTTTTTCCAATCTCAGCCTGCTCTCTTCTCAATGGACTCTGGGTAATTATACCGATGGCTGGAATGCGCTCGATTACCCATTTACGCTGTTTTTTGTGAACTCTCTTATTGTCTGTTGCGGCGCTGTGCTCGGCAATGTTATCTCCTGCTCGATGGCCGCCTACGCCTTTGCCCGTTTGCGATTCAAGCATAAAATTTTCTGGTTTATTCTGATGCAAGGCTCGATTATGCTGCCAACTCATGTGTTGATCGTCCCTCAATATATTCTTTTTAAAAATCTTGGCTGGATCAATACGTTTTTGCCGATGATTGTGCCCAAGTTTTTAGCTACGGATACCTTTTTTATCTTCTTGATGATTCAGTTTATTCGTGTTATTCCCACTGAACTGGATGACGCTGCGAAGATGGATGGCTGTAATATGTTTACGTTCTACTGGCGCATCATTCTGCCTCTGGCCCTTCCTGCCCTGGTGACTACGGCTATCTTTACGTTTATCTGGACCTGGAGCGACTTCTTTACTCAATTGATCTACATCAATGACGAGTCTCTCTATACTATTCCTGTCGCCCTCCGTACCTTTCTGGATAGCACTGGAACCTCCTCTTATGGTCAACTCTTCGCTATGTCCATCCTCTCGCTCGTCCCAATTATTGGCTTTTTCCTGGTTTTCCAACGCTTATTAATTGAAGGCGCAAGTACATCTGGCCTGAAATGACACCGTGACTTACATATGTGGCCAGTTGGATTACTCAACTGGCTACCTTCTGCCTATCTGGAGACAGATCATGCCAATTTCTACAATCCCCTACGAAATTATTTTCCTGGTTTTTAGTATATGAAATACAATACGTTTGCTTGACAGGGAGAAATATGCGTGATAAAAATGAAATGAATGAAAATTAGGAAAATATTTTCATAGTCTGTCATAGAAGGAACAAGAGATAGCATTATAGAACAGAGAAAGGATGTGACATGACTCAAGCAACGGCGGATTTTTTCTTCTCTTCCGACCCCGTCCGGCGCAAGATTGCGCGTACACTCTATGATGAGGTGAAAGACCTCTCGCTCGTCTGTCCTCATGGACATGTGGACCCTCGTATGTTAGCTGATACAAATTATCAGTGGGGCACGCCTGTTGACTTGCTGATTATCCCCGACCACTATATTTTTCGTATGCTCTATTCCCAGGGCCTTTCACTGGAAGAATTGGGTATTCCATATAAAGATGGTACCCATGCTGAAGTAGATCATCGCAAAATCTGGCAGACGGTCTGTGATCATTGGTATCTCTTTCGTGGCACTCCATCCGATCTCTGGCTACGTGCTGAATTGCGCGATATCTTTGGCGTCAATGCGAAAATGAATTCGGCCAACGCTCAGACGATCTATGATGCTCTTGCCGAAAAACTTCGTCAGCCGGAATTTCAGCCTCGCCGGATCTTTGAACGCTTCAAAATTGAAGTGCTCGCAACTACTGATGCCGCAACGGACACTCTGCATTATCATCAAGCTCTCCGGCAATCCGATTGGCAGGGACGCGTTATCCCTACTTTTCGCCCAGATAAAGTTATCAATATTGATAATGCGAATTATTCGGAGCAGATTGAACTGTTGAGTCAGGTATCGGGGATCAATATCACCGGCTATCGCTCGTATATCTCGGCTTTGGAACAACGCCGCCGCTTCTTTAAAGAGCTAGGTGCTGCCGCTACCGATTCCGGCGCTGCAACTGCCTATACCGCACGGCTCAGCGAATTTGACGCTGATGCTATTTTCCAGCGAGCACTACAGGGTAATGCTAGTGCTGAAGATGTTCAGCGCTTCACCGGCCACATGCTTATTGAGATGGCTCGCATGAGTACTGAAGATGGCCTGGTTATGCAGATCCATGTTGGCAGTTATCGCGACCATAATCCTTTTGTTGCCGAGCACTTTGGACACGATATGGGTGCCGATATCCCCATCGCTGCCGAATTTACCCATAATTTTAAACCCCTCCTCGACCTCTTTGGCCGTGAGCGTGACCTGACCATTATTCTGTTCAATCTCGACGAAACTGTCTATAGCCGGGAGCTGGCTCCCCTGGCTGGCTATTATCCTGCTTTGCGTCTTGGCCCGCCCTGGTGGTTCTTCGATAGCTGGAATGGTATCCATCGCTATTTTGATAATGTGGTAGAGACCGCTGGCATCTACAATACGGCTGGCTTTAACGATGATACACGCGCCTATCCCTCCATTCCGGCCCGTCACGATCTGTGGAGACGCGCCTGCGCTGATTGGTTGGCAGACCAGGTTGTCCGTAGCATTGTTGATGAGGAAGATGCCCATGCTATGGTTACTGATATGGCATATCGTCTTGCGAAAAAGACCTATAAATTGGAGGCTTGAGCAATGGCACAGAATCTACCGTTTCCTGTGATTGAGGAATCCGTTACGACGATCAATGGAACAACGTATGCTCTGGTAACGACTGCTGTTCCGGGCGAAAGGCTCCTTGCCGTTGCAGGGAATTCCGCTGGATTTGTAGGTGAACTGCAAGACGGTGTTTTACTCTGCAAGCTTACATCTGAAAATGCTCGTGTGCTCCGTCAGCGTCTCACCTGGTTGCGCCCTGTTACTCTGGGTCTACAAACGTCGGCTGGCTTTGGTGATCGCCTGGCTATCGCTACCCCCGGTCATGTCCAGGCTGTTCGTGGCACAGGCATCGCTCCTATCTTTGCTCAACAGTCGGTTCGCGAAAATACCCGCACTGGCCGCACTCCTCAGATTGTCGTGGATGATGCAATGTGGGGCGTTTTCGAGACCGGTTGGCGCGAGCCCTGGGGGGCCGATGCTGACCACATGAAAACTCTGGAGGATATCGAGCCCTTTGTGGCCGCCGGATATTCGTTTTTTACGGTTGATCCTGGCGACTATGTGGACGATGCTGCGGAAACAGATGATGATGCTACTTTACGCCAGAAGGTTGCCGCCCTTCCCTGGCAAGATCTCCAGACTACTTTTCAGGAGACTGAGCAGGCTTACATTCGCACCTTCAATCTCGATCAACTTTCTCTGACCTTTGACGAACATTCTTTGCTCAAAGCCCTTACTAAATATGGCGGTGCCGTTGCCCATGCCGCACGCATGACCCGCAGATTAAAAGAGTTATTCGGCTCTGAGCCTTTCGAGATGGAGATTTCGGTTGATGAGACCGGGACGACAACCGCGCTGATCGAGTTTTTCTATATTGCCTCTGAACTCAAACGCCTGAATGTTCCCTATGTCAGTCTCGCTCCTCGCTTCGTTGGACGTTTTGAGAAGGGCGTTGGCTATATTGGTGACTTGAAGCTGCTAGAGGAGAATATTGCTGGACATGCCAGCATTATGCGCTATTTTGGCAATAGCTATAAACTGAGCTTACATACGGGATCAGATAAGTTTGAGGTCTATCCAATTGCGATGCGCTATACCGATGGCCTGGTCCATCTCAAAACCGCAGGGACAAGCTATCTGGAAGCTATCCATCTGCTTGCTTCGGTAGATCCCCCTCTCTTCAGAGAGATTCTGGACTTCTCACGTAGCCGCTACGAGGTTGACCGTAAAAGCTATCACGTCTCTGCGTCTCTCGCTAAGGTTCCTGCTTCAGCCGATCTTACAGATGCGCAACTACCGGACCTCTTTAATCAGTTCGATGCTCGCCAGGTCCTCCACGTTACCTTTGGCTCCGTCCTGGATACGTTCGGACCTCAGCTGCACGCCAACCTGAATAAACACCGTGCCGAGTATTATTCGTACATCAAACGTCATTTTGATCGTCATCTCGCACCCTTTATTCGTAGCACTACCTGGGAGTAGTGCTCCTCTCGCGCCGCAGAAACCAGGTAGGGTCGGCTGTTGATCTCTGACCGCCTCGCCGAGCGATCCTCTCGCGCCGCAGATTGGATGCGCAATGAACTCTCCTCTCTCCCGGACATATTGTTGGAGGGGGAGAGAATCGCCTGGCGAGCAGGACACGATTGCGCGTACGTGCGAGGATATTGTGCGGAGGGACGCAGGACACAGTTTCACGGTGTCCTGTAGGCTGATCGTTAAACGGGATTAGGAGGAGATAGGATTACATGACAAACACAAAGTTATTAGATGTTGCACGTCATGCAAAGGTTTCTCCCTCCACGGTCTCACGTGTCTTAAATAACACCGCACCAGTCAATAGCAATACACGCACCCGCGTCCTGGAAGCAATCGCAACTCTCGGCTATAAGCCCACAAGTATCCCTCTACCTGGCACAGGGCAAGGAACTATTGCTTTGCTGATTACCGATATTCTCAATCCCTTCTTTCCAGAGATTGTACGTGGCGTAGAAGATGAAGCTGGCACGAATGGCCTGGCACTTCTTTTGTGTAATAGCTCAGAAGATCCTCAGCGCGAGGCCCAGGCCCTTCATGCCCTGGTTGAACGCAAGGTCGATGGTATTATTGTCTGTGCTTCTCGTATTCCTGATAATGATCTTATTGACCTCTCTAGTAAGTACAAAAGGCCGCTGGTTCTGATCAATCGGCGGCTCAAATATGAGCGTATCCCCTGTATTGTCATCGATTTTGAAAACGCGATGTATCGCGCAGTTCACCATCTTCTACAACTCAAGCATACAAAGATTGCTTATCTGGCTGGACATGGAGCGACTCAATCCTCTCTCGCACGCTATAGAGGCATTAAACACGCTCTGCAAGAGCAAAATCTGACCCTCCCAGATGCATGGTGTCCTACTAGTTTTCCTAATGTTGAAGGCGGTTTCCAGGTTATGAGCTCGCTCCTGGCTCTGCCTGCCTCTGAACAGCCCACAGCGGTTATCGCCTATAACGATACTATGGCAATCGGCGCGCTTCACGCTATTCGTGCTCATGGCTTGCGTGTCCCTGAAGATATCTCTATGGTTGGCTGTGACAATATCACTATGGCTGCCCACACTAATCCCCCTCTTACTACAATTTATCAGCCAAAATATCGCATGGGCCAGCTTGCTATGCAAATGCTCCGTCAGATAATCGAAGGCGACTCAGCTCCCCTGCGCGGTTATACGTTGCTGGAAAGCCCGCTTATAGTCCGGGAATCTACAGCCCTGTGTAGATAAAGTGTTTTATGTGCTAAATGCAAGTCTAGCCGCATGCATACTATCCATGCGGCTACCTTCATTCGTTTCTTAAACTCTCGCTATGCTGGCACTTCCTCCATTTTTGGTCGCAGCCAGTGTCTATGCTGTGCAATGGCATGCACAAACTCGTTCGTAAAAGATCTTAAATCAGGTGTATTTGCCGTTGTAACGATTCCATACTCACTCACTACTCCGCCTGTTGTCCCAGATTTTCCAGCATTCACTGACTCCGTTGGCAGATTAGCAAATGGCAGTAGCTGGATTCCTTCTCCGACTGCTCCGATTGTCTTGGCATGTTTATAGGCTTCAGCGACAAAGTGGCGCGCGTCTCCTTGTTTCAATAGCTGCGCAACGCTGGCTTTTCCTCCCGGAATGAAGACCGCGTCGTACATGATTGAAGCAGTTGTGGCCGCACTCTTATCTACTGGTATACTCTGATTCCCCGCTCCGAAGAGCGTACCAAAGCTTTTCGCAATTACATCAACCGTTGCCCCCTGTTCTATAAGCGCTGTCTTTACCGTTTGCAGCTCCGTTTCGTTTACTCCATCTGAGGCTAGAATTGCTACGCGACGACCTTTGATAGAATTCTTGACGCTATTTTCCAGGCTTAAAGCTGGTGAACGATCAACTGTACGCCGTTTCTTTGGCGGTAGAATCCCAGGACGCTCACCTGGCTCTGGTGGCTTGACGCCTATTCCTCCCGCAACACGTACCGCAAAGTCATGGTCAACATACTCGAACAGGCCAACCATACGTTCGCGAATTGCCATTGTCTCTACTTTACCTAGCTCAAACTGCGCGGCAGCTACCTGGTGAGCCTGCTCAGCCGGAGATAGGCTCTTCCAGAAGAGCGTCGCCTGACTGAAGTAGTCTCTAAAGCTCTCACTGCGAGCCGCAATTTTTCGCCCATCAACTTTTTCTGCGTAGTGGATATAGGCACCCGCGGATTCGGGCGTCATCATAGGACAACCACCACTTAGCGAGTTTGGATGGTAGCTGGTTCGCGCTTGATTGATTGTTTGCCGCATGGAACCATCGCGCTGATTGTTGTGGACTGGCGCTAGCGTTCGATTAATCGGTATCTCGGCAAAGTTTGGTCCTCCTAGTCTGGTCAATTGTGTGTCAATATAGGAGAAGAGGCGGCCTTGTAATAGTGGATCATTGGTGAAGTCGATGCCGGGTACGACATGACCAGGATGAAATGCTACCTGCTCTGTCTCGGAAAAAAAGTTGTCGGGATTGCGATTTAAGGTCATTTTTCCGATACGCCGTACCGGGACTAGTTCTTCTGGAATGATCTTGGTAGGATCTAATAGATCAAAGGCAAATGCGAACTCGTCTGCTTCATCAATTATCTGCACGCCAAATTCAAATTCTGGGTAATTGCCTTGCTCGATTGCCTCCCATAAATCACGGCGCAACCAGTCAGGGTCTTTCCCCGCTAACTTCTGGGCCTCATCCCATGCTAACGAATGAGCGCCTAGCAATGGTTTCCAGTGGAATTTTACAAAAGAAGCTTTGCCGTCCGCATTTATAAAACGGAATGTGTGAATACCAAATCCTTCCATCATCCGAAAGCTGCGCGGTAACGCTCGGTCTGAAAGTACCCACATGACCATATGGGTCGCTTCAGGCATCAGCGAGAGGATATCCCAGGAAGTGTCATGCGCGGTTGATGCCTGGGGCATCTCATGATGCGGTTCCGGTTTTACCGCATGGATGATATCAGGGAATTTGATCGCATCTTGAATAAAGAAGACTGGCATGTTATTGCCTACCAGGTCGAAGACTCCTTCTGAGGTGTAAAACTTTGTGGCAAAACCTCGCACATCCCGTACTGTATCGGCTGATCCGCGTGATCCGGCTACGGTTGAGAAGCGCACAAACACGGGAGTCTTTACTGCTGGGTCTTGTAAGAATCCTGCTTTTGTATAGTGAGCCATCGACTCATAGACTTGAAAGTAGCCGTGCGCACCACTACCACGGGCATGAACGACTCTCTCAGGTATGCGCTCATGGTCAAAATGGGTCATCTTCTCTCGAAAATGAAAATCTTCCATGAGCGTGGGACCGCGCTCTCCCGCCTTTAAAGAATCATCTGTATGATTGATGCGTAAACCCTGGTTTGTGGTAAGGTATTCTCCTGCTGATGATTCTCGCTCAGGTTCCAGATTTTCCTGTTTGCTCTGTTCATTTACGTTCCCAGGCTCGGCCATGCTCTTCTCTCCTCGTTCGTAAATTATTTCAGCAGTATAGTATGACGACGAGACGTCTATAAATCTGGTTGGCCTGTACCTATTTGGCAACTTTCTGGCCGAGTTGATGCTGAAGAGCTGCTAGCTTTTTCGCCGCCGCTTCTTCCTGTTGTAGATTCTGCTGGAAAAGAGGCACAAGCTGATTTAATCCCAGGCTTGTAGCCGAATCAATTAAGTTGTTATAAGCTGCCATTTCCAGATATTCGCTCTTGGAACCTGCTGCAATATCAAACATTGTTAATGCCTGTGCTGATGGCTGCTGTTGCAGAAATGCTGTATGATCCTGTTGGAGACCTATCACTGCATGATTTTCTAGAGGGACCGGGGGCTGATTTATCATCTGAAAGCACTCTTCCAGGTTACGAACATGCTGCTGCGTCTCTTGCTGGTGCTGCAAAAAGGCTTCCTTGACCTGCGGTTCCTGACTTTCTTGCGCCAGCATCGGCAATACCTCCGCCAATTTTTGCTCTACGTCATACATTGCACACAGGTTGAAAAAAAAGAGATCTTGAGGACTTTGAATAGCCATGTTTCCTATTCCTTTCTGATTATCTGCTCTAAGGTAAGAACTATTTTATGGTCCTCAAGTATCACGACTTACCGTAAAAAAAGGTGACTGATCCGTTTCAATTTATCTATGAAAGCGCTTCATCATAGATGAAGTCTTCCTCGCCTTTATCTATGATCGGATTTTCCACAGCTGTTTCTTCCGTGAACCATTCTTCCTCTTGCCATCCTTCTGCCAGTACACTTAAACGTTTCAATTTCATTTCACGACTGGTACGTGGGGTCACGACTGGTAGTGCAAGAACCAACTCGAAATCATCGTCAGCGGCAATGCGGTTAAAGCGTTCAAGATCACAACCTGCACATTGATGAATGATGACGTACTCTCCATTGGGACGTTGAAAGCAACCAATCGGCTCCATTGATGCACCACAATCGCTACGACGATCACCTGAACGCTGACCATCAACGTGGCGCGAGTAGAGACAATATGGACAATGGTTGCGATGCAGACTTCCACTCAGGGGCGGCGCTATGAAACGTCGGCAGTGCCTGCATTTGAATACTTCTTCAGTAGAACGCCGCTGATGCCGCTTTCGCTCTCTAGATTGCCTGGCTCTTCGTCCTCATCAAAAGACGCTTTATGGCGCTGAATACGCGAAAACTTTGGCTGCTCTTTATCTTCATTCTCCAGATGCGGAAAATTCCGGCTTTGCAAAGGGGAACCTCTTCTTTATTCAAAATGCGGTACATTCGTTGAGAAAGCACCTCTGCACTACCCGCATAAATCGGTAGCTTGACGCAGAGAGACGTTGAACAAAGAGCCAGAACAATCGCTGCTGTAGACATAAAACCTTTTCCTTCTTTTCTTGAGAATCGGAGGTAACAAGATCCCATAGAGGCTCGATAAGCCATATGGGCAAACTCATAAATTAGTGCTTGAAGCATGAAGAAACTGGGAATGTTTGAGGGGGGCGATGAGTCTGCGAAGAAAAAAGCATGCAAATATGGCCTTTGAAGGCAGCAACATATTCACATAGAAGAGACTACCGGGATACAGAAAAATGTATCTGCTCTGCTTATATAAAGCAATCACAGATAACTGTTATCTGCATATTCGCCTTTTTACGGCACACTACTATTAAGGTTATAACAGAATGCGTTGGGGTATTTTCGTTAGTAGCCTCTTAGCAACTCATCGCGCAAAAAAAGAGGACCGCCATAAATAAATCTTTCTAGATAATCAACTTTACTGCATAAAGTATAAAAGGATGAGTAGAAAAAGTCAAATTTTGGGGAACAGAAGCGGATAAGGGCTGGTATAAACCCTGATATAGTGAGAGTCTTACAATATCGGGAGATGATAAATATAAAAATATAGAATGCACGGGCCTGCTGAGCGGCTTATCCACTCAGCAGGCCCCGGTTTTTGCAAACCGGAGTTCATGACTCTTCTATATATGAAGGCGATCACGCTACTATATTTTTCCCTATATCATACAAACTTCCATCGCTACCCCTCTCTTACTGGCTAGTACCGTCTCTTCCAGTCTCTCAGCTACTCTATTCTCTGTCTCCAATACCTGAAAACGCTCTATTGAGCCTTCCTGTAAACGTTGCGCAAAAAAAGGTTCCTGATGAATCGTGCGAAACGCTTCTCGCAATCCTTCTTTGATATGCATATTCAACCGCGTAGAAACGACTATATTTGCTGCCTTTGAAACATTATATGTTGCAATCTCACGCAATCCTCTGGCAAGGCTAACACTGTTCCTCAGGATAAGATCAAGTACACTTGCCTCTATTATTGCGGCATCTACCTCCCCATCCATTACCATCCGTAATGCTTGCACATAGGAACAGGTCTCCATTGCACTTTTTACTCGCAGCGATAGTAGACAGGCATCACATGCCAGTAAGGTCTCCTTTAGCGTAGAAGACTCTCTATATGATGTATGCCCTCTGAAACAGTATGAGAAAGTATTTTCTTGCAGATCGGCTATAGTATGACAATAACTCTCTCTTCGTACCATAATTTTCAGTCTGCTTTTGCTGTTTGCTACTTGGCCCTCTGCCTGGCTGGTCTCCTGTAAAATAGCTGTGGCAATACACTCTACCGGATTGGGTTCCTGACCTGCCAGATATGCATAATCAGGTGCAGCCACAAAACCTGCATCTATATATCCCTGGGAAAAGTCATCCAATTGTTCTCCGTTAAGAAGAAATGCTGGAATCCCAGTAAACTTTTCTACATACTCTGTCACATATCGATACATTTTATAATCTGCTGATGCGAAGTAGGTCGCAAAAAGCAAGGTTGTATCATTCACTATTGCCCCCTTAGAAGATCTGCTATCCTTCTCACAAAAACCTTCTTTTCAAAAAAGATTTATTCTCACACATCCATAAAGTAAGATACCACAAGAAAGACTCCTGCTGAGTTTTTTATTCAGTACTATAGTGAAGAAACGAAGCAGAACTCTTTGATTTACTTGCGGATTTTTTAGTAAGACAAACAGGTGCTTTTAGCAACAGAAGCAGATAGGAGGAAGACAACAGCATGTGAATGTCTTATAACAAGGAGCTGGCGAAATTTGATAGGATATCTTACTCAGATACGCAATAGGATTCCCTCTTCCCTTTTGAGAAGCTTTATCCCTACTACTTTTTTTCCAGAATTGAGCCATAAGACACCTCTTCTAGACGTTTACAACATTCGTCTTGACTATTTTTATGTATACTAAATAGATCAACTAAGTCAAGTATAGAAAATAAAAAATACCTTGTCAAGGTAGTAGCACAATTATTTACAATTTAATTCTTGCTATACTGCGATCATGGCTTTAATAACGCCGCTGTTGCGATTGAGCCACTGCGGAAATGCCTCGCCTAAATTCTCAAAATTAGCTCGGTGCGTAATCCAGGGCTCGGTCTGAATTTGCCCGTTCTCCATATATTGAATAATGCGCTGGAAATCCGCACTTGTCGAGTTTCGACTACTGAGCAGCGTAATCTCCTTACGGTGAAAATCTGGATCATGAAAGGTTACATCACCTTGAAAAAGTCCAACAAAAATCAATTTTCCACCGTTCGCTACAAGATTAAATGCTCCTTGCATAGACTGCTTATTCCCTGTAGCATCAAAAACTACGCTCGGTAACTCGTCGACTGGGAAAAGTTTCTGCGGATCACTCTGCTTGAGTAGGCAGGTGACCGCTGGCCAGAGTTGCTGGCAGAAGGCGAGCCGCGTTTCACTGATATCCGTCACTGTCACGTTGGCTCCCGCGAGCAGGGCAAATTGGATAACCGCCAGGCCGATTGGTCCTGCCCCTATAACCAGGACTTGCTCTCCCACTTCAATCTGTGCTCTTGCAACTGCATGTGCTCCTATACCAAGCGGCTCAACCAGTGCCAATTGGTCGAAGCTTAGGGTTTTTGTCGGATGTAAGTATTTTGCCGGTATAACTGCATATTCACGCATCCCACCATCAATATGTACACCAAATACTTTAAGATTTAGGCAACAGTTGGGTTTCCCTCTTCGACACGCCGAACATATCCCACAATAAAAATATGGCTCTACAGCGCAACGCGTACCGACAACGAGATTTTCTACCTGCTCACCCAGGGCCACAATCTCAACACCTAGCTCATGACCCAGGATGCGCGGATAGGAAAAAAATGGTTGCTCTCCCAGAAATGCATGAAAATCGGTCCCACACACTCCTATACGCCGGATACGAATTAGTGCCTCATCAGCACCAGGGGGTTGTGGCTCCTCAGCCTCACTTTTTCTCAATTGACCAGATTCGCTAAGGATGATGGACTGCATTGGTTTTTACTCACTTTCTACGGTAGTAATAGTTTTTTTTACCTGGTGCATAAAGACACACGATCTGGTTGGAAAAAGTCGTGTGTTGCATTACTCGGTGGTGTGGTGTATCCTGGCACTCATCTGCCCAGAGATACATGGGCTTTGCCACAATTTCCTCTCACCTGTTGAGGATTGAAACTTGAGGATTGAAACTAGTTTGTATGAAATACTTCTTTCATTACTGTCCACCATTCTCCCTCATTGTGATCTTCCATCGGCTCCTGCATCGGGTCGGTGTGTGTCCACCACTCCTGCGTCTTCGGGTCTTCGGCCATTTTTCTCATATCTCTGGCAAAGTCTTCACCGATATATTCAAAATAGGCAAATAGTAGCGTGCCATAACGAAAAATAGAATAGTTGCGCATATTGCACTCATGAATCGTTGCCAGCACTTCAGGCCACACAGCCGCATGGATCTGTTCGTAGTCTTCTATTCGCTCAGGTTTCACACGGATAAGTTGTCCAAAACGGCGTCCCATCAGATCTTTCTCCTTCTAGTGAGCAGCGCTTTTTTATGATAAGGAATACAGCAAACGAGCACTGCATTTCAGTTCTATAAGGAGTTTACGACGATGCCACAACTAAGGTGTGAAGTACCCCGCTTCAAAGCGCGGAGTTTTACGGGCGATCTGATAACTGTTCAGGTCCCGCATAAACTGAAGAGGTGGCTACCATTACCCGCCCTACCTGCTGGAGCCTATATCATCATTTTACATTCCATAATTGCACTGTTCCATCTGTAGCAGCAGCAGCAATGTGTCTACCATCCATCGACCACGCAAGCTGGTTAATCTGCACAAAGGTATTGGGTATTGCCACAAGCAAGCTATCTGTATCTGCATTCCAGAGCTGCATCGCGTCAGATGTGGACATTACAAAACGTGTATTGTCCGGTGCCCAGCTTAATGCTAATGAGGAATTTTCAGCCTGCTGCATATGCGCATATTCTGTCGTACTAAGTGAGGTCCTCCCAATCTGTCGGCTCCACTCACTTACTAGATTGCTCTGGTCATAATATAAGAGCTTCTCCCCGTCCCCTGACCAGGTCATTGCTATTACTTTTGCGCTGCCATAAATATTTTGTGGTACTACAAAATTTCGGTCTGTGACGCTCCAAATATCTATGGGTGCGTTTAAAATTACAGCATCAAAAGTAGCAACAGCCAGGTCTGTGCCATATGGCGATAGGGCGAGTGCGCTGATTGGCCCATGAGAACCTTTATAGGTTGCCAGAAGGGTCATTTTCTCCGCAATACTCCACACTTGTACAGTGTTGTCCCCCCAATTTACTGCGATATGCTGTCCATCATCCGACCACGCAACTAGTGGGTGCATGGCATGTACGTTTGCTCCCGCTGCTATATCTAGCAAAGGTTCCGCCTGGGCATTTCCGTTTTCTTGGATGACGACAATATGCCTGTTCGCTGTCAAAATCGCTATGCGCAATCCCTCAACGATCCACTTCATTCCCAGTACAATATTCCCGTTCCCCTGCCGGTACTCAGCCATATGGCGGCAGGAATCTGCCTGATATACTTCAACTCTTCCGCCGCCGCCAGCTACTGCAAAAAGGGCATTCCTAGATTTATCCAGTGACCATGCAATAACATCGTTGCCGCCATTGCTCCCTGGATGAAATACACAGGTCAGGCTCCCGTGGCTGGCCGCTGCGCTCTGGTGAAAGCGCTGGTCCAGGCTATACCAACCCACACCAAGACCCAAAATAAGCACTGCAACCAGAATTTTCTCTAGAATAAGATTTCTTTGCCGTCTTTTTACTTCATTTCTCTGTGTATGCCGCCTGCTCACTCTTCGTTGTGCAGGGAGAATGCTGATCCTTCTGTATTCATCAACTTCTTTTGCTCCCCACCTCTGACTCTCTTCCTGTTCATTGCTTTGCAACTCGCTCTTGTGAACCTCTACTATAGATCTATGCGGTAGTGTTAATGGTCCCGTATCAGGAAGTTTTCTCCCAGGAAGTTCGAGTAAGGACCTCTCTGGTAGCTCTCCTTCTTGTCCAGAAATCGCTAGCTCGACTAATTTCTCATGCTCGATAGCTGTGGTATTGTTGATCGCCTGCTCTATGCGCTCTTTCATAATAAGCTCGGCAGCTTCTCGCACTAACCAGGAAGGATCATGGAGCATATCTAATAATGCTTCAGGTGCATATTCTTTCAATCTTCCCAATGCCCAGACGGCCTCGGCCCTTACCAATTCATCTTCATCATGCATTGCCTCTATTAATGGCACAAGTGGAGCTCGCTCTATCTGTTCCCCTAATGCATGCGCTGCACTGGCTCGTATATACCAGGCCGGATCTTGCAGACTTGTAAGCAGTAGCTCAAGCGGAGCCTTTTCTTTCAATGTACCTAGTATGTTTACTGCTGTTGCTCGCACCGCTTCATCATTATCTTGCAGTGCTTTTTGTAACCCGGAAGATGCTTCAGCTTGCAGCGCAAGCGCCTGTACCGCTCTAATACGCTGCGCTCGTTCAGAAGCATTCAGCTCGTTCAGTATCTCTTCCTGGCTCTTCTCACCAGACATAGGCATAGAGGAAATCAGGCCGAGGGCAGCCATGATGTTCTTCACAGGCTCAGTAGCGATTGACGTCTCTTCAACGTTTTGTGACCGCAACTCGCTCTCCTGCGGATCGGGAGTCACGTTCTGCTGACTCTCGTTGTATTCCATGACTTCACCTTACCTGTTCGTCTGTACTGCTAATGCCTTTTGCAACATTTTTAGCCCACGATGTACGCTCACTTTGACCGTTCCTACGCGCACATTTAAAATATCTGCAATCTCTTGTTGGCTAAATCCCTCAAAATAATAAAGGCTCACTACATCTCGGTAGCGTGGTGGCAACGCTGCTACTTGCTTCTCTAACTCTTCACGCCTCTCTCTTTGTTCTAATAACGCCTCTGGCTGCTCACTCTCTAGATCTGGAAGATCTGCGCTTGAATCATCTTCGCCTTCCAGTGAAAGACAATTCGGTTGTTTGTTGCGCGATAAATAGTTTGTGCAGGCGTTCCACGCAATTGTATATAACCATCCACGCAACTTCAAATCTCTGATCTGCGAAGTTGAATAACGCTTTAATGCCAGATAGGCACGCAAAAATATTTCCTGTACCAGGTCTTCGGCATCCTGGACAGAAATCATGCGCCGAATGACAAATGTTCTTAGCGGCTTCCAATATTGTACTACCAGGCGCTCATAGTTCCCTGCCACATCAATCGCAAGCGCATTGAGAAGCTCCCTGTTTTCTGGCTCCATAGCACTCCTTGCAATCCTCTCCTGTATCACACACCTCTTCTATAAGTTTGATAACACAAAATCACCCTCTCCGGTTACACGCTGGCAGTTAAGTACAGCTTCTGATATTATGTAAGAAGGTAAATCGTTGGTATTTTTCATTCTTGTTCAATGCTTCAGCTCAAGGTATATTTCTTTTGCCAGTGAGGCTACAAAAGTTTTTACGGTGCTTCGATGCTGAAACACTATTAGAACATGCCGAAGATAAGCACTGACTGCACGCTATTTTAAGGCGCGTTCTAGGATGTGTCTGCGATAAGTTCAGTTGCTACTGATTGCACGGTGCTTTGAGGCATGTTCTCAGGAGGTAGCTATGAGACGGCTTATTCCTCTGTTCTTCATCTTTGTGCTCTTTCTCACAAGCTGTAGCGGTAATACGTCTTTTACTCCACATTCTACCGTTACTCAGCATACACAATCTCTGGGTGATTCAGCTTCTTCCTGCCCTATCCCTAACAAAAATCTCTCTCCTAAACCAGATGCTCCTGGCCCTATCTCGCTTACTGTTATGGGCTGGTCCTCAACAACGGCAGAGGATAATCTCGATAAAAGCCTGCTTGCTGATTTCCAGCGCCTTCATCCTTCTATAAAACTAAAATGGATTTCAGCAAATGGTGACTACGCCGCTACTATGGCTTTTCTGAGCGCTCAAAAGAAACTTCCTGATGTTTTCTTTATGCGCCCCGATATGGCTCCTTCATATATTTCTCAACAAAAACTGCTTGATCTTTCTCCCTATATGCAGCGTGATCATGTGCAAGCCAACTCTTACTATCCTGTCCTTTTTACGCCTTTTCTTTGTAATTCGACTGTTTATGGTATTCCTAAAGACTGGAATACACTTGGTGTTTTCTACAATAAAACCTTCTTCCGCCAGATCGGTCTCCCTTTTCCCAATCCTGGCTGGACCTGGAATACTCTGCGCACTGCTGCACTCAAACTTACTCATCTTTCTCCAAATGGCGCGTCTCACTATGGTATCTCTCTCCCTGCTCTCTCAAGTCGTTGGCTGGCTTTTCTTTTTGCCAATGGCGGCTCTGTCCTTAACTCTGATCAGACGAAATCATCCTTTAATACTCCCGCCGCTGTCGCTGCACTTAATTTCTACAGCAGTATGCAACTGCAAGATCATTCCTCTATTCTCCCCGGCTCACTGGACGCTTCCTGGTCTGGTGAGGTTTTCGGCAGACAACAGGCGGCAATGGTTATTGAGGGTGGCTGGCTCGTGCCTTTTTTGAAGGAGAACTATTCTTCTGTAGATTATGGCATCGCTCCTCTCCCTTCGGGCCCTCAAAAGAAGCGGGCCAATCTGCTCTTTACCAATGCCTGGGCCGCCAGCGCAACCACAAACTATCCCGAAGCAAGCTGGGAGCTCATTCAATATATGACGAGCTCACCTGTACAAACACGTGTTTTACACTCTGGCCTTGCTCTTCCTTCCCTTGCTTCCTTAGCTAATGATTCCTTTATTCAGCAGCAACTTGCAATAAAAACATTGTTTGACGCTTTACCGTATAGCACGCTCGATTACTACGGCCTGCAAGATACTTTTATCCATGACCATCTTGATAACGCTATTCAAAATGTTCTCATCGGTAAAATGAGTACGCAAAGTGCTCTGGCTAATGCCGCTTCTCAGGTTGACTCTACTCTTTCTCCCTGACTCTTCTCTCCCTTGTAACCTTTCTCCCTGCCTTGTGTTATTCCTCTATAGAAAGACAATTTTTTCCCATCTATTTCTCTAGTACTCTGTCAAAGGTTAAAAGATGTAGTGTATGGATTACATACATCGTAGCCCTGAAAAATCCGCTCGAACGACCTTCCTGAGAGCTACGATACAGATGTAGAATCGCGTAGGGCAGAGCGGCTTGGCCGTCTCCAGTTCGCTAAGAGCTCATTTGCCGGATAGTAATCATCTTGTAAATGGCTTCTGAGGTAGCAAGGTGGATCATCCATACAGATGTAGAATCGCGTAGGGCAGAGCGGCTAGGCCGTCTCCGGTTCGCTAAGAGCTCAGTTGCCGGATAGTAATCATCTTGTAAATGGCTTCTGACAACGTACAGGCAAAGAGTTATAGAACTTTTCTTCTTACAAAATCATCTCTACATGTACACCGGTTGTACTGTTGAGATAATAAGAAGTAGACGGTCTTATATGTTTTCTCCTACCTATTTGGGACATTTTCTATTTAAATAATGGAGGTTTGTGTGAAAAGGCTTATTACCCCTCTCGTCCTTTTGTGCCTGCTGCTGCTTTCAGCTTGCGGTAATCAGAGCACGACGAATACTAGCGGTTATTCTTCAGGAGGTAGTCCACAGGAGGGGCTGACAGGCGGTAATAACTACTATTGCCTGTCCCAGTAATACAAGTGGTTCAGTGGCTGCCCCTGAGCAGGGGAAAGTTACTCTGACGGTGAGTGGCTGGTCCTCTTCCCCGGCTGAGGATGCGCTGGTCCAGTCCAATCTCAATAAGTTTCAACAGAGTCATCCCAATATTCAGCTCAAATGGTCTCCTATTACGGGCGACTATCCTACAAAGATGCGTGCAAATATTGCCAGTGGTAATGCTCCTGATGTCTTCTATCTTTCGACAGATATGGCCCCTGAGTATATTACCGCCGGTAAATTGCTAAATCTTTCTCCTTATATGGCTCGTGATGCAGTGAAGTCAACTGATTATTATCCTTCGCTGATTACCCCCTTTAGTTGCAAATCTGGTCAGGTATACGGCGTTCCTAAGGATTGGGGTACTCTCGGTGTCTTCTATAATAAGAAGATGTTTCAATCCGCAAATATCTCTGCCCCCGCCGCTAATTGGACCTGGGATGATATGCGCGCTGATGCAAAGAAATTGACAAAATCTGGCAATGCCGCTACCTCTGTCTATGGCGTCACTCTTGCTGCTCAATCTCAGCGCTGGCTCGCTTTCTTGCTGGCAGATGGTGGCTCTGTCCTCAATTCAGATGGCTCTCAGTCGGCTTTTACAAACCAGGCTGGCATTGACTCACTTAACTTCTATGCGGGCTTTCACAAAGATGGCTCTTCGGTTCAGCCTGCCGATGTAGCTGCGGGTTGGGCTGGTGATGCTTTCGGTAAACAACGTGCCGCAATGGCGGTTGAAGGCCCCTGGTTGATACCTTATATGCAGCAAAATTTTGCTAGCGTAGATTATGGTATCGCCCCTCTCCCCGTCGCTCCTACCGGAAAACGTGCCGATCTGATCTTTACAAATGCCTGGTCCGCCTTTGCTGCCACGAAACATCCAGATGCCGCCTGGGAATTGGTGAAGTATATGACTGGGCAGGCGGTTCAAGGGAGCCAGCTCCATGCCGGTTTTGCTCTACCCTCTCTAAAGAGCCTGGCGACTGATTCGTACTTTACGACCAATCCCGGCTTTAAAGTCCTTTTCGATGCCGCAACTTATGGCTACGCTGATAATTTCGGCCCTCATACCGCGGTCATTCATACGAAATTGGATGATGCTGTTGAAAAGGTCTTGCTGGGAAAGGCTTCGGCTTCTGATGCCCTGCAATCAGCGGCCAATCAAATTAATATAGAACTACAATCCTGACAATGGTGCTAACAATATAGTACTCAGTCAATCTTTCCTCGTAGGGTAGATCGGCTTGCCCGTCTCCTGCTCGCCAACGATGTACTTGCTGGAATGGATCTCCCGTAGGAGAGTGACCCGTGTAGGGCAGATCGGCTTGCCCGTCTCCTGCTCGCCAACGATGTACTTGCTGGAATGGATCTCCCCTACCACGAAACTTTGACGGAGGAGTAGTTCAATCAGCAAAACTGCTATTCCAATACTATCAAGAAATCGCGATTTCTGTCGATAGCTAGCTATGTATGGGTATACTGCTATCGCTTGCCTACTACCCCTCTTGTCCTACTGTGAGGATACGAAAATAGCTCTGAGCGAGAGGGGTGGTAGCCATTCACTATAGCGTTTGTATAGGCTTAAATCCAGCCACCAGTGGTATGCTTGAAATTTTGTAGACCGTGTAGACTAAATGCTTTCGTGTAGCGTTTATCTGTAACTCTTGTAGGAATCCTTGTAGCCCTTGTGTAGCTACAAATCCAGCATTCTGGCTGATCCTGTAGCATGTGTATACTTTGTAAGATTTCTGCAAGCAAACACTCTGCTTTCCGCTTCTGCACACGCAAAAGTAGAGGTATCCTTTGTTAAGGAGAATGTATATGGCAATACCATCAATATCTACTGCCCCGTCTTTAGAGAAGAAATCTCGCCCTCGCTCTGCGGCAAAAGGCCAGTCGCGTGAGACCCTGGCGGCTTATCTCTTTCTTTCCCCTTATCTGTTTGTGCTGCTCGCTTTCTTTCTTCTCGCTGGCCTCTATGGCGCTGGTCTCAGCCTTTTTAAAATTGATATCGGCTTCACCTCCCCTGAATTTGTTGGCCTGCGCAATTACCAGAATCTCTTTCAGCAACTTGCCTATTTTAATGATAGCGATTTCTGGATCTCTATGGTCAATATTCTGAAATTTGTTGTGGCTGTGGTCATCGGTCAGACGGTTCTGGCTCTGCTTCTGGCCTTGCTTCTTCAAGCCACGGCCAGACGCTTTAGAGGCATATTCCGCACGATTTTCTATCTTCCGGCTGTGACTTCATCGGTGGCTATCGCTCTGATGTTTCTCTGGTTTTATAATCCTCAGGGCATTATCAACTATCTACTCTCTCTGCTCGGTATCCCCGGCCCTCACTGGTTAGAAGATCCAACTTTTGCTCTGCCTGCTCTGATGCTGCTCAATATCTGGACTACCTCAGCTACATTTATGCTCTACTTTCTGGCTGGCATCCAGGACCTCCCGCAGGAACTCTATGAGGCGGCCAGAGTCGATGGCGCGAATCGTTGGCATCTTTTTGCCCGTATTACTGTACCACTTCTGCGCCCGGTCATCTTTCTGGTGGTTGCCCTGGGGACCATCTCCTCTTTCCAGATGTTCGATCAGGCTATGTTTATGACCGGTGGCGGCCCTCTCCGCTCTACTCTGACACCTCTGCTCGAAATTTATAATGCGGCCTTCCGCGATAATCATTTTGGCCTGGCAGCAGCTATGTCGGTGCTCCTCTTTATTCTGATTTTCCTGGTCACTATTGTTCAACGCCGTCTGATTGATGTTAATAACTGATGTCGTTTTGAAAAGATTTTTTGCAAAGGAGCATCGCTATGGTTCAAGTTCCACTTAGTACCCCTGCTACCCCCGCTGAAGATACCCCTGTTAAGCCAAAACGTCGCCGTATCTGGCACTGGCAACACATTGTCCTTTATATCATTCTTGCCCTGTTCACTGTTACTTCGCTGGGTCCTTTTATCTTTTCTTTTTTCTCTTCTTTCAAGACCTTCTCTCATATTCTCGATTTTCCGCCAACCTTTTTCCCTCAACCCTGGACCTTTGATAACTTTAGTAAACTCATTAATTACCCAGGTTTTCCTCGCTGGATCTTCAATTCGTTTGTAGTTAGTATTAGTATCGCTGTCTTGAATGTCCTCTTTTCAGCTATGGCAGGCTACGCTCTTTCGCGCCTGAAATTTCCAGGCCGGAACCTCGTCTTTACGTTGACGCTTGCGGTAATGATGATTCCAATCCCTGTATTGATTATTCCCAAGTTCTTAATTATGAATAGTCTCGGCCTGGTCAATACCTACTTTGCGATTATTCTCCCCCTCATGGCCCAGCCTTTCTCGGTCTTTCTTATGATTCAATTTATGAAGTCTCTTCCTCGTGAACTTGAGGAATCAGCTATGCTGGATGGGGCTTCTTATCAGACTATCTTCCGCCAGGTAATTTTGCCCCTGGTAAAACCAGCTCTGACTGCTGTGACAATTCTGAGCTTTCAGGGTGCCTGGAACGACTTCCTCTGGCCCCTGCTGACTCTCGATAGCCAGAATATGTATACCTTGCCGGTGGGCCTCTTCTTCTTCAAGGATGCACATTATACTGAGTACAATCTGCTGATCGCTGGCTCGATGTTCAATACAATCCCTATGCTCGTTCTTTTCTTCATCTTCCAGCGCTACTTTATTGAAGGTGTGACTAGTTCAGCCGTCAAAGGCTGATTTTCTTGCGAAAGACAGAAGAATCTACTACAAACCTTGCACAATACGTGCAAATGGTTCACAATAGGAGCGTAGCCCATACCCTTCTGTACGGTGCCATAGGATAGTTGCGAGCCGATTTTTTACATCGGCTCTAAGAATATCTCTCAAGCCAGCCCGTAATAAGCGGATGCGATTTATTGAGACCCTTACTTAAAACACGCATCAAACCAATTTATCCCTGGTTTCAAGCGTGTTTTGTCAGGCTTTTCTTAAAGTACTATTCTTTTTTACTTGTATAAGACGTTTTTCTGAGCACACAACTTTTTAGTTCACTGATTCGTTAATAACTTGAGGTAGTGTAGTGTTGGGCTTTGCTTTTAGCAGAGTCTCAATCAAGGACGAAAGTAGAGGGAAGAGAAGCGATGAGTCTTGATGTAACGAATAATGTTCTTACCATGAGCATACAAATCCCTTACCTTATAGTCATTGTTATTATCATCATCATCATTTCGCTGCTCAGGCGCAAATAAATACTTTGTGCCTGCTAGTATGGAAGAGCACGCCTGCTGTCGATCTCTTCTCCATACCGCCGAATAGGTCGCGCGAAAGCTGGATTGAGGCTTGACCTTTTCCGCTTGATTTCAGCTCCTATGGTTCGGCTATCTTATAGCTGACGTTGGGATTTCCAGAAAGGGTTTCTGGTGAAAGAGGGAACTTTCTCTAGAGAGGTTCTCTCTTTCGTATGCACTTTTTATCTGCTAATAATTCTCTTCCTGTAGGGATGATATTTCTATATTTATAGTAGAATAGATAAATAAAATTTTGTGCGTTGCTTTTACTTACTTATTTACCCTTCTGCTTGACCTGTACGCTGCAATACACTACACTAAAGCCAGAGGGGCGGTGAGTCTTTCAATGGCTTACTCTGCCTTAGTATGAGGAGGATTAATGCATATTCGTAAAGTGGTGTTACCTGTTGCTGGCCTGGGAACGCGCGTACTTCCAGCCAGTAAGGTGGTACCTAAAGAGTTGCTTCCACTCGTTGATAAACCAACGTTACAATATATTGTTGAGGAAGCCGTTGCAGCTGGTATCGAAGAGGTTATTTTTGTTACCAGCCGCAGTAAACGCAGCATCGAAGATCATTTCGATATGTTTCCCGAATTAGAACTGGCCCTGGAACGCAAGGGCAAGCAGAAAGAGCTGGAGGCTCTACGCCACTTACAGACAATGGCTAGATATGTTGCCATTCGTCAGCAAGAGCCACGTGGCCTCGGCCATGCAATTCTCTGTGCTCGCGAACTTGTTGGCGATGAGCCTTTTGCCGTCATTTTAGGTGACGACCTGATCGATCCTGAAACTCCCTGTCTACCGCGCATGATGGAAATTCATGAACAGTACGGCGGATCAGTGCTCTGTCTGGCTCCTCTTCCCCCTGAGACCATTCCTGCCTATGGGATCGCTGATGTTACTGAGCTAGGTTCTGATGTTCTCAAAGTGAAACACCTGGTTGAGAAGCCTTCTCTCGAAGAGGCCCCTTCCAATCTAGGTATCGCTGGTCACTACATCATTACGCCAGACATTTTCGATCTCATTGAACAAACGCCCACCGGCAAAGGTGGTGAGATTCAGATTACAGACGCCCTGGCCATGCAGGCTCAGGCTGGCCGCTGCTTCGGACTTCGCTTCACTGGTAAACGCTATGACACTGGCAATCCCCTCGGCCTGCTGACTGCTTCGATTTCCTACGCCCTGAAACGTCCTGAACTCGCTCCAGCTCTACGTGAGTTCATGCAGCAAGTTCTGAAACAAGAAAATCGTAAGTACTGAAAACCGGAAAGCTAAAGAGAGCGGCTTTCTAGCTCGCCTCTCTAGCTTTTCTCTTTTCTATCTCTTCTATTAGAACAAGCAGAACAAGGTATGCGAGATACTTATTTATTGCTGAGAGGGATCGTGACTGTTCCCTCTGTACCACATTGCTCAATCAGTAATGCGCCTTTTGTTCTGCTTACGCCTGTACACGTATACTTCCCTCGCGTTTTTAGTGGCATCGGAATGATATGATACTGAACAAGGCTTGTTATTATACAGTGGTTTTGCCTTTTGCTAATCGTAAAGGTGTTCATTGCGACAGTATCTACCCCACTGATAGTAAACAGGAGTGTTGCTAGCTTGCAATGGAGATATGCCTGTTCAAAACAGAGGCCCTTTGCAGAGGCTGTTTTTTCATCTTGTAGTCTTCCCCCAAGAACAGAGAGCGTGCCGCACTTTTGTAAGGCAGTACTGCTTATTGACGAAATTGTTGCTGCCTGTGCCTGCCCATCTCCTTGAGAGGTACAAGCAAACAAAAAGAAACATCCAATCAGAAGAATGAGCAAAGGGGAACTCAGCCTTCTAAAAAATAGCCTTTTCATGATATATAATCTTTCTTTTCAAAGAGACTTTTTGAGAGACTCTTGCATCTCTCTGCTTATAAAAGCAGCTCACTTCTTCCATTATAGTGACGCTCCCTGCAATGGAAAGTTCCACCTCTTGTCATTCATCACTACTCGCGTTATAGTAGGGCTGGAAGGTTTCTTTCCCTGTATACTTATGCTCTGGGAAGTAACCAGAAGAGAGAAACAAGATTTCCGCTTTTTCTCTTGAGCTAAAGAATAGGTAAGTCCGGAAGAGAAAAGTGGATTTCTGGTTTTTCTCTTGAGCCGAAGAATAGGTACGTAAGAATCATTTCTTTGCGATAGTGAGGAGAGTATTTGTGTCTGACATCCTTATCACGCTTCATAGTTATAATGTCTACCTGGTTATTCTAACCGCTTTGATCACTGCCGTTTGGGGCCTGATTCTCTATTTTAGGAAAAAGACAATGCCCCAGGTCTGGCGCACTGCACTGATTGTTACTGGTATTTTGGCTCTACTACAAGGACTTCTGGGCGTAAGTATGGTCGCTCTTGGCCTGCATCCAGGTACAGGTAAAGGTCTTTATTATTTGCACTATGTCTATGGCGGAATTGTTGCCCTGGGTTTACCGGTGGCACTGACCTATGCAACTGGCGGCAAAAATCTTCGCCGTGATATGCTGATTTTTAGTATTGCTCTCCTGGTAATGGTTGCTGCTGGCGTACGTGCATGGATAACTGGTCCACACTAATTTGCAGTTTATGATACGCTCTTCGGCAGTTTTCTCTGGTGGAAAGTTAGGATGTCATGCGAGCTTCTTTTATTCATATTGCGGATACGCATCTCGGCTACGAACAATATGGTGTGCGTGAGCGATTTAATGATTTCAGCCGTGTGTTCTGGGATATTATGGATGTTGCGGTTGACCGCAAGGTTGATTTCCTTGTCATCGCTGGTGATTTGTTCAATAAGCGAGCTATCGACGCTCAGACACTGCTGCATGCGATTGAAGGCTTGAGGCGGCTCAAAGAAAAGCATATACCGGTGCTTGCAATTGAAGGTAATCATGATCGGAGTTACTATCGCGATGGTGTCTCCTGGCTTCAATTTCTCTGTCATCAGGGCTATCTTACGCTTATTGCGCCCATTATGCAGGATGGCGCTCCTCTCCTCACACCCTGGCAGCCAGAAACAATGCTTGGGGCATATACTGATCTGTTGGATAATCGCCTGCGTGTCTATGGTTTGCCCTGGCAAGGAACTGCAACCTCGCGTACCCTGGAGGGATTATCTCAGGCTCTGGCCCAGACACGTGCTGAAGAAGAGGCTAGCGGTATTGAGTATCGTTTGCTTATGATGCATACCGGTGTCGATAGTATTGTTCCTCGTGTCCAGGGTCTCCCCACTAAAGCACAATTTCAGTACCTGCAACCGTATATAGATTATCTGGCGCTTGGCCATATCCATAAACCATATACATTTGAGGGCTGGATGTATAATCCTGGCTCGACTGAGACATGTAGCGCCGAGGAGATTCAGTGGACAGATCGTGGATATTATTATGTCCAGATTGATACTGAAACGCCTGAGCGTATCATTGATCCAGTTTTGCAGGAACGCCTTCATCACGCAGAACATATACAAAGTAAACGCCGTCCTTTCATACGCCATACGATCCAGGTTGATGGCCTGAATGAGCCCATCGCAATCTACAATCGCTTGGAAGAATATTGCCGCCGCGAGGGACCGCGTCACCAGGATACTCCTGTCCGTCCCCTGGTCCAGATTCACCTGATTGGCACACTTGGCTTCGATGCCGGTTCGCTTGATCAAATGCGTATGGAGAAAATGGTTCAGAGCTATTTCCAGCCTCTCTATGTACGTGTAGATAATAATACTAGCGACCAGGACTATATCCCTGATGCAAGTGATCTGGATGGCCGCAATCGCGCCCACTGGGGCGAACTGGAACGTCGGATCTTTGAGGAACTTGTTAGCCGAGATAATCGCTATCTCCCGGCAAAAGAACAGTGGAGCACCGTCCTGGCCGATCTCAAACATCAGGCCCTGAGCAAGGAGGAACCAGAGACTATCGCTGCTTACCTCCGCGAGAAATACACTGAACTCCTACCGTAAATTCCCTTTTCTGGAAGAAGGTTAGTATGTATGCTTGACACTATTCTGCTTTTCGGTCTATTGCTTCTAGGTAGTAGTGTGCTTCTCTTGCTCATTTACATAAGTAAATATATAAGCAGGATTCAAGGACGTCATGCCTTCGCCCTTCTGCCCCAGGACCTGCTTCCAAAAGAGGGGGGAAAAGCAGTGAGCAGGCCAGAGTTCGCATTCTGGTCTTTAGCACCATCACCTGCCGCCAATGCCGTCTTCTTCAGACACCTGTCTTGCAGCGTGTAAAAGAAGCGCATGAAGATGAGGTCGCTATCGTCCCTATACTGGCTTCCTCATCTCCCGAAACTCGTAGAGCGCTTTCAGGTGAATGCTTTTCCTACCACGGCTCTCTTTGATTCCTCTGGTAGACTCTATGCTATCAATTATGGTTTTGCAAACGCTCAATGCCTGTTGAAGCAGGTCGAAGACCTGCTCCAATCGTCTCAAAAGAGCAAGTCATGATAAGCGTTTTACTCTGCTAAGAATTCTAGCGCTGTGCGTGTCAATACTTCGACGCCGATTGGTAATGCATCCTCATCTATGGTAAAACGTGGGTGATGATGTGGATATTCGGCACCTTTGGCAGGATTATTCGCGCCAACGATAAAATAACATCCGGGAGCAGCATCTAGAAAACAAGCCATATCATCGCTTCCCGCTGTCATCACGGTCTCACTACTATCCACGTAGGCTTCACCTACGGTAGCAACGGCGGCTCTCTGGACCAGTGCAGTCATGCCCGGTTCATTTATGCAGGGTGGAATGCCATCAGTCATCGTAATCTCACAACTGCCACGCATAGCCTCACTGATACCAGTCGCAACTTCGCGGATGCGTTGTAAGAGGAATTGGCGATGCTCTTCGTTGTAAGCTCGTATCGTCCCTTGTACAAGCACTTCCTGGGGAATAATATTAAAAGCCGAACCAGCATGGATCGAGGCAATAGTAATTACGGCAGGGCTGAAAGGTGAGGTTTCACGACTGATGAGCGACTGAAGAGCAAGGGTAATTTGGGCTGCGATAACTATCGGATCGATAGAGAGATTCGGCATAGCTGCGTGTCCGCCCTTACCTTTAATGGTTAGCTCAAAGCGGTTCGCGCTCGCAAAAACAGGCCCTTCGCGTACACCTACATAGCCCATTGGGAAAGTACTAATTAAGTGCAGACCAATGATACCATCAACACCCTGCATTACACCAGCTTCAACCATTGGCTGTGCACCGCTTACTTGCTCTTCTGCCGGTTGAAAGAGAAACTTGATGTTACCGCTTATCTCAGCCCTGCGTTTGCTTAAAATATCCGCTACAGCGAGAAGAATTGCAGTATGTCCATCGTGACCACAAGCATGCATTTTCCCATCAGCCTGTGAACGGTACTCAACTTCATTCAATTCATAAATTGGCAGAGCATCCATATCAGCGCGAATCGCCAGTGTTTTATCCTTCGCAGAGCCACTTTTCTCGCCTCGTAAGAGGCCAACAACCGCAGTTTTCGCAATTCCAGTCTCTACTTCCAGGCCGAGCGTTCGCAATCGCTGTGCAACAATCTCCGACGTGCGTATCTCCTCAAAAGCAAGTTCGGGATGCTCATGAAAATCTCGTCTTGTAGCAATAAGATCCGGTACCAGTTCGTCAATAGTGGCTTTTAAATCATCTGAATGGTTTATGGGCATAGCTCCTCCTGCTTGCTATTCTCGCGCTGCTTCTCTCTCTGCAAGAAAGGTTGGCAGTATTCTTTCATAGTACCATACTTGCTCAGGCTCTGTTTGAAAGCGGCAATTAGAGCGCAAGAATCGGATAGCGATCTCGTCGTTTATGCTTTATCATTACTCCTGTGAACATTTTGTAGCGCAGAAATCCTTATTGCTCATTGCCATTTCCTTTTTTGCAATATATCGGCGTATTCAACATTAGGCGTTGCTGTTATCCAGGTATGGCCTGGCTTCACAAACGTCTTGCATGCTATAACTTGTAATCAGGAGTTTTACCCACAATGCAAGAAGATTTATACTGGCAGGCTGTTATGAGCAGAGATATACACGCAGATGGAGCCTTCGTATACGCGGTTCGTAGTACAGGTATCTATTGTAATCCCTCGTGCCCATCAAGACGACCTAAACGCGAGTATGTACAGTTTTTCTCTCTTCCTAGTGAAGCTGAGCAAGCGGGCTTTCGTCCCTGCCGTCGCTGTAATCAATCACTATCCCAGGGTGAAGCCCAGGTGACGCTAGTAGAGCATGTCTGCACGTATATCGAGGCACATCTGGAGGAGACGGTTACGTTGGCGACATTGGGTTCACTGGTAAGTATGAGCCCCTCCCACCTACAACGGATTTTTAAACAGAGGATGGGCATTTCTCCCCATCAATATGCAGAGGCATGCCGGCTGAAAAAATTGAGAACGCGGTTACGTGAAGGGGAAAGTGTTACCAATGCTTTGATTGAAGCGGGTTATAGTTCACCTAGCCGTCTCTATGAGTATACGCAAACCCATCTTGGGATGACTCCTATGAGATATCGTAGTGGAGGACAGGATATGCTTATTCGTTACACGCTCGTCACTTCTTCTCTTGGCCGTCTTCTGGTGGCTGCGACAGAGAAGGGAATCTGTTTTGTCTCTCTTGGCGATACAGATGAACAATTGGAGGATGCATTGTTCCAGGAATATCCAGCCGCTGAGATTGTTTGTGATGGTTCACAGCTTTCTGACTGGGTGATGGCCCTGCTGCATCATCTTGAAGGCGAACAGCCACATCTCGCGCTTCCATTGGATGTACAGGCAACTGCTTTTCAGTGGCGTGTCTGGCGCGAACTCCAGGCTATTCCCTATGGTGAGACCCGGTCATATAGTGCGATTGCTCAGGCACTTGGGGATAAGAAGAAAGCGCGTGCCGTGGCGCGTGCGTGCGCGACTAATCCTGTAGCTCTCGCGGTTCCCTGTCATCGTGTTGTGCGAGAAAATGGGGCTCCTGGTGGCTATCGTTGGGGGAGTGAGCGCAAAGAGCGTCTGCTTGCACAAGAGCAAGCAATCTATACCGCAAATTCAGGTTCTTTTGAGGCTGTTGTGCATTAGGTCGTTCATTTAGCTCTCTTTCAGAGGATTGATCAGGAAGAATTGGTTGAGGCCAAATGGACGAAGATTGTCCATTTGGCTGTAGGTTTATTGTGCGTTTTTTACTATTATTGAAGTATAGATTGTATTGTAGCAGCGTTTGAGGCAAAACAATGCAAAGGATGTAGCAGATTTCATTTTTTTATCCTTAGCAATTTTCTGAAGGAGAAACGTTATGTTAGAGTTTCTTTTAGTATGCTTGATTGCTTTCATTTTGCTGGATATTGCCTCTCTTATCTGGGGTATTGATAGCCGTGATGATATTGATAGCCCTGAATGGAGACGCAGGCAGGAATGGCGTGGTTTTCACTGACTGATTGGCTCTCAGCTTATCTTTTTTGTTATTCCAGGCATTATTCTAACAGCAGTTATCGGGACTATCTTATGAAAGAAACATTTTCTACTGAGCCAGCTCAACATACGTTATCTGTATCTTCGTCTGAAAAGCAGCAATCATACGATCCGCCTTCGCCTGCGCTCTCTACCAGAGACCGTGTTGGTATTGGCTTTGCTCTCCTCTCGTTGTATTTGATCTGGGGCTCAACGTATCTTGGCATGCGTTTTGCCCTGGAGAGTTTCCCGCCATTTATTATGTCGGGTATCCGCTTTATTCTCGCTGGTAGCATACTCTATACATTTTTGCGTCTTCGCAAGCATCCAGCACCAACGCGAGCTCAGTGGCTTGCTTCTGCCCTGATTGGCCTGCTGTTGATTGTTGTAGGCAATGGTGGGGTCTCATTTGCTGAACAGTGGGTTGCTTCGGGACTGGCAGCGGTGATGGTTGCGGCGACACCACTCTGGACAGCGGTCTTCATTGGCTTACAGGGGCGTTGGCCCTCGCGTATGGAGTGTATTGGTCTGGGTCTGGGCTTTGTCGGTGTCATTCTCCTCAATCTAGAACATGGTGTCTGGTCCAATCCTCTTGGTGCGATTATTCTGTTGCTTGCTCCAATGGGCTGGTCACTTGGCTCGGCCCTGAGTTCGCGAGTATCGCTACCTCCAGGGTTAATGGCCAGCGCGACACAAATGCTCATAGGCGGCGTAATATTACTGGTGCTGGCGTTACTCCTCGGTGAACGTATGACGCGCCTCCCAAGTATTCATGCCCTCATGGCCCTGGTCTATCTCATCATTTTTGGCTCATTGATAGCCTTCTCAGCTTATGGCTATCTTTTGCGTCATGTGCGTCCAGCGCTGGCCACCAGCTACGCCTATGTTAATCCTATGGTTGCTGTAGCACTTGGTATAGGGCTGGCAGGAGAAAAAATTACACTCGTTGGTGTGTTAGCCATGCTGGTTATTCTGACTGGTGTTGGCTTAGTCTCTTTGCGAAAGAAAAAACAATAGCACTATGCAGAGATCAGTTCGTACGTTAACTCTGGCAGATTTGGAGATTGCGGATACGATTACGATGGCGGCTTATCATCTTTCAAGTAGTCGCAGAGTTGAGCTAGAACGTTATCTGGCTCTTCAGCCTGATGGGTGGCTGATTGCATTGTTTGATGAGCAACCAGCAGCGGTTGGCGGTATTATCAACTATGGGCCGTTTGCTTATGTTGGTCTGGTAGGGGTATTACCGAGATTGCAACATCATGGACTTGGAGCATTCTTGATGGAATCTCTGTTAGACTGGGCAGAACAGCAGAATTGTCCAACGATCTTGCTTGACGCAAGTGATGCAGGAGCAAATCTCTATCATAAACTAGGATTTATCGAAGATGATAGGGCTATTTTACTCTCGCTGCTGGAACCGGGTGAACTACTAGCAGGGTCATACGAGAAGGTTACCGAGTTACAAGAGGAAGAGATTCCTGAACTAGCGGCCTTTGATGCTCCCTATTTCGGAGCAGAGCGTACTTGTGTCTTTCAAAGGTTGCTACAAGAATATCCGCATCGTGCTTTTGTATGCCGCCAAACAGAAGGCCAGATTACTGGCTATCTATTTGTCCAGGAGCGAACGCTGGGTCCCTGGGTGGCACAAACACCTATTGATGCAGAGAGCTTGCTTCTTTATGCATTGCACTCTATCCATTTCGGGAGTGAAATTCCGCATGTAATCATCTCATCGACTCATCAGCAAGGGCTTGATTTGCTACAACGCTACGGCTTTCGTCAACAGCGCAATCTCAGTCATATGCGACTGGGGCCGCTACCGAGACGACAACATACATTGATTTATGGTCAGGCTAGTTTCGCTATTGGTTAAATCTGTTCTCGGCACTCAATAGAGATTGCAAAACTCAGAATATATAGACCTGTTTAAAACTCTGTAGTACACTGTACAGGAGCGAACAGGTTATTTAAGATGTTCAAGAGGAAGAGAGCAAGTTTATGGCGCGTATTCTTGTTGTCGAAGACGAGATTGACATCTGTAATTTATTGCGCAACGAACTGGAAGCCGAGGGACATACAGTAGCTCAGGCTTTTGATGGTCCTTCGGCACTGGTTGCTGTTGAAAAGCATGATCCTCACCTTATCATTCTAGACTGGATGTTACCCGGTCTGGATGGTCTGTCGGTCTGTCGGCGTATCCGTCAGAACTATCTTGCTCCTATCATTATGTTGACTGCACGCAATGAGGAAGTTGACCGTATTCTTGGTCTGGAGGTTGGTGCTGATGATTATATCAGCAAGCCATTCAGTATTCGTGAACTTACTGCCAGGGTACGAGCCATGTTACGTCGTGTTGATCTGGATAGTCGAAACGGAGCCGGAGTAGCTCAATCAGCATCCAATCAATCTACGCTCTCTACACCACCAACGAAGAAAGAAGCGCCAGAGGTTATAGAACGTGGCAATTTGCGTATCAACCTGACGGAACGCGCCGTTCAGCTTGAGGGGCAAGAGATCGAACTGACGCCCCGTGAATACGAACTGGTGGTCCTACTCACCTCTCATCCGGGTAGAGCATTCAGCCGCGAATTCCTGCTTCAGCAGCTCTGGGGATATGATTATGACGGCTTTGATCGCACCGTTGATACGCATATCACCCGTTTGAGAAAGAAGCTGGGGCCGCTTGGCGAGAAGATCGTGACCGTCTGGGGCGTCGGGTATCGTTTTGTCTCGTAGATATTCTATTGTAAAAGAGCTAAGGTCACAGGGGCACATTCCATTCTTTGAGCCAGTGCTTTGTCCTATGATCGCGAACACGGATATTTATACTATCGGCATAAATACGAAAAACAAAAGAGGGTACGACATTGGGCATGTCAGGCAGATAATCAAGCTTATCCTGAGCTTCGTTCAGCTTTGGTCCAGTATGGTTTCCCGTATACCAGGGCGACATCAAATTGACGAAAGTGACGGGATGACCGCCAAGTTGCTCGGTTTTGACGAGACCGGGTGTCTCCCAACCGGAATGAGTGTGGCCGCTAAGGAAAAGGCAGGCTTGCTTGTGTTGTGAAAGAACATCGCGCACTGCCTGGGAGTTCACGGGAGCAAAGAAGTAGTCCAGAGAACTGAAGTCACTATGTTGTTCAGGATGACGTTCCAGGACAGTATTGTAGAGTGGGCAGTGTAGAAAGATAACTGCTGGCCCATTGGGATTGGCGGCCAGGGTGGTATCGAGAAAGTTTACTGTTTCATCGGAGATGAAAATGCGCTGAGGATCATCTAGAGTATGAGGGTCTGGATGATCGAGCATAATACAAGTAACTACACCTGCGGACCAGCTATAGCGCAGTGGCTTTTGCCAGACAGAGGTAAAGGTTTCTCCCATATGTGCCGGGAGTTCTCCACGGGGTCCATAAAATTCGTGATTGCCAACGCCAGGATAAAAAGGTATGTTACCAAACTCCGCGATGATTGAGGCTTTTGCCAACTGATAGTCCCGCATGGCACATGTCTCCACCAGATCGCCAGGTGAGGCACAGAAGGCCGGTTGTCCCTCTTTGTTCCATAGATCGTGTAGATCGTGATACATTGATGCCAGGCGCTGAACGTGAGTTCGTTGCCAGGGATCAAGGGCGCGATAATGGAGATCACCAATGGCCCAGAAATAGAGGAGAAGTTCTTGCTCTGTTGCTACAGGTTCTTGCATACTGTCCATGTGCTCCTTACTTTTAAGAATAACGCTATTTCTATTGTACTTTATCTATGGGTCCAAACAAACGCTATGACTAGCGAAAAATCGCTAGTGGGGAAATGAGAAAAAAGTTTATTTTTACAGCAGACTATATCATTGTGCCTCAATATATGAGTTATACTACCTAAAGCAGTGATTTTGCGGTAATGCTAAAGACTGGTGTTAGTGGACTGAAACGGACGATATAACTTTACATTACCTTTACGACTATAGCGGTTAATTTTGCGATACAGCGGATAAAACATCTTTTTAGCTTTGAAAATTTTAAAAGTTTACTTTCCAGGAGTGATCATTTGTGACAAATCCAATGAACATACGGCTCGTGTTACGCTTTAGTAGTGGTACACTGGCGGGACAACAAGTTCCCATCAATAAATCAGAGATTCGGATTGGGAGCGATTCACATCTAAATGATTTGGCGATTAGCGATCCGTCACTTATGCCTGAGCATGCGCGGATCGTAGTTGACAATGATCGCTATATTATTCAGCGCCGTGATACCCAATCCCTGCTTATAGTCAATTTCCAGCCGGTTGAATATGCAATCTTGCAGGATAGCGATCAGGTAACATTAGGACAACCTGGCCTTTCTTTTACGGCACAAATTGGTCCGGGCGCACCGCTCGCACCTCCAGTCCAACCTTCACCCATCGCACAGCCCACGCCGATTGCACCATTTTCAGCATCCGAACAATTTCCGTCAGTCGATGAAGCAAGATTTCGCGGGCCTACTCAGACCAGCCCACAATTTGCCTTTCCCGGAGCAGTCCCGCCTCAACAGCAGGGAGCTGGCGCTCAGATGGCTCCTCAAGTGCAGATGCCCTTTGACCAGATGCCACAGATGCTCCTCCCTCAGGCTACCGTGCAAGCCCCTTATATAGAGACAACACGCTATCTGTGTGCCGCAGCTCATCTTGACGAAAAGTTTCGGCGTTATGTTTTGCGAACTATCATCGGTGAAGAGCATAGGGCTATCGGCGAGACGTATGGAGTGGATATTGTTCCAGTACTTAAGGTCTCCTATGCTGCTCAGCAACGCACATTTATTCGGGATTGTATCCTGTTCGTGATTCTTGCACTACTTATTATCACTACCGGGTTTTCTATTATCTCTGCGCTTGGTGCAATGCACGCAGCAACGACGGCTTTACCCTCTATAACCACATCGCCCTTTGCGCCTAATCCTTATGCGAACTTACTCTCTTCATTTCTGACAACTACATTTTCAATTGCAGCAGTCATTTTCCTCTTCTTCTATTCGTTAGGAGTGCTTATCGTCTCCTTGCTGGCAAGACTCTTCTCCTCACGTATTCGTCCTGCAACGATTTTTCTGCTCGTCTTTCTTGTATTCTACTGGTATGCTATTCCATTTTTCCTGGCATCCTGGATAGTAGTAGCAATCGAGCGAACTATGCGTTTCTATGGGATAGATGCCAGGCGGCTGAAAAAGAATGTGTTCAACCCTGGGAGCCTACCCCATCCGCTGAATCCTCAAGTGGAGCAAAAGGCTCGTGCAGTCTTTCAGCCACAGGATGGAAACGTCGTAGTCTATAGTGGGCCTTCGCCCTTTGCTGGAGCAGGGATTCGTCTTGGTGGGAAGTCATTCTCGATTGATATTACTAAGAGTGAAGCGGGAACCATATTGAAGCCCAAAGCTTTTCAGCTTGATGAAATCTATACCGCTGTGGCCGATGCATTGAAGGATCTAAATCTTGAAGGTAGCAGCCAGCTTTGTGGTACAGTTCAATTTGGGGATAAGCTCTATGTCAATGGTCAGGATATTCGTAATGACATGCGTTTCCTTCCTGAACCATTTGCACGTCCTTACAATACTATTGATGAGCGGCTCATTGAACAACTGATGCTCAACCCTACACAAAGTATTCGTTATTATAAATGCATTCGCCTCACCTCCTGGAAAGAAGAAGTCATTCTCTCGATCTTCTACCGTTTTGTGATGATCGCGAATAGCCTTTATGTGGAGATTGACTACCTCCTCCTCCCGCCGTTAAAAGAATCTTATCATGAGATAGATCTCTTTGAGTCAACTTTTACTATCCAAAAAGTCTGGAATATCGCCAGGGATGCGTTTTCTTCTACCGCTGAACTCTGGTTAAGTTCGCCGGCGAAGGTTTACAAGCATCTCTTTGCCACGCAGATACAAGGGCAGGAGCTCAAGCGCGATGGGTTGTGGATCAAAGACAATCCTGGTTTTGATTATGGATCTCGGACGAGTTTACGAGAAATGGCCAGTGATGATCACTATCACCGCTATTTCCAGTACCTCGATAAAGAGATGGCTGTCAAACTTATTGAGAATCAGTTACTGGAGAGCGTCGTTGCGTTTCTCGATTCCAGGAACATTGATACCGCTGATTTTAAGAGACGCCTGAATACCGGTTCTAACGATTCTTTTGCGGATAGCAATCTGATTGGAGATACACAAAAGAGAGCAAACGCAATCCATGTTAATTCCACAAAAGGGATGCCTGTTGCAATTGCGTAAGTGTCAGGAGAGCTAACAAGCCTACCTATGCTACATACGTTACAGAAGTGGCCTGTGGGCTGGTAAAACAGTTCTTATTCTCGCCTGTACTTTATTCATCGGCAGAAGTTGCGATTTCTTAAGCAGATTGAGGAAGATATTTCTTTCACCTGGGGATTGAAAAACCTGGCACCAGAGTTGGTGCCAGGTTGCTACAGACTAGTTATATCTATAATTATTATTGTTGTTTAAAAGTCTGGCCGTCATTAAGAAAGATAATTTGCTGATTTTGAATATGAACAATAAGGTCTATTTTGCCATCGTGGTTTACATCACGCGTCTCGCCAGTAACCGGGACTAGATCGGCATTATTGCTATAGAGTACCGGGCCAGTGTAGACACGCATATGGCTGGCATCACCACCAGGAATTTCAATAATATCAACATGACCATGTAAATTAAGAAAGACAAAGTGAGTAGGATTGGCTAAACTATCATTATGCCCTACGACTGCATCCAGGTGTGAGGTGCGTGGTCGACCAAAATGCAGGTCATCCTGATAGCCTTGCCACCATGTACCAAGCGCGCTAAGTGTCATAAATAAAAGGATCATAATAACCATACCAACAAGTACTGCCACCAGAGGGAAGCGCTGTTGGCGAGGCAGAGCTTGAGCATTAGTAATGGGTTCTTCCAGTACTTCCTGAGTGGTAGAAGTGCGTTTTTTGGGAGAGGCTGCACGGCGGCGCTGAGTAATCGGTGCGAGCAAGGCAGGATCATCCAGAGTATCATGTTGTATAGGGGGTGCACAATGTTGGTAGCGGCGAGCACTACTAGGCATACGTGTTTGATAAAAATCTTCTGCATCCTCTACATCATGATGTATAGGCTGTGCCACTCTCCTCATCTGGGTAGTTCCCATTGTGGGCTCCTCCGTTCTAGAATAATTTAGAACAAAATTTCTTACTCTCAGTATACCAGAATAAATGTTCTAGTCAAGAGGTAAAGGTAAATTTGTTGATAAAATAGCACATTTGTCTCTAAAGAGATGTTTGCGAGAAGGAGATAATTGGTTACAGCGTGCTTATTTTAAGCATGATTAGTAAAACCTGGCAATGATCAGCATTATTGATGGAACAATGCCACCTGAATCTCGCAATTCCGGCATTTCTCTATTGAACGAGTGTAGTAAGGAAATGGTATCGCGGTTCCAGTAGACTATAGTACGTTTAGTAATAAGATCCTGAGGCCAGGGTGAGGGAAGTAGCTTTTGTGCTTACATTTTCAATGAGCAACAAAAGGTGTCTTCAGATTTTAGAACAGGTTTGATTTTGGAAAAGCCGTGCAGAGGATTACTCTCTTTGTTTGCGTCTAACGCAAGAGTTCGCTAGAATAAGAGCAGAAAATTTGCAGTCTAACAAACAAGGAGAGGGAGAAGCCAGCCATGTCGCGTATTCCTCCAGACAATAGTGTACAACTTTCAGATGTAGAAAGCGCAGGCACAATGTCAGCCCTTTTCCAGGTAATGGGGCATCGGCCTGAGATTATGCAGCAAGCCAGTAAATTGCTGGAGGCAACGATGCGCGGAGGCACCGTTGAGCCACGTTTGAAAGAGCTGTTGGCAGTGCGGGTTTCGCAGGTGAATCATTGTTTTTACTGAATGCAGGCTCATACTGCCTTGTCAAGGCAGCTTGGGGTCAGTGAAGCATTATTAGATGCTATGTATCATATCGACGACAATCGTCATCTCTTTAGTGAGCGAGAATTGGTCGCGCTGCGTTATGCAGAGATCATGACTACAAGCGCACGAGATGTTGATGAGGAGTTATGGGATCAGCTCCAGAATCATTTTGACGATGGTGAATTGATTGAGCTGAGCAGCGTTATCGGGTTATTCAATTTTTTTAATCGTTTCGCCGATGCGCTCCAGATCAATCCACCGACGCAACAGTAAACAGCAGGATTTTACTATCTGCAATCTAAGCCTATAGAGATAGCGAGAAGGATAAGAAGAGGAAATGCCGACAGATAAAGAAAAACTAGATGCATTGCTGCGTGATTTGCAGGAGCTGGAAAAATATTTGTATGCAAGGGGAGTAAAGACCCGGCAACTATCGCTACAGTTTGCAGAGAATGCGAAGAAAGATCCAGCGAACCGGGATTTTGATCTCAATCAATCGCGTATGTTAGGTTATCAGCACGAGATATGGAATGAGATAGGAAATCAAGTAGAGAAGATAGCTAAAAAATACGAATAGGCAGTGGCATTTCCAGTTCTTTGCGTATATGAAATGAAGAAGGGATTCACTGATGAAAATCACGCGATATCCATTTCGCGGTGTAGCTGATATGGCCCGTATCACTGGTCTTGTCGATAGTATGCCGCTTGTTGAGCGTCATGTGCTGGATCTGTCGTGGCGGCTTAGCACACCTGCGATCAATGAAGGGCGAGATGCCACTTTTTGGGAAGACGCAGATGGGCGAGTAGTTGGTTTTGCGGCCTGGCAATATTATTGGGCTGTACTCGATTTTTTTATCCTGCCGGGTCCACAACAGCAGGAGGTCGAGAAAGAGCTTTTCGCCTGGGCTGATAGACGATTTAGAGAGCGCGACGAAGAGCGAGGGAAGCCGCTTCCTTACTGGGCAGAATACCGTGATGATGATCTGAAACGCCGTCAACTTATAGAAGATCAAGGATTTCTCCTCTATGAAGAAGATCATTATGTGCTCCTGCAACATCAGCTGATTGATCTTCCAGAGGTACCACCATTACCAGAAGGCTTTATCTTGCGCACACTCGCGGGAGAGCAGGAGGCGGCAGCATACAGCGAAGTGCATCGGGCAGCGTTTGAGAGCACATCAATGACGCCTGCATGGCGGACCCGGACATTACAAACGCCATATTATCGCTCTGAGCTTGACCTGGTAATTGTTGCACCCGACAAGACCTTTGCAGGTTTCTGTGTTGGGTGGTTTGTTCCTGAGCGCCGCCTTGCGCAAGTAGAGCCAATTGGCGTACATCCGCGCTTTCATAAGCTTGGTTTCAGTCGTATACTTCTGCTAGAGATGCTCCATCGCTTCAAGCAGTGTGGCGCATCGAGCGCATTTGTTGAGACTAATCTGGACCGAACAGCGGCCAGGCAAGCTTATGAATTGGTTGGTTTTCAGCAGATACACACTATCAGGCGCAATGCGAAATGGGTGAGTCAGCCTATATTTGGAGGATAGCCTACCTCCGAGGAGATGTTCGTCGTTGGCGAGCAGGAGACGGTTTAACCGTCTCCCCTACGGGATTTTGGGTGTACGATGACCCATGATGGATCGTGGGTCATCATACAACATTGGTGGACGACTATGAGACGGATGTGGGGTTGCTAGCAACCGAGAGTCGTGTGCCAAACAGAGAGAATTTGCCAGAGGACCAGAGGGCGAAGCCAAACCAGGCTAATGAGAGGAAGAGCAACATTCCCAGCACTGGTCCGAGAAAAGGAACATGTAAGGCAAATTGGCCAACCAGATTGAGGAAGGCAGAGACAATAATTAAGAGGAGCGCTGAGCGAGGTTTGACGCCGATAGCGAGGAAGATTACGCTCATAATGAGGCAGCCAGGAGCGAGGAAGACACCGGATAAAAAGACCAGACCCAGACTACCAAGCGAGGCAATGGAGGGCAGACCAATACTGGCGAGCAGGCTATTCAAGCTTAACGAAGGGACTGTTTGCCCTGGAACTGGATTGGAGGCGGCAGAGGTAGAACAACTGCTGCTAATACTGCCCCCGCCGAGGCTACCGAGGCCACTGCTCAAGCCACTCGTGACGCTGTTACACGCGCTACTTCCTGCATTTGCAACCGAATTAACCGCCGTATTCGTGCCGCTCTGGACGCTATTATAAGCGCTCTGTAGCTGTCCGCTCAAGTCGGGAATCTGACTGGCGATTTTGAACATCCAGGGCAGAATAAAGAGGTCCACCGCGCAAGCGCCCGCTACCACAACCAGAGCGCCCACCAGAAAAATCAGGAGACCATATTGTCCAATCATACCTAAGCGTAAGACATACTGGAATGCCAGGGCTTGCATAGCGAGGATCAGCAGCAAAACACCGATCATCACCAGCCAGACAGCCACGCTCCAGGTTGAACTCAGGGGATTGGTATTGATGACGGCAAGGAGCCAGCCAACGGTGGCAAGCAGGCCGCCTATACAGAAAATGAGTCCGATGCCGCGCATAATAAGTTGAGAAACCTTGTTCAAGAATGTTTCGATGCGAGCAATAACGGCTTTGATGATACGCAGGCTGTTTGTGAGTGTATCATTGTTTAATGTGTTTTGCACTGGTACTCCTTTTCATGCTTTTTTACGCTTTAAAATATTTTTAAGCGAGCGTACGGTTTTGCCTGGTAAACCAGCGTTAATAATAAAACGGTTCCAGTATCTATTTTTATCGGATCTATTTTTTCTTTTATGAATGTCAGTTAGTTGTAAATATGCAGACCCAAAAAGCCTGAGAAGATCTTTTCCTCTGGGGATAAGGTAGAGAGGAAAGGTTCCTGAACAAAAGGAACCTTACGATGAAAGAGAATGGAACGTCTGCAAAGGATCGAGCCTGAGTGCTGGCAGAGAAACAGGGATTTTCCTCGGATTCACCAAAGGTCGGGATGAGCCTTTACACCTCCCGTCAGAAAAACACTTCTGGGCCGGAATAGAGAGCTGCTCCGTTGATGTTCTTATTTTTACGAAGAGCAAGATCGAAGAAGATCTTTCTGACCATTGGTGCTATGGTATACCTACTTGCAAATTGCACGCGTCATTTTTCACCTCAGAAAGAGACTCTATGTCAAAAGGAATTCCGAAGCAGGGCCAGAATCGTCCTATGATCCTGCTGCTGCTCTCGCTGGCGATGTTTATGGTCATTTTGGACAGTGCGATTATCAATGTGGCACTGCCCGCCATGAAAGCAGCTTTACACTTTGATACTTCATCACTGCAATGGGTCCTGACCGCATATATCCTGACCTTCGGGGGTTTTTTGATGCTGGGTGGGCGTACTGCCGATCTTTTTGGGAGACGTCGCCTATTGGTGCTAGGCATCGGAGGATTTTCGCTGTTCTCGTTCCTTTTGGGGCTAACCAGTTCTAGTGTTCTGCTCATCGCGTTGCGCGCTTTGCAGGGGTTGGCCGCCGCATTCATGGCCCCTACAGCTCTCTCCATTCTGCTCACGACGTTTGAGGAGGGAGAGGAGCGCAACCGCGCGCTGAGCGTCTGGAGCATGGTGGCGGCTGGCGGCGGGGCGGTGGGTGTCTTTCTGGGCGGAGTGCTGACACAATATCTGGGTTGGCAGTGGTGCTTCTTTGTGAATGTCCCGGCTGGCATCGTCACGATCATAGGTATCCTGAAGTATGTTCCGTCACAGAGAGAAGATGCCAGTGAAAGACACCTCGACCTTCCAGGCGCTGTCCTGGTGACAGGTGGTCTCATAGCGTTGGTCTACGCCCTGACCCTGGTCTCGCAGGTCGGTTGGACCGGGAAGAGCACGTTGATAACGTTGGGTATGAGCATCGTCCTGCTGACAGCCTTCCTGTTCAACGAGGCCAGAGTGAAGCATCCGCTGATGCCACTCACCATCTTTCGGAGCCGGAACGTGAGTGGTGGTAATCTGATCATGCTCCCGGTGGTAGCAGGAGCGCTTGGCTTGTTCTTCTTCATCTCGCTCTATGTCCAGAATATGCTGCACTACTCGCCGTCATTGAGCGGCCTGAGCTTTCTCCCGTTGCCGATCATCATTGGGATCATCTCTCTTCAGGCACCACGTCTGCTGAACCACTTTGGATTTCAGCCACTGCTCATTACAGGAACCTCTTTGATGATCATCGGCACGTTCTTGTTGAGCTTTCTGACGCCAGACTCATCCTATGTGACCAATCTGCTGCCACCTTTTCTGATTCTGGCGCTTGGTATGGGACTCTCGTTTGTGGCGGTGACAGTGGCTGCAACATCAGGGGTGTCAGAGAGTGAATCTGGATTGGCATCGGGATTGATCAACACATCGCAACAACTTGGTGGTGCTCTGGGTTTAGCCGTTCTAACAGTTGTAGCAAGCACCACCACCGCAGCAGATGTAGCGAGCGGGAAGGTGCTTGTGCTTGCTACCATGCATGGCTACCAGATGGCATTCTTGTGCTCAGCGGCATTGATGGTCGTGGCGCTGCTGGTGTCCATTTTCGTCATCCGCACCCCGAAAGCCACCATCCAGGTATCAGATACTCCATACAGCGAGCAAACTAGTGGAGAGATCGACGTGCAGGAGCACAAAGATCTACAGAAAGAGGCTAACCCTGTGCGCAGCACTCTGTGACCTCTACGCTTTTCAAGCCAGACTCTGCACACAGATGAGCAGATGGGCAAACCATGTTCGCGTTTGCCTCTCATCTGATATGGTCGCGACGTTCGGTTTGCCCATTAGGCTCTCGCGCGATAGTGCCATGAGAAGCGCCGGATGTGCTCTCGCTCGTCATCTACAACTGTAGGGCTAGAAAGAATAACAAGAATTCAGGATGATAGGTTGCTGAATGCGTCGGGAAAGATGACTATTTTCAGGGCATTGCCGGGATTGGCGACGATTTTGAAGGCCTGGGCGACCTCGCTGAGGGGGAAACGATGGGTGATAAGGGTTTCGGCACGAATACGGCCATAGCGCAAAAGGTCCAGGGCCAGGCGGGTCTCATAGGGGCCAGCGGAGTAGCTGGTGCGGAGGGTGATCTCTTGAAAGAAGAGCTGGTTTGCTGAGACAGGGAGCATTTCGTCGGGGGCGCTGGGGGCGAAGAGGAGGACGGTGCCACCTGGGCCGACCAGATCTAAGCCTTGCTGCATGACGGGTATCTTTGAGGGGGTGACGATGAGGCAATCAGGCTTGCGGCCACTGTTGATGGCTTTGATCTGTTCGAGGATAGGCGAGGCGGCGGGATCGAGGGCGAAGTCGATGCCTAACGTCAGGGCGTACTGGCGGCGGTATGCGATGGGATCGATGATAATGACACAGGAAGCACCGCGTTGTTGAGCAAGCAGGCCTAAGAGGAGACCGTTGCTCCCGGCACCGAGAATGCAGACGCAATCGCCGGGTCGTACGGAGGCGCGTTCGATGCCACGTAAGCAGCAGGCGAGGGGTTCGATTAAGGTTGCGGCTTCAAAAGAGATTTCATCGGGGAGAAGGAGAACGTCGCGTTCAGCGTGCAGGGCAGAGATGCGTATATACTCGGCGAGGCCGCCGGGGTAGAGGCGGGTAGAGCGCCAGGTTGTGCATTGGGAAAATGAGCCTCTTTGACAGAAATGGCAGACCATGCAGGGAACATGGTGATGGAAGAAGACGCGTTGACCGACTGAAAACTTCTGAACCCCCTCACCGAGAGCGACGACTACACCAGCAGGTTCGTGGCCTGGATAGAGAGGGGCGCGGGGTTTCATGTACCATTCCATGACATCGGAGGCGCAGATACCACAGGCTCGTAGCTGAATAAGAAGTTCGCCCGGCCCTGGCTCTGGAACAGGAAGTTCGACAAGACGGACATCATCGTTAGCATGATATTCGACGGCACGCATAGATAAAACCTGCTTTCAACGTTTAGCGGGAACGATGCAGAGAAAGCCGAAAGGCTCCTCACCGAGAGTAAAAAACTGGTGGATCTCATTACCAGAAATATAGACTACGTCGCCGGGCTGGATCTCGTGCTGATCTTCGCCAAGCTGGAGGCGGGCGCGGCCATGTAGGACGTAGACGCCATGATCGTGGGGGTGCTGATCGAGAGAAGTATGGCCGCCGGGTTGGACGGCGAAATAGCGCATATGGAAGTGGGGAGAATTTTCTTCATTGGCGATCAGGAGCTGGCGGGTGGCACGATTGGCGGTGCTATTTTCTGGTCCATAGGCACGGACCGGGATATTTTGCCAGCGTAGTTCGCCGTTTTCGTTATTGGTTGAGTGATGAATGATACTCATATGAGAGAGTCTATCCTTTCTCAGCTATTTTAAGTACATGTCAGTCCGCATTTTAGCATATTCTTTTTTTGTTCGCTTTTATTCGTGGTTTTTCGCCTTCAAATTCCGTTGATGCGCTATATATTGCTACACTCTGTGTATTTATCTGAGTATTCTGAGTTTGGTTATATTATTTAGAGGGCTGATATCAGTGAGGTGCGTGCATCCCAATAGGTTGAGGGTTACCTCCTGAAGAAGAATAGGATGGGACAGAGGATAAGAATGGTATGTTACAATGGCGGTTAGAAAGGGGGGCAGGAGTATGCTGGCGGCGCTTTTTTATGCTCCGATGGATGTGCGTCTGGAGGAGAGGCCGATACCGGAGGTTGGAGAGGGAGAGGTTTTGCTTCAGGTGGCGGCGGCTACTACGTGTGGGACGGATGTGAAGGCGTATCGGCGTGGGCATCCGCTGCTTTTCCGGACGACCCCGGCGGGTTTTGGGCATGAGGTAGCGGGGAGGGTGGCGGCGGTGGGCAAGGGGGTAAGTACGTGTAAAGAGGGCGATGCGATTGTTGTAGGGAACTCAGCGCCCTGTTTTCAGTGCTTTTATTGTCGTCGGGGACGGTATAGTCTCTGTGAAGATCTGCTTTTACTGAATGGGGCTTACGCGGAATATTTGCTGATTCCTGAACGCATTGTACGCCATAATCTTTATCAAGTGCCTGAGAAGACGGCATTTAGTGCGGCGGCGTTGACGGAGCCGCTGGCGTGTGCTTTGCATGGGATTGATGCTAGCGAGATTGTACGAGATGATACTGTGGCGATTCTGGGTGCGGGGCCACTGGGGCTGCTTTTGACGGCGGTGGCCAGGCTCAAGGGGGCGCGTGTCATTCTGACGGGGCGAGGAAAAGAACGGCTGGCGTTGGGGAAGCATTTTGGGGCAGAGACGGTTATTGATGTTGGTACGCTCTCAGCAGAGGAGCAGTGTGAGGTGGTCAAGGCAGAGACAGAGGGAAGGCGGGGAGCTGATGTTGTGATAGAAGCTGTGGGAACGCCGGAGACCTGGGAGATGGCGGCCAGGATGGTGCGGCCAGGAGGGTTGATTAATTTTTTTGGTGGGTGTGCGGCTGGGACACAGGTGAGTCTGGAGACGCGTCCTTTGCATTATGGTGAACTAACGATTAAGGGGGTTTTTCATCATACGCCTGCTTATGTTGCGCAGGCGCTTGATCTTATTGGCGGGCAGCATATTGATGTAGAGGCGCTTATTACTGAACGCGTGCCGCTCTCGTCGTTGCTTGTGGTGCTTGATCGTCTTTGTAGGAAGCAGGGAATTAAATATGCGTTGATTCCGCCTGCGTTTGAGGCAAAGTAGTGTCCTGCGCACCCTACGAGAGTTCCCCTGTGTGTGAAAGGTAGAATAGCGGAGAGATTTTTGCACGTGGGTGGTCGTCGGCGAGCAGGAGACGGTTGAACCGTCTACCCTACGAGATAGGAGAAGTGGTCATCGGCGAGCAGGAGGTGGGATTAGAGGGACAGGATATTATTTTCAGGAGAAGTTTTTTTATGTTTGATAATCAGCAAGAGCAGGTGAGAACGGTCTGGTGGGAGGAGGATGAAGAGGGGGGAGCGGTGTGTCTGATTGATCAGACGAGGTTGCCGAGGGAGACTGTCTATCTTAAGCTGTGTCACGAGGAAGATGTTGCGGAGGCGATTCGCAGTTTGCGGGTACGGGGAGCGCCTGCGATTGGGGTTACGGCAGCTTTTGGGGTGAGGATGGGGCTTTTACGATTTTTAAAGGAACGAGGGGAGGAGGTTAGTCTGGAGGAGGCAGAGGCGCATGTGCGAGCGGTTGGGCAGATGCTTTGTAGGACGCGGCCAACCGCGGTAAATCTGGCGTGGGCGGTTGGGCGTATGTTTAAGCGTATGGATGAGAGCAGGCAACGGCTCAAGATGGGTCAGGAGCTGTTGCAAGTGCTGCAAGAGGAGGCGGATCTGATTGCTCAAGAGGATCGGGAGGCCTGCTTGCGTATGGGAGAATTTGGAGCCACGCTTATCGCTGATGGCGATACCCTTTTAACTCATTGTAACGCAGGGATACTGGCTACAGCGGGGATTGGCACAGCACTTGCGCCTATTTATACTGCGCATCATGCCGGGAAAAAGCTCCATATTTTTGTGGATGAGACCAGGCCAGTATTGCAAGGAGCGAGGTTGACGGCGTGGGAACTTCAGCATGAAGGGGTACCCTTTACGCTGATTACCGATAATATGGCGGGGTATTTTATGCGACAGGGGCAGATCAAAGCGGTCTTTGTGGGAGCTGATCGGATAGCAGCGAATGGGGATGTGGCTAACAAGATAGGGACATATACAGTTGCGATACTTGCTGGAGTACATAAGATTCCATTTTACGTTGTTGCGCCAACATCGACCATTGATCTCACCCTTCAGTCGGGAGACGATATTCCAGTAGAGCAAAGAAAGTCCGAAGAGGTCACAGCAATACAGGGGGTTGAGATTGCGCCAGAGGGTAGTAATAGCGCGAATCCAGCCTTTGATATCACGCCTAATCAGTATATAACAGCCATTGTAACCGAGAGAGGGATCATGCGGGCACCATACAAAGAGAGTTTAAGGGCAGAAGGATCGCAGTTGATATCTGGGAAATAGGCAGGCGTATACGAAGTAGAAACGAAAAAGCCAGATTATTTTTGCATACGCCTGCCAGGAAGAGACATGGGTAGCACAGAAGAGACTTAGAGTTCTCCTGATTTCGCGCGGTTATACTGAGTAGTCAATTCGCCTCTGGTGCGTGAATAGAGTTCACGACCTTGAGCAAGGGCCTCGTTGGCACGAGCGCGAATCTCATCGCTAAAAGCGCCACCACCCAATGGGATACCCTGCTCACTCAACTGAGCACGGGTTGCTTCACCAGATTGAGGGGCAACCAGCAAGCCAATAACTATACCAGCGACGAGGCCGAGGAAGAGACCGAGATAGAACTTCATAGCTCATCTCCTTTCGTTCTTTAATAAATAACAATACAGAATAAATAACCAATAGCAAGCCGGACGGGGATAAACCCAGTTTCTACCTGTTAGCATGAGCGAAAGAGCCGGACGGGGATAAACTCCGTCCCTACTGCCTGATTCTGTGAGCCGGACGGGGATAAACCCCGTCCCTACTGTCCTGATTTTGTAAGCAACTCTTCAACCTTATCAAGGAGGACGTGGAGTTCAAAAGGTTTGCGCAACAGAAAAACGCTACGATAGAGTTGAGTATTGCCTTCAATCAGGTGGGAAACCTCTTCAGCCTCAAGGACAGCAGCCGTATAGACAATGACAGGAATATCAGCGGTTACCGAATCATCCTTCACCTGTTTCAGAATCTCCTGCCCAGAAATATCACCTAATTTTAGATCTAGAATGAGCAGATCTGGGAGCTGATTTTTTACATGAGTAAAGGCATCCTTGCCCTCTTGCAAGATAGCGACCTGATACTGCTCATCTTCAAGAACACGGCGCATCAGGTGAAGTAATTCGTTTCTATCGTCAACAACTAATATGCGTTTTGTCACATCCAATCGGTGCCCTTGCTCTTAATAAATTAAGAAAGCACCGCCTCCTGTTATCGCCGTCACCTTGTATGATCTACAAAATGCAGAAAATAGAGAGCGGCAGCGTCTCTGCTTAAGTCTCGTTTCGTAGTGTATCACGTTACAGGCCCATAAAACAAGCTATACCGAGTAAATAGTCCTAGTTACTTCAACTCACAAAGACTTCTATCATAGCGAAAAGAATGAGTCAGCAGTGCTGAAGCCTATTATATATACGGATCATCCGAATGCTCAGTAGATAATACCTTATTATACTGCTCATCCACAAACCAACCATATAGTTTACAAAAGCAAAAAAGGTATGAGCAGAAACAATGGGGATGCGAGAAAAGCGAGAAGATGAGCGTGGTGGGGATCGAACCCACGGCAACCCGATTAAAAGTCGGATACTCTACCACTGAGTTACACGCTCATGTGTGGTCAACGTTTTGCTATTGTACTGCATTTCCTTACAGAACGCAAGAGGCAATTTTCAGGAAGTGCCAATTCAGCCAGGAGGGTTATGCTTTTGTTGAGCAGAGACAAAAACAGAAAAATGCCCTTTCAAGTGGTGAAAGCGTCATATTAGCATGATATTCAGAAGGAGAAAGCAAGAGGACTTACAGCGAATTGTACCAGAAAAACAATAGAGAAAAATTGGCCCAAAAAGTGTTGACAAACAACAAGGGTCATGTTATTATACACCGTGTTAAGAGAACCACCTGCATGTGCAGGTGAGCTGGTGACAATAGCGAAGAGGGTACACCCGTTCCCATCCCGAACACGGAAGTTAAGCTCTTCAGCTCCGATGATACTTTGGGGGCAGCTCCACGGGAAAATAGGACGTCGCCATCTCACCCGCCCACACAGGTGGTTTTTTGTTGTCTGTGGACTGGTTTTGTCAGGGTAGGGAGAAGGTAGACTGCACCAGGAAAAGAATATGAGAACAGAGAAGAAGGGCAGGTGATAACTGGCCTGCCCTGACAGAAAGAATATGCTATTCGATTGAGAAAAAGATATATAGTGAGAGTGATTACAGAACGAAGCTGTCGGCTAAGGGGCTACGAGCATTATTATTCTCGCGCTTATCGCCGTTCAAATTAACGGACTGCTGACCACCGGTCTGGCGTGCGGGAGGGGGGCTATTATAGCCGTTATTCTGTTGTCCCTGTTGAGGAGGGGGTGGTGTATTTTGCAGGCTCTGGAGACTCTGTAAAGCAGCCTGAGCCTGGGGATTAACCGAGGAGCCAGACAGGCCCTGATCACCAGCCAACTGAATAGTTTTTCCTTCAATAACAAGAGCGATACCAACGCCCCGGCGTAGATCGGCCAGTTGGCGGCGTAATTCGCGATTTTCAGCCTCTAAGGCATCCATTAATTTTTTTTGCTCAAGCAGCATCTGAGCGATGCCTTCAAAACCAGCGCTAGCAGTACGATCCATAGTGGCTTCCTCCTGCGTACTTCGTGTACCCATTAACTCTAAAACAAATTCTCCCATCACAGCGCCACGTCCTCCCAGCACCTTGAGTGGAGCCCAGCAAAGGGACGACTCATCCCAAATCGCCGCCGCAACGCCAGTTTTGGGCATTACAGGTATATCTTCCATGAACCCATTTGCATGGAAGAGTAATACTTTATTAGTATCCGTGCCGAAGCCACTATCCGAGCGTGTAACATCATTTGCCACAAGCAGATCAAGCTGCTTCTCGGGAAGTTTGCTTTGTGCATGCGTCACAAGTTGTTCGGTCTCCGCAGCGAAGCCGACGCGAATCAAGCGGCGTTTTCGCTGAGAGAAGCATCTGATCGTCCAGGCCAATGTCTGTGCAAGTTCTCCGAGGATATCAGGATTACGAACCATGCGCACGGATAACTCGCCCTCATCACTATCTTCCCCTTCGCGGCCCCTCTCACTTCCACTTAAATTGCTCATATGCTTCTTGATTTTTTGTGAGGCAGGGTTAGCGGGACGAAAATCGGCCACCGCTGCACTCATAATCAACACATCAGTATTAGTAATCGAGCTATAAACAGCATCGCGCATCTGGAGCGCGGTTTCCACAGATTGTATTTCGACGCCATAAGGGACAGGAAGACGCACCGGTCCTGTAATCAGCACGACCTGTGCGCCGCGATCTCTGGCTTCAGCGGCCAGAGCGAAGCCCATCTTCCCAGATGAGCGATTCCCGACATAGCGTACAGGATCAAGTGGTTCATGTGTACCACCTGCGGTAACAACTACACGGCGGCCAGCGAGATCGCCCTGGCGTCCCAGAGTCAAGCTAATGGCACCTAGTAGAGTAGCAGTATCAGGTAATCGTCCTGGACCGATAGCGCCAGAGGCCAGCCGGCCTACTTCTGGTTCCACGATAGAAGCGCCCCGCTCACGCAAGAGAGCAAGATTAGCCTGAGTAGCCGGATGAGTATACATATTCCGGTACATAGCAGGTGCTAGCAAAAGAGGTGCCCTGGTTGCGAGAGCAACGGCAGTGAGCATATTATCTGCCATACCATGTGCAAGCTTAGCAATAGTTTGAGCTGTTGCAGGGACGATGGCGAGAAGCTCAGCTTCTTCAGCCAGAGCTATGTGATATTCTGCGGCCTTCCCGATGGTTCCCACAGTTCAGTATAGACCGGGCGATGGCTCATCGTGGAGAAAGTGAGCGGTTGAATAAAATCTTCCGCGTGCTCTGTCATAATGACATCCACAAGTGCACCAGCCTGTTGTAACTGACTCACAAGCTCAATAGCCTTATAGGAGGCGATCCCCCCACAGATGCCGACGATAATGCGTCTAGTCTCTAACTATTGCTGAACAAATCGTTCCCTTTTGCCTGAATATCTCTCATGAGAACACTGCTACAATAGCATATCGAGAAGAGGATAGGCAAGGTTCATGCCAAGAAGTACCATGTTGCCTTTTCATCCATTCTCCATTTTAAGAAACCGAAAAAAAGAGATTTTTTGTTGATATTAGAGAATACAGACAAAAAATCTCTTTTTTTGCCTAAGAGCGAACATCCTTCTTTTTCAAGAAGTAGGCAGTTGCCAGGCCGAGAAGCACGATCATAGCGATCAGAATGAGCCAGACAAGCAGCAGATGCAAAGTAGCATTGACATAATTCGGGTGGACAGCACTAAAAAGGACTCCTTGAAACGAGAACGTATCGCCTCCAAGTTTATCGCCATGCAAGCCCACCGTGGAACCCATGCCAGCCATCGCCCAGCGAGCAGCGAAGAAGGTGCCTAGAAATTGCATAAGCGTATTATTCAGAGGGAAGATAATGCCAGAGAAAATGACCTGGGGAATAAGAATAATCGGAATAAGGCTCGTAGCGCGGTCATTATTAGGGGCCAGCGCAGAGACAGTGAGACCGATCATCAGGCCAGCGAGAGAGGTCAGGGCAAGAGTAATATACGTCTCGACAGCCGGGTCCATCAGAATACCTTGCAGATTTTCGCCAGTGCCCCGGTGAATAGGTGCCTTAGCAAAGACAGCGACCACCAGAATCAGGCTTTGAGCCAGGCAGAGAGTGCCCAGGACAGCAATTTTCGAGAACATATAGGGAGCGATACCGAGATTAACGGCCCGTTCGCGGCTATAAATGGGAGCTTCTTTAACAATTTCGCGTGCGCCATTAATGCAGCCAAACATCACAGCAGCGAAACCCATAATAAAGAGAATCTTTTGTGCATCGCCACCAGCGCCAGGAATCACGGCGTCCTGCAAGATTTTATCGGGTGACTTCCCTTGTTGGGCTGCGAACTGAGAACCTTGAGGGCCATTAAGCAGATTATCGACACGCTGGCAGTTGCGAGTGCGTATATCTTGCGCTGTGGCGGGAGGAACCGTTGGATTGGCACCGAGTGGGCAATTAGCGATACTGGTCGGGTCGAACGTCCCAGTTCCGGCCAGGAAGTAGAGAATAACAGCAATGACAGGAGCCTGGAGGAAGTAGAATCGCCAGATTACCCCGATCATTTTTCAACAGTTCAAGATAGCGCATTGCGAGCAGGTGGAACTGCTTCCAGGGATTACCGCGTTTGGGGGGAGTCACCTGAGCCGTCTGCTGGGGTGTATTAACCTTGCCCGCAGGACCCTGCTGTAATGGTTGAACGATATAGCGCTGGAAGTCGGGAGACTGTTTAAAGCGAGCCTCAGCCTCAGCCGGAATATTCATATTTTCTTCTGTTGGTTCCAGAGCGCTATAGATCTCAGCAAAGTCAGTCTTGCCAAAGAAAGCTTTTGCATCATTGGGGGGACCAAAGTAAGCCATATGGCCACCCTGTGCCAGGAAGCAGACGTAGTCGCAGGCATTAATATTATTTGTAGCATGAGTAACCAGGACAATCGTATGACCTTTATCTGCCAGTTTACGGAGCAGGAGCATCATCTTGCGATCAAGGCCCGGATCAAGGCCAGAAGTGGGTTCATCCAGAAAGAAGACGCTTGGATTTGCCAGGAGTTCGAGGGCAATAGAGACACGTTTCCGCTGGCCGCCAGAGAGTTTACTCACCAGAAGTTTCCGGCGGAACTTCATTTCCACATCATCCAGGACATCTTCAATGCGCTGTTTAATCTGAGTCTCTGTAAAGTCGCTTGGGAGGCGGAGTTTAGCGGCATAGTAGAGCGCGCGTTCAACGGTCAGATCGCGGTGAATAATATCATCCTGAGGGACATAGCCAAGTTGAGTACTAAAGGCAGCGAGATGATGATAATAGTCCTGTCCGTTATAGAGCACAACCCCTTGTTGAGCGGGACGCAGGCCATTCAGGGCATCCATAAGCGTAGACTTGCCAGCGCCAGAGCCGCCAACGAGAGCGACAAACTTGCGTGGTGGAATCGCCAGAGAGATATCATCGAGCAGGATTACCTGCTTTATTGCCAGATTTTTTCAAGTGCAAAGCATCTATACGGATACCATTGCTCTCATCTTGCTGTGTGAGCTGAGTCCCGGTATAAGTGAGTTTAAAGGGGCCAATACGAACTTCGTCACCGGGTTGAAGGAGCTGATGAGAGATACGGTTGGCATTCACATAGACATGATTAGTGCTACCGAGGTCAGTAATGCGATAGCCGCGTTGGACCTGTTCTAGACGGGCATGATGGCCGGAGACCTGGGGATGATTGAGCACCACATTATTATCGGGTAAACGGCCCAGAGTAATGACAGGAGCGCCCAGAGGAATAGGATGGATTTCGGGAATAATTTCTTGAGGGGCACCGGAGCCGTCGTTAAAAGCGAGAGAGACGAAAGTGCCATTTTCATCGCTAATACGAATGACATCGCCGCGTTTCAGAACCTCGCGAAACTGAGTCGTGCCAGAGATAGAAGTACCATTATAATCGATACCATTCAGCGTTCTGCCCCTTTTAGGGTGTGGATGAATCAGAACAAGCTGATTCCCCTCACGGACAATCTGGGCATGGAAGCTAGAGACAGTAGGGCGATTAATAACGATAGTATTAGCCGGATCGCGTCCAATATCAATGACAGATTGTGTAAGAGGATAGACCAGGCGTTCATGATCGGTATTCGAGCTGACTTCCAATTCAGGAACATTACTGCTCTTCTCACCACTGCCAGGTAAAACCGAGCGTTGCGTAGGTGGGTTATTATCGGACTCAGCGGAAGACCAGGCAGGCTGAGTAAAACCAAACGGTGCAGGTGGTGGTGCCACAGGCAATGGAGATGGTGGTGGGATAACGACAACTGGTGGGACCGGAGTCTGGACAGATTTCTTGGAGATAAGAGCTGCATCGCCGTTGCCGCGTGGAGTAGCCTGGGGAGTTGCCGCATGTAGTTGAACGAGAAAAGTGGTCCCAGTGCCCAGGCCAACAGTATCGCGGTCACGAAGAGGGCTTTCCGGAATGTCGCGCTGATTAAGCGTCAAGCTATTTTGCGGACTAACCTTTTTTATAGTCCAAACCCCATTAGTATAATTAATCTGAGCGTGATGTCGTGAAACAGATGGATCAGAAACGACAATATCATTCCCAGGTTCCCGGCCAATACTAGTAACAGGTTTAGAGATTGGATAACTATTCCCTGCAAGAGGGCCGGTCAGAAAGCGAATTGAACCAGAGATGGGGGGTCCGTGTACTGCGTCCATAAAGTTGGAATTGTGCCGTTTGCGCCTCAACACATAACGCTCTCGCAAAATCAACGTTCTAGCAGGTGAAAGCCTGACAGAGTAGTGAGCTTTTATGCGGAGATGAAACGGTTTCTCCTTTCTGTATAGTACCCTGCTGAGCAAATATGTGTACTCATGTGGAAGCATGACAAATAGTAAGAGCATTTGTATAGGTATAAATTATACTGTAGTGCCTTTTGCCTTGCAAGCAGAGAGACGCTAGCTCAGTCCTGTGTTTATCATCACTAGATAGAGAACGCATCAGGAAGACGATTGTAGTTGATGAATTTTGATATTCCCGGTGCTGACATCGACCACAAGAACTACCGAGGTAGATGGAGTAGCGGACGGAGTAAGGGGACCGCGATAGCTTGCCGAGCCATCGCTATTCGGTTTAATCGTGATAGGGAAATCGCTACTAATGCTTCCCACATTCGTATTTGCATCGAGTGTCGTATTCGTATTGCTGGGTAGAGTTACGTCAAGCGTACCTTGTTCACTACGGATAAAGTAATGAGCACTGGCATTAGTGTTACCTGGGAGAAGCAAAAGACCATTAAAGGTCACATTCCCCTCGCCAGTATCGATCTGAGAAGTATCGGCCAGAGCAGCATGGCTCACCGAGACATTGCCGGTGCCGCCAGTGATATTCAAGATGCCACTCAGTCCATCAACCGCAATATTGCCGACGGGAGCCTCAATATTGACAGCAAGTTGTGGGCCATCGCTTTGGATGCTGGTTGATGGTAGAACGAGAGAGAGATTGACGGCATCATTGTTTGCGCGAACCAGGTTGCCGGTGGCAGGAAAAGTAACATTCACTGTCAAAAAAGAATTAGAGCCAGTCTGAGCTGTTGGAGTAAGAGGTGATTTTGAGCAACTGAGATTCGTAATAGTTTGTGTGGGAGCAATCTGTATGGTAAGACTCTGAAAGGCCTGGTCAGCGGCAGACTGGCTATTGGCTTGAACTGTTTTATCTACTGTAAGCATTGGAGCGGGGATCGTAGAATCGACCTTAACAGAGACATTGCCAACTTTATCACAGACCTGGAGTTGAGTGAGAGAGTTGAGAGCAGGTAATGTTTGCTTCTCCTGCCTGGTGAACGTCCTGGAATTATTGATAATAGGAAGAGTTGGGATACTGCCCCCCTGGGTACTATGGATAGTAAAAAGAACGACAGCAGCAGCGCCTAGAACAGTAAGAAGGACGCCGAGTCCACAGCCCATAAGCAATACAGGCCATGTGCGACGTTTTTTAGGTGGGCGGCGAGGGAGAGGACGTTTGCGACGAGGTTTTTCATATGCGGGTTCATAGTCATAATCATCATAGTCGAAGTCGTCATAAGCGTCTCTCTGTGATTGTTCCCTATACCCGCGCCGTCGTGGAGGTTGTTTTCTGTCACTATCCATAAATAGCCACTCCCTCGATTTTCCTGCAAAATGAGTTATGCTTGCATCTTCGTATTTATACGTATGAGATAGGCAAGTTGTTAAGAATCTCACTTGCTAACCACCACAAGAGATACTATACCACGTTGTTTATTGCGGCTGCTATTTTGAGAGAGAAGAGGAGAAAGTTGAGATAGGGAACCTTTTCAACTCAACTGTGGCACGTTATAATAGAGGCGACTCTCTCATTTTTTCAGGATCAGGCAACGCAGGGGTTGCGTAGGAGCAAGGTGATATGTCTGATAGGCAAAATTTTTTGGTACGTTTCTGGGGGGTGCGTGGTAGCTATCCTACTCCTGGACCGCAGACCCTTCGTCATGGTGGAAACACAGCCTGTGTCGAAGTGCAGGTTGGTGGGTTAAGGCTTATTTTTGATGCCGGCAGTGGAATCATAGGGCTTGGAAGCAAGATCCTGCAACAGGTAGAAGACGGGGGAAAGCTAGACATAACGCTTTTTATCACCCACGCTCATAGCGATCACCTGCTAGGTTTTCCTTTTTTTGCTCCTCTCTTTGATGAACGCACCCATCTCCATCTATTTGGGCCTCAACTAGCAGGGCAGAACATCGAGCAACTCGTAACCTCACTGATGTCTCCTCCGTATTTCCCAGTAGATTTACGAAAGTTGCCTTCTCATCGAACCTTTCATACCGTAGCTGATGAGCAGCGTATTCTCTGGCGCAAGGGGAGTAGTGTGCCGATATTACAAGGGCGAAAGCGGCGTATGCAGGAGCGAGGAGAGAGTGGGAGTGATAGCATAGAAGTATGTGCGAAATTTACCAAGAGTCATCCGCTCAACGGTGCGGTAATCTACAAGATTGAGTATGCAGGTCACAGTGTCGTGTATGCTACTGATGTAGAGTGGGGGGAGGGATGTGATCCAGAGTTTTTGAACTTTGTCAAGGGAGCAGACCTGCTCATTCATGACGCGCAGTATACCACGAGTGATTATGAACAGGTAAAGCAAGGATTTGGTCATAGCACGGTCAAAATGGCAGTAGAAGCAGCGAAAGCAGGCGAGGTACAGCAATTGGTATTATTCCATCATGAGCCGACGTATGACGACAATCAGCTTGATGCAATGGAGACTGAGGCGCAGAGCCAGTTTCCGCGTGCGCGCTCTGCTTGTGAGGGTATGGAGATTGATATTTTAGCAGGACCGAAGGATGGAAGGACAAGTAATGAGCAGTGAAATATGGATAAACGTGCTCTTAGCACTCATGATAATCGTCTCATTTCTCATCTCTATAGTGCTTCACGAATGTGCGCATATAGTGATGGCTTACTGGCTAGGAGATCGCACGCCAATCGACGAAGGGAGATTCACATTTCGTCTATCAGAGCATATCGATCCGGTAGGTTTATTGATGTGTATCGTGCTTGCATTTCAGCCAATAACAGGAGCCCTTCCAGTAGGTTTAGGGTGGGGGAAACCAGTAAAGCCAGATCCCTGGAGAATGAGAACAGGACCGAACAGTGGACTCCTGATAGTTGCCCTGGCAGGTCCTATTTTCAGCCTATTGCTCGGATTGCTTGTAGGATTCCTGACCAACTTTACCGTACCGTATCTCACAACAAGCTCCTTCTTTACCGCGCACCTGTTACAATTCCTCATTGTTTTTGCGTGTACAAACGTCGCGCTGGCCCTTTTCAATCTTATTCCCCTCTATCCGCTGGATGGGTATCAGATTGTCTATGCGTTATTGCCCAACCGTCAGGCGGGACAATTTGCAAAATCGGCGGCGTATGGTCAATTCATCATCCTGGGAATTTTCTTCTTTCTCCCTTTTCTCGCGCAACTCGCCCGTATCTCGAATCCGCTCTTTGAGCCAGCATATTATATCTGGTTAGGGGCGGCACACCTAGTTGGGTTGACAATTCCAGGACTGCTCGGTGGCTTTCCTCTAGTGTTTTCCCTCTATACCCTTTAGGGACAAGAGAAATTTTTATGTTCATTCATAGCTGGTTGCAGAAAGTTTCTTATCGTTTGAGACAAGGTTGCCAGCAGCTTGGTTTTGTCTCTCCTTTAACAGAGGCTGATCTTATCGAGGTAGAGAGACTGCCTGCCGAATAGCGCGCTATCCCTGTTTCGGAGCATGTCGCTGGCGGACCAACAACACAGCCTGCGTGTTTACCGTGGTTTATTGGCGCATGGGTGTGAGGAAGAGGACCTGCTCATAGCGGCCTTACTACACGACGTAGGAAAGGCTCAAGGGCGTGTGCCCTTCTGGACGCGGCCTGTACTTGTTTTAGGGAAAGCGCTGGCACCAGGTGTACTGAGACGCAGTATTGTCGATGTAGAGAGACTGGAAGCGGCGACGACTGCAAGGTGGCGGCGAGCAATAAGCTATACATGGTGGCACGCAGAGATAGGGTCACAGCTAGCGGCCTCCGTAGGTCTCTCTGAGCAAGTCGTATTGTATATACGGACGCATCACCAGGCGCATGGTCCGGCGGCGTTGCTTCACAAGATAGATGAGGAATCTTAAGGTGCTATACGAGCAAGATCAGAGCAAGCGAGAAGCGGTCTTAACAGAGGAAGAGTGCTATATTGTGCATCTACCTATGTTTGAAGGGCCCCTTGATCTGCTCTTGCACCTGATCGAAAAGCGCCAGATGGAGATTACAACAGTCTCATTGTTGATAGTCACCGATCAATATCTTGCCTATCTAAAGCACTGGCAAGATGGACGCTTGCCATTAGCGAACATGGCCGCCTTTGTCTCAATTGCCGCTCGATTGCTCTATATCAAGTCACAGAGTCTGCTGCCTCAGCCGACGAAAGAAGAGACGAGAGAGGCAGAAGAGAGTGGTGTCGAGCTAGCAGAAGAGCTACAGCGTCATTTAGTGGAGTACAAGCTCGTAAAAGATATTGCCCAGGTTTTACGAAAGCGTGAAGAGGCAGGATTGCAGACGTACGGGCGCTCCAGTCTGCTAGCAGGGATTGAGGCACAACTAGCGTGGACGCCGCCAACATTAGTAAAAACAGAGACGCACCTGCTGGCGCGAGCCTTTCAGCGGCTGCTGGAGCTACAATCCAGGGATGAAGAGCAGGGAAACGGATTATTGCCGGTGGCCCGTGTACGTGTGAGCGAGCGTATAGCTGAAATAATCAGCCGTTTGCAGGAGAGGCCACAGATTTTGCTAGCAGAGGTTATAGAGCATGAGCATTCACGCCTGGTAATCATTGTAACTTTTCTAGCGGTCCTTGAGCTCTGGAAGTGGGAGAGAATTAGCGTCAGTCAGGAAGGTTTACTCGCGCCGATAGTGCTAGAGCAGGGGGAGCGTTGGGGTGATGAAGGGCAGGAAGAGCTGCAAGAAGAATTTCTCTAGCAAGCAAAAGAAGAGTTTCTGCGAGCAGAGGCTCTTCTTTTGCTTGTGGTATCTTCTAGCTAATAAATAGAAATCAATAAATTAAAGAGAGATACGAAGTTGCACCAGGCTATAGTTTTGTGTGCCGTTGACAGCGAAAGCAAAAATCTTGTGAGGTTTATGAGCCATAGAGTGTGTATTCAATTTTAGTATCGAGCCCATCTGCGGCTGACTTTGTAGAGTATCAACGAACCAGGTAATGCGGACACCAGAGCTATTTGAGTGAATGTGGCTGGAGATGGGCAAAATGCCATTAGAGCTGGGACCGGCAGAGATCGTGATAGAAGGTGCGGTTGTGTTTGGTGTTACCCCTTTATAAGGATTCCAGGGTGCAGATGCCAGAAAATCTTGTGCCGACATACTGCCATAGATACCGCCATCAACCTCACCGATACCCACCATTGTCAGATTTTTATTAAGAATATTGTTCCTGTGGCTACAATTTTCGGCGACGTCATCGTACATATACTCATAGACTGCACCTGCACTCGCAACCGGATTACCAGCAATATTCTCAGCAGCAGCGCTATAATGGCCAGCGATAGCGGAATTACTTTCAATGCGTTTCGCAAAAGAGCCGCTAATCGGGCTAGTATGCGAGAAAAAGTTGAGATCGCGCATCTGGCGGCTATAGTTTTGCGCCATAGTAGCCAGATTATTATCCCACCGCAAAGCTTTAAGTCCGCGTTCTGTGCGTTCCAGATTAATCAACACAAACTGCTGATGGGCGCTATTCAGCTCATTAAAGTTTGCTGGCAGAGAGAGAGAAGGCAGATGTTCAACGGCATGAGCAGTATTCAGGGCGGCAATAGCATCGGCCAGTGTACCAGAAGAGAGATAGTCCGGGTTAGCAGGGATACTGGTACAGGCAATAGGAGGATGGACACTGTTTGCTGATGCAGTTGGATTGTGGATGAAGGCAGCGCTAATCAATGTTATAAAAATGAGGGGCAGTATCAGCATAGTTTTTTTCATTCTATAGTTCCTTTCAAGATAGTTCTATCGGGTTCAACTTGTGGAACTTTAGCGCAGAAGAGAGAAAATTTTTGCGTTATGAGAGCAGATAGGCAAGGGCTGTGAAAAAAGCGTGGATTAAACTTGACAGCGTACGACTCAAAGTTTATACTAAAGAGGCAGTAAAGAATGAGCTACGCACTTCACTTAAAATAAAGATCAGCAACAAGGAGATAAGTAATCGTTATGGAAGATTCTCAGGAAAACGTTGTGCAACAACCTTTTAACACCACGGAGCAGAGCGGACCAACGGCAGCCGAAGCCGGGCGTATTGCTGAGTTAGAGGCGCAGCTTGCGCAGGCGAGGCAGGAAGCTGCGGCCAACTGGAGTAAATATCTGCGAGAGCGTGCAGATTGGGATAATTTTCGCAAGCGGCAGGATCGTGTATTAGCGGATCGTATTCAGCAGCAGAAGAAAGCATTATTCACGAAATTACTGGACGTAATGGATAATGTAGAGCGTGCGCTTCAGTATCAGGACACGCTGGATAAGCCGCAGTTACAGCAGACATTGCGGATGTTTAACTGGCAGATGAACGAAGTATTGCGAGGTGAAGGACTCAATCCGGTGGTAAGTGTTGGAGAGACATTTCAATCCCTATCTGCATGAGGCAGTTGAGGCGGTTGAGAATAGCGATCAGCCAGAGGGTACCATTTTAGAAGAGGAGCGCAAAGGCTATACGCTTGGAGAAGAGACGCTACGTCCCGCCCGTGTCAAGGTAAGTATGGGAAATAAATAATCCCGCGAGGGTGAGTAGGGCCGTAAAGTAAAAGCGGCTCTACTTTGCAAATATAAAAGAGGGCTGGGATCATGGATTATAAAGACTATTACAAAATTCTCGGCGTTTCTCGTGAAGCTTCCACTGATGAGATAAAAAAGGCATTTAGAAAACTAGCCCGTAAGTATCATCCTGATGTGAATCCTGGCGATAAAAAGTCTGAAGACAAATTTAAAGAGATAAACGAAGCGTATGAAGTGCTATCCGACAGTGAGAAGCGCCATAAATACGATACGCTTGGTCCAAACTGGCAGGATCAGTTCGGGCCTAATTTCTCAGGTGGAGCGCGTCGAACATACCAATATGGCGGAAACGGCGGAGCGCGCAGTGGAGCACCATTTGAGTTTGATCCAAGTGGAGCGGGTTTTTCAGACTTTTTTGAGGCGCTTTTTGGGCGTAGTGGAACAACCGCGGCGAGAGGGACGCGGGGAGCAGATATGAGGCGGCGAGCCGGAGATAATATTGATCAGGCAGTTGAGGTAACATTCCAAGAGGCCTATCTAGGTGGTTCGCGTACATTTAACATTCAGTCGACAGAAGTCTGTCCGACCTGTCATGGGACGGGAGAGGTAGCAAGCAAGACCTGTCCGACCTGTCAGGGCCAGGGGATGGTACCGCGCAACAAGCGTATCCAGGTAAAGATTCCGGCGGGAGTTGATACAGGTTCGCGTATTCGCGTTGGGGGAGAGGGGCAGCCCGGAATTGGTGGTGGTCCACGAGGCGATCTCTTTCTCGTTATCAGCGTCAAGCCCGACCCAGCATTCGAGCGCAAAGGCGATGATCTCCATGAGGATATTGACGTAGAGCTAGTAAAAGCAATGCTAGGCGGTGAAGTACCTGTGCCTCTGCCAGATGGTCGTAAGCTCATGCTCACAATTCCACCTGAGACGCAGAACAATCGCGTATTCAGGCTGGCAGGAAAAGGCATGCCGCATCTACGGGGTGAGGGGAGCGGTAATCTGCTGGTGCGTGTGCATGTTCTGTTGCCAATGCATCTTTCCTCTGAAGAGAGAGAACTGTTTGAAAAGTTGGCGCGGAGTCGAGGCGTTGAGGTACATTCCTAGCTGTTAGAGCAGAAAGGAAGGCTCGGCCATGCCTGAGAAGACGGGTGGCGCATGGTATATCATCAGTGTTGCGGCTGAACGGGCTGAGGTGCACGAGCAAACGTTGCGTCACTACGAGCGCCTGGGACTGATCTCACCTGCGCGTAAGGGGAATAGTCCGCACAGTCCTCGCCTCTATTCAGATCGTGATATAGAGCGTGTGCAGCAGATTCGCAGTTTAATGAGAGATCTAGGGGTAAACCTGGCGGGCGTGGAAGCAATATTGCACATGAAAGATCGCATGGAGCAGATGCAAGACGATCTGGAAAGAGAAATGGATGCTCTGCGTGCTCAACATGCGAATGAAACGCGCAGGTTAAAAGATATTATTGAACGTTTGCAGCAGCGCGATCCGAATGATTTCACGATAGTAAGATTTAATGATACCAATTAACGCGCCGCAAGCCGCCATTCCAGAAAGGCGTGTGGAAGTGATACCAGAGGTATCGGCTTTGTAAGTAGAGTCCGTGAAGTAAGCGCCGCAGAGGTTATCTCCTCTGTGGTGCTTTTTTATTAAAGAGGAGGCTTTGCAGGCATAAAACCTCGTGCAGTTTTCAGGACAATGATTCTAGCTGTAACTTCAGCACGATGTGCTTTTGCGCGTGTGCTATCTTCAGACCTAATAACGCCGGCTATGCTTTTTATTGCGCTGATTTGTATTGTTTCGTCCCAGATCATGGCGTTCCCTTTCAGGGGACGGAGAACTTTTTGTTGGGGCTGGTGGTGCTTCATCATTTGGTTCAGGGCTATCAAAGACTTCTTCTTCAGGGGCGGGATAGTCGTTTTCCTCTGCCCAGTCTTGTTGTTCGTTATAGGTATGATGAGCCAGGAACTCGTTTTCACGTAACGTTGGCAGCGAGTGTGGATCGCTAGCAGGATGCTCATCTTCTTCTTCGTCAGCATCATTGTCCTGAGTATTTTCGTGTACCGGAGGCTCGCTCTCCTGGTCCAACGTTTCTTCTTGTGGCAACTGTGCGGGTTCATACTGGTAATGGTGGTGTTGTTCGTCAGCTCGAACATGGGATGGCGAAGGAGGGGGTTCTATTTCTGGATCAAGTGAGTCGGGCTGGTTGTTGGGAATATCCTGAGTATCCAGTTCCTCGAATGCCTGCTTCTCGTTTGTCTCATCTAAGACTGTCGGGCGGCGGCGACGGGCAGAGGCGCGTACATTAGGGACCACAGAAGCAGGTAGCAGAGAGTAGTCGAATACCACCTTAATGGCGCGGCTCTGAGTTTTAGCAATAGCGGTTTGTATCGCATTCTGATAATTATTGAGGGCATAATGATGGGTAATTAAGAATTCTGGGTGAAGATAGCCCTGTTCGATCAGCTCTGTTGCTACAGCAAATGAGGTGCGGTGTTCTAATGAGCCAATCGGCCAATTTTCCAGGCCGTGAGCACGAGAGCCAAGCAGATTAATCTCCTGGTGCCAGATCGGGGTAAGATCAATCTTCATCATATGAAGATCGATGCCAACCAGCACAATAGTTGCGCGAGTGGAGACCCAACGGAGCGCGTGATGGAGCGTCCGGCGTGTACCAACCGTATCGAAAACAGCATCGTAGCCGCCAACAAGCGTTTGATTGCCTGGAATACCGCGATAAATCTTCGCGTGAGTGACGCGTTGAATGCCCAGATAGGTATCCTGGGGATAGATAATATGAGCGGCTCCCATACGTGTTGCCTGCTCAACCTGAAAAGGATGGCGGGCAAGGACGCTAATCTCGGCTTGGGGAGCGAGAGCACGAATAACCTGAAGAGTCAAGAGACCAATCGTGCCAGCGCCAATAATCAGGACACGTTCTCCTGGATGAGGAAGATGGCGTAAAACCGCATGGACGGCCACAGCGGCAGGTTCCAGTAAGACCGCTTGCTCATCAGAGAGTGTATTGGGCAAGAGGTAGAGTTGCTGATCTGGTAACAACATTTCCTCACTCCAGCCGCCACCGATGTGTGTAGGAGTGGGCAAAGAAGTATTCTCACAAAGATTGTAACAGCCTTCAGCGCAGGCGCGACAGAGTGTTTGCATGCCACTGGCGAGGCAATTTGCTCCGTATTGCAGTGCTACGCGGTCTCCCACGCGTAGATGTTGCACATCATCACTCACCTCAATCACCTCGCCTACAACCTCATGCCCTGGATAGAGATGTTTATAGTTTGGAAGTGCGGCGAGAGAGATACGTGGGTCGCCATGAGCCATAATCAATTGAAGATCGCTACCACAGATACCGGCAAGACGGTTGCGTACACGCACCCAATTAGTGGCCGCGAGTGATTGGCGAGGCAACTGTTGTACACGTAGTGGTGCAAATGAGGCAAAATACGCTCCACTCCAGAATCGACTGAGCAGACGAGTGAATAATATCCGTTTGAGATCGAGATCCAGCGTAGAGGTCCACATTACCGTTTCTTACCTTCGCTAGCTTATCGCTTGTTTTGTGTTGCAGGGGCAGTGTACCACCTGAGGGGACGTGGGTCAATAAGCAAAGAGCGGGAATCCAGGGGTTAGTTAAGAAAAATCGTTATTCATGCTTCATCTTTATTATTCAAGGCAAGGAAGCGCGACGGAGAAGGTCGAACCTTTTCCTGGTTCACTATAGCGGTGATAGTGCCATCATGAGCGCGTACAATAGCGGCAGCAATAGTCAGACCGAGACCCACTCCAACAGGGGGAGCCCCATTTATTGGTGATGACGTGCGTGGCATACCGCGGTAAAAGGCGTCAAAGATATGCTCCATATCTTTACTAGTAATACCTTCGCCATTATCAATGACCTGGATGATAGCCAGATTCCCCTGCTTAGAGAGTTGAAGCGTAATCTGACCGTCAGGTGTCTGTCGTCCATACTTTAAAGCATTATCCAAAAGAATAAAGATAAGCTGCTTCAAGCGTTCTTTGTCTGCCTGTAAGCCATAGGTTTCCTGCGTATTAATATCCAGAAGAATAGTGCGTTCAGCGTTAGCGCGTGTTTTAATATGCTCAATACTATCATTTGTTATTTCAACCAGATCGACATACTGTTTTTTTAGTAACTGAGTATCATCCAGGCGGGCTACTGTCAACATGTCATTGATGAGTGCAGTCATCCGCTCAGCTTCATTTTTCATCCTCTTGAGGACGCGTTGAGCGGTATCGGGATCATCCTTCGCCCCTCTCATCAAGACTTCAGTAAAGCCGCGAATAGAAGTGAGAGGAGTCCGCAATTGGTGAGAAGCGTCGGTGAAAAAGCGTGTGAAGCGTTGTTCAGAGGCATGTTGTAGCTCCTCGGATCTTTCCAGGCGCATCACCATTTCATTCAAGCTGCCGGCCAGGCGATCAATTTCATCCTGTGGTGGCTGGCGCATTGGCAAGCGTTCGCGTTGTTTAAGATCGCCAACCGCGATAGCCTGGGCCACATCGGTCACGCGCCAGAGTGGGCGTAACAGGAGAGTAATCAAAGCAAATGTAACGATCGAGCCGAGGATAACGCTCACCAGACCGACGCCACTGATATAAAGAATATTTGTGTGTTGATAGACTAGTAAACAAACGAGTGTAATGACAAAAAGGAGAGAAATGATATAAGCTGCGATCAGTTGCACACGCAGGCTAAAAAAAGGGCGTATCCAGGCGGGAGCTTTCATGCTAGCATTGTGGTCCCTCTCTAGAAAAGGTTGTGCAGAGGTATGTGTATATGGAGAGCCAAGTTTCCCTGTAGTGAACGACAAAGGGCGTGTTGTCTCGGCCACCGAGGTAGTCTTACCTGCTGGAAGCTTTGGTGTTATTTCATTCTGTAAAGGGCTTTGAGACCCATTTTGTTCTGCATTGGAGGAATGCGGCTCTGACATGAAACTATTACTCCCTGGTGCATCTCCACTTGACCATTTCGTTTTTCCTGCTGTAGCATTCCTCCTCAGTGGCGGCAGGAGGGGTATTCTTTCCTGGCCCGCTTGAGGGGACTGAAAAAACTACAAACAAGAATAGAAAGCCCTCTTGTTGATTAGCCTCGTAAGACATAGCCGACACTGCGTACCGTCTGAATAAGACGAGGCGTGCTAGGAGAGTCTTCAATTTTCTCTCGTAAATATCGTACGTATACTTCAATAATATTGGTTTCACCCAGGAAATCGTAGCCCCAGACGCGATTAAGAATAGTCTGGCGATCCAGGACCTGACGGGGATGGCTCATAAACAGATGTAAAAGATTATATTCAGTTGCAGTAAGTTCAATCAAGCGGCCACCGCGTGTCACCTCTCGTGTAGCCGTATTGAGGCGGAGGTCGGCGAATTGCAGTACCTGGCCGCTTTCTTCTTCGTTGTTCCCTATAAGTGTACTTTGAGAGCGATGTTGGCGGCGAAGAATGGCCTTGATGCGTTCGAGCAGTTCATCAAAGTTAAATGGTTTTGTCAGATAATCATCTGCGCCCGTGCGTAAACCAGCGATACGATCACTCACCTCATCTTTTGCTGTAAGCATAAGAATAGGAACATCCTTAGTCGTTGGATTATTACGCAGGCGGCGGCAAACTTCGAGACCATCGATGCCGGGCATCATCACATCGAGAATAACGAGATCGGGATTAATACGTTGAGCAAGGGTAACTCCTTGTTCGCCATCTGAAGCGGACTCAACCTGAAAACCTTCATAGCGCAGGCCTAACTTAATAAACTCAATAATGTTCTCTTCATCATCGACAACGAGCACCTTATGTTTGTCCTGGTTGGCCTGCCAGGAAGAGGTCCCTTGTTGCATAGTATTTTCCCCTTTAACCGCCAAAGAAAACCATTTATAAAAATAAAAATAAGAAACGAGGTAAAAAATTATTCTCAGCTTCATTATAGAGACCTTAAGCGTTGCTCGCAAGTGATTCCCGTTATTCTCAGCAGAAATTAATCCACTGCATGAGTTTTTTGGTTAAAATTAGCATGTATGGTCAATTATTTGCGTTGTGTAGTAAGAAACCCATTGACATGCATGGCTTACTGGGATATCCTAAACACTAGGAAAAAAGGATTGCTTTTGATTGCTCTGCCCTATTATATTTTCATTTCACCTATTAGGGTTTCGCATAGATATTCCCGCTCACGGGGTGGTTGGAGCCGATGTTCTTTCGCGACCTGCTTGAGGGTATTGAAACGCTTGAGGGTGTTGAAATTAGGAAAGGTTCCGACGATGAAGCTGACGATGAAAGGGGATTATGGTTTGCGGGCCATGTTAGACATGGCGGCATATTATGGGCAAGGGCCGGTTGAAAGTGCAGATATAGCCAGTAGGCAGTATATTCCAGAGCAATATCTTGATCAGATTCTGATGGTATTACGTAAAGAGGGATTAGTCAAGAGTGTTCGTGGTCCGAAGGGTGGGCATATGTTAGCAAAGCCGCCGCATCAGATCACGATGGCTGAAGTTATGCAAGCATTGGAGGGATATGTACCTCCTATGGAATGTCTACCCAATCCAGATTTTTGTAAGCTTTCTCCGGGATGTGCTCTGCGTGAAGTCTGGCAGAAGATAGATTTAATGACCCAGCAGATATTGACCTCCACAACTATTGAGGAGCTAGCCCAGCGTCATCGTACGGGCAATACAGAGACAATGTATTACATTTAGTTTAAGAGTGGGTGAGGGGGGTGTGATGAGTTTACGAAGGGGATGGTAGAACGTGGCTGATGCATTGGAAGAACGTAAGTTAATCGCCATTGTCGAGGATGATCCACAACTGGCCACCATGTTTCGCGATATGTTGGGGTGTTATGGTCAATGGAGAATAGAGATCATCTCCGATGGGAAGGCCGCAAAGGATCAGCTGCCAAATAAAGGCGCACATTTAATATTGCTCGATGTAGGATTACCCAACCTTGATGGAGTCTCCCTCTATAAGATTTTGCGTGGTCACAGCAAAACAAAGCTTACGCCCATTATTGTGATTACTGGAAGTCATGATTGGGAGCTACACCGTATGGGACTCCAGACAGGGCTGCTCCTACGTAAGCCATTTAAAGTGCATGAACTGATTAGCATCATCAAAGCCTTGTTACCGGAGCAGCAGGAAGGCTTATAATTGTATGACCCGTTGGGCACAGAATGCGACTGACTTAATTGGCCGCACTCCGCTGGTGCAACTGAAGCATATTTCTGAGAAGACCGGTGTGACGGCGTTAGCGAAACTAGAGATGTTTAGTCCGGGGGGTAGCTCAAAGGACCGTGTCGCATTCCAGATGATTTGTGAAGCTGAGGCCCAGGGATTGCTCCGTCCAGGCAGCACGATTACCGAACCAACAAGTGGTAATATGGGGATCTCACTGGCCTGGGCTGCCGCTGTACGTGGCTACCACTGTATTTTGACGATGCCTGATACGATTAGTCTTGAGAGGCGTTTATTGCTTCAGCGTTTTGGAGCGGAAATCATCCTCACACCAAGCAAACAGGGTATGCGAGGAGCAATTAACAAAGTCACCGAGCTACGAACGACATTACCCAATGCATGGTATCCACAGCAATTTTATAATCAAGCAAATCCTCGTGCGCATCGAGAAGGGACTGCCGTTGAGATCTGGGAAGAGACCGGTGGGCAGGTAGATATAGTAGTGATCGGTGTAGGAACTGGGGGCACATTGACCGGGGTCGCCGAAGGTCTCCGGGTATTCAATCCCTCACTTGAAGTAGTCGCAGTTGAACCGGCATCATGCGCCATTCTCTCAGGTGGTCGTCCAGGGCCACATCGTATTGAAGGACTTGGTGCCGGTTTTATTCCTGACACCCTGAAAGTAGACCTGATTGATCGGGTAGTGCCTGTAACGGACCAGGACGCTGTCAGCAGTGCGATACAAATTATGAAACAAGAAGGACTTTCTATCGGGATAAGTAGTGGCGCGGTAGTCTGGGCGGTTCAGCAAGAGGCTTTGAAGACGCAAAATCGAGGAAAAGTGATCGTTACTATTTTCCCCAGTGCTGCTGAACGTTACCTACATACTCTGCTTTTTGATGATCTGCGAGGTACGGGGCGTTAGCGTTATTCTTTAGACCTTCAAGTTTGTCACCCTTTGCGTTGTCTAAAACGTTTAATATATATTGTAAAGCGTTAGAAACCCTATCCTCTAGGGGATGGGCTTGTAGGACATAGTGAGGGGAAAAGCCATGCAGGTTGCTACTGATACATCTACCTTTTTAATGAGACGCTCCTCCTATATCTCTATTAATTTTCTTGGTTGGCTCTGGTGTCTTGGGTATACAGGTGTTGCTTCTAGTTCTCTTGTATTGAGTACATGGCTCTGGTCAACCAGCTCGCATACAATAACCATTTTCATACAATGGCAGGAAATCCTCTGTGCTTTGCTCTGGTTTGTAGCAATTGCCAGTCTGGCAGGAGCCGTATTTGTTATGCGCTTTTTGTCTAGTACGCGCATGGGCTACAGAAAAAGCATGTTAACGATAGGTGGGGAGGGAATCCTTCTTGCACGAGATCTTTCCGCAGAAAATTTCCTTAGCATCTTCTACGTCCTATACAGTGGCTTCTTATGTTTTTGTCTCCTATTGGCAGGGCTCCTACCAGAAGTATTGGCAGGTTGGTTGCGACATCTCATTCCTTCAGGATTGGTAGTGCCTGGTAGTATATTACTGATCTTGCTGGGTATTGCTGGTTTTGTGATCAGTAGTATTGCAGGGATTCTGCTTGGTATTGGCTGTGTCGGTATGGTATCGACTTGTGGGAAAATTGGTAAAGAGCAGAGTTATCGTTTGAATGATCGTTTGAATCTGCATATAGATGGAGAGATTTTGACGATAAGTTATCCTGGAAAAGCCGAGACAATGCTCGATCTACATCTACTAAGTGGAGAAGACCAGAAACGCATCTGCTTATGGTTGCAGAAGCAAGGGGATATTGTACAGAGTGGGCAAGAAGATTTTCCTGGCGAGACAGGATTGCTCATGGAAGAAGCGCCGCAGAGATTTCTTCTGGTGGGGTAAGTTGGAAGAGAAAAAGAGAAAATGGGAATAAAAGGCAATCATAGTACGTTTAGTTGTAGTAAGTACGAAAAATTACAGATAGTGTTGTCGGAATTGTTGAGATCTCCGGATTATCCAGAGTGTTGTTGAAATTGGGAGAAAAAGCTTGACATCTCTAGCTGACTATAGTATACTTAGCACTTGCCAGAGTGTGTATACTAATAACAGTGGGGCTATAAAAGATCCGTTGATAGAGAAAGCAGACACTGGCCGAGAAAGCAACCAGGAAAGAACACTAATCGAGCAACACATCACCCCCAACCACATGAGGAAGCTGCAAGTCATTTATACAAGGATACAGCTATAGACCACATGTACGCTCACTCTTAGCGTGTTGTGTTTTTTTATCTGAGGTAAGGAATACGCAGGTAGGACAATCATCCGCACATAAGAGAGTAGGACAATGTGGCGCTTTTTGGTGTTCCGAATTGCTTATGGTCAACCAACGTCTGTTCCTTGACCTGAATATAGATTGGTGTATGTTGGCGCGTGGGACGATTGACAAACGATGATGGATAAGGAGATAGGAGTAACCGTTCATTGCTGGGCAATGCGGTTACTTTTCTTGTCATAGTCCGTTCCACAACACAGGCATTATTTGTACTTAATCTAAATTTTTCCGTTTTTTTTCCGTTGCTGAGAGGCGTGATTTTGTCGTGTCTCTCATTTCCTCTATGCGCGACTAGGTGAGAGGAGAAATCCACTTATGGCAGTAAGCACAAAGGCTGTAGCGTTTCCTGAACGTGTCTCTTTTGCGCGTATTCCGGATCTGCGGCCTATGCCGGGCTTGATCCAGATCCAGCTTGACTCCTTTGAATGGTTTAAGAAAGAAGGTCTCCGAGAACTCTTTGAAGAAATCTCACCAATTGAAGACTTCACCGGGAAGAATCTGAGCCTCGAATTTATTGTGCCGCCAGATCCCTTTGGGAAGCCAAAGTACAGTGAGGACGAGTGTCGTGACCGTGATGCCACATACTCAGCCCCTTTAAACGTGAAGGCGCGTTTGATAAATAAAGAGACGGGAGAGATCATCGAGAAGGATATCTTCATGGGTGATTTCCCGTTAATGACAAAGGAAGGGACATTTATCATCAATGGTGCTGAGCGCGTTGTTGTGAGTCAGCTTGTCCGTTCCCCTGGTGTCTACTTTACTGTTGATGAAGATGCTACTACCGGTAAGAAGCTTTATGCTGCAAAACTGATTCCTGGTCGAGGGGCATGGCTGGAGTTTGAAACCAGCAATAAAAATTTGCTCACTGTCAAAATTGACCGTAAGCGCAAATTGCCCGTGACGACCCTCTTGCGAGCCATCTCAGGTCTGGCAAAGGATCAATGGCATAATGAGGGTCTGGACCTGGCCACTGATCAGGGAATCCTTGATGCTTTTGCTGGTGTTGATAATGATACTAATATTCGTTATATTCAGGCTACGTTAGATCGAGACCCTGTGAAGCGGGAAGAAGAGGCGTTGCTTGAACTCTATAAAAAGCTCCGTCCTGGTGACCCTGCCACGCTAGATAACGCACGTTCGCTCGTGAAGAACCTGTTCTTCAATGCGCGTCGTTATGATCTTGGCAGTGTTGGTCGTTACAAGCTCAACCGCAAACTAGATCTCTCGATTCCTCAGAGCCAGCGTATTCTCACACAGGATGATCTGGTGAATATCGTGCGTCGTCTTGTGGCTCTCAATAATGGTCATGGACGTAAGGACGATATCGACCACCTCGGCAATCGTCGTGTGCGTTGTGTTGGTGAATTGATTCAGACCCAATTCCGCGTAGGTTTGTTACGTATGGAACGTGTGGTCAAAGAGCGTATGAGCATTCAGGAGCCTGGTCAGGCGACACCAAATGCGCTCATCAATATTCGTCCAGTGGTTGCGGCGATGAGAGAGTTCTTCGGTGGTAGTCAGCTATCGCAGTTTATGGACCAGACAAATGCACTGGCTGAAATTGGGCATAAGCGCCGTCTTTCTGCGCTTGGTCCTGGTGGTCTTTCGCGTGAGCGTGCAGGTTTCGATGTTCGTGACGTTCATCAGTCTCACTATGGTCGTATCTGTCCGATTGAGACGCCTGAAGGTCCAAATATTGGTCTGATTGGCAACCTGGCGACGTATGGGCAGATCAACCCATATGGTTTTATCGAGACTCCTTATCGTAAGGTGTACAAGCGCCTGGCGGTGAATGATCGCCGTCTGCTTGGACGTGAAATGCGGAGTGTGATTGGTCGAGAGCGTGAAGATATTCAAGCTCCTGATGGAACAATCTTATTCAAAGCGCGTACTCCTGTGCGGGTGGACGAAGATCTTTTCAATAAGCTTCAGGCTGTCTTAGGCAATGCCGAAGTGCGTGTGAGACCGTTTGTGACCGAGGAGATCGATTATCACACGGCTGATGACGAAGAGAACTTCTGGATTGCGCAAGCAAATGTGCATCTTACCGAGAATAATGAATTTGCTGATGAGCGTGTATTAGCTCGCTACCAGGGTGAGTTTGCAGAGGAGCGTTCTGACAGCATTGATTATATGGATGTTTCGCCCAGGCAGACGGTGAGCGTGGCAACGGCGTTAATTCCGTTCCTGGAACACGATGACGTGAACCGTGCGCTTATGGGTGCAAACATGCAGAGGCAGGCTGTGCCGCTATTGCGTCCTCAGTCGCCAATCTGTGGTACTGGTATTGAACGCCAGGTGGCTATTGATTCCGGTCAGGTGCAAGTCAGTCGTACCGATGGTGAAGTTGTAAGTGCAACGGCTCGTAAGATCGAAATCGTCGATGAGCAGGGTGAGGTGTATTCGCATCGCTTGCGTAAGTTTGTACGCTCGAATGCTGGTACCTGTATCAACCAGCGTCCGTTAGTGCGTAAAGGTGATTGGGTAAATGCCGGGCAGGTGATTGCTGATAGCTCTTCGACAGAGAAGGGTGAGCTGGCTTTGGGTCAGAATATTCTAGTCGCATTTATGAGCTGGGAGGGTGGCAACTTTGAGGATGCTATCCTGATCAGCGAGCGTATAGTGCGAGAGGATCTTTTTACCTCTATTCATATTGAAAAATATGAAGTTGATGCCCGTGACACCAAGCTGGGTCCCGAAGAGATCACGCGTGACATTCCGAATGTAGGTGAAGAGGGGTTACGGAACCTGGACGAGCGTGGAATTATCTACGTTGGAGCCGAGGTTGGACCTCAAGATATCCTTGTTGGGAAGATTACGCCGAAAGGTGAGACCGAGCTGACGGCGGAAGAGAAGTTGTTGCGAGCCATCTTCGGTGAGAAAGCGCGTGAGGTGAAGGATACCTCGCTGCGTGTACCACATGGTGAGCGAGGTAAAATCGTTGAGGTGAAGGTCTTCTCTCGTGATGCGGGAGACGAATTGCCGCCGGGAGTAAACCAGCTTGTACGTGTCAGTATTGCACAGAAGCGTAAGATTGGTGCAGGAGACAAAATGGCTGGACGCCACGGAAACAAAGGTGTTATCTCGCGTGTGCTGCCAATTGAAGATATGCCATTCCTGCCAGATGGCACGCCAGTTGATATTATTCTCAATCCACTCGGTGTACCGCACCGTATGAATATTGGTCAGATCATGGAGACCCATCTGGGCTGGGCGGCAAGTGTGCTTGGTTTTAAGATCGCAACGCCAGTTTTTGATGGAGCCTCTGAAGAAGATATTGAAGAGTTGTTGCGGCGTGCGAATCTGCCAGAGACAGGAAAAGTCCAGTTGTACGATGGTCGTACGGGTGATCCTTTTGACCATCCTATCACGGTAGGGTATACCTACATGTTGAAGCTGGCCCACCTTGTTGAAGACAAAGTTCATGCCCGTTCCACTGGTCCATACAGCTTAATTACGCAGCAGCCGCTTGGTGGTAAAGCGCAGTTCGGCGGTCAGCGTTTCGGTGAAATGGAAGTCTGGGCTCTTGAAGCATATGGTGCAGCGAATATTCTCCAGGAAATTCTTACCGTTAAATCTGACGACGTAGTGGGTCGTGTAAAGACGTACGAAGCTATTGTGAAGGGCGAAAATATCATGGAGCCTGGAGTTCCAGAGTCCTTCAAGGTGCTTGTGAAAGAGTTGCAAAGCCTGGGTATCAACGTCGAAGTATTGAACGAAGACGAACAGAAGATCCAATTCGTTGAGGATACGTCGAATGATGTGATGCCGGAACTGGGTATCAATTTGTCCGGTTTTGAAGGAGACCAATAGTGTAGAGGGAGGCTGTACGCCGTCACTGTTTGCAGGGCGGCGTATTCCCTCTACCCCCAGGAGGTAGCATGCTAGAGGTAAACGATTTTAACGCTATCCGTATCAGCCTTGCCAGCCCCGAACAGATTCGTAGCTGGAGTTATGGCGAGGTCACGAAACCGGAAACAATTAACTACCGTACGCTGAAACCAGAGAAAGATGGTCTGTTCTGCGAGCGCATTTTTGGACCAACGAAAGACTGGGAATGCTATTGCGGAAAATATAAACGTGTTCGTTTTAAAGGGATTGTCTGCGACAAGTGTGGTGTCGAAGTGGCCCGTTCAAAAGTGCGTCGTGAGCGGATGGGTCACATTGAATTAGCCTCGCCAGTAAGTCATATCTGGTACTTTAAAGGCACGCCTAGCCGTATTGGTCTCTTGCTTGATCTCTCTCCTCGTAACCTGGAGCGCATTCTCTACTTTGCGCTTTATGTTGTCACCACTATTGATGAAGAGGCTCGCCAGCGAGAACTGATGCGCCTTGATGAAGAGATGGTTGGTTTGCAACAGAATCTCGACGAGCGTGTGGTGGAGCGGATTAATGATCTGCGCACACGACGCGATAATGCAATTAAAGATACTGAGCAGCGCTATTCTACGTCGAGCCGCAAGGAGATTGAAGAGAAGCGTGAGCAGGATCTGGATGCAGCGCGTCGTGCTGAAAGCGAGACGCGGGCGCAGTTGCGCGAATCAATGAATCTGGTTGCGGAAGATCCGATCTACTTCGGTCTGAGTGATCAGGTTATTGTCAAAGAGGGTGACACGATTTCGCCCAAGCAGCTAGATGTGTTGGAGCGAATCGCGGAGCAATCGCGCAATACTATCGCGGAACAGGCTCGTCGGGAGCTAGAGGCGCTGCAATCTGAGAGCAGACGTGAGTCGGATCGCCTGGGCCTGGAATATCAGGGCCAGATTGATACCGCGCAGTCGCAATTAGAGAAAGAGCGCAACGAGGCTCGTCAGCGTATCGAGCAGGCGCGGCGAGACCTGGAAGGTCTCAAAAAGATGGACCTGCTCCAGGAGAATCGTTATCGCGAACTGAAGGACAACTTCTCAAGCGTCTTCCGTGCCGGAATGGGTGCTGAGGCCGTACGTGAGTTAATTTCAGGTATTCACCTGGAGAAACTTTCTAACGATCTCCGTCACGAGATTGGTTCGACAGTTGGTCAACGCCGCAAGAAGGCGACAAAACGCCTGAAAGTAGTGGAAGCCTTCCGCAAGTCGAATACATTGCCAGAGTGGATGATTTTGACAGTACTACCGGTCTTGCCACCTGATCTACGTCCAATGGTGCAATTAGATGGTGGTCGTTTTGCGACCTCAGATCTCAACGACCTTTATCGCCGTGTGATTAATCGTAACAATCGCTTGAAGCGTTTGTTGGAGCTTGGCGCACCTGAGATCATCATCCGCAACGAGAAACGTATGCTTCAGGAGGCCTGTGATGCCCTGATCGATAATGGTCGCCGTGGTCGCGCCGTTGCCGGTTCTGGTAATCATAAGCTCAAGAGTCTCTCAGATATGCTCAAAGGAAAGCAGGGTCGTTTCCGTCAGAACCTGCTTGGTAAGCGTGTTGACTACTCTGGTCGTTCGGTAATCGTCGTTGGTCCAGAACTAAAGCTGCATCAGTGCGGCCTGCCGAAACGTATGGCGCTAGAGCTATTCAAGCCTTTTGTGATGCGTAAGCTCGTGGAGCAAAATTTTGCCCACAACATCAAGAGTGCGAAGCGTTTCGTTGAGCGTGTCAAGCCGGAAGTCTGGGACGTTCTAGAAGAAGTCATCAAAAACCATCCTGTATTGCTGAATCGCGCGCCAACGCTCCACCGTCTGGGTATTCAAGCCTTTGAGGCAGTGCTTGTCGAGGGAAGTGCCATTCAATTGCATCCACTGGTGTGTTCAGCGTTCAATGCAGACTTTGATGGTGACCAGATGGCGGTTCACGTACCACTCTCCGAGAAGGCGCAGGACGAAGCGCGTCAGTTTATGATGTCAACGCGCAATCTGCTCTCGCCTGCTCATGGAGAGCCTTCGATTGGTGCTAGCCAGGATATGGTACTCGGTTGTTTCTACCTGACGCAGGATCGTCCGAACCTGAAGGGCATAGGGCGCGTCTTCACTGATGCTACTGAAGCATTGCTGGCCTATCAGCATGGAATCATAGATCTTCAGGCGTTAATCAAAGTGCGTATCGCGCCAGACACAAACTTCTATGATTCTCCGCCACCTGACAAGCCAACGATGAAAACGACAAATAAGCCTGTGACTACGACAGTTGGACGACTGATTTTCAATGAAGCCTTGCCTGAGAGAATCCGTTACAAGAACTACGCGATGAAAAAAGAGAACTTGAAACAGATTATCGCGGAGTGCTTCAAAGAGTATGGTCGTGCAAAGACAACCGAACTGGCCGACGAAATTAAGCGTCTTGGTTTCTTCTACTCGACGAAAGCCGGAGCAACCATTGCGATTAGTGATGTAAAAGTCCCTACTGGCAAACAGGAAGAACTGGCAAAAGCCGATGCGAAGATTGTTGAGTTAGAAGAGCAATATCGTGACGGTCTTATTACTGATAACGAGAAGTATCAGCAGACCGTGGATGCCTGGAACGAAGCAACCGATAATGTTACCAAGATGGTAGAAGCAACACTCGACCCGTATGGTTCGATTTTTACGATTGCCAAATCTGGTGCAACGAAAGCGAAGTTCCAACAGATCCGTCAGCTTTCCGGTATGCGTGGTCTGATGGCAAGTCCGTCTGGTAAAATTATCGCTATTCCAATTCGCGGTAATTTCCGTGAAGGCCTTAGTGTGCTTGAGTACTTTATCAGTAGTCATGGTGCTCGTAAGGGTCTGGCAGACACCGCGTTACGTACAGCAGAGTCGGGATATCTTACGCGTCGTCTGATCGACGTAGCGCAGGATGTGATCGTTACTGAAGAGGATTGTGGAACCACCGAGGGGATTCTTATCACTGAGTTTGACTCGCAAGATATGGGGCTGGATAGCATTCGTACCCGTCTGACGGGTCGTGTGTTAGCAGAAGTCATTCCTGGCCTTGAGCATATTGAGGCAGGAGAAGAACTGACTGATGAGCTTATTGATGAGATTGCGAACTCAGGTGCTAAAGCTGTTCGTGTGCGCTCTGTCCTTGTCTGTCGTGCACGTCGTGGTATCTGTCGCAAGTGTTACGGACGAGATCTTGCTGCAAACGCACTGGCTCGCATTGGTACCGCCTGTGGTATTATTGCTGCTCAGTCAATTGGAGAGCCTGGTACTCAGTTAACCATGCGTACGTTCCATACTGGAGGTATCGCGGGAGCGCAGGGAGACATCACACAAGGTCTACCACGCGTTGAAGAGCTTTTTGAGGCCCGTGTCCCGAAAGACAAGGCTGAGATGAGCGAAATTGATGGCATCGTAGAGGTTGTGAAGGATGAGCAGACCGGAGCGCGAACCGTCCGTGTAGTCTCAACTAACGTCTTCTTTGACGAATACCCCTTGCCTGCGGGAAGCAAGGTACTGGTCAATGATCAGGATCATGTGCAGAAGGAGCAGATAATTGCTCTCATGCCTGCAGAGAGTGGTAGTGAGCCACAGCCAGTGCTTGCCAGAACTGAAGGTGAGGCTCTGGTCAACGCCGAGAGTCCATTATCGATCCGTTTTGAGGAGCGGGATGAGCGTTCGTATCCAATTCCTGCTGCACGCAATCTGAATGTGACCAACGGACAAAAGATTCAAGCGGGCACCCCGGTTACTTCGGGCCAGAGAGATCCTCAGGATGTCTTACGCATCCAGGGACCAGAGGCTGTCCAGTTGTATCTGGTGAAAGAGGTCCAGCGTGTTTACCGAAATACTGGAGTCTATATCAATGATAAGCACATCGAAGTCATCATTCGTCAGATGCTGAGACGTGTAAAGATTGACGAACCTGGTGACACCGAGATGTTGCCAAATGACCTGGTAGATCGTTTTGTGTATGCAGAGACAAATGCTCGTGTATTAGCTGAAGGTGGTGAGCCGGCCCATGCCCAGACTGTTCTGCTTGGCGTGACGAAGGCCTCATTGAATACCGATAGCTTCCTGGCGGCAGCTTCCTTCCAGGAGACAACGCGCGTACTGACAGAAGCCGCAATTGAAGCACAGACCGATCACTTAGTGGGATTAAAAGAGAACGTCATTATCGGAAAACTCATTCCTGCTGGTTCTGGTATTGCGCAGCGCCGCAGAGAAGAGATTGCAAGAAGACAGGCGCACGCAGCCCGTCTTGCAGCATCAGCTCCTGTAGTTGCAAGTGTTGGAGCGGTGAGTAGTAATGGTTCAGGTAGTGGCCTACTTGGGCTAACACTTGACAGCGACGATGATGAATGATATCATATGCAACCGCATATGTGTGATGGAGAGGGTGCGGATAAGAGCTTTATCCGCACTTACTTGAAAGGGACTGGGAGGATTTTCCTTGCCGACAATTAACCAATTGATCCGAAAGGGTCGTTCAAACAAGCAGAAAAAGGTAAAGGCCCCCGCGTTGTTGTACTCGTACAATGCGCTGAAGAATAGGACCTCTCGTCTGCGTGGCTCGCCACAGAAACGCGGCGTCTGCACACAGGTACGTACAATGACGCCAAAGAAGCCGAACTCGGCTATGCGTAAGATTGCGCGTGTGCGTTTATCTAATCAGATGGAAGTGACCGCCTACATTCCTGGGGAAGGGCATAATTTGCAGGAGCACTCGGTGGTGCTCATTCGTGGTGGCCGTGTGAAGGATTTGCCAAGCGTGCGCTATCATATTGTGCGTGGTACGCTTGACAGCGATGGTGTTTCAAAGCGTCGTCGAGGCCGCTCGAAGTATGGAGCAAAACGTCCGAAGCCCGGACAGGCGGCTGCTCCAACTAAGGGCAAAAGGTAACTGATATGTTGTAAGCATGCCGGGATGGAAGAGAACCATTTTCTTTTTCCTGGTGTTTTACGACCATGAACGTATCGCTATAGTGCACATCATTCAATTTTGAATGATCGTCAGGAGTGCTCCAGAGCGTATCCCTCTCGTTCTTTGAGAGGGGAAGGCAAGTAAGATTGCGTTACTGGAAAGGCTCCTGCGTGTAGGCGTCCGAAGAAGATCAGGGAGATTTCCTGCTTGATCGAATCGACGCCTTTTCTGGTGTCTGTTATTATATTCATCCAATGTCAGATTGAGAGCTGCTGCCGTTGCCTGTCAGCTTTTGAAGCTTTCCTGCCAGGATGAGCGTAAGCCTGTTGCTGATCTAGAGATAGAAAAAGAAGACCAGGCCAATGCGCTGGTAACTGATAACAAGAAGCAAGTAAGAAGTCTAAGGAACAACACACTACTGTTGCATTCGACTAAGTCCTTAATAAGAGGAAAGAGTGTCGAATGAAAGACTAAGGAGGCAAAACTTGCCAAGACGTAAGAAAGTTGTACGACGGCCAGATGTGCCGGATGCGAAGTATAAGAGCCGAAATGTAGCTCGTTTTACGAATAAGCTAATGCTGGATGGGAAGCGCAGTCTGGCAGAGCGCATTATTTATGATGCGTTTGAGGCAATTGAAGCGAAGCAGAAGCGGTCACCGCTAGAGGTGTTTGAGCAGGCATTGAAGAATGCCACCCCTACTATCGAGGTAAAACCTCGCCGTGTGGGCGGCTCAACCTATCAGGTACCGGTTGATGTGCGTAGAGAGCGCGGCAATGCGCTGGCAATGCGCTGGTTGATTCGTTCGTCGCGCACCCGTTCGGGGCGTACGATGGCGGAGAAACTTGCAAACGAACTAATGGATGCAGCGGCGGGTCAAGGTGCAACCATAAAGAAACGAGAAGAGACCCACAAGATGGCGGAGTCTAACAAAGCCTTCGCTCATTATCGCTGGTAAAAAAATACATCATGGCAAGAGAATTTCCACTCGAAAAAACACGAAATATTGGTATCATCGCTCATATTGATGCCGGTAAAACGACGACAACCGAGCGTATCCTTTTCTACACAAAGAAGATCCACAAGATCGGAGAGGTGCATGAAGGGGCCGCAACAATGGACTGGATGCCACAAGAGCAAGAGCGTGGTATCACGATCACATCAGCCGCGACCACCTGTTTCTGGCAGGACCATCGTATCAACATCATTGACACTCCTGGTCACGTTGATTTTACCGCAGAGGTAGAGCGATCACTGCGCGTACTTGATGGTGGTGTTGTAGTATTCGATGCTGTAGCTGGTGTAGAGCCACAGTCAGAGACGGTCTGGAGACAGGCCAACAAGTATGATGTCCCTCGTATCTGTTTTGTAAACAAGATGGATCGTACCGGTGCCGATTTCTGGCGCTGTGTAGAAATGATCAAAGAGCGTCTTGGCGCTGTCCCTGTGCCGATCCAGATACCAGTTGGCCGGGAAAAAGAGTTCAAGGGTTTTCTGGACCTGATCGAAGAGCAGGCAGTCATCTTTACTGATGATCTGGGAACCACCTCTGAGCGTACTGAGATTCCTGCCAATATGAGAGTCGAATACAACCAGCACCGGGATGCATTGCTGGAGCGTGTTGCCGAGACGGACGAAGAACTGACCCTGAAGTATCTTGAGGGCGAGGAAATCTCCAAGGAAGAACTCATTGTTGCTCTGCGGAAAGCTACCATTGCCAACAAGCTTGTTGCAGTGCTTTGTGGTAGCTCGTTGAAAAATAAAGGCGTCCAGGCGATGCTGGATGCAGTCATCGCTTATCTGCCCTCTCCTCTGGACATCGATCCGCCTAAAGGCTTGAATCCGGATACTGAGCAGGAAGAGACGCGTGAAGTCAGTGATAATGTGCCATTCAGTGCGCTAGTCTTTAAAATCGTCTCTGATCCTTTTGTTGGTCGTCTCTCCTACCTGCGTGTTTATTCAGGTGTACTGAGTAAAGGTGCTGCGGTAGAGAACACAACGAAAGGCAAGACTGAGCGTGTTGGTCGTCTATTGCGTATGCACGCCAATCACCGTGAGGATATTGACGAAATACGTGCTGGTGACATTTGTGCTGCTGTGGGATTGCGTAATACGTTCACTGGTGATACACTTAGCGATGCGCAGAAACCCATAGTGCTGGAGTCGATCAAGTTCCCCGATCCGGTGATTGAGATTGCCATTGAGCCAAAGACGCGTGCCGATCAGGACAAGATGGGTATCGCATTGAATAAGCTGGCCGAGGAAGATCCGACATTTCAGATGTATACGGACCAGGACAGTGGGCAGACCATTATCAGAGGTATGGGTGAGCTTCACCTTGAAGTGATTGTGGATCGTATGTTCCGCGAGTTTAAGGTTGAAGCAAACGTAGGTCGTCCGCAGGTGGCCTATCGCGAGAGTATCACTCGTACCGCTCAGGCGCAAGGAAAGCATATTCGTCAGACTGGCGGTCATGGTCAGTATGGTGATGTCTGGTTGCGTATTGAGCCAAACGAGCGCGGCAAGGGTTTTGAGTTTGTGAGTGAGATCGTCGGTGGGACGGTGCCTAAAGAGTACATTAAGCCGGTGGAGAATGGAGTTCGCGAGACGCTGGAAAACGGTATTATCGCGGGCTATCCCGTAATCGACGTCAAGGTAGCGCTCTATGATGGATCATACCATGATGTTGACTCGAACGAAATGGCTTTCAAGACTGCCGGTTCGATAGCGATTAAAGAGGCTGTGCGTAAAGCAGCGCCGATTATCCTTGAGCCAATCATGCTAGTAGAGGTTACCACTTCAGAAGAGTTCTACGGTGATGTCATTGGAGATCTCAACCGACGTCGTGGTACAATCTTAGGTATGGACAGCCGTGGGGCGACAAGTGTGGTGCGAGGCCATGTTCCTCTTGCCGAGATGTTCGGCTACGTGAACGAGCTCCGTTCTATGACGAGTGGTCGAGCAAGCTATTCTATGGAGTTTGCTCACTACAACCCCGTTCCAAAGAATATTACCGACGAGATTATCGCGAAGGCCAGTCGGTAGATACATAACAAAGGTGCCGGGCCACTTCGTAGATTGTAGGATAGACGAGGTGACCCAGCAGTGTGCGAATGGCAAGAGAGACCTGGGGGTCTGCGAGAGTAACTCCCTTTTATCTTCTGAAAACCATCTACACGCAATTATCATTTTTTGCCTTTTACTGGTTGTGAAGGTTTGTGTGCTCGGTGCCGAAACTCAGGGAACAGGCCTAACGAGCACGAGCAATCACTGATTGCTCCTATGTATCTTTTACTGCTATCCGCCATCGCACGCGGATAGGAATACGATGAAGAGGATTTGAAATGGCAAAGAAGAAGTTCGAGCGGACAAAACCGCATGTGAACGTAGGAACTATTGGGCATATTGACCACGGCAAGACGACCCTGACTGCTGCCATTACGAAAGTTCTGGCAAATGCTCAGCTTGCTAAATATACCGCCTTCGACCAGATTGATAAAGCTCCTGAAGAGCGCGAGCGCGGCATCACGATTGCCATCGCTCACCTGGAGTATGAGACGCAGAAACGCCACTATGCCCACGTGGACTGCCCAGGTCATGCCGACTATATTAAGAATATGATTACGGGTGCGGCTCAGATGGACGGCGCGATCCTGGTGGTGAGTGCTCCTGATGGCCCGATGCCTCAGACCCGTGAGCACGTGCTGCTCGCCCGTCAGGTGGAAGTGCCGGCGATGGTGGTCTTCCTCAACAAAGTCGATATGATGGATGACGAGGAACTGCTCGAACTGGTCGAACTGGAAGTGCGCGAACTGCTTTCCAAGAACGATTTCCCCGGCGATGATGTCCCCGTCATTCGTGGCTCGGCCCTCAAAGCACTGGAGAGCAAGGGAGATCTTTCCCGCAACGATCCATCTGCCGTCTGCATCTGGGAGTTGATGGATCAGGTGGACAACTACATTCCGACACCTGAGCGAGCCATCGATAAGCCGTTCTTGATGCCGGTTGAGGATGTCTTCGGTATTAAAGGACGTGGCACGGTGGCCACCGGACGTATCGAGCGTGGCATTGTCAAGGTGGGGGAGAACGTGGAGATCGTGGGGATGCAGGAAGTGACGCGCAGCGTGGTGGTGACGGGTGTGGAGATGTTCCAGAAGACGCTGGATCAGGGCCAGGCAGGCGATAATGTGGGCTGTCTGCTGCGAGGAGTCGAGCGAGCGGATATCGAGCGTGGACAGGTGCTGGCGAAGCCGGGATCGATCAAGCCACACAAGACGTTTAAAGCTCAGGTGTATGTGCTTTCCAAAGAAGAGGGTGGCCGTCATACCCCCTTCTTCAATGGCTATCGTCCTCAGTTCTATGTGAGAACGACGGACGTGACCGGAGCGATCAAGTTGCCCGATGGGGTAGAGATGGTGATTCCGGGAGACAACATCGAGATGACGGTGGAGTTGATCCAGCCGGTGGCGATGGAAGAGGGCGTGAAGTTCGCCATTCGTGAAGGTGGTCGCACCGTTGGTGCCGGCGTTTGCACCCAGGTTATCAGCTAAGCTATACGGGGCCAGGATGGTAAGAAATTACTCCTGGTCCCGTAGCTCTGTATCAGGAGAAAGATATGGCAACGGGAACCAAACAGCGTATCCGCATCCGGCTCAAGGCATATGATCATCGTATCCTTGACCAGTCGGCAATGCAGATCGTGGATACGGCACAGCAGACGGGTGCGAGAGTCTCAGGACCGATACCTCTGCCTACGGAGATCGACAAATATACCGTGATGCGTTCTCCATTTATTGACAAAGATGCGCGAGAACAGTTCGAGATTCGTACTCATAAGCGCCTGATTGATATTATTGATCCGACGAACAAAACGGTAGAGGCGTTGACACGTCTGAATTTGCCCGCAGGCGTGGACATCGAGATCAAACTGTAAGGAACCTGTGTATTAAATAACAGCAGGTTCTTACAGCGAAGAGAGGTTTAGGTTTATAAATATGCTAGATGCATTATTGGGCAGGAAGGTCGGCATGACCCAGGTATTCGGGCCTAACGGAATAGTGATACCGGTAACCGTTATTGAAGTCGGCCCCTGTACTGTAACACAGATCAAAACTGTTGCCCGCGATGGCTACGAAGCAGTGCAGATTGGTTTTGAGCAGACGACAACCAAGCATGCGACACGCCCTGAGTTAGGACATCTAGGTCATAGCTTACCTTTATTAAAAGGTCAGCGTAAGCGCCTACAGACATATCAACAAGAGCAGCGTACAGCCTCGAAGACAGAAGAGGGTAGTACTACTGAGGCAACTCCTGTGGAAAGTGCTGAAAAGCCAGACAAGCAGGTTCGCAAGTTGTTAAAAGTGCAGGCAAATCGTCAGCGCCGTCCGGGTCCTGAAGTCGGACCATTCAAGGTACTGAGAGAAGTGGGCCTACAAAATGGCGCAACCGGCGAAAAAGTTGAACTAGGTGCGCAATTTACAGCGAGCCTGTTCCAGGATGGTGAGTCGGTAGACATTGTTGGCACGACCAAAGGTAAAGGCTTCCAGGGTGGTGTAAAGCGCCACGGATTTAGAGGTGGGCCAAAGACCCACGGTCAGTCAGACCGTACACGAGCCCCCGGTTCCATTGGATCTGGTACGACGCCAGGCCGTGTTCTCAAAGGAACGCGTATGGCCGGACGTATGGGTAATGCACGTGTGACAGCCAAGAAATTGCAAGTAATTCAGTCTGATCCTGAGCGAAACTTGCTGGTGGTGAAGGGTTCAGTCCCAGGAGCCAACGGTGCGTTGCTCACGATTAAGAAGCATGTGATGAGGTAACCGAAATGCCCTCGACTACAGTGTATAACTTGGCCGGAGAGGCCATAGATAAGCTCGAACTGAGCGAGCAGGTGTTCGGAGTGACCCCGAATATGGCGGTGTTGCATCAGGTTGTGACAGCACAACTGGTGAATCGTCGTCAAGGAACCGCTTCAACCAAGACTCGCGCAGAAGTATCGGGTGGTAATAGTAAACCATACAAACAAAAAGGCACAGGTCGTGCTCGTCAAGGTAGCACGCGCTCACCTCAGTTTCGTCATGGTGGCATCGTTTGGGGTCCGAGACCTCATCCATATCATCATGATGTGCCGAAGAAGATGCGTCGTCTGGCGATTCGCTCTGCGTTATCTGACAAAGTGGCTAACGAGAGTCTGATTATCGTCAATGATCTCGCGTTAGAGAAGCCTCGAACGAAAGATATGCTAGAGATTTTGGCGAAACTGCCCTCGCATGCAGGGAAGCAGGTCTTGATGATGTTGCCGACGCGCAATGAGAATATTGTATTATCGACGCGCAATATTCCGAGTGCCAAAGTGCAGCATGTAGCCTCTATCAATGTTGTGGAATTGTTGAAGCACGACTATCTCGTTATGCCGGTAAGCACTGTCCGCTGGATTGAGATGGTATTTGGTGAAGGACTGAGTGCTGAAGAGGCAAGCCAGAAGCTTGCAAATGGATCTGAAGAGACCACTAGCGAAGCGTAGAAAGTGTAATGTGTTTGAGCTTCTTGTAATGAGAACCTTTCAGACACTTTCTAAGGCGAGGAGAAACAACTGTGGAGATTACAGAAATACTGCGCCACGGTATCGTCACCGAGAAGTCGGTCCGACTAAGTGAGAAGCATAACCAGTATACATTTAAAGTGGCATTAAATGCCAATAAAATCGATGTACGCCGTGCCGTCGAAACCATCTTCAATGTCAAGGTCGTCTCAGTCAATATTGTTCGTCTGCCAGGCAAGGCGAAGATGATCCGGCAGAAAGGCTCTGCTCCGCGACCTGTGGAGCCTCGCGAATGGAAAAAGGCGATTGTCACCTTGAGAGAGGGCCAGACAATCGACGCATTGAAGGCGTAAGGGAGAAGAGATGCCAATAAGACAGTATCGACCAACGTCTCCTGGGCGTCGTGGCATGTCAGTCTCGACTTTCGAGGAGATCACCAAGACAAAGCCGGAGAAATCTCTGACAGTCCGGTTGAAGAAGCATGCAGGACGTAACAACCAGGGAAAGATAACGACTCGTCATCGTGGTGGTGGCGCAAAACGTGCTTATCGCCTGATCGACTTTAAGCGTAATAAGCTGGGGGTACCAGCACGTGTGGCGGCCATCGAGTATGATCCAAACCGTTCAGCGCGTATTGCCTTGCTACATTATCTAGACGGCGAGAAGCGCTATATTCTGGCACCTGTAGGTTTAAAAGTCGGGGATCGTGTAGAAGCGGGTCCCGAAGCGGATATTCGTACAGGCAATGCGCTGCCTTTGAAGAATATCCCCACAGGCACAACCATTCACAACATCGAGTTGCAGCGTGGGCGTGGCGGTCAGATGGTACGAGGTGCGGGTGTGGGTGCGCAGTTGATGGCGAAAGAGGGAGATTACGCACTTATCCGTTTGCCTTCAGGTGAACAGCGTAACGTGCACATCCTCTGTATGGCAACAATTGGGCAAGTTGGCAATGTTGAGCATGAGAACCAGAGCCTGGGTAAGGCTGGACGTTCGCGTCATCTGGGTCGTCGTCCAACAGTGCGTGGCTCAGTAATGAACCCCCGCGACCATCCTCACGGCGGTGGTGAGGGACGTGCTCCAATTGGTGGTCAGCCACAGACGAAGTGGGGCAAGCCAGCAATGGGCTTCAAGACGCGTCGTAACAAGAGAACAGATCGCTTCATTGTCCGTCGTCGTAATGCGGGCCGTGGGAGGTAGGAAATAGATGTCGCGCTCAAGGAAAAAAGGGCCATACATACACGAATCGCTCAGAAAAAAAGTCCTGGGCATGAGGAGAAGCGGAGATCGTCGTCTGATTAAGACCTGGTCTCGTCCCTCTATGATCTTCCCCGAAATGGTTGGTATGACCATTGGAGTTCATAATGGGAAGACTCACGTCCCTATCTTTATCACTGAGAACATGGTAGGCCATAAGTTAGGTGAATTTGCCCCCACGCGCCATTATCGTGGACACGCGGGTGGTAAGAACGAAAAGACCACTTCAGTACGATAAGTGGAACTGTGTCTGGGCGCTGCGAGTGGGATACTTGCTTGTATCGTCCTGTACATCAGTAGTGGAGCTACTTGACATCCATGAACGTGGAAGCGTTCTGTGGATGAGGAGATAGAGGTAGAGATGCAAGTCAGGGCTATTGCAAAAGATATCGGCATTCCGCCGCGCAAAATGCGTCTGGTAACAAACGCGGTGAAAGGGCTTCGGGTAAATGAGGCTCTGGCTATTCTTCAGTTTATTCCCAATGCTGGAGCCACACCGGTGAGTAAAGTTGTGGCGTCAGCGGCGGCGAACGCGGAGAATAACTATAATCTCAATCCGGATGACCTGTATATTCTCAATATTGTGGCGGATGACTCGTTTCGGATCAAACGTGTAAAGCCCCGGTCTCATGGCCGAGCAGCCCGTATTTTGCGGCGCTTTTGCCATGTTACCGTGGTTGTTTCTGATGATCCGGCTGACGCGGGCCGCTAGTAAAAGATTTCCTGACGCTCAGAGGTAGCGCAAGCATATCATTCTGAGCGGATAAGAAGGAGGACACTTTTGGGACACAAAGTGCATCCCACTGGGTTCAGGCTCGGCGTCGTTAAAGGCTGGCAGTCTCGCTGGTATGCTGAGCGTGATTATAAAGATATTCTGGCTGAGGATTTTAGAATCCGCACGCTTATTAACAAAGAGTTGGCCAATGCCTCTGTATCACGTATTGAGATCGAGCGCACGGCAGCCAATCAAATTTTTGTCGTCATTCATACGGCCAAACCGGGTATTGTGATTGGTAAGAGTGGTGAAAAAGTTGATCGTCTCAGAGGTGTGCTTGAGGGAAAGACCAAGAAGCGCGTCCGTCTGGAGATCAGAGAGATTCGTCAACCTGAGCTAGATGCCTATCTCGTCGGGCGGAGCATTGCAGAGCAACTTGAGAAGCGTGTCTCATTCCGCCGTGCGATGAAGCAAGCCGTGCAGAAGACCATGCGTGCAAATGCCAAAGGCATTAAAGTAATTTGTGGTGGGCGGCTTGGTGGAGCGGAAATTGCACGCTCTGAGAAAGAGGTTGAGGGCAAGGTTCCTCTGCAAACGTTGCGTGCTGATATCGACTATGGTCTGGCAGAGGCACATACCACTTTCGGTGTGATCGGTATCAAAGTATGGATTTATAAAGGTGACGTACTCCCAACAAAGCGTCGTGAGCCAGGAGAAGCGCCAGAAGCTGTAGCGCAGCCAGCATTTACTCCCCGTGAGGATCGCCGTGGTGGTGGTCGTCGTGAAGGGGGACCTGCGCAGCAGCGTGGTGGAGACCGAGGTCCGCGTCCACAGGGAGATCGTCCATATGGAGACAGGCCACCGCGTCCGCAGGGAGAAACAGAGGTCCGCGTCCACAAGGGGATCGTCCATATGGAGACAGGCCACCGCGTCCGCAAGGAGATCGAGGTCCGCGTCCACAAGGGGATCGTCCGCAAGGGGATCGTCCATATGGAGACAGGCCACCGCGTCCGCAAGGAGACCGTGGTCCGCGTCCACAAGGGGATCGTCCGCAGGGAGATAGGCCGCCACGTCCGCAAGGAGACAGACCGCCTCGCCCACAGGGAGAGCGTCCACCCAGGGCAGAGCAGGCTCCGGTAAATCCTGCCTCGTCAGCACCGGAGAGGACTGTACAGCCAGCTCCGCAGTCAGCTCCAGCAGCGCCACAAACCGATGCTGGTAACACGCAGAGCGAATAAGAGGAGAAGCTAAGCCATGTTATTGGCCCCATCGAGAACAAAGTTTCGTAGACAGCACCGTGGTCGTATGAGAGGGGAAGCTCACCGTGGCAACACCCTCTCCTTCGGTGAATTTGGTCTGCAAGGACTAGAACCTTGCTGGCTAGAGGCTCGCCAGATTGAGTCAGCGCGTATTGCGCTCACCCGCTTTATGAAGCGCGGTGGTAAAGTGTGGATTTGCGTCTTCCCAGATAAGCCAATTACCGCTAAGCCAGCAGAAACCCGTATGGGTAGTGGTAAAGGTGCAGTAGACCACTGGGTCGCGGTTGTCAAACCTGGGCGTATTATCTTCGAGATTGGTGGCGTGAGCGAAGAAGTCGCTAAAGAGGCAGTGCGTCTGGCGAGCCACAAGCTACCAATCAAATGTCGCTTTATTACGCGAGGGGAGGTAGAGAGTGTCGAAGCTTAGCGAGCATCGCAAAGAGTTTAAAGAGCTCTCTGAAGTAGAAGCGCAGAAGCGGCTGAAAGAGCTGCGTCTGAAGCTGTTCAACCTCCGCTTGCAACAGCAGCGTGGTGAAGTAAAGAATGGTCGTGTTTTTGCGGAGACGCGCAAAGATATCGCCCGTTTGCTGCATCGCCTAACAGTGTTGGAGAATGAACAATAATGACACAGCAAGAGAGCGTTGTCACCACTCCCGTACAGAAGAGCCGCAAGATCCAGAAAGTCGGGCAAGTGGTAAGCAATAAAATGGACAAGACGATTGTTGTCGTTGTAGAGTCCTTAAAAAAGCACCGTATCTATAAGAGAACCTATAAGCAGACGAAACGCTTTCATGCGCACGACGAAAAGAACACCTGTCAGGTAGGAGACATTGTGCGCATTGAGGAGAGCCGTCCGTTGAGCAAAACGAAGCGTTGGCGTTTGGTTGAGATTGTGAAGCGCGGCAGCGGCATTACTCCCGTGAACGAAATCCTCTCTCAGGCTGATCCAATAACAGCGCCAGCAAGTGAAGCAGAGTAGGGAGAATTAGTTCAAATGATTCAGCCACAAACACGCCTAAAAGTAGCTGACAATACTGGCGCAAAAGAGATCATGTGTATTCGCGTCATGAGTGGTGGTTCAGCCAAACGGTATGCGCAAATCGGAGATATTATTAAAGCCTCCGTCAAGCAAGCAGCGCCCAATGGACAGGTCAAGAAGGGCGAAGTTGTAAACGCCGTGGTGGTACGTGTGGCGAAAGAATACGTCCGACGTGATGGCTCGCATATTCGTTTCGACGAAAATGCAGCCGTCATTATTGCCGCTGGAAACAATCCACGTGGCACGCGTATCTTCGGACCCGTGGCCCGCGAACTACGTGAGCGCAATTTTATGAAAATCATTTCGCTTGCGCCAGAAGTGCTCTAATCGAGGAAAAAGATGGCAGTAAAACAAAAAGAGAAAAAGCCTCTCCACCTTGCAAAGATGAACATCAAAAAGGGTGATCAGGTATTGATCATTAGCGGCAAGGATAAGGGGAAGGAAGGGACAGTTTCGCGGGCACTTCCACAAATGAGCAAAGTAATTGTTGAAGGTCTGAACACTGTCAAAAAGCATGTCAAGCCGCAGGGTCAGACGCGTCAGGGTGGGGTCATAGAGAAGGCCATGCCCCTGCACGTCTCGAATGTCATGTTAAAATGTCCTGAATGTGGTGAGGCAACACGGGTTGGTCATGACCGGCGTCCCGTGGGAACCGATCAAAAGGTCCGCTCCGTACGCATATGTAAGAAATGCGAGAAGGTGATCCAGGACCGGAGGAGCAGTTAAATTATGGTATCGCGCTTGAAAGAGAAATATCGTCAAGAGGTGGTACCGGCCCTGCAAAAAGAATTTAACTATCGCAATCCGATGCAGGTTCCTGGTATCCACAAAGTAGTTATTAATATTGGCATGGGAGAAGTTATCCAGAACGCCAAAGCTATGGATGCTGCCGTTGCAGACCTGGCCGCGATTACTGGTCAGCGTCCCGTTATTACACGTGCCAAGCGCTCAGTTGCTGCATTCAAGCTGCGTGAGGGTATGCAGATTGGTTGTATGGTGACATTGCGTGGTGATCACATGTACCAGTTTCTGGATAAGCTATTGAATGTAGCTTTGCCACGTTTGCGAGATTTCCAGGGAGTATCCACTGATGCCTTTGATGGTCGTGGTAACTATACCCTGGGTCTACGGGAGCAACTGGTCTTCCCTGAGATCGACTACGACAAAGTTGACAAGGTACGCGGCATGGAAGTAAGTGTCGTCACAACTGCTGGCACTGATGAAGAGGGACGGCGGCTGCTCAGTTTAATGGGCATGCCCTTTAAGAAGTAGCGCTGGAGGGCGAAATGGCAAAAACCTCAATGATAGTAAAGTCGCAACGAAAACCTCGTTTCAAAGTGCAGCAGCATAACCGCTGTCAGGTGTGTGGGCGACCAAGAGCATACATGCGCAAATTTGGTTTGTGTCGTATCTGTTTCCGTGAAAGAGCGTTGCGCGGCGAGCTTCCTGGCGTGACAAAATCGAGCTGGTAGTCGCGAAGATGATTGATGCAGGGAGGAGAGCATAGCCTGGAGGGTTATGTTGCTTGTCTTCCTGATGATTATGGAGGATAATCCATGAATATGACTGATCCCATTGCGGATATGCTCACGCGCATTCGTAATGCGGCAACAGCACGGCATACTCGCGTTCTGATTCCTGCCTCGAAAATGAAGCTGGGTATTGCACGTGTGCTGAAAGAAGAAGGCTATATCAAAGACATCGAGATCCTGAAGGACAATCCTCAGGGTACTCTGCGTCTGACCTTGCGTTATGTGGATAAGAAGCCGGTGCTTACACAATTGAAGCGTGTGAGCAAGCCAGGTTTGCGGGTTTATTCAAAGCAGTCGGCTATTCCCAGGGTTCGCGGTGGACTCGGCATAGCGATTTTATCGACACCCCAGGGCCTGATGACAGGATCAAGTGCTTATAAGCAGGGTGTTGGCGGCGAAGTCATCTGCTACGTTTGGTAATTTGAGGAGGTATTGAATGTCTCGTATTGGACGCGCTCCAATCGCAGTGCCGCCAAAGGTGCAGGTGAATTGGAATGAAGACAACGTCGTGACGGTCAAGGGCCCCAAAGGTGAGCTTTCACAGAGGGTAGACCCCGAACTGTCGCTCGCCCTTGAGGATGGTCAATTAACTGTCACCCGCCCTTCGGATAGTAAACCGCATAAGGCGAAACATGGACTGTATCGCACGCTGGTCAATAATATGATTGTCGGTGTGACAACTGGATATACAAAGCAGCTTGAGATCCACGGTGTCGGCTATCGTGCCACAAAGGTCGGCGAGAACCTGGTAATCGTGGTTGGCTACTCTCACCCGGTTGAAGTTCGTGCGCCTCAAGGGGTTACCTTGAATGTTGAAGGCGTAGATGCTGCGACTAAGGCAACTCGCATCAGCGTAAGTGGTATTGATAAGCAATTGGTAGGTGAGATTGCAGCGAATATCCGGCATATCCGTAAGCCAGAACCATATAAGGGTAAAGGTATTCGCTATTCTGGTGAGAAGATTCGCCGTAAAGCTGGTAAGGCTGGTAAAGTCGGCGGCAAGAAAAAGTAGTAGGAATATGATCTTTCAGATCTCTTAAGGCCTGAAAGATTCCCTTCCAGTTCAGATTGTATACCCAGAACTGTGTAACCAGGAGATAAGCTAGAGAAAAACGTAGTGCCGACCACGTTTTTCTGTCATTCTTCTTGTTGACACCATTTAGAGAAAGGGGAGAGGGAAAGAGAGATGTGTGGTCTTAAGCGAACATGCTATTTACTTGATCCATACGTCTGTCTTTAGCTCTTGAGCTATGATAAAACGCTTTCATTCTAATCAAGCGCGGCTGCGACGGCACCAGCGAATGCGCCGCCATCTGGTAGGCGCACAGGGTCGTCCACGGTTGAATGTTTTCCGTAGTGGCAACCATATCTATGCCCAGATCGTAGATGATACTACTGGGCGTACACTTGTCTCTGCTTCATCGCTTGACGAGAGCCTGAAAGATTTTAAGCCTGCTACTCAAGATTCGAGAGAGCAGAAAACTGAACAAGGTATAGAAGCTTCGACTCCTGAGGCTGTGGAGGTAGCAGCGCAGGCTGCTCCTAAAGCGAAGGGCGCGAAAGCTGAGAGACCTGCGAAGGGTGCTGCCCCTGCTAAAGGTGGAAAGCCCGGCACACAGAGCAAGACCCTTTTGCCTGCTGCCGTGAAGGGTGTTGCCAAGACGCCGGTTCAGGCTCTGGCTGCAATCGCAGGGAACCGTAAAGTTGCCCTCGCTCGCGAGGTTGGGAAACTGGTAGCCCAGCGTGCGAAAGAGCAAGGCGTAACACGCGTTGTCTTTGATCGTGGTGGTTATGCATATCACGGGCGTGTTGCTTCACTTGCGGAAGGTGCCCGTGAAGGGGGCCTGGACTTCTAGCGTCACCGATGCAATGCATGTGACATTTTGAAAGGCAGTAAAACTCAAAAAATGGCAAGAATAGATGCTTCAAAACTGAACCTTGAAGAGACTGTGGTTGAGGTCAGCCGTGTCTCTAAGGTAGTTAAAGGTGGTAGACGCTTTAGTATCCGCGCTCTGGTCGTCGTAGGCGATCACAATGGCTACGTTGGTTTCGGATTTGGAAAAGCCAGCGAATATACAGAGGCCATTCGTAAAGGTGTTGAGGATGCGAAGAAGCACCTGGTCCAGGTTCCTCTTGCAGGTACGACAATTCCCTATATGGTGAAAACATCCTTTGGAGCCTCAGAAGTGTTGCTGAAGCCCGCAGCTCCAGGCACAGGCGTAATTGCTGGTGGTGCGGTCCGTGCGGTTATGGAGGCGGCAGGCGTGCGTGATATTCTTACGAAGACGCTTGGGAGCACCAACAAGGCGAATACAGTCCAGGCCTGCTTGCAGGCACTGCGTGAACTGCGTTCTGCTGATGCAGAGGCTGCGCGTCGTGGCAAGACTGTAGTAGAGCTTCTGGGAAGAAAACGTGCTGAGCAGATAGCTGCGGCGGCGGCCAGTGCTGCTGAGCAGGCGGCGGCGGCTCGTGCGGCTCGTGAAGAGGAAGTGCGTGAGAGCCGGGCCATTTCTGGTGGCCGAGGTGGAGACCGGGGCGGCAACCGAGGCGGTGGAGATCGCGGCGGTAATCGTGGCGGTGGAGACCGGGGCGGCAACCGAGGCGGTGGAGATCGCGGCGGTAATCGTGGCGGCGGAGAGCGCCGTCGCTAGGAGAGAAGATAATGGCAAAATTGCGTGTTAAATATGTTAGAAGTGCTATTGGCTATCCACAGGACCAGAAAGATACGATCAAAGCACTGGGCTTACGCAAGCTTCATCAGATTGTAGAACATGAGGATCATCCTGCAACACGAGGTATGATCCGCAAGGTAACGCACCTGGTTCAGGTAGAGGAGACTCTCAGTGAAACTCTCTGATTTGCGGCCAGCTCCTGGTTCGCATACGCGTGAAAGACGTCTTGGCCGCGGTCATGGTTCTGGGCGTGGTAAGACAGCAGGTCGTGGTACGAAGGGACAGAAGGCTCGTACAGGTGGAAAGATCCATCGCGCATTTAACGGTGGTCAGACCCGTCTCTCAAAGCGTTTACCATTTGTGCGTGGCCTGGGAAATGGCAATCCTGCTTTCCGCGATGTTTATACTGTTATTAACATTGCTCAACTAGAGGACTTTGAGGCCGATGCAGTTGTAACTTCGGAGACACTGCTTACTCATGGTTTAATTAGGAAGTCAGATGGCCGAGGGTTGCTTAAGATTCTTGGTGATGGTGAATTAGATCGCGCTCTGACAATCCACGCCCACAAGGTTTCAGCCAGTGCTCGTGCGAAGATCGAAGCTGCTGGTGGTAAGATAGAAATCATTCCGGTGAAGGTCTATCCTAAAACGAAGCGGCGGAAAGATGAAGTGACAGGTCGGAGATCTACTGGCCCAGTGACTCAAACCGCAGAGCAAGGAGATGCCAGGGCTTAAGCCCTCGGCATCTTTGCTCGTATTTTCGGTCTATTTGGAGGAAGATACGAGCAAAGAGCATGTGCGTATTCCGTATCTTTGTCTCTTTCTCTTAAATGTCGCATGAAATTGTATAACAGTGCGAAAGATAGATAAGGATTTTATATCTGGAAGGAGGCTCCCATGTGGGAACGCCTGCGTAGCGTCTGGACTATTCCTGATCTGCGCAAAAAAATTCTGTTTACCCTGGCTATGCTTCTGGTGTTGCGCGTGCTGGCTCATATTACGGTCCCTCTGACACCTGCTGAGCATACAGCTCTCGTCAATCTTTTTACTACAAACAAAGATCAGAATCTTGCACAGTTACTAGGTCTGCTGGATGTCTTCTCTGGTGGATCACTGCAAACCTTTTCTATTGTAGCAATGAGTGTGTATCCGTATATTACTGCTACTATTGTTATGCAGCTTTTACAGCCTATTATTCCTTCCTTACAAAATTTGTCAATGCAGGGCGAGGCTGGGCGCTTGCGCTTTAGCCAGATTACGCGTATTATCACCGTCCCTCTGGCATTTCTCCAGGCGTTTGGTAGTTGTGCACTCTATCAAAAAGAGGGCGTTCTGACAAATTTTAGCCTGGTCGATCCTCAATATGCATTGCAGACTCTGGCAATTCTCCTGTCATTGACTGCTGGCACGATGATTCTGGTCTGGCTTGGAGAGCTAATCACAGAGAATGGTATTGGAAACGGTATTTCGCTGATTATCTTTGGTGGTATTGTGAGCCGTGTTCCCAGCTTTGTCCAGCAGGGTTATATTACAGCAACCGGTGGTGGCGGCGGCGGCAATGGTATTGTTAGTGTTGCATTGTTCTTAATCATTGGCCTATTGACTATAGTCGGTATCGTTTATGTTTACCTGGGACAACGGCGTGTACCAGTACAATATCCAACAAAGCGCATGGTTGGCCGAGGTATGCTGGTTGGTTCTGCGCAAACAACCTATATTCCAATGCAGGTAAATAGCGCAGGCATGATCCCCTTGATCTTTGCACAATCGATGCTACTCTTTCCCTCAGTGATTTCGCAATTTCTTACCACCAGTGATACTCCCTGGTTAAAAAATAGCGCGATCTGGGTGAGCACCTATCTGGTGAATAACACACTCTGGTGGTATTGGGCTCTCTACTTTGTGCTGGTTGTAGCGTTTACCTACTTCTATGCCTATGTCGTTTGGCAGCAGCAAAACATTCCAGAAAACCTGCAAAAGCAAGGTGCGTTTATTCCCGGTTATCGTCCAGGCGAGCCAACGAGTCGTTACTTGACGAATATCCTCAACCGTATTACATTAGCAGGGGCGCTTTTCCTGGGTATTGTCGCAATTTTGCCATTTTTTGCAAACCTGGGCGGGAGTAACCAGGCTTTAGGAAGTGCATCTCTACTCATTGTAGTTGGAGTTGTGCTGGATACAGTCAGGCAGCTAGAGTCACAGATGGTAATGCGTAACTACTCAGGTTTCTTATCATAAATCGCGATAGCAGATGGGCCTCGGCGGTGGATTCGTCGGGGAGCATCAACTATTTGGGGGGAGTGCAAAGAAGCACTTCCAACCGTCCATCGGAGAAAAAAAGTGAACATTATCCTGATCGGTGCCCAGGGCTCTGGTAAAGGCACGCAGGCTCAGCGGCTTGCGCTGTCTCTTGGGATTCGCCATGTTGCTAGTGGTGATCTATTCCGGAAAGAGATCGATGCACAGAGCGAACTAGGATTAAAGGCGAAAGAATATATTGATCGAGGATCTCTGGTCCCCGATGATATAACCGTTCATATGATCCTCTCAAAGCTCAAAGAACCTGAAAGCGCCGCTGGAGTGCTGCTGGACGGATTTCCTCGCACGGTAGCTCAGGCTAAAGCTTTAGATGCAGATCTAGAGCCATCAGGCCGGGGTATTGATTGCGTTGTGTATCTGAAAGTGCCGCACGATGTCCTATTGCGGCGTCTCTCAGGTCGCTATATCTGCCGAGCCCATCAGCATGTGTATAATGTTGTCACGAAACCACCAAAAACGCCAGGTATTTGTGATATCGATGGCAGTAAGTTATACCAGCGCTCTGATGATCAGGGAGATGCTGTACAGAAACGTCTTGATACTTTTTTCAAAGAGACGACCCATCTGTTTGATTATTATCAAACTCAGCAGAAATTAGTTGAAGTAAATGGCGATCAGAGTATCGAGCAAGTACAGCAAGATCTTGTAACAACGATCAAAAAAGCGACTGGGCAGAAACGCTCTTGATAAACAGGTTGTGCTCTTATTGACTCAGTAAGAGAAGCCTATAGTACTGATATTTAGAATGACTACTCAGAGTCGATTTGTACGTTTCTATTGGAAGAGCCTGCACATTTCGACGTTTATCTGCTGAACAGCGACTTTTCGTACGGAGAAATTTCAATATGTGGAAATTGCCTCTCGACTTTGCCTTGAAAGTGTGCTATAATTCGTAGTTGGCTGCAGCAGTGATCACTGCTGCCCTTTTGTACTTTCAAGCGTATATGCGGCTCTTCATCTTGCGTATTTGATGATAGCTCAACAGAAGAGGCTGAAGCTATTTGATAGTGCAGTAATGAGGAGAGTGGGTAGAACTGAGAGGCTGCTGCTGGTGATGTAAGGTGTGTATGCGAAGGCTGCCGTATGAACACTTCCTTGTAAATAAGGCCAGAAGCAGAAGCAAAACGATACATTTCGCCGTTCAGGGAAAGGATGCTATGCCAAAAAAGGATGAAATAGAAGTTGAGGGCAAAGTCGTTGAGGCCCTTCCAAATGCCATGTTTAAAGTTGAAATTGATGAGACGCACCAGGTTCTAGCCGTCCTATCAGGGCGAATGAGGATGAATTTCCTGCGTGTTGTGCCTGGTGATAGGGTGAAGATAGTGCTTTCTCCCTACGATCTGACGCGGGGTAGGATTACATGGCGTCTGAAATCATAAGCAGAGCAACAAGCATCCTTTGTCATTCTTTTTTTCCGACATCGGCATTTATTGGAAAGAGACAGATCAGGTAAGAAGGAGGCCGCACCGTACGTGTGCATTTTCTGCTTTCTTCCTGAAGTTTATGCATATCTTAGAGAAATGAGGAGGGCAAGTCATGAAAGTGCGTGCCTCAGTGAAACCGCGTTGTGATAGCTGCAAGGTCATTCGTCGCAATCGCATTGTAATGGTCATTTGTAGCAAAGATCCGAAACATAAACAGAAACAAGGTTAGTACTGTGTCGCGAGTGGTCCAGTTTCCAGTGGCAAGACATTGGGATCTGGAGCTCGGCTGGAGGAGAACATGGCTAGAATTGCCGGCGTAGACATCCCACGCGAGAAGCGTGTAGAGATTTCGCTGTGCTACATTTACGGAATCGGGCTGACAACCAGCCGCAAGATTTTAGAGCGAACTCGCATTAATCCAGATACCCGTGTAAAGAACTTATCAGAAGAAGACGTTAACCGCCTGCGTGAAGTGATTGATCGCGAACACAAGGTGGAAGGTGATCTTCGCCGCGAAGTTGATATGAATATCAAGCGGCTAATCGAAATTGGCTGTTATCGTGGTATGCGTCATCGCCGCAATCTTCCTGTGCGTGGGCAGCGTACGCGTACGAATGCACGCACACGCCGCGGTCCAAAGAGAACAGTTGCAGGCAAGAAGAAGGCCGCTGCTAAGAAGTAACGTCGGGAAGGAATTGCAAGAATGGCAGATAAGAAAAAGACAACTGCAACCACAAAGATCAGGCGGCGAGAGCGTAAATCTGTGCCACGTGGTCAGGCTCATATTCAAGCAACATTTAATAACACAATTGTTACCCTCACTGACCCCAATGGCAATGTGCTTTCCTGGGGAAGCGCGGGTGGACAGGGTTTTAAAGGCTCTCGTAAGAGCACTCCCTATGCTGCTCAAGTGACTGCTGAGACAGCGGCACGCAAAGCTATGGAGCATGGTCTGCGGCAGATTGAGGTTTACGTAAAGGGGCCTGGATCTGGTCGTGAGGCAGCAATTCGCTCTTTACAGGTGGCAGGCCTGACTGTCACTTCTATTACCGATGTTACACCTATTCCGCACAATGGCTGCCGTCCGCCGAAGAGACGACGAGTATAGTCTATAGTATCCACGTTGTGCGTGTGAGGAGAGGATATTACTACATGGCACGTTATACCGGCCCCGTCTGCCGTTTGTGCAGGCGCGAGGGGGTAAAACTTTTCTTAAAAGGCGACAAGTGCATGGCAAAATGCACGTTGGAGCGCCGCAGTAGCCGTCCTGGTCAGCATGGGAGCGGGCGTGTACGCAAAGAGTCTGGTTATGCCAAACAGTTGCGTGAGAAGCAGAGAGTTCGTCGTACTTATGGTGTGCTAGAGCGTCAGTTCCGGAAGCATTTCGCTTCTGCTGCTCGTCGTCCTGGTAAGACGAGCGAGAATCTCTTACAGTTGCTGGAGATGCGGCTGGATAACCTGGTCTATCGTCTTGGTTTTGCCGATTTACGTGCGCAGGCGCGTCAGCTTGTTAATCATGGACATTTTGCGGTCAATGGCCGTAAAACAGACATTCCTTCTTTTATTGCCAAGCCCAATGATGTCGTTACTGTGCGTGAGCGTAGCAAAGGCCTAGAATACTTTAAGACGCGTGCATTGCTGCTGGCTCAGAAGGGGGTTCCGGCCTGGTTGCGCCTGGACATCAACGAGATGAATGGTCGTGTGTTAAGTGTACCTTCACGAACAGATCTCGAATTGCCCTTTGATGAGCAGATGGTGGTTGAATTCTATCAGCGCTAAATACGTTGAGTCGGTGGTTACATTGTTTCATCTTCACCTCTATGAGAGCCTGCGTATCTGTGTATGATGATAGGTGCGTTAGGAGAAAGATGTGGGGTGTAGGTAGCAGCAGGATGGGTCTATGCCTGAGTGTTTCCCTTTGCGGATCGCCCAGGAGAGAGTGCTCTTGGACTACCAACGTTTTCGGACTATAGTTTCTTCCCTCTCTCAGAAGAGACACTGAGTTCCAAATGCAGAGCGTGGTAGAAAAAGAAAGGCAGGATAGAACCTTGTTAGAAATTACTCCACTTCGCATTAAAAACACGAAGACACAAGGAAATTATGCGAGTTATGATATCGAGCCGTTAGATGCGGGGTATGGAGTGACCCTGGGTAATGCGCTGAGACGCGTATTGCTGTCATCGCTGCCTGGGGCAGCGGTCACCTCTATTCGGATCGAGGGTGTGCAACATGAGTTTCAGGATATCCCCAATGTGATGGAGGATGTCACTGACATTGTGCTGAATGTGAAAAAATTGCGCCTGCGCAGTTTTTCTGACCATCCGGTTTCGATGCGCCTGGAAGTCAGCGGTGAGCGTGTGGTGACAGCAGCAGATATTATTGCCCCTAGCACGGTAGAAATTGTGAATCCTGAATTGCACATTGCTACTCTGGATAACGATAATGCTCGTCTGGATATGGAGCTGGTCGTTGAGACGGGGAGAGGCTATGTGACCGCCGACTCAAAAGAAGATCAACCTATTGGGGTTATACCAGTCGATGCAATTTATACGCCTGTCCAAAAGGTGAATTATATCGTTGAGCATACGCGCGTAGGTCAGATGACCAATTTTGATAAAATTGTTCTTGATATCACGACAGATGGTACGATCTCACCCGATGAGGCATTGCGTCAGAGCGCGGATATTCTAGTACGGCATTTTACGTCTCTTGCTAATTATCGTGCGCAGTTGCCTGAGCCGAGTCATCAGCCGTTGAGTAGTCTGCCAATCCCACAGAAGATATACGATACGCCTATTGAAGAGCTTGATCTTTCCGTTCGCGCTTATAATTGTCTCAAGCGCAGTAATATCACGAAGGTCGGCCAGGTTCTTTCGATGAATGAAGAAGATTTGCTGGGCGTGCGTAATTTTGGTGAGAAAAGTTTGCAAGAACTGCGTGAGCGTTTACTTGTACGTAATTTCTTGCCTAATCCGCGTACCAGTGCCGTTGGAGCCGATATGGACGGCGATCACGAAATGGAGGAATGAGTTGAGGCACCGAATTGCCGGTAACCGCATGAGTATGCCCGAACCGCGCCGTCGTTCTGCGCGTCGTAATTTAATGGCAGGCCTCATTCGGTATGACCGAATTAAGACAACGGAGGCACGTGCTAATGCTATCCGTGGTGAAGTTGAAACGTTGATTACGATTGCGGTAAAGGGTCAGCAGGCTGCACAGACGCATCTGCGTTCTGTCATTTCTGACGAAGAAAAGGCAGCTCAGGTGTTGGCTTTCGCCCGCAGAGGACGTTTTTCGCTCGACAAAAAGATTGGCACAAATGAAGAGCGTGCCGGGGAGTTGAAGGCTCCGCTTACCGATAAGGGCCGCAAGTTCCTGGAAGATAAGCAGAAGGCTCGTCGCGAAGAACTGTTGCGTATCATTGCCAATGAAGATGAGGCTGAGCGTGCACTTGGGGCTGCCTATCAGGCAATGGTAATTGAGTTACATTCTCGCCGTACCATTCTGAAGGCTTTGCCTGACGAGCTTGTCGTGAAGAAGATTTTTGACGAGCTTGTGCCTCGTTATATTGGCCGTCCTGGTGGTTACACCAGAATTACAAAGCTGGGTCGTCGCAAGGGTGATGCATCTGAGATTGCTCAAATCGCTCTCGTGTAGTGTGCCAGGGAATAGCTGGTCCTGGCAGCATTGCTGTAATTTATGAATATAGCATGTGGTATTGAGTATGATGGTACTGGCTATCATGGCTTTCAGCGTCAACCTGCAAGCCACGGCCCAACGGTTCAGGGCGTGTTAGAGACAGCGATAGAGCGTATCTCCGGGGCATTCTCGGTGGTCAATGGAGCAGGTCGTACCGATGCCGGTGTACATGCGAGTGGGCAGGTAATGAATTTTCAGACCGACGCTCGCCTGTCCCTTGAAGTCTGGCGGCGAGGTCTAAATGCTGTTTTGCCGAACGATGTATCGGTGAGTTGGGTGCGAGAGGTGCCTGATCGTTTTCATGCACGTTTCAGTGCTTTAAATCGTTCTTATTGCTATACTATTCTCAATAGGAGCGCTCCATCTGCTCTTTGGACACGTTATAGCTATCATTGCCCGCATGAATTGGCAGTTGACGCAATGCAACAGGCTTGCCAGCTTTTGCTTGGACGCAAAGATTTTGGAGCTTTTGGACGCAGTCCCGATGAGACGAATCCTCGGAAACCAGGGCCGCATTCGTGTATTCGTACACTCCTTGAGGCACGTTGCCTTCGTTCCGAAAAAGAGCTTATCTATTGTAATTTTACTGCCGATGCCTTTCTCACGGGGCAGGTGCGCAGGATGGTTGGTACACTGTTGCTGGTAGGACAGAAACGTCTCTCTGTAGATGAATTTGCAAAGATAGTGCAGAATGCCGAGAAGACGCATCCTGGTTCAGCGGCCCCTTCGCATGGGCTGTGTCTGGTACGGGTTGAGTATCCTGAGAAGTTTGGAGTAACGACAGATGAATAATAAGACATATAGCGCCAAGGCCGCTGATCTGCAACCAACGTGGTATGTCATAGATGCTGAGGGACAGATTCTGGGCCGTCTGGCATCGCAGATTGCGCAAATCTTGCGCGGAAAACATAAACCAACGTTCACACCCCATCTCCAGAGTGGTGATTTCGTGGTTGTAATTAACGCTGATAAGATCGCCGTAACGGGTAGACGTCTGGAGCAGAAGATCTATTATCACCACACTCAGTATCCCGGTGGCTTGAAGCAGATCACTCTCCGTCAGACGCTGGAGGGCCGTTTTCCAGAGAGAGCGCTTATTCATGCCATACGCGGTATGGTAATGCACAATCGCCTGGGTGCAGATATTATGAGCCATCTCAAGGTTTATTCCGGTCCGACGCACCCCCATCAGGCCCAGAAGCCTGTAACGTGGACTGGTCCGGAGGCATTGCTGAAACAGGCTACTGAAGCAAAGTAAAGAAGAGGAGAACCTACTTTGGCCGACACGATCAAAGGTGAGTACTACTATGGCATGGGACGGCGTAAGACGGCTGTAGCTCGCGTGCGCCTCTTCCCAAATGGCGATGGTAGCATCACGATTAATGGAAAAAATATTCAGGGGTACTTTGGTACTCGCGAGACACATCAGTCAACAATTGCAGCCCCTTTTCGTGCACTTGATATGACCAATTCTTTTACGATGACGGTGCGCGTTGTAGGTGGTGGCACAACTGGTCAGGCTGGAGCAATTCGTCACGCCGTGGCTCGTGCTCTTGTGCGTATGAACCCGGAGTTCAAAGTGGCTTTGCGCAAAGCTGGTTATCTTACACGCGATCCTCGAATGAAGGAACGCAAGAAACCTGGCCTGAAGCGTGCTCGTAAGGCTCCACAGTATACGAAACGCTAATTAGAGTACATCTTCTTATAGCCTGATGTATATGGAAGGTCCGAGCAAGAAATTTTGCTCGGACCTTTTTGCTTTTGAAAAGGCATGTTTTACGCTGCCTGGTAAGGAGAAATGGAGCAAGTATGCCAGAATATGCTCAACCACCTCTGTTTCCTGTATTAGAGACTGAGCGCTTGTGGCTGCGGGAGTTAACGCGGGAGGATAGTGAAGCACTTTTCGCGATATTGGCTGATCCTGATGTGATTCGATTTTATGATATTCCATTTCTACGTATTGAGCAGACTCAACGAGCTATTGAACGCCATCGCTATCGTTTTTTGCACGGTGAGGCTTTGCGTTGGGGCATACTGCTAAAAAGCGAAAATAAGATAATTGGGAATTGTGGCTATTCCTGGGATAAGGATCATCATTTTGCTACTTTGAGTTATGTACTTGGAAAATCGTATTGGGGTCAGGGTATTATGACGGAGGCGTTAAGTGCCATTATTCTCTTTGGTTTTGAGCTGTATCAGTTTCATCGTTTTGAGGCTGAGGTGGCATTGCCCAATGTTGGTTCGATGCGTGTTTTGCAAAAACTTGGTTTTCAGGAAGAAGGCCTGCGTAAAGAGCGTTTTTTTGCAGAGGGAAGATATTATGATGAAATGCTGTTTGCGTTACTAAAGAGCAGGTTTATGAAGAAATTTGAGCCTTTTTCTGCGTCATGATACTTCTGGGTGCAGATTTTAAATCCGCACCCAGGTTGGAGATCAGGAATGTTGTGGGACGCTGGTATAGACTGGCGTACACCATTCAGCATATTCTGGCTTGCGACCACGTACTACATCGAAGTAAAGCTCCTGAAGCTTGTTTCCGATAGGACCGACATTTCCATCATTTACCAGGCGGTTATCAACGCTAATGACTGGAGCAATCTGCGCTCCTGTTCCACAGAGGAAAATTTCTTCAGCAGTATAGAGCTCAGTTCTGTCAACTGGGCGTTCACGTGTGATAATGCCAAGCTCACGTTGTGCCAGTTTGATAACAGTATCACGGGTAACACCAAGCAGGATATTTTCTGTAGGAGCTGGAGTGACCAGTTCGCCATTAACAACGAGAAAGATATTCTCTGCGCTACCTTCAGAGACATGGCCTTCATGTGTGAGCATAATCGCTTCGTCAAAGTTGTTTTGAAGCGCTTCTTCTTTAGCAAATGCTGCATTAACGTAACTACCGATGATCTTGGCTCGTGCTGGCATCGCATTATCGTCAATACGCCGCCAGGATGAGACTCCGCAACGCAGGCCGCCAATTTCGACGTAGTTTCCCATCGGTTCGGATGTCAGAATATAGTCATCTCGTAGCCCGTTTAGACGGACACCAATGACCTCTGAGCCTTTATAGGCAACCGGGCGCAGGTAAACATCTTCATGTTGCTCGTTCTGTTTGACCAGTTCGACGCTAGTCTCAATGAGTTGGTCAATCGTATAGGGCAACTTAATATTTAAGATTTTGCAAGATCGCAGCAACCTCTCGTAGTGCTCACGGAGACGGAATAGATAGACCTGGTGGCTCTCTTTGTTCCAGTAGCCGCGAATGCCTTCAAAGCAGCCTGTGCCGTACGCAAAACCATGAGTGCGTACTGAAATAACACCACGTTCAGCAGGCACAAATTCGCCATTCATAAAAAGTATTTTTGCATTCATCGTTTGTTTTGAAGATAAGTGGTACCTACGCTACTTACCTCATCCTCCTTCTTTTGGGATGCTAAGGATATACTCTCTAAAATGAATGAGAGTATAACAAGAAACACAAAACCTCTGTTTGCTTAGCTTAGAGTATCTCTCCTATCAGCCATTGACGAGAAGATAGCCGAGCTCAATAGAGTGTTTTCTCTGGCCTACTATAAAATTCTTTTGCCCAGGGCTGATAGTGTGAGTTCGACAGCGAGTTTCGCAGTAGCATTCTCACGATCTAGAATAGCATTTACCTCGACAACGTCCATCGAAATAAGCTGTTTTGTACGTGCGATCTTTTCCATTGCCAGATGTGCTTCGCGATAGCTCAAACCTCCTCGTACAAGCGTTCCTACACCAGGAGCCTCGCGCGGGTCTAGCGAATCCATATCCAGGCTGAGGTGAATTGGTTGTCCATCTTTGCCTGCGATCTCTATCGCATGACCCATTACTTCGGAGATGCCATGCTCATCAATATCTGACATGGTGAATATGTGTATATTGTTCTGGAGCAATAGTTGTTGCTCACCTGGATCAAGATCACGTGCACCTACTATTACAATATTACCTGCTTGAATCTTGGGTTTCCACCCGCCAATCTCTGTGAGACGCTTCTCTCCAATACCCGCCAATGCTGCCAGGATCATACCGTGTATATTCCCTGATGGTGTTGTTTCTTCTGTATTAAAATCTGCATGGGCATCAATCCAGATAATACCAACATTGGGATGAATACGAGCAACTCCGCTAATGGAGCCAAGTGCGATACTATGATCTCCTCCCAGGATTAATGGAAATTCTTGCTCTCGCAACCCTTCGCTGACAACATCAGCTAGATTAATGGAAACAGTAACGATAGGTTCCAGATATTTCAAGCGCGGATTTCCAATTGGCTGGCTCTCTGGTTGCGGAACAACTATGTTGCCAATATCATTCACTGTATGTTCCAATTGTTGTAGGGAATCTCGCAAACCTGCATAACGAATGGCGCTTGCTCCAATATCAACCCCTCGTCGATCTGCTCCTAAATCCATAGGAACGCCAATAACTCGAATACGCATAGCTAAGCCTCTGTTCTTTTGACAACACTCAATAAGAGCATTTTTGCTCATTAGAAGAACATCTCCAGTCCCTGGTTTTGTGATACAGTGTTTTTGCAGGGTACATTCATGAAGAAATATGCGCTGTAATGCTCTTAATAGTAGTATACGAAGTGCTTTGCTCGCTTGCAAGATGTGTACGCGCCCAGGGATCAAATTTTAGCTTATGAAAGTGAGGTCATCCATGCTTTTTCGCGCTGAGAATAGCTCTTTGAGACTCTCCCCTCTTAGTTGCATATTTTTTATGGCTCTTTTACTAATTATATCTGCTTGCAGTGGAAATGCATCATCCTCAACTATCAAAGGAAGTATTGCCTCTGCGGCCCAGCAGGTGCTCACTCTACCTAATGTGGGGATATCAGAGATTGGCACACTTGATCCTGCACAAGGTCCTGATCAGAATTCAGCGCTTGCTGTTAGCATGATATATTCTGGCCTGGTTCGCTCAGATAAAAATCTTAATGTTATTCCAGATCAGGCAACATGGCAAGCATCTACTGATAGCAAAGTATATACATTTACCCTCAAATCTGGTATCAAGTTCTCTGATGGTTCGCCCGTTACTGCAAATGATTATGTTTATACATGGACACGAGCATTACTTCCTACGACAAAATCTCCAGTTGCCAGTTTTTTTGAGGCCCAGATTGCGGGATCAGACGCTGTGAATGCGGGAAAATCTGCGACATTATCTGGAGTGAAAGCATTGAATGATCAGACGCTTCAGGTGACGTTGAAGAGTCCAACTCCTTATTTTTTAGAAGAATTGACGACTTCAATGTTTTTTCCCTTGAATAGAAAGGTGATTGATAAGTTTGGTGAGAAGAACTGGGCTCAGCATGTAGATGGGAGCGGCGTGGGCACGGGGCCCTTTATAGTCAGGCAGTGGGTGCATAATGCAAAATTAGTGCTGGTGCCGAATCCTGATTATTATGGGATGAAGACCAGATTGAGTGAGGTGGATATGGTGTTTGTGAATGACCCCACTACAGGATTTAAATCATATCAAGCTAATCAGTATAATATTATCTGGAATATTGGGAGCAACGATCTAGCGGCTGCAAAGTCGTTACCAGGTTTTATACAGTCGGCGCTTTTACAAACTGATATGCTATTTTTTGATAACACAAAACCGCCCTTTAATTCTCTAGTTGTGCGGCAGGCATTTGCGTACGCAATTGATAGGACAACGCTAGTGAATACTATATTCAAGGGATCGGTCAAACCTGCGCTAACTATTATTCCACCTGGTATGCCTGGCTATCAACCTGACTATTCAGGTCTGCCCTTTGATGCTACTAAGGCGAAATCTCTCCTCCAATCGGCTTATCCAGATGTGACGAAGGTACCTCCTATCACGTTCTCGTATCCCAGTTCTCAGGTTTCTTCTCTAGAAGCGCAGGCTCTCCAGCAGATGTGGCAGAATGCTCTAGGGCTTCAGATCAAGCTTCGCCCTGTAGAACTGACAGCTTACAATGATGAGACCACGAAGCATCTGATCCAATTTGGTTTTACTCAGTGGAGTGCTGACTTTCCCGATCCGTATGATTGGCTGACCCTAAATCTGTTTTCGACAGCTAGCAATAATAGTGGCAGTTGGAATAACCCTGAATTTGATCAGACGGTGACACAGGCTGAGACAAAGACGGGGGCCGAACGTATTGCCCTCTACAATAAGGCAGAACGGCTTGCTATTACTGATGTTGGCTGGTTGCCGTTAGATCATCAGACTCTGGCAGCGGTTATTCCGCCGCAAGTTCACGGTGTAAGTTTAAATGGCAATGGTCTCTATTTTGGAGATTGGTCTGATGTGTACTTGCTACAGAAGTAGCTTGCTTGAAACCCTTTTGTGCTAATGCTATACTGTTGGCATAATACTGCTGTGCGTGCCCGCCCTATTCCGGACGGGTTTTCTCTTGTTGATAATTACTCTGTAATTATTGATTGTTTTTGACACGCTCATCTGCATACATGGAAGAATATATGCCGATGGTTGTGGAGGCAAGCAATGGAGCTTGAAGCAGCGTTGCTCAATGGCCTATGTTTGGCCTGTACCGAGGAGGTTTTTGATTTATGGCTATTGATATAGTCAATCCTTATGCTGTCGCTATAGCGCAATTCGATGAGGCGGCAGAGCGCCTGGGTCTTTCGCAGGCGTTACGTGCTATTCTTCGTAAACCCAAACGTGAACTTATTGTCAATTTTCCTGTGCGTAGGGATAATGGCGATGTCGAAATGTTTACCGGCTATCGCGTCCAACATAATATTACGCGTGGCCCTGCTAAGGGTGGTATTCGTTTCAGCCCCCATGTTTCTCTTGATGAAATTCGTGCCCTCGCTATGTGGATGACCTGGAAGTGTGCGGTTGTTGGTATTCCTTTTGGCGGTGCAAAGGGCGGCGTCATCTGTGATCCCCATCAGATGTCAAGTGCTGAACTGGAGCGTATGACACGCCGTTATACTACAGAGATCTCTGTATTTATTGGTCCTGATAGTGATATTCCTGCTCCTGATATGAATACGAATCCTCAGGTGATGGCCTGGATGATGGATACCTATTCGATGCATCAGGGCTATTCTATTCCTGCTGTCATTACTGGTAAGCCTCTGGCAATTGGCGGAAGTGAAGGACGTCTGGAAGCCACGGCACGTGGAGTTCAGGTGGTGACACATGAGGCCTTGAAGATGTTGCATATGTTGCCTGAGCGCTGTTCGGTAGTCATTCAGGGTTTTGGAAATGTAGGAAGTATAACTGCGCGGTTACTAGCGGAATCGGGCTGTAAGATCGTTGGACTAAGTGATATCAGGGGCGGTATCTACAATGCTGCGGGTATAGATGTGCAGAAGGCATTACGCTATTCAAAAGAGCATGGAAACCTGGCTGGTCTGCCTGGAACTGAGCCAGTCACAAATGCTGAACTGCTCGAACTCCCCTGTGATATTCTTATACCTGCCGCGCTGGAGAATCAGATCGTCGGCCAGAACGCAGGGCGTATTCAAGCTCACTTAATTGTCGAGGCGGCTAATGGTCCTACGACTCCTGAAGCAGAACAGATTCTGAATGATCGCGGTGTGACAATTGTTCCCGATATCCTGGCAAATGCTGGCGGTGTAACGGTGAGCTACTTTGAATGGGTTCAGGATCTGCAACGTTTCTTCTGGGCTGAGAATGAGATTAATCATCGCCTTGAGAGTATTATGATACGTTCTTTTGAGGCGGTACGGCGGAAAGCTGATGAGCAGCAGACAAACTTAAGGATGGGTGCATATCTGCTTGCTGTTGCGCGGGTGGCTGAATCGACTGAACTGCGTGGTGTCTATCCGTAGGGATTGAAGAAGCTATAAATCTGGAGCTTGCATTATGCAGGCTCCTTTTAGTTCTATTTTTTTACTGAAGGTATAACATCTAGAATCTTTAGCCATATCTCCTTTTTAGTTTCGTCTTCAGATGACTCGACTTTGAAAACAATATCCACATGAGTTATCTCTGTCAATGCGTCTCCACGCGCCGCTCCACGGGTAAATGTACCTATTTGCTGAAGAGTACTATTTGGCGCTCCCAGCCGGAGACGCAAATTTTGTTTGTTGAAGCCGCTAAACCATTTGTCTAATAGGCGCAAACCTTCCATTTTGAAGACTGGTTCAGGATTTCCCGCTCCAAAAGGACTTAATGTGCGCATGGTTTTGTAGAGAAGGTAGTTGATCCGCTCCATATGGGTAAAAATGAGATCGATTTTAGGTAGTGCAGGCTGTTCTATTATTTCAATTGGCTCCTGTTCACCAACGAGATTGAGATCAATTTTTTCGCTATCAACTATCCCATTTGCGATGTCATTGTTCTGCCAGGAGACCAGATGATTGTGAAGCTCGATCATATGTTCACTACGAATAGTGAATCCAGCAGCTTGTGCGTGCCCGCCATAGCGTTCCAGATGTTGAGAAAAGCTTCGTAAGGCGGCAATGATATTGAAGCCTGGTTGACTACGGGCTGAGCCACGGCTGAGGTGGGTTTCTCGATCATTGCTGAGGACCAGGACTGGTTTATGCATTTCTTCGGCAAGTTTTCCAGCAACCAGGCCAATGATTCCTTCGTGCCAGTTATCTCCATTGACCAGGATGACTGGTTTGTTCGTCTGAAATTGTGCCTGTTCACGTACCAGGTGCATAAGCTCTTCGGTCTCTTGCTGGCGTCTCAGATTCAGTTGTTCCAACTCTGAGACTCTAGCTATAGCTTCTTCTGGTTTTTCGCAGATGAGCAACTCGAAGGCAATACTTGCATCTTTCATTCGTCCGGCTGCATTAATACGTGGAGCCAGGCCAAAGGCGATGTCTCGCTCACGAATTCTTCCTGATTGCAAATTTGCATTACGTATCAATGCTTGCAGCCCTGGTTTGTTCGTGTTATTGAGTTGTTGTATTCCTAGTCGCACAAGAGTATGGTTTTCACCTAGTAAAAGAGCGATGTCTGCGATGGTCCCTATTGCCACCAGATCTAGCAGTTCGATCTCCTGCTCCACAGGACGTTTATAAGCCCTGTAGAGGGCCTGTGCAAGCTTGAAGGCTATTCCTACCCCACAGAGATATCGCTCGCCATAAACGCAGTCTAAGCGCCAGGGATTAACCATCGCGTAGGCCCTGGGTAGTTCGGCTGGCGGTTGATGATGGTCGGTAATAATAACATCAATATTCAGATTGTGAGCGTAATCTATTTGTGCCACATCCGAACTACCACAATCGGTAGTGATAATCAGTTGTGTGCCACGATTTTTGAGCATATCCAGGGCCGATATATTTAATCCACACCCATCGCGTAGACGATGCGGAATATGATAATCGAGGGTAGCTTCAGGATGTTTCAGTGTCCGCAGAGCGTGATAGAGAAGGGAAGAAGAGGTAATGCCATCGGCATCGTAGTCTCCGTAGACAGTGATATGTTCCTGGTTATCAAGTGCAAATCGAATACGTTCTACCGCTTTGGGCATATCTATAAGCGTCAAAGGATCAGGTGTGCGTGCGTAGTCGGCGAGCAGAAAATCTTTCATCTCTTGAAAGGTGTGTAGATCACGGTTGTAAAGCAGTTGAGCCTGTAGTGGTTCAATTTTTGCCTGTTTTGCCTGTTGGAGAAATGTCTGTGGGAGGAGAGGATAGACCTCCCATGATCCGGCTCCCTGTTGCAATGGTTCCATATGCCATTCCTTTAACTAATCGGGCAAGAGGCGTAGAAAAACTTCATTACCAAGAAGCCTTCCTCGTGTACTGAGGCGTAACCAGCCATCTTGATATTCCAGGAGTCCGGCGTCTTCTACGGTTTGGAGGCGTTTGCCAGCGAATTGTGCAAACGGTTGAGAAAATCTTTCTGCAAATGTTGGAAGATGCAGACCCATAGCGGTGCGCAGGCCAAGAAAGGCTGTTTCTGACATTGCCTGTTCTTTGTTCACTTCTTCGCCTTCGGCTTCTGGAATATGTCCGGCTTTCAAGAGTTTTATATACTGAGCTGGATCGCGTTCGTTCGAGAAACGGCGATTCGCGAAGCTGGAGGAAGCTCCTGCACCCATACCGAGGTAAGGGAGATTCTGCCAGTATGTCAGATTATGGCGGCTGTGTTTTCCTGGAAGAGCCCAGTTAGAAATCTCATAATTGATATATCCTGCGTTTCGTAAAAGCTCATCGGCATACTCATACATATCAGCGCACAAGTCTTCATCACCGGGAGTAATCCGTCCTTCCTGATTCCAGGTATAGAAAGGCGTTCCCTCTTCAATAATTAATGAATATAGCGAAAAATGGTCTGGTTGCAGGGCCAGGGCTTCTTCAAGTGTATCGCGCCAATGTTGCATAGTCTGACCAGGTAAGCCAAACATGAAATCCAGGTTGAGGGAGTCAAAGCCTGCTGCTCTAGCATAATGAACCGCCTGCGTAATCTCTTCAGGTGTATGAATACGACCCAGGGATTTAAGCAGTTCTGCATCAAAACTTTGTGCACCCATACTTAAGCGATTGATACCGGCAGCGCGTAAGCCTACAAGTTGCTCTTGACTGAGCGTACCTGGATTGGCCTCCAATGTAATTTCAGCTTCCGGATCGACGACAAATGCACTGAAACAAGCATCAAGCAGCCGCTTAATTTGTTTTACGGACAAGAGACTGGGGGTACCACCACCAAAGAAAATTGTTCGGGAGCGACGTCGTGTTTGATCCTTCCCTTGTGCCATTTCTCCAAGTAGCTTAATCTCTGTCAGCAGAGCACGAACATAAGGTTCTCGCATTGGTAAAAGACCAGCGTACGTGTTGAAGTCACAGTAATAGCAGCGGGTATGGCAGAATGGTATGTGCAGGTAAAGCGAAGCCGTCTCCAGGAGCTGGTCTATTGTTTCAGCAGGTTCTAAAAGGGATTGTGGTAGTGTCTGTTGTGTTATTGGTCTGGTTGCGCTCATACTCTTTATGCTTCTTCATTCTCCAGAATGGTGACCTTTTACTGCGACTTTGTCAATCGTATAGTCGTCTTAATAAGATTAACATATTCTAAATGTGGAATGATATCACTAGTCTCTGCTTAACTCCACGCGGTCAGAAACTAATCTGACCGCGTAAGTATTAGTGGTATTAAATTGGATTATGAACCCGCTGGTAAACTCCCGGTACCACCGGGGGCTGCTCCACCGGGGACTGCTCCACCAGGGGCAGCCCCGTTTGTGCCAGGCTGTGTCGGTGGCGAGGAAGGAAGCCAGGTAGGCATATTCGATGGATCAAGTAACTTATTCGAGTCTGGTTGCGAAACATTGATCCCTGGTGTGGCTTTCTGCTGATAACTCCAGAGTAGCAAGGCGTCTGTCTGCAAGCTCTGAAGATCGGTAGGTGCTACATCTTTTGCTGGGTCAACATTTCTGATCTGGATAATATGGTAGGTGCCATTTTCATTGAGCGGTGTACTTATTTCGCCAAGCGTGCGCGAACGATTAAAGATCCAGTTATCAACAACTGCACCGATCTTCGAGGCATATTTCTCGAAGTACATGCCTTGTGCCATCCAGCCCAGATCACCGCCATTGGTTTTTGTGGCCGTATCTAAAGATTTTGCCTCTGCTACTTGCGCAAAGCTCTGACCACTCTTGAGCTGCTTCAAAACTGTCTGAGCATCTGCAAGATTCTGGACAGTAATAGAGCTGGCCAGAACCTGATAGGCAGGAGAGGTTATCTGCGAGCTGAGATAGGATTGCATATTGTCACGTCTGACCTTCAAGGTCAGCATGGTGCTCAAATCAGTCTCACTAATGCTATTGCTGCTCAAAAACTGATTGTATACGGTGCTTTTCGGAAGGTTTGCCTTAAAATTGTTAAGCGCTTGATTGATCTCTTGCGTAGTAGGCTCAATCTTTGCCTGGACCGTGTTGCTCTGCTTGTTCAACCAGTTACGGATCAGCAGGTCATCTTGTAACCAACCAACGCTATCATTGCCGACCTGCGATTGATTGAGGAGCGATTGTGCTACAGGCACTGTTGTCTGCTGCATTGTTTGATATTGTGCATTAAGTGGAGCAAGCTGTGCCTGCTCATCTTTTAATTGATTCTCAGCACTCGCTAGTTGCGTATTGAGCGTCGCACGTTGGTCTGCGGTGGCGGTTTTTATTTGTGTATTAAGATCAGCGATCTGTTGATTTGTCGTGGTAATAGTAGCTTGTTGTTGTGTCACCTGTTTGCTCAGATTATCACGCTGCACGAGCAGGCCATGAGGCCCTTGCAAATCATTTGTCTGGAGCTGAGCTTTAACGACGACCAGTTTACGATAATCAGATTGAGGGATATTTTGTCCATTGACACTTGCAATAGGTTCGTTTGGAACAATAATATTAAAGTTGACCCAGAAACCGACAATAACAGCGACGATAAGAACAGCGATGAATGCGGAAAGAGCCCAGACTGCACGTCGTTGAAGTTGATTTTTTTCGTTGCGTGATAAATGTGCACCCCAACCAAAAATAAGGGGTTTGCCATCGCGGCGTGCTTCAACATGTGCGGTCTGTTTTACGTATTTTCGTGATTTGGCAGAGCGCGTTGGTCGCTGATTTTCAGGTCGCGGCGCTGTCTGACTCTTCATCAAAAAAACCTCCACTGCGGGAAACCCCGACGTCTAGTATAGGGAGAAGCATTTTATGAGCGAGGGAGATAGAGAACCTGCGCGCTCTATCTCTCCCTGGTGGTTTAAACACCGTAAATGTTACATTCCACGCATATGTTCTGCTGTATAAGGTAGTAGAGCCATATAACGGGCCTGTTTGATAGCGGTGCTTAAACCGCGTTGATGCTTGGCACATGTCCCCGTTTTGCGGCGGGGCTCGATCTTGCCGCGATCCGAGATATAGCGCTTCATGAAACGGGAAGCATCTTTGTAATCGATCTCGCGAACATGATCATGACAGAACTGACAAATTTTGCGGCGCGAAGAACGCTCGCCGCGTCCACCCTCACGGCGCTCACGACGTGGGGCGGAATCACTGCGTCTCTGCACGAGAAATCTCCTTCAAAAGCAAATGCGTTTGTAGGGTAAGGGGCCGACGAGTTACAGTACTGTACTTTTTCGACCTCTCCCCTCCGAACCGGACGTGCGACTTTCATCGCATCCGGCTCTCCAGTGTCATTGTTAATTCTTGTGAACTGTGACTTTTTGTCGCGTCACTGGGCCTTCCGGCATGGTATCCATGTGACACGTTCGACAGAGTACGAGTGTTTTGCGCCTCATGGCTGCCATCTTCTGTACCCATAGTGGTTTCTCCCGTCCTGGGTATTTCTTAAGGTCTTTAAGTGCTCGTATGTGGTGAACCTCTAGTTTTTCGGTTCTTTCCGCATAGTTCACATTCTTCGGCCTGCATTCTTTGTAGCAATTCGCTCCGACTAGTGGAGTATGTTTGGCGCAATTCTATCGTCAGGATTGTCTTGCTGATTTCAGGTCTGATGGGTTGGCCTCCCCATGTTGCAATGAGTGGTTTCTTTTCTTCTCTTGGAACAACCACTTGTAGGGCTTTGTAGTTCTTCATCTCCCACTTTGACTTTTGTACCGTATTTCTCGTACACTTTGTATCACCGAGATCTTTCTGTTTCTTGGCTATCGTTTTGGTGAGTGATTGCTCCATATACCCATTTAAGCTTTTTGAGCTTATGTATGTTGTATGCCAAGATGGTAGTAATTAGCTATTCCTCTGAACTCTTGCCTGGTATTGCATAACGATACTGTATTCATGTTCATGGGTGAGGAGGTGCTCAATGCTACTCCTTTTCCTTGCTTCATGTATCGTTCTTCTTTTTCTCGTCAGGACTTCTTCAGGTATGGTTAAGCCAATTCTTCCGTTGATTTTTCTTCGTCCTGCGCTTATACAGGTTCCTTGCTTCGTTTGGTACACTCCAGTATCATGGTCTTGCTTGAGTGTTTGGATGTCGATATCCAAGAAACTCGTGCTTTTTCTGTTCGGGCGTGGGTGATAAGCGTCTTTCTCTTCTGATAGTGTCAGTCCTATCGTTTTGAAGATAGCTTTCTAACTCTGCTTTGATTTCCTGCTGCTTCCTCTTTGGTTCCTATGTATCCTAGAAGGAAGTCATCGGCATACCTGACATATCTCAACCTTCTGATAGTTCGGGTCACGTTGGGTCCAGTGATGGGAGTTGTTGCATCTGCTTGCGATATGTCTTTGCGTCTGCGATTCTTCCCTCGCTTGAATGCCCTCTGTTGTTTCAGATTCTAATCTGGCGTATTCCGGGTTGTACTTTCTTTCCCGTTCCTCTGCGTGTATTTGGGGATCAGTATTTGGTCTACGTACTTATCCAGGGCGTTCATGTAGATATTAGCAAGCAGTGGACTCATAATGCCTCCCTGCGGCGTTCCGCTATGGGTTGCATTGTATTTCCATTCCTCCAGTATATCCGGCTTTGAGTAATCCCTGAATGAGTGCCAGTAGTTGTTCATCTTTGATCTGTTCTCTTAGGATACCTATGAGTTTTTCATGGTCGATATTGCTCAAAGCATCCCTTGATATCTCCTTCAATGAACCATACTGTTCCTGTCCAATTTCCCTGTATCTCTTTCAGGGCGGTGTGACATCCTCTATTCGGGTCGAAACCCATGTGAGTTGTCACTAAATTGGGGTTCGTAGTAGGCTTCGAGTATCATTCGTAGCACTTCTTGAACCATTTTATCCGTCCAGGTTGGCATTCCTAACGGTCTTTTCTTCCCGTTTTTCTTTGGGATATATGTTCTTCTGCGCAGGTTTCCATCGAAATGTTCCTGATCGGAGCGCTTCAATGATGATCTTGTACTTTTTCGAAGCGACATACCGTCTGGTGTTTCTGCCGTCACGCCGGGGGTCATTGCCCCTTTGTTTCGATAGATTTTGTTATATGCCTCTAGATACAGATTTGGAGTTGTAAAGAAGTCGATACACCCTTTCTAACGGCTTTCCTGTTCTGCCTCGTTCACTGAGAAGTCCTAGTACGGTTTGGATATCTCGCATCTCGCGCCTCTCCCTTATTTGGACTTCGTTGACACCTACCCTTCAAAGGATTGTCATTTCCTTTGATCTGGCGTTCTTTCAAACGCTGCCCCTTCGCCTTGTAAATGGCTTTCCCATTCTCTGACTACTATGGGGGTTCCGTGATCTTAGGTGTCTCCACCCGTAGACCATCCCATTTTTCGTTAATGCATAACGTTTAGTGTGTTTAGGTGTCCTTTTGTTCTCTTTCCTGTTCATTACAGGCCGTCCACTCAAGAGAGCTTTTCACCGTCTTTCTAAGCTACGGTTTATTTCAGCGGGACCTTTTAAACTTCCCGTTTTATTGAGTGTCATCCCGTTAAGTGTGTTGAGATGGGACTACACCACAATCACGCGAGAACTCGGATTTGTCATGCAGACTCACCATGCACACAGGGCTTGCGGGGCGACTACGCTACACACTTTCGCGCTCCCCCGCTTTCATCCTCATGCTACATGTCCCCTTACGGTTTCCCGCTTAGGTAAGAGGTTGCCCTATGAGGTATTTGCTCTCAACCTCATACTCGCTTTTGAGATAATTGATTGCATGACGTGTAAATGGCGCACTAGAAGGGGTGATCGTCCAAATCTCCTAGATCATCATTTAAGAAATTATCACCTGAACCAGATTGTTGTTGCTGTGCACCTTTCGGTGTAAGCATTTCCATCTCGTTGATAATTACATCGATAGCTGTTCGCTGCACATTTTCGCGGTCATTATACTTACGAACTGACAAGCGACCTTCAACATAGATCTTTTGGCCTTTACGCAAGTACTGGTTGCATGTCTCAGCAAGTTTACTCCAGGCGACAATATTGAACCAATCGGTGTCGTCTTGTTTTTCACCTGTCTGTGATTTAGCCACGCGCTTGCTAACAGCGAGCGAGAACTTGGTGACAGCAGTACCACTGGGTGTGTAACTCATCTCAGGGTCTCTTCCCAGATTCCCGATTAATATAATTTTGTTCATTCCTGCAAAATCCTTTCGGTTGATACCCTCTGCCTCAGCTCTCTCCTGGAGCATATATGGACGTACCCAAACGTATTACAACTAGAAAAAACTAGGGCTCAACAGTCTCTTCTTCAATGGCGGGAGGAACGTCTTCCAGCTCAGTCTCAGAAGGAAGAGAAGCGTCCACCTCGGTAGGAACTGCAACCTCAGCTTGTTGTTCCTCTCCTTCTGCCGTTGGGCTGGCAGGAGTTGGAGAGCAGCAGCAGCAGCAGCACGAGCTTCGCGCTCTTCACGCTCTTCGCGCTCTTTCTGAATAGCTTTGGGATCGCGCTTCTTCATCATATGACGCAGAACCGCCTCAGAAACCTTGAGGGTACGTTCGAGTTCGCCTACAGTCTCTGGTGTTAGAATCATATCAATGAAGATGTAAACTCCATCGCGCTGGCGCTCAATTGGATAAGCCAGGCGACGGCGTCCCCATTGATTGACTTTCACAGTTTGACCGCCGTTTGTGGCGACGATCTGCTCGACACGGTCAAGTATGCCCCGTGTCTCTTCTTCGTTGACTTCGGGATTGAGAATAATGCCGAGTTCGTAATCTCTCGTCACGAAGCCTCCTCCTTCCTCTGGGTATGCATCCGGTCAGTCCACGTGTTTTGATAGTTTTATAAATTACTAAATCAGGTGGAACTGCCAGAGCAGGTGGACATCAACATTATGTTGATGTTTTTACGATAGATCGCAGATGTCACTGGACGGAAGGGTTAGCTGCCGCCCTTTTCAACATACATGCATACATTTGGACTTCTGCAAGAATGGCCCTACAGTCTGGCCTTCATGCCTCTGTAGTGCGATGTCTTCTCTGGCTTGTGGTAGCCTTACCTGGTGCTGTCTTGACCAGGAAAATGAACCACATGCGGTTTTGGAAGCTATCAATGCCACGCTATTATATCAGAGTCCGCTATGTCTGACAAGAGAGCCGAAGTATCGGATCTTTTCATTTCATCTCTCTATTCTTTCTATACCTAGAAAAAATGGAAAAGCGGAAGTTTTTGGGTCTTTATTGACAGTTTTGAAGGTTTGCGTCATACTAGAGGCTATCAAATCTGTTCGTAGGGCGAGGTGGGTCTCATCTGCTTTCGCACTTTCGCATATCAAAAATACACGCTTATTTCCACATAAAATGATATTTCTCTCTTCTCGGAGAAGTTATGCAACAGCGTCCAGTAAATCAGCGTTTAGCGCTTTTGCGCTCTCAACGTACTCAACGTACCCAACCCGCTCTTCCAGGAGCTACAGCTTCCACGGCTGTTATTCCTCAACAGGGGGATGCTCTACCTGTACCACCTTCTAGAAGGAAGATGAGCTTACAGGTTTCTCGTGCTCTGCTTCAACTCATGCTCTTTGGCTTTCTGCTGGAATTACTCTATTTGACTCTCTATCCGTTGTTGGCACTTGTCTCGAAGGCCGATACTGTTTCCCCGTCCTTGCTTGTTCATCTCTTCCCTTGGAGAGTTCTGTACTCCTGGCCCTCTCTTTTTCCTTTTTTCCCTTCTTTACTTGCACATGTTCCTGGTTTCGATCCTGCGTTAGGAGAACTGCGTTATACCAATCTCTGGTTGCTCGCATTCACGCTTACTGTGTTTCTCGCATTGCTGGCCAGGCGCGTTGGTTCACGCATGCAACTTGTGCGCCTCTCCGCAAAAATGCGTCTCGTATTGCTTTGTTGTGTTCTCTTCTTTACGCTAGTTTTCTCGCTTACGATGGTCTTTGCGCCTTTAACAAAGAATGCGTTTACCTATGATCTCTTGCTTTATAGCCTCTATGGCCGAATGGTTGCTCTTTATCATGTGAATCCCTATGTCGTGATGCCAACTACTTTTGCGCAAGATTTCTTTCAACGTCTGGTCGAATCTCATCAGGTGACGCCTTACGGACCTGTCTGGACAGATATTACAATGTTGGTAACGCTGTTTGCACAGAATAATCCAATGTATGAAGTTCTGGCATTTCGTCTTCTTGGTCTGTTTGCCCATTTACTCAGTTGTGTCTTACTCTGGGTTATTCTAGGACGTCTAAAGCCAGAGCAACAATTTGCTGGCGTCTTTTTTTATGCCTGGAATCCTCTGATGCTCTTGTTAGGTGTAGCGCAGATGCATCTGGAGCTGGTGATAGTGGTTTATCTGCTGCTGGCAGTGCTTTTCTTCTTGCGCCGTTCTGCTCTGCTCGGTTGGGTTTTTGTCTTGCTAGCAGCGCTCAGTAGCCCTCTCTATTTTTTGCTTGTACCACTATTTTTTATGCTTCTCATAAAGTATGCACGTACATTGTCTGTTCGTCTCCGCCTCTTCTGGTGGTTTGGCGTCCTGGCTATCTCCATTATGGTCATGTTGCTTGCTTACTTACCATATTGGTCTGGTTGGGGGATTGCAGGTGTGATGCAGAATCTTTTCCAGGTTTTCTGGCTTGCGACTGCTCAGAATTTTTTAGATGCGGCGCTTTTACATCTGCCAGTACGTTTGCCATTTCCCCTTTTCTGGATAGTAACTCCTCATCATTGGACTGTCTTCTCTCTGATAATTATTGGTGGTTTTTTGCTCTTTAGTCTCTGGCTTGCTGATACCCTGGAGCTCGTCCTGTTTTTTGCTGCCTGGCTTTTGCTACTGGCGCTGTTGCTATTACCTGTCTATTGGCCGTGGTATATGCTGGCTCCTCTGGCCCTGGCTCTGGCTTCTGCCAATCGAAAGACGGGTGTTCTGGCGATGTTTTTGTTGCTTGGTGCGCTTGCGTGTTATTACTGCTGGCAATGGCAAGCTGTCTGGAGTGGTATGGCGCTGGTTTGCCTTTGTTTGCCTGTCGTTCTCTGGGGCTGGTCGCTCTTTTTCTCTTCTACCTGGGGAATGGTAAGGGCACAGGAGGAAACTGCTGCGCCTTCTGCAAATGCTCAACGCCGTCTCTCACGTCCGCCCTGGCTTTCGCGTCCGCCCTGGCCTTCTCGACCAGGAGGCGGTTATCGTTGAATTGTTGAGTAGGACTCTTGCATAGAAGGTTCATGTATGCTATAATGCGTCCCGCATGCGGGGTTTCGCTCTTGAAAAAGGCTTCTCTGCGCCTTTGATTGGGCTATTGTGAGATTGATGGGTTCAATCGCCGCTCTACTAATATTGCCTCTCTCCCCTACGAGCTTGCTCTTTTAATCCGGGTAGATAGAAATGCAGTATATGTGCCTGAGTTTCAGGGAAAACGACTTTTGCCCCGCCGAAAAAGAAAGAAAGAGAAAATGAAGCAGAAACTGAAAACACACAAAGCAATGGCCAAGCGGGTTCATGTTACCGCTGGTGGCAAGTTTATGCGCCGCAAGATTGCTATTAACCACTTGCGCCGTAATAAGTCTCCTCAAGCTGTTCGTTCTATGGATAAGCAGTTCCAACTCGCTACTGGCGACACACGCCGCTTGAAGCGTTTGTTGCCTTATGCCTTTTAATTGCTTCGTATTAGATTGATGGAGGACTAATAGACTATGCCAAGAGTGAAGCGTGGGGTACCAGCCCACAAAAAACATAAAAAGTTGTTACAGTTCGCGGAAGGCCATCGTGCTACACGCCGTAATCTTTTCCGTCCTGCCCATGAGTCGGTTATGCGCTCAATGGCCTATATGTATCGGGACCGCCGTAACCGCAAACGCGATATGCGTCGCCTCTGGATCACGCGTATTAATGCTGCTGCCCGTATGTATGGTGTAAGCTATAGTACACTGATGCATGCTATTCATACTGCAAATATCGATGTGGATCGCAAGATCCTTGCTGAGATGGCTGTAAATGATCCGGTGGCATTTGGCGTACTAGTGAAGCAGGCTCTAGGTGCTATTGCGCAATAGTTGAGAAACATCTACTCTGCGGGGGAATGGGACGACGCTCTAGTCGCTCTGTTCCCCTATTTTTTTGGAAAGTTGATCTATGACTTTGATTACTAGCCCATCTAATCCACGTATTACAAGACTTCAGCATTTGCATACAGCACGTGGTCGCAAAAAAAGTGGATTTTTTTTGCTAGAAGGACTCCATCTGCTGCAAACTCTGCTGGATGCGGACCTGCGTCCTTCTGAAGTGTATTATGAGCCAACATTATTGCAACGTACTTATGAGGGACAGCTACTCCTCAATCGCCTGCTTAGTTTGTCTGATTTGAAGACAGATCAGTTGATTGAGGTGAGTGAGCGTGTAATTGCGGCAATAGGGGATGTGCAGTCTTCTCAAGGAGTGGTGAGCGTTTTGCCCCTGGAGATTTTTTCATCAGCGCATTTGCGAAAAAGCCGCCCTCCTGTATCTCGCCCTGCACTGCTTATTCTCGACGATATTGCTGATCCTGGTAATATGGGGACGATTCTGCGTACTGCCCTTGCGACTGACGTTGATACAGTTTTGCTTACACCCGATTGTGTCGATTATTTCAGCCCTAAAGTTGTACGAGCAGCGGCTGGAGCTCATATGTTTTTACCGGTGGAGGTTTCAGTCTCCTGGCCGCAAATTGAGCAGTATGTTCAACAGCATTGCCGGGGACACGTCTTTCTGGCTGAAGCTGGAAGCAAGCATTTTTACTTTGAGCAGGATCTTACTATGCCTTTTGCTTTAATTATTGGGAATGAGGCTCACGGTCCTTCCGCATCTGCCAGAGGACTTTCCTCTCAGGCAATAACGATTCCTCTGGCTAATAACGTGGAATCGCTCAATGCGGCAATAGCTACAGGCGTTTTGCTTTACGAGGCTGTACGACAAAAGCAGAGCCGACAGAAATAAGTTCTGCCGGCTCTGCTTTTGTCCTTTTTTCTGTTTAACTTCTCCAGAGTTGATTCTCTGGCGGTTGAGGTGTATTCCAATCCCAGGTTCCACTGTTATTGTTTGCGCCGTTTTGTTTGTTGGGCATTGTCGGTACTCCTGTGGTTGCCCCGTAGAGTCCATAACCTTCATTTGTGTGGACTGCCACAAGTGAGTTGTTAGGGCTTGATGGGTTTTGCGTTGGTTGAATTGTTGCGCTTACAGTACGGAAGACACCACTGACGGTAAGTGAGCTATCACGTTGTTCTTCCTCAGGACTGAAGCTGAAGCCCGATGCATTGGGCACGGAATAGCCCTGGCTCTCACGCAGTTTGAAGGCCTCTACAGAAGCACGTAGCTGCTCAACCAGGCGTGCCAGTCGCTCCATGTTCTGTGAAGCATCTCGTGTATTGATGCTTGCCTGTTGGGTCAGCCCTGCGATGGTGTTCATAATTTGCACAACCGCGCTTGAGGATTGTTGCTGTTGTGTGGCAACGAGATTGATGTTTTCGATTTCTCTTCCCTGGCGCTCAACGGCACTGAAAATTGATTCGAGGGCAGTACCAGCCTCTCGTGTTAGCTTTGAACCAACAGCCGTTTCTCTCTCTGTGTCTTGCATCGAGACAGCAACAGCTCCAATATCTTCGCGGATACTTCGTACGATGCGTGTGATGATGTTTGCCTGATCTTTAGAGCGTTCGGCCAGACGACGAATGTCGGCTGCAACAGCTCCAAAGCCTTTGCCGTTTTCTCCTGCCATCGCAGCCTGAATGGCAGCGTCGAGGGCTAGCCGATTTGTCTGGTGAGCAATACCTGAGATGGCATCAACAATTTCGTTAATCTCTCGTGACCGTTCACCGAGAGTTTGCACTTTATTAGCCGTTGCATGGACGTTCTCGTTAATGCGTCCAATGCCTTCAATGGCCTGCTGCAACGATTCACGTCCTCCCTGGGCATCTCTTCGTGCAACACGGGCTACCTCATAGAGTAATTGTGAGCGCTCTGCTACTTGTAGGCTGGAGCTTGCCATGTTCTGTACTTCGACTTCTGCCGTTGAGATCTGACTGATCTGGTTTTCTTCGGTCTCTACAAGTTGGGTCATACGGTCTAGAATGGCAGATGTTGAGGTTTCTACTTCATTGGCGACCATTTTTACTCGTACAACCAGGCTACCAAGCTCTTCTACCATGTAGTTGAAGGAGTCGGCTAGCACGCCCAGAGCATCAGCGGTCACTTCTGCTTGGACGCTTAGATCACCTTCACCAACACCGCTAACTTCACTGACCAGTTTTTCTACCTGCCCTTGTAATGCATCGCGCTGTGATTGGGTCTCTTGTATCAAGTGCACGATGTTGTCGAGCATATTATTCATTGATGTAGCAACCATATAGATCTCATCACGTCCCGTAATCTGGGCTCGTGCTGCGGTCTCTCCTTTTGCGATACGTTTGGTCAGCGTAGCCAGTTGGCGCAATGGACGTGTGATAGTGAGGTTAACGAAATAACCAATTGCGATAACAACCATGATAGTGCAGAAGAAGGCGATAATGGTGGTGATAAAAATAGGTGTGGTCTGTGAAGCGCCAACATTTGCAATCCTGTTTTCAGCATCTTCTGTATTTTTGATAACATTTCCCCACGCTGTCTGAAAAGAAGTGTAAGGGGAATTATTCGCATTATTGATGGCAGTAATATTAGTACTGACCACAGATGCGGGGGCATGATTTTGTATCTGGCTGAGGGCAGTATCGAAAATTTTTTGATATTGCGGCCAATATCCTGTATTAGGAGTTAATGTCTGATTGAGAGCATCTTTCTGGGCATCAATGACTTGTTGTGCGGCTCCATCATCATTTAGAATGCTCTGACTTACACTCTGCATGCGGCTGGCATCTGCAAGTTGATAGTTCTGAACGTAAGTTGTTAAGATGTCTGCTAGCATTTTTTCATTGTTTTGAATTTGTGTGACTGTAGCGGCCTTATCTTCAGGTTTCATTACCTGCGTTGATTGATACTGATGGCTATATAAATCATCTAATTGATTATTGATTGTTTGCATAATAATGCTGGCATCACGTGCTTTTTGGGCGGCTTCAATGATGCTTTTTGTTGCTTCGCTTCTTGTATTTAGCCGATCTACGAAACTCACGCCAAGTACAGCGATGACTATGCCGGGGATGACTGCCGCCAACATAAACGCATAGAAGAGACGGCGAAATATGGGAATGTTTGTTATGAATGTAAACACAGCTGTCTCCGTCCCTCCTGGGAGGGTCAATGATCTTAACGCGCACAATGTTCAGATAAATAGAGTGTTCTTATTAATAATATTCTACATTGCGCAATCGTACCTTAGTGTACTCTACTTTTGTAAAGGATGGAACAAAAATAAGACCTATATAGCCCTATTTTCCTATAGTTTATATAAATTGGGTCTATTATGGATTAAACTACTTTTTTTCTCATTCTTTTTGTCTGAAGTTTACTAACGAAGCGTGCTATACTGTTTGCCAGAAAGTGTTGTAGGAAGCCAAAGGAGTCTTTTTTCATGGGAGATTATCCAGTAGCACATTGGCCCTTTCAGAAGGTGCTGGTTGCCAATCGTGGCGAGATTGCCTTGCGTATCATTCGTGCTTGTCGCGAGCTTGGTTTACAGAGTGTAGCGGTCTATAGTGATGTAGATCGTCAGGCTTTACATGTACATATGGCCGATGAAGCGTATGCTATTGGACCTGCCCAGGCGGCGCAAAGCTATTTGTCTATTCCTGCTTTGCTGGAGGTGGCCCGGCGTTCGGGTGCTCAGGCTGTCCATCCTGGATATGGATTTTTGTCGGAGAATGCAGCTTTTGTAGATGCCTGTAAAGAGGCGGGATTGATCTTTGTTGGGCCATCAAGCGAGGCGCAACGGGCGGTTGGCGAGAAGACGTCGGCTCGCCGAATGGCTCAGGCGGCAGGAGTGCCAATTGTACCTGGTGCAATGAGTGATATCGCCGATATCACTCAAGCCTCTGAGATGGCAGAGCGGCTAGGCTATCCGTTGATGTTAAAAGCGGCTGCTGGTGGTGGTGGGAAGGGTATTCGCTTTGTCCATACTGCCGCAGAGTTGATTCCTGCCTTACAGACAGCTCGTAGCGAGGCTCTAAGTGCCTTTGGGGATGGTAGGGTCTATCTGGAGAAGGCCATTGCTCCTGCACGCCATATCGAGGTTCAATTTATTGCGGACACTCATGGCCATGTCGTTCATTTAGGCGAGCGTGAATGTAGTATTCAGCGGCGTCACCAGAAATTATTTGAAGAATCTCCCTCTCCGATTGTGGATGACGAGCTACGTGAAAGTTTGACGCAGGCAACAGTAAATCTGGTTCGCTCAATTGGATATGTGAATGCTGGAACTGCCGAGTTTCTCTTAGGATCGAACAAGCATTTTTATTTTCTTGAGGTGAATGCTCGTATTCAGGTTGAGCATCCGGTGACAGAATGGTGTACTGGTATTGATCTTGTGCAGGAGCAGTTTCGTGTTGCTGCTGGTTTTCCCCTTTCTTTTACACAGGAGCAGGTGATGCTGCGCGGCTCAGCGATTGAATGTCGTATTTCGGCTGAGGACCCTGAAAATAAATTTCTTCCGGCAACTGGTACTGTCCAGGTGCTACGAGAGCCATCTGGGCCGGGTGTGCGTGTTGAGAGCTCTCTCTATCCAGGTTTGCAAGTGCCGTTGTATTATGATCCTTTATTAGCAAAGCTCATTGTGTGGGGAAGTAATCGTACGCAGGCTTTAGATCGACTTCGTCGTGCCCTCGCTGAATACCAGATCGTTGGTGTGCGTACAACGCTGCCTTTTGCACGTTGGTTGGTAGAGCAGCCGCGCTTTATTGCAGGAGATATCTCCACAGATTTTGTTGCAGAAGAGTGGTCTCCAGAGGTTTCTCTTAGCGAGGCGCAGGCTGCTGGACAAGATCGTATCCCTGAACAGGTGGTCGCTATGATCGGCACTCTGTTGTTCCACGAATTGGAAGTGGATGAGCGTTTACGCCGCCAACCTCTTGCGGTAGGGGAAGAGGAGGTGAGCCGCTGGCGCACCGCTTCACGTCAGGAACTGGCACGCCGCTTATAACCACTGCTTTTCAACAGAAAGAGTTGCTTTTACTCTTCTTCAGGAGGTGGCAAGGTAAAATCCGGAGGAAGAATCCCTTTGCGCTTTTGAGCCTCAGCCTTTAAGCGTTCGACTGCCGAATAAGGAACCCAGCGTCCACCGAGCGGTGTCGGATGGATTCCTGGACCATGATAGTCGGTGCCACCAGTGGCAATCAAATGGTACTGATCTGCCAGTGCTTGCAGGATCTGTTCTTGTTCTTGTGTATAGGGTCCATAGTAGGTTTCCAGTCCGACTAGTCCTGCCTGGCAGAGTTCGGGCAGCCAGCGTTGTAGCTCATCAAGGCCTGGTATAGTGATAGGATGTGCAACGACAGGTAAGCCGTTGGTACTAACAATCAACTGGACTGCATGGAGTGGTGAGAGCTTATAGCGAGGCACATAAGCCGGGCAGGCCTTGCCTATGTACTTGTCGAATGCTTCTCCTATGCTTTGCACATAGCCTGCTTCCATAAGTGCTCTGGCAACGTGCGGGCGTCCTACAGCCCCCTGAGCAATGGTACGTACGCGTTCCCAGGTGATCGCTATCCCTTCTTCATTAAGAAGTTCTACCATACGTTGCCCGCGTCGTTCGCGTGCATTGCGTAAGGTTTGTAGGATCTTCTGAAATGCTGGTTGTTTATAGTCTAAAAAATAGCCGAGGACGTGTACTTCACCGCCACTGACATCGGTATTGATTTCGATTCCTGGAATAAAATCAATACCCAATGTGCTGGCGGCCTGTGACGCTTCTTCTATACCATCGGTTGTGTCATGGTCGGTTAAGGCAAGTACCTGTAATCCGGCTTTACTTGCACGTTCAACGAGGTCTCCAGGTGTGTAGAGACCATCGGAAGCGGTTGAGTGTGTATGAAGATCCACTCTATTTAAATTATCCATAATAATGGCGATGCAGTACCCTCATTCTCTAGATGAGGGAAGCACAGCCTCCTTTCTGGAATGGTTATTGATAGAACAAACTGGTAGAGGTCTCGCTAAGACTTCTACCAGTTTGTCACATTTTGCTAAACAAAACTAACGAGCATAATCGACTGAGCGTGTTTCGCGAACGACGCAGACCTTGATCTGTCCAGGATAATCCATATTTTCCTGAATCTTCTCTGCGATATCACTTGCCAGTCGTGCTGCTGCGAATTCATCCACCTCTTCTGGCCTGACAATGATACGGACTTCGCGCCCTGCTTGAATAGCGAAGGACTTCTCAACACCAGTAAATGAATTAGCAATATGTTCAAGGGACTCCAGGCGTTTGATATAGAGGTCAATCGTTTCACGACGTGCGCCGGGACGAGCGGCTGAAATGGCGTCTGCTGCCTGTACGATAGCAGCCTCTAACGTTTGTGGCTCAGTCTCAAGGGCGTGATGAGCTACAATTGCGTGCACAATTCTTGGCGATTTGCCAAAGCGGCGGGCTACTTCGCCGCTAATAATGGCATGAGGACCCTCTACTTCCTGATCGATGGCCTTGCCCATGTCATGCAGCAGGGCTGCTGTTTTACAGACATTGACGTCAGCCCCTAATTCATGAGCCATTGTTGCGGCAAGAATCGAGACTTCCACTGAATGAGCCAGCACATTTTGTCCATAACTAGTACGGAAATGGAGCCGCCCCAGAATCTTGAGTAGCTCCGGTTGAAGACCATGTACATTGGCTTCTAGAGCCGCATTTTCTCCTGCCTCACGCACAATAGTATCGACTTCCTGGCGTGATTTTGCGACAACATCCTCGATGCGTGCAGGATGGATACGTCCATCCAGAATAAGTTTCGTTAGCGCTACACGGGCCACTTCACGTCTTACCGGATCAAAACCGGAAAGAATCACGGCTTCGGGCGTGTCATCAATGATCAGATCCACGCCAGTTGCGGCCTCTAACGCTCGAATATTGCGACCCTCGCGACCTATAATACGGCCCTTCATCTCATCGTTGGGTAGTGGCACGACAGAGACAACCGATTCTGAGACCTGATCCGAGGCGCAGCGCTGAATGGCAAGAGTGATAATCTCGCGAGCCCTGCTTTCTGCTTCCTCGCGAGCCTGTTCTTCGATGGCACGAATTCGTTGTGCGGCCTCAGTACGGGCGCGTGTTTCAACCTGTTTGAGCAAATACTCTTTTGCTTGCTCCTCGTCCATCTGAGCGATCTCTTCTAGCTTGTTTAATTGAGCGTGTCTGAGTTGCTCTGCCTCCTCGCGCACTATCTCGATGCTTCGTTCTTTGTTTGATAGTTTTCGCTCCCTCTGTTCGAGAAGATCGATCTTCCGCTCTAAATTTTCTTCTTTCTGTTGTAAACGGTGTTCCTGACGTTGTATTTCAGATCGCCGTTCCTGATTTTCACGCTCTATTGTAGTGCGGAAACGTGCGTTCTCCTCGCGTGCTTCCCGTAGAGCTTCGCGCTGCTCCGTCTGCACAGTAAGCAAACGTTGCTCACTGGCCTCCTTTTGAATGCGCAAACTTTCTTCAAATTTTTCTTTATTCTGGGATCTGCCATAAAGATATCCTGCTCCTAGAGCAATGCCCGCACCCAGGAGAACGAGAATTCCTATGAGGAGAATAATAATGGGTGAATTAAACATGTCGGCCTACCTTCTGATTATCAAGGCGAACAGGCCTTTAAAGGCTTAAAAATGAATTCATGTGTACTCTATATGCTTTCAATCTGTGGGCAATGTGCAAAAGTGTACTATGCGCCAAGCATACTATATAAAAGTGCTAAGAATACGTCAAGGATGAAGAAAATGCGCAATATGAGAAAAAGAGCAAATGAGGAGGTTCTCGTTGATTTTTGCTCTCTTCGTTTCTAAAAAAGATTACACTGTCCAATGTTTTGTCATAAATTGGATGATGAAAAATGCCAGCATTGGTAGTGCAATAAGGAGATAGCTTTGATGAAACCAGTTTCTTCTTCCGATACGCGCCATAACGATAAAGCCCGCAAAAATTTCTAGCACAAAGCGTTGTGTAGAAGCCATCGCATCCAGGTGTGCTCCCGTAAGTCCTGGAAAGAGAACCGCATAGATTAATGCCAGGAAGCCGAAGAGAACAAAGCTCCATTGATGGCGGGCAAAGCGCTCAGGTCCTACAAAGCACAGAATGAGCAATACAAGGAAGAGGATAAACGCAGTTAAATCAATGAGTATATGCGCACTGGAAAAATTGAGTGGGTGATGGGTGAGCAGGCTTTTCAGGACCGAGAGTGGAGCAACCCAGGGGAAATTTAATCCTTCCCGCCAATGGATTTGTGCATGGGTGAAGGCGAGTGGATCGTTAAAGCGCACTTTCAGGCCATACATATAAATTAACAGGCCAAGAGGAATAAAGAGGAGCGCGAGTAAGCCATTTGACTGACGTAAAATCTGAGGAAAACTGCGCTCCTGCCAGCTTTGACGTAACGACGGTAACTTCTGGCGTGCGAATTCATAGACAAATATCAGAGCCAGGAAAATACTGATAGAGCGGGAGAGCATTGCCAGTCCGCCAAAGACTCCAGCAAACCACCAGCGACTCCGACGCAGAGCATAAATACTCAGGAGCAAAAAAAGCATGAAGAGAGATTCATTGTATGCTGCGAAAAAGAAGAGCGAGGTTGGGAAGATGGATAGATACAGAACGGCCCTGCTTGCTGTCCCGCTATCGAATTCGCTCTCTACGAGCCGATAGAAGACAATCAATGTGCCGAGGAAAGCAATATTTGAGAGAAGCATGCCAGAGAGTAGAGTGTCTCCATGTATGAGAGCATGGAGGAGATGAGTCATAGCTGGATAGAGCGGGAAAAAGGCAGAATATTCAGGCGTAGGATAGCCCTGGTTAGCAATCGTCATATAACGGATAGCGTCCCACTGATTCCAGGTGTACAGCAGATCGTGAAAAGTGCGGTGGCCGCCAAAGTAGTTTGGCACAAAGAAAAGAACACCTGCGAAGTAAGTAAGAAGCAGAAAGAGAAAACGCGTGAGCAGAAATATCGGCAGAATCGCCAGAGTGGCTTTCCACCAGGGAGTGAGCAATGTGCGCCAGGGCTGTTCATTTGTCAGAGATGCTGGAACCGGTGTTGTAGGAAGGGTTCCTGGCATTATTTGATCTGGTTCTCTAATTTGCATATGGAAAGATGCTCCTGATAGAGTATATTATAGATGATTTCGATTACTCTCTACTTAAAATTATCTACTAAGGAGTATAACGTATCAGTCTGGTTACTGTCATCTTGTTTTCTTTTTAAGAGGGAAATAACATGAGTTCTCGTCAATTACCGCAAGCAACGCATGTCGTCACCTGTTTTTTGCTTCGTACCGATCTTGCTACACCTCATATTTTGCTGGTGCGGCGTAGCGAACGTGTGGGCAGCTACCATGCTCATTGGGCAGGGATCAGCGGTTTTATTGAAGCAGGAGTAACACCCGAAGAGCAGGCCTTTACCGAGATTCTAGAAGAGACAGGATTGGGAGATGATCTAGTGCGTTTGCTGAAACGAGGAGCGATTGTCGAACATATCGACGAAGAGATCGGGCGGCATTTTTATGTTCATCCTTTTCTTTTTGAGGTTGCCGCACCAGAACTGATTAAAACAGATTGGGAGGCAACGGAGATGCGCTGGATTGAGCCTGAAGAGCTCTCACAGTTCACCACTGTTCCTAAGTTACGCGAAGCCTACGTTTCCGCTGTGAGCGGGTCAAATAGTGTGGAGAGCTGATTGATGCTTATTCTGTTTCCATCAACCATAAGTATAAGGAACCAGGCTGGCGAGAGTTGTAAGGGCGGAGAGAAACACCGCCCTGCTGTGGACAACGGATCGAAAGCGTAGATGAGACAGAGAGAAGTGTCGGTTCCTTGAAATAAATGAGCAAGTTAGCGGCCAGGGCGTTTCAGAGAGATAACGACACGGCGCTCGTCCCCTTCGCCGATACTTTCTGTACTAATATCCTTGCTCTCAGAAAGTGCGATATGTACGATACGGCGCTCATGTGGTGGCATGGCTTCCAGGGCAATAGAGCGGCGATAGTTGCGTACTTGTTGGGCGACGCGTAAGGCAAGAGAGCGTAAATTTTCCTCGCGGCGCTCGCGGTAGTTTTCGGCGTCAACGATAATGCGCATACGGTGCTTCGTGCGATGGCTGACAATGAGATTAACCAGGAGCTGTAAGGCAGCCAGGGTTTCGCCACGCCGACCAATCAGCAGGCCGAGATTCTCATTAATACCGTGAATATTCAGCGTTAACGGGCTATTTGAGCGTACTTGAACAGTAGCATGGATATTCATATAGCGTAAAACATTTTGCAGGACATCGACAGTAATTTCGATATCCTCGCGAGAGGGATTTTCTACATTTTGTAGACGGTTTCCCTCTTCTCCTTCGCTACCTTCTCCACCTGGAAGAGGAGGTTGTGGAAGAGGAGCAAGTGTGATGATCTCTGATGAAGGAATAAAAGGGAGTGATTCCTCATCATCTTCCAGATCCTCCTCATCTTCTAAATCTTCGTCTTCTTCCTCCTCCTCATCGTAAAGCTCGTCCTCGTCTTCCTCCTCCTCATAAAGTTCGTCTTCAGTATCAGCGAGGGGAAGATCAGGGTCAGCGGGACCCAGTATTGCATCTGCCATTTCCGGGGTAATGACGGCGCTGGAATGTGTGCGGCGAAGGGTTACGCGCACACGTGCATCTCTACTTCCCAGACCAAAAGCACCACGGGCGGGTTCTTGTAGTACAGTCACGTCTACTTCGTCACGACGTCTTCCCAGGCGAGACAAAGCCTGTGTGACTGCCTCATCAACACTTTTGCCACTAGCCTCTATGCTGTCCACTGTTCCTTGCCTCCAATAAATAACACACATTCAGCAACGCTGCTTTGTTTGGTAATACTTCGTGTTAGCTGAATGCAGGGGAAAAAAATAGTATTTCTCCTATTGTACAATTGCAGCCCATAAAAAGTGAACAATAATGGGCTGCAAGTACCGGTATAGTTCAGGACGTGCGTGATTTTTGTGTACTGCGACGGCGGGCAGAAGCGCTATTGCTACTTTTGCGGCGGCGCGTATAGGCAGATGATCCATTAGGGCGCGGAGTTGGAGTATGTAAATTCTGAGCAATTGGGCTTTCGCTCTCGTCATCCTCCTCGTTGATCTCAGTCTCTTCTGCCGCCTGGCGTTCGATTTCGCGCTGGCGCTTATTGTCGCCGTTATAGCTACGCTCGCTGATTGTACTCTCTACAACCTTGCTGCTTGCAGGTTTTGCTTGGATATTAGGAGTAGTGAGTAGAGAGCCCCAACCCGTAACAAAGTACTGCTGGACAGCCTGGAAGACAGATGAAACCGTCCAGTAGAGAGCTAAGCCAGAAGGGAAGCTCCAACCGATGAAGATTGTGAAGAGAGGCATAACATACTGCATCGTCTTCATGGTTTGAGCGGAGACATCCGCAGCGCTACTGGAGGCTGAAGAAGACTTCGTTTGTGGAGTTTGTGCCTGTTTTATCTGGGACATGCGTAGAGAGATGAACGTTGCCAGACCGGCCAGGACAGGTAGGATATGGGTTGGATCGGGCAGGTTCAATGGGAAGGCCCAGGATACGCCCGGCAGGATTGGGTGCAAGAATGAGAGCCAGGAGAACCAGGTAAAAGTCAGATTCGGCATATGGACGAACTTGGGAATGAACGAATAGATATGGGAATTGATAATGCGCAGGTTATTCTCGCGCACAATGCCATTGAGTGCGTAGAAAAGACCATACAGGACAGGAAGCTGAACGAGCAAAGGCAGACAGCCTGCGGCAGGATTCACCCCATATTCTTTATACATCTGTTGCGTTGCTACAGCCAGGGCTTGTTGATCTTTGCCATGTTTCTTTTTCAGATCAGCGATTTGCGGTTGTAGGGCCTGCATAGCTTTTGTCGAGCGCAGCTGTTGTAGCGTAAGAGGAAACAGAATAAGTTTAATAATGACCGTCAGAACGACAATAGAGAGGGCGAAATCACCGAAGAGGTGATACAACAACACCAATCCATTGAATATGGGGTAAGTAAAGATAAGATTGAATAAATTACCAATAGCACCCACTAGATTACTCCTGCCTTCCTCGACCTGCCTGGTTGTGTAAAACTTCCGGAACAGGATCGTAGAGATCGCCGTGATACAATGGGTGACAACGGCCAATGCGCTTGACAGTCAGCCAACCTCCACGGAAAAAACCAAAACGTTGTATTGCCTCATAGCCATATTGCGAGCATGAGGGAATAAATCGACACGATGAGGGCAGGACTACCGACAGCGTGCGCTGATAGAGTCGTATAAGACCAAGAGCAATATACTTCACGGTATATGTGACCTTTGTGTACCCTCGAAATCCTCTGGATACACGCCTATGCTACTTACAAGATTACTTTACAAAGTAACTTTCAAACAGATGCCTTAAGAACCTGCCTCAGGAGCCGACGGAGTAGTAGAGGCAAGTAGATGAGTGCGATGTAACAGATTTGTGAGCTCCAGAGTAATTACGGATGACGGCGCAACTAGTTGCGTGCGTTTATCTGGATCGAGTGTCACGATCTGATTTTTAGCGCTGATTACCACATCATAACCGTGTGGCAGGTCAGCAAGATAGGGACGTATTGCTTCACTGAGTAGACGTTTAATATAATTACGTACAACCGCATGCTTTGAGATACGTTTGCCAACGACAAAGCCAATGCGTGCTACTTCAGTAGCGTGATTATTTTTGTGCCAGACAAGGATGAGCAGCCGGGATGTAATTCTACGTCCCTGCTGCCTGACTCGCTGGAAATCATTATTTTTGCGTAGTCGATATGCACGTTTAAGTGCCACGAGCGGCCTCGTTATTGTTCCCGATAGTGTGCTCTTGTGAGCACATTAAATGGTTAAGCTCCAGCGGCCCTTAGCCCTACGGGACTTAAGGACACGGCGTCCATTGCGGGTAGACATACGCTTCATAAATCCATGTTCTCGTTTGCGCGGAATGCGCTTTGGTTGCCAGGTACGTTTCATTTTGTTTGCCTTTCTCTCCTCCACTCAGGATATCCCGTAGATTATAACGAGTATCATCCTGACTGTCAATTGTAGGATGTGCCAGATAGATGGAGATTTGTTCAGAGCGGGCAGTGCTGGCACATCCTAGAACGTGCCAGATAGACGTAGAATTGTTCAGGGCGGGCAGTGCTGGCACGTTCTAGAATCTGTCTGAAATATGCTCAGGAGCGGGAGCGGTGAAGATCGCGCTTAGGAATAGATCAGACTTCTGCTAAGAGAAATGGGCTAGACGGTTTTGAAGCGTAAGAGAACGCGGCCAAGTTTCACTTCATCATTGTCGTGCAACGGTGTAGGAGTTTTGCCAGCCAGGCGTTGTCGGTTCAAAAAGGTGAAGTTGGTGCTGTTTTCGTCTTCCAGCATATACTGACCGTTTTCATTGAAGATGCGGGCGTGCAAGCGAGAGACGCCGCCTTCCTCGCCACCATGAGGGGTCAGATCGACGTCAGGATAAATGTTGCTGACGGCATCTTCGCGCCCGATGGTGATATTGTCTTTGCCACTCAGATCGAACTCCTGGTTGTCGGCTTCGACGATCAGGCGGGCCTGGAGTGCGCCGTTTTGTGAGAGAGGTGCGGCTGGTGCGGCGGCAACGGGCTCGCTGGGTGCTGGTGGTGCAAGAGGTGCAGCGGGAGCGGCGGCGGGAGCGCCGAGGAGACTGACCCCACAGTTTGAGCAGAAAGCCTCACCTGCTGCGTTGGCTGCTCCACAGGAGGGGCAGATCTGAGTACCGGCACCAGGAGCAACAGGTTCAGGTGTTGCGATAGGATCGGGAGTTGCGACCTGAGTGGGGGCTGAGCTACTCAGCGGTTCACCACATTCGTCGCAAAATGCCGAGCCGTCAGGATTATCGTGTCCGAGAGAACATTTGACTGTCATACTTATGTATCCTTCCTTCAAATCTTTTAATAGTAAGTGTGCTGATTTTATAGATAGGGCCATTTTAGCGATGGCCCATAGGCATTTATTCCAAGACGAGCCAGCGGGCGGGGACGAGCCCCGCCCCTACGGTTATGTGTTTATGGCAGGAGATCATCCAGGCGTTGGGTAAGCTTGCGTGTTTTGTTACCGATAGTTTTAACCTGTTCCTGGGAGATCTGCTGTCCCTGATTGATCTGTTCCAGAGCGGCCTGAGTCTCTTGATCCAGGACGCGGGTGACATTTGGAGCCAGGCGTGTGGTTGCTTTGCCTGTACGTTTGTATTCGTCCAGGACGCGGGTAACCAGGCGGTTGGCGTTCGCTTTTTCAGCGAAGTTCATAACCAGGGCGTTCACCTGAGCGGCCTGATTGGGATCATTGGTAAAGGTGACTTTAATGTCTTCACGAAGGCGTTCACCGACCAGACCTGCAACGGGTACATCATAGGTCAATTCGGCCTGGGCGATACGAAAAAGGCCTGCCGGGCGCGGATCGATCATAAGTTCGACCAGCACAGATTGAGGTGTATCCTTCTCCAGGTCGCCCATAGGAATAATGACCTGGCGATCCGAGAGAGACGACTGATCCAGGTCGCGAATCAAAGGTAGGACCTTGACCGCTTTACGAGGCGTCACACCGGCGGGTAGGCGAAGCGTGACTGTTGCATTGCGTACGGCCACGGCCACAGCGCTTTGCAACTGCTGTTGGAAAAGAGACATAGCATCCTGTGGTGAACGAATGAACTCGGCGGGAGTGCCGCCGCTGAGTTGTCCAACGTCATCCAACAAAGTTTCGTCCCAGTCAGAACCGATACCCAGGGGATTGATCGAGATACCTGCCGCAGCGGCATCGCGTGCGAGCTGGCGACAGCGATCAGTATCGCCATAAGTGACGCCATCGGTAAGCAGAATCATGCGATTGATGGCGTTAGGAATATTCCAGCGTCTGAGTTCGCCGATGCCCTGGATCATACCGAGGGACATCGTTGTGCCACCGGCATCCTGAATGCGATCAATGGCGGCCTTCATGCCAGGCTTATCATTTGCGGGCATAGAAGGAATAATGACCTGGGACGTATCGTCGAAAATGACAACAGAAATGTAGTCGGTAGGCTCCAGACGGTCAATAACCATTTTGACGGCCTCACGCACATTTTTCAGCTTTGCGCCTCTCATGGAGCCTGAATGGTCAATCACCAGGGCAAAGTTGAGTGGCATACGCACCTGTGCCATAATCTCAGTTGGTTTGGCTTCTAATAAAACGTATGCGACCTGGCTACCACCAGTAACGGGCATAAAATCTTTCCCCAACTGGTGAACCAATGTTACCTCTCCGGGCATAATAATACAGCTCCTTTCGCGTCGGCTGGCCCTAGTATATCATATGAACCATTAACGCACATGGACGACAACAGCGCTAACATTGTCTTCACCTCCGTTAGCATTCGCGGTCTCTATAAGCCGCGAGCAAGTAGTCTGTGGGTCCGGTGTGTTAATAAGAATCTCCTCGATCTGTGGATTGCGGATCATCTCCCATAATCCATCAGAACAACTCAGCAGGATGTCACCGGGATGCACCTGTTGTTTAAAGATGTCGATCTGAACATTCAACTTATCTCCCAGACTACGGAAGATCTGGCTGCGTTGAGGATGAGTATAGACATCATCCGGTTCAATGAGTCCACCCGCGACCAACTGTCCAACCAGAGAATGATCGTTTGTCAATTGGCGCAGAGTATTATCGCGCAGCATGTAGGTACGACTATCCCCTACATTAAGGATATACGCATGATCCCCCACAATCATAAAACCAGTGATCGTAGAACCCATATCGGTCTTATCGCGCTGGTTTTGTTGGCAGAGAAGCGTATTGGCATCTTCTACCGAGCCTTGCAAGAGAGCGACCAGGCTATCCTCATCAGGATTTTTCACCTCTTCTCCGTTTTTCTCTGCTTGCAGAGGAGGGATAAAGAGTTCGCGGACCATGCGTTCAGCGATGACATCAATCGTCACACGGCTGGCGACCTGGCCGTTTTCGTGGCCTCCCAGGCCATCAGCGACGATATAGACACCTACAGGGGTTGAGATGGATTCATGGACGCGCTGGAGTTGGAGGACAAGCGTACTATCTTCATTTGGTTCGCTACGTCGTACATTACCGGCATCCGATTGACCGGCGGCGAGCAGATGGACGCCTTCAGGGAAGTCAATCTGGCTGGCCTGGGGTTGCTCGATAATATAGGTAAGACCTTGATCGACGAAGGTATTGATGATCGTGCCTGTAAGGACCCGCTCTTCTTGCGGATTGCTGGTGGCCGGGTACTCATGCATGATATAAGAGGCATTGAGTAGCTCAGCTCCACAGTCGATGCAAAACTCATCGCCCTCAGTATTTTCCTGAGAGCCGCAATTCCAGCAGCGCTGATAGCCCTGATGATCGATGACCTGATACACATGGAGATTAGTCTCTTCATCAAGTGCCTGAACGACTTCATAGCGTCCGGCGACGAGGGTACCAGGGGCAAGTTGTGGAAAGGCTTCTGTCTCTGAAGGTGTTTGCACTGCTTGTTTTTTTCCTCCTTGTAATACATCAGCATCAGCGGATTGGGCAGAGGTAAGCCCCGGCCCTGCATTGGGTTGTGTGCCATTGGATGAGGGAGTGGCTCCGGATTCTTCTGATTCTTTTCCATTGGCCTGTGCCTCTTTAAGGGTAGGAGTAGCTCCGGCACCAGTGTTGATCTCTGCCACCGATGGCGTCTCCTGTACATTTGAGGCTGGCTCATCGGTAGAAGAGGATTTTTCTTCAGCGTTGGCCTGCTGGGCTGGTGTGTCGGTCTGCTGATCCGTCCTCATAGGCGGAATAATCGTAGTTGGCATCTCAGCGACATCAGAAATTTGGTCCTGGCTGGACTGTTGTGTTGCGTCTGGCGTTTGTTGGGATGGTTCGTTGTCACCCTGGATAGGTATCAGCATCGTTGGAGCTTCGGCAATATCGTTTCCCGGATGTTTCTCCTGCTGTTCGCGGTCCAATTCTTGTTGCCAGCGACGGGCCTGAATGGCAACCATCTGCTGGGGTGAAAGGATCTGCGTGGGAGCCAGGCTCACGTCGTCGGACTCATTATAGCCACGTGCGGCTGAAGTGGCAGGCTGGTTATTGGCAGAAGTCTCGACGGCCTGGTTGGTCTCAGTGTTAGCAGAGAGCGGGGGCGCTGGTTGAGCCTGGGCAGTTGGTACATCAGAAGTGCCCTGGCCGGCCTGATTCGCGCTCTGGTTGGCCGCGAGCATTTCAGGTGTAAATGATAACCCACACCCCTTGCAGAATTTCGCATTATCACGATTTTGTTTATGACACACCGGACAGAGCATTCTGCCCTCCTTTAAAGTTGTTTTTGTAATCTTAGAGCCTCAGCGTTGTTGGGATCTCGTTGGAGAGCCTCAAGAAGCAACGCGCGAGCCTCGGCCTTTTTGTTTAATTTTAGATTACACGTAGCCATAGCAACATAGATATCCGGAATAGTTGTCTCAAGCTGGCGTGCTCTTTCTAGCGCACTGAGTCCGAGCTTCCACTCGCGATTTTTCATATGCGCTCGTCCAAGTTCATACCAGCCTTCCCAGATGGCCGGATCGAGCTGAGTAGCCTGGCGTAGTGTACTAATCGCAATCTGGTATTGTTTGGTTGCGCCATATAAGCGTCCCATCGCGATCAGAACCAGAGCATGATTAGGGTTAATACTCAGGCCATCTTTAAAGTAGCCTTCGGCTTCCCGATAAGATCCCTGGTCGAGAGCGATCATGCCGAGCTGATAATAGATCGCGGTATCCTTCGGTGTCAGGGCAAGAGCTTTCCTGAAGGCCAGAACGGCCTGCGAATAGAGAGCGAGATCGCGATAACACATACCGAGCTGGAAGTAAGCATCGACGGCGTCAGGTTTCTGGCGAACAGCCTCTTCAAATTGTTCGGCGGCAAACTTCATATTGTCGGTGAAAAGCTTTTTATCGGTATCTTTTACTATTTGCCCGTATTGGCGATAAGAACGGCCCAGATTGTAAAGCACATCGTAGAGTGGTGCACCCTGGTTGCGAGCAAGCTTGAACTGATTGACCGCCTCGGCATATTTTTTATTCATCAGGTATTGTAGTCCCAGGCGATAAGTCGCGTTGGGATCAACCTTTGTAGCGACGGCATTACCATTGCTGGTTTGCACTGGCTGGGCCTTAATAGCCTGGGCAGGGCGCGCGTGGATTGGTTGAGCCGGACGAGACTGAATGGGCTGAGCTGGTCGCGACTGGATGGGCCGTTGTACCGGTCTCGCCTGTAAAGGGGCGTTACGGTAGACAGGTGGGCGCATCTGGGGTGGTGCAATAGCTGCTCCCTGAATCAAAGGCTGGCCGTCGTGTGCGCAGAACTTTGCGCCTGGTCGGTTGACGAGGCCGCACTTGGGACAGATCAGACCTTGACTGGCGGAAGCAGCCGCAGGGTTGGTGGGCCGGATTGGCTGAACAATAATAGTCGAATTTGGCGAAGCCATCGCAGGAATCTGGATAGTTGAAGCTGGTGCACTATTCGGCAAAGCTTGTTGTAGCGCGATGCGCATCGCTTCAGCCGTCTGAAAACGTTGAGCCGGTAGCTGTTGCATTGCTTTAATCACGACCTGCTCGGATGGGCAGACCATCTGTCCATTCACCTGAGTTGTACGCAGGCGAGGATTTTTGGCTCGCAGGCTACCAGGAGTCGGTGTCTGAATAGGGTCAGGTTCATAATTGGTCAAAAGATGGTACATCGTCGCGCCCAGGGAATAGATGTCAGAGCGGGCATCGGTCTGTACCAGAGTACCGGGATTTTGAGCAGTGCGCTTCTGACCGGGTGCGGTGATAGAGCCAAGATGTTCCGGTGAGGCATAAGAGATCGTACCGAGATTTTCCGTATTTGTGCGTTTCGTAGGATCGAAGCGGCGAGCGATGCCAAAGTCGATCAACTGGACCTCATTATCGGGCGAAATCATAATATTGCCCGGTTTAAGGTCACGCAGAATAATCGGTGGTGTGCGGGTATGAATATAGGTCAGGGCCTCGCAGACCTGGATCATCCAATTGATCACACGTTCTTCAGGGAGAGGCCCATTGCTATCTTCAAGAATTTTTTCCAGGCTACGCCCTGGCACAAATTCCATCGCAAAGTAATAATTGCCACGATCTTGAAAGGGAAGGGCCAGGGCGGCAATACGTGGATGCTTCAGGCCGCGCAAGAGTGCAATTTCCTTGTTGAAGCGTTCGATGGCAGCCTTACGATCTTCTTCGCTAGTGTTAGGATTAATTAAAAGCTCTTTGACTGCATAATAATAGGGAGGCGTGGTGCCAATCTGTTCTACTTTGTAGACTGTACCCATGCCACCTTCGCCAAGAATCTGCACAATTTTGAATTTTCCATCCAGAACGGTACCTATAGGGAGAGCCATACTCGCGTCATCTCCAAACGTGTTTAGTGTTCGTTGACGTGGACCACAACTGCTGTAATATTGTCCTCGCCACCACTATCATTCGCCATAGAAATTAAAGAATCACAGACCTTCTGCGGGCTAACCTGTTGACTGAGCGTTTGCTTGAGATCTTGTGGTCGAACCATTTCCCAGAGTCCATCGGAACAGAGGAGGAAGATATCACCGGGCTGAATTGTCTCGTGAAAGATATCGACCTCAATACTGCGGTGACCGGCACCGAGAGAGCGATAGATGAGATTGCGCTGAGGATGGGTATAAACATCTTCGGGCTCAATCTGTTTAGACTCGACGAGCTTCTGGACCAGAGAGTGATCTTTCGTCAGGGTTGTTAATTGATTATTCCGTAATAGATACGTGCGACTGTCGCCAACGTTAGCGATATACGCCTGGTTGTCGTAGATCAGCACGACAGTCACCGTACTACCCAGACCGCGAGCGGCAGTTTTCTGTTCGCCGTAGCGGAGGATAGCGCGATTAGCCTGTTGGATAGCCGAAGTGAGCTGGTCTTCAATGCCTGGTGCGAGGGCAGACTCAGAAAGTTTGCGCGTCTGCGGCAGAGAATTTTTTTTGCCCGTAGCGGGCGACAGCTTCACCGTAGCGTCATCGTCTTCAGTATTTTTCGATTCTTCAGGCTTCACAGTCACGGGGCTAAGCCGGATAGTAGGTTGATCGGCGATAGGCTTAAAGAAGCCATCGAGCGTTTTACTAATAGTCTCCACGGCCAGTCGGCTAGCAACCTCTCCAGCCTTATAGCCGCCCATGCCATCGGCAACAACGAACAGGCCACGGTCTCCATCAGGAGTAGATTCGATACGCTTATAGGCACTGTCTTCATTTTGTTCGCGTTGCTTCCCGACATCGGTTTTGTCGGCGGCGGTGAGTTTAAGATGCATAGGTAAGTACCTCACAGGAGCAGGAATTTTTGGACGGTCTTTCCATGCTCACTATAGCATATAGTGGTTATTCGTGACAATTGAAGCCCCTTAATAACGGCAAATTATGCATTTACTAGTAATACGTAAGATCTATTTTAGTCGGGCATATTTCTATTTATTCAGGAGAGATAGTACCTGAAAATTGTTCTTATTTGCATACTCTATATACGGAAGGGGGTAGGAAATGGTTGTGAAAATCTGTTAGCTAAGCTCAGAAACGGCAACATACGACAATTTTGAAGCGAAAGTATACAGACCCTACATCGTATACATGAGATAACCGCGCGAAAAAATGGAGATGGTAAAGCTAGAAAAAAGTGGTGAAAAGTATACAGACCCTACACGGTAGACACTGAATAGTGGAGAGAGGAAGAGGTTGTGAGCAGGGTAGAGCGACTTCAGGGCTGATGTAAGAGGGTGATGTGAGTGTGTTGGATGGAAGTGGGTCGAGGGAGAGAAGTTGGTGGGAAGTATACAGGCCCTGCATTTTGTGTATGGTTGGTTTGAGAGATTGAGCATAATTGAGGTGTCCTTTCGCGAGAGAGATTGTTGGAATGTAAACATAAGATAGATGGATGTTGATGAGAAGAGTATCTTCTCGCTTTTGATATCGGCAGAGGGAGAGGAAAACTTTAGGGTGAGTGAAGGGGAAGGAGTCTCTCTCCCCGACACATTTGGAAAACAGAGACAAAAAAGACGAAAGGTTTTGAAGAGAAACCCCTCGCTGGGAGAAAGGGGGCAGAACGGGGAGAGGTAGGGACACCATGAAGCGTGCAGACAGCGTCCCCGCGTAGGAGAATCCTCGCCCGCACGCGCAATCGTGTCCGTCTCGCCAAGCGCTTCCTCTCGCTCCTCGAAAAAGTGTCCGGGAGAGAGGAAGATGGGAGATGGCCGAGAAGGGGGTATGGCCGAGGAGGACGGGGACAAGTCGGTTTCTACCTGCAATGGAAAGGGGAAGAGGAGAGAAGGGGTAGATGAAGGAGGAAGAAGAGGGAGAAGGGGGAGGAAGGACTCTCTCCCCGACACATTTGGGAGAGAGGAAAGGGAGGGGAAGAAGATCGCTTGGGAAACAGGACGGGATTGCAGCGTGGTGGCCCAAGTTGGTCGACCCTCACCATCCCGTCCCTACAAGATCGCTCCAGAGGCCGATTCGTTGGCAGAGGGGGAGAGGGGAAAAACAGGGATTCTGATCTCTTGGATCTCATGTTTTTGTTGAGCAGGAACCCATTTCCCTCAAATTCCATCAGTGTTGAAAATGTGTCAGGGAGAGAGGGGAGGAAGGAGAGGGAGAAGGGTAAATGAAGGGGAAGAGGGGAGGTCATCGAGGAGGACAGGGACAAGACGGTCCCTACCTGCAATGAAAGGGGAAGAGAGGAGAAGGGCGAGGAATGATAGGGAGAAGGTGGTGATGTGAGTTTACCTGTCGAGGGAAGGGCATGTATATTTATTTTTTGCGTGTTAAGGAGGTTTCTATTGCCTGGCGGATGGTTGCGTCTTTGGATTGTTGGGCGGCTTTTTCTAGTAGTTCCCAGGAGGGTGGTGAGTCAGGGCGGGATTGTTGTAGGGCGGAGGCGCAGGCGGAGCGGATGTCCTGGTTGGGGGTGTTTTCGGCTAGTTGGAGTAGGAATTGGATCTCGGTGGATGAGCGAGCGGGGAGGGTGCTTATGATGTCGTTTGCGATCCACCAGGCCTCATCTTTGTGTCGGTCACTAAGAATTTGGAGGGCGATTTGCGTGATCTTTTGTGTTTCCTGTTCAATCTGTACACCTGTATAGTTTTCATGAACAATTAGAGCAATGCGCCCGGCAAGAATGTTGAGCAAGTCGATGCGTTCTGTGGCGTGGGTTGCTGTATTGAGAAGCTTCATGGCTTTGCTGGTATTGTCTTCAGTAAATAAAAATTTATAGAAGTCACGAAGGAGGAATCACGAAAGTAAAGAAGATCACGAAGGTCAAGAAGGTCACGAAGGTAAAGAAGGTCACGAAGGTCGCGAAGGTCACGAAGGTCACGAAGGCCACGAGAAGCATAATGAAGGACACGAAGGACACGAAGGTCACGAAGGTCACGAAGGTCACGAATACCAAAACTTTGTATTGCAATAAATCTTTGAGCGTAAAGTCTTGAAGATCCAGGCTTCCTGGTATCTGTAAATTGATTGGTGAGATGGTCTGCTATCTGCTGTTGCTCGTTTGTTTGGGGAAAGAGCGCGATCCAGAGCAAGGCGCATTCTTGATAGTCGATGTAGTGATCTGCGTTAAGGTGTGTGAGCAGGTGAGCTTGCCAGATTTGTTGCCAGGGCTGGTCAGATTGGCTGGCAGAGGCTTTGAGCATTTCCAGGAGGAGATAAGAGCCTGGGTAGGTTACGGCGTCTGCGCTGGCTAAGAGATCTTGCAAGATTACGAGGCAGGTGTCTTCTGCATGGATACCGGTTTTATGGGTATCGCGTAGCTGTATCCAGCGCTTCAGGGCTGCTTCGTAGCGTTGATAGTTCTCTTCGGAAGAGGGAACAACGGTGAGGGTGAGTAGACTACCGCGTTCAAGGGAGTAACGGGCTAGCAAGCGTAGGTGGGCTGGTTGGTTTTTGAAATGCTGGCGCACATCGGCGAGGAGCAGACCAGCGGGGCCGTGTTCGTCCATGAATGAGAGCGTGCTGAGGGCGAGGTCGGCGACGTTGAAGTTTGGATGTGGTGGCAGGGTTTGTTGCTGGTTGAAATGGGCCGACAGCAGGGAGTCCGGTAAGGGCTAGCAGAGGAGGGATGAGTTCTTTGAAGAAGTTGGGGACGCGGCCTTTGATGCGCTGGACGATGAGGGTCAATATTGTCAGGACTGTGCATTGGCGTGTTTCTTGTGTGGTATCGCTGATGGCTTGTAGTAAGACGGCGTGGAGCGGTGGGCGGTAGGCTTCTTTGGGGAGGCTGAGGAGCCAGGATTGGATGATGTTTTCGATCTTATTGCAGGTATTCTCGTCGTGTTCGCGCAAGGCGGTTTCGTAGGTGGTCAGGAGGGTGAGGGCGATGCGTTTTTCGGTGTCGGGGGCGATGGAGAGGTCTTTGGCTTCGATGACACACTCGGTGGCGAGGAGCAGGTCGCGCTCCTGTTCTTTCAGGTTGCCTTGCGGAGAGGTGTCGAGGAGGGCGGTTAGCATGGCTGGTGGCGATGACTTCGTCTTCGCCGCTCTGGTAGGCGACGGCGAGGAGGAAGGGTTCGCGCCAGAGGGTGATGTCGTGGCGTACGAGTTCGACGAGACGTTGAATCCAGCCAGTGCGGTCTAGTTTGATCTGGTTGAGGATGTAGCGGGCGGCGAAGTATTCTTGAAAGGTGCGGTGCATAAAGCCGAAGTAGTCTCCGGTGCGCTGGACGAAGAGGCCGCCACGGATGCGGATGCGTTCGAGAAAGCTGCTGAGCTTCCTGGAGCTTTTCGGCATCCGTTCCTTCTGCGATGGTGGCGACCAGGGAGCTGAGGACGTCTCTTTCGCGGACGAAGCTGTTGCCTGTACTTTGCATCTCGAAGGCGAGAGGGCCGAGACGCTGAATGGCCTGTAGTTCGGGGATGGGTTCAAGCTTTTTGGCAATATTGCGGTTTTCTAAGAGGGTGGTGGTGACGACGCGGTAGAGTTCGATGCGCTGGCGGGGGAGGACGATGCTGTTTTGTTGCATGACGACGAGCAAGGTGAGCAGCAAGGGATTTTCTGCTAAGTCGCGTACTCCCTGGCTGGCTGCTAAGGCTTCTTTGAGACCTTTGACCATCTGGGTGACTTGATGTTCTCTCGCCTCTTCCTGTTCGGGCTGGTTGTTGCCTGAACTGCGGCGCAGGCTGGCGCGGCACCAGCGAGGTAGGAAGTCGTCGATCTGGTCTTGTGTCAGTTCGGCAAGGGTGTAGTGTGGATAGTCGGGGAAGGCGGCGGTGTCGTAACCAGCGACGCGAGAGGTGATGAGGAAGCGGTTGCCGGGCTGGTCGCGCTGCTCCTGGATAAATGTTTTGATGGCGTTCTGGACGGCTTCGCGCTGTTTGGGATCGCTCACCTCGTCCAGGCCATCGAAGATGACCAGGCAGTTGCCTGTGTTCAGGGCGTGCTGAACGACGGACTCGATATTGGGGATTTTCAGGTCTGAGAGGACGAGATTCAGGTAGGCGGAGACGGAGAGGTCGGTTTGTTTGTTGCGCTCGGTGGCGTAGTGGGCGAGGCTGAGCAGGACGGGGATGAGAGGGATTTTGAAATGGTCTGTTTCGGGCATGTCTGGATCGGGTAGGCGGAGATTGCGGCGGGCCATGTGGAGGGTGAGGCGCTCCATGAGGGTGCTTTTGCCCATGCCGGGATAGCCCTGGATGACGGCGGCGGGTTGGACGTTGGTGAGTAGCTGCCACATTGTGCCGATGCTGATGCGGTCTGTTTGTTTGAGGATGTGTTGCCAGTTGTGTTCGGCGTCTAAGACGGCTCGTTCCAGGTCTCTGGCAGTGTTGCCGCCCTGGATGGTCTGGCGGTAGTGGGCGAGCTCGGTGTCGGTGAGAGGATAGTCGGTGCGGGGACGGTTGGGGCGCATCTCGATAGGGATAAAGACTTCGTCCAGGCGCACGCTTTCTGAGATGAGACCTGCGGGAACGCCTCTTAAGGTGACGAATTCGCAGCGATGGGCTACGCGCTGGAGATAGCGCTTTTGGAGATCTTTTTCTGAGAGGGCGGGCGCTTTGGCTGTGGTGGGACGGCGGCTGAGGAGGCCTGTGATGATGGTGAGGAGGGCGAGGATGATAAAGAGAAAAAGGGTGAATAGAAGATTGTTAAAGGCCCAGGTGCTAACCTTCTGAATATTATCGGTCCAGGGTTTTGGGGAGAGGGATAGCGTTTGAGAGGAGGCTGATGGCTACGCTTACAACAATTACGCTCCAGAAAAATTTGAAGAAGGTAAAGCCGCCGCGAGTCACTGGAGCCAACCAGAGTGGTAATAGGTTGCTCGTTATCACCGGATTTTTCAGTCATATGCTCCCTACCTGCCTACAATGATATTTTGTTGTTTACGTCTACTTTTCTATTTGCATTATAGAATGGATTGACCAATAATGCAATTGGTAGAAATATTTGGGAGAGGAACGATATTATAGACATTTTATTTATGCCAGGGTTATAATTGAGATATATGTTTTTTAAGACTACTACGAGCGTGAGGAGTATAACATCTTGTCTACCCCTGATAAACCACTTCGAGAGTACCCAAGTACCTATTTTGTGCAGGACCGCTCTAATCAAGAAGAGTTGCAGCGTGTCCATCTGCAAGACAAGCTTATCACTTTGGGGATGGGTGGGGTTTTGCCTGAGCAATTGGACCCAGGCATCTTTCGGCAGGTACTGGATGTTGGCTGTGGAACTGGCAACTGGCTGATTGAACTGGCAAAGATGTATCCAACGGCAACGCATCTGGTTGGTGTAGATATTAGCGATAAGATGCTCGCTGCTGCTCGCGTAGAAGCGGAAGCACAAGGGGTACAGGATCGCGTGAAGTTTCAGTCAGGAGATGCTCTGAGGATGCTTGAATTTCCTGGAGAAAACCTTTGATCTGGTGAATGAGCGATTTGGCTGGAGTTATTTGCGAACGATAGAATGGCCTCGGTATCTTAATGAGTGTTATCGTGTGCTACGTCATGACGGTGTTCTGCGGATTTCAGAAAGTGATATTGTTAGTACGAATAGTCCAGCTATAACAGGCCTGACGGAACCTGGCTCTACGAGCATTTTACCAGGCTGGAAACTTCCCCGTATTAGATCGAAGAGGGGTGATAGATCAGTTAGAGCCCTTTTGAGGCGGCGAGGTTTAAGGATGTGCAGACACGGACGCATGTATGAGATTATCGAGCTGGTACGCCAGAAGGAGCGCTCTATTTTAAGGATTTACGGTATTTCTTTCGGACGATTGTGCCTTTTTTGCGAAAATGGACAAAGGTGCATGACGATTACGAGGAGATCTACCAGGAGGCTGTGAGGGAGATGGAGCAGGCGGATTTTGTAGCGGTATGGACGTTGGTCACTGTGTGGGGAACTAAATATTCAGCCTCGCGAGAGTGGACACTTGCGCTGCAAGGAGGATGCTCCTGCGCTGAGACGCTCCTACACGCTCACTATGTCTACCTCTCTCCGTCAGACGGCTACGGCGAAACGAGGTCTGCGCCAACGAGATGCGTCCTCACCTTAAAATGTGTCGGGTAGAGAGGGGAAGGAGGTTTCAAAGGGAAAAACTGGATGTGGGCCTGGATCGGGGTGGAGATGCTGATTGATGCAGGCCCTGGATGTTTTTATTTTTCGTCGTCTTTTGTGGAGCGGTTGCGGAAGAAGATCCGGATGGCCGTTCCCTGGAAGCCGAAGGCGTCACGCAGGCGGTTCTCCAGGTAGCGTTCGTAGGAGAAGTGGACGCCCTCGGTGTCGTTGACGAAGAAGACGAAGGTTGGCGGATTCACTCTTGTTTGTGTCGCATAGAAGATTTTTAAGGGATGGGCGCGAATGACTGTTGGATCGTGGCGACGGATCGATTCTTGCACGACCTGGTTCAGGCGCGAGGTTGCAACACGCACGTAACGGATATCAGCGATCTTCAGGGCCATTTCCATGATTGATTTCACATGATAACCGGTCTTGGCGGAAGCGAAAATGACAGGCGCAAAGGGGATAAATTTGAGATCCTCGGTCAGTTGCTTGCGATAGGAATCGGCACTCATGATCTCATCATCCGGTTTAGGAAAAATCTCTTCGCGCTCAGCCTTGCGTTGTGCCTGGGCCAGGTCCCATTTATTCACGACAACCACAGCCCCTTTGCTCTGTTTGAGGATCTCACCGGCAATGTGGATATCCTGAGCGGCCACACCTTCGGTGGCATCGATGAGCAGAATGACGACATCGCTACGGTCAATGGCACGGGTGGAGCGGAGGACACTGTACTTTTCGACGCCAACGCCGATGCGTCCACGTCTGCGGATACCAGCGGTATCGACCAGGCGGATCTTGCGATCTGCGAACGTCACCTCTGAGTCAATGGCATCGCGGGTCGTGCCAGGAACATTGCTGACAATCGAGCGTTCATAGCCGATAATAGAATTGAGGAGAGATGATTTACCAACATTAGGGCGGCCAATAATCGCAAAGCGAGGAGTTTCATCCTCCTCATCCTCTTCATCCTCGCTATCGGCGGGGGGAGGGCTTCAACGATCAGATCGAGCAGATCGCCGGTGCCGGAACCCTGGATAGAGGAGATAGTGGTAGGTTCGCCCAGACCGAGGGCATAGAACTCGACTGAATCCAGACGGCGAGCGGCGTTATCGGCCTTATTAGAAGCCAAAATCACCGGTTTCTTTGTACGGCGTAAAAGCTCAGCGACCTCCTGGTCGGCGGCGGTAATGCCAGCTTGAGCATCGACCATAAAGATAATCACATCAGCTTCTTCAATAGCGAGTTGAGCCTGGGCCATAACGTGATCCATCAGATCGCCGGGCTGGCCAGTCAGGCCAACCTGGCCGACAGGAGTACCACTGCCCAATTCGAGGCCACCTGTATCAATGAGAGTAAACACGCGTCCATTCCACTCCGTATCGCCATAGAGGCGGTCACGAGTAGTACCGGGCATATCTTCAACAATGGCGAGACGTTCGCCGATCATACGATTAAAAAATGTGGATTTGCCGACATTAGGACGGCCCACAACGGCAACAAGCGGCTTCAAGATGCCCCTCCACCCTTTCCTGGTTCCAGACATAAACCAGATAACATCCCGCTTACGACGGAAGCAGGTTCTCTATTCGCAGGAGAAAGTGTCTAAGAGGAGCAGAAAAATCTTCTCATTACAAACAGGTTTGAGACACTTTCCCGGTAGAACGCGTCTGAAGAAGTTCGATTAATGTGAAGAGTGAACTGATTTCAGACACATTCCAGGTAACTGTTTTCGGTGCGTATTATAGCATAGATAACAGAAAGCGGATAGCTCAGCGAAAGAGTTCGGAGACCGAGCGGCCATCGTGAATGCGGCTGATTGCTCCAGCAAAAAGTTCAGCGACGGAGAGGACCGTCATATTAGGAAGGCGTTTCTCTTCCGGACATTGAAGAGAATCGGTAATAATAATCTCTTTAATGGGAGCTTTACCCAGGCGTTCGATAGCGGGGCCGGAAAAGACGCCATGTGTGGCGCAGCAATAGATATCATGGGCCCCCTGCTCGTGGACGACGCGTACAGCCTGAGTGAGAGAGCCGGCGGTATCGATCTCATCATCGATAATCAGAGCATTGCGGCCTTGAACATTGCCGATAATGCCCATCGCTTCCGCCGAGCCATTATTCCCCAGGCGGCGTTTTTCAACGATAGCCAGAGGGGCAGAGAGGCGATCAGCAATTTTGCGAGCTTTTTTAGCAAAGCCCTCATCGGCAGAGACGACAGTAAAAGGTCCGAGATCTTTATTCGCGAAATAGCGAGTCTCAATAATCTGGGCCGTGAGCTCATCGACAGGAATATTAAAAAAGCCTTGAATCTGGCCCGCGTGCATATCCATCGTCACAACGCGATGGGCACCGGCAACCGTAATGCAGTCGGCGATCAAGCGTGCGGTAATGGGGACACGAGGCTGATCTTTTTTATCAGTGCGGCCATAGGCATAATAGGGAATAACGGCAGTAATGCGCGAGGCAGAGGCACGTTTGAGGGCGTCAATCATAATCAGGAGTTCCATGATAGAGCGATTGACAGGAGAGCCAAAAGGCTGAACAACAAACACATCATGACCACGTACATTATCATTAATTTTGACAAAAATATTTTCATTACTAAACTGAAAAACGTCCGCGTCGCCCAGCGGGATGCGCAGATACTTGCAGATAGCAGCTGCTAACGGGCGGTTGGCATTCCCGCTAAAAATACTTAATGCGTCCAATTTGCACCTCCTGGCTCAAAAAAGTATATCACAAAGAGAACACCTGTGGTAGAGAAGAGAGCAAGCCAGCGAGTAAGTATAGACAAAGTATACTGTTTCCCTGGTATAGGGTAGAACAAAGAAAAGGCCCACCTTAGCAGCCTCTGTTTTTACTGGAGATAGAGACTGCTAAAGTGGGCCATAGATGTGTAATGTTGTTTCTGCTTATACAGGAGCCTCCTCTGGTCCAGAGATGAGGATGCGCAAGAAGCGGCGGACGGCCCAGAAGAGAAGGTAGTAGATGCCCATGCCGATCAGAGTAGAGATCTCAAAGAACTGATTGGTATGTAGTGAGGGATCTTTAACGATCTGCACAAAGGGAAGAAGGATAATCTCAGTCAGGGCATAACAAAACCCCGCGAACATATTAGTGGGATCAGCGCCGATCAATTTCAGCAAGAAACGGATAGCAAGAGTGACTTCAAGAACAGCCATAAACCACTGTAAGAAATCGTTCAGCTTGCCGATAGCATATTTAACAGTACGAGCTTCCTCCAGGCGCGTCTCTGCGCTCTCGCCTTCAATAGTTTCCACGACCGGTGTGGGTTGTGGTACGACAGAAGCAGGTTTGCGTGGTTGAAGATCTTCCATCTCCATCTGGTGCGGAAGTACATTAGCGCCCTGGGCTTTTGCGCGTTCGTCTGGATAAGGATTACGTTGTTCCATCCCTCTCTTTTCCTCCGTACAACTGTGCTCGCCCTGAGAGAAGCAGCAGAATAGTGTAACAGGCATTTCTGTTGAGATTATACTATACCATGATTTGCGCGTTCTGTGCTATGGACCGCACCTCTTTAATAATATCACGCCTTCGGCTTGTTGCAAGTTGCAAAATTGTCCCGATTGTACCAATTGAGTAAGCATCGTCGTAGTCGTATTGCGATCCTGAGGAAAGACCGCTTCCAGATCAACAATTACATAATCCACAAGGATATCCTGTTTCTTGTTCAAGGGAGTAATTTTTATGGCGGGAAAGACCGTCACATATTGGCGTTCACTAACATGTGGATTGATATTCGTACCGGCAGAAACAGCCGCATCGGGTGGAATCTCGCTGAGAATTTGTTGAATATGTTGATCGCGATCAGTCACAGCATGGAGAGGCCAGATATAGTTCAGCTCTGGCGTCAGGATGAACCAATTAAGCGCGATCATCATGATCAACCAGGCAGAGGTATACCATTGTAAGCGGCGAAGCGGCACACGCCGGGCCAGAGGCGTCAGGACCGTCACAAAGCTAATCCAGCGTTGTTTTCCGATGAGAGCAAGCGTAGTCAGGCGAGGGCGTAGCCAGGCAGAGGGACGCCTCAGCATATTGCGTAGCGTGGGAGTAACCAATTTGAAGGCATAGCGGATGCTTTGTGGCCAGAAGAGTTCCTGAGAAGCAATAGGAGATCGTGCGGGGATAAGTGAGCCTACAGCAGGCAGGCTAATCTCTTCGCCACGCCATTGTTGCCAGCAGAGCAAGAGGCGCTGTGTGCCGTGAATCGTAGCCAGGAGAATAAAAGGAATAATCGTCGCATTATATTGATAGATGCCACTATAGAGGCCGCCATCCGCGCTTAGTAGATTAATAGCGAGACTGAACACAATGGGAAGCAGCCATTCGGGGGCGAGCAGAGCCAGGAAGCTTGTACTGCGAAAAAGACTGGCCAGATAGTAGACGCGATTCAACGTAAAAAAATACGGGAAGAGAATCCAGGGCTGGTAGAGAATATTTTTGACCGCGGCAAGCGGAGTTGGACCAAGTTCAGCGTAGCGGTACCAGAAATTGTTATTTTTTGCGCCGAGAAAATGAGGCATCACGACAAAAAAAGCCAGAGAAAACCAGATGAGGCCAATAACAATCAGCAACGTTCCCAGGCGTGGAAGCTTATATTTCCAGATAATCAGGATGCCGAAGAGGGCCATAGTAAAGGGGATATCCTCTTTGCAGGCCATTGCGAGGATGCAGGCGGCGAGAAACCAGGCGTAGCGGCGGTAGACCAGGGCCAGAAAGGCGTAGAGGATCAGGGGAGTGGCGAGGCTAACCGGGTGGAAATCGTAGAGATTTTCGCCGAGCAGAGCCGGTGAAAAGAGATAGGTTGCAGCCATAATGACAGCGAAGAGAGGCCAGGTAGGGAGATAGCGTCTTGTAAGGAGAAAGACCGGGAGCGTGCCAGTAGCCAGGACAAGCGTCTGGAAGATCAAGAGCGTACGAGGATCGGACCAGATCAGGTAGAGCAGAGAGAGCGGCAGAATAATCGGCTCGACATGTTGTGCAAGGCGGATGGGAGGGCCGTAATAGTTATCGCTCTGATTTGTCCACTGAAACAGATGGCCATGAAGAGTATTCCAGATCACCTGATCCAGATTACCGAGATCAAAGGCTGTTGCAGTAAAGGACGTATAGCGGAGCACAGTCAAGTCGCTCATCCAGAGAGAGTAGCCGAGCGTAAGCAGGATAAGCAGGGTCCAGGCCAGGCGCACCTGTATTGAAGGAGAGATGAGTATGCGTTGAAAAAAAACTTTCATGAGTTCAAATTGCAATAACATTCTGCCAGATGCCAATAGCTACAACGATCATAAATGCGTAGACAATCACAAACTCAGGCCAGGTACCGGTACGGAAGCGCCAGTGCGGATCTGGCGGAAAGCCGTAGCGTTTAGAATTGGGCCAGAACAAAGGTACGCCGCCCAGCGTGAGGGCGTCGGCAGCAATATGCATAATGCAGCCGAAGAGTACGGCGAAAAAGACCAGATGCGTGCCATCGACCAGGCGTGCTGAGACCGTCAAGCCTTGCTTATCAAGAAAATAGATGACCAGTTGTTCAAGGCCGATAGCGAGCAGAGAGCCAATCAGCAGGCCAAGAAGGCTATGAAAGAGCGTGCGATGACCGGCTAGATGCTGGATCTCGCGGCTGATAATACCAAACTTATGTCCCAATGTACTACGAGCATTGTCTATATCAGGTAACAGAGCGCCAAAGCCCACCGCGAAATAATAGATCGCCTTCCTCACAATCAGAATGAGAGGAACAGTTTTTGCCAATGTCAACGGATCGCCCGTTAGATGAACCATACTATCGAGCACGACTCCAGCCGTAAGACCTACCAGGAGATGAGACCGTCCTTGCATATGCCAGATGCCACCTTTTCCTCTAAACGCAGTATCTCAATGCGGATTATGTTTAGATTGTGATTGTAGATCGTGTCTTGCGCATCCCTATGCAGCCTTCGTGGGGAGAGTATAGCACTGAGAGGGCAAACCCGTCAATTGATAGATCAGTCGATCAGTCAGGATCGGGCAGGCTAATAAAGATGGTATTATCTTCGATTTTGACGGGGTAGGTCAGGATCGCCTGGCGGGCGGGACCGCGCAAGACCTGGCCGGTGCGGATATCGAACTGGGCGAGATGCCAGGGGCAGGTGATAGCACAGCCCTCAAGGTCGCCGTCGCTCAAGGGGCCGCTAATATGGGTGCAGTTGTCGGTGAAAGCGTAGACCGTCCCTGCGACTTTTGCCAGGCAGATAGGTTCGCCATCTACCTCAATAGCATAGGTTTCGCCTTCAGGGACGTCAGCGAGGGAGGCTGCTTTAATGAAATTTGTGGACATGGGTATCCTTTTTGAGAAAAAATAGCATGGTCGGGCGGCGTTTCTCTCTCGGACACATTTTCACGTTGTCCTCTGCTCGGCGAGAGGGCAGGTAGGCGAGCGCGGTCAGAGACCCCCACAGGGGGGCACGGTAAACAGCCGACCCTACATTTCCCTGTTGTCCTCATGCTGGATTGTTATGGATGAGCTGTTAGATGCCACGGGCCTTGACAGGTAGGGTGACACCGTTTATGCCGTCGCTGGCGCTTGAGGCCAGAAAGATAGCGACTTCGGCGAGCTGACCGAGAGTAACCCAACTGGTAGCAAGAGCTTCCGATGAAGGTTTCATTGCTTCGAGATTGGATTCGGGTAATCAACAGGCCAGGGCCAATTGCATTTACATAAATACCAAGCTTCTCGCCTTCTTTAGCGAATGTGCGTGTGAGGGCGTCGACGCCTGCTTTGGCGCAGTTGTATGCGACCATATTGGGGCCAGAACCTTCAACGCCACCGGCGCGGCTGAAATTAAGAATCTTGCCGCTCCCCTGGCTGCGCATCGTGGACCAGGCAGCCCTTGTGCAGAGATAGGTAGTAAGCAGATTGTTATTTAGTTCGCTCTGCCAATCGGCCAGAGAGAGTTCGTCCGAGGGGCCAATTTTAGTCAGACCACCCGCGAGATTTACCAGGATATCGATGCGTTCGTAGGCACCGAGAGCAGCCTGGATAAGATCTTTGGCCCCCTCTTCAGTCGTTAGATCGGCGGAGAAGGGGAGAACCATCTTTGCCCCTTCGGCCCGTAACTCTGCGGCGCGAGCATTTACACGCTGTTCGTTACGAGAACAGATAACCAGATCTGCACCCTCGCGAGCGAAAGCCTGGGCCAGGGCGTAACCGGCCTGACCTTTGTAGCTAACACCAGTGATAATCGCTGCTTTTCCTTGTAGACGCATACTATTCATCCTCCTCGCCGTCTTCAGGTTTTTCTAAACCGGCGATAGCCAGACCACGATGAAGGACACGTAATGAGAGAAAAGCGCATTTAGTGCGTGCAGGGCTAATAGAGATGCCCAACTCATCCAGGACAGAGCTCTTATTTAACGCAACCACTTCCTGTACAGTTTTGCCCTCAATCATCTCAGAAAGCATCGAGGCAGAAGCCTGGCTGATCGCGCAGCCGCGTCCCTGGAAGCGAACCGACTTCACGCGGTTATCCTCAAGTTGTAGATCCATGCTCAGTTGATCGCCACACAAAGGATTGGAATCCTCGGAATGGACATCGGGCTGATCGAGCTTCCCATAGTTGCGTGGGTTGCGATAGTGATCCAGAATATATTCGCGATAGTAATCCATTGACATAAATCAGCCCTCCCCCTTAAAAAGTGAAAATAGTCTGTGCTTTGAGCAGACCTTGAACCAGGGTATCGATATCGGCCTTTACAGTATAGACGTAGAAACTGGCACGAGCGGTTGCAGCCAGATCATAGCGTTCCATCAAAGGTTGAGCGCAATGGTGGCCTGCGCGGATAGCGACGCCGACCTCTTGATCGAGAATCGAAGCCAGATCGTGAGGATGAATCTCGCCGAGAGTAAAGGAGACCACACCGCCACGCTGATCGGCAGAGGGTCCATAAATCTTGATATTGGGTACCTGTTGTAGTTGTGCCAGAGCGTAGGTCGTGATCTCACGTTCATGTGCGCGAACAGCGTCCATACCCAGTGCCTGTAGATAATCTACGGCTGCACCCAGGCCAACGGACTCAGCGATGGCGGGAGTACCAGCCTCGAACTTCCAGGGAAGATCGTTCCAGGTAGAGTGGCGCAGACTCACCTTGCGGATCATATCGCCGCCACCCATAAACGGAGGCATCTCTTCGAGCAGATCGCGTTTGCCATAGAGGACACCGATGCCAGTTGGGCCGAGCATCTTATGGGCGCTAAACGCCAGAAAATCCACATCCAGGGCCTGAACATCCACGGGCATATGGGGAACGCTCTGGGCGGCATCGAGCAGGACTTTTGCGCCAGCGGCGTGGGCCTGCGCGATCATCTCCTGGGCTGGATTGATGGTGCCGAGAACATTAGACATATGGGTGAAAGCAACCAGGCGAGGCTGTTGCTGCAAAAGCTGTGCATAGACTGCCAGATCGAGGAGACCATCGTCAGTGACTGGAATAAATTCCAGGCGTGCGCCGGTGCGCTCGGCCAGAAGTTGCCAGGGGACCAGATTACTATGGTGCTCCATCTCAGTCAGAATAATGAGATCATCTTTATGAATATTGGCGTTGCCCCAGCTATAGGCCACAAGATTAATGCTCTCGCTGGTGTTGCGTGTAAAGATAATTTGCTTGCTTTTGGGGGCATGAAGGAAGCGAGCCACTTTGACGCGGGCCTTCTCCATCGCGTCGGTGGCCTCTTCGCTAATCTGATAGACGCCTCGATGCACGTTAGCGTTGTAGCGAGCATAATAGTCGTTCATCGCATCGAGAACGCTCTGAGGCTTCTGCGAGCTAGCGGTGCTATCCAGATAGACGAGCGGCTTCCCGTGGACTTCGCGTTTAAGAATTGGGAAGTCCTGGCGAATATTGGCAAAAGCAGAGGAGACGTTTTTTTCTGCCTCTGTAGTATTTATCGTGGCCTGGTCTGTTTTACTTATAGTCATATATACCTGATTTCTTTGCGCGAAAGGTGGAAAGAAACATTACCTTCCCCGCCATCTTTTGGATCAACCGCTCCCCTAACTCCCCTGAAGCATTGCACGCTCTCGCCCTGACACATTTTCCGCCGGGCATGAAAACGTTTCCGAGAACCAACCTGCGCATGGACGTGATGCGTTCGTGGTTCTCGTTGTAGGGAGAGAGGGGCGGAGGCAAGTCTCGCCCCTTTGAATTAATATTCGGTCAGGCGAATTTCTTCTTCGTCGGCGGGGTTACCGTCGAGTCTGATAGCGCCCTCATCGACGCCCTCGATCTCCCAGCGTTCTTGAGCATCAACCCAGGTATCGGCCTCAGTCTCATAGTCGCCACTCATGCGGCGGATAATACCACGGCGTAAGCGGGTGCGCATATTCTCCAGAGGGATGCGCTGGAGAACCGGCTCGAAGAAGCCCTGAACGATAATACGCTCGGCCTCTGGTTGAGAGATACCTCGGACCATCAGGTAAAAGAGCTGCTCTTCATCAATCTGACCACTGGTAGCACCGTGGCTGGCGCTCACCTCGTTCGCCGCAATCTCCAGGCCAGGGATAAATTCGCCACGGGCCTGCTTGCTCAGAAGGAGGCCGTGAGCAGAGAGGAAAGAAGCCGTTTGTTGCGCTTTTGGACGCACACGGATCATCCCGTCGAACTCTACCCGCGACTGCTCAGTGAGCACACCCTTGACCAGAGTTTCGGCATTTGTCGAGAGGCCGATATGGTCAGAGAGCGTATTAATTGAAAAACGTTGATCGTGGTCAGCAAAGAAGACACCGACCAGTTCACCGGCGCTGCCGTTGCCCTGGAGTCCAGCTCCGATATGCGAGACCATCACCTTACTGCCCAGGTCTGCCAGAACAAAAGTCACACTGGCATCCTTCTCATAGAGGGCATTTTTGTTAGTGACATGATAAATGTTCTGTCCCAGATCTTGCAGATTGCTAAACTCGACGCGAGCCTCGTTTCCGGCAATCACCTCGACGACATCGCTGAGCAGAGCCGTAACATCGCCATCGACTTCAGAGGTATACTCCTCAACGAAGCGGACGCTACTGTTGGCCTCGGCAATAATCAGCGTATGTGAGAAAGCTGCGGCGTGGGCGGTATCAGTAAAAACCACGGCCAGCAGGGGAGCTGTAATCTCAACCCCCTCTGGAATGTAGAGGAAGAAGCCGCCGCTCCAGAAAGCCGCGTGCAGAGCAGTATATTTGCTGGTACTGGCAGGGATGCAGTTTGTCATAAAATGTTTCTGAACCAGATCGGGATACTCGCGAACCGCGCTATCCAGGTCCGTCAGAATCACGCCCTGCTGTTTCAGCTCTTCAACCAGGTCAGTATGGACCACCGAGCTATTATGCTGAACGATCAGGCCGGAGCGCTCATTGACCACAGAGGACTCAAGCGAAGCCTCAATAGTTTTCGGCAGAGCTTTCACAGCAGCAGGAGTATAAGGATTGAGATCTTGAAATTTAAAGTTTGCCAGAGTACGTAGCGTGCCCAGATCGCCACGGCGGCCCAGAGGAGCCTCCAGGCTTTCATAGAGTTCCCAGGCTTGCAGGCGTTTTTGTAGCATCCAATCAGGCTCGCCCTTTTGACGCGAGAGAGCCTCAACCGCGTCACGAGAGAAGCCCGTAGCCAGAGCATTAAGCATTCGCGGCCACCTCATTCTCTTCATCGGCGATCTTCAGCCATTCGTAGCCCTTCTCTTCCAGTTCGAGGGCCAGCTCTTTGCCACCGGAGCGAATAATGCGACCATTCCACATCACATGGACAACGTCTGGCTGAATATAATTCAGCATACGCTGATAGTGCGTGATAAGCAGAATACCCAGATCGGGTCCGCGCAGAGCATTGACACTTTCCGAGACAATCTTCAGAGCGTCGATATCCAGACCGGAGTCCGTCTCGTCCATCAGAGCGATTTCTGGTTGAAGCAAGGCCATCTGAAGAATCTCAGCGCGTTTCTTCTCGCCGCCGGAGAAGCCGTCGTTAATAGAGCGATTAATGAAGCTATTATCGACCTTCAGCAGGCGCATCTTCTCTTGCAGCAGCTTGCGGAACTCACCGGGGGGAACGCTTTTGCGTTTCGACATCTGGCCCGTTGGGTGCTCGCCCTCTTGCAGGGGCTTATTCCCTTCGCGAACAGCCTCAAGGGAGCGGCGCAGGAAATTGGCAACGCTCACGCCGGGGATAGACATAGGATACTGGAAGGCCAGAAAGAGGCGCATACGGGCGCGGCGGTCAGGAGAATATTCGAGAATATTTTCGCCCTTAAACCAGATCTCGCCATCGGTCACTTCATATTTTGGATTGCCCATAACCACATTAGCCAGCGTGCTCTTACCGGAGCCATTTGGACCCATCAGGGCATGGACCTCGCCTTGTTTTACCTCAAGATTGACACCACGCAAAATCGGTTTACCCTCAATATTTGCGTGAAGATTTTTTATAATAAGCTCTGATCCCATTGCAGATACCTTCCTAATTGTAATGAGTGGGGAGGCGAATACTACCATCGCCGCCTGCGTGCTCAAGACATAATAATGACAATAAATAAGAATAGCGAAAGATAAAGCAGAGCCTGCATCTCCTAAATTGCTTCCGCCTATGCAGCAATAATTTAGCGTCTCGCTTACTATTTTCGGCTAGCTCAATAACGTACTCTCTGGTGAGCGTTCAAGCTCAAGTGAAAACGCGTTATTAACGCCAACATGAATATCTGAAAGCGCGATAAAATTGGGAATGGCATCGCTAGTGGACGCGGCCATAAGATCGGCCAGTGTCATAGAGTCGAGCGTGTGTGCTACAGCATCGCGGACCTTTGCCCAGAGATACTTCGTTTTACACGAGTCCAGATAATTGCAGATCTGAGACATCTCACCCTCAGTAGCGCAGATCATAGGCGCGATAGGTCCCTCAAGGATACGAACGATCTCGCCCATCGTAATCTGTTCGGGAGAGCGGCTCAACTTATAGCCGCCGTGTGCGCCACGTGTGCTAATTACAAGCGTAGGTTCGGCCTCGCGTAAAAGCTTCACCAATTGTTCAAGATAAGCCAGGGGGAGTGACTCCGCCTGAGAGATATCATTGAGCGAGCGTGGGCGTTCGCCGTAGTGGCGAGCGAGATCGACCATGATCCGCACGCCATATTCGCCTTTTGTAGATACTCGTAACATCATGGCCTCTCCCTTTCTCTCCATGCGGATAAGTTAGCACACTCTTTCAGCATGTTCCGCATCTCAAAATTAATCCGACCTCTTCACTAGGATATATTTTAGCACCTGCAAGGGTAGAGCGTCAACTGGCAGTATCTTCCTCTGACACATTTGAGAAGTTGCTTTACATCTTCGCGTTATTTCCCAGCGGTTTCTACTCGACCCTCAGATATATATGTTAGAATTTATAAGTTATTAGAGTATACGCACAGGATCAACCACAAAATCTCGTAGTAACCATGAAAGAAAGTAAAATATTATGGAAGAATTACACATTTATCTCTGGCGGAATACACAGCATAATTCCCATTGGAAAGTGTGTAAAATTAATAATGTAGAACAACCTGAGTGGCAACAGGCACTTGGTTATGAAAGCTTAGAATCTTCTATAAAGAAGAAATGAATAAAAATAAGTGGAAAGGTGCGGCTGTAGACTATGGAGATGATGACGCATTTATAAGTTTTAGACGTTAGGTAAAGGTCGTTTGACTTAATTCTATTCGCTTTTTGACACATAGTCGGGCTCTTGCTTACTTCGGGGCACGTAGTCTGAAAAGGGCGGCAAGAAGCGCCGCCCTTGAGGGGATAGCTGGAATGGTGGTGCGGTTATTTTCTCTTATTATACAACGTCAACAAAACAAAGATAACAGCAATTACAACCAGATAAGAGACTTGAATACTGAAAGTAAGAACGTTATCTACTACCGTAAGGCTCATGACGGCTCCTCTCCATCTCATGGGTGAAGTATTGTCGGCGGCAATTGTTTTGTTAGTGGTTCTACAACGAACGCTAGTGCTTGCCTCTTACGCGCAAAATGTTTTAGATACTCCTAATATAACATAGGAATTTAGCAATCTCAACTAGACATTATGGATATGGTCAAATTGTCACTTTCGCTCTCAGCTTTGCGGCGGCGGCCAACCACAATCTGGCGCGTACCGCGGCCAAAGGGTTTCCAGTCGTAGCTGCCATAGATAGCCTCAATACTGAAGCCAGTTGCCAGGAAAAGCAATTGGAGTTCGCGCGGAAAAAAAACGTGCATATCCAGCTTACTTAGATAGCGTTCGTTGTCGCCAGTCTTATTAAAAAACTTTTCGTGCGTCCAGACGATATGCTGATTTTGTTCAATGGGATCAAATTTGCGGCTACTGTAGAGCAGCATCGTGAAATCTTCTTCGGACTCATCAATTTCGTCCTCCAGATAGACCGTAGAGGGGCGATTGAGAGCATTACTGAGATAGTCAAGATCTGGAAGAAAAGTATCGACGACGAAGCGGCCTCCGGGTGCCAGATGGTCAAGCGTATTTTTAAAGGTATCGATCTGTTGATCAAGTTCATAGAGATGAGCGATAGAGTTGAAAGGGAGAAAGATCAGATCAAAGGAACCCTTGTGGTCCAACTGATAAGAAGTCATATCTCCTTCGTAGAGAGTAACGCGTTGTCGTTGTGCAGCAGGTTCACGCTCAAGTTTGCGGCGATAGGCGGCAAGCATTTCAGGAGCGATATCAAGACCTTCCAGAGTAAAATTGCCAGGTTGGTGGAGTAGATCGATGCCGATGCGTCCGCTGCCACAGGCCAGTTCCAGGACATATTGTGGGGTATAGCGCAGCAGAAGTTCGCGCCAGAAGGGAAGATCCTGTTCCGACTGGCTCTGGTATTCCAGATCGTAATCGCTGACGCGTTCGTAGTATTCACCCATATCATAGGGCATAGAAGACCTCGTGTGTTGTGAATCGGTAAAAGATGAAAAAGAGAAACAGAGAGAATAAAGCAAGATGGCGTGAGTGGGCGCACCATCTGTTTATCCGTTGCAGAGCTTAGCATAAAGGCTGAGTAAAAAGCAAGAGTTTGTTTGCTTTATTCATTGTGTTGATAAAAGCAAGAACATATATGCAAATGGGACTATTAGTCTGGGGATGCCGATATAAGTGTATTTTCTGATAGATCAGATTGTCACGTTAGCTTTATTCTAGAGACGTGTTCATAGAAGAAAACGAAAAGGTATCTCATAAGTTAGAACTGTTGGGGATTTTTTCATGAAGGCTCAAGATTTACAAAAGAAATTATGCATAGAACTGGTCTGGCATCTCGTACAGAAGCTGAAAATGCGATTCAGCGACACTTGAGACGCTTTCTGAACATTTAACGGAGGAGACTGCAAATAATCTGGCCGCTCAATTGCCTTCAGAATTGGCAGTGTATCTTCAGCAGCCATTTCCGGTGTAGCAGAGCGTTCTCGCTGGATAAGTTTTTTCAGCGGATCAGCCAGCGGGAAGGGGTAGGGATACTGGATGCAACTGCTGATGCCCATGTGGTGGCCGCTTTGTCGGCGGAGTCCGTTTCTGTAGGGGAGTTGCAACATTTCACTGCCCAATTGCCAGAGGACCTGGCTCAGCTCTTTCGGTGCAAAAATGCAGGGAAACTCCCCTCCATCAAATGCCAGGAATGCTGTCTAAGGACATCTTTGTTTCGAGAGAAAAGATGTCCTTTTTGTCTGCAAAAGAGTTATTTGGGTGTAGTTTCGCGCAGTGTGCCCAGGCGGCGCATCTCGGGCCAAAGCCAGGCCACGAGTATTACGACAAGAATTGTGCCGATACCGCCGGTAACGACAGCTAGCACAGGTCCGATCAATTGGGCAACCAGGCCCGATTCAAAGCCGCCTAGCTGGTTGGATGTACCAATAAAGAGCGAACTGACGGCTCCAACGCGTCCGCGCATCTCGTCCGGGGTGCGTACAAGCAGTAGCGTGGTGCGAATGACGACGCTGATATTATCGAATGCGCCGAGTAAAAAGAGCATGAGGAAGGAGAGCCAGAACCAGTGCGATACAGCCGAAGATAATGGTTGCTACACCGAAGCCGGTCACAGCCAGCAGCAATGTCGGGCCCGCTTTGGTGAATGGTGGGCGATGCGCAAGAACGAGGGCCATGCACACCGCTCCAATGGAGTCTGCGGCATCGAGCCAGCCCAGACCAATTGGGCCTACGTGCAGAATGCTCGTGGCATAGATAGGCAGTAGCGTAGTGGCACCTCCCAGCAGAACTGCAAAGAGGTCAAGTGTAATGGCTGCCAGCATGACCTGAGTGCGCCCGAGAAAACGCAGTCCCTCTACTAATGCCCCGGCGTTCTGCGCCCACTTTCTGCATCTCTTGTCTGGTGTACCTGTGGCTGAACTTGCATCAGTAAGAGCAGCAGAGACAAAAACATGGCAGCTGCTCCACTTACCACGTAGACGATAGTGGCTCCGTGAAAAATGCCGATGAGAAAACCACCTGTCGCTGGACCTATCACGGCTGATGTTTGCGCGACGCTGCTCCTCCATGTCGTGGCATTCTCATATGCTTGCTCTGGTACAACCTGTGAAACAATTGCTGAACTGGCCGGATTACTGAATGATTGGGCGCTGCCCATAGCCACCAGGCAAGCATAAATCAGCCAGAGCGAACCCTGTTGATAGGACAGGGCGGCCAGGCCCAACGATGCAAGCGCGAACACGATTTGCGAAAGCATGATGATGTGCTTGCGACTATAGCGATCCGCGACATAGCCAGACGGGAGGAAGAGCACGATGAGAGGAATGACCTGAGCCAGTCCGACTCCCCCAGGATAAGTGCGGAGCCCGTTCGTTCATATAGCTCCCAGCCAATGGCCACCGTAATCATTTGTCGCGCAAACATGGTGAGAAAGACACCGATAAGCAGCAGGCGAAAATCGCGAAACTGTAACGAGCCGTATGAGTCGCGGGCGGGATCGGTTTGAGTGGTGAGAAGGCCAGAGCGGTCTCTGGAGATTCGTCTTCGGGTGGCTGTGCGTTGCCTTGTGTCACGTTGCTTTTCCTTATGTTTAAGCATTATCAGGATTCAAAAGTGCTTCCACAACTTTGTTCCACACTTCATCCTTCTGTAGATAGTTGTATCTCTTGTTAATCCGTTTCAACACCTTTTAATCAACATATTATAATATATTTAAAGAATGTAAACGTAGTTTGTGGGATGTTCCTAGAGGATGAGCATACTGTGCTACAAAATGAATATCAAGCGGATCTGGTTTCAGCTCTTGGCGAGACTCTTCTAGAAACTCTAGAAACTATTGGGATGTCTCAGGTTGAGCTGGCAAGGTGCATCAGTTGTTAGTGAAAACGATCAATGAGATTATACAGGGCAAGGCTACTATTACTGCTGAAACTGCTTTCCAGCTAGAGCAGGTGCTGAATATTTCTGCATCTTTCTGGTTGAAGCGAGAGCAACAGTATCGTGAGTCTCTTAACTATGGTGTATAGATGGTGTAGAAGACGCTTCTCAGCAGGGTTGAAAAATGGTAGAATGGTGCTGTACTACGTGATTTAGGGACAGGTGAATAGTTAGCGGGGAGATGAGGGCGATATAAGAGCCGGAGGAACGCGCACGGCAGCAGATTGATGCTATGTTGGCGGAGGCCGGGTGGATCGTTCAGGATCGCGAAAAGTTTAATCTAGGAGCCGGATTGGGGGTGGCGATCTGTGAGTTCTCCCTACGTACAGGGACGGCAGACTACTTGCTTGTTGTTAATCGTGAGGTTGTGGGAACTATCGAGGCGAAACCTCTGGGACATTCTTTGATGGGCGTCAAGGAACAGAGCGCGAAGTATCTGTCAGGCGTTGATGATACTCTCCCCGTAGCACGTTTTCCTTTGCCTTTTCACTATGAGACCACTCGTCAGGAGACGTCTTTTACCAGCGATCTCGATCCTGTACCGCGTAGCCGCCTGGTCTTTAGCTTTCATCGTCCAGGGATGTTACAGGAATGGTTAAATCAGGCTCCTGAAGAGGGCAACAATGAGACGCTGCGTAGCCGCCTGCTGCGTATGCCGGAGCTCTCGACACGCGGCTTGCGGGATTGCCAGATCGAGGCCATTACCAATCTGGAGAGCTCGCTTTGCGAAGAATCGTCCTCGTGCGCTGATCCAGATGGCGACGGGGAGCGGGAAAACGTATACCGCGGTAAACTTTATCTATCGCTTGATCAAGTTTGGCAGGCGCACGCCGGGTCCTCTTCCTGGTGGATCGGGATAATCTGGGTAGCCAGACCTTCAATGAGTTCCAGCAATTTATCACGCCCGATGATGGTCGCAAATTTACTGAGTTGTAAAATGTGAAACATCTGCGTGGGAAGACCGTCGATAAGGTCTCACGGGTCTGTATCACCTACATTCAATGCTTCTATTCTATCCTGAGTGGCGAGGAGGAGCCGGACGAGCAGAGCTCTGCGATTCTTTATTTTGAGCAGGAGGAAGAGGATAGCCTTGCAAAAGAGCCATAGAGTGTCTGGTGCTATCTGGCCTTGCCAATCTAGAGCACCTTTGATGCGACATCAACCACCCATGAATGTCATCGCAGCATCAATAATTTTTTGGCGCGGCGAAATCCTGGCACACTCTCAGTGGCTTTTTGATTGGCCTGACCGCCATCAACAAAGAAATAGAGTTTTGGCTTCTTCAGAATCAAAATGTGGTAATTAGATACAATGGGTATTAGCCAGCCGGCCGCTCATGCGGTGAACGTCCATTACCTGGGCTGATATGAATTCAGACGCAGATCACGAGCCAGGGGAGCACTATTGACTAGGGCTGAACTATATCGATAAACGTGATCGTCGCACGCGTAAAGTCCGTTGGTACCAGGCCAGCTACATTATCACAAACATGCCAACTCCAGCTCAATTGCAGATGTTGTATCACAAAATCAAATCGTACAGTCATTTGTGCGTTTAAAGATGCCCTCTTTACCGATCTGTTTCCTAAATTTACGGGTAGCACGGGATGTCCCCAAAACGCTGATCTTTGCCAAGGATGATAGCACGCCGATGATATCTCAAGATTGTATTGGAGGAGTTCGATGACGAACGAGTTTGCGCAGAAGATTACCTATAAGACGACGGGCCGCAAGCCAGAGGAGCTGATCTCGGAGTTTCGCAATGACTATTATCCGCGCATTGTGGTCACGGTGGATATGCTCTCGACGGGGACGGATATTAGGCCGCTGGAAATTTTGCTCTTTATGGGCCGTGAAGAGTGCGAACTTCTTTGAGCAGATGAAGGGGCGTGGTGCACGGGTGATCGATGATGAAGATTTCGTCAGGGACGCCCAACGTGCCCCGCGGCAAGAGCCATTTTGTGCTGGTTGATGCCGTAGGCGTCTATGGAGTGCTAAAACCGAAGAGACACCTCTGGAGAAAGAACCGCAAGTTCCCCTGACAAAAATCTTGAACGATAAGCCGATGGTCGCTGGCGGCACAAACCGGAGCTATTATCTACGCTGCTCTCACGTCTGGGGAGACTGCATGGGCGCTTGAAAAAGCCGGGCATGGAGCAGGCGGCGGAGACGCTTGCCAGGCAGTGGTGGCAAAATCTACATAGTATTATTCTGGACCTTGTGCGGGCGCTTGATCCCGATGAGCAGCTCAAAGAGGCGAGGCCGCGACGGGGAAAGAGGAGCCGGGCGCGGTAGCGCTGAAGGCGGCGACTGAACGGCTGGCAGGGAGCGCGGTCCTCCCATTTGATAGGCCGGAATTTCGTGAGGCTCTGCTTGATCTTCAGGCCCATGATGAGCAGATCATCGATAGTGTGAGCGAGGATAAGGTTCTGAATGCTGGCTGGGATACGCAGGCGCGTGAGGCGGCCCGGCGACGGTTAGCAGTTTTCGGCAATTTTTGGAGACGCACAAAGACGAGATCACCGCGCTACAGATCTTCTATAGCCGCCGCGCCGCACGCCTCTGACCGAGAGCGATTCAAGCGGCTTCCGGGCGATTGCTGCTCCGCCGTTAGGACTGACCACCGATAAGCTCTGGCAAGCTTACGAGACCTTGCACCCTGACCGTGTGCTAAAAGTACTGGTGGCAAGCGTCTGCTCACCGACCTGGTTTCGCTGCTACGCTATACTATGATCGAGGATAAGGATGAGCAGGCGATCCTCGAACCCTACCAGGAGACCATTGAGCGGCGCTTTCCGTCTGGCTCGCCGAACAAGAACAGCGTCGAGGTCAGCCCTTCAGCGCCGAACAACGCAGATAGCTGGTATTTATGCGCAATAGCATTACAGGCTCTCTAACCATCGACGCGAGGATTTCAACTATAATCCATTCCTCCAGCTTGGCGGTTGGGGCAAAGCGAAGAATTATTTGGCAATAATTTCGCCACAATTTTACAAGAACTGAATGAGAGGCTAGCGGCTTGAACATGGATGAGAAATTACCTGATGGATGGGATGGACGATATTAGATGATATTGTACTATCATTATGGGTCAATCCCCGCCATGTTCCGAATATAACGACAAAGGAGAGGACTTCCTTTTTTTCAGGGAAAAGCGGAATCACAGATCTTATCCCAAAGTTAAAAAATGGTGTATACTCCGATGAAGGTAGCAGAGCTAAATGATATATTATTGTCAGTTCGTGACCTGTTGGCCCAAATAATATTGTCCTTTCCAATGCTGTATTGTCGTGATTACAGCAATCCGTCCAAAGAATTCAATAAGCTTTCGTATATTTTATATCTAATCAGAAACTTTAATGCTTCTTAATCGAAGTAGCAACTGGTTCAACATTTAAGGCGATATCGGAGAAGATGTTAGAGCTTTCAAATTGCCTTTATCTCCTATTGCTAACAATATCGTATCGTTTCCACCATTGAACAATAATTCTCTCGTCTCGATAGTGCCGTAGCCTCTTTACAAAGGGCTAAAGCCAGAATTAAGCAATATCGTGCCTCACTCCTCAAGGCTGCTGTTGAGGGCGAACTAACAAAGGAATGGCGTACTGAACATCCTGCGAGCGAGACAGGTGGGCAGTTGCTAGCGCATATTTTGCAAGAGCGCCGTGCGAGGTGGAAGAGGAGCAGCTTGCGAAGATCGCGAGAAGGGGATGGTGCCGAAGGATGAGAAGTGGAGGGAGGGGTTAAGAGCCACATGAACCGGATGTGGGAATTTACCGGAGTTGCCGAAGGGATGGTGTTGGGCGACGGTGGAGCAATTAGCCGCAGTAAATAAACATGCTTTAACTATTGGACCATTTGGGAGTAACTTGAAGGTAGAAGATTATCGTTCTGAGGGAGTTCCATTAATCTTTGTGCGCAATATAAGGTCAGGAATTTTTGAAAGCCCTAATACAAAAGATATTACTTTTGAAAAAGCTGAAGAATTGAGACACATAGACAATAGGGGGAGACATTATAACTAAAATGGGAGGTCCTCCTGGTGATGCTTGCTTATATCCTGAAGATATACCTTCAGCAATTATTACCGCTGATTGTATTAAATGGACGCTCTGACCATTCTATTAGAACGTAACTTTTTTGTTAAAGTAATTAACACTTCTTTAATACAGAATCAAATATTGCATATACCAAGATGTTGCCCAACAAAAGGTTAGTCTTAAAGATTTTCTAGTATACCAATCCCGCTTCCTTCACTTGCCGAACAAAAGCAGATCATAGATGAAGTCGAAGCGCGACTCTCCAATATCGAGCAGTTGGAAAAGGCGACTGAGGATAATCTAAAGCGTGCAGAGAGGGAGCGACAGAGCATTCTGCAAGAGGCATTTGCGGGGCGGCTGGTACCACAAGATCCGCATGATGAGCCTGCAAGTATACTATTAGAGAGGATTCGCGGGAACGGAAGAAACGGGCGGAGGCTGAGAAGATTGTGAAGACAAGTCGAAAGGGGATTCAGATGGGAACAGAGAAGAAACGCCGTACGAAAAAGGTTGCGGCAGGGAAATCAGGAAGTGGTTTATATGAGGTGCTGGCTGAAGCTGGGGGACCGTTGCGGCCAGAAGAGGCCTTTAAGCAGGTAAATTGGAAGACGAAAGATCAGTCAGAAGCGGTACAGTGGTTTTATGAGGCGTTACAGACGAATATGGCTATGGGCCGCGTCAAGGTTGATAATACAGCCGGATTGATTGAAGCTCTGGAAGTTCCTCTTGAAACCGAAAAGGTGTTGGAAAGTACTGCGGAAACGGATATAATTGTGTCTAGCCAGGAAGATCCGCTAGCTGAGAAAATACAGCCGGATTGGCCGACATTGTGGGGTAATTTATAGCAAGTATGAGGCTGGGAAGAAAAAACCTTCCCGGCTCTGCTGGATGCCTCTTGGGTGAAGGGTGGTGTTATGAAGTTACGAGACTAGAAATTAGTCTATTTAAGAATTTACATGATTTTCAAATCGATTTTTCTTCAACTTTGACCACAATTCTGCTAGGGCAGAATGGGGTTGGCAAATCAAATCTTTTAGAGGCGCTCATCATAATCTTTCGCGATCTCGATCTTGGGGTAACTCCTGACTTTAAATATAAGCTGGAATACGAGTGCCGGGGCAAAGAGATTTCCATTGATGCCGATCCTGACCGTGGAACATCTAAGGGCGAACAGGTACGTATCCTCGTGCAATCTCCAGGTGAAATACCGAAGATCATACCTTATAATAATCAGTCTTTTAATAATAATGAGCGACAATATCTGCCAAGCTATGTTTTTGGCTACTATTCCGGTCCTAGTAATCGTATGGAGAAACATTTTGATAAACACCAGGATATGTTTTACCGAGATCTGTTGAAGGGGCAATACAAGCCGCGCCGTCCATTATTTTATGCTCGCTCAATTCAGAGTGAATTAGCCATGCTTGCATTCTTTATTGATGAAGATGAGAGTATGCGGAAATTCCTTAATGATCATTTGGGTATTCAGGGGATGATCTCAGTACTTTTTACCCTGCATGAACCCCACTGGGATAGTAAAAAGGGTGATGCACGTTTCTGGAATGCACGAGGGACTGTGAGCCAGTTGCTTGCATATCTGTATGAATTGTCTTTAGCGCCTATACGTATGAAAGTACGTGTCACTCCCGAATTTGCTAATAGTACCACGCTAGAACATCTTTATCTCTATCTGAGTGGTGAGGAAGATCTGAAAAAACTAGCTTCTCACTATGCCAATACGCAGGAGTTTTTTAAGGCGCTGGAAAGTACCTACATTTCCAAGATTCTGAGTAGCGTAAGAATAAGAATGAGGAAGGGAGATAGTTCTCTCGTCTTTCAGGATCTGAGCGAAGGTGAGCAACAACTTTTGATGGTCTTGGGCCTGCTACGCTTTACAAAGGAAGAAGAGGCGCTGTTTCTGCTCGATGAACCAGACACCCATCTCAACCCTGCCTGGAGCGTTAGTTATCTGGAATTAATGGAGTTGATGGTAGGCGATCAACCTACCTGCCAGTTAATCATGTCTACCCATAATCCTCTGGTAATAGCAGGGGTGAGGCAAGAGAATGTACGAGTTATAATGAAGAATGGGCCGCAAGAGTCGGTATATGCGCATATGCCAGAAGAGGAACCCCAAGGGATGGGAGTTGCTGCTATTCTCACCAGTGAGCTGTTTGGTTTACGTTCAACATTAGATACATCCACACAGAGAGATTTGGATAGAAGGCGAGAACTTGCCTTTATGGATGATCGGGATCTGAGTGAAGAGGATGAGCGTGAACTGAGTAGATTAAACAATCGATTATCAGGTCTGGATTTTAGCATTACTGCCCGTGATCCGCTTTACTATGATTTTGCCAGTGAATACCGTAATTTTGTAGGGGTTTATAAAACAGGCGGCTCCAGATTTAAAACAAGGTGTTGTTTTTACCTCAGATCAGCGTCGGAGGCAGCGCGAGTGACAAGAAAAATTTTACATGATATGAAGGAATAGCGAATCGAGCTTTGTATGAGACACATTAATCCTGAACAAGTATATGAACGGATTCCCAGTGAATGGCACCAGAAGGCGGCGGAGGCATTGGAGCGCATAAGAAAGCTACCTGCGGAAAAACGCAGCGAAGAGATCAATAATTTAAGTTATATCTGGACCATGTTGAAAGACAAATTATATGAAGTTTCCTATGGGAAGTGCTGGTATTGCGAAACCAGGGACGTTCGTCATGATGACGAGATAGATCACTGGCGTCCGAAAAATGCTGTCAGTGAGTGTAAAGAGCATGAGGGATACTGGTGGCTAGCCTTTAGCTGGGAGAATTACCGCTATACCTGCGTCCATTGTAACCAGGTGCGAACAAAAGATAAGAGTGGACGCCCTGACAGAGGAGGCAAAAGTACGACCTTTCCCCTTTTGAATGAGCAGGAGAGAGTATTTGGTGAATGTCATCCGTTCGCTCTACGGCGGGAAAAACTGTCTTACTGAATCCGATGGTTTTGCAGGATACGTATCTACATAATTTCGATATGGATGGACTTGCCTATCCTGCTAGAAAATCTCCCTCAGTTCAGTACAACAGAGCCGATAAATCGATTATTGCTCTATCATCTAAATGCACATGATCTTGTTGAAAAGCGCAGGACAACCGTCTGCAATCAGGTTCGAAAGATTGCTTCAGGAGGGGAGATCTCTATTACCCTGGCAAATTCAAGTGGGTGATAATCCTGCTGCTTCGGCAGGATATGAGCGTGTTGTGAATCAACTTGCCAGGACGTTAATGAAAAGTCTGAATATTCTATGGCTGCCAGGTCAGTTTTGTACTTACATCGTAAACAATTTCCGTGGGTAGAGGAGATACTCGGAATCAGTGAAGCCTCCTGATTTTTTACATACCAATTTGTATAAAAAAAGAGAAAAACCTATTCTTAATTAGCTATTGACGAAGGTATAACAAAAAATTATTATTGTATGTATGTTCTAAAATAAAATATTGAGTAGTAATGTTGGCAGGAGGGTGTAATAGCCCTCCTGTACTTGTTTCTGGTCTTATCTGCTTGAAGAGATTATAGTTGGACAGAGCAATCAGAAAAAAGAGAGAAATCCGTGTTCTTTTAGCGGAGGTGGAGCGTTAAGCTAAAGAGAGGAAGGAAGAGGTATATATTATGAGCACCCACACACAAATTGTCCAAAACTCTGGAATTATTGTGATATTCTGCGCGATGATGGTATGTCCTATGGTGACTATGTAGAGCAGCTTACCTATCTGCTCTTTTTAAAGATGGCCCACGAACGCACAATCACGCATCAGGAGCCCTCGCGTATTCCAGAGGGTCTGAGCTGGGAGACACTGATTACAAAGGATGGGGATGAGCTAGAGGCGCACTACCGCCATATTTTAGAGCAGCTCAGCACAAAGACAGGGATGCTGGGTATTATTTTTCGCAAAGCCATTAATAAGATTCAAAATCCAGCCCATCTGCGTCGTCTGGTTGTAGACCTGATCGATGGTATCCAGTGGACCATCATGGGGACCGATGTCAAGGGCGCGGCCTATGAAGGTCTGTTGGAGAAGAACGCCGAGGATACCAAAAGCGGCGCTGGTCAGTATTTCACACCGCGCTCAATTATTCAGGCCATTGTTGATGTTATGCGGCCTCAGCCAGGGCAAACAATCTGCGATCCTGCCTGTGGGACAGGTCGATTCTTGCTGGCGGCGCATGACTATATTTCGCAACATAATCCTACGCTGGGGCGCGAAGATCGGCGCTTCTTGAAAAATCAGACATTCCAGGGCTGGGAGATCGTTGATGGTACGGCGCGTCTCTGCGTGATGAACATGTTTTTGCATGGCATTGGAGATGAGAACGGGTCAGAGCCATTTATTCATGTGCGTGATAGCCTGCGCTCCAAGCCGAGTCAGCGCTTTGATATGATCCTGGCAAATCCGCCGTTTGGACGGAAAAGCAGCTTGAGCCTGAGCAATGGCAATGGCAAGAAAAATGGCGGCAATGGTTCTAATGAGCGCGAGAGCAACAACGTCAACCGCGATGATTTTTGGGCTGTTACCAGCAATAAGCAGTTGAATTTTGTGCAGCATATTTATAATTCGCTCAACACAGGCGGCCATGCGGCGGTAGTTGTCCCTGATAATGTACTCTTTGAAGGTGGAGCAGGCGAGACCATTCGGCGCAATCTCTTGCAGACGTGCAATGTGCATACGATGCTGCGTCTCCCCACAGGCATCTTTTATGCCCAGGGGGTAAAAGCAAATGTGCTCTTTTTTGAGAAACGCCAGGCCAGCCCCAAAGCGCAGACAGACTGTTTATGGATTTATGATCTGCGCACGAATATGAACTTCACCTTGCGTAACAATCCCTTGAAGCGAGAACATCTCGATGATTTTGTCGCCTGTTATCATGTAGAGAATCCGCATCAGCGCCAGGAGAGTGAGCGCTTCCATGCGTTTAGCTATGAAGAGTTGCTTAAACGGGATAAATTGAGCCTGGACCTCTTCTGGTTGCGGGATGAGAGTTTGGAGGGGACGGACAGACTGCCGCCACCTGCTGAAATTGCGGCCAGTATTGTTGAGGATTTACAGAACGCATTAGAACAGTTTATGGCTATTGCTGAGGATCTGAGGAGGGAAAAACAAAGGGGAGCCTGGAGCCTCTCCATCTTTAACTTTTCTGTTAGCGGGAATGTTTTTTTCAGCGTTGTTCTGTTTGCCATATTCCTTGTTGATGTACGACAATATATAATCAAATGATGGTTGGATCTATTGTTGTCATATAACCGATTGTTTTAAGCTTTTTGTGGGCACAAAAATGCTGCATTTTGGAGCGGCATTGGCTGACATAGGGTATTACTGATGTCTCTGTCATGCAAGACACGCAGAGAGTGTCTGTCGCCGCAGCAAAAGAAGCTGAAATGGAGTAACACAAACAATGTCTGATGCACCGACAAAAGAAACAATTCGTCAAGTGATCGCGTCTGGTCCCTTCGGGCCGACTGGGAATCGCTCAAGGCGTATAGCGTTCCGGCATGGTATGAGGATGGGAAGTTTGGTATTTTTATCCATTGGGGCGTCTATTCAGTACCTGCTTTTGGAAATGAGTGGTATCCGCGCAACATGTATCAGCAGGGTACTCCAGAATATAAGTATCATATCGAGACCTATGGGCCACAAGCAAAGTTTGGCTATAAGGACTTTATTCCGCTCTTCACGGCTGAAAAATTTGATGCCGATCACTGGGCCAATCTTTTCCGCCGGGCAGGCGCTCAGTTTGTTGTCCCTGTTGCTGAACATCATGATGGTTTTCCCCTCTATGATACCTCTCTGTCAGAATGGAATTCGGCCAAGATGGGGCCGAAACGCGATATCATCGGCGAACTGGCGACGGCTGTACGCAAGCAGTGGCTGACCTTTGGTCTCTCCAGTCACCGCGCCGAGCACTGGTGGTTTTTCAATGGCGGCATGGCTTTTGATTCTGATGTGCAGGATCCGCGCTATGCTGGATTGTATGGTCCCGCACAGCCGCAGACGCTACAACCTAACGAAGAGTTTCTGGATGATTGGCTGGCGCGCACCTGTGAACTGGTAGATAAATATCAGCCGCAACTGGTATGGTTCGACTGGTGGATTGAAGAGCCGGTTTCCGCCCTTATCTACAAGAGTTCGCCGCCTACTACTATAACCAGGGGGCGCAGTGGGGACGCGGGGTCGCTATTAACTACAAACATGAGGCCTATCCTGAAGGGGCCGCAGTATTTGATATGGAGCGGGGCCAACTGGCATCTATCCGTCCCCACTTCTGGCAGACCGATACCGCCGTCTCGAAAAATTCCTGGGGCTATGTCAAGAACCAGGATTATAAAACGGCAAGTGACATTGTGGGCGATCTTGTGGATATTGTCAGCAAAAATGGTGCGCTCCTGCTCAACATCGGACCGAGACCGGATGGGACGATTCCTGAGCCAGAACAGGAGATATTGCTGAGCATTGGTCGCTGGTTGCAGGTCAACGGCGAGGCGATCTATGGCAGCCGTCCCTGGAAAATCTATGGCGAAGGTCCCACGCAGGTCATGGACGGCAGCTTCAACGATACAAAACGCGCAGCATTTACCGCTCAGGATATCCGCTTTACCACGCGTGATAAGTATCTCTATGCCACGCTACTCGGATGGCCGACAGCGGGTGGCGTCACTATCAGGTCGCTTTCTACAGCCTCTGGTCTGTTTCAGGAGCAGATTGAGAAGGTCGAATTGCTGGGAAGCCAGGCTCAATTGCAGTGGCAGCATACAGGTGAAGGGTTGCGGGTAGATTTTCCTACTTCTCAGCCGGGTGAGCATGCGTTTGTATTGCGGATCACTCCCAAAGGAGAAAAATAACATCAGCTTTACATTTATGCAAGTCTTTGTAAAATATTTTGTAATGCAAGTCCTTCTGAAGCACAAAAATCGGAGGCTTTGTCTGAACTTAAGACAGAGCCTCCATATTTTTAACGACGCTTTTAGGCAGAACACGTTGTGCCAACAGAGGTGCCCTGGATGGGTACAGCGTTGTATTTCATGCTACAATCAAGACACACAAGCGTAACTTTGGTTGTGTGATGCTGCTGCAACTGGCAGAGTTGCACCTGTTCTTTTGTCCAGCCGCAGATTGCGCAGTGCTGTTTGATGCTTTCAGTCTGGCCAAAAGAAGACTTACGGAGACCAAGAATCAAACAGATAACGGCGGCTACAAAGAAACCGAACATGAAGAATTGCATGAAGCACCTCCTTGATTGCGAGAAAGGTGTTGTACGTTCTCCTACAGTAGACTATTCTTTTTGATGAGCTCAAAAACAGTAATATTTAGCTTTTTGAGCACACAAAAGTCAGCGTGTTATTATGACAACCAGTCATGATTATGAGCAGGTGCATAATAAAAAGCGAAAAAGAAATTGAGTGAGTAAGCGCATCTGTAAGGGAGCGCCTGAATTTCACCGCGCTTTTAGTTGGATTAACATATCCGGGTAGAATACTGTAAGGAAAAACATTGGTTTCCCTCCACTAAATGGGTAGCACACTACTTGGTAGGTAAGAATGGAAGCTCTGTTCCTGTGTCCGTTGTATGCTGTTAGCTAATAAGCTATGACAGCAATAAATCCCGGTTCTCTACCGCCATTGCGTAGGTACCATGAGGGAAACATACTTGAGGCGGATAATGCACAACTACACTGAATTGCGAAGTTATCACGTCTTTTCATTGTGCATCTCCTTTCTGAATTCCATGAGGATGCATCATTAATTTGCTTATAAACAAGTCTACCATTACTTTTGCCTATTTTCAAGGAATTTTTGCCCTATTTCAAGCTGTTTCAAAATGACGGGGAAAATTGCTTCCAGGACGTCTCCCTCTCCCCTTTCTCCCAGACACCTTTTGGAGGGAAGGATGAACAGCCGCCCCTACATGTCTCTGTAGGCGAGAGGGAACTTCTCCTGACTTATGTCGTATAGAATTTAAGGTATCTGTACTACCCAGAGTGAGAAAGAACGAAAATCGTAGTAGGTTACTGTTGTGTCTATCGAAGAGTTTTTATATATGTTACGTATAAGACCTTATTGCCAAAGCATACTTGCTGTGATCGGTATGCATTATGAGGATGGTGCTTGCCTATGTTGCCTGATTTTATTGCTCATTACTTTTGGGCTCTTTTCCTTGTAAGCCTGGGAGTTTTTGTGTTGATACCGGCTCTTGTTGGATACTGGCGTCTTGCACATGGCTTGCTTGTTCCTACCAGAGAAGGCTTTGTACGCCTGCGCGACATTCCCATGATGATTGTGGCGCTTGGGCTGACGAATGTTTTTTATTACAAGGTGGGAAGTGGCAGTTCACATCCTCTCCCTCATGACACCCTGAGCTTCTTGCTTGCGATGCTAGATCTGCTTTTCGTGGTCTTCTGGCTGGATACAGTCGTTGTCTCTGATTACCAGTCGGGCAAAACGTGCAATGGTTGCCGCAGATTTCAGCCCCTTGCAGACGCGTACAGATGAAACAACAGATAGAATTGATCCTAAGGCTCTAGATATCTTCCCTACTGACAGTGTGCAGACAGATGAGAACCAGACTGTCTAGCAGAATTTCTCCATGAAATTTCAATAAAAAACGGTTATTCTCATAGAATGGCAGGATATTTTTCCTGTCTTTCTCTCCATGAGATGCTCTGCTATATGCGCAGATCTCTTTACCAGAAGAGACTCCTTGTTCGTTTCTTCATAAAAGAAGAGGTATAATGATGCAAAATATATCTTTATGGAATATGTTTTTGCGCTAAAAAGGAGTCGTCGCATGAACGCTCAAAAAAAGGGCCTGTCGAATACTCTGTTGGAGGAGTCTGAATGTGAGCGCCCGGTCTACTCTGTTGTTGCTCCCATCTTTAATGAAAAAGAGACGCTACCCCATTTCTATGAGCGCGTGGTGCAAGTAATGGAGACGTTGGCAGAATCTTTTGAGTTAATTTTTATCAATGACGGTAGCTATGATGGTTCATATGAAGTCCTGCGCCAGCTCCACAAGCAAGATCCTCGTGTGCGTGTACTGGATTTCTCGCGCAATTTCGGGCATCAGATTGCGATATCAGCCGGTTTAGACTACGCGCGTGGAGCGGCTGTGATTATTCTTGACTCGGATTTGCAAGATCCGCCGGAGCTTATTCCTGAGATGGTAGCTCGTTGGAAGGATGGCGTCGAAGTAGTCTATGCACAGCGGGCCACACGTGCAGGTGAGACGGCTTTTAAGCTGATGACGGCGGCGGCCTTTTATCGTATCATCGAGCGCATTACTTCGATACGTATTCCGCGTGATACTGGCGATTTTCGTCTGCTGGATCGCAGCGTTGTGGATGCGCTTGTCTCGATGCGTGAGCAACATCGCTTTATGCGTGGCCTGTCTGCCTGGGTTGGTTTTCGTCAGGAGGCTGTCTCTTATCAACGCCAGGAGCGTTTGCCGGTACAACAAAATATCCCTTACATAAAATGATACGTTTTTCCCTGGATGCGATCACCAGTTTTAGCCATGTACCTCTTCAGTTAGCGACAACTTTTGGCTTTCTGCTGGCTGTTCAGCCTGCTTGGTATTCTGGTAGCTGCATTTTTGCGTCTGTTTTAGGAGTTATCGTCGGTCAGGCTTCGACGCTGATTCTGGTCCTTTTTCTTGGTGGTATTCAATTGATCTTTCTAGGTATTATTGGAGAGTACCTGGGTCGTATCTATGATGAGGTCCGTTCTCGCCCTTTGTACATTGTGCGGAGAAACTGGATACAGTCTCTAACTGAAGGAAGCTTTACTGATGCATATTCTTGTAGTCGAGGATGAAGAGCGTCTGGCGCTCTTGCTGCGGCGCATTCTTACGGGTGAACGTTACACCGTTGATCTAGCCTACACGGGAAATTCCGGTCTGGACCTGGCTTTGAGTGGGACCTATGATCTCGTAATCCTGGATGTGATGTTGCCAGATATAGATGGTATGGAGATCTGTCGTCAGATGCGAGCAAGTGCTATTATGGCTCCTGTGCTTATGCTAACCGCGCGTGGTGCTGTTGAGGACCGCGTGGATGGTCTGAATGTGGGTGCGGATGATTATCTCGTGAAGCCATTTGTCGTAAAAGAACTGCTGGCCCGTGTCAATGCGCTGTTGCGCCGTCGGGAACGCCCGTTAGAGATGAGCTCTCGCCTCCTGTATCTGATCTCATTCTGGATCTAGTGGCACACGAGGCCCGTCGTGGTGGGCGAATTATCGAATTGACGGCCAAAGAATTTGCCTTGCTAGAATATCTTATGCGTCACCCAACCAGGTATTGACGCGCAATCAAATTATTGATTATGTCTGGCGTTATGATACAGATGCTCTTTCTAACGTTGTTGATATCTATATCCATTTTTTGCGTGAGAAGGTGACCAGGGTTTCAGTCATGCCTTGATTAAAACTGTCCGTGGTGTGGGTTACAAGATCGTTGGCTGATCTTGTTTGAGAAAGGAAGGCAGCCAGTGAAGAACTTCTATCGTCTGCGCAAGCGGCTGGCGGCCCTGTGGCCGCGCAGATCTTCTCTGAAGACGGAACCGGGAGCTGCCCTGTTCAGACATTTGCGTATCCGCTTAACGCTCTGGTATTGTGCGGTGCTTGGCTGTGCTCTCTTGCTCGTTTGTGTCTTGCTCTACTTTGGAACGAGCCGTCTTTTGTATGCACCAACAGAGTAGAGTGTTCCCCAGGAGGTTTCCGGACTCGTCGACTTCTGGCAACACAATCCTGCATTTAACTGTACTCCTCCTGCGCCTCGTCAACGAGATCCAGGCGCTCCCGATACGAGACAGACCTTCAATAATATCAATAATAGCTCCTATTTTGCTTGCTATAATTCACAGCAACAGCTTATACATCCTTCTCAAGAATCGCTCCCTACAAAATTTGTTTTAGCAAACCCGCTTGTTCAGCAGGCCTTCCA
>CAVZQK010000081.1:0-6059 GCA_963777355.1 uncultured Chloroflexia bacterium
GGCTTTTTTACCGCTATCGTATTCAAGGATGTTCATATCAAAAGTGAAGTGTTATCAAGCGGCCCGTAAGACCCCGCACTTTGAAGGCGGGGAGACAAGGGCCTTCCTCTTTCGGTGGATTGGGTGGGGAATGATCGCCTTTTCTCACAGAGTACTTGTAGTACAGGACCAAGAGGCTATTGCCCCTCTTCTTACACCGAGCTATACTGTTCCCGTTACCCGTTGTCCCTCTTGTTTGCAAAGAAAGGAGTCTTGTCCTATGGCACGCGAAAAAAAGTCTCGTCAGAAGCGCGAACCACGCCCCAAGAAAGACCCTCATCTGCGCAACAAGATGTATAAATTCCGCTTGTACCCCACACGCAACCAGATCGGCAAACTGGAGTGGGTCTTGCGTCGCTGCAAAGAACTCTATAACGCAATCGTGGAAGAGTGCCGCGAAGCCTATCGCCTGTGTGACGTCAGCGTCTCCTATCAGATGCAGGCCGAGCAGTTGCCTGAGATCAAGGAAGGCCAACCAGAATATCAAGAGATCCATTCTCAGGTGCTTCAAGACGTGCTCAAGCGGCACGACAAAGCCATGCAAAACTTCTTTCGCCGCGTGAGTGAAGGCCAAAACCCAGGGTATCCCCGCTTCAAGTCCAATAGCCGGTATCACTCCTTCACCTATCCACAAGGGGGCTATGACCTGGTGGGCTTGCCCAAGAAGAAGCAGGGGGAGAAATGGGAGAAGAAGACGCTGCGGCTGGCCCTCTCCAAGATCGGGCAGATCAAGATCGTCGTGCATCGTCCCATCGAGGGCAAAATCAAGACCTGCACTCTTAAAAGAGAGGGCGACCAATGGTACGCCATCTTCAGCGTGGAGTATGCCTTTGATCCCTCTCCCGTGTTTCACCCTTCGACTGAGGCGGTAGGTATCGATGTTGGCCTGAAAAGCTATGCCGTGCTCTCCAATGGAGTCACCATCGACAACCCACGCATCTATCGTGCCACCGAGGAGCAGATCAAGGCCGCGCACAAGCAGCTTGCTCGGAGGGCTCGTGGCAGCCATCGGCGCAACCGGGCCAAGCGCGAGCTGTCGGCATTGTACCGCAAGACGCGCCATCGTCGCCAAGATTTCCTGCATCAGCAGTCGCGCCGCCTGGTCGAGCAGTATGGCACGCTCGTCTTTGAAGACCTCCAGATCACCAACATGGTCGCGAAGCCCAAGCCGAAACAGGACGAGGAAACCGGCGCGTTTCTGCCCAATGGGGCTGCCGCCAAAGGCGGCCTCAACAAGAGTATTCTCGATGCCGCGTGGGGAAGCTTCACGCAAGTGTGTGCAAGCAAAGCGGAAGAAGCTGGCTGCACCGTCGTCAAAGTCTCCCCACGCAACACCACGCAAGCCTGTAGCGGCTGCGGCTCCCTGGTCCCCAAAGACCTCACCGTCCGATGGCATTCTTGCCCGCAGTGCGGATGCGCGATGGACCGGGACGAGAACGCCGCCCGCAATATCCTGGCGAGATACCTGCATCCTGAAATTCCTTTGGTGGTAGTCAAACGAGAAAAGAAACCACGAACGACGAAAAAGCGTGCTAGGGCCGGAAGGGTCCCACAGCCGCCCGGTGAGGAACCCGCCTCTCCCGGCGACTGTCCAAGCCCCCTGCTTGAGCGGGGGGTGCTTCACTGCTATTAACGACTTTGGAATAAAAAAGGAACAGGAAATATGAGACACAGCCAGCATTATGCTTGGGATGTGCTACTCATCGGTGGTACTTCTGGTATAGGAAAAACTACGATAGCCCGGCAATTAGGATTACAATTGGGTCTTCCCTGGCTTCAAGTAGATGACTTACGTTTAGCACTTCAGTGGAGCCGTGCGATACTACCCCAAAGAACCTCGGACCTTTACTTTTTTCTAGATACCCCAGGAGTATGGCAATTGACCCCAGAGCGTCTCTGTGCAGGCCTTATTGCTGTTGGCGAGGTAATGTCTCCCGCAATTGAAGTTGCGGTAGAAAGCCACCTTGCTACTGCTGCCCCCATTATTATCGAGGGCGATGGTATCCTGCCTTCGTTATTTGCTCGACCAGCTTTACAACAGCTCATACGTAGTAAACAGGTGCAAGGAATATTTCTCATCGAACCCGAAGAGGAAATAATCGTTGCGAATATGATCCAACGAAACCGTGAAATCGTAGGAAGGACCGAAGAGGAAATACATACAGAGGCGCGATCCAAATGGCTTTATAGCCAGTGGCTAGCAAAAGAGGCACAGCGTCTACAGCTACCAATGCTTGAAACGCGTCCCTGGCAATCTCTCAGCGAGCGCATCCTCAGCATTAGTTTTTCCTAACGAGATTGTGTATGGACAACAAGAAACTGAAGGTTTCGTCTAGCGTAAAATCAGCCATAGCGGCAAATTGACTCTAAAAATGGCCCTGACGGCCTTCAAAAGAAGGCAGGTTATAATTTAGCCACTCATCCTGTTAAAGGCGTTTTACGGCCTTCTCACAGCGGAAATCGTAGGAGAAGGTGAGAGAAGAAAGAAGATAGCGTAAAACAGAAAAAAGAAGGGACACATTGTCTTGTGTCCCTTCTTTTTTCTGTTTTACCAGGAGAGCTAGTCGAGATAGTCCTTTAGCTTACGACTGCGACTAGGATGGCGCAGTTTACGCAGAGCTTTGGCTTCAATCTGCCGAATACGTTCTCGTGTTACATGAAACTCTTTCCCAACCTCTTCGAGCGTACGGCTGCGGCCATCATCGAGGCCAAACCGTAACTGCAAAACCTTGCGCTCGCGCTCGGTCAGGCTATCAAGCACGTCTTCTACCTGCTCTTTGAGCAACTGATGACTGGCCGCGTCAGCCGGAGCCAGGGCGGTATGATCCTCGATGAAATCACCCAGGTGGCTATCGTCTTCCTCGCCGATAGGCGTCTCCAGACTTACCGGCTCCTGGCTAACTTTAATGATCTCCCGAACCTTCTCGGCGCTAATCTCCATCTGTTCTGCAATCTCTTCGGATGTTGGTTCACGACCAAGCTCTTGCAACAGACGCCGACTAATGCGAATCAGACGATTAATCGTCTCCACCATATGGACCGGAATACGAATTGTGCGTGCCTGGTCGGCGATAGCACGGGTGATCGCCTGGCGAATCCACCAGGTGGCATACGTGCTAAACTTATACCCTTTGGTATAGTCGAACTTCTCCACGGCACAAATCAGCCCGATATTGCCCTCCTGGATCAGATCCAGCAAATTCATACCACGGCCAATATATTTCTTAGCCACGCTAACCACCAGGCGTAAGTTTGCCTCGGTCAAGCGGCGCTGAGCCTCCTCACCCTCATCGATATAGCGGCGATTGACGAGTCCCCTATGCAGGTCCATCCTCAGGCGCTCGGCTTTCCCACGCTCCATCCGCTGAGCTAGGCGAACCTCTTCTTCAGCGGTAAGCAAGGGTACCCTGCCAATCTCGCGCAGATACATCCGCACAGGATCATCCAGGCTACTTTCGATATCGGCGACCACAATGCCAAAGCCGTCTTGCAGCTCCTCCCATTTCGGGTCGTTCAGGTTTTCAGCGTCGACCATTTCCTCAGGACTTGGCTCCCAGTCGGGGGGCGGCTCTTTGGTTGGGTCCAAAGTATCCATAGACTCATCGTCCTGTAGCTTAAACAGGTCAAACGGCTCATTTTCATCGATGGGAGTCACCAGACTGCCTCCGCCTGAGACATGAGCATGATGACCTACGGTATCAATAGTTTCAAAAACAGTATCCGTATTATTCAACATGGACTCATCAAAAGGTTCGATTGTAAACACATCTTTCAAGGGCTCTGTACTCACTACACGCTCTTCGTGTATTCGATCCATTACATCTTGTTCCCAATTCACCATTCTGGCATCCCCCCTTCAGAAAACGGGACGAATTATGAAAGACGAATAGAAAAAATATCCCGTTATCCGATTCCGATTTGGTAAAAAAATGATTCCACCGTTGCGACGCTCTTTTACAAACGCTCCACTTGTCATAGAGTGGGTGAAAAAAACGTGCCATAAATTGCTAGATACGTCCACTGGTTATACCTGCAAACGTACCCCTGAATGTATTGTACGTAGGAGCATAGAATTTTGTTGCTTTCGTTGCATATGTTGCATCAAAGCATCAGCATCCCCAGTTACACTTGCTTCTCGTATAAGATAATCTAGCTCAGTATTCGATTGTGACAGCCGTGCCAGTACCAGCCGCGTTGCACATTGGGTCGCATCTTTTACCAATTCAGCTCCATCTTTTGGAGTATTCGGCTCGACAGATGCTAATGCCCTGGCAACTGTTTCCAGCAGCTCAGAAGGCACAGACTGTTCAAAGGATTGTTGCGATGAGGGAGGAAAAGCACGTTGCTCAGCAGAGTTGAGTATGCGGTACAACTCTCGCGTGTCCGTCCCAACGAAGTCACCATCGTTAATTATACCACAAACATGCGCATTTAAGCCCGGATTTTGCAAGAGTAGCCCAATCAGGTAGTCCTCCCATTTTAACGCATCTCGCCCCCTACTGTCAAGCCCACCTCTGACAACTGTTTGAGCACCCTCTCTCTGCTGGGAGCCTGCCCCTTCCCACTATTTCTTACCCAATCTGGCTCATTCTCATTCCCCATTCCCCCCATCTTCCCAACCCCACTTTTCCCCCCTGTAGTATTCTTCTCCAACTTTGCTGGCTCAGAGAATTGCGCACGTACGCCTGTTGCTTGCTGACTACGAAGCACGAGTTTTAACTCTTCGTACAGACTGGGTACATCGATGCCAATCATGCCAGAAAGTTTTTGCAGATAGGCCTCACGCTTGACACGGTTACTTATGGTCGCTATCACTGGCAGTAAGCGCTTTGCCGCCTCAGTCTTCCCCGTTGGCTCTCGCAAATTTAGCTCAAGCGTTCTAGTTGCAAAATAATAGTCAATGAGTGCCAGAGGATGGGCTACAGCATAGACCCAGGCGCTATAATCACGTCGAATAACTTCATCCGGATCTTCACCTGCTGGAAGCTGCAAAACGTTAATTTCCGCATCTACCTGCTCTTCCAAACGAACCATCCCATGAATAGATGTTTTCTGAGTCCCTGAATGGCCTGAACGTACTTTGCTACTCTCTCGACCTGCTGGAAGTGGCACAGGTACAACTGTCCTATCAAATCCCTTGAGGGCCTCTTGAATGCCTTGCTCAGTCGCTGCACTGCCTGCCGCATCCGGATCAAGAGCCAGGGTCACCTGTTTTGTGAACTTTTTGAGCAACTGAATATGCTTTTCGGTGATAGCGCTGCCAATACAGGCTACTGTCTGTTTCGTGCCATACTGATGCGCAATTACGGCGTCAACATATCCCTCAACAATAATTACTTGCTTTGCCTGCTTGATCACATCTTTCGCCAGATCCATCGCGTAGAGCACGCTGTTTTTCTCGAACAGAAGAGTCTGAGGCAAGTTCAGGTATTTCGGCTTTCCATCGCCAAGTGCGCGACCACCAAATCCAATGATGCGTCCCCGCACATCTCGAATGGGAAAGATAATACGTTGCCGAAAATAGTCGTAAACGCCCAGGCCTTCACGCCCTTCACCGAAATTTCCCTCGCGAAAACGTGCCAGGCCACCTTCTACCAACTCCCGCTCGCTGTAGCCCTGTGTTAATAAAAAACGCGTCAGACCATCCCATGTGTCTGGTGCGTACCCCAGACTGAAAGCAATCACGCTGTCTGAATTAATACCGCGACTTTGAATATAGGCCCTTGCTTCATCTGCGTCTTTGGAGCGTAAAAGCGCCTGATGAAACCAGAGCAGAGCATCTTCGTTCAGTTTACGGAGCCGCTCTCTCGTTGCACTAATTTCACGTTCTTCTTCGGGACTACAACCAGCTGCATAGGCTTCTAGCTCAACATGCGCCTTTTGTGCCAGATAATCGAGTGTCTCACGAAACTCTAATCCTTGCTGCTTTTGCACAAAAGAAAAAACGTCTCCACCCTCGTTACAGCCAAAGCAGCGCCAGGTCTGGGACTCTGGAAACACGTAGAAAGATGGTGTGCGCT
>CAVZQK010000082.1:0-24323 GCA_963777355.1 uncultured Chloroflexia bacterium
GTATGAATGGAACGAAAAACAACGCTAAGGAAACTGAATCAAAGAGGGCTGCTTTGAGAGCCGTGTCTTGTTGGGGAAGAGAAAAAAGGTGAGTGCATAGGAGAGGACTGGCCACAGAGAACACAGTGGAGCGGAAAGCCTCAAATGAGACGCAAAAGACCGGGTCCCGCTCCTATGATCGCAAGGGGTTTCATAGAAAACTCATCCTTTCTCTTCTGTGTCTTTTCTCTCATCTCCGGCCACCGGACTGGAAGACAACACCGGGCGAAGAAAGGCCAGCAAGGTCTCGATCTCCGCGCGATAATTGACGAGCACCATCTGCTCGGAGGCTCGTCCAGCGGAAGGAAGAGCAAGGAGACATAGAACGTGCCGATATAACGCGCGATTTTCTCAAGCGGAACATCTGTGCGGACGTCACCGCGAGACATTCCCTCTTGGAGAATTGCCAGCAGGATCTCCAAAAAGCCTGTCCCGGCATCCTGTGTGCCCTTAGGTTCATGGTGGAAAAACTCCCCCTGCAACGCCCGGTAAAGATCAGGAAAGGTCAGAACATGTTCATGGATACTCAGAAAGAGGTGATACAGTGCTTGTAGCGTCGTCGGCTGCGTCTCCAGGTAGGCTCGCACTTCGGGCAGGACGCGCTCCAGATACAATTGATAGGCTAATGGCATGAATAACGCCTGTTTGGTCGGAAAATAGTTGAAGAGCGTCGCCCGGCTCACCTCGGCTTTTTCAGCAATGGCATCCATGGTTGTCTGATGATAGCCAACCGTCTGAAACAGCTCAAAAGCGGCATCGATGATCCGCTGGAAAGTGCGTTGTTTGTTGCGCTCACGTAAAGGCTGGCGACCTGTGTGACTCATCCTCTTCCTTCTCCTTTTTCACGAAACGTGCTTTTTCATCTGCTCGCTGGGAAAAGCAGCACCGGCGGAGGGGGCAACTGCGCCCTCACTCCGTCGTGCTTGCTCTCCGTTCTCCTGCACCGTACGAGCACGCCTTGCCCTTAAAAGGCCACGGGCAGGGCGGTCACACCCCGTAAGTTACTGCTGACGCGCCAGGTGATGCCCTCACGGGGGACGCTGAGCCGCAGATTGGGCATGCGCTTGAGCAAGGTGGTAAATGCGATATCTCCTTCTAGACGGGCCAGCGGTGCACCCAAACAAATATGGATGCCCTGCCCAAAGGCGATATGACGATTGAGCGTGCGGGCAATATCCATCTCATCCGGGTTGGTAAACTGCACCTCATCACGATTGGCCGAGATCAACGCGATGATGAACATATCCCCTCTCTTGATGTGCTGTCCGGCGAGTTCCGTCTCTTCCCTGGCAAAACGCGGTACCGGCATGGTCACTGGCCCATTGAAGCGCAGCAGTTCTTCAACAGCCGCAGGGACGAGACGCAGGTCCGCTTTGAGCTTCTCAAGCTGATCGGGATGATCTAGCAGTGTCAGGGTACCAATGCCGATCAGGTTGGAGGTCGTCTCGTGACCCGCGAAGATCAGCAGGGTAATCATCGAGAGGAGTTCCGCTTTGCTCAACCGATCCCCTTCCTCCTCGATGGTGATCAGTTGACTGATCAAGTCATGCCCAGGATGCCGACGTTTTTCGGTGACCAGTTGCTCGGCGTAGGCGGCGAATGCTCGCATTCGAGCGATGTCTCGCTCATCGCGCCTTAGTGGACCCATGCCAGTAGCTAGCGACTCGGACCAGACACGGATCTGCGCTCGGTCTGCTTGAGGAATCCCCAGCATCTCAGAAATGACATTGATGGGCAAGGGAAAGGCATAGTCCTCGACGAGATCCATGTGGCCTTGATCTTGCACCCGGTCGAGCAACTCATCGGCAATCTGCTGCACACGAGGGCGTAAGCCTTCCATATACCTGGGTGTGAAGGCTTTGGAAACCAATCCACGTAAGCGTCGATGATCGGGTTCATCCACAGAGACCATCGAGCTTCTGGTGCTAAAGAAGGCGGAGGTGTCCTCTGCTGTATCGGCGATCTGTTGTCTAAAAAGGTCTTTGACCCCGACGGTGCGAGGGTCCACAGTAAAGTGGGCATGATCTTTGAGAATGTGTACGGCCTCTTCTATGCGCGTCACGAGCCATGTCTGGTGGTCATCTCCTCCCATGGAGAATGGGAGAGGGACGACAGCACCCATTGCCCGCATCTGTGCGAACAGCGGAAACGGGTCCGCGACCTGTTCACCGCTGAACAGGCTAAAGGCTGTCCCATCTGGTACAGCTTGATTTGACTGGTTATTCATAACGATGTTCCTTTCTCAAAGGGAGCTCTCATTTTTTAGACGAAGATTAATCTTAGACTGAGTATAAGTATAGGTCTCAGTTTACCATTTTGGAGAACTCCTGTCAAGGATGCCTTATGAGGTAATGCCATTTTCACCTGTTTCCCCTGGCTCAATCTCTTACACCCGTCCAGCACGCGATACCGAGGCGGTCAAACGCTTTTTCTCTAAAGCATTGCACGCCACTCCCTGTTCAGCGCCTCAAACGCTTCCGAGTGAGAAGCAATGAGTGCCTCTTGCCCAACAACGCACGCTCTTTCTCCAACGATTGGAGCGTTTTCAAGCTCTTGTTCTGAGAGTCTAAACCCGAGGAAAGACGAGCAGCCTCCCCAACCATTTTGTGACTTCCTCCGTTCTCAGTTCTGACGCATCCAACAAAATTACCTTCTATGACTCCTTCGCATTTTCTGTCCTTGACAAAAATAGTATGGTGCCATAAAATATGGTGAGATGGACATGAATGGAGGAAGGCACTCTTGGAAGGTGTATTCGAGCAGAGGTCGCGCTATCAGCGGCTCCTGGAAGAGTTTGGCAGGTAATGCACACCGATGAAGTAAAGCTGGTAGAAACCTATTTGCTGTTCTTGCAAGTAGCTGGAGAGAGCTTTGATGATCGGCAGGCATTTTGGGCCGTTTTGCCCTTTCCGAAGGAAAGGCGGGGGTGATTATGCTGCTCAAGGATTCCGGTCAATCCACGCCATCTGAGCTGGCAGAGGAGCTAGGAGTGACGCCGGGTACCATTACCGGGTTACTGGCTGGATTGGAGCGTGCGGAACTCATTCGCCGAGAGGAGCACCCGATAGATAGGCGCAAAGCCACGATTACACTCACTCCCGGTACGCAGGCCTTCTTTGACCAGGTTCTGGCAGAGCGTTTCCACCATATCAAGGAGATTTTTTCCGCATTCACTTCCCAGGAACAGGAGCAATTGCGTGCCTTGCTCGTCAAGCTGCACCAGCGATTCCTGGATGGTTCATCGTCTTAAATTTTTTTGTGCTAATACTAAGGCGCCATAATACTATGCTGTTCTCTCAGACGAAAGACGAGCAGCATGTGAAGAAACGAAAGGAAAAAGACATGAAAATTATTGCCCTTGAAGAACACTTTCGCAACGCTGCAATTGAGGAGGCAGTGGACAGATTGTTGCGTGCAGATCAACGTGATAGCCTTGAAAGGGTAAAGGCAGCGTATAGCCCTCCAATCTCTCCATCGGAGAATCTGGGCGCAGATCGTTTGCAGCACATGGATGCGACTGGCATCGATATTCAGATTCTTTCGCTCACCTCACCAGGAACGCAGGTTCTGCCAGCCGTGGAGGCGGTACCGCTGGCAAGAGATGCCAATGACCAGCTCGCAGCAGCTGTTCAAGCACATCCTGACCGCTTTGCCGGATTTGCGACGCTACCAACCCCTGACCCGGAGGCAGCTGCCGTCGAGTTAGAGCGAGCGGTACAGAAGCTGGGCTTTAAGGGAGCGATGATCAATGGGCGAACCAACGATCTCTTTCTCGATGACCCTTCGTTTCGTCCCATTCTGGAAGCAGCCGTGAGCCTGGATGTTCCGATCTACTTGCATCCGACGGTCCCATCCAAAGCGGTGCAGGATGCCTACTATGCTGGCCTTGATCCTGCGGTGAGTGCACGCTTTGCGACTGCTGGTTGGGGATGGCATCTGGAGACGGGCATTCACGCGCTACGTATGATCCTGGCAGGAGTCTTCGATCGCTATCCCAGTTTACAGCTCATTCTGGGCCATTGGGGAGAAATGATCCCCTTCTACCTGGAACGCACTGATTGGTTTATCTCCCCGGCAGCCAAACACCTGCAACGGCGTGTCACGGACTACTTCTTGCAGCAAATGTATGTGACTCCCAGCGGGATGTTTACACTTCCCCCGTTCTTGCTCACCCTCCAGATCATGGGAGCTGATCGCATCATGTACGCGGTGGATTATCCATATATTGCAGGGGACAATGCCAGAACGTTCCTTGAAACTGCACCGATCAGTCCCGCCGATAAAGAGAAAATAGCACATGGAAATGCCGAAAAAGTGCTTAAATTATCGCCCAGATAAGTGTCCATGTTTTCGCCAGAGGACAGGAAATCTGAGCGGAAAGGAGCATGCATATGGGATGTAACAAGAACATATGCACGCTCTTCTGTTTTCAGACACAACAGGGCTTTCCCATTCTACTAAACAGAACAATGACCAGAAAGGAGAGCCTGAACAGCCTGATCGACACGGGCATCGAAAAAACGAGCCTGACGAGGAACATTGTGAATCCCCAAACGATCCATCAGACGTAATGAAACCTCGCCATGACTCTATGGCTCTTCCAAACTTTTGATGAATTTGGGATGAGTTGACAGGAAGAGCTTTTCTCCAGAGTGATGAAGCTGATCCATGCTATTCCGAGAAAAAGCTCTTTTCCTCTGGAGTCGTCTTCCCCTCTGTTTCTCTTCCTTTCAAACGGGTCATGCCTCTTGCGCTGGCTCTACAACGAGCCATCTGTCGTGTTCAGACACAGTTGCGTGTCGCTACACCTCGAAAACACGTTCTCCCTGTTCTCGTTTTTCATACATCTCATAGATGCTGGCCGCGATGCGAGCAGGTGTTGGATCAGTGCTTTTGAACCACACCGTGATGACCATGGTTCCGGCATAGATCCCTTTGGATTTGAGCACCTCATGTAAGTTGGAGACGTAGTTGCGTAAGCCCGCCATCGCAATGCCAACATTGCCCATTCTTGACATAGGGGTGATGGCGGACCCACCCACGGTGAAGATGAGTCCCCCATCGCCTTTGTCCACCATATCAGGCAGGACTGCTCTGACAGCGGCCAGTGCGCCACGCACAAGATAGTCAAACTGAAACTGGGCATTCTCGGGGGTCACATCCAGGACCGAGGCCACATCGGTGATACTGGGTGTCGGACTGTATTCGAGCACGTCTATTGCCCCAAAGGTCTCTTTGACGTGGGCAAGTGCCGCTTCTAACTGGGACGGGTGTAACACATCTGCCACGAAACCGGCGGCTTCAATCCCCTCTTCTTTGAGTTGTTGGACAAAGCCATCTAGTTTTTCCTGGCTCCGTGCAATCAGAGCAACACGAAAATCATGTTGGCCAAAGATTTGGGCAATAGAAAGACCAAGCCCCGGCCCCGCTCCGATAATCGCAAGGGTTTTCATACACTGTATCTCCTTCTCTTCTTGAAAACATCATTGAGGAAACGCTTCTGCTCAATGATTTGCTGCCATATCGTTAGCTACCTAATGAAATGGGTAAAAAAATTTACGCCGTCTGGTGGGTCATGGTGTGCAACATGTGCTTGAGCAGGCGGCTCAACAAGACACGTTCTTCATCACTGATGCCTGCAAACAAGGCCTCTTGCAGGTGCAAGAATTGCTTGACAATCGAACGCTCTTTTTGTCGCCCCTCATCAGTCAGATAGACACGTACCAGGCGATTATCCTCACGATCACGGCGGCGCAGCACGAATCCGGCTTCCTCCATTCGTTGAAGCATTTGCGTGACAGTGGCTCCCTGGACGCCGAGTTGTTCAGCGAGTTCCGATTGAGTCAGTCCATCCTGAGCAAAGAGATGACAAAGAAGGGCGGCCTGCGCTCGATGCATACCGACCTGCGCCATAAAGGCTTCGGATGTGATGCGATATGCCTGGCAGAATTGTGCCAGTAACTCCCAATCTTCGATGGCATCCGCTTCATTCGTCATCTGCTTTTCTCCAGGTACCTAATCATTAGGTTGCATACTATTATAGGGGATACTCTTCTGGTTGTCAAGTTTTCCACACACATGTGGGCAAGAGCAAGGCACGCACAAACAGAATGTCTGAAGCAGAGGAGTTTCAGGCATGGATGAAGCTCACTTCAAGGAAGAGGCTGATTTCACGCTTCCTTCTCTTCATTGATGACCTATTTGTAAAACGTGCTCCTACTCCGAAAACCCGTCCGTCTCATAATTTCGGCGACACTCATTTGTTGGCTGGCATAGAACTCCCTTGCTTGCGAAAGCGCAGCCACACTCATCTTCTTGGTGACGGCAGGTCTGCCACCTTTGCGCCCTCTGGCTCTGGCGGCTTCCAGTCCAGCCTGGGTCCGTTCGCTAATTGGTAAATGACTTCCGACATGGGCGGATTTTGCCCGCAGCAGTTCTGGGTTCTGCTCCTTATCAGGCTCAAGGTCACAATGCTGTCGTCTATACCATCTCTTCCCAGGATACAACAACAGGCAAAGAGAGTGGCACGTTGATGCGTTACGACGTGGTGACGGGCAAATCCAGCTCTATCATCACCGTTCCCAAGCTTCTCTCCAACGTACAGATATCTGGAGATGGGCAGTGGGTCATCTTCTCAACCTATGGGGATGAGCCTGGGGGCAGCCGGTTCCTCTGCCATCACAGATTAGATGGTGCGCATTGACGGGCAAGGTTTGCAAACCCTCTACTGTGCATCCTCCTCCGAAAGCCCTTTTCGCGACATCCTTGCATCTCCCGGTCTAGATCCTGGCAGAAATGGTTGGCAACTGTTTTTCGCCGATAGTGACACGATGGGTATTCTGAGCATCACCACAGGAAAAATTCTGCAGAAGTTTAGTTCCGATCATTCCTACCAACTGCTGCAGTGGCAAAGCGATGATGATATCAATTTGCTTGATCAAGGTACGTCTGGTCAGAGCAAAGCCAGTGCACAGTTCAATCTGGTCTCGCTCAACACTTACGACACGCTGTCATCAGCCAATCCTCGTTTGCCGGTCAATATGAGCATACCCAAATCCTCTGCCTGTTCTGAGCTGGACCTCGGTACAGACTTTAGCACTCTTTTCATCAGCCAGTGTCAGGGCCGTGAATCCAGTTCCTGTAGTGGTTGTTATCCTAATAAAGAGGCCCAGTACCATCGATATCATGAAACAAGATCCAGATACCGGCAATTGGAGCAAAGCGTCTCCGATCTTTACCAGTAGTACGCTGGCCATTGTCCAGGTACGCGCTATCACCTCATCCAGCTTATTGTTTGTGGTGCAGAATGATGATCAGTACAGCAACCAGAACGGTATCTGGAAAATCAATACTGATGGTAGCGGATTGCAGCGCCTCTTTACAGCGAAATCCGACGCTACCTGGCTGAGTGGTTTCTCTCCCTGGTTCAACGCCGCCAGGGATGGTAGCATGTACTGCCCATCCACTTGAGCTGCGCAGCCATGAGGGGCATATCAAGCCGCTCTACAAGTCAAGAGTCGTGTGCTGTTTCTGTAAATGCAGTGCTCATGGGGGTAAAAATGTTGGGACCCAGAGTTCAGCCTCCTCGGCCAGGGCCACATAATACCTGGCATGGGCAGCTTGGATTGCCTCCAATTCCCCTGTCGCAGTCAGGCACTCTAGGCCATACTCTCGGATGGTCTCCAGGAACAGCAGGCGTGGCTCTCCATCTGCTTGTTCCACCTGACGGGGCAAGTGATTTTCTAGCAGCGCGCTCACTCCCGTGTGTGATACGAGTGCCGCAATTGCCCGGAGTGTGCAACCACCTGCGAAGGCGGCAAGGAGCTGAAAGAGACGCTGCTGTTGGTGCGTCAGCAGATAATAGCTCCACGCGATCGTAGCACGCATGGTCTGCTGGCGTGCGTGTCAACACCTCCAGGCGATGCGAAAGGCGTGAGAGCAACCCTTGCGGTGACAACCGTCTGATGCGTGCATCTGCCAGGCCAGTTCGATGGCCAGGGGAAGTCCATCCAGGTGAATGCAGATCTCGGCAACGGTATGTGCATTCGCAGTGGTCATTTGAAACTGTAGTGTGACGGTCTGGGCAGCGGCCCTGGCATTTGCGTTCTTTTTGACTGCCGTGGCACTCAAGTTGGCCGTTCATTGATTGGTGAGAAAGCAGCCGACACCAAGGAGGGGAACATGACCGAGCACACAAGCCCAACGTTACATGACCTTGTCATACGTACCTTTGCCGCGATTGAAGCCAAAGATCTGGAGGCGATGATGTGTCTGTTTGCCGATGATGCTGTGCTCATCGACCCTCATTTTCCGACACCTGACTGTACGAGTTCCAGATCAATCTCAATCGTGACCATCTCGCTCAATGCGACCTGTCCAGCCTCGGCTAGCGAGCCAAAGCCCAGGTTGAACTCTTTGCGGTTGAGCTTCGTTTTGGCTGTGAGACCCGCGCGCTGCACTCCACGTATCGAACTCTGGCCGTTGTACTCCGCCTCAAAGGTGACCGATTTGGTTACTCCATGCATGGTCAGATCGCCGGTAACCTTGTAGTCTGGCCCACCCAGGGGTTCGACCTGTGTGCTCTTCAAGGCGATCAAAGGATAGATTTCGGTGTCAAAGAAATCAGCAGAGCGCAGGTGCGCATCGCGCTGGTCATTATGGGTATCGATGCTGGCGGCATCCACTTCTGCTTCCACCCAGGAGTTCGCTGGCTGTCCCTCATCAATATGGAGGTGGCCACGCACCACAGTGAAGCGTCCGCGAACGGTGCTGACCATCATATGGCGGACGGTAAAAGAAACGGCGGAATGAACGGGATCGATTTTCCAGGACATAAGGTGGTACTCCTTTTCATAGAAGAAACAAATTGCATGAGCATTGTATGCCCGACAGCGGCAAGACAGGACGTAAATACATCCTGTTCTTTTCAACGGATTGAGCCAGACGATGGAACGCCATCCCTTTTTAGATCAAAGACCATGCCTCCCCTGCGAACGACAAGAGATCTTGCTGGTTTGGTTGGGAAGCGAGTGGCATGCTCTCCTTTAAGGCTCTGTCTCCTCTACTTTCTCAGCTTCACGAGCCGGCAAGGTGCTTTCATACAGGGTGATTTTGTCATCGAGGACCACGAGATATTCTTGCATTTGCTGAACGTGAGACTCGACCTGATCGCGATGTGCTTTGAGCAGAGCAACGCGCTCGCGCAGCGTTGATTCACCCAGGCGACGTAAACGGGCAAATACGAGCATTTGTTGAATGGCCATGCCTGTGGCACGCAGCCTGAGAAGAAACTGAATCCACTGGATGTCAGACTCTGTGTAGCGCCGATGCGTGTTTGAGAGCCGACCCACCCCGTGAATCAGCCCGATACGCTCGTAGTAGCGTAGCGTGTCGATGCTTACCCCTGTGCGCCCAGCAACTCCGCTGATGGTATATGTCTTTTCCATATGTTTAGGATAAAACATGGAGCGCACTCCATGTCAAGCCCTTTTGATATCTTCTCAGCCCAAAGGAGGCTGCAAGAGACTCAGTTTGCAAACACACCCACTCGATGGCTCATTTGAAGACCGCTTATGGTCAATCTCAACAGTGTTCTGGAATGGTCATGGGCCTGCTCATCGCGGCAGTGGGATACTGGCTCTTGCGCGGACTCAATCTCACGACATCATACAGCGCCACGCTGCCGGGCTTGCTCATTACTCCCCTGGGCATTGGACTCGCGGTCCCGGCCATGACCACCGCACTGCTTATGAGCATCCCACGCTCGCAATCCGGGCTCGCGTCAGGAGTGCTCAACACCGTGCGCCAGGCGGAGGCGCGATCGGCGTCGCGCTTTTCGGCTCGCTGCTCGCGCAGGGCGCGGTCCACGGCATCCAGCCAGCGTTCATCGTCTCGGCAGCAGGGGTAACAGTGGCAGCATTGGTGGCGCTACTAGGCATGCGCCCACAGTCTTAAGACCATTCTTTCTCTATTGATGGTTTTTTACATGAGAGTAAAATGGCGCTGCTTATAGAGTTCCAGGATAGTGATGCAAGAATCCATCTGCATCCCCAGGCGCTCAAGATCAGCAAGCCAGGGAATCAAAGATCGGGTGACAGAAACGGTGATAGCGTCAAAAAGACTTTTGCGCGGCAAGCGCCGTAGCCGTTCCTGAGTATTTCTGTAGACGGTCTCTACGAATCCATCCGGGGTGTCTGAGATGGTTTGAGGAAGGTAGGTTGCTAAGAAGAGCATCGTATCGCCATAGAAGGTGTTGTACTGAGTGCGGCATCTGTCGAGAGTAAAATCTTTGGGTCCTTGTAGAGAGATAAAGCTGGAGATTTGTCCGCGCAGAGCTTTGAAATTTTGGATAAGGTGATCTAGTTGCACGGATGCTGCGTGGTTGATAGGGGTAGGATGGTTGGGAGAGGTAGTGAGAGCACGTTTTATACCGAGCACAATATTGAGAAAGGCGTGATCTGGTGTATGCCAGCTTAAATCAGTAACAGGTTTGCCGCCATCAGGTAAGGGGGTAAGTTTGCCAAAGGATGCATCTTGCCAGAGAACGGGACGGAGTATGACTGGGATGACGCGGGTTTCCCCTTTGTTATGTCTTGCCATTGCGAGTGGCACCTCTTCGTCATATTGCTCGTGAGAGTTGATGAAATCTGCGCTGATCAGGAACAAAGTAATATTGGCGGCACGCAACTGTCTGTCACGCTCACGCTGCCAATCCCGACCTAAAAGCAGGTTATCAATATACCAGATATCGACATTGAGCAGTTCTAGCGTTCGCAGTTGCGCACGCAACATTTCCATCCAGTCTTTATCTGCTGGAGCATAAGAGCAAAAAATTTTTGGTCTATCCATGTTTTTGTGTAGGAGTCCTTTTCATTTGTAGGAAGACAATTTGAGGGAGAGCCCCTTTTCCCCGCTAAGAATAAGGCGTTACACCAGAATCGTTTGGCAAGCCTGGCGAATTGCGAGATCGGGCTTTTGAGGGTCAGATGCGTCGGGCAAGTTGTCTGCATCTACTCATGGCTCTATCGCTGCATGGAACATCGTCTATCCGGCCAAAGCTATAGAGGCGAGCGAGGTACAGGAAGTGTGTGATATTCAACGTGCTAGATCTACTCGCCGAGGTCTTGTGCAAGCCATCCTGAGGTATCGAGGCGAAGGGGATCAGTGCCAACCAACTCTGCCAGATGTTTCTCTATTTCCTCGATCTGGGTGGTACCGATCTGCCGAGCCCAGGTATTGCGTAACTCATCAAAGATCTCTTCAGCTTCTCGCAGCATGTCGAATCCGCGTGCGGTGACACAAAGGCGTTTGCGGCGAGCGTCTACTGGATCTTCTTCACGCACAACGTATCCGCGCTTTTCAAGGACCCCAATGGTTTTCGCCGCCGCTTGTTTTGAGACCGCTAGACGCCGACTGAGCTCTGAAGCGTTGTCAGCACCTGAGGCAATGGCCCGGATTGCGAAGTCGTGAACGGGACGAACATCCTCGTAGCCGCGGGCGGCAAGCTCAACGTGCGCGGCGTCCACCAGTGAACGATAACCGCCAATTAAAAGCATAGTGAGAGTAGCACCTGAACGAGACATAGTCTATCGATAGTACCATAGCGAACGGAGATCGTCAAGGTTACCATTCCAATATTCCAATGCAAAGTTGATCTTTTTTTGACCATATGAGTAGTGTACATACACAGAAAGGTTTCGCTTATGACCTCCCTTTCTTCTCATCCAACGGTACAGGCATTCCAGGAGAAGCAGGCTACCCGGCTTCCTTCCTCTCCTCGTGTCGTCATCGCCCGAATTGCTGTTTTTGCGTAAGGAAGAAAGTTTTGTCCAAGTTCTGTCAAAAAGAGGCGACCACCTCTTCGCTCAAAGAGAGAGCCTCCAACCTCTTGTTCAAGGGCACGAATCCGCAAGCTAATGGTTGGTTGGGACACCTCCAATTTGCGTGCGGCTTTGCTAAAACTGTTATATAAAACGATGTGATCAAAGGCTTGCAGTTGGTGTAGATCCATCAGTGGGAAAGTTCCCTTCTCATAAAAAAATCTTATCGAGAGTATAGCGGATATTGTCTTATTTTATCACGATATTATTGCTATACTAAGAGGAGTATTTTGAGAAAGGAATACGCGATGATCTCGGTGAAACAAGTCTTCGATACGGTTCTGAACAAACACTATGGGTGCCCGAAGGGTGTGATAGGATGGATTGCTGGAGAGGTGATGGTGCGCCAGCACAGACCAGAGACTGAGTGGACGGTGCAACTCCTGGACATCCACCCTGCAAATACTATCTTGGAGGTTGGTTTTGGGGCTGGCCGGGGAATCAAGCTCACGGCGGCCCAAGCAAGCAATGGGTGCGTGGTGGGAATAGATCTTTCAGAACAGATGGTGCGGTCAGCTACAAGACGAAATGCAGCGGCTGTAAAGGCTGGACACGTCGCATTATTTCAGGGCACCATAACGGCTTTACCCTTTGAGGATGAGCAGTTTGATAAGATTATGACGATCCACACCCTCTATTTTTGGCCGAAACCCCACGAGTCTTCGCCTGCTCTGCACGAACTATGCCGCGTCCTCAAGCCAGGTGGCCGACTCGTCATTACGCTTTCTACAGGAAAAGTCAATGAACGAGGAGAGGTGGAGGTATGGGAACCGCTTCAGTCAGCGCTGGAGGAGCAGATCATGCCAGGTATGCGGCAAGAAAGCTTAAAGGACGTGCGGTTGGAGCAAGGCCCAACCGCACGGGGATATACGAGCGTCGCGATTGTCGGCGAGAAGTAATGCTCATCTCTCTTTTCTTGGATGCTCTCCTTCAAGGGCTCATGCATTCAGACCTTGCATCGTTCAAGGCTGGATGCATTGAACCTCATGCTATTTTCTGCCCTCATCTGGAAACGATGGTGTTTCATCTCCTTCGTACCCGCCGGCGTGCGAGCCAAGTGATGGTGACAGCAATCTGCCGATGACGCTGCTACGAGCAAGAAACGACCCCAGCAGTCTGCTTATTTTCTCAAATATTATAAATTGCTTTCCTGCACAAAATCGCTAGGATCTTAGTCCACCCTCTCTTCCTTCACCAGACGTTTTGAAGCTGAGTGTTCAGTATCTTGTGGCAATACTGCTTGACAAAGACAACCAGGTTGTCTATTATAGGCAATAGACAACCTGGTTGTCGAATTAAACTATAGGGGAGATTTATGAGTGACAATAAAACAGGTGCTGCGCTGACTGGGATCTCGCATCATCACACAAAAGTGAACGGAACACAGCTTCACTACGTAGCGGCAGGGACTACTGGCTCTCCAGTCTTACTCGTGCATGGCTTTCCTGAAACGTGGTGGACTTTTCACAAGCTTCTTCCACTGCTAGCCGAGAATCACCGTGTCTTCGCTGTCGACCTGCGTGGTTTCGGTGACTCTGATAACGGGCCTGGTACGTACGACAGCAAGACCTCTGCCGAAGACCTGCACCTTCTCATCGAAGAGCTCAGCGTTGGTCCCGTACATCTCACAGGCCAGGACATCAGTGGGGCGACCGTCTTCCGCCTTGCGGCCACCCACCCGGAAGACGTGCTCAGCTTTACCGGGATCGAGACGGGCCTGCCCGGGTTCGGCGCGGAGAGGCTGGCCGACGTCACACACGGGGGGACCTGGTACATCGGCGTTCTTGTCGCTCCGCATCTTCCCGAGATGCTGCTCACTGGCCGTGAGCGCGAGTTCTTTGGACAATTCGTATTCCCAGCCATGAGCCTGACACCAGGAGCGATCACCGAAGCTGACATCGACGAGTTCGTACGCACCTACTCCCGCCCCGCAGGCTGGCGCGGAGCGATTGGCCTCTACCAATCGATGCTTCAGGAGGGCGCAGACATTGCAGCTCTCGTCGCCACTCACAAACTGAGCATGCCTGTGCTGGCAATCGGAGCCAGAGGTGGTGAGTTCACCTTCGCAACGATGAGCCAGGTAGCATCGGGCCAGATCCGTTCGGTCTCCCTCGATGGTGTTGGCCACTATGCAGCTCTGGAGGCACCCGAGAAGGTGGCAGATGCTCTTCTCGAATTCTTCAACAGCATCGATGCGGCTCGATAAAGCGAATGGTAGTTGGCCCTTGAGAATGAACGAACCGGTATAATTTGGCCATAGGTTCTTTCAAGAAAGTTGAGGGAGGTTGAGAGAGATGATGCCTCCCTTGACCTCTTCCCACAGGTCTCTCTTATACATTCGGTCTATGTCCATCACTAGAACAGGGCCTCGGAAAAGGAAAGTACGAAGGCCTTCGTTGCGCCATAGACGGCCATGTAGGACGTTGGTTGAATATATTTTATAGAGGTGTTACGTTTGATGGGTGATCTTCCTTTTGATTGTCGCTTAACACGCGTCGGAGTCGAATGAGCAGAGCACCGACGACGCCACCAACTACTGCTGTAATCCAGCCTACGTAGACCAGGCCTATCAGAGAAAAAAGGATCACATATTGGATATGCTGGTGGAGATCTGACCCGATGGTCCAACCTTCACCTAAAATCGGCGAGAGCATTGTTAATAACATCCACATGAGAGGATGAGCGACAACACTACTAAGCGCTCCGAGGACTACCCCACAACCAATGGTCACACGTTTGGGTCTCTCAATGAGCAGCCACCAACAAGGCAAGCCCACCAGCAAGCCTGCAAAAGGAGATATTACTAGCATAGGGCTCACACTCCCAACGAATGAGAGGAACGGAGGGCGGTCCAGATTCGCAGTGTAGGATGGCAAGAATGCGACTATGATAGAGCAGATGGCGGCAATTTCGGAAGCCAGGATGATGCCAATGCTCAACAGCAGCCAGAAGACTTTGGGTGGTGATACGTTCGACAATGCAGACGACATGATGTCTTCCTTTCTCTTCCAACTCGAAGAAGTCACTATGGTTCCCCAGGAGACGATGATTTCTCTCTGTCGTCGCCCAGCAATGGGCCAACAATAGCCGCCAATCGGGCCAGCGCCTGCGACATGGGCGGAAGCCAGAGGACCGGTTAAATCAGTTTGAGCATATCTTGTACAAAGGTGAGAAAGAGGTGTGATCGCCAAGCTTGCTTGCTCTCATCGATGAGCCAGAAGAGCACCATAGCCAGGTGCATGCCATAGAGCACGGTCGCCAGATCCTCGCACTGGGACTTTTTTGGTGCATCTTTCGCACCCAGAATGATCTCCAAATAGGTTTTTCTGCCATGACGGCGAATATCCACCGTGCCCTCGCTAAACACCCCTGCATTTGAACGAGAATTGAGGGTGACCCCAAAAGAGCGCTGAGTGCTGCACGATGGGGTGCCATCAGCTCCAATTGCCTGGCGACCATCGCGTAAAAACGCTCAGACAGTGAGCCTGGAGCAAGCTCATGTGCATATTCTTCCAGTTCCGCACACAGGTTTTGATAGAGTCCCAACACCAGTTCTTCTTTGCTTCTAAAGTACCGATACGTGAGCCCTGGTGAAGATCCCACTTCAGCCGCAATTTCTCGCATCGTGGTCTCTTCATATCCTCTGGACCCAAACAGGAGTAGGGCGCTTTCGAGAATGCGCTGGCGCGTCAGTTCGCCTTTTCGTGTCCTTTCTCCCTCTTGCTTCTCATCCATTACTCCTCCCTTGATCTCTTGTCGGGCCATAAAAGTGAATGCGTTTACTTTTTATAGTATAGTGTCTATGCACCGGATTGTCAAGAAAAATAAACACGTTTATTTTTGTACAGAACACTGTTTGAAAGTTCGCTAGCACGAGACCATAGTAAGGGGCAAAAAGCACAGGAAGAGATCTCTTCTTGCCTAAGAGCAACATTTATCATACGCTCATCTGGATACAAAACTGTGCTGCGAGCCAAACTCGCTCACATAGTGCTGAAAGTTGGTCAAGGCTTCAATGCATGACCAACTTGTCCTCGTGAGTTCCTCGCGCCTTTTCTCCACAGCCACAATGGCTTTTTCTGGCCGACCCGCTGCCAGTTCGTCCAGGACCGACCGGATCACCTTGAAGTCGTAGCCAGCCTCTCTGAGCAGGACCACGACACTCAGGCGGCGCATCTGTGGCTCATCATAGAGGCGGTAGCGGCTATACTGCTCGCGAACCGGGTGCAGCAGCCCCTGCTGTTCCCAAAAATGCAGAGCCGAGACACGCACGCCCACTTGTTTGGCCGCTTCTCCTACTCGGAACCTTTGAGGATGGTGGGTGCTTTGCAAAAGAGCGGATTGCGTAGCCAATGTACGCAGGGCGGTGAGCGTCTGCTCCACCTGGAAACGTTTGAGAGCTTGCTCGGCGTGACGCTCGTCGATTGTCGCAAGCGCTGTAGAAAGGTCGCCACGATGAAGCGCGTTCATGATCGCTGATGTTCGGGGCCAGCCGTAGCCACGAACCATGCTTTGTACTGCTTTGAGTGCAGCTAGATGCTGCTGTGTGTAGAGGCGATAGCCGCTCGGACTCCGCTGTGCTTTCGGGATTAAGCCATTCGCTTCGTAATTGCGTACTTGTTGAACACTTATGTGTCCGGCCTGTGCGAGATCATGGGTATGTAGATAGGGACGAGCTGTCATGTCAAACTCCCAAGTGCCTCTAGAGACTTCTTTCAATCAACACTCTTCTTTCTACCACATTGAACAAGCATATTGAGCCTTCATAGGAGTCTGATGTACCCACACCCACGCGTTTCCATGCTGCTCCACCCTCCAGTTGGGCATCGGTGTTGTACAGTAGAGATGTGATCAAAGCAAAATAGCCAGGAAAGGACTAATACCATGAATGAATCTGAGATCAGCCAGTATATCACGGAGACATTTGAGGGTGTGGATGTTGTAGTCGCTTCGGGAGACAGCTTCTTCTTCTACAACCCGGATAGGAACATAGCGCCGGATCACCAGTTTCCGTTTGTGACGCTTGTGACCAGCGATATCAATGACCAGTTCTCTAATCTCAACCGTCCGTCGATCTTTCGCTTGAACATCGGCGTCGGCAAGCAGACGTTTCACTCGCTCTTCGGCGCTCCCGCGACGCTCCCTTCCGTCAGAGTGGCTGACAGCGGCGAAATCTCTCGCGACTACGACTTCACCACCCTGGAGCAGTTGATGCCTCACCCGGTGTATGGCAGAATGTTGTGGGTGTGTGTGCTCAACCCCAGCGACGAGACGTTTGAAACGAAAGTGCGACAGCTTCTGGCCGAGGCGTATGACCTGGCAGTGAGCAGGCACAAGAGACGGGCAGTGAGCAGGTAAACTCCAACCGAAGTATACTATCTCCGTGGGACAAATGAAGTCTTCCATGAAAAATAGGGGAAGAGAGAAAGATTGAGCTATGCAGGAAAATAGCAATGCAAATAGTGGATCAGGAGATCGAACGTACTGGCTGGACACCATGAGCCGCATCGCAGAACCGGTGCTCACAGCCTGTGCGGCAAAGCGCTTGAAAGCCATTATGCCGGTAGAAGCTTCCAAACCAGATCGCTCACACTTTACTCATCTGGAGGCTCTCAGCAGATTACTCAACGGCATCGCCCCCTGGTTAGAAGCTGCTCAGCATAGTACGCAAGCCGAGGAAAAGGCACTCAGCCATCGCTATGCTGATCTGGCACGGCTTGCCCTCGATGCTATCACTGATCCCAATTCACCGGACTATTGTAATTTTTCGTATTCCTTTCAGCCGATCGTTGATGCAGCATTTTTGGCTCAAGCACTTCTACGAGCTCCGACTGAGCTTTGGCACAAATTGGATGGACGTGTGCAAACACAGCTTGTCGATGCCCTCAAATTGACGCGGACGCGCAAGCCCTGGGCGAACAACTGGCTGCTTTTTTCCGCGATAATTGAGGCCACGCTCTGTTCTTTGGGAGAGCAAACCTGGGACCCGATGCGGATTGATTACGCCCTGAAACAGCATGAACAGTGGTATGTAGGTGATGGCTATTATGGTGATGGTCATCAGTTCCATGCAGACTACTATAATAGTTTTGTTATTCATCCTCTGCTTCTCGATATTGTTGAAACTGTCGGCGGACAGTACCCAGATTGGGAGAATCTACGGGAAAACATTGTGAGGCGGGCCCAACGCTATGCCACGCTCCAGGAGCGCTCAATCTCTCCTGAGGGAACATTTCCTGTGATAGGCCGTTCTTTAGCCTACCGTTTTGGAGCATTTCACTTGCTCGCACAAATAGCGCTCCGTCGGGAATTACACGAAACGATCATCCCTGCTCAGGTGCGTTGTGCATTGACGGCTGTCATGCGGCGTATGATCGAAATGCCCGGCACGTTTGATGAGCACGGATGGCTCACGATAGGTTTTTGTGGTCACCAACCCGAATTAGGCGAAGAGTATATCTCCACTGGCAGTCTCTACTTATGCGCAGCGGTATTTCTGCCTTTGGGATTACCTCTCAATGATCCTTTTTGGCAGGGAGAAGCTGTCTGGACGGCGAAGAAAGCATGGTGTGGAGAATACACGCCGATTGATCAGGCCCTACATTGAGAACCTTTTGTTCCCTTACATACGTCTATCACAGCTTCACGTACAAGAGCCGGGTCACTATCGCTGAAGACCTCAGCATGCCCAATTCGTGTTGGCAATACCCAATATATTCGACAATCTGAAAATTCTCGTCACCTATCAAAGCAAATCGATGAGGGCACTACACCTCATTGTGTGAGAGAGAATTTGTCTGGGGGATTGACGACCAGTAAGACAGCAGAGGAGCTGTGATAGGTTGCATTTCTGGCAAGATCCGGTGCATAAAGAGTGAGGATCTGCCGAACACGATGTTGTGCAAGAGGGCCGAGTTCATCGTATGTTTCAATGAAGAGTTGCCGTGCCTGCGCACGTGGCCAATCTGGCGGGAGAATCTCGTCCGGCAAATCCGGGTCCATTGCCAGGAAACCTTGCCAGATGCCTATGAGCCTGGTACGTGCATTGAGCGCTTCTTCCGGGGAGACCATGCCATTCTTGACGCGTTTGCCCAGCGGCAGAAGCATGTCGATCAGTTGCTGATACTGTATGCGTAAAGCGTCCAGATCCCAGGCTTGTTGTGGAAGACCAGCTTCGGAGGTACTGTTCACCATGCACGCCCGAAACATGGTCGTGGTGCCGATGGAGAGTTCAGCGAACTGGCTAACAGCCTCGCTTAAGCGATCATGTGGAGAAATCCACAGGCCGTCATACAAAGGAGCAAAACCAAGCCAGCGGAGCCGATCGCGCAGAGCATAGCGGAGTTGACGTTTCTCCTCGGGAATCGAAAAGGCCACCAGGCTCCAAATGCCATCCCACGGGGCGGCAGGCAATCCAAAGGAGAAAATACGCTGCGCTCCATTATTCAAGACATGAGCAGCCCGCTCACTAAGTCTATAGAAGGTCTGTCGTCCGCGTTTGGAGGTGACAAGCAGGTCATGGTGAACAAGTCGACTAAGAGCAGCCCGCGAGGCTGTGTCGCTCACTCCAAATGTAGTAAGCAAAGCTACAAGGCCCGCAGAAGGGAGTGGTTCGCTTTGTTGCCACCAGTACTCTCCCAACAGCGTCAGGAGAAGCTGAGGAGGCCGCATGAAACGCGCTCCAATGTTCACATTTGTATCGCCATTCAAAACGTCATCGGTAACAAGATGAGTTTCAGAATACATGTGACTCCTTGCTTTAGAACATTCCAGCGCTTTCTGAGCTGTTATAGTGGGTGTAATTGCGCTGGTAATATTTTATTCATCATAATAGCAGTTGAAACGATTGTACGCAAGTGCCCTTTATAGGAGCTATTAAGACAACTTCGTTTTAAACCCGTTCTTTATAAAAAGGATTCAGTCCTGGCTGTGCTGAGAAGCTTCTCCGCACAACTAGAAGAAAGCCTCAAAATCATGATAGCTTCACCGCCACTGATTCCAGCGCACTAGCAAAGCCGTGAAGAGTATACCAATTTTCACGGCCCTGTTAGAAAAGATCTGGTCAGTAAACCCCTGATTCGCTGGCAGCTCGTCCTTTAAGACGCAAAAGCTTTACGTAACTCAGTTGCTATCTGAACGAATGCCTGCTTACTCTGATCTAGCATACCAGACATATTGAGAAAGAGATGGATCATCCCATTATAGCGAGTAGCGGTAACAGGAATTTTTGCCTCTTTTAAGCGATCTGCGTACATTTCTCCTTCATCCCGTAACGGATCGAACTCTGCGGTAATCACCAGAGCCGGAGGGAGACCACTCAGATCTGAGGCAAGCAACGGTGAGGCTTGCGGGTTGAGCTTCTCGTCCTCGTTAGGCAAATAGTGATTTGTAAACCAGGTCATATCTTGTTTGGTCAGCAAGTAACCATCGGCATTTTCGTTAATGGAAGCAGCCTGTCCCCTCAAGTCTGTGGTAGGGTAGATAAGCACCTGATAGATGAGAGAAGGACCACCTTGATCACGGGCGAGTAGAGAGACCACTGCGGCGAGATTGCCTCCGGCACTATCACCGCCAACAGCTACGCGTTTGGGGTCGCCATGAAACGTAGCACAGTTTTTAGCAATCCAGTTCGTTGCGTCGTAGGCGTCTTCTACCGCAGCGGGGAACTTCTGTTCTGGAGCCAGATGATAATCCACTGAGACGGTGATACATTGCGCCCCATTTGTGAGTTTACGGCAAATGGTATCATAGGTCGCAATATCACCTATGACAAAGCCGCCACCATGAAAGAAGACCAGCACAGGGAAAGGTCCGGTCCCTTCCGGGGTATAGATACGCACTGGTATAGCTCCATATGTCCCAGGAATCTGCCGATCTTCAATCCTGGCAACCTCTTCTGGTGGTCCCCCAAGAGGGATGAAGTTATACATTGCCTCGCGTGCCACAGCAACGGGGAGCATATGCAGTGGTGGTGCACCAGAGGCAGCCATCGAATTAAGAATCCGCGAACCTGGGGATCAAGTGACATAGGAAAACCTCCTTATTTGAGTAGGGAACGCAGCTCGTCTCGTTCCAATATGCAACGCTGCATTAAATTAGGAAGGCATCTGCACGACTGCCTTGAGTGTTGTCCCTTGCTCAGAATCCCTGGATGCCTGCTCGATCTGGTCAAAGGGATAGAAGGTGATGAGGCGATCAAATGGGAAGCGCCCTTGCAGATAGAGTTCGATCAGGCGAGGGATGAAGACCTCGGCAACGCTATTGCCCTCAACAATGCCAAGCACCGTACGACCCAAAAGCAGCATCATGCTCATATCCAGTGTGACTTCTGTCCCCAATGGTGCAGCACCAACCAGTCCACACACCCCTTTCACAGCCAGCGCATCAACCGCCTGACGGAAGACCTTAGATACGCCTGTGGTTTCCAGCGTATAGTTTACACCGCCTGGGACAATCTTCTGAATCTCTTCTATGGCATCTTTCTCAGTGGCATTAATCGTGTGCGTCGCACCCAATTCGCTCGCCAGTGTGAGCCGTTGAGACCGCACATCAACAGAGATAATCGTCGTACAGCCAGCAACTTTTGCTGCCATAACAGCGCTCAAGCCAACTGATCCCGCGCCAAAGATGGCAATACTCGACCCGGCCTCAGGACGTAACGCGTTCAGGACAGAACCTGCTCCGGTTTGCACGCCGCATCCCAGGGGACCAAGTAATTCAAGAGGCACATCCTTACGCACCTTCACGACGTTGCGTTCAGATGCTAGAGCATAGGTAGCAAATGACGACTGGCCGAAGAAATGCCCATAAATAGAGTGCTCCCCCTCTTTCATGCCGATGCTTCCATCAAGGCGGGCACCACTGAAATTTGAGTTGTAGAAATTGAGGCAATATCCAGGTTGTCCTTGCTGGCAATTGGCGCAACTGCCACAAGAGAAAAAGCTCAATACCACATGATCCCCAGGTTGTACTTTCTTGACGCGCTCCCCCACGCGCTCCACCACACCCGCACCCTCATGTCCCAGCACGACTGGGAGTGGTACGGGATAGTATTGGTCACGAATAATCAGGTCGGTGTGGCAGACACCAGTACCGACAATCCGCACCAAGACCTCATCAGCTCGTGGCTCTTCAAGCTCCAGTTCGGTGAGCTGGAACGGGGCCGATTTCTCCTTGACAACTGCCGCTGTAATCTTCATAGCTTCTGCTCCTCTTTGTAGCAAAAATGACTGTTCATTCATTCATTCGAGGGAACAATTAGAAGGAATATCGGTGTTGACCTTTAGATACAGTGTATAATCTCCGTCGATCGTCATAAAAATATATAGCATAAGAGCAGGTTACTTGTCAATGGGCTATGCTGGTACAAAGATCAATGCACCACCCGAAGCCTATTTTGCTGGAGAAGAAACTCAGAGCTTTCCCCTTCTCTCTCGCGTTCCCTGGAGGAATCAGGTCAAAAGCGAGAATGAAAAAGCTCTAAGAAAGACCCGGATATACCCTTGACAAGAAGTTAGTTCTTATGCTATATATTTTTATGACGATCGACGGAGATTATGCACTGTATTCTAAATGCCATCAGAGAAAATATGCTGGCAATAACAAGCTCACCTGGCTGAACAAGGAGGTTGTTTCTATGGTCACTACAAGCCGTCTCAGCAAGCAGAAAAAGTGCTTCGAGGGAGGTTTATGAGAGAAGCTACCCCGACCAGTCCCGAAACCTTTGAAGTCATCTTGCAGCGCACGGGTATTACCCTGACAGTTCCCCCTGACCAGTCAATCCTCGAAACGATCGAAGCGGCTGATGTGTATGTGCCATCAGCATGTCGAGAAGGTATTTGTGGCACATGTGAGACCTCCGTGATCGAGGGAGTGCCAGACCACCGAGACTCGGTGCTGACGCCAACCGAGCGTGAGACTGGTGAGGTTATGTGTATTTGTGTCTCGCGATCCCGCACTGCCCGGCTCGTCCTTGACTTGTAAGCCGATCGTGAGAATTGTGAGTGAGAATTGTAGCTGTGCCCCCTGTGGGGATCGTGGTCGATTTAGAAGCTCAAAGGAGAAACCTATGGGAATGCGGACAAGTTGGCTGGACGAGATTACTATCGAACAGCTTGAGAACGATCCTTACCCTATCTTTGCACAACTCCGTCGCGAAGCCCCAATTGCCTGGGTTCCAGCACTTGGGAGCTGGCTGGTCAGCACCTGGAAGTATTGCTGGGAGATCGCGTGCGACTCTAAGAACTTTGCCGGGGGCACTGATCTAGCGCTAGAACACGTCTTCGGCCAACCCTGCGTCTTGAGCATCGATGGAGAGATTCATACCGACCTGCGCACCATGATGGACCCTCATCTGCGTCCCCGTGCAGTCAACCGCTATATTGATGATCTGGTTCGCCCCATCGCCCGCCAGTACCTCGAAGCGATCAAGGGACGCACGAGCGCCGAATTAATGGCCGAGTACTTCGAGCCGATCAGCGTGCGTGCCGTAGCCGACGTGCTCGGCCTTCAGGCAGTCGACTCCGATACCTTACGGCGCTGGTTCCACAACCTCAGTAGTGGCTTCGTCAATAAAGCGGTCGATGCAGAAGGAAATTTTCTGAACCCCGCGGGGTTCGCGGTCTCCGATGCTACACGTGTGGAGATCGAAGCCTTCATCAATCCACTGCTTGATCAGCTTGAGAAGTCGCCAGATGATAGCGCCCTATCACATTGGTTGCACGATGGCATGCCTTCAGGGCAGGTGCGGTCACGCGAGTATATCTTCCCAACCCTGCTCGTTATTCTCCTCGGTGGGATGCAAGAACCTGGCCATGCATGTGGATCGACGATGCTCGGACTATTCACACAACCAGAGCAGTTGCGCCGTGTCATTGAGGATCAGACGCTGATCCCAAAAGCGATTCGAGAGGGGTTACGTTGGCTCTCGCCAATCTGGACCACCATCGGTCGTCGCCCCATGCATGATGTCGAGTTGGGTGGGATAACGCTCCCTGCGGGTCAGAACGTGTTGCTATCGTACGGCTCGGCAAATCGCGACGGAATGCAATTTGAGAACCCAGATACCTACAACCTGGATAGGCTCCTACGACCGCATCTGGCGTTCGGGACGGGCACACATGTCTGCGCTGGAAGTTACTTTGCTCCCCAGGTCGCACGGATCGCGCTCGAAGAACTCCTGGCGGCCCTTCCATCGATTCAACTCGATGCCGACCAGGAAGTAACCGTCTGGGGCTGGTTTTTCCGTGGGCCGCGTGAACTGCGTGTAAAGTGGTCGGCGTGAGGAGATGCTTCATGCCACTTGAACTTGAACACGCTGCTCTATGACTCAATGAATGTAGGAGGATTTTTCCTGGTTATCTTGGTACATCGACTCTTTTTGGAGGAAGGGGAATGTTGTAGGTT
>CAVZQK010000083.1:0-21224 GCA_963777355.1 uncultured Chloroflexia bacterium
CTACAAGCAAGGCCGCACTCCCCAGTACAAGCAGATACTCATGTGTCCCGGATGCACCAAAATCAAGGCGCAGAGTATTGGTAAACAGCGCAGTCGTTTTACAAAGCTTTTGTAGCGCGAGCGCTTCCGGCCCTGTTGCGGGAACTGCATAGAACGCAATATACTGTTGCTCAAACAGCGCGTTAAATTCGCTGGGAACCGGTCCATCATCCGAATACACAACAAAGCCATCCGTTGCTGCAAGCGTACTGCAATAGCGCTCCTCCCAACGCTGTTTATTTACTATAGCAGTGTTGAGGCTGAAATAGAAGCGTAACCGCTGCGAGCGTCTTCTATGAATTTCACAGCATATTTCCGCAGGTGGTTGGCCTGCTCGCTCACAGATGCTACGATAGCCCTCTTGCCCTGGATCGAACCAGTCTGCCTCATAGTTTTGTACAATATGTAATGCGGAATACCAGGTATATTCCGCAGTCGCCAGTAATCCATGTGGATCATAGGCCAGGGCTAGCGGTGGCTGATAATTATCGCGAAAATTGAAGCAGGCATGCATGACGAAATATTCTTCAATTTCTGCCTTTCGTTGTTTGACCACTTCAGCTTTTTGGTGGGATTGCTCTGTAGTGCTTTTTCTACCCGCAGCGCTTCTGCATCTGTAATGGTATCCAGTTGTTCCAATGAAAATTCAGGTTTGTTATCCATTGTATTTATGACGGCGCTGGCACGCCCGAAGGTAAAATGCTTTTCTCGCTCATCTTTCAGAATGGCAGCAATTTCAGACTTGAGCTTTATATACCGCCGCGTTTTGTTTACCAATGACTGAAAGTTCTGCTTATCTGGTGTGTCGTACACCTCTTTGATGGTCTGATAGAGCTGCTCCCCTCGCTCTTTGTCGGGTGCTGATAACGATTGGTAATACCTGTAGAGTGGCAGGAAGGCTTCTGCAATGGCGCCGCTCCGTATATACTCATATAAGCCATTTTTTTGCGGTAGTATGCGATTGACCAGGTTGTTAAAATCACTTCTCGTCAGCACTGTGCCGGAAAATTCTTGTAATGCTGTTGCTAACTCATCTGGTACTATCGCACATACCTCACTATATTGATTGCTGATCTTTTTACCCAGCACACGCCCTGCTCTGCCGATTCGCTGAATACATTCATCCGCGTATCGACAGTCAAAGAGTAAAAAATCAATGTTCTGCGATTCCTTGCCTGGCCGCACGAAATTATAGCCAATATCCACTGTTGGAGTTGCCATCAATAAAGAGGCGAGCTTATGGATACTTCGCCATTCTGTGGATTCCGCTCCTGTTAGTCGTCCCAACTGCTCGTTGTTTTTCCCACCATAAAGCGCATACATCGCATTGATGCGCCAGAGCGCGCTACTGATAAAAACTCCATGCTTTCCTGCTTCTAGCTGGCTAAGAATCTGGCTTTTCTCCTGCTGTGCTAGCTCTACAATGCCCTGTTCAAATGCTTCGGCGCTCCACACTCGCAACTTGATGGGCGCTAAGGCTGCTGTTCGCTCTAGACCCTGGGGCTCATTTCCTGGTTCAATATAAGCTATCTCCAGTTGTAACCGTTCCAGGTACCGTTTCACATTGCTATTTGGCGTTGCTGAGAGCAAGCATACTTTCCGTCCTTGAGCAAAATACCCCCACGTTTTTGAGAGTGTCAGGAAAAAGAGGAAATTGGCAAGCTGTTTCGCGTTATAGTAATGAAACTCATCAATAACGATATACTGAAAATGCAGAATGAAATCTCGAAAAAGCACTTTCTGATCGTGTGGATTGCCCAGTCCATAGAGAGCGTAGTAGAAGATGTCGGGATTGATAACGAGAATATAGGGGCGGCGTCCCTCTCTGGGCAGTCCGCTTTCATCGGTTAAGACAGATCTGGGATTTTGCAGCATCTGATGCAGACGCTCCCCCTGGCGCAAAAATTTCTCTCCAAGATGCTTCTGTCCTAACTCTTTGATCGTTGCGGCATCGAGGCGCAGTACATCATAGTCTAATCCGTTATCGCGCACAAAGTTCTCAATATCTTCCTCATGCTGCCGTAATAATTCATTTGTAGGGGCGATGAAAAGGACATTGGTAGGGGCATCGCGATCTCGTTTAAAATCCTCTGCTAGATCTAGCAGCCGCAGAAGCGCGGCCTTTGTTTTACCTGTTCCAGTATTATAACTATTGATGACAAGGTGATAGCTGTCGCGCAGCCTCTGATAGGTGAGACACTGATGATACAGCGGTTTCTGCTTCAAGGCCTTTGCCAGCGCCTGGTATTCTGTGCCCGTTGGATCTGCCAGCGCCTCCTCATAGGGAGCAAGTTCCAGTTCAATCATAGTTTTTCCACTCCATACTGCATATGCACCGGCAACATTTTCTCCTGCTCCATCTGCCAGAGCTCTCCGCTCATCTGCACGTCGCGGAGAATAGGTGCCGGGTGGATGTTGTATGAAGAGAATAATTGCAACGTTGAAGTATCCTCAATGTCGGCAGCATTGAGCATCCCGTGTATTTTTGCTCCCTCGCTTTCAATCTTCAAGGGAATGCTCTTTTCGTGCCAGCTAACTCGTGCCTTGCTCATGAATTTTCCGAGGCGGATGTAAGGCAAGAGTCGTGGACCCTTGCCTTGTGCGATGAGATGCTGACTATCCAGTAGATAAAAATGGGCATGGCTTCCCAGGCCCAGCATGCGAATCCGCCCACTTTGTGGATAATTTGTTGCTTTTACTTTCTCGCTCTTGTTGCGTTGCGTGGTAATCGCATTTTGCGCAAAACGCACAAAGTAGCTATCCGTTTGCCCATTAAACCTTGTCAGTGTCATACGTAGAGAACTAAAGTAGGCAGGCGTCACATATAACCCCTTTTCATTCAGAGGTGCCAGATCCTCTTTATAGCGCGTCCCTCCATTCCAGTAATAGGGCGACTGGCAGAATCCTAATGCGTAGGTCAGGGCATAATTCCCAATCAGTGGCTCTGCCGCGTATAAAGGATCAATCTCGCGGCTGGCAAAAAAGGTATGTTCTAGCAGTAAGATATCAGCGGGATAGATATGCATATATCCCACCTACTTTCGTGTGTAGCTTTGCGCTTTTTTGATATGGGCATCTGTAAGCATTTTTAGCGCTTGTACCAGCATATCTTGCTCAGCATAGAGCGCGGCCACTCCCTGTAGCTCGGCTTCTAGCTCGTCTCCCAGAAGGAACACTGGCTTCTGGCTAAATACATTGGCACTGAGCTTATCAATTGCCTTTGCTACGGCTTTGCAGACAGACGTGTCATCAAGGGGGAAGGGCAGATCATCGGCTCCCTCTGGTTTGAGGAGATCGTACACTGTCTGGGTCAACTCCAGGTTGCTGAATAGTTCGCAGTCGCTAAATGCTATGGCCGCTATGGTATTTTTGACTTTGCCAAGACGGCTCGATATCGCTCCATAGCGATCACTGCGCAGAATATTTCCGAGGACATAGTGCAACTCTGTCATGGTGACGTCTTTTAAGGTCTCAATATCCAGAAAGTGCGTTTGTGGCCGTACAAATTCATCTTTATTGATGCTCCGGCTTGCCTCTCCACTTTCTGGATGGCGCATCGTGCCGGTATCATAGGTTGCGTTAAATGTGCGTTTTGTGGCGATCTGGGCGACCGATCCAGCGAGTAGGATTCATCTGTGAGGACACGACTCTTCTGCGCACCACCGCCGCCAGCGGCAAAACCATAGAGGAAACAATCAACGCATTGTTCGCAGGGAGCATTGGTATTGAGCATACAGGTCTTGCCATCTTTGTTTTTTTGCAGCAACTCATGGCGATTTAGGAATTCTCGCCCCTGCCTTCGTTCAACAGCCGTCTGTTTGCGTTTGCTAATCACGACGCGACGTATGGGATCTGGATTTTCTATACCGGCGCTCACGGTCTCTTTTACCAGTTCCTCACCGCTCCCTTCTGTACGAAATATTGCCCCCGATACTGTTTTGCGCACTATAAAGATATTTATATAATATCCTTGAGGCAGGTCGCTGTATTCCTTAAGAACATAATCACGGTAGTTTTCAAATGCTGTCATACTAAAAAATCTTCTTTCTCTTGATTTTCAGAGCGAATTTATTGCTCTTTTAGCCTTCAATTGTAAAATGTTGTCCCCCAAAAATCCCGTAGGGCAGATCGGCTTGCCCGTCTCCTCTCGCCCCCTCACCCTCTCGCTCGAAAATCCCGTAGGGCAGATCGGCTTGCCCGTCTCCTCTCGCCCCCCCACTCTCTCGCCCGAAAATCCCGTAGGGTCGGCTATTGACCGTGCCCCTGTGGGGGTCTCTGCCCGTGTTCGCTATTCGTTGTCTCCCATATTCTGTTGTTGCACCTCTTCGGTCTGTTCAGTGTCAGCTTGTTGCTTGGTCTTTTCTGGCAGGGCATCTCGATAATAGATCAGATAGGCGCTGCGCAGCATCTTGTTGTGTCGTAGTAAGCGATTCACGTCTCGCTTATACAAGGTGTTCAGGATGTCCTCAAAGAAGATGTCAACATACGCACGGATCTGTTCTTGTTTCGTCTTACCGGGTTTATATTGCGGGTCAGCAATACTATCAATGTGGTCAAAGATGTTTCGTTCAGAGGCACGGCGCACCAGATCACGAAACTCTTCTTTGGGTTCACTCTCAAGATTGTCCAGGATGATATCCAGGGGCTTGAGCAGTGAATTGCGCTTCCATGAGCGCCCTCGTAAATGTCCATCGGCGGCAACCTTTGCCATCTGTTTTAACGCTTCCATATGATTACTCCTTTACAATCTCTGCTAATAAGGGGGCGACACGTTTACTGAGCAAGGTTGCTCGGTTTTCTGGTGACATCTGCCTCCCTGGTTGAGCAATATCTTTCGTACTCTGCTTTTTTGTCCTGACTGAACGCTTCTGTGATGGACGCTCAGAAGGCGGGCGTGTAGCTCGAATCTGTTTTTCGATGGTGAGATCTACCAGACGATAGATCGAGAAAGGGTTATCAGCTAAAGCCATTGAGGCTTCAAAAAGAAAGCCTTCGCTTTCTTCCGGGCTGAGCTGAAGCTGTTGGGCAATCCTATAGAGAATTGATAAGCGTTTGAAGATATTCTCAAAGCTGCCATAGCCTTCTGCGTCTAACCTTTCTTGCGCCCATTGTGCGTTGCGCTCTTGATAAATGGCTCCTCCCTTTGGCGTATTTTCGCGGTAGGTTTCCAGGCTCCGATACTCGTTTGCGGGTACAAGCCAGCGCAGATGCAGCGGAACGCTATCCACAAAAAAGGCCATTGCGTGTTCTGCCAGATAGTCGCTGCTCAGCACAGGAAATGGTGTCTGTGAGAGTACAACCCGGCAGCCGAAGAAATCCGCGATCATCAGGGCATGGGTCAGGGCAAAAAGGAATTGTTGACTATAGTTGCTACCAGGCGCATTCAGAGGCAGTGTCGGTGTATTGCTGACAGCCTCGCTAAAAGGCGGCACACTAATACCATTGACGACTGTGGCCTGGGCTGAAAAGTCTTGCTCTCTCTCCTCTGCTTTGCTCTGTTCCTGGCTCGTCAGATGCTCTTTAAGTGCTTTCTCAAAGTGATTGTTCCAGTCCCGATAATATCGCTCTCTTTTGAGAAAGAAGGATTGATGTCCTTCATGTACAATCCCTTTTAAAGTAAAGTACATCGCATTTAAGTAGGGAGCCGAGAAAAAAGCATATGGATACAGGTGGAGATAAAAATTAGTATACTCTTTGTTCCCTTTTTTAAAGGAGGTGCGCGTTAATTTCTCAAGAATCAGTTGGGTTCTACAGAGAGGGCAGACATTTCTCTTTGGCTCACCACCACCGCCTTTGAGCCGATTACTGAAGACTTGCACCCCTAGATGCTCAGGTACCTCGGCATCCATCAGCTTCACACTGGCTGCCGCAGAGCTGCACATACAACACTGCTTATTGCGATCTTTTTGATAGCGTTGCAGATAGGCCTTAAAATCGCGAGGAGCACCGCTTCCCTGGAATTCAAGTTGTGTAGCGAGATAATCACGAAATTCACGACCATCAATCTCTAGTTTTTCCTGCTCTTCCCCTATAAGTTCTGCTATATTCGCTAGGCACAGCTCAAAAAGGGCCTCCAGACTCAGCTCACAATCAAGGGCAAGAAAGTAGTGGCGTCTATAATGGTCAACTTGTTCATACAGGCCATACTTCTCAGGTGCAAGCTTGAATAGCTGATAGACATAGCTCCAGGCACTGCAACCACTCTTTTGTTTGACAGTTTTTTGTAAATGATCGTGTAGCAGATTGCGATAGGCTAGGATCATCTCTCCGCGTTTGAGCAATTCCTGCTCCAGCGGTACAAGTGCAGGCGCTTTTTCCATCACGCGTTTTGCTGGCGTCGAAATGGTTTCATCGGTATGCTCGGTAGCAGATGTAATATCATTGAGCAAGCGCTCATTGTAGCCATCAAGCCATTTTTGCCCGTATACTTTTCGGTCCACTTTTTTACGTATTACATAGAGAAGATCGCTATAACTCGCTCCACTCTCTATCCCTGCTGATGAAACTCGAATGCCCATCTGGTTAACTTTGACAAACTGATATAGGCTGGTCACTTTTTTCTCCATGATCGATTGTGCCAGCCGTTTAGCCACTTTATAGACATCATCTAGCGCCCACTGAAAATCTTCGCGCTCAGGATGAAGATAGGCCACACCATCGGGATAATAGAGAAGATCAATCATAGTGTGCTGCTCTTGCACGTAAGCGACGACGGTATTATGAATAATATTGCTAAGTACCCCTCGATTTTCGCCCAGCCGATGTATGCTCCAGACCCAACGGCGCTCAGCGAGTGAATTGATCTGGGTGGCAAAGTTTTGTAGATGGTTGTTGAGAGAGAGATTATGTGATAGATCCAGATTATCAACTGCGTACAAAAGCTTCCCTAGATCCATTAGCCGTTCATGGCGCAATTGGTAGCTGTGTCGGGTCTGATCAAGATCCTCTAAGGGAGCCGCGTTATGCTGGTGAAGCAGCATCAGCAAACGGATATCTTCGAGGTAATTTTCATAGCCAGCAAAAAAAAGCTCCATATGCAGCCGTTTTAATTCCGCGTGAATATTTGCTCGTGTGGCAATAGAGATATAACTCGCTCCTTTGTCCCTATCGCTATAACGGGGCATTTTGTTGATATCATGAATGGTATAAGCGCAGAAGAGCAGTATTTCTTCTAGATCATTCATCTCAATAACATGAGAGATACGTAGTGTATGTAGAACAGTGATGCCATCAAGCACATGGACAAAATAGCTCTGCCCCTGCTTTTTCCCTCCCTGGATAATCCAGCGATACTCGCTCATCGGCCCATTCACAATTTCTGAAAAGTATTTGTGTAAAAGGTCAGGTGGTAGTTCCTGGTCTTCTTCGATATCGTCTATCATCCATTGCAGCACGTTTTCTTGATCCTCCTTGCAACAATTCTTGTTACTACACGAACTGTAAAAGCGCCTGATGAATACAACTAGTTTTTACTAACTTGTTGTTCAACTAGTCTTTGTGGTACATTAAGTACGAGCTGTACTTGGCAATGCTCATACATTTGCGAAAGAGCGATTGAAAGAACAAGCATATAATGCCTTACAGCCTGGACTTTTAGTCCAAATTATCGCGAAAGAGCGATTGCCATACTACTACTGGTAGAACCACATCGTTTAGCGAAGACAGAGAATTTTTAAGCAATTTTGAGCGTGTTATGCGCAATATTTTCAAAATCTCCCTAGTTATGCGATTCTACCTTAATGCTTGATTAGTCGTTATTCTTCCTCGGTTTGTTTTTGAATTTTTTGCAAACTTCGGTGTATGCTGCTTTTTATTGTACCAACTGGTTTGCGTGTACGCAGCGCTATTTCGTTAAATGTAAGGTCATTAAAGTAACGAAGTTTAAACAGTTTGCAGTCTTTGTCTGGAAGCTTTTCTATTTGACAGAGTAGTTTTTGAATTTTTTCTTTCACCTCTAAGTCAGTTTCAATAAGATTACATCTCTTGAGCAATACCTCTTCGATTTGTATTGAACCCTCAAGGGTATCAATTGAAAACGCAGTTTTTCTTGCTTTTTTTATTTGATTTCGATACCTGTTTTTTGCAAAACCTTGCACTTGCCCGAAAAATAGATTTTTTTCTGGATGAATTACCATATACTCACAAATGTCCTGAAAAAGATCCCACGCATCTTTACGATTACGCGTCATCTTTGAAAGGATTTTAATAAACTGATCTTGCTGTTGCTGATCGGAAAAATCAAAGTACATATGTAAACTATGGCCTCCTTTTGTACCTATTGTACCTATAGCTCCTTCTCAATAAAGAAGCTTCTTATTATAGATAACAACTTGATAGGCATAAAAGTTGCATATGGCATTATATTGTTTGTTAACCCTTCTTAATATGATTGTTAACCTGTTTCTATTTCTAGAGAAATCAGACCAAAATTGTGTTTAACCCTACTTTCTCTTTCGTTAACATGCATACTGCAATGAGAGTATATAAAATTCGAGTGAGCCCAATTGGGCTCACTCAAAAGGTGTAGGATAGGTTTTGTTGAAGTGGTCTCGTACTTGACGCATCTGAGCAACAAGCTCCGGCGGCTCCAGCACAATGCAGTTGTAGCCATAGGCGAGCACGATACGACGCGGCTCAAAAAGGCTAGTAACCTGGGCCGTGACGGTTGCAGAACCATCTGAATGCTTTCTACGTGCTGACCCGGAAAGTGCTCGCTTACCTTGTTACGGGCAATCGCAGGGGCTAGCCAGTAGCGCAGTTTATAGGTACGTGTAAAGGACGAATATCTTTACTTTTCGGATCGTGAAGCATCTCTGCACTACCCCCACGATGAGTCGAGGCGGAAGGTAAATTCTCTGTTGCTTTCAACCTGCCGTCCTATGAGGTAGATATGTCCCTGGCGAAATATGAGTGGTTTAGGCTCGATCACATGTTGCCGCTCTAGACCTTTATAGGCTGCCTTATAGGTGAATTTCAAACGCTGAGAGCGTTGGATCGCCCTTTCGATCTCTTGCATGTCTTTAGCATCTACTTTGCTATAATTTGTCATTTCGTGGAGATCAATCGTGAAGGTGTGCGGCTTATTGATATCTTCTGTTGCTCTACAGGCAATTGGTGGACAAGAAAGGTCAGAAGCTCTCTGATACTGGTTGCATAAGGTGCTGTCGATGTGGCAAATGTGTCACAGAGATAAGCAGGCCTTGCATTGGTGCTCTTGAAACGCAAGTCCGAAAGGCGAATTGCGCCATATATAGCATCTGCTTGACGGTCATAGGCAATTGCACATCCCAGGCCTTTTAACGTGCGCAGGTCTTTGCGAAATTGAAGCTTTTTTTGTGTAGTCATGGTCGTCTCATCCGCTGCAGGTCGCAAAAAAAGAGTCTGGTCTTGATCCAGGAGAGAGGAGGATTTCATCATAACTATGAGGATGTCTATGAAGCAAGCTAACAGTGCGATACGACGCTTAAAGGCAAGTCTAGAGCGATTCTCTAAATTCATCGCCCTGCTTTTACTTTTCGGTTGTACATTCCTCTTCCTCAACATAGCCTCGCTATAATAGTACAGTTTATGCTGTACGTCAAGTATTTTTGTGCAAAAAAGGAAAATATGACAAAGTATTCAGAATCACCAATGAGCATTCCTATCTCGCTGTTGAATGCCTATGCCTACTGTCCTCGGCGCTTTTACTACGAGTTTACGCTTGCTGAGATGCTTGTGAACGAGCATGTGCTTGAGGGCCAGCAGCTCCATGAGCGTGTTGATCTGCCTGGAAATCATCTGCGTGATCAGAAAGTCCAGTTTCGCCATATCTATCTCTGTGCTCCCCATTTGGGGATACATGGCTACAGCGATCTGCTTGAGGCAGAAGATGGCAAAGGAAAAGATCCGGCAGTACTCGCAAAAGCGCAAAAGCTGTATCCCGTGGAGTATAAAAAGGGCCGCATGGGAAAATGGCTCTCCGATCATACCCAGTTATGTGCTCAGGCCCTGGCCCTGGAAGAAGTGCTTGCTCTGCCAGCAGGGAAGTATCACCCACGGCTTTATCTTCTACATCCAATCAGCGCGTCGAGATGAGGTTATTCTGGATGAGGAGCTACGCCAGAGAACGAAAGCTCTGATTGTTGCCGCTCGCCAGACCGCAATGCTGCCCCATCCGCCGGAGCCTATTAGTAAATTGGCAGAAGTGCCGGGACTGTTCCCTGGAACCTCTTTGTTTACCGCGTGAGGTCTTGAAAATAAAGAAGCAGAGTATGACGAAAGGAATTGAGGATGATAGTTTATCTGACTGAACAAAGAGCCTGGGTAGGCCGTGAAGGAGAATGTCTCATCGTCCATATCCCTAGAATCTCAAGAAGAGAAAAGCAATTCAGGGAAGCGTGAGCGCAAAATTACAATCCCTCTGCTCAAGGTCGAAGAAGTAATTGTTCTGGGTGAGATCACCCTTACCACGCCTGCGCTTGCCTGCCTTTTAGAGTCGAGAGTCCCAATTACATATCTGACCCGCTACGGTCATTACCTGGGGAGTCTTTCCCCTCACCTGACCAAAAATAGTGTCTTGCGTCTGGCACAGCACGCCTCTCATGTCGCCTCCGAGAAAAGACACGCGGTAGCCCAGCAGTTCGTTATAGGAAAATTGCGCAATATGCGTATCCTGTTGCAGCGTTATCACCGCGCTCATCCAGATCAGCAGCTTCAGGAGCAGATAGAGACGATCAAACGCTGTATTGCTTCCGCTCTGCAAACCGGACCGCATCAGGAGCAGGGAGAGCAAGATGAGAGCGCCTATCTCGCAGAAATGGACGTGGAAGAGATGGCCACCAACCGCATGAATGGCTTGGGACCTCTTTTAGGCTGCGAGGGCGCTGGCAGTGCCGCCTATTTTCATACCTTTGCCCATCTTATTAAATGTAAATGGGAGCATGGCTTTACCAGGCGTGTCCGGCGTCCTCCCACCGATCCTGTGAATGCCCTGCTCAGCTATGGCTATGTCATCTTAGCCGCTCAGGTATCCAGCGCCGTAACGCTTGTGGGTTTTGACCCCTATATCGGCTATCTCCATGCCTCGTGCTACGGAAAGCCGGCCCTGGCCCTCGACCTCATGGAAGAATTCAGGCCCCTACTGGTAAATTCCGTCGTCCTCAGTCTGTTCAACAATCACCAATTGGAGGCCAAAGATTTTGTGACCGAATTTAGCGCCTGTCGCATGACGGACGCGACGAAGCGGCTCTTCCTGCAAAAATTCGAGGAGCGTATGCAAGAGACCATCAAGCATCCAGTTTTCGGCTATACCGTCTCCTATCGCCGTTGTATAGAGCTACAGGCCCGGCTCCTGGGAAAATACTTGATTGGTGAGATAGAGCAGTATACCTCTTTTACCGTAAGATAGGAGGAAGCACAATGCAAGATCAGAGTGGCGTGCGGACAAGAGGCATAAGAGAAAGCAGCCTCTATGTCGTCGCCTACGATATTCCCAATGACAAGAGACGCACCCGCGTACACAAAACGCTAAAAGGCTTTGGCACCTGGACAGAATACTCACTTTTTGAATGCTTCTTAACAAAAAAAGAACTGCTCCAACTACATGCCCGCCTCAACAAACACCTCAACGCCGGAGAGGACCGTGTGCGCATCTACCGAATCTGTGATTCCTGCATCGAGAAAATAGAGACAGTTGGTATCGCCAAACCCGCCGAAGAGAAAATGTATCTCATCTAGCCAAAGAACAGAAATAGCGAGGGGCGGAGCTGTGTACCTGCTGAGCTCAGCCTCTCGCTACCCAAATTGAGCTCAAATACGTCAGAAAAAGCCTTCTTCCCAGCCCAAAAGTGTGTTATACTCTCTTCAGAGAGGAGCCTCTCGCAAACGCCCCTCTAAACCCGCCCCAGAAGCCACCTTTTTACACGAGGGGTAGGAACCGAAGAAATTGCGAAAGAGCAATTGGAACTGAAAAGACAACTATGAATGATATCCTCTTGCCGCTCTGTGAAGTAGGAACCGAAGAAATTGCGAAAGAGCAATTGGAACAATGAATGGGAGAGGAAGGAAATTATGTCAGAGTAGGAACCGAAGAAATTGCGAAAGAGCAATTGGAACAAGTCCGAGCATGGAGCAGAAGACGAAACAGACTCCGTAGGAACCGAAGAAATTGCGAAAGAGCAATTGGAACTTTATTGATGATGGGCTTGCCATCCAGGCGGTAAGGTAGGAACCGAAGAAATTGCGAAAGAGCAATTGGAACCCCATTGTATTGATCTTCCATGTCGGCAATAGCGAGTAGGAACCGAAGAAATTGCGAAAGAGCAATTGGAACCCCCGTCCTTACCAGAAAGCTCAGTAATGGCACAGTAGGAACCGAAGAAATTGCGAAAGAGCAATTGGAACAAAAGGGCATAATGTCACAAATTAGTCACAGGAGCCAGGTAGGAACCGAAGAAATTGCGAAAGAGCAATTGGAACTTACAGCGAGATTGAAGCCGAATTTGAGTAGAGGGAGGTAGGAACCGAAGAAATTGCGAAAGAGCAATTGGAACTGCGCTGGATTCCCTCTGGTGGCGCTGACCATCTCCGTAGGAACCGAAGAAATTGCGAAAGAGCAATTGGAACAACCCATCAGAGAGGACAAGAAAATGCCTCTAATGGCGTAGGAACCGAAGAAATTGCGAAAGAGCAATTGGAACGGCATCAGTGTAGGTAGTGATTATTGTGCTCATTAATGTAGGAACCGAAGAAATTGCGAAAGAGCAATTGGAACCACTGCCTCCCGTGCCAATCCTCGCTACATCTTCAGTAGGAACCGAAGAAATTGCGAAAGAGCAATTGGAACGGCATCAGTGAGCGTACAGAGCGTTTCGACGACTCTCTCGTAGGAACCGAAGAAATTGCGAAAGAGCAATTGGAACTGCTGGAAATGTGGGGAACTCAGCGCGGACTCAGGGTAGGAACCGAAGAAATTGCGAAAGAGCAATTGGAACCGGCAATGCAAACTTGCTTGAGACACGCCAGATTTTTTGTAGGAACCGAAGAAATTGCGAAAGAGCAATTGGAACAGTATACCTCTCTGCTCAAGAAATTTAAGAGTAAAGTAGGAACCGAAGAAATTGCGAAAGAGCAATTGGAACTGCTCATAGGCGTCATAGGCGTCTTCACTGAGTTCTGGTAGGAACCGAAGAAATTGCGAAAGAGCAATTGGAACTTGTCGTCAAGCCACTCATTGAGCGCACTGATCCTCGTAGGAACCGAAGAAATTGCGAAAGAGCAATTGGAACTTGACCCCGAATATCACCGTGCCCGAACCCTTCACCGAGTAGGAACCGAAGAAATTGCGAAAGAGCAATTGGACCCTGCAACACTTGAACGAGTCGAGAGAAAAGGGAAAAGTAGGAACTGAAGAAATTGCGAAAGAGCAATTGGAACTCCTATTTTTTGCTGCTCGGTAGAATGAAGTATAAAGTAGGAACCGAAGAAATTGCGAAAGAGCAATTGGAACTGACTAACCATGATATGACTAAACATGATGGTTCTCCGTAGGAACCGAAGAAATTGCGAAAGAGCAATTGGAACTAAGCGGCTCATGCAGCCAAGCTAGCCCAGAGTGCCGTAGGAACCGAAGAAATTGCGAAAGAGCAATTGGAACCCTCAGAGTCAAGATATTTGGACAGTCTATCTTTTGCGTAGGAACCGAAGAAATTGCGAAAGAGCAATTGGAACAGCGCGGACGCTATCGCCTTGCTGAAGCGTGTAGGTGTAGGAACCGAAGAAATTGCGAAAGAGCAATTGGAACTGCGAAGCTCTGGGCAAGCCACAACCTGAGCATCGTAGGAACCGAAGAAATTGCGAAAGAGCAATTGGAACTACATTAGTACTTCACCCCCGTCACGCTTCGGACGCTGTAGGAACCGAAGAAATTGCGAAAGAGCAATTGGAACATCCCTAGCTCCTCCATGAGCGTCTGACAGGGGAGGTAGGAACCGAAGAAATTGCGAAAGAGCAATTGGAACCAAGCTATCCGGAAATGGCCGAATGGCGATGAGTTTCGTAGGAACCGAAGAAATTGCGAAAGAGCAATTGGAACGGGTCTACCTCCGAATTGCTGAGAAGCTGGACCATTTGGTAGGAACCGAAGAAATTGCGAAAGAGCAATTGGAACCAGGAAAGCTTTTTGCTGTTGGGCGACAGCATTACCCAAGTAGGAACCGAAGAAATTGCGAAAGAGCAATTGGAACACGCAGTTATGACCCTGCCATCACCATGCCACTGTAGGAACCGAAGAAATTGCGAAAGAGCAATTGGAACAGTTGATCTTTGAGGAAGCCGAACGCCTGTCCAGCGTAGGAACCGAAGAAATTGCGAAAGAGCAATTGGAACATCCCGTTGATGCGGCTGGCCGCTTCGGGCATCGGGAGGTAGGAACCGAAGAAATTGCGAAAGAGCAATTGGAACCATCATATGCGCCGCTGTCGTTGGGCTGGTGATGCCAGCGCCGTAGGAACCGAAGAAATTGCGAAAGAGCAATTGGAACTATCAGGATACATTGGCACTGTGGAAATCGCCAAGTAGGAACTGAAGAAATTGCGAAAGAGCAATTGGAACATATTATCCGACACCATCCCGAAAGCTGTATAGCGACAGGGAGCAACAAACAAACAAGTAGAGAAGAGCCATGATTTGCCATCCATGTGTAGATCCCAGAATTGTGCGGGAGAAAATAGTATAAATCAGTGCGACATCCCCATCCCCAAAACTCTTTCTTCAAGCGTTGGCTGCCCTCTGCCTACCCGAAGAGCGGTGCAGCTTTCTTCCACACACGACCCACGTGCCCATTCCAAGCCGCTGAAAAAAATGGCGATAACCCGTCTCATGATCGAATCCGAACAAATTACCCTACGTTGGAAAAGATCAGGTGAAATGTCCGGTTTTGCCCTCACACTCCTGTTCGCATTTCTGGCATACTACTCGCAGAGAAAGGACTTCACATCGGCTCACCTGCCAGAAAGGAACAAAACACGTGCTTGATTGGTTGCACTGGCTGATTGCACTTCATGCCCTGGTCGCTGGGAGCCTCGCGCTTCTCCTCTGGCTCCGGCACTCTCTCTCCGACCACATCCGCCGCATCCGCTACGAACAAGGCTGGACCCAGGCCCAATTCGGCGAACGCCTCGGTGTGGACGAACGCACCATCCGCCGCTGGGAACAAGGGCAGAACCCCAGTGCTAGATTCACGTATCGCATCGCCAAACTTGATGAAACTCGTCAGCTATTACGCCAATTAAAAGACAGCATCTGTTGACTATAGAGAAACAAACGAAAGGAACAGCCTATGTCTTCTCACGCTTCTGATCCCTCTACACCCAACCGCGGGCGCTTACCTCATCATCTTGAGCTCCCTTTTCAGGCTCCCGATCTCTCGACTCCTGCTGGAGAGAAGATCCTTCGTCGCCTGCGCGAAGAACTAGTTCTTTGGCTCATCACCGTTGATGCAAGCGGGACGCCGCACGCGCTCCCTCTCTCGTTTCTGTGGGACGAGGCGCAATCCACCTTTCTGATCTACACGGTAATAGAGCAGGACCCTGATCGGCGCGCGTCATACATCCGGCAGAATCCAAAGGTGGGCCTACATTTTAATCTCGATCTGAGTGGCCTTGACCCCTTTATCCTGACCGGCGAGGCGAAGGTAAGTCTGGAGGACCCCCCATTCGATCAGGTTCCTGCCTGGGTGGCAAAATACCAGGCGTTTTTCTCACAGGTGGGGGGATTAACCATCCAGCAAGCGGCAGCCGTGGTCCCGGTGGCTTTGCGCATCCGTCCTCTGACCATGATGGCCATCTCCTGAACCACGGAAGAACCATAATCCTTGCGTTCCCTCCCTCATGCAAGACCGCGAGGGAGGTGAGAGGGCTTGGTAGGGCATGCGCCATGCCCATTCTACCATTCGCCTGGTGCATGCCATCCATCATGTGAGCCCCAGGCTCATGTGGCCATAGAACCGGCCAATGACCTCAACTGAAAAGCCCGCACAATAAACAGAATACCAAACACAATCGCATAGACCCCCACCAGCCACAAAATCGTCAACAACCCTGCACCCGGACGAATGAAAAGAAGAATGCCAAACACGACAGAGATCAGGCCAGCCAACCCCAGCGCCCATTCCTGTGTCGCTGGCCCTGGAATAGTGAAGGCCGCGACAATTTCTGTGATCCCCGTCAGAATGGCCCACGCCGCCACAACATAGAGCAACACCAATGCAGTGAGACCAGGGAAGACAATCGCGACAATGCCAGCCACAACGCTGAGGATACCCTCGACGAGCACCCAGACCCAGCGACCCATAGAACCGCGTTCCCCAATAGAGACAATCACCGCCACAATCCCATCGATGATCGCATATGCCGCAAAAATGTAAAGGAACGCCAGAAACGCAATACCAGGAAAAAAGAGTGCGATGAGGCCGAAGATGATCGCAAGCACTCCTCTGAGTGCCAGCATCCACCAATTTCGCAAGATGACTTGAGCTCCCATATTTTGAAGCATCATAATCCTCCTTCTTTTTTAACCCCTAAAATCAACAGGAGAACGCTTACGAAGTGAAACACAAGATAATATAGCATACAAGTTTTAAGAAACTGTAAACATGGCACCTTAATTCTGCCAGAAGATGTCAGGAAAGAGAGCGTAATCTTCAAGAAGAGAGTAAATAATTCAGAGGAGATATCCTATATGCAGATAGCCGTGAACCTCGGACCTACAGCCAACTGGAGCTCCGTATTAGCTGCCGCCAAAAAGCTGACGACTACGGCTTTGATTCAGTAGGCTTTCTAGACCACTACCACGCAGAAAAACCAGAGTGGGGCTACCTCAGTGGCTGGTCCCTCTACGGGGCACTTGCGCTAGCCACGAAGCGCATCAAACTGACCCCAATGGTCATCTGTCGTCTGAACTACCTGCCCGGCGTGCTGGCAAAAGAGACTGCAATGCTTGCTCTGCTCACCGAAGGAAGATTTCTCATTAGGAATCGGTGCAGGCGACTACTTCCAGGAAATGCACGCCTGGGGCGTCCCTGTACCTGATGCTACTGCTCGCATCGAAGCCCTAAAAGAGACTATCCAGCTTCTCCAAATGGTCTGGAAAGGAGAAAATGTCACATTTCTGGGCAAACATATCCAGGTGCAAAATGCCCTCTGCTCACCTCCCCCGCCGCACCCACCACACATAATTATCGGCGTCGGCAACTCGCGCAAACTCCTGCATAGCGCCCTTACCTATGCCGAAGAAATAAATGTCTATGCCGATGAAGCACTCATCCGCGAGGCCCGCCAGAAGATCGACGCTTCTGGACGACAGATAGCTCTCTCAACCTACGTCTGGGAATGGCAAGACGACATCGAAGAGAAGCTCAAAGCATGGGAACAACTAGGCGTCACCCGCGCATTCGTAACCTTCTGGGAGCCCTTCGACAAACTGGAGCCAGCCGCACACTGGCTAAAATAAGCCTGAAGACCCGAAGAACTTATTCCAATAAATATCATTTACTAAAAATCTATTCTCTCTCTCGCCCTGCAAAATGTGTTCGGGAGAGAGGAGAGAAGCCCTTTCAGGTATAGGTTTTTTGAGTGGTGTCATGCGGCAACGCGCTCCCGTGCTCGTGCTCGACGTTTCTGCTCGCGTTTGCGCTCGCGCTCACGCAGGTGTGAAGGCTTGGGGAGCTTTCGCGGCGGAGTGATGGTTTCAGGCCAGGCTTCCGCCAGCAATTGACCGCACGGCAAGACCTCTACCGTGAACAGCGCAGCCACCAATGCGAGGCGTCCCCGTACGACGCAACTCAACCAGCGCGGCTGTCCTACAGGCCGCTTGCGCCGCCGACGTGCGATATGCTGTGCTGGCAATGACTCGCCCAACGCGACCTTCCGCTCCTTTTCCTCCGCCTGGCAGCCTATGCTCACCGTCCAGACCTGGGCCACGGCCATCGCCAGCCAGAGCCGTTCAACCCGGCTGGCGTCCTGCATTTTGCTGTGATGCCAGCTCCACAAGCCGCGCTTAAAGTCTTTAAAACCACTCTCAATCCACGTCCGCATGCAAACTCACCTCAGCTTGTTCTGGGGAGAGATCGGTGAGTACCGCCCAAGGATGTTCGTAGCCTGCTTCCCAATGCATCAGTAACGTACACCTCAGGCGGCTTTGCTTCCCGACAAAGCACTCCACCTTCCCTTTCCAATGGGTTCCCGGCGTCGGCGTCCAGCGCCCGATCCAATCAAAGGTTTCTTCACCCACTGCACGTACTTTCACCGAAAGGCTTGATGCGCAGGAACGGATGCCAGCCACAGTTAATGATCGCCTGAAACAACCAGCGCGCATACAGTCCTCGATCCGCCATCACCAGCACCTGCCACTCGGCTGGAATGCAGCCGTCCAGGTGCTTGAGGAGCCCTTCCCAATGGGGTCGCCAACTGCCTTTCTCATGTCCTCCCAGCACTTTCCACGCCACCGGAATAGCGCAACTGCGGATCACCACGCTGATCGACAAAATCGTCCAGCGCTCCCCAAGCGTCGTGGCATCCAGTACCAGGACCATTTGCTTGTTCCCGCTTCCCCGTCATCTGCACGATCCACCGCAATAAGGGCGCAAAGCAGGTGGTCACGTCCAATTCTCGCCGCTTTTTTCCGCTTTTGTGTTTCGCATCCAGATACCACTCGCGCAAGCGTTGAAACATTGCTTGTTCCTGTTGGTCCAACACCAACGCGAGCAGAGCACTGATTTGCGTAATCCCTGCTGCTCCCGACAGTGCGATCCCCGCGCTCCACAAGACCAGACCCCACACTTGCGGTTTGCTCAAATGGCCAAAGGCTGTTGACACCTCTTGCTTCCACTGCGCTAATCGATCCGGGCAAGGCATGCTCGTTCTCCTGTTTTAGATGAATCTTGCATTTTCCAGAGGGACAAGGCGGCCCAGAAAAACATCTGGGCTGCCTGCATGGTTTCAACGAGGACTCAGTTCGCTTGAATGGTGAAATGAGGCAGAACTTCCTGGGCTATGAGCTGCATTGAGCGCAAGACGAGTTCTGGTTGCATGCCGCCAAAGTCCGACCAGAAAACGAAATGGCGATTATCGATGCCTGCCTGGAATTGCTCAATTAAATTGATCAGGTCGCCGGGTGTGCCAAACCAGAGGAGCTTTTGATCCTTCAGGTGATGGATGATATGCATGATATGCTCATGGCTTCCGGGATGCTGGTGCTCCATATAGCGGCGCAGAGCATCGACAGCCGTATGCAGTGCTTCTGCACGTGTAGGGGCCACAAAGGTAGAGAGGATCAGAGGCAGCTCGTAGTGCTCACCATTGCCACCTGCTGCCAGGTAATGGCTGCGATGATCCTCGACCAGCTTACCAACGCCAGCAAAGCTCTTCGCGGTTATGTGGGGCAGGCTGATAATTGGCTGAGCCAAACGTCCTCGCATGGCAAACGAATCCTTTTTGATAGCTGAGAACCAGTGGCGCGGGAACGGTTGTTGTACTGGCGTGATGTTGAGCTTCGCATTCTCAAGCTGAGAATAGCGACCCTGAAAAGTCACCGTTTCTCCGCGCCAGAGCTGCTGGATAATCTCCCAATTCTCCTCAAAACAGCCAAAACTCTCAGCGGGGTTCTGTCCAAAGGCGGCATACTCGTGCGCGAAACTGCCGCGCCCGATGCCCAGGCCCAAGCGCCCCTGACTGAGCAGATCAACCAGGGCATAGTCCTCGGCGATCTGCAACGGGTGGCGCAGGGAAAGGTTGGCCACGGCGGTATTCAGGCCGATCTGTTGCGTGCGTTGGGCTGCTGCGGCCAGCAGGATGGCTGGATGTGGGCAGGACATCACCTGGCCTGAGTTGAGGGGTCCATGATGCTCGCCGATCCAATAGGAGTCGAAGCCAAGCTCGTCGGCGAGGACGATTTGCTCCAGGATCTGCTGGTAGATCGCGGCAGATGTGCGCGCCTCGTTGTCGTACACATCGAGGAGTGAGAAAAGGCTAAAGCGCATTATTTTCGTTCCTCTTTCGGCTGTGTTTCGGTCAGGCGATGGCTGGCTTCCGCGCCGTAGTTCATCCCGTAGACTTCTTTTAACTGAGCGATCTTACGCAACGACTCCTCGTGAAAGGGAGAGCGGCTCTCAAAAGCGTAGAGTACAATACCCTCAAGCAGATCGCCCAGGGTCAGGTCGTGGTACTCGGCCAGACCCTGAGCACCTTGACCATGCGCTTCTCCATGCGCACCCCAATCTGTACACGCTCGATGGGAGCGAGCTGAGGAGTGTCTTCGTGTTTGTTCATGAGTTTCCTTCGTATCTGTTGGTACATGAGTTATCCAGGAAGTATTTGGTAACATGGTAACAATGTAACATGGTACATTCAAGATGTCAATGGTTGTTCTTATTTGGGGCAAGGTTTGTGAATTATTGCTGAGAGGAAAGAGACTCCAAAATCTGCTTCAATTAGATATTCTAAAACAACCTATCGAAAAGTGAGGATAGACCTTTTCCAAAAACCTATAGCTGAAAGGGGAGAAGCCCCCATCCCCTAAACAATTTCTTCTGCCGATAGAAATTTTTAGGGCCACTTTGCCATTTTGCAAAAAGACCTCACCTCTTTGTCTTACATAATAATATTGAAAGGAACATACACCCATTTACCAGCCATCTCTCTACAGACAGCCGGGACAATCTTGTAGGGTCAACTCTGGACAATGTAGCAGATATGCTACATCCATGTAGCCCTTCAATGTATACTTGCATCCAGGCCACAAGCCATCCGTGTAGCATATGTAGCAATCCTTCTAATAAATTCTATCTTTTCATTTTTTATAAATGCAAAGAAACAGTTTCTTTCGTCATCAGAAAAATGTAGCGTTTGCTTTTTGGAAAAGGAGACAAAAAGAAGGTAAGATCTCGCTGGGAGGCCCCCGCCCACTCTTCATAACAGGTAGGGACCGGCTTGTCCCACCTAATCCAACAAAATCAAACAGGCCTGCAATGACCCTCCTTCGCTCAGAAAAAGAGAGGTGAACGGGGTCTCTGGTAGGGACATGATGCAGCGTGCAGAAAGCGTTGGCTTGCAGAAGAAACGGAACATGCACGCGTAATCGTGTCCTGCTCGCCCGGCGCTTCTCTCGCCCCTGGCGATTTTGTTGGAGCAGATGGCTTGTCCGCGTCCTGC
>CAVZQK010000084.1:0-32871 GCA_963777355.1 uncultured Chloroflexia bacterium
TTCATATTACATAGGTATTTGTAAAAGAAATCCTTCCATAAAGAAGCATCGTTTCCGATGTAAAAGCAGGCGTTTTATGTCTTCATCTCCAATTAGCATTTTTTTCTCTTACGCGCAGCAGGCGCGTAAGGATAAGCTGTTGTTTAATACGCTGCGCAAGCATCTTATTATGATGAGATTTTTTGACCAGATTGTGGAATGGCACGATAGCGCTATCGGGGCTGGACGCGATTGGCGACTGGCTATTGATACCTACTTGAATAAAGCTGATCTTATTGTTTTGTTATTCAGTCAGACTTTCTGGATTCGGAATATTGCCGTGAAGTGGAGATGAAACGGGCGCTCGAACGCTATGAGGTAGGGGCGGTTCGCGTTATTTATGTTCTGCTCCGCCCTGTCGACTGGAGCGGTTTGCCCATCGATAGCGTCGGTTTTTTGCCTGCCGATGGCAATCCTATTAGTCTCTGGCGGGACAAAGATTTGGCTTTCCAGGAGGTCGCGAGGGGGATTAGAAAGGTCGTTGATGAGCTTACAGAGCGGGTTGCTGCCCCCTTCATACGCGAACCAAAAACGCCTTTATGGACTGTTCCTTATCGCCGCAATCTTTATTTTACCGGACGTGAGGAGCTTCTTGCTTTACTCCATACGTATTTCTCTCCAACTCACTCATTGCATACCCGCATTCAGGCTCTCAATGGCCTCGCTGGCATCGGCAAAACCCAGATTGCGATTGAATATGCATATCGCTATCAACAAGAATATCAGGCGGTGCTTTGGGTTCGAGGATCTTCTTTAGATGTATTTTGTGCAGATCTTTTAGCTCTTGCTAACCTGCTTTCGCTCCCTGAAAAAGAGCTGGGCAGTGAATCTCAACTTTTTGCTGCTATCCGGCGCTATCTGCAATACCACGAACAATGGCTGCTACTCATTGATGACCTTGATGTCTTTCATCTTGTTGATTCGCTTGTCCCTCCTCATTGTAAAGGCCATGTTCTGCTTACGACCCGCATTCAGGCGAAAGGTACCTCTATTCATGCTCTTCCTGTTCCGCCTATGACTTTCGATGAGAGCGCGTTGTTTCTTCTGCGCCGGGCTAAGATCATTGAGGAACAGGCCACGCTGACTGCCGCTTTACCCGCTGAGTATATTCAAGCACTCGCCGTTGTACGCGAGGTTGATCGCTTCCCCCTGGCACTCGATCAAGCTGGTGCGTATATTGAAGAGACCGGGCGAAGTTTAAATGACTATCTCACTTTGTATCAGCAACACCGACCACAATTGCTACAAAGAAGAGGTTATTTTTTTGATAGCCATCCTCAGTCCGTGTCTGCAACCCTTACTCTCACCTTTGAGCAGGTGGCCCAGGTCAATCCTGTGGCTATGGACGTGTTGCGCCTTTTTGCCTTTTTACATCCAGATGCTATTTCTGATGAAATGATTGTGGATGGTGCCGCTTTTCTGGATGAACCTTTGCGCTCTCTTGCGGTAGATCCTCTGGCTCTGGATACGGCAATTGCTACCCTGCTCGATTTTTCCCTGGTACTGCGCCGCGCCGATACGACAACTCTGGGCATTCACCGTATTGTGCAGGCGGTATTACGCGATTTGTCCTTTCTTACTCAGCCACAACATTGGGCTCTTCTTGTCGTTCGTCTTGTGTACGCTATCTTCCCTCGCCCTGATTTCTCTTCCTGGCCGCTCTGCCAGCGCTATCTTCCTCATGCTCAACTCTGTGCTACCTATATTATTGAGTTCAAGTTTGTCGAATTGCCTGCCGCTCAATTGTTGCTGTATCTGGGCCGTTACTGCTCTCAACGTGCTCTCTATACAGAGGCGAATACCTATCTTCCTCTTGCGCTTGACCTCTATGAACAAGTACTGGGACCACAGTCCCTGGAGGTCGCGGAAACTCTAGCCGCCCTGGCAAGTCTCTTTTTTCGCCTGGGCGATAACCTACAGGTTGAAAGTCTCTATACACGTGCCCTCGTGCTCTATGAGCAGCTTTTAGGCCCGGAACATCCAGAGACTGCCATTCTTTTGAATAATCTTGCTCTATTGTATCAAGAACAAGGACGATATCTGGAAGCGGAATCACACTATCAACGTGTCCTTGCCATTTACCACCAGGTCTATGGGCAGCAGCATCTAGAAATTGCGACGACACTTAACAATCTGGCTTTGCTGTATCAGAAGTTGGGTCAGTATCAACGGGCTGAAGAATTTTTTCAACAAGCCCTTGCTCAACGGGAAATACTGCTGGAACCGGGAGACCCGGCCTTTGCACAAAGCTGGAATAATCTGGCAACAATCTATCAGGATCAAGAAAAATATCAGGAGGCCGAACCTTTTCTTCTCCGATCGTTAGATCTTTTTGAACAGACTGTAGGTCCTGAGCATCCAGATACTGCTGTCTGCATGAATAATTTAGCAGAGCTTTATTGCTCACTAGCAAAGTATCAACAGGCTGAGGAACTGCATCTGCGTGCTCTAGCTATTAATGAGCGCTTTCTAGGCTCTGAGCATCCAGATACTGCCCTCACGCTGAGCAATTTGGGTAGGCTTTATCGTATCCGGGGAAACTATCAACAGGCCGAAACCTTTTATTTGCAGGCTCTTTCAATTTATGAACAAACTCTTGGTTCAGAGCATCCAGATACTGCCCTTCTTCTCAATAATTTAGGCAAACTCTATCTCCTCCTCGGGAACTATCAGCAAGCAACATCCTTGCTACTACGAGCCATTGCCATCGCTGAACAGGTGTTTGGCCCAGATCACCCTGATACACTCTGGTATCTGCGGAATCTGGCAGAATTGTATACTCTTCAAGAGAGATACCAGGATGCAGAATCTCTCTATCAGCGCATTCTGGCTACCTGCCAAAAAAATTCAGGACAAGCGCAACATCCGGATGTTGCGCTTGTCTTGGAAAAATATGCGCATTTGCGCGAAAAAATGCAGAAGAGAGTGGAAGATGCTACTCTCTTCCATCTGCCTACTCAACCAGCAGAGGAGCAAGGATACTGATCTTTCGTTTTCTTCCTGCCAAGCCCGCTATCCCCTTCTTGCCCCTGTTTTTTTGGCGTACCTTTTTTACCTTGCTCCGGCTTTGTCGTACCCTTGCCCTTGTTGTCTTTTTTTGTTGCCTTATCTTCCTGGCTGTCATATCTATTTCTGAACCATTGTAATCCCGCTCTAACAGCCTGAGGCACTCTTTCTGTTATTTGAGCGAATAATGCAAATGTATGCACTATTTTCTGCGCATGTGGGCGAATGTATTGCACAAAGCTGCTCCTTTTCAATAGACAAATGATTGAAAATGAAAAAAAGGAACTCTATATTGTTGAGTCCTTTACCCTTTGTGATCGCATAAAACGGGAAATCTTGTTCATATGGTTTTGTGAACATTTGCAGGCGGTTTCTTAGGAATGTGAGCCCTAATACATAGATATATCGATACAAGGGCTGCTCGATCTAACCTTTTTCCCTGAGAATCTGCTTATTCACGGTTTAGTATCCCTGTTGTGAATTTAATATGAGATTATATGCGTATTAAATCCATCGATTTAATTATACCATACACTGGGCCAGAGAATACGTTTTCCCTATAAATCTTTAAGCGAGAAGAATGATTCTAGCGTTTATGAGGTATTAGAGAGATTATCAAGGAAATGTATTACGTTATATTTAGAATAACTTTGCCTTTTTCATAGTATCGCTTTATAAATATTTAGGAGAAGCCTGGAAGGTAGGAAAGCCAGGAAAGTTAGCAAGAGTAATAATCTCTCATAAAGTGCAGTAACGTTTCTCATAAAGAAAACCCTTCCTTCAGAGTCGCTCAATTGAGAAAAAGCTTTTCATCAAAGCTGCCCCTGAACGCGTCTTTGGGACCTTGACAGCAAAAGCAGAACTTGAGCGCTGCTTTCTTCGGCATGTTGGGGCCGGTTCTACGACCCGGCGGCGCGAGCTGTTTCGCTTGGCATCGTGCGGAGACATCAAAATAGATGACCTTACGCTTATTTGTTAAGTAAGGAAGCGGTATATATAAAACATCCATCTTGAAAAAATGTCCATGTTATACTAGTTGCAAGAACAATGTGTGTTTCGTTTCTAAAATGAAAGAAGCTCCTTTTAGCTAGAAGTGGTTTTGTGTCTACGATAGGAGCAGAACAGGATCGTAATAGAACACAACAATGAGTGCAAGCATGGAGGTAGCGCATGACACAAGTCCTGGATAGCGGCTCACGCAATCGCCGCTCCCCTGCATCGATTGCATATGTAATTCTCTTATTAGTAGGCCTGACCATATTTGCCGCCTGTGGAAATGGGACACCGACCAATAGCAGTAGTAGCGCAAAGGGAGGAAATATTGTTGTGGGTCTGATCTCAGATCCGCAAACGCTTGATCCGTTGACATCCGCGACCCTCTATGATACTGATGTTATGGGTAATATGTATGACACGCTTTTTAGGTATGATGCGCAGAGTGTCCTACATCCTGATCTGGTCTCATCTTATACGTATACGACGCCGACTGATCTGAAGCTGACATTGCATACTGGCATTACCTTCCAGGATGGTACCCCATTTAATGCCGATGCTGTAATTTTTAACATTGAGCGTTTTTTGAACGATAAAGCCTCTCCCCGCTACAGTGACGTTTCTGTAATTAGTGCTCTCCAAAAGATCAGTGATAGCCAGGTAGAGATTACGCTGAAGAAGGCGTATGCCCCCTTGCTCGACAAATTCACTGGTCAAATTGGGATGATGCTCTCGCCAACTGCTGTGAAGAAGCTAGGGACCAGCTTGCCCAATGCTCCGGTTAATGTCGGCAGTGGACCATTTCAGTTTGTAGAATGGGCGAAGGGTGATCACCTCTTGCTCAAAGCGAATCCGCATTACTGGCAAAAAGATGCCCAGGGCAAGCAACTTCCCTATCTACAATCCGTACGTTTTCGTCCCATTACCGATCCTTCAGTGATGTATAGTAACCTGCAAACAAACGATATTCAGATTGCCTCAAACCTCAATCCGAACGATGTTGCCCAGGTGCAGGCCGATAAGACCTTGACCTACAAGCAGACGGCGGGACCGGGCTTTGAAAGTTTGCAGATTAATACTTCGGTCTCACCATTTACCAATGTGCATGTGCGCAGAGCGTTAGCCTGGGGCATTAATCGTCAGGAGATCGTCAGTCTTGCGCTCAAAAATACGGCCAGCATCTCACAAGGCCCCCTCTCACCTGCCTCCTGGGCCTATGATAAAAGTTTTGTCGGTTTCGGCTACGATCCGACTAAAGCGAAAGCCGAACTGGCACAAGCAGGTATGCCTGATGGTTTCAGCTTTACGCTCAAAATTACAAGTGGCAATGCGACTCAGTTACAGATAGCCCAGCTTATCCAGTCCGAGTTACAGGCGAGCAATATCAAAATGAGCATCAATCAGGAGACTTTTAATGCACTTGTGACCGATTTTGAGACCTTTCATTATCAAGTTTTGATGATTGGTTGGACGGGTGGCGTTGATCCTGATTCAACGATGTACTCTATGTTTACGGGAAGCGGCGGTTTTAATTTCACCAAGTATGCCAATCCGCAGCTCGATAGCTTCTTAAATCAAGGGCGTAGTACAACCGAGCAAAGTCAACGTATCCCTTTTTACCAGCAGGCGCAAAAGGTTCTCGTCGAAGATGCCTCGCGTGTCTTTCTCTATCATCCAGATGTCTATCAGGCCACAACCAGTAAGGTTCAGAACTATCCGCTCCTGGCCTCCGCTGCGATTAGCCTGGTCAATGTTTACATAAGTTCGTAACCTCATAAGACAAAATGGGTAGGGAATGCGCCAGACGCATTCCCCGTTTTGTCTTAGTCTCAAAAAGCACAGATGAGGAAGAGAAGCGATGTATCAAATCCCATTCCCTGAGATAGAAGAAAAGACTCTCGCAGAATTGCGGGACTCACTGGACTCAGGCACTCTCACTTCGCGCGAGTTGGTTGAGATGTACCAGGCACGTATTCAGGCAATAGATCAGGCTGGCCCCGCACTCCGATCAGTGCTGGAGATCAATCCAGACGCATTAGCCATTGCCTCTTCAATGGACGAGGAACGTAGAATAAGTGGTCCGCGTGGACCTCTGCATGGCATCCCCATTCTGCTTAAAGACAATATTGCTACTGCTGATCGTATGGAAACAACCGCAGGTTCGCTGGCCCTGCTTGGTTCACGACCAGCTCGTGACGCATTCGTTGTCCGCAAACTACGCGAGGCGGGAGCGGTCATTCTAGGTAAAACAAACTTGAGCGAATGGGCCAACTTTCGTTCAACCCCCTCATCGAGCGGATGGAGCGCACGTGGGGGTCAAGCCCTTAATCCCTATGTCCTGGATCGCAGCCCTTGCGGCTCCAGTTCAGGGTCAGCGACTGCTGTTGCTGCCAATCTGGCTCCTGCCTCACTGGGTAGTGAAACGGATGGTTCTATTCTTTGCCCTGCTGCCACGAATGGCATCGTTGGTATCAAGCCAACCGTTGGCCTGACCAGCCGTGCCGGTGTAATCCCTATCGCTCACAGCCAGGATACAATTGGTCCCTTCGGGCGTACCGTCGCCGATGCCGCTCTCTTGCTGGGCGCTATTGTAGGTGTAGATGAGCGCGATCCCGCCACTCAGCATAGTGCCGGACGCTTCTTCAGCGACTATACCCAATTTCTTGATCGTGATGCTTTAAAGGGAGCACGTCTTGGCATCGCCAGGCAGGTCTATACAGGCTACAGCCCGAAAGTCGATGCGCTTTTCAAGACGCTTGTCGAGCAGATACGTGCAGCAGGTTCGGTCATCATTGATCCAGCCGATATCCCTACTGCAAAGCAGATGGAGGAATCGAAAAACGAACTGACAGTTCTTCGCTTTGAATTGAAAGCCGACCTCAACGCGTATCTCGCCGATCTCATAAGCTCGCCTGTGCGCACACTTGCTGAAATTATCGCTTTTAATATAAAACACGCCAACGAAGAACTGCTCTACTTTGGGCAAGAGCATTTCCTGGCTGCCCAGGAGACCACTTCGCTGGACGACTCGACCTATCTGCTGGCTCTGGTAGAGAATCAGCGTTGGGCCAGGCAAGAGGGCATAGATGCAGTGATGGAAGCATATCAGCTAGATGCGCTTATTACGCCCACCATGAGTCTACCCTGTCGCATCGACCTGATCAATGGTGATTACTTCCCAGGTGGTTCTACCCAACCATCTGCCCTGGCCGGATACCCGGCCATCAGCGTCCCCGCAGGCTTTATCTCAGGCCTCCCTGTTGGTATTACCTTTACAGGTCGAGCGTATAGCGAACCTACACTCATCAAGCTAGGCTATGCCTTTGAGCAGTTACTACAAGCCCGACGCGTCCCCACATACCTCGCTACCACACCATAAGTGCTCTTACCATTAGGAGGGGGAAAATTCTGTAGGGCAGATCGGCTAGGCCGTCTCCGGCTCGCCTACCACCCTCTCGCCGGATGTCACTCTCCTTCAAAAGAGGGCAGGCAGTCACGATACTAATGCTCTGAAAATTCTATCAGAAGGGGCAACCTTAATAGTGATTGGAGTTATTTGGCCCATTTCTTTGCTGCGTTATGCCATTCTGGCTTCTAATAAGGCCATCATGCAATCTTTTTACTGAGAGCATTAATGCATCCACATCTGTCCCGCTTTGTCTCAGGAGCAAAGGTTGCTGTGGCGCGAATGAGGCATGCTGGATAATTTCTTCATTTGCTGCAATGGCCGCTTGTAGTTGCTGAAGCGTATGTTCATTATACTGAGAATGTTGTAAGCGTGTCCAGAGCGAGTTAAACACGCCGACGAGAGGCCAGAGTACTTTCGAGGATGGGTAGGGAATACGTGCATTAATCTGTCCATTGGTGGCATCCACATGGGCCTGGATAAGTTGCTGGATACTTTCTTCCAATGACTGCTTTTCCTTTTCTGCAATGGCATGCTGTTCTGACAGCGCATGCTCAACCGTTGCCACCATCTCTGCTCGATTGGCTCGATTGTTTGCCTTTAGCGTGCTACTCACCCAGAGGGCGAGCACAGCAGCCACAATGAGTTGAATGCAAACCGGGCGTGCAATTATTAAAATCAGCTGCGTCTGTAGAATTGCACCCAGGGTTTGTGTATGGGGCTGATAGATGAGATCAGCGATGATAAACGCGGAGTTTAAGAAAGCGATAATAAATACACCCTGGATAGGCAGAAGCGAAACGGCAATAAGTTCACCCATGATAAATATATCATAGAGTGGGATATCCGTCAGGCTGAGCTGGCTAGCTGATAAGATCGAAAGCACCAGGCCGGACTCAAAGACAAGCACAAGCAAAGAACTTCCTATCTTTACTTTCCCTAGTTTGTTGACTACTAAGGCAAAAATCACCATGAAGATAGAAAAAAAGCTTGAGTAGAGTGCGGTCCGGGTTGTGGAAAATGCTGCTGGGAGGACAAGGACTAAAAAGGCCAGGTAAAATAAGCCAATCGTACTGAGTAAACGGGCCCGCCGATCAGCTTCTCGCTTGACAAAACTGGCCCCTTTTTCTGGCCTGGGGGGCATCGTCAGGCGGAACCACCAGCCAAATGTACGTTCCAACCAGTCTTTGTCATTCAAATTCACTTTGTTCAAAAATTCAGGCTGCTGTGAACCTGCTTCGTTTGTGGAGAGAGAATCATTCATGTTGTGCCAAACCTCCATACTTTCTACGTAGTCTTTTTATTGAGTAAAAGACTGCCCACGAAGTGCTAAAACATACTAAATATGTTTTTTGCTAAGTACCTTTACGAAATCGTAATGATATGTTGACTGACTAAAAAGCGTAATACCTCATTGATTGTAGTGTGAGAAAGTTGATCACTGAGCATAAATTGTAAATCTTGCACAGAGCGTTGCCCATCTATCAATTGCCAGACCAGGTAAATTGCTTGCCGTTGCTCATAGGGCCAGGTACGCAGGCGTATCCAGTTCAGACGCGCAACAATCTTTGGGATGCTATGCAAGGGTGTCGATGATGGATATGGGGTATTACCAGGTGTTCTAGATAGAGGTGGAGGAGTGACAGGAGAAAAAGAAGGCAAACTCGGTGATGTCGACGACGATATCACCGGTGTTGTCGTAGATGTTGAGGTTGAGGTTGATTGAGTGAATTTCCACTCAAAAGGTCCATGCTCATCATCCATGCGCGCTATCAGATCTTTTGCAATCCGATATGGCGGATTCCCTTTTTCTTGAAGAGAACAGAAAGTCACAACGCCATCCACAAGCTGTAATGATACAATACTATTTTTTGGCATTCCCGGAACGCTCTTCAATGGCGCTTGCAGTGTTCCACTGGCTTTGTAGGCTTTAAAAAGCTCCAGGCTGAAAACAAGACCAATGCTAGCATCAATGCTATTTAAATCCATCTATTTTGCCCCTCAACAAGATTGTGCCAGTGAAAATACAAAGAATTTGGGAATACTCCCAATCTGCCAGAAAGGAGTTACCTCTAAGTCATAGCTTTTGTATATATATGCCAATAATTTGGTACAGGCCCTCTTTCAATTTCTTATGCATAGAAGACGGAGAGTATAGCCTGGGGACCGCAACATCCATCTTCCACACACTAGAGTTTGCGAAACGCAAGCAGCGCGGAGGAATCAAAAAATACTAACATGAAGAGACACTTATGAAAGCATTCCATCTTCCAGAATGAAACATCGCTTTTACACTAGTTATTGTATATGTAGTGTAATGATAGATAGTGCCTGATATACAATCCTATACTAGATACTATCTTATCCCATAACAAAAAGTAAGAGAGCAGGTGTAATTGATTGATTAACAAGATGCCTTAAGAAGAGTAGCATGTTTTACAGTCATTAGTCAATAATTTTAGGAAAGAATTCTTATTCTTTATAATTTTTTTATATAGCTAACATACCTGCTATATATCCATTTTTTATAAAAATGCCATATAGTAGTAAGGAAAATGGCCGTTGTATAGAGTAAGTCTCTTTCTCAGATATATTTAAGAAATGAAGAGATCAAAGGAGTTTTGATTGACAATACTTATGCTCTCATTTATCATGCGGAAATAAAGAAATCATAAAAATAAAAGCTATCAAAGAACTACAAGTGGGGAGATGATATATGACGCTCAAACAAATCCTACAAGAATGTGAACAGCTAACGCACAATGGCCGTATGCATTACATGGTTGAACTCGGTCAACGGGCCATCAGCGATCCCGCGATCCGTGAGACCCTCACTCTCCTCGCCCAGGGCGACATGTACCAGCGTGTCCTGGCAACCCAGGCCTGCTACGGCAGCCGCAACTCCGCTTATGCATTACATGCGCTCTCTGATTCCTCGCGTAGCGTACGTTCTCTCGCGCCTGGCCTTACCGCCGTAATCTGTAATGACACCGAACTGCAAGCAGTGCTCAATATCCTGCCCCTGGATATGAGAGCCACCCTCTTACGCCGCCTTCATCAGCGCCAGAGATACGTTCCAATAGATGCGCACCTTGAGTTTCTTGCTATGCAGAATAGCGCTGAGCTAAAATTGCTTCTCTCCTTCGGTTCGCGTTCAGCAGTTGTACGCTATTTTGATCTGCTGAGCGAGCAGTTTGACCAGGTTACCCTGTCGCGTTTAGCCAGACGCTATCCCGATCTGGTAATTGCATTCTTGCGCACACGTGCTACGGTCAGCGAAACCATCGATCCTCGCCTCATCATTCAGGTCAACACTGTCCTCCCCCTACTTTCTCAGAATCTACCTGATCAGACACTCGATCTGATAAAAACATTGCTCAATGTTGTTCCATTCGCACGCTTGAACCTTCAACCTCTTCTTCGCCTACGCCCAAATGAGATCGCTGACCTGCTCCTCCAGGCCAATGAGCAGTCTACACTAAGCTTTGACGCCGTTGCACCTCGTTTGACCACCGAACGTCTTCTGGCCCTGTTCACACGCTATTCGCGCAATATTAGTACACGTTGCTTTGGGAAACTCAGCATCCAGCAACGCCTTGCACTCTACACTGCCTGTGAACGTGGCTGGCGCAACGCGGAAGGTATCTTGCCCTATTCTATTGTCGCGCTCCTGCCAACTGCTCAACGTCTTCAAGAGGGTCACCGCCATCTGTCTCTGCCTGCCCTGATCTCACGCCCACAAGAACGCCTCCCCTATACCGCTTTTCTCCCCTGGGAGGAAGCTCGCGCTTTTCTTGATACTCCCTTGCGCTCTCCTGATGCCGATCTGCGTGGGATCACTCTCAAAACCTTGATTGGCACAACTCGCTATCAGCGCAACCATCTCGCCAATGTTCTCCAACTAGTGCGCCAACGCCGCAACGAACAAGATCCGGTGCGACGTGAGATGCTGACAGCCCTCGCCGCTCTTCCTCACAGCATCTGGCAAGCTGCGCATCTCGATGATCTCGCCCAGATCATTCGCGATGCCCTCAACGCAGCGGACCTCTCGCCAGCTACTGCCCAGGCAGTCGAACGCCTTGTCGTCTATCTTTTCCCATTCCATGCTGAATGGTCGGCAGCCCAGATGGCTATTGTCTATCGTGAACGAGGCCATATTAGTGTCTTTCAACTCGATACCTATCTCTCTGAAAGCGATATTCGCCGCATCGCTCCTTTCCTTACTCCCATTCTGCAATCCTGGCAGAGACGGGAGAGCGAGGGGCTCCTGGTTGCTCTTGCACAGGCTCTGGGGAGACGGCTGAGTGTTTTTGACGAGCTAGTGGATCTTCTCGAAGCCATCGTCAACGATACGCGGAGTTATGGAAACGCTAACCTGATCCTTCATCTCTTCCTCAAGCATCGGCGTGAACGTACCTATCTGCTTATCCCCAGACTTTTGAGGTATGATAAAAGCAGCATTCTTCTTTCATCTGTCTATGCCTATGTGCATCGCCATCGCCAGGATCTCATTACGCCCTTCCTGGGTCAACACGCCTATAAGGGCAGATTTAGTAGCGGTCAGACCCGCTTTGTCCTGCCTCTGCAAAATGGCTTTTATCGCTGGACTCCCACACAACAGGAGATATTCGCGCACACCCTCTTGGAGATTGTTAGCAAAAACGATCAGAATCGTGCTGTTTATGAGTTGATTTCTACCATCTGTCTTCTTGCACTCATGCCTGCTATCAATCCCATCCATATCATCCCGTTTGCCAGCGACGAACGCCAGCCAGTACGAGATACCGCCCTACGTGCCCTCGGTACCCTTGATGCTGGCCAGGGCGTTCCCACGCTGCTTGAAGCTTTGAACGATGAGCGTGCCCGTATCGCAATCTACGCTCTGCGCCAGGCGCTCATCTCTATGCCCCGTCAGGATGCGCTTCATTTGTTACGCGCAGTTCCATTTACGCAGGTGACAGTAGCCAAAGAAGTGGTACGTTTAATAGGCGACCTCTCCTCGGAAGCCGCTTACCGCGAACTGCTCAGTCTGGAAACCCGTGATTTGCACCGCGATGTCCGCGTCGCTTTGTTCCGTGCCCTCTGGTCTTACACCGAGCGACCTGAGACCTGGGAAGTCTTTACCCGCGCCGCGCAATCGCCCGAAGCAGCCCAGGCGCGAGGCGTCATCCATATCCCAGAGGATGGTATGTCACCAACCGCTCAGCGCCGCTTAGCCACTTTAACCGCCACCCTTTTGACCCATCCTGAACCGGAGGTGCGTATAGCCACCCTCGCATGGCGTACCCAGCATCCATTAACAGACGAGAACCATATCCTGTTTACCCATCTGCTTGCGCTAATGAATTCTCCCATTCCAGATGAATCTGCCCAGGCCGCAAGAGCCGTTTTTGCCATCTATACCGGCAATGACGCACCCCTCGTCGGCAATGCCATAAAGGCTCTTTTGAGCAATCGCCGTGCTTTACAGATTACCATCGAAACCTTCATCTCTGCTTTGTCCTGGAATAGAGGACGCCTTTTACCAACGACACGTGCCATCCTCGATGTCCTTGCCGAAGATCCGCTCACGCTCTCGTTGCGCGTCGGCCTGCTTATCTGGGGCCTACCCTGGGAAGAAATTGTCCCGGAGCTGATCAATTTAGCCCCCCTGCTCCACGCCGACGCTCTGGTAAAAGCACACACAACCATTCAACAGGCCTCTACCCGTCCAGATGCTCAGTTCTTTGCTCTAGAAATGACCCTTGCTCCCAGCCAGGATGAGCGCCTGCGCCGTATCGCTCTGGCCGCTCTTATCGCCCAATCAAAGCAAGCAAAAGGCTGGAGCGACGAAGCTATTGCCCGTCTGCACGCCTACCGGGAAGACCCTTCCCTTCTGGTCGCAGAGGTCGCACAATTTACGTTTGTCTCGTAGAAAGGAGTTCTCTCTTTATAATCCAGTTCCTGTGCATTGCCAGATTTGTATTCCTGGATTAGACAGGTGAGAGAGAGAGAGTATCCCCTGTTCTACCACTGCTTTCGCGCCTGAAATCATTTCTTGTAGGACAAGCCCATCTGGCAAACCACCATGTCTCACTGGTAGCGCGTCCAGGCCATCAGATGCGCGGCGCGCTACGACGATCAACCGTTCTTCGGGAGCCTCACGCATAAAGGCTAGCGTCTCACCTTCTGCATACAGCATCTGAAAACCACCGTGACGCAATGCGGCAGAGGAACGACGCAGTTGGATACACTGTTGGTAAAAAGCCAGTCGCCCGCTGTTCCATTCGCGCTGATCCCAGATCATGCAGCGGCGACAATCAGGATCTTTGCCGCCAGCCAGGCCGATCTCGTCACCGTAGTAGACGCTCGGCGTGCCCGGAAAGGTGAACAGCAACGCAATGGCAATACGCGCCAGCATTTCATTTTCGCCGAAAACTGTTTGAATTCGTTGCGTGTCATGGCTACCAAGCAGATTAAATTGCTGCGCTGCGATCTGCCAGGGGATAGAGGCGATAAATAGACGCCACTGTTCTGCCAGGGCCGCTGTTGGCAGCATATCCGGATCTTGTATCTCTGGCATCCAGGCCAGTGAGGCATCCAGGCCGACGAGCCACTGTTGAAGTGGAACACAGAAGCCACGGTAGTTCATCGTTGCATCCAGTTCATCGCCCTGCAACTGTGGTGAGCCATCGAAGAAATTCTCGCCAACGAGATAGGCCTGTGGTGCAAGGGATTTAATAGCCCTACGTAAGCCTCGCCCAATCTTATGGGCAATCTGGCTCTCCCCCTGGCGCGCCAGCATGTTCGATACATCTACACGCCAGCCATCGATACGGAACGGCGCTTTGAGCCAGTGACGTGCGACGGAGTCCTCTCCAGCGTACATCTCTTCTCTCAGGCGCAGACTTTGGTAGTTCAGTTTGGGCAGACTGCGTACTCCTAACCAGGCTTCGTACTTATCTGGTCTCTGATAGAAAGTAAAGAATTCGGCACTGGGCGCATTCGGATTGCTCCTCGCAGCGAGAAACCACGGATGTTCAGCGCTGCAATGATTGGGTACGAAGTCGAGCATGAGGCGCATGTCCCGCTCATCCAGCGCTTTTCGCAGGGCAATCAACGCCTCGTCCCCGCCAAAGTGGACGTCAACATGCCTGTAATCTACAGTGTCATATTTATGATTGCTAGGGGAAGTAAAAATGGGTGTCAGATAAAGCGCATTAATACCCAGTGCTTGCAGATGGTCTAAATGCTGGCAGATTCCCCGAAGATCGCCGCCGAAAAACTCGGCTGCACTCGCCTCTCCACGTAAGCCGGGAATCTCACCCCAGGATCGTGCAATAACTGGCTTTCCGTAATACCTATACTCGCCACTACGCACACTGTTGGCTGGATCACCATTGGCAAATCGCTCAGGGAAAATCTGGTAAAAGACGCTATCGTGTACCCAGGTTGGTGCTTGATACTTGGCAAGAATGCGGAAATCCATCCCATCTGTCGGGGTATATCGTACCATCCCTGCCGCTGTCAGCCACCAGTTGCCCTCGCCTGTCAGCAGCAAAAAGCGATAGCTGTTTTTTAGCATTCTGATCTGTATCTCCCCCTCCCACCAGCATGATGTTGCGTCTTTCTTGAGCAGTTGTAGGGGGGTCAGGTGCTGCTCACCGTCTGGATCAGTGCGCACGAAAATGCTGTTAATTGGTGCTTCCAGGCCAGTACGCACTCTGAGCTTAATGGTTGCATTGAGGGAGATAGTCTCGTGAGTAGAAACTACATAGCACGAAGATCCGTCATGATGAATGCTGTGGAGCCAGTGGAGGTCAAACATGAATCAATCCTATCAATATAGTTGACAATTCAGCTATCGACTTTTATAAGATCTGGCAGTTTCTTGCTCTCTGTTCCAACATGATATCGCAGATATCCTACATCATCAGTTATACTATCTATTGTCCTGTCCTTGTAGCACGTTGAAGTGTTCCTCGCTTTTTCTCTTAGTAAAGGAGGGCAGATCATCTTGTAGCAGCATGATATGGTTATTTTTTGTGCAATGCGTGAACGTGGAAATAGTTTAGACAAACTCATAGTGGAGGATTACATGAAGAAGCAAAGCTATTCCATCCTATTTCTTATCAGCACGGCGCTGATGCTGTTTATCTCCGCTTGTGGCTCCTCCGGAGGTGGCTCGGCCCCTTCAGCGAATCAACCGGAGACTGTCACGATCTGGCATGGCTGGGCAAGTAATTATGTTGCACCGAAGCAGGCCATTTTCGACGCCTACATGAAGTTGCATCCCAATATTACTATTAAACTGGTGAATGTGGCTCAAAATATCATTCAGAAGTCGCTTACGGCGGTCCGTGCCAATAATGGGCCGGACATCGTTGCCTGGGTCGATGATTCGCTGGGCGAGATGGTCGATAGCCACACCGTCGTTCCAATGGACTCCTATATCAGTCAGTCATATATTAGCTCGACCTATACGCAGGCTGCCGCACAAGCTGTTCAGTTCAATGGCCATGTCTGGGGCGTGCCAGAAACTGTTGAGGCTGTCACTATTATGTACAATAAGAAACTCATTAATGCCTCTCAGCTTCCCAAGACTACTGACGATATGCTCAACTTTGCGAAAAGCTATCAACAGGCTCATCCAGGTCAGTATGGTATCGTTTGGCCAACTCAGGATGCCTACTACAACGCTGCATGGTTTTATGGCTTTGGTGGATACTATGTCAAACCTGATGGCACTGTTGGCTTGAATACACCGCAGGCCGCTGCTGCGGGCAACTTTATCTCTTCGTTCCGCTCTTATCTCCCTAAACAGCTTGATGGTACAACCGCATCTGCCCTTTTTGGCGAAGGGAAAGCGGCGGCTATCATCGACGGCCCCTGGGCATATTCACAATATGCTGCAAAGAATAATATTGATGTTGGTTTTGCCACATTACCCGTTGTTGCTGCAAACAATAATACTCCAGGAATGCCTTTCGTCGGTGTAAAATCGCTCTGGGTCACGAAGAACTCGAAGGACCCTGCTCTGGATGCGGATATCCTCAAGTTCTACACGAGTTATCAGAATCAGCTTGGTATGATCAAATCTACCGGCGAAATTCCTGCCAACGCACAGGCATTGCAAGATCCCTCGGTAAAATCGAACGTTGCTATTGCTGGTTTCGCAAAACAGGTGCAATATGGGACGCCATTGCCGAATACTCCCTATATGACCGCTCTCTGGACTCCGGTTGCCAACGCGCTGATCTCCATCTGGACCGGCGCTCAGGCTCCAGAGGCCGCTTTAGCCTCTGCGCAGGCAGCAGCAGTCAAGGGCGTGCAGGGCATCTCTTCATAGGGATAATGAAGTATGTGGTGCTGCTGGGAGAAAGGATGGGCAACGGGCAGAGGGAGGGACACTCTGGAGCGGGCGTGAGGCACCCCAGGTTGGCAGAGGAACAAGCCCGCGCAAGTGTGTCCTCTCGCTATTTGGAGGGCGAGAGGAAGCGTGTGGCGAGACCACGTTTCGCGTCGGTTCTGCGGTGGCGAGGGAAGCGCTGGGCGAGCAGGACACGATTACGCGTGCGAGCGAGGATCTCTCTGCGGTGGAGCGCTGCATCGTGTCCCTACCAAAGCCCTTGACGCTCCCTTTCTCCGGATGATTTTTCAAAAAGTGTTCGGCAGAGAGCCTCTCGCCTGGGATTTTGTTGGAGGAGGTGAGCTCGCTCCATCCCTGCTCCTTACCCACCTTTTGTTTTACTATGCTTATCAGGTGCATGACGTACCTGGAGTTGGATCTCAGATGATACTCCTAAAAAGGCGGCTCGCTCCTATGTCTACATTTTGCGCAAAGAAAGAGAGGGAATCTATGTTGCTGGTAAAACGCCGCGTTATTTTCCTGTATCTGTTGCCTATCATCGTTATGATTCTGTGTATCAATATGACGCCAATCCTGTACACACTCTATCTTTCGTTTACCAACAATACCGAGTTCAACCAGACATACAACTTCGTTGGTCTCAAAAACTATCTTCAACTCCTGTTCACGAGCAATAGCGACCTGTTCTATGTTCTGGGTCTGACTGTCCTGTATGTTATTGTCTGTGTCGCCTTGTTTGTACTGGTTGGCACGATTACTGCTCTTGCCCTCAACCACCCAAAAATCAAAGGCACGGCGATCTGGATGAGCCTGCTCCTCATCCCCTGGGCCGCTCCTTCGGCGATTACCGCGTTGATCTGGAAGTTTCTCTTCAATTACGATTTCGGTCCCATTAACCAGATCGGACGTCTCTTCTTCGGTGCCCACTTCGGTGTACCCTGGCTTACCAACCCGGTTGCCGCCTTCGCCGCTGTCGTACTCGTGAATGTCTGGCTTTCCTATCCGTTCTTCACTGTGGTAATTCTCGGTGCCTTGCAAAGTGTACCCCGCGAACTGACTGAGGCCGCCGGGGCCGATGGGGCGAATGCCTGGCAAGCTTTCTGGCTGGTTACGTTTCCTCAGTTACGCCCTGCCATTACTCCGATCACGATTCTCAGTGCCATTACGACGTTCCAGATGTTCAATACTGTCTATCTGATCACTCAGGGTGGCCCCATCACCAATCCAGACAAGCCCGGTGCGACTACGTTCGTCATGATCTATATGTACAATCAGGTGCTGGGCGCGAGTGCTGCCAATATCCACTACGCGCAGATTGCCGCCTTCGCGATTGCCATTTTTGTTGTCCTCGGTGCGCTGACCTTTCTGGCCCGTGCGCTTGGCAGCCGTGGAAGTGAGGCGCGAGCATGAGCGAACAGAGGATACTCAAATCTACTACCAGTGGTGCTGTGTCATCTGCTATCACAAAGCCGCAGGTCCATGCGGCACATCTCGCAACTCCTTTGTGGCGACGTTTCCTCTCGAATCTGCCAGTTATTCTCATTTATGTCTACCTGACTTTGATGACTCTCTTCGCTCTGTTTCCCATCTATTATGTACTCCAAGCGTCCCTGGCTGGTGACCAGAATCTCTACACGACGACGCTCCAATTGCTTCCAGGTGCTCCATCCCTTTCTAATTACGTGTACGCCTTCACTAAGGAACCGATAGGTAGTTGGTTGCTCAATTCTACACTTGTCTGTGGTCTGGCAACGTTGATCGGTCTCATTTTTTCGATAACTGGCGCGTATGCGTTATCTCGTTTCCGCTTTAAAGGTCGTGAGTTGAGCCTGACGCTTCTGCTGGCACTCCAGGCATTTCCTGGACTGCTCGCCATCACCGCCTATTACTACCTGTTGCAGTACTTGAATCTGCTGAATACCGCTCCACTCATCGGCCTCGCTCTCATCTATGCCGCAGGTAATCTCGTATTTGGTACGTGGAATATCAAGGGCTACTTCGATACTCTCCCGGTAGAGTTGGAGCTTGCCGCAATGATTGATGGTGCGAACTTGTGGAAGGCATTTAGACTCATCACTCTGCCACTCGCCGCTCCCGCACTGGTATCGTCGGCACTGTTTATGTTCGTTGGCGGTTGGAATGAGTTCGCTCTGGCAAATTTTGTTTTGAATGGAAATTCAAATGGCAGCAACCTGACTTTTATCCTCGGCCTGAATGCACTACAAGGAACATATACAACGCCCTGGGGCTACTTCGCCGCTACTTCGGTGATTATCTCTATTCCCTTGATGGTATTGTTCTTATATGCACGCCGCTTCTTCCAGTCCGGCCTGACCGTCGGTGCTGTAAAAGGATAATACTGCTATTGTGCTGTGCAGAGTACCTGTGTGAGCTTGCTCCTTGTGGACAGGCACTCTGCTGATTTGAGCAACCCTTTCTATTGTATCTGTGCCAATTCTTATAGCCAAAAGTATCTATACAGATAACAAAAAGCGGCATAACTGAGTAATGGTCGATTATCTCTGCCTGAGGTGAAATGCGCGAAGCTGTCACCAAGTGCAAAGTAACCTCAAAGATCGTATAGAGTTTCACGACTGATATTCCCCCTTAGCCCTTTTTCTTCTTGCCTTGAGCAGCATTTTCTGATAGAATAGCTCGTACTAGAAATCTCGTCATAGACACACAATTCTAATACGAGTTATTCTGAAGAATATGTTTGAGCTGCATAGGAAGAGAAAGCGTAAAACCCGTGGAATCAGAGTCATCGAAGATCCTTTCCTTTCCCCAAAACACAGCACTCCCTTGGATCGCGGCATACCAGCGGACATGCTTGGCACACCTTCCATCCAGTACCGTAGCGATATATGTTAGTATTCTCCGTCAATTTACGCAATGGGTTATGGAGCGACCAAAGCAACGAGAGGAGTTCCAGCCAAATGCTTTGACTTCCTCGCTGGTTGAACGCTATCTGTTCGACTTATCTACTCAAGGGTACAGTTTCTCTCACCGCAAGCGGGTGAAATCGGTTCTGCTGAACTTTTGTCAATGGCTTGTAGATGACCAAAGAGCGCTCTCCCAAAATCCGGTACGGAGTGTGAAACCGGTCCAGCCTTCGGAGTCCAAGCCAGCATCTCCTCGAACACTGTCTCCGCAACAACGAACTCATTTTGCAAAACTTGGTCAAGCAAGACGATCTGCGTGGACAAGCGCTCTTCGCACTCGGCTATTGGGCAGGTTGCCGGGTTGTTGATCTTACCCACCTTCTTTTGGAGCAGGCGCATGTTGGAGGAAGGACTGGATGGCTCCATTTGGGAGAATCCACCGAGAAAGTCCGAGATATTGATCTGGTGAATGAAGCACGGGGTCCACTCCATGCTTACCTCCAGAAACGAGCACTCGATGAGCCCAGTCCTTATGTCTTTACTTCACAACGAAGCGCCCGACTGACTGAGGCTGGTCTGCATCATTGGTTTCGTTCGCTCAAACAACGGGCGACGCCAGAAGAGCAGGCAGTGATTGCGGATATAAGCTTTCACGATTTGCGCGATGATTTTGTTCACCGAGCGCTGTCGGTTGGATGGACCCTGGAAGAGGTCGCCTACTATTTGGGACATATCACACTCAGAGGCACGCCTGCGGTGCAGACGACGATTCGCTACACACAGATGACGCGAGCGCAGGTCAAAGAGAAACTGAAAGCGCTCAAGGGATAGTTATGCTTGATGGCGCTTCATCTGGAGAGCCTGGTTAATGGAAAAGCCTCGTGCCCAAACTCGCGTCTCTCGTTTCGGTCGATTACCAATTTTACGCCTGCAAAGCGTGAACCGCTCGACTCGAATTCTTCACTGGAATCGCTGGTAAGTGTTTGAGATGAGGACTCCTGGGCCACGATAGCGGGCATGCCACTCGGTCATCAAATTCTGGTCCCAGGCCGGGAATTTCTTGGAGTCTGACGCACACGCAGTCGTCCCCTCGCCCCAAATGTGAGCAAGTCGAACCTGCGCAATCGCATTCACCACGTCGGTGATAGCCGCTCGTAGCGTCTCTTTGGTGAGAAAACGGTTGCACGCGTAGAGCAGATCACGGTACCTCTCACCATGGTTCCCTGCACTCACTCGCTTGAGACCAAGAGATCAGCAGGGAGGCTCAGTTGGTGAATATGCTCCAATTTCTTCGTTTGCTGTATGACACTCTCCAGCCCAACGGGACCGGAATCCTGTTTTAAGAAGTGCAGAGCCGACTGAGAACGTGGTAAAGCTGGCGCTTCTGGTGTCCCTTCTTGCACACCTGCACGCGGAGAAACCCCTCTTGCAAATTGAGAGTGATCCTGCACCGAATGAATGGAAACCCATTTTTTCCAGACCAAGACTAGCTCAGCCCGGCGGTGAGTTTCCATCGTTGGGCTGAGCATGTTCTGAATCGGCGCTTCCAGAGGGCCTACAGAGCAGCGTCTACATCCTGACCGACCGCAGACACGACAGGCACACGCTCACGATCCGCCGCACCGCCCGCTTTCAGCGGCTCGCGAGCCGCAAAGCCGATCAGCGCAAAGACAATACTCACGATGCCTGCAAAAATCCAGGCTCCGGTGAACCCTCCACTGGCGATCTGCCCGAAAAAGACTGGAACCACGAAGCCACCTATCCCAGCTAGCGTAAGCATGAGTCCTTCGGCTGTCGCAATGTCCTCAGGGAAGAGACGATCTCTGTAGTGGCCGGGAGCAGCGGTCCAGGCTGCGAAACCTGCCATTTGACACGCACCCACTATCAGAACCATTATCCAGACCCCTGTCACACCCAGGAAGGGAAAAATGATGAAGGTCAGTCCCATAATCACCCAGGGGATCACGATTATCTTCTTCAAAGAGCTGGCGTGGTCAGCAAGATAGCCACCAATGAGCGAACCAGGAATAGCCATCAACACAAGCACAGCTGACATCAGTCCTCCTACGGCCTCTGGTAGGTGATAGACGACACCGACGTAGGTGGTCAGCAGTTGCGCGGCTGTCAGGCCCGCACCATAGGTGCCAAAGAAACTTAGTCCCAAAAACCAGAGGTCGCGATTGCTCAGGACCCGGCCAACAGCCGACCAGCTAAAATCTCCAGCGGCAAGCCGTTCTGCATCCTCACTGGGCACACGCACGAAGATCAGTGCCAGCACAAAAACCACCAGGCCGCTGACCCCGCCAATGATGAGAGCGGTTGACCACCCTGTAGCCTGGATGATGCCCATCCAGCCAAAAATACCAAGAGCCTGACCCAGCGTAAAGGCACAGCCACCCGCGATAGCCATTGCCAATGCCAGTTCGCGTCCACGGAACCAGGATGTGATCATGGCCAGAGCGCTGCCTACCACGAATGAGCCGCCAGCCCCTGTGAGAAAACGCAAAACTTGTAGCCAGCCATAACTGGGAGCGAAGGCTGTTGCTATGCTCCCCAGCGATTCTAAAAGCAGTCCGAGCAGCAACGTGTTTTTCAGGCCGATGCGATAGGCGAGCAAGCCAGCGGGAATATGCAATACAGCATATCCGGCAATAAACAGAGCAATTAATACAGCTACTTGTGGAATCTGAAGGCGGAACTGTTGACCTAGTGTCGGAAATGCTGCGGCAATAGTAAACCAGTTCAAAGTCAACTCGACAATACTCAGGGAAAGGATGAGCAGCATCCACCAACGGGCGGATGTTGCTCTTTGTAAGGTCGCTCTCATTGGCTCCATACCTTTCTGCGAGCAGCGCTGGACTGCATTATCCAGCGCTCGCACACGTGCCAGGCTGCATGTGCAACCTGGCTGCTCGGTAATTTTCTCTCACCTGGATGAGAGGGCTTCGGTCGTGGTCATCGGCGGGCAGAGGCAAGATTGGCTTCACAGAGAGCTTGTAAGCCTTCCATATAGCCAGGAGGCTCATCGGGCAGGAGTGGCCCTTTCGCCAGAACCCGCTCGAAGATCGCTTGCTGTGATGCGCTCGCCATGTGCCATGCGTGCTCAAGATCGACACCGATGAGCGTCCCGTTGCGCTTCACGACACGCCCGGCAACCAGAACCGTGTTGATGTCATGAACGTTTGCCTGTACTACCACGCTCCCGACCATCTCCGGTCGGGGCTGCATGGTGAACGACTTTCTCGGCATCCGAAGCTTCAATGGTTGGGGCGACAGCGACAATACGTTCTCCCTCAATGAGAATACTTCCCCTGGACAATTCGCCAATGGTATCGTCCATACTCATTGAAGAAGGTGGGCACGCGGCTCAGGTTCCCAGCCGTGCGGTTCGGGAGTCCCAATCCAGTTGCGCAAGATACCAATTCCTTCGATCTCCAGTTCCACCACATCACCCGGCTGCAATTGCTTGCCCAATTCAAGTCCACAGCCCAAGCCCACCGTCCCCGAACCAAGCAGTTCACCGGGCCAGATGGTCTCTCCTTTGGAGGCATAGGCAATCAACTCTTCAAGCTTCCAGGTGAGAGTGGCGCTGGAACCGCGCGACCACTCCTGGCCATTGACGCGCGCAATCATGGTCAGGGCCCCCAGATCCAGTTCATCAGGCGTGACAATCCAGGGGCCGAGCGCAGTGGCAAAGTCCTTGCCCTTGGCTGGTCCCAGGCCGCCGCCCATCTCCTGCCGCTGGATGTCTCGTGCGCTGAAATCGTTGAGGATGGTGATTCCAGCCAGGTGCGCCAATGCCTCGTCGGGTGTCAGGTTCCGCCCACTTTTGCCAATGACCAGCCCCAACTCCAGTTCATAGTCCATATACCCCGTGTAGTTGGGCCAGGGTACCTCTTGATCCGGCCCAAGGAGCGTCGAAGGGTTCCCTTTATAATAGACCGGTCTGCGAAAAGCTTCCTGTGGGGGAGGCTGATCCAGGCGCGCGCCTGCGTTGCGAAGATGCTGCTCAAAAGCCAGGAAATCACGCAAGAGTGGGGGATCAAGCGGTGCCAGGAACTGCGCCTCAGCGAGGGAAATGCTCGCCAGTTCATCTGCTTCCTCAACCGCTTGCCGGGTAGCAGTGAAAAAGGGTTCGCCCAGTGCCAGGGCGGCAGCCATGCTCGCAGGGAATAACGCTCTCGCCAGACGCAGCGCTGCCTGAGGGGTCGCCCCTCGTCTTTCCAGGCGCAAACGTTCCGCTGCCACAAGATCGATCACACGCCCATGCTCTAATTGAACAACCGCCAGCCGGGCCACTGGACCATCCGGGCTGGAGCGAGCGACGCGAGTCAATTTCATCGTGCTTTCCTCTTTTCTGGACATCCTGATTACAGGATATCCTGTAAGACAACAAGTTGGTTCTCTCGGAAACGCGCAGCTTCAGCGAGAATGTGCCCTGCTCTCCTCTCTCTGGTCCTCGTGGTTCTTTCCTGGCCCGGTTCGGGCCGGAAAAGAGCCAGATTGAAGAGACCCGGATGCGCTAGAGAGGATCTTCGATGAGCGCAACAACGCGGCTCCATCCAGCACTGGCAGCCCGGAGATTGACTGGGAAAGCGATCACTTGAAAACCAAAAGGGCGAGGAATCTGGTCCAGGTGCGCCAGTTTTTCAATCTGACAGTACTCTTTTTCTCGTCCCAGCAGATGGGCCTCCCAAAACTGAGTAGTTCCCTTGCGGGCTTCCTCGATCATCACGTCAAACGGACGATCTAGACCCCAGGCATCGATCCCGATCAAGCGCACGCCCTGGTCCACCATCCACTCAGTCGCTTCTCGGGTCAGCCCAGCATGCAGCCTGTCGTAGCCAGGCTGTTTGAAAAGCTTACTGGTGTCTGTACGTATGAGGACAATATCATAGGGCTTGAGGGCATAATCAATCCGGGCCAGTTCCGCCTGTATGTCAGCGCAGGTAATGCCCTCTCCACGCTGCTTGTGGGTCATATTCAGGACGACGCCATCACTCAAACACCAGCGCAGGGGCACCTGGTCAATGGTGCGTGCCTGCCCATGTTGAGCCGGCCCATAGTGCGCGGGCGCATCAATGTGAGTGCCAGAATGGCTGGTCAGGGTCACTTGCTCAACCGCCCAGCCCAATCCATCCGGCCAAAAAGAGGCATCCAGGCCAAAACGTTGTTTGGCTGCCGCAACGCTCTGCTCAGACGTCAGATACTCAATGGTATGGGGATTCGGCTCAAAAGCAGCAGTCGCGTTTTCCAGGCAATCACTGAGGTCAATCAGCGTAAGTCGCTTCCCCCCACGCTCAAACACTTCTGGCATGGTCAGTCTCCTTTAAAGAGATATTCAGCGTTGAAGAAATTTTCTTTGCTCCATCCAATGAGATCAGCGTCACTCCTCTTTCTCAGTAGCAACCATTGCCTGGAGGATGGGAATGAGGCTTTTCAGGGTGATCCCGATATGATTTTCCAGCGCCAGTGCGGCTGCATCGCCATCCCCACGCATACTGGCATCGTAGATGGCCTGGTGTTCTTCCAGCAGCCCGGCACGGCCCCCGCGTTGTTTGAATGAGAGGAAGCGGTAGCGGATGCAATGCTCGGAGAGCATTGTAACCATGTTGAGCAGCCAGCGCGATGGGCAGCGGCTCAAGAGTGCCTGGTGAAAGGCCTGATTAGCATCTTCTCCATCAACCACAGAATGATGTTCATCATGCAAGACCGCAACAAGGTGCTCGTAGGTGCGCCGGACGTTATTGCGCCATTCCTCGTCAGCGTGCGCGAGGGATTTGCGCAAGGCTAGCGGCTCAAGCAAACAGCGCAGTTCATAGATCTCCTCGACTGAATGTAGCGAGAGAGGCGTGACGCGAACGCCGCGTTGAGGCGTCATGGCGATCAGCCCGTCAGTCGCTAAACGCTGTAAGGCTTCACGCAATGGGGTGAGGCTGACGGCATAGCGTTTGGCCAGTTCTGCCGCCAGCAGGCGCTCCCCTGGCATGAAGACGCCAAACAGGATATCTCTGCGCAACTGTTGTTCGATCCAGTCCGCTCGTGTTGGAGGGAGAGAGCCTGCTTCCAACATCATCTGGTTTTTTTCTTCTCCTCTACTCATCTCGACGATCTGCCTTTCCCTTATAATACAAAAATTATAATTTATAATTTTTTGTTTGTCAAGAGAAACCAGATGATCGAATGCGCTCAAGAACGTGGTGAATTGGACGCAGACCTGAATGTCATATCAGTTCTCTCCCAGGTTTTAGGCTGACCGGACGAGGGCATCTCTTTAGGGATGGGTTTGATTGTTGATGAAGACTGAGATGAGAAAGTCCGCAAAGCCAGCAAAAGAGGGTCAGCGTATCCAAACCTGAAAACTGTACGCTAAGGTTTGGATACGCTGACCCCACTAGATCTCTCCTGATGAAGCCTCCAGCAATATTGCTATCTTGCCTCTGGTAGCACGAACGTTGGAAATGGGCCTACACGCTCAATGCGCGGCGTTTGAGAGCCTCAAACGCTGATCCTGGGAGCAGTCGTTTGAGCAGAAGCAGCGTCTTTGCATCCTGCCCAACCGGGTAGCGCAGACGTGGCCGGGTAGTGGCGGCGTGCAGGATGACGCGGGCTACAGCGCCAGGATCTGTACCCTTCCTGGCACTCGTCACGAGGCTTTGTTGCGCTGCCTGGCGACCAGGGGTGTAGATGTCAAGAAGGGGTGGTTGGCATGCGCGTCTGACTGGCGATTGGTGTATTGACATAGCCTGGCTCGATGAGCGAGACGCTCACTCCAAACGGGCGGACCTCTTCCGAAAGAGCCTCGCTCAGCCCCTCCAGCGCGAATTTGCTGATGGCGTAGAGACCTCCATACGGGAATGCAACGTGACCGATGACCGAGCTGATATTGATAATGCGTCCGCTGCCCTGCTGACGCATCACTGGCAGGACAGCTTTAATCATGCGTATGACTCCGAACAGGTTGGTGTCGAGCTGGGCCTGGGCGTCGGCAACGCTGCTCTCCTCAATCGCACCGGCCTGCACATAGCCTGCGTTGTTAACCAACAGGTCAATGCGTCCGGCCTGTGCCAGCAGCGACTGGATGGCTGCCTGCACGGAGTCGTCCGAGCGGACATCCAGGGGCAGCCAGGTGTAGGAACGCTTGTCCTGGGTGGGTGCGCGGCTGGTGCCAAAGACGGTAAAGCCATGGGCTGCCAGCAGTTCTGCTGTCGCTTGTCCGATACCAGATGATGCGCCCGTGACGAGGGCGACTGGTTGAGAGATCATGATAGTATTTCCTTTCTTTGCTCTTCGCTTTGAAAAGAGCAGATCCTTTCTTGCTACTGAGCGTTGTCCCAGTCTGCCTGTAATTGCTGATAGAGCAGCTCTGGCGGTTAGCGGGCAAGGACCGCTTTGATCTCCTGGCTCGTCTGATCTGCAAGCACTTCCTCTTGATTATTGCGAATGCCTTCAATGATGTTGGCAGCGACCTCTTCCGGGCTGGTCTTCGGCGCGTTGACACTAGCAGCCATGTCCGTATCGATGTACCCGGCATGGACGGCTGTGACCAGCGTTCCTTGTGAGCGCAGTTCGATGCGAATGCCCTGTGTCAGTGACAATGCGGCGTACTTGGAAGCACTATAGGACCCCAAATTGGTGTGGTGAACCAGCTCAGGACGGAGAGCATGTTGACGAGCGTGCCTCCGCCATTCTTCCCAGGATAGGGGCGAACGCTCGAACCATGGCCAGGGTGCCAAAGTAGTTGGTTTCCATATCCTGGTCGTGCTCCATCCACCGATGGCGCTGTGAGTAATGATGCGGTGGAGATTGCAACACCGGCATTATTCATCAGAATCGTGACATCCTGGCATGCCTCAGCTGCGGCGGCAACGTCCTCGGCATTGGTAATATCGAGCTTGATGGGCACAAGGCGGGGATCGGAGGTCTCGATCGGGGTACGACTGCCGACATAGATCTTGCGTGCTCCTGCACTCAGAAACGCCTGGACGAGGGCTTTTCCCAGTCCGCGATTGCCGCCAGTCACCAGGACGACCGCATCTTTGATATCCATTGTTTTGTTCCTTTCAGAAGCGATCTTGAGAGATCGCTGAAAATTATGTTTGAACAATTATTCAAACATAACGCAAAAAAATTAGTGGAAGACGGATAAGGCTGTCTTCACGACATCCTGGAGCACGCGCCGATCAGGTTTTCCACGTGCCAGGACACGAATGCTCACAAGGGTCCCCACCAGGAAATGAGCCAATTGATGGGGATCGTGTGTCCAGGAGAGGTCACCTGCCACCTGCGCTTTAATCAGGAGACGATACAACCCCTCCTCTAGCTCTTGAAGTGCTGACTGGACGATCGTGTTGACTTCTGGTCATGGGGAGCCATTTCGACGGCCGCATTGACGAGAAAACAGCCACGATGGGCAGGATCGCTCAGCAAGATGTCCAGCTGCGTTTGAAAAAGCTGTTCCAGCACCTCTTGTAGCGTTCCCGTTTGCTCCAACAAAGCGGTGGTTTGCGCTCTGAAAGAGGCAATATAGCGATCAAGAGCAGCCAGATACAGCGAATGTTTATCGTCAAAGGTGTCGTAGAGGCTGCCACGTCCAATGCCAGTACACTGGACAAGATCCTCGATCGAGATCCCCTCGTAGCCTCGTTCCCAGAATGCGTTCATGGCTTTTTCCAGAACCAGCTGGGGATCAAATGCTTTCTTTCCTGCCATCGTGTTGGTGTGTTCCTTTCTCTTTCGACAAGTATACCCTATCTTGGAATGAAAAGTCAAGAAATATGGGGTGAGATTCACCTTTTCAATGGGTTAGATGGTGCAGCCCAAAGTTTTTCTCACATGCAGGGAGGAAAGCCGAGCAGGAGGCGCTGCACAAACTGGGAAGAGCGCATCCGGAGATAGACCCGATCATGATACGTGTCCTTCGTCTCCTTCTCGCTGATAATCGCTTCGCATTGCTTTTTGTTCATCACGGGATAAATGTCCTCGCTAATAGTCTTCTCTGGGCCATCCAATGCGGCTTGAGCGACCCGCCGAAGCAGACGCGGTTTATTGTCCACCTTGTTGCGCATCTCCTCAACCACCTGCTTGCCAACGCGTTTGTTGGCAGTCGTTTCGATGCGGCGGACGACCAGGATCAACAACTCGATCAGGCTATCAATGATCTCTGTCGCCCGCTGTTGACAGAACGCCGCCAAATAGGTGTAGCGAGTCGCGTCAGGGTGACGACGCAGTTCATAGAGCGTGTCGGTCGCAGCGCGGTCCCGGTACAACTGGACGACTGAGGGAGAGACGTGCCCAAATAGGTCAGCAGGCAAGGCCAATTGGGACAAGACGCGCAGCTTATCCGTCTCAAAGAGCACGCTCTCCAACCCGATGGCTCCTGGACTGGTTTTTAAATCACTCCACTGCACGCGGTCTGGGCGCGTCTTTGACCGCTCCGGTTCGTCTTGATCTAGCAGCTCAGTTTCCTGAGAAGCCGATGTATCCTCACGTTCGAGCAAGGCATCCAGATGCTGACGGGTGGCCTGTGGAATTTGTGTGAGCACCTCTTCAAATAACTGCTGTTCATAGGTGACACATGTGGAGCGAATGAGTCGTTCCATCCGCTCATTGGTTGGGGGTTCTATTTTGCTGGCACGGAAGCGCTTGGCAACTAACACTTTGAGGTGCTCAAGGTGCTGATCCGAGGCCAGATGTTCCGCGATGAGCCATTGGGTCATCTCCTCTTGATCGGGGATGGTGGCTTCGTGAAACTCCAGCTGCTCTCGGATTTGCGTCCGATGCGCTTTAATGGTGCGCCCCTCCCAGTCATACTGGGCATAGATGCTGGCATTCAGCTTCAACTGATGAGCCACATAGTTCACCACATCTTTGGGAATTTCATGTCTGCCATGGGGAAAACGTCCTTCATATTGAAACTATTTGAGGAGCAGAGCAAAGCCAAGTCGTGTGGGACCAGACTTATTCGCAAGCAGATCCAGATCTTCTTGAATGAAGGTGAAATGTTCGATTAACTCTTCAATATCCCATTGCCGTTTCATAAATTGCTATCGTGCCTCTTTTTCTTCAGATAAACTTGTACTAGATCTCAGTATCTAATGCGAGATTTCTAGTACGAGTTATTCTATCAGAAAAGGTCATTCAGGGCAAGGGAGAAGAGGGATGAAGAGGTATCCTAACGATGAAAGAAGAGACATGCTCTGAGGCTACTTTGCACTTGATGACAGCTTCGCGCATTTCAGTCCTGCCTGGCTGCTAACCAGCACTGCTTGAGCCTCCGCCAGAGGCACCACTACTGCCGCTCATATTGCTCCCGCCGCTTCCACCAGTACTACTGGTGTCTTTTGGAGGCTCACCGGCTTCTCTTGCCGACTCAGACATTCTGTGAAATTCGCTCCATGCCATTGCCTGATTCTGAATATATCCGGCAGTAACCAGCTCTCTAAACCAGCCGGGGAGAGCCAGCAGGCCATAGTTCTGCATGCTGCTGGCCCAGTCTGTGAGCAGATCAAATGAGGTGGCATAAGCGAGGTATGAGGCGAAGAGCTCTGCACCCAGCACTCCCTGACCGACGGTGAGCAGGCGCATATACTCGGCAAACGCTTTCCAGGGGAGGGCCGCCTCGTGGGCTGCTTCTGTATAGATTGAGACAAGAGATCCAGTTGAAGAAATGACAATGCCGACCACCAGAAAACCTATCGGGATAAAAACAAGCGGCCAGGGCGCGATAAAAATGAGCAAGGCCCCGACGATAATTGCCATTACAGAGATGAAGCCTGCGATGCAACCAAGACGATGGCGTATCCCCTGGCGTCGGGAATCAATCATTCCCATTACAGTCATTTCACCAAGTAACGCCTTTGTGAATTCTTGTGCTTTGCTCCGATACCGCTCACCCGCACGTTTTATACCAACTAAAGGTGCAACATTTCCTGCTGAGGACTGGAAGAGAATGCTGAGTAAGACGGCTTCGTGTGGCCGCACATCCGCATCGAGGCGAGCAAGCACAAAATTGAAATCTGTGTTCCCTACTATCCAGCCGCCCATTGAAGGGGGAGCGATGGCGATGATGCCACGGTCCATCAGACTAAAAAGGGTGGCCAGGACCTGATTCCAGCCGGGATTCGCATTATCTGTTGTGGCGAGTACTCCCGCTATCGCAGGCGCAAGATCGCCCGGCGGCGTGGTTACGCCCAATCCTGCCAATTGTAGTGCATTAGGGGAGGGACGACGATAACGGCGATAGTATCTGAGCGGAATCCATGACCCGAAAACTGCAATAAGTAGCCCCAAAGGGATCATAAAGGGCAATAATTTGATACTGAGTTCTGGGAAAAGTTGCCAGCGAGGTTCATTGCTGACCAGGCCGGGGCGAAATCGTAGCCCCAGCTCAAGAGCTTGATCCGCCCCAAGATTGCTGGCATGATAGACGGCCTGCCCCGGAGAGGTGCTGACACTTGCACTCCCCTGATCGACTTCTGGCGTTTGCACGAGAGAGGCGTTCTGAGGATAGCTGATGCTGATCGTAGAAGAACTAATAGGGTAACTATGCTGCAAAGGTAATGGCTTCCAGTCAATCAGATCTTGCTGAGGATGCTTTTGCACAATTCCCTTTATTTCGTATGTAAGGGTAAACGTATGGGTTGATTTAGGTTGGACAAGAAAATGCCAGGTAATTTTTACCGGATTACTATAGTCAACTTCGTACTGACCGGTTGCTGTACCCTGGCTCATGTCTTGTTGATCCATGCTTGTTGAAATAATGTTGATGCCGTCGGTATTATCAGTGGGCAGTTCACGAATGACAAACGAAAATGTTCCCCCACTGAAATGGAAGACTTCGGTCTCGGTGACATGTAACGTATTATCAGAGGTAATTTGAGCTGCGACATCAAATCTATTTGCAGTATAAACTTTGTCCTGCGAATATGCGTATGCCTGTCCTCTTATTGCAAAAAAGGCCAGGAGTAGTAGGAAGAATGGTGCGAAAATGGCTTTGCGCAACATTTTTTCGTCCTCCTTTGATTATTGCTGAGCAAAAATGGCTCAATAAGAAAGACGTATCACATGAGCATTTATAGAGGATGATTTCCAAAAGATCTTTTACTAATTCGCTTCCTTTGTTAATGCTATAATTGAGCAAAGATATCAAGAAGAGAAATTGAGAGAGAAGACGGTGAATATGCAAAACGTACATATACTTATTTCTGATGTAAATGAGAAAGATGGAGATTATTTACTCAAAGCGTTGTCTCAATATGGCGAAGTAGTGACTGTGCCAGGCGGATTTCGTACTGTTGATGCTCAGACATTGGAACGCGTAGAGATTCTGTTGCCCTTTATCCATGATGCTATAGGAGAGGATGAAATGGCGCTAATGCCTCATCTCAAACTCATCGCCACACGCTCTTCTGGCTATGACCATATCAATCTAGCCGCTGCCAAATTGCGACACATCGTCGTTGCCAATGTCCCCGGCTATGGTGAGATTGCCGTCGCTGAACATACCTTCGCTCTAATGCTGGCGCTCACCCGCAAAATCTATGATGCTGTGAAACGTGTCAAGCAAGGAGATTATAGCCTCGCTGGTTTGCAAGGATATGATCTGTACGGCAAAACATTGGGCGTCATCGGCGCTGGTGCCATCGGTCTCCATGTGATTCGTATTGCACGCGGCTTTGGTATGAATGTGCTGGCCTATGATGTGTTTCGCAACCGTCTCCTCTCTGAAGTTCTCGGTTTCCGCTATACTAATATAGATGAAGCGCTGGCCTCTTCTGATATTATTTCGTTACACGCACCTGCTCTTCCCTCAACACATCATATGATTAATCACGAGAGTCTCGCAAAGGTGAAACGTGGTGCCTTACTCATCAATACTGCGCGTGGTTCCCTGATCGATACAGAAGCCCTCGCGTGGGCTTTGGATGAGGGCATTCTGAGTGGAGCTGGTCTGGATGCTCTGGAAGGGGAAGAACTCTGGCAGTATGCAAACAATGAGGAGCACGAACTCGTTTTAACTGCCGAGCAACGACGCCTAATGGAAATAAACTATGCACTGCGCGCACGTGATACCGTCCTGGTAACCGCGCATATTGCCTTCAATACCCGCGAGGCCCTGCTCCGTATTCTCGATACAACGATTGAAAATGTACATGACTTCTTACAGGGCGAGTTGCGCAATCTGGTGAAATAAC
>CAVZQK010000085.1:0-37629 GCA_963777355.1 uncultured Chloroflexia bacterium
CTCCACCCACTGCGCAATACGAAAGAGTGTCTGCCTATCTTCTGATATCACGGTCCGTTACTTTCTAGAAAGTGATTGAAGGGCATACCAGCGTACTTTTCAAAAGCACATCGGCATGCCCTTCAGTTCCTACAAGAATACTGTTTTAGTCTCCTATTGATGCGTTTTCTACGCTATCCAGGGCCAGTGCTCCATCAGGACTATGACCGTTTGGACCGGTGAGTGCATCACCAATACTCATAAGTGCGTACTCAGGATAAGCTACCGCACCATGCTCGTGTAGATCCAGACCCTCAAGTTCGCCTTCTTTCGAGACACGCAATACTTTGATGTACTTGAGCGCATACATCATCAGCAACGAGACTGCCAGGGTGGCGATCACGGTTGAGAATGAACCTAAGCGACTGCTTCCCAAGCTGTCCCAGACCACCACCATAGAAGAGTCCAGAGACGATGCTTCCTGCACTGGTATCTGCACCTGTCGGTGTGGGCAGGCCAAAGGCTCCAGTGGCGAAGAGGCCAAGCGAGAGTGTACCCCAGATACCTGCGAACAGGTGGACCGGTACCGCGCCGATAGGATCATCGATGCGCAGGTATTCCAGTAGAGTCCAGACCCTAGATAACTACAACCGCGGCGACGATTCCGATAAGAAAGCGCCAATGGGATCAACCCAGTAGCAAGGACAGGTGATGGCGACCAGTCCTCCTAAGAAGCCGTTGACTGTCAGGCCCAGATCCCACTTCTCTCTTTCGAGCGAGCGTAGGAGTAGAAGAGCGCGGCCAATCCGGCAGAACAGGCGGCGAGTGTGGTGTTGAACGAGACTCGACCAATGCCAACGGTATCCAGTGCTGAAAGGGTGCTACCAGGATTAAATCCATACCAGCCAAACCAGAGGATCAGGCCACCAACTGCGCCGATGATCAGGTCATGGGCAGGAGGCGGGCTACCGCCATCGCGCTTGAAGATGCGTCCCAGGCGTGGACCCAGGGCCATTGCACCGGCCAGAGAGATTGCCCCACCAATGCTGTGTACAACCGTCGAACCGGCGAAATCATGGAAGCCAGCCATTGCCAGCCAGCCATCCGGTCCCCAGGACCAGTGTCCGATGATCGGATAAATGAAGCCGGTGACGCCAATGCTATAGACGATGTCTCCCCAGAAGCCACAGCGTCCGATCATTGCGCCAGATGTGATCGTCGATGCGGTATCGGCGAATGCGAATTGGAAGACCCAGAATGCCAGCAGCGGCACTCCGGTTGTCATATAGGTAGCAGGTAGCCCAGAGGAAAAAGCCGTGCGTGCCAATACTAGGCGTGCCCGGCTCAAACATGAAAGCAAAGCCCCAGGCCCAGAAGAGAATGCCACAAATACAGGTGTCCGCAATGCCTTCAACGAGAATGTTTACCGATTCGCGCGAACGGGCAAAACCAGCTTCAAGCATGACAAAGCCTACCTGCATACAAAAGACCAGGAAGGCCGCAACCAGTGTCCAGACCGTGTTGACGGCGTTGATCGTTGGCATGTCGATGGTTGCTCCGGTTGCCGCGTGAACTGCGGATGGGAGAAAGACCCACATTGCTACGAGTACCAGCGTCAGACCCAGCAACTTGCCACCCATGTAAAAGGCGACGTTGCGGCGAATAAGCGGATCACTCATGTTTGTGCGGAGGCGCGTCCACACTTTGGAAAGAAGATTTGTCATCAAACAATAAGTCCTTTCAGCCGAACAATGCTAGAGAGAAAAAATCTCTAAACGGTGAATGGAGGAAGACGTGTACCTCAGCGCTGAGAAGAAGAGATACTGCTGAAAAATGCTTTTCATACGTCAGGAGTGGAGGAAATCTTCATTGATGCTCTTCGCTTTTTCTTCTGTTATTGTAAGTATAGAGACTTACAGAAATGATTAGTAGGGACAACCTGTCAAAAGTTCCCTTATTTTAATTGTACAAAACATACAAAGACTCCAATATCCTTGAGATTTTCTTTAGGATAATCTCTATTTTCTTGAGCGAATATTTATAAATAAATCGGATATTTTGAGTTTTTTCTGATGACAAATAGAAATATATAGATATATTGCACAATAAAAGCTTTCAAATCCTTCTCCCGTCATGTCTATGCCACTTTTTTAGAGAAGTTATCTATCTTTACCGCTTTATCACTTTAGGAACATCTGATATATAGATGTTCCGCTTACTTTACTCTTCTCTTTTTGCTGTGTCTGGATAAAGCGAGAAGACAATATCTCCTCTACTTATCAATACGAGCGGTCATCATAAAGAAATGGAAGGAATCGATGAAAACAATGAAGAAACTACCGTCCTTTCCCCGTTGGATGCAGCGCGTGATGCTGCTTGCTGCCATGCTGGCCTTTTTCGCTTCTGCTTTTGTAGTGCTACCCGGCTCTGCTTTAGCCCACGAAACTGCCTGGGTTCGTGTCGTCCACGCCGCCCCCGCCGCCGGAAATGTTGATGTCTACGTGGATCAACAAAAGTTGCTGAGTAGCTTTGCTTTTGGCTCAGTCACTGGTTATGTCCAGCTCGGATCAGGCGAACACCGCGTTGAGGTTGCCCCTGCTGGTGCAGGTAGTAATGCATCTGTGATTGATGTTCATGTCTGGGTAAAAGGTGGCGTCTATTATACCGTTGCTGCTCTAAGCAACAAGGACGCTAAATTTTCGCTCAAAGCTTTTGTTGATAGCAATTGCGTCCCTGACGACAAGGCCTCTGTCCGTGTCTATCATCTCTCGCCTGATGCGGGTCCGGTGAATGTCGCTGTTGGTGATAAGACCGTGATGAAAGATCTGGCCTATCGCTATGCAAGCGGATATCTCAAGGTTGCCCCCGGTGCGTACACGTTCAAAGTCACTGCCACTGATGTTGGTGCGACAGTTCCCCTGTCGGCTACGCTCAATGCAGATACGGTTTATAGCGTCTTCGCGCTTGGCTTGCTGAATGGTAATCCCAGCCTGCGCTTTGTGGTGGCAACTGCACCTGGTAAAGGCGACTAGATTTTTCCTATGAATTGCTGGGGAAGTACAACAATATCTATTAATAGTCATTGTTGTGCTTCCTTTTTTCCTTTTTATATTGTATAAAATTACATAGTGCAAGAAGATTTTATGCATAAAATCTATCATTATTACCAGAATTTAAGCGCTCTCTTCTTCTTTATAACATCTATTTAACATCACCGTGCTAGTATCAAAACGGTATGTGGGGCTTGTTCTCGCTGTTTATGAACGCTAGTTATGAAGGAATTGGGTATGAAGAAAAAGATTTTAACTGCTCTGCTCCTCGGAGTTGCGCTGTTGAGCGCCGCCTGCGGTCAGGGGTCCACTCCGCTATCTGCTGTTGCGGCTGTCAGCCTGGCAGCATCGGCAAAGACCACTACTCCTATTAAGCATGTTGTAGTGATCTTTCAAGAGAATGTCTCATTCGATCATTATTTTGGCACCTATCCTAAAGCGGCCAATCTGCCTGGCGAACCGCAGTTTACGGCTGCGCCAAATACTCCCAGCATTGATGGCCTGACGAATGCTCTCTTGACCAATAATCCCAATGGGGCTAATCCTAAACGCCTCCCACCATCTCAGGCTCTGACCTGTGACCAGGATCATGCCTATACAGATGAGCAGACGGCATACGATAACGGTAAGCTGGATAAGTTTGTTGCTACGCTGAATGGCAGCAAGTGTAAAGATAAATCCATTGTTATGGATTATTATGATGGCAATACCGTCACTGCGTTGTGGAATTATGCTCAGCACTTCGCCTTGAGCGACCATTCTTTTGATACGATCTATGGCCCTTCAACCCCTGGTGCTATAAATCTAGTCTCTGGTCAGACGCACGGCGCTACTCCTGCTGACGTTTCCGTTCCAGGCTATACCTCGGTTGCCAATGGCACGATCATCAATGACCTTGATCCGACCCTGGATGATTGCTCAAAAGGGACAACTGCGCAGCTCTCTGGCAAAAATGTTGGCGATCTCCTCAATGCAAAAAATGTTACCTGGGGCTGGTTTGAGGGCGGCTTCAGACCTTCAGCTACTACTCGCTGGCAAGGCTACCTGTGCTACTGCCCATAAAAATGTTGGCGGCGTTTCGGTGACTGACTATATCCCTCACCATCAGCCTTTCCAGTATTATCAATCTACCGCTAATCCGCATCATCTGGCTCCCACTTCAACGGCGATGATCGGTAAGACCGACCAGGCCAATCACCAGTATGATCTCACCGATTTCTGGTCTGCCGCTACTGCTGGTTATCTCCCCGCCGTTAGTTACCTGAAAGCTGGCTGCATATCAGGATGGTCACGCTGGCTATTCCGATCCCCTGGATGAGCAGACTTTCCTGGTGAATACCATTAATCAGCTTGAGAAGCTGCCAGCCTGGAAAAATACGGCTGTCATTATCGCTTACGACGACTCCGATGGCTGGTACGACCACGTTTTTGCTCCCCTGGTGAATTCGTCCGCTGATCCCAAGAATGATGCCTTAACTGCTCCAGGAAAATGTGGCACCGGCGATATCGCGGGTTCCTATCAGGGCCGCTGCGGCTATGGTCCACGCCTGCCCTTGTTGGTTATCTCGCCCTATGCCAGACAGAATTATGTCGACCATTCCGTTACTGACCAGACTTCTATCTTGCGCTTCATTGAAGATAACTGGAGCCTGGGCACTATCGGCGATCATTCCTTTGATGAAAGAGCTGGCTCTCTCCGCAATATGTTCGACTTCGATAATAAAGGCAAAGCACCAATCCTGACGCTTGATCCCACAACTGGCGAACCGGCTTCCTAGCTCCTTAATATCTGGCAAAGGATGCGATAGTGCAATGTAAATATCGCACCTTTGCCAGGCCCAGCCCCCTCTCTCCCGGACACATTTTCGAGGAGCGAGAGAATCGCTGGGCGAGGCGGACGGGGACAAGCCGGTCCCTACCTGCTCTTTCGGGCGAGAGAGGAAAAAACGGGAGGGACCAGGCCACATTTCTCCTTTGGTTTGATTGAGAGATAGAAATATTGCATTTTGCTAAAAAAAAGTCTATAATTGTATTATCTCATGAAATCTTTTGTGAGAGACTCTTCTCCAGATATGTCCCTCATGAGCTCCTTCTTTAGCTGTGCTTGCAAGCCCAGAATTGTTCTGAGCATATGTCTGAAAATAAAAGAACAACTACCTGAAGAAGCCCCTATTTCTACTGTTGATATAGCGGTCTAACTCACAGATTAAGGTAAAGGAGGCTCGTTACGAGTATGTCTATCGTGATAGCATCTATTATTGGTACTATTGTGCTGCTTCTTGTGATTGTTGCTCTCTCTGCAATACGCGTGGTGCAACAGTATGAGCGTGGTGTGATCTTCGTTCTAGGCCGCTTGACCGGTGCAAAGGGTCCAGGGCTCTTTCTCGTTCCCCCCTTCATCTCACGTATGGCCAAAGTCGATTTACGTATCGTTACACTTACGGTGCCTCCTCAAGAGGTAATTACGCGCGATAATGTGACCATTAAAGTCACTGCGGTCATCTACTTTTATGTGGTTGACCCAATTGCCGCTATTGTGAATATTGTGAACTTTAATCAGGCAACCTCCCAGATCGGTCAAACGACTCTGCGCAATATTCTGGGTCAATCGGAACTGGATCAACTCCTTGCAGATCGTAAGAAGATCAATACAGATCTGCAAGCCATTATCGATGAACAGACTGAGCATTGGGGCGTAAAAGTTACCGCTGTCGAGATCAAGGATATTGAACTACCAGCAACGATGCAAAGAGCTATGGCGAAACAAGCAGAGGCAGAGCGTGAGAAACGAGCAAAGGTCATTCATGCTCAGGGCGAATTGCAAGCTTCTGCCCAGCTCGCCCAGGCCGCTGAAGTTATCAGTTCTCAGCCCGCCGCCCTACAATTGCGCTATCTCCAAACATTGACAGAGATTGCTGTTGAGAAAAACTCAACCATCATCTTTCCACTTCCAATGGATATCATCCAGCCGATGCTTCAGATGATGCAGAAACAGGGAAGCGCCTCTGCTGCTTATGTCCCACTTAACGGTGCCCATAAAAATGAGCCAGCCCTTCCCCGCTAATACAGTACCCTGTTAATAGAGCGAATTACAGACTATTTGATATATTGTTCTATTGAATAGTCTGTATTGATATCACTATCATAGATTTATGAGTAGGAAAAGAAGTATTTTTATGGCGCTTTTTGATCTGCAAAAGATGCGTGAACAATACTATTTTATCGGATAGTCCGCATCTGTGTCAGGCAATCGTCATAGACCCCTAGCTGTTTGCGTAGCTCAATTCGTTCTTCAACACTTTCTGTACGCTGGATCTCTTTTAGCCTCTCTCTGTGGAGTCCTCGCACAAACGCTTTGATCTCTGCAATATCGTCAGTCTCGTCAAGCAGAATCAGCATTTCATTCACTGTCTCAAAATACGTCCCGCCCTCGTCCGCGCTACGCTTGCTTTTCTCCTCGAAATATTCTATCAGCTCTTTTTTGCTTTTTAGACTTGCCATGCTCTTTTCTCTCCTGTCCATTGCTACTTAGAGTATAGTATATCTCACAGGAGATGCCTGTCACACAAAATAGTTTTCACCCATTAAACGGCTCTCGGATGGCTCTTAGTGGACGATCTGCTGGCGGATTGCCAGCACCACTGCCTGAGTACGATCCTCGACACCGAACTTCTGAAGAATGCGATGTACATGGGTCTTGACCGTGCCCTCTGAGACCGAAAGCAGGCTGGCAATTTCCCAGTTTCGCTTCCCCCATGCCATCTGCTGCAAGACGGCGTGTTCTCGTTGGGTGAGGGGTTCGAGCAACGTTGACGCTTGCCACTGCTGAGGGACAGTCTGGTGTTCCTTGTGGAGCGCCTTAGCAAGGACCTCGCCGGCGACCCGACTGCGAAATGTCACGCCTCCCTGCGCTGTCACGCGAATGCCTTCGAGGAGGGTATGAGTCTCGGCATCTTTGAGCAGATAGCCGACTGCCCCCGCGCGAATGCCATCGAAAACATACTCCTGAATATCGAAGGTAGTCAGTAGGACCACCTTTGTCTCTGGTAATACGGCGAGAATAGCTCTGGTGGCCTCGATGCCGTTGCGCACGGGCATACGAATGTCCATCAAGATGATATCCGGGTGCGTCTGGCGAGCAAGTTGAAGCGCTTGTTCGCCGTTGGCAGCCTCGCCGACAACGGTCATATCTTGCTGTGCCTCGATGATATAGCGCAGTCCTTGCCGCACAATAGGCTGATCTTCAGCCAGCAGAATCCGAATGAGATCCGTCATGAGCCTGCTCCGATGGTGCCAGAGAGAAGGCTGGCAACCTTCTCCCTGTGAGGTGGTGGTTCGAGGGGTAAGCTGACCTGAATGTGCATCCCGTGCGGATGCCGCTGCGAGAAATTGCACGATCCTCCCGCCGCCTGCGCACGCGTGCTCATGCCTCTGGTGCCAAAGCCGGGTACAAAGCCAGTAGCGTCAGTATAGGTGCCGTTGTCGCTCATCGTCATGATGACCACCTGTTGATCTTCATTCACCTCGATGGTCACCGCAGTCGCCCCGGCATGGCGCACCACATTAGTGAGGGCCTCCTGCAAGATACGGTACAGGGTTACGCTTGTCTCAACGGGCCACACTGAGAGATCATCGTCCTGGCGAAACTCAAGGTCGAGCGAGGCATGCGCCGCCCACTGCGAAGCCAGACTACGCAAGGCGGTTAGACCCAGGCCGCGCTCATCTTCGCTCCACTCTCTGACCGCCAGCCGATCTCAGTCATTGCCTGACGTGCAATCTCTAGCATCACAGGCACGTTCCTGGCCGCTTGCTCTGGATCACCAGGCAACATGAGTTCGAGCGCTTGAAGCTGAACAATGAGAGAGGTGAGCTGATGGCCTAGTCCGTCGTGCATGTCGCGTGCCAGCCGTGTTCGCTCGGCCAGGACGGTGTAGCGCAGCAAGTGCAGACTCGCTTCTTGCAACGCTTCATACATGGATTGGAGCTCATGGTGGGCCTGCGCCAGTTCTTGCACATGCTGCTGGCTGAGACGAGTGGCCTCTTTGTAAATGTTGATGGCGCGGATACAGACGTACAAGACAATGGTATAGGCCAGCAGTTGAAAAACAAATGTAGAGGGGTAGCAAATAGCGAACAGTGCGAGAACCGTTATGGCTGCAAGCAGTGCCGCGAAATGACGATATCTCTGCTGCTGCTCCTTTGCCAGAAGCAGGACGAGAGGAACCAAAAGATAGCCGCAATAGAGATTGATGCCGTAGGAGAGACGGAGAATACCTATGAGTACTAGGAGCAGGACAGTAAACAGCATATAGCGTGTGTATGTCCACCCGTCCTGGCGCAGCCAGATCATGGACAGGTAGATGAGCAGGAGGAGGATGAGCCCACCCCATTGCAGGGGGACCGAGCGCAGAGAGAGGCCAGCGAGCAGGACGAGGCCTCCTGTCGTCAGAGAAAACGGGATACGAATGTAGATGCTCATAGTCTCTCTTTGCTTCTCACAGAATACAGGTGTTCCTGTCTGAGGATACACTTCAGAGCAGAGTGGTGTCAATTGTCACCCTTCCTGGATCTACACGACTGCTCTGCGCCGGATGTTCCAGGCTAGATAGACGAGTGCGAGAAGTGCTACCACGTCACAGACGCCTTTCCAGATGAAGTCAATGGGGAGCGTAATACCGGCTAAGAGAAAGCCGTCCAACATGCTGGCGAGGAGCACTCCGAAGATGAGAGCCACGCGCTGCCTATCGCCCCAGTCCTGGGTAGTCGTCCAGTACCTGATCAGCCACAATGCTCCTGCAGCCCAGGCCAGGATAAGCACGAGTGCGAGCGCGAACGGGAACTCCAGGAAGAGACCGTAGTGCAGGAGGAGCGGCGCAAACCAGAACAGGCCCAGGATAAAGGCAATCGTGCCTACGAGCCAGGGATGGGGCGCTCTTCTGCTGCTTTTGTATCCGATCTGTGAGGAGGCAGGCAAAGTCAGTGCGACGGCTACCAGAGCGGCAATGACGATCAACGCAACCACGATGGTAAGCAGGGGAGGCTGATAGTGCAGTCCATGAGCATATTTGGAGAGCGCTGACATCCACAAGTGCCAGGCGAAGAAGGAGGCGAGCAGAAAGACGATTGCGGCGATAACGAGGCCCGCTTTCCCCAGCCAGGGATCGTCTCGTCGTTCGGGGAAGAGTAGCTCGGTAAGCTGAATGGGCAAGATAATGCTCCAGATGCTTTCGTATCCCACCGCCCAGAGGAGGTAGATCCAGTTAACGCCCAGCAGGCGGCCATAGATGTGTTTGGCGGCAAAAAGTGGGGTGAGGGAGGTTTGCAGAATCACGCATTCCTCAGTAAGCCCATAGGCAATCGCCAGCAGTAGCAACGCTATCCAGCCTTTGTGCCTGGAGCGCACAAACGCACGGATGAGCAGGGCTGCGCAGCCATAGACGCCAACCTGGGCGGGAAACACAAAGAGATTGGTCAGATGGGTCGAACCTTCCAGAATTTCGGCAACAACTGGTGCCAGGATGAGCAGGGTAAGGATCGGCGCGACGCGACGTCGCATGGGTAAAAGGGATGAGTGCATGGCTATCTTTTCCTTTCAAGAGAGGCTCTGGTTCTTCCGCGAGCATCATAGTTGGTTCGTGCGGAGAGTGCATCTATCTGGAGATGGATTGTTTGTACACAGCAGAGATCTATCTCCAGATAGAGAAGGGAGGATCGTCATTTTCTCAGCGCAACCTCTCGAATGTTAGAAAGGAAGGAAAGTCCAGAGAGAGTACTAACTGAACTTTCCTGTATGCCCGAAGATTTTCTGATCTATCATCTCTCTCATATTCTCATACAATATGAGAGAGGTAGCATTCTGCTATGCAGATTCAGGCTACTACCAGGTTCCATTGCTGCTTTAAGCTACAACTAAGTTCCATTGCTGATTTTTGCCGCCGTTATCTGTCCATTGAATTACTGCCGCCCCGGTGCTAGTTGAGGCTCCTGTGACGTCCATCACGAGTCCGCTATGCACATTGACGATTTTATAATAACCACCACTTATCATAACCAGGCTCCATTGCTGGTTCGCACCGCCATTGTTGGTCCATTGAATTACTGCCGCTCCTGTGCTGGTTGAGGCTCCTGAGACATCTGCCAGGAGACCGCTGTTCTCGTTGATGAGCTGGTAGTTGGTTCCGCTTATCCCCAGACTCCAACGCTGATTTGTACCACCATTGTCGGTATACTGATCTACAACTGCTCCCGCTGTCTTTGACGCATTCGCGACATCGAGCACCAGCCCACTGTTAATATTCACGAGTTTATAATAGACGGTTCCTACATTCTGCCATCCTCCTGTCGCTGTATCAATCGACCAGCTATCGTGCCAGGAGATGGAGAAGCTGCTGCCGCTAAACTGGAGCGGCTGCCAGATATATGGTGAGGTTCCCAGGCTGGCTGGAGCCCAACGGTCTCCCATGTAGATAAAGGTCGTACCCTGGCTCCCTGTAACTGGCAATACAAAGGCTGTCTGAGAGTTAAAGGTATGGGTCCCGCTGGGCGCAAAGTTTGTCCAGCTCGACCAGGGACCGGCAAGCGAGGTGGCGCTGGTGTACTGGTTGTCGTTGGTATTCCAGCCGCTAAGATGCGAACCTAGCAGATAGTAGGTGCCGTTGAGCTTGAACATTGCTGGCGCTTCATAGTCGGCCAGGACCGCAACAGAGCTAGCAACGCTGAGATAATCGGCGGACAGTTTGTCGATACGTAGCCCATTTACCCGGTCTTCACTCAAAAGATAGGCGGTTCCATCCGTATCCTTGAAGAGACTCATGTCGCGACTCTGAAAACCAAGCGGCTGAAAGCTTCCTTGATAACTGTAATTCCCACAGACGCTAGAGCTGGTGGCAACGCCGACCTTTGCCTCGCCATAGCTTGACGAATCAACATGCATATACATTACATATTGATTGGTTGTGCTGTTATAGATCACTTTTGGCCGTTCGATGATGCGGTTGGGACCAAGATCACCGCTGGCCTGCTGCGTCAGCACATTATTGACAAATGTCCAGTGCGCCAGATCGGTTGAGGAGTAGCATGGTACATTCTGAAAGCTGGCATTGGACGAGCTTTCACCATGTTTATCTTCACCAAACCAGTAGTATGTTGAACCAACCTGAATCATACCGCCGCCATGCGCCTGAATTCTGGTTTCCGTTGTTGTCGTTCCAGGTTGTCCCTGGAATGATCGTGGCCGGAGCCGCCAGCGCGGGCGAAACGACACATCCCAGATACATCGCACTCCCCAGTATGATGGCTGCTAGCAGGGTCCACATGCGCCGTAGACTGAATACGAAATGACGTAGAGACTGATTACGCATTTTTTCTTTCTCGCTTTCTTCTCTGAAGGCTGGAAATCTTTTTGAGCCTTCAGGAGCATTTCTCCTGAAGGCTTGTGTTTCTTCAGCTTCTTTGCTACTTTGCTCTCTCCCTAATGCATCTCCGCTTGATCTTTTTGTTTTTCCTGTTGTAAAAATCCCCTTCAGAGGCGGTAGGAGCTCTGTCCTTTCTCGATCCGTCTGAGGGTATTGAAACTGAGGATACTGAAACTAGCTCAGACTCCATTCTTGATTGGTGCCGCCGTTGTCGGTATATTGGATAACGCTTGCTCCATCAGCGGTTGATGCGCCAGAGACATCGAGAACTTTGCCACTATTGCGGTTCACAATCTTGTAATATCCTCCTCCAACGGATACCAGGCTCCATTCTTGATTGGTTCCGCCGTTGTCGGTATACTGGATAACGCTTGCGCCATTGGCGGTTGATGCGCCAGAGACATCGAGAACTTTGCCACTGTTGCGATTGACGAATTTGATGTAGCCGCCGCTGACAGCGGTCTCGCTCCATTGCTGATTCGCGCCTCCGTTGGCTGTATTCTGAATGATCGTTGCGCCATTGGCGGTTGATGCACCAGAGACATCGAGGACTTTGCCACTGTTGCGGTTTGTTAATTTGTAGTAGGTTGTCGTTCCGCCGCTGCCAATGGTGATGTTCGGGATGACAAATGTGGTGATTGACTGTGCAGGAAGAGTACTGCTGAAGGTGTTATTGGCTATGGTGATACCTGAAAGCTGGGCCAGATTCTCGCTGGCCGACGTTTGATAGGGCGTGGCAGTCGTACCAGCACTGCTAAAGTTGGAGAGATCGTAGCTGACTGTTGTGCTACTGGTGGCGCTATTGGTGGAGACGATGGCGAGGGTCTTAGTGCTTGCATTATATGCGGTGAGCGTGTTTGCATCATTGTTTCCAATGACCTGGTAACCTTCGCGCACGAATTTGCTGTAATTGCCCATTGCGTAGTAGCGCGATGGATAGGTGATGTTGTTGTTGCTGTCGCGGTAGGCCAGTCCCCATACGCTGTCAGGTGTATCGCCAGCTTCATTTACGGCCTGCCAGGCTACCCAGGACGATGGGTGCAGATTCTGCTCGTCGTCCAGAATCTCGTGGGAAAGTGTGAGGGCCGCTGCAATTTGTGTACCCTGTGCGGTAATTCCCCATTCAGACATCCAGAGACGTTTGTGGGCACCTTGCCCAATATTTGTATATGCTGAGTTGCGGTCAGCATCACTTCCGCCGTATGCATGGGTATTCCACTGCGCCATGTCCGCTATGGCCGTGCTGCTATATGCGTTGTAATCACTGATCGATTCGTTGACGCGATTATCATCTGGCGCACTGACTGCTGTGTATGCAGAAGCTCCGTTTTGTGCGAGGGCTGCCGCGACGAGAGGAATAATGGTGCTCTGTGAAGCCGGGGTGACCATCATCCCTTCCTGGGTCCCTGTGGAACTCCACCAGGTGTGGCTGGGTTCATTGAATGGATCGACAGTTTGCAGCGTAATGCCAAAGCTATCATGAAAATGTTGAGCAATGGTGGCAATGTAATTGGCAAAGTCTGTATAATGTGCGCTGCTCAGATTTTCAGCTCCACTTGGACCACCCGCTGTACAGCTATTTAGTAACATCCAGGCCGGCGCTGAGTTGACGAAGCCTTCAAAAATATCTGCTCCCCGCGCCTTTGCTGCCTGCGCAAACCAGAGCTGGTTTGCATCATTCGACCAATTATAGGTACCATTCGTAGGTTCAAATGAAGGGACGTTCCGTCCCGCTTTCATCTGACTCTCGCAGACGTTGCCTGGACCATCGGCCCCAAAGTTATAGCGGGCCAGGTTGAGCCCGATGCCTTTTGTTGGATCATAGAGTGCATCGGCCAGAGCTGTACGCTGACTGTCACTCCAGCCGCCAATGATGTTGGCCCACCACGCCATACTGGTTCCCCAACCTTGAATAGTCTGGTACTGCTGCGAGGGAGTGATTGTTACGGTATAGGCCGCGTATGCATTAGAGATGGTGAATGCTTGCATGGAAAACATTCCCATGAGCGTTAGTAGCGCTGTTAGCGTAAGTACAAGTTGCTTTCTATAACGACGAAGCATTGAAATCTCCTCTTCGTACTATACAACAGGTGTAGAGGACATGCGTCAGATAGTTAGACCATCCTCCTTTTCTAGAGCTTCTGTGCTCTCAATAAATATGTTTGTCTTGTAAATGGATAGAGATATATAAATGATGAGTCTGGTGCTCTATCAGTCTTGACTGATAAAATTGTAAGCAACTCCTACTCATCTCATAGGGAAGATCGAGTGTATTGTGTGACTATTTCTTTGAGCAAGCGCCGAATGGTTGTGAAACCAAAATTGAGCAGATTGGTCGTGAGCGATAGCAGCAAAGCGAATGAGCGAAAGATTCGTAGGTATACGTGTGGGTAGTGCTTGCGCGTCTCCCCGGCTACGGGCAAGAAAATGAGGATAGGGAAATATAGGTTCTGAATCGAGAGAGCCAATGCACCGCTGAACACGGAAGAGAAAATGATAAAGTGAGATCCTCACTCCTGCATGAGATGTTATATCTCGCATCTTCACTGATGCCATCAGATCCTCCTGAAGAAGACAATCTTTTTAAGTTTGGGAAATCGATTGACCGCTTCATATTGAAGATACCATCGTCTGAAACGCTTGTCAAGCCTTGCTTAATGCTTTGAACTTTTACACTTGCTTTGCAAATTTTATTATCTCTATCTATTTTCCTATAGCTAAAAATGGGTGCCTAACTATTTAAATAGAAATAGATAGGTACCCACTATAATGAGTACTTTTCTATGGCGCTGGTGATGGCCTTTACGCCTGTATGACTTTGACCGATCCGCTGCCCGTACTTGCAATAATCTGTGCTTGCGGTGCATTTCCTATGCCGGTATTGGCAAATGCATTGGAGATGGAGCCTGAACCAGTTACGGCATGGAGCTGAATCGCTGCGTTTGCCGGTAGCGCCAGGACAATATCTCCGCTTTGTGTCTTTAGGATGTAAATTCCCTGGGGATCAAGGGTGCCTGTGAAGCGTACAGAGCCATATTTCGTCTGCAACGTTGACTGCCTGCTGAGCCGCCCTTGTTGAATAATAATATCTCCATTCTGCGAGATCGCCTTTAATTGTCCACTCAGTGTATCGGCCCTGATTGAACCATTGGTCGTCTCCATGCTCATCTGCCCCATGATATTATGTGCGGCAATATCACCATTTACTGTCTGCACTTTCACCGGACCGCTTATATCCTTGACTGTTAAGCTTCCGCTGGTTGTCTCTATCATTACGCCGCTGACTCCTGCGACAGAGATCGATCCTGCTGCTATGATTACGCTGACCTTTGTGCTGGTGGGTACTGTTATATCATAGTTGATATGTTTACTGAGTGGTTCTGATGTGACTATAATAACATCGTGTTGATGCTGATCTCGCACCTGGCTGATCGCTATATCCGCTCCCTGACTACTGCCATTTGTATTGGTGGTAATGAAAATTGTGCCCTCATTCCCTGGATGGATCGTTACATTTCCGCCATATGCCTGGATCGTAAGCGATGGAGATTTGCTCACCTGGAGACTCCTGGTGCCAGGGGTAAGCGTATTTCCTGGTTGCTGCTGTTTTACCTGTACCTGTAAGGGCATGGCTTTTTTTCCTGTTTCTACAACGCTTTTTCCTGTGCTTATGGCACTTTTCCCTGTTGTTGTAGTGCGTGTACTTGCATAGGCGAATGTGCCTAGCGTCAGGACACAAAATAGTGCTATAAGTAATAATAAAAAGCGCCAGTGCCGTTTTTTTTGCGCTGCTGGTGGCATTATCTGGTTTGTGGCTCCTGGCGCTGGAAGCGGTGTGGTGGGTGTTGGTACGCCTGACTGCTTTGGCGGGGGTGGGGCGGTAAGTGTGGGAATCTCGGCTTCCGTTACAGATGAAAAGAAAGAAACGTCTATAGCGGCATCTTCAGCACTTTTAAATCTCCCCGGTAAGTACATTCCTGGTTCTCGACTCTCAGGGAGAACTCCTGGGAAAGTGCTATCTTTTTGTCCAATCTTGCTAAAAATAGCAGGGGGCTTTTCCTGTTTTCTCGGTGCAGTAGCCGACGTGGGCGACTCCATACCAGACAATGAAGGCAGGGAAAGCTGCGTTCTCCCTATGATGTCGTTGTTGCTTCGTATCCTCTGTTGCTTGCTTTGTTGGTGAGCAGCAGAAGTATTGGGCGGCGTTTCAGATGACTTATCGGCAGTATGGTCTGTCAAGGCAACATTTCCCTTTCAGCTTTTATCATTGTATTCTCTACTACGTTTCAAGCTACCTGTTTTCCGCTTTTCTAGGTAAGAAGTACAGTCAAAGAACAATTTTGTTTTTGTAAGCAGAATATTTTGCCTTTTTATTTTCCTGTTGACAGAAATATTATTCCGGTGTACTCTTGAACAGGAGCGCTACACAATCGATTTCCTACCATATTTTGTTTCTCAGGAGAGAAGACGATGGCTGTAGTAAAAATGCGCGATGTAGCAGCCGACGCGGGTGTCAGTGTTTCAACGGTCTCCAAGATTCTGAGTGGGAGCCCTGCTTCCAGCCAGATTCCTGCAAGTACCATTGAGCGTGTACGCCACTCCGCTTTGCAGCTTGGCTATATTCCTAATGCTGTGGCGCGTAATCTGCGTACTCAGCGTACGCGCGAGATTGGTATTGTCCTGGGCCAGGAGACCTATCCAGCGGCGGCTGCCCTTACTCTGGATGGGGCTTTTCTGCTTGGACTTATCGATGCTGCTGCTTCCTATCATCTTCCCGGCGTCGTTGTCTATCCTCGTGAGAAGAGTAGCACTATCGCGGACGTTTCTCGCTACCTGGATGGCCGTATTGAGGGTCTGCTGGTGCGCTCCTCGACCCCTCATCAGGAAGAGCAACTGTTGAGCCTGCTCGCGCTCTCTCCTCTGCCTGTTGTTGCTATCTGGACGCAAGATGTCCCTGACACAATTGGCTATGTCGATGCCGATCATTGTGCTGGTGCTTATGAAGCTGTTCAGTATCTGCTAGCACTTGGTCATCGTCATATTGCTTATGTGGAACCTTCTCCTGTCTTTGAACATCCACATTTCCTGGCCCGTTTTCAAGGCTATCAACAGGCTCTGAAAGATGCTCTGATTACTTTTCAACCTGCTTGGCATGTGATCGGTGTTGAGCAAGAAAAGCTTGCTACGCTGCTGCATCTGCCTGAACCTGTTACAGCAATTTTTACTCCTAATGATATCACTGCTGGCGAGGTGGCGACGATTTTGTATGCTCTGCATCTTCGGATTCCTGCCGATATTTCGCTGGTGGGTTTTGATGATATTGCCCATGCTCATCTGATTGCGGGCGGTCTGACCACGGTTCATCAACCTATTCAAGAGATCAGTAGGCAGGCAATAGGTAATCTGACGGCGCTCGTCGCTGGAGCACCTGCTGCTGATAGCCGCACGCTTCTCTCTACAAGTCTGGTCATAAGAAACTCGTGTGCACCACCTCTCAGGCGCTAGAAATGTGCCGGGGAACTGCTTTTTATCAAGATTTGTGAACCGCACTTTCAATAATTCTATGATATTTGAAAGGAGGATACTCGTTTAAACGGGAGTGCAGGAAAGAAGGTGTGTTTGTCGCACATGTCTTCTAACCACTTTTCAAGCTCTGCCCTTACTTCTTACCCATTTCTATTTGCTCTATGGTGAGCGAATCGCTGAACCAATTTCAGGGAAGAAAGAAGATAGTTCTATCTTCAGTTTCAAAGACACATTGCTGGTGTCTGTTCTATAGGGAGGATAAAAATGATTCGTCAGCGCAGGACGCGGCTCTTCTGTCTACTTAGTGCATTTATCATGCTCGTAACGCTTGTCTCTCTACATTTTGTAAATGCTCTCCCGGCTCAGGCTGCTACTAACCAGTTCAGAGGCGTGAACTGGGCCGATCCACGGGATAACTACGCTAATGATGCAGTGGTGCCGTCCGGTCTTTCAACCTCAGATAGCTATTCTACAACCTATGCGAAAGCCAGCGCGATCATTAACGGATTCGCTGTGAATCTCAGTGCCAATACAGTACGCTTGCCAATTAATCCTTACACCGTGAATGGCTCTTTCTGGAGCTCGTACACTGGCGCGATTGATGCCGCTACCGCTAGAGGCTTCAAGGTGATTCTCAGCTATTGGGAGGGTACTGGCTCCGCGAAGGATGGCTTGATCGATAATACGACGAGTTTCTGGGCTATGTGGAAGACGGTTACTTCTAAGTATGGTCACAATGGCCTGGTCTATTTTGAGCCTATGAATGAGCCATATGGGTACAGTCAGAGTGCCTGGGCTAATGTCGCGGCTCAGTGGATTAGTACCTATCCCTCGATTCCCAGAAACCGCATCTTTGTGAGCGGTACTGGTTACAACGACAACGTTACCTCCGTTTGTGCGGATAGCCGCCTCAATGGTACGTTCCTTTCTCTGCATCACTACGGTTTCTGGAATACTAGCCAGACGAGCTACTCCGGCTGGGTTACCGATTTCAAGAATCGCATCGGCTCGTGCGCTTCTCGCACGGTGGTTGACGAGTGGGGGGCTCCGATGACGACGGGTCTGAACTACAATGGCTCGATCAATGGTAACTACTTTATTGCTTATGTGCAGGCTGATACCGATACTATGAGATCGCTGGGCATGGGCTCGGTCTACTGGCCTGGCCTGCGCAATGGCGATACCTACAGTATGGAGACGCTGAACGGTAGTGGAAGGTCCCTTTATCTTACGAATAACAACGCTTCAGGTGTGAGCCGCCTCAAGCACAGTTACGGTTTATAGCAAATAGCTTGTCGGTCCTCTATAGATTTATGGAGGACTGACACCTGCTTGCTCTATCTCTCCATCTCACCCTTAGAAAGAGGAAGGAAGAAGATCATGTTTTCTGGCTCTGCTTTGCGGCAGGTTTCACCAGATGATGTTACTCCTTCCTCAACTATTGCAACTCTCTGATGAGCAGTATAGACTTGATTTCAGAGAAGAAGAGAGGTCCTCTCTTCGAGTCACAGAGGCACAACGAAAGTGCCTGATACTACAAGGGGGATAAACATGACGTTTCTTCATCGCAGGATGCGACTCTTCTGCATGCTCAGTGCGTTACTTGCAGGAATAGCGCTTGTCGTCATACAGGGAGGAGATACGCCAACTGCATATGCAGCAACCAATCAATTTCATGGGGTGAACTGGGCCAACCCGAATGATAACTTTGTTACCGGTGATCTGGTCCCGGTGGGTCTGTCGACAGCAGACAGTTACTCGACTACATACACAAAGGCGACTACGATCCTGAAGGGATTCCAGAGCCTGGGAGCCAACACCGTGCGGTTGCCATTTAACGCAGCGACCACATCTGGGTCGTGGTGGGGCAGCTACACAGCGGCATGGGATGCGGCTTCGGCGCTGGGTATGAAAGTCGTAGTTGCGCCGTGGCTCCAGAATGGCACGGTCAGCGATACTACCTCCTTCTACAATATGTGGGACACCGTCATCAACAAGTATGCTGGGAATGGCAACTTCTACTTCGACATCATGAACGAGCCCTACGCCTACAGCGCCACGAATCTGACAAACTTCGAGGCCGCCTGGCTGGCACGCTACCCCAACCTGCCCAGAGGCCGGGTGATCGTTCCGGGTTTGTACTCTGATCAAAACCTGTGTGCAGTGGGTGCAGACTCGCGGCTGAACGGGACCCTGCTATCGATTCATATCTACGGGATGTTCGGCGATTCGCACACCACCGAAGCGGCCTGGGTTACCGACTTTGAGAACAGCCTGTGTGGCTACTCCAGTCGTGCGGTGCTCACCGAGTTCGGCGTCCCGATGAATACCGGAGTCAACTACGATGGTCCCAAAGACGGGAACAACGACCTGTCGTATCTCTATGGAATCACCGACACCGTGCGTAGCCTGGGCATGGGTTCAATTCTCTGGACCGGGATCAAGCAGAACACTCAGACACAGGGCCCTGGCCCCTGCGAGAATGCATCCTGCGCAATCACGTCGCTGAACAGCAGTGGCAACGGCATCAGCATCACTAACCAGTCCGGCCTTGACAGAATCCAGTACGGCTGGGGCCAGACCAACAACGGTGGTGGCGGTAGCGGCGGTACGGCTGGAGTCCTGCGGGGCGTGGGCTCGAATCGCTGCCTGGATGTGCCGGGACAGGTTACCGCCAACGGCACGCTACTAAGTATCTACGACTGCAACGGCGGCAGCAACCAGCAATGGACCTACCTGTCTAACGGCGAGTTGCAGGTATATGGCAATAAGTGTCTCGATGTGCCGAACCACAATACAACGGCTGGCACCAGGGTAGAGATCTACGACTGTAACGGTGGCGCGAACCAGCAGTGGAATCTCAACTCCGATGGCACCGTCGTTGGCCGCGAGTCTAGCCTCTGTCTTGATGTGACCGGGGCGGCCACTGCCAACAGTAGCCCGGTGGAGATCTGGACCTGCACAGGTGGTAGCAATCAGAAGTGGACCCGGCAGTAATCTCCTAATCCAATAGGTAGAAGTCATTTATCGATAAGTGTAAATGTTGAGAAGTGCTTCTTAACATTTACACCTTAGACGAAGAGCATACAGCCGATCCTACATCCATGTGCGATGTCTTATCAGGTTTTGTTCTCTGAGGAAGGATTCTGCTTGCGTGTTTCTCTCTGCTCTGGCGTCATAAAACGATATCCGACTCCCGGCTCGGTCAGGAAATAGCGCGGGTTCGCTGGATCTGGCTCTAGTTTTTGACGCAGACGATTGATATAAACGCGCAGGTACTCGGCCTCTCCGCCGTATTCTGGACCCCAGATACTCTGTAAGAGCATCCGGTGGGTGAGCAGCTTGCCGGTGTTTGAGACGAGTTGCTTTAAAAAAGCAAATTCGGTGGGAGAGAGTCGTATATCCTCTCCATTCCGGCGTACAATGTGTTCCTCAAGATCAATCTCAAGCTCTCCAAAGTGTTTCCTGGCGATTGTAGGGGTGATCGTTTCTCCTTGTGCCCGACGCAAGACGGCTCTTAAACGAGCCATCAGCTCTTCTACGCCAAATGGTTTCGTCAGGTAGTCATCGGCCCCCAGATCCAGCGCGGCCACTTTGTCCTTTTCTGCGTCTAAAGCGGTCAGGACGATAATGGGAACCGCAGAGTACTCCCGCACACGACGACAGACTTCCAGCCCATCCATTCTTGGCATCATGATGTCCAATATCAATAGTTGAGGATCTTCTCGTTCCCATACAGCCATTGCTTCCAGACCATTGCTGGCCTCTGTGACCTCGAAGTTTCGTGCACGCAGGTTCCGGCTGACAAAATCACGCAATGCCTCTTCATCTTCGGCCACCAGTATCCGCTTTGCCTTCATGTTTCTTATCTCCGTTTTGTCATAGAACGTGCTACTGTGCTCCCCTCAATTGCTATCTGGGATTTGACTGGCGGGAGCGAGAATGAAAAGGTGGTACCATACTCGTTTCCTTCTACCCAGATCTTGCTCTTATGTGCTTCTACAAAGGCTTTACAGATTGTCAGACCCAGACCTGTTCCGCCCGATCTCTGCTGGCGGCCATGCCTTGCGCGATAAAAGCGCTCAAAGATATGCGGCAGTTCGTCGGGTGTGATACCGGGCCCATTATCGGTTACCGAAAGAATAATTACATCATTTTTTGCTTCTGCTTTAATTTGTACCTCTCCATCACTATACACAAGTGCATTGGTAATCAGGTTGCTGAGCGCAACCTCTATTCTTGCCTGGTCAATATAGACGTATGGCAGATTCTGTGGAATCTTGAGGGCAATTCTCTTTTCGCCATGTCTGATGTTTTCAAGCGCTCTACTAACAAGGTCCTGGATTTTGACTGGGGCACGATTGAGTAGGAGCAAGCCTGCTTCCTGGCGTGAGAGGTCGAGGAGATTGCTGACAAGGAGTGCCAGCCGGTCTGCCTCACTACTGATCGTTTGCAGAAAATGACGTTGGTCCTCTAACGACCAGCTCACGTCTTCCTGCAAGAGCGTGGAGGCATGGCCTTTGATGGCTGCTAATGGCGTACGTAGCTCGTGCCCAACGGCGGCCAGGAGCGTTGTTTTGAATTCATCCAGCTCTTTTTCACGCGTAACATCACGCAGCAAAATTCCTCGCCCTATACGCCCGGACTCGTTGCCAACATCGAATTGTCGTACATGAATGATGCAACGACGGTCACTATGCTTAATCTCGATAACGAAATCGGCGATTTCATCTGCTGCGACCCGTTTTAACATCTGCTTACATTCTGCCGGATCGATTGCGACAGCTTGCAAGGCATCATAAAGTATGCTGATAGGCTGGCTCTCTAACGAGGTGCTGGAGAGTCCGACCAGAGCGCCTGCTCCGGTGTTGCTATAAAGTACGGTCCCTTCAATCCCTGCCAGGATCAGCCCATCGCTCATAGAGCCGATAATGGCCTCCAGTTTTTGCTTCTCTACCCAGGCCTGCTGGTAGAGCTGCTCATTCTCTCTGGCTATCTCTCGCAGGCGTTCATCGCTTCTCTCATAGAGTACGGCATGCTCCCAGGCCAGAGTGGCGTAGTTGGCGAACATGAGCAGGAGATCAATCTCGTTCTGCTCAAAGAGTTTTGCCTCTGTCCTGTGGACTTGTAATACGACGCTGCCTACATACCTGCTGATAATCGGTATTGCCATTACAGTGCGGAAGCCTTCGTCGTATGAGAATGAGGGCCAGGGCGATTGCTGACTGAGCAGCAGTTTTTGCATCGGCTTCCCGTTTCGTAGTGCCTGTACGGCGGATGAGGTAGGATTCTCTGGTGGTAGGGTAAGGTTCTGATCATATTGTTCGGTGTGGCCGCTGCTTACCAGCACACGTAATACACCTTGCTTATCTGGCAGTAGTACGGCGGCTGCCTGGACATCGACCAGGCGCTGCACTTCGTGGATAATCTTTTTGACGACTGCCTGGGGTTCGAGTGAACCAACAACGGCATTGGATGTTTCGAGCAGTGTACGCAATTCACTGAGCTTTTTTAATCCGTCCCGCTCTAGACGAATAAATGAACGTGCCAGCGCTCCTACTTCGTCTTCACGTACGGAGAACGTGGTTACTTCAGTGGGAATGGCCTGGAGCGAATCGGGCATAGCCTGATGCTGGATAGCGAGCTGGTGCAGTGGGCGGATGAAACGGTTCAGGAGGATAAGCCAGAAGAGTAATCCGCCAATGGCGAAGATGAGGGCGGCAATAAGCAGCCAGAGATGGAATTGTACGACGACGGCTAAAGCTTCATTTACAGGTCTCTGGACCACGACGGCCCAGCCAATATTGGGGACGGGGACGGCGCTATAGAGCCAGTCTTCACCATTGCTTCCACGTCCAACTTGTGAAGCAATATGATTTTGCAGTGCCTGTTCTGCTCCGGGAAGTTCGTCTAATACGGTGTCGAGAATACGGTTGTGCTGGGGCGTGCCAACCAGTTCGCCGCGTTTATCAATGATACTAATCATCAGATGGCGATGCAGATTCTGTTGCGCTTGCACGACAGTTGTGAGTGGTTTGCTCAATTGGAAGATGGAGATGTTTGCTACGATAATGCCGACTAATGTTCCATTGGCTGTCCGTGCTGGTTCGGCAATGATGACGCCTGCATTAAGATTCGTTTCCATCGCGATGCCCACTTCAAAGACGGGACCCTTTGCTATCCTGGCTTGTTCAATAATGCTGGTTGGTGAGAATTCTGTGCCATAGCCATTCCAGCCTGCATGGGGCCAGGAGTTGAGCATACCACCAAATGGATCGAGCCAGGAGACGTAATCAACATCACTTCGTATAGCCTGAAACATAGAGAGGAGATGGAGCATAGCATCGGGTGACTGTGTTTGCATTGCCATTGTGGCGAGCGAAACAAGCGAGTTCTCTGCATCTTGTAATCTAGCACTGGTCTCTAGCGCGATCTCCTGGGCCAGGGCCTGATCTGAGGCCTGGGCGTCATCGCGTAGTCTCTGCTCAACAAGCGTGTTTACGCTCGCTCCTGCAATCAACACAAGTGTTACAAAGAGCAGATACATGCTTAGTAATTGAATTAGGATTGATCGATGTACAAAACGCAGCATAGCTAGTGTCCTTGTTCTGTTCTAGAGACTGAGCCCTCTCTCAATCCTGCTTTTCTCTTAGCGCTGGCTGCTCTTTGAGCCCAAATACCTAAAGGGGGAGACAGATTTGCCTGAATGATATGGGTTCTATGAATTATACCACTTTGTGCTCTTTACGCAAAAGATGAAAGACGGAGAGAAGCTCCGCCTTTCAGGTAGGGTCCTATCCCCTCTGGTGTGATATGTATCTCCCGCCTGGAGCCTGGGATAGGACCCTCTATCATACTACTTCTTCAACGTAGCTTCTACTCCATTTAGCTGGCCGCATTTACGAAGTCATTTGTATAGGTCATTCCTAGATTTATGGTTTTGGCTTTTACGTCTGGATTGGTGACATTGGCGATATTGAGTACGGCCTGTGGACCACCATCCGGCATTTTGCCATCGGGACTGAAGATGCTCAGCTGGTTTTGTAAGGCTTTGACATAGAGATCTTTGCTACCGGCATAGTAGTCGGGGGGCATTTTGTCGGCGATCTCTGTTGCGCTGTGGGTGTGAATCCATTTTAAGGTCAGCACATAGGCGTTCACGAGCTTCTGCACGACGTCTTTATGGGCGCTCACATAATCGTTTTTCATGAAGAGACAGATGAAGGGATATGGTCCGCCAAGCGCGGCCTGGGTCGTTTCTGGTGTGCGCAGGTCTGCCAGGACTTTGCCGACACCGCTGGAGATCAGGCGCGAGATGGTTGGCTCTGTCGTCATTCCTGCATCAATGCGGCCTTGTTGCATGGCGGCGATGAAGGTATCTCCGGCTCCTACTGGAATGAAGTGGGCTTGATCCTGGGCCAGACCTACCTGGTGCATCAGGGCGATGGAGAGTGTCTGTGTCCCTGATCCTAGCTCGGTTACACCCAGATTTTTCCCTTTAAGATCTTTAATTGATTGAATCTGTGCCGCTTCTTTGGCTGATACCATCTCTGCTTCGCCGGGGGCGATATCCATCTGTAAGACATTTTCCATGTTTTTGCCGGCGGCCTGAAGGGCGATGGTGTGGTCGTATGAGCCCGATCCGGCATCTACTTGTCCTGCCAGAACTTCATCTTCCGCCGATTGGCCCGATGCCTCGTCAATTAAGGTCACATCCAGCCCCTCTTGCGAAAAATATCCAAGCTGTTGTGCGAGCATGTTGGGTAAATAGATCTGCTTGCTCAATCCGCCGACCATAATTGAGAGGTGCGTTTTCCCGCCGCTACTACTACCTGTACTACCACCACTACTCCTGCCGCTGCTTCCGCACGCGCTGAGAATGAGCAGTAAAAGGATGCTAAAAATAAGACCTTGTCTGCGATGACGATTCCATGTGTTCATGTATCTTCTCCTGTGTGTCTTCAATGATCCTGGTGTTCTGTCCATCTTCCTTTGAAGGATGAATGCTGAGATAAGAACGCTTGTCTTCGCCGCTCTTGCTGGCTTTTGTCGCCTGTCTTTATCTGGGATGTCCCTCCTTTTTGTTTCGTTCCCTTTCTACATACTTACATCACTGACGGTGTTTGGCCGCCAACGAATCAGGCGATTTTCCAGGGCCGTGACCAGCGCCTCAGTGATTAAGGCGACGGCTGCCAGGATGGTCATGGCCGCGAAGACGCCATTGGCATTAAATGTTCCCTGCGCGGTTTGTATTAAAAGCCCAAGTCCCTGCGTTGAGCCGAGAAATTCTCCGACAACTGCTCCTACTAATGCAAAGCTGAAACTGGTATGCAGGCTGGCAGTAATCCATGAAAGTGCCGAGGGGATAATGACTTCTGTAGAGAGACGCCGGGGACTTGCTCCCAGGATTCGTGCGTTCGCGAGCAGGTTGCGATCAACTTCTCGTACTCCCTGAAATGCGTTGAAAAAGACGATGAAGAAGACCAGAACGACGGCCAGCGCTACTTTGGATTGAATGCCCAGGCCAAGCCCGATCACGAAGATGGAGCCAAGTACAACACGGGGAATTGAGTTGGCGGCCTTGATGTAAGGACTTAGCACGTCTGCCAGAAACTGGTTACGTCCAAGAACGATGCCGCAAACGACTCCCAATACGACGCCAATGATAAAACCAAGTACGGTCTCTTCTAATGTGACGGCTATCTGTTGCCAGAGTGGCCCCTGCGCTGTTCCTTGCGTGACCCATTTGACAATCTGGAGCCAGATGCCTGACGGTTGTCCCCAGAAGAAAGGGTCAATAATGCCGAGACGAGAGAGGAGTTCCCAGCCACCTACAAAAACAACCAGGATGAGAACGCGCAAGCTGTTGATAACAAGACGCTGCCGTCGCTTCTCTGCTTTGTACTGTTCCTCCATCGTGCTCGTCGGAGCAGTGGCAATCTCAGTTTCTCTGCTGCTTAGCTCGTTCATAGCTAATTACAACCTCGTTTCTCAGATCTTCCCAGATCTCCTGGTAGAGTTGGACAAATCGTGGCTCAAAGCGAATCTCTGCGACGTTGCGGGGACGTGGCAGATCGATGGTATAAATCCCTTTGACGGTGGCCGGCCCTGCTGTGAGCACGCAGACTCGATCCGCCAGCGAGATCGCTTCCTCAAGATCATGGGTGACGAAGACGACAGAAGCTGAGGCCGTTGCCCATAGCTGAAGGAGCTCGTCTTCCATGAGTGTGCGCGTCTGTACGTCTAACGCGCTAAATGGCTCATCCATCAGCAGAATTTGTGGCTCATTGATGAATGTCTGCGCTAGCGCAACACGCTTGCGCATACCACCAGAGAGCTGGTGCGGATAGCGATCTTCAAAACCACTCAGTCCAACCCGCGCAATCCAATCACGCGCCTGCTCGAATGCTTGCGCTTTTGGTACTCCACGAAAGCGTGGCCCGGTTGCTACATTGCTTAGCACGTTTTTCCAGGGAAAGACGGCGTCGGATTGAAAGACATAGCCAATACGTGGATCGATGCCCTGAACGGACTTCCCCATCACCTCGACCTCACCAATGTTTGGCCGCTCCAGACCAGAGATAAGTCCGAGCGTCGTTGATTTTCCGCAGCCGGTTGGCCCTACCACTGCGCAAAATTCACCGGGTGCAACACTGAGGGTGAGATCGCGAATTGCGGTATAGGCCTGTCCGGCGGGTGTGCGAAAGCGTTTGGTGACGTTTCGTAATTCGATGGCGGTAGTGCTTTGTTCAGACATCTGTTGTGACATGGTCGATGCGTTTTTCATAGGATGAAAAGGTTTTCACCAACCCCCTTTCTCAGATGGTTGTCTCGCGTTAACTGCATGCAGAGAGAGTAAGTTAATGCTGCATCGCTGCTTCTAGAACTGTGCTGACATTCAGCTTTATATCTCTCGCTTGCTAGTAAATCGTAGTGCAGGCTTGTGCTGAAAGTATAGTCAATAGCTCATAAACAATACGTAAACGCACTTTCCCTCAGCGTAAATAGTACATAAATGGAGCTGGATTGCTTTTTATAGACACAGAACCTCCCATTTTGTTAAGATGGGAGGTTGCAGAATGTGTCTCTTTTCCGCTCTCAGGCGAGCTTAAATGAGAAGGTCATGGGTTGGAAGAAAATTTTATCTGCATTATCAAAATTGTTAGGAGCGGTCATATAGTCCATACTATAATAGGTTGCATTGTGCAGTCCCGTTGCTACCAGAATCCCTACCTCCTCAACCTTTCCTCCTGCCTGACCATTGTCGGCTGGCTGGCAGACATATTGTGATTGTAGCCAGGTGACACCATTCGTCACTATTGTTGGTAGACCAGAGGGAACAGGTTTACAGTTATCTTTTGCCAGAGTACCAAATTCATATTGTAGCGGATTTATAACCGAAGAACTATTTTGTACAAAAACATGAAACGAGGCCGAGCTATCTGGCGCGCTGAAGATTGTCCCATTGCTCCCATCAGATTTTATCACCCATGAACCGGGAAAATTAATTGTATAGCCGTTGCCTTTGTAAGATGTCAGATTAGACGATCCCGTGCCACAGCCATAGGTTGGATTACAGCTTGCAGAAGTGCCTGTGGCAGTTGGCGTACTCATCACTGTCGTTGTTGTCGGTGTAGGATTCGCCGCCTGCGTTGGTGCGGGTGTTGCGACGTGGGTGCTCGATACAGAAGTTGTAGAGGACGTATTTTTTTGCGCAGAGGATGCAGATGCCGAGCCGCCACTTGTGCCACAAGCCGACAGGAGCACCAGGCATAGAATGAGACCACCGATAAGTGGAAGAAATGCTTTTTTTGCCATTGTTTTTTATCTCCAATGAGCTAAATTTTTACATGATTTTGTTTTCCTTTATAAAAAGAGTTTATAGAAGATATACTATTTCTTCTAGCGAAAAGATCACAGATATACTATGAACCAGCTTACATTCCCTGGTGGAACTGCCTTGCCAGGGAAGATTGCCATTCCCTGGCAAGCATACTTAGAATAGATGCTTTTGCCCCGCATCTCTGGCAAACCAGACTTTCAGGCTGAATAGGATGCTTGTTACGAGAAACAACAGGAGCGTAAAAGGCCAATCCCAGCGAAAGAGAACCAGATGCCACGGTGCCTGCGCCAGGGAGAGCAGAAGCAGAATGCCCAGGCTGATCCCAACATAGATCCCAAAGGCTACCATCAAACGGCTTTCACGGAGGCGTATGCGCGGGGAAAAAAAGCCTGACCACCTCTGGAGCAGCATGTACACGCCGATGAAGGCAAAAGCGACCAGGTGGGGCAGCGCAAAGGGAAAAGAAGGAGACCGTAAGATGAGATGCTCAAAGAGCGCGATGGTTAGCAAAAAGAGGAAGGCGTAGGCCAGCCAGTCGAGGACCAGCCAGCGCAGGATCACGGCTCCTCCTCGCGGGAACTGATGAGGCATTTCCCGTGCCCAACGTTCCGCAAAAGCCAGGGCATTGGGACCGACCACCGCTTCTAGGGATTTGCCATCGCGAACCGCTTGCTCTAAGTGCTGTTCGAGTTCGAGTCGCATCTCCTTTCTCTGCGACTCAGGGATGCTGCGCAGCTCCCAGTAGCCTTCACAGGCATTCACCAGGTCAGCGATCTGCTGTTGGGTGTGTTGATCGACCATCGACATGAGAACCATCTCCTTTCAGAATGCGCTCAACCGCACCAGCGAACGTTTCCCATTCCGTTTGCCATTGCTCCAACTGTTTGGCTCCCTCTGGCCGGAGGCGATAATACTTGCGACTGGGGCCTTCCGTCGAGGAAACCAGGTAGCCCTCAATATAGCCGCGCGTAAGCATCCGGCTCAAGAGCGGATAGATACTGCCCTCGCTCACCAGATCCAGCCCGTAGCGTGCCAGGTGCTGCACGATTTCGTAGCCATAGCAAGGCTGCTCGCGAAGTAAGGCCAGTAGACACATCTCTAAGGTGCCTTTGAGCAACTGCGTCGAACGATTCTCCATAAGAAACTCGTCCATTCACTATCTTGTACTACAATCTACTAGAAGCATAGCACAAAGTATCGTGTTATGCAAGATAGTCAGAGGATAGCTTTTCAAAGACCTATTTTGTTGCGCATCGCGTGGGTTTGTGGGTAAAAGATAGAAGGAGAGAGAATACCGTTTTTATCAGAAGAAAGTTGAGCATGGTTTTATGGTATAGCCTGCTTCAACTTTCTTTTGAGAAAGTGCGAGTGTCTATTGTGCTACCATCCTGCGGCAATCCCCTCGGCTCGCGGGTCCGATCCCCCATGCATAACGCCGGTCTCCGCGTCAAAGACGATCCCCTGCGCATATCCCATTGTGCTCATCCATGCAGCGCCTTCCCGAATAGTATGTCCCATACCCCTCAGCGTCTCCAGCGTGTTGGCCGGGAAACGATTCTCTACAAGTAGCGTCTCTTGTTTCAGATCTTCGCCGTGAAGCCAGCGCGGCATCTCTAGCGCCTGCTGGATGTTGAGACCAAAGCGGGCGAGTGCGGTGTAAACTTGTAGATGCGTCTGTGCCTGCCCATCTCCTCCCATCGTACCAAAGACAATCGCCGGACGCCCGTTCCGTAGGGCCATCGAGGGGATAAGCGTGTGCAGTGTCCGTTTCGACGGGGCCAGCGCATTGGCCGCAGTTGGATCGAGCGTAAAGTAAGCTCCACGATTCTGCAAGACAATTCCTGTATCATCTACAACAACTCCGCTACCAAAGCCCATATAGTTGCTCTGAATCAGTGAGACGACGTTTCCTGCGTCATCGGCAGCGCAGAGATAAATGGTATCTCCCGTAAAACTGCCTGGCGCGACAGAGGGCTGAGCTTTTTGTGGATCAATCAATGCACTTCGTGTAGCCAGGTAATCTGGAGCAATCAATGCTTCTGGCTTGACGCGCATATGTGTAGGATCAGTCAGATAGGCGGCCCGGTCAGTAAAGGCCAGTTTCTTCGCTTCCACGGCGAGATGAATGGTTTCGGGGGCTAATGGATTCTCGCCCAACTGGTGATAATTGAGCATGCCCAGCATCTGGAGCGCCGTAATTCCCTGTGTGTTGGGTGGCATCTCGTAGATGGTAAGATCTGCGAATGGCACACTGAGCGGCGTTACCCACGTGCTTTGGTGTGCGGCCAGATCCTCGCGTGAGATCAGGCCTCCCTCACGGGCAAAGAAATCTGCGATCTGTTGGGCAACTTCTCCGCGATAAAAGGTATCTGCACCGTCTTGAGCGATGGCGCGATAGGTGTGGGCCAGCGTGGGAAAGCGTACAACCGAACCAGTTGCTGGTATTTTCCCATCTGGGAGAAAATGGGTATGCCAGGAGCGGTGTGTCTCAGGTTGTGCGCTTGTGTGGGTGAGCGCATGGTGCAATCCCGGTCCCACTGCAAACCCCTCTTCCGCGTAAGAGATTGCGGACGCCAGAGAGCGTGCCAGCCCTAGCCGTCCGAAGCGCCGTGAGGCCGTTTCCCAGCCATCTACACAACCGGGAATTGTGACGGCGTGAATCCCTTTTATTGGCATTTTCGTATAGCCTAGCTCCTGATAACGCTCGATACTAGCCATGCTGGCTGAGCGGCCACTGCCGTTTAAGCCGTAGAGTTGCCCACTTGCCGCTTCATAGATCATCATAAATACGTCACCGCCCAATCCACAGACAAAGGGATAGACAACCTGGAGCATGGCACTGCTAGCAATGGCGGCATCGATGGCATTGCCGCCGGCTTTGAGGATATCCAGTCCCGCCTCTGAGGCCAGATAGTGGGGTGATGCCACGATGCCATGCCGCGCCAGCGTGACCGGACGATGCTGAGGGAATGTTGTCATTTTTTTCCTCCTTTTCGTTATGGATAGAGCGATCCTTGCCATCGCCCAAATCACCTACGCTGTGGAGCGAGATGGGTGGTGGGCGAGGCGGCCAGAGATCAACAGCCGACCCTACACCTCTCTGTGGAGCGAGATGGGTGGTAGGCGAGGCGGTCAGAGATCAACAGCCGACCCTACACCTCTCTGTGGGGCGAGAGGCTCTCACCCTGCAATTCCTCTCGCCCCTTGCTAACCTCGCCAGGCGATTCCTCTCGCGTCCAAAAATGTGTCCGGGCGAGAGAGGATCTCTCATTGAATTATGCATAGCGTTGGAAAATCAGCGTTGTGTTGTGCCCTCCAAAGCCCATTGAATTCGATAGAGCCACACGCACATCTCCAAGTCGTGCATGATTAGGGATATAGTCGAGGTCGCATTCTGGATCGGGATGTTCCAGGTTGATCGTCGGTGGCATGATGCCATTGACGATACTGAGAATGCAGACCGCTGCCTCGATAGCTCCAGCCGCACCAAAAGTATGTCCAATCATCGATTTTGTTGAGCTAATTGCGACTTTATAGGCATGCTCTCCAAAGCAGGCTTTAATGGCCTGGGTCTCTGTCGAGTCGTTGAAGCGTGTGGATGTGCCATGTGCGTTAATATAGTCTACCTCTTCCGGTTGCAAGCCAGCCGTTTGCAAGGCTCGCCTCATCGCTCGCTTTAAGCCATCGCCGCCTGGAGCTGGTTCGGTAATATGATAGGCGTCGGCTGTCGAGCCATATCCGACCAGTTCCGCGAGAATCGGCGCACCGCGTTCCAGCGCAAAATCCAGATCCTCCAGAATCAGGATACCAGCGCCTTCTCCCATCACAAAACCGTCCCTCTCGGCATCGAAGGGACGGCTGGCTCTTTGCGGGTCTTCGTTGCGTCTCGATAGGGCGTGCATATTTGCGAATGAGGCCATGCCCAGAGGCGTAATAGATTTTTCCGAACCACCTGCAATCATCACCCGCGCCGTGCCCCGTCGCACCGTCTCCCAGGCTTCGCCGATGGCATTGCCACTCGTCGCACATGCAGATACTGCCGCCCACGTCGGCCCCTGGGCACCCGTCAGTAGCGAGACCACTCCGGGGGCTGCATTAATCATCATCATCGGAATCAGGAAAGGACTGACACGCGTCGGTCCCTTTTCATGGAGAATAGCGAACTGTTCATGCAGCGTGATAAAGCCACCGACGCCGCTACCAATACAGACTCCTACATCTGGAGCAAGTTCCTCATTAATCTCAAGTCTTGCCTGTGCCAGGGCTTGCCGGGATGCCCCAACGGCTATATGGGTGAAGGGATCATTTCTACGTATCTCTTTGCGGTCCATATAAGGACTGGGATCGAAGCCCTTGACCTCTCCTGCGAACTGGACCGGGTACTCGCTTGCATCAAAATTCGTGATCGACCCGATCCCTGAACGGCCCTGGCAGAGTGCCTCCCAGGTCGCCTCAACACTGTGCCCCAGGGACGTAATCAGCCCTATCCCTGTAACAACTACGCGTTTCATCGCTTATCCTCCATTTAGAATACCAGCCATCCTCATTGCTTAATGCCTGGTCTTGTCCAGCCACAGCAAAGTTATCCCACGGCTCAAGTCCTGACTGGTATCCCCATTTTATACTAAGGCGGAGGCGAAAAGAAAGGCAATCGTCATTTCCTTTCCAATGAAGTTTTTCGTACCAGATACACTTAACTATGTGGTCAGGTGTATCATGCTGCCGTATGTTCTGTCAAGGAGATATGGTTCGCGCTCTCTGTGGGGTGTGTGGTAGGCGAGGTGGGTGGTAGGCGAGACGGTCAGAGATCAACAGCCGACCCTACTGCTGGTTTCTCTGTCGAGGGAGGTGGAAGGGATTAGCGTACTAGAAAATGGCACGCGTATCTCTCTCTCGGTTGCCTTAATTACCATTCTGCTCGGCGATGCTGTGCGTGACACTCTTGATCCTCGCGATATGACAAAAGTTGGGGCACCTCTCCAACAGGACAATTCCTGATCTCATTAGTGCACTAGTACCTGTTGAGCTTGAAATGCAGAAGCTAAACTGTTAGAATGAGAAAATCAACACTTTATGACACGAAGGGAACTTGAGATTACCTATGAGCGAGCTTGCGGTCGAGCCTCCAGCGCCTGAACGTTTATCAAGTGGGAATGCCGGCCTGGACTATGTTCTGCATGGTGGTTTCCTCAAGGGAAGAACCTATCTCATCGTAGGGTCACCGGGCGCAGGTAAGACCATTCTAGGCAATCAGATCTGCTATAATCATGCTATGGTTGGAGGCAGCGCCCTCTATCTGACTCTGCTGGCCGAGACGAGCAGTCGTATGCTCACAGACCTCCAGTCCTTTGCGTTTTTTTCCCTGGCACTTGTCGCTAATAAGATCTCCTATGTAAGCGGTTATGCAACTTTAAAGCAAGAGGGCCTCGATGGTCTTATCAACCTTTTGCGTACAGAAGTGCGTCGTCTGCATGCCTCGCTTGTCGTTATCGATGGGGCGACGATTGCCGCTGAGGTTACGCCCTCTTCTTTGGAATGGAAGCAATACTTGCACACGCTGCAAGTCTCTATGGAGCTTCTGGGTTGTACCACCTTTCTCCTCGTACCCTCCGATGAGCAGTATACTTCTCATGGGGAACAGACCCTGGTGGAAGGGGTCCTCGAACTGTCTATGCGCTTTGTGGATGTTCGCCTGGTCCGTGAGTTGCAGGTGCGCAAATTTCGCGGTAGCGCCTTTATAGAAGGTCGCCATCTCTATACTATAGATAGAAATGGGCTGCTTGTTTACCCGCGTATGGAGGCTCTCTTCTCCATCTCTTCACTTCCTCTACCGCCTGATACCAGGAAAGAGGTAGAGCGTCTCAGTGTCGGAATTGCTCAGTTGGATGCGATGCTTTATGGCGGTCTCCCCTCTGGTTCCACAACAATCCTCATGGGTTCATCGGGGGTTGGTAAGACCCTTCTGGGCAGCCACTTTTTGCTGCGAGGAGCTGCCCAGGGCGAGAAAGGACTCTATTTTAGCTTTTCTGAGACGCCCGCGCAACTGGCGCGCAAGCTTGCTCCCTTTGGTCTGGACCCTACCCAGTTTGTTGCCGATGGTTTGCTTGAATTGCTCTGGCAGTCACCTATTCAAGATTTCCTGGATGTACTCGCGGAGCAAATTCTGGCAAGTATCGAACGTACTGGTGCTCGTCGCTTCTTTCTCGATGGCTTGAGTGGCTTTCAGCGCTCTATCGCCTCTCCTGTACGGCTCGACCTTTTTCTGACGGCCTTTCTTGGTGCTCTGCGCCGTTATGAGGTTACGACGATCTGCTCGGTGGAATTGCCTGATCTTTTTAGTCAGGAGGTGAATCTTCCTCCAGGTATAAGTGGGGTCACTGGCCTCGCCGAAAATGTTCTGCTCCTGCGTTATGTTGAATTACGCTCACAACTCTACCGCCTCATCTCAATTATAAAAATGCGCGAAAGCGGCCATGATCCGTCAATCCGTGAGTTTCGCATTTCTGAGCAAGGTATTGAAGTAGCTTCTACCTTTTCTAGCGCGGAAGCAATTCTCACTGGTGTCGCCCGTCTGCGCTCCGAGACACTGGCAGAGATGGGGGGAACAATACCACCATCTGGGTTAAGGGAGCAAACATGACGACGATTCTGGTTGTCGACGATGATGAGGCCATTGTCGAGGTTTTGTGTATCATCCTGGAAGACGAAGGCTACGATGTCATCGTCGCGCATAATGGCGAAGAGGGCCTTGCCTGCCTGGCAAAAAAGCGTCCCGCCGTCGTTATGTGTGATCTGATGATGCCTATTATGAGCGGGCAGGAGATGTGCCGCCGTATGCAGGCCAATGCAAAATATAAGGCGATTCCGTTTATCTTGATGAGCGCCGTCAGTAGCGCCGTCAATCCCACTAGCTGTAACTATGCTGCAATAGTCCATAAGCCGTTTGACCTCGATAACGTTCTGACAACTGTGGACCATTTAATCTCCTCCAAACGGTAGGGATAGTATGGCTATACCCCTTTATGGCTAACGACCATGTTATGTAACTGAGATATTTGCTTACTTGCTATCCTAAACGCAGTAACTTGTGGTATCTTATTATTACTACCTCTACTGTATACATGCTCTACTGGCTGATCGCTTTGTACTTCCAGTAAAGACTTGCGTATGTTGAGAGACTCTCTGAGATATGTATTCTTTCTGGTGAGGTTGCTATAAGCCAGATTTATATGGTCATGTCCGGAGAATGTTCTCTAGCAAGGATGTACTTTGTTAGAAATGCCAGTTGGTTGCTATCAAGGAGGTCGGGAAATGGTATCTGCGAGGAAATCTATATCAATACGGTAGCTTGTCAAGACAACATAATTGCCCGGAAATATGGCATCTAAAGGAGCTCTGCGTTTTGTTCATGATTCCACTGTTACTCCCCAAAATCCCGTCTTTTTTCCTATAATCCAATTTATATCGAGGGACAATAGATAGAAATGCTTAGAGAAACCGATCTCGTAAATGAAGATCTCGAAGGGTATCGGCTCACTGGTGCGCTAAATTCCCGCCCTGGGGTTCAGATATTCTTAGGCGAGAGTATTTCCCATACAACGCCTTATCAACGTGTCTTTATCAAATTATTTACTCTCACTCATGTGGACTCTCAGTCAGAACAACAGTCGTTTCTGGAAACGGTCTCTTCTCTGCAACAATTGCATCATCCCCATATCTTGCCTGTGCTGACGGCTGGTATGTACAAAGATATGCCCTACTTGATCTCCGAATATATCACTTCGGGCTCACTGTATGACCGTTTACAAAGAAGCGATTCCGATCATCCATTGCCACAGGAAGAAGCTTTAACCATTTTTGCCCAGATTGGCCAGGCCCTTCAATATGCTCACCATAACCATATTGTCCACGGAAATCTAAAACCGCAAAATGTGCTGCTCACTATGCAGGATGCTGTGTTGCTGACCGACTTTCATTTGGATGGTCTTATCTCTGTTGTAAAGACGGAAGATACACATCCTCTTGAAATATCTACTTATTGGGCTCCTGAGCAGCTATCGGGCCATCTTAGTGAGGCGTGCGATCAGTATGCCCTTGCTTGCATTGCCTATGAGATGCTGAGTGGCCGCAAGGCTTTTATGGTCCCTTCTGTCAAGTCCCCCGGTACATTCTTCAAAACAAAATCTCTTATCCCACCGAGGCGCTTTAATCCTGATCTACCTCCTTATATTGAAGAGGCAATCCTCAAAGCAATGTCTAAGGAACCGGCCCAGCGCTATCCTGATATCCAGGCTTTCCTGACTGCGATGGGTGTCTCTTTTCTTGTTGTCAATGTCGATCCTGTTAAAGATGTCGCTCCGCAAGAAGAGTCTGTTGCTCTTGCTCTCCCTGTCACTCCTATACCTGAAATAGATGATATTACTATCGGCAGAATAGCTGCTATAAAAATGCAGAAACCCGTTGATTTGTTGAGTTCTCCTGACTCGACAGATCTTGTGATACAGGAAGATGAGCCTCTGCCACCAGTTCTGCCTGTCGCACTGGAGCCGTCTCAGCCAGTTTTGCCTGTCACGCTGGAGCTGCCTCAGCAGTCTCCTCTCACGGCAGATTATCGTCCTCTTCCTGAGGTTTTTTTTGCTGGGGCAAGCAAGAGAGCTCTGCTTCCTCAAGCGTGGCCACAATTGCCTCAGCTTCCTGGACGCACTCTGTTTCGCAGACGCATCCTGGTCATAGGTCTGGTTGCGGTTGTTCTTGTAATCGGCTCACTCTTTCTTGGTGTCAATTCTTTGACGTCCGCCCGAAATTTGGGAACAATCGCTCACTCTGTTACAATCTCTGCTACGCAGTTTCCCTGGCAATCTAATCTGCCTGGACCTACGAAAACTGTCGTGAGTACGTCTTCACCTGCGCCTGTTATTATCCCTACCTCTCAAGGGAGTGTTCCTAATCCAGGTTCAACCTCGATCCCGACACTCTTTCCTACCCCAACATTGGCCCTTACACCGGTATCGACTTCGGTAATCCCGACTCCTGTACCCACACATGGTCCTGATCCGAAGCCAACACCGACGCATCAGGACCCAGGCCCTGATCCTTCGCCTTCGCCGCGACCTCAGCCGTCGCCGCAGCCGCAACCGTCGCCGCAGCCGCAACCGTCGCCGCAGCCGTCGCCGGTACCCTCCCCAACCCCTGTCCCGGTATTCTCGCCTCAGCAGGTTCCACTGGGCTCATTCTTCAATAATAAGGGTATTGGATACGGACCGGGCATGGCCGACTTTGATGGTTCAGGCTTTTCCTACCCTGCTCAAGCTCTGCCCTCTGCTGGCATAATTACTATTGGTGGGGTTTCTTATCAGTTCCCAGGTGCATCATGGGGCAACGATAATCTTATTCCCTTTGGACAACAAATATCGTTTACCCCTGGCAACTATCGCATGGCATATCTACTCGCGTCTGCGAGCTGGGGACCCGTCCGTGGCGCTCTTACTGTCGACTACGCGGATGGCTCTTTTGCAACAACGTATTTGACTATCCCTGATTGGTGTAGTGGCTCCTCGAATGCTTTGAGTGCCCCCTATCGCTTTAACTCAAATATGGTAGTGAGCAATGTTGTCTCTATCTATGCTATTCCGATTATGCTAGATTCTACCCGCACCGTTGCTGCGCTACAGTTGCCCAGATTCCAGTCTGGCCCTTATCAATCTAGTCATATGCATATCTTTGCCCTTACCTTGCAGCCGTAAGATTCTGCCGCTCTTTACGGGTAGGTAGCCGCCGATCTCCCTTCCATCGAGGAGGGGAGAGGGAGATCGGCTCC
>CAVZQK010000086.1:0-8237 GCA_963777355.1 uncultured Chloroflexia bacterium
CTGTCTTTTACCCACAAAAATAAAGGAAAACAAGATGATACAATGGAAGGAAAGGAAAACAAGAAAGACAAGAAAAGGGAAGAAAGAATGCAAGTGAATTCCGCATGGAAAGTGCAGACAAGTGGGCGGTGAAGACGTTTGCAGGGGCACACTTTGGCGCATGCGGACCGAAGCGAACGAGTGATCAAGATGGGAAGCGCTTTGGCGCGAGATCCGCAGGCATCCTTGCCCAAACAAATGGGAGATCAGGCCGCAACGAAAGCCGCCTATCGCTTCTTAGAAAGCGCACACACCAGCTATCAGGGCGACTCATCGCGCCCCATCTGGAGCAGACCCGCGCTTTGATGCAAAAGAAGAAGCGGATTTTGCTCGTTCAGGATATGACCGACGTCGATTACAGGCATCATCCGCAAACGAGCGGGTTGGGTCCGGTGGGCCGGCAAGGAAAGGGCCAGGGCTATCTGTTGCAAACGGTGCTGGCCATCGAGCCGAGGCACGAGAGAGGTTCTGGGCATAGCGGCCTCAGGAAGCCTTTTTGCGCCAACGTGCGCCGGTGGGAGAAACGAGCATGCACGGAACCGACGCAAGGACAAAGAATCGCAGGTCTGGTCCCGGCAAGTACGAGAGAGAGGACCAGCCCCAGGGTTGCCAGTACCTCCATGTCGGAGATCGAGGAAGTGATATCTTTTCCTTCCTACAGGAGTGCCGTAATCAAGGCGGGGACTTCGTGGTGCGGGTCAATCATGATCGGCGGGTGGACCTGGGCGTGGATCAAGCAAGAGACGGCGGTCCCGCCGCGGAGCGTCGACATGGCAGACAGCGCAGCGGCGCTGGAGCCGTGCAAGCATCTGTTTGAAGAAGTGCCGAACCTGGCCGAAGAAGGGGGAGGCCACAATCCGACTCGACGGCAACCAGAAGCGCCAGCAACGAGAGGCGATCTGTCGGTCAGTTGGGGAGAACTGCGGCTCTGGCCTCCTGATGGGGAAGCAGGCAACGGGAGCCGGTCCAATGGTCGTCACGGTGGTCCGAACCTGGGAAGCCGAGGCGCCCGAGGGAGTAGAGGCGATGGAATGGCTGTTGCTGACCTCGTGGCCGTGGGAACCGAAGAGCAGGCCTGGGAACGGGTCGCCTGGTATCGGATGCGTTCGATCGTGGAAGACCCCCATCAATGCCTCAAAACAGGATGTCAGATTGAGACACGACAGCTGCAAACCTACCAAGGATTACGAACGCTCTTAGGATTTCTCGCTCCTCTAGCCGTGCGACTCTTGCACCTGCGGAACGTCGCTCGTCAAGACCCGCAGCGGTTGGCTCAGGAGATCTTGCCCCCTGACGTGGTCCGCGTCGTAGCACATCTGGCTAAGGTGGCTCCCCAGCTATTGACCTCGCAGAGTGCTGGCATGGTCTTGCTCAGGCTGGTGGCTATCTGGGCCGCAAAGGGGACGGAGAGCCAGGATGGAAAACCCTCTGGAAGGGATGGATGCATATCCAAACTCTTCTCGAAGGCATCGATCTCGCTTCTCAACTCTCCCTCGAATAGAAAATTGTGGGTAAAAGACAGAGATCAACAGCCGTCCCTACGTCGTCTCTGCCCACCAAGCGGGATCTCTCAGCGAACCCTTTTGCCCCTCTTTCCAAAATGTGTCTGGAAGAGAGAATTTACAAGATGGCTTTTTTCAGTAGTGTTTTAGCGGGGCATTACGACCTTCGTTGACGCGCCAGGTAATCCGGCCCCGTGTCAGGTCGTAGGGCGAGAGCACAACTCGCACCTTATCACCCGCCACAAGACGGATATTTGACAGCCGTAAACGTCCCGCGGGCACTGCCAGTACATGATGCTGCTCATCAATTTGGATTTTAAACAGGGCATTGGGAAACACCTCAACGACTTCCCCAACGACCAGAATTTCATCTCTCTCTTTTACCATAGTATCCTTCCTTTGCCATGCTCAATTCAGCACGGTCTCTTCAAGAAACGCCTTCTGCAAATTCGTCTCGCTGAGGTCCGCATCGCGCAGATTTGCTCGATACAGCAACGTCCCATTGAGATTTGCCCCACACAGGTTCGCCCGACAAAGATGGGTGCCACTCAAGTCCGCACCGCTGAGATTGGCCTGGCCGAGATTGGCTCTGATTAAGTTGGCCCGATAGAGATCGGCCCAGGTGAAGTCTACGCCGCTGAGGTCTACGCCGCTCAAGTCGGCATTGCTCAAACAAGCCCAGGCCAAATCGGAACCGCTGAGATCAGGCCGAATATCTGGATGATCTTGCCTCCACTGATTCCAGGTATGGACACTCTGTTTAAGAAGGTCAAGATGTTGCTGATTCGCCAATTAGGTTTCCCTCCAAATGTGTCTCTGTTACCTATATAATGATCCATCCCATTCAGCTCAATTGGAATATAATCCTTCTCCAAGCAAGCGGGCAAAAAACACACTCACGCCCCTCAAATCGAGTAAGAAGAACGTCTTCAAGCATTCGTTCGATCTGAATAAGAGTGTGGCTCGCACGAAGGAAAAATGACCAGAAAGAGCACAGAGAGGTGGCGCAACAAAAGAGGAAGATTGAGAGTAACTCTGTTACACGATACCCTGCTGGGTGTGCAAGGCCAGGAGGCAGTATCGTATATTGCTGCCCATGCTCTGAAACATGTGCTAACACAATTGTCTCCTTTCCTAATTGGCTGAATGAGCATCCAGCCTGAAACAATACAAAAGCGTCGTTTGCTGAACAGGTAACGAAAGTATAGCAGCGATCAGCACAAATTGCAAGAGTTACTCTTTTTTAATTTTGCGAGGCGAGAATGTTTTTTGGTTACATGTATTTCTCCACGAACCTTTTTAGGAGCCTGTTCCCTCAATTATTTTTCATAAGCACCATTAACGAAATCCCACACCTTCCCTTGACTCTCGGCCCAACCAACCAGATTAAAGGCGATCTGGTTGAGATTTTGTCCGCCAGCAATAACAGATAAAATTCTCTTCTAGTTTGTATCTGAACAGCATAATGTAGAGATCCATCTGACTAGGAAAGGCTGACAGCAGAGCCTCAACCAGTTTATCGCTGGCTATCGTTACTAGCTCAAGATCGTGTTCATCTTCTTGCATATTTAAACCTTTTGATTTTGAAGGTACAATAGAGATCGATTCGGTGGGATCTGCGAGTGAAGGTTGGTATCGGCGGCTGGCTTGTAGCAGACAAATTCAGGGCGCATTCGCAAATGAAGCCTTATTTGTGCCCAGGTCCTTCCTTTCTGACTATGGGTCAGGCTTGAAATCGGCTTATCTGGATCATTCGCAGGCTCAAAGGGGCCAAGCTCAGAATCGGCAAAAGAGGTGTAATTTACAATGACAGGGAGAATCCTTGTGCCTTGCTCAGCACGCCTTTTTAATAACGGCCAATCGCGCAGGAAATCTGGACCACTAAGAAAATCAATGCTTACGAGCAGAATTGCTATCTCGGCAGAGGTAATGGCCTTTGTGATCTTCACCTTCCAATCAGAGCCAGGAATCAGATCTTTATAGCTCCAGACCTCAATCAAATTCCTCTGCTCCAAAGGTCCAAGGTGTGCCTGAAGTCGCAACAAATATTCTTCATCTTCCCTGCTAAAACCGATAAAGACTTTGACTTTGTTTGCCGGGGGCGTTGTCATAAAGAGCTTGTCCCTTTTCACACTTAACATCGATACATACGAATAAACATAGAAACAATTATATGCGAGATGAGGCGTATTTGCTAGCAAGGAGTAAACTATCATGAAAACTTTCGTCGTTCAAACAACAGCATCAACTTTTCTTGGTTTGATCGCGCTGGGGCTTTTGCTGTTTCTCCCGGCGTGGACGCTGGCCTACTGGCAGGCATGGGTTTTTCTCATCGTCTTTCTGCTCTCAACGAATGCAATCGGCGTCTACCTGTATCTGAAAGACCCGGCTCTCCTTGCGAGGCGCAAAAAGGTGGGATTTGCGGACCAGAGCCTGACGCAAAACATTATTATATCTATCGCGCTGCTGAGCACTTTCGCCGTACTGGTATTCAGCGCCTTCGATCATCGCTTTACCTGGTCTCCGGTGCCGCCAGCGATCTCGCTGCTTGGAGATGCGCTGGTCGTGCTTGGCCTGTTCATCCCCTTTCTCTCGTTCAGAGGAAATAACAGCTATGGAGGTGCTACGATCGAGGTAGTTGAGGATCAGAAAGTGATGTCGACCGGTCTCTACGCTCACATTCGACATCCCCAGTACCTGGGAAACGTGATCATGGTCATCGGCATCCCACTCGCGCTCGGCTCCTGGTGGGGACTCGTAGTCCTTGCTATCACCATCCCTGTACTGGCATGGAGAATTCTCGACGAGGAGAAGCTCCTGGAGAAAGATTTGACAGGATATAAAGAATACGAGCAGAAAGTGCGCTACCGCCTGGTGCCGCTCTCTGGTAAGAGAGGAAAAAGAGCATGGCAGCTATCATGCAAACGGTTGACAGATGTCCCCTACTTTTACGCTGCAACGGTTGAGCACAAAATTCGTGTAAATAATATATTTGCATAAAAGCAAGAGGAGAGATATGAAACAACCAATAAATCGTGTGCGAAACCTCGCGGATTATGGGTATCCCTCAACAGATATTGCGGCACTCTCGGAAAAAGCGTTAGAAATTACCCGACGACTCACAGAGTATTATGGTGAAGTTCCCTTTTCTAGCAAAGATCCGATGAGTATGCTTGTGGATATTCTTCTCTCACACCGCACCCGCGATGAGCAGACTGCTGCCGCGTGGGAAAATCTCTTGAAACGGTTTGGTTCCTGGGAAGGGGTCCGGGATGCTTCGACTGCTGAGGTAGAGAAGCTATTGCGAATGTAAATTGGCCGGAAGTGAAAGCTCCACGCATACAGACAATTATGCGCCAGATCACTGAGGAGCGAGGCAACCTGGATCTTACTTTCTTATGTTCGCTACCCGTAGAAGAGGCGGCGGCCTGGCTTAATCGCTTTGAAGGAGTAGGACCTAAAACGACTGCCTGTGTATTACTCTTTAGTTGCGAGCTACCACTCCTTCCAGTTGACGTTCACGTCCATCGCGTCTCCGGGCGTCTGGGCCTGATTGGCAAAAAGGTCACGGCTGATGCTGCACATAATCTCTTGCAAGCACTACTGCCAAACGATTCACGCGCTATCTATAACTTCCATAAGGGGCTCCTGAGACATGGGCAACGTGTTTGTGTGTATGAGAGACCGCGTTGTAGTCAGTGTGTTATAAAAGATCTCTGTGACTATTACAAAACTGTGGTACAACCTATATAACAATTCGTTTATTCTACATTGGTCAAGTAGGCAAGTTAAGCCTTCATCAACAAATAGAAATGTGTATGCTATAATTGAAAGATCTTCTTGTGAACAAGTTTGATGAGGAAGGCCTGTGGTTACACTATCATCAACGAAACACCTTGAAATCTTCTTCTGCCATGCTGATGAAGATCAAGAACTTTGTACTAAACTAGAAAAACACCTATCATTTTTAAAACAATTCCTTGACTTTACTATCTGGTCTAAGCGTTCCATTATCTCAGGAGGGATGCAGGAGAAAGAAGTCGAGAAACATCTCAAATCGGCAAACCTGATCCTTCTTATGGTCAGTGTGCATCTTATAAGCATTGAAGAGAATTATGCAGAGATGCTGCTAGCCTTAAAGCGACATACTACACAAGAGGCGAGAGTTGTTTCTGTTCTTCTTCAACCCTTGGCCATCCCCAAACAGCCTCCTCTCGCCAATCTTGAGACGCTACCCCAAAATCGCCTACCACTTACTCTTGGGCAAATGAAGATGAGGGCCTATCAAATATCAGCGTTAGTATCGACGAGATTATGCAAAGCCTCCAGCAAACAGAAGAAAAAGAGATTAAAAATCATCCTCTAACACCCAATGAACGCAACCGCCTTAAAGAAGATATTGCCCTCTCGAATCAGGCTATTCGCCGTAATCCTAAGAGTGCCGCCGCTTATGAAAAGAAGGGGCAGGCTTTATACGAGCTTGGGCGCTTTGAAGCAGCTATTCCTGCTCTTAATAAAGCGATCATCCTCGATCCTAACGATGCTGCCGCTTATCGTACCAGAGGTGCAGCTTTCTACCAGCTCCATCGCTTTAATAAGGCAATCTCATCGCTTAATACGGCCATTCTTCTGAGTCCTTACAATCCTATTTCCTACCTTATTAAAGCGATGGCACTTCTCAAACTGAGGCGCCTTAAAGAGGCCATTCCCGTTCTTGAGGAAGCTCTGCGTCTTGATCCCTACTTAGATATAGGCTTCCGTGAAGAGGGACCTCTTGATAAACTCAAACGTTTTGAGGCCGCTCTTCCCGTTATTGAGGCAGCGTTTTTCTTACGGCGTGCGCTCGTTGTAGGGCTGGGATCTGCTGGTGTGGCTTCTGCGCTAGGTGGTCTTGCCTGGCTACGCTACCCGCAAATATCCCTGCTGTCTTTTCTTCACGCTCCCCCTACTCCCCTTCCCTCTCCTCCACATTCTACTTCCACTTTCCTGTCTCATCCACAGCCAACACCAACACCAACGCCTCCCTCTCCTACCCCTACACCAATGGGAACGCTCCTCCGTATCTATCGCAAACACAATAAACTAGTGAACACTGTAGCATGGTCGCCTGACAGCCAGTTTATCGCCTCGGCAGGAGACGATGCTCAAGTGCAGGTTTGGAAGATAGCCGATGGCAGTAACATCTGCACCTATGCAGGACATACGCAGTCAGTATGGTGGGTCACATGGTCACCAGAGGGGAAACTGATCGCCTCCGCAGAGTTTGGATAGGACAGTCCATATCTGGAATGCAGCCAATGGCAAGCATGTGTCTACCTATACCGGACATACTGACGGAGTACGAACGGTTGCCTGGTCACCCGACGGCACACGGATTGCTTCGGGAAGCTTTGATCGAAATGTCCGTATCTGGAAGCCAGATGATGGGAGCACTATACTCATCTATAAGAATCATAGTAACGCGGTGGGGGAAGTAGCATGGTCGCCTGATAGTCAATTTATCGCTTCAGCCAGTGATGATAGAACGGTTCGGGTGTGGAATGCAACTACAGGGAACGATAGGCAGGTTTACCAAAAACACAGCAATTATGTGGGAACGGTAGCATGGTCTCCAGATGGCAAGCATATTGCATCCGGGAGTGTTGATACTTCAGTGAGAGTATGGAATGCAAGCACTGGCGAAGATGTATTTACCTACAAACATAGCGATGAGGTATGGAAGGTGGTATGGTCGCCACATGGCGCGTATATTGCCTCAGCCAGTAGCGATAAAACAGTGCAAGTTCGAGATACAGCTTATGGCAGGAATGTTCTCACCTATCAAGGCTATCCCGCGATAGTACACACTATAGCATGGTCTCCGGATGGACACTCTATCGCTTCGGGGGGCGAGGCGAATACGGTACAAGTGTGGACGGCAAAAGAGGGATAAATAGGAGCAAAAGATGAGCTATTTGAAATCGTCCTTTGGTTTTTGAGTTCTCGTGATGAGAATAGCCATTGCTTTCGTTTCGCTTGCATGCTAGAATTTTAGAGAAATTCGTAAGGGCAACATTTCTATAAAGACATGAGTCGCATATTTCAGACTATGACGCAATCTATCAACAAGCACTCAGTGAAATGCAACAACCGGACTTCGTGGCTCAATGGTCTCTGCTGACGGCCTGGGGAACAAATATAAGTGCTTCTTTTAGACTAGACAGATAAGTACTCCCATACTCTAACCGTAACTACTCAGAAGGGCTAAAAGTCGGAAAAGGGCCCTTTTCCGAACCGCTCTGTCAATCGGTATCCTCACTTTGAGGGCTTTTGCTGAGAGGGCAGCCATATCAGTAGACGGATAGCTGTAATCCGCAAGATTCCAACTCGCTGGGGCGATTGTCTCACAATTCCTTCCTCTTCTCTTGTAGCAAGACATTTGTAGTATACACGAATTACTTTCAAGAACCGCTCCAATACGTCCTAACAAGTACATTCATACACCTACTGAGATGGCTGGGGCTCACTCCTTTGCTAGCTTATGCTACTTTACCTTGAACTAAAAGATCTCTGTGACTACTACAAAACAGTGCTACAACCTAAGTAAAGTACTCCACTGCTAAAGCCCTAATTCTTACTCACATCTTTTGGAACGGCCTGAGAGCCGTTCCAAAAGATGTGAGTAAGAATCAGGCCTGAAGCCAGGGGTTTTATGGT
>CAVZQK010000087.1:0-9103 GCA_963777355.1 uncultured Chloroflexia bacterium
TGGAGAAAATCAGGGAGCTGAGTTAGAATTACCTTTATTATGTCTCCAGTAATAAGTTTTGTTAGTACGAGAAGAGGATAGCGATCTGTTTTCCTGGGAAGAGTTAGGAGCCTTGTCACAACGCGCAACCAGGATTATGAGCTGAAAGCGTGGCCTCTTTCAGGCAACAAAGGAGAAGCAAGGGAAATGGACGCCAAACAAATCGTTGCTCAGGGATACGATCATATTGCTGAGTATCACAGTCAGTGGGCAAGCCGAACGCGGGCTGAGGAGCGCCAGAGATATACTGCTCTGGTGTTAGAGCAACTCCCTCCTGGGGCCTCGGTGTTGGAGCTTGGTTGTGGCGTGGGTTTGCCAACTTGATCTTTTGAGGAAAGAACGCACAAGTAGTTCCCATCCTTGCTCCAACGTTCTTTCTCCAAAAAAAGCGTAATAGCCATCAGGATCGCACTGACAGGCCTAAAGAGCTTTTTGGCGAGGTTATCTGACAAACTATACATGCTTATTTAATGACGCTTACCTTAAGAACGCACAAGCCCTTGACAAACGAAAAATCCAGCACTATACTAGGTCATAGTGACCTATACGTATGACTGGTTAATGTGACTGTCATCGAACTGAGCAGAAAAGAGATAAGCCATGTACGAGTTGATCATTTTCTCGCTGCTTATGCGTTTCCCGACGCATGGGTATCTGATTGCCAAGATCATCAACGATCTCATTGGGCCTTATGCCAGGATCAGTAATGGGCGACTTTATCCTCTGCTGGCGAAACTGGAAGCACAGGGGTTGATTGAAGTCTGTGAGGAGGCCGAGCAGCAGCAGCGAGAGCGCACCTCACGCAGCTATCAAATCACTGAGGCAGGACGCCAGCGTTTTTACCAACTGATGAGGGATACCACCTCCAATCCTGGCGAGTATCAACGCATCTTTCAGCAAAAAGTGGGCGTTCTTTTCTTGTTAAAACCCTTAGAACGGTTGTATCTGATTGATCATTATCTCAACTACAGCCAGGCACATGTCTTGCATTTGACGGCAGAGGCCGAAGATTTAGCCAGAAGGGGTGACGACATTCATTTTGCCAATCCGCAACAGAAAGTCTCGTTAGCGGCCACACTCGACGTGATGAAGCATCGGATTGATCAGTGGCGTCTGGAGGTAGAATGGGCGTTGCATTTGCGTCAGGAAGAAGTGGAACGTCAGGAGAACGTGAGCGACCAGGAGCATGAGTCATTGCAAACGCATCAGGAAGAACAGACAACATAGAAAATGATGGACACAAACGCGGTGATCTTGAATTTGGTAATTGTTCCAGGAGAAAGAGGGCATCATTCATGAATACAAACAGCAGACACGATCCTTACCAGTCTTTGCGCTTCCGTGATTATCGTATATTTTTGCTTGGCAATTGTATCGTCAACATTGGTAAGCAGATGTTAGCTCTTGCCCTTGGCTGGGAGTTATATGAGCGGACACATTCAGCTTTTCTGCTAGGCATGGTGGGACTTGTACAACTACTTCCCGCCCTGGTCCTCTCCCTCTATGCGGGTCAGGTGACTGATCGCTTCAGTCGAAAACGGATCATTATGACAACACAAGCGGTCATAGTGTTGACATCTCTGGGCTTGGCGGTCTTGTCGTACTGGCATGGACCACTGCTCTTGATCTATGGTTGTCTGTTTCTTATAGGTATTGCCGCAGCTTTCAGCACTCCTGCCTCCATGACGCTTCCCGCGCAGGTTGTGCCGGAAGAGGCTTTCGAGAATGCGGCAACGTGGAGTAGTAGTTCCTGGCAACTAGCCACCGTCGTTGGTCCTGCCCTTGGCGGATTAGTTATCGCCATTTTGCGCAGTGCCACTGCTGTTTATGTGCTCAATGCTGTGGCCGCTCTCATTTTTGTGGTCCTCCTGATGCCTATCAGAGTCAGGCCATCTGTCCTCCCTGAGGAGCCAGAGACAGATGGGCACACTACAGGATACGAGCTTCGAGAAGGGATGAGCTTTCTTCGTCACACACCCATCATGCTAGCGGCGATGACGCTCGACCTGTTTGCTGTTTTGTTCGGCGGCGCGTCCACCCTTCTGCCCATGTTTGCAAAGGATATCCTGCAAGTCGGTCCCCAGGGTTTAGGTTTGTTGAGCACTGCTCCAGCAATTGGCGCTCTGTGTGTGGCGTTTCTTTTAGCTCATCGGCCACCTTTTCAGCGAGCCGGTTCTACCTTGCTGCTGGCTGTGGCAGGCTTTGGAGTGGCAACCATCGTTTTTGCTCTTTCACGCTCATTCTGGCTCTCGCTGCTGATGCTTTTCATACTTGGAGGACTGGATAACATCAGCGTGGTTATTCGCGAGACGCTTGCCTTGACGCGTACACCGGATAAAATGCGTGGTCGCGTAGCGGCTCTAACTGGCCTATTTGTCAATGCTTCCGGTCAACTCGGAGGGTTTGAGTCAGGTCTGACGGCGCAGTTGTTCGGTCCCACGTTGTCTGTCGCAGGTGGTGGAGTGGGCACTATCCTGGTTGTGCTTGTCATTGCTTTGCTCTGGCCTCAGCTTCGTCGCCTACGAACCTTGCGCGAGGTTGAGGAGAGTCCGGTGGAGACGTATGCCCCTCCAGTGGGGGTATAGCGTGTAAACGTCAGCATGCCTCTGCGCGAGGGTTCCGGCAGGATGGTGCGCAGGGCATTCGCTGTTTCTCCCTCCCTCCCTTCAACTACGGCTCTCAGGCCGTTGAGGTCAGCCCACCTGGATTTTTTCACGCATGGTCATCTCACGCTGCTGGCGAGCAACGGCGGTTGCCGGCATCTGGTCCGCCTGCTGGATAGCGATGGCGACGGCGTTCTGCCAAAGCGCAGGTCTCGGTTCGCAAACGGATGTCGGCACCTCCCTTGCAGCTGCGCCCTTGCTTCGCTTGCGAAAGAGGACCTTACAGGCCGTCAGGATCGCACTGACAGGCCTAATGGGAACATGCATCGTTCGGTCTCTTAACGTCAACATACCGTTTCATGCACTCAAAAGAACAGGGAAAGAATGTCACATTTTAACGTTTTTTCTCGTGTAATTCTGCCTCTAAAGGATAGCAATCGCTACCCATCTCCATAAAAGCATGATACAAGATAGCCTCTCAGCGCCAATTTTAAGCGTATCGGGTAGACCTGTAGATGAAATGATCAGGGCTTCGCTATTCTCCAGCCAGTTTCTCGGCAAGCGACGATGCCTCAATGGGTTGAGATGAGGTGGGAAAGCTGACGTTTGCGAAGATATCGCGCTCTATTTTCTCACCGGGTCGCACTTCTGGGTAGACTCGCGAAAGGGCTACTTTTCCCTGCAACAGAGGTCCAAGAACGCTGCGCAGGCGGCGCACCAGGGGTGGGAGTTGCATCTGGCTGGCGTAGCACTCCATCGCCTTCCAGGTTGCCTCAATATATTTTACCGCATCGATTTTAGTCGTAATTGGTGAGGATGAGGCGAGAGAGGCAACAAAGTCCATATCATTATTTCTGCCACCTTTGCGTGGATCTTTGCCGCGCAGACGCATCAAGGTAATGCCGACGCGCAAAAGTAGCTTGGGCATTGCGGCGTAATACAGCTTCTGTGGTGCGTCTGGCTCGCCTTGTAGTTGTTGGAAAGCGGCCACAGTGGCCTGGTTGATTTTAATATGGTCGGGATGGCCGTAAGCGCCAAAGGTGTTAAAGGTAACCACAACCTGGGGGCGAACATCGCGCATAACGTCGAGAACGCGCTGCGTAAGGACCTCCAATGGAACCTGCCAGGAGCTATTGGGGTGCTCATTATCAGGAGTACCCATCATTCCGCTATCGCGGTAGTCGAAGGTGACGACATTGGTGAAGCCGGCTGCCTGGGTCGCGCAGGCGAATTCTGCCAGACGCCGCTCAGTAATCGAGCTATAGCCTTCCATATAGATGGGATCAATTGTGCCGACATCGCCATTGGTCGTACAAATGAGGGTGGTGATGGCCTGCTCTTCGCGCATATAGCGATTGGCCAGGGAGATAATACCGACCTCGTCGTCCGGGTGGGCGAAGCAGAAAAGAATGCTTTTAGTCATGTATGGCTCATTTCAGTTGTTGATTGTTCATCTTTCTATGAGTATAGCCCATACGAACGCGAGGTCGCAACAACTTTTACGTTAGCTTCTGTCTCGCGCGACAAGCTTCTCAGCGATTGTCCAGAGCTGTTCGGCGTGGTCGGCGTTCAGAGCATAAGGCATATAGCCAGTGAAGGTAGGAATCTTCGGATCATACGGAGCCGCTTGATGGCAATCTTCCAGATAGAGGCCACCAACTCCAGCCAATTCTAGTGCAACGCTGGCCCATACTGTCGTGGCTGCGCCTTGCTCAGGTGTTTTAAAATTTGGACTGAGATTGCCAGCCGCATCATAAAATCCTCTTGCTTGCATTTCCTCATAGGTTAAATGCTGTTGGAGTTCCGTGCGAACACCTCCGGGATTTACCGCATTGGCTGTAATACCTTGCTCACGAAAATGTTGGGTGAGAGCAACCGCGAGCAGGGCATCGGCAGTTTTGGATTGGCCGTAGGCCTCCCATTTATCGTAGGGACGGTGCTGATACTGAATATCATCGAAGTGGATATCTGACATGCGATGGGCGCTGGAGGTGAGTGAGACAATCCTGGCTGGCGCAGTCTGGCGTAGAGCCGGGAGGAGGAGTTGTGCTAAGAGGAAGTGTCCAAGAAAGTTGGTGGCAAACTGTTGCTCGAAGCCATCAGGGGTATAGCCCTGGGGAGTTGCCATAATGCCTGCGTTATTAATGAGAATATGAGTTTGTGCCATTGGGCAAAGAAGAGCTGAGCGGTCTGGCGCACAGAGGCCAGAGAGCCAAGATCAAGTGGGAGGAAATGGACCGAGCTTTGAGGATAAGTGGCCTGGAGCGTTTGTACTGCCTGCTCTCCTTTGGCAGAGTTACGAGCGGCGATAATCACTTCGGCGTGTGCTGAGAGGAACGTGTGGGCGGCTTCGTAGCCGATGCCAGTACTTGCTCCGGTAATCAAGATCGTTTTCCCACCCAGATCATGACCTGCGATGACTTCACGCGTGGTAGAGCGAGCATCGAATAATGGCTGAGGCATAATAGTAATCCTTTCTTTACTATGAGGAAGATGGGTGGTAGGGGAACGTGGAGCGGGATCAACCGCAGGTGAAACGCTCCCTACTCGCCGCACAGAGAAATCGTAGGGTCGGCTGTTCATCTCTGACCGTCTCGCCGAGCGACCCTCTCGCCCACCGCGAGGACGCAAAACGCGGTCCCGGCCAGCGTTTTCGTTCGCTCTTCAAAACTTGTCCGGGAGAGAGCAATCACCATCGCGTTGGATGTTATCATCCGGCGAGGGAGCGGTTAGCCAACCGGAGACGGCCAAGCCGATCTGCCCTACGCGATTCTTTTATCCTACAGGTGAGTTGTTGATTGACTTATTGGTAGTTTACACCTTTCAGTACGCTCTTAGTCAAGAGGTTCCGATATATTACCGTCCGATGCCTGATGTAGGCGTTCCTGGGCCAGCAACTGGCGTTCCGTTGGTTGTGATAGTAGGAGATACGCCTGCTCCGCCGCTCCCACCAGTCCCCCGGTTGGCAGAGCGGGGGGAGTTTCAAAGACGAAGTTGTATTGGCTGATATCAGTTGGCAGGGTGGTACCACTGAACTGAATAGTCGCATTGGAGACCCCTTTCGCGCCGAGCAGGGCCGTGGTGGCCGCGCTAAGCGATTGGCCTTTGGCGAGGGCAAAGAGCTCGTTTTTCTGCTGATCTCCGAATTGATAGACCCATTGCCCTTTGGCCGTCACATTCAGACTGACGGGATCGACGCTCTGAACTTTGGAGTCAATGATAATACGATTATTCTGTAAGATATAACCAGCTCCAGGGGAAATCTGGGCCTTTTGGGTCAGCAATTGGGTCACCAGCGTACGCATTCCCTGATCGTCGTAGGCGACGCTATTGCAGGTGGCCGAGACTGTGACGCCACTACTCTCAACGTCCTGGTGATGATCGCCAACGGGAAAATCACTGGAGACACTGCTCTGGCATTGAGGAAATTCGGCAAGCCGCTCACCACTGGCAAGTTTCCTTTTCAGCTGATTGTTAGCTTGCTGTACAGCTTGAGTGGCGACGGCGTTGACATCGCCCTGGGTGACAAAATTGTAATTTCCCGGATCTACGCCACCACTGAAGGCTGCAAGATTTTTCACAGCAATGCCACCGGCACAACAACCGCCATTGATAATACCAGCCGGAATATTTCCGGCTGTACCGATAGTGAGCGCTGTTGCTGAAACATCTTTTGAACCTACAGTGGGCGCATTTCCAGGTGGGACAGTGACGGCTGTATCATTCCATACGTAATAGCCCATTCCCTGCAGTGAATGCTCGTGTGTGCGGCTAATCGTTGTAGAAGTTGGATTAATATTAAAAAACGTCAAGGTTCCAGTTGCGGCACTCCCTACGGTCTGATTATGGCCGAAGCTTTGGCGGTCAGGGTTTGGGATTGGGCGGTACCAGTGAGGGAGCGAGCCTCTGATGGTCTGCTGTTTGGGATCGGGCGTGCCAGAGACTCCGGTGATGACGTAGCTATTCGAGACGACCTGGCTGGCGGGCATAATAGTCACGGTGCCCGAATGTAACCCCGGAAGCTTGGTAGAAGATCCTAGAACACTGGAAAGTAGAGGAGGATTGAGATAGGCCAGGCTGCCACAGACAAGCAGGGCCGTTAACAACAGAAGGAGCAGAAACAAGAGCACAGGTGAACGCCGTGGGCGATTGGAACGGGTAATTTGTCTATTGGGCATGGCGTGTGGTGGACGCGGACTCGCTGGCGGTGTGCGTGTGACGGGAGGTGTCGAGATGGGTTGAGCAGAACCGGCGAAGGCCGCAGCTCCCAGGGCTCCGCCCGCTAGCGCCGCCGCCTCCTCAAAGAAATCGGCTCCCCAGGAACGGAAGAGGCACTATTTTTTTGACGGCTAAAAGGGCCAGAACCCCTTTTTCTCATTGTTCCCGGCATCGGCGGGGAGCAGGCCACTATCCTGCTCACGAAGCGCCTCGGCATAATTTTCCAGCGACGAATAGACGGGAAAACGTCGTTGGCGAGCAAAACTGGGCAAGACCGGGCCAGGCGTCGCGATAAAGATCACATTCACCTGAAGTTTACGGCGCACCGCCTTCAAATCATCAAAATCCACCGGGCGTTGGAACGCCTTATTCGGATTAGGCAAAACTACCGCTACCTGTTTACAACCTAACTTATCCTGCGTCCGGATAGCGGCGAGCGCGCTTGGTCCAGTCATTAGCTGGGGCCACATAGATAATCCCGATGCTCGCGGCGCGGGGATCATTGACTCCCAGAAGATCTGTGCCGTTTCCCTGTCTCGGGGGTGGCCTCAGCGGCGCAGAGACTATTTGCCAGGTCTGCAAGGGCAAAACCGGCAGCCGCACCGGCAATTGCACCTGCCGCCATTCCCGGTCCACTATGCCTATCTTCTTCTGGATCATCCAGAAACTTGGCATCATCCGGCTGGGCATGGCGGCGGCGCTGAGGCGGCATGGTACCCAGATTCTGCTGGGCAGGCGGCTCTTCATCGTACAGGTCTTCATCCTCCTCCTCCTCATCCTCAAGGAGATCAGCTCCCCCAGGAGCGGAAGAGGCACTATTTTTTTGACGGCTAAAGGGCCAGAACCCCTTTTTCTCATTGTTCCCGGCATCGGCGGGGAGCAGGTCACTATCCTGCTCACGAAGCGCCTCGGCATAATTTTCCAGCGACGAATAGACGGGAAAACGTCGTTGGCGAGCAAACTCGGCAGGGCCGGGCCAGGCGTTGCGATAAAGATCACATTCACCTGAAGTTTAGGGCGCACCACCTTCAAATCATCAAAATCCACTGGGCGTTGGAACGCCTTATTCGGATTAGGCAAAACTACCGCTACCTGTTTACAACCTAGTTTCTCCTGCGTCCGGATAACAAGCAGCACACCTGGTCCAGTCATTAGCCGGGGCCACATAGATAATCCCGATGCTCGCGGCGCGGGGATCATTGACTCCCAGAAGATCTGTGCCGTTTCCCTGTCTGGGTAGCTCAGAGCGGCGCGGATTATTTGCCAGGTCTGCGGCAAAACCGGCAGCCGCACCGGCGACTGGTGCAATTGGCGGTGCTGGTTCAGGCTGCTTAGCTTGTGATAGCTGGGCTGTTACATTTGCCACTTTGTGCTGGTCTAATTCAGGTTGTGGAGGTTTTGGCGCTGCTGGTGCGTGTTCCGATTCTTGGGCGGCTTCGGGCTGGATATCCCTCTTTGCTGGTGGTTCCGGAATGGATTGGGGAGATACTGCTGGTTGTATAGCTGTGGGGCTTTGCGTTTTTGCTTCAGAAAAGGCTGATGGCGGCCTGGAGTTGTTCCCAGAAGAGATTTGGGCTAGCGTATCTCTGGTGAGGATCTTCATGGAGAGCAGTCAGGATCACCTGATCAAGAGTTTTGGGGAGTGCGGTATTGATGCTACTTGGAAGTGTGGGTATTGGTAAGGGAGGCGTGCGAAGTTGTTCAGGTTGGAAAGAGGCATCTGTCCAGTGCAGAGGCGATAGAGAATAATGCCGAGAGCGAAGATGTCACTGGCCTGGACAGTCTGGCCGAGAAACTGTTCGGGGGCCATGTAGAAGGGTGTACCACCCTTTGGAAAAGTATGGTGGGTAGCGGTGGTGGAGACCGCCATGCCGAAATCACTCAGGATAATAAAATCTTTTTCATCGAGAGCACTTTTAAAGAGGATATTTGAAGGTTTGAGGTCGCGATGAATGACGTCGTGGTCATGGGCGTATTGAAGGGCAGCGCATAACTAACCAAAGCAGGTAATTGTTCTGGCCGGAAATGGATAGGGATGATTGGGTTTCAGACGAATATCCGAACGTGCCGCCTGTTACATATTCCATGACAAGATAAGGAATGCTTGAACCAGTGGTCGTATCCAGTAATTCTCTGTGCACATCATCATAAATCTGCATAATGTGAGGATGTTGCCAGCCTCTGGTGAGAGATCCTTCTCGAATGAAGCGGTTTAGGGTGTCAGGATCAATGCCATTGCTGGT
>CAVZQK010000088.1:0-31719 GCA_963777355.1 uncultured Chloroflexia bacterium
TTGCCATACCAGCGGCGGCGTAGGTAATACATTCAGTAAGGATTTCAGGGTTTGAATAGTTTAAGCTAATCAGGTGCGAGATGACATCGTCCTGGGGCTGACGTTTACGCGCCTTGATCGCCGGTTGGACATCAAAGAAGTAGAATGAGAGTGTATGTACCTGATTGAGCAATGCGTGCAGTTTTCTGAGGTGTAACCATTTGGATAGGGCAGATTCAGGCCCTTGAGTCGATGGCTGATGAAAGAAAGCCTCGAGCCTTTTGTCCATACCTGGTATTGTACTACTTGTCAGACCCACCACACGCGCAGCAACTGGCACGGCCAGCGCCAGGCTTAGATTACTTAGATCAACTCTCCGGCGCAGTTTTAATTGTCCAATAAGCTCATCTGCTAACGCTTCAATAAATTGGCGATAGCTGCCAACGGTTTTAGGGGTAAAGAAACGCGCTGTCTGTTTTCGTTGTTGGTGGTGAACTTTCCCTTCCTGATAAAGAATAGGTTTATTCTTCAGCATTTTTACGTTGTCGATCTGTTCAGCACCAAAGCCTGCTTGCTTAGTATCTCCGCTCCGAAGAATACTTCGTGTTTCTTCAAAGCCACGTATATGCCAGACTCCTCCTCCTTCGTCGAGCTCGATGGGAAGACCGACTGGCTCGACAACGGGAGCGGTTTTTTGTTTAGAAAGTGTACTATGATCGACAGGACAGGACCGAGGCGCTTTTTCCTGCTCTCTCGTCGAAGGTTCCTGGGCGTGAGCCATGAGCAACCTGGTTCCTTTCTCGCATTTTATGATAAAGCGATAAGCAATAAGTAAAAGGTTTAATTTACGGTATTATTTGTTACTTATGAAACATCGTATATCATAAATTTTGGAAAGTCAAGGAAATACCCTGTATTTCTTATTACGTTGTAGTAGATACAGACAAAGTTCTGCTACTGCTATTTTGACTGGTTATTTTAACTATGCGTTTGTGGTATGCTAAGAGGAACAAATTTTGTAGAGTTTTCAGTGAGGGAAATACAGGTGCAGACTCAGGACCGCCGAATCAGACGAACGCAACAACTCCTTGCCAGAGCTTTAATTGCTTTGACGTTGGAAAAGGGCTATGAAGCAGTGACGATTTCGGGATATCACTGAGCGTGCTGATGTTGGATACACGACGTTTTTTCGGCACTATCGAGATAAAGACGAACTGCTCAAGGATGTACTGGAAGTTGTGTTGGAAGAACTAACAACACTCCTTTGTTCTCCGTCTGCTTCGACTGATTCCACAACGGTAGGGACACTTCTTTTCTGTTATGTACAGGAGCATAATGAAGTTGTGCGGGTTTTGTTGGGTAGTCATATCTTACGTCAGCGCCTGACTGAAAGGGCGGCAGAGATGACTGCTCAAGCTAGTATCGCGCTTCCTGGAAGTGTCGTACCTTTAGAGATCGCGGCCCAGCATATTGTAGCTTCATCAATTGCGCTTGTTGAATGGTGGCTAACGCACCAGAGGCCTTATCCTCCAGAGAGGATGGGGCTGATCTACGAGGCATTAATTGCTCGTCCCACGAGTGCCGTGGCCTTTTTGCCTCAATAATTTGCTTCTGTATTGTCCTTGTGAATGGTCAAAACTAGATAAAAAGATCCAAGCAATTGTTAAGACTTCCGATGTTCATATGTTATGCATACATTTTGAACAAGCAGGAGGTGTTTTTCAAGTACATACGTGCTGTGTTCTTGACAGAAGATAAATCCTATTTTACAATAAAAGAGTAAAATATTTGTACATTTACAAGCATGCGAGATATTGTTTTTCTCAAGAGACACGGGTGTCACAAAAACATAAAGAGTGGACATTATGAGCGGATTGAGACATTGATGTTTCAAGAATAGATTAAGCTCTAAAAGTTTTGTACTCTTTATAGTTCTTTGGCACACTTTCTTTTGGGAAAAGCATTCGTATTATAGTGGTGAATAGTAAGAAAGGTCAGAATGCTTGGATGAGACATTTCCTTGGAAAGTAACCTTCTACAGGGAGGAAAATGGCTTCTGCCCTATTATAGAGTTCTCGGGGCAACTCTCCAAAGACGACCAGATGTATATCAAAGAGTCTATCAGGAAGCTTAGCGTACAAAATATTCAGGCACGCGAGCCTCTGGTCAAACATTTGGAGGAGAAGCTTTGGGAACTTCGGGCATCCAGGTGTACTAATACCTATCGTCTGGTTTACTTTATTAACTCCAATCGGCAGATTGTTTTTTTGCATGGTTTTCATAAAAAGACTCAGGAAGTTCCTCGTCGTGATCTTATTAGAGCAAAAAAACGATATGAGGCGTACATAGCGAGAGTTTGATTTCATGTGGTGGGAGAGAAGAGTGCTCTCCCTACTGCAATCTTACCCACTTCTTCAGACGAGATAGAGAAAAATTACGATTCTGCCAAAAAATACGACTAATATATTGATGCTTGTGAATTTGAATAGATGAGGAGGAGTATCCTGAAGAGCTAACTGAGTAGAATTTTGCAAGGAAATATGCTCGTTATGTGTGATAATGTCAATATGTTGCAGAGTGATGAAACTTTGATAAAGGATGCTGTGATGCAGGAAGTTGTTCATGACCAATTGAGTGAGATCGAAGCAGAGGAACTGTGCTATCAAGAATGGAGTGATGCTCTTTTGTCAACTCCAGAGGCACAGACTTGTTATGCTGAGATAGCTGAAGAACATGACTTATGGTTGCAACTTACTAGAGCACGCTTAGACATTGGATTGACACAAGCTGAACTTGCAAAGAAAATGGGCGTTTCAAGAGCGCGAGTAGAGCAAATAGAGCAATGTGGATATAGTAGTTGAACACTGAAATGTTGCGCCTCTATGTGAATGCGCTTGGAAAAAAGCTTTGTGTTTCTCTTGTTTAGCCTCAATAAAGCCGTTTTATTAGAAAATGATAAAACCAGCTTTTAGGATAATCCTTCATATGGTCCCATTCGTGAATGGGACCATATTTTTGTGCCTATCAGACAGTAATAGTTTCTGCCTAGAGGATTACTCCAAGTTCGATGGAGATTGTTGCACCTGTTAATTGGAAGGAGGCTTTAAATCACAAAATTCTGCGGGAAATTTTTGTATAATTAATCGGGCGGACTAGAGGGCTTCGAAAGCCGTTTTTATCTCGACATAGAGCTTCATTGAGCGGGAGATCTCCAGCGTAAAACTGAAGTATCTAGATGGAGCGTTTTATAGCCAAGAGCTGCGGGCGAGGGCCACTTTCCCATTGGTGTCAATTTCTTCGGCCTTCCTCCGACACGTCCCCTCGCCCGCGCAGCGGCGAGCCCTGCATTCGTGCGCTCACGAATGAGATCGCGTTCAAACTCAGCCAACGCCCCCATGAGATGGAAGATCGAGTTTCCCACCAGGCGTTGTTGTGTCGATCTTTTCTGTTAAACTGATAAAGTCTACGCCACGATCTTTGAGGATGTTGAGTGTTTCGATGAGATCTTTGAGCGAGCGTCCTAGACCGGTCGAGCTTCCAGACGATCACGGTATCACTTGGTCGCGCAAACGCCAGGAGTGCCTCTAACCTTTTCGCTCAAACTTTGATCCCGTGATTTTGTCACCGAAGTATTTTTCACACTCCGCTTCTTTCAACGCATCTCTCTGTAATGCTTCGTTTTGTTCCTGTTTGGAAACCCGTGTGTAGCCAACCTTCATAGAACCTCAGCCTTTTGTGTCACTTGCTCATCTCACTGCGAAAAAACTGAGACTTTGATTTTGACACGTTTTTTGAGAAGGATCAAGAGGCCATACTACGCTCACGGACAGTGATGGTTTGGATGGCATAGAAAAGCTGAACTATATGTGTCAGAAAACGGACGTTTGTGAGACCATTCCAACAGATGAAAAACGGAGAGGAGTAGGGATTTGCCCGTAGTCGGAACCAGTGCAGGCAAAATCCCTTTCCCAAAGAGCACGCTCCGGCTCCCGCCTCAAGGAGGCGAGCAAGATGTTCCTGGTTGAGGTCTGGATAGGCCGCTCCAGACTAAAGCTCCTTCTTGTCAAGCGTTTCGGCTCCGGCTTTGTCTAGGATCTCACTGTCAGAAGGGAGGCTCTGTGACCCTGGCGTGGCAACGTCTCTTTGATACCCCAGCTTCCCTTGGGTGACGATGAGGAGGATGATAGCCAGGACGGGCCAGGCAACCAGGATGAGCGGAGACGCCAGGGCGCTGAGATAGCTGGCGGGAAAGAGGAAGGGTCTTGGGAAAGCGTCAATGGACGCATGGGTGATCATCGCAATGAGGATGCTGCCCTTCGTGTTGTTGAGAAACGCAGTTCATGATGATTCAATGGCCATAGGGCGACCGTAATTCGTCCCAGGGAATGACGAGCCGAGGAACCAGATCCAGCTCCATCATAGCCCTGGATCTGAATACGGCGTAGTGCCAGAGTCCCCAGAAGAACCCGAGAATAAGGCTGCCTGTGAGAGGACCATAGCGCTCTTGCAGACGTGGCAGAGCAAAGCCGCGCCAGCCCGGCTCCTCAATCAGACCACTGACGAACATCTCCGCGATAAGCAGTCCCACAAACAGGAGAAGCACGCTAGGCAGCATAGAGGGAATAAAAGCCGACAGAGCGTTGGGCACGGTGGCGAAGATGCCCAGCATGATGAGAATGGGGCAGGCCAGGACCGCAAAGACATACCATTGAAAACCGACCCGCCAGAGAATAAAGCGGCGCAAGAACTGGCGCAGACCGGCCTTGCCCGATATCAGTGCGGTGCAGAGAAAGGCCGAGCCGATGGGGCCGAGAAATCCCCCAACATGCCAAAATTCGCACCGGGTGGGCCAGGGAAGCGAAAGGGCAGGAGTCCCCATCTGAGAAAGAACCAGGGGCACCCAGCCGAGCCAGGCTCAAGAGAAAGGTGAAAAAAGTAAGAGAATAATGGGTGACGCCTCACGAAGGCGACGAGGCCCCCAGGATGCGGCGAGGTTTGAGGAACAGCGTAGGGTGAACATGCTCAAACGTGAATCCTTCGTATGCACTTGTTTGTATGTGATCAAAACGTCCTTGTAGATCTGGATACGAATGACTCTTTATAAATTTTCTAGAAGGTTCAAGAGAAGAGTGTTTGGTTCAGCAAAGTAACGGTTTTGAGACACCTCATCATTGGGATCTCGTTCAACCAGGTCCAATGATGAGATTCTCGCGTGCGGTCTCCACCACTTCTTTGGTGACCACCTGGAGTTTGGTTCGCGAGCAAAACATGCTCGACCTGCATCATGAGGCGTCAATCAAGCGCATATTTCCACGGGTTATGCGTACAATCGTGGCAACCGCCTCTTTATCAGTAAAATCATCGGAATGCGGCTTGACACTGATGACTCCAGCGCTTGCTCCAGAAAATAGCGCATTTCCTCCTCGGATAATGGCTCCATCTCATGAGCAAACCAATTCGTGAATAGAGTTGTGGGGCGCGTACCAGACGCTTTTCCAAGCCAGGCATGCCGAGCAACACCAGGCCAAACTCTCCCCGGTCTGCAAGATCGCGGATCAGCTCCAAGCCCAGCGTCCTTGAGCCGGTTGGCTTCATCGACAATCAACAGCTCGATCAGATGGCGAAAAGCGGCGTGTCACCAGAAACTCTTCTGTGCCCTGATGGCGCTGATTGGCAGCCTCCACCAGATAGGAAAAGGCCGCGAACAAGGTCAGCACCTCTTTTTCGATGCGTGCAACCGAGGCTGAAACCGGAGGCGTATAGAACACGGTTCGACACTCCAGGATGAGAGCGTGTCCAAGGGGGCGGAAGCGAAGGTAAAGGGTCGATAGGGATACAGGCCATCCATCGTACTGCGTGCCAGTAAAGGTGATCAAGGGTTCTGGTAAAAAGGGTTTAAACAGGCTCCATTGCGCGTACTGTTTGGCAGACTCGGTTTTGCCCGTGCCTGGAGGACCATATCCCAGGCCGACCACACGAGCATGCCGACAGGCATCGCACATCTCCCCGAAGCGACGATAGCTTTTCGTCGCGACAAAGTGTGGAGGCATTTCCCTCGTTCTGCTCAGTCATTGATGTACCTCTTGAGTCGTGGCCGCGCTTCGACTGGCGCGGGTTCTGCCACCACCGTTTTTGGCGCAGGCGGTGGATGCATGATGCATTTCCACATACCGATTGACCATGGCTGCTCGCGTGTTCAGTTCTGCTCGAACCTGCTTGCGGCGTGCAGTGACCTGGCCTGCTCGATCTCTTTCAAGCTGACTTTTCGATCGCTGAGTTCTGGCACAAATCGCCCGGCAGAGAAACCGATCCTGATAGAAGACATGGACTTCCGCCATGGTCGGCAGGGTCATACCGGATCACGAACCTCTTCTTTGACAAAGGCTGCCAGGGTTGATATCCATGTAGCGATGGTTCTGAAAATGAATGCCATCTTGCTGCACCTGGCGGGTTTTGGCGACGGTTAAGAGCAACAGGTCTAGCTGTTCAAGAGACCTGGGCATCCGAGGGACAAATCCTCCTACTTCCCATCGCTCCTTGGGGCTGACACTCTCGTTTCGCCATGGACCCGGTGATGATAGTCTTCCAGCAACCACGTCCGAAAGCGTTGTTCAAAGGCCGGTAATGTGAACGTTGCCTCTGCACTCAGGATATCCCTTTGGGGCATATCCAGGCACATCTTGCAGAAATAACTGATCGACACTGCGGAAGAAGCGCTCTACTTTGCCACGCCCGCGAGGGATGCTCATTTTGGAGAAGATTAATTCCATGCCGATATCTGCTGCCACCTGTTCCATATGTTTACTGGTGAAATCGGAGCCGTGGTCGGTGTAAAAGACGCTGGGAATGCCACACGCATGACCAGCGAGGATCTTCTTTGCGCCAGATAGCTTGACGAAGAGTCAGAGCGGTAGTGAACGCAGTTGCTGGTCTGGAAACTGAGCCGATATCCGACAATCAAACGGCTGTAATCGTCTTCAATCGCTGTCAGGTAGGGTTTGGCCGCTTTGCCTTCTTCGTCCAGAAGCAACACATCCAAGGGGCGTATGATCCGCTTGCCACATGGCATTCGCGTGGGTCGCTTCTCGTCGATAGAGGAGATCAAACTCTTCGCGATAGGCAGCAGCTCCCTGATGAGCAAGCGTCACAAAGGCAGGATCGAGGCATTTGATCATCTGGCGTACCCGCTCATAGCTGGGTGGTTTCCATCCCTGTTCTTGTGGCAATCTCAACCACTTGGCGATGAATGGCTGCCGCTGAACGAGGAGGGGTCTGCAAGGCCAATCCTTCAACCAGGGTAATCGCTTGGTCTGGCAGGATGCGAGACTTGCCTTTATCCTTTCGCTCTGTTGTGACGAGTCCAGCCAACCCTTGTTCTCGGTATCGTTTCACCCAGCGTTGCACCGCACTCTTTGAAAGCTGATGGGTACGAACAATCTGTGCCTGGGAGACTCCTTCTTCCAGAACAGGACGCAAAAGTTCAAAGCGAGCATAGGCTTCTGCTCGCTGCTCTTCGGAAAGCGAGGTGAGTGCAACGGGTGCTTTCGCCATGATCGGCATCCTCTCCAATGGCAAGGCATTGATCTCGTCTCTCCAAGAGTATACCTCATGTCCCACTGAATTGTACAGAAATTTCCCGCAGAATGTTGGGATTTACACATGATGATACGGAGATCAAAGAGCAACAGGAGGATATTATGATTATTGTTACAGGAGCCAACGGGGCAAGCTTGGTCGACCAATTGTAGAGTATCTGCTCGAACGATCTAGTCGATATCACTGAAATCTTCTCTGAATTGACGGGCCGATCAATCCGCCGAGTCGTTGTGTCAGACTATGAGTTTAGTTCTCGCCTGGTCGCTCACGGCATCCCTGAGCTAGCAGTTGATATGCTTCTGGAATTTTATGCCACAAGCAGGCAAGGTGCGTTCGCGAACGTACCTTGCGAGACGTCCTGAAGGCGGTGATCAAGTCATAAGCTTTTGTGTCGTGCCTATCTTAATTGCTTTTAATACAAGATTACTTCAAGATGATTGTAAACATCTCTGCCTACTTCACGAAAGCCGTCTTTCTCATAGAGCTTCTGAGCGGGCACCTGCAAAACTGAAGTATCTAGATGGAGCGTCTTATAGCCAAGAGTGCGGGCGCGGATTTCAAGTTCGTCGAGAATCAACTGACCGATGCCGCGTCCCTGGTAGTCGGGATGGACACGCATACGTTTAATTTCAGCACGCTCCGGGCTTGTGCGGTGAAGGGCTCCCATAGCGACGAATGTGCCGTCCCATTCACCGATCAAGAATTCTCCCTGGTTGTTGAGATACGCTTCTTCAATGGCATAGACGTCATCGTCCCAGGGACCACGCCCCAGGTAAGCTCCAGTCTGTTGAATGGCGTAAACATGCAAAAATTCGACGGCCTCCAGATCGGCAGGTGTGTAACGGCGTAGGGTGAACATGAAACGTATCCTCACATTTTCTCGCGAATTGTGCCGATCTGGCTGTACGTGACTATTTAGAAATTTTCTAAAGGAATTGTCAAGGCTTTTTTCTCGCCACCTGGATTTTGTTCGGGCTAATGGGTACTGCTCTGTTCTGTCCTGTGCTTCTAGTAGAGACATGTCAGATTTTGAAGACGTCAGTCGCAAACTGGCAACCCCTGGCCGAGGAACTCTCAAAGACCATGTTTGACCCTGCGGGTAAAATCTACCTATTTAGCAGAGTTTTGCGAGTATTCTTATCATAGGAGATGCGGGAAGCTGTAAGAGAGGATCTCAGTGGGGTCTCCAACACGACGTATGCCACTCTCGCTGTTATGAGAGTCTTGCTTGCAGCTTCCTATCTGTATCGCCAGTGCTCAATATCTTCTGCCCGGAGGAAGCTTATGCCTATTGAAGAATCCCGCGTGCCTGGTCGCTACGGATTGGATGAGATCGCTGAAAATCACCTGGAACCCTGGCCCAATCCACATCCTGAACGCGATTATGTCGATCACCTGGAAGTTCCCGAATTTACCTGCCTCTGCCCACGTTCAGGTTTTCCAGATTTTGCCACTATGGTCATCGATTATGTACCAGACAAATATGTTGTGGAACTGAAAAGTCTCAAGCTCTATATCAATAGTTATCGCAATCGGCCTATCAGCCACGAATCGGCGACGAATACGGTGCTCAATGACCTGGTAGCCCGGCTCAATCCTCGCTGGATGCGTGTCGTCGGCGATTATACCGTGCGTGGCAACATCAAGACCATTGTCTTTGCTGAACATGCCCAACCCGATTATAACGGTTCGCGCCCGGAGTATAAACGCTATCTTTAATAGTCATTGCTACGTATTGCGGTAGTTCTCATCGTTCAAACGGCATCTTAAAGTGTAGTCAAAACAACGTATTGCCGTAGCTTTCATAGTCCAGGCGTAGACGGGACAATCTATGGCCCGTAATTATTCACGACAAAGGAGAATGCTCATGTCTCGTCAAGATCTTGCAGTCCTGATTGCCAGTGGCGGTATGGATAGCTGTGTGCTTGCCCATTATTATGCCTCTGCCGGTTTCAATCTCCACCTGCTCTCTTTTGATTATGGTCAGAAGCACGTCAAAGAGCTAACCTATGCCGAGCTCTATATTCAGGATCTGCGCAAGCGCTACTCTGGTGGCACGCGCCCTCTCACAATTCAGCATGATGTGATCCAACTCCCTATCTCGCGCCTGCTCGTCAATTCAGACTCGGCCCTGATTAACGCCAGCATCAAAATGCCCTACGGCCATTATTCTGACGATAGCATGAAGGCAACCGTGGTCCCCTACCGCAATCCAAATATGTTACTGCAAGCAGCTACCCTCGCATGGGGCGAAGGTGCGAGCATTGTGGCCTATGCCGCCCACCAGGGAGATCATGCGCAATACCCTGACTGCCGCAAACCCTTCGTTGATGCTTTTAACAACATGATTGCCGTTGCAATGGATTCGCAGAAGCTGCGCATCGAATCTCCCTTTATGTTTATGACCAAAGCCCAGATTGCTCGTCTGGGTGCTAGCCTGAACGTGCCTTTTGAACTGACCTGGAGCTGCTACGAGGGTGGTCAGGAAGGCTATGGCGAGAAGCATTGCGGACTTTGCGGAACTTGCTACGAAAGGCGTGAGGCCTTTGAAGTAGCTGGTGTACCCGATCCAACCGAGTATGCTTCCCCGGCTCCCTGGGCCTGATTATACTTACTTTGGGGGATGTTACTACGTCCCCGGCTTAGGTTTACGGCGTCTCTTCGGGTACGCTGTTCTGTTCACATGAGAGGTGCGTATGACGCGCTATGCAATTGTTACCCGCGAATTTGCGTTTGAGGCCTGCCACCATCTTCCCAACCACCGGGGGAAGTGTCGCCGCCCACATGGTCACTCGTATCGCCTCCAGATCTCGTTGCGCGGTCCCATCGTCGAGTCGCCCGGTGCCTCTGACGATGGCATGGTGCTGGACTTTGACGATCTGAAGCGTATTGTGAATACCTGCCTGCTTGAAGAGCTGTCGGATGCTGTACCACGTGGGGATGCGGCCCAGGCTACAGGTCGCTTTGGTATGGATCATAACGATCTGAATGCGCTCACTGGCATTCGTACCACAGCGGAGAATCTGGTACATTGGATCTGGGATGCCCTGGTCAGCGCAGGGTTGGCTGAAGATCTTCTGTATCGTGTACGCCTCTGGGAGACTGAGAAGGGCTGCGCTGAGATTACGCGTGCCGAGCGGGGATTGGAGTAGTTACGATGGTCACAAGAGTTGCCACACGCACAATTATGATTTCAGAGGCCTTTGGCCCGACTATTCAAGGCGAAGGTGCCCTCATCGGCAAGCCAACCGTCTTTGTCCGCACGGGCGGTTGTGATTATCGCTGCCAGCGCTGCGATACGCTCTATGCCGTCTTGCCCGAACATCGCTCTGAATGGCATCCGATGTCGCCGCAAGACGTCTTTGCCGAGATCCGCCGCCTCTCCACAAAACCAATCCTGGTCACGCTCTCTGGTGGAAATCCAGCGATGCAGCCTCTGGCCCCGCTCTTAGAAATGGGCCATGCCGCCGGATATACCTTTGCTCTGGAGACGCAAGGGAGCATTGGCCAGCCCTGGTTCGCCGACCTGGATTATCTGACGCTCTCACCAAAAGCGCCTGGTATGAATAATACCCAACAGACCGATTGGCTGCGTCTGGACCGTTGTATCCGGTTGGCCCGTGCTGGCGGTCCACAACAGCAGCCGGAGATCTGCCTGAAGATCGTTGTTTTTGACGAGGAGGACTATGATTATGCCTACTTCGTCAATGAACGCTATCCAGATATTCCGCTCTATCTTCAACCAGGGAATCATACGCCGCCGCATCTGGCAGCAAGCATCGATCTGGCAGGGATTATGAAGCGCATGGATTGGCTGGTGGACCGGGTAACGCAAGATAAATGGTACAACGTTACCGTTTTGCCGCAGCTCCACACGCTGATCTGGGGCAACAAGCGCGGTGTATAGCTGCTAAAAAGACCTTATCTTTCAATCAAATTTTTACATCACCTGGATATGTCTTTGGAGACAACAGTCAGGGAAACAGAAGGGGATTACTATGGTTTTGCACATTGACCGGAACCAGGCACTCACAGACCTGGTGGCGAGTGCTGAGGAGATTGCCGCTCATCGTGTAGATTATCAGAAGTTAGTTAGCCTGGGCCGCGAACTTCTGCTGGCACTGGGCGAAGATCCGACGCGTGAGGGTCTGCTGGATACGCCGCGCCGTTGGGCCGATTCCTGGCGCGAGTTTATCGAGTATGATCCAGGTATAACAGATACCTCATTCGCCTCGGTCTCTACTGATCAGATGGTCTGCGTCTCCGGGATGCGCGTTTCTAGCTTCTGTGAGCATCATCTGCTTCCCTTCTGGTGCGATGTCTCGGTTGGCTACATTACGGGTGAGCGCGTCCTGGGTCTCTCGAAGTTCGCACGTATTGCCCATCAATTTGCCCATCGTTTGCAGTTACAGGAGCGCCTGGGCCACCAGATTGCCGATGAGATTACGCGCATTACTGGCACGCACGATGTTGCAGTCGTATTGAAGGGAGAACATCTGTGCATGGTCTCGCGGGGCATTCGTACACCGGGCATGATGACTTCTTCGGTGATGCGCGGCGTCTTTCGAGCTGAGAGCGAGGCTCGCATGGAATTTCTACGCTTGATTGATGCCCGCTAAATAGGAATAATCCATTTGTCTTATACCATGAAGCTCTTACAGATGTAAGGTATACTACTCAAATAGAAGCGTATCTTAAAGAACATGGCAGAAACGAGTACGGGATCAGCAAAAGTTGAGCTCGTTTCTGTCATGTTTTCAACCTTGTTATCTGGACTATCTTCTTTGAAAAGAATGAAAACAGTGCGAGGATCATCTCTCTGTTCGTTTCTGTTTTCTTACAAGAGAAAATAACACGGCGAAAACGTGTTTGATGGAGGCGGTGTTTTTGGCTAGCGAGAAAATGCATGTATCCGAGCCGGTGTTTCTGCAAGCACCAACTGGTAGACGCTATGTGCGCTCGTTCGTGTTTGCGCGGCGTATCAACGCGCCTTTTGCACATGTGCATCCATTGGCGCGTACCCTGTTTATCTTCTGCCTCTCGGCGGCCCAATTGCGCACTATCGCGACTGCCCAGAGCGATCTGGCTGGTGCGATCCTGTTCTGGCTCCTGGCCCTGCTGGTTTTTCTGGGCAGCGGCATCAGTGTCCGTATTGCGCGGCTCTATTTTCTGCTCACGCTGCCGACGCTCTTCAGCCTCTTTATGACATGGACCATTCTCAACACGTCCCCTGGCAATCTGCTCTTTCGCCTGCCCGTTTATTCGGGACAGATTGCGCTTGGCTTTGCACTCTGGCAAGGCATCTGGCTCATAGCCGTGCTGGGTTACTATCTCTGGCGACGAAGCTTGTTCACTGCTATCCTGCTTGCCTCTCTGCTGGCGCTGATCCTGACACACCTCTGGTCTCTTCCAGCCTGGACGTTTGCTCATGTGCCATTTTTTCATGCTCTGACGATTACTTTGACGGATCGCGGCCTCTGGTTGGCGATTACGAAGGTCATTGGCTATGCCGGAATGGTGCTTTGTACTATCTCGCTGGTGATTACAGGCCGAGATGCAGAGCTGATTGGTGCTTTGCGTCAGTTGCGCTGTCCTCAACCGGCAATCTTTTTCCTGAGCACCGTTTTTCGTGCGTTTAATCTCGCATTAGCCGATTACGAGACGATTCACCAGGCTCAATTAGTACGGGCGATCAATGCGCGGCCACGCAGCTTTATCCGCCATCTCCGCGATCTGGCCGCGATTGCCGTGCCGATGGTTGCCATGATGATTCGCCGCTCCAGTGAGATCGGGGACGCGTTACTTGCCCGTGGCTTCGATCTGAGCCAGCCAAATAACGATTTTTATGAGACGCTGCCGTGGCATTCTTGGGATTGGGTAATGGTTCTGCTCAGTATGCTGCTCCTGTTTTTCGCGCTGGGAGCACATCCCACGCTAACCGCGCTTTTGTAGAGGGAGAAAATAATGGAGAAGATTGCAGCCCTTACCGTAAACAATCTCTGGTGGCGTTATCCGACTTTCAGCGATGAGGCCGGAGCGTGGACCTTGCGTGATGTCTCTCTGCATGTAGAGCAGGGTGAATGCTTTGGTATCACAGGACCCAGTGGAGCGGGCAAGACCACACTTTGCCGTTCTCTGATCGGGATTCTCCCGGCGAATGCGCGGCTCACCGAGCAGCAACTTCCGCATCATTTCCGTGGCACGATTTCGCTGCTCGGCCAGCCGGTCACGCATACTACCGCTACGTCTCACCAGATTGGTATGGTCTTACAAGATCCAGAGAACCAGTTTCTGCGTATGAGCCTGTTACATGAAATGGCCTTTGGCCTGCAAATTCAGGGCTTGTCTAACGATGAGATCGTGCAGCGAGCATATGAGGCGTTGAGTTGGGTGGGCCTGGAACATCTCTGGCCTGGAGCGATCTATCTCCATCCCTCTGATCTTTCTGGTGGGCAGAAGCAGCGCGTGGCTATTGCAGCTTTTCTTGCCCTTCGTCCCCAGATCTTGATTCTCGACGAACCGACCAGCGACCTGGACCCTGTAGGCAAACGTGAGGTCATCGAAACTATCGCCCGTCTACGCCGCGATTATCAGATGACGGTGATTCTCGTTGAGCAGGACCCGGAGATTCTGGCGGCCTTCTGTGACCGGATTGCGCTGCTGCACGAAGGGCGTATTAAACTTGTGGCTCCCCCGTGTGAGTTTTATGCGCAGCGACCACTGCTGGAAAAAGCTGGAGCCGCCGCAAGTGAACTGGTACGTATCTCCTGGCAGACTGGCCAGCTCTACGAGGAGCGGCCACCGCTTACTCTGAATGAGGGAAAGATAGCGTTTGCCGCAGTCCGCACACGCACTGATTCTCATAGTCCTATCGTCCAGCCGCAGAGCTCGCCGTTGGCTCCTCCTGGTGAGCGTATCGTGCAGGCTGAGGGGGTGATGTATCAGTACGAAGATGGTTCACCAGCTCTCAAAGGCATTGATTTTAGTCTCTATCGTGGAGAGATGCTGGCTCTGCTTGGTCCAAACGGTAGCGGGAAGACGACTTTTGCCAAGATTCTGACCGGCCTTTTTCGTGCCACTGGCGGGCGTATTCAGGTACTCAATCAAGATCTTGCGCGGCGGAAAGTGCGCCGCCGCCTCTCGTCCTCGGTTGGTTACGTCTTTCAAAATCCCGACCATCAACTCTTCTGTCGTAGTGTTTCAGATGAGATTGAATACGGCCTGAAAAACCTGGATATACCAGCCCCTCAACGGCGCGAGAAGATTAAGAGCGTACTGGAAGCTGTCAATTTAAGTCAGCAGGCCAGCGAAGATCCAGTCTTCTTGAGCAAGGGAGAGCGCCAGCGCCTCGCCGTAGCCGCGATATTGGCGATGGGACCAGAGATTCTCGTCGTCGATGAGCCAACAACCGGTCAGGACTATCGCTCCATCTCCAATATTATGCGCCTGCTCTGCGATCTCCAGCGCCAGGGCAAGACTATTCTCATTATCACCCATGATATGACCCTGGTTGCTGAATATTGTCAGCGCGTCGTCTCATTCCGCAATGGTCTGGTAAGCTTCAATGGTACCCCCGCCACCCTTTTTAGTAACGACGAGCTCTTAGCACAAACGGGCCTGCGTGCTCCTGTCTCTGCTACGCTAGCGAACCACTTCAGAACCACTCAGCCAACCTTGCCGCCCCTGCTTACCACCGCGCAGTGGGTTGAGGCCCTTGCTTATCAGCCGCAAGCAGAAAGCAGAATTGTATGAACCAACAGCGTTATTTTCTTTACTGAAGAAAAAATGCTTGACATATTTTTACATTTATGTTATTGTGTACTGTATAGTACACAATAAAAAGAGGCTAGGGATATGGGGCGACCAAGTGATGCCAGACAACGGCTGATTGTAGCTGCAAGAGAAGTGGTTTACGCGCAGAGCTACGAAGCGGTAAGCGTGGATGAGTTGTGCGCTGCTGCGGGTGTAAACAAGAGCAGTTTTTATCATTTCTTCTCTTCCAAGCAGGATCTCGTTCTGGTCTCCATTGAGAGCCAATGGCAGCGGTTTGAAGAGATGTATATGAAGCCAACTATCACAGAGCAACTCCTACCACAGGAACAACTTTTGCGTTTCTTTGAACTGGTATTTCTGAGTCAGCAAGCTCAGAAACAGAGAAGTGGACATATGCGAGGTTGCCCTATCGGTAATCTGGTCCTTGAGATGAGCACACTGGATGAAGATATTCGTAAGCGCACAGAGTGGATTTTCCAGCAATGGCTCAACTACTTCGAGCGGATATTGCGCGATGCTAAAGAGCAGGGCCTCATTCCTGCGACTTTGGATACGGCTCTTACTGCACAGGCGCTGCTTGCATACTTCGAGGGAGTAGTCTTGCTTGCTAAAGGCCGTAATGATCCTACTCTGATCCAAATCTTGCGAACAGGCGTGCTCTCTTTGATCCAATATCAATGCAAGGTCACCTGTTAAATCTGTTTTTTTTTGCTTCTATTGTGTACTAAACAGTACACAATATCGAATTTTTTCTAGTGAAAGATGGTAACATACAATGAGTACAACCCCTCGCGCCAGCAAAGTGATTACGCTGACGGTTACCTGCCTGGGTACCTTTATGGTCCTCCTGGATTCTTCGATTATTGTTACCGCATTGCCAACCATCCAAAGCCATTTCCATTCTACCCTCTCAGATCTGCAATGGGCTGTGGATGCCTTTACCTTACCCTTCGCTGCCCTGATGCTTACAGGCGGCACACTTGGAGATCGCTTTGGGCGCAAACGCTTCTTCCTGCTCGGCCTGGTCTTGTTTTTGATCGGCTCGGCACTCTGCGGATTCGCCCCCACACTCGCCTGGCTTCTCTTTGGTCGTATGATACAAGGCATAGGAGCCGCCGCACTCGCTCCAGGTAGCCTCTCGGTGCTAGCAGCAGCCTTTCCTGAGCCACAAGAACGTGTGAAGGCAATTGGCATCTGGGCTGGTGTATCTGGTCTGGGCCTTGCAGTTGGACCGCTCGCTGGTGGTTTGCTTATTCAGATTGCAAGCTGGCCGTGGATCTTTTTCGTCAATCTGCCCGTTGGACTCTTCGTGCTGGCCCTGAGTATCCCAAAACTTTCCGAATCTCGCAACCCAAACGCCCGCCGCATCGATCTCCCCGGCCAGCTACTCATCACTGTCGGATTGATCTGTCTGGTTATGGCCCTTATCGAAGGTTCCTCTGCCGGGTGGACCTCTCCCTTGATCCTGGCTCTCTTCATCGGCTTTGTCCTGTGTCTTTCAGCCTTTTTGCTGACCGAATCTCGTGTACGCGAGCCAATGGTTCCCTTGAGCCTGTTTGCAAATCGTGTGTTCTCAATTGCTAATGTAGCCAGTGTCGTTCTCGGCTTTGTGATGATGGGGTCCCTCTTTTTCCTGGTGCAGTTCTTGCAGAATGTGCAGGGTTATACCGCCTTTGAAAGCGGCTTGCGTACTTTGCCCACCAGTATAGGCATCTTCATCGTTGCTCCCTTTGTAGGACGCCTCACTGCCCGTATTGGTCCGCGCCTACCTATTATCCTGGGAGGCCTGTTCGGGACAATCTCTCTATTCACAATAGCAACAACCCTACAACCTGACATGAATTACATAATGCTAGGGTGGCAAATTGCTCTTTTCGGCATTGGCTGTGGTTTCATGATGACTCCGCTAGCCTCAGTGGTGCTCTCCGCCACTCCTCCAGAGCGATCAGGTCTGGGTTCATCCCTTCTGAACACGAGTCGTCAGATCGGGATCACATTAGGGGTTGCCGTGCTTGGAGCCTTCGTCTTGCAGCAATTTCCTGGCAATATTACTTCTCAACTCATTCAACGAGGCCTGCCCGCTTCGGTAAGTACAACGATTGCCCGGAAGATCGCCGCTGCTGGTGCTGGTGCTCACCTTCAGTCGGGCCATCTTCCCCTCTCTTCAGTAGCCCTGCATCAAGCAGTCATCCAGGCCTTCGTGGACACATTGCATCGCACATTTCTCATTTCAGCCGTAGGCTTGCTCGTCGCTACGTTGCTGGTTACATTCTTGTTACGAGCTACTCAACCTGCAACCAGGACGCGCATTAATACATCTGCTTTGCGTGAAGTGGCCGAAAACCTTGCTATAGCAGGTATTGTAGAAGTGGAAGCCACCGAATAGGAGTAGCTATGTTAGATTAAACCAATCTATCCTCTTTGGAGACCATTGAGCACTAGATACTAGTATCTTCGGTATTCAATAGTCTCCTCTGATCTATTAAGGCTGGCGGGGGCAGCCTAGCAGGCCAAGTAGAATATGACCTACGTGTTAAATAAACGAAACAATTCTCCATGAACTTGCGTGTAACTACTGATGGATCTAAAACGGAACACTCATCTCTCTGTATATGTAAAGGTAATATGAAAAAAGAGCAGCAAATGCATACCGATGCATTTAAACAAACTCGGTATAGAACATCAGTCTAAGCCTGAGTTGAATGATATTGTAGAGCAGAATCTGGAGATGGTTGTACAGCATCATATTCAGGCTGAACAGAACGTTGATTACCATCAGCGCAATATTGAGAAAATAATGGGTATGGTCGGACGACCACGTTTTCTCTACGCTCTGATTAACCTCATTGCTGGTTGGATTCTCCTGCAATTGCTTCTGCCCCTCTCTGGTCATCACAGCATTGATCCGCCCCCTTTTTACTGGCTACAAGGTCTCATCTCCTTCAGCGCTCTCTGTGTGGCTATCATGGTTTTGATTACGCAGAATCGCCAGGAGGCTTTGCATGAACGTCGTCGCCACCTCGATTTACAAGTCACGCTTTTAACTGAGCAAGAGGTAACAAAGATCATTCGCCTGCTTGAGGAATTCCGCCGTGACTCTCCTTTGATGCGCAATCGTGTTGACCCAGAGGCCGAGGCGATGCAACAGGGGCTGGATGCTCAAGGCGTCTTACAGGAATTGGATGAGAGGCTTTATCAGAAGTCGCTCAATGAGCGGAATGGGAGTGAATAGCAGGCTTTGATCTAATTGAAGCTATTTCAAGATGAGTGGATAGGTATAGTGGTCTAGATATCTTGACAAGTTGGTGAGTATAGACTACCATTGCTGTTGAGATCTCATTACGTCGGTCCACGAACTCGGTTGCCCCTACTCCCATCGTAATGTTTTGTATGGATCAGCCTTTCCTGGAAGAGAGGTTGAGTACTTCGTTGCAAGGAGAGCTACCGTGCCACATTCTTATCGTCGTTCCCCTCTTATCCTGTTTGCTGTCCTTCTGGTCGTCATCAGCACCGCCGCCACGCTATTTTTCAATCAACCGGCAAAAGTGCTCGCGGCCAGCAATCTCGTCACGAATCCAGGTTTTGAAACAGGAAACCTGAATAGTTGGAGCTGTGATGCAGGAAACGTTGTCGTAACTACTCCTGTTCATAGCGGTTCTCATGCGCTTCAGCTTACCCCCAGTAATTCTACTACAGGGCAATGTACACAAACTATTAGTGTTCAGCCCAATACCGCTTATACGTTAAGTGCCTACCTGGATGGCCCTTACGCCTACCTCGGCGTGAATAATTATAGCGATACCTGGACCACGAGTAGTAGCTATACTCAACTCTCTTACGCATTTACAACGACTGCCTCTACGAGCAGTATCACTATCTATATCCACGGATGGTACGCTCAATCTAATGTCTATGTTGATGATGTAGCGTTGACCGGTCCTGCCGGTTCGAGTACACCGACGCCAACACCGACCTCGACCAGCGTGCCAACACCGACCCCCACGCCGATCTCGACCAGTGTACCGACGCCGACACCAACTCCATGTACCTCCTGTGGTGGTAGTCTGCCCACCCATGTCTTGACTGGCTACTGGCAGGATTTTACCAATGGTGCTACGGCGCTGCGACTGAGCGCAGTCAACTCTAACTATGATCTTATCGCAGTCGCTTTCGCCAACGCGGATTCCGCTAATCCAGGGGGTGTTACCTTTAGTATCGACTCAGGGCTTGCATCTGCACTGGGTGGTTATAGCGCGGCCCAATTCACCAGCGATATTGCTACCCTTCACTCACAAGGCAAAAAAGTGATCATCTCTGTTGGAGGACAGAATGGTACAATCAGTGTTTCCGATGCTACCAGCGCCGCGAACTTTGCCAATAGCGTCTATGGGTTGATGCAGACCTATGGCTTCGATGGTGTAGATATTGATCTCGAAAATGGGCTCAATCCTACCTATATGAGCAGTGCCCTGCAACAGCTCTCCAGCAAGGCCGGATCTGGCTTGATTATCACCCTTGCACCCCAAACCATTGATATGCAGTCAACCAGTGGTGATTACTTCCAGCTTGCGTTGGCTATCAAAAGTATTCTTACGCTCGTCAACATGCAGTACTACAATTCGGGGACCATGCTTGGCTGCGACGGGAATGTCTATGCTGAGGGGACTGAGAATTTCTTAACTGCCCTGGCTTGTATTCAACTTCAGGGTGGTCTGAGTCCGAATCAGGTTGGTCATTGGGCTACCGGCATCCAGTTCGGCTGGTGGCGGCTATATCGCGCCATCTGTTGTCAATGCCGCACTTGATTGTCTGGCAACAGGGACGAATTGTGGAACATTTAAGCCCTCAACAACCTATCCAGCTATACGAGGTGCGATGACATGGTCAATCAGTTGGGATGCCTCCAACGGCTATAATTTCGCGAATACGGTGAAGCCACATCTCAATTCGCTTGCTTAGCACAAGAAGGGCTACGTCTACGTGGACGACGTTTCCTTGAGTTGACAGATAGCGAGGAGTAGAGAAGACTCCTCGCTATTTTTGCTGCGCTTTCTCGTATCCAGACGTTCTGACAAAGACACGTCTCATCGCTTATCCGCAGAGGTTATTACCTCATGGTGGACTACAAAAACACCAGATGCTTGCTCTTAAGTGAAATGTTATTGGTTGCAAGGACATGCCCCTCCCCAGGTGTTCATTGTAGCCCTGAGAATGAGCGTCAGGCAATGATTTTCTGTTGTTGCTGATCTTGAATTGTTGCCAGGGTACTTTCTAATATTGCAACAATGTGCGGATCGAACTGACTGCCTGCACAATGCTGGAGTTCTGTCAAGGCGGACAAGGGAGTGCGGGCCTGTTGGTATGGACGGTTCATCGTCATTGCCGTGTAGGAGTCTACGACAGCTAGAATGCGTGCTCCCAGAGGAATACTTGTTGTGGCCAGTTGATCGGGGTATCCCTGGCCATCCCAGCGTTCATGGTGGGCTCTAATGATCGGTGCCAGAGGGCGCAATGCTGGAATATTGCTTATCACATCAGCTCCGATCCCACTATGAGTCCGTACGATGGCCCATTCCTCGTCGGTCAGGCGATCGGTTTTGCGTAATATGGCGTCGGGAATCGCTACTTTTCCAATATCGTACATCTGTCCTGCCAGGATAATCATCTGTGCTTCCTCTGGTGATAGCCCCAGGGCCGAAGCGAGGTGAGTAATGAGAACCGAGACTTCCTGGGCACGTTGATTGGTTGCCGAATCACGCGCTGTCACCAGATCCGTTAACGCTTTGACTGTTCCCAGCAAGGCGATTTCCTCGCGTCCACCCTCGGTAGCGTTGTTCGAGAGAGCCAGTATCGCCGGATCGTCGGCCTGGCGAACCTGGTTGCGTCCCAATCGTTTGGCACCGTACATCGCCTTGTCAGCAGCTTTGAGCAGGGTTGCACGCGTTTGTTCATGTGAGGGGTAGCAGGCGATGCCAATAGAACAGCTTAAGCTGAGTCCGCCTCCCACCTCGAAGGGTTTCATTGCGACCGCCGCGCGGACCCGTTCGGCAATAACGTATGCCTCCTGAGCCGTGACCTCTGGTAGAACGGCAACGAATTCCTCCCCCACCCCAGCGGCCAACAGTGTCGATGCTGCGCAAGCTCGCTTGAACCAGCGCGGCAAAATCGCATAAGACAGTATCTCCGGCGGCATGACCATAGCCATCATTGAGAGCCTTAAAATGATCGATATCCATGAAAAGGATAGCGCAAGAACGATTGTAGCGGTTGGTGCGTTCGAGTTCCTGGTCAAGCAATGTGACCAGAGTACGATGGTTGGGTCGCTTGGTGAGAGGATCAGTGGTTGCGAGCTCTTCCAGACAAGCATTGGCATGAGAGAGATCCGTATTGAGCTGGTGTACATAGTGTGCATAGAGGTTGGTCTCGCGAATAGAGAGGAATTGTCGCAATAAGACCAGGAGCATCAATATACCACTCAAAATATACACACCTATTTCCAGTGGACCGTATTTGCCCGTTTCCAGTGTAAAGATCGCGAGGAAGATTATTGCGGGAAGGAACATATAGGGCAGAAAGGCCTGCCAGAGCGGACGCCTCTCATCATTGGTATCGGCAGCCGTTTTTTCCGTAGAAGCCGTTAATGCGTGCTGAGAATATGACCAGCGTAATGTATATGCAGCTAAACCGATCAGCATCTCGGCAGGAGCCTCAATGAGATCGACGACCATATAGTTTTTTATATTGCCTATAAATCCGATATTATGCAATGTTGTGTAATTGTAGATGCTATCGCCACAAACATCAAGAGCCAACGCGACTGTGAGCAGGAGGAAGATCAGGCCCAGAGCAGAATTTCGGGAGCGAGCAGCGAGCAGTAGCAAACAGAAGACAAGTAAGAGATCTATCGCTGGATATGCGCCTCCTACTATATTACCAATGACTGTTCCTGCGTCCTGTAGAACGGTTGGTCCAAGAATAAAGTACCAGCTAAAGGTGATAATTGCTGTCATAATCATCAGGCTGTCGAGCATGATGCGGGAACGAGAGGTTGCTGAATGTCGTCCCGTAGGCAGACAAAAAACGCCTATGAGAAGCAAGAGGTAACTGATGAGAAAGAGTATATCGGGCCAGGATGGGAAATCTATTTCTATGTGGAATGCGTTGGTGTAGGTATACATAGCGATTGCCAGCATATCACAAAAGCAAGACAGCGCAAGAAAATGGGGTATCCAGCGTTGTAAAGGCCTGACGATGGGGGCATCTTCTGTTGCAAAGCTCTTTTGTTGTGTGGATTTCCCCGGCTTACCGAGACAAAAAGCTGTAGCAAGTAAGTAGCCTAGCGTATTTAATATATCCCCAAACATATCATAAGAGTGTTGCCTTGTAGTAAAGATGCGCACACAGAAAATACTAGAGAAGAGAATGAGGAGTCCGACCCGATACCAGAAAGGGCGTGGCAGGTCTTTCAATGTCAATTTCATTATGTTTCTCCTTGAGATTCGTCTCGTATAACCTGGCTCTATGTTTTTTAAGCTTTGTTTGTTTATTCGGCAGATCTGGGAATTTCTTAAAGGTCCTGGGTTTTGAATTCAAAGAGAAGATCCTTCTTAACCAAATAAGCTACCGATCTCAAGCGTTACCGCAAATAATTTTCATATTTACATGAAAATAGTAAGATACGTGAGGTAGTTGCCTCGGAGAATATGATTAGTGGTAAAATCATAGTACCTTCTATAGTGGTAAAAAGAGAGAAGAGTGGAAATAGCCGTCTATGAATAGCGAGGAGCCGTTTGCCTGGCAGTTTCTTGAAGAACGAGCAACGCAGGAGCAACTTTTGCAGGCGATGGTCGAGAATATGTGCCAATGGGTTATCCGTTGTGCTCAAAGCAATGAGGGAGAGGTCAAACAAGAGGAAGGTGTCACCTGGGTATACGCCCCTGGTCCGGAGGGCGATGCTATGATTCTTTTCCCACGTCTATCTCCGGAGAATGCTTCTGGACAGCTTGAGGCTATAGTAGAATATTTTCGCCAGCGCCATCCTGAACGCGATGTGCTGTGCTGGTCTCTGGTGCCAACAGAGCCTGCCGATCTAGAAGTGCGGCTACTGGCGCGGAGTTTTGAGTGGAACTGGCGGCCACATTGGATGTGGTTGGCCCTGGATACCTTGCATTTCGAGGCGGTGAGCACGCCCGGCCTGTATATTGAGATTGTCGAGCAGGTCCCTCTGTGGAATGTAGAAGATCTTCCATATTATAGTCCCACGGCAGCCGCCCAACTGCATCACACGACGCTGCAAAAGCCGCGTATGGTCTGGCATTTTGCCGCCTGGTTAGATGGTCGGGTAGTTGGTCAATCCCGCTTGAATCTCACAACAGGGGCGCTGGGTGTGGCTGGCATTTTTGATGTAGGTGTAGTGCCCGAAGTGCGCAATCGGGGCATAGGTAGAATGTTGACGTTAGCCGCTTGCCAGCTTGCGAAAAGTTTTGGCTGCCGGCATGCGTTACTCAACGCCTCAGCGCCTGGCGAGGCGGTCTATCAGCGCCTGGGGTTTGTCTCGCTTGGTTATGGCAAGACCTGGCTACTGCGCCGTCCCGCGCTGGCCGCTCTATCAGAGCCGGGACAGGTCCTGCTTATAGAGGCTCTGGGAAGAAGTGATCTTGCCCAATTGGATGCTCTAGCCCGCACGATTGATTCCGCATTTTATACAGCACCTCTCCCTAATGGTTTGACGCCTTTACAGATTGTCGTTGGCCTGCAACAGCCACTTGCGGCTGAATGGCTGATAGCACATGGTGTTAGCTTCGATATACTAACTGCCTGGGATCTTGGCTGGCATGAACGCGCTCAGCAGCTCCTGATGGCAGATCCCGCGCAGGCCAATCGGCGTTATGGACGGCGGCAGACTACCCCATTGCACAGCGCAATTGAACGCGATGATCGCGACCTGCTTGTTCTTCTACTGAGCGCTAATCCTGATCTTTCGCTCAAAGATAGTGATTTTCAGGCAACCGCCCTCGAATGGGCGCACTTTCTCAATCGAACTGAGCTACGCCAGTTGCTGGAGTACTATCAGGCGCAGCGTGCGAGCAGTCCAGCAAAAGATATAGACAGGTGAGACTGCATCCAGTGCGCTTTCACTCTTTCATCAGGCCCTGTTGCCAGGCGAAGACGGCGGCGTGGGTGCGGTCTTCCATATGGAGTTTACCAAGAATATTGCTGACATGTCCTTTCACTGTTTTCTCGCTGAGCACCAGTTTTTCGGCAATGGTGGCATTATTGTGTCCTTCCGCGATGAGCATCAGGACTTCCAGTTCGCGCTCGGTCAACTCGTGAAAGGCATTTGGAATATTTCTTTTCGCCTGGCGGACCTCCTGTACCACGCGTGCCGCCACACGTGGATGGAGGACCGATTCTCCCACGGCGGCCTTTCTCACCATATCGGCTAAGGCGCTTGAACGAATATCTTTGAGCGTGTAAGAGAGCGCACCCGCCCGTAGAGCCGGGAAAATATGTTCATCTTCATAGTAAGAGGTCAGGACGACGACCTGCGTTCTGGGGCTATTGCGTTTGATCGCGCGTGTCGCTTCGACGCCAGTCATATCAGGTAGCACCAGATCCATAAGCACTACATCGGGTATCAGTTCGGTTGCCATACGTACAGCCTCTTCGCCCGTGCCCGCTTCGCCGACAATAGAGAGATCGGGTTGTACCTCTAAAAATGCCCGCACGCCCTCGCGGACCACCGTATGATCGTCGACAATTAATACTGTAATATGCCCTTTCATCGAATTACCTCATCTTTCTGGAGCGTGGCAGTAGTAGTATGCTTTTCTTTGCTGTTGGGGCAGCGATATGACCAGCGTTGTCCCTGCGCCTGGCTGGCTGTGTATTTCTATTGTACCCCCGCTTGCCTGCGCACGTTCGCGGATCGATTGCAATCCCATGCCAGCTTTGATCGTATCGAGAGGAAAGCCACAGCCGTTATCACTAATCTCCAGGCGAATCTGCTCTGTTTCCTGCTTTAGAGAGACCTGTGCCAGACTGGCGTGGCTATGGCGGGCGATATTCGAGAGGGCTTCCTGAGCAATGCGCCAGAGGGTTTCTTCGAGTGGTTCTGGCAGAGTGCAACTGGGATCAATAGTGCAATCGGTATTAATCGCCTGGCGGCGACTCCAGGCGATAACGTAATCGTTCAGGGCCTGGGCGAGACCCTTTTCCTGGAGATGCGAGGGGCGCAATTCCTGAATCAGAGCAGTCAGCTCAAGTTGAACCTGGTAGACGAGGGCATCGGTCTCCTGCATATGCTGACGAGTAGCCTCTGTATCCTGATCGAGCAGCGAGAGGGCCGTTCCTACCTGCATTCCGATTGCAAAAACCTGTTGTTTGACGCTATCATGCAGGTCGCGTGCAATTCGTGTGCGTTCAGCCAGGCGAGCATTCTGCTCTGTCAACAGCCGCAGCTGGGCTGTATTTGTTGCGAGCTGATCGGCCATCTGGTTAAAGTGCTCTTCCAATTGACCAACCTCATCTCCCTCATGGACTTGAACATGTTGTTGATAGTCACCCTGGGCAAACTTCATCGTAGCTGAAACAAGGAGACGCAGGCGTCGAATCAGGCCGCGTGTAGCAATAAAGCCAAATATACCAGCAATGAGCGGGATGATGACGAGAGCACTCACATCAACAAAAAAAGGGACAATGAGATCCTTCCACGATTCTCTGAGTGGAATGAACAGGAGTAGGCGAAAAATTTGGATAATAAATATGATGCCGAAAGTCACTTTGATATACGTAACAGTCATACGTATCTGAAGCCCTTGCAAACGAAAGCGACGACGCTTTTGTAATTCAGGGGGCCGTGGTGGTCTATTTTGTCTGTCAGTTTGATCTATCATTGTCCTGACTCCTCTTATTTGTTCTGGCCTTATTTGTAGTGTTACCATATCATATAACCTTCCCCTTATCTTCTGCTTTTTTCTCAATTTGTGGAGCAATACTACTAGCGTAATTGATACTATCCGGGAAAAGAACCATCTGAGGATGGAGCAAGAGGAGACTAGAGATGTATTTTTTGCAATGAGAAGGTTTAATACTGGATGACACGCCGTATCCCTCCCTCCATGAGAAAGGGATACTGAAGACGTTCCTGTTCTTAATCCAACTCGACTACTGGCAGGCCGTGTACGCCGAGAATGGTGGAGATTTCGCTGCCATGATGGATATCATGTTCGAGCACACTCCAGATGATCCACTGGCGCGAACGTGCGGGTCTCACTTCTCCGGCCAGACGCGCCGCGTCCAACCACATCTGGGCAAATGGCTGGAGCGCAGGCTCTACCAGTTTTGCGTGACGCAGACGTTCCGCCTCATCCGGAGCCGGGAAGACCTGCTCAAGGTCAGCAGGGGTCAGGCGGGCAAGCGTATTCTGGATCATCTGCCAGGTCTTCTCAAGGCTGGCAACCAGTTCTGCCGCCGGGTGGAATGGGTCCTCACCTCCCTCACAGATTCCGAGATCCCATAATTCGAGGGAAGTAAGATCGGCACTCCCCTCGCCCATCCGTGTGTGGAACCACCAGGCGCGATTTGCGACAATATGCGTCGCGTACATACCAATCGACCAGTGTTGTGGTGTGTTGCGCAAGGTAAGTTGCTCTCCTGTAAGGGGGGCGATGGCCGCGATAAGACGCTGATTATAGATACCCCAACCCGCGTAGAAGGGGAGGAGTGAAAGTTGATGTTCTGTCATAATAGGTATTCCTTGTTTTTTTCTGAGAGAAAAAACAGCACGATTGTATCAACGCGCGAGGAAACGATGGAGAGACCAGAGGGAGGAGAGAGCAGGTCATCGCTTGTACAATGATCGAATATGTGGCTGCCACGACAGGGGAAAAGACGGCATCCATCTGCCAATGGTATGGTGGATGGGGAACATCAGCGATGCGTTCGCCGGAGTTCCATGCCTGACACCTCTTTGCTGCACGCTTCTCCATATCTCTGAGTACCATCAAATGCTTGCGTTCTCACTATCCGCCGTCTCGCTTTGGCAAAGCCAGGACGAGCAGGAATCATGTCCTGCGCCATTTCAGGCGTAAAACGGCTAAGCGCTCATGCCTGATGAGAGACACGCGATAGATGGAAGCAAGAATGGTTGCGTTTGTTTCACTGTTTGAACAAGAAACAGGATGGAGTTAGCAGCACACTGGCATAGATGTCAAAACCTCCTAAAAGCGATTGTATACTCCTTTTAGGAATATACAGATGGAGAGATGATCCTGTCAAGACAGATAGATCCGCATATCTATGGAGATTGAAAGCCCGTACCTGTATTGTGAAAGACGATCTGGGTATTGCCGAATTGTACGTACATATCGGGATGATGATTATGCTGAACGTCGATAAACTGGAGCTTCACCGGTAGGCGGTCAGCGTTAAGATCATAGAGCTGAGGACCTAGATAGATTTTTGCTTTTGTGCCGTCTCCTCCTGGAAATTCAATAATTTCGATACGTCCATGTAGATTTAGAGCGATAAAATGGCTCGGCGTCGGCCCTGTTTCGTGTCCAACGAAGGCGTCTACCTGGAATGTACGAGGATTGCCGTATCGAATATCATCGATGGTGTTAGAGAGCCAGTTTCCGGTTACCTGGGCCGCAATGACCAGAACCAGGGTAATCAGCATGCCTACACCTATATAGAGAAGCGAGTGACGGAGCATAGGATGGCCCGGCTTGCGCTCTTTAGGTGGGAGATCTCTTGTGGATGTATCCCGCGTGGATATCTCTCTTTGGATTTGATGATCCTGGGTAGTGCGGAAGTCGCGTGCCATTTCAGGATATCTAGGCGTCCGTGAGGCCCTGTGTTTAATTGGTGGCGGAGCCTCGTCGTAGTTCAGACTGAGAGTTGGCAGCAAGAGAGATGACAAGGGATAGCGGCCTGCCGTCTCAATCTGTAAAAAATGGTGTGTATTTTTGAACATAGCCTGATCCTCCCGGAATCAGCGGCAAACAACGATTGGTTGTATGGAGCAAGATCACTGAAATGGCTGGAACTGATAGCAAAACTACATTTTTGTTGCCTACGTACAATCAACGTGTCTAGAGGATCAGTGTACAGTATAGCAGAATTATCCGCCAACAACTAGTACTTTCGTATAAAATATGTGTAAAGAGTATATAAAGTCACCATGTATCAAAGCTGCTCTTTGAGCTGCTCAATCTGCTGAAGATGCGTCTGGCCATGTCTAAGATAGGCCATGAAAATCTCGTACAGACTCATTGCGCCGTTCTCCGAATGGATACCTACACGTTGCCAGGTCTCATCTGGTTGTTGCCGTAGCAGGGCTGCACTCGCCAGGCGTTGAGCAGTGAAAAGGGCCAGCGCCAGATGGTAATCCTGCTGTCGATAGTCCAGCTTCTCGGCCCACACGCTTTCAGAATACGCGTGCAGCATGGGACGTTCTTCCGCAATCGTGCGACGCAGGCGCTCGTAGACAAAGGTCTCGCTATCGGGAAGATGCAGAATGACCTCGTGAATACTCCACTCCTGCGGAGTTGGACGCCTCAGAATCTGCTCGTCACTTAAGCCCCGAATCGTCTCTGCAATTTTTGCAGGTGTTGTCTCATAGGCTGCAATCTGCTCTACAGTTGGTACAGGCATACAATACTCCTTTATTAGACACGTATATTAGACACGTAAATTGCTTTTTTGCTCCAATAAAGTATACGTAGACGGCAACGCTTTTGAGGTAGGCCATTAGCAAGGATGGTCTTCTGATCTTACCAGCCAATTACCCGTATAGACGTTGTGGTTAGAGAGCCTGAAGAAATGTTGATAAAGCGCTTCTTCAGGCAGACAAGGACATATTTAGCTAGCGCGGCCTAGCGGGTTGTTTGATCTCAGGCGTATTCTCTTGGATAGGCGTAAGCTTTTCCGGGGTGGCTGGTTGCAGTTGGGGCCTGGCCGAAGCGCTCAGGATACGGGCGCGACGATGGTAGGAGATGTAGGAGATAATCCATTGAGTCATCACCGCGAAACAATTCTGGAAACCGATCAGGTAGAAAATGTGAACCGTCAGCCAGAAAACCCAGGCCACAAAGCCGGAGAGCTGAATCTTACCGAGATCTGCAATCGCATAGTTGCGTCCGACAGTGGCGAGATTGCCTTTATGCTGATAGTGGAACGATGGTCCATACTCCTGACCTCTGACGCGTGCATTGATTGCGGCTCCAACATAGCGGCCCATCTGTAGAGCGGCAGGAGCAATGCCGGGGACGGGCTTGCCGTTCTCAGCTACCGAAGCCGTATCGCCGATTACATAAATTTCCGAATGGTCGGGAATCGAGAGGTCATCCAGGACTTTGACGCGGCCTGCACGGTCTGTTTCAGCGCCCAGCCATTTGCCCGCCGGGGAAGCCTGGACGCCAGCCGTCCAGAGGATCGTTGCGGCATGAATGCGCTCACCTGCAACGATGACACCATTGGCGTCGATAAATTCAAGGGGGCTATTCACGCGTAGATCAACACCCTGGCGTACGAGTTCGCGATGAGCCTTCAATGCGAGCTTTTCAGGGAAAGGGCCAAGAATGCGTGGTAGGGCCTCGATCAAAAGAATATGGGCCTTGTGGGGATCAATATTTTGAAACTCGTTTGCCAGCGTATGATAAGCCATCTCGGCAATCGCCCCGGCCATCTCCACACCAGTAGGGCCCCCACCGACGATCACAAAGGTCAGAAGCTCCTCAATGCGTTGGGGATCAGTCTCCAATTCGGCGGACTCGAAAGCTGTCAGGACCTTGCGGCGTAGTTCGCGAGCATCATCAATCGTCTTCAGGCCAGGCGCGAAAGGTTTCCACTCATCCTGGTGGCCGAAGTAATTTTCTTTGGCTCCCGTTGCCACAACGAGATAGTCATAAGCCAGAGCCTGTTCGCCCATGAAGACCACCTTTTGCTCTACATCCACGCCGGTAACTTCAGCGAGCATCACCTGCGCATTTTTCTGTCGTCTCAGAACGTGGCGCGTAGTGGCGCAGATATCAGCCGGGGAAAGAGCCGCAGTTGCGACTTGATATAATAGAGGCTGAAAAAGATGGTGATTAGTGCGATCAATAACGGTAACGCGTACAGGAGCCTGGGCAAGGCCTTTTGCCACTTGCAAACCAGCGAAACCAGCACCAATAATTACAACATGAGGACGGGGATCAGCATTTTTTATTCTTTGTAATTGGATATTTGGGATCGTCATAATAAGAAACCTTTCTGGCTGAGCAGTGGTCCGATCTGCTCAGAGATATAAAAAGCATCCCTTTTTGTTTTTTAATCATGTAAATAAACGGAGCGCCGCCACTTTGCTAATAGAAGCTCCACATTTTAAATATATTTACTTACCATATGATTTATGAGACTATTTTTCTAACATAAGCAGTACAAATCATTTGTACCTCTCACTTCTATTTTAATGGTCATGTCAATGTTTGCAAAGATTTTTAGCTGCGTATAAAAAGAATTAGTAGAGAATAGAGAGTTATTCGGGTGCTTATTATCCTCTGGGAGTACGTATGATATAGTAGAAAGGTACTTTACTGGCATCCCTATCAAAGTACCGCAAGAGCAAAAATCGCATCTTAGTGATACAACTCTCTCTCTTTTCTTATGAAAGGAACAGGAAAGATGAGTATCTGGCTTTTAAGCAGGGGTAATGATGTTTGGAATGGAGCAATGCTGGAAAGAGTGATACGCATTTATTTGTAGGGATATATACGCCTATTCAGCGCTTTATGACTAGGCTTTTTTGTCGATGTATTTGTGTGTTCATGTGGTGTATACTTTTAGCTGCAAACGCATACGTGTTTTCTCTGTTTTAGAGTAGAGAATATGAACGACAGGATATTGGGGGATGAAAACAATTGATAATCTAAGCCACGGCGGCCAAATTCGGCGCTTGCGGGAGCTAGCGGAAGCGGCGCTCACGCACTATGATCTGGGGAATGCCCGAATCTCGCTGTTATCGCGGCGTGAGAATATCATGTTTCAGGTGGTGGCCACTCCGGTTATGCCGCGAGCATTGCCTGAATCTGAAGGTGGTGAAGAGGAATATTATTACGAAGAGGATTTGAATGGAGAGGGGGAGGAAGAAGAGGAAGAGCGACATCTCCCGGTAAATATTTCTGTTGGTGAGCAGAGCCAACTTATTGTGCCATTTGAGCGCCCGCCTCGCTTGCGGTATGCTTTGCGTTTATGCCTGGATACCAGTATCAGTTCAGCAATGATTTTATCTGAGCTGCAATGGCTGGCGGCTCTGCGTCGAGATACTGGTCTGCTGGTTCCAGAAGCGGTTCCGGCTCGAAATGGAGCCTTGCTGACAGAGGTGCCTGT
>CAVZQK010000089.1:0-34201 GCA_963777355.1 uncultured Chloroflexia bacterium
TCTCATATGTCAGACAATTAGCCTTGACAAATATGGAGAAGTAGTACATATTTATATCACAGGAAGAGGCTTTCTCAAACGGATAAAAAGAGTGAGCATTATTCCAGAAACGTTGTTTCGGGGCATGACTACACCGCGTATCCTTGCTCCTCATTCGTTAAACCACAAGCACAAATCTTATCTGCCCTTTCATCGATCAAATCCAGTGCTGCAATCATATTTCATTTCAGATCCTTTGATTGCGTTCGGCTTGTAATACCTTCAACTCACTTTTTTGCTCAACAGGATACTTTGCACCCTCAAATAGGTAAAATATTCATAGCATCACCTCGCTTCAAAATCTCTACCATGTGCATCATCGTGTTGCATCGAGGTAAGGAATATGTATGACTATTGATAGCAAGCCATCAGGGAGTAGTTATGAACCTGGATATGAAACCATTGCTAAAAAGATTAGCCAGTTCATTATAGCTTCAGGCCTGCAACCAGGTGATCGATTACCTACCGAACTGCACTTTGCTGAACAACTAGGTGTCAGTCGTAGTACATTGCGCGAATCTATGAAAATTCTGGCCGCTCGCGGACAAGTACATACACGTCGTAGAAGGGGTACTTTTGTAGGAAACGGAAATGATCATGTCGCAAATGCCGCAATTGATCTCTCCATGCCCGTCGATCTTGAAAACATTCTCACTCTCTTCGATTTTCGCTGTATACAAGAGATGGCAACAGTAAGAATGGCAGCCGAACAGATTACTCCGCGAGAGCTACATGTGCTGAAAGAGATTGTGATGATCAATCAACAGAGTGCAAAAACCAGAAACATAGATGCATTTCTAGAGAGTGATATCGCTTTTCACCAGCACATCGCGGAAGCATCTCGCAATCGATTTTTGATTGAAACGGTTGCCACAACGTTCCGCCTCCAACATTGGATTATCAAAATTGTGACAGGTGGAGAACCAGACTCTCTTCGCGTCAGTACTGAGCAACACCTCGCCATCTTTTTAGCTATTCAAGACGGCCACTCAGAAAACGCGGTTGCAGCAATGAAAGTTCACCTACAAATGGTGAAGAAGGTATATCAGAACGAAGTACGCAGGCTCCTAACAAAACACATAGATAAGCCATTAATATGATCATTGCTTATCTGCATGGGCAGACATCCCTACATAAGCCAAAAATACGTAAATCCAGGCGTTCGGGAGAGGAAATATGAGCTCATCAGAACAAATACCACTGGTACAATTGCAAGGTATCTCAAAGCGCTTTCCTGGTGTCCTTGCCGTTGATGACGTGTCCCTTGATATCTATCCGGGCGAGGTACATGTTGTCGCAGGTGAAAATGGAGCTGGTAAATCGACCCTCATGAAACTCCTCTCACAGGTTGAACGCCCCACGAGAGGAACTGTCCTGCTCGATGGTCAACCAATCCATTTCAATGGCCCTCGTTATGCACAATCGCTCGGTATCGCTATGGTCTACCAGGAATTTGCTCTCGCTCCTCACCTCTCTATTGCTCAAAATATGTTTCTTGGTCAGGAGCCGATGCACCTGGGTATGGTTAATCGTAGATTGGAAATACGTCAGGCAAGGGAGCTTCTTCACCGTGTCGGATTAGATATTGATCCTCGCCGCCTGGTTTCTGAGCTCTCCGTTGCTGAACAGCAAATGGTTGAGATCGCTAAAGCACTGGCGATTGATGCAAAACTTGTGATTATGGATGAGCCTACGGCAACGCTCACCGGCCAGGAGATCGAAGAGCTTTTTACCGTTATACGCAATCTTATCTCCAGAGGGATCGCTATTCTCTATATCTCACACCGACTGGACGAGATCTTTCGCATTGCAAACCGTATTACGGTAATGCGAGATGGGAAAGTTGTTGCAACTTTACCTCGTGAGGAGGTTGATGAGAAAAGACTTATACGCCTTATGGTTGGCCGCTTCCTCGAAAATCTCTATCCTAAACCAGAGTCAACTATAGGGGACGTCCTTCTGGAGGTCGATGGTATCACGCGCGCCAAAGTCTTGCACGATTGCTCTTTTGAGGTACACGCAGGCGAGATACTTGGCCTTGCGGGCCTGGTTGGAGCTGGAAGAACAGAACTAGCTCGTGCTATATTTGGAGCGGACCCCATCAATTCCGGCACCCTCAAGCTCAATGGCCAATCTCTACGAATTAAAACTCCCACTGCTGCCATCGATCAAGGCATTGGTTATCTCACTGAGGATCGCAAGAAAAATGGTCTGGCTATGAACCTCGGCGTGGATCAAAATATTACGCTTGCCAACCTTCCTATGCTTGTTGGCCTGCTCGATCTGCGCAAAGAGAAGCACATTGTGATACGAGCCAGAGACCAACTTCAGATCCGAACTCCTTCCATTCATCAGAAGGTGCAGTTACTTTCCGGTGGCACCCAACAAAAGGTCATTGTGGCACGTTGGCTAGAAACAAAAGCTCGCGTTCTGTTCTTTGATGAACCAACACGAGGCATTGATGTTGGAGCCAAAGCCGAGATGTTTGAGCTGATCGGAACCCTTGCTCAACAAGGCCGTGCCATCATCCTGATATCGTCTTATTTACCTGAACTCCTGAATATGTGTGATCGCATTCTGGTTATGCGAGAGGGCCGTATTGTGGGAACTGTAAAGCGCGAACATTTCTCGGAAGAGAAAATCATTGCCCTGGCAACTGGAGCAAAGGAGGTTGAAGCACTATGAAAGACGTCGCAAAGCCGCCTAGTGAGACAGATCCTAAATCAACTGTCCAAAAAATCAGCCTCACGTTTACCCAACAGCTACGTGTGAGCTTTTTGGATGTTGTAACACAGCTTGCGGCTGCCGGTGCTCTCATCATCGTTTTTATCTATCTTTCTTTTGCCTCACCTGTCTTTCTTTCCTTTAATAACTTGTTCAATATCGTAGCTCAAACAACCGTCACCGCCGTCATTGCTATCGGTATGACTTTTGTGATTGTCTCTGCTGGCATCGATTTATCTGTTGGCTCTACTGCTGCCCTCGCAGGGGTTGTAGGGGTTAGCTTAATGTTACGCGGTCTGAGTTGGCCTCTTGCGGTTATTGTTGGCGCTCTGGTTGGAGGGTTGGTAGGACTGGTAAATGGTTTTCTGATTACAAAAGCACGTCTCAGTCCCTTTATTACCACTTTAGGGATGATGAGCGTAGCGCGTGGGCTGGTCTATATCGCTACTGGGGCTGTCGCCGTTTATGGAGCACCTGATGATTTTGGTCTTCTCGGTCAGGGTATCCTCGGCAGCATCCCCATTCCTCTCATCATCCTGGTTGTGGTTGCCATTATTGCTCATTTTATTTTGAGCCGAACTCGTTTAGGACGCTACACCTACGCCATTGGCTCGAATATAGAGGCTGCCAGACTTTCAGGTATCTCTATCGGACGCTATCTCACAGCTATCTACCTACTACAAGGGCTGCTTGCTGGGTTCGCGGGGATGATTGCTTCTTCTCGCGTAACCTCTGGACAACCTAGCTTCGGTATTGGGTTAGAGCTAGATGTCATTGCCGCTGTAGTAGTTGGTGGGGCTAGCCTCTTTGGTGGACAGGGCACCATTGTCGGAACGCTTATCGGTGCATTTCTGATTGCCCTTATCCGCAATGGTGCAGTTTTGCTCAACGTGAATATCTTCTATCAAAACGTGATTATCGGTGTGGTGATCTGGCTAGCAGTCTTCTGGGATCAATTTAGGAGACGTAGGCTTGCAACTGTCTCAGAGTAATTGACGTTAGCCTGCACAAGTCAAAACTCACTTCTCTGTTCACGTTGCTAGATGTCAATAAAGATGGATGGGTCGTCAAAAAAAAGAAAGGAGGTGGAAGAAGCTGATTCGGGTATCATTGTTAATGACGATCTCAGGAACGAACATCATGTTTACCGCCAGTCTGTATATTTGGTATTGTTGTAGATTTTCTTTCGATACACCAGGTTCATGACAAAAGAAGGAGACGGCGATGAGGCGTTTATATGCACAGGGGCTCACGATCTTTGTACTGGTAGCCGTAGCCCTACAACTTATTGGCTGTGGTCAAGTCGTACAGCCCTCTGCTCCTAGTGCGAGCGGGAGTGGTGGAAATAATGCCACAAAAGCACTTAAAATAGCGGTTGTACCAAAATCACTTGGTCCTGATTTCTGGGAACAGGTGCACAAGGGTGCTGTATGTGCCGCGTCTAAGCAGCAAAATGTTAGCGTTCAGTGGGATGGAGTTACCGCCGATACCGATGTTACGGGTCAGGTCAATCTCCTCAAAAATTACCTTACCCAGGGAGTTGACGGCCTTGTTTATGCCGCAACCGATGCCAAAGCTCTCGCACAGGTATCTGATCAAGCCATAAAATCGAAGATCCCCGTTGTAAACTTCGACTCAGGCACAAATCCGCAGCCCGCAAGTGTGCCGGTTTTTGCAACCGACAATGTGGCCTCTGCTGTAAAAGCTGCGGACCTTCTGGCTCAGGCGCTCAATAACAAGGGCAAAATCGCGTTTATCCCCTTCCAGGCAGGCTCAAACACCAATGACCAGCGTGCAGAAGGTTTCAAACAGGGATTAACCAAATACCCTGGGTTACAATTGGTTGCCGAACAGTATAGCCAGAGCGATGCAAATACCGCGCTCAGAGTAACGACTGACATTTTAAGTGCTCACCCTGATATCACTGGTATCTTTGCTGCAAATGAACCCGGTGTTATCGGTGCTGCAAAGGCCGTTGCGCAGGCAGGCAAAACAGGCAAAATTGTTATCATTGGTTGGGATGCCGCTCCTGACGAGGTCAAAGGTGTACAGGATGGTTCAATTAGCGCTCTCGTCGTACAAAATCCTTTTAAAATGGGCTTTGATGGACTGAATGCTGTCGTTAAGATGATCCGCACAGGCGCAACCGTGGCAAATGAAGATACTGGTGTGACATTTGTTACAAAAGCTAACATCAACGATCCAGCAGTGCAGGCTGTACTTACTCCTAGCTGTTCTTAGTCCTCCCTTGTAAAATCATAGAAAGTGCTTTCCCCTCGCCGCTTCTGACGGCGAGGGGGATACATCAAAAAAACACTTATTCACTCTCACCCCTACACAGTTTCCTTCATGCCACAAAGAGGGCATACCACTCTATCAGAGTCACGAGACTCTTCCATAGGAGAAAAAATGAAAGCGATTGTTTTGGATACGCCTGGTCACTTACGTTTCACACAAATGGAAGAGCCTCAGCAACCTGGACCAGGAGAAGCCCTTGTTCGTATTCGACATGTTGGTGTTTGTGGCACAGATTTTCACGCGTTTCATGGTCAGCAACCTTTCTTCACTTACCCTCGTGTTCTGGGTCACGAAGTGGGGGTTGAGGTTGTGGCCACCAACACAGGCGTACAGAATGGGGAAATTAAAGTTGGAGCACGCTGTGCCATAGAGCCCTATTTCAATTGTGGACATTGTCCTGCATGTCGTCGTGGTACCCCCAATTGTTGTGCTCATCTTAACGTTTTTGGGGTCCATATCGATGGTGGGATGCGCGATTTTGCTCTCGTCCCCCTTTCTCGACTTCATCCATCCGACACTCTTTCCTGTGAGCAACTTGCATTGGTTGAACCCCTGGCTATTGGCGCACATGCCGTCTCACGCGCTCATCTGAAAAAGGGTGAACGCGTCCTTGTGGTAGGCGCTGGCCCCATCGGTCTCGCCGTAACTCAATTTGCCCTTCTGGCTGGTACTCAGGTTATTGTTATGGATATCAGTGATCAGCGTCTGGCCTTTTGCCAGGCCCAATGGCCCAGGGTGATCTGTCTCAACGGTAGCCATAATCCCCTGGAGATGCTGGAGAATAGTGTTGTCGATGATTTGCCAACGGCTGTTTTTGACGCAACTGGCAGTTCCCAATCCATGATGGCGGCTTTTAATTATGTTGCCTATGGTGGCCGTTTAATCTTTGTCGGACTCTTTCAGGGCGATATCACTTTTCATGATCCTCATTTTCACCGCCGAGAGATTACCCTCTTCAGTAGCCGCAATTCGACCTCTGACGATTTTCGCCAGATTATTCATTTTCTTGAAACTGATCAGATCCATCTCGATGCCTGGATTACTCATCGTGCTTCATCTCAAAATCTGGTAGAGGCTCTCCCCGGCTGGTTAGAGCCTAAAAGCGGCCTGATAAAAGCGGTTGTGACATTTTAAAGTCGTGGTCCTGTGCTCCGTCGCACGGTGAGATCAGGTTTTAGAAGGAATTGGCTGACTTCTTGTTCTTTTCCTTCCAGTTTGCTGATGAGCATGTTTGTAGCCAGACAACCCATCTCGGCAAACGGAAAATCTAGAGCTGTCAGGGTTGGTGTCGTCATCTCCGCCAGGTGTGGTGAAACCACAGCGAGGAGAGAAACGTCATCAGGCACTTTCAAAGCACGATCAGTTAGCGCTCGTATCACGCCCCCGGCAATCCACTCATTGGTGATGATCAGCGCACTCAAAGAAGGTTCAGCCGTCAACAGGGCTGTTGTCGCTTCGTAGCCAGCCTGTTCATTAGATTCGCAAAAACTGTCAATACCAACCAATCCATAGTCTTGCATCACCTGGTAGTATGCTTGTTTGGCACGTACGACATAGCCCATCCCCATTTCGTACAGTGAGGAGGCGTTGTTGATGAGTGCGATCTGACGATGGCCCAGTTCTACAAGATACTTCACAGCAGCATGAAGTGCATAGTCAAAATCTAAATCCACAAAGCTGATACCGTTGTTATTCTCACAATGACCGATCATAACGAAGGGATAGTTCCGCTCCAGAAGAGCTTCAACGCGCAAATCGTGTAATGCGATTTCCATCAAAATAGTGCCATCAATTGAGCTTTGCTCGATCATACGTAGAAGTTCTTGATGATCATCTGGTGATGTCCAGAGGTGCAAGGCATACCCCTCGCTGGTAGCTGTTTCGGCTGCACTGACCACAAATCCAACTTGTGGCTTGAAGACATCAGGGATCGGTGCGGGAAAATGCAGTGAAATAGTTCTGGTACGCTTTGTGGCGAGAGCGCGAGCAATTGGATGCGGAGAGTACCCCAGTTCTTCTATTGCCTTATAAATGCGCTGCTTTACCTCATCTGATACAGGACGTTTCCCACTCAATGTATGAGATACTGTTGTTAAGGCAACGCCTGCTCTTTTCGCAACATCAGACATCTTTGGAGGCATATGATCTTTCTTCCCAACTTCTGTGACTAAGTGCAGGCTGCCGCAAATGCGCAGCGGCATCGTGGGCCTTATCTGGCCTCCTACCCTGCATTAAAGCGCTTCGTATTTATAGTCGCAAGTACTAAGCAAAGCGCTTTGCAGCAGTGTAATATATTTACCGGTAGGATGTCAAGAGCAAAAGTGGATTGATGAGTGTTCTCTTTCTCCTCCCTTGACAATCTTCACAATCATCAATTATACTTAGCAAAGCGCTTTGGCAAAACGCTTTGCTAGGTTATCTAGCCCTGATCCCTTTCTTTTTGAATAGAGGTGGTTCCATCTATTTCTCTTCCTCTCTTTTCGACTGAGTACATGTTAGCCGTAGCTCAGCACATCATGTTGTGCTGGTTTCATTTGTAATCCGAAGGAGGATTGCCAATGCTCTCCAAGCAGCCTATGACTCTCGACACGCTGGCCTCAGCAGTACAAACCGGGCGTATGACACGTCGTATATTTCTTGAGCGAGCCGCTGCATTTGGCCTTAGCAGTAGTGCTGCGGCGGCGGTTCTCGCGGCCTGTGGCGGTTCAAGCACGACGAGCAGCGGCTCAGGACCAATTACCCTGACGGTATGGGACTATTTTAACCCTCCTGGGAAGGGCTTTATGGGACTTTTGAATGGTTACTCAAAGGTCAATCCCTCAGTGAAACTTGAGAACACGACTATTCCCTTTGCGGACTTGAAGCAAAAATTGCTCCAGGGGGCTGCTTCTGGACAACTGCCAGATATTGTGGTAATCGACAACCCTGACCACACAGCCTTTGCCTCGATGGGGGTTCTGGCAGATCTGACTGAGCAGATCACCGCCTGGGGCAAGGCCGACCAGTATTTTGCGGGTCCCTGGAAATCCACTACCTGGAAAGGCAAGAACTACGGTGTTCCCAATAATAGTAACTGCCTGGCTCTTTACTACAATAAGGACATGTTCCAGAAAGCTGGTGTGACCCCCCCTACCAACTGGGATGAGATGCATAGTGTTGCTCGCAAACTGACGAAGAATGGCGTTTACGCACTCTCGATGTCTCTGGTGAAGAGCGAAGAAGGAACCTTCCAATTTTTGCCGTTCCTCTGGGAGGCAGGGGCGGATCTTGATACCATTGATAGCCCGCAAGCGATCAGTGCGCTCCAGTACCTGGTCACATTCGTCAAAGAAGGGCTGCTTTCCACCGAAAGTCTCAACTGGACCCAGCAAGATGCGATAACGCAATTTATTGCACAAAAAGCGGCTATGTGCATCAATGGCCCCTGGAATCTCCCATCTGTCCAGCAAGGGGCTAAATTCACCTGGGGCGTTGTCCAACTGCCGAAAAATCAACAGTCGGCCTCCATTCTTGGTGGTGAGAACTGGGCGATCTCCAAAACCAGTCCCCATATAAAGGAAGCCTGGGATTTCCTTAAGTGGACCCAGGAACAGGCTCAGCTCAGCAGCTATATTGTCACGGATGTCCGGCTCCCCAGTGTCATAGCCTTTGCCAAGGACCAGGCTTTCCAAAAGATCCCAATCTTGGCGTTTTTGCGGATTCTTTGCTGACTGCGAAACCACGTGCATATGGTCCGAACTACCCCAAGATCTCCAATGCAGTCCAGCAAGCCTTCCAATCGGCAATTAGTGGGCAAGCATCTCCAGCCGCTGCTCTTCAGCAAGCGGCACAGATCATTAAACCTCTGCTAGCATCGTAGCAGTCTTTAACGTGCGCAAGGCGAGTCCTCTGTGCAAACGCTGACCAACAACACCGCGTTTCTGGTTCTTCCATCTGACTGGTCGGTGTTTGCACATATGCACATACTTTGGCATTTCGTTCTTGCGCGGGTTTTCTAGAAAGGTGAATGTAGCCTGTGTCTATGACCGTGCTTCCTCCTTCACAGGTTCCTAAAATATCAGTTGCTCATACCAAAAGACGGCGACGAGCCAGCAAGGTTGTTGGACACTATCTCTTCTTGTTGCCAGCGACCTTGTTTCTCGTCATCTTTTTGCTCTACCCAGTTTGCACCATGCTGTTGTTCAGTTTTGAGCAGGTGAATGTAGGTGGCTTGCTCACTGGCGATACTCCCTTCGTCGGTTTTGATAACTACCGTACTGTCTTGTCCGATCCAATCTTCCGCTCTTCAGTTGGAAGCTCACTCCTGTTCACTATCACATCCCTGGTGTTTCAATTTGGTATTGGTTTCCTGTTAGCCTTGCTCTTTCAGCGACGCCTTCCGCTTGTGGGTTTCATGCGTGGTTCAGTGATAATCGCCTGGATGTTGCCCTTTATCGTCAGTGGGACGATCTTCAAATGGATGCTCCAGAGCGATTCCGGCATTATCAACTTTGCCCTGGAAAGCATCGGGGTCATCCATGCTCCTATTCACTGGCTGTCTGATCCTACGATTGCCATCTGGGGGGTGATTATCGCCAATATCTGGGTTGGCATCCCCTTTAACATGTCGTTGCTCCTGGCTGGCTTACAGGGCATTTCTCCTATGCTCTATGAGGCAGCTACCGTTGATGGGGCCAATGCCTTTAGACGGCTTCTCTTTATCACACTACCACTCATGCGTTCCACAAGCCTGGTCGTGTTGATGCTTGGATTCATCTATACACTCAATGTGTTCGATTTAATCTATGTGATAACCGGAGGGGGTGGGCCAGTGAATGCCACCGAGGTGATGCCACTGTATGCCTATAATCTCGCCTTTGTGCAGTTTGATTTGGGGTCTGGTTCGGCAGTAGCCGCGCTCATATTCCTGCTGCTGCTCGTTGTGAGTGTGCTCTATTTGTTTCTCATTCGGCGTGAGGAGGCGGCTTCATGAGTAGTACACAACAGAAATCTTTGCAGACACTCCTGCTGACAGCGCTTGGGCTACTCTGTACTGCGATCATGCTCTTTCCTCTCTATTGGGTGATTGTGAGTTCACTCAAAAATACGGTTGAATTGTTTCGCTCACCACCCACGCTCTTTCCGCAGAACATTGACTGGAGTCCTTACATCACTAACTTTGTGCAGAATCAGGATATGCTGCGCTACATGGGCAATAGCTTACAGATCGCTCTAGGAACCATGTTTCTTAGCCTGCTACTGGGAACTCCCATCGCCTATGGGCTGGCACGGTTGCCTGTTCGTGGCAAGAACGTGTTTCTGCTTGCGTTCCTGGTGGTGCAAATGTTTCCCGGTATTATGCTCGCATTGCCTCTTTTTGTGATGTTTACTCGCATTGGTTTAATAAATTCACTCCTGGCGGTCGTTCTCGCGATCACGACACGGACACTCCCTTTCGCCGTCCTGATCTTGCGCCCGTTTTTCTTGAGCTTACCACGTGAATTGGAGGATGCAGCCTTTATTGATGGCTGTGGCTCGTGGGGAGCTTTCTACCGTGTCATTCTGCCGCTCTCGCGGCCTGGGCTGCTGACAGTGGCCACACTCACCTTTCTGATGGGATGGAGCGACTTTCTCTTTCCTCTGGCGTTTATTTCTGACGACACCAAACGTCCCTTAACACTTGGGCTCTATAAATTCATCAGTGAATATGGGACGCGCTGGAACGATCTCATGGCCGTCTCCACGGTTGCGGCCCTTCCGATCATTCTCGTCTTCATCTTTGCTCAAAAATACATCACTTCCGGTTTAGTTGCAGGAGCCGTGAAGGATTAAATTCACACTTCCTTATAGGAAAGGTTTTGCTTAATGCCAATATTTAGGCAACAACACAATGCATTACTATGGGAAAATCAGAGTAATACGCTACAAATAGAACCCTGGGGGCGTGATAGCCTGCGGGTGCGTTCAACGATGAGCCCGGAAATTCGTGATGATTTGTTCAGCGTACTCCTTCCACCCTCCTCTGACACGGACGTTCAGATCGCCATTGGGGAAGAGGGAGCAACTATCAGCAATGGAGCGCTTGCAGCAACCATCTCTCCGCAGGGGGTACTCCGTTTTTCCAACACGATCAGTGGGACTGAATTGCTGGCTGAATCCCAACCGGCAACGGCTACACGTATTCCCTCACGTTTTTTTAAAGCGGCAGCCGGCGATCTGTTTCACCTGGAAGCTCGCTTCCGGGCGTACGATGGCGAACAATTCTATGGGCTGGGGCAGCATCAGCACGGACGGTTAGATCAGAAGGGTTGTACGATTGATCTCATCCAGCGCAATACGGAGGTTTCTATTCCATTTCTCCTCTCCAGCCGGGGCTACGGATTCCTCTGGCATAATCCTGCGGTGGGCCGTGTCGAACTGGGGAATAACGAAACCCGCTGGGTGGCAGAAGCTACGCCTCAACTTGATTACTGGATTACAACAGGGGCAACTCCGGCTGAGATTATGGAACGGTATGCTGATGCGACCGGCTATGCTCCTGAGTTTCCTGAGTGGGCTGCGGGTTTCTGGCAGTGTAAGTTGCGCTATCGCACACAGGATGAGCTTTTATCTGTGGCACGTGAATACAAACGGCGTGGCTTGCCACTGTCAGTGATTGTTATCGACTTTTTTCACTGGACGTTACAAGGCGATTGGCGTTTTGATCCAGAGGTATGGCCTGATCCAGAGGCAATGGTACGCGAGTTGGAGGAAATGGGTGTTGAGTTGATGGTCTCTGTCTGGGCAACTGTCAACCCTCTGAGCGAAAATTTTCCTGCCATGCAGGCTCGCGGTTTGCTCATACGAACGGAGCGGGGCAATTCCGCCTTGATGCCCTTCTTTGATAATCGCCCTGAAGGACCTGCCTACCTTCACTATTATGATGCGACCAACCCGCAAGCTCGCCAGTTCGTCTGGGAACAGGTACAGGATCATTATTACCGCTACGGCGTGAAACACTATTGGCTGGATGCCTGTGAGCCGGAGATGTTTCCCACTGGACCCGGATAACTTGCGCTTTCACCTGGGACAGGGGTTGGCCGTTGCCAATGCGTATCCGCTGCTGCATGAGCGCGGCTTCTATGAGCATATGCGCTCTGCAGGTGAGACGGCTATCCTCAATTTATGCCGTTCCGCGTGGGCAGGGAGTCAACGCTATGGAGCGGCTGTCTGGTCTGGCGACATCAGCAGTACGTTTGAGGCGTTACAGGGGCAGGTCCGTGCAGGCTTAAATATGGCTCTGAGCGGCATTCCCTGGTGGACCACCGATATCGGTGGCTTCCACGGAGGCAATCCCGAGTCACCCTCATTTCGTGAGCTGGTCGTCCGCTGGTTCCAGTATGGTGCCTTCTGCCCACTATTCCGACTACATGGACATCGTCAGCCAGTGCCGGAGGAAGGGATGTTGATGTTTACCGGGGGACCAAATGAGGTCTGGTCTTTCGGCGATGAAGCGTATACGATCATCAAGGATCTCCTCTTCCTGCGTGAGCGCTTGCGTCCATACATTATGGAGCAAATGCAGCGTGCACATGAACATGGCATCCCACCCATGCGCCCGCTTTTCTTTGATTTTCTAGAGGACGAGGCATCTCACCATATAGATGATCAGTTCCTCTTCGGTCCTGATCTCCTGGTGGCTCCAGTGTTAATCGAAGGCGCACGCCAGCGCGAGGTCTATCTCCCCGCTGGTACGACATGGACCGATGCCTGGAGTGGACAGACCTTTGATGGTGGTCACTCTATCACCACTAATGCACCTTTAGAGCGTATTCCGCTCTACTTGCGTGCTGACGCACAGTTACCCATTCGAGGGGAAAGTACTCAATAAGCACAGGTGAATGATTTGTGTTGTCCTGGTAAACATGTGTGCATCTAAAGAAGCAAACATCCCGTATTTCACAGAATAGTACTAAAGCAAGAAATACTCGTGAAAACTATTGTATATTTCTTTCGCTCATGCTATCTTAATGAGAAGCTTCTCTCTTTTATGCTATGTACTACCTGTTTTGAGGAAAGGATGTTCCCTCTCTACTCAAAGAGGCAACACAGTAATTGCATGAGCAGTATTGAGATCACTACCAATAATCTCGCTCCAGTGAACTATGAGGATCTTTTGGAGGCTATTGGACAGACACTTCAGCAACTTACCAAAAGCCGGAAACTAGAGGACCGCTATGTGTATGCCAGGGAGACCCACCTCTCTTTTGATATTGATCAAGTCGCTGAGCGAGTTGCGCTTCAGTTTGCAACAGAAAAAATTTCCCTTTGATCTTCGAGATGGGGTGAACTTTGCAACGATCCATACCCTGGATCTTGAAAGTAAAGATACTTTTCGTCAGCAGTTAAAGCAGTAGATTGTTGATACGCTCAAGCAGCAGGTAGGGCAAAAGTTGGGCGAGCTGCCGGTGAACAAGACACTTGCCGACTATGCACGCAGCCTTCTCGTTCCCGTGGCTCAGCTCTCTGTACAACAGGCAAAGGGATCAGGCTACTCTCTCAGCAAAGAATACACGCTGGAGAAAAAACGGCTTCATGTCCAGCCACAGAAGCCAGACGGTACGCCCTGGCTCAAGGCCCATAAGCTCACATTGACCGTGCAGAAGATCGATGGTTTTGCACAGCAGATTACTCAAGGGATCTGTGAGCTTCTTGTACAGAAACGCTGTGATGAAGAGGATATTGAAGAGGTACGGGAAGTTCTGAAAGATGAGGCGAAACAACAGCAGTCGAATCTTGGTCAGCTGCAAGAGATCCTGGTTAAGGAGTCGGTTGCCCGTATCCAACGCGATGCCAAAGTGCGCTATCTCCGCTATCTGCTCAAAGGGATCGAGGAATGGAAAAAGAGAAGTATTGAAGGCAGGAAGCAGGGTCCACAGAGAGCAAAAGATACACAGGCTATTCATTTCTTTACTCTCCTGATTGATCGCCTTGAGATGCTTGATAGCTATATTCGCCAAACAGAGAAAGATACTGGCTACTATCAGGTAACCTATCAGCGCCAAACTTTTAATTATCGCGATCTCTTCGCTCGCGCGGATGCGTTGAACGCTTTGCCTATTATTCCAGAGATTGATGGTTTTCTTGGAGAGAGCACTGATAAAGAACGTCGCGAGAAAACCTTTGTCTCTGGCATCAAAATGAAGTTAAATGGAGGCGTGCATGTCCATGGAGGAGAGGGACGCTCTGTCTTCAAGTATAATGTTGCCTTGCTCAACCCTGAAAGTGCGGAGTATAAAAAACGTGAGCAGGCAGCACGTTCTATGCAGGGCCTTTGGGAAAAGATTCTACGTACTGCTTTACTCTACTGCTTTGTCTTTTGCTACATGGATGACGCGAACTTTCGTCCAGAGGAGTTCTTTGAAAAGCATATTCTTCCGGTCCTGCGTGAGGGGACAGAGGAACAAAAGATTGCGGTTTTGAAGAAACTGCAGCAAAAAGTCGATACAGAAACTGTTGCCGAAAATATTGATGCGATGAGGAATTTCCTCTTCAACTTTCTGATCCAATCCAGTATAGGACCCGCTCGCTACGAGGAGACGCTGGCTTTGAAATTGGATAGAAGCATTCTGGTGAAAGATGTGAATCAGATGATCCTACAAAATATCTTTTTCCAGGAGACCTTCGATACGAAGAATGGTCGTGCTGCGCTCAAATATATGTCAGTGAAAAAGGATAGTCCTGATAACCAGGCACTCTGTACACTCCCACTGAAATGGTTTTCGAGCCAATCTACTATTATCCAACAGAAGACGGCTGAGACCTATAGTATGACCTATGAGCCGGGAGGGATTCAGGCCCTGCCCTCTTGCTGGTTCCGGTAGATAAAGGCAAGGAAGCAACGGAGAAATATGTCACTGTCTACAAAGAGGTAAAGCGTCTGGCGTTTTACTATCGCCATCGTCCCGATATTCACTCGGACTCTGCGCAAGCGTTTGTCTATCGTTTTACCTATACGTTGCTCTCCTATGTGTGGCTGAAGATGATTCGCCGATGCTCTTTCAATGGAACAGCCACGAGAGTTATTCTTTCCCATTCTCTCTATTCATGCAGAGAAGGAAGATCTAGGGGAAAACGATGAAAAGTACGACGATGAGACCTTTATCCACTCACTTGGGGAGGTGCTTTCGCATATGCTCGCCGAGGATTTCCTGAGCGGTTCGCAGGGATTCTATGTGGATACTGTTTCTGCTGAAGAGAAGTATAAACTGAATAATGCCCTCTATTCCCTCTATTCCGTGCTTACCTCATGTATTTCGTCTCAATCCAATCTTCTCCGTAATGCCGCAAGACATCCCATCAACAAGTGAGTCTCACCTTCAAAAGTTGGCAATTATCGTGGTTTCTAGCCGTAAATGTGATGAGAATCGCAAGGGACCAGACTACTATAAGTCTTCCATCCTGGGCAAGGTAATCGGCGTAGAGCAGCGTAGTGACGCTTCAATCTGTGTCCGTGTTCTTTCAACTTTTTCTGAGAACCAGGACAACAAGGAGATGTATACGCGGCCTGGAGCGCTGCTTGAACAGGTCAAGAGCTGTGTGCGCCAGGGATATCAGCATTTTCTCTACGTTGCAAAGGCTCCTTATACCAGTGAGTTGCATATCTCAGATGCCGGTGAGGAAAAGCTGTTTTTTATGAATCGTGATATAATTCAGGCTATGCGTGACGTGAAGAAGGGCATCAAGATCTATCCAGTCTTTTGTGATAAATATTACGCTATCAATCATAAGCAGCCCCCGAAATCGCGACCGGGCTGAATTTGCGTGCCGATTCGCTCTATATCGACGATGTTGGAGAACTCACCACGGTCGCACATGATCGCAGCAGGCGTTCACAGATCTTCTTCAATCTGTTCAGTGGTGTCCGGGTGAATCCCAGGGCGGTCTATAATGGCGTCATGTCGTATTCGACGTTAATTAACGTCTATGAGAATGATCCCGTCTATGATAGCTATATCTGGTCAGATATCCTGAACAGTTCATCTCCGCAAACGCTGAAAAGAGATCTTCTCGATTACTTGATGTTGTTGCATTTTGTGCGCTACCAGAAGGCCAACCAGCCTGGTTTTAAGCTGGATCCTTATACCGATGTTATTGGAGATGACTCTGTGGGCAAGGTCGCGATATTTCCACATATGAATGGCAGGGCGCGTTTTAATTCGCTGGCCTTTCTTACGCTGGTGCGTTCAGTTTTACATGTCATAAAGTAAAGTAGGGAGATGTTGAAAGGGAGGGAACGATGGACGTGTCACAGCATGCGGAAAGCGACAGTCAGGAAAAACGGCGTCGTTTTGCTGAGAATCTGGGACGACTTTTTGAGATCGGGTTTAATACAGGATTTCTTGCGGCAATTGCACAGCATAAGGAGATAACAACGCACTTTGGCAAGCTCTATGAAGAAGAATTACGCCATCTGCGTTTTTCAGCATTGCTCGATGAGATGTATCAACGCACTAATTTAATCAGCGAATGGGATAAAGAGGCGCTTCAGCGCTGGATTACCTACTTTTTTCAAAAAGGGTTTCTTTCCGGGTTGAGCCTCTTCGATGAATATCTTCACGCGTTCGCCAACAACAAACCAAAGCTAAAGCGCCAGATTGTCTATCTGCAATGTAATTTCTATGGCGATGCTAGTCTGGGAACCTACCCCAAAAATGAGCAAGCCGCAGTTGAAGACTTGATGAAACAGTTTCAGGTGCAAGGTTCTTTCGCTCCACTGACCGAGGAGGAGAGACGCCGCCATCTGGGCAAAGGCAACTTTTTGCATGCCGACACGCTACTCCTGCTCAAGTATGGTCGCCAGTGGCGTATTCTGTGCATTGACCTCTCCGTCTTTTCGGTTGGCGCATTGGATGAGACACGTGACCTCAAGAGTATGAGCAATATACGGCACCTGTTAGCAAATGAATTGCGCTACCACCGCTCAAAAAGTGTCTTTACAAATTTAAGTATTGATGGTGGGGCTGATGCGCTTGGAGGAGAAGAGTTCTCTGAGCAACTGAAAAATTATTTTACTGCCTTTAAGCGTGAAGATAAAGAAACGGTGAAACTCATTCAGGCGGCCAGTTACACCTATGATTTTTACCAATTTTTGCTTCAGCGGCAGGTGCTTTCAGCGAATGATGAGGTGCTTTTCAACATTATTGGGTATACTGACCGTGCCAGTAATGCGATGTCGATCAATCACAGGCAGATTGCGTTGTTGAAGATATGTGCCGATATTTATAAAACACATACCACGGATAAAACGATTGAACAGGCGCGTGAACATGTGCTCAGAAGTGTCCAAAATGCGACAGGAAAAGCCTTCGAGAAAGGGCGTGATTTTATCAAATCATTGGTGAACCTGGTCAATGAGCGTGATGGAATACAGTGGCTGGTTCATGATGAGGTGCTAGAGAACTTTACCAATACGCGTGTGCCAATGACCCGTGAGCAATTGAGCCAGGAGATTCTTACCCGTCTGACGCCGTCTGACTATGAAGGCAGGCATATTCTTGATGTGCATGCCGCGTTAATCAGGCAAGAATTGGCGACAAACAGACCCTATCTGTTTCTGACTGGTAATCCTGGTATTGGCAAGACTACCGCGATTGTCAATTTTTTAAAGGCAGCCGAACAGCGAGGGGAGGGTTTCCTCTTTCTCTATGTGAGTCCGCGCAAACAGGTCAATCTCGATATTATCCAGAAATTTCGTGAGGATACAGGATTGCCTCCCTGTCAGGCCCTCTTTGGATTGACGGCCAATTCAGCCATTATCCGCAATAACCATGCCAGGAAGACGGTCCACTACTATTCGCAAGAACGTAATGATACATTTGCCGAGCATGGCGTGACGTTTATTCCTGCTGAGAGCCAGGAGGCACAACAACAGAAGATCCGCGCACGGCACCTGGAAGAGATTCAGGAAGGGTTGTTGATCGATAAGGGCGAGCGTGCGAGTGGCGTGCTCAATAGTCTGTGTAGCGCGTTGTATGCCACACTGGAGAAGCCACTCGCTCATGCCATTGTGGCGACGGTTGCCATTCAGTCACTCAAGCGCTTAGAGGGAGATAAGGGGAACACGCTTCATCATCTCAAGACCATCTTTCAGGGCGTCTTTAATGATCAGGACGCAGTTATTCCGCAGAAGATGGAGCTCTTGCGCAGGAATATCAAACATGTCTTCATTATGATTGACGAGGTAACGGGCGATGAAAGTGGCGTAGAGTTTCTGCATGAATTGCATACATTTCTGGCTCAGCGTGAGTTACTCAATTCATCATTCCTCCATACAAAAATTATTGTGGCCGATGCCTCTATCGTCGATCCGCAAATTATTACCAGGCATCTCGCTGATACGATATATGAGCCTGACAAAATCTACTTTCGCCGCTTGCGTTCTCGTTCTCAGCAGCAGATACTCCCATTGAGTATTGAAGCTTTACCCTTTCGTGGCGAGGATGCAGTGGTGATTAATGCAAACTCCTACCCGGCTAGCAAGCTCCATGTACGCTATAATGTTGGAATTAATGCGTTACAATATGATGTCAACACCCATAAGGAACGCCGCACACTGTTGGATGTGGAACTACAAGAGCATTTGCTGTCAGATATCATAAACCTATACGAGCGCAAAGACGTTGCACAGTCATTGGTGTATATTCAGGATAAGCAGCGGCTCGCCAGACTGATTGATGCGGTGAGAAAGACATTGGGAGCCTTTGAAAAGGGAAAAGACTACCTCGAAATCCATGCGAATATTTCTGAGGCTGATAGAGATGATATTGTGCAGTATCGTACAAGTACGCGCGTGGTCTTCATGACAGCATCGGCCAGTCGCGGTCTTTCATTTCCAGAGGCGACCCATATTCTGGTCGATATTCCCCATTTTGAGGTGGAGCAGAACCTGATGGAGATTCTTCAGGTCATCTATCGTGGACGTGGTGGTGGGCGAGACCAGGAGGAGAAATATCTGTCTTTTTATCTAACGGATCGCATTGTCTATACCGGGGATTGATGAACGCAGTCTTTCGGTCCGCGAGAATATGCTCCACCTGCTCAACGTCTTGCTCGTGCTCAAAACATCGATGATGACCCGTATCGCAGGGGGTCTCACAATAGGGATCGATCAGTCCTTTATGATGATTCCTATCGGCGGGAAGGCGGTTTCAGCGGCGGGTGAGACCTTCACAACGAGGATGAGCAATCTGATTAGAGAAGCGCAGACGCTCTTTCAGCAGAAATTTACTGACAAGCGGCTCAAGCATGTGTCTAGAAAGTCTGGCATTGTTACTGGAGCATGTGCATATCAGCCTGCGTCCTGCAACTGCCCCTGTGTCTTCTGAGGAGGAACGCCTCTATTATATCCCTTTGCTCCCGACCTTTTCACTCGATTTCTCACGTAGGATACGTCGAGGCTTTGACCAACTCTTGCAGTATCCCTTGCTCCAGAAAAGTCATGTCGCAGGGAGCCTGCTTATTGTTCCCATTGGCACGATGTTGATGCAAGAAGCCTACTGGATACAACTGGAACAGTTGTTGCGTGCTGATGCTCATGAGGAGGCAGACCTGCTCGCAGATATGGAGTCGCTGCGGCGAGATCGTCACTACCCGGAAAGTTTTCAGCATGCACTCCAGGATGGAATCTCGCTGTTTCGTCTGCTCAAGGAGATGGCGGAAGGGCAAAATCCCGCGCTATGAGCAAGAGACGAATGCTGTGGATCAATATTATGCCCTTCCATTGGTGAGCTTTCTTATCTATGAGACGATGAAAGAGTATTTTAGCGACAAGAAAGAGGCCTTAGAGGAAGCTGATGAGTTTACCTTCCGTGCCCTTCTGGAGCGTTATGTGCGTATACTCTATCCAGCAGATAGTATTCTTCCCATCGGTCAGTACTATGACGAGTTTCCTTTTCTCGTTTTCAGAAGTTTGACATTAAGCGAGGTGCGTAGCAAGATATTTAGCGGAAAGTATCTCTTTATGTCTCAGGAACTCAATATTATTACGATGTTGTTATCGAGTGGTGAGTAAGTCTGGTGCTTCCTCTGCTGGTGTCCAGACGACACTTTTTCATGGATCATGAGAGAATGGAAATAGATCTATCAGCGATTCACCTATGAGGGTGAAAGGGGCCCAATCGATGGGATGATCGAAGTACTGCTTTGTGGTGAGCATGGCGTGGCGAAGGGCCTGGGCCAGATTCTGTCTCTGTTGGAGAGCCTGGTAGAAGGTAGTCATTCGGATCGTTGCCTCTGCAACTTTGCATTTGGTGTCTTCAACGCAGTAGCAATTATACCCTTTCAGAATCCTCACTCGGATCGTTGCCTCTGCAACGACTAGATGTCACTGCTCTGAAGTGTCAAGAACCATTGAACTTTCAGAATCCTCACTCGGATCGTTGCCTCTGCAACCCACCTGGCAAGTCGTGAGGCCCACACGGACGCAAGCTTTCAGAATCCTCACTCGGATCGTTGCCTCTGCAACTCAGCAACTATGCACTATCCCTCCATCGGACCTATCTTTCAGAATCCTCACTCGGATCGTTGCCTCTGCAACTCTCTTACGCGTCCATGCAGTCAAATGCTGACAGGGGCACTTTCAGAATCCTCACTCGGATCGTTGCCTCTGCAACCCGGTCATTAAAGAACATCCTGCCACACCGGTAAAGACTTTCAGAATCCTCACTCGGATCGTTGCCTCTGCAACTCTTGTCACGCGGTGTTGCATTGTCGGATAGGTCACTTTCAGAATCCTCACTCGGATCGATGCCTCTGCAACTCCAGGGTCACGAAAGCATGCCGGCAATATAAGATCTTTCAGAATCCTCACTCGGATCGATGCCTCTGCAACTCTATCACCGGTGTATGCATGATCTGCATACTGGTCAACTTTCAGAATCCTCATTCGGATCGATCCCTCTGCAACTCACAGTCTCTTAGATATGATCTGTACCGAACTATACTCTTTCAGAATCCTCACTCGGATCGTTCCCTCTGCAACATACGTCTGTCAGATGCAAGCACTGCATTGATCGCTATGCTTTCAGAATCCTCATTCGGATCGTTCCCTCTGCAACCACATCTCACCGTTATGTATAAGATCTATATTGCCAGACTTTCAGAATCCTCATTCGGATCGTTCCCTCTGCAACCTTGCATCAATTAGTGAGCATCGATACTCGAGTCATCTTTCAGAATCCTCACTCGGATCGTTGCCTCTGCAACTGCCTGGTAGTGCTACGTCCGATGGTATGCAGCTGATCACTTTCAGTATCCTCATTCGGATCGTTCCCTCTGCAACTACACGAACAACATTTGCGGTTAGCCATTTCGTCATGGATCTTTCAGTATCCTCATTCGGATCGTTGCCTCTGCAACCTTGGTAGCGTCACTGCTCAATCGCATCTGTGCGTGAGTCTTTCAGTATCCTCATTCGGATCGTTGCCTCTGCAACTGCTAGCGCGTATATTACCAATCATGGACATAGCATGTAACTTTCAGTATCCTCATTCGGATCGTTGCCTCTGCAACCGGAGTATTGCTCATCAAGCAGACACCAATTGAGCCTTTCAGTATCCTCAATCGGATCGTTCCCTCTGCAACACAACGCCAATATCCAGAGAAGAGAATATCAAATCCCATACTTTCAGTATCCTCATTCGGATCGTTCCCTCTGCAACACAACTCTATAGATGCGCATCGAACCGCTCAAGCGTACGCTTTCAGTATCCTCATTCGGATCGTTCCCTCTGCAACAGATTATATTGGCAGCGATGAGCGTCGCAAGTATGCGGTCTTTCAGTATCCTCATTCGGATCGTTCCCTCTGCAACACTGTACACGGTCATGCCGCCACGCCGATCCTCGTCTCTTTCAGTATCCTCATTCGGATCGTTGCCTCTGCAACTTTCTGGACAAGTGTTCATTCCTGCTCATGCAGCCAAAGCGTCGTCTGACGTAGTGGAACTTTCAGTATCCTCATTCGGATCGTTCCCTCTGCAACCAGCTGTACAGATTGATGGCGCTACGATGCAACGAACAACTTTCAGTATCCTCATTCGGATCGTTCCCTCTGCAACCGCGACCAGTTTCAAGAGAAGGGGTGGACTGTTTTCACTTTCCAGGCGAGACAGGCCGTTTTTTTGGCTTCTCAGCGCGTTCTTTTTGGTCACGTTTCTCCTTCTTAGTATAGCAGATGGCTCCCATTTCCGAAACCCTCTTTCTGCCCAAAAACAGGGGGGAGTTTCGAGAAAGTAAAAGCTGCATTATCAGGAAGAAGGCTCCATTTCAGGCTGAATCAGGACGCTTTTGGCCCTGATTCAGCCTCATTTTCTTACAAGGTCGGACGAGTTTCGGATGGCGCTTCTTCTGAGCCTGTTTCGGGGCTGTTCCTGCTCTCCTTTCCTCGTTGATGAAACTTTTCTAGCGCGTGTTACCTTTCCTCGTCTACGCTGATTTTGTAGCAGCCATTGCCTTTTACGATGTCTTTTCCGACATGGATCAGTTCGCCGATGACGAGGAGGTCGAGGAAGGGCTCCAGGTTTCCGACGAAGGTGGCGCTGCCGAGCAGGCCGCCAATCGGGGTGGTGCGCTTTTGCCGACTGGAATGGCTTTGCAGCTCTTGCCAGCGCGTCTGGTCGGAGCTGCATTGGATGCGGTCTGCCTGCTGCAACCAGGCGATTTTGTCTTCTCTGGCAATGCTGATTTCCTGGCTTCCATAGTGACGTTCCAGAGCCAGATAGCGCTCTAGCAGACGTTGGACGAGCGGGGTAAAGCTAGCTGTAGCGACAAGATGTTCCCGGTAGACCAGGCGTAAGGGGGTAACAAACTGAAAGGTAAGCTGCTCTTTGTTCAAACATGCGGCGCGGGCCAGGGAGTCCTGCGGTTGGACGGTGATGACGGAGGCCTGGACACGCAGGTCTCCGTGCTGATAGAGGGTCTGGCGCTGTCCAGTGAAGGGGTGATAGGATTCGACGAGCTCGATCTGGAAACGACCACGCTGACCACTGTTTTCGCTGAGTCGCTGACCTACACCGCCTGTTTCCAGGTGAGGGATGGAGAGGAGGATGTAGGGGAGGAGCTCGACGATGCTGCCGATGAGGGTCAGGCCGAAGGAGAAGTGCTCACCGGGTTGATAGCGTCTGGCACCCTCTAAGGGCGGGATCATGACATAAGGACGAGGGATGTCCTGACCGCCTGGCTGGTCTTCACGCAAGGGAGCGACCAGAGTACTGACGGGACAAGACTGGTTGAGGGGACAGGCGGCACACGATGGAGCGCTCATGTTGGCACAAAAGCGACTCCAGATGGCGTGAAAGAAACTGCCACGGAGGAGACCTCCACTATACTCATCCAGAACGAGGGGCGTAGTGGCCCGCACGGTGAACCAGAGATGAGTCGTGGTGAAGGAGTCGGATCGAATTGGGAAGTGCATCCTCTTTAATTCCTTCCTGTGAAAACGAGTTTTAAGGTCGGTTGGTGTACCCAGACCTGATCGTCTCTCTACAACGAAAATCAGACCCTCTTAAGAGGACCTTTTCATGAGATGTGCTGATACCAGCTATATCTATGAGACGAACGAACATGCCGATACGGTAAAACGATGTGGCGCAGGACACGGTCTTTATTAAGCGTGATCTTCGCCTCATTGGAGGTGTCGGCTTTGGCAAAGGTCAGGCTGGGGCCACAATCGTCGAGCATTTGTAGGGTTCCATCCACGGCAAAATCTTGCAGGACGGTGGCGGTGAGATGGATATAGCGTCCCTGGGGTGGCTCGCTGCGGACATCTGGCAGGTTGGTAATTTGCAGAAAGCCGCCACGCTTCCCCAGATAGTTGATCTGGAGGAGGAGTTCAGGCAGGAGGGCAAACAAGGGGTTCTGTTCTGTTAGCTGACAGGCCAGACGGAGCATGCCACCCTGGTAATTGACATATTCTCGATACGCGATAGTAGACTGCAAAGGGTAGTTTTTCTCCTCGCGAGCCTTCTGCGCTTTTTCAGGATTGCTTTTATCTTTGAGCAAGCGCCTGATTTTACTGAAGCTTTTCATGACCACGATGTCCTCCGGCGGCTCTAGATAGAGATCGAGGTCGCGCAGGAAGGGAAACAGACGTTCCCCTTCTGCACGGCTATAGCGATGAATGGCGGCGCTGAGCAGGGCCATTTTGATGGCAAAGGGAGTTGGGACAAGCAGCGTCTTCCCACCTGACGAGGTTGCACCCGCCGACTTGAGCGAGAAGAACGAGACCGCCTGGTAGTGTGCAATAATCCACATAATCGCTTCCTCCTGATAGTGCTATTTCCCCTGCTCCTGCGCAAGAGGGATCGCATCGATGAGCTTGCGCATGTTTTGCGCGAAGTCAGCCAACGAATTGAAATCAATGAGCACGATGGGTGGAGGTGTCTTGCTGCCATTGAATGCGGCGGCAATGGTGTGCATCTGTTCGCGATAGGCAAAACGCTCGTCGCGGCCTCCCATCAAGGGACTGAGTAAGGGCGCGGGTATGGCTCCGTTGCTGCTGGAGATGCAACCTTCAAGGGCGGCGAGATGGGGTAACTGGGTGGAACGCATGGCTCCGTTTGCCTGGGAGAGTTGCAGGTAGGTTTCCTGGGCGCGTTGCACCGTATTACAGACAACCAGAGAGCAGCGATCATGCAGATCGAGGATATGTTCTGCGCTCATTGGTTGGAGAGCACGCTCGAAGGTTCGGCTGCGACCCTTGTTTAATTCGACGAGTTCTGTATCATCGACGGTAATAATGACGGCATCTAAAATCTCACTCAGGCGCTCAACCAGGGGGCGGGACATGGTGGCGCTCATAAAGACGAAGCGTGAGAGGTCTCTGGTCAGGCGCAACAATTCCAGGCTGGTTGTGAATGCCCCCTCATGGCTTTTGCCGTCGTTGGAGAGGGGATAGAGGTGCGGCTCATCGAGAATCAGGTAGGAGCTACAGACTGCGCCAACGTTGATATTGCCCAACTTCGTTCCCAGACTGTAGGGGATGCCTAATGCGCTGGCGAGGGCCTGATCGATGGTGCAGACAATGATCATCGCCTCAAATTGTGGGTCGTCCGGTGACTCGCCCGTCTGGATCGAGAGGAAGTCGGGCATGAAACGCTGATAGATGGCGGTAAGTTCCTGGAATAAGTCCGGGTTCAGTTGTTCGCGCAGTTCCTGGCAGGTGCTCAATGCCTGGGTTGCCAGGACACGCATAGGGACGATGTGAAACATTTTTTCTGGTAACAGGCCATCGCCATAGGCCCGGCTCTGAAAAAAGGGCAGGTAGGCACCATAGGTTTTGCCGCTGCCTGTAGGAGTGACCAGAATGACGTTTTTTCCGGCCAGCAGAGCTTCGAGCAGACGAATCTGGTAGTCATAGGGATCATCCATATAGGTTTCCTCCTCCTATTTGAAAAGATTACGGTCAAACTTTTTGGGATCGTGCGGCTTTTGTGCGGTAGGTCCAGCCAGACCGTACATTTTTGTGGCACGCTGTACGTGGTCGATCATTTTTGCGCGAAGATCGGTTGGTTCCAGGACCTCGCAGTCTGCCCCCCAACCACGCAGCCAGGGCTCGATCTCCAGAGTTTCGCCGATAGTGGCTTCCCATTCGCAACCAGCACGGGTCAAGGTGAGTTTTTGCGAAGGATGCCAGCGCGTCTCCCGTACACGCGGGGTGACGATGGCGTTGAAGCGCAGATGGACCTTGACGGGGTCTTCATCGGTATACATAATGCCCCAGGCGCTCTGGAGTCGCTCCGGGCCATTGAAGGTTGGAGAGAGCTCAAAATTTGTTTGGGTCAGTTCGGCCTTTTGAATACGCTCCAGCTTATAGGTACGAAAGTCCTTGACGAGGTGGCTATAGCCAATCGCGTAGATGGTGCGACCAATCGCGGAAGGCTCCAACAGATAGGGATCAAAGATGCACGCGAAACTTTTGCGTAAGGGCGGAGCATACACAAGTCGAACGCTGGTATGTGTGACCCAGCCCATAGCGAGTACCTGGAAGATATTGGAGAGGTCGCGTAACTGCTCGCTTCCTTCTCGCTCGGTGAACATCAGCAATTCCAGCAGTTCTTTTTGCTGCTCCTTTAGGGACGGAGGCAGAGCATCAATCAGCTTTTTAAGGGCCATAGAGACATGCCAGTTCTGTTCGTCCTGAATCTGGGAGAGCAGACGCCCGGCGAGGTAGAGGCTGACGGCTTCGGGATAGCTGAGGGACAGCTCAAGATGAGGAATTATGGCTCCTTCCATTAATGACCAATAATGGTGTCTGCCTTTCGTGATAGGTAAGAGCCCGCTTGTGCTCAGATCTTTAAGATAATCGCTTGCGGCATCGTCGCTGACCTGGAGAAATTCGGCAATTTCGTGTGTACGATAGCTCCTCTTCTGGTTGTATTCAAACAGACGAATAATATGGAAGAGACGACTAAGTTTTTTCATGCTATCCGTGTTCACTGGAACACCTCCTTAAAGTGATGAGCAAAGTATAGCTTTCTGATTCCGCCAAATCGGCGGAAAAAAAGGGGAAATTTGGGAATTTCTCAAAGAGAGAAAAATTGGTAGATGATGGCTTTTTATACAGCTAAACGAGCGATATACATGTATTGACACTAAGTGGTAATGGCGGGAGAGTGGCTATGGAGGTCTATCATCGGCTCAGAAAGGGCTGGAAATGGGCCTGACTCGAAAATCGCCTCCCATATTTTTGAAAATGGCATTAATAAGGACAAAGCCCGTCCTGATTAGGAGCGACATGTTTGTTTTTACCCTATGATACAGCTTTTACCCGCTCGAAACTCCCCCCGGTTTTTGGGCAGAAAGAGGGTTTCGGAAATGGGAGCTATCTGCTATACTAAGAAGGAGAAACGTGACCAAAAAGAACGCGCTGAGAGGCCAAAAAAACGGCCTGTCTCGCCTGGGATGCGAAAATAGGCTACTACTATCCCCAAAACTGGTCGCGGTTGCAGGGGAAGCGATCCGAAAGAGGATACTGAAAGTCTTTGAGAAAAGCAAGAAGCAAGAGCAATCTGTACGGTTGCAGGGGAAGCGATCCGAAAGAGGATACTGAAAGTCAATAGACTGAGCAACTTCGGGCGACTATCATTGACGTTGCAGGGGAAGCGATCCGAAAGAGGATACTGAAAGAGTGAAGACGTCTTGAGGTCATCTTCCCCAATGAGACGTTGCAGGGGAAGCGATCCGAAAGAGGATACTGAAAGTGTCAGATTCAATGGCTTGCTGGTGGAAGATAAGCAGTTGCAGGGGAAGCGATCCGAAAGAGGATACTGAAAGTGTCGCATCGTCATCAGGGCAAGCGGCACGATAGGCTGTTGCAGGGGAAGCGATCCGAAAGAGGATACTGAAAGACGCGCTGGGATGTGACAGCTGCCGGCGATCAGCGCATGTTGCAGGGGAAGCGATCCGAAAGAGGATACTGAAAGATCGAAGCTGATACAGGCAGGATGATAAGTCGGCGCTCGTTGCAGGGGAAGCGATCCGAAAGAGGATATTGAAAGTGCGCTTCTGGTTCATGCGTCTGGCGTGCCAAGCAAGGAGTTGCAGGGGAAGCGATGCGAGGAGAGGATACTGAAAGTCCCAACTTTTACGATCCAGAGTGGCGCACAGAGCGGTGGTAAGCGAGCAGGAGACGGTCAAGCCGCAATACGGTTTAGATAAGAAGAACAAAATCAAGAAATTGCTCCTGTGGTTGAAATCGACAAAGTGGAGGGACATCCCGCTTCTTCGGTTTATACTTGCGATAGATCCGTTTCAGTTCTCGCCGATTGATCCGCAAGGGTCGGTGGCGGCAGAAGCGTTTCGTTCAAGCGAGAGAGAAGATGCTTCCATAAATCTTCCTGTTGACTTGGCTCGACCACTGCAAACAACAAGACGTTTTCTTTCACAACCTCCAGCGCTTGCGTAAAGCTGAGACGATCTGGATCTGTTCCCCCTTGACAGGCCGCTTCATACATCATCCGTCGCAACGCATAGTGGACCAAGAGCAAGGCATAGAGTTCTTGGCGCACCCCTCTGGAGTGTGTGAACGTAACACCGCTTGCTGCAGGCGCTGATGGGTTTTGATCTCATCAAAGACCAATTCGGCTTCCCAGCGTTCATGATAGGCCTGGATGAGGGCCTGGGCGGGAGCCAGTTTCTCGTCTAAAATGGTGGTCACCAGACGACAGATCTTGGCGGGTTTGCCCAGACGCGCATCGGTGATCCGATAAACGATGACGCGTACCTGCACCCGTTGGGGGACTCCCTGGCAGTTGCGTGGCTCATAACTGGCCAGATAGCTCCCATCGCTCTCGTTGCTTTTCGTAGTGAGGCAAGTGTTGAGCGGGCAAGACGGCTAAGGCTTCCGCTCCTCTGGCACGGATCTCCCAGAGCCAACGAGCACTGGTAAAGCCCGCATCCGTCATCACCAGCATGTCCGGCGTGATGGCGGAGAGCAGGCGATAGGAAGCGCTGCGTTCTCCTTGCTCAATCCCACTGAGCTCAGCCGCCACAATGGCATGAGAGCCACATTCCACCAGCACCACCAGACGAGCTTGAGGAAAGGGTCCTGGCCCTTTGTCATTGCTCATCCCCGAAAACGCCTCCCGGTTGCTTTGAGTATCGGGGAGATCTTGGATCGTACCATCAATGGCCATCACCCGTTTGCCAAAGCGGTAGGCTCCTGGGGTGTGTTGGCTGCACAAGGGCGAACACTGCGACTCGAAGAGCCGTTTCAAGGGTTCGACTCCCAATTGCTGACGACGTTGACTGATGGCTCCTTTGCTGGCACATTGTCCCTCAAGAGAGAGGCCCGTGAGCAAGAGGCCTTCCCCGAGACGACGCAAGACCCGTTCATAGGAAAGCCGTGTCCAAATGCAGGCAGCCAAGAGTACGAGCAGGATCGTGAGCATGTTCAATTTCCGTTCTCGCTTTTCCCAGCTCTGGAGTTCCTCAAGGATCTGCATCATCCGTTGACGGGGATAGATCTTTTCCAAGACATCCAAGCTGATCTTTTGACACACCTTGTCATCAAAGGCAGAATAACGTAAGCTATAAGACATGAGAAGGGGTTCCTTTCTGAAGCACTCTGAGTCAGTTTTTGTTCTTACTCTTAGTATGTCAGATTCGGGACCTTCTTGTCTCTTCTTTCCATTTTTCTTCTTATCTAAACGGTATTGCGGTCAAGCCGATCTGCCCTCCGGGATCTCTCATCTTTTTGAGGGAAGGAGAAATGTGGCCTAGTCTCTCCCGTTTTCTCCCTCTCTCACCCGAAAATACAGGTAGGGACCGACTTGTTCCTGTCCTCCTCGCCAAGCGATTCTCTCGCTCCCCGAAAACGTGTCTGGGAGAGAGGGCAAGATGGTGGTAAGCGAGCAGGAGACGGTCAAGCCGATCTGCCCTCCGGGATCTCTCACCTGGGCACTTTTTCCCAGGAGGGTGAAAGCGCGCGCCAGGATCTCGTTTCGCGCCCTCACGGTGGGACGAGATGGGTGGTAGGCGGAGGCGGTCAGAGACCTCCAGAGGGGGCACGGTGAACAGCCGACCCTACCTTTCCCTCTGTGCTCCTGGTTTCCTCTTTCCAAAACGGGTCCGGGAGAGAGATGATCTGGCATATGATGTGGTTGGAGTAATGATCTGTAGGGCACAATGAGGGGTTGCCTCAAGGTGCCCTGGAAATGCGGGTTTGTCTCTCTAGCGTTTGGCGCGGTTTTTTAGACGATGTCGTTGCAGAAGCGACGAAATTCACAGGTGGGACAGCGCCGTTGGGCGGTGGTGGGGGCTGGCATCTGCTCTCCTAAGAGGATTTGTTTGCTCTCCTGTAGGATGGTGCGTACCTTTTTTCTGAGCGCCGGGGTAATTGGGACTGCTTCGGCTTTACGCAAGGGGATGGAGTAGAGGAAACCTCGCTGCACAGGGTAGGTGCAATGCTTCTTCTACGAGGAGGGCATAGGCCGCTAGCTGGACTTTGAAGTGGGGTCCGGCCTTTTGCTCGGAATGTTTGTAATCGACGAGAATCACTTCTTTTTCGCTCGCTTCCCGCGAGGGGAGAAATAGGACGAGATCGATCTGGCCTTTTAATTCCAGGCTGGCAGAGCTGACCGGGTAGCGAAAAAGACGCTCGGCCTGCTCTATGCCGTAGGCTTTCAGGCTACGACGAACTTCGCGTTCTTCCTCGCGTTGATGGGCCTGGGTGCCGACTTCCATTGTGTAGGTCAAGGGGCGGATGTCGGGCAAGCAGTAACGATAATAGACAAGTCTTGGGCAGCAGACGTATTGTTTCAGGTCTGTTACGTCGAGGTAAAAGGGTTCAGGCATGGCTGATTTTCTCCTTGTAGACAATTATTTGGCGGGCCATCCAGGCTTTTTCATCCAATGGGAAGAGTTGGATATTTCCGCCGTGAGTAGAGAGCCGTTGTTTGATTTTTAGCAGCAATTCGCGCTGATGGGTGGGTGTCAGTTCTCCCAGGAAAGCACTGAGCTGGATACGCTCCAGGCCGTAGTCCAGGCAGGCATCGGCAACTTTCTGGCGCGTCCCGTCATGGGAGATATCATAGATGAGGAGGTAGCGCATCGCTTCTTGCTCCCACTTCCTACTACCAACCGGCCACAAAGGGCTCGTACTGGTCACGGTCTTCGCGCAGAAAACTGGCGAGATGACGGGCCTGACTCTGGAGGATGAAGCGCAGGGCCTGGCGCTTCTGTTCGTATAGCTCGGCACTGCCGTCGAGGCGCTCCAGGACTTTTTCTGCGACTTTACGCCGGGTCTCTTCTGTGAGTAGATGGTCTTCTCCCAACTCTAGAGGGACACGTCTATTGAGCAGGCCGATAATCGTGCGATCAACGGTGCATTGGCGGAACTCTTCGATGAGGTCGAGGACCAGGCTGGGTTTGCCGGGACGGTCCGTGTGTAAGAAGCCAGCGTAGGGGTCCAGTCCGGCCAATACAAGGGCTTGTTCGACCTGGGCGTAGAGTACGCCGTAGCCGTAGTTGAGCAGGGAGTTAAAGAGATCTTTCGCTCCACGCGTCTCACGGCCCGGCCATTGTAAGGTTTCGGGAAGCACGGCGGCGACGATTCGCCAGTAGCGCTGGGCGGCCCGGCCTTCGATGGAGAGCAGGCGCTCGCGTATCTCTTGCATGCTGGTCTCTTGAAGATCCGCGATATCCTGCTGGGCATCACGCAATTCGCCATGTACCAGCTCGATCTCCTGGCAGAGGGCTGGCTGCTCTTCTTTGCGGGATCTGGCGAAGTAGCGCAAGAGGTTTCCCTGGTTAGCAATTTTTCCGCGCACAAAGGCTTTGCTTATGATGACGCCTACAGGGGTGGTATAGGCGAGCAGTTGTGCCCGGCGCGTCAGGATGGTGGCGTTGAGGCCTGTGGCATAGAGTCCGGCGAATGTAGTGCCGTGCTTGCTGAGGAAATGGATGGGAATGCCTTCTTCGCTGCATAGACGCACGACGTCGCTGGAAAGTGCAACGCCAGTATCGACAATGACGATCTGCTTGAGATGGATAAGGGGTGTTTCCTGGATGGTTTTCTGTTCGCGGTAGACGCAGATGCGGCCCTGGTGTTTCCCGATAAAAAGGCCTTTGCCCTCAACGATAAGATCCATGTAATCTCGCTTCCTTTCCCTGGTAGGTTGACCAGGATGGTGAAAGAATGAACAATAAAGGTTGTGATAAGCAGAGTATAGGTGCTGGCATCCGCTTTTCTGGCGGAAAAAAACAGGTTCTTGGAGAAAAGAATTTTGGAGAAATCCTCTGCTGGGAGGCGAGGAAAGGTTGATTTGAGCTGAGGAGGATGCAAAATTGGGCTGTGGCGAGCCCTCTCTCGAAAGTCTCTGAGCCTTTAATAGAAAAGAGGACTAATCGGTTCCACCCAAAACACCGGGTTGAGACAAACTGGATTCAAGGAAAAGTTCAAGCAGCAGTTGGCATCTCCCATTGCTCATTGAGAAAAGCGGCTCGCAACGTCACGACGGACGTGGCATTGGGACGCAGCCAACTCATGCCTTGCTTTTTCATGCGACGGTTGATCACCACTGCCACGGCCCGTTCAATGATGCCGCTGCCAATCGGATAGCCTTGCTGCTTCCACTGCTCATACGATCCCATCCACTCCTGCTGGGTTCGCAAATAGGTGATGGCTTTTTGCAACAAGGGGATCGACTTCCCCCCAGGCTCTGCCTGCCACTGCAAGAGCAGGGTAGTGGCTGGCTCGACCTCTCCACGCCACAACCACTGCCGCAAGAGTGCCAAGTGCTTGCTGAGCCATTTCTCATCGTGCTGTTGCTGGGTGCAGACGGCTCGGACCGCTTTGATCACCGTGCGCCAGAGATGGGGCCAATCCAAGATACAGGTCGCGTTGGGAAAATGCTGCTGCGCTTGCTTCTTGATCCAGTCGGCTCCATCAGCGACCACAACCTGCTCTTGGGCAGGCAGTTCCAACGTCTTGACTGCCTGGGCAGCCAGTCGGCCCAACGAAGAGGCTGGGGCAAAGGTGGCCACGTAGCGATGCTTGGCAAAACGATACCGGGCCACTGAGCGAGAGCGATGGTGTTGCATGTACTTGCCCAACTCATACCAGGTCGCGTCCTTGTCTGGCAAGACTGGTGCTCGCAGCAACTGTTTTTGACTGGCAATGACCGCCACTTTCCCTTCCATGCCTCCTCGCTGGGAGCGGCAAGGGACTCATCCTCCATCCAGGCCAATGATCGTTCGATCGGCTGAAGAAGAGGGCCGGATTGAGGCTTCTCCCTTCTCTGTTGAGGACTCCTGTTTCTGGCAAGAGGGTTCCTCTGGCTTCGCCTGCTCTTGTCGCTTCGGACGGCTTTGCTCCTCTGACTGGTTGCAGGCTTGCTCCTCTCGCTTGGCTTGCAGGCTGCCGTAGTGATTGGTGAGCAGACGGATCTCTTCGGCACAGATACAAGCTCCACAGAGGCGTCTGAGGGTCTGCGCCGCTTGCCGATAGGGCCAGGATGCTCCTGCGAGCACGGCTGCTTCTGCCAATCCTGGGGTCACACGTCCCAAAAGTAACTCTTGCCATAACGGGGCTGATGGCTGAAAGCGCTGAAAACAGTCCTGACAACGCATGCGCTGGCGTGGCAGACGAACCTTGCCAAATGGCGTGAGCACGGTCCGGCTCACCGTCCCTTCCAAACGCACCTCCTGACTTGCACAGTGCGGGCAGACGTGATGCTCCTGCTCAAACGTTCGCACGGCCTGCTTGAAGGCTTCCCGCATCCGCTGTCCAGCCGCTTGAATCTGCTCCTCCATCTGAGCCACATTGGCGCTTGCATCCAGTTCCAAAGTAAGCGATACTTGTATTTGCATGAGGGGCTCCTTTCTGGTAGTGAAGATCTTTTTTGTATCCTACCACATCCGTAACCTCTCTTTTTTCTTAACCCAGGGTTTTGGGTGGAACCGTACCCTATGAATACAGCTTTTACCCGCTCGGAAACTCCCCCCGGTTTTTCAGCAGATTTGGGGTTTCGGAAATGGGAGCTATCTGCTATACTAGGAAGGAGAGATGTAACCAGAAAATGACGCGCTGAGAGGCCAAAAAAACGGCCTGTCTCGCCTGGGATGTGAAAATAGGCTACTACTATCCACCAAATTGGTCGCGGTTGCAGGGGAAGCGATCCGAAAGAGGATACTGAAAGAAATCGTATGATACATGTGGCATGCCGACTGTCGGTGGCGTTGCAGAGGGGTCGATCCGAGAGAGGATACTGAAAGTCCAGAATCTGGAACATGAAGGGGCCATTTACTTTCCGTTGCAGAGGGGTCGATCCGAGAGAGGATACTGAAAGCAGTTAGCAGAGGTGCAAGTCGATCCGAGAGAGGATACTGAAAGTCATATCAGGCAGGACTATGCTGACATACAGCGTTGCAGAGGGGTCGATCCGAGAGAGGATACTGAAAGTTCGCGTAACATGTAGCGTGATCCTGCGAAGAGTCTTAGTTGCAGAGGAGTCGATCCGAGAGAGGATACTGAAAGGCTTCACGCTACGTAGGCGCCATGATCGGTTGTCTGCTCGGTTGCAGAGGAGGTCGATCCGAGAGAGGATACTGAAAGGTAAACTTTGCCGTGTCAGCAAGCCACGACGGCTGAGGCGTTGCAGAGGGGTCGATCCGAGAGAGGA